>NZ_JBBPAX010000001.1:2662500-2912500 GCF_038009185.1 Paenibacillus sp. FSL R5-0407 | reverse complement strand
GGGGAGGTTTGGCACCTCGATGTCGGCTCATCGCATCCTGGGGCTGAAGTAGGTCCCAAGGGTTGGGCTGTTCGCCCATTAAAGCGGTACGCGAGCTGGGTTCAGAACGTCGTGAGACAGTTCGGTCCCTATCTGTCGTGGGCGTAGGAAATTTGAGAGGAGCTGTCCTTAGTACGAGAGGACCGGGATGGACGCACCGCTGGTGCACCAGTTGTTCCGCCAGGAGCATAGCTGGGTAGCTACGTGCGGACGGGATAAGCGCTGAAAGCATCTAAGCGTGAAGCCCCCCTCAAGATGAGATTTCCCAACTAGTAAGACCCCTTGAAGACCACGAGGTTGATAGGCCTGAGGTGGAAGTGCAGCAATGTATGGAGCTGACAGGTACTAATCGGTCGAGGGCTTATCCAAAAGATACCCCAAAAAGTGAAGCGAGGCTTCGAAGGTAATTCCGATTACTTTTCGGGGACCCCGGTGAACCAATTAGGGGCTAAAACGCAAACTCAAGTTTCGTATCCAGTTTTCAAGCGATTAAGACGCTTGAACCGTTTGGTGGCGATGGCGGAGGGGTTCCACACGTACCCATCCCGAACACGACCGTTAAGCCCTCCAGCGCCGATGGTACTTGGACCGAAGGGTCCTGGGAGAGTAGGACGCCGCCAAGCATAATATTCCCTGATAGCTCAGTTGGTAGAGCACTCGACTGTTAATCGAGTTGTCACAGGTTCGAGTCCTGTTCGGGGAGCCATTTGCTCTCATAGCTCAGTAGGTAGAGTGCATCCATGGTAAGGATGAGGTCACCGGTTCGATCCCGGTTGAGAGCTCCACTTTTTTTACTGGATGGCCCGTTGGTCAAGGGGTTAAGACACCTCCCTTTCACGGAGGTAACAGGGGTTCGAATCCCCTACGGGTCACCATTTTTCTGAAACCTACATATGGAGGCTTAGCTCAGCTGGGAGAGCATCTGCCTTACAAGCAGAGGGTCGGGGGTTCGATCCCCTCAGCCTCCACCATGATTGTTTTGTTGGGGATTAGCCAAGCGGTAAGGCAACGGACTTTGACTCCGTCATCCATAGGTTCGAATCCTATATCCCCAGCCATTTCATTCATGAGCCATTAGCTCAGTTGGTAGAGCACCTGACTTTTAATCAGGGTGTCGAAGGTTCGAGTCCTTCATGGCTCACTTTTCACAGTGCGCGTGTGGCGGAATTGGCAGACGCACTAGACTTAGGATCTAGCGTCTTTGACGTGGGGGTTCAAGTCCCTCCACGCGCACCATCTTTGCGGACGTGGCTCAGCGGTAGAGCATCGCCTTGCCAAGGCGAGGGTCGCGGGTTCGATTCCCGTCGTCCGCTCCATAATACGCGCCCTTAGCTCAGCTGGATAGAGCGTTTGACTACGAATCAAAAGGTCAGGAGTTCGAATCTCTTAGGGCGCGCCACTTTAACTTCATAATGGTTCACCATCTTATTTCGGGACGTAGCTCAGCTTGGTAGAGCACCTGGTTTGGGACCAGGGGGTCGCATGTTCAAATCGTGTCGTCCCGACCATTATAAGGTGCGGGTGTAGTTCAATGGTAGAACTCCAGCCTTCCAAGCTGGTAGCGTGGGTTCGATTCCCATCACCCGCTCCATACATAACAGCAACATCATCAGTCGGATGATGTTTTTTGTTATAATCGAAGGTTTTTTTTAACCTTGCATTTTATTGCTTCACCGTGTTAGGGTAGTTATAGAGATACTATGACGGGTAACAATTGTGTTACTTATTCCGATGGAGCAATCGAAGTAAACAAAGCCTGTATTAGGGCGCTTCCCAGGCGGGAGGCCGCTCTTATTGTTTAAAGAGGACTACCGTATCCTTAAAATTCCTTACAAATAAAGTGAAGATTTTCAGGGAAGTTTATTGTATTATGGTAGGAAGGCTTTTAGAGAAGGAATAGGGATGAAATGGGGGAGAAATATGACGGAATTAACGCTAGCTGCCGGCAAAACCAACTCGAACAACCTTCTTCGGCGAGATATACGTTTTTTGGGCAATATTCTAGGAGAGGTCCTTGTCCATCAAGGCGGTAATGAACTCTTGGATATTGTCGAGAAGATTCGTGAAGCCAGTAAGTCGTTGCGGGCTGTGTTCTTGCCGGAATTGCATGAAGAGTTCAAGGGAATGATTAATTCCTTGGAGCCAGAAATTCGACACCAGGTCATCCGGGCATTCGCTATTTACTTTCAATTGGTCAATATTGCGGAACAGAACCATCGGATTCGCCGCAAAAGAGATTATGAGCGTTCCGCAGGGGAAGCGGTACAAACCGGTACGATCGAAGCTGCGGTAAGAGACCTGAAGGAACAAGGTTTTAATTTCAGCGAAGCTCAAGAAATTTTGGAGAGCATGTCTTTGGAACTCGTGATGACGGCTCACCCGACAGAAGCGATGCGCCGCGCTATTCTTGATATCCATAAACGGATCGCTGATGATGTCGCTCAGCTCGATAACCCGACGCTGACTTTCCGGGAACGGGAGCAGCTTAGAGAGAAGCTGTTGAACGAGGTCATTACACTCTGGCAGACCGACGAGCTGCGGGATCGCAAACCGACGGTTCTCGATGAAGTGAGAAATGGGATGTATTATTTTCACGAGACTTTGTTCCATGTGCTTCCTGAAGTGTATCAAGAACTGGAGCGTTGTCTAAGCAAATACTATCCAGAGCATTTGTGGCATGTTCCTACCTACCTGCGCTTCGGCTCATGGATCGGTGGCGACCGGGACGGAAACCCTTCCGTAACCGCCAATGTAACCTGGGAGACGCTTAAAATGCAGCGTAAGCTGGCAATCCGCGAATATCAGGGATTATTGTCGGAGCTGTTTAAGTACCTTAGCTTCAGCACCAGCATCGTAGACGTCACGGAGGAACTTCTGGCCTCGATTCAGAAGGACCGCCTGCAGGTGACGCTGAATAAAACGCCGCACTGGCGCAATGAGAAGGAACCATACCGCATTAAGCTGACTTATATGACAGAGAAGCTCCATAACGTACTGGACGATTCGAAAAAGGACTCCCACGATCGTTACGACAACGTAAACGGCCTGATCGAGGATTTGAGAATCATTGACCGGAGCTTGCGTCACCACTATGCGGATTACGTTGCGGATACGCATATCAAAAAAATGATGCGCCAAGTGGAGCTGTTCGGATTCCATACGGCTACACTGGATATTCGTCAGCATAGCAAGGAACACGAAAATGCCATGACGGAAGTTCTGGCTCATATGAATATCGTAAGCAATTATGCCGAACTTGAGGAAGAGGAAAAGGTAACCCTTCTGGAGCGCCTGCTCAACGATCCGCGTCCTTTGACTTCGCCATATCAGGAATATAGTGAAAGCACGACGGAATGCCTGAATGTGTACCGTACGGTATTTGAGGCCCAAAAGGAATTTGGACCGCAATGCGTAACCAGTTATCTGATCAGTATGGCTGAAGCCGCCAGCGATATTCTGGAGGTTATGGTATTCTCCAAAGAAGTGGGCTTGTTCCGTAAAGAAGCCGACGGCACTGTAGTTTGCACATTGCAAGCCGTACCGCTCTTTGAAACGATTGATGATCTCCATGCAGCACCAGGCATCATGCACCGTTTGTTTGAAATGCCGATTTACCGTCAATCCGTAGCCGCTATGAACGACCTGCAAGAAATCATGCTCGGATATTCCGACAGTAATAAGGATGGCGGCGTGGTTACTGCAAACTGGGAACTGCGTGTCGCAATGAAACAAATTACGGCAACAGCCCAACAGTATGGCGTGAAGCTGAAGTTTTTCCATGGTCGCGGGGGTGCTCTGGGGCGCGGCGGTATGCCGCTGAACCGCAGTATTCAAGTGCAGCCGCCGGAAACTATCGGCGGAGGGATTAAGATTACCGAGCAAGGCGAGGTTATTTCTTCCCGTTACTCCCTGAAGGGTATTGCTTACCGCAGCTTGGAGACGGCGACTTCGGCGCTTATCACTTCGGCGGTTCAGGCCCGGGTTCGTCCAGCTTCCAATCCGGAAGAAGACAAATGGGATGACATCGTGGCAGGGATTTCGGAGACTTCACTCAACAAGTATCAGGATTTGGTGTTCCGCGAACCGGATTTCCTGAAGTTCTTCAGAGAATCGACACCGCTGGTGGAAGTTGGCGAGCTCAATATCGGTTCCAGACCTTCGAAACGTAAGAACAGCGATCGTTTTGAAGATTTGCGTGCGATCCCTTGGGTATTTGCCTGGACGCAGAGCCGTTACTTGTTCCCGGCCTGGTATGCGGCAGGTACAGGACTCTACACTTATTATCAGAACAATGAGGAAAACCTGAAGGTACTTCAGGATATGTATAAGAACTCTACGTTCTTCAGATCGTTGATGGACACGTTACAGTTCGCCATTATTAAGGCGGATCTGGTCATCGCCAAAGAGTACGCCGAAATGTGCGGAGATTCGGAAGCGAAGGATCGCATCTTTGGACAAATCGAGCAAGAGTTCCATTTGACGAAAGATATGATTCTCAAAATTACGGGCGTTCCTGAGATTCTTGATGATTCCCCAGTGGTACAGGAATCGATACGACTTCGTAATCCATACGTAGATCCACTCAGCTATCTGCAGGTTCAATTGCTGACTGAATTACGGGCTGCTCGCGAAAAAGGACAGGACGATTCAGACCTGCTGCGCGAGGTACTGCTCACGATCAACGGAATTGCCGCCGGCCTCCGGAATACAGGCTGATACCTGGCATTTCAAACACAAGCCGCTCCGCTCCTGCAAAGGAGAAGGATGCGGCTTGTTTTTTTAATAATTTATACAACTCGCATGGGATATATATGAATGGTATTGCATTTTACATGGAGTTGAATTAACATTTGAATGAAGTGAAAGCGGCCGAATGTCACCGCAAAGTGGGCACGGGGAGCGGAAGGCCGGACAAGCAGATGTCCCGAATAAGCCCGTCCATGGATCTGGGGGAAATTATGGTGGTGGACCATTTTGAAGCGAGACTGGTAAAATTGGCCCGTAAAGGTAATCAGGGGGCATTTGCCGAACTCGTTGATTTATATAAAGATAAAATCTTTCATCTGGCGTACCGGATGTTGTCTAACCGGCATGAGGCCGAGGACATTGTCCAGGAGACGTTTCTGCGCGTGTATAAGAGTTTTCATCGCTATGACGATAAGCAGAAGTTCTCCACGTGGATTTATCGGATCGCTACGAATCTGTGTATCGACCGGCTCCGGAAGAGGAAGCCCAGCTACTATCTTGACGCGGAAATGAACGATCAGGAGGGTATGGATGGCTATACGCTGATTCCCGGGGACGAAAGAACGCCGGAAAGCGAGTATTTGTTGTCGGAAACTCAGCAGACAATCCATCAGGCGATTGAAGGTTTGCCAGCTAAATATAAGTCGGTCATCGTTCTGCGCTATTTGCAGGACCTTTCTCTGCAGGAAATCGGTGACGTTTTGGATATGCCGGTAACTACAGTGAAAACAAGAGTGCACCGGGGACGCGAATTTTTGCGTAAAAAGCTGGAGAATAAAGTTTTTTGATCTGGCGGAGGGATTTTGCGTTTTTTATGAAACGCTTTGTACCGTCAGACGTAATGTAAGATAGGACGACTATGCCAATACGGTGTATTGGTTATCCATAGATTGATACTGAAAGGATTGGCTGATATGGATTGCAAACAAGCCTCCTCATTGATGCATGATTATCTGGATGAAGATTTAACGCATGGGCAGGCCGTGGAGTTGAAGGTACATCTTAAAGACTGCTCCGCTTGCAATGAACGGTTTAAGGAGCTGGAGCAGACAGAAATGATGCTGTTTGCGACGATTAAGCACAGATCGATCACGGCACCGGATGAACTCGTAGACCGCATAATGAGCAAGATCCCGAATCAGCGCAAACAACAGGCTTGGATCGGCTGGATCCGAAAGCATCCGGCTCTTACGGCTGCGGCGATGTTTCTCCTAGTCATGCTGTTTAGCGCAGTTTCACTGTGGGAAAGCGACGATCAGCTGGTAGTCAAGACGGCAGACCTGGATCAGGTCATCATTAACGGCAACACTGTTACTGTTCCGAAAGGATCAACGATTGCCGGCAACCTGACAGTAGAGAACGGCAAGGCAGAGATATACGGCGATGTCCAGGGTAATCTGACAGTGATCGACGGGTCGTATTACCAAGCCTCCACAGCGCATATTGCAGGAGAGATCAAGAGCATTGATCAGGCGCTGGATTGGATTTGGTACAGGATCACTGACATGTTTACGGAAGTCGCCTACAGATAGCAGCAAGACCGGCACGCGGCGCCTCCCTTTGCGGGAACCGGCGCCGTTTTATTTTTGCCTGAATGGGAATATTTTCTTGCAGTGACGAAAGCTACTAATCACATTGTGCGCTTGCATCTGTCTTTGGAACGTTATAACCTAGAGTTTAGGGGAACATATAAAGACAAGCATGTAAAAGATGTACATAAACGTTCCTTCGTTGGCGAATTTGCCGACAAGGGGCTTATGGGGGTTGCACCATGAACTATTTTGCAAATTTGACGTGGCAGGATTACATTAAAGATCTCATCGATATCCTGATCGTTACCTATATAATATACCACCTGATTTTGCTTGTACGGGGAACGAGAGCGATCCAACTGCTGAAAGGGATTCTCGTCCTGGTCGTGATTTGGGCGGTGAGCACCTGGTTCGATTTGTACACATTGAAATGGCTGATGAACCAGATGTTTACATTCGGGGTGCTCGCGATCTTTATCATTTTCCAGCCGGAATTAAGACGGGCTCTCGAGCAGCTTGGACGGGGAAAATTGTTCGGGCGCAACACGGCGGATGAAGAGGAATTCGGCAAGGAGATCGGCGAGATTATTAAGGCCGTTAATTTTTTATCCCGTAGAAAAATAGGGGCATTAATCGTTTTCGAGCGGAACACGGGTCTTAATGAATACACCGAGTCGGGCATCCGGATGCAATCGGTCATTTCCTCGCAGCTGCTCATTAATATTTTTATTCCGAATACGCCGCTTCATGATGGGGCGGTCATTATGCAGGGACACAGAATTTCAGCCGCTGCCTGTTATTTGCCGTTATCTGAGAATCCGTTCATCAGCAAGGAGCTCGGCACCCGGCACCGCGCGGCCATCGGAATCAGTGAGGTCGGTGATGCGATATCTATCGTCGTGTCCGAGGAGACCGGACAAATCTCGTTGGCCATTGACGGGCAGGTTGTGCGCGATATTAATGAAGAGTCCCTCATTTCAAAACTGTATGAAGAGCTGGGCCCAAATTCGAACCAGAAGGAAAAACGCAAGCCCTTCTGGAAAAAGAAGGAGGCCGGGCAATAATGGATAAGTGGCTTAACCATAACAATTTTGCCAAGATCATTGCGCTGGTGTTCAGCATCATCCTTTGGGCGATGGTTCATATCGACAGCGGGACGCCGGTCGCTCCGACGACCGTGGTGAACTCCAAAACAATCGATACCAAAATCCAGGTCACCGGATTCGACAGCGACAAATATGTGCTGTACGATCTGGAACCGGATACGGTCAGGCTAGAGGTAAAGGGCAAACGGACCGATTTGACCACGAATTTTTCCGACTATAAAGTAAAACTGGATTTGAAAAATATAGGACCGGGCACGATTACATTACCTTTGACGCATGAGCTTCCTCCCGGTGTGCAATTGATTTCCATGGAGCCGTCGATTATAAAGGTAACGATTGAAGCGAAGGAAACGAAGCAGATTCCCGTGACCATTGTGACCAAGGGCAATCCGGCGGAAGGTATGCAGCTCGGAAGTCCGATTGTGGTTGGAGATGGCCTGGTTGACGTTACGCTGCCGCAAAGCGAAATCGGCGAACTGCAGAAGGTTCAAGGGACGGTCGACGTAACAGGGATCAACGAAACGGTGAAAGGCAAGAGCGTCAAGCTCACGGCATATGATAAGCATGGGCAAGAAATGACAAATGCGGAAATCTCGCCGGACACGGTCGAGGTCGAGGTCCCGATTAATAAGTTATATAAAAATGTTCCTTTGGAAGTACGTAAGGCAGGAAGGCTTCCAAACGGCTATGTCCTAGCCAGCGTAAGTACGAATGTCGAAGGCGTGGCGATCTATGGGTCAAAAGAATCGCTTGAGGGTATATCATCCTATCCGGTAACTGTCGATTTAAGTCAATTCCAGGGGACAAATGAGACCAGGTACACAGTAGACTTGACTCCTCCCGAAGGTTTTGAGAAAATCGAGCCGAGCTCTGTTCAGGTTACCGTAAAAATCGAACCCGCTGGTCAAAAGCTAATCGATAATGTCCCGCTCACGCTGATCAATGCGAATGAGAACTTAACGACAAAGTTCGTCCATCCGGAAGATGCGGTGGTTTCGCTAAGTGTGTCCGCTGCGAAGGAGATCCTGGATAAACTGAAAGCCGGGGATATTTCGGCGACAGTGGATCTGTCGGGATTGGGACAGGGTACCCACACGGTTCCGATTTCGGTAAAGCTGCCTGAATTTGTCGAGCTGTCGGATACAGGCGGGCCCCTTGAGGTGCAGATCGAGCTGACGGAAAAAGGGAAACCTGCAATCACAGTGCCGGAAGATAAACCGCAGGGAGAGCAGAACCCCGGAAACGGTTCAACTCCTCCAGGGGATGGAGCCAATCATCAGGGTAACGGTGCGAACGACAGCGGGAGCACTGGCGGTACTGGGAGTACTGGCAGTTCCGGTAGCACCGGCAGCACCGGAAGTGAGGGTGTACCGGATGATGGAGACGGAGGCTAACCTCCGGATTAAGCCGCGAATAACAAGCATTACCATACATCGAGACCCATACTGACAAAGAGAAGGATATGAAGCCTTTCGCCTTACAGTGCGAGTTCAAAAAGTCAGGTTTTCAGGACCAAGAAGGTTGGATGAAGCAGGGACTGAGTAGCGGAGCGTACATGAGGTACGTGAGCAACGGAAGGCCTGGCTGAATTCAAGATTCGACGTCGAATCCTCATCATGATCCACTTCGTCGTGGAAAGATGATTTTTTGAACAACCTCTTATAGAGACAGGGGGCGGGGGCTTCACACTATTTGAAGGAGTGAAATTAAAATCATGGGAAAGTATTTTGGAACGGACGGAGTCAGAGGAGTTGCAAATAAGGAATTAACGGCGGAGATGGCTTATCAGATCGGACGCTGCGGGGGCTATGTTCTTGCGGGACAGGTTCCGAAGCCGAAGGTTGTTATCGGGATGGATACCCGTATTTCAGGCGTCATGTTGGAATCTGCGCTTGTAGCAGGGATGCTGTCGATCGGAGCCGACGTGATTCGTTTAGGCGTCGTTTCTACCCCGGCGGTGGCTTATTTGACCCGGATCCTGAACGCCGATGCAGGCGTGATGATTTCGGCTTCCCACAATCCGGTTGAGGATAACGGGATCAAGTTTTTCGGCAGCGACGGCTTTAAGCTCTCCGATGAAACTGAACTGCAGATCGAAGAACTGATGGATAAAGAAGTTGATGAGCTTCCTCGCCCTGTAGGCGGCGGACTCGGAAGCGTGATGATCGATATCGAATCGAAGTTTAAATATTTGGCTCATTTGAGAACGACGATCAGCCATTCTTTTGAAGGGCTGAAGATTGTGCTCGATTGCGCTAACGGTGCTGCTTATGAGCTGGCTCCAATGCTTTTCAAAGAGCTGGGCGCCGAAGTTTACACGATCGGAGCGGAGCCGAACGGCTTGAATATCAATGATCATTGCGGGTCCACCCATCCGGAGAAGCTAAAAGAAGAAGTATTACGTCTGGGCGCCGATGTGGGGCTTGCTTTTGACGGGGATGCAGACCGTCTGATTGCGATCGACGAAAAAGGAGAAGAGGTAGACGGCGACTACATCCTCTGCATTTGCGGCGATGCGATGAACCGGGCCGGCAAGCTGAAGGACAGCACGATCGTCTCTACAGTGATGAGCAATTTCGGATTCTACAAAGCGACCAAGAAATTGGAGCTGAACACGCAGCAAACAGCGGTCGGCGACCGTTATGTCATGGCGGAAATGATCCGCGGCGGGTACAATCTGGGCGGGGAGCAGTCGGGGCACGTTATTTTCCTCGATTACAATACAACCGGAGACGGTATCCTGACGGCGATTCAGTTGGTTGATACGATGAAGGGCGCCGGCAAACCGCTGAGCGAAATGAAAAAGGTAATGAAGCAATATCCGCAGGTGCTGGTCAATGTTCGGGTGCAGGATAAGAGCAAGTTTGTCGGCAACCCAGCCATTGAGGAGGCTATTACTTCTGTGGAGCGTCAGCTTGGCGATAACGGCCGTGTACTGGTTCGCGCATCCGGAACGGAGTCTCTGATCCGCGTTATGGCGGAAGGGCCCGAGAAGGAAGAGCTGGAGCAACTGGTGGCACAGATCGTATCCGTAGTGGAAAAAGAACTCGTTTAGTTTTTATTTGATATAATCATGCAATGTGAGTTGATCAAAAGATGACTTTTTGAGCAATCTCTAAAGAGTGTGACTCCTTTCATAGGTCTTCAAAATAAGCCGCTGGTACTGGAAAATTCCGGTTTCAGCGGCTTTGCTATTGGGTAAGACTTCTGGGGACAGGCTGTAGTAATCAGGACAACTTGATTATTGCCAAATGTCTCGAGGGTGCATATAATAAGCATATTCAAGAAAAGAAAGCGAGGGTAGTGAGGTTACACAGCAGCATAAGCGCCAGAGCTTGATTTCGCGCGTTGAAGTCTTTCCCGAAGAAGTAGGCAATACAGCATTAGGCTGGTCGACTACTGCAATAGCTTCGTGATAGACGGACGGCAAATGCAAGCTGACGAGGTGGAGGTGTTCGAGTTGTTCGGCGGGGGCCTCCCGGTGCCGCATCGCACCGTAACCGCAAGGGCAAAAGGAATGGGCGACCGTTCCCACAAACCTTACGGGTCGATGTTATTCCTAAACGGAACTTATAAATTTATTAATCGATATTTCATGAGTGTGCGCAGGAGACGCGGAAGCAGCGCGAGTGAACGGAGAAGTATGGACATTCATGAAAATGGATCTAGTTACTTGTAACTTTTCTGATTTTTCAAAAATAGGCTAGTTCTGAAAGCGTCATGACCATCAAAAGATGACTTTTTGAACCACCTTTAAAAATTGAATAGTTCTGTCTCTGTGGACCGTGCTTGCATCTTCCGCTTCTTTTCTCCTGCCTATAAAATTCGGAGAGAATGAAACGGAGGATATATAAATATGTGTGGTATTGTTGGATATATCGGGAAGAGAGACACGCAGGCGGTTTTGTTGGATGGACTTAAGAAGCTGGAGTACCGTGGTTATGATTCGGCGGGGATCGCTGTATTTACACCGGACGGGTTACAAATTGCCAAATCGATCGGCCGTCTGGCCAACCTGGAGTCCAAGCTGGAAGGAGCGCCTTTGGTAGGTACGGCCGGAATCGGTCATACGCGTTGGGCGACTCACGGCAAACCGTCGGATGTCAATTCTCATCCGCATACGGACCACAGCCAGAAATTCTCGGTCGTGCACAACGGGATCGTTGAGAATTATCTGGATTTGAAAGAAGAGCTGATCAGCCAAGGCTGCGAATTTGTCTCGGAAACGGATACGGAAGTCATTTCCCATTTGGTGGCCCGCGAGTATGAAGGCGATATCGTAAAAGCCGTTCAAAAAGCGATCACTTATATGCGCGGTGCTTTTGCACTTGGCGTATTGACGGAATATGAGCCGAATAAACTGGTAGCCGTACGTCAAGCAAGCCCGCTCATCATCGGATTGGGCGAAGGAGAAAACTTCATCGGCTCCGATATTCCGGCCATTTTGAACTATACGCGCAATGTGTACATTTTGAATGACGGGGAAATGGCGGTGTTGACCGAAGACGCTGTCGAATTGATGACCATTGAGGGGAATTTTATTTCTCGGGAAATGATTTCTGTCGATTGGGATGCAGTGACCGCAGAAAAAGGCGGGTTTGATCACTTCATGCTCAAGGAAATCCACGAGCAGCCGAAGGCTTACCGCGATACAATGCGGGGCCGGATCGACGAGAGCGGCCGCAAGGTGCTGTTCCCGAACCTGAATCTGACCGAGGAGAAAATTCGCTCCATTAACAACATTCATGTCGTAGCTTGCGGAACTGCATATCATGCAGGTCTGGTAGGTGGAGAGGCCATTGAAAAAATGATCCGCGTACCGGTATCGTTCGATGTCGCATCCGAATACCGCTACCGCTCGCCGCTCATTACGCCTGAGACGCTCGTAATCGTCGTCAGCCAGTCCGGCGAAACGGCGGACACCTTGGCAGCGTTGCGTCAAGCACACGCGAACGGCGCCCATGTCCTGGCCGTTACGAACGTAGTCGGCAGTTCGATCGCCCGCGATGCGGACGATGTGATCGCTACGCTTGCTGGTCCGGAAATCGCCGTCGCTTCGACAAAAGCGTACACTTCCCAGTTGATCGCGTTCTACCTGCTTGGACTGCATTTGGCCCAAGTGCGCGGCACGCAAACGGAAGAGGAAGTAGCGCATGTACTTGCCGCTATGCAAGCATTGCCTGAGCAAGTGGAAAGTATGCTGCAGAATGCTGATGCGATCAAGGCTTATGCCGAGCAAATCTCCAAGCATGAGCACCTTTTCTTCATCGGACGCGGCCTTGATTATGCCGTAGCCATGGAAGGATCGCTTAAACTGAAAGAGATCTCTTACATCCATTCCGAAGCCTATGCGGCAGGTGAATTGAAACACGGCACCTTGGCCCTGATCGAAGAGGGCATCCCTGTCATCGCTTTGGCGACTCAGGAAGCCGTACTTGAGAAGACGGTCAGCAACATTAAGGAAGTGAAAGCCCGCGGCGCAGACGTGATGGCGATCACCCACGAAGAGCATGTAGCCGGATTGTTGAAATCCGTCGACCAGGCCTTCGCGATTCCGAAGACGTTGCCGCTCCTTACACCGGCATTGTCCGTCGTTCCATTGCAGCTCCTGGCCTACTACGCTTCTCTGGCCCGCGGCAATGACGTCGACAAGCCAAGAAACTTGGCGAAGAGTGTGACGGTGGAGTAAGTAAAAATAATAAAGAATTAACTAAAATACCAGCCATAAACCTAAATCGGCCTAAGAACGCTCCAACGTTCTTAGGCCGATTCTGTTTATGCAATTATGTTTCCCCCTCAGTTACTTACCACGTTTTCCCTCTAGCACAGCTTGAAGACGATCCAGGTTCTGTTCGTTGCTGTCCGGGCAAAAGGATTTTACTTGCTCGAAGATGTCCTTGTCTTTGAACTGTTGGCGGAATGTTACACGCGTCCGATCAGCCTGTTCGGAAAATGTTGCCGTCAGCCGGAATTCAGGAGCGCCTTGATGCGCCAGTACGATACGCTTCCCCGGCTCGATCTCGATGAATTTGTTTTCGTTCGCATAATCCTTGCCGTCCGGTCCGTGAAAAGTAAAGCGCCAGGAGCCGCCTTCGCGGAAGTCGAATTCCTTGAACGTGCTCGTGAAGCCGTTAGGACCCCACCACTGAGCAAGAAGCTCCGGCTGCGACCATGCCCGGTAAACTTCTTCCAGTGGGAAGTCATACAAACGCATATGCGCAAACTCCAATTCGCCAGGAGCCAGGTCGGCGTCCTCTGCCGCAGCGGCTTCTCCGTTCTGAGCAAGCGAATTGCCCAGCAGCTCCAGCAGTTCCCGCGATCCGTGTTCCCGATTCTCAACCGCATCAAGTCCATCGAAGAAGGTGCCTTGCTCCGTAAAGGTCAGCCTCGTGCCGCCATCTGAGTCTGAAAGCTCAATCGTAGTAATCGACACCGAGAAACGTACGCCGTTAAAATCCATTACGTAAGTATAAACAATCCGCTCGAGCGGAACGATCTCCTGATAAGTCGCATCGAACGTGTACACTCCTCCATCCGGTACTTCGCCGCTGCTGAATTCCCGTCCGCCTACCCGGAATTCGAACACTTCCGGCTTTGTGAACCAACGTGCTTTGGCTTCGGCGTCAGCCATTGCTTCGTACACCTGCTCCCTGGATGCCGGATACGTTTTTTCAATTACGAATGTTCCATGGCTTACAAACTTTTCTTTCATGATCTTAATCCTCCTTGTTTTCTTCTTTTATATTGTTCGTTTTCTCAATCCCGCCCGCTAAGAACATCCCCAGCAGGCCAAAACGTTGCTCCCAACTATGTTGTCGATTCAGGATCGGCTTCTCGTAGTCGTTCTTCATCGCTTGCAACAGCGAGGTGAAATCATCTACTGTCACCTGCTCCTTTCCTTTCATCAGCTTAGAGACGTGCCTCAGTTGATCAAGCAGCTTCTGCTGCCGCCGTAGTTGCTCTTGCACTCGCTCGACTTGCAGGTCTACGACCTCTAGCAGGTCAATTTCGTGATCCGTCAGCGCCGTCTTAACTTCGTCGAGCGACAGGCCTAGCTCCTTCAGCGATACAATTCGATAGAGTCGCGACAAATCTTCGTCGTCGTAGAGTCGATGTCCCGATTCTGTGGCAGCCGACGGCGTGAGCAGACCAATCTGGTCGTAGAAACGCAACGTGCGCACAGTCAGCCCTGTCAGCTTCGCCAGATCCCCGACTTTCCAATATTGTTTCAGTTGATCATCTCCGTTCTCTGCCGCTAGCTTGAATACCGGTAGCCTCATTATAAAACCTTACGTTACGTAAGGTGCAAGTCATTTATTTAAATTTTTAATAAATAATAAAATAGTCTTAAAGAAGTAACTCCATATAAGCGTTTCACTAACGGATAACAATGTCTCTATCAACAGAAAAAGGCCCCGCAGATAACTCGGGACCTTTTCATAAAGTTATTGTTAGTTCTGTTGCAGGAATTTCTCGGTCGAAATGACATTGGCATACATGCCGTGAAGAGCGCTGACAAATGCATAATGAACCTGTTCAGCGGGGATGATTCTATCTTGATAAGTTAAGTCCCTGGTCGCACATGCATCTTCAATTAATGTAGTTTCAAAACCAAGATCAACGGCAGCTCTGACAGTGGCGTCAATGCACATATGCGTCATCATCCCGACAACGACTACCTTGGTGATACCTTTTTCTTTTAACTTGCTCTCTAAATCCGTCTTCAAAAAGCTGTTCGGGAAATTTTTTACGATAATGCTTTCGTGTTCTAAAGGCAACACCGTTTTATGGAGCTCGGCTCCCTCAGTATTTGGAAGAAAGAAGCCCAATTCCGGACTGCTTGCGATATGCTGGACATGAAAAATCTGATCTTTATTATTTTGTCTAAACCAATCAAGAACTTTGGCAGCATTGGCGGCTGCTCGATCAGGGTTGCTTAGCTCCATCTTCCCATCTGGAAAATAGTCGTTTTGTATATCTACAATGATTAAAGCTGTACTCATGTTCTTTCACCTCATTGATTTATTTATTACAATAAAATGATAACCCGGATCATGATCATGATCGATGCTTTGACGAAACGCTTTGGAATCAAACTATTTCATGGTGAAAGGAATTTATAATGGAGCTGGATAACATTGATTTTCAGATACTTCGGTTACTTTCCGAGAATTCACGCATTCATATGGAAAGAACTTGGTGAACAAATTCATATGACCGGACAAGCCATAGGGAATCGTATTAAAAAACTTGAGGATAACGGTGTAATTAAAGCTTACTCCCTAATTGTCGATGAAATGAAGTTGGGAATTGCCTACACTGCTTTTGTCATTATTTATATGAAGACAGCAAACCATGATTTGTTTATACGGTTTGTTCAGAATCGAAACGAGGTGGTTGAAGTCCATCGAGTATCGGGCGCGGGCTGTTACCATATAAAACTTAAAGTGAAATCGCAAGATCAATTAAATCTTTTTCTTGATGATCTACTTGAGTATGGGAATTATAGTCTCCACCTTTCCATACAAGAGATTAAACAACAGAATCCATCGATCTCTTAATAAGAAATGGCATTATAAACATAAAAGGTATCATCTCTCGAAAAGTGAGGGGTGGTACCTTTTCTGTTATTCCTCTTGGTTATGCTCTCCCCATTGCAAACCAAGGATATTTTTATAAGTCAAATTTGTTCTTCTTAAGTCAAAATAAGCGCTTACATTGAGAGAACGCTAAATTTACAATTAGGTCTAACCGTTTTGAAATGGGGGGAGCCATGAGGATTACAAAGCGAAAACCAACAATGATCATCTTGTTTACCGCCGTATTTCTGATTGTCCATGCTTTATTCGTGTTGAGTTTAACTAGTAAAAAAGTGGATCTGCCTGAGAATTGGCTGTTTACAGTAAACGGATACTCCGTAACGGAGGAAGAATTTCAATTTTATGCCCAGGAGCAGAGAGCTGTAACGGCGGACTATTTCTTCAGAACCTATGGGGCGCAAGTAGATGAGGGATTCTGGACACGCCAATACGGCGATCAACATGAAACTCCGTCTGAATATATCAAAAAATCCGCGATGACTGCATTGCTAAACACCAAACACGAGCAATTTATTGCAGACGAGCGAGGGATTGACCCATACAAAAGCTTTGATGAGCTGAAATCCGATATGGAAGAAGAAAATAGGAAGCGGGCTACGATGGAGGACTCAGGGGATACCTACTATGGTTTGCCTCAGTTTGATCTATATCAATATATGCAATATTTAAGTGGAGCCCGTTGGCCGGATTTGGTCGAAACCCAGGTTAAACAAACGAAAATGAGCGATGCCGAGTTACAAGTAGAGTATGCAACTAGAAGCGCTGAATATGTTCGTATGGCCGATGAATTGACGGTCTCTTTAGCAGCGTCGGGACAGGCCAAGGAAGAGAAAGTATTGAGTCGATTAGATATATCCAAAGAAGATAATGAGTCTCTTAAGTTCTGGGAGTCGCTGGCGACGGCTTCCGTGGGGGAGACCGTAGTCGGTAAATATTTGGACGAGGATGTCGTTGCGACATTAAAGTCCAAACCGGAAATCACCAAGCTAAAGCTGGAAGAAGTGAAGGATTCCTTAATCTATGGACGGGCGGACTCCGACTTGCGAGCCTTAATTGCAAATACGGATAAGCTAAAGATCAAATATAACGGGAATCGATTCCGTGAATTAATAGTGAACTAGAATAGTTAGTTTTTCAACGTTTATAAAAATCTGTGTCTGATGAAGCTTCTCTAGATGCGGATTCTTTATAAAGTATAAATTCATCAATTTAAAGGGGAGGGATTTTAGAATGAAGCGATCGAAATGGATGAAAAAAGCTTTGTCGATGGTTACGGCAACGACATTGGCTTTTCCAGGACTGTTCGGCTTGGCGCCTTCATCTGAAGTATCGGCTGCGGAAGGGGGCGAATCTTTTGACTCCGTTGTGCTAGAGTTGACCCAAGCGGCAGGACTGGCAGGCAGGGTGAATCTTACCTATAAAGGTTCGCCTTTAAACAGTCTGGTTAAAGGTCCGGTTATCGACGAGGTTAGCTACGATTCCAGTAATTCGAATCTGCTAGCCGTTAATAATCAGGGCAACATTACTTTATCCAGCGGCTATACATTTGCGGCTCCAGGGGCTCCAGGCATTCCGGTGACGGTCACAGCCACGGCGAGTTATTACCAAGACTCCGATGTGTTATTTATGGAAGACTTCGAGAACAACAATGGACCGATGACATCAACAGGCAAGTTAGGTTCGACATTCGCGTTGACCGATGCTCAGTCCCGTTCCGGATTGAAAGCGATTACACCTTCTGGTGATACGAATAATGAAAATGTAGCTCAAGACGTGGCGTTGCCGGCCGGCGGGAATTATAAGATGACGGCATGGTATTTTGACCCGTATCCCTATGAGGAGAAGACAGCGACGGAGAGAACTCAATTTGCGATTGTTGATGGGAAAAATGCCACCTTTGCCGGGACAATCTATCAAAGTTCCGAGGCGGATGTTATTCATAACCCGACGAAATACACTTGGGCATATGCCCCATCCTCAGCGGGCACGGCAGGCAACCGTTGGAAGGATAGCGGGATTGAGCGTTCCACAGGCTGGCATAAATTCGAATGGCTAATAACCCCGGATGGAGCGAGGCTGCAAATCGATGGAACCTTAATTCCCGAATCAGAACAAAGCAGTATTTACAAAGCTATGAAGAGCGGTACGACCATTCAGCCTAAAATAGCGGGAGGATGGAACGGACAACCAGGCAATAAAGCTTACATTAAAAACAAACATCTAATCGACGATTTTTATGTGGTAAAGGATGTCGCCACAACAACCGGAACCCGAACATTAACAGTCAATGTGATACCTCCCGGCGGATTGCCGAATTTGGAAATCATCACTCAGCCATCGGCAGCAAAAGTAAACCAAGGAGAGACAGCCACATTTAGCGTTACGGCATCAGCCGCTGCGGCAGCCTATCAATGGTACGTATCTGACGACGAGACTGGTTTGAACGGGGCAAAAGTGAGCGGAGCTGATCAGGCGGTATTCACGCTTTCCAATGTGGACTCGGCTTCCCAACAAGGCAAGTTTTATTATTGCGAGGTGTCTTCAGCAGAGGGAGTCGTGTTGAAATCCCAGGCTGTCCCGTTGTTGATCACCACCCATACACCGGTGAATTCGCCAATTAACCCGACGCTTAACCCGGACACGGGTATTTATACGGGTGCCTCCAACTATGGCGATACCCTTGT
Organism: Paenibacillus sp. FSL R5-0407; assembly: GCF_038009185.1. NCBI lineage: Bacteria > Bacillati > Bacillota > Bacilli > Caryophanales > Paenibacillaceae > Paenibacillus > Paenibacillus sp. FSL R5-0407. Next base: position 2,893,793 of record NZ_JBBPAX010000001.1, on the reverse strand, counting down.
AACCCTGTTCAAAGACGGTGAACCTGTTGGTTATTATTTATCGAAAAATGGGGGACCCGACCAACCTAACAATCATGAAAGACATCATATTTTACCCTATGCAAGGGCAATGGGAACGGGCAATTACACGGTTACAGCCATTGTCATTAATAATGCGGGAGACATCAGTGAAGAAGTTGCAGCATCCGGAACATTGGCGATCGAAAAATTGCCAGCACCGGAAAATTTAAAATGGAACGGTACTTATGCTACATGGGATCGCGTCGCTAACGCAGCCGCCTATTCGGTTCAACTTTTTAGTAATGGAGCGGCTAACGGAAGCCCGATTGCAGCAACAAGCAATGATGCGGCTTTGTCCCCGACTTTAAATGATACATTCAAAGTAACTGCGAACGGCGACGCAACTTCACGATTCCTGGACTCTGATGAATCAGGGGAGAGTGCACAATATTCAGCCAGTATTGCGTTAATTCGCCAGAACGATACCTTAAGGGCAGGAGACCGAACTAGGCTAATCGTTGACACGGGTGATGTGTTCGTTGCCGATAACATTAGCTTCAGCCCAGCGGATCAAGACAAGGATAAGATCGAGGTCGATAATGCAGGATTTGTAACAGTTAAGAAAGGCTTTGTTCCGACTGGGAACGAAGAGGTCACCGTTGAGGTGAGCGTGGATTACTTCAATAAGGCGAACACCCTGTTTTACGATGGGTTTGAAGGGGAGAAGAAATTTTCGAATGGGGCGAACGGATATGTCCACAGCGATGTGATGTCCCGTACCGGGGCAAAGGCTGCGACAACCAGCGGTGCAGGTCAAGTGGCTACCGTTCCTGGTACCTATAATTACACCCCTGCCGCTGGTAAGACAACCATCGTCACCGCTTGGTACTATGATGATGGCAGAGGGGCTTCCAATGATCACGCTGTCTTTGGCTTAACCCCATCGTCCAATGAACATATCGCAATAAATTATGGGAATGGGGACGGCGACTGGGCGGCGAATCTGACCAATTACGCTGTCAGACCCGGTTCGACCGGAAGGTTCTATCCTGTAGATGTCCAGCGAAGCGAAGGCTGGCATAAGTTTCAATGGTTCGTTACATCCACGGGAACAACTTATAAAATCGATGGACAAGATCTTCAAAGGCAATCAACTGACGGCGGCAATTTTGATACTCCGGTGAAGAACAACATCACCAAGATAGATGCCTTACAGCTTGCTACCAACTGGGGCAACAAGCCCGGAACGGTTAAAGATATGCAGAACAGGCACTTTATCGATGACGTATATGTTGTAGATAGCGGAATAACCGCGCAAACCGGAACAGCTTCCGTTACATTGAAACTATTACCTAAAGAGTATAGTCACCTGGAAGATAGCACCTATGTTATTGGTCTGGAGGACTACAATATCACCGTAAATCCTGATTTAGAGGATCTGGCCGGTGTGGAGATCGGGGCTGTAGCTCTGCAGCGGGATGTGGATTATACGATTAGCGGCAATGTTTTGAAAATCCACAAAGAATCATTCGCCAGAAACAACATCGTGCCGGGAAAATACACCGTTCGACTTGATCTGAATCCTGCCGAAATCACATTCGAATTGAACATTGTGCCCCTTGAAGTCCGCGATTATTATTTCTCCAATGACGGGGACGATCAAGCGGATGGACGCACACCGGCTACGGCATGGAAATCAATTTCCAAGATCAATGAATATGTATTTATGCCGGGTTCAACCATTTATCTGGATGCGAATAGCGTGTGGAATGAACAAATCAGACTGCGCGGCAACGGTCAGGAAGGTAATCCGATTACGCTTACGAAATATAACACGACCGATCCTAACCAACGTCCGATCATTAACGGCGGGGGAACAGCGTCGAGCCCATCGGGCATTTCCTTAAACGGCACGATTGAATTATACGACGTTAATTATTGGGTAGTCAGTGGAATTGAAGTAACGAACATCGGGAATAAAGCAGGCGACGGCCGTTCCGGTATCGCTGTAATGTCACGCATTTCCAAGCTGGGTCAAGGTCAGTTTAACATTCAAGATTATGCCGATGCCCGCATGCAAGGAATCGTCATTCGAGATAACTATGTTCATGATGTGAATGGGCTGCACCAAGCCAATGGAGCAAATAAGGTATCCGGCGGCATCATTATTAATGGTTATGTAGATATATTGGTTGAAGGTAACAAAACCCTTCGCTGCGATAACGAAGGTATTCGCAATAATGCCTACGGGCCAAGCAGTCCAGGGACTAATAACACAGGTATCACTTGGAGTAACTCCAGCTATCCTTGGGCATCAAAAGCAGTGTTCAAAAACAACTGGATCTCTGGTTCGGTTGGAGATGGAATCGTCCTGTCGGGTGGGAACAACTCCCTAGTGGAACGAAATGTGGTCACAGACAGCGGTTACAGCTATTTAAGCGATAAGAGCGGTAACCTGGTTGCGAACTGGGGGCCAAATAACTCAACCCCGACCTATCTAGGTACGCAAAACTATGCGGCAGCGTGGATTATGGCAAGTAAAGGTACGATCTTCCGCTATAACGAAGCTGTGGATAACCCCTATCATGCGAGCAATGACGGTATGGCTTGGGATATCGACAACTATTGTCAGGACAACGTGTACGAGTACAACTATAGCCGAAACAACTATGGCGGCTGGTATTTACAGATGAATGCAGCCAAGGGCAATATCGTTCGCTATAACATCAGCGTGAACGACGGTCGCAGCCCGGATTTCAACAAGAGCTTCAACAGTCTTGTATTACTTGCGGGAGGTTCTTCAACAAGCGAGGAATCGAGCGGATTATACTATAACAATGTGATCGTCACGCCATTGAAGAATAGCAGTTCATTGATATTTGACCCGACAGGCTCTAACTTGCACATTTACTTCCAAAATAATATCTTTGCTTATACCGGGGCAAACAGTCAGGTTGGTCTGAAAGGCGGGGGAACCTCGGCTCCATTTGCAGCCGGACGGTTTACGAATAATATTGTATATCCGGCAAATCTTTTTGGCAGCATGGAAGCAGGCGGCGGCGGTTATCTGGGCGCAGGCGTAACAGCCGCAGACAACCGCTATGTGACGGAAGAGGAACTGAATTCAATATTAAATGATTATAAATCAGCGCCGGAGCATTGGATTGCCAACAGCGGAACAGTGGATGCCAAGCTGGATTACAGTGCGATGAACGGATTCCGCCTCGCTGAAGGTAATAACCCGGCTTATGGGGCGGGTGCCGAGATTATAAGCCCCTATGTGGATCGCGTGAACGCTCTGCCTCATATGATGGAGAGAACAGATTTCTTCGGCAATCCACTAGGCGGCAGAACGCCTTCGATCGGTGCGCATAACCCTTATGCGGTAACTTTCGATTCCAATGGCGGGACCGAAGTGATGATGAAATTCGCAGATATGGGCGGGACAATTACCGAGCCGACAGCACCGACTAAAGATAACGCTGTTTTTGGCGGTTGGTATCAAGATGCCGAATTCAATGATGCCTGGAATTTCGCTTTGGATCCGGTGACGAGGGATATGGCATTATTCGCGAAATGGGTTGATGACGCAGGCACGGGTACGGCACCAACAATTACGACGAAATCGCTTGCGGATGGCAAAGTTGGACAACCGTATTCGGAAGCTCTTGCCACCGACGGCGATAAGCCAATTAAATGGGCTGTTGTAGAAGGTCAATTGCCATTGGGATTGAGCTTGGATGAAGATGCAGGCGTTATCTCGGGTACACCGGATCAATGGGGCCAATTTACGTTTAAAGTTCAGGCCACCAATGAAGCGGGCAGTGATACGAAAGCGTTCAATATAGTGATCACTGAAGAGGCGCCAGTTGACACAGCCCCGGAGATTATCACCAAGCATCTGCCAAGCGGTAAAGTTGGACAAGAATATGCGGTAACCCTAGCCGTATATGGCAGCGAGCCGATGACCTGGAAGGTCAAAGACGGAGATTTGCCGACAGATTTGAACCTGGATGAAGCAACAGGCCTTATCTCGGGTACGCCTCATGAGGCAGGACATTACGAATTTACGGTCGCAGCAACGAATGACTTTGGTATGGATGAGTCAGTATTGAGAATCGAGATTATTGAAGATCAGCCAGTTGATAAAGCCCCGGAGATTATCACTAAAAATCTGCCAAGCGGCAAAGTGGGGCAAGCCTATACGGCAACCCTAGCGGTATACGACAACAAACCGGTTACTTGGACCGTGAGCGATCGTTATTTACCTGCCGGGTTGAGTTTAGAAGGAGCTACGGGTGTTATTTCAGGCGTGCCTATTGAAGCGGGAACATACAAATTCACTGTTGCGGCTTCCAACCCTGAAGGCATGGATACGAGAGCGTTGACTATCGTTATTACGGCAAATAACAACGGTGGCAATAATGGCAACAACGGCAATAACAACAATGGCAATGGCGGAAACTCGGGGGGACAAGGCAGTAGGCCGACTCCTTCGCCAGAATCACCGGTAGCGGATCCTATGGATGCTGCAATCCAAGAGCAGTTGAAGAAGGGCGATTCCATTGAATTGACGATGCCGGCCGGAAAAGAGGAGCTTGAGATTCAACGCGATACGATCGATGCGATGATCAAAGCCGGCAAACCGCTAACTGTTACGAATGATACCATTTCCGTCGAATTGTCTCCGGAACTGTTGAAGCAGTTGAATACAGGCAAACGGATGAAGGTTGTCATTAAACCGGTAGATAAAGGAGACGGAGTTATCGGACGGGGATATGAGCTGAAGATCTTCGCGGATGGCCAGGAAGTAACGGATTATACAGGAGCTATACCAGTAATCTTTGATCTGACAAAAGAGAAATTATCGCCTAACGAAATTAGCAGATTAAGCGGTGTTCTGCTTCGATTAGACGGTAACAAGGAGCGTTTAGGCGGCAACTATGACCGTGAGACAGGCAAGTTTACCTTCACGGCAAAAGGGCTAGGCTATATCTACGTTACAAGTAAGCCTGAACCAGTGAAATTGGAACTTACGCTAGGTAAGACAGGGTATAAATTAAACGGAATCGATAGGAGTATGGATGTTTCGTCGATGGCCGTCAAAGGTAGAACGTTAGTGCCACTGCGCTTCGTTGCCGAGAGCTTAGGAGCAAATGTAGGCTGGGATCACGTTACGAAAACCGTAACGATTACCTTGGACGATCAGACTTTATCGTTTGCAATCGGTGAACTTGCACCAGGCATGGATGTAGCCGCTGAACTTGTAGACGGACGTACCATGCTGCCGCTGCGCTTTATTGCCGAGTATTTTGGCGCGGATGTATTTTATGACAGCACTACGAAATCCATTAGTATTATGAAGTAGTATGCATTAACATTAGCTTCTACACACGAAACCCTCTAACATGCACTGCAACCGGTGCTTTGTTAGAGGGTTTCTAATTTTTTTTGTTCCACTTTTACAAAAATGCTGATTTTAGATTAATGGAGTTGCGGTTCAATTATTCTTCTACTTCAATACTAAGCTCTTTAGAAACCTTGTAGCTTTCGGCATGTTTATTTGTTGCTAATACTAGTTTGATTTCATTAGTTCCTTTTTTCATCATGGGAAGAGGATATCCGCTCGTCTCTTGAATCGGACCTATTAATGAACCGTTAATGTATAGATGGATATGGCCTTCGCCTTCTACTGCTTTTATACCATAGTTTTCTTTGGAAATATTCAAATTGGTTTCAATGTTTAAGAAATAACTATCATTTTCTTTGTAGGCAGTAGCATCTAATGTATATTGTGATTCTTCTGGTTCTGAATCTGCTTCTGCTTCTGTTATTGATTGATGTTCAGACTGTTGATGAACAGCGGGCTCTGCTGTTGCTGAGTTTGTTTCTTTTGTGGAACATCCAACGGATATAAGTGCGAATAGTGAGAGTGATAGCATAGTAAAGAATAATTTCTTCATCCATATAACCACCTTTTTTGGTATAATCTGAATTTGAGGATCCTCTGATGATTATTCTAACAAACAATTTTCTGGGCTTGCATACGCCCATGAAACAGTTTGCTCAAATTACTTTGACCGTGAAAGGAAATTGATAAGGTGATTGATCATATAGACATGGAAATTGTACGTTGTTTACAAAAAAACTCAAGAATGCAATGGAAACAGATTGGTGAGATCGTACATATGTCTGGGGTCGCAGTTTCCAAACGGATTCAACGTTTAGAAGAGATGGGAGTCATAGAAGGGTACACCGTTAAGTTAAATGAAAAATTAATGGGTAACACCTACTGTATATTCATTACTGTCCTGATGAAGGATTACAAGCATACGAAGTTTGAACAGTTCATTATGGAACGTGATGAAATTAAAGAGGCCCATCGTGTTAGCGGAGAGCCCTGTTTTATTCTAAAAGTCCAATTGGCTGACTATAGCTTGCTGTCCAAATTGTTAGATGAAATCCTGGTATATGGTCACTATAAAATCAATATTTCCATTAGTCACTTTAAGTAGATTATCCCTTACAGCGATCTGGTTATGTTTCTTAATAGTAATTGACTACTTGGCTTATTGAGAAGGACGGAGAGCATGGTATATCTTGGTGAATGGAGAAACAGAGCATTTTTTTTAATTCTAGTTACATTCATTTTAATTACAGCCGCTTTATCTGGCTGTCAGGCTGGCGATAATGAACCAAATAATGACATAGAAATCATCTCCAAAGAACTAATAGAAGGGCCCGGTCAAAATCCAAAAATCGATATATTCAAAGTGTTTTATAAAAGTGACGATATTAATGTTCTCGCATATCTAACGGTTCCCAAGGCTCCCGGAAAATATCCGCTGGTTGTACATCTTCATGGGGGATATGCTCTTGAACGTAAGGAACTTTCTCATTACGATTTCGGCTTTACGTTCGGGTTCAGATATATGAGTGACCAAGTTGTCTATTTGTATCCCCTTTATCGCGGGTATTTGGAGAGTGATGGTCATGTTCAAGGAATTGCGGAGAATACGCGGGATGCAGAGAATGGAATTAAAGTGGCAATGTCCACTGGAAGTGTAAAAAAGGATTCTGTATACCTGCTTGGTGCATCAATGGGCGGCGGTGTGGCTTTAAGATTAGCTTCTGAGCGGCAGGACATAAAGGCTGTTGTCGCTGTAAGTCCTTTTGTGGGTTGGGATGTAAATTTACGCTGGCTAGATGAAAACCCGGACATAATTTCACCTCAAATTGTAGAAGAAAATAGAAAGACAGCCGAATACGTAAGGTTTGGCTTGATTAATGGCAATCCAGAATCGAAAGGGGATTATTCGATTCTGGATCGAATTCCCTCCATTCAGGCCCCGATACTTCTGTTGCAAGGGACTGCTGATGAAAGTCTCATTTGGCAAACCGTTCAAGACTTTGCAAATGATTTAGAAGAGGCGGGTAAAACCGTGAAGCTTGTTTTGTATCCAGATGGTCGGCATGGGTTAGAGGATAAGTATCAAGACCAGAGGAACCAAGAGGTGACGCAATGGCTTCACACGTATGGCATACCCAAATCATTTACCATGCAGTAGGAGACAGTCCCCCGGAATCGCGTTATAGTCCTTATACTATACAGTTTCGAATTCAATTTCTAAGGCGAAAAGTCAGAAGTGAACGCCAGTTGTAGAACATAAAAAAAGGTAGCCCTCAGGGCTACCTTTTTTGTTACATGTGCGGCAGACTTAATCCCCCTCACTGTCCCCTCTTTGCCTGAACCCGGTAATCGCTGGGAGTGAGGCCGCAGCTGCGGCGGAAGCTTTGCGAGAAATAGCTTTGCGAGGAGAAGCCCGAAGATTCCGCGATTTGTGAGATGGAAAGGTCTGTGGTTTCGAGTAACTCCTTGCTCGTACGAAGTCTGACCTCATTCAAGTAATTGATGGGCGACATACCATAATATTTAGTGAAGGTATGGGACAGATAATATTTGCTGATGTGCGCTTTGTCCGCCAGAAAGTCGAGCGAAATATCTTCCGTATAGTTGGAGTCGATATACCGTTTGATCCGGCTGCATATCTTGTTGGCTCTTTGGGTAGCCACGACAGAGAACGGGTGACCGGAGCTCCGCATCAAGCTAATGATTACAACCTCGAGCAGGTTTTGGCAGATGGCTTCATAGTTCTCTTCCTTGTTCTCCGTTTCCCGAAGCATCGCATTGAAATAAAACAGCAGTTCGTCCCGCTGATTCCGATAATTGATAATCTTGTGATTCAGGCTTCCGCTTCGATTCCCAAAATCAAAGCTCATCCCCTCAACGCCGAGCACGACATACTCCAAAGGATCGCTGCTGACAGAAACCTCGGTATGCTCCACATTCGGGTTTACGATGACAAGATCATCCTGCTTTACCGGATAAATGTCGTCCTCGACAATGAAATTCCCCTGACCGCTGCGGACATAAAATAGCTCGGCAAAACTGTGAGTATGACGGATGCTGAACCAATCCCCCTCATAAATGGAGGAGCTGACATAGATCAACTTGGCTGGAATCTCCCCGCGTCCTTTTCCGGGAAGCCAATAGCGTACATTTCCCAAGGCTCTCCGTCCCTTCTAATATAAAAGTTCCATCAACCTTCTAATTTCGACACAATCAAACATTTTTTGCTATAAAACTGTCGACTTTTTTTAAATTATAAACTTATTATAATAGCAAGATATATAAAATCAACGGCAACATGTATGTAGATAACAAATGGCCCGATAAGATAAGTTAGAGATGTAGGAAATATGAAAGCGATTACGCATAATCACAAAAAAAGAAAAAAATTATGGAGGGGTAATGGATTTATGAAAAAGATTCTTAGTCTTGCAATCACGGCAGCATTGACGCTTAGCCTGGCAGCCTGTGGCAACTCTTCTGAAAATGCTTCTGGTACTACAACAAATTCATCCAACAACACAAAAACAAACTCTACTTCTACTACGGAAACGCGCACGCTTAAGCTAGCCGCATTGGAAACCGCTTACGGTGCCGATGTATGGAAGGAGATTACAGCCGCATTTGAGAAGGCAACTCCTGGCGTAAAAGTTGAAACGACCATCGATAAAAATATTGAAGATGTTATTGGACCGGGCATGAAATCCGGCGACTTCCCGGATATCATCCATTTGGCCGTGGGCCAACAAAAAGGCTTGACCGAAACCTTCGTTAAAGATAATAACTTGACTGATCTGACAGATGTATTGTCCATGACAGTTCCAGGTGAAGACGTTACCGTGAAGGATAAGCTGATCCCGGGCTTCACCGATACGTCGATTACCAATCCTTACAACGACGGTAAAACTTACCTCATGCCTATGTTCTACAGCCCTACCGGTCTATTCTTCAACGAGGGATTGTTTGAAGAAAAGGGTTGGAAAGTTCCTGAAACATGGGACGAAATGTGGGCTTTAGGTGACAAAGCCAAAGCGGAAGGCATTGCGTTGTTCGCTTATCCAATGCCAGGGTATTTTGATTCCTTCTTCTATGCTTTGCTGAACGAAGTGGGCGGAGCGGATTTCTTCAATAAAGCAACAAGCTACACCGAAGGAGTTTGGGAAACTCCGGAAGCGAAGCAAGCATTTGATCTGATTACTAAATTAACTTCCACCTATACGGAAAAAACAGTTCCAGCCAATGCCAACAAAGATAACTTTACTAAGAATCAGCAGCTGATTTTGGACAATAAAGCGCTCTTTATGCCTAACGGAACCTGGGTTGTCGGCGAGATGAGCAAAGCTCCTCGCGCAGAAGGCTTCAAATGGGGCTTCACAGCTCTGCCGGCATTGAAAGAAGGCGGAGACCGGTATTCTTACACTTTCTTTGAACAAATTTGGGTTCCTGCCAAAGCGGAAAATGCCGACCTGGCCAAACAGTTTATTGCTTATCTTTACTCCGATGAAGCCGCAGCCATTTTTGCAAAAGTCGGTGCGGTTCAACCGATCAAGGGAATGTCCGAGAAGCTGGATGGCGACAACAAGCTCTTCTACAGCATCTATGATAGTGGCGCAAAAGCCGCAATGGGCGCATTTGCCACAACGGATCCTGTTGAAGGTGTGAACATTTCCGATACCGTATTCCGCTCGATTGACTCCTTGGTGACTGGTGCCAAGTCGCAGGAAGACTGGGTCAACGGAATTATTAAAGCAAGCGATGCCTTAAGAGCGGCTATGAAATAATACCGATCCCGATTTCTTGAGAATGTCCTAAGAACAATGGTGGGCAGCACGTGCTGACCACCATTGTTCTGACCTTTTGGAAGGAGAGATAAAACCCATGGACACGAATAAAGGAAGAGGACGTTTTATATTTTTCTGTCTTGCACCCGCCGTTCTCCTTTTCGTAATTTTCTTGATTATCCCCACGATTGATGTCTTTCGAATGTCATTGTACAAGTGGGGCGGCTATACCGATAACAAAACCTTCGTAGGGTTTCAGAACTTCAGCAAGCTTTTTCAAAGTGAAAAGTTTTATCAGACCTTTCAGAACAGCGTTTTACTCATTGTAATCGTGACGATCGTGACGTTTGCTCTCGCACTCTTGTTTGCCTCGATGCTCACCCGTGAAAAGCTTAAAGGGCAGAACTTTTTGCGAGTCGTCTTCTATATTCCGAATATTCTGTCCGTAGTAGTTATCAGTGCGATCTTTTCTGCGATTTTCGACCCGAACAGCGGGCTTTTGAACGCATTCCTGAAATTGTTTCGCGGATTTCAAGCAGAGCCCATTTTATGGCTAGGTGATCAAAAGATCGTCATTTTCAGTCTGGCGGGCGCGATGATCTGGCAGGCGATCGGCTATTACATGGTTATGTACATGGCAAGTATGGCCAATATTCCGGAGAGCTTATATGAATCCGCAGGACTTGAAGGTGCTGGCCGGATGACGCAGTTTTTTCAGATCACCATCCCGTTAATCTGGACGAACATCCGAACCACTCTCACGTTTTTTATCATCAGTACGATCAACATGAGTTTCCTGTTCGTAATGACGATGACGAGCGGCGGTCCCGACGGAGCCACCGAGGTGTTCCTCAGCTATATGTATAAAGAAGCTTATACGAATTCCTCGTATGGTTACGGAATGGCCATCGGCGTAATTGTGTTCCTGTTCTCCTTCGCGCTGGCCGGGATTCTGAACGCAGTTACTAGACGAGAGCATTTGGAATATTAGGAGGGGATAACATGATTACAGACAACCGCTCACGGCGAGGCGTTAGCGACAAATTATATAAAGGCTTCATTTATGTTGTACTGATCGCTTTAGCCGTTATAATCCTCATTCCTGTACTCTGGGCGTTCATGGCTTCCGTCAAACAAGACAGTGAGTTTTACGGCAACCCTTGGGCCCTGCCGCTCGGAATACATCTGCAGAACTTTGCCGATGCCTGGCTGAAGGCAAAAATGGGTTCATTCATGCTCAATTCCGTATTGGTGACGGCGATCGCGCTGGGGTTATTGCTCATTGTGGCTTTGCCGGCGTCCTATGTACTTTCGCGTTTTAAATTTAGAGGGAACGCATTCTTGAATATGATGTTTATGGCGGGCCTCTTTATTAACGTCAACTATATCGTAGTTCCTATCTTTCTGATGCTGAACAACGGCGACAAGGCGCTCCGCGGCATTCTGGGTCATCCCGTTTTGCTGAACAACCTGTTTGTTCTCGCGGTCGTATATGCGGCGATGTCACTGCCCTTCACCATCTATCTTATGTCGGGATATTTCAAATCCCTGCCCAAAGAGTTCGAGGAGGCGGCTTCCGTCGACGGCGCGGGCAACTTCCGTACGATGGTGCAAATCATTATGCCGATGGCTAAACCTAGCATCGTAACCGTGATTCTGTTCAACTTCCTGTCCTACTGGAACGAATATATCATTTCCATGACGCTTCTGACCAAACCGACCTTCAAAACGTTGCCGGTCGGCTTAATGAACCTGATGGCAGCGCAAAAATCCGCTGTTCAATACGGTCAGATGTATGCAGGCTTGGTGCTCGTCATGCTTCCAACCCTGATTATATACATTCTGGTACAAAAGAAGCTTACCCAGGGAATGACGATGGGCGGGCTGAAAGGATAAGGTGCTATGATGAATGATTTTCTGAAAAATTATCTGCGCATTTTGTTGATGCTGATTGTTTTTATCGTCGGGGTCGGATTGGTTATTGTCGGGCAAAGGGACATCGGTGCTCCCGGGCTTGGGCTAATGCTGCTGGGGCTAACCATGCTGATCACTCTGCTGTGGTTATACAATCGTAAATATAAATAAAGGAGTTTTTCATCCATGAGTGCAAAAAGAGGACGTGTGACGATACCTACTGATACAGACGTCATTCCGCAAACGCTGGAGATCATGAAGCGCTGGGGCGCGGACGCTGTGCGCGACTGCGACGGTACTGAATTTCCGGCCGAGCTGCAGGATGTCGATGCCAAGGTCTATTCTACCTACTATACAACCCGGAAGGATAACGTATGGGCCAAGGCGAATCCGGACGAGATTCAACAAATGTATTTGATGACACCGATTTATACGGCGGAAGGTGAGAGTCTGTCCATTACCCTCATGAAGGGGCTTTATCCGGACATGCTCAAAGTGAACAGCCGCGACGATATTCGGCGCTGGTGGGAAGTTGTCGATCGTACGACGGGAGAGGTCGTGCCGACCGAACAATGGAGCTATGACGAGCAAACCGGCGATGTGACCATTTCAACTCATCCGTTCCATGATTACACCGTTAGTTTTTTGGCTTATATTATGTGGGATCCGGTGCATATGTACAATGCGGTCACCAATGATTGGCAGGATGTAGAGCATCAAATTACGTTTGATGTTCGTCAGCCGAAGACCCGCGAATTTACGATGCAGCGCATTCGCAAATTTATCGAGGAACATCCCTATGTGAATGTGATCCGTTATACAACCTTCTTCCACCAATTCACCCTCGTTTTTGATGAGCTCGCTCGTGAAAAATATGTGGACTGGTACGGGTATTCAGCCTCCGTCAGCCCTTATATCCTCGAACAGTTTGAGGAGGAGGCAGGTTATAAATTCAGACCTGAATTTATTATCGATCAGGGCTATTACAACAACAATTACCGGATTCCGAGCAAGGAGTTCCGCGATTTCCAAGCATTCCAGCGCCGCGAAGTGGCGAAGCTGGCGAAAGAAATGGTCGATATTACCCATGAATGCGGTAAAGAGGCCATGATGTTCCTGGGCGATCATTGGATCGGTACCGAGCCGTTCATGGAGGAATTCGCTTCGATTGGCCTGGATGCCGTTGTCGGCAGTGTGGGCAATGGTTCTACGCTGAGATTGATCAGCGACATTCCTGGCGTTAAATACACCGAAGGTCGTTTCTTGCCTTACTTCTTTCCGGATACCTTCCATGAAGGCGGGGACCCTGTAAAAGAGGCCAAAGTTAATTGGGTTACCGCCAGACGCGCGATCCTTCGCAAACCGATTGATCGGATCGGATACGGCGGATACCTGAAGCTTGCCCTGGATTTCCCGGACTTTATCGACTATGTAGAAAGCGTTACGGACGAGTTCCGCACCCTTTATGACAACGTACAGGGAACGACGCCATACTGCGTTAAGACGGTAGCCGTGCTTAACTGTTGGGGCAAAATGCGGGCCTGGGGCAACCATATGGTCCATCATGCGCTCTACTATAAGAAAAATTACAGCTACGCCGGCATTATTGAAGCACTTTCCGGGGCGCCTTTTGATGTGAAATTCATCAGCTTCGACGATATCAAAGAAGATCCTTCCGTATTAGACGGAATTGATGTCATATTAAATGTTGGGGATGCGGATACGGCCTACACGGGCGGAGAGTGGTGGCTCGATACCGATATCGTTACCGCGATTAAAGGCTTTGTTCATAAAGGCGGCGGATTTATCGGTGTTGGCGAGCCTACAGCGCATCAAGCTCAAGGACGCTTCTTCCAGCTGGCCAATGTTCTCGGCGTAGAGGAAGAACGCGGCTTTACCCTGGGATACGATAAGTATAACTGGGATGAGCATGATCATTTCATTACGGCGGACTGCAAAACGAATAGTAATGGAAGCAAGGAAATCGACTTTGGCGAAGGCAAGAAGAGTATTTTTGCTCTCGAAGGCACTAAGATTCTCCGCCAAATCGATCAGGAAGTCCAGCTTGCGGTGAACGAATTCGGCGCGGGGCGAAGCGTTTATATAAGCGGTTTGCCGTACAGCTTCGAGAACAGCCGCCTGCTGTACCGTGCGATCCTCTGGAGCGCCCACAGCGATGGGGAGCTGAACCGCTGGTTCAGCGAGAACTACAATGTGGAAGTTCACGCCTATGTGAAGAACGGCAAATACTGCGTGGTGAACAATACGTATGAGCCGCAGGAAACGCTCGTATATCGCGGCGACGGCTCCAGCTTCTCCTTGAAGCTGGAAGCGAACGAGATCAAGTGGTACGAGATTTAATTTTGATGATGACTCTTGGAAAGCAAGCCTTGGGAGTAAATCCAAGGCTTGCTTTTTTTCGCTGACATCAGAATTGGGCTTTGGAAATGCCCTGAAACAAAAACAAAGCCCTTCCGGCCTCCTATTAGGAAGCGAAAGGGCTTATGAGTTAAACCTTTATGAACCGCCGTATGCCGGCTAGATGCTCTACAATTTGACCCAAGCAACCAGACCGTCCGGTTGATCGGGGTTAATACCTTGGCGATCGGCGCTTGTCAAAGCGACGATTTGCGGGATGAAGATAAATGGAATACCTTGTACGGCTACATCCAGTTTGTTGTCCGAGATGACAGCCAAATCCACATGCTCTGCCGCTATGGCCTCGGCATGATCCGCGAACGCGATGATCGTTGCGCCTCTGCCTTTGATATCACGCATCAGGTTGCGCTGGTGCTCTGTGCCATTGCCGGTGATCGCGGCAATTACAAGGGTGTCGGGACCAACAGTGACCATCGGACCATGACGGACATCCAGGAGATGGTAGGAGTGTGCTTGTACTTTTGCAATTTCGGTCAAAGCGATTGCTCCCTCGGAAGCGAGGCCTTGAAGTTCGCCGTCTGCGAGCACCACGGCATTGCTCCATGCGAAATCGGCTGCTTTACGGATATCATTTTCTACTCGTTCCATATAGGCTTCGCCTTGATCGATGGCTTTCTGGATATCCGCGATAACGACTTCGTCGTTGCCGAGGAAGGCGGCCAACATGAGATTGGCTACATAAAGATTGGTAACGGTACGGGTCTGGCAGACGCTATGGTCGAATGCCCAAGGCAATTCCAGCGATAGATCCGCCTTCTTCGATAGCGGAGAATCCGTTACGCAGGAAAGGGCCAGTACAGGGACAGGCTTATCATTTTGAAGCAATCGAAGTGCTTCGACTACTTCACTGGTGCTGCCGGAACGCGACGGGGCTACCAACAAGGTGTTCTTTAATAAGGAACTATAACGTTCAGGGTTCAGCATGAGATCGCCACCGGCTAGTGCGCTTGCCGGAAGTCCTGCACGCAGACGGGCAGAGAATGCGGCGGATTCACTTAAGCAGTAGCTGGATCCGCAGCCGACAAAGGTAAGGGAAGTGATCGATTCCGTTTGTGCAAAGTCAACGATTTCTTGTCTTTTAGATAGCATGTAGTCATAGGTTTGCTGTAGAGCCGTGTATTGTTGCTTGATTTCGCTATAAGTCAAGCTCATGGATAATAGCCTCCTAACGATGGTTGTGTAACTAATGTGAGTGTAAATCAATCGGAGTGCAATTTCAATCATAAAAAGAAAATTAAAATCAAAATGTGATTATTTCAGTCAAATTTACGTTGTTTGCAGACGAGTTTGATTGTTTTTTTATCGATTTAATCAATTAATGATTGAAAATAACAATAAACAGGATTATTATAATCATGAAATGAAGTAAAACATCAGACTGATTTCGCCGCATATAAGGGGGAAATGTTGATGAAGCATAAATTAACTGTAATTTTTAACGCCCGTATTCTCACGCCGGATGGCTGGATTGAAAATGGCAGCTTACTCATCAACGATGGAAAGATTGCTCAGATTGCAGATTCTGAGATCAATGCATTGGATGAGGGTGAGGAAGTTCGGCGTGTGGACGCCGGCGGAGGGCTTTTACTTCCGGGATTTATCGATATTCACGTCCATGGAGGCGGCGGATACGATGCCATGCTGGGAAGCGCGGAACATATTCAGGGGATGTGCAGGTTTCACGCATCTAATGGCACAACTTCATTGCTGGCAACGACACTTACTGCGACGCATGAAGAAATCATTGCGGCTCTGGAATGTGCCGGGCAACTCATTAAGACGGGAAATGAACCTGATGGAGCTAACCTGTTAGGGGTCCATTTGGAAGGTCCGTTTCTGAATGCAGCCAGATGCGGGGCACAAAACCCGGCGGATCTTCGCGATCCCTCGATTGAAGAATTTAATGCCTTCTGGGAAGCTTCGCGAGGAACCATCAAGCTTATGACGATTGCGCCAGAACTGAGCCATGCAGAAGAAGTTATCCGTCATGCCGTAAGCAGAGGGGTCGTTATTTCCTTGGGCCATACCGATGCGGATTTCGCAACGATGGAGAAGGCGACGGAGTGGGGCGCAACACAAGTAACGCATCTGTTCAACGGGATGAGGTCTTTGCATCACAGGGAACCCGGTGCGGCTGGGGGGGCACTGATGCTGGATCCATTGGCGGTCGAGCTGATTTGTGACGGCATTCACGTACATCCCGGCTTGATCAAATGGGCCTTCGACATCAAGCCGGAGGGCAAGGTACTTCTGATCACGGACAGTATGTGCGCGGCCGGATGCCCCGACGGGGAATATCTGCTTGGCAAGCTGCCGGTCATTATGAAGCAAGGCAAGGTGTATTTGAAACAAGAAGACGGAACGGAAGACGGTCTGGCTGGCAGCTCGCTTACGATGATCGAGGCTTTGGCTAACGCCGTTAAGTTTACAGGGATGGACATTGCGGAGCTTGTTCCCGCCCTAACGATTCATCCCGCTGAGCAAATCGGCGTAAGCCATTCCAAGGGAACCATCGAGCCAGGCAAGGATGCAGATCTGATTATCGTGAATGAGCATTTTCAAGTGTGCCAAACTTTTGTGCTTGGCAACAGGGTCTACGCCAGGGAGGGCTCGTGCCTTGATGACTTATACAGGGAGAGGAGGGACCTTACATGAAATATGCAGTCGGCGTGGATGTGGGAGGTACCAACATTGAGTGCGGCATATTGGATGAACTCGGCAACATCCTCGTTAAGCGAAAATATCCGACCCGCTCTGAACAAGGCGTGGACGTTATTTTGGAGAGTATCGCTTTGACGATTGAACAGCTTAGAGAAGATGCCGGAATTCCTGCGGATGAGGTCGAGGTCATCGGGTTAGGAATTCCGGGGCTTGTTGATCCCGAGGCAGGCGTCAGTCTTCGGGCCGTGAATCTGAACTGGAACCAAATTCCTGTGGCGGCCAAACTCAGGGGGCTTACAGGTAAGCCGGTCTTTATTGATAATGATGTGCGCCTGTATATATACGGAGAAGCGGCTGCAGGCGCTGGCCGCGGCTACGATTACGTATACGGAATAACCATCGGTACAGGCCTGGCTGCCGCATTTGTACAACGTGGGCAGATACACCGCGGACACCGTTTCATGGCGGGGGAGATCGGGCATGTACCCGTCAATCCATTAGGTTTTGCCTGCGGCTGTGGAAGAACCGGCTGCCTCGAAACGATCGTATCGGCAACAGGGATTGCCAAGCAAGCCCGGACGCGGATCGAACAAGGCGAGACCAGCCTGCTTCAAGAGTGGTTTGCTGACGTTAAGGACATTCGCTCAAGCGATGTTTCGCGTGCGTGTCTGGCAGGTGACGCTCTATCGCGGGATGTACTCGAACAGACGGGACGGGAGCTCGGCCGGGCACTCGCGTGGGTCGTACCGACGCTCTCACCTGACGTGATTGTGATCGGGGGCGGCGGCGCCTTAGCCGGCGAACTCCTTTTTGAACCGATGAAGGATGAATTAAATAACCTGTTGCTT
This sequence comes from Paenibacillus sp. FSL R5-0407, assembly GCF_038009185.1. Classification (NCBI taxonomy): domain Bacteria; kingdom Bacillati; phylum Bacillota; class Bacilli; order Caryophanales; family Paenibacillaceae; genus Paenibacillus; species Paenibacillus sp. FSL R5-0407. Next base: position 2,875,740 of record NZ_JBBPAX010000001.1, on the reverse strand, counting down.
CAGGATTATCGCAATCATTTTGCCATCAAGAGTGCAGAGCTTGGCGACCATGCCGGCATTATCGGAAGCGCGCTTTGGGCGCTGCAATGCAATAAACAAGCCTAATTCATCACACATAGCTCATACAAAATTTGAGGAGGAACTTATTATGTCTCTTATTTCTTCTACTGAAATGCTGCAAATTGCCCGTAAAAACAAATACGCTGTAGGTGCGTTCAACGTTCATACCTTGGAAATGCTCCAAGCGGTAGTGGAAGCGGCCGTCGAAACGGAGTCCCCGCTCATCATTCAATCCACGGTTGGAACCGTCAAACACTTAGGTCCGGATTACATTGCGGAAGCAGCCAAGGTCGCTGCAGATCGTACCGGACTGCCGATCGCCCTGCATTTGGATCATTGTACGGATTTTTCGACAATTGTTCAGTGTATCCGTGCGGGTTATACCTCCGTCATGATCGATGCTTCCATGTTTGCGTTTGAAGAGAATGTGGAGCGGACGCTTAAAGTAATGGAAATCGCTCTCGCCGCTGGTGTAAACGTCGAAGCGGAGCTTGGTAAAGTCGGTGGCGTTGAGGATGATATCGTTGTAGCCGACCACGAAGCGATGCTTGCCGATCCGGAAGATTGCAGACGGTTTGTAGAGCTTACGGGTGTGCCTACACTGGCGCCGGCAATCGGTACGGCTCACGGGATTTATAAAGGGGAGCCAAACATTGACTTTGACCGTATCGCAAAAATCGCGGAGACCGTTGATGTTCCGCTGGTACTGCACGGCGGTTCAGGAATTCCGGCTGAGCAGGTGAAGAGAGCGGTATCTCTGGGGATGGCTAAAATGAACGTCGCTACAGAACTGCGCATTGCGTTCTCTAATGCGATTAAAGATGTATTTGCTGTCAATGTGGAAGAGAATGACCCTCGTAAATATATGGTTCCTGCTAAGGAAGCCGTGAAGACTCTTGCGATGGAAAAAATGGAGCTTTGCGGATGTATCGGGAAAGCCGGAGATCTTCGATGATTACAACGGTTACGCTTAATGCGGCCATAGATAAAACCTACTATGTAAATCAGTTTGAGCTAGGCGGCGTTCAGCGCGTCGCCCGGCAAATTGCCGAACCGGGCGGTAAAGGCAACAATGTGGCCAAAGTGATCAAGTTACTCGGCGGCGATGTTACGGCAAGTGGATTTGTCGCCGGCAGCAGCGGTTCTTTTATTGAGAGCAGCCTGATCAGCCGGGGCATTCAAACTTCCTTTGTACGTGTTGGTGGAGAATCGCGCGTTTGCCTGAACATCATTGACGAGTCCAAGGGAACCTCGACAGAGTTACTTGAGCGGGGACCCGTCATTGATGGCCATCAAATCGCTGAGATGAAACAGACGATACACAGGCTTGCCCTGGAATGTAGTGTTGTCGTGCTGTCCGGCAGCTTGCCTCCAGGGGCGCCTGCTGATCTTTATGCGGATCTTATCGGGATCATCCAGTCGACTAAGGCACGGGTATTCCTGGATACTAGCGGCGCTGCGCTGAGCAGCGGACTTCAAGCCCGGCCACATTTTGTGAAGCCGAATGAACATGAGCTAGCCGGGTGGCTGGGACAAGACCGACTTATCGAGTCTGAATGGGCTGGTGCAGCACAGAAGCTGGCGGCTGAGGGGATCGCGCAAGTCTGTGTCACCCTTGGTGACCGGGGAGCTATTGCATTCATCGATGGACAAGGGTACCGTGTCATTCCTCCAACCATTCGTGCCGTAAATACGGTAGGCTGCGGAGATTCATTTGTTGCAGGTATGGCGTTTGCAGAAGAACGCGGAGATGCACCTGCCGAGAAGCTACGTATTGCTTCTGCGGCGGCGGCTGCCAATGCGATGTCTGACAAAGCAGGCCATATTGATTATAAGCTTTTTCAAGATTACGTGAAGCAGGTGCAGGTAACAGCTCTATAATCCTTATGGTTCGCTCGTAATTTTGCAATCGAATTGGCCTACTTGCAATTTAGTCCTTCATCCTACAAAATTAGGATTAGCATGGATGACGCAATGTCATCAAAGGAGAGAGTCATGGAATACTCAAAGAGTGAGTTGCGCAGGTCCAAACTTCTGGAACTCATTAAATTGCACGGGAAAATATCGATTCAGGAAATTATCGAAAACATTGGGTGCTCCGAAGCTACCGCACGACGCGATCTTGATGTATTGGAGAAATCGGGGCAGATCATTCGTACGATCGGGGGCGCCATTTATGAAGGGTCGCTCATGCAGTCGACGTCGGAATTGCCCTTTGCGGATAAACGCTTTTTTCATCGGCAAGGTAAAGAACGGATTGCTGAGGTGGCTGCGGAACTCGTCGAAGAGGGAGACATCGTTTGCCTTACCGGAGGTACGACCACCTTTTTTATCGCCAGAACTTTGAAAAAGCACCGGAACATCACGATTGTCACCAATGCGGTGAATATCGCTTCCGAGCTGGCGGATGCCGACGGGGTTCAAGTCGTCGTCATTGGCGGCGTCATGCGTGCGAAGAGTTACGAGCTTAGCGGTCCGCTAGCGGAAAGTGTCATAGAAAAGATTAACATTACGAAGATGTTTCTTGGTGTAGACGGAGTCTCTCAGGCGCATGGATTTACGATGCATTCCGAATTGGAAGCCCGCATTGCCCAGCTTCTGATCGGACGCTCAAGCGAAGTATATGCCGTATTCGACCAAAGCAAGCTCGAGAAGAGCGCACTCTTCACAATCATTCCATTGCAGCGGGCAACGGGGATTATCACGAACAAGCAGCCGGAAGGCTGGTTTGAAGAGGCATGCAATGAGCAGCAGATTGCGATCTATACAGCGGTTGAAGATGTTGTCCAACAAGCTTAGCTCGCCCGTTTGCGTAACTATAGAATAAGAGGGGCCCCGTCCTGACGGAGCCCTTTTGTTTTTGCTGGGACGAAGCTATTCGTGTGAACTATTTTATGACTTTCAATCGTGGTCTGGGATGTCAAAGGGCGGTCCTCTTTTTTTATTTTCAAACGACTTCATATATAATACTTAAAATTAGGTAAAGACTAATTTTGTTAATACACCATGCCAAACACTACGGAGGTATAAGATGTTACAAGTTAAATCCAGCATTGGACGAGGTTTAAAAACAGCCACGCTTCTTCTGATTATTTGTGCCAGTATTTCTCTAGCCGGCTGCACCAATAAGCCGCAATCCGAGGCACCGGAAAAGGCGTCAGCACCTACTACGGAAGCCCCGGCCACGAGCGGATCGAATGCCAATAACTCGGCGGAACAGTCCAATCCGCAGGAGAACGACAAGACAGCTACCTTGGAAACGGAAGGTCTCCCTTCAGGCGTGAAGGTTAAAAAGACAATTCAAGATATTACGCTGAAAAATAATTATCATAAAAAGATCGAACTGCTTACCGACGGCGGCAAGCGGGTAAAGATTACGGATGCCAACGGCGGTATTGTCGTGCTGAATCTGGAATATGAAGGAACGATCCTGAAGGCGGACGGCAAAAAGGTTACTGTTCAAGTTGATCAGGGAGAACAGAAAACAATTACAATTCCGGACACGATTGTGATTGAAGACGATGACCATCTCGGGTTGAATAAAGGCGTTGAAATCGAGTGGAACGTCGATGCGGACGGAAATATTCAAAGCGTAGAGCTGGATGATTAATAGATTTCCTCAGTCTTATAGAATAGCCTCACCCTCTTTCACTGGGGGTGAGGCTATTCTTCATTTCAGAGGGAGTAACGGAATCTAAAAATAGTGGAATTATTCCCAATGAACGTTCCCTTATGTCTAAGAACCATCGGCAATATAATTATGAATGCGGTTACAAAAAACCGAGGAACAAATATAAAGGGGGAGGCAAAGTATGAAACGCATGAAAGGCATGAAACGTTTTCTAATCGTAATTTCTGCAATGCTCGTGATGACATCCGCTCTTGCGGCATGTGGCGGTAACTCAAAAACTACCAATTCCACAGCAGACTCCAACCAACCCGCAAAAACCAACAACACTTCCGGAGAATCCAAGGGCAGTGGCGAGAAGGTCACTATTAACCTCTGGAGCTTTACGGATGAGATTCCGAACATGACCAAAAAGTATTTGGAAGTCCATCCCGACGCAAATGTGGAATTCAAAACTACAGTAATCGCAACTACCGATGGCGCTTATCAGCCTGCTCTTGACCAAGCCTTGGCGGGTGGCGGAAAAGACGCTCCGGATATTTATGCAGCCGAAGCGGCGTTCGTCCTCAAGTACACGCAGGGAGATGCATCCAGCTATGCCGCAAACTATGCGGACCTGGGCCTTGACGCTCAAAAGGTTAAGGATGCGGGGATTGCTCAATACTCGGTTGATATCGGCAGCAAAGACGGCGAAGTGAAGGCCCTTGGCTATCAAGCGACCGGCGGCGCCTTTATCTACCGGCGCTCGCTTGCCAAGGATGTGTTCGGAACGGATGATCCGGCAACGATCAAAAATGAAATAGGACCTGGCTGGGACAAGTTTTTCGGAGCAGCCGAGAAGCTGAAAGCCAAAGGATACGGCATCATTTCCGGCGACGGAGATATATGGCACGCAATTGAGAATAGTTCCGACAAAGGATGGATTGTCGACGGAAAGCTTCATATTGATCCGAAGCGCGAAGAGTTCCTCGATCTTGCCAAGAAGCTGAAAGATAACGGGTATCATAACGATACGCGTGACTGGCAGGAGTCATGGTTCGCTGATATGTCCGGCACCGGTGCACAACCAATCTTCGGTTTCTTCGGTCCTGCCTGGCTCATTAACTATACGATGAAGGATCAAGTGAAAGACACGAATGGCGACTGGGCTGTTACCGAGCCGCCGACTGGTTTCTTCTGGGGTGGCACTTGGTTGCTCGCCAACAAGGATGTAACCAAGAACGACGCCAAGAAAAAGGCTGTTGCTGACTTTATCAACTGGGTAACGCTCGATACCTCCGAAACCGGACTCCAATATTTCTGGGCTAACGGCACGATGAAGGAAGGCGAGCAAGGCACGAAGGATAGCGTTGCATCCTCCGTCGTCATGTCGAAGTCCAACGGCGAGATTCCGTTGCTCGGCGGGCAAAACATGTTCGACGTGTTCGTTCCGGCGAATGCCAATGCATCCGGTAAGAACTTAACCCAGTATGACGAATCGATTAACATGATATGGCGCGACCAAGTACGCGAATACACCGCAGGCAACAAGACACGCGACGAAGCCCTCGCCACCTTCAAACAACAGGTCAAAGACCAACTTAACATCGATAGCGAATAAGAAATCGGTCTAGGGGGCGGGGGATTATCCCGCCCCTTCATATCCATTAAAGAGGTGAGAGCATGCGCCGCAAAGGTGTGAACTACTCGAAATTCGGCTATATCTTTACCTTGCCGTTCGTCCTGGCATTCTTGATTTTCTCGCTGTATCCCATTTTATATACCGCAGCCATCGGATTCACCGATATGCAGGGGTTAATTCCAAAACCGATTCATATTCTGGATGATCCTTTTAAAAATTTTAAAGACCTCCTTTTTGATAACGTCTCTTTCCGGAAGTCTCTGCTCAACACGGGTTTGCTCTGGATCGTCAATTTCGTTCCTCAAATCCTTCTCGCGCTCCTGCTAACGGCTTGGTTCACGAACAAACGGCTCAACATTAAGGGGCAAGGGGCGTTCAAAGTACTGCTTTATATGCCGAATATTATTACTGCGAGTACGATCGCCATACTCTTCGGCACACTATTTGCCTATCCAATGGGACCTATAAATAGCTTGATTCAATTGCTGGGATGGTCCGATGCTCCAATTAACTTTCTTCAGGACAAGACGACTGCTCGAGGAATTGTTGCCTTCATTCAGTTCTGGATGTGGTACGGAAACACTATGATCATCCTTATTGCGGGCGTTATGGGTATTAATCCCGCCCTATTTGAGTCTGCGGCGATTGACGGAGCAAGCGGGTTTCAAACCTTCTTCCGCATCACGCTGCCGAGTCTCCGGACGATTTTGCTATTCACCCTCATCACATCGATGATCGGTGGTTTGACCATGTTCGATATTCCGCAGTTGTTCCTTTTGGGCGGACCGGACGAATCTACGCTTACTACGTCTATGTTTATCTACGGGCAAGCGTTCAAGGGCAGCTATTTGTATAATCGCGCTGCAGCAGCGAGCATGATTATGTTCGTTATTGCAGGGATATTGTCCGCAGTGGTGTTCTACCTGATGCGCGACCGTGATGCTGAAAGATTGAAGAAGGCGGAAAAGAAGCTTAGAAAGTCTGCAAGAAGCAACAAAGAGGGAGGTATGATACATCATGGATAACAGCTCGAAAAGTGGAGCCGTGAATTTAAAAATAAGCAGGACGATTATTTATATCGTCTGTATCCTGTTGGCTCTCCTAAGCATCCTTCCGTTTTGGATCATGTTTGTAAACGCCACGCGCTCTACGGCGGAGATCCAAAGCGGGCTCTCTCTGCTGCCTTCAAGCCACTTTATGAGCAATTTGCAGGTACTGCTTGAAAAGAGTTTCGACCCGATTCGAGGGTTCCTGAATTCGTTTATTATTTCCGGATCGGCAACGATCCTGACGGTCTATTTCTCATCGTTAGCCGCCTATGGACTTGTGACTTATGACTGGAAGCTGCGTAAGCCATTCTTTACCTTTATCCTGTGTGTGATGATGATTCCATCCCAGGCAAGCGCCATCGGTTTTTATCAGTTCATGTATAAATTGCATTGGACGAATAACTTTCTTCCGCTGATTCTTCCTGCGATTGCAGCGCCAGCGGTAGTCTTCTTCATGCGTCAGTATCTGCTCGCAACTCTGTCGATAGAGATCGTGGAAGCAGCGCGTGTGGACGGGTCCGGTGAATTCAAGACATTCAACCGCATTATTCTGCCGCTGATGATTCCGGCCGTGGCGACCCAGGCCATCTTTGCCTTTGTGGCAAACTGGAACAACCTGTTCATGCCGCTGATTCTCCTGACTCAGAAGGAAAAATATACGATGCCGATTATGGTAAGCTTGCTGCGCGGTGATATTTACAAGACGGAGTTTGGCTCGATCTATATGGGGCTGGCCTTGACGGCATTACCGCTGTTTGTGGTGTACTTCCTGTTATCCCGGTATATTATCGCAGGCGTAGCGCTGGGAGGCGTCAAGGAATAAGCCATCAAGCCGTTAATCCGGCCGATACTACACCGACTTTACTAAGGATGTCTTGAAGCTAATGCTTCCGGGGCATCCTTATTTGCCGTTTCTATAATTGAGGATAGCTACGAACCTCACGGATTGCTTTTAGTTTGTTTTGCGAACATAAGTTCTGATAAAATAATGAGATAACATTTGGATTGAGAGGATGAAAGTTAATGAATGCTGTAGAGGGTGTAGTTTGGAATTTGGAAGAGATTCGCCGCAGAAGTTTGATTGTTTGGGAGAGCATTCCTGCCGAATACTTGGATTGGAGACCGGATTCTGATGCCATGAGCGTGAAAGATATGATCCGGCACGTTTTGGATAGTGAACGTTATTATCATCTTGCCTTATTGAATGAAGGAAGCGTGGCTGATTATGAATCCCCCTATGACAAAAGGGAGTTTACGACCCTTAAAGAGGAGCTTGGCTTTTCAGAGCCATATCGGAAAGCCTTTATGGATACCGTAAGATCTTACTCACCGGAGGATCTATCCAACATAAAGATCGATCGAAGCGACGTTGGGTATATCCGAGCTTTAGGGGATATGCTTTTGAGAATTGCCTACCATGAAGCGGTTCATACCGGGCAACTTTTAGATTATTTGAGAAGCGCGGGAGTGAAGAGACCGAAGATTTGGGATTGATATATTGAAAAGGTGATTGAACTCCGGAAACAATAGATGGCCCCTTATTTCTCTTTCCGGTTGAAATAAGGGGCCTCGCTTTAAGATTCCACCGCTTCATCGACCTTGCGGAGCAGGGACTGAAGCTGCGCACGGAGCGGTTCGAGTTCCTCCTGCCGGAGTCCGGCGCCGGAATACAGTTGGGCGGGAACTTCCGCAGCACGCGTCTTGAGCGCGCGTCCTTCGTCGGTCAACTCGATGATGACGTTGCGCTCATCGGCTTTGCTGCGGGTGCGGGTCAAAAGGCCCTGCGATTCCAGCTTCTTGAGCAGGGGCGTAAGCGTTCCTGAATCGAGATACAGGCGGGCGCCAAGCTCTTTGACGCCGATGCCGTCTTTTTCCCACAGCGCGAGCAGGGTAATATACTGCGTATACGTAAGCCCAAGTTTGGATAAGATCGGGCGGTACAGCTTCGTTATCTCGCGGGAACAGGCGTAGAAAGCGAAACATAGTTGATTCTCCAGCTTGAGCAGTTCGTCTTCGGGTATCACGGAACAATTCTCCTTACATACATAATTGGATCTAATTATAACACGCTTATATTTGACGTATCAAATTAAATTGTATAAAATTTAATTTATAAAACCTAACCGGAGGAGATCATAATGTCTGTCTACGATTACGAGGTAAAGACGATTCGCGGGGAAAAGAAAACGCTGGCCGAGTATAGAGGGCAAGTGCTATTGATCGTCAACACTGCGACGAAGTGTGGATTTGCTCCGCAGTTTAAAGGCCTGCAACAACTGCATGATGAATATGGAGCCCAGGGATTCGCGGTGCTTGGTTTTCCATGCGGCCAGTTCGCGAACCAAGAAGAGGAGGGGGACGAAGCGATCGCCCAGGCTTGTGAGCTGAACTTTGGCGTATCGTTTCCTCTTTTTGCAAAGATTGACGTGAAGGGGGACGAAGCTCATCCGCTATTCAAGTATCTAAGCGATAAGGCGCGGGGCGTGCTGGGATCGAAGTCGATCAAGTGGAACTTCACGAAATTTCTGATCGACCGGGAAGGCAATGTCTTGAAGCGGTTTGGACCGAACGAAACCCCGGAAAAAATCGAAAATGAGATCATACAGCTGCTAACGGAGTCGGCGCGTGTATAATTAATGATGACGAGTCATTTCGTTTATCAAGAATATAAGGAGAGATACCTGTGTACAGCAAGCTCACCGCTTATTGCCTTTCCAAGAAAGGAGCTGTAGAGGATTATCCGTTCGGGCCGTCGCCGCTGGTTATGAAGGTAGGGGGCAAAATGTTTGCACTGATTACCCGGGCGGAAGCCGACGATGAAGTTCAAATTTCGCTGAAATGCGATCCGGTTATCGCAGCCAATCTGAGGGAACAGCATGAATGCGTTCGGCCCGGTTATCATCTGAACAAAAAGCACTGGAACACCGTAGCCGCCGACGGCAGCCTCGCCGTGGATGACCTGAAAGCGATGATCGATCATTCCTATGAATTGGTGCTCGCCAGTTTAACCAAAGCGGCTCGTGAAACGGTTCTTCTAAAAATAGGGGGGAGCAGGTAATTCCTGCTCCTCCTTCCCTTTTCTAATACCTTCATGTCTTCATGTTTGCCTTACCTTCCATATGAAATGCCCTTCTCATTTTTCAATTCGATGAATTCGCCGCGGGTCTTAGAACAAATTGCTCCTTGCCATCGTCTATGTATCAAAAGGGGGGGCTTAACATGAAATTATTCACGTTGCTGCTTGGTTTTGCAATGATTATAGGCGGATGCTCTGCTGGAAAGATCCAACCGAATCCAAATTCAAATTCGAATCCGATTAAAGGGAATTCGATTATTGATTGGGTCGACTTTGTGAAGCTGAACGATCAGACCTACACAGGCATGTATGAATTGGTGTTGAGTGATCCCGACGATGTCACAGATGAGGTTGTAGGAGAGGTGAAGTTCAAGGTAGGGGATGTGGTTACGAATCCTGATTATAAGACCCAGCCCGGGGATGCCGCTTTTTTGGAAATCGGCACGAAGCTGTATCAGGTCAAAGGCTTTGCCAAGGAAGAATTGATCGCTGCGAAGGACGAGACATCCATTGGCGGACATCGTCTATATGCAGGAGAAGATCATGCCCGAACGCTTGGACTACGGTATAAGGATATACCAAAAGATCAGGTGGCCAGCGTCGCCTTGTACCGGTTCGATGAGACCGCCCCGTTTAATACACTGAAGGATCGGGATAAGGAGCGTTTCATAGAACTCTTGGATCATGGAACGGATAAGCCGGGCTATTCGCCTGAGAACAAAGATGGAGATCCTGACTATTATCAAATGGTCTTCTTCATGGAAAATGGGCAACTCGGATATGCCTATTCGCTCGCTGATGATGGGGTTCATGTGTTCTTCCACCCTTGGGACACCCGACTTGTGAAGGATGAAATCCGTAATTGGTTAAAGCCCTAGCCAGCTCCTCTCCTGTTTTTCCGGTTCCGGTACCTTTCGACACTTTCATTTCCATTCGGCAGTACCAGCCCTTCTCAGTTCCAGTCTAACGGACACCAGGGACTCTATTGGATCGATAACGGCTACTTTGCAAAGCTAACGGACACACAGGACCTTAACTAAGTTGATTGACCCGAAAACATGCGTTCAATCGGCATTTAAGGGCCGTCATGTCCGTTAGAGTTTGAAATGTCATGAATTTGGCGTTTTAAGGGCCGTGGTGTCCGTTAGCCGAGACTATCGCAGGCTGGACCCATGTGTCTGAGATCGAACTAGCTAAGACGAATCGCCGGTTGTTAGCATGCCCGTAGCTGGATAGCAAAGCTGCCCGTAAGGCAATGCTGCTTCGAAAGGATGTTGCTATCCATGAATCATGGGAAAATGGAGGTCCTGTTTGATACCTCGCCGGTGCTGGAAATCGATGACGGAGGATTGCTCGACCGCACCTCCTATGTTGCAGGCGGCCGGATCCTATGGAGTGAAGTTGAGTCGATCTCGATCTTTAATGTTGCTAACCAGTTGACGATCGGCATCCGTTTACGGAATCCCCAAGCTTTTTTGGACAGCAAGAATGGTATCCAGCGCTGGTTGATTTCGGTCAACCAGAAGCTGACAGGGGCTCCTGTCAACATTTCACGACGAAGCGCAGGAAGTATTCCTGCGTTTTTTATTTATTTTCGAAAAATCAGGTTTAGCCGGGCAGAGATCTAATGATAATGTCGTTTATGTCGATAAAATATCATAGATTGTATATCGTGAGAATAAGAGGGGAAATCATTATGAAATCATTCACCGGGGTTTGGCGCAAGCTGGACACATTGAAATTGAAATTACCCGTATTGTTGCTGGTGCTGTCCATTATTCCTTTGTATGTCGTTTCCATGTTGCTCGGCACCAGTTTTACCGATGTGGTAAGGGATAAAGTGAAGCAGCAGCAGGAATGACAGCCGAAGCTAATGCGGACGCCTTGAATGACATGCTGCAGGGGAAAATAGGCGCTTTTGAAAATGCAGTCAAGGAGTACCAACCGGTGCTGCTTTCCGGGGATCAGGAACAGATCCTGCCGCTCCTTAAAGGAATGAAGGCTTTGAATCCGGACGTACAGTCGATCTCGTATTCAACGGCAGATGGGCAGTCTTTTGACCAGAAAGGAACGCAGCTGGATTTATCGGGTTTCTCTAACTTTCAGCGGATTAAGCAAGAGAAGACGCTTGGGATCTCTGACATCCTGATGGATACGACAAGCGGCGAACAAAGCATCATCATTGACATCCCGATCACGGATAACAGTGGAGAGTTCCGGGGCTTGATCCAGGCCATTCTGTTGCCGGGTAATATTCAGAAGGAATTGAATCTTAATCTGATGAGCGAGACCAGCTATTCCTACCTGTTATCTTCCTCCGGGGTATACATGTCCCACCTAACAGCAGAGAAGGTTGGCAAAGATTTCAGAGACTACGCCAATGCTGCGAAGATCAAAACTTACGAGGAGCAGGTATTGGCCAAAGATTCGGGAACCGTCGATTATGTCGAAGAGGACGGCACAGCTAAGATCGCTTCTTTTGCCAAGGTGGAACTGACGGGCTGGAAGGTTATCGTCTCCGGCAATAAGCATGACTTGATGAGCGGAGCGGAGAAAAGTCAGAAGAAAGCCGATCTCTTTATTTTGATCTGTACGGTGGCGCTAGCTGTAATCGCGCTGTTGATCTCCTTCTTCATTATGAGGGTGATTATAAGAATGACGAAGTTGATGCAGAGGGTGGCCGTCGGTGATCTGACCGAAAGGTTGGAAACAGGGAGAGGCCATGATGAACTTCAGCAGTTAAAACGAAATATGAACGGGATGCTGGATTCCTTTTCACATATGATTGAACGGATCACCGATTCGATTCAGCATACAGCGGCCTCGTCCGAGGAACTGTCTGCTATTGCAGAGAGCTCCGTGCAAACCTCCGAAAATACCGCTAAATCGGTAGAGGGAATGATTAAGGGCGCGACGACGCAGACGGAGAGCTCCGAGCAATCGGCTGTCGCGATCGAGGAAATGGCGGCCGGCATTCAGCGAATCGCCGAATCGGCAGGAGCAGTGAATCAACAGGTGCAGGATATGTACAGTGAAGTTGCCACCGGCGAACAAGTGGTGGATGAGGCCGTTATGGTCGTCAGCAGCGTGAAAGACAGCGTGAGCAAATCGGTTGTCATGATGCAGGCATTGGAGTCGAAATCGCAAGAAATCAACGAAATCGTCGGCTACATTTCCGCGATTGCCGCACAAACAAACATCTTGTCGTTGAATGCAGCGATTGAGGCTGCCCGGGCCGGTGAGCATGGGCGAGGATTCGCCGTAGTCGCCGGTGAGGTGAAGAAGCTGGCCGAGCAGACGACCGCGGCAGCAAGTAATGTGACCGCCATTCTATTGGATCTTCAAGGCGCGGCCTCGGACAGCGGAAAAGCGGTTGTGGAAGGAATTGCCGATGTTGAAAGAAGCGTAGTCCAAATGGTTAAAGTAAAGGACGTGTTCGACACGGTTCAAGAGGCTGTGAGAGGCGTTACTTCCCAGATTGAAGAAGTGTCTGCGGCGACCGAAGAGCTCTCGGCCAGTGCCGAGCAGGTTTCGGCTTCCATGGACGAAATGGTCGCCATTTCACGGGAGTCACTGACCGAGCTGAAAGGAATAGGCAACGGGGCGGAAGAGCAGCATCAAGCCATGGAAGAGATTTCTTCCTCCTCCCAATCGTTAAGCCAAATGGCTGCGGAATTACAGGAAATGATCAAGAAATTCAGCATATAAACCTGACCCATCAAAAGAAGCCGGAGCGCCCGCAATATTGCGGTGCTCCGGCTTTGTTCGTTCGGCAGCCTCCGTCAAATCGGACGCAGCGTAAAGGTAAAACGGTAAGGCCGATTGGAAGGCAGCGTATAGGCTTCATGCGTCGGTGCTCCCCAGCTGTCGTCACCGCCCACGCCCATTTGCATGTAATTCACCCGTACCACGGTTTTATGGCTGACGGGCAGCATGTATACATGATCGTGGTCCTCAAGTTCCTCCGGCGTCCAAGGGAGGACGTTCCATTCAAACGGAACCGCGGAGTCGAAACGCAGGCCGTGTCCTTCAGTTCCCTGTGTAACTTGTGCAAACCGGACGTCGGTTTTATTGCCGCATTCCTGCGGTCTCAAATACGGGACGTACTGGTCCCGAACCGCTCCGGAGTAGAGCCCAAGCCGGGCACCCGTTTTACGGTCGGCGTAGCTGTCATGCGGCCCCCGGCCGTACCAGGCGGCCGTGTCCAGATCTTGGCTCAGCTCGAGCAAGAGTCCGAACTCCGGAAGCTGCGGCAGGCCTTCGGCCGGAACAAGAGTTTGCTCGACGTCGATCGAACCGTCCGGATGGATCCGGTAGACGAGGGACAGAGTGCAAGCAGGCTGATTCGTCCACATGTAATCGGTTGTAACGACGCAATCGGCCCCATCCATACGATAGTCAAACCGGATCAACCGGCGGGTGGCAGGGGCGCTTCTCCAGAAGCCGCACCGATCGGCCAGCTTGTTGCCGCGATCGTTGTCGGTGACGGCCCGCCAAAAATTCGGTCTGACCGGACTCAGCAGCTGTTCTTTACCGGCTCTGGAATAAGACGTAAGTTCTCCCGTGGACCGGTTAAAGCGTATCGATGCATCCAGACATGTGAGAAGGAGTTCCTCCGACGTTTCCTCCGTTTGCACCGGAGCATCAAGGGAAACGGTGCGCAATGGAAGGAGGCGAGGCGACAAAACAAATTGTCCCCAGGCTACTTCATGTCCGGACTGGGCCCACTTCTGATCTCTTGTCGTTTTGAAGGAGATCGTGAGCACCGATTCTTTGGCGAAATCATTCGGCAGCTCAAAAGGAATCGTGATTTCAGCACACTCTCCCGGCGGAACCGAAGTTTCCAGGATGCCGCTTTGCACGACTAACCCGTCTTGCGCCAATTCCCAATTCAATGAATAGTTGCTCAAATCCGTAAACAGGAACCGGTTCGTGATCCGAATCAGTCGGTTCTGCAAATCGGCGGCTTCTACTTTTACATCCTGATAGCATTTCTTCACTTCCAGCAATTTCGGCGTCACCGTCCGGTCGGCAAAGATTAGGCCGTTGCCGCAGAAAGTACCGTCATGCGGCGACTCCCCGAAATCTCCCCCGTAAGCGAGATACTCGGTGCCGTCCGGCGTCGTCGTGCGAATCGCCTGGTCGACCCAATCCCAGATGAATGCGCCCTGGAGGATTTCATAACGTTCGAACAGCTCCCAATACAGGTGGAGCCCGCCGCAGGAATTGCCCATCGCATGGCTGTACTCGCACAGGATGTACGGCTTCTGCGGATCGTTCTGCGCGTAACGTTCAACATCCGCCGGCTTCACGTACATCGTGGATTCTATGTCGCTCGCCGCTTCCGACTTTCTGTAATGGAAGATGCCTTCATAATGGACGAGCCGGGTAGGATCGGCTTGTTTCAGGAAATCGTGCATGGCGATAAAGTTATCACCGCCGAACGATTCATTTCCCAGCGACCAAATGATGATGGACGGGTGGTTTTTGTCCCGTTGGAGCATGGAGTTGCAGCGGTCGAGGACGTTGTCGCGCCATTCGGGTCTGCTGCCCGGTACATTGAATTCGTTCAGTTCCTTTTGATTGTATTGCCAAGTGCCATGCGTCTCCAGATTGGTCTCATCGATCACATACAAACCGTATTCGTTGCAAAGCTCATACCAGAGGGTTTGATTTGGATAATGAGAGGTTCTGACAGCATTCACGTTATGCGTCTTCATTAATTCGATATCCCGGATCATGTCCTCCCTGCCCAAAGCGCGGCCGGTTTCCGGTGAAAATTCATGCCGGTTCACGCCTTTGAAAACAATCCGCTTGCCGTTGATTTTCATCAATCCGTCCTTCAGCTCGAACTTGCGGAACCCGGTTTTGCAGCTGACAGCTTCGACTACGCGGCCCTCTCGGTCCTTCAAGGACAAGACCAGCGTGTACAGGTGGGGCGTTTCCGCGCTCCATTTCAACGGATCATGAACCGTAGTTGTTAGCTGCGCCGTACGGGATTCCCCGCCATGAACGGAAAAAGCGAAGGACAGCGGATGTGCCAAAACGGCTTGTTCGCTTGCGTCAAACAGCTGGGCCTCGACCGTGAATTCTCCGAACTTTTCCCCATCGCGTACATCATCTATGGTTATGTCCACCAGCAGCTCCGCATCCCGGTATTGGGCATCCAGTTCACTGCGGACGAAGAAATCGAAAATATGAACCGGGGAGGGCGAGTACAAATAGACGTCCCGGAAAATGCCGCTAAGCCGCCAGAAATCCTGATCCTCCAGCCAGCTCGCATCACACCAGCGGTACACCTCGACAGCCAGCTTGTTCTCTCCATCAACCAGGTAGGGGGTAATATCGAATTCGGCTGGCGTAAACGTATCTTCGCTGTACCCGGCCAGCTCTCCGTTGACCCACACATAAAAGGCGGATTCCACGCCTTGAAAGCTTAGAATGACCGGCCGGTCCGCCCAAGCTTCGGGAACGGTGAACGTACGGAGATACGAACCGACAGGATTGTAAGCAGTTGGAGCAAAAGGAGGACTCAGTTCAGGCTCTGATTCCGCCCAAGGATAACGGACATTCGTATATTGCGGGTAATCGTACCCCTGGAGCTGCCAATGGGAAGGAATGGGCATATCTCCCCAGCTGCTGGCATCATAATCGGTTTCATAGAAGGACTTGATCCGCTGCTCCGGCGTTTCAGCAAACGCAAACTTCCAAACCCCGTTCAAGGAACGATAGTAAGGAGACGAAGCCGGATCGCCGGCAAGAGCATCCGATATGGACGGAAAGGGCATCATCGGAGCATGGGCCGGGAGCCGGCCAAGCTGGAAAATGTCCGGATTGTTGTTCCATTCGGGATAACCGTTAGCGGGAGGCGAATAAACCAGTTTTTTACGCATCGATAAGCACCTTTCTTATTCAATGATATAATTATATTGTCATTATACGATCGAACCATTCCATACAAAATAAAGAATATGAGTATTCTATATCAAAATATGAAACTAAAGGAGGGAGCGCGGGATGAAAGATGCGTTCCTGTTTTCCCACACGGAGGAGGCCGCAGGGCTTCCCGTCTTTATGACGACGGTGGGGTATTGGCAGCATCAATCGGAGACCGACCGGCCATCGGGGTTTCCCGATTATCAGTTACACCAGGTCCTCGGCGGCCAAGGCAAACTGGTGCTCGGGGAAGAAGAATATGTGATGGGTCCGGGCGACATATTCTTCCTTTTTCCTGGTGTCCCGCATCGTTATATGCCGGTCAGCGCGCCATGGGAAATCGCCTGGGTGTCGTTTAACGGAAGGGAGGCGAGCCATCTACTCTCCTATGCGGGAATCGACAGATCCGGGGTAGGCAAATTACGCTCCAAGACTCTCATAAAAGGAATTGAGCAGATGCTTTTGATGGAAGGGAAAGAAGCGGCGGATTTTGAAGCGGAATGCTCGAAGCTGCTCTATTCCGTACTCCTGGACCTAAAAAAACTCCTCATCGAGCCGGCTGGCCGAAATGAGGAGTTGGAACGGTTGAAGCCGGTGCTCCGGCATATCGCGCAACATTTGCATCGGCCTTTGCCTCTTGCCGAACTGGCCGAAGTTGCCTCGGTCTCGCCCCAATATTTATGCAGGCTGTTTCAGAAGACGATGAAAATGAGGCCGCTCTATTACGTGAACCAGGAGCGGGTCAGTCAAAGCAAAAAGCTGATGTTCATCGAACGGAACAAAAAAATATACGAGATTGCCCACCAGGTCGGTTACGAGAATCCGAGTTATTTTTGCGCGGTGTTTAAACGTCATACCGGCATGAGTCCGGAGGACTTCAAAAAATTGCACGGGTTAAGTTCATAATCGAAGAGGCAGAGCCGCCCCGGAGTTAGTTACGAAATTCGGCCCCCCGCCTCCATATAAAACAGCTCAAGCGCCAGATGATTATTGTAATTTCCAAACCCTTTGCCGAACAAAGTTAATCCTCCAATATGAACCGCATCATCCTCGACGGATAAACGGAACGTCCACTCTTTGCGCTTCAAGTTAAGGTCCTGCAACTTTACGTCCGACAACTTGAGCCCATCCATAAAGGTGCCTTCCTCCGTAATGCGCAGCTGCTTCAGTAAACCGTACTGGTTCGTATAGGCAGGCCACCAATCAGGCGTATATTTGCCCTGCCGGTCGCCATAATCCCCGGGACTGGTCCAGGTGCCGACAGTAACTCCGTTAAACTTGAAGGTAATGTCGGACGGGTAGTTATTGTTGGTTGACGGCGCCTCCGATGCGATCTCCATGGTCAGCACAAGCTCCGTCGGCTGCTCGCTGGACAGCAAGTAATTCGGGGCCTTGTACTCTACGAAACCTTTGCCGAACCAAAGGACAGAGGCATCGGTACGCTCCGGATCCCAAAAATAACGGGGGTCGTCGAAGCTGCCGATAATTTTGTCCGTGGTAGCCAGACCGCAGGTCGGCTCGATATGAAAATCGGAATAATGGCCGACCGGAATTTCGACCCGATGGCTCTTGCGCCCGGAGGGACCGCCCGCAAGGATTTGAATTTCCGCGCCGGTCATGGCGAGGGAACAGACCTTTTGCAAGCCGCTTTTTCCGGGCATCATTTGTGTTGCAATGAGTCCGGCCTCGGACAGCTTGCGGACATGCATCGTCATAATCGCGCTCGATAATCCGGTCGCGCTTGCCAAGTCTTTAATATTCATCGGGCGCTCCGTCAACAGTCGCAGGACATGCAGTCGTACCGAACTGGCGAGCGCTTCATATACGGGAAGGGATGCT
Source organism: Paenibacillus sp. FSL R5-0407 (assembly GCF_038009185.1). Classification (NCBI taxonomy): domain Bacteria; kingdom Bacillati; phylum Bacillota; class Bacilli; order Caryophanales; family Paenibacillaceae; genus Paenibacillus; species Paenibacillus sp. FSL R5-0407. Next base: position 2,857,531 of record NZ_JBBPAX010000001.1, on the reverse strand, counting down.
TCCGTAAGATCAAGATTCATTTGAGTTCCACCTTATAGACATTTGATTAACAAATATATTAATCAAATTAAACCCCTTTTGCAAGCTTTAACGTCAAATTTTCCATTTTCCCGATTGACGAATGGAATGTATGCTGACTATAATGTTTATATAAATATAAACTGATTAATAAAATTATTAACTCAAGGAGTGAATCATTCATGACGCTGCAAGGTGTACTTAACGCCGATCTCGGACAAGGAAGCATTAACCGCAATATTTACGGGCATTTCTCCGAACACTTGGGAAGATGTATTTACGAAGGAATTTGGGTTGGCGAAGACTCACCTATTCCTAATACGAACGGAATTCGCAACGATGTCTTGGAAGCGCTTAAGCAAATTAAAATTCCGGTGCTCCGCTGGCCAGGCGGATGCTTCGCGGATGAATATCACTGGAAGGACGGCATCGGTCCGAGGGAAGCTCGTAAAGAGATGATCAATACCCATTGGGGTGGCGTGGTCGAGAACAATCATTTCGGGACCCACGAATTCATGGAGCTGTGCGCGCAATTGGAGTGCGAGCCTTACATCAACGGGAATGTGGGCAGCGGTACGGTTCAGGAAATGTCCGAATGGGTTGAGTATTTGACGTTCGGCGGCAAATCGCCGATGTCCGATCTTCGCGGCCAAAACGGGCACGAAGAACCATGGAAGGTTACCTACTTCGGAGTGGGGAACGAAAACTGGGGCTGCGGAGGAAATATGCGTCCCGAGTATTACGCGGATTTATACCGCCGCTTCCAAACTTATGTCCGGAATTACGATGACAATAAAATCCACCGGATCGCCTGCGGTCCGAATTCGGACGATTATAACTGGACGGAAGTGCTGATGCGCGAGGCCGGACGGTTCATGGATTCCATTACGCTCCATTACTACACTCTTCCTACCGGCGACTGGACAGACAAAGGGGAAGCGACCGGATTTGACGAAGCGGCCTGGTTTAAGACGTTGAAAAAGGCGATGTATATGGATGAGCTCATCACCCGTCACAGCACGATTATGGATAAATATGATCCGGAAGGCCGGGTCGGACTTATTGTCGATGAATGGGGAACCTGGTACAACGTAGAGCCGGGAACGAATCCGGGCTTCCTGTACCAGCAGAACACAATCCGCGACGCGTTGGTAGCGGGGTTGACGTTCCACATTTTCCATAAGCACAGCGGCCGGGTCCGGATGGCGAATATCGCCCAAACCGTCAACGTGCTTCAAGCCGTCATTCTGACGGAGGGAGAGAAGATGATTCTGACGCCGACCTATCATGTGTTCGATATGTATAAGGTCCATCAGGACGCAGAATTGCTGGAACTGTCGCTCGACGGCGGCAGTTACAAGCTGGGCGACGAGGAGATTCCGGCCGTGACGGCTACGGCGTCCCGCGATGCACAAGGGGCCATTCATATCAGCTTCTGTAATCTCCAGGCCGATTCGGCAAGTCAAGTGAAGCTCGATCTGCGCGGCCTGGCTTTAGGCGACCTGAGCATTACGGGCAGCACGCTGGCCGGCGACAAAATCGATGCCCACAACACGTTCGAGCAGCCGGAGGCCGTTGCGCCGAAAGCATTCAACGATTTCTCCCTGGAAAACGGTGCGTTGTCCGTAACGCTTCCGGCCATGTCGGTGACGACGCTGGAGCTGGCGGTCAAAGCGTAGGATCACCATGGCGGAGACCTCCTGCAAAGCTTGCCGCGACGATTATAAAGTTACCGATGCCCAAATGGAACGACTGCTCAAAACGTCGATGTTCGCACCGGAGCGGCGGGTTAGCGAAGCGGAGTACCAAGACCGGCTGGAGCACTGCCGTTCCTGTCCTAAGCTGCGGGACGGGGTGACGTGTACGGCCTGCGGCTGCATCATCCCGGTGATCGCCTGGCTGAAGGAACGTTCATGCCCGCTGCCGGGCGGCGGTTTGTGGAGTGCGGTTAAGGCTAGCGAATGATCCCTGACGGTGAACGTATTGTGGAATGCACATATGAGGCTTAAGTATAAAGACAGTTGAGTTTACTCAACTGTCTTTTTTTCGTTTCATTTAGTCTGAACCTGGGCAGCCAGGAAACAATATCCACTCGCTTTGCGTCTAAATATACGTCTAAGTAATGGAGGTGTAGTGATGAAGCTTTTATACATTTTGCTGATGGTTGCAACTTTGACAACAGGCTGCTCGCAATCTAATCTCAAGTCAATTTTCGGGCCTAATTCGGAATCGGATTATCCGGATTATATCCAGGTTGGCGATAAGTTTTACATCCAAGCTTGGGAACTGGCATTAGTAAATAATACACCTGAAATTATTAAATTTGGCAAAGTTGAACGCGCATCCGTAATATCGAAGGGCACGCCTGTTTATGAAATTCCAGGCTACCCTGAGCAGGATGTGGTTGCCGTAAAGACCGACAGCAATAATACTGGGTTGGTAACGAATATCTCCGGTTATCTCATCTATGTACAGCAAGAGGAGAATGGAGAATCTCATTATCCTGAGATTGCAGGTCAGCAATTTACACAGATCCAAATTTTTAAGGGGAGAGATTTACTGAGAGAACTGAAAGGTGAAGATGTGGATGCGTTTCTCCGCCTATTCAACCAACAGGGGCCTCATAACGAATTTCAAGCCGGGGATGGAACGATATATACTATAGTACTTATCGGTGATCAACCGTTAGGCTACAACTATGGGCTTAGAGAGAAGGATGGCCGGTTTGGACTTTCTCATATTGAGAGCAAGCTTCCGGACGAGATCGCGGACTATTTTACATCTAAATAAAAGTTGTAGATCACAGACTGGGGCAGATGCAGTAAGATAGTTGTTAAAAGGGAATGAATCCGGGAGGATGATATGGAAAAGAAGTATGTGGTGATCACGGGGGCGAATTCAGGAATCGGCAGGGCGGCTGCGCAAAAGTTCGCGGCGGAAGGATATCATGTCATTATGGCTTGCCGGAATATGGAGAAGGGGAGAGCCGTTCAGTCAGAAATTATAAGCCGATCGCCCCAAGCTAAGGTGGATTTGATGGAGCTTAACGTTTCGTCCTTCGATTCAATCCGTGCGTTTTGCTCCGCATATCAAGCCGGATACCCGCGTTTGGATATTTTAATACATAATGCAGCTTACTTGAATCACGGGGAAAAAGAGTATTTGCTCAGCGCCGATGGTATCGAATTGTCGTTTGCGACGAATACGTTCGGACCCTTTCTGATGACCCGTTTACTGGAACAACATCTGGTCAAATCGCAGGACCCGCGAATCCTGCATGCCTGCACAACGAACATCAAGCATTTTTTTGATCCCAAGCGGGAAATTGACTTTGATAATCTGCGCGGCGAATACCGCGACAGCCGGCCTTATAGCGTCTATAAGATGTATGGCGATTCGAAAATGGCTCTGCTATTGTTGACCATCAAAATGGCGGAGGATTATGAGCGCAGGGGAGTTCCCATCAAGGTCAATGCTTTGCAAATCAACCGCGTCAAATTGTCCGACGAGACGATCCAAAAGATGAGCCCACGCTGGAGACTCATGGCCAGAGCTCAAAATTGGACCAACCCGCTGCCGTCCGGTATGGCCGAAACTTATTTCAACATCTGCACCTCGGAGGAATGGCGCGAGGTGACGGGCCGGTTGATCAATCATAAGCGGGAGCTGGTGCAGCCTGCGTCCAACGAGAAGGGGCTGGCGCAGATCGGCAATATTTTCGGTGCAAAAACCTACCCCGCTTATGCGATAGATGTCCGGAATTTAGAGCGAATGTGGAGTTTGGGCGTCGAATTAACTGGGAATGAAATAGAATAACAGAACACGACTCATAGAAAACGCCGCAAGGCGTTTTTTCTTGTTTTGGGCGTCCGCAAACTTTTTACCGCACCTCGTGCGTCTATTTACTGATTGCAACGTTAGCTAACGAGAGGAAATCAGGTGGTGGCAAGATGAACAAGCCTAGGCAGTACGAACTTATTACGGATGTTGTTATGCATAACAAAGATAATTTTTACCGGCTGGCATACAGCTATGTTTTGAATCCGGAGGATGCGCTCGATATCGTGCAGGACTCCATTCACAAAGCGATCAAGTCGGACACGCTGCATGACGAGACAGCGGTTAAGAGCTGGTTCTACAAGATCGTGGTTCATACAGCGCTCGATTTCTTGCGGCGGAGAAAGAGGGTTGCCGTCGCAAGTGACGCCGAGCTGGAGTATCGGGATTCCGGGCAAGAGGATCATTACCGGGATATGGATCTGGAAAAGGCGCTGGACGAGCTTCCGCCCGATTATCGAAGCGTCGTCGTACTCAGATATTTTGAGGATTTAAAGATTGAGGAAGTCGCCGAGGTGCTTGGTCTGAATGTGAATACCGTTAAAACCCGGCTGTATAAAGCTTTAAAGCTGCTGCGAATTGAAATGGTAGAGGTAGAGGTAAACATCGAGGAGGCGCCAAAATATGGACGATAAAAAGGTTAGAAACATGGACGAATTAAAGAGACAATACGCATCCATTCCGATTCCCCCGGAGCTGGACCAAATCGTGAAATCCGCATTGCAGACGGGACGCCAAGCCGATTCCGGTAACGGGCACCTTGAGCCGCATACTGGAGGTCGGGATATGACGGGCGCGGGAGTACAGAGTGGATCGCATTCGGACGTGGGAGCACAGGCAGGTCCCCGCACGCGTTCCCGCTCCCGGTTGCGCCGTTCCTGGGTCATTGGGGTAGCTGCGGTTGCGGTTTTCGTGGCCGGTCTGAACACGAGTCCGGCATTTGCCCGAACGTTATCCGAAGTCCCCGTGCTCGGAAGTTTGGTAGACGTTCTGACCGTCAGGGAATACAAAGCCGACAAAGGCAATTACGAGGCGGATATCAAAGTACCTTCAGTTGGCGATTTGGGCGATCCGTCGCTGGAAAGCAGCCTGAATGAAAAATATTTGGCGGAGGGTCAGGAACTGTACGATAAATTCATGGCCGAAATGAACGCTCAACAGGCGGTCGGCGAAGACGGACATTTCAGCGTGGACAGCGGCGTCGTCATCAAGACGGAGACCGAGGGACTTCTGTCCATCGGACGTTATGTAGAGGAGACGGCGGGTTCCTCGGCTACAAGCATTCAATATGATACGGTGGATAAAAAGAATCATGTGCTGCTTACCTTGCCGAGCTTGTTTAAAGACGACAGCTACATCGATGTGATCAGCGAAAATATTAAAGCCCAGATGAAACAGCAAATGGCGGAGGATCCGAACAAAATTTACTGGGCGGAGCCGTCGGAGGATATGCCGGACGCTTTTGTGAAAATCGCGAAGGATCAGAACTTCTATATTAATTCATCGAACCAGCTCGTCATTTCATTCGACGAATACGAAGTGGCCCCAGGTTATATGGGCGTCGTGGAATTTGTCATCCCGACCGAAGAGCTCTCATCCGTGTTGGCGAGTCAGGTATATCTCAAATAGTTCAGCCAAGTGATTGCGCACTGCCGCTCCTTCCATACGGGAAGGGGCGTTTTTTTTTCAGTTTATATAAATTATCATCATGTGATGTGGTCTGAAAACGGTATAATGTTATGTAATGTAATTCAAAGGCAAGCCGGAGGAAATTTTGATGAAGAGAAAGGTGTTTATGGTGGTTGCTTCCGTAATTATTCTTGTATTTCTTGTACTCACCGCTGCAAGCTTCTATTTCTACAATGTTGCAGTCGCCCGCGCCGACAAGGAGTTTTTGAACGGCAACCCGGACCTGGAGGTCAGTGTCAGCGCCGATGAGACCCCTTATTCGAAAAATGAACACTGGTGGGAGCAGCAGGCTTTTGAGGACTGGAGCCTGAAGTCGGATGATGGACTTATGCTGCACGCCTTCTACCTGGATGCAGAAATCCCAAGTGATAAAACCGTTATTATTGCGCACGGATACAGCGGCAAAGCTGCGGATATGGGCAATTTGGCGCAAATGTACAGGGAAAAGCTGGGCTACAATGTGCTTCTGCCGGACGCCCGCGGACATGGTGAAAGCGAAGGAAATTATATCGGATTCGGCTGGCCGGAACGAAAGGATTATGTCCGGTGGATTGAGCGGGTCATCGAGCATTCGGGCAATCAGACGCAAATCGTGCTGCACGGCGTGTCCATGGGCGGGGCAACCGTTCTGATGACCAGCGGGGAGAAACTGCAGGCCAATGTGAAGGCGATCGTAGACGATTGCGGCTACACGTCAGCCAAAGATCAGTTAGCTTACCAATTGAAACGAATGTATCATCTTCCGTCCTTCCCGTTAGTTCAGACTACCAGTCTGTTGACGAAATTGCGGGCTGGATATTTCTTTGGGGAGGCATCCGCCCTGGAGCAAGTGAAAAAATCAGTTACCCCGACTCTATTCATTCATGGCGATGCGGATCTGTTCGTGCCGACCGAAATGGTGCATGAATTGTACGAGAACGGCCCGTCGGAGAAGAAGCTCGTGGTTGTACCGGGAGCCGGGCATGGTCTTGCCCGATTCGTGAATCCGGAGGCTTATGATCATGAGGTATCCGAATTTATTGGAGCCTACGTAAAATAAGGCCCTTGACTTTTAGGATGACTTTGTAATATTGTTGTAGCCAATAACAAATACCAGGTGATGACCAAAGACATGATTCCCATCACGGACTGCCCAGAGAGAGAAGCCCAAGCTGAAAGCTTCTCCTGTTACGGACGTGGAATTACCCCTTTGCAGCCGTGGCATTGAACCCGCCGATCCACTGGATAGCGGCAGTATGTGCCACCGACTAATCCCCGATACCGGATTCTAATAAGGACTTCCATTCCCATCCCTTGAGCAAATGCCGGGCGATGAAGGACGGAGGTCGAATTAGGGTGGAACCACGAGTTGAACGCACTCGTCCCTTGGCGGATGAGATGCGTTTTTTTGCATTCTTTTTTCGGAATCAGCGTTCAATCACTGAAGAAATGGAGGCTAAATCATGGAGATCGAAGTTACTTTGCCAGATGGAACTGTTAGGAGGTATCAGAAAGGAACCACCCTTGCCCAAGTCGCGGGGTCCATCAGTACCGGACTCGGAAAGAATGCTGTCGCCGGCAAGATCGACGGGAAGCTCGCAGACCTTAACTGCCCGATCGGCCAGAATAGCACCATTGAGGTGATTACGCTGGACAGCAAAGAGGGGCTTGAGATATACAGACATACCACGGCGCATGTCATGGCCCAGGCGATCAAGCGAATTTACGGGGACAAGGCGGTTAAACTCGGTATCGGGCCGGTAATCGCGGACGGTTTTTATTATGACATTGATATCGAAAAGCCGTTATCCATCGATGATCTGGCCAGGATTGAACAAGCAATGGAAGGGATCATCAAGGAGGATCTGCCGATCGTTCGCCGTGCAGTCAGCCGGGAAGAGGCGACGGAAATATTTGAAAAGCTTGAAGAACCGCTCAAATTAGAGCTGATTCAGGGTTTGCCGGAGGACGCGGAAATTACAGTCTATGAGCAAGGCGAATTTCTGGATTTATGCCGGGGGCCGCATCTTCCGTCCACCGGGCGGATCAAAGCGTTCAAGCTGCTCAGCGTGGCAGGGGCCTATTGGCGCGGAGATTCGAACAACAAGATGCTGCAGCGGATCTATGGAACGGCGTTTCCAAAGAAGGCTCAGCTCGAGGAGCATCTGCATTTTCTCGAAGAAGCCAAAAAACGCGACCACCGCAAGTTGGGCAAGGAATTGGAGTTGTTCATGTTCTCGGAAGAAGCGCCCGGCATGCCTTTTTATCTGCCCAAAGGAATGACGATCCGTACGGAGCTGGAAAATTTCGAGCGCGAGCTTCAGCGGCAAAGAGGTTATGACGAGGTTCGCACTCCGCTGATGATGAACAATCGGGTTTGGGAAGAATCCGGGCACTGGGACCATTACAAGGACAATATGTATTTCACGAACGTGGACGACACAACCTATGCGCTTAAACCGATGAACTGTCCTGGACATATGCTTATTTTCAAAAACAGCTTGCGTTCGTACCGCGATTTGCCGATCCGGATTTCGGAATACGGGCAGGTGCACCGCCATGAGTTTTCCGGCGCTCTTAACGGAATGATGCGGGTCCGCACATTTTGCCAGGATGATGCGCATCTGTTCGTGCTGCCGGAACAAATTGAGGAGGAAATCGGCAACGTCATAGCGCTGATTGACCATATCTACCAAATCTTCGGATTTGAATATAAGATTGAATTATCGACCCGGCCGGAGGATTCCATGGGTTCGGAGGAGCTGTGGGAGCAGGCGGAACAATCGCTGAAAAATGTGCTGGACCGGCGCGGCATCGAATATCGCGTCAATGAAGGCGACGGGGCGTTTTATGGTCCCAAGATCGACTTTCACATTACGGACGCCCTCAAACGCAGTTGGCAGTGCGGAACGATTCAGCTCGATTTCCAAATGCCGGAGAAATTCGGCCTCTCCTACATCGGCGAGGACAATCAAAAACATCTGCCGGTCGTGATTCACCGTGCGGTGTACGGATCGCTCGACCGGTTCATCGGGATGCTGACCGAGCATTACGCAGGGGCGTTTCCGCTGTGGCTGGCACCGGTTCAAGCCAAGCTGCTGCCTGTTTCCGAGAACTATGTCGACTATGCCTACCGGGTGAAAAAGTCGCTTGAGGAAGCAGGGATCCGTGTCGAAATCGATGCCCGGAATGAAAAGCTTGGCTATAAAATCCGAGAGGCCCAGTTGGAGAAGGTTCCGTACATGCTAGTCCTGGGTGAGAATGAGAAGAACTCGGACAGCGTTTCCGTAAGAAAACGGGGCGAAGGAGACTGCGGTTCAAGAACCATCCCGGAAATCGCCAACCAGATTGGCGAAGAAATTCGCTCGAGAAATTAAACCGGAAAGGGGAGGACGAGATATGCGTATTTTAGTGCTTGGAGCAGGAGGGGTAGGCGGATACTTCGGCGGGCGGTTGGCGGAAAAGGGAGCGGACGTTACATTTCTGGTCCGCCAGCAGCGCAAACAACAGCTGGAGAAGGATGGCCTGGTCATCCGCAGCGTCGCCGGGGACATCACGCTGCAGTCGAAGACGATTACGGCTTCGGACCCGGCAAGCGCCTATGATCTGGTGCTGTTTTCAACCAAAGCCTATCACTTGCAAAGCGCAATCACGGATTTGAAGCCTTTCGTCGGAGAGCATACGGTGGTTCTGCCGCTGCTGAACGGCGTGGCGCATTATCCCATCCTGCAAGAGCAGTTCGGAGCCGATCAAGTAATCGGCGGCCTTTGCTTCATAGAAACTACATTAAATAGCGAAGGACACGTCCTCCATTCCAGTCCGAATCATTACGTTGTGTTCGGAGAATTCGGACAGAAGGATACGGAAAGGATTCGCCGGATCGAAGAAGCGCTAAGCGGGACGAAGACTTCTTTTGTCCGCAGCGGCCATATTGAAACGGATATTTGGCATAAATATTTATTCATCGCGACGATGGCGGGCGTGACGACGCTGATGCGGGCTCCTATGGGCCCGATCCGAGAAAGCGGCGGCGACGACTTCCTCCGCAGCGTCCTTCGGGAGATTGAATCCGTAATGCTTACGCACGGAGCTCCGCTCGATCCTGACATCGTAAACAAGCATATGGCAACGATGGGGAAGATGTCTTATGAGATGAAATCCTCCATGCAGCGGGATATGGAGAAGGGGTTCTCCATTGAAGGAGATCACCTGCACGGTTACTTGCTGCAAATCGCGGCGGATCACCAAATCGACACTCCGCTGCTCAAAGCGATTTATCAGAATCTGAAGGTGTACGGTATCACGGCAGGAAAAGATTAAAAATGGGAGAGGTGTGGAAGCAATGATGATACCTGATGGAAATTTGAAAGGCAATGTGGAGCGCTTTACCGGATTTGCGGATCTATATGATCAATTTCGTCCGGAAGCTCCGAAACTCGTTGTGGACATTTTGACCTCCTATTTGGAAAAGAGACCTGGACTGGTGCTGGACTTGGGCTGCGGAACGGGCTTATCCACCCTCATATGGAAGGACTATGCGGATCGAATCATTGGAGTTGAGCCTAATGACGACATGAGAAGCAAAGCAGAGAAAAAGCGCCAGGCACTCCCGGGTGCAGCTCACATTTCTTTTGTTCCCGGCTATTCCAACTCCTTGGGTGACATCGGGGACGCATCGGTCGATATTATTACCTGCTCCCAGTCGTTTCACTGGATGGAGCCGGTCGGCACCATGAAGGAGGCGGGTCGGGTATTGAACGAAGGCGGCGCGTTTGCGGCATACGACTGTGATTGGCCTCCGACCATTCATTGGAAGCTGGAAAAGGAATATCTTCAACTGCTGGAAAAGGCCGATCTGCTGGCTAAGCAATTAACGGACGGAGAAGACCGGGCGGTCAAGCGAAATAAGAATGAGCACCTGAAGGTGTTGAAGGACAACGGGGTATTCCGCTATACCCGTGAAATTGTGTTTCATAACAAGGAAACCTGCGACGCTGAACGCTATACGGGCCTTGCCCTGAGTCAAGGCGGACTCCAGACGGTATTGAAACAGGGTTCGTCGGAACTCCATCCGGAGATTGAAGACTTCCGCAACCACGTGGAGGAATACTTTAACGGCGAGATCAAGGAGATATTGTTCAGTTACCGAATGCGTCTGGGGATCAAATAAGGCAGGCCATTCCTTGAAACCTGCTGCATAGATCACCCCCTAAATGGCAAGTATGGGAAATGAGGGGGTGATCAGATGGATATTACACTCGACGCAGACCAGGTGATTAACCGGATCAGGGAACTGCAAAGAAACGGCGTGTCTATCAGCAAGAAGCAAGTTAAGCAGTCCGATCCTCAATTAATGCGAAGCGCTTTGTTTTATTTTCCAAGCTGGGAACATGCCTTGAAGAATGCTGAGAATATATAACTACATTTCTATTAGCCGTTAAGAATCGGAATTATTCGGTTCGGAACGGCTTTTTTCTTTGATGGCTTGCGGATTGAAAGTATAATGCCTGTAGACGATATATTTTCAGAAAAAGGTGAAGTGAATTATATGTTGCAGTCCATCATCTTATTTATCTTGGCGGGCATCGCCGAAATCGGCGGCGGTTATCTGGTTTGGTTATGGTTGCGGGAAGGGAGATCGTTTGGCCTCGGCATCGTTGGCGCTCTAATTCTAGTGCTTTACGGCATTATTCCCACGCTGCAGAAATTCCCTTCGTTCGGCAAGGTTTATGCGGCTTATGGCGGTGTATTCATTATCCTCGCGGTATTCTGGGGATGGGCTGTGGATAAGAAGACGCCGGATATGTTCGACTGGATCGGAGCGGCGATTTGTCTGATCGGGGTGTCCGTCATGCTGTGGTGGCCGCGGCCATCCTAGGCGATTAGTGCCGGCTTTTGGAAGCCGGATGATGATCATCCGTGCGCCCCTGACTGAAAAAACGTGGTATGATAAAGTGATTCATGCCGCATTTTGTGAAAGGGTACATCGAGAATGAGCGTAAATTATAAGACAGCATTTTTTGAACGTAAGCAAAGCGAGCTCGGCGTCGCATTAAACGATATTCAGAAGCAGGCAGTTCTCCATACCGAGGGGGCTGTCCTGCTTCTTGCGTCTCCCGGGTCGGGGAAAACGACCACGATCATTATGCGGATCGGCTATCTGATCGAGGAGAAAGGCGTGCAGCCTGCCCGAATCAAGGCAGTGACGTTTAGCCGTGCTTCCGCCAATGATATGAAGGAGCGGTACCGGCGATTTTTTCCCGGGCTACCGCCTGTACAGTTTTCTACGATTCACAGCCTCGCCTACGAGGTGGTCCGGGAGCATTTCCGCAAAACGGGGATCAACTATCAAATGATCGAAGGGGGCGGAGAGCTGGAACGGGCGGAGGAAGAAGGAGCCGAACATGCACCGCTGCATAAAAAGGTTATTTTGCGCCAAATCTTCAAATCCCTAACCGGGGAAAATATGACGGACGATCAAATGGACGAGCTGACGACCTATATCAGTTATGTCAAAAATAAAATGCTTCCGCCGGAAAAATGGGGAACCGTGAAGGCCGGGGTCCCGGAGGCGGAGTCGATCCTGCGCGAGTATGAAGACTTCAAACGCTCAGGCCATCCGAAGCTGCTGGTCGATTTTGACGATATGCTGACCTTGGGGAACGAGATTCTCGAGCGGGATACAGCGCTGCTGGGGAAATACCAGGGAAAGTACGATTATATGTTGACGGATGAAAGTCAGGATACGTCGCTGGTTCAGCATGAAATCATCGCAAAGCTGGTCCGGAGACATGGCAATCTTTGCGTGGTGGCGGATGATGACCAGTCCATTTACAGCTGGAGAGGAGCGGAGCCCTCCTATTTGCTGAACTTCCGGGAGGCTTTCCCGGATGCGGCGATTCTGTTTATGGAGCAAAACTACCGCTCCACTACTAGTATCGTAGACCCGGCGAATCAGTTTATCCGACGCAATAAAAACCGGTATAACAAGAACATGTTTACGGAGCGGAGAGAAGAGGGAGAGCCGATCGGAATCCGGACCTTTGCGGATTATAAATCGCAAACCAAGCATGTGGTACAGGAAATCGCGAAGTCGGACCAGCTCTCAGAGGTCGCCGTGCTGTACCGCAATAACTCCTCTTCTATCGCTTTAATGAATGCGCTCGACAGAGCCGGGATCCCGTTTTATATGAAGGATACGGATAACCGGTTCTTTTCCCACTGGGTGGTAGAGGACATTTTGAATTTTATGAGGATGACGTATACCGATAAACGGACGGACATTCTGGAAAAGATTCATTTAAAGATGGCCGGATACATCAGCAAACAGCAGATGGCGGCTCTTAAGGAGATCCAGAACAACGAGTCCGTTTTCGACAATTTGCTGAACTATGTGAAGCTGCAGGATTACCAGCGGGGGCCGATTGTGGCCAACCGGGACACGTTCCGGGAGATGAGCGGCATGCCGCCGCTGCAAGCGATCCGGGTTATCCGGGGGCGGCTCGGCTACGAGAAGGCGCTGGACAAAATGTGCGAGTGGCTCGGATTTCGCAAGGAGTTTTTGATCGGGATCCTGAATACGCTGGAGGAAATCGCGGATACTCTGGCGACGATGGAGGAATTTGCGAACCGGCTGAAGGTGCTGGAATCGGCGCTAAAAACCTCGAAAAGAAACAAGGGAGACCATGCCGTCACGCTGTCCACGTTTCATAGTGCAAAAGGCCTGGAATTCGAGAAAGTATACATGATTGATCTGGTTGACGGCATTATACCTTCTTCCGAAGATATCAAGAAGAATTCAGCGGGGGATGAGGCGTTGATGGAGGAGGCCGTCCGTCTGTTCTATGTCGGAATGACGCGGGCGAAGCGGCGGCTGGAGCTATTGACGTATCAGGAGCGGGACGGGGAAAAGGTCGCCGAATCCCGTTTTCTCTCTCACATCCGAACCATCGTAAAGCCGGCGGAGGATAGCAGCGAAGGTGAAAAATTAGCGGCTGCCTTTGCGGCAGGGGACAGCGTCCGGCATAAGGTTTTCGGGCAGGGAGAAGTTCGCGGTCGGCATGGAGATCTGATCGATATCGCATTCGACCAAGGGATAAAGACCTTGTCCCTCCAAACCTGCGTGGAGATGGGACTGCTGGATGTGATCTCTTCGAATAGCGATTGACACCCGGACCAAGCCGATCTATACTACCAATTAAATGGAGCACATCAACATAAGGGCAATGCCTGACTTTTCATCCGAAGCGAATGAAGAGCACAACCCCGTAGAGCATCTGGGGATGTGCTCTTTTTTATTTTTTTAATTGACGAAGGAGGAAGAAACAAATGATTAAAGAAGCGATTTTTCACCGTCCAAAAAACAGTTATGCCTATGCCTACGACGCTAACACACTGCATATTCGGCTGAGAGCGAAAAAGGATGATTTGACGAGCGTGGAGCTGATCCACGGGGATCCTTACCGCTGGGCGGAAGGGCATATGCTGTCGGACAAGGTTCCGATGACAAAGACGACGTCCGATGAATTGTTCGACTATTGGTTTATCGCGATCTCGCCGGAAAATAACCGGTTTGTTTATCAGTTCGAAGTGACTGACGGCAACGAGACTTGGGTTCTGGGCGAAATGGGATTCACGGAGGATTTGGAGGACAACCGCTTTTTCCGGTTCCCGTATTTGAATGAAATCGATGTGTTTGATGCACCGGCGTGGGTAAAGGATACAGTATGGTATCAAATTTTCCCGGAACGTTTTGCGAACGGAAACCCCGGCCGTAAAACAAATACAAATGGTGTATGGGGAGACACCCCGAAACCGGACAGCTTCTTTGGCGGTGACTTTGAGGGGATCATTCAGCATCTGGACTATTTGGCGGAGCTCGGGATTTCCGGCATTTATATGACTCCGATCTTCGAGGCGCCGACCAACCATAAATACGATACGATCGATTATATGAAAATAGATCCGCAGTTCGGCGATAAGGAAACGTTCCGGAAGTTAGTCCAAGAATGTCATGCCCGGGGCATCCGCGTTATGCTGGACGCCGTGTTTAATCATTCGGGTTACGGCTTCGCCCCGTTCCAGGATGTGTTGAAGCATGGCGCGAAATCCCGGTATGCGGATTGGTTCCATATGCTCAGCTTCGGGGAGGAAGAAGGGGATCATCCGACATATGAGTCTTTTGCCTTTACGGATAACATGCCCAAGTTGAAAACGAGCAATCCCGAAGTGAAAGAGTATCTTCTGGGCGTTGCGAAGTATTGGATCGAGGAGTTCGATATCGACGGCTGGCGGTTGGATGTAGCGAACGAAGTGGACCATAAATTCTGGCGCGAATTCAGAAACACCGTAAGAGCCGTGAAGGACGATGTCTATATGGTGGCGGAAATCTGGAACGACGCGATGCCATGGCTGCAAGGGGACCAATTTGATTCGGTCATGAACTATCCGTTCACTGAGGCGGTCATCGACTTTATCGCCAAGGGCAAAATTGGCGCTTCCCGCTTCGGAAATTTGCTTACGAGTCATCTTCAGCTGTATCCCGAAAATGTCAACGAAGTGTTGTTCAATCTGCTGGGCAGCCATGATACGGCGCGTGTGTTGACCCAGTGCGGGGATGATACCGCCAAGCTGAAGCTGGCGTTCCTGCTGCTCTTTACGTATCCGGGCAGTCCGTGCATCTATTACGGCGACGAACTCGGCCTCAAGGGAGACGGCGATGATTTCGCTTACTACCGTGCGTGCATGGAATGGGATCCGGCGAAGCAGGATCAGGAATTGCTGAGCTTCGTCAAACAGCTGATTGCCATCCGCAAGAGCCATTCGGCCATCACCGCAAACTGTCATCTTCAGGTGCTTAAAGCGGATGACGCCTCCGGCCTGTTCGTCTTCTCGAGAAGCCAAGGCGACGAGGAAATCGTGGTCGCTCTGAATAACGGGGAAGAGCCGTCTGCGTTTAGCTTGCCTTCGAAATGGCACGGGCAACATGGGGTCGATCTGTGGAGCGGCGAGAAGGTTGCCGTTGGTGCGGAAACCGCGTCTTATGCGCTGGAGCCGATGCAGTTCCGGATTTTTGCTATCAACAAATAAACAGTTTATTCACATTATTCACATACCGGGTTGTGTACAAGGTTGAATAACTGGATAACTTTGAATAATATCTGGATAACTTTGTGGATAAACAGGAGTAATTCATAGATATCCCAAAGATCATCTTGAATTTGGCGGTAAAATCCGTTCCCGAAGCTGGATTAATTGCGATTGTGCCGACGGATATGTGCATAACTAACTTAGATGTTTGAGTTGAGAGGGAGTTTCATTGGATTTTTCCAATGAAAACAATATTTAACCGAAAAAGGCGGCAGCCCATTGGATAATTCCAATGAACTGCCGCCTTTTTTGCTTTTTTAGGATGCGCTTACGACTCTTGCTGCAGCTCCCTTAACCATTTCTTCACCGGTTCCGGTCCGCGGATCATCCCGAACACTTTTACCTTTTCAAACGTCTCTTTAGCCAATTCCAGAGTGACATCGCTAGAAATAACAAGTGCGCCCACCAGCTTTACATTCAGCCGTTTCCCCAGGCTTTTCAGATCCTCCAATTCGCTGCGGTTAAATTCCGCTACACCGAACACAAAGTATTTTTCCTGCTTGTACTGATTGATCTCATGGCTGTGAGAATCAATCTGGTTTCGGATCGCAATACGGATGAAATCCGTCCGATTCGAATAAAAGCCCTGGTCAACGAGCAAATCGATTTGTCCCAAATCGACAGGCCCTACATTGATCGTGATTTTTTCCAAATCTGCCATTTCACATATCCTCCTATCATTAAGACTTTCATTAGCTCCATAGAAACAACAAGTCTCTTTAATATGCATGAATTCTTTTCACTCTGTCAACACCATTCCCCATCAAGAGGAGTTGCGTGACCTGGGGGATTATGGTAGTATGGATTCCGATCGGATGGTATGTGGATGGTCTAAGGATGTTTCAAGGATGGCTTACGAATGTTGTTAAAGCCATTACGATCCATATACCTTACCTAAACTTTTATGAAAGGAAGAATGCAATTGAAATCAAAAAGCACATTTCGGCGTTTGTTGGGGTACACGAGGCCGTATAAATCCGTCTATCTGATTTTGCTGATCACGATGATCGCCGGCGTAACGCTTGATTTAAGCATCGCTTGGTATTTAAACCGGATTACCAATGCTGCAGTGGAAGCAGATTCCTCAGTCTGGCCGTCTCTCATTGGGACGGGAGTTTTAATTCTTGTGCTGACAGTAATTAACGGTTATGCAGATACCTATTACAAGGCACGAGTCTCGTCCTCCATCAGAAATGACATTCGGCTTGGAACGCTTAAGAAGCTGCTGTGTCTCCCTGGAGAATATTATCAAAGTCATCATTCCGGGGAATTGCTTACCCGCCTAACCAGTGATAATCAGGCAATTGGCCAGGCTTGCAGCGATACCTTAATCTCACTCATCCGCAATCCCCTGATGGCACTACTCTCTTTTATTTATCTTTTGACGATTAACTGGAAGTTGGCGCTTATTTGTATCTTTATCGGGCCAGTGACACTGATCATTGGCGGGCTCTTCGGCAATATGATTCGTAAAAACTCCAATGAGCTGCAGCACCGGATTGCCGGCATGACCTCGCAGATCCAGGAAACTCTCGGTTCCAGTATGGTCTTCAAATCATTTGGCTTGGAAAAAAAGCTGTTTCAACGCTTTCAAATGAAGAGTAACGAAGTAAGCGAAACTGAAATTCGCGGCGGGCGAATACAAGCTACGGTTAATGGGGCAGCCACAGCAATCGGAATATTGGCCTTTATTATCACTTTTATTGTCGGAGGATATTTTGTGTCCCAAGGTATGATGGCGATTGGCGGGCTGATTGCGTTCATTCAGTTGATGAATCATCTCACCTGGCCATTCACGGGGATAGCCGCGCTCTGGGGAGAGCTTCAGCAAGCCATTGGCGCGGCTGACCGGATTTTTAAAGTGCTCGATGAAAAGGAGGAGTATCCTGCTATTCCTGAACAGACCGGCACACAATCGGATTTTCAAAGTCTCGAGCTTCGGGAAATATCTTTCGGGTATGACCCGGATCAGCCCATTTTGAAGGAGATATCGATAGATGTAGAGGCAGGAAAGACAACGGCCATTGTAGGTCCGAGCGGGAGCGGAAAATCGACGCTGTTCAACCTGTTGCTTGGATTGTCGCAACCGCAGGAGGGCAAAATAATGATCAATGGAGAGGAGATTCAGGCAACAAACTTGAACCGGTTACGGAGTTTCTTTTCATTAATACCGCAGGAGAATTTTTTGTACTCCGGAACGATCCGTGACAATATCGCAGACGGTAAAGCGGATGCGACAGAGGAAGAATTGATTCGGGCGGCAACGGATGCAAACGCGATAGATTTTATCAGGCAGATGCCGGATGGATTCGATACGGAAGTCGGAGAAGGGGGTTCCCGGTTATCTGTCGGACAGAGACAACGCATTTCCATTGCCCGGGCGCTGCTGCGCGATGCTCCGATTTTACTGATGGATGAAGCGACCGCCTCTCTGGATAACGAATCTGAACGGTTAGTACAGGAGGCCATGGAACGTCTCAAGTCGAAACGAACCGTTATCGCCATTGCTCATCGCTTATTTACGATCCGCAATGCGGATCAAATCCTTGTGATGGACAACGGAACAGTGACGGATCGGGGTACTCATGAGGAACTGATCATCTCAGAAGGGCGTTACCGCCAATTGTACTCCGGCATTGAATAACACCTTACCGTTTAATCCTTGTCACTTCCCTGCTCCCGCACGTTTTTGTAATATTGGCTGGGAGAGAGACCTTCGTATTTCTTGAACAGCTTGCTGAAATAATAAGGGTCTTCCAGTCCGGTCAAATAACCGATTTGGCTGAAGCTGAGATGGGTGGCCTCGATCAGTTCTTTCGCATGGTCGATCCGTACGCGGTTGACATACCGCATGATGCTTTGGCCGGTTAGCTTGGTGAAAATGCGGTTGATATAGTCGTAATTGCAGTCGAATTCCTGCTCAATGTCTGTGCTGGTGATTTTGCCGGCATAGTGTTCGTGAATATAGTCAAGCAAGGCATGAACTTTAATAGAAGATTTGGAACTGCTCCCTTCATAGCCTTGGAGGACATCGATAAAATGCTCCCGTGACACCTCGATCAGCCATTCGGTAAACTTCAGGGCGGTTAATCCGCGATTGAAGTATTTCCGTCTGTAGAGTTGAAGCATCTCATTCATGGCGGTAAAGGAGAGAGGACGGTCTTTTTTTGACAAAGTATAATGTTTGGGAAAATAGCAGATCGGATGATCCTGCCTGGCCTGCTGTGTCCCTTCCTCGAGTATGAGGTGCCTGGCTAGGGTAAGCATGTCCTTCACCTCTACCGATTTCAAATCGGGGTGTTCGAAGTGAATGTAATAGTAATCGCAAACATGCCTCTTCGTTCCTTCATGCTCCACATTCGGCTCCAGAACGAGGAAATCCCCTTTTTTGAGGATATAGTCGATACCGTTTTCCCGGAGATGGAGTTCGCCGCTTTTGATGAAGTAGAGAATGCATTCATGCGTCGTTCTTTTGAAATGAATCCATGGCTGTTTATAGGACACGAATCCCATCAGCTTGATTTTCGGCATCAGTTCCACGTTAATAGCAAGCATCATTATCCCTCCGGGCGAATCTCGAGAAAGTAGTTTTTGTACAAAAAGAGTATCTTTTCGCCATTCCCGTCCATTCTACCACAATCTATACTGGGGTTGTATGCAACCGATTTAGTAAAACAGCTCTCGTATAATGGTTCCGAACTCAACGTGGTGAGGAGCGGCGCAGGATTTGTCAAACAAACAGGAGGTTTCTTATCATGTCTAATATTAACGTTACCGTGTGGAATGAATTCCGGCACGAAAGACATAATGAACAGGTCAAGGCCATTTATCCGGAAGGCATCCATATGGCGATTGCGAATCATCTGAGCACCCAGGAAGGGTTGGATGTTCATACGGCCGTACTGGATGAGCCGGAACACGGGTTAACCGATGAAGTACTGGCTCGGACGGACGTATTGCTCTGGTGGGGGCATTTGGCTCATGAGGATGTCAGCGACGAGGTCGTTGAGAAGGTACGGCAAAGAGTACTGGACGGCATGGGACTCATCGTCCTTCACTCGGGGCACGCATCGAAAATTTTCCGTGCCCTTATGGGCACGAATACCGGAGCGTTGAAATGGCGCGATGACGGCGAGAAGGAAAGAATCTGGGTCATCGAGCCCGGTCATCCGATCGCAAAGGGCCTTGGAGAATATATCGAAATTCCGAAGGAAGAGATGTACGGGGAACGGTTTGAAATTCCGGCTCCGGATGAACTGGTGTTCATCTCCTGGTTCGAGGGAGGCGAAGTCTTCCGCAGCGGATGCTGCTACAAAAGAGGCCTGGGCAACATTTTCTACTTCAGACCGGGCCATGAAACATTCCCGGTGTACCATCAGCCTGAGGTGCTTCAGGTAATCACTAACGGGGTACGTTGGGCCGCGAAAAGCGAGATCGCCAAAGTCTCTTATGGACGTGTGGCTCCTTTGGAGCCCGTGCGTTAAGCAGGGAATTCCGGAGAGTGTTAAGCGTTGGAACCGACACTCTCCTTATTTGTTAAACTAAAGCCGCACTTGCATGCGGCTTTAGTTTTTGATAAGATACAGAACGAATGTTCAGTATAAATAAGAGCTGCCAATTTATTTGAATGGGGTGGAAGCGGAGTGAATAAAAAACAGCTGCAAAGCGAACAAACTAAAAAGCGGGTTGTGGAAGCAGCAAGAATACTGTTTGCCCAAAAGGGATATAAGGCCACTTCCATCGAAGACATTGTAGCAGCAACGGGAAGCAGCAAGGGGAATCTTTATTATCATTTTAAAAGCAAAGAAGGCCTTTTTCTCTATTTGATTGATGAATGGGACCGGGAATGGGAAGAAAAATGGCAGGAGAAAGAGCCGCTATACAAAACGACGACGGAAAAATTGTACGGTTTTGCCGAATTGCTCGTGCATGATGATCTGAATCACCCGCTTACCAAAGCCGCGGATGAATTTTTCAACAGCGAAGATAAGACTACCGAGGTTGAAGAGCGTGTGGGCGAGTTGGTCGACAGGCATCTCCAATGGAATCAACGTTTGATTCAGCAAGGCATCGACAACGGCGAATTTAGACAGGGAAGCGCTGGAGAACACGCTGTTATTCTTGAGAGCTTATTGATAGGTCTTAGCCAGATGTCGAGGAAGAAATCGCCGGATGAGATATTAGAACTTTATAAGCAGGCTATGAAGGTGTTCTTGTATGGGATAGCGGATAGCTGAGACTGCAGGCGGATTCTAAATATTAGGTTTAAATGAAAATACCATTGCATGTACTATTGCTTCATAATACAAAACGAACGTTCAGTATAAAGATGTATATATTTTGATCAACCTCCCATTTATCGTCAGGCTGATCCTTATGCACAATACAGGAGGAAAAATGAAATGTCGCTTTTAATAAGAAACAGAGGAGCTATGCTCCTGCTCATGTTAAATATCTTTCTCGTTTTCACAGGGATCGGTCTCGTAGTTCCGATTATGCCTACTTATATGACCGAGCTCCATATCAGCGGAAGTATGGTAGGGCTGCTCGTTGCGGCGTTCTCCCTTACCCAGCTATTGTTTTCCCCTTTTGCCGGCAGGTTATCCGACACATTGGGCCGGAAGAAAATCATTGTTGCCGGGATGGTCGTTTTCGCCCTTTCCGAGTGGTTGTTCGGAGCCGTCAGTTCACCGGTGCTGCTGTTTGCAGCGAGAATGTTAGGTGGGGTTGGTGCGGCGCTGATCATGCCGGCCGTCATGGCTTATGCCGCGGACGTAACCTCGAATGAGGAGAGAGCCAGGGGCATGGGATATATCAATGCCGCGATCACGACCGGCTTCATTATTGGCCCGGGGATCGGGGGTTATATTGCGGAATTCGGCATTCGCGTTCCGTTCTATGCTGCAGCGGTGGCTGGAGCGATAGCGGCAATAATCACGTTATTCATCCTGCCTGAATCCGTTTCGGCGGAACAGCGGGCGGAATCCCGTTCGAATCCTGCAGAGAAGCAGAGCCTCCTTACGCAATTGTTGAATTCCGGCCGGGAACGCTACTTTTTCAATTTAATCATCGTGTTTGTGCTGGCATTCGGATTAGCCAATTACGAGACGGTGTTCGGACTGTTTGTGGATCATAAATTCGGCTTCACGCCAAAAGATATCGCCTTTATCATTACGTTCGGCTCGATTTCAGGCGCTGTGGTACAGGTTACGATATTCGGCTGGATTCTGAACCGCTTCGGAGAGAAACGCGTGATCTCGGTCTGCCTGTTTTTGTCCGGATTGTTCGTGGTCCTTACGCTGTTTGTGTCCAGTTACTGGCTCATCGTCGCAGTGACCTTCATTTTATTTTTGTCGATCGATATTTTGCGTCCGGCCGTGGGTACACAGTTGTCCAAAATGGCTGGAGAACAGCAAGGATATGTCGCCGGACTGAACTCGGCCTATACCAGCCTTGGCAATATCGCCGGACCGATCGTCGCGGGCTTCCTGTTTGATATTGACATCAACTTCCCATACGTGGCGGCTGCCATTGTCCTGCTCCTTTGTTTTGCACTTTCCCTTAGAGCCGGCAAGGCTCGCGGTTTGTCATCCGGAAACTGATATTAAGTTCAAGCTGCCCATGAATAAGATTTATTGAAAATAGAGACGCCTGCGGGCGTCTTTTTCTTTTGTAACCAAACAGAACCTCAAAATTCATATAATTATTAGCTGTGTTATGTATTAAAATGGACATCAACGGAACATGTTTTTTATCTGGAAAGGAAGAATCCTCATGGCAAAACTCATCTTTGATCCGGCGGGATATACAGTGACCGAAGGGACGGAGTCCGTGGAACTGCTGGCCAAGGAATTCGCCTTACTGCAGTTTTTATATGAGCACCGGGGCAAAGCGTTTTCGCGCGAGCAATTGCTGGACCGGGTGTGGGTGCTGGAATACCCGGTGGAGCGGACGGTCGACGACCATATTTACCGCCTCCGCAAAAAGCTCCATCGCTGGGGGCATGTCCGGATCAGTACGATCCGGGGGTACGGATATAGCCTGAGCATAGCCGAACCTAAAGGTGTGGATAATCCGTCCATGCGTGATGAAGAGATTCAGTCCGCCGTAACCGGTCTGTTTGAGAAATATCATTTGCTTGGACAGGGAAAATCGATCATCGCACTGGCGGCCCAGCACGAGGTTCTGGGATTTGAGATCGATGCTTTTTACCGGAGATATATCCGGTTTTTGCAGGCTGACATCAAATGGTTTGTGGAGACGAACGAGCTTCAGCCGGGGGAACGGCTATACGGGCTGCTCCTTATTTTAGCAGGGATAACGCCCGATTCCACCAGGGTACTCGGCTACTGCGAGACGGCATTGAAACAAGGGTTATTGCCTCCGATACAGCACAGAGAAATGGAAATCCTGAATATTCTCGAGGTGTACGCTGACGCTGGGTTGCCCGAGAAGGCGATTCAACGCTTTGAACAAACCCGCCGCGTGGTGGAGCAAGACGGATTGACGGGCTTCGTTATGCCGGTTGCTTTGATGGAAATGTACGTTCATCTGGTTGCCGGGAACTGGAATGAAGCCGATCAGACGGCGGCCAGGCTGGAACGGCTGCTCGAGAAAGAGCCTTATATCAGGGAGATAGGCAGATTCGGGGTTTTAAAAGGACTGCGGCTTCTCTTGGAAGGACGCGAACGGGAAGCGGAGCAGTGTCTGGATGAGGGGCTGGAAGTGCTGAGCATGTCATTGCACATGCCGCTCTATCTGGCCGCGATTAACCAGATCAATCTGTTTTTACGGCGCCGTTACCCGGAGAGTACATTAGTGCATAAGTTTGCTTCGTTGTTTGAAGCGACGGAGAAAGAATACCACCTTTTAGAGCTTCGTCCCGCAATGGAACAGTGCATTATGGATATTCTTTCAGTTGAAACAGGCAAAAAAGAGTAAGTCCGTTCGGGATTCATATTCTCATCTGATAATCCTCTGACATTCATCGGTTAATCTGCTAGGAAAGAAAACGAAACCGATGTGTGATGGATGGAGGAAATGAAATGGCATCAGCAATGCGCTCCGGACTGTGGTCGATCCGCAGCTACCGGAGCATGTTTTCCGCTTACGCGCTTGCCTCGTTCGGCGACTGGTTCGACGCGCTCGCGATTCAGGTCTTGGTCGTGTACCGTTGGGGGATCGACCCGTTTATGATTGCGCTCATTCCGGTCTGTATGGCGCTGCCGTCCGTCTTGTTCAGCTCCTTTGCAGGCACGCTGGCGGACCGGGTGCAGCAGGCCAAACTGATGATATTCTGTGATCTGTTGACCGTTCTCTTGACGGTAGGTGTACTGTTCGCTCCGAACTTTGCATGGTTGCTGCCGCTGCTGGCGCTTCGGGCCATGGCCGGCGTGTTTCATGTGCCGGCTCAACAGGCGCTGACCCGCCGGATCGTTCCGGCAGATCTGCTGCTGCAGGCGACATCTTATAACGGCCTGGTTGGCCAAGGATCAAAGGTAGCCGGGCCTCTGCTGGGCGCGGTAACGCTCGCGGTCCTGTCCCCGCAGGCCTGTATCCTGATTAACATGGGAGCGAGACTGTTGTCCGCCCTGTTGCTGCTTGGATTATGGAGGCTGCCTCATAGTACGGCCGGGCAGGATAGAAACCCGGACAAGGAAAGGATCCGCAAACCAAGCTTCTGGAGCGAATGGAAAGAAGGCTGGACATTTCTTTGGCACCGTAAAGTGGTGTTGAACACGGTAATCTTCGGCTTTATCGGGTTGGCGGCAATCTTGATGGTCGATTATCAGTTTCCGACTCTGTTCAAGTCGATCTCGCCCCATAATGAAGCATTGACTGGCCAGGTCGTTGCCGCAATTGGGGCGGGAGCCGTAGGCGCGCTTATGATTTTGAACCGGCTGGGCAAGATCAACTATGGCTTGGGACTTGGGGGAGGCTGCGGATTGATCGGCCTCGGCGTGGCGCTGCTGGGCTTTTGCCCTCCGGGAACCCATCTCGCAACGATGTTGGGATTCGGCTTGTTGCTCGGAGCCGGCAACGGAGCGTATATTTTGACCCAGAATTATATTTTGCAAAAAGAAACCTCCCCGGATGTCGTCGGGCGCGTGTTCGGCATTCAGAATACGATGAACAGCTTGGTCATGTTGACTGCGCCGCTGGTCGGAGGCTTGTTGATCCGGGCGGTTTCCGTCGGTGCAGCCTTCTTGTCCATCGGCGTGGTGATGGTAGTGCTTGGACTGCTGGGAGTTTTGTTCCGCCGTCAGCTCTGGCCCCAAATGGAAGTCATCGCAACCGGCTCTTCCGGAACCGAAGCAGGCACGCTAACCCAGAACTAACGCGGGAACTCAGGGGATTTTACGATTGAATATCGAAATGACCATAAGGGCTGTTGGGAAGAAATTCTCGACAGTCTGTTTGCTTTTCTTTCAGTTTAGTGCTAAACTGATAACAATCACAGCAAATGAGGTGAGAGCAAATGGAAAACGAAGAACGAAGATATAAAGCCATGTCCAGGCGGGAAGAGAAATTGGGCTTGCTAGTATGGTTCCGTCTTTCGCGGATTTATAACCGCAGCCTTCGCGCCTCAAACCAGCATCTTAAGCAATGGAATCTTTCGGTTGCCCAATTCGATGCGCTGGTCCAGATTGGCAGCCATCAACGGCTGACCCAGCAGGAGCTGGCCGACAAATTATTGGTATCGAAAGGAAATATAACGCAGCTGTTGACGAAGATGGAAGAGCTGGGATGGATCGCGCGGGAGCAGGAATGGAAGAAAAAATGGCTGTCGCTAACCGAGCTGGGATGGGAACTCTATCATGAAGCGGTTCCTTTGCAGGAACAGTATCAGGCTTCGCAGTTCGCCGGATTAAACCAAGAGGAGAAGCTTCAGCTACTGGGGCTGCTTCGGAAAATTCAAAGAAACCAATAAATTAAAGGAGTGATTTCACTATGAAGATGGAATTCAAAGGCATTCACCATGTATCGGCCATAACTAAGACGGCATCGGAAAACTTTCAATTCTACACGAAAGTATTGGGCCTCCGACTCATTAAAAAGACGGTCAACCAGGATGATATCTCCGTCTATCATTTGTTTTACGGGGATGAAGTCGGCAATCCGGGAACCGAATTGACCTTCTTCGAAATTCCGAACGCAGGGCGGAATGTCGACGGGAATAACAGCATCTCGGCGCTTTCGCTGCGCGTGCCAAATGATCAGGCTCTGGATTACTGGACCCGGCGTCTGGATGAATTTGGAGTCGAGCATGAGGAAGTGAAGCAGCGGGCGGGTCGTGCGACGCTGGCGTTCAAGGATTTTGAAGGGCAGCGTCTGGTTCTCGTATCGGATGAGAATAATACCGGTGTACCCGGCGGCAAGCCTTGGGACCGGAGCCCGGTTCCGGCGGAGTTCGCCATCCTGGGCTTAGGGCCGGTCCAATTGACGGTCGCCCAGCCTGACCTGACGATCTCGGTACTGACGGAGCTGATGGGCTTCCGCCGGAAAGGGCAGTATCCTTCATTCGTGGAAGGCCAGCCCGACATTATCGTGTTTGAGACGGGCGAAGGAGGTACCGGTGCTGAAGTGCATCTGGAGGAAAGAACCGACCTTGCGCCTGAACGATTGGGACGGGGCGGGGTGCACCATGTCGCATTCCGTGTGGAGGACGAGGAGGAGCTGCGGGCCTGGATCACCCAAATTCGCGGGGCCCGTTTCCCGAATTCGGGATTCGTGGACCGCTTCTATTTCCGGTCGCTTTATTTCCGTGAGCCAAACGGAATCCTGTTCGAGGTTGCGACCGACGGACCTGGCTTTGCCACGGATGAAGATCTCGCTCATCTCGGCGAGTCACTGGCGCTCCCGCCTTTCCTGGAGCCGAAGCGCGCACAAATTGAAGCCCACTTGAAGCCGCTGGATACTGTGCAATAAAAGGAAATTCGTATGGAGAAAGCTTATCTGGAACAAACGCTTGAATCCATAAGATTTTTGTTAATTCCAAGCAGGAATTCATGAAAGTTACAGGGAATAATTAGAAATTAAAGCTAAATCTGCGATTTAAAGGAGTAAGTAAAGTGCGGATTATTTATATTCTAATGTTCCTGTCGTTGTGGTCCTTGGGGTTGTTTATCTTACTACACCGAACCCGGTCCAATCTTTGGATCGGGTTAACGATTCTGCTGGGGGGGTCGGCCAGTTACGCGTTCAGCATGCATTTGTCCATTATGCCGGTATTTGCGGATGCCGCATGGATGCCTCAGTTTCTTAGCCGACTTCTGTACTTATCAACGGTGGTTGGAATGAACATCTACTTCTTTGTTTTGCCTTACGTGTTTAGTATGGGCGGGTTATGGCTTAACGACAAGATGTCTTCCCGCTGGAAATGGGGTTTGACGGGGCTGCTTTTTATGGGAATGGTTCTGTTGTTGGGAGCCCACTTGCGTGCTGGTCCCTGGAACGTCTTTAATATCGGCCAGTTCCGATGGTGGGACGGTTTGTTTGTTGGAATTGGATGTTTCTTTTATTTGCTGGCTTATTTCCGTGAAAAAAACGAATTAAGAAGGCGAAGTCAACGAAGAACGCTGTTGTTTCCCCTGGTGATGATCTGGGCGTTTATGTCAGATTACGTAGGTTTCGATCATCTGAAACTGGGGTGGTGGTCATTCGACCTGAGGAGCAACGGGATGTGGCAGGCAAATTTTATCGTGATTCTCAGCACGGTCGCTGTCGTTTTATTCTTCACGATCCGTTACGGATTTCTCGGCATCAAGCTGCGGATCGAGCGGGAAAGAATTGATTATTCCATCCGCACCCTTACGATGGGCGTGTCCATTCTGAATCATTCCATCAAGAACGAAATTCAAAAAATAGACTATCTGGCGGAGAAAAGCAGGAATTTGCTCTCGACGGGGCAATCGGAAAAGGCTGTTCAAACGATCGGTCAAGTTCATGGGCTGACAGCTCATCTGCTTCATATGGTAAACCGGATCAAGGAAAAAGCGGAGGATGTGGTGCTGGATGAGAACGAGCATGAGGTCCGAAAGCTGCTGGATGACGTTATAGCTTCCAGCGGAACGCTTACGGAGAATGGTACGGTTACCCTGTCCGTTGCCTATGGAGTTGAGGGGTTATTGACCTGTGATGCGGTACATATCAGGGAGACTCTTTCGAACCTGATCCGCAATGCTATCGATGCTATGCCGCCCGGCGGCGGAGCGGTGGAGCTGTATACCTCGGCTACCCGGAAGGAATTCAGGATCGAGGTCAGAGATAATGGAGTCGGCATCCCCCCGGAACATCTGGCAAAAATCTTCGAACCGTTCTTTACCACCAAGAAAAACGCGCTCAATTACGGGCTCGGACTTCCCTATTGCAGCAGCGTGATGTCCAAACACGGAGGCAGGCTTTCTGTGGCAGAGTCTGAACCCGGCAAAGGAACCACGATTATGCTTCATTTTCCAAAATACAAATTTAAACCGGAGTCTCCTGCGCCTAGCCTTAAATTACCGCGGGAACACCGAAGATTGGACCCTCTAAGTCCTTCTTAATCTATCTTAATCCATCTTAAAATGGGTGAGCTTGTTTTTGATGCTGCGCAGCTGAGTTTTGATCGTATTGGTCGATTTGTGCAGGCGTTCGGAAATTTCCCGTTTGCTCATCCCGCTCCGGCGCAGTTCAAACACTTCCCGTTCAGTAGGCGACAGCTCCATCAGTTGAACTTCGCTTCTCATCGCTCTGGCGGCATCCGGATGAATGGAAGCCCGGCCGCTATTGGCCTCGCGGATTGCATTCAGAATATCCCGGTAGCTTGATTTGTTTATGTAATTCATGGCGCCAAGCCGGAAGGACTTCATAATGACTTCGGCTTCGGTGATGGAAGTCAGCATGATAATCTTTACGGAACGGTTTCGTTCCTGATGCAAAATTTGCTCGGCGGCATCCAGTCCGTCCAAATTGTTGCCGGTTAGATTAATGTCCATCAGAATTACGTCCAGATCCTGCTTCGAAGCCAGCTCAATGGCTTCCTCTTTGGTTGCGGCAACCCCGGCCACTTGGATGTCAGGCTCGTCTGCTAAATCCCCACTGATATGATCCCGCCAAAAGGAATCGTCCTCCACCAGCATGACCCGAATTCGCTCCATGAAAATAAATCCCTCCGCATCTTACAAAGGTTTACAATTAAACCCAGTATATCAGCGAAAATTACAAAAAGGTAGGATGAACCTTCTTCACCCCCAGGTGAAGAAAGTTCATCCTATTCGTCGTTTCACGCCCGGCCTATAATCCGAAATGCGGCCAGCAAGTTGAACGGCTGAACAATGAGGCGGAAGGCGGGGGATTAATTTCAAAGCGTAGCACGAAAGTTGTTGTATTAGAAACAACGGCCGAAAGGAGCGGGATGATATGTTTTTGGCCGAAGAAGTAGGCAAGTTTGTAGAGCTGATCGCCGCTAAATACCCCGAAGCTGCCGTTCACCGATTCCAAGAGCCGGCTCATCCAGCGGCGGGAGAATTTGCGGTCAGTGTGAAACAGGAGACCCGACGGAGCGAAACACGAAGCCATACGCTGGTCGAACGGCAGTATGCGATGGTCTGCTATGCCGAGGATGCGGAAACGGCGATCCTTACCATGGAATTGCTAAGCCGCTGCATTATGAACGAAGGCGTGGATGGCAAAGGGGTATCCTCGGGACCTATACGGGCGGAGTCGGTCAGCATCGACGCCCCGGAAAAACTGGACGGCGGTCTTCAGAGATGCATTGGTACGGTTTTAGTTCGTGCCAGGGAGTCCGTTACTTTCGAGAATTATGAAAAAATAGGCAAGGTAGAAACGCGCATGACAACTATTTGAAAGGTGGCATGAAATCATGGGTGGAACATGGGATTCAATTAGTTTACCGGTGCGTCCGGGTCTGTATATTAATTTTGTGGAGGCGGCTGCCGCGCAAATCAAAGGCGGCGCACGCGGAACGGTAGGTTTACCGCTGTTTCAATATGCGGGAGCCGAAGCGGGCAAATTCTACACGATTGAAAAAGAATCCGAAGCGATTGAATTGTTCGGCGCAGCAGCGATAGAGCCGATTCGCCTCGTCTTGCAAGGCGGTGCTAAAGAGGTGCTCGTGTATACGGTTCCTAAAGGAGAAGACGGTAAATGGAACGTCGCGGCGTATACCGCGATTCGGGATGCATTCAGTTCCCGGCAATTCAATGTGTTCGTATTTCCGGATGAGATTTCCGAAGAAGAGCAGAAAGCGACTCAGTTATGGTGCAAAGACAACCGGGAAGACGAAGGCAAACATTTCATGACGGTATTTGGCGGCTCCGCCGAAGATGACGCCGATCCTGCAGCTGGCAATGAACGTACCGTTGATTTGGCGGATGATTATGTAGTTAATCTCATTTCCGGTGTCAATATTGGCGGTAACGTATACAGCTCGGGCAGGTATGCTCCGTATATTGCCGGTTTGATTGCCGGAACCGGAATCAACAAATCGATTACGTACACGCCTGTACGTGCAAACGATGTGATTAAGCGATTAAAGAATAGCGAAATCAATACAGCGCTGCAAAAAGGCTCGTTGGTGCTTGTGCACGACGGGGAGAAAGTAAAAGTGGAGCAGGGTCTCGTAACAAGCAAAAGAAAGATCCGCGCCATCCGGGCGCGTCAAGCGATCTCGACCGACATTCCCAAAGCGGCTGCCGAGTCTTACATAGGCAAGCTGGATAATAACGCCGACGGGCAGGCCGCACTCATTTCCGCCGTGAAGGCCTATCTGGAACGCCTCGAGCTGAACAATGTGCTGACCGATATCGTCGTCACGCTCGATCCCGACCGGAAGTCCGAAGGAGATACGGTATTCCTGCAGATCAGCTTTACGGAAATCGACAGTATGGAACGGATATTCCTGACGATCAAAGTTTAGTTTACAGTTTCTCATTTTTATTTAATTAGGAGGGGTTCATGTGCTGGATTCAACCCGTGTAATTAATGGGACTTACGGATACGTGTATTACGATGGAAAATGGCTGACCAATATCAAGTCGGCGGAAGCGAACGTGGAAATCACCAAGGAGGAGATTAAACGTTCCGGCACGCGCTGGACGGCGCATAAAGTGACCGGGCTCAGCGGATCCGGTACGATCACCGGCTACAAGGTAACTTCCGAATTCGTCGAGCTCATCGGCCAAATTGCCGACGACAGCAAGGGGACGTTTACCACGGAATTGATTTTGAAGCTGGAGGATCCGGAATCCTACGGTGCCTACCGGGTGCGTCTGAAGGGCGTTACTTTCGACAAAGTGCCGCTGATGCACTTCGAAGTCGGCTCCATTGTAGAGGAAGAGCTTCCGTTTAATTTCACCGGTTATGAGCTAATGGATAAGCTCGTGGCTGAATAAATCAACTAAGTCCGGAATTGGCGGGAACCCGGCTTGTCACCTGACATACTCGTCCGGGTTCCTGGCCTTTTCCTATCAAGCGGAAACGCAAATGACCAAAAAAGGAGATGGATCACGAATGGCAATTACGGAGAACAGACAAAGCAGCGTACTTCAGGCACTTTTAAGCGCGGACAGCAAACCGACGAAGGATATTCCAATGAAACGGCTGGGGGTTGATTTCCAAATCCAGGCCCTGGACGGAAAGACGATCAACAAAATTCAGGAGCAATGCACGCACTATGTGGGAAAAGGACAAAAACGGGAGAAGGTCATGGACGAAGAGCAGTTCGGAGCGCTCGTCATTCAAAAAGCCTGCCTGATTCCGGATTGGTCGGCCAAGGAATTGATCGAGAAATACGGAACACCGACGGAAGCGATCCTGGGCTTGCTGCTCGCGGGCGAAATCGCGAAGCTGTCGACGGAAATCTTGGAAATCAGCGGCTTCGACAGCGATGAAGACGAAATAAAAAACTGATCAAAGCGGGCGGTGAGGCCTTTCTGCTACATCTTATTTTTCAGAGGCATCATATTTCTCCGGACGAGATGTACAACAAAGACGAGAATGTGAAGCGATTCATGTATGCTTCGATGATGCTTCAGCTGGAAGAAGAAGAAAAGATGCGCAAGGAGCAGGAAAGGGCTGCCCGCAGAACGAGGCCGTAAAGTCAGGCCCAGGGGGTGAATGGCTTTGAGTACGAGTTCCAGCCTCTCGGAGTTGGAGAAGTTGTCCAACCGCATCAAACAGGCGAAAGCGGATCTCTCAAAGTTGACAAGAGGAACGGTTCAGACCATAGGTATTGAACTGGCATTCAAGTTCACAAGCAAGAAAACGATTAAGAAATATTTCAACGATCAGGCTGCGGCAGTCCGGAAGGAGTCGCAAAGGGCGGCTCAGTTGGCGGCGGAACAAGCGAAAGCCGCCGAAGAGGCGGCCGAGAAGGCTACGATTGCTTATCTAACCCAGAACAAGGGGAAGAAAGCCAAACAGAGTCTGAGGAAAATGCTCGCGGCCAAGGAGGCCAGGGAGAAAGCTGCCGAGGCAGCGAGGGCCTCAAAGGCTGCAGCGATTCAAGCGGAAGCGGCCAGGAAGAAAGCCGATCCGAACAGCATCCGCAGACGGATCAGCGAGAAGTTTGAGGAGCCGAAGGGCAAGATTGCGGCCTTTTACAAAAGGCTTCGGCATCCGCTTGGGAACTTTGGCAACAATCCGTTGCAATCGTGGTGGTTGAAGCCGAACTTGCCGGCCAAGGCGGGAAGCGCCAAGGAAAAAACGGCTGGTGCCGCAAACGCCGCGGCAAGTCCGCGGGACAAAATCGCCAGCGCGTTCAGCACGGCCGGAAGCTGGTTAAGTTCGGCCAAGGATCAATCCTTGGAAGCGGCCAAAGTATTCGATGCCGCTTATGTCGTTTTGCGCTCCACCTCGGGGGCCTCTCAGAAGGAGATGGAGAGCTTGCTTCAATCTTTTAGAGTCGTGGGGGGGCAAGTGCCTCAAAGCTTGAGCGAAGTCGGAAAAGCAATGGGGATACTGCAGCGGGATACCACGCTGACGGGAACCGGCCTGGAGAACTTGTCCAGGTTGCTCTTAACGGCTTCCAGGCTTACGGGATCGGACAGTGCAGTAGCCGCGGAGTCAGCAGCAAAGGCGATGAGCGTATGGGGAGTTGCCGCGAAGGACGGCGGACAGATGCTGGAGAAGTTTTTTGCCGCGAGCCGCGCCGGAGGCGTGAATATGGGTGATCTGATGAAACGGATGGCCCAGTTCGGCATGCCGATGCAGCAAATGGGTCTCAGCTTCGAGCAATCCATGGTGCTGATGGCCAAATGGCAGAAGGAGGGCATGAACCCGATTGAGGACGCCCTCAAGAAAAAAATACCGGATGGCGGATTCGCCAAGATCGCGGAAGATATGCGAAAGGCTTCGACTTCCGCGGAATTGGCCAAACTCGCCCTGGATAATTTCGGCCCATTGGTAGGAGGAGAACTGGCGGCCGCGTTAAAAGGCGGGCAAGTGGATTTCAATGGAATGCTCGGGGCCATGAACCAGTCCAAAGAAGGAATCATGGGTCATGCCGAAGCCTTGCAAAGCTTTGGGGATCGCTTCGATACCTTAAAGAACCGGATCACGATAGCTCTCGCACCTTTGGGAGAAGCGCTGCTTCCGTTCGGGGAAGGCATGGTCGCCGCGCTCGAGTTCGTGATGAAATATGCGGATATTATGGGGGCTGCGCTTTTAGGCATGAGCGCCGTGTTGATCACCGCATTTGCCCCTGCGCTGTGGGCTTCCGTTACCGCGCTATGGGCTTCGGCCATGGGAGCCTGGGCATTGGTTTTTCCATTCTTGCCGCTGATCGCCATTGTCGCTTTGGTCGGGGCGGCCTTCGGTTTACTGGCTTACCTCGTCAAGTACCATATGGACGACATTCAAAGAATCATCGATACGATAACCGGCGCCATCGCAGGCGCGTTCAAATGGGTCTCGGACGGAATTAAGAATGCTCTTCTTTCGGTTTGGGAGTATGTAATGGAAAAGATCAATTCGCTCAAGTCGTTATTAGGCCTTGGCATCAGCACTCAGGCTACCGTCCAATTGAATACAAACGCCGCGGGCCAGGCAACCGCGGGCGGCGGTCCGCCGACCAGCAAATATCACGGGATGGACTACGTCCCTTATGATGGCATGATGGCCCGGCTACATAAGGGCGAACGGATCATGACGGCGAGCGAAAACCGGGAATTCTCCCAAGGCGGCAAAGGGGGAACGATATCGATTACGGGCAATACGTTTAACGTCCGTCAGGAATCCGATATCGATGCCATTGCCAGAGCGTTGGCGCGCGAAATCAAGACGGCAGGAGGATTGATGGCATAATGGCATCGCTGGAATTCTGGCTCAAAACGATTGACGAGAAGGAATGGCTCTGGCTGCCGGTCAATCCGGACCGGGTCTCCGTCAAAACATCGCATGGTTATGAAGATGTGCAGGTTACGGGGTTGGGTGAATACACGGTGATCGGGGAAGCCGCATTAAAGGAATATTCCTTTTCGTCTTTTTTTCCTCGCGATTATCATCCCGGATACTGCGAATATGAAGACCTTCCGGTTCCTTGGGACACCGTGGAGAAGATTGAGGAATGGATGAAAAGGCGAAGCCCCGTCCGTCTGGACATCACCGGTACCAAAATCAAAGGGCTGGTCACGATCCGTTCCTTCCAATATAGCGAACGCGCGGGAAATCCGGGCGACGTGTACTATGATCTGGAATTGAAGGAATTCAAAGAGGTCCAGTTCCGCCAGGTGGAAACCTCGGGGTCCGGTAAAGCAATGGTCATCACGGGCGAACACCGCCCCGATACCAGAAAGCCTCCCGCTTCCTATATCGTCGTTCCCGGAGATACGTTATGGAAAATCGCCCAGCGGACGCTAGGAAACGGAGACCGGTGGAAGGAAATTTATGCGGCCAACGGAGCCGTCATTGGGAAAAATCCGAACCGGATAACCCCCGGACAGAAGCTGGTGATCCCTAAATGAACTGGAATGTCATTTACAAGGATGCGGACCAAAACGTCTATTTGGATCATATCGTCAAGTCGATTCAGTGGTCCGGCGATATCAAGCAGGCTTCACGCAAGCTGGTTGTGGAACTGTCCAATACGGGAGATCTTCGGGAACTGTTCATGACGTTTGAGAAAGGCGCGGAGCTGCGATTCATTCTGAATGAGAAGCAGGAGCTGTTTCGCGGCGTGTTGTTTGCGGATCAGATTAACGCCAAGGGGCAAATGACCTTAACGGCTTATGACGAAAATATTTATCTGACCAAAAGCAAGGATACGAAAATTTTTCGCGGTCAATCCGCATCGGCTATCATCAAGCGGCTGTGCAATGAGTTTTCCGTGCCGACGGGAGAAATACACGATACGGGTTATGTGATTCCGAAGCTGGTTTTCCGCGAGAAAACGCTCTTTGAGATGATGGTGACCGCGCTCACCGAAACCCAGAAGCAAAACGGACAGCATTTTTGGATCACCTCAAAGGAAGGGAAATTGCAGCTGTTGGCCCGGAAAGAGCAGGAAGGCAAGTGGGTTTTGGAAAACGGGGTCAACCTGCTGGATGCCAGCTACTCCCAATCGATCGAAGATACCCGCACGCAGATCAAGGTCATCGGCGGCGACGCGAAGAAAAAGGAAATCTCCGCAAACGCGAAGGATGGAGGACTGATCCAACGGTTCGGAGTCATGCAGCATTTGGAGAAGCCGGAAAATGAGATGACCAAATCACAAATGGAGCAAAGAGCGAAGCAATTGCTGAAGGATTTGTCAACGATCGAGGATCAGGCCCGCATCGATTGTCTAGGCATACCCGATGTGGTTGCGGGTTCCTGTATTTACGTCAAGGAATCGATAACGGGGATTCTCGGCGGATACTATGTCTCGGCCGATGAACACCGGTTCCAGAACGGAAGCCATACGATGTCGCTGACCCTGTCGGCGACCGATGACCTTCCGAAGATGGAATACAAGGAAGAAAAGAAGGGGGCCAAGTAATGGAACGCATTGAAGGCTCGGGAGCAAGCCAGCTGGTGCAGTTGATCCGCAAGATTGGATACAACAGCGAAA
Organism: Paenibacillus sp. FSL R5-0407; assembly: GCF_038009185.1. Taxonomy (NCBI): domain Bacteria; kingdom Bacillati; phylum Bacillota; class Bacilli; order Caryophanales; family Paenibacillaceae; genus Paenibacillus; species Paenibacillus sp. FSL R5-0407. The sequence continues at coordinate 2,821,809 of NZ_JBBPAX010000001.1, read as the reverse complement.
TTACCTTCGAGCTTGCGACCGTCACGGCCAAACCTCCCGACTTGAAGATCAAGGTGGATCATATGAATGTGGAGCTCGAAAAGGATGATCTGATCGTCGCCCAGTCGCTGACGAAGTATACGCGGAAAGCGAACCTCAGCACCGAGAATAAAGCGGAGATCTCCTCATCCTCCATCTCCCAGTCCTCTGCTTTAACTTTATCGCAAGGAACGGGAAGCATTAAGTTCCTTTCCTTTGGAATGGCCTCCGCAAAATTTGTCGCTAAAGAAGTTGAACTCGAATTTATCGACGAGCTCAAGGAAGGCGACCGGGTCATCGTCGCCGGGATTCAGCAGGGGCAGACCTATATTATTTTGGATCGGGCGGTGATGTATTAATGGGATTATCTCCGCTTCAAAGCAAGGAAGACCGTTACGTGGAAGTGAAGCCGGTTCCGTCTCCTTCGCGGACATACAGCCTCGATTTGGAATCGGGCGAAGTGGCCGAACGTATGGTGGACGGCAAAGAGGCGGTATGCCAGTCCATTCGCAAAGCGATCCAAACGGCGCGTTATCGTTATTTGATCTATAACGGCCAATACGGCTGCGAGCTTGAAAGCCTGCTGGGCCAAGACATTTCGCAGCAATTGTTAAAAAGTGAGATCGGCCGGGTCATTACCGAAGCGCTTCTGGAGGACGACCGGATTCAAGAGGTTCTCAATTTTCAAATTACAAGGGATAACGATAAATTGTTCGTCACGTTTACGGTCCACACCAGCGAAGGAATCATTGAGCAGGAGGTGAGTATTTAACCGTGTTTGAAAATCAGACGAAAGCAGCGATACTGCAGCGGATGCTGGACGCTACGCCGGTGGAGCTGGATAAGCGTCAGGGATCGGTCACCTTTGACTTGCTCTCCCCCGCCGCGATCGAGCTCGCGCATGCCTATATTGAGCTTGATAATGTATTGAAATTCGGTTTTGCCGGCCCGCAGCAGCCGGGTGAATTTCTTGATTTGCGTGCGGGCGAATTCGGCCTTACCCGTCTTCCGAGCGTCAAGGCGGAGGGGGAACTCCTCTTCCGTGGCGATGAGAATACGGTCATCCCGCTTGGGACCGCCGTATCTACGGATGAAGAGGAAGCGGTCGTGTTTGTGACTTCCGAGGAAGGAATCATCAAACAGGGCAAAGCCGTTGTGAAGGCTAATGCGGTTTTGGGCGGCAGCCGGGGGAATGTAGCGGCAAGCCGGATTACACTGGTACTGGGCAATCAATCGGGCATCGTTACCGTAACGAACCCGGACCCTTTTGCCAACGGGGCGGAAATCGAATCGGACGAATCGCTTCTGGTAAGATATTTCGACCGCGTGCGCAGACCGGCGACCAGCGGCAACGCTTGGCATTATAGACAATGGGCGCTGGAAGTTCGGGGCGTAGGCGACGTGAAGGTATTTCCCGTATGGAATGGCGGGGGCACCGTGAAGCTGTCCATCCTGTCGGCAGATAAAAGAGCTCCAGGACAGGCGATCATCAAGCATGTCCAAGAAGCGGTGGAAGAGCGCCGCCCGGTTGGCGCCCTGGTTACCGTATCTCCCGCGGAGGAAGTGCAGATTGACGTATCGGCGCGCTTGACACTGGCTCCCGGTGCGGTTCTGGGGGACGTGAAAGTGCAGTTTGCCAAGGAATTGGAGAGTTATTTGGCGGATTTAGCTTTTCATAGCACCGTGGTTCCATATAACCGGGTGTTCGGACTTTTGCTTGATATAGAAGCGGTCACCGACTTTAAAGAATTGAAGATCAATGGAGCTCCGGAGAATCTGCATATCCATGAGGATCAAGTGGCCGTAGCCGGGGCGGTGAATTTCGTTGTCTCGTAATATAAAGAGCGATATGCTTGATTATTTGCCCCGTTACTATGGCGACTCCCGCACAGTAAGAAATTTGACCGCCCAGGAAGCGGAAGAAATAATACAGCTGCAGGACCGGATTCAGGATGTGCTGCGACAGTTTTTTGTCGATACCGCGGTTTGGGGGTTGTCCTATTGGGAAAATGTTTGCGGGATTCCCGTTGACGAGAACAAACCTAAGGAGCAGAGACGTTCCGTCATTAAGTCGAAGCTGCGGGGAGCCGGAACGGTAACCCTAGCCGTCATTAAGAATGTGGTGGATTCGTTTGAAAACGGGGAAATCCAGCTCCAGGAAAACTTCGCGAAATATGAAGTAGTGATTACGTTCATTGGGAAGCGCGGCGTTCCGCCGAATCTGAATGATGTAAGAACGGCGCTTCGCGAAATCGTTCCGGCCCATTTAAGCATCCGGTTCGAATACACCTATTTGAGATGGGAAGAGCTGGATAAAGCGAATTTGAATTGGGATGAGCTTGAGGCTCTAAGCATGACCTGGGACCAGCTGGAAGTCTGGAAGCCCGAGGAAAAGAAGTTGTAACAAGAAAGGGGGAGCACGATATACGATGCCTAAATTGCCAACCGGGTTAAAAACGTTCGAGCCTTCCGACACCGTCAGAAGAATCGCGCAAAATGAGAATATTGAAGCGACCGACGCGTTATTTCACGGCACGAGCGGCCATCACCACACGGGGAAGGCCGGCGACGCGCCGCAGATCCGAAGCGAGGGGATCGCCGGAGGGGCCGTGACGACCGACAAGATCGCTGCGGTTGCCGTTACCGGAGACAAAGTGGCGCGCTATACGCTATGCCGCCGGCATTTGAAATCGGGCCGGATCAGCGGAAATATTGCCAAGTACAAACAGGTTACGGTGACGGCCGGACAGCTTAGCGGATTGCCGACCGTTCCGTATTTTCAGAGCGGTCTGAACGATAATTTCTGGGCTCTTTACTCGGCCTACAATCCGTTTCCCCAGTCCATGACCGTGGCGCTGGGAGCGGAATATGCCGATATGGAAGGAGTCAGCTTTGAAAAAGGCTGGAACTCCGATCCCAAGGGCTTCTACGTGGATGTGAGCAGCGACAATGTGAATTGGCGCAGAGCCTATTCCTATACGCGCAGTGGTTCCGAAGAATTCCCGAGATATCACCCGTTCGATCAGGCAATGAACGGGTCCTATGTCCGATTGACGGTTACGGCCCCAAACGATCAGACGGGAAATGCCATTATCGCCGGCTTCGGCGTTTACAGTAGAGCTTCGCAGGAGAGCAGCCCCGACTTTCGCTTGGAAAAAGGGCTGCTGCAATATCATGACGGATCGGGGTGGAAAGGTGTGGGGATTAAAAGCGTACAGCGCGGAGCAACCAGTATCTCGTATTTCTATCCGAACGGAAACGGAACATTGATTCGAGACGTGGCGATCACTGCGGTAAATCCGCAGAAAACATTTGTCAATATTACCACATCCGGGTTGTCCCACTGGTCCCAAGGCTCGCCCCTGATGGACGGATCGGTTTGCGCCAGACTCGTGGGAAATAACGTGGTAAGGTTTAATTTTATGGAGGGTTTCTATGAAGCCTATGCAGAGATTTCCTGGGAGGTGATCGAGTTTGCCTAATTACTATGCGCAAATTGATGAAGATGGCCGCGTTTTCACGCTCAGCGAGCTGGCCGGAGAGGTTAAGCACGATCACCTGATCCCGATCAGCGAGGAGCAATATCAGGACCGCAGGCTGATGCATACAAGGTATGTCGATGGCGATTTTCAAGGGTTGTTTGCCGTGATAGAGGCAGACAAACCGGCCATCAAGCCGGATGGCGAAGATGTGCTGACGGTTCAGGTTACCGTGACTGATTGGCAGGGGAAAGTGCAGAAAGCATACAATGAGGAGCTGGAAGTCGAACTGAACGGAATGCGGCAAAGCCTGAAATTGACGAAGGGTACGGCGGATATCACGATCAGCAGCAGCGAGCCGGGACAATTTGTGTTGAAGACTGCCGGCCTGGACCGGAATAGCGAGCTGAAGGTGGTGGTTACGGATGGCAACTAAAAAGCCTGTGAACAAAACGCCTCATTTTCATATTCCGGCTGACCCGCTAAGGGTTAAATCGGAGGAGATCCGGGCACGGAGCCTGGACAGAAAAAAGCAGGGGCTTCGAGCCGCAAAGGGAGTGCAGGAGAACGCGGTGACGCTGGAAACTCTCTATAGCATGCTAACAGACGTGCTTGAGAGGCAAGAGATTCTGGAACAGTGGATACGTAAAAACGTAAAATGAGCTCTCCGTAATGCTGCCTATATGACAAGTGTCATATGAAAATAATGATATTTGAGAGTACCCCTGATTTCTGATCTTTTATATGATCAATATAGAAGCTCAGAGAAAGTGGGAAATCATATTGATTAACACAGATGCAAACAAGACGAAGCAGTTGCATAATGATGTTGCACCGTTTGCCAAATCTGATACGCGAATCAGTATTAACCAAATCATCAATACCATACTGCCGTTGTTACTCATTTGGGGAGCCGGCTATGCGGTATTGCCTTATTCACCATGGTACACCGTATTATGTAGCGTTATTGCATCAGGCTTCGTTGTGCGTACATTTATTATTTTCCATGATTGTACACACGGGTCGTTCTTCAAGAGCAAAAGAGCCAATGATATTGTCGGAAATATTACAGGGATCCTGACTTCCTTCCCCTACGAAAAGTGGAAACGCGAGCATACGCTTCATCACGCAACAAGCTCGAACTTGGATAAGCGCGGGATCGGCGATATCGATATGCTGACTGTGGATGAGTATTTGGCCAAATCGAAGCTTGGTCGCCTAGGGTATCGTGTATACCGCAATCCGATAGTGATGTTTGGATTAGGCCCTCTATACATGGTGCTTGTATTAAATCGATTTAACCGTAGTGGGGTACGTAAAAAGGAGCGGTTGAATACTTATTTTTCTAATATCATGTTGTTGGCTGTCTGTGCAGCACTCATTCTGGCATTTGGCTGGACTGCATTCTTACTTGTGCATGGTCTAACGTTATTGATCGCAGGGTCGATGGGGATTTGGTTATTCTATATTCAGCACACGTACGAGGATTCTTATTTTGAACATAATTCGAAGTGGGATTATGTCAAAGCAGCCGTTGAAGGCAGTTCTTACTATAAGCTGCCAAAATTACTGCAATGGGTAACTGGTAACATCGGCTTCCACCATGTTCACCATTTGGCGCCTCGCGTACCGAACTATAAGCTGGAGGATGCTCATGAGTCGATTCCGCCATTACAACAGGCAACCACGATCACGCTAAAGACGAGTTTAGAGTCGATTCGTTATAAGCTCTATGACCCTGAACGGCATAAATTCGTAACGTTTAAAGAGGCTGCAAAGTTAGAAGTGACTCGCAATAAAGTGGTATTGACTAAAAAATACAGCTAGCTTTTTGGAAGGGTGCCTCTACATAGGTAAGAGGTGCCCTTTTTGAGTTATAATGATTGAAAAAGCGAACATAAGAAGCGAGGCTGTTATGCAAAAGTGGTACAGTATCATTCCTAAAAGTCCGATGTTAAGTATCTATCTGTGGATCATCGTCTGCATTATGCCCTTCTACTTTATTATCCATATTATCCATTCGTTTTCATTGTGGCTCATTAGCGTAGCGGTATTATTGATTATCCTATATTTTTTAAGCTACTATTTTTCGTTCAGTGCACGGACGGGCCTGAAGTACATGTGGATCAGCCTCCAAATGGTGCTGAATATTCTAATGACGCTTTCGTTTGGTTATGCGTATTTTGTCCTCTTTACGGCGATTTTGATCGGTTTTAATTTCAAGAAGGCTGTTGGCTTTTATATCATGTATGGTTTGAATATTCTGTTTACAACGGTCACCATCGAAGTGGGGTATTTTTTCTTCCAGGATTTGTTTATATCCCAAACGCCTTTCATTATCGTTACTGCTCTAGGTGTAGTATTAGTGCCCTTTGCTCTATATTCCAAGTCGAAACGCGAGAATCTGGAGGGGGAGCTTGTAACGGCAAACGAGCGTATTTCCGAGCTGACGGTGCATGAGGAGCGCCAGCGTATTGCACGCGATTTGCATGATACGCTGGGTCAGAAGCTATCCATGATCGGATTGAAAAGTGATTTGGCGACACGCTTAGTAGAGAATAATCCGCAACAGGCCATCCAGGAAATCAGGGATATTCGTCAAACGGCAAGCATTGCTCTCAAAGAAGTTCGTGAGCTGGTGGCGGATATACGCGCGATCCATCTGGCGGATGAATTGGTTCGTGTCGAACAGATATTAAAGGCCGCGCAGATTAAATTCCGTTTAAACGGGGATACCAGTGAGATTCATATGCCGGTTTTTGCTGAAAATATCGTAAGTATGTGCTTGAAAGAAGCGGTAACCAATATCGTGAAGCATAGTCAGGCAACGATCTGTCGCATCAGTTTTTATCAAAGTGATGAAATGTTTAAGCTGACGATTCATGATAACGGAATCGGTTTTCCGAATGTCAAACGATTTGAAGGCGGCAACGGCTTGAAAGGAATCCAGGAACGAATTGATTTTATTAACGGTTCCTTTCATATGAAGACGGACAAAGGTACGACCATGATTATTTCTGTCCCGGTTACGATTACAAACCAATAAGGGGGGAAGACCATATGATTCGTATTGTGATAGCGGAAGATCAGGGGATGCTGCTCGGTGCCATGCAATCCTTGTTAAACATGGAGGAAGATTTTGAAGTAGTCGGCATTGCCAGAAACGGCGAGGAAGCCGTTAAGCTGGTGATTGAATTACAGCCGGATATTTGCATTATGGATATCGAGATGCCGATCCAGACCGGTTTGGACGCCGCGGAGGCGCTTCTGGATAACGACTGCAAAATCATTATCTTAACCACGTTTGCGCGTCCCGGTTATTTTGAGCGTGCGCGTAAAGCGGGGGTCCGCGGTTATTTACTGAAGGACAGTCCCATTGAGGAATTAATAGCTTCGATTCGCATTATTATGGAAGGCCGCCGTATTTATGCTCCGGAGCTTGTGGATTTTGTCTATGAGGATGATAGCGAGAATCCGTTGACGAACCGCGAAATCCAGGTGTTGGAGCTTGTTGCCGAGGGCAAGAAGACAAAGGAGGTTGCGGAGGAGCTTTACCTCTCTCAGGGAACCGTACGCAACTATATTTCAACGATCTTAGAAAAGCTGAAGGTGGGGAACCGGATCGAGGCTATTGCGCGATTTAAGGAAAAGGGGTGGAATAAGTAATCGAAATCACGGGGTCGGGGGTCATCCTCATTCATAATAGGATTGTCGAATATTACTTTAAGGTTTCCGGTTCGCTCATAGTATAATATAGTGACCCCTATTAGAAGAGGTGAACAAATGCTTGATGCAGAGCTCAGTATCATGGATTATTTTACGGAACAAAATATTCAGCTGTTTCTGGACAGGTTCAGATCGCTTGGGCCGCTGCCCGGAATTTTGCTCACGTTTATGAAATCTTTCGTCCCGCCGCTGCCTACGATCATTATTGTCGGGGCTAATGCAGCCATTTACGGTATGTGGCAGGGATTCTTATATTCCTGGATCGGTCTCGTAGCCGGAAGCCTGCTCACGTTTCTGCTCATTCGCAAAGCAGCCGGTTCCGCTCTCATCCGGAGATGGGCCGAGAAGCCCAAGGTGCAGAAAGCGATGGTCTGGGCCCGGAAGAACGGGTTCAGCTTTGTATTCCTGCTCAGCATGCTCCCGGTGGGACCTTTCGTAGTCATCAACATGGCCGCGGGGCTGACGCGGATGCCGGTGAGAACCTTTGCGGCGGCGGTGGCTTTAGGCAAGGCGGTCATGGTCTTCTGCGTGTCCTACATCGGGACCCATTTGTCCGATTTTGTGGACCAGCCGGCCAAATTTCTCGGCGTCGCGCTGTTTATCGCAGCTTCGCTGTGGCTGAACCGGAAGCTGCAGGCTTATTTTACGTCGGTTGCCGTTGCAGCAGCCGAGCCGGCGGAATAAAGCAGGCGTTGCCGGCGCTTGCCGGCTGTCACCGGTAAAGCGCCGAGATTGCCGCCGCTTCGGCGCCGATCAACTCCCGCAGCTCCTGCGGGTGCAGTGCTTCGGCTTCCCGGCCGCAGGCGAGCAAAATTTCACACGCCGAATCCAGCGTGTGAAACTCGATGCTTACGCGCATCCAGCCAGGCTGGCCATTCTCTGGCTCGGCGCTAAGTACCTTGGCGTAGCGCTCCCGCTTCAGCCGGGCCAGTCTCCGCTCCGTGATGCGGATCTGTGCCGGGTACCGCGGCAGAGCGGATTTGAAATCCGCGGTCGATTGCTCCCAGTACCCGCTCAATGAGAAGTCGTTCGGGCGCTGAAAGGATTCTTCCAACACAGCGGCCTCCGTGATCCGGGAGATGCGGAAGGTCTTAATCTCTCCGTTCTCCTCCGCCACCAGGTACCAGACGTTTCGTTTAGCTACCAGGCCTAAAGGATGAACGGTCCGTCTGGAGATGGCACCGGCGTTGGCGGCATCGCTGTCCGATTTGCGGTAGGATATGTCCAGCTTGCGCTGTCCCCAGACCGCTTCCTGCACTATCTTTAACAGCGGAAAGCTTTCTCCCGATGTATGCCAGCCGGCTCCGTCGATATGAATGCGTTCCGAGAGCATTTCGGCATCCTGCCGGACAGGGGCAGGAGAGGAAGCGAGCAGCTTCTGGTACGCGGCTTCGAAACTCCGCTTCGGAATTCCTAACTCTCCCAGCAGATGACTGTAACTGGTCAAAAGCAGTGAGAGAACTTCTTCCTGATTCATCCCCGTCAGACTTGTCCGGTAATTCTCCGCCATCATCCATCCGCCAAGAGGACCGCGTTCCGCATATACCGGAATACCGGCGGAGCTCAAAGCGTCCATATCCCTCACGATCGTCCTCTCCGAGACCTCCAGTTTTTCAGCAAGCTGGCGCGAGTTTAATTTGCCGCCGTTCTGCAGCAGCAGCAAAATGGACAGCAGCCGATCCGCTCTCATGTACATCCCTTCCTTCCTCTTCTTTTCCTAGTTTGAATTGTATCATTTATATAAGACAATGGATGTCATATTTGACGGGTAAACTGAAAATGTCATTAGAAACAGAAGTTATCGGGAGGATGATCCATCTATGGAAAACAAGACTTTGAAGCCATTGGCCGGGAAAATTGCCGTGGTAGCCGGAGCTACGCGGGGAGCGGGCCGCGGAATCGCCGTCATGCTGGGGGCGGCCGGGGCCACCGTTTATTGCACGGGACGCAGCGTCCGGGGCGGCGCCTCGGACATCAACCGGTCCGAAACGATCGACGATACGGCGGAGATGGTTACCGCTCGCGGCGGAATCGGTATTCCGATCCGCTGTGACCATACGGAGGAAGAGGAAGTTAAGGCTTTGTTCGAGCGGATCGCCAAGGAACAAGAAGGACGCCTCGACCTCCTCGTCAATGATATTTGGGGCGGAGAGCAGTTGACGCATTGGGGTACTCCGTTTTGGGAGCAGCCTTTAGGCGATGCGCTGCTCATGCAGGAGCGGGCGATCAAGACCCATTTGATCACGAGCTACTACGGGGCTCCCTTAATGATCAAACGGGGAGAGGGACTGATCATAGAAGTTACTGACGGATCCACTTATAATTACCGGGGTAATTTGTACTACAGTCTCGCCAAAATTTCGCCGATCCACTTGGCGGCGGCTATGGCGGAGGAGCTGCGCCCGCATCATATTACCGCCCTCGCGGTTACACCGGGATTCCTGCGGTCCGAACAAATGCTGGATCATTTTGGAGTGGGAGAAGATAACTGGCGGGATGCGGTTGCCCAGGAACCGCATTACATTGAATCGGAAACGCCTTACTTTGTCGGCAAAGCCGTGGCTGCCCTTGCCGGTGATCCTAATGTCCATGAAAAGTCCGGCCGTGCACTGACAAGCTGGGATTTGTCCGACGAGTACGGATTTAGCGATGTCGACGGCAGACAGCCGCATTGGGGTAACTATGCGAAAAAGCAGGGGCTGCCGCTCAACTGACACTCTAAATAACACAAGTAAAAGGGGGTGCCCATAGTCATTTCGATGACTTTTGGGACACCCCCTTCATTATTTAATCCTGATCTAAACTTTAAAATTCCCCATTTGCTCTGCAAGATCCAAGATGAGTTGACTTAAATGATTGGCCGCATTTGAAATTTCCTGCATCGTGGCCAATTGCTGCTCCGCTGCCGCGGCAACTTGGGCGGCCTCATCGGACGACGTTAAGGCAATATCGGATACATGCCGGACGGATCCTGCAATCCAGTTGGATCCTCCGTTTATTTCCTTGACTTCAAATGAAACCGATTGGGCCAGTTCCCCAACCTTCTTCATCTCTTGCATGATGGAAGCGAATAGACGTCCGCTTTCCAGCACGCTTTCACGTCCTTGGTCAGCCTCGATCGCCGTATTGGCAATCAGTTCTGCGGTGTGTTCAGTGTCTGCGGCAATCTCGGCGATGCCGACCTGAGCCTGGATGGCTGCGTTCTTAGTCTGGTCCGCCAATTTGCGAACTTCAGCGGCCACGACGGCAAACCCTTTTCCTTGTTCGCCGGCACGTGCAGCTTCTACAGCGGCATTCAGGGCCAGCAGGTTCGTCTGATTCGAGATGCCAGAGATTAAGTCGACAAGCTTCTCGATTTCTTGGGAGCGTTTGGATAACCGCTTCATGGCCTCGTTCGATTCATTCGTAGAAGCGTAAATGGTGTTCATTTGCTCGATTGCCTGTTGAACGACTTTGTCGCCTTGTTCGGTCTGCCCGATCACTTCATCCGTGGAGTCTGACACAGCTTCGGCGGATGACGCCACGCGGTGTACCCTTTCCACGATTTCCTCCATCCTTGAGGCGGTTTCGGCTACCTCGGAGCTCTGCTCATGAATGGCTTCCGCCATTTTCTCCATGGAAGAAGATATCGTGTGCGCTACCGATGATGTCTCCCCGGCGCTGGAGGTAAGCTCCTGTGAAGTTGCGCTAACGGTCAGGGTAGTCTCGGCGGTTTGTGCCAACATCGTCCGCAAATTTCCCACCGCGATATTAAGATGCTCTGCCATAATCCCGAATTCATCCTTCGAACGAATCGTCGCAGAATGAGTTAAATCACCCGATGCGATATATTGCAGTGTACCCATCATTTTCTTAATATTATTAACTACAATCATCTTGGCCAGCATCCAGATGCCAAGGGCGAGGAACAGTAGCGCAGCAAGACCAATTAATATGGATTCATTGCGATTGGTCGTATAAGTTGTTAATATCTCGGATTTAGGTATTACAGTCTGCACATACCAAGACTCGTTGCCTGTAATCGAAATCGGCCTGAACGCGCGAATCACTGTCTTACCGGCCGAGTTGGAGGCCTCATGGGTTAGTTTTCCCTTCTTAACCTCTTCGAACAATTTATTATTGTCTTCAGATGAGAGAAAGGTTTTCCCGACTTGCTCGGAATCTTCCCCGTTTGCTATATACAGACCTCCGCTGGAGAGCAAAGAGACATTCCCGCCCAGCGGGTGCTCCAATTCGGCGGATTGTTGAAAGGTATCAAGCAAAAAGGCCCCGCCTATAACGCCCAAAAACTTATCGTTCTTATCCATTATGGGGAGTACGATCATAGTCAACAGCTCCGACTTACCATTCTCGGTAGGAGCATTGTAAGGCTCCAAGACCATATCTTTCTTGGACGTCTTCACTTGTTCATAGGCAGTAAACGTATCCAGACCTCCAAAGGGAACGGACATGATATTGCCATCGTCAAAACGGATGGCCATGGATGCCATGCGTCCCTCATTTACGGAATACAGCGGATGCGAAGCGAATTCGGCGTCTCTGCCATACGCATTCTTCTCCCAAATCGTAAATATGGAACTTACAGACTCGTTGCCTTTCAATAGATGTTCTATATTCCTGATCATTCCATCGCGGTTCGTTACCCCCTGAACCGCCTCGTCCGTAAAGATCGAGCGCAGGGAGGCAAGAGAAGCTACGGTATTTTGCATTATGGACGTGTTCTTGTCCGCATAATTTTGTCCCGTGATCTGCGCCTCCGCCATGCCGAGATCCATGCTGACCTTGTTCAGCACGATAAGGTTCCAACTAATCAATATGGTAAGGGCGGTTGCCAAGATAAGGGAAGTCAAGGCTATAAACTTTACAATAACTTTTTGATGAGAAAACCATGTAAGCATTTGTGCTCCTCCGAGGTTTGGTCATTTTAGATTATGAATTTGGTGTATATTTGAGTATTTCGGACACTTCGATCAAACGGATTTCGAAAGGTTCCAAAGTAGCTTGAACCGTTAACGCATCAGATGATGTCACGAGTTCTTTCTCGATGCGCGGAATAGAGATTTGCTTTAAATAATCGATATCGCTGGATGTGGCTTCATCTGTCTGAATAATACTTAATGCATTATCGTAGGCGCTTCCGTAGCTCCGGTTCACGAAGGAATGCTTGATTTGGAAGTCGCCGGATAAGGGGCCAAGATCAAATCTGAACTCCCGCCTGGTCTTGGACGGAAAGTGCGAGTAACGTTCTCTTGATGAAATACTGATCGAAATGCCTTTCGAATATACGTCATCATAATGGTGATAGTTATAAAGAAGAATCTGATAGCAGTCATCTTGTCGGGTTATGAAGTAGCCGTCACCCCGATCCACCAGCTCATTGCCGAGCCGGTTCAGAAAGTAAAACGAGTAGTAGGCGGGCTTCTTGATATTGTTCCAGGTAAACAGGCCCAACCCGCCATGAAACAGCTGGCTCGGGAGCCGATTCTCCTCATGCAGATCGGTCAGCAGCCAATAGCCGAACGAATCCAGACGGTCATAATTCTCAGTAATATTTTTGATCACATAGGAAGATTTAAAGCATGTATCGCTCATCAAGTCCTTATGAGAAACCGTCGAATTCCACTCGGTTAAATAAACCGGCAAATCAGCCAGGTGAACTTCCTGAAGACGAAATTGAAGGCGGTCGATAAACTGTTTGAAAGAATCGGTCACCGGGCTTAAGTTGAGTTGTTTATCCATACTTAGCTTGTCGTCGTGTGTCATCAGATCGATATCGTAGTAGTGAATCGTAATGAAATCAGGCAAACACTCATGATCCCGACTGAAATCCAAGAACGAAAATAGCCAATCCTCATTTTTGTTGTAGGTTGAGAACGCAGCCGGCCCGCCGAAGAGAAGCGATGGATCGATACTCTTCACCGTTTGGTAAGTGTTCTTATAGAGCGAGAAGAAGGTTTCATCCCGTTTGAAGCCAAATAGGAGGTTGGAAGAGCTGGGTTCGTTCCACACACAAAACAGCCAATTCCGTACTTCAGCGATTCCGTAGCGGTTAATCAAATGAATGGTCAGCGCTTCAATCAACTTGTTCCATTTGTTCATATCCTTGGGGGGACTAGTGTTCATCTCGGAATAAAAGACCGTTTTGGATGATTCGCTTGCCAATTTGGCAGGCATAAAAGAAAATTGCACGAGCGGTCTGAGCCCAACGGAAAGCAGGAAATCAAAAGCCTTGTCGATCAGCTGAAAATTGTATGAGGGCCTGCCTGCGGAATCCTCATGGTAGACCATAAGATCGTCATCCAGAAGCCCATGCATTTTAATATATTCGAATCCTATTTCTTGCTGAGTGATTCGTAATGCTTCTTGTACGTCCGCATACAAAACTTCTTTCACACGACTGACCCCGATAAACTTTTTGAAATGATGGTGCAGCTTCTCTCCGGTTCTTGACAGATCAATCTGATAAGCCGATGAGAGGCTTTCTTTGTTTTTTTCGGGAAGAGCATATTGGGCATGCGGACCAAGATTATTTTCAATGAATCGGGATATTTCTTCGTAATAGGAATGCGGCTCATCCTGATAATAGTTCACCGATTTTTCCTTGGTGGTCTCGATACTTCCGGAGACCTCTTCGGCATGCTTCTTCCTCCAGATACTCGGGAGTTCTCCGTGTTTTTCGGCAAATGCAGTCACAAAGGATCGCACATTGGGGAAGCCGTTTTTGGTTGCGATTTTGTCGATCGTCAAGGACTCATTCAACAAATCGTTTACCGCATAATGCAGTCTTAAATCCTTTAAATATTCACTGAAAGGAAGACCTAATTTTTTCTTGAAGTATTTCGACAGGTAGGGCACGGATAAGTACTCGTTCTTGGCTACTTCCTGGAGCGAAATGTTATCGGCATAATGACTATTGATGTAATCAAGAATGCGGCGCAATCTATCCAGGCTTTCCTTGGGCTGGTATCCCCGATCTTGCTCATCACTGCTAAAGTGACTGCATAACTCAAAAATCAGTTCATAGACAAGAGATGCGTTTATCAAATCTACGTATTCGGAAGCGTTGATATTATGTTGTAGAATTTGTGCAACAATTCGCTTGATATTCCTGAACATTTCGGGATGATCCGTATTTGCGGTATTGCAGTCAAAATACATTTTTTTGATGTCGACGACGACTTCCTTCAACAGTTCGAGCTTAATTTGCAGTGCGACCATAGTGGCGTCTTCGGAATGCAGCTCATGGACTTCATTAGAATTAATGAGAATAAGATCTCCTGCTTCCAGGCGATAGGCCACGTTGTTGACATTAATGTCAACTTCCCCCTTCATGACCACGATCAGTTCTAACGACTGATGCCAATGTCTGCTGACATTGCCGATCCGGTGCAGGAAGAAATTGATAGGAAGCTTTTTGGGAAAGTTAATAATTTCATGACGGAACTCCAAAGCTAAGCACCCCTCAAATGGAAGGTTTTTTATGTATTGCTTTTTTCAGAGTGTACTAAAACTTAATCCAATCCACAATAGTTTGGAGAGAAATGTTGGAAATCGAAGATAATGGTTAAATATTTGCTCTTTAGAGGTTAAAAAACACAGTTATTTTTTAATCTCGTGTATGATAAATTGAAATATTTAATCTGTTAAATTATTGATTTTAATATAAAAGGTTTATCACAACTATATTTGTCTCTTTAACCAATCCAGATAAGTGGATTATTTAATGTATAAAGGCTGTTTCCAGGGGATAGCCGGAAAGTTTGGTTAAATATTTGCCCTAATGAAGATAAGAGATACAGTTAAAGTTGTATTTTAATCATGCTAAACTGAGTCAGCGGGAAGAAAGCGATAACAAGGACCAAAGGAAGGTAGTTTATGGAGAAACCCGTTTTTTTGGAAACGAATAGTATCGTCAAAAGGTTTGGTGAGGTTCTGGCTGTAAATAAGGTCAGTTTACAAATTTACCGGGGGGAAATCCGGGGGCTGATTGGTGAGAACGGTTCCGGGAAGTCCACGATCTCTGCCTTGATCAGCGGCTTGCTACCGAAGACGGATGGGGAGATTTTTGTCGAAGGCATGCCCTACGCACCCAAAAGTCCGCTGGATGCTCGTGACAAAAAAATATCGATGATCGTACAGGAGACTGGGACGATCGGCCCGTTGTCTATAGCGGAGAATATTTTTTTGGGAGATGAAGGGCGATTTGTCCGGAACGGTATTGTTGATCGAAGCAAGATGCATGAGGAAGCGGAAAGAGCACTGGAGCTTGTCGAGTTCGGCAAGGTTGATGTGACTAGACCGGCTTTGACGTTGAACTTTGAGCAGCGCAAGCTGTTAGAGATCGCGAGAGCTTTATATTACGATCCCGATCTGTTCATCGTGGATGAGACGACTACCGCTTTGTCGCATGACGGGAGGCTGCTGATTCACCGGTTGATGAAGAAGCTGCGGGATCAGAACAAAGCTGTACTGTTCATCTCTCATGACCTGCCCGAGCTGATGGAAGTCTGCGACGTGCTTACAATTATGCGCGACGGTGACTTGATCACAACGATTGAGCAATCGGATTTTGATGAGAATCATATTAAACAATCGATGGTCGGACGCGTTATCGAAGGGGATTACTATCGCAGCGATTCGAAGGCTACCCGGGAGGATCAAGTGATGGTTACTCTGGACCATGTGCACACCGCCTTGCTGCAGGATATTCATTTTGATTTGCATAAAGGGGAAATTTTGGGGATCGGCGGTTTGTCGGGAAGCGGCATGCATGAGGTGGGCAAGGTTATCTTTGGAGAGCTGAAGCCGGAGCGGGGCCAGGTTATCGTATTCGGAGATAAAAAGCCCCGCAGCACAAGGCAGGAGCCATTCGGTGAGAATCTCGTGCCTCATGTTGTGAAGGATGTGCAGACCGCTATTGCTCATAAAGTGGGCTACGTATCAAAGGACCGCGATCAGGAGACGCTCGTTCTGGAAGCTTCGATAAAGGATAACCTGGCACTATCCGCACTTGGAATGCTATCGAGATTTGGCCTAGTTCTTCCGGGTGCCGAGAAGCGTTTTGCCAAGAAGCAAATAGACGGGTTGAACATCAAGGCTAGCGGAATGAACCAGCGTGTAGGTGAATTGTCGGGCGGGAACAAGCAGAAGGTTTCCTTCGGTAAATGGATCGGGAATAACTCGAAAATCCTCATTTTGGACAGCCCGACCCGCGGGGTGGATGTCGGGGTGAAGACCACCATGTATCAGCTCCTGTATTCACTGAAACAACAGGGATACGCTATCCTGATTATTTCCGAGGAACTTCCTGAATTGATCGGCATGAGTGACCGGATTCTGGTGATGAAGGATGGAAGAATCCAGAAAGAATTTTTACGTGATGATCAGTTGAATGAATCCATGCTGATTGACTACATGATTTAGGCAAGGCGGTGAAGTTAAGTTATGAGACTCTTCTTAAGTAAGTATCAGAATACGTTGATTCAATACGCCGGCTTGCTGCTTGTGTTGCTGATATTTACGTTAATGACGGACGGGGCGCTGTTATCGGATTTTAATATTCGCACGGTCCTCAAACAACTTGTTGTATTGTTGACACTTTCAGTAGGCTTGACATTTGTTTTTTCGCACGGTGGCATGGATATTTCGGTTGGGGCAGTCTTGGCCTTAAGCTCTATGTCCGCGATTTATGCGATGAATGCAGGAGCTCCGCTTATTTTAGGGGCGCTGATCGCTGTGATCGTATCCGTGGTCTGCTATACGGCCAACGTGTTGATCGCAAACCAGTTCAAGATAATGGCAGTTATCTCTTCATTGGCAGTAATGTTTGTAGCTAGAGGATTAGTGACCTATCAAGTCTCTACATCGACAACCAAAATCACCCTTGAGAATTCAAAAACATTACGCGATTTAGGGAAAAATACGCCAGCCATTCTCACCATTATCATTGTTGTAAGTGTCATCGGCTACATTATATTTCACCTGACCAAGGTCGGTAAGCAGAACAAAGCGATTGGAGACAATCCTTTGGCTGCTTCCCAGAGCGGAGTAAGAGTAAACCGCATGAAGGTTGTCGCTTATATCCTGGCGGGCACTCTGGTCGGTCTGGCATCGATCCTCTCTTTGTCCCGGTCGGCCTCGATAAGCGAAAACACAGGAATGGGACTGGAGATGGATGTGATCGTCGCATTGATTCTGGGCGGAATGGCGTTGAACGGCGGAAGCCGTTCCAGGATGAGCTCGGCCATCGTAGGAAGCATCACGCTTGTCCTGTTGAATAATGGATTGGTAATGGTCGGGGTTGCGCCGGAAATCGTTTCGCTGGTTAAGGGAATTATTTTCCTCATCGTCGTGTTCCTTCTATTGAGAAGACCCGGCGGAGAAGCAATGCCAAGATAACAAACAAATAAAAGGGGTATGAGACATGAAGAACAAAAGATGGGTTTTCTCATTGGTTGCATTAATACTGACGGCAGGCCTGGTGTTATCCGGGTGCGGCGGCGGAAAGAACAAAGAGGGCCAAGATAGCGGAAAGGCTAATGAAGGCTCAGGCAAGAAGTATTCCATAGGAGTCATGCTTTACAATTATACGGACATTCAAGGACAACAAATCAAATCTTACAGTTCCTATTTGGAAAATAACTTCAACGTTAAATTCAACTTTGCTACCGTTGGTTCAAGTGAAGAAGACCATATCAGCGGGCTCGAAAACCTGCTTGCTTCAGGAGTAGACGCGGTGATCAGCGGTTACGACACGGCCCTCAAGCAAAGCGTTAGTCTCGCGGAAGAAGCCGGCGTCTATTATGCTTTAGCGCTTGGAGATGCTGACGAGAGTGTTACTAGTGATTACTTTGTTGGGGGAATCAAGCAATTTGGCGAAAATCCGGAAAAGCTCGGTGCAAAATATGCGGAGCAGGCCTATGCCTCCGGTGTCAAACATATCGGAGTTACTTCATTTCCGGAATTCGCCTTTGTAGACGGTCCATCTATTATCAAGGGATTCGCGGATAAAATGGCTGAACTGGATACAAAGGGGGAAGTAACCGTATACCCTACGGAATTCCATTCCTTCGCACCGGATAATGCGGCAGATGCCGTTACCAAAATTATTTCCGAACATCCTGAAGTGGATGCGATTTTCGGTCTGGGTTCAGGTATGGACTTTGTTTACCCGGCGATTCTGAACAGCGCAAAGCCTGATATCCGTCTGCTCGCTCTGGGGTATAACGATTCGACGGAAGCGGGCATCAAGGATGGAAAAGTGATCATGGCCGGTACCAACAACTACGGCGAAATCATGGCTAACTGTTTCGCGCAACTCTATGACCGCTTGAATGGCAAGACCTATCCGGATGCAAAGAGTAACGGTTTTGTAAATTACGTGACGTTTGCTACTCCTGAAGAGCTGCAAGACTTCAAAAATTACGTTGTTCCTGAAGATAAATCCAAGGGTCCAGTAACGGTTGACGAATTGAAGGAAGTCATGATGAGCTTCAATGAGTCCGCAACTTGGGAGTCGCTGCAAAAATTGACGAACCGAACGTTGGAAGAGATTAAGGCGGCCAGAAACTAACCGCGTTTGCCGGAAGTACGAAGTTTGGGTAAACCGGAATGGAGTGAAAATATGCAAGTCTCGGTAATGAGAAAAATAACGAACCTGCTGAAAACGTTCCTGTTTCCGATTGCGATCTATCTGCTTATTCTGATCGTAACGATGCTTATGAGTAAGGGCGGTTATGCTTCTGCAGGGGCTTTTGACAGAATAATCAGGGGAAGCGTGCTGACCACCATTACGGCCTATGCGATCGCTCTGCCTTTATCCGGAGCCAGATGGGACTTTGCCCCCGGCATTATTATCATCCTGTCGGGCATCGTGGGGAGTAATCTGGCAATACAATGGGGGGGCGGCCCCATACTGCTGCTGATGCTCACCATAGTGGCTGCGGTTGTGTTCAGCCTGCTGGAGGGACTGCTCTACCTGTGGATTCGTGTGCCGACAATCATTGTTTCGCTAGGCGTCGTTATGATGTATGAGGCGCTTTCCGGGATTGTATTCGGCGGCTCGGGAACCCAATTATTCATGTACCCCGATTTAACAATATTTGCAAGAACGCCTTGGGTTTATATCGTGCTTGCAGTGATTATGGTGCTGTTTCATTTCCTGCTTGCGTACACCAAGTTCGGTTATGACACCCGGTCTCTTTCAGCGAATCCGCGGCTTGCAATTAACATGGGCGTCAATGAGAAGAAAAACATATTGTTAACCTATCTCGTGGTTGGTGTGCTGCTTGGAGTAGCTGCGGTCATAAACGCATCTACCGTGTTGGTAACTCCGGCGAGTAATTTGAGCTCAACATCCCTGATGTTTTCTTCCATGGGTCCTGTACTTGTCGGGCTGTATCTGGCGCGGTTTTCGAATCTGCCCTTAGGGATCTTTGCCGGTGCACTGGGAATGAACGCATTATCTTACGGGATGGTTGTGCTGGGAGTCAACAGCTCCCTGCAGACGGTTATTATAGGCGTATTTATCGTTGGGTTTATGGGATATACCTCGAACCAGGATGCAATTCGGGCCTATTTCTACCGCCGATCGAAGGGCGGAAGCCGGGCACAGGTTTAGGAGCAGCATGAGTAAAAGGAGAGAAACGTACTATGGACATCAATTTGCTTAGAGAAAAGCCTTTTAACTTGCAAGAGGATGACATCCAATGGGTAACGACAGCCTTTAAGCAAATGTCGGTTGAAGAAAAAATCGGCCAACTGTTTTTTATGGTCGGCTACAAACAGGACGAGCCGTTCCTGAAGCGGCTTTCCGGTGAAATAGGCATCGGCGGATTAATGTGCCGCTCTATGGATAAAGAGAGCGTTATGGCAACGGTGACGACATTGCAATCTTCCGCCAGAATCCCTTTGCTGATCGCCGCGAATTTGGAAGCAGGGGGGCAAGGGATTACCAAGGACGGTACCAAAATCGGCTCGAATATGGCGATCGCGGCTACAGATCATGTAGAGCTGGCCTATCAATTGGGGAAGGTATGCGCAATTGAAGGCAAAAGTGTAGGCGCCAACTATGCCTTTGCTCCTGTGGTAGACATTGACTACAATTTCCGAAACCCGATTACGAACACTCGTACTTTTGGCAGTGATCCGGAGCGCGTTAAACGTATGGGAGCAGCTTATGTCAAAGGAGCGCAAGATCAGGGAATAGCGACCTCCATAAAGCACTTTCCCGGGGACGGCATCGATGAGCGGGACCAGCATCTGGTTACTTCAGTAAATACCTTATCGCCGGAAGAATGGGACAGAACCTTCGGTGATGTTTATCGGCACTTGATCGATGAAGGCGCCAAGACTGTCATGGTCGGACATATTTCATTGCCTGAGTATTCCAAGAAGCTTAATCCGGCTCTGAGAGATGCCGAGATTCTCCCGGCGTCCCTAGCCGAAGAGTTGCTGAATGGGCTGCTGAGAGAGCGGCTGGGCTTTAATGGTCTGATTATGACGGATGCAACCACCATGGCCGGTATGAATATTGCTATGCCGCGAAATCAATTGGTGCCGAAGTCGATTCAAAACGGATGCGACATGTTCCTGTTTACCAAAAATCTTGACGAGGACGTTGCATTTATGAGGGACGGGCTAGAACAAGGTCTGCTTTCCGAGCAAAGGTTGGACGAAGCCGTTCTGCGAATCCTTGGTCTGAAAGCATCGCTGAATCTTCACAAGATGAACAACCTCCCTTCACAAGAAGAAGCAGCAATCAAGCTGAAGAATGAGCAGCATTTGGCGATTGCGGAGCAGGTCAGCGATCGCTCCATCACACTGGTCAAGGAAGAATCAGGCGTGTTGCCGGTTACTAATGAGCGTTATAAACGGATCCTTGTATATGATATCGAGAGTGAAGCCAACGCGCTTGGATACGATAAGTCCAACGGGCTTGCAGCTTCATTTATTCCTCTGCTGGAAGCAGAAGGCTTTGAAGTTACCCGCTTCGAGCCGAGCGGAGTTTATGAGGGACTGCAGAGTTCGTTTACGGAAATGAAGAATACGTATGATTTGATTATTTATATTTGTAGTTTGGCGACAAAATCGAATCAGACCACGGTTCGGATCGAATGGATGAATCCCATGGGGGTTAACGTACCAATTTATCCTGAAGCGATTCCTACGATATTTATTTCGACGGAAAATCCATACCACTTACTGGATGTTCCGCGGGTAAAAACATACATTAACACCTACGGTGTCAACGATTATACTTTGCCAATGCTGGTCCGGAAGTTGACAGGCCGGTCTGAGTTTATTGGGAAGAGTCCTGTGGATCCTTTCTGCGGTAAATGGGACACTCGATTATAGAAAGGCGGAACTTCTGTGATTCATGAGAAGATACAATTGTTTGAGCATTCCTCGGCTACACTGACAACCTATTTGCTGGATGACGGTGAATTTGATAGAAAAGGTCTGATTCGCCCGGCTGTCCTCATTTGCCCGGGGGGCGGGTATGCGGTTATTTCTCAAAATGAAGGCGAGCCGGTGGCCTTGGCATTTGCCAGATTAGGTTATCATGCTTTTGTATTGGATTATTCTGTAAAAATCAATAATCCTTTTCCTACGGCGTTGAAAGAGCTGGCTAAAGCCGTCTCGATTATTCGTGAGCGCGCAACCGATTGGCTGGTTGATCCAGAGAATATATCTGTGGCAGGTTTTTCGGCAGGAGGAAATTTGGCCATGAGTTTGGGCGTATATTTCAAGGACGAGCGAATTACCAGAGAGATTGGTCTTCGTGCGGACCAGATCAAACCGAATCAGTTGATTCTAGGATATCCTGCGATTACGTTGACGCCTCGTTCTACTGAAACCCCGCCATTTATTATTGAATTGATGGAAAAGGGACTAATGCCGGACATGCGCGGCCCGGATATTCGCGAGATTCTGATGGGCAAGGAAAATTTAACGGATGAAGAAAAGGAGTCTCTGAATCTGCTGCATTATGTTAATGAGGAGACCCCTAGAACTTTTATCTGGGGGACGTACGAAGATAGCGTGATTTTGCCGACGGATCTCCTAGGCTTAGCGACCAAACTGTTCGAGCACCAAGTGCCGTGTGAACTGCATTTGTTCGAAAAAGGGCCGCATGGCATGTCGCTTGGCGACGCTTCGGCCAAGCTGCCCGAGCAAGTGAATGGACTTAGCCTTGGTGCATGGGTCGACCTGAGCGCGAAATGGCTTGCGCAAGAGAAGGGGAGATAAGTATGAAGCCCCAATTGTTCATATTCGACCTGGATGGGGTCATTACCGATACTGCGGAGTTTCATTATATGGCTTGGAAGCAGATTGGCGAGAGTCTAGGGATCACGGTGGATCGTCAACTGAACGAACGCCTGAAGGGTGTGAGCCGTATGGAATCTCTTGAGCGGGTCTTAGCGGCTTCATTGACACCTATCCACCTTTCCGCTGCTGAGAAGGAGCGATTGGCGACTGATAAAAACAAGCAATATCAGCAATTGATCGATCAAATTCAGCCAACCGATGTGCTCCCAGGTATGGGTAAACTTCTGGAGGACATCCGGAACGGCGGGATGAGACTTGCGCTGGGATCAGCCAGTAAAAATGCTCATTTCGTGCTGGAGAGACTAGGCCTTATGGATGCCTTTGATTATATTGTAGATGCAAGCCAGGTTCAAAACGGCAAACCGCATCCCGAAACCTTCCTGAATGCCGCTGATCATTTCGGAATCCCCTATAGAGCTTGCATAGGTGTGGAAGATTCCGAAGCGGGGATAGAGGCGATCAACGCGGCCGGCATGTTCTCGGTTGGAATCGGTTCACCGGATGACTTACGAGAAGCAAAGTATCTTGTTAATGATACGGCCAGGCTTACGTTCAGCGGTATAATTGAAGCATTTGAGAAACAAACGCTGAGATAATAAAGGAAGAAATAAACCCCATTTCCTAATGAACAAAGGAATGGGGTTTATTTCGTTATAATAAGGCCGAGTTCTGATTTGTTCTCCAACGGGTTCCTTAGAACCGACTCCCACTTTCCGCCTGGCCTGCATTCCGTTCGAACGCCACGATCCAGTCTCCCTGGACTGCGGCATATCCGACATCTCCCTCGGCCACAAGGCCGTACAGATTTTTTACGTCCAGATATTCCTGTCTATGTCCGTTATCGAACTCCAGCGTGATGTAATAATAGGTGCGCGAAGAGTTATGCATGGAATCATTCATATTGTGCGAGTGATGTCTCACGTCCATTCGTTTGGATACGATGCGGGCGTAACGTGAATCTTTTGGTGAGCTGGCGTTCTTCACATACTTTGCGCCGCTGCTAATAAATCCGATAATGACGATAACAAACACGATCACGATCAAGATGGGTACCAGCGTAAACATAAAATTAAAACCAGAACCAGCGCTCCCGCCGCCAAACGGAAAAGGATCAGGTCCGAAGTTCATTTCCGAGGCCTCCTTTCATAGGTTGTTCAAAAATTCATCTTTCCACGACGAAGCAGATCATGTAGCGGGTTCGACGTCGAATCTTGAATTCAGCCGGGCCTTCCGTTGCTCACGTACCCCATGTACGCTCCGCTACTCAGTCCCTATCTTCATCCAACCTTCTCGGTCCTGAAAACCTGACTTTTTGAACACGCACTTTTATGTACGTTCAGGACATCCGAATTCCGAACTTGCGTCCTTTCCTTATATTTACGCCTCGGTGGAGACATTTGTTTCATTAAGTTTTGATTTAAAAGCGAAGGAAGGCTTTGTTTCTTCTAAACTCAGCTATCCCCGCCGCGTCGTATGAACTCCAATACGATATCCTGCGGATGATCCCCGAACTGGCTCCCGAACAGATTAAGCCCCCGCTTGTTGGCCGCCTCCTCCTTTACTTCAAACCGGATAGAAATGGGCTGGTTATACGCCAAATGAAGCATTCCGATCGAGGTATCGGCGGCAGGAACTCCGTTTACCGAGCTCCCCTGATGGCTGATCCGCCATTCCGTCAGCATGCCGTATTCCGTTCCGCTTTTCCAGCGTTCGGGAGTCAGCTTTCCTTTTCGGTCCCCGAAATCGGAAGGGCAGGTCCAAGTTCCGGCCTCCAGTCCGTTTACCGTGACCGTAATATCCGTGGCCCAGTCGGCACGGAAGGAGGGGGCTTCGGAACACAGCTCGGCACGAATGCGCAATTCATCAAGCTCGACGCCTGGAGGCAGCGGGTTGGCGAAAAAGTATTCGATATAACCGGCTTCGGCAAACCAGAGAAGCGCGGCGTCGACCCGTTCGGGCATATAAAAGACCCGGGGATCATCCTGCGAGCCGATCAAGGTCCCGTCCTTGCCGGCCATGCCGCAGGAGGGCTTCACCGAACAATGCGAATACATCCCGATCGGCATATGAATGCTCTCTACGGGATGAAGGCCGTCCCCCGGTTTGGACGGAAGCTCCAATTGGATGGAGCGGCAGGTGACGGAGCATATTTTTTCCCGGTTGGCTCCTTGCACGGAGGTGACGAGCTCGGCTTGCTCCAGCGTCTGGACGTTGATGGAAACGGTCGGTTGGGCGACGCCGAGCGCTTCGGCCAATTGGCTGACGCTCATAGGCTTTTCCCCAAGCGCCTCCAAAATGCGGACCCGAAGGTCCCCCGACAACGCCTTGGCTACGTCAAGAATTCTTGAAGCCGGGTAGCGGATCATATCCTGGATCGGTTCATTCATCGTCAAAGTTCCTTTTCATATACAAGATTATTGACCTAATTGTACAATGAAGAATGTGTATTGTAAAACTATAATAAACATTGTAAAAATCATATACCGGTGCTAAAATGGGCGCATAACCTCTTGCGAAAGGTCGTGTATACTCATGAGCACCTCCATTATGAACGCGGAGAATCTGGTCATTCCTCGTCCGGAATTTCCTCATCCGCATTGGCAGCGACAGCAATGGCTGAATTTAAACGGTTCCTGGTCTTTTCGCTTTGATCCTAACGATGAGGGAATTCGCAGCAACTGGAATAAGGATAGTGAAGTACCTTTTGATGCGGAAATCAGGGTGCCTTTTTCATGGGCCAGCCCTTTGTCCGGAATCGGCAAGGACATCAAAGGAATCGGATGGTATCGGCGCACGGTGACCTGGAGTCTTCCGACTGCCGGCGGTTCACGCCTGTTTTTGCGTTTCGGAGCGGTGGATTATTTGTGCGATGTCTGGATTAACGGATCCCATGTCGGATCTCATCAAGGCGGCTATGGCTCGTTTGAGTTTGAAGTTACCGGCGTCTGGCGGATGGACGGGGATAATACGATCATCGTACGAACCGAGGATCAGGATCATAATTATCAAGCGCGCGGCAAACAAGGCTATGGTGAAATTCGCGGCATTTGGCAGCCGGTCTGGCTGGAAGCCCGTACGCAAACTTATATCAAAGACGCCAAGTTCAGAACCTTCATGGACGGCCGGATTGAGGTAGCGGCGAGAATCGTTGCGGATCAAGCCGGATCAGCCGAGCTTGCGATGGATTTTGCGGATCATGCCGTTCAGCATAAGGTGACTGTGAATCTTTTGGCCGGTGAAAATGAAGTGAATACCTCGTTTAGTGTGAATGACCCGCAATTGTGGAGCCCGGAAACCCCGTATTTGTATGAGGGGGCGCTTAAGCTCAGCGGATCCTTTGGCTTGGATCAAGTCAGTACTTACTTCGGCATCCGGGAAATCGCGACGGCCGCCTTCGGCGACCGCGGTTACCGCTGGATTACGCTTAATGGCAAGCCGGTTTATTTGAACGGAACGCTGGACCAGTCTTACCATAAGACCGGTTATTTTACTTACCCGACCGATGAGGAAATGCATGACGAGATTTACCTGATGAAGCGGCTTGGGCTCAATTTCGTACGGATTCACATCAAGCCGGAAGAGCCGCGCAAGCTGTATTGGGCGGATAAGCTGGGCATTCTCGTGATGGAGGATATGCCTTGTTTCTGGGGGAACCCGGACGAAATGGCACGCAGCGCTTATGAACGTGAGGCGCTTGAGGTGATCGAACGGGATTACAACCATCCGTCGATTTTCTCCTGGGTGATGTTCAATGAGACATGGGGCCTTAAGACAGACCCTAAGGAAGCCGGAGTTACGGGGAATGCCGGGCAGCAGAGCAGCTATTTGCCGGAGACCCAGGAATGGGTGCGGGAGAAATACAGCTGGGCGAAGCAGATCGATCCGACCCGAATCATCGAGGATAACTCGCCATGCAATTATGATCATGTTGAGACCGATATCAATACATGGCACTTCTATATCAACGGTTATGAACAGGTCCGCGGTCATCTGGACGAGGTCGTCAACAAAACCTATCCGGGCTCGGCCTTCAATTGCATCGGCGGCAATGTCCAGTCCGACGCACCGCTGATGAACAGTGAATGCGGCAATGTTTGGGGGATCGAAGGCGGTGCCGGCGACAGTGATCTGGCTTGGCATTACCGGTATATGCTGAACGAGTTCCGGAAGCATGACAAGCTGTGCGGCTTTGTGTTCACGGAGTTCCGCGACGTAACGAATGAATTCAACGGATATTATCGTCTGGATGGAACGGGCAAAGACTTTGGCTATGATGCTTTTGTGCCCGGCATGAGAATTGCCGACCTGCATTCGCCGGATTTCATCGTCATCGACGCACCTCCGTGCCGGACGGTTTCCGCTCAGGAACAGGTCGCTGTTCCGTTGTTGAGATCGAGCTTCAGTGACCGTTACCATGGGCAGAAGCTGATGGTGAAATGGGAGCTTTGGCATGACGACCTGGGCACCCGCAAGGTGACGGATAGCGGTGAGGTCCAAGTCGATTGGGATGGTTACGGCGTTTCACCGTTGTCCCTGCTGTCCTTGACGATGCCTGATGGGGACGCGGTAGCCGTGCTGGCGGTTTCCCTTGTGAATGAAGCGGGAGAGGGGATTACGCGGAATTTCACTACATTCGATGTGAGAAGCGGCGAAACTGACGGAGAACACGCAGCGGGTGACGGTATTATTCCAATCCCGGTGAGCTCTTATGTAGAGCAGACTTTTGAGCATCATTGGAGCTCGATTCAACATGCCAAAGTCAGCGGTGCGGGAATGGGCCGGTTCAGTTATGACATAACACTGCCGGACATCACGGAGAAGGCCGCTATACACGAGATCGAAATTGTGTTCGAAGCCGGCGCAAAGCGGGTATTGGCCCGGAATATCGAAGGCTCGGTAAATACCGACATGGGGATCGGGGCGATGCATGGAGCTGATGCAAAGGTGGAATATAACCCTAACACTTATTACATGACCGATGAGAAAAAGCATCCTTCCCGCCTAAACGTGCTAATTGATGGCGAAAGCATCGGCTCTCTAGTTCTGCCGGACGATCCGGCGGACAGCCGGGGCGTGCTGTCATGGCATTATCAGCCGGTTCCGAACAAATTGGATGAAGCCGGCTCGTACGGCTATCTATGCAAGCTGAGCGTCCCGGTACAATTGACGACCAGGCTGAACCACAGCCGTGCTTTCCGCTTGGAACTGCAGGTGGAGGAGGGCGGCGGCGTTGCCTTGTACGGCCGCAATGCCGGACGATATCCGGTGGATCTGCAAATCCGCTACAAAGGCCAGGCTTAGTTCCTTGCACAGGACAAAAGGAGGGGATTCCATGATCCGTAATTCATTCAGCAACCCGATCTTGCAGAACGGTGCCGATCCATGGATCACAAAGCAGAAGGACGGCAGTTATTACATGACGGTTACGCTGGGGAGTCGAATCGCGCTTTGGCATAGCAAAACCATGACCGGACTGGGCAGTGTCTCTCCAAAAACCGTATGGATACCGGACGCAGCAGGCCCGTACTCCCATAACTTATGGGCCCCGGAGCTTCACTATATCGAGGATCATTGGTATATCTACTATACGGCGAACGACGGCGGGGGAGACGACACCAGGCGGGTATGTGTCCTTCAGCTTAATGGCGACGACCCCATGAACGACGAGTGGATATTTAAAGCAGCCGTCAATACGGAATTTCCCGGTCTGGATGGAACGGTATTGCAGCATCGGGGGGAGTTGTATTTTTTTTATTCCGGCTACGGTCATTTTCCCGATTATGGTTCGGCCATTTATGCCGCCCGCATGATTAATCCATGGACCTTAACCGGGCCGAATGTGCTTATATCGGCACCGACCGAGCCTTGGGAGAAGCAAGGCGGGATGGCCATTAATGAAGGACCGGTATTTTTGCGGCGAAACGGGAAGATCTATCTTGTTTTTTCGGCAAGCGCAACTTGGTCTGACGAATATTGTCTGGGAATGACGACGATTTCTGAATCGGGGGAGCTGTTGGTTGCGGAGGCATGGACCAAACATGAAGGGCCGGTTTTTGCCAAGAATCCGGAAGCGGGCGTGTACGCGCCCGGTCATAACAGCTTTACCGTTTCGGCGGACGGTTCGGAGGATTGGCTGGTTTACCACGCTTATTCCTACTCCGAAGCTGAACAGGATCGCTCGGCGGGCGGCCCACGAAGCACGCGGATTCAAAAGTTCGGCTGGAAAGAGGACGGAACGCCGGATTTTGGCGTTCCGCTGGCCACGGATGTGAACATTCCGCTGCCGTCGGGGGAATGAAGCTGGAGAGCACGTTCCGATTGTTTAAATAGGCATAAATACTCAAAAAAACCGGCATGGTCCACTGCCGGTTTTTTATTTTGCTTGCTTGTCACACATTTTACATAGTAAAAAAAGCATACGGGCAGCGCATCGTTTAATATAATTAATATTATTGCTTTAATACAGCTTAGTGTAGTAAAGTACATTAGAGATTGCTTATGTAAAATTCTTGTAAAAATCCGTAGGAGGATTCTTATGTTGGAAGTCGGTATCCATGAAGCCGAGAAGTTGGTTCAAGTGGCTCATGCCTTATCCACGCGTTCCAGGGTAGATATTCTTCGCCTGCTGAATACGCGGAGTATGAACGTGATTGAACTTGCCGAGGCCCTGCAGCTTCCGGTTTCCACTGTCGCTAACAACGTGAAGGTGCTCGAAGCGGCTAAACTGATCAATACGGAACTGCTGCCGGCGGTTCGTGGAGCAATGAAGGTGTGCAGCCGGAATTATGACGATATTCTTATTTCACTAAATTCAAGCGTCCGTTCCACCAAGGACGGGATGAAGTTTTATGAGGTCGAGATGCCGATCGGACATTATAGCGATTGCGAAGTCCATCCGACCTGCGGCATGGCGACTCACGAGGGTATGCTGGTGAGGGAAGATGAACCGGCCAGTTTTTATCATCCGAAGCATGTGGGTGCGCAAATTATCTGGTTCCGCAAAGGTTATGTGGAATACTTGCTTCCCTTGGAAATTCCCCAGAATGCAAGTATTCAATCGATCGAGCTATCCATGGAAATGTGTTCGGAAGCGCCGAATTACGACAATGACTGGCCATCGGACATTTCGGTGTGGATCAACGGCGTTGAAATCGGAATGTGGACCAGTCCGGGGGATTTCGGTGACCGGCGGGGCGCGCTCAATCCGGCATGGTGGCTGGATTGGACGACGCAATACGGTTTGTTGAAAACATGGCGTATCGACCATGAACGGACGACGCTGGATATGCAAAAGGTGTCCGATGTGACGTTACAAGATCTGCAGCTTAATCAGCGCCCCAGCCTGCGGCTGCGGATCGGGGTCGATCCGGATGCGGTACACAAGGGCGGCGTTAATCTCTTCGGCAAGCAATTCGGGGATTACGATCAGGATATAGTCATGCGGGTATCTTATACTCAGGAAGAGACGGAATAATAGGAACCATCATTTCTCCAAGAAATGATGGTTTTTATTTTGGGAAGGAGATCTGGCGAGAGGGAAAGTTGTCCCAATATTTTATATTGGGGCTAAGGGACAAGTTATTTATTACAATAAAACTGTAACAAAAGACCTAAATGATAAAATATTACAATAAAATAGTTTGAAACCGTTGACATTTGGAAAAACGGGCATTATATTAGCTTCAAAGGTACAAAAAATATGTAATAAAACAATAATGATGTTTTGTGCCTCATCAAAAGGTAAAGGGGAGGTCTACATGAAAAAAAGTTTTGGGATTGTGCTCGCCTTATTTCTTTCGTTGTCTTTGATCTTAAGCGCATGCGGCGGCAGCAACAGCGGCAAATCAGGCAATAACGGAGGAACAGACACCACGAATGAGGGAACTGGAAATCAAGGAAATGGAAGCGCTTCAGATGACAGTGGCGGAGAGAAGGTTTCATTATCGTTCTGGACGCTCTTCTCGGGCGGCGACGGCGATAATATGCAGGCGATGATCGACGCTTTTAACAAGGAACATCCGAATATTCAAGTCAAAAATACGAAGCTGGAGTGGGGAGAGTACTACACAAAGCTGATTACCGCAGTGGGTAACGGTAACGGCCCCGATGTCGGAATCTCACATATTTCCCGCTTGCCTGACCTGATCGACCAAGGGGTTGTATCGGAGCTGGACGATGTGGCCGAAGAGGCCGGCGTGGATTGGGCCACCTTTAACCAGAACATTCTGGAGGCGTCTATTGTAGACGGAGCGCATTATGCGGTGCCGATCGATACGCATCCGTTCATTATGTACTACAACAAGAAGCTGCTGAAAGAAGCGGGGCTGCTCGATGACGAAGGCAAGCCGATTATGGAGCAGTCAGCCGACGGGTTCGTGACTTTCCTGACTACGCTTAAAGAGAAATTGCCTCAGAAAGTAACCCCGTTCGCCATGTCGAACGCCAATGATGACCCGTTCCGTTTGTGGTGGGCGCTTTACTCCCAGCTTGGCGGTAACGACGTAGTATCCGATGATCTGAATTCGGCGCAAATCGATACCGACAAAGCGGTCAAAGCGGCCCAGTATGTCCAAGACTTATTCCATAAACATAAAGTGATTAAATTGAACGATCCGGACTTTTATAAAAACTTCCAAAGCGGTACGGCAGCGATCATGATGACCGGGGTTTGGGCAACCGGAACCTGGGAATCCACGAAGGATCTTGAATTCGGTGCGATGCCGATCCCGAAAGTATTTGATCAGGAAGCGACTTGGGGCGATTCGCATACCGTAATCCTTCCGGTAACGAAGAAAGAAGATCCGGCTAAGCGGAAAGCGGCGATTACGTTCGCCAACTGGCTTGCGGACAATGGCCAGGTATGGGCGAAGGCGGGGCATATTCCATCCAAGCCGTCCGTTTTTGAGAAACAGGAATTCAAAGACCTTCCATACCGCAGCGATTATGTATCCGTAGCTTCAACCGTTAAATTCAACAAGCCGTCTACTAAGAACTGGCAGATCCGAGACTTGGCTATGTTCAAATATTTGAACGAAGTCTGGGCGAACAAATTAAGCCCGGCGGACGGTATCGCCAAAATGTCGGATGAAGTGCAGAAGGTATTAAGCGAATAGAAGATCAAGGCAGTGAATTCGGCGGACTTTGCGGCATTTGCCGTGAAGTCTGCCGGTCATATGGGGAGGTTAGACGCTTATGAAAATAAACAAATTGAGGGCAGACGTGCAGGCACTCCTGTTCCTGCTCCCCTTCTTGGTCGTGTATTTTCTGTTTACCATCTGGCCGATGATCAAGGGCGTGGAGATGAGCTTCTATAAATGGACGCTGATCAAGAAGATGAAATACGTCGGACTCGGCAATTATGAGCGGATGTTTCAAGATCATGATTTTTGGGCGTCCATCTGGCATTCTACGATTTTTGTCATTATCACGACGCCGCTAATGATTATTTTGGCCATTGTTTTGGCGCTTATCGCCAACCGCAACTCCAGGCTGCAAAGGTTTTACCGGAGCGTGTTCTTTATTCCGAGCATTCTCTCCGTGGCGGTTGCCTCTTTTCTGGGATTGTTTGTGTTCCAGCCTTATACCGGTCTTGTTAATTCTTTGCTTCATTTAGTAAAGCTTCTTCCTGAGGGCTCGGAGATCTTTTGGCTGTCGGAAACGAATCTGGCCTGGATCGCCATCTCGCTATTGACGTTATGGTGGACGGTCGGCTTTAACTTTATTTTGTACTTATCGGCGATGCAGGACGTGCCGGACGAAGTTTATGAAGCGGCGCGCTTGGACGGGGCGACTGATGCCCAGCTGTTCTGGAGGATCACTCTTCCGCTGCTCAGCCCGATTACGAAAACGATAACCATGCTGCAAATCATAGCTTCATTTAAAGTGTTCATGCAGATCTATGTCATGACCGGCGGGGGACCTCTCGATCAGACTCGTCCCGTCATCCAGCTGATCTGGCAAACGGGCTTCCGCAAAAACGATCTCGGGTATGCGTCAGCCATGTCCTATATGCTGTTCGTCATTCTCCTAGTGCTGTCCGGGCTGCAATACTGGATCAATAACCGGAAGGAGGCGAACTAGAGATGAAATGGTTTTATCGGATCTTTTCCATGTTCATGGCCGTGCTGTTTGCTTTTCCGTTAGTTTGGATGCTCGTAGTTTCCGTGAAAAAAGAAGGCATGAAAATCACGTCCGTCGTGGACTGGTTCACGCCTCCTTACTCCTTCGCGGTCTATCATGAAATCATCACCGGCACGAAATTGATCAACTGGTCGTGGAACAGCTTTTTTATCGCAATATGCGTGACACTGTTGACGCTGATTATCGCTGCGATGGCGGGGTTTGCGATGTCGAAGGTTCCGTTCCGCTACAGAACTTTTATGTTTTTCTTCATCTTGGCCGGGCTGCTTATTCCTGGGGAAGCGATTCTCATTCCGCTGTACCAGGTCGCCAAAGATATGGGGATTCTGAATTCATACATGGGTCTGATATTTCCCGCGCTGGCTTCACCCTTTGCGATTATCGTGTTAAAAAGCTTCTTTGACGGAATCCCGAACGACCTGCTGGAAAGCGTTCAGATCGACGGAGGAGGCATCTGGCGGATTTTTCTCAATATCATGCTGCCGCTTACCCGTCCCGCGCTCGTATCGATCGCAATTCTGACGTTTATCGGCTCCTGGAACAATTTCCTCTGGCCGTTCCTGTCGGTTACCGACGATAACCTGTTCACGCTGCCGATGGGGATTCCTACCTTGATGAATCAGTACACGGAAGATTACGTGAAGCCGATGGTGATCAATACCGTAGCTTCCTTGCCGATCATGCTTCTGTTCCTGATTTTCGAGCGTCAGATTATTAAAGGAGTCAGCCTGTCGGGAATTAAAGGATGAGTGGAGGAGCAACGGTTGTGGCTGTGCGTCAGCGTGAAAGAGCGATCGATATTTTTAAGGGTCTGCTGGTGCTCGGAATGGTGTATTGCCATACCCTGCAATTTTTCAGTGATCCGATGATTTTCCCGCAGGGGCAGAAATGGATTGAGTTCATTAACTTAATCACCTTCTCGGGATTTGTATTCAGCTTCGGTTATGTGTGCCAGCTGGCATATTATAACAAGGCGTTCTCGAAGGTCTGGCACCGCATGCTCGCAACGGCGTTCAAAACCTTGTTGGCTTTTTATATTTCCGGGACAGCCTTTCGATTGTTTATCGATCAACGGCCGCTGGAATGGAAGACGATCAGACCGATTTTGCTGCTGAACGATATGCCGGGCTGGTCCGAATTTCTGGCTTCATTTACTTATTTAATCGTGCTGGGGCTGCTGTTGTTTGTACCCTTAAAATGGCTGGTCGAGCGAAAATGGACCGGATTCACGGCGGCGGGACTTCTGCTTCTCACCACATGGATTCCTTATGGATCGATTCATGAGCCGATATGGGCTCCGCTCTTTGGAACCAGGGACTTCGCCTCTTTTCCGGTGGTGCAATATTTCCCGTATTATTTGCTAGGCATGCTGTTTGCCCGGTACCGCATCGGCTTTGACTGGAGGGTTCTGGCAGGCTCGGCGCTTGCATCCGGCGCGTTTGTCTGGAGGTGGCTCTCGAACCCCGAAACTTCGTTGCCTGAACGTTTTCCGCCATCGGTTTGGTGGATCCTCGGTCCTGCTCTGCTGCTGTACGGTTATTATCTTTTGTCCCGGCTGATGGAGAAATATCCCTTGCCGTTTGTCCCGCTGGAGGCCATGGGTCGAAATGTACTTTGGTTTCTGGTGATGAGCAATGTGCTCATCTTCGCATTGAAAAATAATCAGCCATTGTTGCTGGCGGGATTGCTGGATGCATTGTGGATGGAACTGGGACTGCTGGCCGTCATCGGGTACGGCATATGGATTATTACCAAACCTGCGCGCCGCGCTACTTCAAACCATGACACAAAAATATAACAACGGGATAAAGAAGGAGTAGAAGCTATGACTGACCAACTGCTACGCAATGAATATCCCCGTCCGCAATTTGTCCGTGAGGAATGGATGAGCTTAAACGGGGAATGGGATTTTGATTACGACGATCAGGGGATCGGCGAGCGGGAGGCTTGGTACGAAGAACAACATGATTTCACCAGCAAAATCATCGTGCCGTTCTGTTACCAAAGCCGGTTAAGCGGAATCGGCGATACGGCATTTCATGATACGGTATGGTATCGCAAAGTATTTTCCGTACCTGAAGCTTATAGAAAAGGCAGACTGCTGCTTCATTTCGGCGCCGTCGATTATGAGGCGAAGGTATGGGTGAACGGCAAACTGGTAGCTCTTCATGAAGGCGGCCACACCCCGTTCCATGCCGATATTACGGATGTTCTTGCCGAAGGCGATAATACCGTCGTTGTGAAGGCAGTTGACCACAGCCGGGATGTGACACTGCCGCGGGGTAAACAATTTTGGGAAGAAAAATCCGCAGGAATCTTCTATACGCGCACTACCGGCATCTGGCAGAGCGTATGGCTTGAGCCGGTTTCGGATACCTATATCGGACGAATTCGCCTGACCCCGGATATCGACGTCAATGATATCGCATTGGACGTTTTTCTGTCCGGCTATCGCCCGGGCGCACTAGTCGGCATTAAAGTGGTTGTCACTTTTAACGGTGAATTTGTAGCGGAAGATACGTTCTCGTTTAGACATGAGTCGGCCAGCCGGCGCATTCATCTCGAAGATTTCAACGATCATGGACTGGGACGCTGGTGGACCCCCGAGAAACCGAACTTATACGATCTGGAATTGACCTTGAGCGTGGACGGCGTAGTTGCCGATACGGTAAGCAGTTATTTCGGAATGCGAAAAATATCTATTGAAGACGGAAAGCTGCTGCTGAATAACCGGACTTATTTCATGAAAATGGTACTCGACCAAGGCTACTTCCCGGAGGGGATCCTGACCGCCCCGAGTGATGACGACCTGCGCCGGGACGTGGAATTGACCAAGGAGATGGGTTTTAACGGTGCACGCAAGCATCAAAAAATCGAAGATCCGCGTTATTTGTACTGGGCGGACCGGCTGGGCTTGCTGGTTTGGGGCGAAATGGCGAACGCCTACCAGTTCTCCGGGCCTTATGTGGCACGCATCACGAAGGAATGGATTCAGGCGGTGGAGCGGGATTATAACCATCCTTGCATCGTCGCATGGGTACCGCTTAATGAGAGCTGGGGCGTGCCCAACATTCTGGTCGACAAGCAGCAGCAACAGCACGCCTTATCGCTCTACCATATGACCAAGTCGCTGGATCTGACGCGCCCGGTCATCTCCAATGACGGCTGGGAGCTGGTCAACACGGATTTGGTGACCGTCCATGATTATGAATGGCGGCGCGAAGTGCTGACGGACCGCTATGCGACTAAGGAGGCGGCGCTGAGCGCTCAACCGGGGAACCGCTGGATTATGGTTCCGGGCTTCCCTTATTCAGGCCAGCCGATTCTCGCAACCGAGTTTGGAGGGATTTCCTTCAAGAAGAATGAGTGGGAAGGTTGGGGATATTCCGGCGCGGTGAATGAAGAGGACTTTACGGAGCGGCTCCGAAATGTCGTAGAACCGATGCTGCAATCGCCGATCATTCAAGGGTTCTGTTATACGCAATTAACTGATGTGGAACAGGAGATTAACGGCCTGCTGACCTACGATCGGAAGCCGAAGCTTCCCCTGGAGACGATCCGCGCAATCGTAGAGGGAACCCGAAAATAATTTAAAAACGGCAGATGACGTTATCCGTCGGTTCTGCCGTTTTTTCTTGGGAGACGGAGAGCTTTCGCGGGGTTATTTTGAAAGGGGAGAGTGGTTGTGCGTTTGGGAAAATGGTTGATGATCATGCTGCTGTTAGTAACAGCGGCCTGCTCGCCTGTGGAACGGGAGCCGGTCCGGACATGGAGCAATCCCGTGTCATTAGCGGATGAATGGGAAGAGTACGGGCTGGGTGATCCTTTTATTTTCTCGTTCAATGGATATTATTACTTGTACGTAAGCACGCGGGATACCGACGCAGGGATTAAAGTATGGAGCTCGCCGGATTTGGTGGATTGGACCTATCGCGGATTGTGTACGGAAGATCCCCTTACGACGGCGGCGTATGCGCCCGAGGTCCGATATTGGAACGGCAAATTTTATATGTATACTTCTCCGGCCGGAAACGGCCATTATGTGCTAGAAAGCGATTCTCCTGTCGGACCTTTCCGGGTGGTAACGGGCAATTTCGGAAGAACGATCGATGCCTCGACCTTCGTGGACGACGACGGCACCTGGTACTTCTACTACGCTGGAACCGGCGGCATCGATGCCGCCCTGATGGATTCACCGCTGTCCGTAACGGCTCCCGGCTCGCCCACCGGAGCCTATATGGATGGCTGGACCGAAGGGCCGACGGTATTCAAAAGAAACGGCTTATATTACATGACCTATACCGGGAATCACGTCTTCAGCAACGGGTACCGGATTGACGCGGCGGTGAGCGAATCGCCCCTGGGGCCGTTTGAGGCGTTTCAAGGTAACCCTGTGTTGATCAGGACGGAAGGGAAGACGGTCGGACTCGGCCATAACTCGCTCGTAACGGGACCGGATCTCGATTCCATGTACATGATCTATCATAACCTGGAGGGCCCAGGTATTGTCGGGCCGCTGCGGCATATGAACATGGACCGGCTCTTCTGGAACGGGAACGGCTTCGCGGTGGCCGGGCCGACGGACACGCCGCAGCCGGCTCCGGCTCTGCCCGCGTTTGCCGACCGGTTCGAACGGGATAAGCTCGGCAAGTCCTGGGTGGCATCCCGCAAAGGTGACTGGAGCGTCCATCCCGAAAAAGGCGCTGGCGTCCGGACTGCGGATGCATCCGGCATAGCCATGCTGCGGACGAAGTCCAAGACCGAGCCGGGGTATACGGCGGAGTTCCACGTTCGCGCGGAGAGCGAAGCGAAGGCGGAAGCCCGGGTCGGGGCCGTGTTCTCGTATCGCGATGAACAAAATTACGGCACCGTCTGGCTGAATCCGGCGGCGGGCCGAATGGAAGTGACCGAACTGTCCGGCGGGAAAGAGCAGGTTCTTGGCGAAGCCGATCTGCCTGCGGACTTTGACTATAGCCAGTGGCATAAGATCCGGATCGAGCATGCCACCGCCGGGGATGCCGGGAGCGGCGGACACGCCAATCTGCGCGTTTATGTTGACGAAATGCAGAAATACGCCGGTTCGTCGGCGACGGATGGAGGCTCCATCGGTTATGCGGCTTCAGGTTTAGATGCGCGTTTTGGCTATATTGCTTATAGCAATGACGTGAACGGCAGCAGCGACTGGCGGTCTTATCAGCCGCTTCCGGGTCAGGTGCAGGCAGTTCACTTCGAGGAAGGTGAAGAGGGCAAAGCCTATAAGGCCGTTAAAAAAGTGGAAGGTGGCAGCGCGTCTCCTTACCGCCCCGGAACCTTGAGTATGGAGAGCAATGATGCCGGCGGCTATGTTTTGTCCGGGTTGCAGGAGAGGGAATGGGCGAATTACCTGGTGAATTTGGATGAAGCCGGGAGATACTCAATTCATTTTCGAATTCGACCTATGACAGAGAGCGCAACATTAAAATTAATCAGTGAAGATGATGAGGAGATTGCAACGTTTGAGGCGACTCAGGAGAAAGCGGGAGAATGGCAGACGGTTTCCGCGCAGGGCGTAGAGTTGCCTGCGGGACAACAACGTTGGAGGCTGGAGATCACGGCTGGAACTTTGGACTTGGACTGGTTCCGGGCGGGGCGTTACCAGGCCGTGGAGACATGGGAGGACAACTTTGATGACGGAAACGACTTTGGATGGACCCGGTTTGAAGGCATGTGGTCCGTAAAGGACGAGGAATTGCGGGCATCATCGGTGTCACCTGCCAAATCGTTGACCGGCGAGCCCGGTTGGTCCGATTATTTCGTTGAGGCGGATCTGCAGAGGATGGAGAATACGGGCCGCGCCGGACTGCTCATCCGTGCCTCGGAGCCTGCTAACGGACTCGATCAGAATCAGAACCGATCCGATTTCGTCCGCGGGTATTACGTATATGCCGATGCAGAGGGCTTGCATCTCGATAAAATCAACTATGCCACCACCTCATTAATCAGCGTGCCTTGGGGAATGAATCTCCCCGGAGCGGACGGCAAGCTTCATTTAAAAGTATACGCGCGAGGCGCAACGATCGAAGTTTATGCGGGAGAATCCAGCCAACCGGTTCTCTCTTATACCGATCGCAGTGCCAATCCGTATCTTCAGGGGCGCATCGGCCTGCAAAGCTCGGATGTCGCGGTCCGAATTGACCGGGTGAAGGTCGAGCCGTTACAGTAAAGACAGGTTAATAGTAACGGTAAGCTAATTTTACGGAAACGCAAGGAGGACAACCATGAACAGACCGGAAAGAAAAGGAGCCTCACTGATCAGCGAAGTAAACCGGACCAATGTCCCTTACGGAACTTTGGCTATTTGGTTCCTAGGACAAGAGAGCGTGATCGTTAAAGGGGACGGAGTAACGGTTTATATTGATCCCTATGTATCGGATTATCTGGACAAAAACGGGCCGGTGCGCTCCTACCCGGCGCCGATCGTTCCGGAGGATATCGTAGGGGCGGACCTCTGTCTGATTACACATGAGCATGAGGACCATATGGATGCAGGGACGCTGCCGATTTTTCACGAGCAAAACGGTGGAGCGCCGATCATGGCGCCGGCTTGCTGCAAGGTGCCTTTGCTTCGAATGGGTGTAAAGGAATCGCAAATCCTGGTGGCGGATAACAGCCGGCAGACCGAGCTGTTCTCCAAGCTGGAAATCACGGTGATTCCCGCCGCTCACGAACAATTGGAGCAAGACGGAGACGGGTTCCATCGCAGCGTGGGATACGTTCTCAAGCTGAATGGTGTAACGTTGTATCACGCGGGAGATACGGTAATTTATCCGGGGCTCGTGGAACGGCTTGAGAAGATCAAGCCCGATGTAGCCATGCTGCCCATCAACGGCCGGGACTTTTTCCGCCGGGAGCGCGGCATCGTCGGTAATATGAATTACCGGGAAGCCGCCGAACTGGCCGTCAGGGTCGGAGCTGAAACGGCGATTCCACTGCATTATGACGTATTTGCGGGCAATGCGGAAAAGCCGGGGAACTTCGTGGATTATATGTATGAGCATTTTCCGGAGCAGAAAATCCACGTCATGGCCCGGGGAGAACGGTTCGTGTACGTTTCCGGGCAGGCATTTCTGGACCGTGACTAAAGGACATAGGGAGAGACAAAATCGATGAGCACATCAGAATTTCAAGCATATGAGGGCGAGTATCAGGGAGAGAGAGCGATTTGGCTGAAAGCGGGCCGTTATGAAGCGGCGCTGCTCCCCGCCATTGGTGGTAATTTGATCGCGTTTCGGGATGCGAAGCGCGGATTGAAGTTTTTGCATGAGCCCGGTCCGGAGGAAATGGAGTCCTTCAAGAACCGGCCGATGATTCACGGAATTCCCGTGTTATTTCCGCCGAACCGGTATGAAGACGGACGTTTTCCGTGGGATGGTAAGGTTCATGAGTTTCCCGTCAATGAAAGTGCGACCGGCAACCATCTACATGGTTTTCTGTACAACATTCCCTGGCAGGTGGAGGAGTTCGGACATACCGAAAGGGAGAGCTTCGTATCCGTTTCGGTTACCGTAGACGAACGGCATGAATCGTATCGCTATTTTCCTTATAAATATAAGGTTCGAATTCGGTATGGCCTGAGTGCGTACGGTCTTTCCCAGCAGGTTATGGTGGTTAATGAAGGCAGCGAGAAGATGCCGTGCTTGTTGGCGTTCCACACCTCGGTGAATGCGCCGTTTGCCGATGGAAGCGCGGCTGCGGACTATCGTCTGAAGCTGACGATCGGAGAGCGGTGGGAGCTGAATGAACGGATGCTGCCTACCGGCGAGTTTCAGCCATTGACCGATCAGGAATTGCTGATGCAAGGCGCAGGCGTTTATCCTTTCTTCGAAAGCATGGACAATCATTATACCTCCGCGGCCCAAAACGGCCGAAACCGGATGGAGCTGACCGATCTGAGCCGGCAAATTACGCTGGTTTATGATGTGGGGACGTCCTACAAACAGTGGATGATTTGGAACAATGGGGCAAAGGAAGGCTTTTTCTGCCCCGAGCCGCAGATCAACCTGGTAAACGCTCCGCATGTGGATCTGCCTGCAGACGAAATCGGACTCTTCAGTTTGGAGCCGGGTGAGATTTGGGAGGAGAGCAGCCGCTTGTACGTGCGGGGATAGGCCTATCGATTCACAAAAAAACCGTCAGAGAGTCTTGATGCTCTCTGGCGGTTTTTTGTGCTTATCAAGCGGATTTATCAGCATTACAGACAAAGAGTTACGCGTTCCAGGTGCTGATGAGGCACGTATTCCCCGGCGAATTGTTCCTTCAAAATTTCTATGCTTTTTTTGCTGATGGCTTCAATGTTTTGCGCGACATAGGGTACTTCCGGCAAATCGGGACGGTCAAATGTAACGAGTTCAATCTTGTCCAATAAATGATGATTCCTTAAGTAGGCATGGACGATATGGGCAAGTTTAACGTTGACGGTGAATATTGCGGTTACATTATCCTTGCCCTTAAGGAAATCCGCAATTTCTTCGGCCGCGTTCTGCTGGATCGTATTCAACCTCAACATGCACCATAAATTTTTATCTATGGGCAATTGATGCTCCGTAAAGGCTTTCTCATAGCCAATTGCCCGATCCTCCGTGACGGAATTCGTGATTTCGGGAGAGATGTAGGCGATATGCCGATGACCTTTTTTCAACAAATAATCGATGGCATCAAAAGTACCCGTTATATTATCGGAAACAACATGGGCGACCCGGATATTTTTGAAGAAGCGGTCAACAAGCACGACCGGAAACTTGTCGAATGAAAGTTGAATGATAGATTCATTATAGTTTTCCGCTTCGGTTGGAAACACGATCAAACCTTGGATGCCTAATTCCATTAATTCTCGGATGGACTGCGTCTCTCTTTCCGCGGATTCTCTTGTAATGCGCAACAAAATTTGAAAGCCTTCCTCGTATGCATATTGTTCGATATAGTTTAGCAATTGTTGATCGATCATGGTTTTCATGCTCGGAAAGACAACCCCGATTAAAACAGGTTTAGCCATGGCCGGACGTAATTGAGAGGAGAGGTCGGACACAAAGGATCCCTTTCCTTGTATGCGTTCCACCCATCCTTCCTCCGCAAGTCCGATAAGAGCGTTTTTGGTTGTGATTTGGCTGACGTTATACAACTTTGACAGCTCTTTTTCAGAACCGACCCGATCCCCTGGACGAAGTATGCCCAGTTTAATTTGTTCCTTGATCTTTTCTTGGATTTGCTTATACAAAGGCTGCTCTTTCATATGGAATGATCACACCCGAAATATATTTTTATACTAACTAGATTATATAGTTTGCGTATTGTAAAGTCTACCAGTTAATTGATGATGTTGGTATATTGACTTAATTAAAGGAGAGTACATTATAAATAAAGGCTGGCGGGTTCTATATCAAACTTTATACTTTATTTAGTATATATATTTATAAAAAAGTATATTAGTATAAGTTATATAATTCAACTGCATCTAAATTAAGTTTTCAAACGTTTTGAATGAAAGGGGAGAAGAGTGTACATCGATAGAACAACTGAAGGATATGATCAATTGTAGAATCTGAAAGCGTTATCTAAAGAGGATTGAAGGTGTATTTTCATGAAGCGTGACACGGTGGTTGTCAAAAGACTATCTGACAGGGCATTACCCTATATTTTCATAGGACCTGCCGTCATACTCATCACATTATTGGCCATTGTGCCATTGTTTTACTCCCTTTATATAAGTCTGTTGAATTATAACCTTTCTTTGCCCAGTTCGATGATCAGGATGACCGGGTTAGACAACTATAAATACATGTTGACCAACGGTCCTTTTATGAAATCTATCGGTTGGACGCTGGTATTTACCTTTTTTACCGTATTGCTGAATGTCACGTTGGGGATGCTTCTCGCGCTTATGTTGAACAATGAGAAGGTTAGCAAACGGACAAAGATTTTCAAGAGTTTGTTTATTCTGCCTATGATGCTGGCCCCCGTCGTTTCGACTACGATGTGGAAAATCATGTTCGGGGCCATCTATGGACCTATTAATTACCTTATGCAGTCATTAGGTCTTCCGGCGGTCGCCTGGACTGGAGAAACGCTGCCGGCGAAAATTGCGGTCATCATTATCGATGTTTGGGGTGCAACACCCTTCTGTATGTTAATTCTGATCGCCGCTTTGCAGACCGTACCGCGGGATATTTACGAAAGTGCTTTTATGGACGGGGCAAATCGCTTTAAAGTCTTTTTCAAAATAACTCTTCCCCTAATCCGTAATTTCATCGCTCTCGTAGTTTCTTTAAGGGTCATGGATGCCTTGAAAATATTCGATTCCATCATGATTTTAACCGATGGTGGTCCCGGTGACTCGACTGAAACGATGGGAACGATGATATATAAGACTGCTTTCCGGTACATGAATGTGGGCGCCGGTTCGGCGGGAGCTATGATTTTCTTTGTTATTATCATTGTGGTTACGCTAATATTCCTGAAATTAATCCGAAATGATCGGCAGTAGCAAGGGGGAGAACATATGAAAAAACATAATGCCGAAAAATTCGCGCTCTACTTGCTGCTTGCTCTGTTCGTCATCGTATTTTTGTTCCCTATTTATTGGGCCGTAACGACATCGTTCAAAACGCCGGGACAAATTATGAAGGTACCGCCGGAGTTCTTTCCTTCTAACTGGAATCTGCAGAATTACGTCGAGATTTTTACAAAACATCAGATCGGTACGTATTTTATCAACAGTCTGATCGTTGCTGTCACTACCACGTTGTGCGCCATCATGGTCGCAACCTTCGCCGGGTACGGATTTTCACGTTTTAAATTCAGGGGCCGTGCCTTTTGGCAATATGCCATTATCGTGATTCGGATGGTTCCCGGGCTGGTATTCATCATTCCGTACTATATTATTTTTCAAAAGCTGGGGATTTTGGACACCTTGTTCGGGCTCATTATCGTGTATATTACTGCAGCACTTCCACTGGCGATCTGGCTGTTTATGGGATTCTTTGACGAATTGCCGACCGAGATGTTCGAAGCGGCCAAGATTGATGGCTGCAGCGAGTTCGGCACTTATTGGAGAATCGCGCTACCACTCATCGTTCCAGGGATTGTCGTTGCCGCTATTCTAGTGTTCCTGGCCGCTTATAACGAATTCAGCCTATCGTTGGTTCTGATCTTTACGGATCAAAACAAAACGCTTCCGCTTGGGATTAGCGGAATGATCCAATTGCAAAAGGATACACCATTCGGAACGCTGGCCGCGGCGGGAACGATCGCCTTTATCCCTGCGCTCGTGCTCGCGCTGACGACTCAAAAATACGTGCAGGCGGGAATTACGGCAGGCGCGGTAAAAGGCTAAAAAATCGGGTCTGAACCACCCGTTCTAATTTAATGATTTCGGAGGAATATATCATGAAGAAAAAATTCAGTATCATGCTTTTGTGTGTTTTGACTCTAACCTTCGTGCTTAGCGCATGCGGCTCCAAAAGTGCCGATTCCGGCAAAGC
Organism: Paenibacillus sp. FSL R5-0407; assembly: GCF_038009185.1. NCBI lineage: Bacteria > Bacillati > Bacillota > Bacilli > Caryophanales > Paenibacillaceae > Paenibacillus > Paenibacillus sp. FSL R5-0407. Next base: position 2,777,600 of record NZ_JBBPAX010000001.1, on the reverse strand, counting down.
TGCCGAGCCGCAAGGCGAATTTAAGGAAGCGCAAGTAGAGGCTCCGGATGTCCTCGGGATCAAATTGACCGACTTGAATGGAGGCGGTACGCTGGGCGGCCAGTATAAAGGACAGAAGATCGTGGTTGCCACGCGGACCGGCGATTTTGCGGACGCCTTGAAAAATGCCGCGAAATATTTTGAAGAGGCCTCGGGGGCTACCGTTGAAATTCAAAGCTTCCCTGCCGGAAACGATATTGAGAAAATCCAATTGGATTTGAATACCGGCCATCATTTCGATGCGGTACTGATGCCGGTCGCGAATGTTCACGGCTATGCGGAAGGCGGTCTTATCCAGGACCTGCAGCCGTTCATCAATTCCGTCGCCAGTCCGAATCTGGATATCGATGATTTTATTCCGAGTCTATGGAAAAGCTACGGTATCTATAAAGGAAGAATGGTAGCCTTCCCTTACAAACCGGACTCGCAATTGTTTTTCTACCGTAAGGATTTGTTCGAAGATCCGAAAATTCAAAAGCAATATAAGGATAGAACGGGAAAAGATTTAGCGGTTCCAACCACGGTGGAGGATTTCCTGTCGGTAGCCGAGTTTTTCACGAAAAAAACCAATCCCGATTCTCCAACCAAATACGGTTATAGCTCTATGGCTTCCAAAACGAACAGCCGCTTGATTTGGCAGAATCGTTTGGCCGCTTTCGGCGGTAAAGATGTAGATGAGAACTTTAAGCCTGCCTTCAATAATGAAGCGGGGCTGAAAGCGATGCAAACCATGCTTGAACTGAAGAAGTTCGCGCCGGACGAATGGCTGCAATTGGGATGGGATGAAGCGAATGCCTTGTTCGCAAGCGGCGAGGTTGCCATGATGGAGCAATGGCCGGGGCTGTACAGCACGATTGAGGGTGATCAATCGAAGGTCAAAGGCAAGGTGGGCTTTGGTGTGACACCGGGTGGAGCCCCAACGATGGGCGGCTGGGCGATCGCGATGACGAACACGGCGAAAAACCCGGAAGCCACTTACAAATTTCTTGAATACGTAACATCCAAGGATGGTGAATTGTTGAAAATCAACAACACCATGGATCCAACCCGGACTTCCAATTACAACCGTCCAGAAGTACTTGCATCCAGTCCAATGTATCCGGCGTTGCTTGAATCCTTATCGGCAGCTCAGATTTTGGTCGATCCTGACGTCCCGTTCGTCTCTGCCAAGCTGAACGATATTATGGAAAACGCGATTCAGGGCGTACTGAGGGGAGAACTGACTCCACAAGCCGCGCTTGATGATATGGAACAAAACTTTATAAAAGAAATCAAAGCCGTCGGGTTGAGTCTTTGATTGATTGATTGAGTGAGGAGAGAGAACACCATGAGTAGCATATATTCGCGGGGGGAATACCCCCGTCCCCAATTTGAACGGTCATCATGGATGAGCCTCAATGGCGAATGGCAATTTCAATTCGACGATGAACAAATTGGACTAGATGAACAATGGTACGGGGAAAAGACATTGGAACAGCGGATTCAGGTTCCCTTCTGCTACCAAAGCGAATTAAGCGGCATAGGAACACCGGAATTTCACGATACAGTCTGGTATAAAAGAAAAGTCGAAATTCCCCGGGAAATGAAAGGAAAGCGGATCATCCTGCATTTTGGAGCCGTCGATTACTCGGCCCGGGTTTGGGTAAACGGGCAACTGGCAGTTGCCCATGAAGGTGGACATACTCCTTTTTCGGCGGATATTACAAGTCTTCTAAGTCAGAATGACTCCAACGAAATTACGCTGCAGGCGAGAGATTACAGCAAAGACGTAACTTTACCGCGCGGCAAACAATTCTGGAAAGAAAAATCCGAATTGATTTTTTACACTTCGACGACAGGGATCTGGCAGTCAGTGTGGATCGAAGCGGTGGAACCGGTTCATTTGAACGGCGCGTTTTATTATCCGGACATCGATTGCAATGAGATCGGCATTCAATATGTGATTGCCGGCTGGTCGGACGAGGCGGATATTAAGGTTCGGACTCTTATTTCTTTTGAAGGCGAAGTCGTTGCGGATGAAGAGTGCAAAATTATCGCCGCCAAACAAAAACGCCGTATTGAGCTGCATGATTTTAACGATCATGGCATGGGACGGTGGTGGAGTCCGGAACATCCGAATTTATATGATGTGGAATATCGGGTTTACGTCAACGGCATTGAGACCGATGTGGTACGCAGTTATTTTGGAATGCGTAAAGTTTCGGTCGATAGCGGAAAGTTGTGCCTGAATAACCGGCCCTTTTATATGAAAGCGGTTCTGGACCAGGGATATTTTCCGGGAGGCATTCTTACCGCACCTTCGGATGACTTATTGAAAAGGGATGTAGAGCTAACCAAACTGATGGGCTTTAACGGCGTGAGAAAGCATCAGAAAATTGAAGATCCCCGCTTTTTGTACTGGTGCGACAAACTGGGACTCGTGGTCTGGGGTGAGGCTGCCAATGCCTTTGCCTTTAGCGAAGCTTACGTGCAGAAGTTTACTTCGGAATGGATCGAAGCGGTGAACCGTGATTTTAACAGTCCTTCGATCATCGTATGGGTTCCTTTAAATGAAAGCTGGGGGATTCCGAATATTAAGGTGGATGATCAGCAGCGTCAGCACGCGATGGCCATGTACCACTTGACGAAATCGTTGGATACGACCCGGCTGGTTATTTCCAATGACGGTTGGGAGCACGTTCAATCGGATCTGTGCACGATCCATGATTATCAATGGGATTATGACAAGCTGGTGGAGAAATACAGTCACATTGAGTCCGCGCTAGATGCTCCGCAAAACCGGGATGTCTATGTCAAAGGCTATCAATATGAAGGCCAGCCGGTCCTGATGACGGAGTTTGGCGGGATTTCCTTCCAAAAAGGTGAGACAAGCGGCTGGGGCTATTCGGGAGCTACCGATGAGGCGGATTTCAAGAAGCGGGTACATGCCGTAATCAAAGCTATGCAGGATTCGTCGCTAATCCAGGGATACTGCTATACCCAATTAACGGATGTGGAACAGGAAATCAACGGGTTGCTGGACTTTAACCGCGAACCAAAAATTCCACTCGAGACGATTCGGGCGATGAATGAAGGTAAGTTTGAATGGGAGGAGGAAGAGAACTTATGACAGCTGTGAGACCGGATTATCCCCGCCCCCAATTCGTAAGGGATTCGTGGCAGAGCTTGAACGGGACGTGGTCCTTTGCGTTCGATGACCATAATCTTGGTTTAAAAGAAAAGTGGTATCAAAGCACCGGCAAGCTCCCGCTTGCAATTACGGTTCCGTTCAGTTACCAGAGCGAATTAAGCGGAGTTGAAGATAAAAGCAATCATGACCGGGTCTGGTATCAAAGAACGTTCGACATTCCCGAAGCGTACGCCGGAAAACGGGTGATTCTACATTTCGGGGCGGTCGATTACGAATGCCGGGTCTGGGTAAACGGCCAGCGGGCCGGGAACCATCGCGGTGGCTTTTCCTCCTTTTCGATGGATATCACCGAACTGATCGAAAGTAATCAAAACGTGATTACCGTGATGGCACAAGATTACTTGACGGATCTGACGATCCCGAGAGGCAAGCAATACTGGAAAGAAAAAGGCGAGGTCATGTGGTTCACGAATATGACGGGAATCTGGCAATCCGTCTGGGTGGAGTTTGTTGAAGAAGTTCATCTGGAGAAGGTGCGTTTCACCCCGCATCTGGATACCAACGAAATCGAGATCCAGTCCTTCGTCGAAGGCTGGAACGAGCGGGCCCGGCTTGAACTGGTGACTTCAATTAAATTCAACGGTGAGAAGATTGCGGAAGAGTGTAGAGGGATTTTTGCTGGCGTGGAGTCCTGGCGCGTAAACTTGCGTGATTTTAATGATCACGGAATGGGCCGCTGGTGGTCGCCCGAGAAGCCTAATCTATATGACGTAACCTTTGAGTTAAAGGCGGATGGAGTTATTGTTGACCGAATCGAAAGCTATTTCGGAATGCGGAAAATTTCCGTCGATAACGGAAAACTATGCCTTAATAATCGGCCTTATCAGATGAAGCTTGTGCTGGATCAAGGATATTTTCCGCAGAGCTTGCTGACTGGACCGACGGATGAAGCTATTCGCAGGGACGTGGAACTATGCAAGGCGATGGGCTTTAACGGTCTGCGGAAGCATATGATGGTGGCTGATCCGCGATATCTTTACTGGTGCGACAAGCTGGGGGCTTTAGTATGGGGCGAAATGGCGGCCGCATATGTATATAGCGAGCAGTATGCCCATCGGATGATGGATGAGTGGAAGGAAGTCATCGAGCGGGATTATAATCATCCTTCCATCGTAGTCTGGGTACCTTTAAACGAGAGCTGGGGCGTCGCCGATATTTACTACAACGAGAAGCAGCAGCATCATGCCCAGTCTTTGTACCATTTTACCAAATCTGTGGACTCGACCAGACTGGTGATTTCCAACGACGGCTGGGAGCACTGCAAGTCGGATTTGTGCACCGTGCACGACTATGGCAAAGACCCGGAAGTTCTGCATAAGCGTTACTCCAATATTGAAAATATCCTGACGGATATGCCGGGGCTGGAAGGCCGTAAGTTTATTTACAATCCCGGATTTTCCTATGGAGGAGAGCCGGTGCTATGTACCGAGTTCGGGGGTGTGAACTACCACTCTGAATCTGCCGCTCCCGTTGTAGAGCCCAAGGCGGAGAATGGGGATCAGTTTGTGCAGCAACTGGTGGATGTCATCAATCCATTCGTCGTATCCAAGCTGGTTCAAGGGTACTGCTATACGCAGTTGACCGACACGGAAACGGAGATCTGCGGCCTGCTGACCTGGAACCGAGAACCTAAGGTACCGCTGGATATCATTAAGAGAATTAATGAAGGACAGACTGATTTTTAAGACGAAAAAACGCACTTGCCCCCAAAGGGACAAGTGCGTTTGCATTTGTGAGACTTCAATATCAGTTGATGGGGTTCGTGTATGGCTCCAACGAAATGTTATCAATCCAGACTGTGTAAGGGGTATTCAAAATCGGATCTTCTGTTTCCCCATTTCTGCCGAGACCAATGATAAGTTGATATATCCCGTCACTTGGAATTTCGATGATGGCTTCATAGGTCTTGTTATTTTCATCCACCGAAAATGTTTGAATCGGGTCATTGTCAGAGTCTTTGAGCTGAACATAAATATTGCGGGCTTGCTCCGAGCTTAAATCCAGAGACAGTTTGTAGGTGCCTTGGTTTAATGCGATATTATCCTGATGCAGTTGAATATGCCACCAGAACCAGCCTACCTCCGTAATGTCAACTTTCGCCTTGCCATCCACTACGGAAATATCAGCCTTACCTGCATAAGGCTCATAGACGCCCTGCTGATGAATCTGCCAGCCGCTCAGATCATTCCCGAAATCGCCGTTTACGAATTCATGAGAAACCGGAGTTTCCGGCGTGGTTGCGGTCGTTTCCTTAATGGACAGATCGTCAAACGTAATCGTATGAGGTGCGTCCGGCGTTGTCAGCGAACCCATTGTTACATTTCCAATTAGGAAGTTCAGCTTCAGGGTTTCCGGTTTTGTCGCAGTGAACTTGGCAGTATATGTTGCACTAGTGGTTGAGAGTGCAAATTTGACTTGATTAGGCGTGATGGACGTCGTGTTCGAATACTCTAATACGATTGGTCTTTCCACACTTGCGCTCGCCTTAAAGGACAGTTCATAGGTTTTACCTGCCTCCAAAGGAATATCTGCCTGGTAAAACTGAGTAGACCAGCCCTGGCCACTGCCGAGTGAAGGGATGGTAACAACCGCTGCCCCCGCATTTTCTGCAAGGGATGAGCCTCCATCACTCCATACTTCCCAGTCCGACGTTCTATTCGAGAAGTCGCCGTTCAACAACAAATTCCCGTCGGAATTCATCACTCTTTGGGTCACACTGGCAAAAGTGTAATCTTTCGCTTCAATCCTGATTTTATAGCTGCTCGCATTAGGGAATAATGCCGCATCCAATGTGACTCTGCCTTCTGCAAAAGTGTATTGATCTTCGGACACCTTAGCTCCATTGATACTAACGGAAGAAATGTTTTTACGCCAAGTCTCATCATCCTGGAACGTAATCTCAATAGGCTGACCTACGACATTATACGTAGTGTCCGCTACAAGACTTGGGGAACGCTCCATTTTTGGCGCATCTTTAATTTGGAAGACCACATTATCGATAAATACGTCATGCGGACCGCTTACTGTTTGACCGGCCAGATTCCCCAGGAAAAATTTAAGGTTACCCAAGACATCTTTACCCATCTTGAATGTAAACTTGTAGTTTTGAGGGGATGTTCCAAGATCAACGATTTCATCAAAGTAGCGAGTATAGGAGCTGTCTTCAATATCAATCTCCATTTTGCGCTCTATAGTAGAATGTGCGTCAAAGGACAGCTCGTAGATGGCACCCTTCGTCAAATTCATGTTGTTTTGCATAAACATGTTGCTCCACGGCTTTTGCCCAAGGGCGCTTACCGACAGCTTTGCAGCCTGGTTCTCGTGAGAAGCTGTCATGCTTCCTCCGGTATCAACAGCCGCTTCCCAAGGCGCAAGCCCGCTATCAAAGCTGCCGTTCGTTAGGGGGAAGAATACCGTATCCGGATCATAAACGATTGATGTCTGAATGAGCTTGACGTTATCGAGATTGACCGTTCCGTCAGCGCCGCCTAAACGGAAGGCCAACGTTGCATTAGGATCGGTTATTCCTGTCATCGTAAGGTCGATAGTATGTTTCGAGCTTGCTGCATGCACATCATCACTGCCCAGGGATACTTTTTTACTAAAGTAGGTTTCAGATCCATCATTACTCACCAGCTCAACTTGAATATCCCTTGGCGTAGAAGCGCTAGCGTCAAAAGTCCATTCATAGGTCTGGTTCGCCTCAAGTAAAATACCTCTTTGCAGTACACTTACGTCATTGGCATTGCCGTTGCCCGCATTCAGTATATTCACACCGAGATAACGAGTGGCCGGATTGACCGATGCCTTTGCGTTGGTATTGTCCGCTGTTACGACATGCCAGAACGTCATCCGGTCCTGACGCCCTTGATCAAAGCTTCCGTTATATACCCGATTTCCGTCGCCGTCGAGCGGTTCTTTCCGCATATCATCGTCGATAGCAATGGTATCGATCTCTTCCACACGAACATTGCCGATCCATACCGGACTTGTGTTTAAGCCTACGTTAAATTCCGTTCGTGCAGCAATATCCGTATCCGCCTTCATCTGGAATTGATATTCGAAGCGCTGCATCTGATCGGTCAAATCGAAAATATTTGCAGGGGAATAAGCGGCAAATCCGCGGCTTTCTCCGCCTGTCATTCTGGCCATCATGTTGCGGTTTGCATCTGACTTGGCGTCAAAAGAGACTTTGTAGAAATGTCCCTTTACAAGCGATGCCGTGTTAAGCAGCTGAACCGAATAGTTTTGGACACCTGCATTTTTAATGCCGATTTTGGCGTAATTTTGTTCGCCGATCTTCTCAATATTTACGCTTCCAGCGCCACCGTCGCCTTCAAACAGCGACCAATAGTCCGTATTCGGAACCTCTGTGGAAGATCCGGTGCCATTCAGGTATTTCAAATTCGGTTTAGTTGTATCGTCTTGATCAAAATTATTGTTATAAAGCAGGTTTCCGTCCGCTAAAGGAGCTTGCGCATCTGCGGGAATAGGCTCTTTTGCGATTACAGGAGGAACAGGTTCCCGATACGGCCGTCCGGTCAACTTATAAGCTCGAACGTAATCCACATACATTTTGCCCGGGAGCAAGCTTTCGTCGATCGGTCTGCCGCCATCAAAGTTTCCGCCAAGAGCCAGGTTCAGGATCATGTAGAAGTCCTGGTCAAACGGAGCCGGATAGGCATTATTCGCCGCTTGGTTTTTACTTATGCTGTACCAGTCGTTCTGGGTTTGAAGAAGAATGCCGTCAATATACCACCGGATTTCCCCGGGTTCCCATTCTATGGCATAGGTGTGGAAGTCCGTTGCCGTCCCGTTGTTGGGAAGCGGGTATTCCTGGCCGGTATACACGTTATTAGGTGCTTCCCCGCCATAATGGAGAGTGCCGATCCCTATTTCAGGTAAACGCCCCCGACTCTCCATGATGTCGATTTCGCCTGACGAAGCCCAGGTTCCGTAAGTGCTGTCCTGCGGCATCATCCAGAATGCCGGCCAGAACCCGGTGCCTCCCGGAAGCTTGATCCGGGCTTCGAACTTGCCGTAAGTCTGGGAGAACTTATCTCTGGTCACAAGCCGGGCGGAAGTATATTGGCTGTCCTCGACTTCCTCTTTTTTCGCGGTAATGACCAAATGGCCGTTCTCCACAGTCGCATTCTCCGCTTTATAATATTGCTGCTCGTTATTGCCCCAGCCGCCGTTGCCGGTGCCGATCTCAGCGGTCCAATTCTGCAAATCGGAAGGATCGTTGAACTCATTGGCAAAGGTCAGCGTCCAATCTTGATTCGGATTGCCGTTGTTACCTCCTGGGGTGCCGCCGCCATTATTGTTTCCTGGCGAACCGCTGCCCGGCGTACTGCCGCCATTATTCACGGTTCCGCTGCCGGAAGTACTGCCCGTACTTTTCGGAACCTTGCTTCCGTTCATCGTCAAACCGTCCGACTTGTTCGTAATCGTCTCCACTTTGCCTTTCCCTTCGATAACTGCTTTGCCGGCATGCTCACCAACAGTCAATTTCTTTATTACCGCGCCCTCCGCCAAAATAATTTTGGCGTTTCCGTCCAGCTTCAGTTCCTCCACAGTCCCCGAAATCGTGATGGTAGGCTGATGATTGCCTGTCGGAACGGCAACGATTTGCTTGAAGCTGCCGTTAAATTGAATTCCCGCATTGCTGTCGGGTACAAAGCTTGTTCCTTTGACTACAACGTTTTGAAGTACAGCCGTGCCATCCCCAATTCCGGCAGTTAAATACAGGTTGCCTTCGATCACGGTATCCTTCAACGTAATATCGGCCTTATTTATCAGTGCATTGCCTTTCACCGTGCCCTCGGACAACGTCGCTTTCTTGTCGAAATAACCTGTTATAACACGATCTATTAATGTCATGAGTTCCGCTCTAGTCATCGTTCCTTGCGGTTTGAAGCTCGAATCGGAATATCCTTCCAAGTATCCGGCAGCCGCGAGCGCATTAACGGCCTCCAGCATTTCGGCATTCATGCCCGTCAAATCGCTGAAATGCGCGGTATCCAATGAATCTGTGCCCATTTGGCTGAAGCTGAACAGTTTATCCAGTGCAAAAGCGGCTTCGGCCCGGCTGAGGGGAGCATGAGGGTTTGATTTTCCCGCAGCATTCAGCTTGATATATCCGGCTTGAACCGCTTTGGAAATGTCGGCTTCATACCATGTCCCAGCTGGGACATCTGAGATGAACTGGTTCAACTTCTGAGTCAAGCCAAACACCTTGTTCATAATGACTGTAAATTCTGCTCTTGTGATTGGAGCATTCGGACGAACGGTCCCATCTCCGTACCCCTGAATGATGTCATGATTCATCCAACGGGCAATAGAATTGGCTGCCCAGTGATTCTTGGACAAATCGTTAAATTGCTGCTGCACCCCAACTGCCGAAGTCTGCCCGCTTGCGAACTGGGCGGAGCTTACTCCGGATACCGCACTCGTCACAATGAGCAGAGACAATGCCAGGGATGTACTTTTGCGGACCAAACGATTCCTCATATTCTGCATCTCCCTCTTAGATTTTAGTAGCTCGTGTCCTATACTGCGCATACTAATTCAATGCCTTGAACCAGCTTTACTCCTTTCCCATGAATTCGCTTACATTAATTTTGTCTCACATGGGACAAAGATAAATATAATATAGTATTCTGCTACTTGAGTGTCAATGCATAGCGGCTACGAAAATTTGCCGGCTATTTTCGTAGCGCTGCATGAATCTCTTACAATAAGCTCCGCTTCAAAGAGGGTTTCCTCAGCCGCATTGCCGTCTTCCTCCAGTACGGATATTAATTGATTCACTAACGATACGGCCATATCCACACGCGGAACACGCAGTGTTGTTAGAGCTGGATGAAGATACTGCGAGATTAACAAATCATCAAAGCCAATGACAGAAATGTCGTCAGGGACGCTCAGTTTATGAGCGGCCAAAGCCTTCATGGCTCCGATCGCCGTAAGGTCGTTTGAGCAGAATACTGCGGTGGGCAAGGTGCCTTCAGAAATCCACTGTTCAACGGCGGCCTTCCCGCTTTGTTCAGTAAAGTCGCCATGGAAAATACGGTCTTGGGAAACGGGCAGCTTCCGAGTCTGCATCGCTTCCATAAACCCCTCGTAGCGTTCCAGACCCGACGGATTATTCAGCAGTCCCGTAACCATTCCAATATTCGTATGACCCAGTGCAGCCAAATATTCAATAGCTTTATAAGTGGCCTTTCGATTGTCAATCTTTGGTGCAGGAACGGACAAGCCCCCGTCCGGAGCATTGTTGGGGTCAAACACGCAGATTTCAAAGCCTGCTTCTTTGATTTGCTCCATAAGCTTCTGAACATTCGACCAGCTGATGACAATCCCGCCATCAATGTTCTTCTGCTTGTATTGGCTGAATAGAGCCGAAGTATCCGAGACATCCAGAATCGTCACCAGTGTATTATAACCACGCTCAAAGCAATGGCTGATAACGGCCCCGATCGCGGCCCCGTAGTACATGTCATCCGAGTATAAGGTATAGTTGCTTTTATCCTGAATAATAAACAAGCCGATCGTATGCGTTCTTTTGGAGGAAAGCTTGCGGGCGGCCGAGTTCGGTTCATAATGGTATTCTTCCATGACCCCGAGCACTTTCTCGCGGGTTTTTGGGCTGACGCTGGCGGAGTTGTTCAGCACACGTTGAACTGTTTTCCGGGAGACGCCGGCTATTCTAGCAATGTCGAAAATATTCATAGAAAGAATCGTCCTGTCCTGATTAGTTATGTCCAAAATACAATAAAGACCGGGCCGGGTCAATTAGAACGAGACATCCATGCGTGATGCGGCTTACGGGACCGAATATGCTACGATTAGAGCTGTCTTTGCACTCTTCACGCTTCATATCTTTTTGTTGTATTTATAGCTTTAAAAAGGGAATAACGACCGGCACGGTGAAACTTATAGAACAATATGCGCAAACAGGAGGGCAATCGCCATGACAACTATTCAAAATCCGATTCTGAAAGGGTTTAATCCCGATCCGTCGATCTTACGCGTTGAAGACGATTATTATATTGCCACATCAACATTCGAGTGGTTCCCCGGGGTACAGATTCATCACTCTAAGGATCTGGTCCATTGGGAGCTGATCGGACATCCGCTTGACGAGCGCCGCCTGCTTGATATGAGAGGCAATCCGAATTCCGGCGGGATCTGGGCTCCTTGTCTCAGTTATCATGAAGGTGTATTTTATCTAATCTATACCGATGTTAAAAGCCTGGCCGGTGCATTTAAGGATACGCCGAATTATTTAACGACGGCGACCGATATTCGCGGTCCGTGGTCGGATCCCGTTTATCTGAACAGCAGCGGCTTCGATCCGTCTCTGTTCCATGATGACGACGGTCGCAAATGGCTTGTCAATCTGATCTGGGACCACCGGAAGAATCGTAATCCGTTCCACGGTATTGTGCTGCAGGAATATTCGGAATCGGAAGGGAAGCTGATCGGCCCCAAAGAGGTGATTTTCAAGGGGACTGACCTTGGGTGTACGGAAGGGCCGCATATTTATAAAAGAAACGGATGGTATTACCTGATGACTGCCGAGGGAGGAACAGGTTACGAGCATGCCGTGACCGTAGCGCGGTCGCGCTCCTTGAACGGGCCGTATGAAGTAGATCCGGGGAATCCGATCCTGTCGTCCCACGGCGACCTGAGCTTGCCCCTGCAAAAGGCCGGTCATGGCAGTCTCGTAGAGACACAAAACGGGGAATGGTATTTGGTTCACTTGTGCTCTAGGCCGCTCCCTGGGCTGCAGCAATCCCCGCTAGGAAGAGAGACGGCGATCCAGAAATGCGAATGGACCGAAGACGGATGGATTCGACCTGTAAACGGACAGCGTCCGCAATTAGAGGTACAGGCTCCTGATCTGCCTGCCGCTCCGGTTTCCATACCAGCGGATTGCGATCATTTTGATGAGCCGTCCTTAAGCGCTGATTACTCCACTTTGCGGGAGCCTGCCGATGCTTCCTGGCTGAGCCTGACGGAACGCCAGGGATACCTTCGTCTCTACGGCAGACAATCGCTGAACTCTCACTTTAGCCAAAGTCTTGTTGCCAAACGGATTCAGCATTTTTCGTTCGAAGCGGAGACGGCGGTCGAATTCGAGCCGGAGCATTTCCAGCAAATGGCCGGACTAATTTGCTATTACAACAGCAAGAACTACTATTATCTGCGGATCAGCCGGGATGAGCAGCTAGGAAAAACGCTGAATGTGCTGGTCGGCGATAACGGAGCTTATGATGAGGCCTTGTCCGAAGAGCTTTCCGTGGAGGATTGGGACCAGTGCTTCCTGAAGGTTCGGATTGAAGGAGACGAGGTGCAGTTCTTAGCTTCCCCGGACCGGGAGAACTGGACTCTGGTCGGCGGCCCGCTTCAATTCGGGCATTTATCGGATGAATATGCGACCCGGATGACGGATGGCTTCTTTACGGATTGGGGCTTTACGGGTGCATTTGTCGGGCTATGCGTGCAAGACTTGAGCGGGGAAAAGAAAGCGGCGGACTTCGATTATTTCATCTGCCGGAGTACGGAGGAGTTCTAGGCTAGCCTCTAGCCGGGCTCCTTCTCTGCCATAAATTTCATGGACTCAAATTGTCATGAGCAACGCTTTATGTTACAGTAGAACTATCTTAAGCGAACGGAGGGTTCCTCGTGATTAATATTAAATTCCGTTTTTCCACTTTGCGCGGCTAATTGAATAGTGCTCAAAGGCTCTGCACCTGTGCAGGGCAAACGGGATAGGTATGCTATGACGAAGGGACTCATCTTTTGAATAGAATATGCCGACTTTGCGGGCGCCGCTTTACGGGAGACGTTTGTTTGCCGTAGCCAAGCGGAGGTCTGCGACGTTTTCGTTTGAACCGACACAGGGAATCCTTCCTGTGTTTTTTTGTTTCTTCCGGTGTCCCCGCCATGAATTGGGAGAAGCTAGGTACAGTGAGCACTGTGGTCTCTTTGCGGGGACGATCTTATTTTTCCTAAGGGAGGAATTTATATATGGAACAACTACAGCAAAAAGCAGTCCTGGTCGGAGTTAATTTGAATCATCAAAAGGATTTTGAATACTCGATGGAGGAGCTGGCCAATCTGGCCGAAGCTTGCAATATTGAAGTCACAGCGACGCTCACCCAGAATCTGGTGAAAATCAACTCTTCCCACTACATCGGAACGGGAAAGATTGAAGAAGTACGTGCACTCCTGGAAGCGAACGATGGCAATCTCGTCATTTTCAATGATGAGCTGTCTCCTTCCCAAATTCGCAATCTGGAAGCCGATCTGGATTGTAAAATTATCGACCGGACCATACTGATTCTCGATATTTTCGATCAGCGGGCCAAGACGAGGGAAGCCCAGCTTCAGGTGGAAGTGGCCCAACTCAAGTACATGCTGCCGCGGCTTGTGGGGCTTCGTGAATCGCTCGGCCGTCAGAGCGGCGGGGTTGGCACCAAAAACCGCGGCGTAGGGGAGACGAAGCTGGAGCTCGACCGCCGGCGGATCGAGGAGAAGATCACCGCGCTGAGCAAAGAGCTGGAGACGCTCGTAGCGCACCGGCAAACCCAGCGCAAACAGCGCAAGAAGAACGATGTGCCCGTCGTCTCGCTCGTCGGCTATACCAATGCCGGCAAATCGACGATCATGAACGCGATGATGGAGCGGTTTAACCCGGAGCAGGAGAAGCAGGTATTTGAAAAAGATATGCTGTTCGCGACGCTGGAAACCTCGGTTCGCAGCATCCCGCTCGAAGATAACAAAACGTTCCTGTTGACGGATACGGTCGGATTCGTCAGCAAACTGCCGCATCATTTGATTAAGGCATTCCGTTCCACGCTGGAAGAAGTGGCTGAAGCGGACCTGCTGATCCATGTGGTGGATTACTCTAATCCGGAATACGAGCGGCTGATCGACATTACGAACCAAACGCTGAAAGAGATTGGAATTACGGACATTCCGGTCATTTACGCCTATAACAAGTCCGACCTGGCCGAGCGAGCGATCCCCGAGGTTCAGGGAGATAAAGTGTTCCTTGCGGCCAAACCAAGAATAGGCATTCAGGAACTGATCGGATTAATCCGGGAGCGGGTGTTTAAGGACTACATCCGCTGCGAAATGTTGATTCCTTACGATCAAGGAGCGGTCGTCTCATATTTCAACGAGCATGCCCATATCTTTGAAACGAGCTATGAGCCTGAAGGGACCAAACTTTCGATGGAGTGCAAGCAGAGCGATTACGGAAAATATAAGCAGTACGCGCTGGAAGGCACCGAAGAAAGTGCGAGCGCGGTGGGCGATGAGAGCGGAGTAAACGACTAAAGTAAATAGTTAATAAACCCCGATATCACCATGGGGATGTTAAAAAGAAGGAAAGCTGCGAAAGTGCAGCTTTCCTTTTAAATATGGCCAATCTGAAGATGACTTCCTGCAAAAGTACATTAATATTCCACGTTGTGCACCCCGTTTGCTAAAAAAGGGATAAAAACCTGCACTTTCGCAGGATTTTATCCTTTAAGCCTTTTCTGAGCATCAGAATACTGCATTATTGCTGAAATTCTTGAAACAAGGAGGAAGCAAAAACATCTAAATTCATTTCTGCGGCTGGAGTAAGGGCTTGCCTTATTACAGAACAGGTAGCTCGACCCAAAAGGTTGCGCCCGTTCCGGCCGTGCTTTGCACGTCGATCCGTCCCCCATGGGCCTGCACAATCGATTGGGAGATGGAAAGCCCGAGACCCGCGCCTCCCTGTTTGCGTGTACGAGAAATTTCGCTGCGGTAGAAGCGCTCGAATACATGCGGAAGGTGCTCTGCCGGTATTCCGGGGCCATTATCCTGTACGCTTAAACGTGCCAGATTCTTCGCCGGCATGGTTAAGGAGACCGTGATTGCCCCCTTTGTCGGATCCGTATGCTGGACGGCATTGTGAAACAAATTCAGAATAACTTGCTTGATTTTATCGCAATCGACCATGCTCTTGAAGTCCGGGGTGAGGCTAAAGCTGACTGTACGGTCACCGGCGAGCATTCGCAGATGGGGCTCCATTTCCTCCACAAGTGTATCGAGGCGGGTTTCGGTACGGTTGACGACCGGCTGACGATCCAGCTTGGCCAGCATCAGCAGGTCTTCGACCAGCTTCTTCATCCGCTTGGCCTCGCCAAGCATGCTGTTTAGTGCGGCGTTCAGTTGCTCCGGCTTGTCGGCGGCGCCGCGTAGCAGCACCTCCAGAAAGCCGTGAATGGACGTTAGCGGCGTCCGCAGCTCATGTGAGGCATCGGCGATGAAACGGCGCATCTGCTCCTTGGCTTCCCGTTCGGTTGCAAAGGAGGTTTGCAGCCGCTCCAGCATGCCGTTAAACGATTTCGCCAGCCGGTCGATTTCGGTTTGACCCAGCGAGGAAGGGAAGCGCCGATCCAAATTGCCGGCATCCAGAGCCTCCACCGTATTGACCATCCGATCTAGCGGATTTAGCGTTTTGCGGAGTACGGGAAGGTACAGCATAAGTCCGCCGCCGAGAGCGAGCAGCGACAGGATAATGAAGATCGAAAGCTGCCGCAGGGCGATTGCTTTTAACGGGGCGGTGGCGATGCCCATTTGAATCAGCCGGTCCCAGTCCCAAGGCCCTTCCGCGGGCCGGAAAACCAGCAGCTGCTCGTTTCCTTTGTGATCTTGGGCGATTTTGTAGGCAACGGCCTTTTTATTCTCCCATTGCTTCAGGATGCTGGCGTATTCTTCTTCGCTCAGTTGCGGTGCCGGGAGGCCGGATTCGTTTGATCGGCTTATAAACTCGCCATCTTTGCTGATCAATGCCAAGGATGTATCCGGCAAAAAAAGAAATGGTCCGCGCTCGCCGATGCCGGAGGTATCGGGAAGCCAAGACTGATCGGGAATCCCAGGCGACTCCGACGATGAGGAGCCGTCCGCAGGCTGCGTCGGTTGCGGCATCGCCGGGGCTGCGGCTTCGTCCCGCACTCTGCGTGCGGGGAATACGTTGCCGTTCATCAGCAGCTCTTTAGGAAGACTGCGGATTTGGGATAACAGGGTTTCAGCCTGATTGCTGTATAGAAAATTTTTCATCACGACAAATTGGACCGTGCCGATCAACAGCAGAAGAAGCGCAAGAATAAACAGGGAACGGGAGAGAAGCTGGGAACGAAGCGAGCGGGGAAACGCTAGTTTGCGCAGAGCACCGCCCCAATTCTTCAGCTTCATGGCAGATCGACGCGATAGCCCGCGCCCCGGAGCGTCCGGATCAACCGATGCTCTTTGTCGTTCAGCTTTTCTCGCAGGGAGCGGATATAAACCTCAACGATATTCTCTTCGCCGCCGAAATCGTAGCCCCATACCTGATCCAGGATCTTGCTCTTGCTTAGCACAATGCCATGGTTGATAACCAAATATTTCAGCAGTTCATATTCGGTTGGGGATAGTTCCAGGATCCGCTGCTGGTATTGGATTTCTTTACGGCGGTCATCCAGCCGGAACGGACCGAGGGTCACCTCGCTGAACAGGGCGGGGAACTGGTTGCGCAGCCGCGCGCCGATCCGGGCGAGCAGTTCCTCGAAGCTGAACGGCTTTACCACGTAATCGTCCGCCCCCGTTGTGAGCCCCTTCACCCGATCCTCCACCTCGTCTTTCGCCGTCAGCATAATGATCGCTACGTTGCTAAGGTTTTTTTTCAGCAGCCGGCAGACCTCCCAGCCGTCCATTCCCGGCATCATCACGTCCAGGACGACGACATGGGGCTGAAACTCGAGAGCGAGATTGACGGCGGTCATGCCGTCGCTTGCAGTCTGAATCTCAAACCCTTCGTTCATAAGTCCAAGCTCCAAAAATTGAATGATATGAGGTTCATCGTCAACTAACATCACTTTGACGCCTTGTAGATTTTTCATGTAAAAAGCCTCCAGTACGATTGCCGATTATAATTATATTATCCGGGATTACGCTGAATATCGGCTGAACGTCCCCTGAGGGAGACCTGAAATCCTCAGCTTGGCCGGGGGTTTTCTTTGATCCTATCACGCTTGACCCTTGATTGTGAATCTGGTTCTGGGATATACTTTTCTAAGTTAAATGACGAAAGGGAGAGTAAACAAATGGATAAAGTATTGATTTTCGGACACAAAAACCCGGACACGGATACGATCTGCTCCGCAATTGCTTATGCTGACCTGAAATCCAAGCTGGGATGGAATGTTGAGCCAGTCGCTTTAGGCGAGGTCAACGGGGAAACGAAATTTGCGCTCGACCGCTTCGGTTTCCAGGCGCCGCGCGTCATTGAGTCGGCTGCCGGAGAAGTGAAGGACGTTATTTTGGTCGACCATAATGAACGCCAGCAAAGCGTTTCCGACATTGAACAGGTCCGTGTAGCGGAAGTCATCGACCATCACCGGATTGCCAATTTCGAAACCAGCGGCCCGCTCTATTACCGTGCCGAGCCGGTAGGTTGCACGGCAACGATCCTTAATAAAATGTACAAAGAAAACGGCATCGCCGTTCCCGCAAACATTGCCGGGTTGATGCTCTCCGCCATCATTTCGGATTCCCTTCTGTTTAAATCTCCAACCTGCACGGAGCAGGATGTTGCCGCTGCTCGTGAACTGGCGGACATCGCCGGTGTGAACCCTGAAGAATACGGGCTGGACATGCTTAAAGCCGGAGCTGATCTCAGCGACAAGAGCATTGAGCAACTGATTTCCCTGGATGCGAAAGAGTTTGCCATGGGCAGCGCAAAAGTGGAAATCGCTCAAGTCAATGCGGTTGATGTAAACGACGTATTGGCACGTCAAAGCGAGCTTGAAGCTGCTTTGAACGGCATCGTGGACAGCAAAGGTCTGGATCTGTTCCTGTTCGTGGTTACTGACATTTTGAACAACGATTCGGTCGGTCTGGCATTGGGTAAATCGGCTGATGCAGTAGAAGAAGCCTATGGCGTGAAGCTGGAGAATAACCAAGCCGTATTGAAAGGCGTTGTTTCCCGTAAATCGCAAATCGTGCCTGTACTAACTGATATTTTTAACAAACGCTAATTCAATATCCTGAATTAACAGTAAAGAGTCCTGAAGCAACGCCAACGTACGGCAAGCTTCAGGACTCTTTTGTTTATGATAAGTGCTCCGGACCCGGATGGGCAGAAAGGAAGTCCGGGTCTGGTTCGGATGAAGAATGAGGCGGACGCTAACGGACACCAGGGGCCTTAAAAGACCGAAAATGGCCGATCTCCAAATCTAACGGACACCACAGCCGTTAAGTTGACCAAAAGACGCTGTGAAAGGCTTGTTTTCGAAGAATAAGGTCCCTCATGTCCGTTAAATTGCCGAGATCACTAAAATGTGGCTAATAAGGTCTCCTGTGTCCGTTAAAGTTCAACAAGACGCCGGTCCGATAGCAAGCCCCAGCCCACTACACAAGCTGAATTACTGAAATGGATCTTAGGGGCAAACTGCCCCTGCATCTGCACTAGAACTACTAGTACCAGCACCAGCACCAGCACTAGAACTACTAGTACCAGCACCAGCACCAGCACCAGCACCAGCACCAGTACCAGCACTAGTACCAGCACCAGCACCAGTACCAGCACTAGTACCAGCACCAGTACCAGCACCAGTACCAGCACCAGAACTAGCACCAGAACTAGCACTAGCACTAGCACTAGCACCAGCACCGCATCAGCACTGCATCAGCATCTACAAATGCCTACGCGCCCTCAGGCTCCTCTGTACCTGGAACCGGGATTGGGGCGGCTTTATGTTTAAAGATAGGGACAAGGATGACCGCGCCGATCAGCATGACGATTCCGGAGAACGTATAGATGCTCACTAGAGGGAACAGCTTTTTGAGTACGCCGGACAGCGACATCATGACGACCATCATGCCCATGAACATCGGACTGAGCACCCCGTTTACGCGGCCGACATAGGATTGCTCCGTCGATTGCAGGATCAGGGTATTGATTCCGATTTGGATACAAGGGAAGGTAAGCCCGTTTAAAAACTGTAGTACCAAGGTTAATGGTATGCTGGTGGAGAAGCCCATGCCAGCGATGCACACGGCGCTGACGGCCATGCCGAATGCAAGCAGCACCTGCGGCTTCACCTTTTTGGACAAGGTCATAATCAGGCCTCCGCCGATCAGCATGGCGACGCCGTTGACCATGAGAAGAAACTGCAGGAATTCTTTTGGCTGTCCAAGCCGTTCCGTTACGACGAACAATCCAAGCGTCTGAATGGTACCTACGGAAAAACCGGCAATGGCGAATGTCGCGCCGAGTACCCGCAGCACAGGGCTGCGCCAGACATAACGGAAGCCGTCAGCCAGCTCCTGTCTCAGTTTCGACGTCCGCTCCGTTTTCGTTTCTTGCTCTTCGTCGGCGGGAAGCCGGAACAAGACGATGGCGGAGAGAAGGAAGGCAACGCCCATCACGCCGATCGAGATATGGATTCCGAACTGGTGATAGGCAAAAATGCCGAGCGTTGGGCCAAGCACCATGAAAATGGCGACCAGGGATTGGAACAAAGCCATGCCCTGCTGCAGCTTATCCGGATGAACATGCTGCTTGAACAGCTTCATGACGGAAGGCTGCGAGAACTGTGACAGGATCGCCGAAATAAAGGTGGCGAAATAAACGGCCTCCCAAGACTCGTATAACAACGTCAATAAAACGGCGAATACGGATACTGCGGATAGGAAGTCGCACCAGATCATCGTTCGCTTCGGCTTCCAGCGGTCGGCGAAAGCGCCTCCGATGAAGGAGAATACGAAGATCGGAGCGAATTCAACTACGGAAATCAGTGAAATGGCCAAGGGGTCATTGTTCGTTTTGTCGGTTACGAACATCAAAATCGCGAAGTTCCGGACCCAGATCCCGATCTGCAAAAAGATGTTTGAAATCAGAATGGTCTGGTAGAAACGGTTCCGGAACAAACTCGTGTTCGCGGGCGAAGCATGTGCTTGAATGGACATCAACATCACCTCAATATGGTTTTCTCTCTAATAGAAACGGGTCCAGCAGGGCGAAAAATTCCCATACTAAAGATTACTTGATTAGGGCGGCTATGAAAAGGGAAATGTTAAGTATAATTATTTCAGGTTTTTTCCGCTTTTCCGGCAAACCATATTTCAAATTGACTTTTAAATTAATGTTTGTTATTACAAAAGGAAACGATTCATTTGTGAGCAAATCGTGAATTTTTTAACAACTTATTTGAAGAATTGCAGGTTCCTTCCGAATTAACTTTACTACTATCATGTATCATGGGACGGAGGCTTGTTATGAATATGGATTGGAACCAGTTTATTCTTGGTCATATGGATGATCTGGTATATTGCTGCGATTTAGAAGGAACGGGCTTGTATTGTTCCGATTCGGTAACACACTGGCTTGGTTATGTCCCCGAGGAACTAATTGGTGTGAAGTTTTCGGAGTGGTGTCATCCCGAGGATATCCATGTTCCCCTCAGCAAGGATTTGCTGCGCCATCATAGGAGTATCGTCGAGCTTAGACTCAAGAGCAAAGAAGGCCATTATCTTTGGTTTGAATTTTCTCTGCGTTTGGCGGATGCAGGACAACCGAATTCTAAGATTCTGGCGATTGGCCGGGAAATCTCCAAGCGGAAGTACGATGAACTGATGTTGGAAGAAACGATGCGAATTGCCCGGATCGGAAGCTGGGAATGGAATGTGGCGGAAGATCGGGTCGCTTTGTTCGATCAGCTATATCCTATGTTCGGTATCGAAAAGAAAGAGGAGCGAATGTCTCCGACCGATGCATTGCAACTGCTGCATCCCTCCGAAAGGGAACGGCTGGTTGAGACAGTCGCCAAAGCCATGGATGTGGGGAACTTTGATTTTGAGTTCCAGCATGAATTTCAGCCTGGAGATTTTCAATACCTGCATATTCGCGGGATCGTGACTTATGACGAGGATGGACAACCCTTAAAAATAAGCGGAACCGTACAGGATATCAGCGAACGGAAACTAGTGGAACGCAAGCTTCAGGAAACGGTCGAAAGATACAATTCCCTTAAGAAGTACAACCACGACGCCGTATTTTCACTGGATTTAAACGGTCATATTATCAATACCAATGTAATGGCTGAAAAATTAACAGGCTATAAAATCCCGCAAATGACCGGTAAACGATTCTCCATGTTTATTGAGGAGCGACATTTGCAAAATATTTTGTCCGCATCGATTACGGATGCTACGATCGAAAAAGGAATCGACAAAATCAAGACGAAGGACGGCACAGAGACCGAAGTTTTGACTACGATTGCCCCGATCATCATCAACCAGAAGAACGTGGGCTTTTATATCATCGCCAAAGATATAAGCGAACAGAAAAAGCTGCTTATTGCGAAGGAAGCCGCCGAAAGCACGAATAAGGCCAAAAGCGAATTTCTCGCCATGATGAGCCATGAAATCCGCACTCCGATGAACGGCGTGATCGGTATGACCGATTTGATGCTTGAAACGACTGAAGTATCGGATACTCAGCGGGAGTACCTGGACATTATCCGCAAGAGCGGCGATACGCTGCTGGCTATCATTAACGATATACTTGATTTTGCAAAAATAGAATCCGGTAAGGCAGAGCTGCATGAGGAGCTGATTGATCTCCGGAAGGCCATTTCGGAGACGCTGGATATTTTGATGGCCCGGGCAAACAAAAAAGGACTTACCTTAAACTATTTCGTCAGCCCGGACATTCCCGGCATGCTGTTCGGCGACCGAGAGCGCTTAAAGCAAATTCTGCTTAACCTGGTTGGGAACTCCGTGAAATTCACCTATTCGGGCGGAGTAACGGTCAGCGTAAACCGTCTTCCCAGCGATAATAATTTGATCCGTCTGCGTTTTAAGGTCTCGGATACCGGCATTGGTATTCCAAGGGAGAAGATCCCGCTGTTGTTCGAACCTTTTTCCCAACTGGATCATTTCATGACCCGCCGTTATGAAGGGACCGGACTTGGACTTGCCATCACCAAAAAGCTGGTCGGGCTGATGGACGGGGAAATATGGGTAGAGCCTCAGGATGGCCCCGGGGCGACCTTTATATTTGATATCAGTCTTAAAGGAAACACGAACAAGATTGACTGCCAGGTGGAGGGCGGAGAGGAGCAGCCGCCTGGCCGCAAGCTCCATATTCTGATCGCGGAAGATAATGAAATTAATCAAATCGTCCTCCAGAAGATGCTTGAAAAGCTGGGGCACTCCACCCGCATTGTGAGAAACGGGAAGGAGGTCATCCAGACGATTGCCTATGAATCGTTCGATATGATCTTCATGGATGTGCATATGCCGGAGATGAACGGGCTTGAGGCGACCGAGGTAATTAAGAGCACGGTTCCGCCGGAGAAATGTCCGGTTATTGTGGCGGTGACGGCCAACGCATTAAAGGGCGACAGGGAGAACTGTCTGAAGGCCGGGATGGATGATTATCTAAGCAAGCCGATTAAGAACTCGAGAGTGGCTGAAGTGATCAGTAAATACTTTTAATTTGAGAGAATATACAAGCATAATTCAGTAAATAAAAGTATCGTTACGATGATAACGCTTTTACGGGCCGGTGACCTCATTGAGGTCATCAGGCCTTTTTTCATATAATCAAGACCGTGAGCGTTGCACCGGACCTGTTTTACTGATAGATATCCATGGATTGATTAGAAGGAGGAATACTTCATTGTTAAAACTAAATAACTCCGCAGGCTGGTTCTCGAATACGCGAACCGACGTGTTGTCCGGCCTGACGGTGGCCTTTGCGCTGATTCCCGAAGCGATAGCCTTTTCCATCCTGGCCGGGGTGAGCCCGATGGTTGGCCTTTATGCCTCGTTTTGCATCGCTGTCGTAATTTCTTTTGCGGGAGGACGTCCGGGTATGATCTCGGCGGCTACGGGAGCCATGGCTTTGCTGATGGGCGGCCTGGTCAGGGATCATGGGATCGAGTATTTATTCGTGGCGACGATCTTGGCCGGTATATTACAAATCGTGATGGGCCAGCTTAAACTTGGAAAATGGATCAGCTTTCTGCCGCACTCGGTCATGACCGGCTTCGTCAATGCTTTGGCCATTCTGATTTTCATGGCGCAATTAAGTCATTTTTCTGGCCAGGGATGGCTGATGTACGGTCTCGTCGCGCTTACGCTGGCGATCATTTATATAATTCCCCGCTTCACCAAAGCAGTGCCCTCGGCACTCGTTGCTATCATCATCGTTTCGATTCTGAGCATTTCGCTGCATCTGGATGTCAAAACGGTCGGCGATATGGGGGCGATTACGAGCTCTTTGCCGGTCTTCCACTTGCCTGACGTCGTTTTGTCCTGGGATATGCTGAAGACGATTTTTCCAGTTTCTTTATCCTTGGCGGTAGTAGGTTTACTGGAATCCTTGATGACGGCGACGCTTATCGACGATATCACCAACACGACCAGCGATAAGAATCGGGAGATGAAAGGGCAAGGCTTGGCCAATATCGTGACCGGGTTTTTCGGCGGAATGGCGGGCTGCGCCATGATCGGCCAATCGATGGTCAATATGAAATCCGGCGGCCGCACCCGGCTGTCGACACTGGTTTCCGGTGTCGGTTTGCTCTTCCTTATCATTGTGCTGGGCGGAGTCGTCAAACAAATTCCTATGGCCGCTTTGGTCGGAGTTATGTTTATGGTATGTATCGGAACGTTTGAATGGGATTCCCTCCGGTCGCTGCATAAAATTCCGAAGTCCGATGCCCTGGTTATGATCGTAACGGTAGTTACCGTAGTGGCTACGAGTAACCTGTCCATCGGTGTGGGAATCGGCGTACTGTTGAGCGCGCTGGTGTTCGCTTGGAAAATAGCCAGAATCCGCATTATGCATGAAGAAGCCGATGAGGTTAGAACTTATCGGGTATCAGGACAGATGTTCTTCGGAACTGTCACGAATTTCTTGAGCGAGTTCGATCCGGCCAACGATCCCGAGAAGATCGTAATCGACTTTTCCAAGTCTCATGTATGGGATCATTCCGCGGCAAACGCGATTTCGAAAGTCATCTTCAAATACCGGCAGGTGAATAAAGAAGTAGTTATTACCGGGTTGAATGAGGAAAGCACGCGTCTCGTCGAACGGATGGGATTATCTTAGAATAAGACACTCAGAAAAAACCTCCTTAGAGCAGCACGCAAACAGCTGTTTAAGGAGGTTTTTGACTTGTAACTATGGATTTAGCGGATGAAGCTGCCGATACCGCCTAGAGCATCCGGAATCGCTTCAACTGGTCCCATTGCTGCTCCTGCACTAAAATTTCCCGTTGCTTGGGTCCCAGGAGATCAAAATGAGGAAAAGGAGGGCGGAGATGAATATATTTGGGGCTCAGCCCGTGATTTTCGCACCAAGCGGTCAGACGGTCCAGGTCGGAGCAACCGACCTTGGTTACCGTCTTGGTTCCAGGGAATCGGGGGTCCAGCCAGTAGTGGGTCAAATACGCGATTTCCCCCCGGGACACGGCTTCCTTCCATGCGTTTAACTCGTTTCTGTCGATTCCGAATGCCATGTCCGTTTCTTCCTTTCCGTCCGCAGTTCTACAACCTGCTACACATGAATGCCTCTCCACAAAAAAGCGATGATCGACTCCGCCGCTTCCCGCTCCGACGGAAACAACACCTGGTTCCGGTCATATTGCCGCTCGCCGACCCGCAGCATCGAGACATAAATATGAGCAGCCATCATCGTATCCTCGCAAGCAATTTCCCCGTTCTGTACCGCTGCGTCAAAGCCTTCCTTAAGCGCTTCGTACAATCCGTTCTCATATCGAATCAGCGTTTGCTGCTGCTCTTCGGTTAAATGCTGCTTCACTTTATCGAACATATCGTTCATATGAACCTGGGGAATCCTTAAATAATTCTCCGTGATCTTGATCAGCCGGCTACGAAAAGATCCCGATTGGCTGAGGATTCCGCGAATCCGATCATTCACTACGGATAATGTCTTCGCAATAGAAGCGACGAACAGGTCCGTTTTGCCCGGATAATAATAGTAAATTGTGGCTTTGGTAACACCGCATTGTTCAGCGACCAGGTTCATGGAGACGGACTCGAAGCCCTTTTCCATAAACAATCTGGAGGCGGTCTGCAAAATATGCACTGACATCGGCAACCCGTCCTGCTGCTGAACCGGGCGTCCCAAAGGCCGCTTGTTCGGGGTGCTCATTATATCACCTCAACACCTAGTTCTGTCGAATCATTATACCATAAGAGGTTGTTAAAAAAGTCATCTTTCCATGACGAAGCAGATCATGATGAGGATTCGACGTCGAATTTTGAATTCAGCCGGGCCTTCCGTTGCTCACGTACCTTCTGTACGCTCCGCTACTCAGTCCCTAGCTTCATCCAACCTTCTTGGTCCTGAAAACCTGACTTTTTGAACACGCACCATAAGCGAATTCATGGCAACAAAGGGACGGGTTACCTGATTGATAATTAACCTTCCGGTATATATAATTATTATGATGAATATCACTAACATATATTTTCTTAGAATGAAGATGGAGGGGAACCTGGGATGCTGTTAAAGCAAATGGGCCGATGGGTCGCGGGAAAAAGAACGAAGTGGATTACGCTTGCGGTTTGGGTCATCATCGTTGGTGTGTTGAGTGCGGTGTGGCCCGGTGTTAATCAGATGGAAAAAAACAATGCGGCCAACCTGGATTCAGGTAAGCCTTCGGTAAAAGCCGGGCTGGTTGCCGAGACGGAGTTTCCGGCAGAAAGCGGAATTCCGGCGCTGATCGTTTGGAACCGGGAGGGAGGATTAACCGAAGAGGATTACGGCGGAATTCAAAAATTAACCGCCTATTTCGCGGAGCATCCGGTACCCGGTCAGGGGGCGCTGCCTCCGTTCGATAAACTGCCGCTGCCGGTGTTGCAGCAGCAGGCTTCGGAGGATGGAGCGGCTTTTGTACTGCCTTTCTTCTTCGGGAAAACGGCGGATTCCGATACGATGAAGCAAGGAACCGAAGAAATCAGGAAGCAAGCTGAAACGCTGTTTGGCGCGGACCCATTTGCGGCTGACCTGAACAAGGGAGAACTGTCCGCCCGCGTGTCAGGCCCTGCGGGCATTTCAATCGATGCCGTCGGCCTGTTCTCCAATGCTGACGTTTCGCTGATGATCGCAACGGTTTTGCTGGTGCTGATTCTGCTGCTCTTGATTTACCGTTCGCCGTTGCTGGCGATCATTCCTTTGATCGCCGTAGGATTCGCTTATGGGGCGGCCAGTCCGATTCTGGGCAAAATGGCGGAGCTGGGCTGGATCACGGTGGACTCACAGGCTATTTCAATCATGACGGTGCTTTTGTTCGGGGCGGGTACGGATTACTGTCTGTTCCTGATTTCGCGGTTCCGTCAATTACTCACCGTCGAAAAGGATAAGTCCAAAGCGTTGTTTGGGGCGCTCAAGGATTCGTCCGGGGCTATTGCAATGAGCGGATTTACCGTGGTTATCGCGCTGCTTGTATTGCTTCTGGCGAAATATGGAGCGGTTCACCGTTTTGCGGTTCCGTTCAGCTTATCGATTCTCATTATGGCGATCGCGAGTCTGACGCTAGTACCGGCAATCCTTGCAATCTTGGGCCGTACCTCTTTTTATCCCTTTGTTCCCCGGACCCCGGAGATGGAAGCGGAGCACAAACGGGCAAAAGGCAAAACTACGGCTGTCAAAACGAAAAAGAAAAACAAGGTCGGTGGACGAATCGGAGTTATTGTTACAAAGCGGCCTTGGCTGGTCGTGATCGTGACTTTGGTTTTTCTGGGGGCAGCTGCCGTCAATTCGTTCCGAATTCAGTATACCGTGGATTTGCTGTCATCTTTCCCCGAAGATTCACCTTCTCGTGAAGGGTTTGCCGTGATCGGCGAGAAATTCACGCCCGGAGAATTGGCACCTGTGAAGATTATGGTGGATACGGAAGGGCAGGATATTCCGCTGCGGAAAACATTTGAGGAACTCCCTTATGTGAGCAAGGTTTCAGAACCTGCCGCAGGGAAGAACAACCCGAATATATCCGCCGTGGATGTCGAGTTCAACATTAATCCTTATTCGATGGAAGCGGTCAATCATATTCCGGACCTGCGGGAAGCGGCCGAGAAGGCTCTCGCGGACGCAGGCATCAGCGCCCCGGAAGCGAAAACCTGGATCAGCGGGCAGCCCGCAACCCAGTACGATACTGAAATGACCAATAACCGGGATGCCAAGGTCATCATTCCGATCGTCATCGGGCTGATAGCCATCCTGCTTCTCGTATACCTTCGGTCTGTCGTGGCTACCATTTACCTGATTTTGACGGTCGTGCTGTCCTATTTCTCGGCACTTGGTCTGGGCTGGGTCTTCGTTCATGATATTATGGGGGCCGACGCGATTCAGGGATTGATTCCGCTATATGCTTTTGTGTTCCTGGTTGCGTTGGGAGAGGACTACAATATCTTCCTTGTCTCAAGCATCTGGAAGAAGCGCAAAACGATGCCGTTAAAGGATGCCATCCGGGAAGGAGTAACGGAAACCGGCGGCGTCATCACTTCGGCCGGCCTTATTCTCGCGGGAACCTTCGCCGTTCTTGCGACGCTTCCGATTCAGGTTCTCGTGCAGTTCGGCATCATTACGGCCATCGGGGTGCTGCTGGATACGTTCGTCGTTCGTCCGTTCCTGGTGCCGTCAATTACGATGCTTCTTGGTAAATGGGCATTTTGGCCGGGTCGCGGTGCGATAGACCACGATGAGACGCCAATGAAAGAACATGTGAATGTATAAAGAAACTGATTCATAATTAAGGAGAGGCAGTCACCGCTTCAGAATGTCGGTGACTGCCTCTCTTTTTTTGTTTCATTCCGGCGGCGTTTCGGCAAACGTCACGCGGTTTTTCCCGGCTTGCTTCGAAAGGTAGAGGCAGTCGTCTGCCGCCTGGATAATCTGATTAGGATGGGCGCCGTGATCCGGATAAAAGGCGGCGCCGATACTGCAGCCGATCGTCACCATCTGCAGCTCGATAACGAAAGGCTGGTTTAACAGGGCAATCAGTTCGTTGGCCAGGCGTTCCGTTTCGGTTCGGGCTTCTTCAATGGACGGGGAAGCCGGTGAGATGAACAGGAATTCGTCTCCTCCCAGACGCACCGCAAGTCCTCCGGGTTGCCGGATGGAATCCAGCCGCTGAGCAACCTTTTGCAGCAGCAAATCGCCGGACTGATGTCCCAGTGAATCATTGACGGCTTTAAATCCGTCCAGATCGATATACATAAAGGCAAGCTTGCCCTTGGCGGGATCCATGCCCGGTAATGTGTCTTCGAGGTATTTTTCAAGAGCGACCCGGTTTGGAAGACCGGTAAGCTGGTCGCTGTGTGCAAGAGTCTTCATATTTCCAAGCGCTGATTCGGTCTTGCTTAAAGAATCTACCAGACTGCGCAAGGACGTCGACAGGCTATAAATATCATGGAAGGTCCGGTACTCCGGAATATTTACGTCATCTCCCGCCCTCAATTGATCCGCCGCCTCCGTCAGTCCCCGTATCGGCCTTGAAATCCGCTCCGCCAGCAAGGAGCCGAGGAAAGCGAAGAAAATCGTGGCAATGGCTCCGGCAATAATGAAATAATTTTTGAGATCCTTCAAGGGGGCCAGCGCGACAGCTTCCGGTTGGCGGACAAGTACGGTCCAGCCCAATCCCTCATAATCGAGATAACCATTCCCGTATGAATAGCCGGTGAGATAGCGCTTCCCGTCAGGCCATGTAATCAGGTCCCAGCCGTTACGACCCTCTTGCGCTTGCTTCACGCTGACCAGAGGCAGCGGCTGTCCTACCATCTCCTCCGGTCCGAGGAGAACGGTATTGTCTGATTTGCTGACGATGAATAGTTCGAGACCGCGAAAGTGTTCCAACTGGGGAGTCAGAATCGTCCGCTGTACTTCCTTGGACCATTCCCAGCTCAGGTGGGCGGCAAGTACGCCAATCGGTTGGCCGTCCGCACCTTTTACGGGCGTGCTGATATCGACGAATTGCAGAGGCTCTCCGCTGGGATTCGGGAGCAGCTTGGAGAGCAAGACCGCCTCGTGGACGTCGCCGATGAATTCTCCCTTAATGCCTTCTTTGAAAACCGGGCGCTCCGCAATGTTCTTTCCCTCCAGAATTTTATCTGTTGAAGCTACCACATTGCCTTTGTCATCCAGATAACCGATCCATGAAAAGGAAGGGAAACTTGTTCTCAGCTGTTCAAGCAAATGCCGGATTTCTTCCGGTCTTTCGGGCTGTTTCAATGTCTCCAGGGTGGTGACCAGTTCGATTTCCCCGGAGCGGGCCCACATGAAATGATCCAGTTTGTCGGACATTTGAAAAGCAATGCCCGATAAGGAATGTCCGATTTCGCCTTCGATTTGGCGCGAGGAGTGCCGGCCCATAATGATACTTAATATGGTAACGAGAAGGATGATGAACACTGAAAAAGCTATCATTAGAAAAGTGCGCAGTTTAATCATGAAACCTCCGTAATTCTGTTATGCAGTATGTATTTTAACCAAGCGGTTACGATGCATATAACACGTTTATCGGAAGCTGATCGCCTGGTGGTTATACCTAACATAAAGAGTTATTGGTTTGCTGAATACTTTCAATAAGTTCAAGCATCCTAATTTAAATGGATCTCATTATGAGTTGTAGCAATTAGAGCGAGGAGGAGTTAATCTTGGGCGGGAGGCAAGAGAAGGAACAGAGCGGCGGGAATTTGAAATGGTGGCAGCTTTCCTTGCTGGGTGTGGCATCGACGATCGGAACAGGGTATTTCTTGGGTTCGGGAATCGGAATAACTATGGCCGGACCCTCGATTCTTATAGCCTTTGTTCTTGCTGCACTTGGGACCTATAACGTCTTTGAAGCATTGGCACGCATGACGGCCAAACGCCCGGAGAAAGGATCATTCCGTTCTTACGCCAAGCAGGCGTTCGGGAGATGGGCCGGATTCAGCAGCGGCTGGGTTTACTGGTCCTCTGAACTTCTCATTATGGGCAGCCAGCTTACGGCATTGTCGCTTTTTTCGCGATTCTGGTTTCCCGGGGTGCCGATGTGGGTTTTTGCGACCGGATATGCCTTGCTCGGATTGCTCGTTATTTTTATTGGGAACAAAGGATTCGATTCTGTTGAAAATGTGCTCTCGGTCATCAAGATCGCAGCGATTTTAATGTTTCTCGGAATTGCGGGCGCCGCACTTTTTGGATGGATCCCCGGCGGGGAAGCTCGCGCTTTTCCACGGACGATGGGGCAGATATTCCCTACCGGCGCAATGGGACTATGGGCTGGCTTGATCTTCGCTTTTTATGCATTTGGCGGAATTGAGGTGATGGGGATGATGGCGTTTCGGCTAAAGAAACCGGAGGAAGCTCCGAAAGCCGGGAAAATTATGCTGCTGCTCCTGACAGTCGTTTACGTCTTGTCGATTGGACTCGTTGTGACTTTGATATCGTGGAAATCCATTGTGCCTAAGAAAAGCCCGTTTATCACGGCGTTGGACGGCGTTCATATGCCGTTTATTCCGCATTTGTTCAATGCCGTGCTGATTATCGCCGGCTTCTCTACGATGGTGGCCTCCCTGTATGCGGTCACCATGATGCTGGTAACATTGGCGGAGGATAAAGACGCCCCTCCATTGTTCGCCAAGAAGGCGTTGAAGAAGCGTCCTATGTACGCAATCGGGTTGACGGCCGCCGGCTTAGCCGCTTCCATCATCCTCTCCCTGGCTATGCCGGGCCGGATTTATGAATACATTACGACAGCGGCGGGCCTGCTTTTGTTGTATAACTGGCTGTTTATTTTGCTTACTTCAGGCAAGCTGCTGGAATTGAGCGTGTTCGGACAAGTCAAACGCTATGCAGGTATGGTGCTTATACTACTCGCTGTGTCGGGGACGCTTACCCACGGAACAAGCCGCCCCGGGTTTTGGGGCAGCCTGGCGTTTATCGGCGTGATCGGCGGGGTCACTCTAATCCTGCAGTTCGGAGTATGGAAGAAGCGGAAGTTGGGTGCCAAACGCCGCCGCAAAGCAGTACTAATTCGCAGGCCGCGGCTTGACTAGAGGCGTTCCAATAGCAGCAGAATGGCTTCGTAACCGAAGTACAACCCGAATCCGATTAAGGAAAGCCCTGACAAACGGAGATGGTTCGAATGACGCGGTCGGTTAGAATTTTTCGGAATATGCTCGCGAATCCGGCCATCGTCACATCCCAAAGCAGGACCCCGGCGATGATAGCACAGCTGTTAATGACCAGATCCCTGGCATTTGACGCGGCTGCGGTTTGGGCCAGGACAGAACCGTAAATCCCGAGCCAGAACAAAATGGATAGCGGATTGGACAAAGACATCATGAAACCGGACATAAACGACTTCATTAGCGGCTCGCGGCCTCTCATTTCGCTTAAGCTGAGTTTGCCTGCCTGTTTAAGACTGTCGATTCCGGTATACGTGAGAATGAAAAAGCCGAACAGCCACAGAAAGGATTTCATGAACGGGGTATTCAAAAAGTGAATGACTCCGAAATACACCAGGAGCATATAGATGATATCGGCCGCGATGGCGCCAAGACCTACTAGCCAGGCGGGCAGAAATCCGCCCCGGATACCCTTGTCCAGCTGGGCCGCGTTTACCGGACCGATCGGCGCGGAAAGGGACAAACCGAGAAATACAAAGCCTAGCATACTGTTCAAACGACATACCCCCAAGGAATGATAATGGAATGTAATCCGTGGCATAACTACTTGTACCATCCTATTCGCAAAAGTCCGCTTGTACGACTAAAAAAAGGACTTGTAAAACTAATATCATTAGTTTATTATTTAACTAATACATTTAGTTTGTTGGAGAGGATGATTAATCCATATGAGAATCATTCGAAAAAATCGGCTTATTCAAGTTTCGTTCTTGCCACGGATTTTTCCGGTCAATTGTTATCTGGTGGAAGAGGAGGATGGCGTTACGCTTATAGATGCCGCACTGCCGTACAGTGCGGATGGGATCATACAGGCCGCCGCCAAGACGGCCGGCAAGCCGCTGACGCGGATTGTGCTTACCCATGCCCATGATGATCATGTAGGGGCACTGGATGCAATAAAGGCGAAATATCCGGATATTCCGGTATATATTTCGGCTCGGGACGCGCGTCTGCTCGAAGGGGACGTGACGCTGGATCCATCCGAACCGCAAACCCCGATCCGCGGTGGAGTTCCGAAGAAGGTAGCAACCCGCGCCGATGTACTCTTGGCGGACGGGGATCGGGTCGGCTCCCTGCAGGTGGTGGCTTCGCCGGGGCATACGCCGGGCTCGATATCGCTGCTGGACACCCGCGACGGCGCCTTGGTGGTGGGCGATGCCTTCCAAACCCGGGGAGGAATCGCTGTCAGCGGGATCATACGGCCGTTGTTTCCGTTTCCGGCCATGGCCACCTGGAATGCCGAGACAGCTCTCGAGAGTGCCATAAAGCTGGCAGCCTTAAAGCCGTCGCTGCTTGCGGCAGGCCACGGCAAGATGATCGGAGATCCGGCCGGCGCATTGGCAAAGGCAATTGAACAAGCCGAACGAAAGCTGGGGGTTACTCCCTCCCGAACTAAGGGAGAGGGGGGAGAGAGCTATGTCGCCAAGAGTGGGAATTGATACCGGAGCCGTACTTCGGGCTGCTGTTGAAATCGCGGACGGCAAGGGCGCGGAAGCCGTGACTGTTTCCTCTGTAGCGCAGTATTTGGGGATACGTCCTCCTTCACTATACAACCATGTCAGCGGCATGGACGATTTGCGGAAAATGGTGGCGGCCTATGCGCTTCAACAGCTGCACGACTCGATTGTGGCTTCCGGTGAAGGCAAGCGGGGAGAGGAAGCCATCCGTTCCTTTGCGGACGCTTATCTTGGTTTTGTCAGGGAGCATCCCGGATTATACGAGATTGTCCAGCTTGCCCCGGACCCCGGTGACCGGGAAATCGGGGAGGCCAGCGGCAGGATTGTAGATCTTATCGTGAGCCTTCTCGGAGATTATGATCTTTCGGAGGAAGAAGCGCTGCATACGGTGAGAGGGCTTCGCAGCCTATTCCACGGCTTCGCCTCCCTGGAGGGACAAGGAGGCTTCGGTTTGCCTCTGGATGTGAAAGACAGCCTGGATTTTAATTTGAGCCTTATTTTGAAAGGATTGCGGGGGAAAACTGGTTAAGAATCCGTGCAGCGGGTAATTGGTAACAAAGAGGAATCAAGGCACAACAGTAAACCCCGCCGGGATTCCCAGCGGGGTGAATTTGCCCACGACCGGGGTGGGCGACATATCGTTATAGTTATAGTAAATAGGGTTCAATGAATGGAAAAAGGAGCACAAGGCTCCTCTTAGACTCAATAACACGCGGGCACGTGTGAGTTTATCCACGACGGGGTGGATGACGTAGTATTTAACGAATCATATCTTTGCTACTATACTACCTCGTCGTTAAAGTATTGTCAACCTTAAATGCCGAAGGACCATTTGAGCCGGTTTTCCAGACGGTTGATATCCTCTTCATCCAGGTTCCCCAAATGCTCTTTCAGCCGGACTTTGCTGACGGAAGTGGTCTCTTCCGTTTTAGCTGCGGAATCGAAAGCGAGAAAATCATATTTGCTTTTAAAAAGAAAATAATGGCTTTGAAACCGGGGAATCGGTTTGCCGTCCTTAGTCAGAACCGCCTGTCCCGTTTTTGGAACTGTGCGGATCTTTAAGTTTTTGGTAAGCGGAACGACGAGCACATTACCGGAGGTAGAGTTCACCGTATTGTTCGAGACGATGACTACGGGACGCTCCTCATTTTGCTCGCATCCGATATTTTCGCCGAAATGGCAGAAATGAACGGCTCCGCGAGTCATATTACGCTTCATTTGAGTCTTTTCATGCTCGATCCAATAATGGGCCATCTCGATTTTGAGCGGGAGCCAATTGTTGATTTGCTGTGTTTTTTGCTGCTTCGCGTACTCTATCCGTTTGTTTCGCGTGCGGTTCTCCGGTGCCTGGCCACGTTCAACCTGTTCCCGATCTTTATTCATGAGCTCTCCTCCAAGCTGGCAGTAGTAAACATTTATACCTTTGAATTACACGTATTTACATAGAGATAAAACAAAATTTACGTATTTTTATTAAAATAACGTTCTCCCGCCTATCTCGAATCGTTCTGGTTGCGAGTTGACAACATTTTTTCCTCGTGATAATTTAGGCTTGAAATCGAGGTGAACGAGATATGGCCAAAAGAAAATCCAACCCTGCCCACGCTGCTAAAGCGGAGGATAAACCGGCTACATTGAAGGATCTGCTCGGCAAGGATACGCTTGCCAAACTTAAGGAACAGGCTGCAGAACTCAAGAAGGAAGAGGAGCAGCGGAAGGAAGAGGCACGCGTCAGAGCCGATGAGGCGCGCAAGGCGGAGCAAAAGAGACTGGATAACGATTTTGAGCATCTGCTGAATACGAGCAAGATGGATTGGCATAAATTCAAATAGAAGAACAGCCGGGAGTGACCGGGGCCGCAGCTTCGGAGTTCCCGGTTTTTTTGCGGCTTGATTGTAAGCGCTAACCTATAGAATGAGGAACTAGAAAATCATGAGAAAATACATGCCCTTCACCTATAAAATGCTTGTCCCGTATTTGCTTCTGGTCTTGATTACGGACATGATCATCGGATATATCTCTTATACGATGCTGATTCAGTCCCGGACGGAAATGGCCGAGACGAACGTGCGGACAGGGATGGAACAAGCCCGGAACAATATCCGCTACCAAATGGACGAAATCCAGCGAATGTCGGATACCCTGTTCAGCAGCCTTTCATTTCAGCGGGCTCTTCAAGCCAAAGGGGAGCCTTATCAAATCTATCTGGTTATGCTGGATGAAATCGTCCCCCAAATCACGGCTCCGCTCAAGCTGTTCGGGAATAATATCCGGCTCATGCTCTATACGATGAACGAGGATCTTAACCTCGTATCGGGAGACGACCTCGAAGCACCGATCGAAGGTAGCGATTATTATATTTTACCCCTAGAAGAGATTGAAAACAGAGAATGGTACAGGAAATATAAGGATTCCGAGCTGGACAACATCTGGTTACAAATAGATACCGACCAACGGCTTGGAAATATTTCGCATATTCGCAAGCTGGTATCTTACAGTGATTATAAGACGATAATCGGTTACATTCGCATTACGGTGTCCCTCGATGACCTGTTTGGAAATTTTGCCACGTTTCCGGTTGAGGAAGGGATCACGCTGCGCCTGAACGATAACGCCTCGGGAGGAACGGTGATATATCAAAGGGGAGAAGCGGGCCTTGGAGCCGGTGAAGCCAACTATTTGATCCTGCACGAGCCGATTCCGGGAGCGGATTTTGTTATTGAGACGCTGGTTCCTCATGCTTACCTTACGAAAGATACCGCAAAGCTGCAGAAGTCCATTTTTGCAGTATGTGCCCTTAGTTTTGCGGGCATGTCCCTCATCGGCTCGGTGGTGGCACGAATTTCAGGCAGAAAGATGGCCCGTATCGTCCGGCTGGTCCGTTCTTTCCAGGAGGGCAACTTTCAAAAACGGATCGCCTTTTCGGGAAATGATGAATTCGTGCATATCGCCGAAGCGTTTAACGTGATGGCGGGGAATATCCAAGAGCTGATCAACAGCGTTTATGTTCAAGGGCTCCAGCGGAAGCAGGCGGAGCTTGAAGCGCTGCAGGCGCAGATCAATCCGCATTTTCTGTACAATACGCTGTCAACCATTAGCAGTCTTGCGAATCTGGGCGAAACAAGAAAGGTGACGGACATGGTCCAGGGTCTTTCACGATTCTACAGGCTGACGCTGAATCAGGGCAAAGTGTTCACGCTGCTCGAGCATGAAGTGATGCAGGTGGAGACTTACCTGGATATTCAGCGGGTAAAGTATGCGGACGGATTTAAGGTGTACGTGGATATCGCGGACGATATCAAGCAGGTTCCGGTCATGAAGCTGATTCTCCAGCCGTTTGTGGAAAATATATTCAAGCATGCCTGGTTCGGCGAGTCCATCGCGATCCGGATTACGGGGAGGCGGATCGCAGACGGCATTGAACTGAAAGTAATCGATAACGGAATCGGCATGAAGCCCAAGATTGTCAAGAAACTGCTCTCGGCACCCAGCCTTTCGGGAGGTTATGGGGTTAAAAATGTGGATGAACGGATCAAGCTCCGGTATGGGGAAGAATACGGGATTTCCATTTTCAGCATATACGGGGCAGGAACCACGGTGAGAATACTTCTCCCTGCGGAGGATCCAATCTTAATTGATGAATCCGGCGGGCAAGTATAGGGGAATCGGTGAAAAAGTATGGGTTTTCATTGAAGACCGCCATGTTCAGGCCGGACTCGGTAAGCTATGCTCGAATGGATTGTTTATAGATATCATTTATAAGGTTATTCAAAAAGGAACCAGTCATTGCAACCGGAGGGCGCTGCTTATGAATATTAATATTCTTCTTGTAGATGATGAAGCTGTCGATTTGGAATGGCTGCGGCGGCGCGTGGCCGGGAGTGCGCTTCCATTCCCTCTGCATCTGGTGGGAACGGCCAATAGCGGCTTCAACGCGCTCAAAATATTGGAGCAAGAGAGGGTAGATATCATTTTGTCGGATATCCGGATGCCGATCATGTCGGGTACGGAATTCGCACGGCGGGCCAGGGAAATCCATCCTCAGGTGAAAATAGTCTTCATCAGCGGTCATGAAGATTTCGGGTACGCTAAAAAGGCGATCGAGCTGAACGCATCGGGCTATCTGCTCAAGCCGGTTGAAGACGAGGAACTCCGCAACATGCTGTTATCGCTTTGCGAAGCGGTGGAGCGGGAACGGGAAAGGAACAACTCGGTATCCGCCGTCTGGAGTCTTGTTGGCGAGGAACTGTTGATCCGCTGGTTGAACGATCTTACTCCTGGCAAGCTGGAACCGCATGCCATGGGAATCGTCCATCCGCTGCTTCGCTTCGGAACGGCTGCAGCCATAGTCGAGATCGATGATCTGGAATGGAAAACAAGCGAGTTGACCGAGCAGGAGAGACAAGGACAGGTTCAGCAGCTTACTTTGTTTATCCGCCGCTACGTAGAGGAGAACATGTTGGGCACCTTTTTCAGAAGCCAGCAGACGAGGTGCCTTATATTGTCATCCGTTCCTGAACAGGAATTTCCGGCTCTGCTGGAAGGGCTGATCGAAGCGGTAGGGAAGTCGTTCCCGTTTACTGTGACGGTCGGCATCGGCAAATCGGCGCGGGATGAAGATCAGCTTCGCGAATCCTATCATCAGGCACAAGCTGCCCTGAGCTTCAAATGGCTGCTCGGTAAAAACCAACTCATCCGTTTGGATGTCGCTGAATGGGCCCCTGGCGGACATCTGCCCGCGCCCAGCGTAGACGAGGTCTTGGGACGGATGCTGGGGGCTATCATGGAATACGACCTGGTCGCCGTAGATGACTGTCTGGAAGAGATTTTTGGCCGCCGGGAGCTTCTTTCCCGGAAGAATGAAGTATACGACCTGATTCTCCGCATCACAAACAAACTTCATGCCGATCTGCGCCAAATGGGGGAGAGCCTGCATGAATTGCTAAAGTGGGATACGAACCAGCCGAAGATCCTGTTTCAGTTCGAAACCGTCCATGACATTAAGTCTTGGCTGCGACGCCGATTTTTCGAGTTGTCCGAACTGCTGTATGTTAAGAAACAAAGGCAGAAGCGTAAGCTGATCGAAGAAATCATGGTGTACATCGAACAGAACCTGGAGCAGAAAATCACCTTGAAGGAGGTCGCAGCGCAGTTTGATTTTACCCCGAATTATTTGGGATACCTGTTTAAAGAGGAGACGGGGACGCATTTCAGCGATTACCTGAATGAGCGGAGAACGGCACGGGTTTGCGAGCTCTTGTCCGACCCGACCCTCAAAATTTATGAGATCGCCGAGCGAATGGGCTACAAAAATATTATTTACTTCAACAGACAGTTTAAGCAGACGCTAGGCATGACACCAGGAGAATACCGGAAAAAGAACAAGATATGAGTCTTACGGGCCGGGATTTGCCTTTAAGTGGCAGGTTCCGGTTTTTGCTTGCTCGCAATTTGTTTGGGGATCGTGGAAAATGTATTACTTTTAGTTGGTTCGCTGAATCCACAGTAATGAATCTCCTCTTTTATAATTAGGGAAGAGACAACAAGAGGGGAGAAAAGATGCTAGATGAGAGGGCACGGCTTTTGGAGCGATGTAAAGAAATATAGAACGTTGCTGCTGATGTTAGTTCCGGGCGTATTGTTTTTCCTGCTGTTTGCCTATATTCCGATGGCGGGGATCGTGCTGGCTTTCAAGCAATTCAATTACAGCGGGGGAATTTTCGGAAGTCCCTGGAACGGGATGGACAACTTCAGATTCTTTTTCGAATCGGGGGACGCTTGGCGCGTAACTAGAAATACGGCGCTTTACAACATTGCCTTTATCGTTGTAAACAACCTGCTGCAAATTTTCGCAGCGATTTTGCTGTTTGAGGTCGCGGGCAAATGGTTTCGTAAAATCACCCAAACGGTAATGTTTCTGCCGTACTTTATTTCCTGGGTCGTCGTGGGAGCGATTGCGTACAATTTGTTCAACTACGACGTAGGAACGATTAATGTCCTGCTGAATAAAATCGGCATGGAATCCATCGACATTTACAATACGGCCGCCTATTGGCCGGTGATACTGGTCCTTGTTTCCGCCTGGAAGGCGCTGGGTTACGGCACAATCATGTATCTGGCGGCCATCACCAGCATCGATACGGAAATGTATGAAGCAGCCGAAATCGACGGGGCTAACATTTTTCAACGCATCCGGAAAATTACGATCCCGAACTTAATGCCGACGATCATTATTCTCGTTCTGCTGGCGATCGGCAACATTTTCCGTGGAGACTTCGGGATGTTCTACAACATGGTCGGCAACAATGGCCTGCTGTTCTCTTCGACCGACGTTATTGACACCTTCGTGTTCCGGTCCTTGATTACGTCTAACGAAATCGGGATGTCCGCTGCCGCGGGGTTCTATCAATCCGTTCTCGGGTTTGCAACGATTATGCTCGCCAACTACGCTGTACGCAAATACGACAAAGATCATGCTTTGTTCTGATAAACGGAGGGAACGAATATGAACGCAACGGCAACAACCACCGGCAACTTGGGTCCCGAAGTTCGCATGAAATCCAGGAAGCCGAAACCTAAAGACCGGCTGATTTTGGCGGCCATCGGGTATACGGCTCTAACGATTTTGGCTTTGTTTTGCATCTTTCCGTTTTTATTGGTGATCTCCTCCTCGCTGACGGAGGAAAGCAAGATCATAGAGAACGGCTTTCAACTGATTCCTACCTCTTTTTCCACCGAGGCCTATCAAATTTTGTTCAAATACCCGACGGAGATGCTTAAAGCCTATGGCATAACAATCACGGTCACCGCACTGGGGACGCTGCTAGGGTTGTTTTTGACCTCCATGACCTCCTATGTTTTGGCGAGAAAAGACTTTAAATGGCGCAACAAGTTTTCGTTTTTCTTCTTCTTTACCACGCTGTTCAGCGGCGGGCTGGTGCCTTGGTATCTGCTCATCGTGAACTACCTGCAGCTGAAGGATACGCTGATCGTCCTTATTCTGCCGATGCTGATGAACGTGTTCTATATTATCGTAATGAAATCGTTTATGAGCAGCATTCCCGAAGCGATCATCGAATCGGCGAAGATCGACGGAGCGGGGGACTTCCAGATTTACGTCCGGTTTATCCTGCCTCTGTCCAAACCTGCGCTGGCGACGATCGGCTTGTTTATCGCATTGGCATATTGGAACGATTGGTACAATGCGCTGCTCTTTATTTCAAATTCCGATTTGATGCCGCTGCAGTATTATTTATACCGGCTGCTCGGCAATATGGACGGTATGCGCAAAGCGATGATGGCCTCGGGAGCCGTAGTGAATATCAACCTGCCGACCGAGAGCCTGAAAATGGCGATGACCATCGTGGCTACAGGGCCGATTTTGCTGGCGTATCCGTTTATCCAGCGATATTTCGTGCAGGGTCTTACCATTGGAGCCGTGAAAGGATGACCACAGGGAAACCTGGTTATCGATAGATTCGAACCATTCAAATATAACAAATTAGGGGGAAGGTTTAGTCATGAAACAACAAAAGAGAAGATTCATGTTCCTGCTGGCGATGGTGTTCGCAGTGTCCGCCTTGTTGAGCGCTTGCGGAGGCAACGGCGGTGGTAAAGATGCCTCGGGTGCCAAAAATGCGAATACCGGTTCCAATGCAGCCGTGAATTCAGCGAATAGCGGAGGGGATCAAGCCGGACCGGACATCTCACAAGAGGTGAAGCTGAAGATGCTCCTGGTGGGCGGCAAGCCGGCCGATTATGACGAAGTGTTCGACGAACTGAACAAGCTGCTTAAAGAAAAAATCAATGCTACCGTGGAAACTGAATTTTTGGATTGGGCGGATTGGACGCAGAAATATCCGCTGAAGTTTGCAGCGAATGAGGATTTTGACATCGTTTATACGGCAAACTGGGCTTTTTACAATGATCAGGCACGCAAAGGCGGTTTTCTGGAATTGACGGAAGACATGTTGAAAACGTACATGCCGAAAACGTGGGAAGCCATGCCGGCAGTATCGTGGGACCAAGCCAAGGTCGACGGCAAGCTGTATATGGTGCCGAACAATAACATGGAAGTAACGGATAAAGTCGTAATCATCCGCGAGGATTTGCGCAAAAAATACAATTTGGAGCCGATCAACAGCCCGGAAACCTATGCCGCTTATGTGAAAGCCGTCGGCGCAAACGAGAAGGGCGTGAGCGCTTTTGGCGCCAAACCTGCCGATGGATGGAAATGGCATGAGCTGGACCAGGCTTTGCTCGAGCAGCAAAACGAATGGAATCTTATCGATTACAGTTTCCCGCTGGCTTATAAGCTGACTGACGAAAAGGGCCAATTGTTTAATGTGTACGACACTCCTGAATTCAGAGAACTGCTCACCTTTTATAAAGATCTTGCAGATAACAAAGGCTGGTCGAAAAACATCGTCAGCAACAAAAATGACGTTTGGCAGGACATGAAGGCCGGTAAAGTCGGTTCTTACGCGCAAACGCTCGGAACGGTCGGAGCTAATCTAGCGGAAATGCGCCGGGATAAACCGGAATATGAAGGTGCCATCGTCGATCTGACGCCGGACAAGAAAAAAATCGCCTCCATTTCGACGCAAAACGGGATGGCGATCCATGCTACATCCAAAAACGCGGAACGTTCTCTTATGCTGATCGACTTGCTGCAGAACGATAAAGAAATTCATGATTTGACGATGTACGGCATCGCAGGCAAGCATTATGAACCGGTTGGCGACGATCGATTCTCGGCCGGACCTAGCGCAGCCAATTACACCGGTTTCTCCAATTGGGGCTGGAACTCCCCGTTGAACCGCAAGGATGCGTCGTATCCGGTTGAAGCGGATGAGATTCTTAAAGACTGGGAGCCCAAAGTCCATCACTTCGCGCTGGAAACCTTCGTGTTTGACGATTCGAAGGTGAAGAACGAGGTGTCCAACGTCGGTAATGTGATGCTCCGCTATGCCATTCCGCTGGAGTACGGTTTGATCGATGACCTGGATAAAGGTCAAGCGGAACTGATCAAGCAGTTGAATTCCGCCGGCATCGGCAAGATCCAAGAGGAACTGCAAAGCCAGATCGATGCTTTCCTGGCCGCGCAGCAATAAATCAATCATCGCCGGAGTCATGGCTCCGGCGATTTTTCTTAAGGGAGGAGAACAACATGATGAACAAATTGCCACCGATTAGCGAAAAATTGCCTGTGATGATGCACGGAGCGGACTACAATCCGGAGCAGTGGCTGCATGACCCGGCCGTGCTCGAGGAAGACATCCGGCTGATGAAGCTCGCGAATTGCAATGTGATGTCCGTCGGGATTTTCTCCTGGGCGGCGCTGGAGCCGGAAGAAGGGACATTCACATTCGATTGGCTGGATCGCGTACTGGACCGGTTGGCCGCCAACGGAATCTACGCCTGGTTAGCGACGCCGAGCGGCGCGCGTCCGTCCTGGATGTCGGAGAAATACCCGGAAGTGCTGCGGGTGGAAGCCAACCGCCGTCGTAATCTGCACGGCATGCGGCACAACCATTGCTTCACCTCCCCGGTGTACAGGGAGAAGATTGCGATCATGAACATTAAGCTGGCGGAGCGTTATTCCGCTCATCCGGCTGTCATCGGTTGGCATGTCTCCAACGAGTATGGCGGGGAATGCCATTGCGATTACTGCCAGGAGGCCTTCCGGGCTTGGCTGAAACGGAAATACGGCAGTCTGGAGGCGCTGAATCAGGCCTGGTGGACGACGTTCTGGAGCCACACCTATACATCCTGGTCGCAGGTCGAGTCACCGGCCCCGCACGGAGAAATGATGGTCCATGGCCACAATCTGGACTGGCGACGGTTCGTGTCCGACCAGACAATCGATTTCTTCCGGCATGAAATCACACCGCTGAAGGCTATAAATCCCGATCTGCCTTGCACGGCAAACATGATGGATTTATTCTACGGGCTGGATTACCGGGAGTTTGCCAAAGCCGTTGACATCATTTCCTGGGACGCTTATCCGACCTGGCATGAAGCGGAATCGGAGATCGGGATCGCTTCATGGTTTGCCTTTAACCATGATTTGTTCCGTACATTGAAGAAGAAACCGTTCATGCTGATGGAAAGCACGCCGAGCCAGACGAACTGGCAGCCGGTCAGCAAATTGAAGCGGCCGGGCATGCACCGTCTTTCTTCGCTGCAGGCGGTCGCTCACGGATCGGACACGGTTCAGTATTTCCAATGGCGCAAAAGCCGGGGTTCCAGCGAAAAATTCCACGGAGCGGTCGTCGACCATGTCGGAAATGAGCATACCCGCGTATTTCGTGATGTCGCGGCATTGGGCGAAACCTTGTCGAGAATGACCGAGGTCGTCGGCACGAATGTTCCGGCGGAAGCAGCCATTCTGTTTGATTGGGATAATCGCTGGGCGATTCATGACGCACAGGGTCCGCGCAATGGCGGATTGCATTACGAGCAGACCGTCGTGCAGCATTACCGGGCGCTTTGGAAACAGGGCGTGCCAACGGATATTATCGGATCTAATGACGATTTCACTCCTTATAAATTAATCGTTCTTCCAATGGCCTATTTGCTCCGGGAAGAAACGGGTGCGAGACTGGAGCAATTCGTGAACGAGGGCGGAACTTTACTGGTCACGTACTGGTCCGGCATCGTCAATGAATATGATTTATGCCATTTGACCGGATTCCCCGGGCCGCTACGGCATGTACTTGGCATCTGGGCGGAGGAGATCGACGGGCTGCATGACCATGACCGCAACTCGCTCGTCATGTCTTCCGGGAACCAGCTTGGCCTGGAGGGAAGTTATGAAATTCGCGAGTTGTGCGAGGTAATTCATGCCGAAAGCGCGGAAGTCCTGGCAACCTACGGGGACGATTTCTATGCCGGCAAGCCGGTGTTGACCTTGAATCGGCCGGAGTCGGCGGGATCGGGCCGGGCGTATTATTTGGCTGCGCGCGTTAGTGAAGATGCTTTTTACGACGCACTTTACGGCAAGCTGGTCGAAGAAACCGGGGTACTCCGCACGCTGGATAGCCAACTGCCTGAAGGCGTTACCGCCCAGCTTCGGTGTGATGGCGATCATGATTATGTATTCCTGCTTAATTTCACCGGCAAAACGGCGAAGGTCCAGTTGGACAGCAGGGAATACGTGGATCTTGAAACCGGCGAATCTTTGTCCGGGACGCTGGATCTTCCGTTATACGGTTCGCTGGTGCTGAAGCGGAAACATGATCGGGATTAGATTCAAGTTTGACAGTCAACCGTAAAGCTGATCCGGAGGCAGGAAAGGGAGGGAATCCCTATGCCTCCTCCGGAATCTATATTCTTGATTAGGGAGGTAGATGGACATGAAGATTCCACCAAGGATGAATAAA
Organism: Paenibacillus sp. FSL R5-0407; assembly: GCF_038009185.1. NCBI lineage: Bacteria > Bacillati > Bacillota > Bacilli > Caryophanales > Paenibacillaceae > Paenibacillus > Paenibacillus sp. FSL R5-0407. The sequence continues at coordinate 2,733,297 of NZ_JBBPAX010000001.1, read as the reverse complement.
AGATTACTGATGGTTTTAACATTTGTGTTAGCGCTTCCAAATTTAATGATTACATACTCTCCCTCTGTGACAGCCGCCGCCGGTTCCGCCTTATCATCGGGACTGACTCTGGAAAACCCGGGGTTTGAACTCGGAGACCTGACGGGTTGGACGGTAACAGGGGCCACCTATGCCGCAATGGTGAAAAACAACTCGGAAGACGCCCATTCAGGCAGTCATTCATTCAATTATTGGTATGGGGATCATGGCTATGAATTCAGGTTGTCCCAAACGTTAAGCGGCCTTGAGAACGGGACCTACGAATTACGGGCATGGGCTTCGGGCAAAGACGAGGAACTGGAAGCGAAGCTGTTCGCCGAAACGGGAGGCGTCATTGATGGTGACGAAGTTGGGGGAGAAGATGCGGGCTCTAGCTCTGGAGTCACCATGAGCACGAAGATCGTCAACAACGGCTGGAATGTATGGAAGGAGTATAAAGTAGAGGACATTCAGGTAACCGACGGCCGTGTTACCATTGGTTTTGAGGTGGCAGCACCGGCCGATTACTGGGGATATTTCGATGATATCCAACTGGTGAAATCGGGGGAAGAAGCTTATGATCCTAATAATTTCATTAAAGGCGTAGACATTTCCACCCTACAGGCACTAGAAGAACTCGGTGTCCAGTTTTATGACGATGGCTCGAGCAAAGATTTGCTGACCATCCTTAAAGACCATGGCGTGAACTACGTTCGGCTGCGGCTTTGGAACGACCCGGTTGAAGCGGGCGGCTTCAATGACCGGGAGCATACGGTAGAGATGGCGACTCGGGTCAAAGCCGTAGGGTTGAAATTGTTGCTGGATTTCCATTATTCCGATTTCTGGGCCGACCCCGGCAAACAGGTCAAGCCCGCGGCATGGGAAGGACTGGATTTTCCGGCGCTTAAACAGGTGGTTTATGACTATACCTCCGATGTATTGACCGAACTGGGGGATCTCAATGCGTACCCTGATATGATACAAATCGGCAACGAGATCAATAGCGGCATGATTCATCCTGAAGGATCGACCGCTAACTTCGATAATTTGGCTGAACTGCTGAATCAAGGAAGCCAAGCGGTCCGGGATACGACGCCGGAAGGGCAGGAAACGAAAATTATGCTTCACTTGGCTGAAGGGGGAAGCAACGGCAAATTCCGCAGCTTCTTTGATCAAATCAAAGCACGCGGCGTCGATTACGATGTGATCGGACTATCCTACTATCCATATTGGCACGGAACGTTTCAAGATCTGAAGAGCAATATGAATGATCTCGTAGCCCGGTACGGAAAACAAGTAGTCGTTGCGGAGACAGCCTATCCGTATACCTATGAAGACGGGGACGATCACGGAAATATTGCAGGCGAAGCCGAAACGGACATCGCCGGATTCCCCGCTTCGGTGGCCAATCAAAAACTAGTGACCGAAACCGTATTAAACACGGTAGCCAGCGTCGACGGCCATAACGGTCTGGGTGTGTTTTATTGGGAACCGGCCTGGCTGCCGGGCGTCGGCTGGAAAGCGGGAGAAGGCAATGCTTGGGAAAATCAGGCGATGTTTGATTTTGGCGGCAATGCCCTGGAATCCCTGGATGCATTCCGGTTTGTTCCGGGCAGCATCACTGAGGTGCTCCCGCTCTTGGTATATGCGGCAGATGGGATCACCGTTTCTAAAGGATCGGCTCCGGTGCTTCCGGCAAAAGTGAATGTTCTGTATAACGAAGGGTCCATTCGACCGACCGATGTACAATGGGACGGCATTACGGAAGAACAGCTCACTAAGCCTGGGAAGTTTACGGTATATGGCCAGGTAGCCGGTATAGAGCAGCAGGCCAGGATTGAAATTACCGTATTGGAAAAAGCGAACATGCTTCAAAATCCCGGCTTCGAGAGCGGAGATCTGACTCACTGGACAATTTCGGGAATCAGCGCCACCGGTAAAGTCGAGAAAAATGCAGGAAATGCCCATTCGGGCAGCCATGCGTTCAATTACTGGTACGGGGAGCCTTACGGTTATCAGTTGACCCAAAATGTCAGCGGGTTATCGAACGGAACCTATACTCTTAAAGCATGGGCGTCCGGAGGCGGAGGCGAAACGAAACTCAAGCTCTTTGCCACGGATTCTTCAGGCAAAATGCAAGGGACCGATATGCTCAACACGGGCTGGAATGTTTGGAAACAGTATGCCGTAGAGAATATTCAGGTTGAAGACGGGCGTTTGACGATTGGATTCGAGGTTGAAGCACCCGAAGAAATCTGGGGATATTTTGATGACGTCGAATTGATCCAAACCGCAGAGGCGCCGACGAAGCCTACCAACCCTACCACACCAGCGGAGCCCTCTAACCCGCAAGGCGGAGGTACTTCGGGCGGGTTGGGCTCGAATACAGGCCATCCCGGTGTGAAAGGTCCTGAAAGTAAGCCTGGAACGCTAACCATTAAACCTGACCAAATGAAGCGAAATGGAGACGGAATCGTATCGATTGACGTAAGTGAACAGGTGTCTACGCTGATCTTAACCGGCGAAGTTGTTAAATCGCTTGGAAGCAGTGCTCTGGAAGTCTCGAACGGGAATCTGAAGCTGAATCTGCCAATCGAAGTATTGCAGCAGCTTATCGGGGAGACAGTGAAGTCTGCTGATTATTCGGTCTCCCTGCAATTCGCCCAAGGCGACAAGCAAGCCCTGGAATTAGCGCTGGGCAAGGGAACTGCAAGGACTGAATTTACCTCGATCGAATATGCCGGACCGATGTATGATTTTAAACTGTCACTATTAGGCCCGGATGGCACCGAGACCGTATTGGACCGGTTCGTAAAACCCGTAACGATCTCTATCAAACCGAATACGGGAGTCCATAAAAATACTACCGGTATCTATTATATTTCCGAAGGCGGTAACCTGGAATTTGCAGGCGGGCGTTGGATTGATGGGGAAGTGACTGCGGAATTGAGTCATTTCAGTCCCTATGCGGTGCTGCAAGTCACCAAGCAGTTTGTAGATGTCTCCGACACGAACTGGGCATTTGAAGCAGTGGCAGGACTTGCAGCCAAGCAAGTCATTAAGGGAACGGCAAACGGAGCATTTGAACCGGGCCGCTCCGTAAGCCGGGCGGAGTTTGTCGCTATGCTTACCCGCGCTCTGAGACTCAAGCCGGGTGCAGCGGCAGGCTTCACAGACGTGGCTTCGGACGTGTGGTACTCCGGTGCTGTGTCGGCTGCCTATAATGCGGGAATCATAAAAGGTAGAGCCGCAACCGCCGGTATGCTGTTTGATCCAAACGCTCCGGTTACCCGTCAGGAAATGGCGGTCTTGCTGATGAATGCCTATGCACTGAAAGGGACATCCGAAGGTACGCTTCAGTCAGGTTCATTTGCGGATGAAGACAAAATTTCCGTTTGGGCGAATTCAGCCATAAAAAACGCGCAGGCCCTTGGATTGGTACAAGGCAGGGGAGACGGGGGCTTTGCTCCGACTGAACCTCTCACCCGGGCTGAAGCGGCACAAGCTGTTTATCAATTGTGGATTGCATTATAATATATAAATAAAGCCTAAGCCGGCATTTTGAATGCCGGCTTATCTGTATATCGGGGGGATAAATGCATATGATTATGGAGATCCCATCCTGGCTGGGTTTTGGCATGCTCGTTATTTTGCTGGCCGGTTTCATACAAGGGGTAACCAGCTTCGGGTTTGCACTTGTTTCGCTGCCGTTGCTAACTCTGTTTCTCCCGCTGAGACAGGTGGTTCCTCTGATCGTCATCCTCAGTTTTTTTACGAATATAGCAATTTTTATTAATTGTTATAAACATGTCGTAATCCGTAAAATCGGGTTGCTTACACTGTCAGGCATTGTTGCGGCGCCGCTAGGGTCTTACTTGCTGCTGTATGTAAACGAAACGGCGTTAAAAATTGCCGCGGGCGGCCTTATCGTGCTGTCCTCGGCGGTCATGATGTCGGGGAAGACATTTCAGGTCACGAGAGAAAGGCTGGGCTTCGTAACGGTCGGTCTGGCCAGCGGTTTGCTGAACGGGAGCATATCCATGAGCGGACCTCCGGTGGCGTTGTTTCTGTCCAATCAAGGAACGGATAAGGGGGCTTTTCGGGGAAATCTGACCTTCTATGCGCTCCTATTGAATGCCGTGACCATCATATCCTATATATATGGCGGTCTGCTTGATGAGGCGGTTTCAGAGACTCTGGTATGGCTGATTCCGGCAATGATTGCGGGGGTTCTGCTTGGAATCTGGGCAGGAGGCAAGCTGAACGAGGCTGTTTTCAAAAAGCTGACTTTGATCTTGATTCTTGTGTCGGGCTGCTGGACGTTGTGGACCGCTATAAAAGGACTGTAACTCTGCTCTCACCCGTCTCTAACCCATTGCGATTTTATGGTTTGACATTATTTTTGCGGCTATGATACTTTAGGCATGAATGAGGTGACTAATTGGATCATATAGAATTATGGATTCTGCTCTTTCTCGCCATTGTCGGATTGGGTTGGCTGAGTCACAAACATAGATATTCCGGCAAAGTGAGAACGGCCTACCGGGAACTTAAGGAACTGGCGGCCAAGACACGGGAAAATAAATCCGTTGCCGGGGATTTGGTGCTCTGGGAATCCGGTCTGAAGGAACTGGAACGGCATCCGAACGAGTATAATTTACTTGACCAGGAAATTGGACTTCGGGAGACTTTCTTGACCTATCTGGTGAAGCATTATCCGCAGGATGGCCGGTTGGAACAGCTGCGGGCCGCGACCCAATATTCGAAGGATGACGTCTGGGGAATGAAAGTAAGACGCTGATTTTGACAATGCTCCGGCTGCGTGCTACGCTGGGGCTGGTCTTAAGTTAAGCGCAAATTTTGCATGTGAAGGTGGATGAAGGATTCACTCATGAGTAAATTCAAAAGCGACTACATTATTACGATGGATGATATTGTGCGGGAAGGCGATCCTATCCTGCGGGTGGTGACCGAGCCGGTCAGCGTGCCTCCGACGGAGGAGGACCGTGAGGAAATGGCGTCGATGATGGCCTTTTTGAAGAATAGCCAAGACCCGGAATTATCAAAAAAATATAAGCTGCGGGCCGGAGTGGGGTTATCCGCGAACCAGATCGGTTTGAACAAACGGATGTTTGCCGCACTCTTGTCGGACGATCAGGGTAATGATCGTGAAGTAGCTCTGTTTAATCCCAAAATCGTCAGCCATTCGACGGCGATGGTGTATTTGCCGGAAAGTGAAGGCTGTCTGTCGGTGGACCGTGTAGTGCAGGGGTTTGTACCCCGCTACGAGAAGGTGCAGGTCAAGGCTATCGATGAGAAGGGCAAAGAAGTGAAGCTGCGCTTCAAAGGTTTCGACGCTATTGTTATGCAGCATGAGCTCGACCATTTGAACGGAGTTATGTTCTATGACCGGATCAACAAGGAACACCCGTTCAAGCTGCCTGAAGGCGTGCAAATCACAAGCTTATACTAAATTGGAGGAATTAAGGATGAGTACGAAATCGGTAATAAGCCGGATCGATCATACGTTATTGAAGGCGGATGCGGGAAAAGAAGGCATTCTTAAACTGGCCGCCGAGGCAAAAGAGTATGGCTTTGCTTCCGTATGTGTGAACCCTTACTGGGTAAAGACCGCGGCCGAAGCGCTTAAGGATACGCCGAATGTGAAGGTGTGCACGGTTATCGGGTTTCCGCTAGGAGCGTCCGCACCGGAGGCAAAAGCTTTTGAAACCGTTCAAGCCATTCGCGACGGGGCTACCGAAGTTGACATGGTCATTAATATCGGCGCGCTGAAGGATGGGGACGACGAAGCGGTTGTCCGCGATATGGTTGGTGTTGTCGAAAGCGCCGCAGGCAAAGCCTTGGTCAAGGTCATTCTTGAGACCTGCCTGTTGACCCCGGATGAGATCGTCCGGGCTTGTCGTCTGGCGGTTGCGGCTGGCGTTGATTTTGTTAAAACGTCAACCGGTTTTTCAACGGGCGGAGCTACGGTCGAAGCGGTAGCATTGATGGCGAAGACGGTCGGGCCAGGCATCGGAGTCAAAGCATCCGGAGGAGTCCGGAATCTTGCCGATGCTGAAGAGATGATCAAAGCCGGAGCAACCCGGCTCGGTACGAGCGCAGGCGTGGCGATCGCTCAAGGGCTTAGCAGCCGGAGTGATTATTAATAAAGTAAGCGGCTAATAAGCTTGTATCAAAAGCGCTATTCCAACGAAAAGGGAATAGCGCTTTTTTTGATGGATCTCCAGCGCGATTCAACGGCTCTATAACTGCAAAACCTACAGTTAATTTTCTGTGGTTTAAGATTTTTCGGACATTAACTGTAAAACGTACAGCTAATCCGTCGTTATCGGCTATCAAAGAGAAGAAAGAGCGAAAATAGCTGCAGGTTTTACAGCTATTTGTGAAAAACGGGGGCAGACGGGCAAATTAGCTGTAGAAATTCCAGTTAATCTGCCTGGAGGGTGAGGATTTCATGGGTTGCCTAGATTGCCAGAGTTGTCTGGAATGTCGGATTACCTAAATAGTCTAATTGTCTGGATTACCTGGATTACCTGGATTACCTGGATTACCTGGAATACCTGGATTGCCAGGGTTGTCTGGAATGTCTGGAATGTCTGGAATGTCTGGATTGTCTGGATTGTCTGGATTGTCTGGATTGTCTGGATTGTCTGGATTGTCTGGATTGTCTGGATTGTCTGGATTGTCTGGATTGCCTGGATGCCTGGTTTGTCTGGATTGCCTGGATTATCTGGCACGGCTGGCATGGCTGGGATGAGGGAAGGCGACGGGCATCTCCCGGGCATCTCCAGGCATAAATTATTTTTCTAGAAACAGGTATCAACTTTTTTTTCATGCCTCCCGTTACATGTACAGATAGTAACCGCGCGGGTTATCGAATACAGTCTGGGAATGAGGATGTTTTATGATAGAAATCAGCCATTTATCCAAAAAGTACCGGCGTGGGGGATGGGCGCTCAACGATGTCACCCTGACGCTGAATGAAGGCATGGTCGGCTTACTTGGGCCCAACGGGGCCGGAAAGTCGTCGTTAATGCGTATATTGGCTACCTTAGTGCCGCCAACGGCGGGCGAAGCGACGATCAACGGGATCCCGCTTCGCAAAGCCGAGGATATCCGGGGCATGATCGGCTATCTGCCGCAGCAGTTCCAGGTATATCCTCAGTTGACCGGTGTCGAGTATCTGGATTACGTGGGCGAGATGAAAGGCATGAATGACCGGAAACGGCGCAAGGCGGAAATCGACCGGCTGCTGGAAGAGGTCAATTTACAGGATAAAGCGGGCAAACGGGTCAGGACTTACTCCGGCGGGATGAAACGGCGCCTTGGTATCGCTCAGTCCCTGCTGGGATCTCCGCAGGTGCTGATCGTCGATGAGCCAACGGCCGGCCTCGATCCGGAAGAGCGCGTTCGCTTTCGCAACTTACTGACCCGGTTCAGCCTGGGCCGGATCGTGCTTCTGTCCACCCATATCGTGGCGGACATCGAAAGCAACTGCCGGCAAATCGCCGTGCTGGACCGGGGCCGGGTCAGAATGTCCGGCGATTTGGCCGAGCTGCAGGATTACGGGCGCGGCAAGGTGTGGGAAGGCATCGTCAGTGAGGAGCAGTTTGCCAGGTTGGACCCGATGTCCGTAGTATCCACACGCCGGAGCGAGCAGGGGCTGTTGTGCCGGGTGATCGGCGAGGCGCCTCCATCCGGTTCGGACGGCGTTCTGGTCCGTCCAACTTTGGAGGACGGATACTTGGCGCTGCTGCGGACGAGCCAGAGGGAAGGTGCTCGCGGTTATGAATAAATGGCTTCGCCAGTTCCGTTTTGAATGGAACATGATTTTTCGTAACTTGTGGCTGCTGGCTCTGCCGCTGGCATTTGCGGTGATGAATGTGTGGACGATCGGCAGTGTAGCGCCCGAATCAAATTTGTTTAATGAGGCCTATACGTTTCATGCTTTCGTCCATACGATGACGCTGGGGCTTGTTATGCTTGTAGGCATATTGTCGGTGCGAAGGGATATACGCCGTTCCTCCTACGAGTGGAGTTCGGCGCTGCCGGTTCCATACGCCACGAAAGTTTCAGCCAAGTATCTAGCCGGGTTAATCTATTTTTCGATCTTTACGCTGATCGCCGCGGCTGTGTTTGCCTGGTTTTCGGCTCAACGGGGGATTGCTCCTGAAATTACGGTTGAATATGCGTTGTATTTTGCCGTGACCTATGAGATTTCATATATGGTAACGCTGGCCTTAGCCATGCTGCTGGCGATTGCGATTCCTAACCGGGTCGTCTATCTGATCGGTTTTTGCGCGTGGATGTTCGGAACGTTTTTCATGGATATTTTTTTGATCGACAAAGCGAGGCTTTATCCGTTGCAGACCTTTCATTTAAGCCGCTTGTTCCTGGTTACGAATCAACCTAACGATACTTGGGGCTTCCGCCTAATCGGGGATGAACTGCTATATTCGCGCCTGTTCGTATTGTCCTTTGTCTTATTGCTTCTGGTTGCCGGCGTTACGGTGTTGAACCGGATCCGTCCGACGAAGCACAAACTGGCGGTCTGGAGTGTTAGCGCGTTTGCGGTTCTACTCGCCGCCCTGGCATTCGTGCCTTACGGCCAAATCTGGCAGCAGCGGTATGAGGGCTATTACGCCAAGCTTGCCGATCAGACTCTCAAGAGCCTGGATGAATCTCCGGAATGGAATTCTTCCGATCTGTTTAAGATCACGGAGTATGATCTAAATGTAGTGAGGGAACCCAATGACAGTCTGCGGATCACGGCAAAGCTTACGATCCCTGGCGATGATTTGAAGGCTGCGGGGAACCGGGAACTGAACTTAACGCTGAACCGCAATTTTAATGTGCAGAAAATCAGGGTCGGTGACAATGAAGCTTCCTTTTCGCGCAAAGGGGATCAGCTGGATATCAAACTTCCTGCCTTAAAACCTGAAGGTTTGCTGGAGGTTGAAATTACCTATGCGGGGACCATGATGGATTACGCGCCGGGATTTCAGGGTCAGGGTTCGTTTTATGCCTTCGTTAAAGGCGACGACCTGTTTCTCCCCGGTTATATCGCCTGGTACCCGCTGGCGGGACACCAACCAGTTTACGTGAAGGAAATGGACGGTTCCGGCATACAGCTTGGGTCGGTGTTTATCCCTCATGCTCCTTATTCGACCGCTTTCAAATTGAGTCTGGCCGGATTCGATCGCCCTTTATATACCAGTCTGCCGGAAACCGGGCGCGAGCAAGGCAAGCAAGCTTTCGAAGGTCAAGTGAGCGAAGGTCTCTCGTTGTTCGGCGGGGACTTTTTGGAACTGGAATCGGGGGATTTTCCGGGTAAAGCGGTAACGACGCCTTATAACGCCAAGCTTGGAGAGGATATTCTGGCACAGTGGAAGAAAATGTACGCTTATTTTTCCGGATGGATCCATCCTTTTGAATCCCGTCTCGACCAGCTGTTGTTCCTTCCAAATGAGAATTATGTGAAATATAGTGTGGAAAATCAGACTTATGTGATGATCTATCTTTTTGACAAGGATTATGCTTCCAAAATGTTAATGAATCAGATGCTCCTGGGAAGCCGTAAAGGCGATTATTTGATCGAAAATATGAGCGAGGATGTCCGCCTGCAAATCCGGGGGCTGATGTGGTACCTGTATACCCGGGAAGAAGAAGGCTTTAGTGACGAAGAAATTTGGCAAGGGTCTGGAAATGGATACTTGATCCAGGAACTATATGCAAGAGATGAGGGGACTGATCCCGATCGCGTTGGATTGCAAATGGTAAAACAGGTTGCGCAAGCGTTGGATGAAGGCAAATACAAACAAGTCAAAGAAGTGTTGAATTATTTTTACGCCAAAGGAATTGAAGTTCCCGATCCGAATGTGGAGCCTGCGATTGCCGATAACAAAATTCCGTTTACGGAATGGGAAAAGGAATGGAAGAGGGTGATGGGCGATGAAAACGGCAATTGAGCAGTTGCGGCGCGGATATTCCTTTGATCTGAAACTGCAAAAACAGCCGGTCGCGGCTCTGGTGCTGTTTGTATTTATCCTCTATCTGATTAGTATCATGCTCGGCGACAAACCGCGTACCGTCTACTATTTTTCGGAAATGGGGATGTACCCGCTAGTCATCATGCTTATGCTGCTCTTGTTCCAGCGGGAAATCGGGGGAGGGAGCATGGAGATGATCGCCACGTACCCGGTTTCCCTGAGGTTGATCGCCGTACGCAAATGGGTGATGGCGCTGTTATACGCATCTTTGCTAAACGTAGGATGGATGGCGGTTTATCTGCTGAAGTTCGGGCGGATTTCCACATTCATGTATCCTTGGGGTGGGGGAGAAGGCGCAAAAAGAGTGACGGGGATCTTCCCGTTAATGCTCCAGACGATGCCCGCTTTCATGCTGCTCGCCTCTATAACGCTGATAGGAATGGTTATATTCCGTAAAACCTATGGGGGATTGGCGTTAGGGTTTGCGGTTTGGATGGTTGATACGGTCAGCGGCGGGAGCTGGTTGTCCCGATGGACGCTGTACACCGCCTTTCTGCCGGAGAAGGCATCGTTTCCGTTAAACCGGGTCATGCTGATGCTGGCCGCCGCCGCGCTGCTTGCTGCAGCCGTGTGGCTCATCGGGAAGAGGGAACGCTGGATTATTGAGGAAGAAGAATAACATTGAAATAAAGAAACGGGAGAGGGGGAACGGAATTGATTTCCGATCAACAATTGGCGGAGCGTATGGCCCAGGGAGAGCAAGAGGCTTTTGAACTTCTGGTTACCCGTTATCACGGGCCGCTTCTTAGCTATATCACGCAGCAGCTCGGTGACCGCGCAAAGGCGGAGGATCTCGTGCAAGAGACCTTCATCCGGCTCATCCGGCATTTGGAAAGGCACGGCGGGCTTGACCAGCTCCGCCCCTGGCTGTATAAAGTGGCTCTCAACCTGTGCCGGGATTATTGGAGGAGCTCTGCTTACCGCTCCGAGCATGCGGCCGCGGATGAAATGCCGGAGGACGCCGACCCCTCTCCCGGAGCGGAAGAACTTCTAGAGCGGCAGGAGGCGGTGGAACAGATTGCGGAGTCCCTCGCCTGGCTGCCCGAAGTGCAGCAGGACGTGGTGAGGATGCGATTCTTTCATGAGCTGAAGCTGCAAGAAATTGCCGAGTTGATGGATCTGCCGCTAAGTTCGGTAAAATCCCACTTATATGGGGCGCTGCGAAAGCTGAAGCGGGTACTGACGAAATCGTCGGATTATTCGTCACCCAGGTTCAGGACAAAACTGAAGGATAAACAAGAAAGCGAGGTGTCATCCCATGAACCCCTCCATTGATAAAGAATTGGAGCAATTGGAACGGGAATTGCGCGAACCGCTGCGTCAGGCGGTGCTGCCACCCCCGTCCCCGTCGGAAACCGCAACGCTGATCGCGGCGCTGCAGCCTGAATTTGACGCGCTTAAAGCCGCTGCCGTCGTGCCTGCGCTTGACTTCAACCCGCAGGTGGAGGCGCCGTCCTTGCGCAAGCTGCTTTGGAGCCAGTTCCGGGTAAACCGGAAATCGCTCATTCTGTCGGGCTCTGCGGTATTTTTGATGCTGATTCTGCTGGTCGACCCGGAAAGGCCGTTTAGAACTTTCCTGTTGGGAGATGCCATTCCCAGCGGATTGTTTCCGGTCATTACGCCGTTAATGCTCATTGCTTCCATGCTATTCAGCTACCGTTCCTGGGACCGGGGCATGCGAGCGGTGGGAAGTATTACCCCGTATCCTCCAGCCCTGGTGATCTACAGCCGGATGCTGATGGTCATTGGTCTTGTGGTCAGTTGGGCCTTGCTCAGCTCCGTGATCGTCGGCCTCAGAGTAACGGCGGCGGGAGAGGTTAGCATGCCGTTTATTCCTTTTCTGCTCCAATGGCTGGGCATTTCAATGTTCACGGCGGGAGCGGCCATGTACGTATTGTTCCGAAAAGGAATGACCCTGGCCTGCGTTGCGGCTTCGGTGGTTTATATTCTGTGGTTCGTGATTGAAGACCAATCCCGTTTACATGGATGGACGGCGTCATCCCGAACGATGGCGGATGGACTTATGCTGATTGCCGGAACTTTGCTGATTCTTCGCTCTTATTACCGCAGCCGCCATCTCAAAATGAATGATGGATTAGGCGGAGGAGACAGAGTATGATCGTGCTGGAAAATGTTTGTCAGCCCCTTGGCGAATTCACGCTGCAAATTGGGCGCCTCCGCATTCATCGAGGGCTGACGCTCCTGGTTGGTCCTAACGGGGCGGGCAAAACGACGCTGCTGGAACTGCTCGCCACGCTCCAAATGCCGCGCCGGGGCAGCATTCTTTACCACCAGCGATCCGCGGCCGAGGATTTACCGCTCCTGCGGAGCCAAATCGGGTATGTTCCGGCGGAGATTGAGCTGTACGAGGAAATGACGGTATATAAGCTGCTTGTTTACTTGGCTGAACTGAAAGGTGTATTTCGTTTGGAACGGGTGGAAAGCTTGCTGCGGGATTTCCGGCTGGAGCAAAGCCGGAATGTAAAGATCAAGTCGCTCTCGCTCGGTGTCCGACGACGAATTGCGCTCGTACAGTCCTTGCTCGCCGCTCCTTATTTTCTGTTTCTGGATGAGCCGCTGAATGCGATGGATTCCGCGGAACGCAAGTTGGCGATTTCCTATCTGTCGCGCTACGCGACGGGGAAAACCGTATTGGCGGCCGTTCACGAACTGAACGAATGGGAAGGGGCGGCTGATCATATCATATGGCTTGGCCAGGGCCAGGTTCGTTTCGAGGGTGAGAGAGAGAGGTGGACGCGCGAACTGCCGCTGAAGGTATGGGAGGGCGTCATTTCCCAGGAAAATTTCGATGACGTCAATGACCGGAATCTGATCCTATTCCGCGAAGTGCCGGAAGGCATGTACATTCGGCTGGTCGGAAAGGAGCGGCCTTTCCGGGGATTAACCGAAGCAGAGCCGTCGATGGAGGATGCTTACTTCGTTCGTCAACGCGGTCGGTGAAAGACTTTAATTTAATTTCATAAGAGATATCTGCAGCATCGGAGAAAAAGTCGATAAACTCTGGTGCTGCTTTATTTTTAACAAAAATAATTATTCATACTAGTTTTATCGGATTTACTATTTTCAAAAGACCATTTATGTGAGAGAATAGTGAAAAACAAACATGTACCTATTTTATTGAACCCATTTTAAAGGAGGAATCACCCATGTCTGAAGAACGTCAATTTGCACCGGAAACACTAGCGATTCACGCAGGACAGGAAATTGATCCAACTACTTATTCCCGTGCGCTACCCCTGTATCAAACGACGTCGTACGGATTCCGCGATACTGAGCACGCTGCCAATTTGTTCGGATTGAAGGAATTCGGCAATATTTATTCCCGTATCATGAATCCGACCAACGATGTGTTCGAAAAACGTGTCGCAGCGCTCGAAGGGGGTGTCGGGGCATTGTCGACGGCTTCGGGGCAGGCGGCGATTACCTTCTCCATTTTGAATATTGCCGGAGCCGGGGATGAAATCGTATCCTCCTCTACTCTGTACGGCGGTACATATAATCTGTTTGCGATTACGCTGGCTAAGCTCGGCATTAAAGTAAGATTTGTGGATGCGTCAAATCCGGAAAACTTCCGGGCTGCGGTCACCGATAAAACGAAGGCATTCTTTGCCGAGTCCATCGGAAACCCGAAGGGTGATGTGCTCGATATCGAAGCGGTTGCCGCCATTGCGCATGAAAGCGGAGTTCCGCTGATCATCGATAATACGTTCCCGAGTCCGTATTTGCTTCGTCCGATCGACTTCGGTGCGGACATCGTCGTACACTCGGCAACCAAATTCATCGGCGGGCATGGAACATCAATCGGCGGCATTATCGTCGACGGCGGGAAGTTCGACTGGAAGTCGAATGATAAATTCCCCGGCTTAACTCAGCCGGATCCAAGCTATAACGGCGTAGTATACACCGATGCCGTCGGACCGCTGGCTTACATTATCAAGGCTCGCGTCCAGCTCCAACGCGACATTGGCGCATCGTTATCCCCGTTCAATGCATGGATGCTGCTTCAAGGGCTAGAAACGCTGCATCTGCGCGTAGAACGCCACAGCCAAAACGCGCTCAAAGTCGCGCAGTACCTGGAAGGGCATGAGCATGTGGAATGGGTAAGTTATGCAGGGCTACCAAGTCACGAGTCCTATGAACTGGCTCAAAAATATTTGCCGAAAGGTCAAGGAGCGATTCTAACCTTTGGAATTAAGGGCGGCGTCGAAGCGGGCCGCAAGCTGATCGAGAACGTGAAGCTGTTCTCGCACTTGGCGAATGTCGGCGATTCCAAGTCGCTGATCATCCATCCGGCAAGCACGACGCATCAGCAGCTGTCGGAAGAGGATCAAATCGCAGCTGGCGTTAATCCGGAGTTGATCCGTCTATCGGTCGGCACCGAGTCCATCGACGATATCATTTACGATCTGGAGCAAGCGATCGCCGCAAGCCAGGCATAATCATATTTAATTAATAGTTAAAGAGTGAGCCTCTATTCGGAGTACCGAGTAGAGGCTTTTTCTTTCCGCGGGAAAAGGACCGGCTGAAGCAGAACATCATAGAATGGGCAGGCAGATTGTTTACATTTGCATAAAATAGGTATAAAATAAACATAAAGTTTCCCTTGAGCAATTTTATTGCTCTAGTACAAAAATGATTATCATTCTCAATTCCATGCTGCTTCGGGATCATTCCCGAAGCAGCATGTGTCATTTTAAGGGGGCTAACAATAATTTTCATTCTCAATGGATCAAATTTGCCGGTTCATTGTGCATTCGCAAAAGGAGGAATCAATAATGCAAGCTAAAGCTGTCCATAATCCGGTATCGATGACTCGAAAAGAGGCCAACCAACCCCAACCGCGGCCACCGCGGAGAACTGTTATTCTTCGGCTGCTTCGGCATCGTGAAATGCTGCTCGCTCTGGGGAGCGGTGTTCTCATGCTTGCGGGCTGGGGAGCCGGGGCATGGTCCGGAACACTATCGATTGCCTTATATATCGCCGCTTATGGTTTAGGCGGATTTGTAAAAGCCCGGGAGGGGCTGCAGACACTGTATCGGGACAAAGACTTGGACGTCAATCTGTTGATGATTGCAGCCGCTCTTGGTGCCGCCTCCATCGGCTACTGGAATGAAGGAGCGATGCTGATATTCATTTTTTCGCTCAGCGGCGCGCTGGAATCCTTTGCTAGCGACCGCAGCCGGAAGGACATTTCCGCGTTGGTGGCCCTGAAACCGGAAACCGCGCTAAAAGTGGACGGAAGCGGCATGAGAACCGTAGCCGTTGAGGAATTAATCATCGGCGATCTCGTACTCGTGAAGCCGGGGGAGATCATTCCGGCGGACGGAGTGGTCTCGAGCGGCGGTTCATCGGTCAACCAGTCGGCTATAACCGGGGAGTCCATTCCGGTAGATAAGGGGGCGGGCGACGAAGTATTCGCCGGAACATTAAACGGAGAAGGCGCTCTGTATGTGGAAGTCACCCGCCCGGCTGAAGGAACGCTGTTTGCCAAAATTATTGCATTGGTGGAGCAAGCGGAAAATGAAGCGCCCCGGACTCAGCGGTTTATCAAGCGGCTTGAAGGCAGTTATGCCAAAGGGGTTGTGGCGATGACCGCGATCCTGCTGTTGTCGGGTCCGCTTCTGCTGGGCTGGTCCTGGTCGTTGACGTTTTATAAAGCGATGGTGTTTCTGGTTGTGGCTTCCCCATGCGCCTTGGTCTCCTCAGTCATGCCGGCCATGCTGTCGGCGATGTCGAGGAGTGCGAGAAAGGGCGTACTGTTTAAAGGAGCCGCCTATATGGATTTGTTGGCAGGCGTCAAAGTCGTGGCGTTCGACAAGACCGGAACGCTGACTTCCGGCTCTCCGGTGGTGACGGAAGTGGTGGCGGCGGAAGGATTCGACCGCAATCAGGTGCTCGCAGCCTGCGCCTCTGCGGAGAGGTTGTCGGAGCACCCGTTGGCCCGAGCCATCGTCTCGCATGCGGAGGAAGAAGGGCTTGAGCTGGATACGGCGGAAGAAATGAAGGCTTTGCCGGGCTGGGGAATTGAAGCCCGGATTGATGGGAAGGTTTGGCGGATCGGCAAGGCCGATGCTTCGGAACCGGGGTTGCCTGATGATCTGAAGGAGAGTATTCAAAGACTCGCGAATGAGGGGAATACCGTCTCTGTTATACGGCGGGAAGACGAATATGCAGGCATTCTTGCGCTGCGTGATCAGGTCAGACCGGAGGCGAAGCAGGCGATTCGGCAGCTTCAGAAGCTCGGAATCGCAACGGCGATGCTTACGGGGGATCGCGGCGAAACGGCTAGGGCGGTTGCCGGAGAAGCGGGCATCGATCTGGTGTACGGCGATCTTCTGCCGGAGGATAAAGTCCGGCATGTCAGCGAACTGCGGAGCCGATACGGCCATGCGGTTATGGTGGGCGACGGCGTCAATGACGCACCGGCGCTGGCCGCCGCTACCGTCGGCATCGCGATGGGTGACAAGGGGAGCGGTGCGGCGCTGGAGGTAGCGGATGTGGTGCTGATGAACGATAACCTCGAGCGGGTAGCCGAAACGATCCAACTGGCCGTAAGGGCGAGAAGAATCGTAATGCAAAATCTGACGTTTGCCGGAGCGGTTATTCTGCTTCTGATCGCCGGCAATTTCATTCAGGGCATTCCGCTTCCGCTTGGAGTCGTGGGTCATGAGGGCAGCACGATTCTCGTCATTTTAAACGGCCTGCGCCTGTTGCGAAACCGGATTGCACTATAAATGTGCGTTACCATTATAAATTCAAGTAATTCATCATTCCTTCATTTAACCTTCACCGAACCCTCCCGGTACCCTTGTTGACAGTACGCCGGGGATTCCACATAATTAATCTCATAATCTATTTTTCGTAACATGCCTTGAAGGAGGATGCTATATATGTATAAATCCATTATTATCGGAACGGGTCCTGCGGGATTGACCGCCGCAATTTACCTGGCTCGCGCCAACCTGAAGCCGCTTGTCATTGAAGGTCCGCAACCGGGCGGACAGCTTACTACGACTACGGAAGTGGAGAACTTCCCGGGCTTTCCGGAAGGAATCATGGGGCCGGAGCTGATGGACAACATGCGTCAGCAGGCTGAACGTTTCGGTGCGGAATTCCGCACCGGCTGGGTAAACAGCGTGGATATGAGTTCCCGTCCGTTCAAGCTTCAAGTGGAAGGACTCGGAGAACTGGTAACGGATACGCTCGTACTGTCCACAGGAGCTACCGCCAAGTATCTGGGAATTCCGGGAGAAACCGATAATGTCGGACGCGGCGTAAGCACTTGCGCGACATGTGACGGATTCTTCTTCCGCGGTAAAGAAATTATCGTCGTGGGCGGCGGAGACTCCGCTTTGGAAGAAGCGGGCTTCCTGACGCGCTTCGCATCCAAGGTAACGCTGGTACACCGCCGGAACGAACTACGTGCCTCCAAGATCATGCAGGATCGTGTACGCGGCAACGAAAAAGTGGAATGGGCATTGAACCGTACACCGCTTGAGGTTGTGACCAACGAGAACGGCGTGACAGGATTGAAAGTGCTCAACAATGAAACGGGCGAAGAAGAAGTTATTACCGCCTCCGGCGTATTCGTAGCGATCGGCCACCATCCGAACACCGGCTTCCTCGGCGGACAAATCGATACCGATGAGAACGGGTATATCGTGGTGAAACCGGGAACTTCGGAAACTAACGTACCCGGCGTATTCGCTTGCGGAGACGTTCAAGATACACGTTACCGTCAAGCTATCACGGCTGCGGGCAGCGGATGTATGGCGGCGATCGATTGCGAGAAATATATTGAGAACCTGGAACATCAAGCTACGGCTACTGCCGTTAATTAATTGTACGGATTTAACATCTCAGTCTTTTGAAGGGAGTATTTCGACATCATGGAGAACGTTATCGTATATACAAGTACGAACTGCCCTCACTGCCGTCAAGTCAAAAGCTTTCTGGGCGAGAAGGGCGTAGCTTTTGAAGAGCGTAACATTGAGCAAAACGAGGAATACGCCCAGCAAGTATGGGATATGGGAATGCGCGCTGTCCCAGTAACTTTGATTGGTGAACACCGTATTCTCGGCATGAACAAAACCCAGTTTGAAAAGGCACTTGCCTCACAGGCTTAATATCTTTTTACTCTCTAAACGGAGATAATTCAAAGGGCTTGTTCCCAAAGCAGTCCGCTGGGCGATTGATTCGCTTAACATAATAACGAAAAGGCGGTGCCAGGGATGGATGGATTCCCTTGCACCGCCTTTTTCATTAAAACCAATGAAATAGGGACTTCCATCAAGTCAAATTTGACCCATTCAGGAAGTCCCCTTTGTGAAGAACAGTGGCTCAATGTTAGGTTTAATGTTCCTCACTGCGGAATATAATCAGATGATGTATTGGCAACGATGTAATATTACGGTTAGCTAAACATACCCGCAATAAGCTGAAAGACGAAATACCCGATAACTCCGCCGCCGATGAGGCTAAGCCCCGCTTTCTTTCTGCCTTGGAACAAACGCAGTACCCCTAAGCTTACCAAGGGAGCAATGATGAGCAGAAAGAACATGACGGCAACGAACAATTCAATGGAAATATCCGAAAGATTGACGATTGTCATAGCTTTTTGGTCGCTCTCCGTTCTTGTCAGGTTTAATTTAGCAATGATTTATATCACAACAATATGTTTTTTATTATATCAAAGCGGGATTTAATTTGGCGAAAGGATTTTCCTAAAATAAGTCTATTTCACGTCTTTTTTTGGGTGAAGAAATGATAAATACCCTTTACCGGCGGGGTTCGTGTCTGCTCGACAAAACTAGAAAGCCTTTGCAGGACAGGCTGTGCTACAATGGGCTTAACAACGCCAGTTCACTTTCAACCAGATTTCTTGAAACCGGAATTTTATAGTAAGGGAGCTGTGGGAACATGGGACAGAGCATGCCTAAACGCTGGATAACGGCAGGATTGCTGGGGGCCTTGCTGATGGGGACGGTGCCTGCCGACTGGAATACGATCACGGTATTTGCCGCTTCGGACAATGCCTATGTGACGACAGTCAAGGAAGTGCAGCAAGAAATGGCCGAAGGGCTGGGAGCGCGCAAAACCTTCATGACTATAAAATATAAGGGAAATACGAAAAACCTGGAGAGTCTGCTGAAAAAAGCGATAAATGGAGCGCTCGACAGCGATCCGTACACGAAATATATCGTGGACCGGTACACCTACTCCTGGCGGGGAACGAGCGGTTCCGCCAAGATCAATCTTAGCGTGACTTACCGGGAAAACGCCGAGCAGTCCGCCTATGTGACCAATCGCGTCTCGGGAATATTGAAAGATATCATTTCCCCCGGGATGAATGATCATGAAAAAGTAAAAGCGATCCATGACTTCGTGGTGCAAAACCTGAAATACGATGAGGGATTGAAGAAATATACAGCTTATGAGGGGCTGCGGACCGGAGAAGCGGTTTGTCAGGGGTACACTTTGCTGACCTACAAGCTGCTGGAAGGAGCCGGCATCAATAATTTGATCGTAGAAGGCACGGCAGGCGGACAATTGCATGCCTGGAACCTCGTGGAATTAGAAAAGAAGTGGTATCATCTCGATACCACTTGGGACGATCCCATCTCGGCTCCGCGAGAACAGATCAGCTATGCGTATTATTTACGGACGGATGAACAAATGCGTCAGGATCATCAGTGGATCTCCAAATATCCGGCGGCATCCTCGCTTTATCGCGAAACCTTGAGCACGCTGGTCAACAAAGGAGGAGCCCAGTCTTCCGGCTACAAAAAGCTGCAAAAGCAATTGGGTTATCATTTGTACGACCCTTCTGCTGCTGTCAGCAGTTCAGCAGGGCTCCAGACTAAGGTCAGGCAAGAACTCCAATCCGGAGGCCTTACGGTAACAGTCCGGTATTCCGGAACCGAACAGGAGCTGTTGCAGGATTTGGAAAGTCTTTATGATCTGTCCGCATCTTTAGATAATATCCAATACCTTTCAAAGCCGTTGGAAGGGACCGAGGATTTGCGGGTCGAGATCCATTGGGAAACCCGGTGAGAGGCTCCGATTAGCTCCGATCCGCTTCCGGATGTTAAATACTGATCGTCTTATTCATTAGTCTGGGCAGGGGAATCCAGGTCACATTCTTTAAGCGGGATGACTTTAGTGTGTTTTGTCCATTTGTACCCCAGCCATACTACCAGAAATAAAGGAATACTGATATAAGAAACTATAACACCATACCAATCGATCTGGCCGCCTGAAAAGGCGGCTAAATTTTGTCCCAAAATAACGATAAAGCAGAGAACAAAGGCAAAAATCGGACCGAACGGGAACCATTTTGCTTTATAAGGAAGATCTTTCAGATCCCGGCCCTGGGCGGTGTATGCCCGGCGGAAACGGTAATGGCTGACCGCGATGCCGAGCCAGGTGATGAAGCCGCACATTCCCGAGGCGTTCAGCAGCCAGTTGTAAACGACCCCGTCTCCGAACAGCGACGCGAAGAAGGCAAACATCCCGATCAGCGTCGTCAATAGCAGGGCGTTGACGGGTAGCCCGCGGCGGCTTAGTCTAGCTAGGAACTTCGGCGCTTTTCCCCGTTTTGCCAGCGAGTAAAGGACCCGTGAGGAAGCGTACATCCCTGAGTTGCCGGCCGACAGCACGGAGGACAAGATGACGGCATTCATGACGGAAGCGGCAAAAGCCATACCTGCTTTTTCAAACACTAGCGTGAACGGGCTGACGCCGATGTTCTCCAGGCCGCTTTTTAGCAAATTAGGACTTGTATAGGGAATAATCAGGCCGATCACCAGAATCGCCAAAATATAAAAGATCAGGATCCGCCAGAATACCTGCCGGATGGCCCGCGGAACATGCTCCCGCGGATTGTGGCTTTCGCCGGCTGCAACACCGACCATTTCCGTGCCTTGGAATGAGAAGCCGGCCGCCATGAATACGCCGAGGAAGGTAAAGAATCCTCCGTGGAAAGGCGCGTCTCCCACTGTGAAGTTTTTGAAGCCGATGGCTTCGCCGCCCATGATGCCAAAGATCATGAGGACCCCGACGACCAGGAAAATGATAACGACAGCGATTTTGATCATGGCGAACCAATACTCCGATTCACCGTATCCTTTGACGGACAGAACATTGAGGCCCAGAATGAGGGCCAGGAACAGGATGCTCCACAAGAGAGAGGAACTGTCCGGGAACCAGTATTTAATAATTAACGTGGCGGCGGAGAGCTCGGCCGCAATCGTAATCGCCCAGTTGTACCAGAAGTTCCACCCCATGGCAAAGCCAAGGGACGGATCGACGAAACGCGAGGCATAGGTTTCAAAAGAGCCCGAATCCGGCATATATGTGGCGAGCTCTCCTAAACTGGTCATCAAAAAGTAGACCATGATGCCGACGGCAGCATAGGCGAGCAATGCGCCGCCGGGTCCGGCGGAGGCGATGGCGCCGCCGCTGGCCAGGAAAAGTCCCGTCCCTATCGATCCACCGAGCGCAATCATCGTCATATGCCGGGCTTTTAGGCCGGGCTTTAAATTTTGTGCTGCGGTGCTATTCTTTTTACTCATGTGTATACAACTCCTTAAAATTTAGACAAACATTCCCTGCCATATATTATCCTCATTTGGCGTGAAGTTAAGCTGCTGTCGTAATCGAATGACTGTCACACCATGCAAAAAGGCCGCGGAAAGAGTCCGCGGCCTTATATTTATACCGTGCACCCCACCATTCTTGCATAAGATAGCTCAACACGCTTCTCCCGGTGAAGGATAAGCATGACAGTTCTGTCCCTTTCGGGAACAGCCCCAGCCTGCCGCCGTTGAAGCGGGGTGACAAGCTTCGGCGACGGTGCCTTTCCACGGGATTCATCGGCGGCTTCCAGCGCCTCCTCCGGTGTACTCTTCACAATCGCGACCTCTACCTCATCTGGAAATGATGAGGCTATTATTCAGTTTTCCTAAGATACAGTTCTATAGTATATAGCAAGAAAAGGGGCGGGACAATGTCTAATTATTGACATTGTCCCGCCTTTATTAGCTTTCTTTGCTTAAGCCGATCAATTGTTTCGTTCGCGCTTCGCCATTTGCTGCCATACCGTCCCTGCGGCTTGCTCACCGGATTCGATCCGTTCTACGGCCATACGGGCCTGGAGACCGACCTCGAACTCCGGATCGTCCACGGCGGCCCGCAGCGCTTCAAGCGCCTGGTCGGTGCCGACTTCGTACAAGAAGCGGGCTGCCCGCCAGCGGACTAGCTTGCTTTTGTCCGACAAGGCGGCAATCATCGGTTCCGTAGCGGACGGATCGCCGATGTCGGACAGCGTGTCGCCTGCGGTGCGGCGCACGGCGGCCGAGCTGTCGCGCATCGCCTCGAACAGCAGCGTCATCGCTTCCGGCGTCCGGACGTCGCCGAGATAGACGACAGCGAGGCGACGGACCTGCATCTGCGGATCGCGAACCGCGTCCGCAAGCAGCGGGAGCGCCTCGGGTCCGGGTTGCTGCAGCGCCTCCAGGCCCGCATAGCGGACGTGCCAGTCCGCGTCCTTCATCCGCTCGCGGACTTCGTCCAGGCTAAGCGCCCGACGCTGCTCGACGAACTCGGCTTCGCTGCGGCCGTGCGCGATCGCCTGCGCCTGGATCGCCTCCAGCCGGTCCGGCGGGAACGCCGCTTCCAGCTCCTGCTCGACCTCGCGGGCGATCTCCTCCAGCTCGCCGTAGCGGACGCCGTAATCGCTCAGCTTGCGCTCCTTGATGAGCGTGGCGCTCGCCACCTCGGTTACGGCGGATACGAACCGCTGGGAGAGCGAAATGCGCTCCTCGCGGGTCCCCGATTTCACGCGGATCTGCATCGGGATGCCGCGGAAAAACTGCACGAACACCTGGGCTTCGCCGTAGCCGGCCGCTTCGGCCGCCTCCGGGTCCCAGGCGGATTCCACCTGCTCCTGTCCGAATTGCTCCTGTACTTCGGACAGGATGGCTGCCCAATCGGCGCTGCCCTTCCGGTCCAGCGCGATAAAATCCGCTGTATGGAAAATGCTTTTTACCCCCGGAATATTCAGCATTTGCCGGATCCACGTAGGGGCGGAGCGGGCGTTGTCCTGTGTGTATGTTTTGCGGATCCCGGGTTCCAAGGTTTCGTCCAGATGAAGCTTCATGGAATTGGGACTCGGTGTCGGCTCGATAAATACAATTTTCATAAGTTGTTCACATCTCCTTCCGTATCTTATTTTACCTTAAGCCCCAAGGAATAAAAAGGAACGGGATCGACACAATAAAACAAGGCATTTTCTCCAGGCGACAAACGTCAAAAAAGGGGGCCCTCGTATGTTTAAAAAACAGGAACGAACACTGATCATTGTATGCCTGGTTGTCGCCGTCATTATGCTGTATGCGTTCATTAAGAGCGTGCTTCGCTTTATGCAGTATTATTAGAGGTTGTTCAAAAACAGTCATCTTTTGAGTGAGGAGTTGATGGGAAGCATGCTGTCCTGGGATCCCGTTACATTAAGCCGGGTGCTTACCGGGTTGACGTTATTTGTACATATTGTGTTTGCTTCCATCGGCGTAGGTATCCCGATGATGATCGCGCTTGCCGAGTGGAGGGGTGTCCGGAAAAAAGATCCGCACTACACCCTGCTGGCCCGCCGCTGGGCCCGGGGCTTCGTCATCTCGGTCGCCGTAGGCGTCGTGACGGGCACGGCGATCGGCCTGCAGCTCAGCCTCCTTTGGCCGACATTTATGCGCGTCGCGGGACAGGCGATCGCCTTGCCCTTGTTCATGGAGACCTTTGCTTTTTTCATCGAAGCGATTTTCCTGGGCATCTATTTGTACACGTGGGACCGGTTCAAGAAGCCGATCCTGCATTTACTGCTACTGATTCCGGTGGCGATCGGCTCCTCAGCGTCTGCGTTCTTCATCACTACTTTGAACGCGTTTATGAATACACCGCAAGGCTTCACTTTGAAAAACGGCGTGTTCGCCGACTTTCAGCCGCTGGTGGCCATGTTTAATCCGGCAACGCCGACGAAGGTGTCCCACGTGCTTGCCTCCTCGTATACGCTCAGCGCCGGTTTACTGGCGGGGATAGCGGCTTTTAGCCTGCTGCGGGGGCGAAGAGGCGTTTACTTCAAAAAGGCGCTGAAGCTGACCGCGACGGCAGCGTTCGTTTTTGCGGTCTCTACCGCGATTATCGGCGACTTCTCGGGCAAATTTCTTGCCCACTACCAGCCGGAAAAGCTGGCCGCCGCGGAATGGCATTTCGAGACGATGACGAAGGCGCCGCTCATTTACGGCGGTGTGCTGGGGGAGAACGGAGAGGTTAAATACGCGCTTGAGCTGCCCTATGCGCTAAGTATTTTGGCTGGCGGCACTCCGAACACGAACGTTATCGGACTTAACGAGTTTCCCGTGGATGAACGGCCTCCGCTCCTGATCCACTATATGTTCGATTTAAAAGTAACGATCGGGGTGCTGCTCGTTTTGATTCCTTTTCTATACTTGCTCCGTCGTTGGCTTCCGAAAGGGAAAAACAGGGGGAAGGGGAAAGGCGGTTATCCGAAGTGGCTGCTGCTCGGCATTGTCGCTCTCGGACCTTTGGCGATGACCGCGATCGAGCTTGGCTGGATGTTTGCGGAATTCGGACGGCAGCCCTGGATCGTGCGCGGCTACATGAAGGTATCGGAAGCGGCGACGACGTCGCAAAACGTCGGCTCGATGCTGATCCTGTTCATTATTCTCTATCTCGTCCTTTGCGCTTCCTGCATTACGGTGCTCGTCAAGCTGTTCCGTGGAAAAAGCGTGGACGATGAAATGCGGGAGCTGGGGATCAGTGGAGGTGAGCGGAAATGAGCTATGAAATTGTCGGCATTACCGTGCTGTGGACCTTTTTGTTCGGTTACCTGATTGTGGCGTCGGTGGATTTTGGGGCCGGTTTTTTTAGCTATTACAGCGTGCTCACGGGTCATGAGAATAAGGTGCATAACATTATCCAACGCTACCTGTCCCCGGTGTGGGAAGTGACGAATGTGTTTCTCATCTTTTTCGTGGTAGGGTTGGTCGGATTTTTTCCCGATTCAGCCTATTTTTACGGTACTGCGCTGCTCGTTCCCGGCAGCCTTGCCACTGTTTTGCTTGCGCTGCGGGGAGCATACTATGCTTACAACACTTATGGGAGCAGCAAAGAGAACAATAAGGCGTACATGGCGGTTTACGGAGCGACCGGGTTATTGATTCCGGCAGCGTTGTCTACCGTATTGGCGATTTCCGAAGGCGGCATTATTCAGGAGCAGGGCGGAAAAGTGATCCTGCACTGGGCGAGCTTTTTCAGCAATCCCTACACCTGGTCCGTCATCATTCTGGCTCTCGTGTCCGTGCTGTATATTTCGGCTATGTTCTTGGCTTTTTACGCGGGCAAGGCCGGGGATAAAGACGCCTTCGAGGTGCTTCGCGGCTACGCGCTGTTATGGAGCGGACCGACGATTCTGGCCTGCGTCTTTGCTTTTTTTCAGATTAACCGTCAAAATCCGGAGCATTTTGGAAATATGCTGGACATCTCGTGGATGTTTATCGCTTCGCTGATTTGTTTTCTTCTGGCGGTTTATTTTATATGGAAAAAGAAAAATCTCGGGTGGTCGTTCATTCTTGTCATCTTGCAGTTTGGTTTTGCCTGGTATGGCTATGGCCGATCGCATCTGCCCTATATTCTGTATAAGCAGGTCAGCATCTATGAAAGCTTTACGAATGAAACGATGGCGGTGGCGCTAATTACGGCATTTGTGGCCGGTCTGGTGGTGCTGATCCCTTCGCTCGTGTTGATTATGCGGCTGTTTTTGTTTGATGCCAAGTATGTGCGCGGCGAATCGCCGAAGAAAGGATGAGGTCGGAGTGGAACATTTCACCATGATGATTGCGCCGGGACTGGTCATCGTAATGGCGCTCGTATTTCTCTTTATTTATGCCGGCGTGTATAAGGATCCTGTGGACTAGGCAGGAAATTTGGCATGGCCCGCGCGATGCTTTACAATGATAAACAAACATTTCAATAGGATGGTATCCGGCGATTAACATGACTGGAAATCGGGGCCTCTCGGCTGGAGAGGTCATAAGATGGAGAGGAATGGAAGGAGGGAATCCTCGGTATGCCGAGAACGCGTTACAATAACATGGATAATGTCAACACGGACAAAACATTGAAGCAATTTAAGCAGTGGAGAGAAGAACGCCGCAGAAAAAGAAAAGATTACTCATACATTATTCCGAATTCGCCGCCTCAGATCGATTATTTGCTCAATAACAGGGAAGAAGTCTCGCTGACCTGGATCGGGCATTCCACTTTTTTGATCCAATATGAAGGGCTGAATATCGTGACGGACCCGGTCTGGGCTTCACGAATGGGATTTCAGCGCCGCTTAGGTTCTCCAGGCGTCCCTATTGGGGACATTCCGGATATCGATGTCATTCTGATTTCTCATTCGCATTATGACCACATGCATGTGTCTTCGATCCGTCGTCTTTACGGGAATGGAACTCAAATTGTGGTTCCGTCCGGCCTGGGACGAAAAATGAATCGCAAAGGGTTCCAGCGCACTCGGGAAATGAAGTGGTGGGAGTCATTGGAGATCGGGAACGCCCGCATCTCGTTTGTTCCGACCCAGCACTGGACGCGGCGTACGCCGTTCGATACGAACACCTCGCACTGGGGCGGATTTGTGTTGGAGCCGGCAACTCCTCGTGAGGGGGAGAAGCATCAGGTGATTTATTTTGCCGGAGACAGCGGCTATTTCCGCGGCTTTGCGGATATCGGGGAGCGCTTCGCCATCGACGTGGCGCTGCTGCCGATCGGGGCGTATGAACCGGAGTGGTTCATGACGAGCCAGCATACGACGCCGGAAGAAGCGCTGCAGGCGTTCGTCGACGTCAAGGCCAAGCTGATGGTGCCGATGCATTACGGCACGTTCCGGCTGGCCGACGACACGGCGCGCGAAGCGCTGGACCGCCTGGAGGCGGACCGGCAGAAGCGCGGCATCGCCGAGTCGGCGATCCGTGTGCTGCTGCACGGGGAGACGCTGCGCTTCCCCGAGGCGTGACGCGCTTAGCGGGGCTGGGCGCGGCGTAGGCATGCCGCGCTCGCTAGGCCGAGCGCAGCGGCCGCTATTTGGAAACAGAGTCATCCTGCCGTTTTCGGCCGGATGACTCTGTTTGTGCTGGCTGCTTTTCATTACGCCAAGCGCCAGCCGGCCTTTACGAATTAACTGCAATCCTACAGTTAATTTAAGAAAATCCTTCGTTTATCTCCGATTAGCTGTAAAACCTACAGTTAATTCTCTAGTTTTTAGTCAAATTAAGCGGCATCGGCGAAAATAGCTGTAGTTTTTGCAGTTAAATGATTCTGATGGTCTGTACGGAGCAAATTAACTGTAGAATATCCAGTTAATTTTTGGTGCTATCCCAAATGTAACTCGCACGCGTCACACACAACGTCACCGCATTACGTCACCGCACTACGTCACAAACTATGTCACAAACTACGTCACAAACTACGTCACGTACCTCATCCTACCTCAAACACGACCTCTCCATATCTATCTATCCAACTTGCCGATGTACTTCTTCGCTCCTTGTTAGCCGGGGACATTAGCCCGCCCAAGTAAGATCGCTATATAAGACCGCTATATAAGACCGCTATATTGCTTCCCATTCGCCGGATCCACCATATCCACTTCTAATCGACGTGTCGCCAACCTAGTAACTTTCGCCATTCTCCATGGTGTTGGCTGCTTTTCATCGCGCCAAGCGCCAGCCAGCCTCCCCGAATTAACTGTAAATCCTACAGTTAATTTATATAAATCCCTCGTTTTTCTCCGATTAGCTGCAAAACCTACAGTTAATTCTCAAGTTTTTAGTCAAATTAAGCGGTATCGGCGAAATTAGCTGTAGGTTTTACAGTTAAATGTTCCTGATGTTCTGTACGGAGCAAATTAGCTGTAGAAAATCCAGTTAATTTGTAGCTACTATCCCAAACGAAACTTGCACGCCTCACACACTATTTCTTTTCGCACCGAGCGAAGCTCCCAGCGCGGTGCTCTGAGTCAAATGACGGTGGTCAACCAAAACAGCCACCTCTTCACGTTAATCCATCCACGCAACAGGGGAGTGCCGGAAAGGTTTGGTTCATATACGAAGTTAATACTGGAGAACGGGGAGATTTCGGTTTTCTAACGCTACAGTGTTGTACCAGAAGGTTTGATTAATAATATGCGAAGTCATACTTTTAAGAGAAGGTATCGGGCAATCCTCGCGCCTCATAAACCGTGCCAGCAGCCGGTCAAACCCGTTAAACTGAGGAACTGGAAACACGAATTTTGTGGTGCGGTCCGCAAACGGGCCCGATCCATAGGTGGCTTTTTCAAGTGCTAGTTATTAGGATGACTCAACTTACCGGACGATATGTGCTATAATATTGAGCCAGAAGCGTGATAACTCATAAAGGATGGGATTATTTAAATGATCAGTACAAATGGTGTAACGCTCCGCTACGGAAAACGGGCACTTTTCGAAGATGTAAATATAAAGTTTACCCCGGGAAACTGCTACGGACTTATCGGTGCCAACGGAGCGGGGAAGTCGACCTTCCTTAAAATTTTGTCCGGCGAGATTGAAGCCAACCAAGGCGAAGTGAGCATGACTCCTGGCGAACGTCTTGCTGTCTTGAAACAGAACCATTACGAATACGACGAATTCGCGGTTCTGGAAACAGTCATTATGGGCCATTCGCGTCTCTATTCTATTATGAAAGAGAAGGACGCCCTGTATGCGAAGTCCGATTTCTCGGAAGAGGACGGTATGCGTGCCGGTGAACTGGAAGGCGAATTTGCCGAATTGAACGGCTGGGACGCTGAGCCGGACGCTGCGGCATTGCTGATCGGTCTTGGTATTCCGCGTGATTTGCACGACAAGAAAATGGCGGAGCTCAGCGGTAACGAGAAGGTTCGTGTACTCCTTGCCCAAGCGCTGTTCGGACGTCCGAACAATTTGCTGCTTGACGAGCCTACGAACCATTTGGACCTCGAGTCGATCCAGTGGCTGGAGAACTTCCTTATGGACTATGAAGGTACCGTTATTGTGGTATCTCATGACCGTCACTTCCTGAACAAGGTGTGCACGCATATTGCCGATATCGACTTCGGCAAAATTCAGATGTATGTCGGTAACTACGACTTCTGGTATGAATCCAGCCAATTGGCCCTGACGTTACAGCGGGACGCCAATAAGAAGAAGGAAGAGAAGATCAAGGAGCTGCAAGCCTTCATTCAGCGCTTCTCGGCGAATGCTTCCAAATCCAAACAGGCGACATCCCGGAAAAAGCAGTTGGATAAAATTACGCTGGAAGACATTCGTCCTTCCAACCGGAAATATCCATTCTTGCACTTTAAGGCGGAGCGCGAAGCGGGCAAGCAGCTGCTTACGATCGATGGCGTGACCAAGAGCTTGGACGGCGAGAAAGTGCTGGATAATCTTAGCTTCGTGGTAAACAAAGGCGATAAAATCGCATTTGTAGGGCCTCATTCCTTGCCGAAGACGACGTTGTTCCAAGTTATCATGGGCGAGCTTGAAGCCGAAGCAGGCGAGTACAGCTGGGGCGTAACGACTTCCCAGGCTTATTTCCCTAAAGATAACTCAAGCTATTTTGACGGGGTAGACATCAATCTGGTGGATTGGCTGCGCCAATATTCCAAAGACCAGGACGAAACCTTCCTGCGCGGCTTCCTGGGACGGATGCTGTTTGCCGGGGAAGAGGCGCTCAAGAAAGCAAGCGTGCTGTCCGGGGGAGAGAAGGTCCGCTGTATGCTGGCCAAAATGATGCTGAATGGCGCGAACGTACTTATTTTCGACGAGCCTACGAACCATCTGGATCTCGAATCCATTACGGCGCTTAACAACGGTCTGATCGATTTTGACGGAACGATTCTATTTACGTCTCATGACCATCAGTTTATCCAGACGATTGCCAACCGGATTATCGAGATTACGCCGAACGGCATCATTGACCGCGTTATGACCTACGACGAATACCTGGAGAGCGAAGAAATTCAAAACCTGCGCAAGACCATGTATCCGGAAGAAGTATAAGCATAGCTTTTTTCATAGCAACAACGAACAAGCCGCAGCTGTCGATAGACAGCCGCGGCTTGTTTTTGTTCGGGGACGGGGCCTACGAGCCTCCGGTCCGCCGGCGCTGGTTATTCGGTTTTTTGTTGTTTTGACTTTTTAGCGCCTTGGTCTGCTGGTTACCCTGCATTCCCGGTTTGCCCGAATTTTGTTGTTGCTGTTTTTTTTGCTGCAGCTTCTGGCGCATAGCTTCGGCCAGGTCGATTTTACGGGGTTCGTTATTTTCCGTCATCATGATCATCTCCTCATATTGAAGGGGGCTTGTTCCTATTTTAAACGTTTTTAAATATCCGTACAACGGGAATAATGATCAGGGGTTGCTTTTGCCTAGTGCAACACTGTTTCTCTGGACTTACACGGATTCTGTTTGCTACTATGATGGAACGACTTTGAAAACTTCATGTTGGGGAGAGAGCTGGAGGTGCAAATGCTTGGATATCTATGATGATATACGCAAAGGAGAACGGGGAGCCTGGGTCAGCATTACGGCCTATTTAGTGCTGACCGCCTTTAAATTGATCAGCGGTTATTTTTTCGCCTCAAGCGCGTTATTGGCGGACGGTTTTAATAATCTTACGGACATTGTAGCTTCGGTAGCGGTGTTGATCGGACTGCGTATTTCACAGAAACCGCCGGATTCGGATCACGCATACGGCCATTTACGGGCCGAGACCATCGCTGCGTTGGTGGCTTCATTTATTATGGCTATGGTCGGTATTCAGGTCATTATTAGCGCAGTGCGCTCATTGATTGAAGGACAGCATACCGAGCCTGATATATTATCCGCCGGAGTGGCGCTTATTTCTGCCGTAGCCATGGGCGGTGTTTATGCGTATAACCGGAAATTGGCCAAGCAGATTAATAACCAAGCATTGATGGCTGCCGCCAAAGACAATTTGTCGGATGCTATGGTCAGCGTGGGTGCTGCGGTCGGAATCGTCGGGGCCCAGTTCGGGCTCCCTTGGCTGGACGGAGTCGCCGCTGTTTTGGTAGGGTTGCTGATCTGCAAGACGGCTTGGGAAATTTTCCGGGATTCTACTCACAGCTTGACCGACGGATTCGATGAGAAAGAGCTCAGCGACCTGCGGGGGACGATTGCGAGAATTCAAGGTGTGGAAGGGATCAAAGATTTAAAGGCCCGCGTGCATGGAAACCATGTGCTCGTCGATGTCGTCATTGAGGTTGATCCGCAATTATCCGTCATTGAAAGCCATCATATCAGTGATCGGGTAGAAGAACGAATGAGAAAGACCCAAAATGTAATGCACGTACATGTTCATGTGGAGCCGAAATCGGCTGAACCCGTTAATTCGTAGTCATTGTAGTAAGCTAGTTCAAAAGACTAACCATAAGTTGGATGGAAACCGGCAGACTTGCTCTGGCGGTTTTTCGGTATGCGCAAACGAGTTTTGAGGCCCATTCCCAATAGGGAATAGGGCCTCTTTTGTTGCTCAGGTACTAGGCAGATTGTAGGACGATAGCTTGATAACTGTGAGAATCGACGGATTTAGACAAACTTCGACATGGGCTATAATGGGAGGAAGCCCAAAGAAAGGGGGAACGACACAAGATTAGCCTATAGACACCAAGATTATCTTCAAGGAGGCACAACATGAAACGAAGCATTGCCGTATTAGCGATGAGTGCTGTATTACTTAGCTCTTATACATCAATACCAAGACAGGTATCGGCTGCAGCCCAGTCGGTTCAAAGCGTACTCAAAGGACATATTGAAAACGGTGTAAATTTACGCGATAAGCCTTCGCTTTCCGGCAACGTGGTCGGATTTCTGAAAAAAGGTATGGATGTAACGATTTTGGAGCGAAGCAGCGATTATTTTTATAAGGTTAAAAGTCAGGATGGAGCAACAGGATATGTCAGCGCTTCGGAGAAATACATAAGCGTTGGCCAAGCAGCCACGACTCCTAACGGAGGGGGGCAAGGAACCGCAGGGGTTGTCGTTTTCGGCGTTAATCTGAGGGATCAACCCTCTACCTCGGGGAAAATACTTGGCATGCTCAGCAAAGGAACTAACGTTACGGTTCTGGAGCGGAGCAACGATTATTTTTACAAAGTAGTTACCGAGAAAGGCAAGACGGGTTATGTCAGCACTTCGGATAAATACTTGGAAATCAGCGGTAAGGTGGCCGGACCGTCTCCAACGCCTGCCCCGACACCGAAACCGGAACTGCCTTCATCTCTTCAGGCTAAGGTGGATCTCGTAATCAAGGCGGGTAAAAAATATCTTGGCACCCCGTATGAATATGGGTCCGATCGAAACACGACAACGACTTTCGATTGCTCCGATTTCGTTCGCCAGGCATACCGCGATGCGCTCGGGATCGTGCTTCCCGCCGATTCCCGCAAGCAAGGGACATGGATTCGCGATAACGGGACGGTCGTATATGATACCGGGAGTTTGAAGGCGGGCGATTTGGTGTTCTTCATGGAGTATAGAGGTTCAAAGGCCTCTTCTTATCAAAACATTGACCCGAACAACCAACGAATTACGCATGTATCTATTTATCTTGGCAATGGTCAAATGCTTCATACCTACTCTTCAAGTTCAGGCGGAGTACGAATCGATAAGTTGGATGGTTCGTGGAAATACCGTTTCCTCTATGGGGGAAGCGTGCTTAAATAAGTCTATACGTTCTTTCTAATAAAAATCGCTCCGCAGGATGAGGGAGAGCCCTTTGCCTGCGGAGCGATGTTGTTATACATTTAGAAGTAGGTTGGAACGTAGCCTGGGATGTAAATCCAAGCTTTGCCGAGCCAAGTGTAAATTTCTACCCAGTCATCGACCGTTTGGCCGGTAGGATGTACATCCTGCGGCGCTAATGCGCTCAACGCCACGCCGTTCGGGTTATTATAGAAATAAGTGATTTCCTTAAGCGTTACCGGATTCGGTGCGATGATGACATCTGCGGCCTCAACGATAGGCTCCTCGACTACAGGGGCAACGGGCTCAACGACAGGATCTGCGGATACTGCCGTAGCAAAAGCGGCGGTAAGAATAACGGATGCGGAAAGGGCTGCTAGCTTTTTCATAATGTGTTTCCTCCTTCAATCGGATTGTAATGTGTTCGTATACATGTAATAAACAGTCAAGCTACCTAAGAATCATTTTCCAGTTTATTTTTTTTAGTAACTTCAAAAATATCTGTTAAAGGAGGGAGCTTCCGATGGGAAAACGCAGGCTGTTCGTCGGCTTTGTACTTTTGTTGATCGTGGTTTTGCTGGTAGCCCTAGTGTTGTATATCCGTCCTGCAAAGAGCCTTGATTTACGATACTCCTCGATAGACTGGAAGGAGAAGCTGCTTGTTATGGCGGAGACCCGTCAACCGGCGCTGAATCTTTCGGAATCTGAGCTTAATCAGTTGGCGAAGAAAGAGCTGAATCAATATGTTGCGGAACAAGAGCTTCCGGTAAATGTTACAGGGGCCGAGTTTCGTTTGAACGGAAATCGGCTTACGGCCGATTTAAATGTTGCTTGGGGAGCGATTGAAGCGGGTGTGGAGGCCGGGTATCTAATGGAATATTCCTCAGGGAAGCTGCTGCTTGTTCCGGAGACTTTGTCGATCCGTCGATTCTCATTCCCTCCGGCAAATTTCGGACTTGAGCCTATTTCCATTGATTTAGGCCAGTATCTCCCCGAGGTTGTGAAGGTTAAAGAGGTGAACTTCCAGGAGAAGGCGCTCCGAATCAGCTTTAAGCTGGATTGGATCGAAGTCGCCAGATATTTGGATTTGTTGTAGCATCACAAACTAAAATTCAAAAGAATCAAAAAAACAGCAAGCCCCAAGTAAATGGAGGCTTGCTGTTTTTTTGATTCGAAAGAGAATCAGCAGGTTACAATGAGCGTCTTCTTCCTGTAAACAACGAGATTACGAAT
Organism: Paenibacillus sp. FSL R5-0407; assembly: GCF_038009185.1. Lineage (NCBI taxonomy): Bacteria > Bacillati > Bacillota > Bacilli > Caryophanales > Paenibacillaceae > Paenibacillus > Paenibacillus sp. FSL R5-0407. The sequence continues at coordinate 2,699,122 of NZ_JBBPAX010000001.1, read as the reverse complement.
AGGACCAGGAATATGAAGAACAGAACTTTGGCGATCGAGGCGGCTGCGGCCACAATATTGAAGAACCCGAAGATGCCGGCGATCAAAGCTACAACCAGAAAAATCATAGACCATTTCAACATGGTAATCATCTTCCCTTCATATTAAATTATTGTATAGTGTAACTGAGGGTGCACTTACCGAGCGTTCTCCATGACCGGCTATCTGCCTATGCGGAGGGCAGAAGCCTGAGTGAAACGCTTCGCTCGTAGCCTTAATTAACCCGGGTATTTTGGCTTGAAACAGAACAATAATTTCCTTCGGGAGAGCGCTCCTGGCGCTTGTTTCGGGCCTTATGGCTTAGGGTAACTAAGGAGTATTGAACGATGAATCCTTTACAGAAAGAGAGGGAACGGAATGATCTGGGAAATAAGCGTTGCACTTATAGCCGTAGCATTTGCCGTACTAGTTGTATTTCTAATTAAAACCCTTAAAGCAGCGGAAAAGTCGTTGGATAAAACGACCCAAACCCTGCAGGAAGTCCAGAAGACTATCGATGAGCTAAGTTATGAAGTTAAAAATGTGGTTAGGCAAGCTAACGACATTACGGGAGATTTGCAGCATAAAATGGAGCAAATCGATCCGGTGCTCGAATCGGTTAAAAATGTCGGGGATGTGCTGAATGAGGTCACTCTGGCCGCCAAGCAGGTTTCCACGGCTTTTATTGACAGAATTAAAAGCCCGCCTAAGCCTAAGCATCCCAAGGTCTCCGAAGCTGCAAAGACCCAGCCTGCGGTAGCGCAAACGCCCGAAGAAATGCGGGCCTATGCTTTACCATATGAAACGCCCAAACCCGCAACTCAACCTCCGGGATGGATGAAATGGGTAGACGTCGCCGCCGGGATTTGGCAAAAGTACCGCTCTTAATTAAGAACGGTACATAGAATCTAAATGATTCAGCGCTGCGGCAGGGTCCGCACGGAAACGCAAGGGATTGCCGGAGGCATGCAAACTTCAGGAAGGGTGAGAAATATGTTGAATGCACTGTTGCTGCTGTTGGGACTTCTTTCCCCCTTTGCCGGCGGAATGCAGGCGACTGCCGATTTACCGTTGCCGTCTACAGCCCGCCTTGCTCTTTGGCAACCCTCGTTTCCGGCCCAAGCGGCGGACGATACTTGGGGAAAGATCACCTCTATGGATTCCTTCGACTCCATGGATGGGATTACCCTGTATGACGACTACAAGAGTGTCCTGTCTAAAAAGGGAGAGCCGGATTCAGCAGATAAGGATCCTTATACCGGCTATACGGAATTCCGTTATGACGGCCTGATGATTGGTCTATATGAAGGCCTTGTTTATTACGTGCATACCGGTCCGTCTCCGGAAAAAATGTCTTTAAACGGGATATCGATTCCGTTGCAAGAGGTTTGGCTCCGTCACTATTTCGGGGAACCGGATTTTGTGGCGGAAGACGGGGATGTTTATATCCGGGGAAATGCAGCGCTTAAGGTCTACAGAGATCCTTTGTCGGGAGAGGTGACAGGTGTCGACCTGTTTGATGATGCGGCTTCATAAATGTATATCAGGGAATAACGATAAAAACTGATTCAAAAAACTGCTTATAGGGTAATATACTCTAGCTTTTAACTTTAACTTGCGTGAATTTATAACTAAGGAGCGTGGTATCATGAGCACGATCGACAACAAATCATATGCCAAAGTAGTCCAAAACGGTGTACAGGCTGTTGAGACCGTCCAAGAGCTTCACTCCACCGGATATTCAGCCGAGGATATTTTCGTACTGGCACACGATCAGGATCGAAGCGACAGAATTGCGGAAGCGGCAAACGCTAATGAAATTGGGATTAAAGAAGAGGGTATGTTTGCGGCAATCGCCAATTTATTCCGCTCCCGGGGTGATGAGCTGCGGGCAAAAATCGTTTCGCTTGGTTTTACGGAAACCGAGGCGGCGTTCTATGAAAAAGAATTGGATCTTGGAAAAGTGCTGGTCATCGCAAGAAGAACCGACTGATTTATTTTAAGCTGGGCTTTTAGGGTCCGATACATCAAAAACATAGATAAGGAATGGGAGAAAAAGCCCCATTCCTTATCTATGTTTTTGGAAGGGGATGCAAATCTTGACTAAACAGGAAGAAAATCGTCATTTTGTGTCGATAGAAGCCCGAAACATGTTATCCTAAATGGAAGGAAAGATTCCGTTATTATTTAAAATGATTAAGGAGAGTTGTATGAGAATTTTAATCGTTGACGACAATCCAACAAATATCATAATTATTCGGGAAATATTGAAAAAGGAGGATTATCGGGATACAGCAGCTGTTTCATCCGCTCATGAAATGTTTGAGCGTTTAGGTGTTGAAACTCCGGGGCAGTTCACGGAAACCGGGGTCTCCGATATTGACCTGATTTTGCTGGATATGATGATGCCGGAGATGGACGGAATTGAAGCCTGCCGTCTGTTGCAGCAATATGAAAATTTGAAGGATATTCCTATCATTATGGTAACAGCGGTAGGGGATTCGAAAAAACTGGCTGAAGCGCTCGATGCCGGTGCTGTCGACTATGTGACAAAGCCGATCAATAAAGTGGAACTGATGGCCAGAATAAGGCTTGCTTTGCGGCTGAAGCAAGAGAAGGACTGGCATAAGGAACGGGATCAGAGAATCCAGGAAGAATTAAAGCTGGCTGCTATGATTCAGAATGCCGTCTTAAGCTCACCGATTCAGGATCCTCTTTTTGAAATCGACGCACTCTATAAGCCCTCATTTGAACTCGCGGGCGATTTGTATTCCTGGTATCCGCTCGGCGAAGGCAGATACGGGGTTATATTGCTTGATATGATGGGCCATGGCATCTCCTCGTCTTTATTCTGCATGTTTATTGCCTCCGTCCTGAAAGACACCGTCAGTACCTATGTAGAACCGGAAAAGGTTATTCAGGAACTGAACCGGAGATTCAATCTGCTGTACATCGACAGTCAGCTTGTCCAATACTATTTTACGGCCATTTACCTGGTGGTAGACACAAGATATAAGAAAATCGATTACGTCAATGCAGGACATCCTCCAGCGCTATTTTACCAGCAGGATAACCCTGTCGTTAAGTTGAACGCCGTATGCCCGCCGGTCGGGTTGTTCGACAAAATCGAAGCTACGACCCAGACGATTTATTATGAAGGCGACGGACATCTCGTCCTTTATACCGACGGACTTACCGAAGCGGTGGAAGGAACTCAGGACGAGCAATTGGATTACCTGGAGCAAAAGCTGCGGGGAAGCCATATTTTTAATAAGGAAGAGACAGAGCGAGTGTTGTTTGATGGGGATCTCCCACAGGAACGCGAAGATGATAAATGCCTGGTGTGGATCTCATTAAAAGGAGGAGAAGGCAAGGAATGAAGATTAGAAGCAAACTGGTGATAGGTTTCAGTTCGCTGATCGTTATTCTGCTGATATTGACATTTACAAGCTATGATCGGCTGAAATATATGAATAGCGAACTGGACAACATATCTTCCAATAAATATTTCATTATAAAGAATGCAACCGGTATGCGCGGCGAATATAACGATATAGCTCGAACTTTGACGAATATGCTGCAAAAGCAAGACGATGAATACACAGCTTCGCAGCTGTCTAAATTGACCGAGATGAACAAATCCGCCTTAAAATATTATGAATTGATCAAAAGCAAGGCGACAACCCCTGAAGAACAACGCGTCATAAGCACTACCGATAAAGTTATCGCGGATTTTGAGAGCTATAAAGAGCGAGTACTTGAACTGATGAACCGGAAGGACTATCAGACCGCGAACCAATATCGGTTGGAGACCGGGCAAAATGTTCAGGATACCTTGCTAAATTCCTTAAATGATATGCGGGATTACTATAATGCCCAGATCGATATGGCTGTAGCCAGTGCCGGAGAGGCCTACGAGCGTTCTATACAAATGGCTATCGTCATTATGACGTTAGGCTTGCTGGTTGGTCTAGGTGTCGTGCTTTGGATACTTCCGAGCATATCCAGAGGATTTAATACAGTCAATCGGATGATGAGTTATTTTGGAAAGAACGAACTCAATGCGATTAAAGAAGTACCTATCCATTCGAAGGATGAAATAGGCGAGATGGCGCAGGTCTTCCAGGAAATCTCCATAGATTTACAAGAGAAGCAGGAGACCGAGCAAAAGTATATGCAGCTGCAGATGGATCAATCCTGGGTCGATTCCAACCTTGCGCGCATTACGGAATTGCTGCATGGAGTTAATTCTCTAGAGCAGATTTCACAAATGTTTATCAGCGAATTCACCCCACTGCTTGGAGCACAGTATGGAGCCCTCTATCTCCGTAATGAAGATCAGAGTCCGGATAAGCTCTATTTGGCGGGCGCCTACGCAAGTAATCATGACATTAAGTCCCCGGACACCTTTAGAGTCGGCGAAGGGCTGATCGGACAGGCTGCCCTTGATAAGAAGCCGATTTCGTTGGAGAATGCTCCAAGCGACTATGTATCGGTTAGATCGGCTCTTGGGGAATCCAAGCCGAATCACATTCTTATTTATCCGATCATGTTTGAAGACGAAGTGCTTGGCGTAGTTGAGTACGCCGGGTTTGATCCGTTTACGCCGCTTGAAGAGACTTTGATGTCCGGTCTGGCGTTAAACCTTGGCATTATTCTGAATAATATCAATCGTCGTCTGCGCGTAGAAGAATTGCTGCGCGAATCCCAGGCGTTGACCGAGGAGCTCCAGGTTCAATCGGAAGAGCTGCAAACCCAGCAAGAAGAGCTGCGCCGGTCGAATGAAAGCATGGAGAAACAGACCGTGGCGCTGAAGCGCTCAGAGGAACTGCTGCAGCGTCAGCAGGAGGAACTGGAGCATTTCAATACGGAATTGATCGCCAAGACGCGTGCTTTGGAAGAACAGGTCCAAGAGGTTGAAGAGAAGAATAACGAAATCGAGAAGACAAAGATCGAACTGGAACGTCATGCGGCCCAACTGGCTGTAACAAGCAAATATAAATCGGAATTTTTAGCCAATATGTCTCATGAGCTGCGGACTCCGCTCAACAGTCTGCTTATTCTTTCACAGCTGTTGTATGAAAATAAGGAAAGCAACCTGACCGATAAACAGATCGAATATGCGCATACGATTCATATGTCCGGCGCCGATCTCTTGAAAATGATCGATGAAATTCTGGATCTGTCCAAGGTCGACGCGGGCAAAATGGAAATTAACCAGGAAACGGTCCGACTTGATGAAATTAAACGGTTCGTGGAGCAAAACTTCGGTCCTGTAGCGCAGCGTAACAAAATCGACTTGCGGATCGAAATGGATGAGAACGTGCCGAAAGAAATTCAGACGGACGGGCATCGGGTGAAGCAGATTCTCCGTAATTTGCTCTCGAATGCATTCAAGTTTACGAGCCGCGGACAGATTGCGGTAAGTATCAGAACTGCCGATATAGACCAGCTGCCGCCGGCTCTGGATTCTTCCCGGGGATACCTGGAAATGTCCGTCAAGGATTCGGGAATCGGGATTCCTGCCGACAAAATGGATCTTATTTTCGAAGCCTTCCAACAGGTCGACGGCACAACCAGCCGCAAATACGGCGGTACCGGACTCGGGCTGTCGATCAGCCAAGGATTGGCGGGATTGCTCGGCGGCATAATAACCGTTACATCCGCGGAAGGGGAGGGCAGTGTCTTTACACTCTATCTGCCGGAGGATGCTCCGTCCCAGTTGTTTATTGCCGATCAGGAAGCCGCGGTGACCAGTGCGACGGTTGCTCCTTACTTCAGCAGCAAGGGATCCTATGTCCGTCAGGTTGAGGAGCCGGTAACCTCGTTAAATCCGATGGATGACGACCGGGAATTGATCGAGGCAGGCGACAAGGTCATGCTCATCATTGAGGATGACGTCCAGTTTGCGAAGATTTTGCTCGACATGTCCCGCAGTCATGGCTTCAAAACCCTGATCGCGATCCAGGGGGATAAGGGATTGCAGATGGCGATGGAGTACAAGCCGGATGCGATTATTCTCGATATTCAGCTTCCTGTCATGGACGGCTGGTCTATCTTGAACGAACTGAAAAGCACTGCCGCCACAAGGCATATTCCGGTACATGTCATTTCTGTAGTCGATGAGGCGAAGCAGGGACTTATGATGGGAGCCATCGCCTACTTGCGCAAGCCTTCTACACGTGAGCATTTAGAGCGTGCCTTCTCCCATATCGAGTCGTTTACCGAGAAGAGCCTCAAGCATCTTCTGATTGTGGAAGACGATGATGTTCAGCGGAATTCCATTATTGAACTGATCGGTCACGATGATGTAAGAATTACGGCGGTTTCTACCGGCGGAGAAGCGTTACAGGAACTGCGGGAGAAACATTACGATTGTATGGTGCTGGATCTGATGCTGAGCGATATCACCGGCTTCGATCTGCTCGACCAGATCCGGGATGACGAGGATCTGAACGATCTGCCGATCATTATTTATACAGGTAAGGACCTTGATAAGCAGGAGGAATTGCGCCTGCGTAAATATACCGAATCGATCATTATTAAAGACGTGAAATCTCCGGAAAGATTGCTTGATGAAACGACACTGTTCCTTCATCGCGTCGAAGCGGACTTGCCGGAGGACAAGCGGCAGATTTTGCAGAAGCTTCATAACAAGGAAGAACTGTTTGAAGGCAAGAAAATTTTGCTTGTGGATGACGATGTGCGTAATGTATTCGCCTTGTCCAGCGTTCTTGAAAGCTACCGCATGAATGTGATTTATGCGGAGAACGGCAGGGAGGCCATCGACTTCCTCAAGGAACAGGATGACATCGATATGGTTCTGATGGATATGATGATGCCGGAAATGGACGGATATGAGGCCATGCGGCAGATTCGCCAAATGCCGGAATATGCGAAATTGCCGATTATTGCCCTAACGGCGAAGGCCATGAAGGACGATCGGTCGAAATGTATTGATGCGGGAGCTTCCGACTATGTGAAGAAACCGATCCAGACCGATCAATTGCTGTCATTAATGCGGGTATGGTTGTATTCGTAATCCGGTAGAAAGGGTAAAAGAACTGTAAGAGGACGTTCAAAAAGTCATCTTTCCATGACGAAGCAGGTCAAGGCGATAAATGAGAAGTGTGATTTCATAGTATTATAATCGGAGTTGAATCTATGGCACCCAGTGAATTTACGGAGTTTTCGGATATGGAATCGTATAGCCAGCCTGTAGAAAGTGAACGGGAGTTGCTCGAAATCGAGCTGCTTCTTGAAGGGGTTCACCGGTTGTACGGCTATGATTTCCGCAATTATGCCCTTCCCTCGCTGCGGAGGCGGATATGGCACCAGGTGCATGCAGAGCATCTCTTGACCATATCAGGCTTGCAGGAAAAGGTGCTGCATGATCGGGCCTGTTTTCAACGTCTTGTATACAGCCTGTCCATTCCGGTTACGGAGATGTTCCGGGATCCGCCCTTATTTCGGACATTCCGGGAGAAGGTCATTCCACTGCTAAGGACATATCCCTATATCCGCATATGGCATGCCGGTTGTTCTACAGGGGAAGAGGTTTATTCGATGGCCATTCTGCTGCATGAGGAAGGTCTATATGATAAATCGAGGATTTATGCAACCGACATGAACGGGAAATCACTGCAGGTGGCCAAAGAGGGAATTTTCGGAATTCAAAAAATGAAGCTTTATACGAAGAACTATCAAGAGGCGGGCGGGACACGCTCGTTCTCCGAGTATTATACGGCAAAGTACAATTCCGTAATATTTCAGCCTTTTTTGCGCAAAAACATAATTTTTGCCGAGCATAATCTGGCGACCGATCAATCATTCAATGAATTTAATGTTATATTTTGTCGAAATGTCATGATTTATTTTGATGAAACACTGAGGAACCGGGTTCATTCGCTTTTTCACGATAGTTTGAGCCATTTCGGGGTACTTGTGCTGGGAGCAAAAGAGTCCATTCATTTTACGGATTATGACGATTGTTACGAACCTTTAGACAAGGTGGAGAAGATTTACCGAAAGATCAAATGAAGGATGCGGGAGGATTCCATGGGGGCCCAAGAACCGATTCATATCTTGCTGGTAGATGACCGCCCAGAGAACCTGATGGCCCTGGAAGCGGTGCTGGAAAGTGAACAATATCATTTAATTAAGGCGACGTCGGGCGAAGAAGCTTTGAGGTTTTTATTGAAGGATGATTTTGCCGTAATCGTGCTTGATGTCCAAATGCCCGGACTTGACGGAATCGAAACCGCGAAGCTGATCAAAGCCCGGGATAAGACCAAGGATATTCCGATTATTTTCATCTCTGCCAACAGCAAGGAGGCGGAGCATTTGTTCGCGGGATACTCCGCCGGTGCAATCGACTACATGGTAAAACCATTTATTCCGCAAATTCTAAGATCGAAAATCGAAGGCTTCGTAGACATGTATTTGACCAATCAGCGGCTTAAAACCCAAAGCATGCTCCTACAGCAAAAAACGCTGGAGCTCGAACGGGCTAACGAGGAACTCGTAAGGGCCAAAGAAGCCGCTGAAATTGCCGCGAAGGCGAAAACGGAATTTTTGGCTATGATGAGCCATGAAATTCGTACCCCGATGAACGGTGTCATCGGGATGATCGATCTGTTGATGGAGACGGAGCTTCAAGACGAGCAGAAGGAATATGCCGAGATTATCCGGGGCAGCGCAGATACGCTGGTCACGATCATCAACGACATCCTGGATTTTACGAAAATGGAGTCCGGAAAAATGGAGCTGGAAGAAAGTCCGTTTGAGTTAAGGGCTACGATTCAGGAAGTCAGCAGTCTGTTTTCGTTGGATGCGAGCCGAAAGGGCCTTGAGTTCGTTTCGTTTGTCGATGAACGAATTCCTGCGCTGCTTTACGGGGATATGGGGCGGCTGCGCCAGGTGCTCATTAATTTGATCGCAAATGCGATGAAATTTACCGAACAGGGCGGAATTTATCTTGTCGTATCCAGCAGAGAAATGGATGATGGCAAGTTTATGCTTGAATTTACGGTGAAGGATACGGGCATCGGGATTTCGCCTGAGAAGGTCGACCGCTTATTCAAGCCTTTTTCACAGTTGGATTCGTCCATGACGAGAAAATACGGCGGAACCGGGCTTGGTCTGGCGATTTGTCAGACCCTTGTCCATATGATGGGCGGTACGATCAGAGTAGAGCCTCTGGAAGAAGAAGGAGCGACCTTTGTCTTTACGATTTGCGTAAGTATGTATGAGGATGACACGGAGGAAATGGCCTGCACGGCGCAGGAAATTTCGTTTGTTGGAGATCCCGAGCACAGGGAGCGCGTGCTGGTTGTCGACGATCACCCTGTAAATCAGCGCCTAATGGTAAGCATGCTAAGGAAACTGGGGTATGAAACAGAGATCGCGGAAGACGGCGTTGAGGCGGTAGATATGGCTCTTTCACATGGCTACGATTTTATATTTATGGATTTGCAGATGCCGGTCATGGATGGTCTGGAAGCCACCAAGCGGATTCGTGAGCTCCATAAACCGGGCAGAAAACCGAAAATCATAGCGATGACAGCTAATGTGATGGACGGCATTAAGAGCAAATGTCTGCAAGCGGGAATGGATGATTACGTAAGCAAACCATTAAAACTAAGCACCATAAAGACAATTTTATCCAAATATAGCAATAGTTTTATTGCAGAATCTTCGATTCGTTGATTCATGACCCGGTATGACGGGTTATTTATAAAGAAAACATATTTCAGGAGAGAGTGTCTATGAATACAAATAAAAATGAGAAGTTTACAGCTACGTCGCAAGTGGAGAACGGCACATGCACAGTTTTTTTGCGCGGTGAGTTGGACTTGTCCGTTGCTCCTGATTTTCGCCAGGTGATGGAGCCATTGGCTCTTAACGACAAACAGGACCTGGTGCTTAACTTAAAGGATTTGAAGTACATTGACAGTACCGGTATTGGAATTCTGTTGTCGATTTTGAAGACAAGACACGGAATGCAGGCCGGTTTCCTGGTAAGAGAAGTGCCGGAACAAATTCAGAAACTGTTCGATATGACCGGAATTGCTAAGTTTTTTGTCACACAGGAGAATTCCCAATAGGAAAGGAAAGAGTAACATGATAGACGAAGTGCAAAAAGTTGTAATCAGTTTGCCGGCGACTGCGGAGTATGTCGATATAGTTAGGTTGAATCTGTATGGTATTGCTTCTAAAATGGGTTTCTCCTATGAAGAAATTGAAGATATGAAAGTCGCCATTTCCGAGGCGTGTAATAATTCCGTCTTGTACGCATACAAAGATAGCGATGGAATGATGGAAGTCACCTTTGAAATTGTAGGCGATGCATTGTCCATTACGGTCAGAGATGAAGGGGAGAGCTTTGATTCGTGGGGCATGGCCGGAGAACGGCAAGCGCTGCATAATAAAGAATTGAATGAAGCCCAAATTGGCGGACTCGGATTCTATCTTATGCAGGCGCTTATGGATGAAGTCAGCGTCGTGAATGACGCTGGAAAAGGAACCAAGGTGGTTATGACTCGCCGCTTAATGAAGAGCGAGGAGAAAGTATGACGGATAAATTGACTCCCCCCGAGTCTTTGAATGAATCCACCAGCTTGATCTGGGAATATCAACAAACTAAGGACAATGATATTGCAACGGTCCTGATTCAAAAGTATGAACCCATGGTAAAAATGGCGGCGGGAAAGATCGCCCGCAACCGTCCCGATCTTTATGAAGATTTGTATCAGGTAGGACAAATGGCTCTAATCCGGCTGCTTCAGCAATACGATATCGAAATGGGGATTCCGTTTGAGCCCTATGCGATGAAGAGCATGATCGGACATATGAAGAACTTTTTGCGGGACAAGTCCTGGTATATACAAGTTCCGAGAAGAATCAAGGAAAAGGGTGCTCTGGTCCAGCAGGCGATCGACGAATTGACCGTCAAGCTGGAACGTTCCCCGGACGTCAAGGAAATCGCCGATTTCTTGGAGCTTTCCGTGGAAGAAACGGTTGAAGTTCTTGCCGGCAGGGAATGTTACCATTACGTTTCCTTGGATTCGCCGCTATCCCAGGAAGAAAGCGCAGCAACCCTGGGCGAGCTGATCAGTTCGGAAGCGGATGATTACGACACTGTTGAGAAGCGGATGGATTTGCAGCAGGCGCTCAGTCAGCTCAAAGAACAGGAGCAACAGGTACTGTTGCTTGCTTTTCAAGAGGGTCAATCCCAGCGGGCTATCGCCCAGAAGCTGGGCGTATCCCAAATGAGCGTATCCCGGATTCAAAAGAGGGCGACGGAGAAGCTGAAGCAGATTATGTCCAATTCAAACTCGGCTTTTTAACGTTTTTATTACGACGAAGGAGCCCGTTTTCATGGATGACAGGAGAAAAATTCGGGTAAACGAAATCGACCAGGGATGGTCCTGGATTGATCTTGAAGTAAAGAATTGGGACGACCCCGAAGTCCGGCAGTTAAACAATGACTATCCTTTTGCCGCGGAATGGCTGGACATGCTTCCGAAGGTAGAATCCAATTATTTGTCCGTAAGATTTCCGGACGGCAGGGAGCCGATCATATTCGGCTCCCTGCTTTATTCAGTTGTGGAAGAAATCAAGGATGGAACCAGCGATTGCGAAATGATGCATTTCTTTGTTGGCGAGAATGCGTTGATCACGATTAATCTGGATGCAAATACTTGCCGGGTGATGGAACAGCAGGATCATCGAGCCATGCTGTATTCCTGTTCACGGCCGATCGACGGCCTGTTCGTACTAACCCGGACGATCCTGCATTACTTCCATAGCGGGATGGACCGCTTCGAACAGAAGCTGCGCCGCGTGGAAGAAACCATGAAGAAACGCAACCACAAGCATCTCATGGACCGGATATTGAGCGCCCGCTTCGAGCTGCTTTACTGGTCTAACCTGTTCATTCCGTTTATGGAGTTGATCACGGCGGCCCGTGAGGCTTATCTGGATAAAATGGACGAAAGTGTGCCGTTCAAGCGGTTTTCATACCGGGCGGAACGCATGAGAGGGCTTGTTAAGCATTATGAGAAGGAAATAGACACGCTGATTTCCATTGATGACGCCGTTTCCGCTTTTCGCGGCAATGATATCATGAAGACCTTAACGATCATGACCGCGATCTTCACTCCGGCAACCGTAATCGGAGCGATCTGGGGGATGAACTTTAACTTTCTCCCATGGGTCAAGCAAGGTATTTTCGGCTTCTTGTTGATTTCCGGACTGACCCTGTTTACGACGGTCGGATTTTATGTCTGGATCAAGGCAAAGGGGTGGACCGGCGATTTGCTTGAGGTGGAAGAGGAAGATTCGAATCTATAGACAGATAAAAAACCTGGGCGGCAGGAAAAAGCCGCTCAGGTTTTTTATCTTGTTTTGACTGAAAAGTGCCACTGTGAGTTTATTGCTCGGGATCCGCAACGATCCCTTGCTCATGGTCCTCGCTATTTGTGGACATTTCCTCCATATCCTCGCCGAGCTGCTTCAGATCCTCCATATCGTTGACCATGGAGCCGTTCTCCGCGACGGAAATACTCTTATGCTCGGGATATTCGCCTTCCCGGGCTTCGCGAATTTGCTTCTCTACATACTCCTGCTGCTCTTCCTCCGCTTTTTTAGATGCCATAGGAATCACTCCTTAGTAAGTGGTTATCCTTATTCTCCCGTTACGGTTTGGATTTAATGTAGTCCTGGAGATTCTTAATGTAGTCGCCTACCATCGGAAGGTCGACGAACAGGCTTAGCACCCAGCCGAGCAAACCGAGAATCACGAAGGTTCCCACACTGAGCCCCAAACCGCGCGAAAGACCGGCCATAAAATTGGTGAGAATCCGTTTTTTCGGGTTCGTATAATTTTCCAGGATATCCTTGAAGTCCGCTTTCTCCAGCATATCGGCAATGTTGTCAAGCCTGCCGTTCAAACGCTTCACTTCATGCCTGAGTTCAAACGGATGCTCCTTGGTATCATATGGATTCATGCGAGCCATTTGGCACCTCCCTGCCGTGATTTTGTGGGATGAAAATAGAAATCGCCAGCTGCCCGAGCTGGCGATTCAGGGGACAGCCCCAGGAGATTAGGAATTCAGGGAGGACCCGAATTCGCGTTTCGTTTCATCCTTGGTATTTGTCACGTCTTTCATCAAGTCTTTGGAAGTATCCTCGGTTTCTTTGGCTACGCCCTTAGCTTCTTCCTTGATGTCTTCGGACACGTCGGCAGAGGCTTCTTTGACGCTGGACATGATATTACCGGCACTGGTGCTTACGGTTTTTGCCAAATCCGTTGTTTTGGAAACAACGTTCTTAGCCAGTTCAGAACCCTTCTCGCAAGCAACGGAGGCGAGTTCTTTCGATTTGTCCGTAGCGACGCCAATTTTATCCGACAGATCGCTGCGCAACTCCCGGCCCGGCTTAGGTGCATATAACAGTGCTGCTGCTGCCCCGAGCAATGCCCCGATGACTAAACCTTTCGTAAACGTTCCACCGCTTTGTACTGGATATTCCGTTTCTGCTTTATTCATGATCGATCGCTCCTTTTTATATAGAATTGTATTGTTAAACCAATTAAAAGCTGCCTTGAAGCTTGCTTTTCTTACTTCGTAATTAAACGATACTGCTAGGCGTGAAACAAATAGTGGGTCGTATTGAATTGATTAATGAATTTGGGAAGAGGGTAAAAAATAGCAAATCCATGAAGGTTTTTATAGAGAGCGAGGAGGATTAGGATGATTAAGGTGGTTACATCGGAAGAGCGCCATACAGTGAAACAAGGTCCTGTCCAAAGCGAGTTCAGCTTTTCCTTTGCCGATTATGACGATCCCGGCAATGCCCATTTCGGCTGTCTGCTGGTATTGAATGATCATACATTGGCGCCCGGTAAGAAAATGAATGCCCATCCGCACCATGATCTGGAGATTTTAACCTATGTAATATCGGGTGAATTGGGTCATGGCGATGATTCAGGCCAAGCCCGGATTTTAAAAGAGGGCAGCTTTCAGGTGCTGAGTGCGGGGACCGGAATTAGTCATGAAGAGTATAACTCCTCGGAGTTGGAGCCGGTCCGTTACCTTCAATTGTGGTTCCTTCCCGAACGCAGAAGCTTGCCTCCGACCAGAGAGGACCTGCTGATTCCCCGTGAGTCGCGGATGGGAAGCATGGAGCCGGTCGTGACCGGGAGGGGTGGCAATGGCCCCTTAAAGATCCATCAGGACGTAGAAGTATATATCCCAGTCCTACAGGACGACAGGGAAATCTCCGTTCCGACCCGGAATCGCAGGCAGCATCTGTTCGTGATCTCAGGACATGTCGAGTTTAGTTGCGGAAAACAGCGGTTTACCCTGGGGCCAGGTGATGCGGCCCGAATTCAGCGCGAAGAGGCCCTGAGCTTCCGTAAAACAGGAGAAGAGCCGTCTGAGGTCATGATTATCGATTTACCTTGACGGACTTCCGTTCCTTATTTATTGCGCAGCTTTCCAAGCTCTTGGGCCAGGGCTTCGACTTCAGAGATGCTGAGACGTTCTTTGCTTGTGACAAGCTCGTATATATCCAGAATATCGTCATATTGGTCTACATGAAAGGCAGAAGCGTTCATGGCGGCTCCGGTCGCCATTTTCAGCTTCGTTTTAATGGCTTCAATCATATATTCCACGTTTTCCTGGTTCTTTTGCGTTAAGTCCATTGTGCTCATCCTTTCTCATTACGTGTCCCGGACATTGTACCATGTTAGGGGCGGAGAACGCACACTATGTTTTGCGGTGACGGGGCGGTTTGCGGTACAATCAGGGTACCTTGGAACAGAGAGGGGGACGGTTGTCGGTGGATGAAAGCAGCGTTTTATCGGTTGAAGGTTTTAAAAGGAAAAAAGTGGCCGGCAACGAGCTTGCCGGTTTTTTTCGCGGAATCAGGACCAGGCATCCGGGCCAGGAAATTACCTTTCTATGCATAGGCACGGATCGCTCCACCGGGGACGCCCTCGGCCCGCTCGTCGGCACCCGTCTCGAAGAGAAGGGATTTACGAGCGTAATCGGAACTCTGAAATTTCCTTGCGACGCGGCTAATCTGGAAATGCGCATGTCGGTCATTCCGGAGGAACATATCATCGTGGCGATCGATGCCTGTCTGGGGTCCGCTTCCTCCGTCGGAAATTACCTGGTATCCGGACTTCCGCTCATTCCCGCCCAATCGGTCGGCACCGTCTTACCGGCGGTAGGCCATTATAGCGTGGCAGCGGTCGTAAACGTAAACGGTCCCAAGCCGTATTGGACCCTGCAAATGACTTCGCTTCATCAAGTCATGGAGATGGCGGGCGTTTTGGCGGATTCTATCGTTCAAGGTTTCAGAGGGCAGTAATTTGGCTTAAATAAATAGAATCAGAACAGATAAGAGGTACTATTGAAATGGATCAGTCCATCTTATCATTGAAGGAAAGAGGGAAGCTTATGGAGAAAGTTACGATTGACGGATTCACAATGGCTTATGAAGAACAGGGACAAGGAGAAACGGTCGTGCTGCTCCATGGTTTCTGCGGAAGTTCCGCATACTGGGAGCGGGTTATGCCTCTTCTGGCTTCCTCTTGCAGAATCATTGCACCGGATCTCCGGGGGCACGGTTCATCGGATGCCCCTATGGGATCTTACACCATCGAGCAGATGGCTGACGATGTGGCCCGGTTATTGGAAACGCTCGGTATCGAGCGCTACACCCTGCTTGGTCATTCGATGGGTGGTTATGTCGCATTATCTTTGCTTCAACGATACAGTGAACGTCTAAATGGATTCGGTCTGATCCATTCCACCGCATACCCGGATAGTGAAGAAGCGAAGGAGAAACGGCTTCAAGCGATTGCGACCATCGCGAGTGAAGGAATTACCGCATTCGTTGATGGGCTGGTTCCCGGCTTGTTCGCGCCGGATTTGCGTGATACCTTGTCTTCCGAAGTGAACCGGGTCAAGGAGATCGGTTACAAAACGCCGCCGCAAGGAGCGTCGGGAGCGGCGATGGCCATGCGTGAACGGATTGACCGCAGGGATGTCCTGTCGGCAACCGTCCTGCCGGTGCTGTTGGTCGCTGGAGAGAATGATTCGGTCATTCCGCTGCAGCGGGCATTCACGACCGAAGGGGATTCCGTAACCAAGGCCGTTATCAAGGGTGCCGGTCACATGAGCATGTATGAAGCTCCTGACCAACTGTCATCCGTGATCAGCGACTTTTTGCACGGGATTTCCGAATCCGCACCATCCTAAGTTTCACATCAAGTAAAGAGCTGCCGGAGTTCATAGAACTCCGGTTTTTTGCATTTACTGAGCTGTCTGAGCTGATTGAGCAGACTTAGCCGACTGAGTAGACTACGCTGGCTACAGTGGCTACAGTGGCTACAGTGGCTACATTGGCTACAGTGGATGCACTGGCTGTATTGGCTGTATTGGCCGATGGCGGCATAGTCTCGCGTTTCGATTTCTGGTGTAAAGTAAAGTTGCTTCCTATCCTAGCGGACATGAGAGCCGTTAAACTTCCCAAAAACGGGGATTTACTATCCTAAAGGACACCAGAGCCCTTATTCGTGCGGAAATTCGAAGAAAATGGACATATTCGCGTGAATAAGGTCTCCTGTGTCCTTTAGAATGCTTAGGCTGCAAAAAACAGCTAGTTAAGGCCTCTTATGTCCGTAAGCCCTTATGGTTGATCCCAAATAGGTAAAAGGACGCCGTTAGACGTTTTTCTTAATGTTAATAGCAGGAATTCAAAGTGGAGTTGGCTTGCTGCGGAACCGCCTTTGCTGGAAATTGAGATAAAAATGGCTTACAATTTGATTCTGATGATCCATTACAGTACAACCTCTTGAACAACCTCATAAATTGAAAGTTTAAAAAGTCGACTTTTCAGCACCGAGAAGGTTGCGAGAACCCGAAGAAGGAGGAACGGAGTGTAGGCAAAACCTACATGAGTACCGGACTTCGAGGATGAACGCAAGATTCGACGTCGATTTAACGACTTGAAATGCTTCGTGATCAAAAGATGACTTTTTGAACTACCTCTTAAGGAAGGGTGGGGCCGGATGCTGAGAAAAGATTATTTAGTCCGCATGATTGAAGAAATGACCGAGATCATCGGCAAAGTATTTGATCTGAAGCAGCAGAAGAAATGGATCGAAGCTTTGTGGGAGCTTGATGAGCTTTATAAAAAGCAATTCCGGCTGAATTCGCGTCTTATAGGATCCCTTGGAGCAAAGGATATAGTGGAGCTGCTGCGAACCGGAGGGACCGTGGAGGCGGATAAATTGCAAAGCCTGGCCCGCCTGGTGAAGGAAGAGGGAGAGATCTATAGTCAAACGGGACAATCGGATGAATCCATTTTCCGCCTGATGAAGGCATTGCATTTATATTTAGCAGCGGGACAATATGGGACAGACCGTACCCTATGGAATTTGGACGGGGAAGTCCGCGAATTGCTGACCCGGCTTCAAGGCTACCGGCTTCCTCCGGATACGGAGCGGTTGCTGCTCTCTTATGAAGAAAGCGAAGGAAGATATGATCAGGCGGAAAATGCTCTCTACCGCTTGTTTCAGGATGGAGTCGCGACTAAAGAAGAAGGTATCGCTTTTTATGAGCGTTTGCTGTTAATTGACCGGGAAAGACTGGAACAGGGCGGATTGCCCGAGCAAGAAGTTCGGGAGGGGCTGCAGTCCTGGATGGCGGCGGCTCACGAAGAGAATTAAGATGCACTAAGGACTTGGCGTGCAGGTTTCTAACAGGAAAGAAGCCGCTGCCTTTTTATATTCGACATGAAAGCGAGCGGACAGAATTATGGAAGGATTACGTAATCTCATTCACCAAATATCGGAACAAGGCGGACTGATCTCCGCTACATTAAGTCAGCGCCGGAAAGCGGGAGAGGACGGATACACTAAAACCGTCATTAAGCCGGTCTTGCTGAAGGGGGCGCTGCACTACCAGTTTGCCAACCATTCCAGCAACAAGGTTGTTCATGAGAACATCCCGGCTGATTCGCTGGAAGACGGGTTGATGAAGCTGTTCGAAGAGACATTCCGACAGGGGTTGATATGCACCGCCGAAGCGGATTATCAAGTTCTGATCAGCAAGAAATATAAAGTGTCGATTTTAACGAAATCGCCGACCAAAAAGCCGGGCGTCCTCACGCATAACCGGGCTAAGCAGTACATTTTGCAAGAGGGCAAGCCTGTTCCTTTTTTGATCGAGCTGGGCATTATGAATTCCGAGGGCAAAGTACTGGCAAAAAAATACGACAAGTTCAGGCAGATTAATCGATTTCTCGAGATGGTTCAGGATGTGCTTCCTCATTTGCCGGAGGGACGGCCTCTTACCATCGTGGATTTCGGCTGCGGTAAGTCCTATTTGACGTTCGCGTTGTATCATTATTTGTCAGTAGAACTGCGAAAAGAGTTGAAAGTGGTCGGACTCGACCTGAAGGCGGATGTTATCGAACACTGCGGAATGCTGGCGAAAGACCTGAATTATCAAAATTTACGGTTCCTTGTCGGAGACATCGCGGATTATGACGAACTGAACCAGGTCGATATGGTCGTGACGCTGCACGCGTGCGATACGGCGACCGATGCCGCGTTGGAGAAGGCCGTCCGTTGGGGAGCTTCCGTCATCTTGTCCGTACCGTGCTGCCAGCACGAATTGTTCGGACAGATTAATAGCCCGGTGCTGGATCCGCTTTTGTCGCACGGAATTCTTAAGGAGCGCTTTTCCGCGTTGGCGACGGATGCCATTCGGGCGAAGCTGCTCGATATTATGGGCTACAAAACACAATTGCTTGAATTTATAGACATGGAACATACCCCAAAAAATATTTTAATCCGTGCGGTAAAAGCCAAAACTACCGATACGGACCGGTTATGGCGCGAATATACGGAATTCCGGGATTTTCTGAAAGCTGAGCCTTATCTGGAAAAAGCCTGCAAGGATTTGCTTCCAGTAGCTGAGATAGCGACTGCGACTCCTGCAGCGTCTGAAGCAGACCGGACGGGCCAGCTGTAAAAAAGAATATGTCTCATCCCGGTCAAGACGATGGGAGAAGATGAGAAGTCTTTTCCGGGATCGGTTTGCGGTTTGCGTCCAATGAATCAGGTCAACACTTTGAGTGTTGGCCTTTTTTGGTTATAGAATTAATAAGTTTTAACGTTAGCGGATTTGCCCGTCAGGGGAGAACGAATAACGGGCTGGATGAGAATTAAAAAAAAGCGCTGTGAACGGAGTGGAGTAAATGCGGGGAGTAATCTTTTCAAAGCTCGGAACGATATCGCTGCCTGCGGCTATTTTGATTACGTCTATCGTTGTTTGCGCTACCGGCGGAATGCTCTTTGTTGATTCCATCCACATACTTCTACTGGTTTCACTTTGGCTTATAGCAGGAGCAATAGCGGCAGGGGCAGCAACAGGATATAGGATCTCCGGAACGCTCGGATACAAGGAGTCGCTGCCATTATCGTCGCCTTTGCCATCTCCATTACCATTTCCAACGAGGGAAAGGAATTCAATCTGGGAATTAGGGCTGGTATCCGGTCCTTTTGTGATCGCTTTGCTTTACTCTGTCCGATTGTTGAATGATCCGGTGTCTTATCAGGCGACAATGATGTCGGTTCTATGCTGGCTGTTCTTTGGTTGCTTTGGAATCGCGCTAAGGAGCTTAGGCATTCGAACGGGGAGCGGGCGTTTTATGGAGCGAGGCTGGCTGCTCCTTACCGGCGGACTTGCCGTTACCGCGCTGGCCGCCGTCTACGGGGGGCTGCCGCTACCTGGCGCGATCCTGCGCACGGAAGATCGCGAACTGGCGGCGGCGGGGGCCAGGCTGGGCGGTCTATTACAGTACCCGAACACGTTCGGTGCTGTCATGGCTGCCGCGATGCTGGAGCGGCTGACCGCCTTGGGCCGCTTGCCCAGCGCGGCCTTTACACGGGCAGCAGGCTGGCGGGGTTACTGGACCGGCGTTCTGGGGCCGGTCTTCGCCCTTTGCCTGCTGCTGTCGGAATCGCGCGGCGCGCTAGCCGCAGCAGCCGCCGGTTGGGCGGCGGGCTGCCTGCTGCTGCGCGGCCGTGAACGGCTGCGCTATGCGCTGCAGTCCGGCGTGGCCGCCGGAGCGGGCGCGCTGCTCGCCGCCCAGCTCGCCGCCGCGCAGCTGGCGCCGCCGGCGCTGCCCGGACTGCTGTCGCTGGCCGCCGTACTGGCGGCCGCGATCGCGCTGTCCGGGCTGGCGGCACGCGCCGCGACGCCGGGGCGTGCCCGCGGGCAGCGCGCGGGCCACCGCCGCGCCATGCCACGGCACCGGCGGCTCCGGCGCCACGCGGCGGCAGCGCTGCTGGGCGCCGCGGCGCTTGCGGCCGGCGCCGTGCTGGCGGCTGCCGGCGGCCTGCCGTGGCGGCTCACCCGCGCCGCCACGCTGTTCGCGCGCGGCGAGCTGTACGCCGACGCCCTGCGGATGCTGCGCGAAGCCCCCTGGTTCGGGCAAGGAGGGGATGTCTGGCGGACGATGTTCCGCAGCATCCAGAGCCGCCCTTACGTGGGCAGCGAAGTGCACAGCGGCTACCTCGATTTCGCGCTGGATCTGGGCACTGTCGGCCTTGCGGTTATGCTCTGCTGGCTGGGCGTCATCGCCGACGCTGTATACCGGTCGGACCGGCGCCTCCTGCCGGCCCTTTGTGTGCTATTGCTGCACAGCGCCATTGATTTTGATATGAGCTACGGGTTCTTTTGGCTGCTGATCTTATGGCTGGCGGCATGGAGGACGAACAGTTCGCCGGAGCGGCCTTCGCGTGATTCCAAGCTATTCCGATCCAATCGTCCAGGGCTTGTCCTCGTCCCCTCTCTTGTTCGTTCGCATGCCGCCAAGGCCCGCCTCCGTGCGGTGATGATGGCCTTCCTAGCGCTGGTTCTGCTGGCCGGCGGCATCAGCGGACTGCGTCAAGCGGAAAGCCTGCGCATGCAGCGCCTGGCTGCGTCAGCCTCCGAAGCCACCCGTCCGGCCGAGGCAGTCCGGCTGCTGGAGCGGGCTGTCGCCTTGGCTCCTGCGCGGGCGCAAGCCCGCCTGGCCCTGGCTGCCGCCTTGCCTCCGGCCGAGGCGGCCGAAGTGCTTCGCCGCGGGATGGCCTATGAACGAGGCCATCCCGGCTTGGAGCTTGCGCTCGGTTTGGCCCTCGCGAAGCAGGGCGACCCCGCGGCTCTGGCTCATCTCCGCCGGGCCGCGGAACTGGACCGGTACAGCCGTGCCGTGCAGACGGCTGCGCTGCGGGGAATCAGCCTGCTGGTTGACAGGCTGGACGCGGACGGCAGGACGGAACAGTCCCGCCAGGCCGCAGCCGAAGGCATAAAGGCTTACCGCAGCTATGTCCTGCTGGCCGAACGAGCTAGGGAGGGCCGCGATGACCGTGATTTCCGCCTAACCCGTGAGGCGGTTTCCCTGGGGATATTGCTGGAGGCGCGTGGGGGCGTTCCAAGTTCATATTTTCCAGAGCCAGCGGAGAGCCTTTCGGATCGCTTTTAAGAGGTTTGATTTAGAAGCGGTATAGACCTGCCCGGCATCGAAGCTTGAATTCGGCCATCGCTTCATCGGCAACCCGCTTGGTATGGACTAACCGATCATCGCCGGGCGGCCCAGCCGTCTGTTCCCTGATTGTACCCTCAGTACTTCCGCTATCTTTTATCCGCCGAATGCGCTTCGGAAAGCGCGGGAGAGCGTTTCGCGGTCAACCTGCCATAGATCGGCCAGCTCGGGGCAGACCGCTTCATCCCACCAGTCGGCGAGCACCTTTCGGTTGCTGGTGTGTTCAGCAATCCACATAAGATTGCCGATCACTTTTTTGTAATAGAGCTCTTCTCCTTCTCGGATCCGTTCCTCGGGGATGTACACACCGAGCCGCTTAACTGTCCGATACAGCTCTTTGCTGCATCCGCGGCGGATTTTACGCGGCGTAGGGAGCGGAGAAGCGTGCTTTCCGGGCTTGTTATTCATGTGACTGCCTCCTTTCTCCCAACATATGCTGAGGCCGCAAGGCGGGACACCAGTCACTCTATCCAAAGTAGAATGCATGTCCCCGGCTATGATAGAATAGACTGGAGAATAGAGGTTTTTGAACGTGCTTAATATGCTTAATACGTTTAGGGAGAGAGGACTTCGCGGTGGAGTGGATTTCTAGTGTAGTTGCAACATTATTCGAGTGGATTCAGCAATTGGGGTATTTCGGCATTATGCTCGGCCTTATGATCGAGGTCATTCCAAGTGAGATCGTGCTTGCTTACGGAGGATATCTCGTTCATGGGGGTCACATCAATTTTGTGGGCGCCGTATTCTTCGGCGTCGTCGGCGGGGTGATTGCCCAGCTGTTTATTTACTGGATCGGAAGATATGGCGGACGGCCTATATTGGAGCGGTTCGGCAAATATATTTTGATTCAAAAAAAGCATATCGATGTTTCCGAGGCATGGTTCCTGAAATACGGCCCCGGCGTAATTTTTACGGCCCGGTTCATCCCGGTTGCCAGACATGCGATCTCCATACCCGCAGGGATGGCCAAAATGCCGGTGGGTAAATTCCTGATGTTGACCACGTTAGCGGTCATTCCCTGGTCCATACTTTTCGTATACTTGGGCATGCTGCTCGGCGAGAACTGGGAGCATATCGATGAAAAGGCAGGCCCGTATATTATGCCGATTCTTCTTGTCGCCCTGGCCTTGTTGATTGTGTACGTGCTGGTGAAATGGTTTGGTTCTTCCAGAAAGAAAGGAGATGCCTAAATGAGCGTAAATGTAGCTTACAAATTCGGTAAAGGAATAACTCCCCGTCAATTTATGGAGGGGATGGAGCGGAACAAGGAGGCTTTCTCGCAAGGATATGAGAACTTTGCTTGGGTTAGCGATGAGGACCGCGAATTTTTCGAAAGCTTGAATTTCCGCGATGATATTCGCGTTCTGATTCTGGCCGCCGATTGGTGCGGCGATGTCGTGCGCAGCGTGCCGGTCGTTTTTCGGGCGCTTGAAGTATCGGGCTTAAAGACGGAAGTGCTGATTCTGGAAGATCATCAGGATCTGATGGATCACTTTTTGACGATGGGCGGCCGTTCCGTTCCGATCATCATTTTCGCGGATACGGGCGGGCATGTGCTGGGTCAATGGGGTCCGCGTCCTGCGCATGTACAGGCATTGATGGTTGAATTCAAACAAGCCAATCCGGATCGTGAAGCCTCGGATTACGAAGAAAAAATCGGAATCGTCCGGAAACGGATGGCTGAAAAATATGAGGAAGGAGCCGGGGTAAAGAAATCGGTAGTTACCGAACTTCGCACACTGATCTCCGGAATGTAGGACGCCATGCTAAAGATAGAGAGTTTCTCCCTTGGACCGCTTCAGACCAATGCTTACCTGCTGCGGGGGGAAGATGAGAACCGTGCTGTGATTATAGATCCGGGGTCGAATCCGGGACCGCTGCTTCGTAAGATTGAGGGACTGGAGATCGAAGCGATTTTGCTGACCCATGCCCACTTCGATCATATCGGAAGCGTGGATGAAATCCGCAAGCTGAAGGGCTGTCCCGTCTATCTTCATCCGTTGGAAAGCGAGTGGCTGACGACGCCGAAATTGAACGGCTCACTAATGTGGCCTGACGTAACAGGACCGGTCGTCACGGATCCCGCCGAATTCGATTTGGCTCAGGGACAGAAGCTCTCCCTGATTGGTTATGAATTCACGGTCTATCATACGCCGGGCCATTCGCCGGGCGGCGTGAGTTTTCTGTGCGGCAACGACCTGTTCTCGGGTGATTGCCTGTTCAAAATGGGCGTCGGGCGTACCGATCTTCCCGGCGGCCGTGAGGTGGACCTGTATAATTCGATCAGAGGAACACTTTTCCGGTTTCCAGATGATACGAAAGTGTATCCGGGCCACGGGCCTAAAACTACCATCGGCTACGAAAAAGCGAACAATCCTTACGTGTCCTGACGCTATCCTGACGTATAAAGTGCTTTTACAACAAATTTTTGCACAAAAAGTGCAAAAATGCTGGACAACAACGCTTCACTTTGCTAAAATCAAGTCATTAAATATTTGTAACCTTTGCGAAGCACGCAAGCTGCGGAATCATCCCGGTTTGCGTTCTTTTTTATGTCGAAGTCAATAGAATGAAGGAGATCGCCGATCAGGGCGGTCTTTTTTTATTATTTTTATTTTGCTCTGAACGATTTCCTAGTCTCAGTCGTATTACATATGTTTAACGGAAGCAAAAGGGGTGTGAAATGTCACAGGAAAGGGAAAGGGCGCTGATTCAACAAGCTCAAAGAGGAGATTCCGCAGCCCTCGCATCGCTGATTCATGAGCATTATTCTTTTGTATTTAAATATTTGGTCAAAATATCGATGGACCCGAAGATGGCGGAGGACCTGGCTCAGGATACGATGATTCGGTGCATGGAAAACATAGAACGCTACGATGGATCATCTTCATTCTCCTCTTGGCTGATTACGATCGCTACCCGCCTGTTTATCGACAAGACCCGTCGAAAAAAACGGGAAAACAGCTGGATGAAACAGGAGGAGGGCGCCAGAAGACTGCGCTGGAATTATGAGAATCAGCAAGAAGATTGGACCGATCTGCTGGATCTCATGTCCCGTTTACCGGCCGATCAACGGATCGCTATCTTGCTCAAGCATTATTACGGATACACCTATGATGAAATCGGGACTCTATTAGGCATACCTGCCGGTACCGCTAAATCCCGGGTATCCACCGGATTGACCGAATTAAGGAAGGAGGCCGGACGGCATGAAAAGTAACGAAATCGACGACGAGTTCGAAGAGCGGCTTATTCAGGAGTTATCCGGAGAATGGAGCCGGATGGACAAGTTGGTTCCGCCGAGCATGGATCTTCCGCCCGCAGCATGGGAACAAAGAATTCAAGGGGTATGGATGGAAAAGAAGCGGGCGAGAAAAAGAGAAGACTTTCTCTTCTTGCTGATTGCACTGACCGTGATAGGCGGATGCTTGTTTGTATACAGTTACCCCTATGTCTATGCGATTATTCAAGGACTGGGGTTGGCCGTGGCCGCCGGCGTAATTGCGGTAACCGTTTATTCGCGGAAGGGAAGACGGTATGAAAGCTGAACAACTGCCTTTGGGGATATGGATTTTGTTGGCTATGCTGGTGCTTGCGCAAGGGATGTGGTTGTTCCGAAACGCCCGTAAGCGTGGAAAAGGCGTGTCGGCATGGTTTTGGGGGATCTGGGGTTTGTTCAATATCCCAACTCCTTTGCTGGTATATTTGCTCGTCGTGGTGTTACCGGAGTACCGCAGAACGAAAAAAGGCGGCAAGCCGCCGGTTTGAGGATATGAATCGCACTTTGCATAAGAAATGAGGAAAAAGAATGGATATTCAAATTCAATGGGGTCTCATTTTACCCGTCGTTATTTTACAGTTGATTCTTGCGTTGATCGGCTTAATCTCCTTGGCCAAAGCGGAACCCGAGTCGGTGAGAGGTCCTAAATGGGTCTGGGTTATCATCATTCTCTTTGGAAATATCATCGGAAGCATTGTCTACTTTGCTGTAGGCCGGAGGGAACGGGGATGAGCAGACTAAGTGTTACTCAATTAATCAAGAAATTCGGTTCCCGCACGGCAGTGAAGGGGATCTCATTTGAACTGGAGGAAGGCGGCTGTACCGCATTGCTCGGCCCGAACGGAGCGGGCAAAACGACGACGCTTCGTATGCTAGCGGGGCTGCTGTCCCCTACTTCGGGGAGTGTAGCGATCGACGGAAAGGGAACTTCGGAGATCGCTTCGCGCAATCAAATCGGTTATTTGCCGCAGCATCCTTCTTTTTACGGCTGGATGACGGGTAAAGAGTATGTGGTTTATGCAGCGGGGCTGAGTGGAATGAACGGAAAGCAGGCCTCGGCTGAAGCGGACATGATTCTGGAAAAGGTCGGGCTTAAAGACGCGGCAAGGCGGCGTATTTCAGGCTATTCCGGGGGAATGAAGCAGAGGCTTGGTTTGGCTCAGGCCTTGGTGCACCGTCCCCGGCTGTTGCTGTTGGATGAACCGGTATCCGCCCTTGATCCGTTGGGCCGGCGTGAAGTGATGGATTTGCTGCAGCAGCTCCGGCAAGAGACGACGATCCTGTTATCGACCCATGTGTTACATGACGCCGAGGAGGTTTGCGACCGGATCATTATGCTCAGGAACGGGGAAATCGTTGAGCAGGGGAATATTAGCGAGCTGTCATCCAAGTACCGGCAGCCATTGCTGACAATTCAAGTGGAGAGAGATCCGGAAGGACGAGCGCTCGCCTGGCTGCAATCATTTCGGCAGAGGAGCTTTGTCAATGAACTGGAGCTGCGGGGAGACACGGCTTTACTTACCGTTTCGGATATGGGAACCGCACGGGAAGTCATTCTCCAGGAAGCCGGAAATCAGGTCATGCCGCTGCTTCGCTTCGAAGCGGGAGCGACTTCCCTGGAAGAAATGTTTATGAAGGTGGTCAGCTCATGAAGGTAACCTTACTGATATACCGCAAGGAAATGTTGGAAATGCTGCGCAATTACAAGCTCTTGTGGATTCCGGTCGTCTTTGTGCTACTGGGAGTGACGCAACCGTTGAGCTCTTATTATCTGCCCGAGCTGCTTCAGATGTCAGGACAGATTCCCGCCGAACTGGTGGACAGTTTTCCTGTTCCGGGACCGTCTGAAGTGATGATTCAAGTACTCAGTCAATACAGCCTGATCGGGTTATTGTTGATCGTCATAGCCGGGATGAACTTGGTGGCGGGTGAACTTTACGGAGGAACGGCGGCATTGGTTTTGGTTCGTCCGGTCAAATCAGCCCAGTTTATTATCGCCAAATGGGCGGGGTATTTCAGTCTGGTCGTGATTTCATTTGTTCTCAGCTACGGATCGGCCTGGTATTATACTTCGCTGTTACAGGGGACCGTGCCTTGGCGGGAGGCTTTGGCGGCGGGCGGGCTGTACGTGATCTGGTTTTCATTCGCTGTATCGCTCACGCTTCTATGCAGCACGCTGCTTCGAGGCAGTGCGGCTGCGGTAGTGTCTCTGCTGGTGATAGGGCTTCTGTCGGTGGCACATGGTCTCGTTCCAACTTGGCTGGCTTGGAGTCCTGCGCATTTATTGACGGTAGCCGCCGGACATCTGGCCGAGCCGCAGGCCACGGAGAACTCTGTCGTACCGGTTGCGGTTACGCTGCTGTTATCTGTTTTGTTTATCTCTGCATCTTCCTGGAGTCTACGTCGGCAGGGCGTTTCGGATTGAACGCTTGATTTCATTCCTTTCCCCGGTTTTGTTAAGATAGTAATATCGCTATTCTTGATTGATCGGGGGCTTGGAAATGGAATATGAACTGTTATTGAGAATCCTGATTGCGGGCGTATGCGGCGTGATTATCGGTTTGGAACGAAAGAACAGGATGAAGGAAGCGGGCGTAAGAACCCACTATGTCGTTGCGGTTGGCGCCGCGTTGATGATCATCATTTCCAAATACGGCTTTCAGGATCAGATCGGCTGGGACAACCTGTCTCTGGATCCGTCGCGAATCGCGGCCGGGGTGGTTAGCGGGGTCAGCTTTCTTGGTGCGGGCATGATATTTATGCAAAAGCAGACGATCAAAGGCCTGACCACGGCTGCGGGCATCTGGGCAACGGCAGGGATCGGGATGGCCATCGGAGCCGGGTTGTATTTTATAGGCATCGGGGTTACGCTGCTGATTTTTCTGGGGCAGATCGTTTTGCATGGCCGAATCAGCTGGCTGACCTCCCCTAAAACCGAACAGATCGTCATCGTACTGGAAAGGGAGCAAGGCGCCATCGACCGCATTCTGAAACGTTTGGAAGAGCATCGTGTTTCCGTGCTTGTCTTTGAGGCGGACCGCCAGGAAGAGGAGATCGTCCTTACGCTTACCGTGAAATTTAGGGCAGGGGCCACGATGGAAACTTTACTGTCATCCATGGGGGAAGATGTAAAGCGGATAAAGGTGGAATAACTCTATCAACCTGATGTTGCCCATCTCTGATTTTTTTAGTAGGATAGTAAAATAACTTATTGAATTAATCAGGGAGGTAGACGATGCTGCAATTGGGAGAAAGAGTCGTAATCGTCGGAGATGCCTTTGAGCAGAATCTTCCTGTTGGGGAATATGGGTACGTTATTGCTTACGACCGTAATCCGGATAATGCGTTTGATTACGTGATCCGTGCTCCGAAGACAGGACGTAATTATTACGTCCCTTCGAGCGATGTGGAATCCGAGGAATTGCTCCTGGAGTATGAAGCGGAGCGGACCACTCAGGAGGCACTCATCGATTACGCTCTGGCAACGCACAACGAAAAGCTGTTTCTGCATGTGTTGAATGGCGAAGAGAATGATGCGGACGAACAGAAGGAACCAACAAAGGAAGTAATGTCTCAGGCGGAGTTCATCAAGCAGGTGAACTTGCGAGCGTGGATATAAAGAGCCGGCGATGCCGGTTCTTTTTTTTGCTGCTGCGAATGAATCGTTACGATAATCAACAATCTAATAACTGTAGTACATGACGTTAATTCCAGAGGAGGCTACCTTAAATGAGCCAGCAAAAGCGCAGAAAAGAAGCAGCTTGGAAGGCCCGCAAGCAGGAGCAGCACCCCCATGGTAAAATCAACTCGCTGAAGAAGCTCTCCGACGAGTATGACGCGGAACATACTACAACTTAAGCTTAACCCCAAAGCAAAAGGCTGCCGATTTCATTCGGCGGCCTTTTGCTGTTTCAAGACGGGCGAGGCTAGGTAGAATCCGGCAGCTTTCGTCTTGTTTCGCGTTAATGGATTGAACTCCATCCCATTCTACAATATAATTTTATTCATCCGAATCGACATGTTAGAATGGACAAGTTAAGTCCCTCAGGGGAAACGAAGGAGGAAAGGGCAAAATGAGCATTCAGGTGAAGGACGTCGAGCATGTGGCCAAGCTGGCCCGGTTGAACTTGACTGACGAAGAGCGGGAAATGTTCACGGAGCAGTTGAACGCTATTTTACAATATGCCGAGAAATTGAATGAGCTGGATACGGAAGGTGTGGAGCCGACGACGCATGTGCTGCATATCAGCAATGTGATGCGCGAGGATGTAGTGCATGAGAGTCTCCCGCAGGAGAAAGTATTCCGGAATGCGCCGGATGAAGAGGACGGACAATTCAAAGTGCCGGCTGTACTGGAATAAATGAGGAATATCATTACTTTGCACAATTTGAAAGGAGGACGCGGTTGTGACGCTGTTTGATTTGCGATTGCAGGAAATACATAATCGGCTCAGCAAGAAAGAGTTGTCTGTCACCGATTTAGTCGGCGAGGCGTTCGCCAAAATCTCGGAACGGGATGAGCGTGTCGGCGCCTATTTGACGCTGAATGAGGAAGGGGCTCGCGCGGAAGCGGCGAGACTCGACAATAAACTGGCCGGAGGGGAGGCACGCGGCTTGCTGTTCGGCCTTCCGGTGGGCATCAAGGACAATATGGTGACCGAGGGGCTGCGGACGACGTGCGCAAGCCAGTTCTTAAGCAATTATGATCCCATTTACGATGCAACGGCGGTAGCGAAGCTTAAGCAGGCGGAGGCCGTGACGATCGGCAAACTGAACATGGATGAATTCGCCATGGGCGGCTCCAATGAAAATTCCAGTTTCCATCCGGTGCGCAATCCTTGGGATTTAAACCGCGTTCCCGGCGGATCCAGCGGAGGTTCGGCCGCAGCAGTTGCCGCGGGAGAAGCCTACTTTACGCTGGGCTCCGACACGGGCGGTTCCATCCGTCAGCCGGCCTCCTATTGCGGCGTCGTAGGCTTGAAGCCGACTTACGGTCTAGTATCCCGTTACGGTCTGGTAGCCTTTGCTTCCTCGTTGGATCAGATCGGACCGATTACGAAAAACGTCGAAGATTCCGCCTATGTGCTGCAGGCCATCGCTGGCCATGATCATAAGGACTCTACGTCTGCGAATGTCGATGTGCCGGATTATTTGGCAGCTTTAACAGGGGACATCAAAGGCCTGCGGATCGCGGTGCCGAAGGAATACCTGGAAGGCGTCGATCCGCAAGTGAAAGCTTCCGTAATGGAAGCGCTGAAGGTGCTTGAGGGCATGGGGGCTGTCTGGGAAGAAGTGTCCTTGCCGCATACGGAATATGCGGTCGCGGCTTATTATCTGCTTGCTTCTTCGGAAGCTTCCTCTAACTTGTCGCGTTTTGACGGCGTTCGTTACGGCGTGCGCTCGGACCATGCGGGCAACCTGCTGGACCTGTATCTTGAATCACGGAGCCAAGGCTTTGGCCCGGAAGTGAAGCGCCGGATCATGCTGGGAACGTACGCGCTTAGCTCCGGTTATTATGACGCGTATTATTTAAAAGCTCAGAAGGTTCGTACGCTGATTAAGCGCGATTTTGACCAGACATTCGAAAAATATGACGTCATTATCGGACCTACAGCGCCGACGACCGCTTTCCAATTGGGATCGCAGGTTGATGATCCGTTGACGATGTATCTCAACGATATTCTGACGATTCCGGTCAGCCTGGCAGGGGTTCCGGCTATCAGCGTTCCTTGCGGATTCGCGGACGGACTTCCGGTCGGCCTGCAAATCATCGGCAAGGCGTTCGACGAGAGCAGCGTGCTTCGTGTAGCTCATGCGTTTGAAGCTCAAACGGACCATCACAAACAACGCCCGGCGTTGTAATGAGTCATATATAGGAGGGTCAACATGTCAACATCCAAATATGAAACAGTGATCGGGTTGGAAGTGCATGTGGAGCTGCATACGAAGACGAAAATCTTCTGCGGCTGTTCCACGGAATTCGGCGCTCCTCCCAACAGTCATACCTGTCCGGTTTGTCTTGGACATCCGGGTGTACTGCCTGTGCTTAACCGTCAGGCTGTAGATTACGCCATGAAGGCGGCCATGGCGCTGAATTGCGAAATCGGCGATGTCAGCAAATTCGACCGCAAAAACTACTTTTATCCCGATTCGCCGAAGGCTTATCAAATCTCGCAGTTTGATCAGCCCATCGGAGAGAACGGCTATATCGACATTGAAGTCGACGGCGTGACGAAACGAATCGGAATTACCCGTTTGCATTTGGAGGAAGACGCTGGCAAGTTGACACACGTCGACGGCGGATATGCTTCCCTTGTCGATTTCAATCGGGTCGGAACACCTCTCGTTGAAATCGTGTCCGAGCCGGATCTTTCTTCGCCGGAAGAGGCGCGGGCCTATCTTGAGAAGCTGCGGGCCATTATGCAGTATTGCGATGTTTCCGACGTGAAAATGGAAGAAGGCTCGATGCGCTGTGACGCTAACATCAGTCTTCGTCCTCAGGGCCAGAAGGAATTCGGTATCCGGGCCGAGTTGAAGAACATGAACTCCTTCCGCGGCGTAGTGCGCGGATTGGAGTATGAGCAATACCGGCAGGCGGAGATTTTGGACGACGGCGGGCAGGTCGTTCAGGAAACGCGCCGTTGGGACGAAGCCCAAGGCAAAACGTTCTCCATGCGCGGCAAAGAAGAAGCGCATGATTATCGTTATTTCCCGGATCCCGATCTGGTGAAGATCCATATCGACCAAGATTGGAAGGACCGGATCAGAGCGTCTATTCCGGAATTGCCGGATGCGCGCAAAGCCCGGTACGCCTCGGAATATGGGCTTCCTGACTATGATGCTGGCGTAATTACGTCTTCCAAGCCGCTGGCTGATTTGTTCGAAAGCAGCCTCGGTTATACCAAGGATGCGAAGGCCGTATCCAACTGGATTATGGGCGACCTCCTCGGTTATCTGAACAGCAGCGGGTTGGAGCTTGCGGAAGTGAAACTGTCCGGACAAGGCCTCGGCGAAATGATCAACTTGATTGAAAAAGGTACAATCAGTTCCAAGATTGCCAAGACCGTCTTCAAGGAAATGCTGCAAAGCGGGAAGCTTCCGCAGCAGATCGTCGAGGAGCAGGGATTGGTCCAAATTAGCGATGAGGGTGCTATTTTGGCGATCGTTAAGGAAGTTGTAGCGAACAACCCGGCCTCCGTTCAGGATTATAAAGCAGGCAAAGACAAGGCGATCGGCTTCCTGGTCGGCCAGGTTATGAAGCAGAGCAAAGGGAAAGCCAATCCGGGACTTGCGAACAAGCTGTTGGTTGAAGTGTTGAAGGACTAATCTCAAACAAATGGGAGAAGTTTTCCCAAGGGGGAAACAGGGATGATCGAAAGATTGTCACTACAAGACCATGATATGGTGGAACAGTTGTGGAGTTTGCAGCATGTAGCCTACCGTTTGGAGGCGGCTGCGATCGGTTTGAAGGAATACCCGCCTTTGCCTGAGACATTCGATTCGCTGCGCAGCAGCGTAGATGAGGATTTTTACGGCGAGGTTTCTGCGGACGGGGAACTGCTTGGGGCGATTGTCACAACCCCGGCAGCCTCCCCGGCCTGCCTTGAGATTAGCCGGCTGATGATCCATCCGGATCACTTGCGGCAGGGAATAGGGGCTTCGCTTCTGAAATATGTGATCGATCACCATCCCGATATCAGGTCATTCGTTGTTACCGCCGGAACGCTTAACGTACCGGCGGTCTCCCTATACCGGAAATTCGGTTTCTTACCCGGAGAGAGTGTCACCTCATCCACGGGCGCCGGCCTCACGGTTTTTCGTTATCATCGGCCATAGAGAACGGGCACACCTCGATTAACCTTTAGGGTTAAGATGAGGTGTGTTTTTGTTTATTCGTTGTACGATGGAGCCGGAGTCCAGTTCATTCCATTACGAAGTAATCAATAATGGGGTATTATTATACTATTGAAAAATCTACTAGTATGGTGAAAAACTCTACTAGTCTGAGAAGGGAGATGGCGGAACTGAAAACACCCCTGAATTTGCAGGGCAGACGGGCCCTGCAGCTCGCAGCTCGGACCAAAGGCTTCCGGCCAAGAAGGAGAAAGCGTAAGTTCATAGCTTGCCTGCTGGCAGCCGTTTTCCCCGGCTTGGGCCATCTCTATCTGAAAATGTTTTTGAAGGGCGCGGCTTTGATTTATTTCGTCCTGCTGGATGCCTCTGCGCTAATTTATTTTTCTTCGGTTCGATCCGGGATTAATGTTCCTTTTTTGATCTTATTAGGCCTGCTCATTCCAGTAATCTATTTTTATAGCATTTATGATGTCTTGCAATCTACCGATGTGATCAATGCGAAGATTAAACGGTCGGCGTCCGGGGAAGAAGCGGAACCCTCATTTGACGCCAACGGGACCCAAACGGGCACCGGGGCACGAAAAGGCGTATTAGCCGGCATCCTGCTGATATGCGGTGGGGCTGTTATTTTCCTGTTTCGCCAGAAGCCGCCTTGGCTCGAAGGATTTATACATTGGTCCGCTGGATACACCGTATCGGGAGCTCTCATACTGACGGGAGCGATACTGATCTGGCGGGAGAGCCGTCGACGTATTATCCGGACCGGACGCTTTACAGCTTCCGCATTGATTATCGCAATCGGGATCTTGCTGCTAATTGACCGGGTTTCGGGACATGATCTGATTTGGCTGTTGCCGAAGTGGTGGCCGATTATTCTGGTGGCGGGCGGAGTAGAGCATATTATTGTGCTGATCTGGAACCGACGACATACATTGCGGCCTGAGCGGCGGATGCGTGTGGATCTAAGGGGGTTGCTGCTGTCGGTATGCATCGGATTGTCGGTCTTTGCCGTAACCCAGCAGGAGCAATATTTACACTTGTGGAATCGGGTCAGTCTGGATCTGGCGGCGGCCGGATCGGATTTCAGCAGCGAGGAAGGTTTTCATGTGGAGAAGCCCGCTCTGGAGGTTCCGATCGATCTGGATACCGAACAGATTAAAATCGACGGCGTAAACGGTAATATCGAGGTCAGACGTGCAGAGGTCGAAGGCGTGATTATACGGGCTACCGTATGGGTTGACCAGATTCCGATGGAAGAGGCCGAGCCGGTTGCCGAGGAGACCTCCATTGATACGTCGGTAGGCAAAGCGCTGGCCGTTACGGTAAAAGATCGGACCTATGGAGCCTCGGGCAAACGACACCCTCGTGTCAATTTAACCGTTGTGTTGCCGGAAAACCGGTTCTTGGATATCGATATCAGTACTTCCAGCGGCGGAATTACCCTGACTGGCGTGCAAGCGCTGAAACAGATCAAGCTGCAGACGGGTAACGGGAATCTGCGGATGTGGGATGTAGTCGGTGACATATCCGCCAAGACTTTAAACGGGGATGCGGAATTATACCGGATCTTTGGCGACGTCAATGTGGATACCCAAGGCGGCAACCTGAAGGCCAAAGGAATCAGCGGCAATGCTTCCCTTTCCACGATGGTCGGCGATATTTCCCTGGTTAATGCGCAAGGAGACATCAAAACGAGCACCAAGAACGGTAATATTAAAGTCGACGGCGCGCCGGCCGCATTGCAAGCCGAATCGCTTAACGGGAAAATTCAAATTTCCGCGGATCAAATCGGCGGGGATTGGAGCGTATACAGCGCGGTGGGCGAGATGCAATTGGAGCTTCCCGACATGGGCGATTATAAGCTTGAAGGTTCCAGCGGTTATGGCGACATTGTTACCGATCTGCCTTTTATCGTGGAAAATAAAGAGATTAAGGGTGTTCTGGGCAGCGGGGAATATCAGATCAAGGTTGACGGCAACAGCAATCTAATTGTGACCAAAAGCTGAATTCATACAAATTGTAAATAATCCGGCCTTGTACAGGTTGTTCGTTCGTTGACAAAAGAAATATGATAAAAGTACAATGAAAATTGTAAGGATTCTAATCTGTATTTTTAAGGCGGTGGACATAATGGCTACTCGCGTACAGCATGCGCTTGATCAGTTGAAAAACAACGGTGTACGCATTACGCCGCAGCGCCATGCCATTCTAACGTATCTCTTGGAGTCGATGGGACACCCGACCGCGGATGAAATTTACCGGGCCTTGGAGCCCCGTTTCCCAAATATGAGCGTGGCTACGGTATATAACAATCTCAAAATGCTGATTGAAGCGAATATGGTCCGGGAGCTGACTTACGGCGATAATTCCAGCCGTTTTGATGCCGATGTATCGGATCATTATCATATCGTTTGCGAGATGTGCGGCAAGATCAAGGATTTCTCATATCCTTCCTTATCCGATGTAGAGCGTAAAGCGGAGGAAATGACCGGTTTTGTGGTCCATGGACACCGTTTGGAGCTGCACGGGGTTTGTGAAACCTGCCGTAATCAATAATTTTAAATGACCTGCGGGTTGTGGGAAACGTGCGGGATTCCTTCGGGAATTCTTCACGTTTTTATTTTTAAGGAGAGAGGTATGGCTGTCGATGAGTAGAAGAGAGGTACATGCTAGACACAGGCGCAAGGGCCGCGGCAAATGGTGGCTCGCGCTGATTGTTATTGTTGCCGGAGCGTACTGGTTTTCTTCGCAATATTTACCGAACCGCGAGCATATTGATCCCGAGTGGAAGGGCACTTATGATAAACCTGTTTTTATAAAGGGAGAGATTTTGGACGGAACGGCGATCGGTCAGGGAGACGGACTAAAATTGCCGCTTCCGATAGTACAGTCAGTTGTTGACCCCAACATTCGCTATGAGCAGGACAGTCAGACGGTGATTTTGACGACCCCGAAGAAACTGGTATTGCTAAAAACGGATGAGAAGACAGGGAAAATCAACAATAAGCCGGTGAGTTTGCGGTTTGCGCCGGAGGAAAAGGATGGAGTCCTGTATCTGCCGGCCCATCTGCTCGAAGAGCTTTATGGTATGGAAATCCATGAAGACGCGGGTTCGGGCTCTGTAATCCTTATGAAGCCGGGAGAAAGTCTGGAACATGCCAGCGTAAGGGAATCTTCGCGAAAAAAAGACTTTACCGTTCCACTGCGTGAAGGCGGCAGCATTCATTCTCCGATCCTGGAGGATATGAAGCCGGGAACGAAGCTGCGTATTTTGGATACTGTGGACGATTGGTATCATGTCCAGCTTTATAACGGATATACGGGATTTGTAAAACAAAAGGATACGGTTGCGGGAGAGAACAGAGTTGTTCCGGAGCTTGAGCCCGTACTATCGCCTGCGAAGGAGAAATGGCATTCCAAAGCGATTAATATGACTTGGGAGGCAGTTTATCAGGTTGCGCCTAAGCCTTCCTCCATTGGAAAGCTCCCCGGTGTCAACGTGGTCAGCCCGACCTGGTTTTCTTTGATAGACGGTAAAGGCAATGTCAAAAGCAAGGCCGATCCTGCTTACGTTAAGTGGGCGCACGGGCAGGGGATGCAGGTATGGGGATTGTTCAGCAACAGCTTCGAGCCCGAATTGACCACTGAGGCGTTGTCGAGCTTCGAAAATCGGATGACTACTATTTTGCAGATGCTTCACTATGCTCAGCTCTATGATCTGGATGGCATCAATATCGATTATGAGAATGTCCATACAAAAGACGGGCCGAATCTGACCCAGTTTATGAGGGAATTAAGACCGCTTGCCATGGAATACGGGTTGGTGGTATCCATCGACGTAACGCCGAAATCAAACAG
>NZ_JBBPAX010000001.1:2290000-2657500 GCF_038009185.1 Paenibacillus sp. FSL R5-0407 | reverse complement strand
TTCCCTCCGAGACGGATCCCGAGTAGTGCGGGGCACGTGAAACCCCGTATGAATCTGCCAGGACCATCTGGTAAGGCTAAATACTCCCTAGTGACCGATAGTGAAGCAGTACCGTGAGGGAAAGGTGAAAAGCACCCCGGAAGGGGAGTGAAAAAGAACCTGAAACCGTGTGCTTACAAGAAGTCAGAGCCCGATCTATGGGTGATGGCGTGCCTTTTGTAGAATGAACCGGCGAGTTACGTTTGCAAGCAAGGTTAAGCCGAGAAGGTGGAGCCGCAGCGAAAGCGAGTCTGAATAGGGCGATTAAGTTTGTAGGCGTAGACCCGAAACCGTGTGATCTACCCCTGTCCAGGGTGAAGGTGCGGTAACACGCACTGGAGGCCCGAACCCACGTATGTTGAAAAATGCGGGGATGAGGTGGGGGTAGCGGAGAAATTCCAATCGAACTCGGAGATAGCTGGTTCTCCCCGAAATAGCTTTAGGGCTAGCCTCGGAAAGAAGAGTAGTGGAGGTAGAGCACTGATTGGGTGCGGGGCCCGCCAAGGGTTACCAAGCTCAGTCAAACTCCGAATGCCATATACTTATTATCCGGGAGTCAGACAGTGAGTGCTAAGATCCATTGTCAAAAGGGAAACAGCCCAGACCATCAGCTAAGGTCCCCAAGTGTGTGTTAAGTGGGAAAGGATGTGGAGTTGCACAGACAACCAGGATGTTGGCTTAGAAGCAGCCACCATTTAAAGAGTGCGTAATAGCTCACTGGTCGAGTGACTCTGCGCCGAAAATGTAACGGGGCTAAACACACCACCGAAGCTATGGCTTGATACTTATGTATCAGGGGTAGGGGAGCGTTGTATGTAGGTTGAAGGTGTACCGTAAGGAGCGCTGGACAGCATACAAGTGAGAATGCCGGTATGAGTAACGAAAAGATCAGTGAGAATCTGATCCGCCGAAAGCCTAAGGGTTCCTGAGGAAGGTTCGTCCGCTCAGGGTAAGTCGGGACCTAAGGCGAGGCCGAAAGGCGTAGTCGAAGGACAACAGGTTGAAATTCCTGTACCACCGTAAACCGTTATGAGCAATGGGGTGACGCAGTAGGGTAGTGACGCGAGCTGATGGATGCTCGTCCAAGCAGTGAGGCTGATGTGTAGGCAAATCCGCACATCGTAAGGCTGGGCTGTGATGGGGAGGGAAAATTTACAGTACCGAAGGTCATGATCTCACACTGCCAAGAAAAGCCTCTAGCCAGGTGAAGGTGCCCGTACCGCAAACCGACACAGGTAGGCGAGAAGAGAATTCTAAGGCGCGCGGAAGAACTCTCGTTAAGGAACTCGGCAAAATGACCCCGTAACTTCGGGAGAAGGGGTGCCCCGGTAGTGTGAATAGCACGAGGGGGCCGCAGTGAAAAGGCCCAAGCGACTGTTTAGCAAAAACACAGGTCTGTGCGAAGCCGCAAGGCGAAGTATACGGGCTGACGCCTGCCCGGTGCTGGAAGGTTAAGGGGAGTGGTTAGGGGTAACCCGAAGCTATGAACTGAAGCCCCAGTAAACGGCGGCCGTAACTATAACGGTCCTAAGGTAGCGAAATTCCTTGTCAGGTAAATTCTGACCCGCACGAATGGCGTAACGACTTGGGCGCTGTCTCAACGAGAGATCCGGTGAAATTTTAATACCTGTGAAGATGCAGGTTACCCGCGACAAGACGGAAAGACCCCATGGAGCTTTACTGCAGCTTGATATTGGACTTTGATACGATTTGTACAGGATAGGTGGGAGCCTAAGAAGCCGGAGCGCCAGCTTCGGTGGAGGCGCCGTTGGGATACCACCCTGATCGTATTGGAGTTCTAACCTGGTACCGTGATCCGGTGCGGGGACAGTGTCAGGCGGGCAGTTTGACTGGGGCGGTCGCCTCCTAAAGAGTAACGGAGGCGCCCCAAGGTTCCCTCAGAATGGTTGGAAATCATTCGAAGAGTGCAAAGGCATAAGGGAGCTTGACTGCGAGACTGACAAGTCGAGCAGGGACGAAAGTCGGGCTTAGTGATCCGGTGGTACCGCATGGAAGGGCCATCGCTCAACGGATAAAAGCTACCCTGGGGATAACAGGCTTATCTCCCCCAAGAGTCCACATCGACGGGGAGGTTTGGCACCTCGATGTCGGCTCATCGCATCCTGGGGCTGAAGTAGGTCCCAAGGGTTGGGCTGTTCGCCCATTAAAGCGGTACGCGAGCTGGGTTCAGAACGTCGTGAGACAGTTCGGTCCCTATCTGTCGTGGGCGTAGGAAATTTGAGAGGAGCTGTCCTTAGTACGAGAGGACCGGGATGGACGCACCGCTGGTGCACCAGTTGTTCCGCCAGGAGCATAGCTGGGTAGCTACGTGCGGACGGGATAAGCGCTGAAAGCATCTAAGCGTGAAGCCCCCCTCAAGATGAGATTTCCCAACTAGTAAGACCCCTTGAAGACCACGAGGTTGATAGGCCTGAGGTGGAAGTGCAGCAATGTATGGAGCTGACAGGTACTAATCGGTCGAGGGCTTATCCAAATTTCTAATGCAAATTTAAGTTTCGTATCCAGTTTTCAGGTGATCAATCATCTGAATATGAATATTCCCTGATAGCTCAGTTGGTAGAGCACTCGACTGTTAATCGAGTTGTCACAGGTTCGAGTCCTGTTCGGGGAGCCATATGGAGAGGTGTCCGAGTTGGCCGAAGGAGCACGATTGGAAATCGTGTAGGCGTCACAAGCGTCTCGAGGGTTCGAATCCCTCTCTCTCCGCCATAATTTTTCTTTAATAAGTAAGGCCCGTTGGTCAAGGGGTTAAGACACCTCCCTTTCACGGAGGTAACAGGGGTTCGAATCCCCTACGGGTCACCATTTAACTTTTCACTTGATTTAACACTAAGGTTTCTGGTACAATTAAATTTGTCTTTCCCTGGAGGCTTAGCTCAGCTGGGAGAGCATCTGCCTTACAAGCAGAGGGTCGGGGGTTCGATCCCCTCAGCCTCCACCATAATTTACTTTGACAAGTAAATAATCATTTTAACTGACGCGGGGTGGAGCAGCCCGGTAGCTCGTCGGGCTCATAACCCGAAGGCCGCAGGTTCAAATCCTGCCCCCGCAATTATCCCTTTGAGGGATGAAGATTTACTAGTGTGGAGCCGTGGTGTAGAGGCCTAACATGCCTGCCTGTCACGCAGGAGACCGCGGGTTCGAATCCCGTCGGCTCCGCCATTTATTTACACGAAGGAAACTGTCACTGTAACCATTGCTGAGTATAGCACCGGGGTAGGTAGAAGGTTCCGAAACTTTTAATACGGCTCGGTAGCTCAGTCGGTAGAGCAGAGGACTGAAAATCCTCGTGTCGGCGGTTCGATTCCGTCCCGAGCCACCATTGATTTATTGAATAGGTAACATGCCGTTGTAGCTCAATTGGTAGAGCAACTGACTTGTAATCAGTAGGTTGGGGGTTCAAGTCCTCTCGACGGCACCATACTTGGAGGCTTAGTGAAGTGGCTAAACACGGCAGACTGTAAATCTGCTCTCTACGAGTTCGGTGGTTCGAATCCATCAGCCTCCACCACTTTTTATAGGGGCATAGTTTAAAGGTAGAACAAAGGTCTCCAAAACCTTTGGTGTGGGTTCAATTCCTGCTGCCCCTGCCAATTTTCAAATAACTTAATACTTTTTATGGCGGTCGTGGCGAAGGGGTTAACGCACCGGATTGTGGCTCCGGCATTCGTGGGTTCAAGTCCCATCGATCGCCCCATTTTTAACTAAAAAATAATCGTTGGGGATTAGCCAAGCGGTAAGGCAACGGACTTTGACTCCGTCATCCATAGGTTCGAATCCTATATCCCCAGCCATTTTAAGCGGACGTGGCTCAGCGGTAGAGCATCGCCTTGCCAAGGCGAGGGTCGCGGGTTCGATTCCCGTCGTCCGCTCCATTCTATTATAAGGCGCCATAGCCAAGTGGTAAGGCACAGCTCTGCAAAAGCTCTACCCCCAG
Source organism: Paenibacillus sp. FSL R5-0407 (assembly GCF_038009185.1). Lineage (NCBI taxonomy): Bacteria > Bacillati > Bacillota > Bacilli > Caryophanales > Paenibacillaceae > Paenibacillus > Paenibacillus sp. FSL R5-0407. The sequence goes on along the minus strand of NZ_JBBPAX010000001.1, from coordinate 2,653,503 downwards.
TTCGAATCTGGGTGGCGCCTCCATTTTCTTTTTAGCGGGAGTGGCGGAATCGGCAGACGCACAGGACTTAAAATCCTGCGGTAGGTGACTATCGTACCAGTTCAAGTCTGGTCTTCCGCACTTTTGATTTATGTCCCCTTAGCTCAGCTGGATAGAGCGTTTGACTACGAATCAAAAGGTCAGGAGTTCGAATCTCTTAGGGGACGCCATTATAACTCGCTTAAAGAAAATAAATATGATTATGCCGGTGTGGCGGAATTGGCAGACGCGCGCGACTCAAAATCGTGAGGGAAACCGTGGGGGTTCGAGTCCCTTCACCGGCATTACATTTAAATCTAAAGTTCATCAGATAATATCTGATGGACTTTTTTTATTTTGAAGAGAGAGCTCTCCGTGCCTGCAACAGCAAAAAAACAGCCCTTCCTTTACCAGAGTGGAGCAATAAAAAGATGGAAATTTTATGTGTTGCTGTTAGACTTACATTTGAGTGAAGTAGAACGAGGGTGAAGGTGAAGACTATGAGTCGGGAAATTCATACACTTCAAGTTGGAGACACAACACTGGAATACACGGTAATTGGCAAAGGAATCCCCATATTGCTTCTTCATGGAGGGCACTCGGGGTGCCAGGAGGTATTCGGCTATGAACGGTTGTTAGAGTCGGGATTCTCTATTATTACTCCCTCTCGTGCAGGATATGGCCGTACTACGCCAGTGATGGAATTGATCCTAGCATGCAGCTTGTATAAGGAGCTATTGGATCATTTATCCATTGATCATGTCCATGTCATGGCGATCTCAGCTGGCGGACCTAGCGGTATTTTGTTTTGCTCCTTATTTCCTGCCAGGGTCACTAGTTTTACGTTGCAGTGTGCGGTTACAAAACCATGGCTTGCACCGGCGGATCAAGCATATCGAGTTGCAATGCGTATTTTTAATCCGAATAGGGAAAAAGGAACTTGGAGGATGCTGGCGGTATTCAGCAACCTGTTCCCGAAATTAATGTTCAGATTGATGGCATCTTCTTTCTCAAATTTGTCTTATTCAGAAGTAAAACAACGAATAGACAACACCGCGATTGAAGAGTTTCGCAAAATGAATAACCGGCAACGCTCTCATTCAGGTTTTCTCATTGACTTAAAGCACAAGCATGATTATTCCAAAGAAATGGCCAATATTCAAGCGCCGACGTTAATCATGCACAGTAAAAATGATCGTTCAGTACCTTTAAGCCATGCAGAATATGCAAAGGCATATATTCCCCAAGCAGAACAATGTATTCTTGACTCCTGGGGACATCTCATATGGATTGGAAAGCATGCGGTTGAGTATGACGATGCATTAGTGTTGTTCTTAAAACGGCAAGAGCAATGAAATCTTTCTACTGCATAAATAGTATTCATTTGCGAGGGTTCCGAAATGGAGGGTTACTGTCTTGAGAAGTGAACAAGAAATGATGAAACTCCTTATGGATTTTGCTGTTAAGGATGATCGAATTCGATTGGTAACTTTGGAAGGATCACGCACCAACAAAAACATTCTCCCTGATCGATTTCAAGACTATGACCTCTCTTATTTCGTTACAGATATCGATTTTTTCAAAGGAAATGATGAGTGGCTTCGAGTTTTCGGGAAGATGCTCATGATGCAAAAGCCTGAAGATATGGAGCTGTTTCCGCCAGAATTGGGGAATTGGTTTTCCTATTTAATGATTTTTGAGGATGGAAACAAAGTAGACCTGACATTAATTCCCATTAACGAGTTGGAAGATTATTTTGCCAATAGCGATGGTTTAGTTGAAGTGTTGCTCGACAAGGACCTGCTGCTCAAGAATGAAGTTTTCGCCAACGATCATAAATATTGGATTAAAAAGCCTACTGCAAGAGAATTTGACGATTGTTGTAATGAGTTCTGGATGGGTTCGACCTATGTAGTAAAAGGATTAGCGAGAAAAGAGATCCTGTTTGCGATTGATCATCTCAATGAGATTGCTAGACCTAATTTGCTGAGGATGATGGCCTGGAACATCGGGTCGGAGCAAGGGTACAATTTTAGTGTGGGGAAGAACTATAAGTTTATTAATCGTTATCTTTCCAATGAACATTGGGAAAAGCTCCTATCCACCTATTCGGAGAATGGGTATCCGGAAATGTGGCAGTCGTTATTAACTTGTTATGACTTATTTAGAACATACTCGAAAGCTGTATCAGAAAGACTTGAATATAACTATCCCGACTATGATGAGGTTATCACTAAGTATACTGAAAGTATTTACGCATCATTGAGGTAAACTACAAGGAGGTTGATTGCCATGAAACAAAATAGCTATGACGATCCAGGCTTCTTCACGAAATACAGCCAAATGCCCCGTTCAACAGGAGGGTTGGATGCTGCCGGGGAGTGGTCCGTTTTTCGGGCGATGCTTCCGGAACTCAAGGACAAAAAGGTGCTTGATCTCGGTTGCGGTTATGGATGGCACAGCAGATATGTACGGGAGCATGATGCCAGTTACGTTGTAGGCGTGGATCTCTCTGAGAAAATGCTGGAGCGTGCCAGAAGCATGACCCGCGATGAGAAGATCAAATATCAGCGGAGCGCCATTGAAGATATCGATTATGCCGAGGGGGAGTTTGACCTGGTGATCAGTTCCCTCGCACTCCATTATGTTGGAGATTTTGAGAGCATTTGCCGCAAGGTTTATCACTGTCTCGCATCCGGCGGTACCTTTGTGTATTCGGTAGAGCACCCGGTGTATACCGCGCTTCCGGAACAAGACTGGGTTTACAGCGAGAGGGGAGAGAAATTGCATTGGCCGGTCGATCGTTATCATGAAGAAGGGCCGCGAAATGCAAGATTTCTTGATCATGATGTCGTTAAGTATCACCGAAGCATTGCGACGCAGGTGAATGCGCTCATTACATCGGGATTTCGAATTCGGGAGATGTCCGAACTTAAGCCGGAAGATTACCAGATCGAGCAGGATCCGGAATGGAAGGATGCAAGCCGAAGACCCATCTTTTTGTTGATTGCCGCAGATAAATAAGGAAGGACCCAGTACCATAATCATACACAGAGAAGCTTTCAATACTATATATAGTAGTTTTTGCCTTCGACAGTGTCTATAATCACTGTAAGTTGATTTTTGATAGGGTATACTTTCTGGACAGGCGGGCAATAAGCTTAGACTTTCCCTTAGTTGTATACCTGATCTTAAAATCACTAACGAAGGATGAATTAAATGATAGTTATTAAGCGAGACGGCTCAGAGGTAGCATTCAATCAACAGAAAATCATCGATGCGATTTGCGCGGCCATGAATAGTACGAAGAAAAAGGGCGACTCCGAATTGGCACAAAAGATAGCCGACAAAGTGACACGGAAAATCTCCAAGCTGGAGAAAGTGGATATCGAACATATTCAGGATGAAGTTCAATCCGCGCTGATGAATAGCAGAAGGAAAGACGCTGCCGAGGCCTACATTGGCTATCGCGAAATTAGAACATTGAAGCGGCGTGAACGCAGCAGTCTGGATAAGAAGGTACTTGGCCTCCTGGAGCTCACGAATGAAGAGGTACTGAAAGAGAACTCCAATAAGGATGGGGCGACCATTCCGACGCAGCGAGATTTGCTGGCAGGCATCATGGCGAAGGATTTCGCCCAAACCTACATGATCCCCAAACGGGTAGTCGAAGCCCACAACAGCGGGGACCTTCATTTTCATGATCAGGATTACAGCCCTTATTTCCCGATTTATAACTGCATGCTGATTGACCTGAAGGGAATGCTGGAGAACGGCTTCAAGCTCGGCAATGCTCAGATCGAAACTCCAAAGTCTATTACAACCGCTACAGCGATTACGGCACAGATTATCGCACAAGTGGCGAGTCACATCTATGGCGGCAATACGATTAATGAAATAGACAGAATTTTGGCCCCCTATGTGTTTGAATCTTTTAAAAAGCACTATCGTAAAGGCCTGGAATGGCTGTATATGCTGGAAATTGACGAAATCGAAGATATAGATATTTCCTGGGAAAATGAAAAATTACATAAGAAGTACCCGCGTTGTTTTGAGTATGCTAAAAGTTTGACCGAGAAAGAAACCTATGATGCGTTTCAATCTCTTGAATATGAAATCAATACGCTGGTAAGCGCCAACGGACAAACCCCATTCAGCACATTCGGCTTCGGGCGTGGATTGTCTTGGGCGGAGCGGCAAATCCAAATCGCTATTTTGCAAAACCGGATCCGCGGGCTTGGTAGAGACGGGAAAACCGCCATTTTCCCTAAGCTGATCTTTGGCCTGGAAGAGGGCGTCAACTTAAAGCCGGAGGATCCAAACTACGACATCAAGCAACTGGCTTTAAAATGCAGTACATTACGAATGTATCCCGACATCATTTCCGTACCGAAGGTCAAAGAAATTACCGGCTCCTTCAAATTTCCGATGGGCTGCCGCTCTTTTTTGGGCAGATATGAGGAGAACGGAGAGGAACTCCATGACGGCCGGTTTAACATGGGGGTAGTCACCGCCAATTTGCCGCGGATCGCTGTCAAAGCTAACGGCTCGGAAGCCGCTTTTTACCGCCTTCTGGATGAGCTTCTTGAAGTGTGCAAGGAAGGACTGATGTATCGTATTGAGCGCTTAAAAGGCGTCAAAGCGAAGGTGGCCCCGATTTTGTATATGGAGGGCGCGGCGGGCAGCCGGCTTCAACCGGAGGATACCATCGATCATCTGCTTAAGAACGGAAGAGCTAGCATTTCGCTAGGCTATATCGGCATCCATGAAACGATGATGGCTTTGTACGGAACCTGTCTTTTTGACGATCAGGAATTGCGAAATAAAGGGCTGCAGATCGTGCAGTACTTAAGCCAAAAAGCCGAGCAATGGAAAGAGGAGACCGGTTACGGCTTCAGTTTGTATTCCACACCGGCGGAATCCCTGTGCTACCGCTTCTGCAGACTGGATGAGGAGAAGTTCGGCCGTGTTGAAGGAGTGACGGATAAAGGTTATTATACGAACTCCTTCCATCTCGACGTGAACAAGAAAGTGACTCCATTTGAAAAGATACAATTCGAAAAGGATTACCCTCAATACGCAAGCGGCGGATTTATTACGTACTGCGAATTCGATTCGATGGTCAACAATCCGGAGGCGCTGGAAGCGGTATGGGATTACGCTTATGAACGGGTGCCCTATTTTGGAACGAACACGCCGACCGATCGATGCCTGGAGTGCGGGTTTGAAGGTGAGTTTGAAGCGACAAATACTGGCTTTGAATGTCCGAACTGCGGCAATGCCAATCCGAAAACCTCTTCCGTCATCCGGCGCTGCTGCGGGTATTTGTCGGAGCCGAGCCAACGGCCGTTTAATGCGGGCAAGCAAAAAGAAGTGCTCTCCCGCGTTAAACATATGTGAGCTTATGTATATCGCGGATTATAAAAGATTTGACGTTATCAATGGAAGAGGACTCCGGCATTCGATTTTTACATCAGGCTGTACGCATCACTGCAAGGGCTGTTTTAATGCGGCTACATGGAACTTTAATTACGGGAAGCCTTATACGGAAGAACTGGAAGAACAGATCATTGGCGATTTGAATATGCCGGATGTTCAGATTACCGGCTTGTCCATATTGGGCGGAGAACCGTTTCAGAATGTTGATGGACTGCTGCGGCTTGCTTCCAGGGTTCGCAACGAATGCAGCGGCAAGGATATCTGGGTCTGGTCCGGTTATACGTTCGAAGAGATTATCGCGGACGATAACAAACGGAAGCTGCTATCTTGTTGCGACGTGCTTATCGACGGAAAGTTCATCCTGGAACAGCGTAATCTGAAGTTAAAGTGGAGGGGCTCCAACAATCAACGCGTGATCGACGTGAAAGAAAGCTTGCGAACAAAGCAGGCTGTACTAATACCCCTATAATCAGAAATATACACAGCCCTCGTCTTGAAGTTCAAGGCGGGGGCTGTTAGGTTTTAGGATTCCGTCGTCGCGGCTAGCGTCATTTCGATCATTCCCGTGCTGGTCGGATCCACGGCTCGGGATTTTTCTGAAATGCGGGATATCGAACTACTTAAACTGATATAAACTGTATTTTGGGTGCGAAAAGTTCAGTATCATATCTAAATGTTCACTATGAACATTTGGGTGGTTTCGTTATGATAGAGGGGAGATAGATTAAAGAGTCAAAGTACAAGAAAAGGGAGCAGCGCGATGGACATCACCAGGCTTGCGGAGCTTGTAAGGAACATGACGCCTGCCGGTCCGGAATTGTATTATCCGGGAGGGGACGGAGTGACGTTCTGGAACATGGTACGAAGCAGCGGGGATTACGCGGCGGATGTTGCCGAGATCACGTCGGAGGGGGAGCGACTGCTCGCCGCTCCGGCCGAGGAACTGACCTATTCGTTGTTTTCGCTGTTTACAAAGCAGGGCTCAAGACTTGAATACGAGTCGGTATATTTCGAAAAAAGAAGGCGGTTGGGGACGTTTGCGATCCTGTCGCTGCTGGAGCCGGAGTGTGAGCGTTATGAGGCAGCCTTGCTGGATGCGGTCTGGTCGATTTGCGGCGAAGTGACCTGGTGCTTGCCGGCTCATCTCGACAACGATGAGTCGCTCGGGAAGGCCATCGATTTATTCTCGGCAGAGACCGGCTTTACGCTGGCGGAGCTTCGCCTGCTGCTCGGCGAACGGCTGCCGCCGATGCTCCGCGCGGTGATCGGAGAGCTGGTGAATGAGCGGCTGTTCCAGCCTTTTCTGGAGAACGGTCCTTATAGCTGGAAAGAGGCGGAGCATAATTGGTCGGCGGTTTGCGCCGGTTCGATCGGCTCTGCTGCGCTTTTATTGCTTCATGAAAAGCATGATATTGAACGGCTGGTTCGGATACTGGAGAAGACGCAGCGCAGTATGGGCTTTTATTTACGGGGCTTCGGCGATGACGGCGCTTGTCTGGAAGGCTTAAGCTACTGGAATTACGGATTCGGTTATATCGTTTATTACTCCGATTTGCTATCGAAGCGCAGCGGGGGCAAGCTGGACTGGTTCAGCGAGGAGAAAGTCCGCCGGATTGCCGGTTTTCAACAAAAGTGTTTCCTTGGCGGCAACGCGGTCGTCAATTTTTCGGATGCGTTGCCGCATTCGAGTGTCCAGCTTGGATTGTCGAGGTATCTTGCAGCCAAGTATGAGGAGGTCCAATCTCCGCCGGTATCGCTGCGCGCCGATTTCCGTGAGGATCATTGCAGCCGCTGGGCCCCGGCACTCCGCAATCTGCTTTGGCGCGGCCTTGCGGAAGATTGCGCCGATTGGGGCCCCGGCGATTTCTGGCTTGAAGATGCCGGCTGGCTGATCTCCCGTGCGGACACGGAAGCAGGAACTTTTGGCTTCGCCGCCAAAGGCGGGCACAATGACGAGCCGCACAACCATAACGATCTGGGCCAGTTTATTTTGGCTGGCGGGGGCGACTTTTTTCTGTCCGATCTCGGATGCGGTGAATATACGAAGGACTATTTTCGGGAAGCCGGGTATGTTTATGACTGCAACGGTTCGCAGGGACATTCCGTCCCGATCATCGACGGCGTGCTCCAGTCCGAAGGCCGCGGCCAAGCCGCAACGATTCTGGAGCAGTTGATCAGCGATGCTGAAAGCAGGCTGGCGGTGGAGCTATCCGCAGCTTATATCTGCGAAGGGCTGGAGTCGTTCACGAGATCTTGGGTTTGGCGCAAGACGGCGTTACCTGAATTGGAAATGCAGGATGTTTATCGGTTTGCCAGTGCCCCGCAGCGCTTGATGGAACGCTTCATTTCGCTGATCAAGCCTGCGGAATCGGAGACAGCGGGGGTATTACTCTTTGCCTTCGGCTCCATGGGTCAGGAGCTGCATTATGATTTCGAACGCCTACGGACTGAGGTGAACGAGATCACCTTCCGCAATCATTTCGGGGAGGACACCGTTTACTATGCGCTGGACTTCCATCTGAAGAAGCCTGAGGCGAATACGGAATTGGAGATATTGTTCAAATTCAAATTTACAAATATCAATATAAGTTGAATAAAGTTCATCATATTTTGCGAAGCGGAGGAACTGATGCAAATGGCAAAGAAGTTGGCATGGGTGAACGAGGCTTGGAATCAATCCCTGAACAAGACGCTGCGGAATACGGCGAGAATCGGCTCGAACTTTCCGCACGCAAGTAAGGGCGGAGTCTATGATCTGGCCGAACCCGAATGGTGGACCGCCGGATTCTGGCCGGGCCTGCTATGGCTGCTGTATAACGGGAGCGGCAAGGAGGAGCTCAAGCTCATTGCCGAGGAATGCGAGGCTAAGCTGGACCGCGTTCTGGACGCTTATGTCCGGCTGGATCATGATCTCGGCTTCATGTGGACGCTGACCAGCGTAGCGAACTACACATTGACCGGCAATGAGGAATCCCGGGTCAGAGCGCTCAAGGCGGCCAATTACCTTGCCGCCCGCTTTAATCTGAAGGGCCGCTATATTCGGGCCTGGAATCCATGGTCGGAAGGAGAGCGGAACGAAGGCGTGGCCATCATCGATTGCTGCATGAATATGCCGCTCTTGTTCTGGGCCTCCAGGGTTAGCGGAGATCCGCGCTTTGCCCATATTGCAGAGGCGCATCTGGATACGGTCGTACAGCATTTTATCCGCAAGGATGGCTCCGTCTACCATATCATTAATTTCGATCCGGTGACGGGCGACAAGGTGGAAGGGCTGGGAGGACAAGGGTATGCTCCGGAATCGGCCTGGTCCCGCGGCGCAGCCTGGGCCATTTACGGACTGACCCTTGCCTATCAACATACTGGCAAGCACGACTACCTGACCGCCGCGATGAGAGCGGCCCATTTCTTCCTCAGTCGTTTGCCGGAAGATCACGTGCCCGCTTGGGATTTCCGCGCGCCGGAGGAGCTTCGGCAGCTGCGCGACACGTCGGCCGCTTCCTGCGCGGCAAGCGGCCTCATTTTGCTGGCGCAGATGCTTGACGGCCAAGAGGATGCAGGAGTCTATTTTGCCGCAGGGGAGCGCATCCTCAAATCGCTGTACGAAAATTACGGCGATTGGGAGAATCCGGCGGAGGAAGGTCTTCTGCTTCATGGGACCAGCCATTATCCGCAGGGATCTAATGTGGATGTACCCCTCATTTACGGCGACTACTATTTTGTCGAAGGACTTGCCCGCCTGAAAGGCTGCGGACCGTTTTACTGGGAATAAGCAAGGGAATGCTAGGCGACTAGATGAAGGAGAGGACGTGGCTCCATGGAAGGCATTTTGAAATCGATCGAACATAATCCGCTGGACAGTAAGCAGGATCTCCAAGATGCGCTTGGACAGCTCGTAAGACCGCTTAAACCACTGTATGCTGCAGGAGGAAGCCGGCTCCCGATCAAAGGGAGCAGTGCCGGATACGGAGAAGAGATTGCCGGTATGGAGGGGTTCTCCCGCATTCTTTGGGGGATCGTCCCGCATTTGGCGGGAGGCGGCACGGACGAATTGTGGGAGGACTGCTTGCGGGGAATCATCAGCGGAACCGATCCGGAACATAAAGATTATTGGGGAGACGTAGGAGATTACGATCAACGTCTGGTGGAGATGGCTGTTCTCGGCATGGCGCTTAGTATGATTCCGGAGCGGATCTGGGAGCCGCTTGAGGAGCGGCAGCGCCGCAATTTGTATAACTGGCTGAACACGATCAATTCCCACCCTTGCCATGATTGTAACTGGCTTTTCTTTCATGTCATGGTCAATATGGGCTTTTACAAGACGGGCCAACGGTACGACAAGGTTCAAATGGAGAAAAACCTGCAGCGCATTGAGCAGTTTTATCTTGGCTGCGGATGGTATAGCGATGGGGAGGGAGGACATAGCGACTACTATGTGCCATTTGCGATCCATTACTATGGCTTGGTCTACTCCAAGCTTATGGAGAAGGAAGATCCGGAACGCTGCCTGCGATTTAAGGAACGAGCAAAACAATTTGCCGGAGATTTCATTCAATGGTTTTCGTCCGACGGGGCCGCTCTCGCCTACGGGCGCAGCATGACGTACCGTTTCGCCCAGTCCGCCTTCTGGAGCGCATTTGCCTACGCGGAGGCCTGGACCGATACCTTCACTCCGGGCGTGGTGAAGGGACTTATCCTGCGTAATTTGCGCTGGTGGTTCAAGCAGCCGATCTTTGACGCCGGCGGCGTTCTGACGGTCGGCTATGCTTATCCCAATCTGGTGATGGGGGAGAACTATAATTCGCCGGGCTCTCCATACTGGGCATTGAAGACGTTTCTGGTGCTTGCCCTGGAGGATTCGGAGCGTTTTTGGAGCGAGCCGGAGCAGGAATTGCCCTCATTACCTGCTTTGTCCGTCCAAAGAGAACCTCACCTGGTGCTGTGCCGCCAGAAAAGCACCGGACATGTCACCGCCTTTAATGCCGGTCATTTGTCGTCGAATGAGCATACCCACACCTCGGCCAAATATGAGAAGTTTGCTTACTCTTCGGCGTTCGGCTTCAGCGTGCCGAGAGCGGAATGGGGGCTCGGCCAAGCAGCCATGGACTCGATGCTCGGGCTCAGTGAACGTGACAATTTGTACCGCGTCCGCCGCAAGAATGAGGAAACCTGGATTCGCGGCCATGTCTTGTACGCAAGGTGGCTGCCTTGGTCCAATGTAGAGGTTGAGACCTGGATCGTCGCGGGCTTGCCGTGGCATGTTCGGATTCACCGGATCACGACCGGTCGCAGCCTGGATGCCGCCGAAGGCGGGTTTGCGCTGGGCTTGCAGGAAGAGCAGGGCGTGAAGGTGAACGGGCAGGATGTACGAGCGGTCAACGCTACGGGCCATTCGGGAATTCACTGCCTTCTAGGTTATGACGAAGGTCTGATCGTATATCCGAATGCGAATACCAACCTGCTGCATCCGCGCACAGTTCTCCCGACGTTAGTGGCCGCGCTGGAGCCGGGAACCCATATACTCGCGGCGGCCGTATACGGTCAGCCGGGGAGCGGTGAGGGACCGGAGCTTGAGGAAGCGCTGCAAGGGCTGGGAGTAACCGTGGAGCCTGGCACGGTGGTAATCAAACTGGAAGATGGAGAAGCTCTGCGAATTGGGTAAATAGTCCGAAGGCTGAAACGTGACAGATCTGGATTTCTCTTCAATAATGCAAAACAACAAACGTCCCCGATCCCGCCGGAATTGATCCGGCAGGTGTCGGGGACTTTTTGCGTTTAATCATAAAGCAAAAAAGGAGGCATGAAAATGATGGTACAAATCTCAAGAACGGATGGAAATTTCGCTGTCCGGATCGCAATTTTTCACGATCGCTTTAAGACGAGGCATTTCCCATCGATGGCATTTGTATTCCAGCATCTGGGGGACGCCGTTGCTTGGAGCTTCTCCGACATAAGCAGCGCGGCGGTTTAGATAGCGCGCCAGCGCAGTTTGGATCTCGGCGCATTCCCGGCTTTCAATCTGGACCAGGACGTTTAGTTTTAAGCCAAACAGCGGTATTTTCACCGATTCATAAGCGAGAATATAGGCGGTTACCGAATATACGGCTTGTTCAAAGCCAAAGTGAAACCCGGCGGCTAGCAGGATGAAGCAGTTCAGCATCATCAACATTCCCTCCGGCGACAGACTCTTTCGTTTAAGGGAACGAAACCTTTCGGCGGCCTTCTCAGCCGTATCGAGGGCGCCTCCAAAACGCAAAGCTAGGCCTAGACCGAGCCCCAGCGAAAGACCGCCGATCAAAGCGGCAAGGAGCGGATCGCCCATGAGCGCCGGATATGGATGCAGCAGTATCGTACCTATTGAGAATACAAGCAGTCCGCACACCGTAAATATTGCAAAGGAAGCATCGATATTTTTGCGTGCCAACACAAGTAACGGCAGGTTCAGCAGGAACAAGAACAGGCCAAGCCTCATTTCCGTCGTTAGGGCAAACAGCGCGGATAAGCCGGTCACCCCGCCTACCACGATGCCATGCGGCATAAGAAACAGTTCCAATCCAGCAGCGGCAAGCAAGGCTCCGGCGATGATGCCGGCCAGTCTGAGTAAAAAGGGATATATCCGCCATGGATATCGGCGGTCGTGCATTGGAGATTCGGCCGTGAGTTTGTTTTTCAAGCTCACTCCCCCTTTCCAAGGGTAACGAAATTTGTGGAAGCCGAATTCTTCGATCTCTTTGACGTACTTCGTTTCGGCAAATCAACAGAATCAGGAGAAGAGCGCCGATCGCTTCGGCGACGGGAATGGCACAGTGCGGTTAAACATGAGAAACGCGGATATGGTTTATAAGAGGACTCCAAGCGCTAAGTTGACTCCGATAAATGCGGACGGGCCGATTCGGATAAGAAAAACGAAGTTTTAATAGAGATTAGCCTGGCGACCGCAATGAGGGCGACCGCCAGACCAAGTATGATATAAATTCAATCAAACACTGCCATTGAGCAGAATATGTCTGATTTGTTGTTGATGCAGGCGTTCTCCGATTACGACAACCGTAGCGTTAGCCGTAAGCATCAAATCCGCACCCGGATTGACGTGCTTCTTCTGGTTATTCTCGATCACAGCGATGATGGTCGCACCGGACCGCTGGCGAATTCTCAGTTCACCTATAGTTTTGCCGATAGCTTTAAAATTCGATTCAAGACGATACGATTCGATAATAAGACCGCCTAGCGCAACTTCAATATTTTCAAGGGCGGTTGGTTGGTAGGTTACGCCTCCGACAATCGCCGACACGTATCTTGCTTCGTCATCATCCAACACAATCTTACGAGTACGGTCATCAGGATTTTCTTCATCATAATGATACATTTCCCGTCGGCCGTCATCATGAATGATGATTGCCAATTTTTCACCGCTGCGCGTTTGGACAACAAATTTTTTACCTATGCCCGGCAAATCCGTTTCTTTGAGATTCATTAGCTTCAAGCCTCCAGAGTTCATAGTAACCATTCCCGATAGGGTTTGGATAATAATGCCGGAAATTCACCGGCCCAGGCCTAATAAGACTGCGTAGGCAGCCAATATCAAGCCACGAACATACTCGTAAATTTGATCGGCATGAGTACAATACGTTTCTTAAACAGGTAAAAGAACGGGCGAAGAAAAACCCGCGGAATGACAAGCGTTAGTAGTGCCAATACATAGGCTGCCAGAAATGAAGATGGAGCTCTGTCAATAAATAGCTTGCCCTGATGCGAAGAATTAAGACGAAGAGTTACCTTGTAGGAACGATTGCTCTGCTCTGTATCAAATGCATCCTTTCCCATATTCTCGGATACCCCGGGAGTCAAAGAAAGAACGGGAAGGGACAAAAACATGAAGCAGGTCAGAAACGCAATAACCAGTACTGTGGCTACCTTTGGGATCCGCTTCCTCATGTTTATCCCTCCCTTTGAATTATAGTTACTTACTTCAAAGGATAGCATACAATGCCTTTTATCTCAAAGAATTTAAGACTTTATAGAGGTAGTTAAAAAGTCATCTTTTGATCACGAAGCACTTCAAGCAGCATATTCGACATCGAATCTTGAATTCACAAGGGCCTTCCGGTGCTCACGTAGGTTTTGCCTACGCTCCGCTCCTCAGTCCCTTCTTCATCCAACCTTCTCGGTGCTGAAAAGTCGACTTTTGAACACAGATTGAAAGAGGTAGTTAAAAAGTCATCTTTTGATCACGAAGCGCTTCAGGCTGTATATCCGGCATCGAATCTTGAATTCAGGAGAGCCTTCCGGTGCTCACGTAGGTTTTGCCTACGCTCCGCTCCTCAGTCCCTCCTTCATCCAACCTTCTCGGTGCTGAAAAGTCGACTTTTTGAACACAGATTGAAAGAGGTAGTTAAAAAGTCATCTTTTGATCACGAAGTGTCTCAGGCTGCATATCCGGCATCGAATCTTGAAATCAGGAGGGCCTTCCGGTGCTCACGTAGGTTTTGCCTACGCTCCGCTCCTCAGTCCCTTCTTCATCCAACCTTCTCGGTGCTGAAAAGTCGACTTTTCCATTCCAATTTTAAAAGTAGCGAATCAAAATATAAACACTTGCTATCGCAACGGATAGCAGCATTAGCGGAAAACCGTATTTTAAGAATTTCATAAAGCTAATCGGTTCTCCCTCCTTGGCGGACATGCCGGCAGCGATCAGGTTGGCGCTCGCTCCAATCAGCGAGCCGTTACCGCCGAGGCAGGCGCCTAGTGCCAAGCTCCACCAAAGCGGCTCTAGGTTGTTGATCCCCATGCTTCCCATGTCCTGAATCATCGGAATCATCGTGGCCACAAACGGTATGTTATCCAGAAAAGCGGAGGCTATAGCGCTCAGCCACAATATGAGCATCGAAGTAAACAGCGGGTCTCCCCCGGTTAAATCGATAGCCCGCTCCGCCAACTGCTTGATGGTTCCGGTTTCGATCAGTCCGCCTACAAGCACGAACAGTCCCACGAAGAAAAAGATCGTCGGCCATTCCACGGTTCGGAAAGCTCTTTCCATCACATGTTCGCCTGTAAGCAACAGAAGGAGAAAAGCTCCGGCCAAGGCTACGGTTGCGGATTCCAAGTGGAAGGTTTGATGCATGAAAAATCCAATCAGGGTGAGCCCCAGAATCGTCAGGCATTTCACCAAAAGCTTCCGGTCCGAAATCAGCCCATTCAGGCTCATTTTCATCATGCCCTCGCGAAGTGCGTTTGAGGTTTTCAAGCCTTTCCGGAAAATCAGAATGAAGAGCGGCAATGTCACCGCTAAAATCAGAATGGCAACCGGAGCCAGATTTTGCAGGAACGCCATGAAGGTCAGTTCTTTTACGGCACTGCCGATCATAATGTTCGGCGGATCCCCGATCAGCGTAGCTGTACCTCCGATATTGGAGGCGATAACCAATGCGAAAACGTATGGAAAAGGTTTTACTTTCAACTGGCGAGTAATGCTGAATGCCACAGGCACCATTAAAATAATGGTCGTGACGTTATCGAGAAAGGCTGACCCTACCGCTGTAATGAGGGCGAGAAGCCACAAAATCGTAAGAGGATTACCTTTGGCCTTTTTGGCCGTCCAAATCCCTATATAGTTGAAGAGACCCGTTTCCGCCGTCGTATTGACGATAATCATCATCCCGATCAGCAATCCGAGCGTATTGAAATCAATGTGGTGGATGGCCGTTTCCTGATCAATGATGCCCAGCACGATCATCAGTACGGCTCCGACCATGGCTAGCAGTGTCCGATGAATCTTCTCTGAGATAATAAGTGCATAAGTAAGCAAAAAGATGGCGATTGCCCAAATAGCTTGATGTTCCATATTACTCCTCCTCGGTTGTGTAAACAGCAATTCGGACTACTTTATAGATTGCCATGAAGGGGCGTAATTATGCTATATAAGCCTGAAAATAGGCAAAAAGAGCCCCCATCATGGCAGGCTCCTCCGATAACTGTCGTTTTCTATTGTTTTCAGTGCATTTATCATTATATTATGGGCTTTTTGAAAAGTAAAGACTGAAAGCCCGGAGCAGGCGGAATCGCCTGTCTATCCTGAGGCGGAACCTTACCTCGACTTTGGTCTAGGTTCAAAAACCGTCCCCGGTCCGTTTTGAAGAAACCCATTCAGGCCTAAAATAGAGTCATAAGGTTGAACAAATGAGAGGCGGTGATAAACAATGAGAACAAATCGGCCCAATGGTTTTGCGATAATACTTATTGCCCTTGGCGTTCTGATTCTGCTGGGCAAATTGACTCCGTTCCTGGGTAGCCTGTTCGGCTTGGTACTCGCGATAGCGATGATCGCTCTTGGCTACTATGGAATAAAGCGCGGAAATGCGTTTTTCGGGTGGATCGTTCTGTTCCTGGGGATTATATCCTTGATCTCCAAGCTGGCTTGGCTGATCGTTCCGGTGCTCGGAATTGGATTGATCGTATACGGGATTTCCTCCCTCAAAGGCAAGCGGGGTTACTGATCATATATACGAATACATTTGATAGAAGAATAGCCGAAAGGTTAGGAGGGACAAAAGAGCATGAGTGTATTTCGCCGAGTACGGGATATTACAGTAGCAAACTTGAATGAACGCCTGGAACAATCACAGGATCCGGTACGCTTGATCGACCAATTCCTGATCGAGACCCGCCAGGAAATTGCGGAAGCCGAGAAGCTTCATCATCAATACGCCGGTCACACCAAACAACTGAAACAGCAGGTGGATCAGGCGACGACTATGCGGAACAAGCGTGAGGAACAGGCGCTGCTTGCCCTGAAGGCAGGTGAAGAACATCTAGCCAAGCTTGCGCTGCAGGAGAAGATGTTATACGACGAAAAAATCGAGCAGTATACCGATCTTTACACGCAGAGTTTGGAGTCGCTTCAGGAACTTGAACATCAGCTTCATGAGCTGAAGACCGAATATCAGGTGGTCTACAGCAAACGGCAGTACTATTACGCCAGAATGGAAACTCTTCGTTTGCAGCAGCGGATGAACCAGCGGATGAACGGATACGGGACACAAGACGTTCCGAAAATGTTCAATCGTCTGGAGGACCGGGTATCCGATATGGAATGGGAGGCCCGGAGCTTACGCGATTTGCGCAAAGCAGGTCAGGACTTCGTAAACCAGGCCGGATCCGCGATCCAATCGACTCT
The DNA here is from genome assembly GCF_038009185.1 of Paenibacillus sp. FSL R5-0407. NCBI lineage: Bacteria > Bacillati > Bacillota > Bacilli > Caryophanales > Paenibacillaceae > Paenibacillus > Paenibacillus sp. FSL R5-0407. Next base: position 2,636,876 of record NZ_JBBPAX010000001.1, on the reverse strand, counting down.
GGAACAGGAGCTCTCCCGTTTGAAGCAGAAGCTGAATAACAAAGGAGAGGAGTAATGAAGATGGGGAGTTTATACCGTTCCAGAAGGGATAGATGGTTTACCGGTCTGCTAGGCGGACTGGGCGAATACTTCGGAATCAGCTCTACGGCGCTGCGGATCTTGACGATCATCAGCGTGCCGTTCACGGGTGGGACGACGATCTTCATATACCTGATTGCATCGCTTGTCATTTCAAAAGAGCCCTATGAACCATTCGATCCATACTTTCATAACAACGGTTGGAATGGCAATGGAGGTGCAGGCGGTTACGGCGGCGGAATGCCGGGTGGTCCGGGATACGGATGGGGCCCGCAGCGTCCCCCGCAGCCTCCATTTAGAGGCAACGCCCATGGTGCCAACCAACCTTACGGAAACAACAATCCATACAACGGCAACGTAAATGCCGGGAATTCCGGATTTAACGGGGCGGAGGCCTCCAATCTGGATTCCATGATGCAAGATATCGAAAAGAAAGCCATGAAAAAAGAACTGGAAGAGCTTCGTAAAAAGCTTTCCAACTATGAGAAGGGAGAAGTGTAAACAATGGGAGTATTCAAAAGAATTAAAGATATCACGAAGGCATCTGTCAATGACATGTTGGATAAGGTAGAGGATCCAATCGTAATGCTTAACCAATACCTGCGCGATATGGAGGCAGAAATCCGTGACGCCGAGGTAACCGTAGCTAAACAAATGGCTAATGAACGCAGAATGAAGCAGCGTCTTGATGAAGCTATCCGTATTTCCAGCCAAAGAGAGGCGCAAGCCGAAATCGCTCTGAGAAACGGGCAGGAAGAAGTAGCACGCAAGCTGCTTGAAGAAAAAATTCACTTCGATCAAAAGCAAGCGGAATTCAGCGATTTGCATACTCAATCCGAGGCGCAAGCCAATGAGTTGAAACAGCAGCTCCATGAAATGAAGGATGAGTTCTACAAACTGCGCAACAAACGTAACGAGCTGGTAAGCCGTGCGCAAATGGCTAAGGCTAGAAAGCAAATGTCCCAAATCAGCACGCTGCACTCGATCGAAAGCGGCAACGCTTCGCTCGGATTCCACCGGATGGAAGAGAAAATCATGCAGTTGGAAGCTGAGGCGGAAGTGTCCGGCGCAGTCTACCGGGGTACAACACCTTCGACTTATATCAGCCCGGCCGATGCCGAAAAGCAGTTGAAAGTAGATGCTCAGCTCGAAGCTTTGAAAGCTAAACTGAGCCCGGCTGAGAAACGCGAAGAAAGCGCGGAGTAACAGCTACACAGTAAGTAGGACAATGTGTTATGCTAGACCATGGTAAAGCCATGCGGTATGGATTCCATACCGTTATGGCTTTTCCAACTTATGACCGGCAGGAGGTGCGGCATGGATAAGCGGAAAAGGTTCCTCGCCATCGGATTGATCGGACTTGGCCTTTTGATGATTTTCGGCAACTGGCTGAGTTTTTTAACCATCGTCGCCCTATTTGTTTTAGGATACGGAATCTACAAGGTTCGCCAAGGGGAAGAGGTCAAAACGGGATACATTTTAATGGCCGTAGGCGGAGGGTTGATCCTGCTGGATCATTTTATGTTGGTCGTTGCGATTCTCATGGTCTCGTTAGGCTTATATTATGCAAAAATTCGCAAAACACAACCCCAGGGCAATTATATGCAAAAGCAGAGCATCACGTCGAGCATTCACTGGGATCGTGATCCTTGGACTTTGAGAAATACAAGCATGTGGCACATCTTGGGGGAAATTGACATCGATATGTCACTTTCCATTATGGAGGGCACAAACAACATCCTCATGTTTCAGGGGATTGTCGGCGATATTGATCTGGCCGTGTCCGAGGATTATGGTGTCGAGATCGAAGCGTTCGTATTGTTCGGACAGATTGAGTTTGGTCATGACCGGGAAACGGGAATGTTGAACCGGTTATACTGGAAATCGCCGAATTATGAAGAGCGCGACCAAAAAGTGAAAATTATCATTTCCTATTTAGTGGGAGATGTAGATATACGATTAATTTAAGTCGGGAGGATCGCTCCGCATGAAGAATAAAAGACCTGGGAACATGGTTTCCCGAAGTATGCGGGAGGGGATTCTCCTGTGCTTTGTTTTACTGGCCGTTATTGTGTATGTTCTATATACATATGGATATTTCAAGCCGTCAACCAGTTGGAGAACGGGGATTCAGGCCGGATTGACGCTGCTGACCCTGCTGCTCAGCGTTGGAGCGGCTTTTGGTTTCTTTCAGGGATACCGTCAGAAGCGGAAGATTGATCTATTGCGGAATGCTTTGCTTCAATGGGAAAAGGGCAATCAGACCGGAACGGTGCCGAAGCTTGGCGTCGATGAGATCGGGGGGCTTGGGGAGCAACTGGAGCGGATCGGCAAGCGTTGGGAAGAGCAGGTGAGCTCGCTGCAGCGGCTCTCCACACATAACGCGCAGCTTGCAGAGCAGGCCAGAGTTTCGGCGATCGTGGAGGAAAGGCAAAGGCTTGCCCGAGAGCTTCATGATGCGGTATCCCAGCAGTTGTTCGCGATTTCCATGACGGCTACGGCCGTAGGACGAACGCTGGATAAAGACTTCGACAAGGCCCAGCGCCAGGTCGAATTGATCGAAGAGATGGCCTCTGTGGCCCAATCCGAAATGAGAGCGCTGCTGCTGCATTTACGGCCCGTCTATTTGGAGGGGAAGGAGTTGTCGCAAGGCTTGCGCGAGCTTGTGAAAGAACTCAAGACCAAGGTGCCGATGGACTTGTCGCTTGAAATGGATGAGGAGCTCAATCTCGGGAAAGGAATCGAGAATCATCTGTTCCGCATCATCCAGGAGGCGATGTCCAATACGCTGCGCCATGCCAAGGCCGACAAAATGGAGATCCGGATCCACCGGAAGGGAGATACGGCGGTTAAAGTTACGCTGCGAGACAACGGAATAGGCTTTCAACTTGATGACAAGAAGCAGGCCTCCTATGGCTTGTCGACGATGCAGGAGCGGGTTCGGGAGATCGGCGGTTCGATTCAATTCATTACTGCTCCGGGCAAGGGAACGCGCATTGAAATTACGATACCGTTATTGAATGAGGAAATCGGGGGGGACGATCATCATGGAGATGGAAATGGAGAAATTGATTAAAGTGCTGCTGGTTGACGATCATGAGATGGTGCGGATCGGACTTGCAGCTGTACTGGGCACCGAGGAAGGCATTGAAGTCGTCGGAGAGGCCAGCAGCGGAGAAGAGGGAATTCGGCTGGCTCAGGAGTATAGACCTGATGTCGTTTTGATGGATTTAGTGATGGAAGGGATGGACGGCATCGAGACGACGCGGCAGTTGCTTGCGCTGTATCCGGAATGCAAGGTGATTGTATTGACCAGTTATCTCGACGACGAGAAGATGTATCCGGTTATCGAAGCCGGAGCGTTCAGCTATCTGCTGAAGACCTCCCGGGCTTCCGAAATCGCGGAAGCGATCCGTGCCGCGGCCAGAGGCCAGTCCGTATTGGAATCCCAGGTTGCTTCCAAAATGATGAACCGGTTCCGTCAACCCAAACCGGAAACCCCGGCCCATGAAGACCTCACCGAACGGGAAATGGACGTTCTTCGCTTATTGGCACAAGGCAAATCGAATCAGGATATCGCCGATGATCTGATCATTGGGATCAAGACGGTGAAGTTCCACGTTACGAACATTCTGGCCAAGCTGGGTGTCGAAGATCGTACCCAGGCTGCGATCTATGCCTACAAGAACGGCCTTGCGGAATGAAATATGAAGAAGCAGCCCGGCGGCGTATGCCAGGGTTGCTTCTTTTTTAATGATCGGACAATTTGTAGGAAGTGGCGTGTACGACCTTTAAATTAACTTCGACTTCCCCCAAATCAATTTTGGAGATGAGAGAAATCGGCTTGCCGGAGCTCAGCTGTTTCCAATTGGAATTATGTTTTCTGTACAATGTTTTCTCAAATCCGTAAATATCGATATCCTTCTGCCGGGCCTCCGCAAAAGTATTTCTTACCTCTTTAGCAACCGCAATTTGAGCTAATTCTTTGATTTTTTTAGCGTTGGCGCCGCTCTCTTTATTGACTTCTACAACATGAATCTTGGCTTTCACTTTCAATTGGGCCACAGGAACGCCTTCTTTTATCTTAAAATGAGACTTTGACTTGGAGGAAACAATATTGAGTACGACATGGTTCCCATCCGGCATGTCCAGCGTTAAGGGGTATTTAAACATATTCCTGAAGGAAGTATATCTCACTCCGTTCAATTGCTCCATATCCATGAACCCCGTGTTTTTCCCCTTTGAAATACAGAATGCCCCGTTCAGCTTCACAAGATTGATCGGTTCGCTATTATCTTTCCATACCGCATCAGTTATAGTAATCGACGGAAGCAGCGCTCTGCCTGCGGGTTCGTTAATCCCATTAATGAGTTTGATCAGTTGAATCGGCTCGATAGACGAGTATTGTTTGAAAACTTCCATGGGATCCATAAGCTCGGAATTGATCACGGAATGGTTGAGCAGCGATACGCTTGAAAGCAGCTGGCCCAGCTCCCGGTCCGTCCCAAACACCCAGGGCGTGTAGCGGAAGTCGCGGGAACGAAGGAGGCTGGCTACCGCTTCAGGTAAATGGCTCTCCAGCAATGACCTGGAGAAGACAATCGATTTCACATGAGTCCAGAGCGTGCGCTGCTGGGAGGCGGGATACAGATTGTTTAGCGCCTCCGTCATTGTCTTTCCTTCAGCCTTTCCGATCCATATTTTCGCCTTTCCGGTATTGGAAGGGGTATCCTGCTGAGATATTTCCGCGAAATCCAGCATCTGGGCATAAATCACATAATGATCCTTGATGTAATCTACGCCGAGCGCAGTGATGAAGTTGACGCTTTGTACCTCTTTGACATCCCAGCAGCCCGTGAGCAGAAGCGCCAGCATTAACAGGACGGACAATACTTTCAAGATTGGTTCCCCCTTCCCTTATTGTCTTGGGTTCGCAGATAATATGGCCTTTGTAAATCTTTATCCGCCGGCTCTTTTATAACGGCCACGAGAAAGTCCTTTTTGTTGAAGGGGGAAATAGGCGACAAATAGGGAACTCCATAACTCTCCAACGATGAAATGTACAGCACCACGGCGAAAGTTCCGATCATGAAGCCGAACATGCCTAACAAAGAAGAGAGAACCAGGATCACCAATCGTAGTTGGGAAGCGCTCCCGCTGAGCGTTTGATTGATCAGGGCGGACGCCGCTACTATCGTTATAGCCACGGTGACAATGATAGTCGGTGAAGTGATTCCGGCGCGGATCGCAGCATCTCCGATTATTAAACCCCCTACGACGGTAACTGTCTGACCCAAAGCTTTGGGCAGCCGGCGCCCGGCTTCGTTGAAGATCTCAAACAGGAACAGCATGATAAAGGTTTCGAGAGGAATCGGAAAAGGTAAACCTTGTCTCGAATTGGTGATGGTCGCCAGCAGGGGCAACGGTATTTGCTCCAGATTAAACGTCGTTAGCGCAATATAGAAGCCCGGCAGGAAGAAGGAGATTAGCAGACCTGCAATCCGCAGTATTTTTTGCAGGGATACAATAAAATAGGCCGTATTGGCGTCCTCCGGGGAAATAAGCTGATTCATCAAAGTTACGGGGGCGATAGTCGCCATCGGCGATCCGTCGACCATCACTGCGAATTTGCCTGATAACAAGGCGTCCGCGGCGTAATCAGGCCTCCCTGTGTAATCGGTTAGAGGGAATAAGGCGTGGCCTTTTTTACCCGAAACAATTGCTTCAATGAATGAGGTGCCGATAATGGCGTCCGTATCGATCCCGTTCAATCTGCTGCGGATTTCCTCCAGAATGTCGGGGTTGATTATATCCTTGATATAAAAAAGAGCAATCCGGGTTTCGCCGCGCCGCCCTTTCACCAACTGCTCGATACTTAGCGAATGGGTGCGAAGCCGCTTACGCATCAATGCAATGTTGGTCGTTAATTCCTCCGTGAAACCGTCGCGGGGACCTTTGATCGAGGATTCGGTCAAGGGCTCCTCAGGAGATCGGGCTGGAGGATTAGAGATATCAAGACTAAAGCAGGATTGCAGCTTCTCTATGAAGACAATCAGATTTCCGCTGTATATCCGATAAGCGATATCATGTAAACTGTCGATCTGCACGGGAGTCAATGGCAGGTGGTTATTGTGCTCAATCTCCGTTGGCACAGCCTCGGGATAATCCCTGAAAATGGCGGCAAGACCGGGAAGCACAAGCTGATTCAATTGCTTGAAGTCGATCATTCCAGCCGAAAATGCAAGGATCACAGGCTGGGTGTCCAAATCGGAACCTGCGGCGTTAAAACAGTGAAGCATTACGTCAGCCGAGTTCTTGAAATATTCCTTCAACAATTCTTGAGTTATGATTAGAGGTTTGCCGGGTGACCCGGATCCCGGATCATGTTTCATGAGAGGAGCCTCCTTTTTTGCGGCCGGGTATAAGAACAGCGATGGCGAGCAGCAGGGTAAAACCGCCCATCAGCATTAAATTTCCCGGGAAAATATAATGAAATATCATAAATTGAAACTGTACATCGTTGAAAACGTAATTTCCCAGCGGAATTAAGGTAATAGCCATAATTAGCAGCAGAATGAAGCGGGACTTGGGCTTCTTGAACTCCCATAAATCAGCGGCAGCAAACAGAGCGAAGGATATCCGGATAGCACTCCCGGAAAGCCACTGATATATGGAGAAAAAATCGGTTTGAGATATATACTTCCCAAATCCGGCAATTCTCCATTCTTCATAAGCGGGATACCGCTGCAACGAAGCTTCGTATGGATTGAACTCGGAGATTGCTCCAGTAAGCGGCCCGATCGTTAGGCCGGTAATGATCACGGCTAACAGGAAGAAGTGTTTCTTTTTTAGTGGTTTTTCGAGGTGCGGCTGGATGAACATAATGAGAAAAAATTCAAACAAACCGGAGCAGGCATACACCATGCCTTTCACCGGAGGCCCCCAGCCAAATTCTAGAATCGGAAATAAAAGGCTGTAGTCTTTGAACTCCACATTGGCTATTCCGACATAAAAGCCTAAAACGACAACGAGGGGGAGAAGCAGCCCCGACGCTACGGCAATGGTTTTTATACCAAGGGTTGCCCCGGCTAAACAAAGTCCGAGAAGTACAATCAGAGTGGCCCAGGTCGGGGTATAAGGCAGAAACGTATTCTTAGTCCATGTAATCGTGTCGAATAAGGTAAACCAGGCTATCGTAAAGAAATAAACGGTAAGGACCGCGCGGAACAAATAGGAGGGGAACGCTCCAAACCGGCTGCTGATCCAGATGTGCAGCGATTTACTCTGGGTCCGGTTTGAAATAAAGATGAGCAGACAAGTAAATATGCCGAATGGAAGAATGGAGAGAATGACGGAAAACCAGGCATCCCGCTTGGCGGCCTGCATCAAAGCCGGGATAACAAATACATGGTTGGTGATCCCCACGGTGAGCATAACCATCATAATGGCTTGCGATATGGAGGGCTTTGGCGATTTTATCATCTATAGGCTCCTCTCTTCGAAAATTTCAGTATATGGTATCCAAATCAAGAAAAGATATGCAGGTATAAGTTGCTCTCTATCAGGACATCCTGTTCTCATAGATTAATAGAGTAGCGGAGGAAATGAAGATGCCTATTCCGGTGAAAAAGTGGAGGAACGGATCGATCATATTGGCGGGTTGCATGCTGTTGCTGATTTTGCTGTTGGGCAGCTTGGCTAAAGACCAGGCATCCGCAGTGAAAGAAAGCGATCCCGTCGATGCTGCGGGCGCTCAGTGGGACAAACTGCTTGCTCTGGGCACCGGTTCCATTCATGAAGAAATGAAGGGTACGGTGAAATGGCAGGGGGATTGGAACACGCTGTTGGCGCCGGAAGAAGCGATAGGAGTGCTCGCCACCCGACTGGGTCTGTCCGAAGTTGATCCGGAGACAGTACAAGATCATGAGGTTTATTCCGCGTATGGCCGTTCGATGGAAATCCGCTCCAAACTAACGGTTACGCCGGTCAAAGAAGGGACCTATTATGTCATTCTTAGACTGGAGGGGGAAGGCATGGAGACATTGAAGGAAATGAAATCCGAGCAGACGGTTTCCGGAGAATCGCTTGCGGATGAGGGAGTATCCATTCACTGGAACGCGGCTTTGCAGGGGACGATGAAGCCGGAGAACGGGGGATCTCCTGATACGGGTAAAATCGTAAGCACATCGATTGAAGACAGAATGCAAGAGCTGGAGGATTATGCTGCTCATGCATTAAAAATGGGACTTGTGGAAAATTATAAAGACGCAGACACCGTCAGCCGGACTTACTACATTCCCGATCTACCATTATCCGTGATTAGCGGCGGCAAGACCGTGTCGTTGCAGATGGCCGTTCACCGCAATTCGGAAACAGGGATGGAGGAATTGTCGTTAGGCTCACCGTTGCTGACAATTGAATATTAGAGGTTGTCTTGAAAACCTGACTGTTTGAACTCGCACTATAAGTGAAGGCAATGTAAATATTAGATAAATATTAGATGAATTTTCTGAAATACCGTCATTTTTTGATATGAATATGATGGCATCCTTTATGTGAATATGCTAAAATTACATCACATCCAGTGATGCCGTGTAAATTCATATCATTGGTGGGTAATTGAATAAATATTCACTATATTACATAGAAAGAAATGAGGAGCCATGGCTGATATTCAAAATCTAGAATCACTGCAGACACCAGGAGCGGTATTTTTTATTTTTGGGGCAACCGGAGATTTGGCACGCCGCAAGCTCTTTCCCGCTATATATTCACTCTATCGCGAAGGAAAGCTGGCTGAGGACTTCGCCGTAATCGGCGTGGCGCGCCGTCCGCGTTCGCAGGAGGAATTCCGGGATGACGTTCATCGCTCTATTCAGGAATTTTGCCGTTATAAAGTGGAGGATGAATCGAAGTGGACGCAGTTTGCTGAGCATTTTTCCTACAAATCTCTGGACATCAATAACATCGACGGATATCACGAGCTTCGCGAACTGACCGAATCCGTGGAATCCCGTTTCAGCATTCCGGGTAACCGGTTGTTCTACCTGGCGCTTGCGCCGGAGCTGTTCGGCAGCGTATCCTTCAACCTGCAGAAGGGCGGCATGCTTAGCAGCGGCGGCTGGCACCGGCTGGTCATCGAGAAGCCGTTCGGCTACGATCTGCTCTCCGCACAGAAGCTGAACGAAGAACTGAATCAGGTATTCAAAGAAGAAGAAATTTACCGGATCGACCACTATCTCGGCAAAGAGATGGTTCAAAATATTGAAGTAATCCGTTTTGCCAATGCGTTCTTTGAGCCGCTTTGGAACAACAAGCATATCGCAAATATTCAAATCACGCTTAGCGAAACCGTGGGCGTAGAAGAACGCGGCGGATATTACGATCATTCGGGAGCTCTGCGCGACATGGGCCAGAACCATATGCTGCAGATGCTGACCATGATTGCGATGGAGCCGCCTAGCCGTTTGTACCCGGAAGATATCCGGGACGAGAAGGTGAAGGTTCTCCGTTCATTGCGTCCGTACGCTTCCCCTGTGGAAGTGAAAGAGAGCGTCATTCGCGGTCAATATACGGAAGGCGAAAGCAAAGGCAAGAAGCTTCCAGGATACCGCCAGGAAGATAAGGTGGACCCGAACTCCAACACGGAAACTTACTTTGCGGCGAAGGTATTCGTTGACAATTTCCGCTGGGCCGGCGTACCGTTCTATATCCGTACAGGCAAACGCCTTCCGGTTAAGACAACTGAAGTTGTCGTAGAGTTCAAGCAAATGCCGACGAACGTATATCTGGGTCAGAAGCATAACCTGGAGCCGAACCTGCTTGTTATTCGCGTAAACCCTATGGAAGGGATCTATATCAAGATCAACGCGAAGAAGCCAGGCTCCGATTCCAAGATCGAACCGCTGGCGATGGAATTCTGCCAAAGCTGCCAGGTCGGGATCAACTCGCCGGAAGCCTATGAGCGTCTGATCCTTGATGCGGCGCACGGGGATTCCACCTACTTTACCCGCTGGGACGAAGTGGCTACCGCCTGGGCGTTCATCGACCGGATCGCATCGGCATGGGCGCAAAATCCGGGAGATATCAGTTCTTATCCTGCCGGTTCCTGGGGTCCGCAAGAAGCCCATGAACTGCTCGCCAAGGATGGATTCCACTGGTGGCCGGTCAATGGCCAGGAAGAAGATAATGTCGTTTGGGTAACGCCGTAACCTGAACCAAATAAATTGATGTGAGACTACAAACCGCCTTCGGAGAACCCGAGGGCGGTTTTTTTTGCGTTGTTTTACAATTTGAGTAGGTAGGCTTTTTCCATATCTTGTATTCCGAAATTATCAAGCGGATGGTAGGATATGGTATATAAAGTACGAGGAGTGAATTTATGAAACAAATTGGAGTAAAGGTCATAGCATTCTTTTTGGGCATAGTCATGTTATTCCCAACGATCGTTTCTGCAGGTACCTCAACACCGGGGTTGCCGCTACGGATCGAAATCAATGGGGAAAAGGTTACGGAGTTCTCAAAAGAGCCGTTTTTTGATGAAAATGATGTCGTTTTCGTCCCGTTATCTTTTTTATCGGATTCCTTACATATGAGAGTTGAACAGAGCGGAAATGAGATATTTATAATTTATGACAGAAAGAAGCTTGAGTTTAAATCGGGAGAGACATTGTATCGGGTAAACGGAAAAGCCGGCCAGTTCAAGACCGCTTCCGTCGTCAAAGAGGAGACGTTATTCATACCGCTGCAGGGGATCTGCGAGGCCTTTGGGATTACTTATAAATGGGACGGACTGGTCAATACCTCTTACCTTATATGGAATGGGGAACCGGATCCGGATGTTATACTCCCCATTCCAGCACCTGTATCCAGTGATGTGTCTCTACAGCAAGACCAGTTAAACGGGAATCTGGCTGATTTCGGACATGTTGCAAGTACGGACAAATATCATTTTTATGTCAAACAATCGATTAAGCAGGATGTGCTTTACAGATATGATCTAAAAACAAAGCAAACCAAACAGATTGCAAGTGGAGAAAGTATTTATAATCTGGTTCCATACGGGGAGTGGCTGTATTTCTTGGGAGATAATCCGGGTTCCGGCTCTCACGACGCATATTCCCTTTACAAAATTAAAATGGACGGTACGAAGAAATCAATCGTAGGGAAGAAAAATGATTTGGCGCGTGTGTTTGTCATCGATAAGGGCTGGATTTATTTTGGAAACTGGCAGGATCAACAACGTTTGTACAAAATGAAGCTGGATGGTTCGGGATTGAAGAAGCTCGGTGATGTTGAGGTAGGCAGGCTTCAAATTCGAGGGGATTGGCTGATCGCAGCGGACTGGAATGATGTTTACATCTATACGACGGCCGGGCAAAAGATTGCCGAGTTTTACTTGAGAGGCAGAAATATGACCGTTATCGGAGATAACTTGAGGATGAGCGGTTTCTCAGGAGAGATTACGACCATTCCGTTAAAAGCCGGTTCGCTTCTACAGGATACCCTGAAGATAAAAAGCGCTGACGTCCTTACTCAGGTAAATGAGATTGACATAGAGGTTATCAATTACAAAAATAATATTGCTTATATGTATTTCAGAGGGACCAGTCATATTTACAAAATGGCCTTGGATGACGAACCTAAGCCAGTTCCTTTTGTGACTATTCCGAAAAGCGGTTCCGTTCAGGAGATTCAGATTGCAGGAAATTACATGTACTATACGGTTATTTATACGAAAGATGGCCATCGAATCATCAAGCGGGAGCTGTACCGTGTTTCGCTGGTCGGCCAAGTGAAGCCGGAGAAGCTATATACCGTAAATCAGTAAAAGCGCCTAAATAAGAATGATAGGTGATTGTTCAGCGTTCATTTCAAAATTAGGCTTATAGAATTCAATTTCCAGCTTCCGTATCTGCGTAAGTCAAGCCAAAATATGTTACAATAACAGGTATGACTTTGTAGAAGCGAGAGGAAAGTGAGAATGAGCAACGCATTGGGACAACTGCTGCAGCAGGAAGTGGATAAGCGGAGAACGTTTGCGATCATCTCCCACCCGGATGCAGGGAAAACGACATTAACAGAAAAGCTGCTTTTGTTCGGGGGCGCCATCCGTTTAGCGGGATCGGTTAAAGCCCGGAAAGCCAGCAAGCACGCAACAAGCGACTGGATGGAAATTGAGAAGCAGCGGGGAATCTCCGTGACATCTTCCGTCATGCAGTTTGACTATAACGGCCATCGTATCAATATTTTGGATACGCCGGGCCACCAGGATTTCAGTGAGGACACCTACCGGACTTTGACGGCTGCGGACAGCGCCGTGATGCTGATTGACGTCGCCAAAGGCGTCGAAGCGCAGACGATTAAGCTGTTTCAGGTATGCGCCAAGCGGGGAATTCCGATTTTTACGTTTATCAACAAATTGGACCGCGAAGGACGCAGCCCGTTCGAATTGATGGAGGAAATCGAGCAAGTGCTCGGTATCCGTTCCGTTCCGATGAACTGGCCGATCGGCATGGGCCGGGAATTGTGCGGCGTTTATGACCGGATGAAGAATCAGGTGGAACTGTTCCAGGGCGACGACCATTCGAACATTCAAGTGAAGAAAGTGGATGGTTACGAGGATCCGGTCATTCGCGAAATGGCGGGCGACTACCTGCACGACCAGTTGTGCCAGGACTTGGAGCTGCTGGATGTAGCGGGCGATCCGTTTGATCTTGAAAAAGTGAAACGCGGGGAATTGACGCCGGTTTTCTTCGGCAGTGCGGTGAACAATTTCGGCGTACAGACATTCCTCGAGAACTTCCTTCAACTGGCACCGAAACCGGAGCCGCGCCGGAGCACTACGGGGGTCGTTGAACCGACGAACGAGAAATTCTCCGGCTACGTGTTCAAGATCCAGGCCAATATGAACCCGGCGCACCGGGACCGGATCGCATTCCTTCGGATCGTGTCCGGCAAGTTTGAGCGCGGAATGTCAGTTAAGCATGTTCGGGTGGGCAAGGAAATCAAGCTGTCCCAGCCGCAGCAATTCTTGGCTCAGGACCGGGACATTGTTACCGAGGCTTATCCGGGCGATATTATCGGCTTGTTCGACCCGGGAATTTTCCGGATCGGAGATTCGCTTAGTCAAGGCGGGGAAGTTACCTTTGATGAACTGCCAACCTTTTCGCCGGAAATCTTCGCAAAGGTTACGGTCAAGAATGCCCTCAAGCATAAGCAGTATCAAAAAGGGATCGACCAGTTGACCGAGGAAGGGACGATTCAGGTCTTCACCACGGTAGGCTTTGAAGATACGCTGCTGGGCGTTGTCGGACAATTGCAGTTTGAAGTGTTCGAATACCGGATGAAGGGCGAATACGGAGTCGATGTGATGCTTCAGCGGATGCCGTTCCAATTTGCCCGCTGGATTGTCGCGGACAAAGTCGATCCTTCGAAGTTCCGCATTAATTCCACTTTGGTAAAAGATAAAAAAGGCAACTATGTCGCCTTGTTCGAAAATGAATATGCGATGCGTACGGCGATGGAGAAAAATCCGGACGCACAGTTTTTGGAGACGGCTCCATAAGCCATCCAGGAAACCAGAGATTTTGATCTCATGAAAACAAGCCTTTCAGCGGAATGCTGAAGGCTTGTTTTTTTCGGGCAGGGTCTTATTTCAACGGCTTAAGATTACTGTGTTCCAGCTGGTCTTGCAGCACGGAAACCAACTCATCCTGTTTGGTGTGATCAATGTTCTTCCAGATCACCTCAAACACTACACCGAGACCGGGCAAAGCGGCTTCCTGTGCATCGATTGAGCCTTCGATCATGTCGCGCATTCCGCTTTCGCTTTTGCCGTGGATTTTATGCAGGACGGCTTCACGCAAACTCATGGTGATTGGCATTGGTAACCCTCCTTGAAATAGTGATCGCCCAAAACTTAACGTTCCCGGTCAAGGGGCCAAAAATTCAAGTTTGCATGACATTGTGATATACTATATCAATCCATAAGTCTCTAGGATGGTGAAGAAATGGCTCATACGGAGAAAAAACAATTTGCCGTAATCGGCATGGGACGGTTCGGTTTAAGTGTAGCTAAAGCGCTCAGCGGAATGGGGTTTGACGTACTCGCGATCGATGCGGACGAACAGCATACCCAGGCGGTGTCGAATATAGTGACTCATGCGGTATCGGCGGATTCCACCGATGAAGAAGCGCTTCGGGCGCTCGGAATCCGCAACTTCGATGTCGTGGTCGTGGCGATCGGGGAAGATATCCAGGCGAGCATTCTCACGACGCTTATTTTGAAAGATATGGGCGGCCCGCTGATTGTAGTCAAGGCTCAGAATGAGCTGCACGGGAAAGTGCTGCAAAAGATCGGCGCGGATAAAGTGATTTATCCGGAGCGGGACATGGGGCTGCGCGTAGCGCATCATCTGACCTCTCCGAATATTCTGGATTACATCGAATTGTCGGATGAATACAGCATTGTCGAGCTGCGGGCCACCAAGGCCATGCTCGGCCAAAACCTGAAGGAACTGAACGTACGCGCCAAATTCGGCTGCAACGTGATGGCGATCAAACGCGGATCGAAGATGAATATTTCTCCATCCTCCAGCGACCGCCTCTCAGAAGGCGATATCCTCGTCATTGTCGGCGAGAAGAATGACCTGACCAAGATGGAGCTGGCCTATTCGGAGGCTTGATCGAGGAAATGATTTTGGCAAAGGAATGAACCGGACATGCAAATATTGTCTCCGCAAAATCCGCGGGTAAAAGAATGGGCGGGACTGCTTGAGAAGAAGCAGCGCGATAAGCAGGGCAAGTTCCTCATCGAAGGCATCCATCTCGTCCAGGAGGCGCTGGAGGCGCGAGCGGATATCGAATGCGTCTGCTACGAGGCGGAGGCGGGAATTCCCGGCGAGTTAGCCGAGGCTGCATCCGCAGGCCTGGACGTGGAGTGGATCGCGGTGTCTGAAGCCGTGATCGGAAAATGCAGCGATACGAAGACGCCGCAGCCGGTGTTCGCCGTCGTCCGCAAAGCCGGCGGGGCCTTGCAGCCGCTGCTGGATACGGCAGGCGGCCTGGTTGTGGTGCTCGACGGCGTGCAGGATCCCGGCAACGTCGGCACCATTATCCGCACCGCCGACGCGGTCGGTGCGGACGGAGTTATTGTCGGCGCCGGATGCGCCGACATCTACGGGCCCAAGGTGCTGCGCGCCACCATGGGCTCGCTCTTTCACTTGCCGGTGGTACACGGCAAGCTGGACGAGCTGCTGCCGCAGGCCAAGGCTCGCGGCATCCGGCTCGCCGGCACCAGCCTGCAGGCAGCGGTGAACTGCTACGCGTACGATTTCACCGGGCCGGTATGGCTGATGTTCGGCAGCGAAGGAAGCGGCCTGAGTCCGGAAGTCCGCGACCTCATGGACGACGGCCTCATCATCCCGATGCGCGGCCGCGCCGAATCGCTGAACGTGGCGATGGCCGCTTCGGTGCTGCTGTACGAAGCGCTGCGGCAGCGGGAGTTCTCGACCGGCCGATAATGGCGGCCAACGATCCTAAACAATAATAAAGACTGGAGAGGTTCAGCAGCACTTTGCCGGAACCTTGCTCCAGTCTTTTTTTATCCGTCTTCAGTTAAACCCTCCTCCTTACTCCTTCGTCAATTGTATCTCCTCGTATTTTCTATCCGGCTTAAAGAGACTAATTTAATAGATTAATTGCGACTTTCCATGGCAAGCTAGCAAAGGGGATTTCGGCTTTACGAGCGTTTGTTGCCGGAATCGAAACAATAAGGCTTCAAATAAAAAGTAGTTTTTGTACAAAAAGAGTATGATTCCGCCATTTTCGTTTATTCTACCGGATTCTATACTGTATTTGTATTTGAGGTAAGATTTCCAGATGGATAATCGTGTTGAGCATGTTTAAGGCACAATTAAGTAGAGAGAAGGAGATTGACAATGGATCATCGGATATACAATGTTGCTATTATCGGCTACGGGGGCATGGGAAGCTATCACGTCAAGTTGATGGAATCCGAGCCTCAGGTTGCCGTTATCGGCGTATACGATATCGTGGAGTATCGGATGGACCTGGCTAAAGCCAGTGGTCATAAGACCTATCCAAGCCTGGAGGCCGTTCTGGCCGATGAATCCGTGGATGTGGTTCTGATCGCCACGCCTAATGACGTTCATAAAGAGATTGCGATTAAAGCGCTGCAGGCCGGTAAACATGTCATTTGCGAAAAGCCGGTTACGATAACCAGTTCCGATTTTATGGATATCGTCGAAGTAGCGAAACAGGAGAATCGCTTGTTTTCGGTGCATCAAAATCGCCGCTGGGATGAAGATTTTCGAATTGCCAAAGAGATCATCGACAAGAAGACCTTGGGGGAATTGTTCCATTTGGAATCACGGGTTCAGGGAGCCAACGGCATTCCCGGCGACTGGCGCCAGTTGAAGGATTACGGCGGAGGCATGCTGCTGGATTGGGGTGTGCATTTACTGGACCAACTGCTTCTGATTACGGACAGCCAAATCGAAAGCGTTGCTGCTACGTTAAGTTATATTTTGGGTACCGAAGTGGATGACGGCTTTACCAGCTACATTACGTTCAAGGATGGCTTGACGGCACTCATTGAAGTGGGGACGACCAACTACGTGAAGCTGCCGCGCTGGTATATCAAAGGGACGGAAGGTACCGCCGTAATCAGAGATTGGGATTTGAGCGGGGAGATCATCACGCGGAATCCGGATGTCGCCCACGTCGAGCCGAAACCGATTCAAGCCGGCCAGGGGTTGACCAAGACGATGGCGCCGCCGTCCGAAGAGTCCACGCTTAACCTTCCTATTGAGAAACCGGCCCCTGCAGTGCAAAGCTTCTATGCCAACTATGTTTCCGCCATTGAAGGAACAGCGGAGCCAGTGGTAAAGAACGAGGAAGTACATCGTGTACTGGTGCTGATTGAGACGATTTTTGAGGCGGCGGCAACCAAGAGCGTGATTCATAGAAGTATCTAATGTTCGTGATACAATGGAAAGTTGTAGCTGATGATGCAAGACCCGGTTCAAGAGAACCGGGTCTTGTTGCTTCAAGCAGGCTTAGAACGGACCCTTATGAGTCGGTCGGGACGATCGGATTGGCCTGAACAGAATTGAGCTGAATGGAGTTAAGTGAAGCCGAAACCCGACTAATCGTCCGTCGAAGGCTGGTTGAGCCAAGGGGAACCCATACTTAACGGACACCGCAGACCTTATTGAGGCGAAAATCATCTATAAAAAAACCTAACGGACGCCACAGCCCTTAAAATGTCCAAAAAGCCTTGATGAAGGACAATTTCCGGCGGTTAGCGTCTCCTGTGTCCGTTAGCTTCCCGGGATCCCCGATTCTGAGCAGATAAGGGCTTCTGTGTCCGTTAGAATTTGAATTTCCTCGCGTCATAAGAGAGGGAGCTCCCCTATCTAATTTTCATATACTCATAGCATTTCAGCAGGATTTATCGGGAGAGAGGGAGAATATAAACGAATATAAACACTATAGAAGTACTCTATTGCGATCCTCTGGTACAAACAGAGGTTTTTCTTTACTATAACTTGTGATTTTATTCACAACAATATCGACATCAACGGTCCTAAAGGAGCAGCAAACATGAAAATCGGTGAATTTGCCAAAAAAAACAATATTACGCAAGATACGATTCGCCATTATATCGATCTGGGGCTCCTTGTTGCGGAAAAGCAGGGCTCCCAGTATAGGTTTACGGAAGAGGATAGCGGAGATCTCGAAGAGATCGTGAAGCTGAAGCAGCTGGATTTTTCGCTGACAGAAATTCAGGAGATTCTGTGCTTTTACCGGCTCGAGGGAGAAAAGTCGAATGACTTTAGAAGTTTTTACTTATCCCAGTTGGAAAGAAAAAAGGAACAAGTCCGGCTCGAGCAATTAAAATTCCAAGAGATCGATGGACATCTAAAGAAACGGATCCATGAGCTGAAGATGGATAAAGCAAGCATACATAGAAAAATTGGATTTCCCATATCCTCTACACCGCTTTTGCAATGCCCTGAATGCAAATCAGCCTTGGACATTAACGGGGGCACGATTGAAAGAAACATGCTGATGGAAGCCGAATTTCAGTGTGAATGCGGATATATTTCATACATCGAGGATGGAATTTATGTAGATAAAGCGGCAGTCGGCAAAAAGAAGAAGATTCCGCCGAAACAAGATTTCCTGGAGGCTGCTTCACCCAAGTACATTAACTTTTTGTATAACGGAACGTCTACCTTAATCGATTACATTCAAAATCACGGAAGCCAATCTGGATATATTATGGAGCTGGACAATTGCGTCGGCCGGTTTTTAATGCAATACATTGAATTTTTGCCGAAAAGCTGTACTTACATTCTTATTTGTCATGACAAAGAGCGTATTAGTAATATGAAAAATAATATTGAGCTTCAGCAGGAGCATAACAACATTATCTTCTTCTGCTGCGAATTGGACCGATTGCCCTTTGCTCCTGCGTCGATCGATATCATCGTCGACCATTGGATGAGCAAAACCTATGCCAAAACCGCGGACAGGGATCTGATGGATATCGTCTCTCCGTTCCTGAAACAAGAGGGGCTGCTCGTGGGAGCCTATCCTCACTTGGGGCCGTATTGCAAGGATTATCTCCATGTTCCGCTTAAGCTCAGAGACCTTTTCAATTGGGACAAAATGCTGTGTAAATTGCAACAATTGAATTTTACGGAGCTGGATGTCTCGGAGTTGGGTCCGATCACTGAAGATAATCCGTATATCGACATTCAAGGTAAAGAACAATATCTGACTCTGTACGTAGGCAAGAAAAAAGTCAATTTTGATATGTTTTGTTCGGGTGTCCAACAGGGAGTCAAACTGAAGCATAATAGAATATCTTGAAATGTCGGGTTAACCCCAAATTTTCAATTTTTACGCGTTTATTCACGTGCATAATTTCACAAAGTCGTATTGACGTCGTCATAACCCCAGCATATAGAATCATGATTATATTCATGAGTTTTATAAATCAAGGGGGAACAGGACATGAAAATGAATGCGAAAAAGGTAGGCTTATTGCTGCTGGGGCTTCTAATGGTACTGAGCGTATTCGGCTGCTCCAAATCCGATACGGCCAAGAACTCGGGGGCGGAGGCGGCATCGGCTTCGGGCAAGTATAAACCGGGCACTTATACGGCAAAGGCTGCCGGTAACAATGGGGATGTTACGGTGGAGGTCGTGTTTGACGAGAACTCCATCATTTCCGTGACTGTGAAGGACAACAGCGAAACGGAAGGGCTTAGCGATAAAGCCCTGGAACGCATCCCGCAGCAGATTGTGGACGGGCAAACCTTGGCTGTGGACATGGTGTCCGGCGCATCCAATTCATCGAAGGCTATTTTGGCTGCGGTTGAAGACTGTGTCAAACAGGCCGGCGGAGATGTAGATGCCCTTAAGATTGCAGCCGTAACCGAGGATAAACCGCATCAGGAAAATGAGTTGACCACGGATGTTGTCGTCATCGGCGGTGGAGGGACAGGCTTGGCAGCCGCCGGGTCGGCTTTTGAGAACGGAGCGAAAGTCATCGTGCTCGAAAAAATGGGTACTTTGGGCGGATCTACGGCGTTATCCGGCGGAGCGATTGGGGCGACGGGCACGCGATTCCAGAAGGAGCAAGGCATTGAGGATTCGCCGGAATCATGGCTGAAGCTTTGGAAGGAACGCCAGAGTACAAGTAATCCGGACGGTAAATATCCGGATTACGACCGCGTGAGCAAATTTATGGACGATGCCGTGGATACGACCCATTGGCTGGTCGATTACATGAATCATAAGTACGTGAACGTGGCCGGCTTTGGCGTCGACCCTGTGGCTCGCCTGCATTTCCCTGAAAAGAGCGGTGCGACTATAATTGCGAATATGGAGAAAACGCTGAACGATAAAGGAATCGATATTTTAACAGAAACCAAGGCAACGGAATTATTGACCGATGACAAAGGCAATGTGGTAGGCGTCAAAGCTGAGAATGCCGAAGGAACGCTGACCGTTCATGCCAAGAAGGTCATCATCGCCACCGGCGGATTCGCCAGAAGCGAAGAGCTTATGAAGCGTTTCCTGCCGGAATTCGTGGAAGTGATGGACGTATCTGCGTCGGCGGCGGGCAGTACGGGCGACGGGATTGTGATGGCGGAAAAGTTAGGGGCAGCGCTCTATGAAGATCCGTGGATTATCGGCCTGGGCATAGCGGCTCGCGTTCCAGAATTGCGCGTCCTTGAATGGGATCCGACGAAGATGTATGTGAATGAACAAGGCGAGCGCTATATGAATGAAAACAGTCATTACGCCGTCGTGACGAACAAGGCTGCCGACAACGGGCAAGTTTGGGTGGTCATTGACTCAAGCGAAGCCAATGCTGATGTGATCAAATCGATTGAAGGACAGCTACCGAATGATGAAATCGCGGTCGGGAATACCGTTAAAGAACTGGCTGCCGCGATGCAAGTTCCGGAAGCGGCTCTTATAAAGACAATGGATACGTTCAATGAAGGCGTGGCTTCCGGCCAAGATTTATTCAAGAAAGACGCAAAAATGCTGGTATCCGTAAAAAAAGGGCCGTTTTACGCGTTCAAGTTCTATCCAAGAACCATGGGGACTTTCGGAGGCGTGAAGGTGGATGAGAATTATCGGGTTCTTAAAGAGGACGGCTCGGTGATCAATAATCTATACGCGGGCGGTGAAGCAGCGAACCGTTACCTGTATAACCAGGTTTATATGACCGGCAGCGCAGTTCAATATGCCTTAACTAGCGGTCGCCTAAGCGGAGAACATGCCGCTAAAGCAGCCATAGACGGGGAGTAACCCCCTGCAGGATCCCTCTAAAGCATGGAGCAAACGCTCCGTGCTTTTTTGAATTCCGAATAGTTTGATGGAAAAATAATCATACTTCAGATAATTAGTGTCGGCTGGAAAGGGGTTCCTGGGGATTGAACAGCAAGGCTCGCGAAGACGGTACTGGGCTTACCGGAAAACTGGAGGAAGATCTGGCCTTGTTCCAAGGGAAGATGGAACGGTGCTCGGATGTGGAATACCATAAATTTACGCTGCAGTCCGGTAAACAGGGCTATCTCATTTTTATTGCGGGCATGACGGATGATACGAGACTGCAGATGGAAGTTATTGATCCGTTAAGCCGGATGGAATCGGAGCAGGATTTATCGGGGACTCTGAAGACGGCCGGGAACGGGGGGAACGCCAAGGATTTGTCCGGAAGCTCGTCGGATGCCGGGCAGTTAAGGACAGAAATGGAATTGGAACAGGGACTTACCGCCTTATGCAAAGGGGATACGATAGCGATCCTGGACGGCTGCCGGAAGATCCTTCTCGTCAGCTTAAGCAAATGGGAGCAGCGATCTGTTGAGGAACCGGCTTCCGAACCGGTCATTCGCGGTGCACGGGACGGGTTTACGGAAAGTCTGCAAACGAATACGACTCTGATTCGCAGGCGGTTAGCTACCCCGGATCTAAAGGTGGAGTCAATTCAGGTAGGCACCTTGTCCAAAACGGATATGGAGCTGGTCTATCTGGATTCCGTAGTCATGCCGGGGTTAGTGGATGAAGTCAAACAACGGATTCAAAGAATTGTAATAGATACCGTATTGGAGAGCGGTTATATCGAAGAACTGATCTGCGACAACCCTTTCAGCGTGTTTCCGCAAGTCATCAATACGGAAAGGCCGGATCGTGCGGTCAGCGGCATCGTGGAAGGCAAAGTGGTCATCCTTGTAGATAATACTCCTTTTGTTTTGGTGGTACCTGGATTATTTGTTGAAACGCTGCAGGCTAGCGAAGATTATTATCAAAATTATATTTTTTCGACGATGACCCGTTTTCTGAGATTGGGCCTCGCGATCGGCGCGTTGGTGTTTCCATCCATTTACATTGCCTTAACGACCTTCCATCAGGAGATGATTCCGGCCAGCCTGTTGCTTAGCATCGCCGCCTCGCGGGAGGCGGTGCCTTTTCCGGCCCTTATCGAGGCGATATTGATGGAGGCCTCTTTCGAAGGATTACGGGAGGCCGGCATACGGCTGCCTCGGCCAGTGGGGCAAGCGGTGAGTATCGTAGGCGCCCTGGTGATCGGCCAGGCCGCCGTTCAGGCTGGCATTGTATCGGCAACGCTGGTCATCGTCGTTTCATTTACCGGAATCGCCTCGTTTATCTTCCCAATCTACAGCCAGGGATTGGCTTTTCGCGTTATGCGTTTTCCTATGATGCTGCTGGCGGGATCGTTGGGTCTATACGGTATATTCCTGGGGCTGCTTGTTCTTCTTATCCATCTGGTCAAGCTTCGTTCCTTCGGTGTCCCTTATTTGTCCCCCATCATTCCTCTGCAGGCCGCCGGATTAAAAGATGTATTCGTACGTTTTCCATGGTGGAGCATGAAGGAGCGACCTTTGCAGACCGGAAAGGCAAATCTTCGGCGGATGAAAGGAGGTTTAAGACCGCGCCCTCCTAAATCGTAAGGACTGCCGGTGCCCGAGACAGATATTTTCTGAAAGGAACACATTATGCGAAAAGCGGCTATTCTCCTGTTGATAGCGACCATGTCGATGAGCTTGACGGCTTGCTGGAGTAATAAGGAGGTCAACGATATCGCGATCGTTTCTGCGATCGGGATAGATAAAGGAAATAACGGGAACATCAGGCTCTCCTTGCAGCTGGCAGTTCCTCTGCTGATAGGAACAGGTTCCTCGCAAGGAGGAGCGGGGACAACCAAGTTGGCCGATACCTCCGGCTGGGTCGTCTCCGAGGAGGGGGCTACCGTCATGGAATCGTACAGGAGTATACAGCAAAAGCTTCCTCGTCAAATTTTTTTCTCCCACTCCAGAATCATTATCATTGGCAGCAGCATGGCCAAGAGTGGAGTAAGCCAGATATTGGATTTCTTTGAACGTTACCGTGAATCGCAAATGAAGAGCTATATCGCCGTTTCAGCCACAACGGCTTCCGATGTAATGAACTACCTGCCTAAATTCGAGAGGTTGTCTTCAGAGGTGATTTTTGAGGAACTCAAGCGGCGTGTACTCCCTACGGTCCGGCTGGTCGATTTCCTGAACGCCTTGCAATCCGAGGGGGTGGAGCCGTTTGCGCCGATTCTGGAGATTACCGCATCCGAACGCGGGGACAGCAAATATAAAAACCTGGTCATATCAGGGAGCGCCGTCTTCAAAAAAGATAAAATGGTCGGCTGGCTTAATGATGATGAGGCGCGGGGGCTACAATGGGTCCTCGATACAGTTGAAGAAGGCGTAGTGACGATAGAAATTGATGAGGGCAAGCGAAAAGGACGAGTTAGTGCTGAACTGGAGAAGGTAAATGTTTCACGAAAGATGAAGGTAGGGAAAACCGGCAAAATGGAGGTTACGCTTCATGCCGATGTGAGTGCAAATATTTATGAAAATACTTCCGACATGGATCTGGAAATTTCCGAAAACACGAAATCTGTGATTGATTTATTTAAAAAACAAATTGAAAACAGAATCACAGGATCCATCCAAAAGGTGCAAAGGGAATTGCAAAGCGACATTTTTGGATTTGGGCAGTCCATTTACCGCAGATATCCCCTGACTTGGAAAAAGTCTTATCGGGAGCAATGGGACACCTTGTTTTCAGAGATGGAAACCAAGATCGATGTGGATGTCAGGGTATTGCGCAACGGTCTTACTAATAAAACAATAAAGATCAGCGACAGCGAGGTGGAGCAAAAATGACGCAGATTTCGAAATATGAGATGTTTGCGCTGTTGGCGTTGTTTCAATTGGGAACCACACTTATATTTGGCTTCTCTTCCGATGCGGGGCGGGATGCCTGGATAGCTTCGGGGATTTCCACATTATTCGGCGCAGGACTGGTGCTGATCTACCTGTTTATTTTCAAGGCGACCGGAGGTTTGACACTGGTGGAGTGGTTTCCCTGGATATTCGGAAAATGGTTGGGAACTCCGCTGGCCTGGCTCTTTCCGTTGCTGTTTATTTATAATGCAGCGCGCATTATTAGCGATGTCCGTTTTCTTTTCCCGGTGACCATCTTGAACCGCACCCCCGATTGGATTATCGGATTTACTTTCTTGGGCGTAGTTATTTATGCTTTGCTGGGCGGGATAGAAGTGATCGCTAGACTGGCCGGCTTTTTCCTCCCGCTGATCTATATATCGATAATGTTGGAAGTCACTTTGCTGGCCTCTTCAGGCACGTTTCACTTTGCCAATCTGCTTCCCGTGGTTGGAGAGGGGTGGGGACGAATTTGGAAAGCCGTTTGGCCGCTCGGCCTTATGCAAACGTTCGGGGAGAGTATCGAGTTTGCAATAATTTGGAGTTATGTAGGGCAAAAAAAAGGGTTGGCGCTTTGGACGGCGGGAGGAACCCTATTGGCCGGCTTCAGCATTGCGTTGATGGACCTGTTAGCCGTTTCGGGTTTGGGAGAGATGGCGTTTCAACAAATGATGTATCCGGCATTTGCTTTGCTCAAGCTGTCCAATATCAATTATTTCGATAACCTGGATGCGATCGGAATTATTTATTTAGTGGTGAACGCTTTTATTAAAATGTCGGTGCATCTTTTCTCGGCAGCCGTCTGTTTGCGTTACCTAATTGGGGGGAAGAGCGAGAAGCCCATGGTCGTGACTGCGTCCCTTATGGCCTTGTTCGTATCTATGACCATGGTGATCAGCTTTACGGAGCATTTGCAGGTGGCGAAGCAAATCATCCCCTACCACGTGTGGGTTCCTATGTTTCTTGTATTGCCGGGCATTGTGCTGCTCGCTTTACCGGTTAGAAAATGGATCGCGGGGCTCAAGACATGATCAGACACTTTTTTTCCTGGGAATCCCGCAATCTTCTTGCCGCGCCTTGGAAGTTTCAGCTTACGCTGCTGGTTGGAGCGCTGCTCGGCTCCGTGATTACCTGGATTCGATGGAAAAAGAAAAGCAAGAAACGGAATTAGGACGCGGCTGATGCGATAAGTATGACTCTATTTCGTCGATAAAGTTAC
Organism: Paenibacillus sp. FSL R5-0407; assembly: GCF_038009185.1. Classification (NCBI taxonomy): domain Bacteria; kingdom Bacillati; phylum Bacillota; class Bacilli; order Caryophanales; family Paenibacillaceae; genus Paenibacillus; species Paenibacillus sp. FSL R5-0407. Next base: position 2,611,748 of record NZ_JBBPAX010000001.1, on the reverse strand, counting down.
GGCGGTATGTGTGAGAACGGGGTTGGGGACGATATAACCGGAATCGATTATTCACGAATATGCCGGTAAAAATATACGAGTTAATGCCATATGCCCGGGGTATGTCGAGTCCGGAATGGTTAATAAAGAAGCCCTTGGCGATTTTTACGATGGTCTTGTTGCAAGGCATCCTATAAGAAGACTCGGCCGGCCGGAAGAAATCGCGCATGCCATTGTTTTTTTATGTGAAAATGATTTTGTAACCGGCACTTCATTACTTGTTGATGGAGGCTATACGGCGTAATAGACTGCACGCTCCCAAATAACTCAAACCACAAAAGATTGCAGGGTCACCGGAGAGGCTCCGGTTTCTCTTCAGTCTTTTTTATTTATCGAAAAATTTTTAGCCAGGATTGACAAGATGGAAATAGCTGCATATAATACAATTAACAAAACGTTAAATGTTAAAAGTTAAAAGTGGCAGAAAGGAATCTTTGATAATGTCGAATGAGCAAGCAATGCAGCAATACGATGTGAAAAAGTATAGAACCCCGGACGGTTATACTTCGGATATCGCGGTATTCTCGATTTTGCCCGAGAAGCGGGAAATGTTTAAACCGCCTGTCATGGATCTCAAGCTCATGCTAATCAAGCGGAGTATGACGAACAGCGAAGGCAAGCTGAATATCGAAGCGGGAAAATGGGCTCTGCCCGGCGGATTCGTCGACCCGGCCGAGACCGCTTTTCAATCGGCTCAGCGTGAGTTAATGGAGGAGACGGGGGTAGAGAATATTCATCTTGAGCATTTCGGGGTATATGATGCCCCAGGACGTGACCCACGCGGATGGATCATTTCAAATGCCCATTTTGCCATCGTACCTGAACATCAGCTTGCCAAGCGTCAGGCGAACGACGACGCAAGCGAGGTAGAGCTGTTTTCCGTAAAAGAGGTTCTGAAGCTTGATCTGGCTTTTGACCATGCGGAGATTATCCGGGATGCGATTTCAGTAATCCGGCATAAGCTGCTTGAAACGACAGCGGCGAAGGACTTCTTGCCGTCAGAGTTCACTTATTCCGAGCTTCAAGCCGTGCTTTTGACCGTGACGAACGATTCAGCCATCTCTCTCGATGCCGCATTTGCCAGAAAAATAAAGTCGCTGCCCTTCATCCGGGAAATCGCCGGAAAGAAGACGACGCGGACTTCCAAAAAGCCGACCCAGCTCTACTGTTTTATTGATGCTGAAGTGAATACATCGCTTTACCATTCCAGAAAGTAAATTCTTGATAATCATTTAGGGGAGGAAACGAAAATGACGAAGGAAATGAATGTGATCCATCGGGCTTTGATTAATATCGATTATACGTATGATTTTGTCGCCGAGGACGGCGCATTGACCTGTGGGGCTCCCGGGCAAGCCATTGAAGGGCCGATCACGGATATTACCCGCGAGTTTATACAGAATAATGATTATGTAGTTTTCGCCATCGATCTTCATAAGCAGGGAGACACGCTGCATCCTGAAACCAGACTGTTTCCGCCCCATAATCTCGATGGAACGAAGGGCCGTACGCTTTACGGGGAACTTGATGCTTTGTATCAGGCTAACAAGACCGCAGCGAATGTCTATTGGATGGATAAAACAAGATACAGCGCGTTTGCGGGCACCGATCTGGAGCTCCAACTCCGCGCAAGGGGAATCACGGAACTCCATCTGGTTGGAGTTTGTACCGACATCTGCGTGCTCCATACGGCGGTGGATGCGTACAATAAGGGCTTTGACCTGGTGATCCACGAAGCTGCGGTTGCAAGCTTTGATCAGGAAGGCCATGCCTGGGCCTTGCGCCATTTTAAAGGATCGCTTGGTGCGGATATCCGACCCCATCATCTGAAGGAGGAGTTATAATGAGCTACGCTGACGACAGTCTCGCCCTGCACACGGATAAATATCAAATCAATATGGCACAGGCCTACTGGAAGGACAATATTCACCAGCGTAAAGCGGTATTTGAAGTTTATTTTCGTAAAATACCGTTCCAGAACGGCTATGCCGTCTTTGCCGGATTGGAGCGGGTGATCCGTTACCTCTCGGAATTCCGCTTCACGGAGAGCGATTTGGCTTATTTAAGAGAAGAGGGATATGGCGAGGACTACCTTGCTTATCTTGAAGGTATTACTTTTACGGGAAACGTGCTGTCGATGCAGGAAGGGGAGCTCGTATTCGCCAATGAACCGATTATGCGAATTGAAGCTCCGTTGGCGGAAGCGCAGTTGATCGAAACCGCACTGCTCAATATCGTCAACTTTCAGACGCTGATCGCTACGAAGGCTTCGCGGATCAAGCAAGTGATCGGAGACGAAATCAGCATGGAATTCGGAACCCGTCGGGCGCAAGAAATGGACGCTGCCATTTGGGGAGCGAGAGCCGCCTACCTTGCGGGATTTGAAGCTACCTCGAACGTAAGGGCCGGCAAGCTGTTCGGAATTCCTACCGTAGGAACGCATGCCCATGCGATGGTCCAGGCTTACCGTGACGAGTACACAGCTTTCCGCAAATATGCGGAGTGTCATAAAGATTGCGTATTTTTGGTCGATACGTACGATACGCTTAAATCGGGTGTGCCTACGGCGATCGAGGTGGCCAAGGAATTTGGGGATAAGATCAACTTCAAAGGCATTCGTCTGGATAGCGGCGATTTGGCATATCTGTCGAAGGAAGCGCGGAGAATGCTTGATGAAGCGGGCTTCCCCGAAGCGAAAATTTACGCGACCAACGATCTCGACGAGCTCACGATTATGAACCTGAAAGCCCAAGGGGCGAGAATCGATGTGTGGGGCGTCGGCACCAAGCTGATCACGGCCTATGACCAGCCCGCTCTCGGAGCGGTCTACAAGTTGATTTCCATCGAGGATGAGCATGGAGAGATGGTCGATACAATCAAGATCAGCTCGAATCCCGAAAAAATATCGACGCCCGGCCGGAAAAGAGTATTCCGCATCATCAACAAAGGCAACCGGAAGTCGGAGGGCGATTATATCGCTTTGGAGCATGAAGAACCTCAGCAGGAGGAACGCCTCAAGATGTTCCATCCCGTTCACACGCATATCGCCAAATTCGTGACGAATTTTGAGGCGAGGGAGCTGCATCAGACCATTTTTGCGGATGGAAAGCTGGTTTATAAGCTCCCTTCGCTGCAGGAAATCAAGCAGTTTACGGCAGAGAACCTGAACGTATTGTGGGACGAATACAAGCGGCTGTTGAATCCGGCCGAATATCCGGTCGATCTCAGCCAGGAATGCTGGGACAATAAAATGAAACGGATTGAAGAGATCCGCCAAAAAGTGAGCGAAAACATGCAAGCCTGAGAAGGGAGTGCGCGCTATGGGGAAAATCGGAATCTATGGATCCTCCTTCGATCCGATTACGAATGTGCATCTTTGGACGGCAAGCACGGTTGCCCATCGCTGCAAACTGGATAAGGTCATTTTTCTGCCATGCTCCAATAAACGGCCGGACAAATCGATGAATGTCAGCGATGAGCATCGTTGGAATATGATTTTGCTGGCCATTGCAGGGAATGATAAATTTGTCCCGGACGATTATGAAATGAAGCAAGCAGGCTGGGAAATCGCCACCTATTTGACCTTGCAGCATTTCAAGAACAAGTTTCCGGACGACGAAATCTACTTTATTATGGGCGCGGACCTGCTGCTGGATATCGGAGCCGGGAAGTGGAAGAAGTCAGAAGAGTTGATTCGCGAGAACAAGTTTATTGTCATGGCAAGAGACGGAATCAACATGCTGTCGGCGATCAGCAAATCGCCGATTCTCCGAAATGCCGATGACGGTCATACCTTTCATCTTATTGATAAAGGGTTAGCCATGGAAATCAGCTCCACCTATATCAGGGAAGAGTTTCGGCTTGGTGGGGAACCCCGGTATCTGGTACCCGACAATTGCTATAGTTATATTAAGAATCATCAATTATATAAATAGAGAGGAGAAGGAACAAGATGAATACACAAGAACAAATTATCGGGGCGTTGCAGGTAAGACCGGTGATTGATGTCAAAGAGGAGATCCGCGAGCGTATCGATTTTCTGAAGGCGTATTGCAAAAAAGCGGGAGCAAAAGGGTATGTGCTGGGAATCAGCGGAGGGCAGGATTCGACGCTGGCGGGACGGCTAGCCCAGCTTGCGGTCGAAGAGCTACGGGCAGAGGGGCTTGAGGCTACGTTCTACGCCGTCCGTCTCCCCTATGGGATCCAACGGGATGAAGTGGACGCTAAGGAAGCTTTGGAATTCATTCAGCCCGATGAATCGTTCGAGTTTAACATTCAGTCCTCGGTGGATGCCTTTGCCGAACAATTCGCGGCGATGGCTGGCAGCGGAATGTCGGACTTTAACAAAGGAAACGTCAAAGCCCGGATGCGGATGATCGCTCAATATGCGATCGCCGGAGAGAAGGGATGCCTGGTGATCGGTACGGATCATGCGGCGGAGGCCATCACCGGCTTCTTCACGAAATTCGGTGACGGCGGCGCCGACGTTATGCCGCTGGCGGGGCTGACCAAAGGACAAGGACGGGAGCTCCTGAAGGAGCTGAACGCCTCGGAACGCTTGTACTTAAAGACGCCGACAGCGGATTTGCTCGACAACAAACCGTTGCAAGCGGACGAAACGGAGCTCGGATTGTCGTATGAGGTGCTGGACCAGTACCTTACGGGCAAAGAGGTTGAACCGCAGGCGAAGGCCAATATCGAAAAGCGGTACACGGTGACGATGCACAAAAGGGAACTTCCGGCTACGCCTTTTGACGAATGGTGGAAGTAAGCAACTAACATATAAATGGTACTCCCGAAAAGGGGCCTTAACCCGGAAAGTATGCGGTACGATACTGCCTGGGGGAAAGGCCCTTTTCTTTTTTGAACATTTTGGAGAACAATAACGGGTCTTCGTAACCGACCGATCTGGCGATGTCGCCGATCGAAAGCAGGCTGTTGCCCATTAATCCGCAAGCCTTGTTCATCCGGAAAGCAATTAAATATTCCTGGATGCTGGAACCGGTCCGGGATTTGAAAACAGCGCACAAATAGCTTCGGTCCAGCCCGACAAAATTGGCAATTTGGGAAATGCTGATTTTGTTTCCGTAATTGGTGCCGATGAAATCAACCACTTTATTAACATACTTGTCCTGACGATCGTCCTTCCTGGACTCCGGGGCATGGGGCGGATTGGTTTCGGCCATATGGGAGAACAGCGAGTACAGGAGCGAGGTCAGCTTCAAATCGCGTCCGCTCGGGAGGGCTCTGGAATCATGCATATGCCGGATACAACGCTCCACGGTATCGGGGTCGATACGATCCAGAATCGGAGATTCCATAGACAGTCCGGCCTGCCGCAAATAGCTTTCCGCCTGGATGCCTTGAAAGCCTGCCCAGGCATAGGTCCAAGGATCGGCGGCATCGGCCCGGTAATAAGTGACGGCTTCCGGAACAATGAGAAAGGCCTGGCCCTTTTTGAGGTGATAGGTACGGTTCCCCGTTTCGAAAATACCTTGGCCATCAAGTATGAAATGAATGAGGTAATGATCTCTTACGGCAGGCCCGTAATCATGCTGCGGCCAACACTGCTCTAATCCATATTGCGTAATATGCAGATCCAAAAATGAGGGGTTGCCTGCCAGGTATTCCATCATAATGATTCAGTCCTCTATATTCAATCAAGTACAATGACATATTTAACGTATAATATTATCGGAAAATGTACAATCATCTATCATTATGCCATATTTCCATAGTCATGTTCCATTTACTGCGGGGAAGGCCCGGCTTTAAGATGGAGAGAGCACATTTCCTCAAACTATTTTAAGGAAAAGGGGATCAACCTTATATGGCTATTCGTTACTATGAACAAGAAGGAATTTTTCATCTGCAATCGGAGCGGATGAGCTATATTCTACAAATCGTAAACGGCTATCCGGCACACGCTTATTGGGGCAAAAAGCTGCGTATGGAAGAGCATCCGCAAAGTCTGATCAATATGGATGGCCCGCTTCTTCTGGATCGTCTTCCGCAAGAGTATCCGCAATACGGTTCGGGCGATTTCCGCAATCCGGCCTATCAAGTACGGCTGGAAGACGGATCAAGAATTACGGAGCTAGTATATCAGGGATACCGTATTATTGCCGGTAAACCGCAACTGGAGGGCTTGCCGGGTCTCTATACCGAGAGTGATGACGAGGCCGAAACTCTAGAGCTGGAGTTGAAGGATGAGTACACCGGTCTTGCGGTGACGCTCAGTTACAGCGTGTTCCGGCATTCTGACGCGATCGCTAGATCGGTCCGATTTGAAAATAAAGGCGGGCAGAGTCTTCAGCTTCTGAAGGCGCTCAGCGCGAGCGTGGATTTGCCGCGCTCGGACTTGGACATGATTTACCTGGCCGGCTCCTGGTCCCGTGAAGCGCATATTCAGCGGCGACCGCTGGGTCCCGGCGGAACTGTCATCGAAGGCCGCAGAGGCGGGATGAGCGGGCACCAGTTGAATCCGTTTATTGCTCTGGCCGAGCCGGGAGCGGATGAGGATCATGGGGAGGTTTACAGCCTTAGCTTTGTATACAGCGGAAATTTCGCGGCAGTTGCAGAAGTGGATTCCTTTAAATCGACCCGGTTCTCCATCGGTCTTAATCCGTTCGATTTCACCTGGGTTCTTGCGCCGGGACAAACGTTTCAGACACCGGAAGCCGTTATGGTTTACTCGGCGGACGGCTTGGGAGAGATGTCGAGAATGTATCACCGCTTGTACCGTACGCGGCTGAGCCGCGGCGTACACCGGGATCGGGAGCGGCCGATTCTAGTGAACAATTGGGAAGGCACCTATTTCGATTTTAATACTGAAAAGCTGATAGACATAGCAAAAGCGGGCGCGGAAATGGGCATTGAGCTGTTTGTGCTGGATGACGGCTGGTTCGGAAAACGGGACAACGACAGAACGTCTCTTGGAGATTGGACGCCGGATTTGAGAAAATTGCCGGGAGGACTGACGGAAGTCGCGGAAAAGATCAATGCATTGGGAATGAAGTTCGGTCTATGGTTCGAGCCGGAGATGATCTCCCCGGAAAGCGAGCTGTACCGCAAACATCCGGACTGGTGCCTGCATGTGGAAGGCAGACGCAGAACGGAAGCAAGATGGCAGCTGGTGCTGGACTACTCGAGGCCCGAAGTGCGCGAATATATTTATGAGACGCTGAGCGGCATCTTCAGCACGGTTCCGATTGCGTACATCAAATGGGATATGAACCGTAGTTTGACGGAGATCGGTTCGGCTGCGGCTGCACCGGAACACCAGTCGGAGATCGCTCATCGTCAAATCTTGGGTCTCTACGAGCTGTTGGAACGGCTGACCTCCCGCTTTCCTGATATTCTGTTCGAGAACTGCAGCAGCGGCGGCGGCCGATTCGATCCCGGCATGTTGTATTACATGCCGCAAACCTGGACCAGCGATGACACCGATGCGGTGGAGCGGCTGAAGATCCAGTACGGAACCAGCCTGGTCTATCCGGTCAGCTCGATCGGCGCCCATGTATCCGCAATACCGAACCACCAGGTGGAACGGATGACCCCGCTCAAAATGAGAGGCGACGTCGCGATGTCCGGGAATTTCGGCTACGAGCTGGATCTGACCAAGTTCACGGAAGAAGAAAAGGAGATCGTCAAGGAGCAGGTGAAGGAATATAAGGGGATTCGCTCGCTGGTACAGCAGGGCGACCTATACCGGCTGCTCAGTCCGTTCGAAAGCACGGAGTCGGCATGGATGTTCGTTTCGCCAGACCGGAAGGAAGCGATCGCTTTCTTTTTCAGAGTATTGGCCGAACCGCATCCGCCGGAGAAAAGATTACGCTTCAAAGGCTTGAATCCGGAGTTAGACTATTCCGTGGAGGGTTTGGACGGCGTATGGCCGGGTGACCGCTTGATGAACTTTGGGCTCGTGATCCCCGAACTGAAGGGCGACTACGCCAGCACGAAATTCAAGTTGAAGGCGGTTAAGCGTTAATTCGCTTCGTAATCAATTAAACAAAGTGAAAAGGATCAAGCGGAAGGGGAGCGATACCCCTTTGCTTGATCCTTTTTCTTTTAAGAATACTCGGGGAACTGAAGACATTCACATAAAATTGTCGTAATACCATACTCCGAAGAAGAACAGAATGCCAAAGACGCATAGGAGGGCAAATCAAGCTGATTACGGAAAGCCCGAATGCCTTTGCGGCTTTGCGCATTAATTGTTTCATTTGCTCTCCCCTCCTAATTGCATCATATATTATCGGTACTGAAGCATCAACGTTCGATGGCAAGTGGCAGCCCGGCCTTCTTTTTTCACCCTGTCCAGCATAACCTGTATAGATGTTCCGCCGTGGACAAAGCAGGGGGGATGAAGGAATGCTGCGGTTTAGAAGGGGATTTCGCAGCCGGAGAAGAAGATGGCACAGAGGGCGGCGAAGGGGGCCGCTTAGCAGGCGAAAGATTTGGCTTGTCGTCCTGGCCATTACGTTTATTGCCATTTTTCAGTTTTTTCAATATGTCGAGCGCCATATGAAGGAGCCGATCATGCATCTGGCGAAAATCCGGGTGAAGCAAATCGCCACGGAATCGATTAATGAGGCGATCACCTCGCAGGTCGCGAACGAGCAAGAGGTGGGGAACCTGATCGATTGGAAGACCGATGATGCGGGGAAGGTTTCGGGCTTCATGCTGAACTATTCCGCTCACATGCGAATTACTTCCGATACGATTCAGACGGTCCGGACCACGCTCGACGAGGTTTCCCGGTTATCGGAGCACATCCCGCTTGGGCAGGCGCTCGGCAGTCCGATTCTTGCCTCCTTCGGACCCGGGATTCCAATCAAGATCGAGCCAAAAGGCGACGTTAAGGTCGATTTAAACACCCGGCGGCAGGATGCAGGCATCAACAATATTTTAGTTGAGGTTTATCTGCGCGTACGCACGGAACTTGCCGTCGTGGTGCCTTTTGATATGGAACCGCAGGCCGTGGAGACGGAGATTCCGGTATCTTATCTGCTCGTTGTCGGCGATGTCCCTATGTATTATTACGATGGCAAGGGGAATCCAGTGGGAGATCAGGCCGGTGCGCCGAATATCGCGCTGCCCGCAGTTCCGGAAGATTCGGGGACCAAGGTGCAATCCGATGAAGCGGAGAAGGACTCCTCCGGCACGGATGGAGAGGCAGGAAATACGGGTAGCGGGAGTAAAGGCGACGGAAATGCAGGGAGTGCCGAAAGCCCGGAACAGTCCGACAGTCATAAATAAAAAAGACGCCCACCAGGGCGTCTTTTTTATTGTAAAGGGCGGATCTATATGAAGAAGACAGGGCAGGGGTCACTTTTTTAGGCGGTCCGCTCTTTCCCACTGCCGTAGAAGCGGGTAGGGATTGAATGCCCATTCCGTCGTCCCGGTGTCCCTGTAAATTCCGTAATGAAGATGCGGCGCGAATCGTCCTTGGGTCCCGGGAGGCCCGTATCCGCTGCTGCCTACCCAGCCGATCGTTTGACCGGGTTCGACGACGTCGCCGACCTCGATCTTTTTCTCGTAACCTTGCAAATGGGCGTAGTAATGATATCGGTTATTTAAATCCCGAATACCGATCCGCCAGCCGCCATATGGGTTCCAGCCTTTCGTCTCGACGACTCCGTAACAGACGCTGCGGACAGGTACGCCATAGGAGGCGAATAAGTCGGTGCCTTCATGGGTTCGAAGGCCGCCCCAGCCCCGTCGGTCGCCCCATGTGTCCCGGAAGGTGTACACACTTTTTACGGGAAGGGGGAATGCGCTGGCCAACAGATCAACCCGGCCGTAGGTTTTATAGATTTTTGCAAACTGGCGAATTCTCGTTACCGAGGAGTCATTCTGGTAATAACGCCATAACGCTATGCGAAAATCCTCGTCCTCATACCCGAAGCTGCTAAGATAGGTAGCGAGTGTGAACAACGCATCCCGGTCGTTACTGGGATCCGCCGCTCCGTCGGCGGTGGCGTCCTTACCGAGACCGCCGAATAATCCGATCGTCGCGGGAACCGTATCCTCGGGATTGGGGTTAAGCGGTCCGGCCCAGACAGCGCCTTTAAAATTAAGGTCCACAAGCCGTTTTTTTGTGGACTCCGTCTTTTTTCGCGGGGTGATCGTGCGTTCATATTGATCTATCGCTGCAAGCCAGTACCAAGGAATCTGTGTCAGCATTCCGGTCTCTTGATACAGGGTCTGCCTTAGTTCGTGAATGCTCTTGCCGGCGGACGTTGCCGGTGTTCCGGGAGCCTTGGCGGCAGCCGCGCCAAAGCCGGGGACCGTCGACAGCGAGGTAAGCACCATAACGCAGATAAGGATGCGAATGATTTTACCGCCGGAAATAACAAAAGATCTCAAGGAAGATCTCCTCCTTTGGTTGGGTTGGCTGTCACTTAGGTTGATGCAAAGGTTGTGTTTTTATTCCAGTTTTAGTGCAGATTTCATAATTTTGAGGAGGCAGGGGAATTATGAAATTGGCGAAGCATCCAAAGATGACTATTTGAACAACCTTTTAAAGTAGGTATTTCCAGTGAATTCATGATATAATAAATGGCGCTATAGCTTATTCCACAAGAAGGAAGGTCTCCAGATTTGCCAAAACCCGTGAGTGAACCTAAACCAGACTGGATTCGAATTAAGCTGACAACCGGAGATAATTATCAGGACATTAAAAATATGATGCGCTCCAAGACGCTGCATACCGTCTGTGAAGAAGCGCGGTGTCCCAATATATATGAATGCTGGGCTAACCGTACGGCCACTTTTATGATTCTGGGCGAAACCTGCACCCGTGCTTGCCGCTTCTGTGCGGTGAATACCGGAATGCCGACCGAGCTCGATCTGGAGGAGCCGAAGCGGGTAGCCGAGGCGGCCGAAAATATGAATTTGCAGCACTGCGTAGTGACAAGTGTCGCCAGGGACGATCTGAACGATGGAGGAGCCCGGATTTTTGCGGAAACGATTCATGCCATTAGAGGGCGTTTGCCTCTGTGCTCCGTGGAAGTGTTAATCCCTGATTTTCTCGGAAATGAAGAGTCGCTGCGAATCGTAATGGAAGCTAAACCCGATATTTTGAACCACAATATTGAAACGGTAGAACGGATGTCGGACCGGGTCCGGGCCAAGGCGAAATACCGTCGGTCCCTCGAATTGCTGCAGCGCGCCAAGGCGATGAAGCCGTCCATTCCTACGAAATCGAGCATTATGCTTGGGGTAGGCGAAGAATGGGACGAAATTTTGCAAGCGATGGATGATCTGCGTGCTGTGGATTGCGATATTTTGACGATCGGCCAATACTTGCAGCCTTCCCCGCAGCATCTGCGGGTGGAGAAATACTATACTCCGGAGCAATTTGCGGAGCTAAAACAAGAGGGCTTGAAGCGCGGCTTCAGCCACGTGGAGTCCGGACCGCTAGTCCGCAGCTCCTACCATGCCCATGAGCAGGTCAAATCGGCGAAGAGCCATAAAGAAGGTGCATCCGCTTCCGTTTAGCGGGTAAGGAGGTATGGCGATTGATTCAAATCGGCGGCAAAAACTATGAACTGATTCAGAATTACAAGGATGCTTGGGATTTGGAAGCATTTAAGCAAAGATACAGTGAGGTCCTGGATAGATACGATTATATTATCGGGGATTGGGGTTACGAAAAGCTGCGCTTAAAGGGCTTTTTACGCGATAACCACCCGAAAGTAAATCGCGACACGGCTTACTCGGGCATTACGGACTATATCAACGAATACTGCAATTTCGGATGTAAATATTTTGTGTTGCAAAAGGTTAAAGAAAATACCAAAGAAAACGTCCCGGCAGCAAAACAGCCGTCAGGCGAAGAAAAAACGGTTCCCGAATCTTGATCGGGGGCCGTTTTTTTATTTTCAGTTGAGCGGAACAACACTTTGGAGATTTAACGGACATGGAGGCCGTTATTTGCGCCAAAACAGGTGGTTTGAAAAACTAACGGACACCAGGGACGTTAAAGCGTAGAAAAGGTGACTTTTTGAAGCATATAGTGGCGGATAACGTCTCTCATGTCCGTTAGCGTCTAGAAAAGTAAAATTTGGGGCAGTTAGCGGCCCTCATGTCCGTTAGCATGTTAGATTGTTAGATCACCGCAATGAATGAAGGTTTTGAAGGTTCTAAGTTAGAACAAAAGGAAATAAAAAGAACCCGAAGCCAAGTGGCCCCAGGTTCCAAGAATGATGCTTATAATTGCGATGACGATGCGATAAGTTTATTTGGATAAGTGAAGCGTGCCTTGCTTGAAGCTCCATTTGATGTCAGGGAACTTCTTCTGGAACTCATGAATTTCCACATAGGTTTCCCCATCGATCATTTTGGCGGTTTTCGCCGCGATCGTAAACCCGGCCTTGCTTCCGGCGGCATTCGTGACGGTCAGCTTCTGGGTGGAGGCACTCCACGCTACGTCGCCTTTGAGCAGCGCTGCAAGAATACGGGAAGGGACATAGAGTTTGTCGCCGCTTTGCAAGGTATCGACATAACCGCTAAAAGCCACGCCGTTGATAGTTAGTGAAGAAGCATTACCGCTTAGTTCAATGGTTCTTGCTCCCGCCTTGTTCAAGGCTGTGATCAACTGGGCTGTAGCGTTATTCATCACTTCGATGTCCGGCTTAAGGCCGACATGATTGAAGTCCTCCCGCTTCGGCGTTAAGTACCGCTGAACCGTAAGCTTCAGGGAGCTGCCGTTGGAGAGCGTAAAGACGTTTTGAATTCGTGCTTTTCCATAGGTTTGAGTCCCTACAACGGTTGCAATCCCATTATCATGCAGGGCACCTGTTAAAATCTCGGAGGCGCTGGCGGTCAATTCGTTAGTTAAAATGACAACCGGCATTCCGATATCTTGTCCGCCGGAAATGGTCACCGCTTCGAGTTCACCGTTTTGTCCGGACGTATACATTAATGTACCGCTCTTCATAAAATACTTGGCGATGTTGGCCGCCGAATCCACGTATCCGCCAAGATTGTCCCGGAGATCCAGCACCATCGATCTCATCCCCGCCTTGCGGAGCTTGTCCAGCTCGGCTGCAAATTCCTTGTCCGCATTCTCGGAGAAGGAGGATAAGGTGATATATCCGATCCTGCCCGAAGGAATGTAGCTTCCCGTAACGGAAGGAAGCGAGAAATGGGACCGCTTGACGGAGAGCGAGAGGTTCTGGTTGCCGCGGGTTATACCCAAAAGCACTTTCGTATTCTCTTCACCCTGTATCCGAAGAATATCCTCGCCGGTTTTGACCGGTTCCCCGTCAACCTTGGCAATGATATCTCCCTTCTTCAGCCCCGCGGAACCGGCTGGGGAACCGGGCAGCACATCGGTTATATACAGCTTGTTCCCGGTAAACCGGAGTGTTACTCCAATGCCGACGAATTCCTGATTCACGCTGTCTTCGAATTCCGCCAATTCTTCAGCGGTGTAATAATCGCTGTAAGGATCATCCAAGGTGTAAACCATTCCTCGGATCGCGTTCTCGAGAAATAACTCCCTGTCTGCTCCCTCGATATTATAAGCGTCCAAATAATTAAGCACTTCTTGAATAATCTCCATCTCGGAGGTTTGCCCCGCCTCTTCGGCGGCTTTTGCGCTGTCCGCCGCTGCGCCCGCCGCTTGGGGAAGGCCCAGCAACGGAATCGCCAGCAGCGGAATGAGGGCTTTGCGGTAAAACTTGTTCAATTTCATAAATGATTATCCTTTGCTAAAAAAGTGTTAGCCCAGGAAAGCGTTCCGGACCCGGTTCCAGAAAGGGAACGGCCGATAACGCACGAAGCTGATTTTTTGTGCGGCCACCTGGCAGCGGACGGAAATCAGATCATCCATAGGCAAATTAATGTGGTCTACAGTAAGCAGCAGGTTCTGCTCTTTTCTGGAATAAATATCGCAATGATGATGCTTCGGCAGCACCAGAGCGGATCCCATGGTCCGGAAAACCCGGTTATTGATCGAAGCGATTTCCGAGATTTGCAAAGCCTCGATGGAAGGGTGGATCATGGCTCCCCCCAGACTTTTGTTATAGGCCGTACTGCCGGATGGGGTGGAAACGCAAATGCCGTCACCGCGGAACATCTCGAACAAATGATCGTTAATATCCACCTGGGCTACGACGGTCCCGTCAACGCTTTTGAGAGTAAACTCATTTAAGCATATATAAGATGAAGTTCCCGATTTTTTGCGAATTTCCAAATCTACGAGCGGATAACGGACAATCCGGGGCTTTAGCATCCCTTCATCTTTATGGCTGCTCATCATCCGGATCAATTCGGGAATTTCATCCGCTTTCCAGTCGGCATAGAAGCCGAGATGTCCGGTATGAACGCCTACAAAGGCGATTGAAGGAATCCGGTCGATGAAAGTATGAAAGGCATGAAGCATCGTGCCATCACCGCCGATCGATACGACGATATCCGGAGATTCGGCATCCAGTTGCAGTCCTTGCTCGGACGCCATTTTATGGAAGGATTCGCTTAAGTCAACGGACAACTGATCTCCGCGGTCCAGAACGTAATATCTCAAGATGACAGGCTCCTTTATTTTTCCTTTTGTAACGATCATAATCAATTCCGAAACAGAACACAACGTTTCATTTTCCAGCCCGCTTCCCTATTCCCGGCACGATCCGGTGAATGATTCCGGCAAGCAGCGAGACAATAACGAGTGAGGCGATGAGGACCACCATCAGTGAAATCATTTTCGGAACGCCTCCCCATCCGAAGAATATCGCCCCTGTTTCTGAAGTTAGCGGGAAAAAGGCGGGGAGATGGCCCATCAGGGGGTTCCATATCAGAAGCAGAAGAACTGCGGACAAAACGGCATGAATCAGGCGGGCGATTAGGAATGGCAAATAGCGAAGATCCGCTCCGTTCAAGATGCTGGCCACCTGGGCATGGACCGACAGTCCGCCCCAGGACAGAATAAAGGCGGCGGCCGCCGCCTTGAACATCAGCGGAACTCCCGCCGGAGCCGCCGCTGCCTTGGCGCCAAGCGTCACTTCAAACAGCCCGCCGACCAGCGGCTCTGCGAGATCGGAGGGCAGGGCGACAGCCGGGAGCAGCAGCCGGACGCCGGAATACAATGCGTTCATGACATGGGAGGCCGTTAATACCTCCAGGACGACGGAGAAAAATACGACCAATCCGCCGACAACGGTCATGAGCTGCAGGGAAGAACCGACGGCTTGTCTGAGCAATTCGCCAAGACTGCGCCCGTCCTGCAGCCTTGCTTCATGCATCGCCTTCAGCGCGGTCCGGAGACTGAATGAGGGGCGGGGTGACTTTGAAGAGGGCTGGTCTTGGTTGCCTCCTCCGCCTTGGGTCCCGTAAAAGCGCATCAGCACCCCTAGCAGCAACGCGCTGCCATAATGGGAAATGGCTAGGATGCCGGCCAGTTTAGGGTTGCCAAAAAAGCCGACCGACACGGCGCCGATCAGAAAAATAGGGTCCGAAGAGGTTGTGAAAGCGACGAGGCGCTCTCCCTCTTCACGGCTAACGAGCCGCTGTTCTCTTAGTTTGGTAGCCAACTTGGCACTGACGGGATAGCCGGAGGCAAAACCCATGGCGGCCACAAATCCGCCGCTTCCAGGAATACGGAACAGCGGCTTCATCAGCGGATCCAGCAGCTTGCCGAGAAAATGCACGATTCCGAAGCCAAGCATGACCTCGGAAATGACGAAGAATGGAAAAAGGGACGGAAATAGCACGTCCCACCAAATGGCGAGCCCTCTTATTCCGGCTTCCCACGAAGCGCGAGGGAACGCCAGCATAAGCACCGCCATAAACAGCGTTGCGGCGATCAAGGATAGAGTGCTCCATCGCTTTAAATTCATTAGTAACGCCTCCACTAGGATCTTAGTGAAGTGTATGTATTCGAAGGGACAAACAGCACCAAAAAATAAAGAAAGCGATTACAAAAAGAGGCTGTATTTTTCGTTTCTTTATGTTAAAATGTGCCTATAAAGTCGAACATGGATGGAGTGTTGAAGATGAGCTTTGTCGCCGGTGTTCTCGTTTGCGCCTTTGTATACGTCATTCGCGCCTCTCTAGTCCGTTCCGGTGAAGAGGATTGGCGCAGTTACTAGACATTCCTCTGCTCAAGAGGTCACTTATACGTAGAAGCTCCGTTTCGGAGCTTTTATTTTTTTTTGCCATAAGTTTGGTATAATAAGGACAGTATAAACTTTTTTTAATAATTCGTATGAAAGATGGAGATATATTGAATCCAAGTTTAAGCATTTACGATAATTTGGGCGGAGCTGATACCATCCGGCGGCTGGTGGAGGCGTTCTATCCGAAAGTGCAGGAGAATCCTCTGCTCGGTCCGCTTTTTCCCGATGATATTTATCCGGTGATGGAGAAGCAGTATATGTTTCTGTCGCAATTTTTCGGGGGGCCGTCCCTATACTCCGATGCATACGGTCATCCGATGATGCGGGCTCGTCATCTCCCTTTCCCGGTCACGCCGGAACGGGCGGAAGCCTGGCTTGGATGCATGCGCAATGCTCTGGAGGAGATAGGGGTCGAGGAGCCGCTGCGGGAATTCGTACTTAAACGTTTGTCGGGCCCAGCTTTTCATTTCGTCAATACAACAGAGGAATAACGCGCACTTATTTTAGACGGATACGAAAGGAAGTTAATCCTGTGGAATTAGAACCTCTTTACCAGATCAAGGTGACATGCAGCCATTGCGAAGCCGTTTTCTCAACCTCACGTGTGCGTCAGAGTTTTAAACGGGCTATACGGACGGATACGGATTTTTGCGGATATTACCGGGCGGAGAATCCGGATTATTATGTAGTGCGGATTTGTCCTTCCTGCGGATTCGCGTCGACGGAAAATTTCAATCCAAAAATTAATGATATGCAGCGGAGCCGGTTCCAGGAAGTCATCGGCAAACGGTTCGTCCAACGCGATTTCGGCGGACACCGAGATTGGAACACGGCCCTCGAAACGTACAAATTGGGATTGTTATGCGCTCAAACGATCGGGGAAAAGGATCGGATCGTCGCGAGCCTGCTGCATCATATTGCCTGGCTTTACAGGTATCAGGACAACAAGGAGCAGGAGCAGCGGTTCCTGAAATTTTCCCTGGACTCCTATATCCGGGTTTATGAAAATGAGGACATGCAAGGCAGCGATGCCCGCTTGATGTACCTGATCGGTGAGCTTCATCGCCGTACGGGGAATAACAACGATGCGGTGAAATGGTTCTCCCGCGTCATCAATGACAAGCGGATTATGGACGCGGCCATGATTCGGGCCTGCCGGGAACAGTGGGCTTTGCTTCGTGAGGAAATGCTGAACGGTGGGCAGGAATTGCCGGAGGAAATGCGGGGTTAATGTAACCCCGCTGTTTTACATTTCTTAACGTAGAACGGTGTCTGTCAGCAAATAATCATTATCGCTGTCCAAGAGCATGACTTTGTTTCCGCAGCAAGGGAAGACAAGCAGCTTCTTTTTTCCCTCATGGACCTGAATAATATCGCGCGGCTTAAGGGGAAGCAGGACATTGTTTGTTCCGCAGAAGGGGCATTCAAGTACATAGACATCTTTCATGATGATGTCGTAGGGCAGCGTCTTCTCAAAAGGAATCATGATGACTGATCCGGTTTGTCGGCCTGCTGGCCAGCGGCTTCCTTCGTGGCTAGCTCCGCGATTTTTTGCAGTAATATATGTTGCGGCATATGCATAAGATGCTCGATTGGCACCTTCAGTTCGGCAGCCAGCTTGATTGCGGTTTCCGGCGAGATTTGCAATGGCTTCATAATAAAATTACCTCCTAAATGTGTTACTTAGTATACGCCCCGTTGTCGAACAGCTCAAATGGGCAAATATGTACTTATAGTTATACACTTTTATTCCGCCCGGGATCAATACGGGGGACAAGAAAGGATGAATATAGCGATGGAACAATTAAGCAATCCGGTTACGCCGACATGGGATCTTGAAAAGATTTTTACGGGAGGTTCTTCCTCAGAGGCTTTCCGGTCCTTCCTTGACCAGTTGGAGGAAGATCTCTCCTCGTTGAATGAAGGTCTGAAAGGGGCCGAGGCTCCTAAACATGCGGAGGATACCGGCCGCTTCGATGACTTGATCGAAGGTATGCAGAGCGCTTCCCGTCGCATTTTGGAAGCTTCGGGTTTTGTGGAGTGTTTGACGGCACAGGACCAGCATGACAAAAAAGCAGTGCAGCTTGAATCCAAAGTGACCGCGCTTCGAGCGAAGTACGAAACTGTGATGACGCTGTTTCAAAATATACTTCAGATGACGGAAGATTCCGTGTGGGAAGCATGGATGGCACGTCCCGAAATTTCGCCGATCTCGTTTGTGTTAAGTGAAAAGCGTCATGCGGCAAAAGAAAAGTTATCGCCTGATCTGGAGAGCCTGGTCTCGGACCTTGCCGTGGACGGCTATCATGGCTGGGGTCAGCATTACGATACGATCGTCGCCAAGGTAGGTGTTCCCTATACCGATGACAAGGGAGAAACCGTGACTCTTTCCGTTGGTCAAGCGGCGAACAAGCTTGACGATCCGGACCGGAGCGTCCGGGATACGACATTCCGCAAATGGGAAGAGGCTTGGGGCGGGGTTGCCGATTATGCTGCGGACACCTTGAACCGGTTAGCCGGGTTCCGGTTGAAAGTATACGATAAGCGCGGTTGGGAAGATGTCTTGAAGGAGCCGCTTGATATTAACCGGATGTCCCGTGAAACGCTGGATACGATGTGGCAGGTGATTGAGGAAAGCAAACCGATCTTCGTCTCTTATTTGGAACGGAAGGCAAAGCTGTTAGGCCTGGAAAAGCTGAATTGGAGCGATGTGGATGCCCCGCTGGGCGAGGTTACGGGGAAAATCACCTATGACGAGGCCGCAGCCGAAATCGTCAAGCAATTCCGGAACTTCAGTCCGAAGCTGGCGGATTTTGCGGTGCAGGCCTTTAACAAAGGCTGGATCGAAGCGGAGGATCGCCCCGGTAAACGTCCGGGCGGGTTCTGTACTTCACTGCCGGTGAGCAAGGAAACCCGGATATTCATGACCTTCGGGGGCACGGTTTCGAACATGGCGACGCTGGCGCACGAGCTTGGTCACGCTTATCATCAATATCTGATGGATGAGCTTCCGCAATTCAATCAGGACTATGCCATGAATGTAGCCGAAACGGCTTCCACCTTTGCGGAAATGATCGTGGCGGACGCTCTGGTCCGGAATGCGGCCAGTGAAAAGGAAAAAATCAGCCTTTTGGCGGACAAAATTCAGAGCGGCATCGCCTTCTTCATGAATATCCATGCCCGCTTCCTGTTTGAAACGCGGTTCTATGAGAAGCGCAAGCAAGGATTGCTGGAAGCGTCGGAATTGTGCACATTAATGGAAGAAGCGCAGCGGGAAGCGTTCCGCGGAGCATTAGGGGAATATCACCCGCATTTCTGGGCTTCCAAGCTGCATTTCTATATTACGGGTGTTCCGTTCTACAACTTCCCGTATACATTCGGATACCTGTTCAGTACCGGAATCTATGCGCTTGCCGCTCGCGAAGGAGCCGGTTTTGCCGACAAATATGACGCGCTGTTGATGGATACCGGCCGGATGACCGTTGAAGAATTGGCGGCTAAACATCTGAATGCAGACCTGAAAAAGCCTGATTTTTGGCGTGAAGCCGTGTCTGTAGTCGTGGAAGATGTGAAGCTGTTCCTGGAACTGACAAAGTAAAATCAATTTGAATACAGCCCCGCTGTCAGGGATTATCCTGATGGCGGGGCTTTTTGCGCCGATACCATATTTTTCAACTAAACATAATAATCGTGATGCCGATATTGAATTTAAGACAGATTAAGGAGGCGGATTAATGAAAAAGAAAACGTGGGTCATCGCTCTGACTTGCATCTTGGCTATAAGTTTGGTCGGCAGTCCGGTCTTTGCCAAAAACGACAACAAGGGAGCCAAACCGGACAAAAAAGAGGAAGTTTCGAAGCAAAACAAACCTAGCGGTAAACCGGTAAATGACAAAACGGAAAAAATCAATAATTCCGAAAATCAAAAGCAGCAGAAAGCGAAAGAAAAAGAAAAGGAAAAAGAAAAAGTTACCGTTACCGATGCGACATATACAGATAACAAGCGGGGGCCTCAAGGATATAAGGGGTTATTGCACGCGATTGAAAATGTTAAGGATAAGCCTGCCGGCGCGGTGGTTGCCGAGATTTTGCTGAGTAAATACGACGCGCATTTGACCGATGAAATGAGAACCGAGCTGGAGGCGATCATCGAGGCCGAAGCTGCATTATCCGAAGCCGCAGATCTGTTGGACAAGCAAGGAAGCGTAACGGATGCGGTCTACGTCCAGAAGGAAGCCATTAAAGCGAATGTGAAAAACCTCGATGGATACAAGCAGCTTGGCAAGTATTATAAAAAGCTCGGCAAACATGGCGTGAAGCTGTTTGTAAACGGAGAAGAGTCGGCCTTGGCGGTGCCTCCGGTAGTGCAAGACGGGAATACGCTGGTGCCGTTCAGAACCATTGCAGAAGCGCTCCAGGCGGAAGTAAACTGGAACGAGAAAACGAAAACAATCACGATTACAAAGGAAGACATCACCATTAAGCTGATACTCGGCAGCAAAACGGCGCTTGTCAACGGGGAGAAAAAGCAATTGGGAGTTCCCTCAACGACTGTAAAGGGCACCACGCTGGTCCCGGCCCGTTTCGTAAGTGAAGCTCTGGGGGCAGAGGTGAAATGGGAAGCGGAATCCGGTTCCGTAGTAGTTTACGAAGAAGAACAATCAAAATAATATGACAGAAGGCCGGCAGGGATACACCTTGCCGGCTTTTATGTCATGGGAAGCTATTTAATTTCTCATACCCGCTACGGAAGATGCTGCACCGACGACCCCGGCATGCTCACCTAACACGGCGGCATGAAGGAGAATTCCGTCGCCCCAGTAGACGGGCATGACGATACGGCGCAAATGCTCGCCGATTCTATCCAACAGGAAGTCTCCCTGAGCGGTAATAGCTCCAGCGAGGAGAAAGCGGCGGCAATTAAGAATGTGTGCCAGATTGGAGAGACCGATGGCGATGATTTCCGAATACTGACCGATAAGATCCAGTGACCGAGCATCCCCGCCGCGGGCTGCCGCGAACAGCTCCCTCGGATCCTGAACCCAGGAATCCGGGGCTTCATGTTCGCGCATCAGATTCTTAAGCCCGGTCACGGAAGCGTAGTTCTCCCAACAGCCGCGATTGCCGCAAGTGCATGAAAGGCCGCCCATGGCGACGATATGGTGACCGAAGGCGCCGGCATAACCGTCGTCTCCGCCTTCGATCGTGCCGCCCTTGACGATGCATCCTCCAATTCCCGTACCTATAGCAACGCATGCAAAATCGGGAATGGCCTGAGCCGCTCCTTTCCATTGTTCACCCAACGCGATGGCATGGACATCGTTCATTACGGTGACCTGGAGCCCGGACTCCTGCTCCAGCAGTTGCCTTAGTGGGGTTCCTGTCCAGCCGGGTAAATGCTCCGTCGCATAGGAAACCGTGCCGGAGCGGTCGACCGAACCGGCGGTTCCTATGCCTATGCCGAGCAGTTGCATTCCTTCCTGTTCAGCGGTCCGCCGGTGCTCCTCGATAATGTCGTACAGTTTGGCAAGGAGGGCATCTCGGCCCCGCGAGGCCTCAGTCGGCGTAGTGCGGAAGTGTCTGACGCTGCCGTCCGCGCCGACTAGCGCCGATTTGATGCCGGTGCCTCCGAGATCGATGCCGATGGCGCCTCTGATCCGGTTCATCGGGCATTACCGGCTGACTCGGCCCCCCTGATGGTACGGACGAATTGTTCCGTCACCGAATGTGGACGGGTAATCACCGTTCCAACGACGACAGCGAAGGCACCCGCCTGCAGCGCTTCGGCGGCCTGTTCCGGATTCTGAATCCGCCCCTCGGCAATGACCGGTACCTGCACGGCGGCGGCCAGCTCCTTCAACAAATGGAAGTCAGGGGCTTCGCTCTGCGGGCTGTAAGGGGTATAGCCGGACAAGGTCGTGGAGATCAGATCAAATCCCAGCGCGGCGGCGGCGATTCCTTCCTCCAAGGTTGAGACATCGGCCATCAGTAATCGGCCGGGCTGCTTTCGGACGCCGGACACCAACGTTTCCAGGGTCTCTCCATTAGGCCGCACCCGCTCTGTAGCATCTACGGCGACGATATCGGCGCCCGCAGCAAACAACAACTCCGCATCGGACAGGCACGGGGTAATGTAAACGTCCGAGCCGGGATAGTCCCGTTTCCAGATGCCGATGACCGGCAATCCGCAGCCTTCTTTAATAGCAGCCACATCCTGCGGCGAATTGGCCCGGATGGCCGCAGCTCCTCCGTCCTTGGCGGCAATCGCCATGGCTGTCATGATATGGCTTCCGTACAGCGCTTCTCCCGGATAAGCTTGACAGGATACGATCAGTTGTCCTTTCAACTGTTCCAGTATTTTCTCCATATTCTCTTTTGACTCCTTTAATAAATATAGTCTTTAAAAATATATAAAGCGCATACAACTAGATATTTCAAAGTATAAAATCATTAAACAAACATGTAAAGAAAATAATTTTCTAATTTAACGGATATTTAGAAAAAAATAAACATAATCATTTACAAGCTGGAATTATTCTGCTACTTTAGAACTCAAGAAACAGCAAACCACATACTGAGGAGGAATTGCCAAGATGGAGTCGTTTGACGTCATAGTAATGGGCGGCGGCATTTCCGGTACGATGGCCGCAGTGGCGGCCGCCAAGTCGGGCGCAAAGACGCTGATCGTGGAGCAGCAGGGCTATCTGGGCGGTACTTTGACCGCCAATGGAGTCGGCCCGATGATGACTTTTCATGCCGGGGAGAAGCAGGCTATTCAGGGATTTACGGATGAATTGATCGAAAGGCTGAAAGGGATCGGCAAATCGCCGGGGCATATTTTTGATACGGTCGGGTTCACGTACTCGGTGACTCCGTTCGATGCCGAGGCTATGAAGGTAGAACTGGAATCCATGATCCTGGAGAATGGGGGACAGATTCTGTACCACACGATGCTGGCTGAGGTGCATACGGAGGACCAGCGGATTACCGGAATTACGGTTTGCAACAAGTCCGGGTTGAGCAAGCTGTCCGCCAAAGTCTTCATCGACGGTACGGGGGACGGCGACCTGTCCGTTCGTGCGGGGGCTCCTTTCACGAAAGGACGCGAAAGCGATGGGGCGACCCAGCCGATGACCTTGAAGATGAAGATGATTAACGTCGATATTCCTAAAGTGAAGGCTTATATCCATGCCCATCCGGAGGATTTTCCGCTTTACAATGGCGACACCTCGATCATTGAGAAAGCTCCGCGGCTGTCGACCGCCGGCTTTGTCAGTCTGTTCAAGAAAGCGAAGGAGAACGGCGAGATTTCCATTCCGCGGGAGGATATTCTCTTCTTCGAAACGAATACACCGGGCGAGGTGATCATGAACACGACGCGGATTCTCGGGCATGACGGTACGGATGCATGGAGCCTAAGCCGGGCCGAGACGGAAGGTCGCAAGCAATGCAGGGAATTGGAGCGTTTTATGAAAAAATACGTTCCCGGTTTTGAAAACGCTGTCGTGGAATCTACCGGCCCAGCGATCGGCGTGCGCGGATCACGACAAATCATCGGCCTCTATACGTTGACGGCGCAAGATATTCTGTCGCAGACGAAGTTTGAGGATACGATTGCCCATTCCGGCTATCCGATCGATATCCACAGTCCCGACGGTGAAGGAACGAAGCATGAAAAGCTGGAATGGGGCGGCATGTACAGCATTCCTTACCGTTGCCTGATTACGCCGACTATCAAAAATGTTATCGTTATCGGCCGTTGCCTGTCCGCCACTTTCGAAGCCCAGGCCGCCGTCAGAACAACGCCAACGACCGGCGCCATCGGGCATGCCGGAGGGGTTGCCGCAGCGCAGGCAGCGTTGCATAACCTGGATGTCCAGCAGGTTGACGTAACCCGGGTACAAAGCGAACTGAAAAAGCAAGGCGCGTACCTGGAGCTTTAATTTGGACAAGAGAACTAACGATAGAAACCGGTTGTTTCTTAATTTGAATGATAAAGGGGATTGAACCATGAGTTCAATGATGTGGGTACAGGCAATTGGCATTTTAGTCGTATTTCTTGTCTTTTCGGCGCTGATGATGACCCGGAAGCTGCCGACGATTCTGGCGCTGCCATGTATGGCGATTCTGTTTGCATTGATCGCGGGCGTGCCTTGGTCTTCCAGTACTCCCGATACGGCCACGCTTAGCGGGACGATTCTTGCCCAAGGCTCCATGCGGCTGTCTACGGCGATAGCCGGGCTAATTTTCGGCGCCTGGTTCGGCCAGATCTTGAATAAAGTCGGGATTACCAAGGCTATTATCCGTAAAGCTGCCGAGCTGGCCGGCGACAAACCGGTGCTGATCGCCCTATTGTTCTTCGTTACGGCATCGGTTATTTTTTCCGCGGCAAGCGGTCTCGGAATGGTTATTCTCGTAGGGACGATCATTATCCCGATTATGCTGACCGCCGGAATTAGTCAATTTCTTGCCTCCGTCGTTCTGCTGACTTCCGTAGGCGTCGGGGTACTGTTCAACGTTTCCAACTGGGCGGTTTACGTGGATGTCATGGGTCTGCCGGTTTCCACCGTTGCTGACTATACTTTGATCGCCGCTTTACCGCTTATCGTAATCAGCATGATCATGATCGTGTTTTATGCCCGCCGCGATGGACGCGGACGCAAAGCATGGGCCATGCCGGCTACTTCTCCGACTCCTGAAGGAGGTCGAAAAGTGCCAACCATCGCTCTGATCAGCCCATTGGTTCCTGTAATTATGGTTTTTGCCTTTAAAATGGACATCGTGCCTGCCGTCATCATCGGTGCGGTTGCCACGTTGCTGCTGTCCTGGCCGAAACGTCCGGTACATGTGCTTTCCAGCTCCCTGGTGGAAGGAATTCAGGATGTGGCCGGAGCCTTGGGGCTGATGATCGGGATCGGTATGCTGGTCAATGCGGTTATGGCGCCTCAGGTTACGGCGATCATTTCGCCGGTCATCGAATCGGTGCTGCCGAACAGCCCGTGGATGTACATCCTGTTCTTTACGATTTTGTCGCCGCTGGCAATTTACCGCGGTCCGCTTAACGTGTGGGGCCTGGGTAGCGGGATCGCCGCTCTGTTCGTAGGGGCGGGCATGACGCCGATCGCTGCTATGCTGGCGCTTCGGGTAGTCAGCAATGTGCAGTCCGTTTCCGATCCGACCAACTCCCACAATGTTTGGGTGGCCGATTTTACGAAGAGTGACATTAACGAAATTTTGAAGCGGACTCTGCCCTGGATGGTTGCAGCCGTGTTGATCTCCATGGTGTGGGGCTCGTTCGTAGTTTTTTAGAATAAAGACGCCATGGATATAGAGAGATAGGAGGGAGATATGAAATGGGTCGAAAAGTAAGGGTTGGCATTGATGTCGGCGGTACGTTTACGGATGCGGTCGTGCTGGATAATGAAACGTTTGAGATCATCGAAAAAATGAAAATTCCGACCACCCATCACGATGAGGACGGCGTGGCGAAGGGGATTGTGCAGATTCTGCAAAGCATCTTGGCGAGTAAAGGCATTGCTCCGGAGGATGTAACTTTCATCGCCCATGGGACGACGCAGGCGACCAACGCTCTGCTGGAAGGGGATGTCGCCAGAGTCGGCATCCTCGGCATGGGGGCGGGAATGGACGGATTGAGCGCGCGCAGCGAGTCCAATCCGGGACAGATCGAACTCGCACCAGGCAAAAACCTGCAGACCTACCATACGTACCAGGATTCCAAAAATTTGAAGGATGAAGCCGTGGAGCAGGGATTGGAGGATCTGCTTTCTCAAGGGGCCGAAGTCATCGTAGCTTCCGAGGCCTACAGTGTGGATGATCCGACGAGTGAACTGCGCGTCGTCGAAGCGGCGAACCGGCGTGGCGTGTTCGCGACCGGCGGACATGAAATCTCCCAGTTATACGGCCTGCGGACTCGGACCAGGACGGCAGTAATCAACGCCAGTCTGATTCCCAAGATGATGGAGACGGCCAATATGACCGAGAAATCGGTCAAGAACGCGAACATCACCTCACAGCTGATGATCATGCGCTGCGACGGCGGGGTTATGAGCATCGACGAGGTGCGCAAGCGTCCGATCCTGACAATGCTGTCGGGGCTGGCCGCCGGCGTCGCGGGGGCGCTGATGTACGAGAAAATATCCGACGGCATCTTTTTTGAAGTCGGAGGAACGAGCGTGGATATCTCGGTTATCAAAAACGGCAAGGTCATGATCCAAAACGCGCAGGTCGGGGGACACCGCACCTACCTGCAGTCCCTGGATGTCCGGACCCTAGGCATAGCGGGCGGCAGTATGATCCGCGTGTCAGGCGGCAAGATCGTCGACGTCGGCCCGCGGAGTGCCCATATTGCCGGGAAGGCCTATGAATGCTTCGCCGATCCGGGCGAATTGAAGGATGCACAAGTTCTGTTCATCAGTCCGCGCGAAGGTGACGCCGCCGAATACGCCATTGTCCGGGGGAGCGGCGGGGAGTTTTCCTTTACGCTGGCGGGGGCGGCCAACCTGCTCGGCTACGTGCCGGAAGGCGACTATGCGTACGCCGGGAAGCAAAGCGCGGAATTGGCGTGGGACGCTTTGGGCGCGCATCTGGGAATGTCCGGAGAGTCGGCGGCCCGCCAGGTGATGGATATCGCCATCGAGAAGACAATGAAGACGGTTAATGAAATGATTGCCGATTACGAGCTCGACCGTTCTTTCGTCACTCTGGTCGGCGGAGGCGGCAGCGGAGCCGTCCTGATACCTGCCATGGCCGAGAAAGAACAAATGAAATGGCAGATCGCCAAGAATGCGCCCTTTATCTCGACGATTGGGGTAGCTCTGGCTATGGTCAAGGAGCAGATCGAACGGACGGTCATCAACCCGACCGAAGCGGATATCAAGCGGATTCGCAGCGATGTGATGGATAAGATCGTTCAGTCCGGTGCGAGCGAAGAAACCGTTGAAATCATGATCGAGATCGATAATCAGAAGAACATTTTGCGAGCGATCGCTACCGGTTCAACCGAGCTCCGGTCCAAGGATTTGGGACAGGCGGCTTTGACGGAAGAGGAAATGCGAAGTATTGCGGCGAGCTCTGTGGACGTGCCGCCCGATTCGATGGTCCTGGCTGCCCAAACCGGCCGCTGGCATTTGTTCGCCAGCGAGGAAATTCGCAAATCCTTCTTCGGCTTGCTGAAGAAGAAACGCACTTCCGTCAGCGTGGTAGACAGGGAGGGCGTGGTCCGGTTCAAGCAGGCCGGGGTTCATTACGGTCAGTTTGCCAAGAAGCAGCGGCATGATGCCTTTGTGGCTTTCCTGGATGACCACACGATTTATTCGGATGCAAATGCGACAATTCCGAAGGTATTCTTATTTTTCCGGGAAAAAATGCTCGATCTGACCGGAATGCAGACAAAGGAGCAAATGTTGTCCATTTTGGATATGGAGACGGAAATGCTGGGTGATGAGGAATTTTGGCTTGCGGTAGCGTATCAATAACCGGAAGCGGAAGGGAGCTGATGGAGCCATGACGGGGGTACGAAATAAGGAACAAGTCTTCAAGATCCGCGGCTTGGGGCTTAGCGATGAGGTGCTGGCTTTGGCCGAGCTGGAGCGGGATCCGGTTTTTCATAAAATCGCGCCCGACAAGTACGGATATTATCTGTCCCGTTCCTTGGACATGGGCAGAGAGGCCGCGGACCGGTTGAAAGGCCGGGATATCCGGGAGCTGCTCGATCAAGCGGGCGTGAAATTTAACTTGGCGGCCGCAGCCGGTACGGGAGCCTTCAAGGTCGCGCTTCGGGCCCAGTTGGATTGGAGCGGGAAGGTGCCGAAGATTACCGTTTACCGGGAATCCATGCACCAGCTTCAAATAGCGGCTGAGGCCGCGGAGGGAGCGCTTGGTCCGGTTACCTTCGACAGGATTGTGGACATCCATCTGGCACATGAGTACTATCACTTGCTGGAGTACCGCAGCGGACAATTTACGAATGAGCTGCTGGAGCCGGTGGAGTGCCTGAAAATCGGCCCCTTCCGCAGAACGGCGACGATTCTGCAGAGCAGCGAAATTGCAGCACACGCCTTCTGCAAAGGTTTACTCGGCTTGCCTTATTTACCCAGCCTATTGGATAATATTTATCTGATGCAGACAGGCCATATGAAAATGGAGCAGTTTACGGAAAATGTGAAAAAGTGGAAAATGATTTTGGGCGAGAATGGACTCCATATGCTATAATAAGTAAATCGTTTATTGCGTGAGAACGTTTTTACAGGACGTTTCTCCGCAAATGCAGGAGGACATATCATGGCTTCGCAAGTACCCGCGGTGATTGCAAAGATCATTTCGCTTAAGCAAAAGTTTACTTACGGTGAAAACCAGATCGCTCAATTTGTGATTCACAATTCCGAATTCATCAGCCAACATACGATTACGGCACTTGCCAATGAAATCGGCGTATCGGAAACAAGCATCAACCGGTTTTGCAAGAAGATCGGCTTCAAGGGTTTTAACGATTTCAAGATCGCCATTGCCCAGGATACATTCTACCGGGAAATGCAGACGCGAAAAAAAGAACGCCGCGAAATCACGCCGATCGATGGACTGGCTCTCGATTACAACGAGCTGGTCGTCAATACGTCGGCTATGGTTTCCGAGGAGGCGCTGCTGAACGTGGCGGAAATGCTGAAGAAGGCCAGACGCATTCATATATTCGGCATTTTTGATTCCTTCTTGCCCGCTATGGCTTTGAAGAACCGTCTGACGATGATCGGAATCAGCGCCGAGGCCAGCAACGACAGCAGGGCGATGAAAATCGCAGCGTCCCAAGCTACGGCGGAGGACATCGTCATCGCGTTTACCCGTTCCGGCGCGACGCCCGAAATCATCGATGCGGTTTCCACGGCGCAGATGAACCAGGCGAAGACGGTGGCCATCACCTGTTATGATTCTTCGCCGGTTACCGAGGCCGCGGAAACGAATATCATCGTACCGGACAAAATGTCGGTCAGCAACAGTGCGATGATGTCGAATCACATTACATTTTTGTTTGTAGTGGATGCCGTCACGAGCCTGCTTATATCCTCGGACAAATCCTATCTGAAGAAGAAGCTGGACAGCGAAGGCATTATTTCCAGTCGCCCTTCGGTGACGGAGTATTATTGATAGAAAATTCACAAAAAAGCGGTTTGCCGACGGAGGCAAGCCGCTTTTTGTTATCTGTCTTGAGTAGGAGCTAATTCGTACCGCGGCTTCGAGTTATTATAACTTGCTTGATGCTTAGACAAAGCTGGTCGAGGACAAAATAAGAAGTGGGGGAGTTAGTTACAGATTTAGGAGGAGACCAATATGAAGGTAGCGATTATGGGGGCCGGGTTATCAGGGTTGGCCTGCGCTATTCGCCTGGAGCAGTTGGGAATATATCCGGATATTTTCGAGAAGCGGGGAAGCATCGGGGACCGATTCGTCAACGGAGAGGTCCTGCTTACGATTTTTTCGCGACCGGTTCGTGACGAGATCTCCTATTTGGCGGATCAATATCAAATCTATCTTCACCCGACAGGGCATATCGGCGAGTTCATCATTCACTCCGAGCACGAACAGGCGAAATTGAGCGGACACCTGGGTTTCAGCAATATCCGCGGCCGACATGAGAACTCTTTCGAAAATCAGCTTGGCCGCCAGGTCAAGTCGAACATTCATTATCATTCGGAACATACCTATGAAGATCTGGCAAAGGATTATACCCATGTCATCGTGGCGACAGGCGATGCGGAATACGCATCCGAAATGAAAAATTTCGAAGTTGATCTTACAGTTACACTTAAAGGTGCAACGGTAGAAGGAGATTTTTCGCGTTACTGCGTGATGTGCTGGTTGGATGACCGCTACGCTCCGAAAGGCTACGGATATTTGATTCCTTATTCGAAGACAGAGGCTAACCTCGTAATCGCCTTCCCGGATGAATTGCATTCCCCGCCTGACAGCGGTGATGAGAAATGGAGCCTGTTCTATGAACGTGTATGCTTGGATTTAGGACAAAATTTGAAGATAACCGATCATTTTGAAGTGAACAACTACATGATCGGGCAGTGCAATGAGCCCAGAATAGGAAATACATTGTTTACGGGTAATTGCCTTGGGACGATTATGCCTTTGTTTGGATTTGGCCAGTTCCCTGCGATGTTGTCGGGAATTTATGCGGCGGAGGACTTATGCGGTCTTGGATCCTATATCGAAACGACGAAAGAAATACGTGAAAGTTACCGAAATTCTTTGATTCTCCGCAGGTGGTATGAAAAGATGGATAATTCACAAAAAGACAAACTCGTAAAAAAGATGAATGGATATTGGGGTGAGAAGCTGCTCACTACACAGATGGATGTGTTGAAAATAATCTCCCGGTTTTTGCGATGGGGCGGGAAATGACATAGAGGGATAATTTTCGCATGTCGAAAGAACAGCAAATATGTTGAATTATAGAAGAGAAAGGGGGTAAAGTCATATTTTGTATAGTAATAAATAACCATTTTTGTTGTATATTGTTGATGCTTATATAAGTATGTCCTATAATGAGACGTAAGCCCTAAGGTGCTAGGGTACTACACGGGAAGGGAGGGTGAATATGCTGAATACCGATCAGCTATCACTCGCTAGACAGGTGGATATGGTCTTTAAAGAGTTGGAATCAGAGCTTGGCGGAATGACATCGGGGACCGTATTCATCCAAATCCGAAACAACGGGATCGGAAAATTCGGGATTCGACATCATCCGATCGCAGGCCGGAACGGCCGCATGGTGGACGAGGAAGCCGGATTATCGGCGACTCAGCTTCATTCTTTTCGTACGATGGCCATTGAAGCATTAAGATACAAGAAATATTGGACTCATGGGGAAATCAGTTATGACTTTGCGATCAGACAGGACATGATTGTCGTTGACGCCATCCTAGAATCCAATTACAACATGGCAAATCTGATGATTCAGCGTTATCCGCGAAAGAATCATATTCATACATACCAAGATGCAGACGTATCTTCCTGATCAGTGCACTTATAATGTAAAAGACAGGCGACCTGCTAGCGCAGACCGCCTGTCTCCCTATATGGTATAGGGGGAAACTGAAAACCGATTACAGGTTCGAACGACCCGACAATTGCTGCTCTGCCAATTGTACCAGACGTTTTGTGATATAACCCCCGAGGGAGCCGGTTTCACGGGAAGTGTAGTTCCCATAGTAACCGTCTTGCGGGATTTGCACGCCCAATTCTTGAGCTGCCTCATATTTCAACTGTTGCAATGCAGCAGTTGCTTGAGGAACTACAAGGTTGTTAGAGCGGCTACCGCGGCCTTGGTTTTGACCTGCCATATTTGTCACCTCCTTTGGCCTTTGTGATGTTAGTATGGTTTCTGGAGCGCAAAATATTCGGCTTATCGTCAAACTATAGCAGTGGTAATTATTGCATTTCTCCCAGCAACAAATAAGGAGCCACTTCCCGTTAGGGAGATGGCTCCTTATTATAAGATGCTTTTAAGCTTCTTCAGAAGGATAGATCATATCCAGGTTTACGTTCAATTCCAGCGTCTGCCCCGGCTGAAGATCGATCAGGCCGGTTTCTGAATCCGGAAGTCCGGAATTCGGAGCGTCCGGCAGCCAGGTGTAAGGCTCGATGCAAAGGAATTGATCCGCTTCTCCTTTTGTATAGAGAACCCAGTGTTTGAAATAGGCCGGGTCCGCGGAATAATGCAGCCCATATCCGTCGCTGCGAATCAATTCGGCAAGAACGGGATTCTGACCTATTTTAAACATCGTATCAAAGTTTCTGCCTTTCATATTCAATCCGTCGTTCAATGCCGCGAGTTCTCCCAATGGAGCGGTTTCCCCGGTAGTGATTAATTCTTCATCGGATGAATAGATGCTGTCTACCGGCAGTTTCAGAGTCCATTGATCAGGCTCTCCGTCAAGCAGGAACCAGGTGTGAAGGCCTAAACCAAAAGGTGCCGGCCGGTCGCCCAAATGACTTATTTTAAAAGTTTGTTTCAAGGAAGACCCCTGTAAACGAAGGGTCATCTCCAGTTTTAAAGGAACCGGATATTGGCGCATCCAGTTGGGATCATCACTCGTCATAAATTCAGTGGTAATCGCGCAACCGTCTTCGTCCTCATCGATATCGCTGACACACCATGCCTGAGTGCGGTGAAGTCCATGGATGTGATTGTCATTTGCTGTATTCTGGTCGAATTGGTACTCCTGACCGGCATACGTAAAATGCCCTCTGCGAATTCGGCCTGGGGGAATTAACAGCGGAACCCCGAAATGATACGGCTTTTGCAGATAGAACTCAAGATCGTCTTCCTCCGGACGGCGCAGAACGTCGCGTTGCCGGGCATGATCCCATATGCTAATGACATTATTGCCAAGGCGGGGTAGCAGTGTGACTTCAAGTTCGCGGCTATGTAAGATATACGTATCGTAACCATTCCATTGCCCTTTGGTCACTTTTTTCATATCGTTGCTCCTTTTCCCACATAATAATCGTAACCCTAAGCTTGAGACTATAATAACACTTTTTTTCCGGGACGAAAAATGGATTTGACATGGCGGCTTGAAGAACTATATGATGAGCTTATATTAATGGGTGAATAAATGTAATGCGATGACAGGGACAAGTAAGCAAAAGTTTCATTTCTGCAGAAAGCCGGTGGTTGATGCGAACCGGAGGAAGAACCTTGCCGAATGGACCCTTGAGCGCCGTGCAGAACCGGAAAGGATTCTTCCTTACGCAGTATGCCGGCCGTCTGATTCCACGTTACGGAAGATAAGGCCGGGAGCCTGATGACGATGTATGTCATGAAGTTATTTTCCCGGTGAATAAGGGTGGCACCACGGTCTCACGTCCCTTGAGGATGTGGGGCCTTTTTGTTTTTTCTGTAAACCCTGACCTTACACTATATTTCTTGGAGGCTGATTTAGATGAAAAGAGTACTTTCCGGCATCCAGCCTAGCGGTAAAATTACGTTAGGCAACTATATTGGAGCCTTAAAAAATTTCGTGACCTTGCAGGATGATTATACTTGCAACTTCATGGTCGTTGATCTTCACGCAATTACAGTATCACAAGATCCTGCCGACTTGCGCGAGCAATCGGAAGCGGTGGCAGCTCTGTTCGTAGCGGCGGGAATCGATCCGAATAAGGCGAATGTGTACATGCAGTCTCATGTGCGCCAGCATTCCCAACTCGGATGGATTCTGACCACCCTGACCTCGATGGGCGAGCTTGAGCGGATGACCCAGTTCAAGGATAAAGCAGCCGGTAAGGAATCTGTCGGAGCAGGCTTGTTCGTGTATCCGGCTCTGATGGCTGCGGATATTTTGATCTATAATGCGGATTTGGTTCCCGTTGGAGAAGATCAGAAGCAGCACTTGGAATTGACGCGGGATTTGGCTGGACGCTTTAATCACCGCTTCGGCGAATACTTCACTATTCCCGAACCCTACATTCCAAAGGTGGGGGCTCGGATCATGTCGCTGGACGATGCGTCGAACAAAATGAGCAAGAGCAACCCGAATGCGGGCAGCGCGATTTACCTGCTTGATTCTCCTGCCGACATCCGTAAGAAGATCAGCCGCGCTACGACCGATTCCGGGCGTGAAGTGAAGTTCGATCCAGCCAATAAGCCGGAGGTCAGCAATCTGATCACCATTTACAGCCAATGCTCCGGGTTGTCGGTTGCCGAAGTGGAACAGCGGTACGAAGGGCAGATGTACGGTCCGTTCAAGAAGGACCTGGCCGAAGTCGTAGTTGGTACGCTGGAACCGATCCAGCAGCGTTACCGGGAAATCCGGGAGTCCGGGGAAATTCGTGACATTCTGCGCCAAGGTGCGGAGAGAGCCTCGGAAATGGCGGAGAAGACGCTGCGCGATGTGCAGAACTTAATGGGCTTCATGCCGGAATAAGAAATCAATTTGCGAAACGTGAAGTGTGACATCAAGAGAATCCGGGCAGACAATTTGTCCGGATTTTTTACTTGCTATCCATTTTTCAACTTATATAGCTAAATCAATATATAGATGTCACTGAATTGTCATAATAAACACCAATGATCAAATGATTGTCAAACACTTTCGCATTTTGATATGATAAAGTTTATAGCAAGGGCTGAAAATCATTGAATTTTCTGTGGTTTATATATACGGAACCTCTATCTCATAAATTAGGAGGCACAATCAAAAGTGGATAAACAATTCAGTTACCATTCTCCTGCGGAATCGGCGACGCTGTCCTCTGTAAGACCTTCGCCCCCGGGGGAATCGGCAACTTGGAAAGATTTTGTTGCGTTGACGAAGCCGGGAATTCTCCGCTCCAACTTGATCGCGGCATTCGCCGGGTTTTGGCTGGCTTCCCATTGGGACCTTCAATATGGAAAACTTATTTTAACGCTGATCGGGACCGTGTTGGTTATGGCGTCCTCCTGTGTCTTCAATAACTACTTTGACCGGGATCTGGACACTAAAATGGCCCGCACCAAGAACCGTGCGTTACCGGTGGGCAAGCTATCGCCGAAGACCGTTCTCTGGTATGCCGTTGCTTTGGGCATTATCGGCTTGGCCGTACTATTCGCCTTTTCAGGGCTGCTTGCCGGGGCCTTCGGGGTTGTCGGCATGTTTGTTTACGTCGTTGTTTACACGCTTTGGCTGAAGCGTACTTCCACCTGGAGCACGTCGGTCGGTGCGATTTCCGGAGCGATGCCTCCATTGATCGGATACGTCGCCGCTTCGGGAAATATCGATATGGGAGCTTGGCTCATTTTCGCCCTGTTATTTCTGTGGCAGCCTCCCCATTTCTGGGCGCTCGGCATCCGGCGCGTCGAGGAATACCGTGCTGCGGGCTTCCCGCTGCTGCCTGTAGTTAAAGGCATTCCTAGAACGAAAATACAAATGATTCCGTATATCGTGTTACTGATTCCGATTCCGGTATTAATGTATCTTTATGATTATACGGGGATCTGGTTTCTTATTATCGGAGAAATCCTGTCCGTAGCTTGGCTTTTCATGGCGCTCAAAGGATTTCGTTCAACTGACGATGAAGGTTGGGCCAAAAAGGTATTTCTGTTCTCGGTCAACTATTTGACGATCGCTTTGATCGTGATGATTTTGGATACGGTATGGTTGTAATGGAGGAGACGTCATGACCCTTTTGAAAAAGTACAAATGGACATGGATTTTGCTGGCGATCTGCGTAGTCTTGGCGGGGTATCTATTATGGGATTCTTTTGCCAAGCCAAAGCTGCCGGTCATCCGCCCGGTGGAAAGCTTCAACTTGGAAAATGTGGACGGAAAAAACGTAACCTTGGAGGATACGAACGGTAAGGTTCGACTTTTCTATTTCTTCTTCTCCAGTTGCCCGGACGTATGCCCGGTGACTACGTTCCGGTTAAGCCAAGTGCAGGATGTGCTGAAAGAAAAGGGGTTGTTTGCCAAAGACGCCTCCATTGTTTCGATCTCCTTTGATCCGGAGAGAGATACGCGAGAGAAAATCAAGGCCTTCGGAGATAAGTTTAAAGCCGATTATTCGGGCTGGTATTTCTTGCGGGGGGACCAGCAAAAAATTATGGATTTGGCGATGAACTCGTTTAAAATTCTCATTAACCAGGACCGGGACGGCAATTTCGTCCATATGGATTTGATCGGTCTGGTCGATCGGGACGGAAACCTGCGGGAAATTTACCGGCCGGAAGTAACGGCCGACGAAATTGCGAAGGCGGTAGCCGATTTGGCTAAGGAATAAATTAATTTAGTGTGATCATCAATCAAAAAGGGCTGGCCGGGGGATAAACAATAAATTCCTCCAGGCCGGCCTTTTCCAATTGCGCGATAACGTATTCGTCCGGGGTGCCTTCTACGCCTGCATAACCCCGGCGGGTATAGATCTGCTCCGCATCCGGAAAAGTGTCTCTCAGCACACCGCGGATTCTTTTGCCTGAAGGATCATTATCAAGGAACAGATATAGCTCGTCCCCCTTAACGTTCTTGCGCAGAGACTCCAGTTTTTGCGAGTTGAGCGTCCCGAAGGTACAATGAATCCGCACTTCCCCGTTCAGAAGCCGCCTTAGTTTGCTGAGGTCGTTTTTGCCCTCTACGATGATGCTGATGGACAACGTGATCACCTGCCTTATCTGTCTAATGCATGCGTCCATAGAAGGAGGCACCTACTTAGTTTATACCCCGTGTGGTTTATCATGCAAAAGTAAGAAAGCTGCCCTACGTAGCCAGCGACTACGTCAGACAGCTCCGTGCTCTGTTTTCTTATTAGTAGAAGAAAGGAGAGCGGAGAATGATGACAAGCAAAATGTACAGAACGAGGATGGCTCCTGTCGATGTCCATATGCCTCCTACCCCCGGTCCTGGTCCGCAAGGATTAACGTAGCCCATAGGTTCACCCCACTTTCATTTCGATCGGTTACTACACGATATACTATGTGGCACAATGGCCCGTGCTCTGTGTGCCAGCCTATGGGCGAAAAATTATTCGGGCAGCAGTGGACCCCTAATAATCTAGATGAGGTGGGCTCGGACCTATGGACAGAGGGTGGTGCATGCTCCTAGGAAATTAACTGGAAAACCTACAGTTAATTTCCCCCAATCTGCCGGATAATCGAAATTAACTGGAAAAACTACAGTTAATTTGTTCTTAAAGGCCCGAATCCGGCATGATCGGCGAAAATAGATGGAGGTTTTACATCTAATTTATCTAAAAGGTATATTTGTGGGGAACTAACTGTAGAAAATCCAGTTATTTCTCAGTGGGCCCTGCCTGCCTTACCCACTCTGCCACAGCTAAATTTCGGAAGCAAAAAACAAACTGTTTACAAAGCAAGTCAACTATTCCGGTTAAGGTAAGTAAGAACTTTTGAGACGTTCTGTCAGGTTCCAATGATAGCTGGAGGGGCCGGTGTATCCCGCCGTTTCGTGGGCGGGGTAAACATCAGGACGACCATCAGTAGAAGAAATGCGAAAAAATATGGCGAATGGGTCTCGTGAAGCATGCCCGCCGTGATCGGTCCGATGAACGAGCCGATGGACATGGCTATGGATTGCACTGAAAATACGGTGCCCAGCCGCTTGCCGCCGCTAAGGTCGATGAACATGGAGGCCATCGCAGGGAAAGTAATCCCTTTGGCCATTCCAAGAGCAAAGAGCGACACGGGGAGCGGAATGAAATCCAGAGCCGCCAAAGCGAAAAAGGACAGAGCAATGCCGAAAATACCCAGCAGTACCCGGTTATACGGGCTATAGCGATTCAGGAAGAGCATGGACAAAGTGACGAGCGCCCCGAGGCTGATGATCGAGAAATACAGGCCGGTATGCAAAATACCCGACGTACCTCCGGCTTGCAGCGGCAGCTCGAAGAAGAGAATCCCCTGCGAGCAGGATACGGCTAGCGGTAGCACATAGTAGCGCAAAGGGATGATGTTGATTTTGACGGGAATATGCTTTGCGTTTAAAGAGGGAGCCAACCTCTCCTTCTTCGGCTCGTGAATCGTAAAAATGGCGATGATGCCCGTGACAATCAAGAGCCAGCCTAAGGATTGAAAGGTAAGCGAGTAACCGGTCCGGGCGACCAGAAATGCGCCGGCGGCCGGGGAAACGACCGAGGCGAGCGTATGCACGACTCCATGTCCGGCCATCAGTTTTCCTTGCTGGACCGAATTTTTGGACAGGGAAGCGAGCATCGCGAGACATGCCGGGGATAAGAAGGCCAGCACGAAACCGCTGATCGACCGGAGCGCCAGGAGCTGCCAAGGCATAGTGACATGCGCTTGCAGCAATAGAATGCACCCGGCTCCGATCAGGCTGAAAATCATGTAGCCCCGGCTTCCGTGCCGGTCAACACCCTGACCGGCCAGAAGATTGCCCGGTAAATGCGTCAGGGCGTAAATGCCCATCATCCAGCCGATGAAAGTCGGAGCCGCACCTAGCGATAAAGCAAATGGCGTCAGGATGGGATACTGGGCGTGCAGATCGAAAAAAGCGAGAAACATAAAGAAATAAAGCCAAAATGCCATTTTCATTCCTTGTGCCTCCCTGGAAAGTTCTTATGATCTACTTGTACGTTTCCAAGGACGAACTTATTACCGGATTGAGGGATTCGTCCTATTTCCTGGTTTTTGCGGAAAAACGGGGTTAAGCTGACATTGGACTGGGCCATCATGTATAATGTATAAAGCATGCAGGCATGCGTGCCTGAACTGATATTAAAGAACTTTGGGAGCGTGGGTCATGTTGGATTTGAATTTGCAAGTCTGGACTGAATTTCTGAAACAGAACTGGCTGGTTATTGTTATAGCTCTGGTCGTACTGTTCCTGATTTTAAATTTGGTGAAGACGGTTGTGAAATGGGCGCTTGTTTTGGTCATCGCCGCATTTATCATCGTATACAGCGGAATTTCCCTGAAGGATATCGGCGACGCGGTGGGAGCGGTTAAAGAGCAGGCGGTGGATATCAGCAAAACCGAAGCATTGAATATGATGAAAAAGGAAGCTAGCGAAGCGAAGCTGAACCGGAATCCGGACGGTACGTTCACCATTACGACCCCGAACTTGGAGGTCAGCGGTTCGGAAGGCGCAGACAAAGTTAAAGTGATGTTTCACGGCGTTTCCTTGGGCGAATGGAAAGTAAGCGATACGCTGGAAGCTTTTATCCAAGAAGCGAAACGGAACTCTCAATAAGATCCTCTTGATGAAGAAGAAACAGGACATCCAGAACGGAGGTTGACGATGACGGAGAGTTGGTTGCATAGCTTGGGAGACTTCAACTGGGTTACCGCCTTGTTGTTGTTCATCCTGCTGTTCTCAATACTGCAAGGTTTACTGCGAGGCGCCTCGCGCAGCGCCGGAAGACTGGTGTCTTTGCTGAGCGGAGGCGTGCTGTCGGTGCTGGGAATACTGGCGTCCATACCGCTAACGTTATGGCTGGCACCGCTGGTACAGAGCTGGTTATCCGGGGTCACGCTACCGGAGCGCGATTTGAACAAATGGGAGCAGATCTATTACACGTTGCTTACGGCGATCCGTGATTTTCCGCTGATGCGAGTTGCCGTGGTGTTCATGCTGAGCTATTGGCTGATCCGCACGGTGCTTGGCCTCGTATCCGCCTTTGCCTTCGGTGGCAGCTCCTGGCTGGGGCGCTTGGTCTTTGGAGGAGAGCGTCCCGCAACGCTGCTCAGCCGGTTGGCCGGAGCGGGAATCGGCGCGGTAATCGGTGCGGCAAGATGCCTGTTCGTCATCGCCGTATTATTCATTTCGGTGACGCTGTTTCCGGACAGCGGGTTCAGCCGCTATGTGGAAGCTTCCCCCGTTTATCAGCAGGGAGCCCGTAGCGTAATTGAACCGCTGTCCGGCAATTTGATCAAAGAAAAGCTTCCGGTGTTTACCCGCGGTGTCGAAGAAGAGCTGAACGGGATACTGCAGCGAAGATACGAAGTAATCGACGCCGACATTCCACGGGATATCGGACAGGCCGCGGCCAAAATCACCGAAGGGGCCCAAAGCGACGAGGAAAAAGCACGCCTACTCTATGACTGGGTCGGCTCAAGGGTGACCTACGATTATGATAAGGTAGACGACTACGAGAAAAACGGGAATTGGCGCGAGCAAACGCCGCAAATGACGTATGATTCCAAGCGCGGCGTATGTATCGATTATTCACGCCTTTATGCCGTAATGGCCCGTTCGCAGGGCCTCCAGGTCAAAGTGGTTACCGGACTCGGCTACGACGGCCGGGGAGGATACGGCCCGCATGCCTGGAACGAGGTGTACTTATCCGAGAAGGAGCAATGGATTCCGCTCGACTCGACCTGGGCCGGTAGCGGATACTGGTTCAACCCTCCCGCTTTTAATGAGACGCATATCCCCGATAAGATCGTATAGCGTCTTATCGATGAGACTCCAGTTATTTC
This sequence comes from Paenibacillus sp. FSL R5-0407, assembly GCF_038009185.1. NCBI lineage: Bacteria > Bacillati > Bacillota > Bacilli > Caryophanales > Paenibacillaceae > Paenibacillus > Paenibacillus sp. FSL R5-0407. The sequence goes on along the minus strand of NZ_JBBPAX010000001.1, from coordinate 2,571,632 downwards.
CTGGGAAAGGCCGAGAAATAGCTGGAGTTTTTATGAGTAAAAAATAGGGAAACGCTGTAACTTCGCCATGCCTATTTTCGTTATGTTAATATATAAGGGATGAATTGATGGAATAAGGAGAAACGGAAATGAAAAGTGTATATTCCGACGACCCGCGCGAACAGGAAGCCGCGATGCAGCGTCATTTTAATATCCGCCTGAATATGTTCTTTTTCAGCGCATTTGCTATTTTTACGGTTATTATCGTTCGTCTTGCCATTCTCCAGTTTGTCGAAGGACCTAGCCTGTCCAAGCAAGAGACGGCCATGAGAGTAAAGGACGTGCCTTTATCGCCGATCCGGGGAACCATTTTCGCGGACGGGGGAGAGAAGTTGGCTTACTCTACACCGGTCCAGTCTCTGTATATCACCTTGCAGAAGGATTACAGCACCACAACCGACCGTGGGAAAGAAAATCGTCCGGAAGCGATGGGCTTGGCCGATAAATTGAAAGAGGTTTTTGATAAATACGGCGATCCAAATGCAGAGAAAATGTCTAAGGAAGATATCGTCAAAGCGATGGATCTGGACTACCGCCAAAGCGGTGGCTTTAGTGCTCGTAGACTCAAGATTGGTCTGACGAAAGAGGAAATAGCTTATTTCCTCGAGCGCAAGGATCAGTTCCCGGGTATCGAGGTTGTTGAGGAAAGCATTCGTCACTATGATAAGGATACGGTGGCGGTGCAAACGGTCGGGTATATGAAAAAGTTCTCCAATGCGTCAACTACCAAGGCTTCCGATCTCAAGTACTATAGTGATATTCGGGAGCAAAAAGAAACGGACCCGGCACTCCAATATACAGAAACAGAACTCGTCGGTTATGATGGGCTGGAACTTTATTATCAGGAACAACTTCGTGGAAAAAACGGATACAAAAGCGTGCCGATCGATCCTCGCAACATGGCAACAGGTATCCCGGAAGTGACTCCGCCGGTAAAGGGATATGACTTGCACACGACGATTAACAAAAATATTCAATTAATCGCAGAGCAAGCAATTTTGGATCAAATTGATTGGGTTCATAAAAATCCGGTATCCGGTGAAACCCATCCTAATGCCAAAACTGGATATGCCGTAGCGATGGAAGTGGATACCGGCAATGTAGTGGCCATGGCCAGCATGCCTGACTATGATACAAACGTGTGGCAAAGTGGCGGGATTGATCCGCAAGATTGGGATAAAATTAAATCGAATTATCAGAATGGAACGATTACCCCCTATAGCTCAGGCCAATCGGGACATGGTTTTGGTTCGAACGTGTTGCTCGGTTCTACGATTAAACCTTTATCTGTCTTGATCGGGCTTAACGAAAATCTGTTTACGACATCGACGTATTATAATGACCGGGGTATCGCTTACTTCGGCAAAAACGATTCATCAAGTGTACGTAACTCGGGTAGCCATGCTTATGGTCCATTGGATCCGTCCGGGGCGATTCTTCACTCTTCCAACACGTTCATGGTCAAAATGGTGGGTGAAAGCCTATATAAAAAGTATAAGGCAGATGGCATTGGGGTATGGGATAAGTACATGAAACAGTTTGGCCTTGGAGTATCTACAGGTGTAGATTTGCCGAGGGAATTCCTTGGCACCTTAGGTTATAATGATGAATCCGAAACATCGCTATCCCGGTTGGTATACTCTTCCTTCGGTCAGAACGGAGGATATACAGCGATGCAGTTAGCTCAGTACACAGCTACGCTGGCAACTCATGGCAAACGGATGCAACCGCATCTCGTCAGCAAAATCACGGACGAGAACGGCAATATCATCGAAGAATTTAAACCTACGGTACTTAATGAGGTTAATTTTAAGGAAGCTTATTGGAAAGAAGTTATCAGCGGAATGAAGACGGATGTTAAATCGGCGTTCACTGGCTTCCCGTATGATTTTGCCCGGAAAACAGGCACCTCTGAGCAGTATGCCAAAGGGAAAAATAGAGATAACGGCGTATTTATCGCTTTTGCACCTCGCGAGAACCCGAAGCTTGCTGTAGCGGTTATTATTCCTGAAGGCGGCTTTGGTGCTTGGAGCGCTGCGCCGGTTGCCCGCAAAATTTTCGATGCGTATGACCAGGAGTATGGGCTGGATGGTGTACCGAAGAAGGCCTTGAAGCAACAACAAACAGGCCAGGGCACAACAAATCAAAATCAACAGACGGGTAATCAAAACTCCGCGAATAACGGACAATAACTTCAGGACAGACCCGTCAATCCGTAAATTTATTTAAGCAAGAGGAAAAATTCCTCTTGCTTTTTTGTATGTTTATACCTTAGAATTTGCCTTAGGGAAACATTTTTATATATGACTAAAAGTTAAGCTCGAGGGAAACAAGTGTTTACTTGTACAACAAATAACCGGTAAAAGTGACATTGCGGGAGGAGAGATCAAAGTGGATGAGTTGAAGGTAAAGAAAAGCCCGCTGCAAAGGGCAAAAATGACGCTGAGCATACTGGCCTTTATCGTGATTGCGGCTTGCTCCAAAGTGGAGGGAGAGCCTGGTCATCAGCAACGTGCGGAAGGCGAGGGCCCTATTCACATCGTGACGACGATCGGCATGATTACGGATGTCGTTCAGGAAATCGGCGGCGAAGAGGTGGTAGTGCAAGGCTTGATGGGACCCGGCGTAGATCCCCATCTTTATAAAGCTTCCCAGGGCGATATTCAGAAGCTGGACGATGCGGATATGATTTTGTACGGCGGACTTCATTTGGAAGGAAAGATGCAGGAAATCTTCGAGAAGCTGGAACAGCGCAAGCCGACGGTTGCCGTTTCGAAGAATATCGATCCTTCGGTGCTGCGTTCAGGCAAGGATGCCGGCGGATCGCAATACGATCCGCACATTTGGTTCAATGTGAAGCACTGGGTATCGGCTGCCGAGACGATCCGGGATACGCTGATTGAATATGACCCTGATCATGCTGCGGTATATAAGCAGAATGCGGAAGCATATATTGCGGAGCTTAATGCGCTTGATGCCGAGGTCAGGGAACGAATCGCCGAAATTCCGGAAGCCGGACGCGTTCTGGTGACGGCCCATGATGCATTCGGTTACTTTGGAGACGCTTATGGCATCCGGGTGATGGGGCTTCAGGGAATCAGCACGGCTTCGGAGTATGGTTCGAAGGATGTGAGCAAATTACGTGACTTTCTCGTGGAGAACAAGATCAAGGCGGTATTTGTGGAATCGAGCATTCCTACGAAATCGATGGAGGCGGTCATCGCCGGAGCGAAGGAAATGGGGCATGACGTTAAAATCGGCGGCGAATTGTTCTCCGACTCGATGGGAGAGCCGGGTTCCGATGCGGACACCTATATCAAAATGGTCCGTCATAATGTGAACACCATTGCCGCAGCGTTGAAATAAATGGCCGGGTGCAGCTTGACCCGGGGAAAAGGAGAAATCAGATGACTACTTATCCTATAGAAGTAAATCATTTAACGGTGGCTTATCAGAAAAAGCCGGTGTTGAATTCAGTATCGTTCCAAATTCCGTCCGGAAAGCTGATCGGTGTGCTCGGACCGAATGGGGCGGGGAAATCCACGTTGTTAAAAGCCGTGCTCGGCCTGATCCCAAAGGTGGAAGGTGAGGTGAGCATTTTCGGCCGCCCCTACCGGGAGATGCGCAAGAGCGTAGGGTATGTGCCGCAGCGGGAATCGGTGGATTGGGATTTTCCGACGAACGCGCTGGATGTGGTGATGATGGGACGCTATGGGCATCTGGGCTGGTTCCGCCGGCCTGGAAGCAAGGAGCGGGAAATCGCTTTAGAATGCTTGAGCAAAGTCGGTATGGCCGACTACGCGGGACGGCAAATTAGCCAATTGTCGGGCGGCCAGCAGCAGCGGGTATTTCTGGCTAGAGCTTTGGCTCAAAACGCCAATCTGTACTTCATGGATGAACCGTTCGCCGGGGTAGACGCTACTACAGAAAAGGCGATCATCCAACTGCTGCATGAGCTTAAAGAGCAAGGAAAAACCGTTCTGGTCGTCCATCACGATTTGTCGACGGTTCAGGAGTATTTTGACCATGTCCTGCTCTTGAACGGAGAATTGATCGCGGCAGGACCGACGGAGGAAATATTCACGCCGGATCATCTCCAGAAAACTTATGGCGGGCGGATCGCCATGCTGCAAGACTTCGCGGCCGTTCCTGCCGGGAGGGTGTAGACCTTATGCTCTTAACATTTGTGAATTGGATTACTGATCCGAATATGCAATGGATTCTGATGGGCTCGCTACTGCTCGGCCTGGGGAGCGGAGTGATCGGTTCATTTACCTTCCTGCGCAAACAAAGCCTTCTCGGCGACGCGCTGGCTCATGCCGCGCTCCCCGGGATTTGCATCTCGTTTATGCTCAGCGGGGTGAAATCGATCGGTCTCTTCATGCTTGGAGCCATCGTCTCGGGAATGCTGGCGACGTTTGGAATTCATGCCATCACCCGCTATTCCCGGATTAAGCAGGACGCGGCGCTCGGTATTGTGCTGTCCGTATTTTTTGGCATCGGGGTTGTCATGATGACCAAAATCCAGCATAGCGGCAACGGAAACCAAAGCGGGCTGGATAAGTATATGTTCGGGCAGGCGGCCTCCATGATGCTGTCCGACGTTTACCTGGTCGGCATCGTATCCCTGATTTTAGTTGCGGTGTGCACTCTGTTATTCAAGGAATTTAAATTGGTCAGCTTTGACCCCGGCTTTGCGAGAGGTATGGGACTCAAGGTCGGCCTGTTCGATCAATTGCTGCTCCTGATGACGGTCATAGCCGTCGTTGTCGGTATTCAGGCGGTCGGCGTCGTACTCGTCGCCGCACTGCTGATTACACCCGCGGTGGCTGCACGTTACTGGACCGACGCCTTGGGCGTGATGATCGTTCTGTCCGGAGTGTTCGGTGCACTGTCCGGAGTTACCGGTACCTTAATCAGCGGCACTTTGTCGAATTTGCCGACGGGACCGGTGACCGTATTAGCCGCTACCTCTTTATTTCTGGTCTCCGTCATTTTTGCGCCTGGCAGGGGGCTGTTATCCAAATTACTTCGCCGCATACGTCAGCGCAACGAAGTGAGACGCGGCTTTGAGACGGTGGCTCTGGATGGTGAGCGTGCCGTTATCTCCAATAGGGCACACACGGCGGAAAGGAGTGGAGATTAATGGCGGATTTTTGGATCATATTGACCGGGACCTTGGTGGCGGCCACGTGCGGGGTGCTTGGATGCTTTCTCGTTCTCCGAAAAATGGCGATGGTCGGAGATGCGATCAGCCACTCTGTTTTGCCGGGCATTGCCATCGCCTTTTTGATCAGCAATTCGAGGGATTCGATTCTAATGCTGGCGGGAGCGGCCGTGTTGGGCTTGATTACGGTATTTCTGATCCAGAGTCTTCAAAACGGAGGATTGCAGTCTGACGCCTCCATAGGAATCGTGTTCACCGCTTTGTTTGCGATCGGGGTCATTCTGATTAGCCGGAACGCGGCTCATATCGACCTGGATCTCGATTGCGTGCTGTTCGGAGAAATCGCCTATGTGCAGTGGGATACGCTGATCATAAACGGTTATGATATGGGACCGGCTGCCGTATGGCTGTTGGGCGGGACATTGTTGCTTGTCCTTGTAGTAATCGGGTTGTTCTATAAACAGTTTAAGCTGTGCGCATTCGATCCCGCGCTGGCAGCGGCCGTCGGCATTCCTGTGGCGTTGTTCCACTACTTGCTTATGGGACTGGTATCGCTCTCGACGGTAGCTTCGTTTGAAAGCGTGGGCGCTATTCTGGTTGTCGGGATGCTGATCGTTCCGGCATCTACCGCCTACCTGATGACCGACCGGCTCAGTGTTATGCTGCTTTACAGCGTGCTGATCGGTGCAGTCAGCTCAGCAGGCGGATATTACGCAGCAAAATGGCTGGACGCTTCAATTGCAGGCTCCATGATCACCGTCGCCGGACTCCTTTTCGTTTTGGCCTTCGTATTTTCACCGCTGCACGGTCTGGTGGCGCGTTACCAAAAACGCCGGAGCTTAAAGGCGGCATCGGCTTAAACGGATGAAGTAGATGATGGGCTGTTGCGAATGATGCGAATGGCGGATCCAATTAAATAGTGGAATTCAGGCAGGCTTTCGTCGGAAGGACGAGAGCCTGCTTTTTTGAGTCGGAAAGGACCGGAGGGGCGGTTAATCATTGGTGAACAGTTGTTAATGGCACGGAGAGGAGATCCACAAATGGACGGTTCCGGCATGGGCGAACTTCTAACGAATCGTAAAGAGCATATTAGCGTAAAAATGGCCATCGACCTGATCTAAGGAACTCCAACGGCGTTATTGAGTAATTTTAGGTGAGAAAAGTTCCGTTTAGCTCGAAATATGGTTACCAGGGTTCGTAAGAATCTCAAACGGCTCTATTTTGACTAAATAAGGATGGCTGAGTTCCATAGGCACATATTGGGACAGGGGAATGCGGTAACTGTCTTTGTTGGGTTCGGGCGTTTATGATAAAATGGCGTTATGCTAACGAAGACCCATGAATTCACAAGGTAGGAAGCAAATATGCGAACTGGGCTGAATGGAGGATTTTCTGTTGAAGTATAAATTACTGGCGCTCGATATGGACGGAACACTGCTGACCGATAATCATCAAATTTCACCCGAAACGGAGAAGTGGATCCACAAGGCGGCCGCCGCAGGGGTACACGTTTGTTTATCTACCGGCAGAGGCTATAATGAGGCGGTTCCTTTTGGAGACCAACTCGGCCTTGAAACGCCCATGATCACTGTCAACGGCAGTGAGGTTTGGAGATCGCCTCATGAGCTTTACCACCGGGAATTGTTTGACAAGACGATCATTGCCCGGATGTATGATATCGCACAGGAGCATCATGTATGGTTCTGGGCCTATGCGGTGGAAGGAAGCTACAACGAGAACAGCTGGGAGCCGGAATTGCTGGATCGCAATCAATGGCTCAAATTCGGTTATCACACCGAGGATGACGAGATTCGCCACAAGATCATGCTGCAGCTTCAGGACATGGGGGGACTAGAAATCACGAACTCGTCGCCTTATAACCTCGAGATTAATCCGGCAGGCATCAATAAGGCCAGCGGCATTCGTACCGTTTGCAAATTGCTGGGCATCGAGATGTCGGAGACCGTAGCTATAGGCGACAGCCTTAACGACCTCGCTGCGATTCAAGCGGCCGGACTCGGCGTGGCGATGGGAAATGCTCAGATTGCGGTTAAAGAGAATGCGGACGTGGTAACCGACTCCAACAATGATGACGGCATTGCGCGGATCATCCGCGATTATATTTTGGCGGGAGAGTGAGGTCTAGGTGATAGCTGTGCTCGGCTGGATATTGGTCATCGCTTTATTTGTGATCGGGATGGCGGGAGCGGTATATCCCGTTTTACCGGGGGTTCTTGCGATATACTTTGCCTTTTTCGTGTATGGCTGGTTCTTCTCGTTTGAACCGTTCGGCTGGTTTTTCTGGATTATTCAGACCTTGATCGTCGTGGTCCTTCTAGTGGCGGATTACGCCGTGGGCGCCTGGGGGGTCAAAAAGTTCGGCGGCAGCAAGCTGTCCGTTTGGCTCAGCACGATCGGCATCATCGTCGGCCCGTTCGTGATCCCCGCCTTCGGCCTTATTATCGGTCCGTTGCTCGGCGCTATGATCGGCGAGTTAATCAAGGGGGAGTCGCTCGCCAAAGCTTTTAAAGTCGGGGTTGGCTCCGTTGTCGGACTTTTTAGCAGCATCGTCGTAAAAGTGATACTCCAACTCGCCATGATTATTGTTTTCATCATTTGGATCATCGTCTAGAAAGAAGGAATTTTCTTTGTCTAAGAAAGAGTCGTTTATTAAAGGAACGCTGATCCTTGCGGGGGCGGCACTCCTTGTCCGTTTGCTGGGTTTGTTCCAACGGGTGCCGCTGGAGCATGTATTTGGAGATACGGGGAATGCCTCGTATGGGCTTGCCAATAACGTATACCTGATGCTGCTGACGATCGCGTCGGCGGGCATTCCAAGCACGCTCAGCAAAATGGTATCGGAAAAATACGCTTTGAACAAACCGGAGGAGGCCAAGAGAATCTACCAGGCTGCGCTGATGTTCGGCGCTGTTTCCGGACTTCTGATTACGGTGTTCCTATACCTGGTCGCTCCTTATTATGCTACGAACATCGCGAAGGTACCGGAGGCTTCCGTGGCAATCCGGGCGATTGCGCCTGCCCTGTTGCTATTCCCGACGATTGCAATGATGAGGGGATATTTCCAGGGGCGCGGCAATATGTCCGCCTCGGGGATTTCTCAAATTATGGAGCAAATTCTTCGGGTTATTACGGCCATAGGATTGGCTTTTGTAATGTACGGTATGGGTTATTCCGATAAATGGCTGGCTGCCGGTGCTTCGTTCGGCAGTGTGTTCGGCAGCATTGGGGCGTTTGGAGTCATGCTGTATTACGCGATGAAAATGCGTAAGTCGGACGAGGGGAAACTGACTCTGGAACCGGGAATCACGACAGGTACCGGAACGGGAACCGGCGGAGCCAATCTTCCGTTCAAACGGATTTATCTTGATATTTTCAAGCTGTCGATTCCAATCGTATTGACCTCCCTAACGGTATCCGCGGTAAACTTTATTGACGGCTCCATCGTCAAGACACTGCTGATCGACCACATCGGGGAAGGTCCGGCCGAACAAGCTTTAGCATTTCTGACTTCCAGAGCGCAAATGGTGGCAGGGATTCCGCCGATTCTTGCGATCGCCCTTAGTACCTCTTTGATTCCGGTCATTTCGGCGGCCTTCGTCAAGAAGGATGAGGTGCATCTGAAGAATCAGGTTACGCTTGCCATGCGGATCTCGATTCTCTCCGGCTTGCCGCTTGTTATCGTTCTGGGAACCGCAGCATACTCGGTCAATGGTCTATTGTTCAAATCGCTTGACGGGTACGGGATCGTCGGATTTTTAACGTTAATGACGATTTTCCAGATCACGATGATGACCAGCAACTCAATCCTGTTAGGAGTGGGCAAGCCTTATTTGTCCATGGTGAACGTAATGGTCGGGATCGTCGTAAAACTGGCGGCCAGCTTCGCGCTTGCACCGGTTTGGGGCATTTACGGAATCATCGCCGCTACGGGGTTGTGTTTCCTGGTCATTACGCTGCTGAATTTGTGGACAATGAAAAAGATCGTGCCGTTCTCCCTGATGGGGAACCGTTGGGTCGGCTTCCTGTTGACGGTCATCGTGTTGATGGGGGCTGGATACGGACTGAATCAGGCCGGAATTCAAATGGTTTCGATCATGCCGGCACGGATCGCCTTTTTCCTGACCTGCTGTATCGTCGGTGTTGCCGTGGTCGGGTTATACCCGATCCTGCTGATTTTGCTGCGCGTCGTACGCAAGGACGAGTTGTCCGGTTATCCGGCGCCATTGCGTAAATTGCTGTCCCCGCTGATGCGGCTGCAGCGCTCGGGACAATCGGGCGTAGCGAAATAGGGCAGGCCGCGTACTAAGGCTGCCCGCCGTCCTAATCGCCCGCGACATCGTGGGCGAGCGCGGCTTTGAGGATGCCGCCGCGATGCTCGCGACTGATGTCGCACAAATACGGCGGCTGCGGCGCGCTGATACCATCCAGCGCGCTATGGTCCTTGAGCCAATCCTCCCGGGAGATTGGCTCATAGGGGGTGTCGCCCCAAGCGTCCAGCAGCTTGGGGCTGAAGAGACGCATGCCCGGCGGCAGCGTCTCGCCCTCCAGAAGCACTGACCCCTGCATCGCAGAGGTCAGTGCTTCTTTGCTATTGGCCGTGAACAATTCCGGCCAATAGTCGCAGCGCGAGCCGCTGTGCGGCACGCTGACGGCGAAGCGCTCCGCGCCGCTGCGCACGGCGCGGAGGCCCATGAGCATCGCGTACAGGCTCTTGCCGAGCGCGATGCGGTCCTGGAGGCTGCCGAAGTCGGAAACGACGCGCCCCGCCAGGCGGCGCACTTCGTATCTGGCACGGCCTCCCTCCACCAAGGCAGGATCACTCCCGTCATCGTGATCCGATTCACCCGGGGTTGTGGCATTCATCGTTTCCTGCCCGGTCTCTTCCGCCGGTTCATCATCGGCCGCATGAGAGGACTCCGCCTCAAGCAGCGGGAACACCACCTGATTCAGTCCGGCCAGACTGTTCAGGTGGAAGGACGGCTTGTCGGTAATATGCTTCTGGTAATAAGGATGGCGAATCACCCGCTTCTCGATGTAATTCTGTTCATTGATAATCAGCCCTACCGTCAGCAGCGCGCTCCCCCGGTCGATCCAGAAGCGCTCCCAGAAAGGGCGCATAAACTCGGACACATGAAAATAGGGCAGCAGATGAAAACGGCTGGACCCGAGCTCCCGGCTCTTGATATAGAGAAGAAGCTGCGGGTAAGCGTCCTGGAAGATCAAGGCATTGCTCCGCTCCAAGAAGCGGTAGTACGCCTTTTTCTCGCTCTCATCCAAGAGATCGGCCAATCTTCCGCGCAGGTCGGTCATATTCCAACCGGCATTTCTGGACACCATATGGGCAAGAAACGCCCAATGGAGCTCCGGGTAGGCCTGGTAACATGCCAGATATGCCTCCGTGCGGGTAATGTTGCTGCTTACCGCCCGGCCGGTTGCCAAGGCGATTTCCTCCGCCAGCTCCCGGTCCGCCTCGCTCCAGGCATCTTCCCGGGCCGCTCTGGCCGCGGGACCCCGACGCAGCAAATCTTCAAGCTCCGTCGCCACCGTCCGGGCGGAGGCTTCATTCCATTCGAGGGAAAGCCGCTCTTCGCGCAGCCGGCTGGATTCGGCAATTCCGGCGGCTTTGCCCTTTACCGCCTCCCCGATCACGGAAGGCAGCCGCCGCAAAAAATCCTTGAGGCCGGGGGCCGAAGCCGGACCGTCCGGATTACGTGGGCTTTGCTTCATGGTATCCCCGCTTTCTTTGTAGAGACTTTATGCATCACGTATTTTACTTTGAACATCCATTATAAGTATGGCCAAAAATTTGACTTCCACTCCGGGTTTTGGTTGACTAAGTAAAGGAGTTCATAAACTACAGGCAGAAAGGAATGAAGCTAATGAAACAGGTGCAAAGCGCAGCTGAATTTAATGTAAGTATTCAATCCAGCAATCTCGTAGTAGCGGTCTTTAAAGCGGACTGGTGCGTAGACTGCAAATTTATCGATCCGTTTATGCCTGAAATTGAAGAGAAATACGGTGACAGAATAGCATTGATCGAGGTGGACGTGGACAAGGTAGGGGACGTTAGCCAGGAACAGAACATTTTGGGAATCCCCAGCTTTGTCGCTTATGCGGACGGCCGTGAACTGATCCGTTTCGTCAACAAGCTTCGCAAATCGCGCGAGGAGATCGAGGATTTCCTGAACAAGGCGCTTGATGTTTACCATACATTACACGATACGCCGGAACGAAAAGACGGATAATCGGCCCAGCTGAAAACCCGACTTTTTGAACACGTATTTCACATTATTCAAACGACAAAAATCACATCGCCCCTGGCTCGTACAGGCGGCGATGTTTGTATTTGTGAACATTTTGTCACAGTTTCTCTATGATTAGCTCTATTCGATCAGGTATAATGATTATGATTTATGGATGTTTGTATCTCCTTACACTGATATAGCGGGTGAGCATTTTGAATACGAAGCAATTGAAATGGCTTAGCTATATTTCTTGCTTAGTCATGTTCTTGGCAACACTGGGCGGAAGCGTGGTTACCAAGACCGAATCGGGCCTCGGCTGCGGCAATGATTGGCCTCTGTGCCACGGGAAATTCGTACCGGCCCACACGATCGCCTCCTTGATCGAATACTCGCACCGGGCAGTCAGCGGAGCCGCGGGCTTGTTGTCATTGGCGGCCTTTGTGGCGTTTTGGATGTACCGGAAGCAACGCCGGGATCTGCAGATTTATTCTTTTCTTGCGCTTGTATTTGTCATGGTTCAAGCCGTCATGGGCGCGATGGCGGTCATATTTCCTACGTCTTCGGCAGTCATGGCGCTGCACTTCGGCTTTTCACTGATAGCTTTTGCCAGCTCGGTGATTCTCGTCCTTGGCATTCGCGAAGATGAAGCCAGGGAGAACGGGAAGCAGCCCGCGCCGACCAAACTGTATGTTTCCCGCGGATTCCGTAATTTGACCTGGTTCGCTACAGCCTACACATACATCGTGGTATATATCGGCGCCTATGTGAGTCATACCGATTCCGCCGGCGGCTGTACAGGCTGGCCGCTCTGTAACCGGGAACTCATCCCGGAACTTTCGGGCGGTGTCGGCATCGCTTTTATTCACCGGGTTGCGGCTGCGCTGCTGTTAATCCTGGTAGCCACGGTCGGTCATTTTGCCTATCGTAAACATCCGGGGAATCGGGAAATCCGTTCACTCGGCGTAGCGGCCACCGTGTTGATCCTGGTACAGGTATTCACCGGCGCAAGTATTGTGTTCACGTTGAACAATTATGAAGTGTATTTGTTTACCTCTCTTGCCCATATCATTGTTTTGGCGGCCTTGTTCGGGGTACTTTGTTATATGAGCGTCAGAACTTGGCAGTTAAGCAGAAACAAGGACGGACGTGCTCAATAACATTGTGCAGGAATGAGCTTAGAGACATTCGGGAAGTGTTATACAATAGGCAGGGAGAACGGATACCCGGATTCATTGACGGAAGCGAGGAAACAATATGCTGCGAAGCTTGCTTGGCGAACCGCCAAGAGAAAATGAAGGTCTGCTGAAGGACGCTATCGACGCCATGGTACAAATGACGAAGCTGCTGCAAAAAGAAACGGAGCTTCATAAAGACCCGACCCATGATTTTCGGAAGCTCGAAATTTGGACGCTCGGTCTGATCGCTTCGCTGGATGAATTGGAGCAGTGTCTGCATGCGGCTTCCTTCTTTCGGAAGAAGGTAGTCCACGATTCGGAGGCGGATATGGATCCGATCGAGCGGGGCGATTATGCGCGATACGTATTTTTTTACAAGGACGGATTCATCCGCGTGTTTGCCACGCTGGACAAGCTGGGCACGGTGCTCAACGAGCTGTTCGATCTCAAAACCTCCAAAGTCAAAGCTCATTTCTCATACTTCACGGTGCTTCGGCAGTTCCGGTACATGAAGGTACATATGGAGCTGGGAGATCGGCTGGTTGCCATTAAAGAGAAGTATAAGGAACCGCTCGCCGTCTTGAGACAGCGCCGCAATACGGAGATCCATTACATGAATTCGGAAATGAAGGATGATCTTTGGCAGCGGCATCAGACTTTGCATGGGAAAATAGAGCTTGAGGATCTGGACCGTCATCTGCACGATTTGGAGCAAGGTTATCTCATGGTTTGCGAAACGCTGGAAGCGTCTTTTTCATACGCGAATCAGCGCTGGAAGAAGGTTTCGGGGAGATAGAATATATTTCCGATCGGGCTACGTATTTTTTCCTTTGACAAAACAGGGCAAAACTCCTATACTCTAAACTAGTTTCAGAAATAATTTCATATTTTTCTTATCGAGAGAGGCGGAGGGAAAGGCCCGATGAAGCCCAGCAACCGATTCGAATCAGGTAGGGAGCTACGGCCCCGTCATGCCGATACCGAATGTCATGGTGCTAATTCCTTCAAAATCGCGTTGTGCATGCATCGCAGGTTTTGACAGATGAGAAGGCATTGTCTTTACGTAAAGAGAGCCCTTTGAATCTGTGGGGCTCTTTTCTGTTTTTGCTGGATATACATGGAAAAATTGCGCAAACAGGAGGCTATAAGTTTGATTGAACTCAAACAGCTCACTAAAATATATGGCAGCAAAAAGAAGACGACCACCGCGTTATCCGGTCTTAACCTGAAGGTGAACAAAGGTGAAATCTTCGGGGTAATCGGGCACTCCGGCGCGGGTAAAAGTACGCTCATCCGCTGCATCAACTTGCTGGAACGACCTTCCCAAGGCGAGGTTTGGGTCGGCGGCACGGATCTGACCAAGCTGGGCAAGCGGGAGCTTCAACAGCACCGCCGGAAGATCGGTATGATATTCCAGCATTTCAACCTGCTGTCTTCAGCCACAGTATATGATAATGTCGCATTTCCGCTAACACTGACCGGGACTCCCAAGGCCCAGATCCAGGACAAAGTGAATGAACTGCTGGCTCTGGTCGGGCTGGAAGAGCACCGCGGGAAGTATCCCGCCCAGTTATCCGGCGGACAGAAGCAGCGGGTAGGCATCGCGCGGGCCCTGGCCAGCGATCCGGATGTGCTCCTATGCGACGAAGCTACGTCGGCCCTGGATCCGCAAACCACGGATTCCATTCTGAAGCTCTTGCTTGATATCAATCGGAAGTTCAATCTGACGATTCTGCTGATCACGCATGAGATGCATGTCATCCAGAGCATTTGCGACCGCGTCGCGGTCATTCATGAAGGGGGCATCGTGGAAGAAGGGCCGGTCACCGAGGTGTTCCTGAAACCGCGGCATTTCGTAACACGGGAGTTCATCAATCGTGACGCAGCCGGCTCGGCCGGCGAAGAAGGCTTGAAGCTGGCGGCATCGGTGCCTCATCCGGAATGGGCGAGACTGGTGAAGATCACATTCCTCGGCGCCAAGACCTATGAATCGGTGTTGTCCCAGGTGGTCCGGGAAACCGGCGTAAACTTCGCGATTCTGCAGGGGACGATCTCAACGATCAAGGACGTGCCGTACGGCAAACTGACGGTTTCCTTTGAAGGAGACGACGAGAAAGTGGAGCGGACGCTTGCTTTGTTAAGAGAACGGGATCTTGATGTGGAGGTGATCGGGTAATGTGGGGGTTGGACTTTTCTAAAATCGACTGGGCCGAAATGGGCACAGCTTCTACGGATACGCTGCAAATGATGGGCTATGCCACCCTGTTCACGTTTCTGATCGGATTGCCGCTGGGCGTGCTCTTATATACCTTTTCCCGTTCCAGTTCGCCGGTTCTTGGGTGGGTCTATCGGATTCTGTCCCTCATCGTCAACATTATCCGTTCCGTACCGTTCATCATTCTGATCGTTGCTCTAATCCCTGTTACCCGGGCGATTATGGGGGTATCTTCCGGAGTGGAAGGAACCATTCCGCCGCTCGTGATCGGAGCCGCTCCGTTCTTTGCCCGTCTCGTCGAGACGGCGCTGCGCGAGGTGGATCGCGGGGTCATTGAAGCTTCGCACGCGATGGGAGCTACGACCTTTCAGGTCATCCGCAAGGTGCTGCTGCCGGAATCGTTGCCCGGCCTAATCGCAGGCATGACCATTACCGCAGTTACCCTGGTATCTTACACCGCGATGTCGGGTATGGTAGGAGGCGGCGGACTCGGCGACTTGGCGATTCGTTACGGGTATTACCGCTACGAGAAGGAAGTTATGATTGTCTCCGTTGTTTTCATGGTCATCCTGGTGCAAGTGCTGCAAATGCTTGGTGACCGGCTGGTGATTCATTTTACGAGGAAATAAGGAAACCTTATATAGATTAAATCCTTATTCAAAAACTATTAGGAGGTCATACTGTTATGAAGAAATGGACTTTTTCGTTATTGACGCTGGCTTTGGTTCTGGTACTCGCCGCTTGCGGCAACAATGCAAAGAACGACAACTCCGCGGCAGGCAATACGCCGGCTGCAGGGAACGACGCCGCGAATACTCCGGCTGCAACCGAACCGGTTAAACTGGTCGTTGGCGCAACCGTACCGCATGCGGATATTCTCAAGTTTATTGCTCCGAAGCTGAAGGAAGAGGGCGTAGAGCTGGAAGTCAGAGAATTTACGGACTATGTACAGCCGAACGTTCAAGTATTCGAAAAACAACTGGATGCAAACTATTTCCAACATCAGCCATACCTTGACGAGCAAAACGCTCAAAACAAATTTGATCTGGTATCCGTTGTCGGCGTGCACGTAGAACCGATGGGTGCATACTCCAAGAAGCTGAAATCGGCTGACGAAATTGCTGACGGCGCGAAAGTAGCGATCCCGAACGATGCAACGAACGGCGGACGCGCTCTGCTGCTGCTTGAAAAACAAGGTCTGATCAAGCTTAAAGAAGATGCAGGAATCATGGCTACTAAAGCGGATGTTACCGAAAATCCGAAAAACCTGAAATTCATCGAAGCTGATGCCGCAATGCTTCCTCGTCAATTGGAAGAAGTGGACCTGGCGCTGATCAATACGAACTATGCGCTTGAAGCCGACCTCAACCCGGTTGAAGATGCGCTGTTCATCGAGGATGCTGATTCGCCATACACCAACATTTTGGTATCCCGTCCGGACAACAAAGATTCCGAAGCGATCCAAAAGCTGGCTAAAGCGCTGACTTCCGAAGATGTTAAGACATTTATCCAAGATACCTATAAAGGTGCTTTGGTACCGGCATTTTAATAAATAACGAATTAGCCTTAAACGCCTGACCATCCCGCTGCTTAAATGCAGCGGGATATTTGTTTATATACCTGAACTGTCCCGGAGGACGTTGTTGCCCTTCACCGGAAACTCGTTTGTGAGAATGTCTTAAATCTTTTATACTTGAAAAGAAGGTACTGGTGAGGAGGAGAAGGACGTTGGTGGGAAAAGTCGCCCTGATTACGGGAAGCGCCAAAGGCTTGGGCAAGAAAACCGCGTTGACGCTGGCGGAACAAGGCTGTCATATCGCACTGAATTATGTACATAGTGAATCGGAAGCGCACGCTCTTCAATCCGAAATTGAAAAGCTCGGCGTCCGATGCATCGCCGTCCGGGCAGATATTTCTCGGCGGGAAGAAATTGAGACACTCGCAAGTCAAGTCCAGGATAGCCTAGGGACGATCGATATCCTTGTGAACAATGCAGGGCCGTTCATCCGGGAGCGCAGGTTGTTCACCGACTACAGTCAGGGGGATATTCTGGCGATGATTGACGGCAACCTGGTAGGCACGATGCTGCTGGATCATCTGGTCCTTCCGGGTATGCGGGACAAAGGCTGGGGACGGATTATTCATTTCGGGTTCGGCCATGCGTCGGAATCCCGGGCTTGGCCGCATCGCGCGGTGTATGCCGCAGCCAAAACCGGGCTTGTCTCATTTACGAAAACCTTGGCGGTGGAAGAGGCCTCTTACGGAATAACGGTGAATATGGTATGCCCGGGAGATATACGCGGCCGGAACAAAGAGATTTCCATCGCTGAAGCGCGCGAGCTATCCGACGGAGAAACGCCTTTGGGCCGTCCGGGGAGCGGGGAAGACATCGCCCGTGTGATTTCGTTCCTCTGTCATACGGATTCCGACTTTATTACCGGCAACATTATGGACATTTCCGGTGGGCTCGATCCGATTCGTCCATGGGTCAAACCCTCTTAACTATCGGTAGATCTACAAAATAAAAACACGGCCTTCCGGCGATGCCGGAGGACCGTGTTATTTGTGCTGCTGTATATCTTAAAATACTTGTACGACCTCTTGAACGCCTTCTACTTCTTCAAACAGTGCGCGTTCGATACCGGCTTTGAGGGTGATGGTGGAGCTTGGGCAGCTGCCGCAGGCACCCATCAATCTCAATTTGACGATTCCGTCTTCCACGTCGACCAATTCGACGTCGCCGCCGTCACGTTGCAGGAAGGGACGAAGTTTGTCCAAAACTTCCAGCACCTCGTCATACAATTTATCTTGTACGTTTTCACTCATTGTTTTCAACTCCTTTCCTTTCCTATATATTATATTACAAAAACCTTTAAATTTAAATGCTTCAATGACGGGAGAGATACGGTTGAAACCGATTATTGAATTTTGTGCAAACAATGCCGGGTTTGGAACCGATACGATATTGAACCGATTAAAAGAACAGCACGGTTGCGAAGTTATCGAGTACGGTTGCCTTACGGGCTGCGGCATGTGCTACATGTCTCCCTACGCCTTGGTCAATGGAGAAACGGTAGCGGCAGAAACCGCCGAACAGTTGTATGAGACCATTCTGAAACTCATCAAGGAGATTGAGGCGTTAGAATAGCCCTGCTATGATTCCGCTCCGGCTTATCCAAGATGGTGCTTCGACATCCACAGCACACCGCTCTTTAGCAAGCGGGGTACCCGGCCGGTAACCTGGGCTTTGCCCATTAAGCCGAATCCGGCTTTTTTGCCGAGGGAGCCTAGGGTTCCCTTGAGTTTGATAGGTTGGAGCTTCGGTGTTTCGCCGCGCCACTGTGCGGACACAATATGCGCAATTTGGTGCCCCTGACCTTCGGCAGCCTGAGCGCTCGGTGCAAAAGGCAGGCTGGCACAGTCTCCGCAGACGAAAACTTCCGGGTAATCCGGGATTTGATAATACTCATCGAGAAGCACGCGCCCTTGACGGTCTTTGGCAACGTTCAGGTTTTGTACAAGGTCCACCGGCCGGATTCCCGCCGTCCATACGGTGACATCCGAAAGCAGATTTCCGTTCTCATGATGGATAACTCCCGGCTCTAGGGAGTGAATCGAGATATGGGACAGCGTCTCCACGTCGTGCTCGTGGAACCATTTCGTAACATAGGTGGACACTTTCGGCGGGAAAGCCGATAGCAGGCGAGATCCGCGGTCGATGAGCGCTATATTCAAATCAGGACGGCTCTCCCGGAGCTCGGCTGCAATCTCAACCCCGCTGAGTCCTCCGCCGACAATGTTGATTTTGCTGTTAGGCTTGGCATTGTTCAGCTTCATATAAGTTTCGCGTACCGCCGAGAACGATTGGATGCTGCAGGAGAACTCCTTCGCCCCTGGAATATTGTGATAATTATCGGTACAGCCCAAAGCAATGACAAGTTGATCGTATTCCAGAGGGGGTTCCCCCTCTTCCGAGAAATGGATCCTCCGGTTCTCCAGATCGACGGAGACGGCCTCGCCATACTTGATATTTAGTCCATGATAATGAGGAAATGGGACCCTTAGCTCGTGATCGGACGCCGTCCCAGCGGCTAAAGCGTAGTATTCGGTCTTCAGGCTTTGAAACGGCATCCGGTCGATCATTGTAATTTGAATATCCGCAGGAATATGTCCTTTAAAAAGTTCATGAATGATGGTGGTTCCGCCATAGCCTCCACCCAGAATAACGAATTGTTTCATCTCCTCGTATTCCTTTCTGCAGGGGCTGCTTTGGGAGCCCGCTATGCTTTATTCATATACCTGGACTTCGTTATAGAAGGTGTCGCGCTCGACCGGAATCCGTCCGGCCCCTTTAACCAGCCACACGAGCTCTTTCCGGGTTAATCCGTCCGGCGTCAGAGCGCCCGCAGCGTGGCTGATTTGCTCTTTCAAAATCGTGCCATGCACATCGGAAGCACCGAAGGTCAGAGCTACCTGGGTCAACTGAACCCCGATGTTGATAAAGTAAGCTTTGATATGCTGAATATTGTCCAGCATCAACCGGCTGATGGCGATCGTCTTGAGATCCTCGTATGCCGAGTTCCGGCGCATGATCCCCGCATTTTTGTTGCGCGGCTGCATCGACAACGGAATGAATACCATGAACCCGCCGGTTTCGTCTTGAAGCTCGCGAATCTGGATCATGTGGCGGATCCGGTCCTCATGGGACTCGATCGAGCCGTAGAGCATGGTCGTATGAGTTTTCATCCCCAGCTTGTGGGCTGTGCGATGGACATCCAGATACTGATCCACGTTCGCTTTTTCCACTTTCATCTTTTCCCGGTACTGGTCGGACAAGATCTCCGCGCCGCCCCCGGTCAAGGATTTCAGCCCGGCTTTTTGCAGTTCCGTTAAGACTTCCTTTGTGCTAAGCCCGCTGATCCGGGTGAAAAATTCGATTTCCGCCGCCGTATACGCTTTGAGCGTAATGTCGGGAAAACGATCGTTGAGCGCCTTCAGAGAGTCTACATAGTATTGGAACGGAACGTGCTGGTTATGTCCGCCCACGATATGGAATTCGCGTACGCCCGGAGTAATATGCTGCTCCACGTAGGCGATCATTTCTTCGCCGGATAAGGTATAAGAGCCTTCTTCGCCCTGGTCTTTGCGGAAATTGCAGAACGCGCAATGCGATTCGCAAATATTGGTGAAGTAGAGACTCATGTTTTCGATAAAGTAAACTTTTTTCCCATTCTTTCTTAAATTGACCTCATTGGCTAACTGTCCAATGGTCAACAAATCGTCGCTCTCATATAAGTATACCCCGTCCTCGAGGGTCAAGCGTTCCCCTTGCTTTACTTTCTCAACAATTTCAGCCATTCTTCTATCGATGTTCGTTGTTGCGGTCGTGAACATGACGATACCTCCGTTTCCTTTGGAGGATCCATCCGGATCCATCATTACAGGCATATTAAACCACTTTCCTATTATAAACCCCGTTTTGAAAAGGGACAACACATGGAACAGGCGTAAAAGAAAGACGCTGCTATAAAAATCACACTCGCTTGAGGGGAACGAGGATGTGGAGTATACTTTGTATATAAAGGAGGGGTAACGATGATTGAAATCTCTGATAGTGCTGTACAGCGGATTAAGGACATGATTGCCGGAGAGGAAACGCCGGATATGTTTCTCCGTCTCGGAGTGAATCCCGGCGGTTGCAGCGGCTTTTCATATAGCATGGGACTTGATGATCAGGAAGGCGAAGGCGACATTTACCAGGATATTAAAGGTATTAAGGTCGTGGTCGACAAGGAGAGCGTCCGTTATCTGAACGGGCTTGAAATTGACTTCCAGGAGTCGGGCATGTCCGGCGGCTTTACGATCAACAACCCGAACGCCATCGCTTCCTGCGGCTGCGGTCAATCGTTCCGTATGCGTAACGAAGAGGGCCGTCCTGAAGTTTGCGACTGATTCACCTGCATTAAGTTCAACTTAGAGCCTTCCCATAAGGGAAGGCTTTTGTATTTCCAGTATGTTTCCGTAAAAATTAATCCGCATTTAAACGGAGGCGCCCTCATTTTTAACCTGTGGGAAGTACGATAGAGATATCAAAGTATTTTTATGGTGGAGGGATATGGTGAGGCCTTTAGAAGTTTTCTTATTTGCGGGGATAATTCTACTCTGGCTGGCGGTATTATTTATACGCCGGTTGAGCAGAAAAGTCGGATGGTTCATCGGGGGAATTTGTTTAATAGCTCTAGTTGTTCAATGGCTCGTTGAGGGGTATCGGTGGCAGCTGATTCCGGCCTATTTTTCATTACTTCTGCTGGCGGCAGCTGTTGCCTTAAAAAGGCCGGGGACACCACTGCAGGGGAACTGGCGGAGAAAGGCGGGGAAGTTTCTGCTGCTCGCGGTATCCGGCCTCGGAATCCTTGTCTCAGCCGCATTGGCTGTACTGCTTCCCGTTTTCCGGCTTCCTGAACCGGACGGGATGTATGCAGTAGGGACGGAGAGCTTCATGTTTGTTGATCCACAGCGGATGGAGACCTATACGGAAGATCCTGATGAGCATCGAACCCTGATGGTAACAATCTGGTATCCGGCGGAACGAGCGGCAACAGGAAAACGAGCCATGCTTCTCCCGCAATCGGGAGCCGAAGGAATGGAGAAGCATTTTTTGAGTACCTATTCGGAAGCAATGGGACTCCCTGATTTTGCGCTGGATTACTGGAAGTACCTTCGAGGCAACAGTTATGAAAAAGCTGAGATAGCTTCATCAGGCACGGCTCCTTACCCGATCATTCTGCTCAGCCATGGCCTGGGGACCACGAGAATGCTTCATACTTCGCAAGCGGAAAACCTGGCAAGCCAGGGATATGTCGTGGCGGCCATTGATCACACCTACAGCACCACGGCTACGGTGTTCCCGGATGGGGAAGTCACCGGGTTTCAAGCGAAGATGGACGGAGACGACTTCTTGAAATCCGGGAAAGAACTCGGTGAGACTTGGGCTGCTGACGTCGATTACGTAATTGAGTGTTTGGAACGCTTTAACCAAGGGGAGAATCCCGGGAGATTCAAGGGAATGCTGGATGTCAGCAAGATCGGAGTCATGGGCCACTCTTTCGGCGGGGCAACCGCTTATCATCTTACAACTACCCGCGACAAAATTAAAGCCGGTATCAATATGGACGGGACGAATTATGATGTGTTCGATAAGGACCATATTTTGACCAAACCTTTTTTGTTCATGGAATCGGGTGCATTCAAAAGCTTCATTCAAGGTAGTGGATTGGATGGAGAGGGAGCCGAACCGGAACGAATGAGAGAAATCATCAATAATGAAAAGTCCATAATCGGGAGTGCCCAGCAAAATAATGGTCATTTTATCTACATCGAAGGCAGTGAGCATTATAATTTCACCGATCTCCCCCTCTACTCTCCACTGGTATCGCTGACCGGGATGACAGGGACACTCGAAGCAAACAGGGGTGCCGGTATAGTGAATGATTATGTACTGGATTTCTTTGATACTTATCTAAAAGGTAAAAAGTCAGCGCTCCTGGCCGAAAACGTTGATATTTATCCCGAAGTAAAAAGAGACTTGGAATTTACGCCGACGGAATAATACCGCGAAAAAGGCGTTACCGGAGGGTCCTTAGACCTTTCAGTAACGCCTTTCTGTTTGCTTACTGGCTTTGTTCCGGGTTGGTTACTTTGACGGTAACCTCCACATCAGGCCCGGGCTCCTGGTCGTTCTCCAGCGGGTCGTACAGATGGGAACGCATCTCGAACCATTTGAACAGGTGGGTAATGACCACCTTCAGCACTGCATAACCAGGTACCGCCAAAATGATTCCAAGCACGCCGAACAAATTGCCGGCAGTCAAAATAACGAAAATAATTGTGATCGGGTGGATTCTCAGCGTTTTTCCCATAATCTGCGGGGAAATGAATTTGCCCTCGATCAACTGCACCACGGTCCAGACGATGATCAGCTTGAGCAGCATGAACGGTGACGTAACGATCGCGATAATGAGCGCCGGTGTGATAGCAATGGCAGGCCCCAGATAAGGAACGATGCTGGTAAACGAAGCGATGATCGCCAGCACCAGGGAGTAATCCATGCCGATAATCAAAAATCCGATATACAGCAGGATCCCGATGCAGAAGCTGACGATGATCTGTCCCCGAATGTAAGAGCTGATTTGCCCGTTCATTTCCGACATAACCCGGTTGGTCTGGTTCCGGAAACGGACAGGGACATATCTCAAGATGAAGCCGGGGAGCTTCTTGCCGTCCTTAAGCAAATAAAACAGGATGAAAGGAACGGTTACAACGGCGAGAATAATATCCTTCAGCGCGCCCAGAAATCCGCCGATGCCGGACCAGGCATTATCGAGAATCGTGGTAGCCTGTTCGGAAATCGTTTCCCCTAGTTTGGTCGGATTAAATCCGGTCGATTCCTGAACCTGATGAAAGAAATTGCTGCCGATGACACTTTCGAATTGCAGTTGCACCTCATAACTGTATTTCGGGAAATTATCGATCAATTCAGTGATCTGTCTTTGAACGATCGGAACCACGGAAATGATCACAATGGTGATGATCCCTACGATTAACAGGTAAAGAGCGACGATCGTATAGACGCGAGGAATGCCTTTGCGTTCGAGCCAATCCACCAGCGGGTTCAGCAGATAATAGATCGCGCCTGTCAATAAAATCGGAAAGAGCACGGTTTTGAGCAGTACGGTTATCGGCTTGAACACGAAAGAGACTTTGTCGAATATTAGAATATTCAGTCCTATCAATGCCAGAATCAGAAGAAAGACTACAAATCGGTTGTTCAGAAAAAACTTTTTGAAGCGATCACCCCAAGTGTTCGTGCTTCCCATGAAAGCAAAGTCCTCCTGTCAATAAAAAAGTTACTAATATAGGTTATTCAAAAAGTCATCTTTCCACGACGAAGCAGATCATGAAGCCATTTCGACGTCGAATCTTGAATTCAGCCGGGCCTTCCGTTGCTCACGTACCTCATGAGCAAATGCTTACGAAGTCGTTTTCTACGAAAACGTTTAGCTCCGCTACTCAGTCCCTATCTTCATCCAACCTAAAGCGTTTTGTAAAAACGCACTTCGAAAGCATTTGCTATGGTCCTGCAATCCTCTGACTTTTTGAATTCGCACTAATATAGTATTACGCAAAAAAATCATTTAGTTTCAGAGTTTTTCAAAAAAAGCCTTTAAAATCCTCTTAAATAAAAAGAATTCATATTCCTTCGGGTTGCCGAAGGCTATGAATCCCACCGTTTAACGGGTTTAGAAGAACTGCCTTTCTACCATAAAAAATACCATAACGGCGGCCACCAGCGAGAACGCGATGCATCCGGCGCCCAGCCCTTTGCGGGATCCCTTGGCGAACTTGAGTCCCGTAATGAACAACATCACTGTGATCGCTGCCAGCATAAGAGACATGGCAATCATGGCGAACCAGTATAGAATTTCGAACAGTTTCTCCATCGTCTTATCTTCCATAATGCAAGGAATCCCCCTCTGCAAAAAATCTCGTTAGCCCCTACTATACGTTAAATTATTCATTTTGCAAAGAAGCGATAATGATCGTAAAACAGGCATACGCCTTGGACAAACATACAGGAACACCAGACCCGGTTTGAGTATGAATAACTTATAACGGAAAGGGGATGGTGTCATGGCGGGAAGACAACTGGCCAACAAATGGCTGAAAACGGAAGCGCTACTACGCAACGCGGACGTGGCCGCCCACATACCGCAAACCCGAATGTACAGTGCAGAATCGTTAAGGAGCATGCTGCATCAATTTGGCATGGTGGTCATCAAGCCGCTTAGAGGCGGCGGGGGCTACGGCGTTATAAAAGTGACCTACTCCCGAGGGGTATACGCCTTCACTAACATGTCCGCCCAGAAAGCGTTCCGCAGCTTCGATGCAATGTTCCAAGCGTTAAACCGGGTGAAAGTAGGCCGGAAATATATGATTCAGCAAGGTATTCATCTGGCCAGAATTGGGGGCCGTCCGATTGACTACCGGGTAAAAGTCGTTAAGCAGAATGGAGCCTGGGTTTACCGCGCGATGGTAGGGAGACTGGCCCGTCCTGGATTGTTTGTCACGAACTTGTGTAAGGGAGGGAGCTTATTAACTGCCAAACAAGGTTTAGTTCTCTCTCTTCGCAGAAAAGGGGCAGCGCGACAAAAACGACAGGAGATGCGGAACCTCACGAACACCTGTATCGGGATCCTTGAATCCGCGTTTCCGGGCATCGATCAACTGGGGTTTGATTACGGGATTGATCGAAGCGGGAAGGTGTGGATATTTGAAGTGAACACGCGGCCGCAGTAAAAAATTCCCTGAAAATGGTTTATTTCCAGGTTCCTAGGGTTAATAAGTTATAAAAATTAAGCTTTTTACAAAAAAAAATTGGTCGGAAAAAGGGCGGAAATATCCTGTGAATAACTTTTATCCACATTATCCTATCTTATTCTACAATGAATGAGCTTTCTTACTAACATGTTATTCACAGGATTTCCACAGCCTTTTGTGGATAACAGGAACGCTTGTTCTACTGGGAATTTCTTGATATGATGAGGAAAAATATAGAAGGGATGTGTTATCAATGGCGATGTTGACAGATGAGATGCTGCTTGAATCCTATCATATGGCTACTTCGCTTCAATTGGACCGGGAGTTCATCGCACTGCTGTTGGCAGAGATCCATAGACGCGAGCTAATGACTGTTTCACCCTTATTGCATTAAGAGAGTAACTGTCGATTTGTGATGGACAAGCTAACGTTAAGGCGCTTTCCAAGCGTTGACATGATAAATATAGGCTTCATGGCAATGCGAACACATTACAACATGTTCGCAACCTGAAGGAGCTTGAGCGGAATAGGCGGAGGTATACTGGTCTGCCGAGCCGTAAGGGCTGTAAGGTCCGGCATAGTCCTCCTTCTTACCGGCGTTTTCCAGACCGTGACCGCAATCGGGACAGGTCGCTGACAAGTTAGCCATTCCGTTGCATAGCGGGCATATATAAGACAAAGGGTATCTCTCCTTTACAGCAAGTATTTCCTGCGTAAAGTTAAGATACCCCTTTTTGTTTCATCTCATGTAGCTATATCTTCATGTTGCTGCTGTGACCAGGCGACAATTTGGCGTCCGGGTCAATATACACCTTCGCGTTGTTGACAGCGGTCGGTGCTTCGCCGAATCCGACGGCGATGAGATCGAGCTTGCCGGGATAAGTGGTAATATCGCCGGCTGCAAAAATTCCCGGAATGGAGCTCTCCATGCGTGAATCGACCACAATCGCATTGGAGTTGATGTCCAGCCCCCATTCCGCAATCGGTCCGAGGGAGGAAACGAATCCGAAGTTGACGATGACGTCATCGACTTCGATCTCCTGAGTTTCCTGTGTTTTGCAATGCGAAAGGGTGACGCGCTCAATCTTGTCTTCCCCATGCAAAGCGCTAATTTCTGTCGGTGTAATTACTTGCACGCTGGAAGCCATTAAGTTCTCCACGCTATGTTCATGGGCGCGGAATTTATCGCGGCGGTGAATGAGCGTGACCTGATCGGCAATCGGTTCAAGCATGAGTGCCCAGTCTACCGCGGAATCCCCGCCTCCGCTGATCAAAACGCGGCGGCCTTGGAATTTACTAAGATCGCTTACGAAATAATGAAGATTGCTCTTCTCGAAATGGGCCGCGTTATCAAGTTCCAGACGGCGCGGTTCGAATGCGCCGACCCCGGCCGTAATGATCAGGGCGCGGGCATGATGGACTTCTTTGTCGGTCGTTACGATAAAATGGCGCTCGTCTTTCTTCTCGATCTGCAGCACCTTTTCTTCCAGACGGATGTCCGGGTTAAACAGCTTAAGCTGCTCGTGCAAGTTGTTGACCAGTTCCTGTCCGGTAATCTTAGGGAAACCGGCGATATCGTAAATATATTTCTCTGGGTAAAGGGCGGCAACCTGCCCTCCCAGCTGAGGCATGCTTTCGATTAATTTAACGGACGCTTTTCGCATTCCGCCGTAAAAAGCGGCAAACATGCCTGCCGGCCCGCCTCCGATAATGAGCAGGTCGGTAAATTCGCCGCTTGCAGGTTGGGATGACACAGGCAAACACCTCCGGTTAATTTCAAAAACTTTATATTGTCATTTCTACTTTATTATATCTATCCCATCAGGGCCTTGCAAAGCAGACCAAAAATTGTCGAATTTGACGTCAGAAAGGCCTGCAAAACGCCGGGAAACAGCGTAAAATAAGACTTGATCTTTTAAACAAAAGCCGATATTATTCAAATGTATGTACACAGATTTGTGACGAAAAGAGTACATTTACAAAATGGTGTGTATTATTTTTGATAATTATTCCGTAACGGTTTAAAATAAATGTGACAAATGTCGCACAATAGCAAAATGGGTTATCACCAGAGACTATTTTTTTATGTGTATAATTTCACATTAGAGTTTTTGGTTTTATATAAAATATAGAGCTTCAACCCCCGGAAGGAGAACAAGCCTGATGAGTACCATACCTAAAATCGTCATTCTTGGAGCGGGATATGGCGGTATTTTGACTGCGCAACGGCTGCAAAAAGAATTAAATTACAATGAAGCAGACGTTACCCTGGTGAACCGGCATGATTATCATTACTTCACCACGCACCTGCATATGCCGGCGGCCGGAACCGATTCCATAGAACATACACGCGTTCCGATCTCTAAATTGATCGATGAATTCAAAATCGACCTCGTTAAATCGAATGTCCAAGAGATCCGTCTCTCGGACAAAAAAGTCGTTCTCCAGGACGGAACCCTATCCTACGACTACCTGATTATCGCTCTCGGCGGAGAACCTGAATCGTTCGGTATTCCCGGCTTGTCGGAATATGCCATGACGATCCGCAGCATCAACTCGGTACGTTTGATCCGTCAGCATATCGAATATCAGTTTGCGTTGTTTAAGGCGGACGAAAGCCGTACGGACCGTCTTAATTTCGTTGTGGGCGGCGCAGGCTTCAGCGGCATTGAATTCGTCGCCGAGCTGGCCGACCGTATTCCTTATCTATGCAAAGAATATGATGTCGATCCGAACATGGTGAATGTATATAATGTAGAAGCTGCACCGTCCGCGCTTCCGGGCTTTGATCCGGAATTGGTCGAGTATGCCATGGACGTCCTGGTCAAAAAAGGCGTTCAGTTCAAAATCGGCGTAGCGATCAAAGAGTGCACGCCGGATGGCGTTCTGCTGGCTACCGGTGAAGAGATCAAGTCCGCGACAGTCGTCTGGACAGGCGGTATCCGCGGGAACCGGCTCATTGAAGCGGCCGGCTTCGAAACGGCAAGAGGGCGCGTCAAGATTGATGACTTCCTGCGCGCTCCTGGCCATGATCATGTGTTTATCATCGGGGACAACTCGCTGATGTTTAACCCGGAAGGCCGTCCGTATCCTCCGACCGCACAAATCGCCATGCAGCAAGGGGTAACCTGTGCGCAAAACGTGGTGGCTTCGATCCGCGGCAAAGAGCTTAAGAAATTCGTCTTCAGCAACAAGGGGACGGTTGCTTCTTTGGGTAAAGGGGAAGCCGTGGCGACAGCCTTCGGCAAGAAGTATAAAGGCTGGGTGGCCGCTCAGCTCAAAAAGATGGTCGATATTCGTT
The DNA here is from genome assembly GCF_038009185.1 of Paenibacillus sp. FSL R5-0407. Taxonomy (NCBI): domain Bacteria; kingdom Bacillati; phylum Bacillota; class Bacilli; order Caryophanales; family Paenibacillaceae; genus Paenibacillus; species Paenibacillus sp. FSL R5-0407. The sequence goes on along the minus strand of NZ_JBBPAX010000001.1, from coordinate 2,543,092 downwards.
ACCTGTTTACCATCGGCGGGATTCCGCTCGTCTTGAAGAAAGGCAGATTCCTGTAAGATGCGCCACTGCAGCGTTCAAGTCCGGGGACTGCTGACCCGGGAGGAGCTCGACCGGTACAACGGCCTGATGGAGGTCGGTTCCTATCTTGAATCCCAGCAGCAATACGACTTGGCCTATACGGTTCAAAAGGAAGTCGATATTCTGATCCTCCCGGCCATCGAGCGCCTCAAGGAGAAGAGCAGGGACCGCGACCGTGCTACGGCGGAATTCCTGGAATCGCTGCGGGAACAGCAAGAAGAAGACTGATGTATTAAATAATGTGAGATCGTCCCGGCGGGGGCGGTCTTTTTTAGATTGAAAATTGGGGAGCGCTCAGCATTATCGCCTTATAGCGATTGGATTTCTACCGAATGGAAAGCCGTTTCTGTCAAATCTGCGCCCGTGCCGGTAGGATGAATGGTGGACTGATGATCCATTGGTTTGAGGTAAGAGGTCGGGAGTGAGGAGGGATGTTAAGCAAATGAGGACGATGAGAACGAGAAGGCGATGTGAGCGATGTAATGATGTGATGATGAGAAATTAGCAATGCGGGTGATGTGATGAGGCGTGATGGGATGCGTGTATTTTTTAACGGACATAGGAGACCTTAACTAGCTGTTTATTGCGGCCTAAGCAATCTAACGGACACAGGAGACCTTATTAGCCCCAAAATTTCTATTTTCTTTGAAGTTTCACACGAATAAGGTCTCTGGTGTCCGTTAAAATCGTAAATCCCCATTTTCGGGAGGTTTAACGTCTCTCACGTCCGTTAGAATCGGAATCGGCTGTTACCTTACGCCAGAAAGCGCAGCACGAGACTATGCCGCCATTAGTGAGTACGGTCAGTATCTTCAGCGTAACAACTCAGTCTTCTCAGTAACTCAGTCTGCTCAGACACCTTAGTCAGGCAACAATAAAAATGGCTACCTTCCTCAAAGTCTTAAACTTTCTTTAATGTTAAAAATACCGCCCGGGCATGCCGGGCGGCTATGGTAAGCGTGTTATAGTTTAAGCATGTCCTCAAACAACTGCTCATTCAGCAGGTTGCCGACGTAGAAGGAACCGAATTCTCCGAAACGGGCGCTGACTTCGTCAAAGCGCATTTCATAAACCAGCTTCTTGAACTGCAAAGCATCGTCGGAGAACAGAGTAACGCCCCATTCCCAATCATCGAGGCCGACGGAGCCGGTAATGATCTGTTTTACTTTGCCGGCATATCCGCGACCGATCATGCCGTGGCTGCGCATCATTCCGCGGCGCTCTTCCATCGATAGCATGTACCAGTTGTCGTCAAGATCGCGTTTTTTGTTCATCGGATAGAAGCAAATGTATTTCGATTTCGGCAGGATCGGCTGTAACCGCGCCATCACTTCAGGGTTGGCTTTTGGATCTCCGTCGCCCGAAGCCATGTAATTGCTCAATTCGACAATGCTGACGTAAGAATAAGCTTTGGTTGTATACTGTGCAAAAGTCGTTTTGTTAAAGGCATTCTCCAGAGCATTCAATTCCTCAAGCGTTTCGCGCAAATGCATGAACACGAAATCGGCTTTTTGTCCTACGATGGAGTAAACCGCCGTGCTTCCGGTTTTATTTTGCTCCGCCAGGCTCCATTCCTGCAAAAAATTATGCAGTTCTTCCAAACAGCCCGCGCGCTCCTCGTCGTCCGCCGCTTTCCATGCCGTCCAGTTAATGGACCGGAAATCATGCAGGGCGTACCATCCTTCCAGGGTTAATGCCGCTTCATTCATTTATGATCACTCCCAAATTATCATAGTTATTGTCCGTTCTCCGCAGCCCGCAGGATGCGCTTCTCTTATTGTATCCCAACGTTGAGCCAGGGAGCAAACGGAATTCCCCTGCTTTCGGTGAAAGTTCATTGATTCGCAACATTTTTTTTAGTAAACTATCTACTAGTTCTTGATCTTGTGATATTAATTATAGTGTGACTAATGAAGGGTGGAGTTTGGGTTGGGATGGCTCATCGTTTTGGTGCTGATGGTTCTGTTTTTTGTCATGATGTTCGGCATCGGATTTATTCTTAATATGCTTATGAAGACAACCTGGTTTCCAGCTTACATTTTTATTATCGTCATCTTGCCGATCGTCGTATACAGCTTGTGGGACCATGACCAAGGCTTCGGCGCCTACTTGGCCTCCTTCCGGGTTGTTGACTACCTGACGGCGCTTGCGGGGCTCGCAGGAGCGATATTAAGCGGTTGGACGATTCGCAAGCTGCGGATCGGCGGCTATAAGATGTTTTGATGGAGATGGAAAAGTTAAAGAAATGAAGAAAGCCCCAGGCCTTGTTGCCTGGGGCTTTCGCATGCTGGAGCCGATCAATCCTTTTGCCCCAGTTTCCACTTTTGATATTCCAAGAAATCCCGAAATTCCTTCTTGCTTATGCCGGAGGACATGGCTTCTTGAACCAGCGACGCCCATTCCGGGTCGAGGTTCGAGTCTGAAGGACGATCTCCATATAGTAGCAAGTTGATAGAAACATTTAAGGCATCGGACACTTTTTGTAGGAATGAGATCGAAGGATTGGATTGGATTCCCCGTTCAACATTGCTCAAATATGATTTGGCGACTTCCGCCGTATCGGCTAGCTCTGACAAGGAAAAGCCACGATCTTGCCTGATTTTTCGGATGCGTTCCCCAATATGGTCTGCCATGTAGCCGTCGCCCTTCTATAAATAATATTTTTAGTCATTATACCAAAAAATGCAGTATTGAACAAAGGAGACAAGCCCCATTCCGGGATAGAAAAGAACACCGCAACCACCGGCAAACGGGGGATACGGTGTTCTTGTTAAGTAGACCGAAGCGTGGAAATTATTTAGCTACGCCTTTACCTTGTTTAGCTGTGAAAGTCCATTTGAGATTCAGGGAATCGCCTTGGAATTGGTTTTGGTCCTCATTATTGTCCACGAATTCAAATTTAACAATCAGGTTGTCTGAGTCTCCGGCCCGGAGTCCGCCGCGTTCTTCAAACCAGCCCAGCCAGGTGTTTTCTACCGCATCCGGGGAGAGGCTTTGCAGAGCGGATAACGTAGTTTCATATATGACGGTCTCATCTTTATCGATATTCGTCAAAAATTTAACTTTAATGTGTTTGCCGAAATCGTCGGTATTTGCAGGAGCGCCCGCACGATTAGTTACTGTATAAGAAGTAGCCAGATTTACTTTTCCGATGTCCAGGGAGCCGTTATTTTTCAGCTTAAAAGTACGGATTGCAAAGTCTCCAGGCTTTAAATTGCCAACGTCGATAATGGCTGTCGGATCGGCATTCAGATCCAGAGTGCCCGCCGCAAAAGTTCCGGTGGTTTCTACGGAGTCGCTAAAGTAAGCGAACGTCCCTCCTCCGATCAAGGTTAAGCCGAGTGCTGCGGTTACTACGCCAAAGCCCAAAGTTTTCTTGATTCCCATGAACAAATTCCTCCCGATTTCTCAATAATTTTTATATTGCATCCCTATGAAAATCATAAGGAGAACAACCGCAGTTGAGTTAAGTCGTTTTCGGATTAGCTTCTTCTATGGAGGACCCTTGTTTTTTCTCCTCCAACGACGAGATGGTCTTCCAGAGGGAGATGACGGCATAGATGAATAACATCAGCCCGGGTACGATCAAGAGGGTGACGTTTCCGAGTTTCGTCCCGGCAAAGCTTAAAATATAGCCGACGTAAGGGATTGTGAAGCCGGTGTAGCGGCCCACGACATTTGCCGATAGGACGGGTTCTATATCCGGGGCGTCGTTGCTGTCGCCTTTGGTCCGGTAGATTACCTGGTTGGTCTGCTCATTTCTAACAACCTCTACGATGCGGTGGGTAATCAACCGATTCTCGTCAGCATGAAATGTGATGATATCTCCCTTTTTGAATCCTGAGGTATCTCCTCCGGGTTTTATCGCTACGATAGATCCTGTATGGATTACCGGTTCCATTGAACCGGAAAGAACACTTTTTAGCTGGTAACCGTAAAAGGTCGGTGTACCGCCTGAAATTTTGGACAGAATGACTGACCCTGCAACTATGATAAATAGAAGCACCATGATAAACGTTAGACCTTGGCCTAGTATTCTTTTATAAATCATTTGCATCGACTCCTGTATCTGTTTGATTCGAATCTGTATCTTCAGGGGCGGCAAAAGGCCCGCTTCCGTCTTTAGTTTCTGAAGGACTTTCCTCGTCCGGTGGCGTTCCGGCATTGCCGGATTCAATGCCAGCAGGTTGCTCAGGTTGTTGCTCTTCCGGTGCCTGCGACAGCTCTTGCTCTTGTAGCTCTTGTAGCTCTTGTAGCTCTTGTAGCTCTTGTAGCTCTTGTTGCTCTTGTAGCTCCTGTTGCTCTTGTAGCTCCTGTAGCTCCTGTTGTTCTTGCTCCAATCGTTTTGCTTGTTCTAACTCAAACTGCTTCATCCTTTCTTCTTCAGCCAGTCGTTGTGCCTCTGCGGCTTCGAGCAGGGTTTCCCGTAAACCCTCCAATTTGAGGATGTCAGATGACAGATTGGTTATTGAGGATGACAAAGACTGTTGCAGCCCGTTGTAATAAGACAGCAGTTCCTGACTCACGGGATCTCCACTGGCGGCATATCCCTCGAATATATAAATCCCTTCGATTCGATTGCTGGATTGATAGGGAAGTCGGTCGAGCTCGAGTCCTGTATCATATATTTTTTGTAAGAATACAAGAATGCTATTGAGTGAGTCTCGAAGGGAATCGGATAGAAATTGTGATTGATTTAACCGGTTGCCGATACTGCTTAGAAGCGAAGCCTGCTTGATTTCAACACAATTGGGCTGGGACAATTGAATATGCTGGAGCAAATCGAGGGCGATCGCCGAGCTGGCCGCCATTTCTTCGGATAAATGATCCCATGCGATCCGGTTACTGTCATAAATAAGCTGAAGGTTCTTAAGTTGATCAGATAATTTATCAATCTGTCCCGATATGTCGCCTGCGGCCGTTTCCAGGTCTGATCCTGCAGAGTCTGCGGGTTCATCTTCGCCGTAAGTCGAACTGGTGACGGTGTGGTTCCTCGGTGCCCATGCGCTCCATGTCTCTTCATAAGTTGCATAGGTTACTGAAACTGACTGTAGACTTCTTTTATAATCTGAAGCTTGCTGCAGAGAGTTATTTAAATCCGTCAGTAAGCTTTCGATTTTCTCCGGAAATATTTCGCAGGCCTGAATTCCCGTCAAGTCCTCCTTGAAGCTGTTGAATTCACCGTACGTGGTACCGACCTGCTGCGAAGCGTAAAATAATAAAGTGGATAGTGCCATGCTGGATTGAACCGTTTTTAACATATATCGTTTCCGCTGTATTCTCCTGGTTTTCCGAATGGATCCGGATCTGGTTCTTCGCAGACAAAGGCCTCCTTTCCATTTACCTTTCGTAGTCACGATGTTCTGTAAGTTGTTCGTTATAACGAACCATCAAGCAACTCGAATATATTCAATTTGCGCCCAAATGGAAACTTGGATATTCAAGCAAAAGTTCCTTATAACGAACAGTTTGCTAATTAAATCACGATTTTTCTTAGGAAATCGTTAATTATTAGCAATTTTATTCTTTATTGAGAACGACCAAAGACTCCGCTTCGGTTATTAGACCCCTTTCGTGAAAATTACTGATCTTCTAACAAAATAAGCTAACAAGTATATTAAAAATCCATTTTTCTTTTTACCTACAACGACAGTGTTTTTAGGAAGATTCTTATATAATGAATTCAAATCTTCATTGTCTTTGCTAACTTGGTTACTTAATTCGGGTGATGCCAGTAAGGGGCAAACTTGCTGAAAGGCAAGGGCGCAAAGTTTCGGATCTAAGGTAGAAATACTAGGATGGCCGGACTGCCTGGGATATATCAAGATTACTTAGGGGGAGAATGTAGTTGGAAAAGTCCGCCCAGGTCTTCATGGATGAAGAGTATGGCATGGAAGTGGATCCGGAATGGGTAAGCTTGCTTATTATGGCCAAGGAGTCGGGAATTCCGATCGAAGTTGTCCGCAGTTTTTTTAAAGGGGATTATCGGGGGTATTTAGAGCATAACGGTTAAATATATTAGGGTGCGTAACACAAAATTGAAGAATGGAGATCGTCCTACTTGATAGGGGGTCTCCGTTTTTCTTTTTTGGGTCGATACGAAATAAGGGAATTGGGCAAATAAGCCGAGAAATATAGATAGAGCCTCGGGAGGGGAAATATTTAGCGTTTTTTGTAAGGTTTTAACGATTCGGGGCGAAGGGATTTATGATAGAATATAGAAAGTCTAAATGAACGTGTTAGGGAAGGAGCGATGAAGCCGTGCGCATGAACAACATGCTGCATTATACTGAAAATCACCGTTATTGCGTATACCGTGACTTCTCTCTCAGTCCCGTGGATGACAAAATGCTAGGGTTGATCTACCAGCCTATGGTCGGAGCTCTTGCTGTGTCACTGTATCGGCTGCTTGCGGATCAAGTGGCGCTGGATCAGGTGGGTTATTCGGCTATTGAGCAGCAGCGGGGTCTGTTTTTGACGATGGGGCTTGAACCTAGCGAGAAAGGGCGGGCGATCCTGATAGAACAGGCGTCCAAACTGGAAGCCGTCGGATTGCTGCAGACAAGCCGGTTATACATACCGGATGGCGACGATTATTTGTATGAATATGAACTTCAACCGCCGCTGTCTCCGGCCGAGTTTTTCCGCACTCAGCACTTAACGCTGCTGCTTCGCGATAAAATCGGCAAGTTTGCGGTGTTGTCGCTGCGGGAACGCTTTTTTTGCATGGAGCCTGGGGATATGTATGGCTTGACTTATAATAAAGAGAATATATCGGTGCCATTTTACGAAATCTTCGAGCTTAATACGCATTCTATCGATTATGAATTGGAGCAGGCGATTGCCGAGACTTCCATTGCCAGACAGCCGGGAATGAAACTGGTTGAAGAAGAGGAAGCGCTGAATTATGCCGATATTATTGTCCGTTTCCCGCGGGAATCCGTGAACCGGGCCTTCGTGGAGAAGCTGCGGTTTGACCCGGAGGGGATGGGAATCGCCAATTATGTCGTCCGCAAATACGATCTTTCCGTGCAGGATTTATGCCGGTTATTGGACGAAGACGGCGTGTTCGATTCCGGCGGAACGCTGCTCCTCGATGAGCTGCAGCACAAAGCCAATCTTCATTTCAGACAGGGGAAACGGCGCCGGGAAGAGCGGGAAGTCGCTTACGCCAAGGTGGTTTCGATTCGAGGGGAAGAGAACGCCCAAGAAGCCGGAAGCCATCAGGAGGAAGTCGCCGTTCAGATGGAATATTACGTCGAGGTGCCGCCTCAATTTATTAATAAATGCGATGTGCATCAATACAATATGATGCTGCGGAACGAGCCGTACACCCGGTTGTTAAAGACGTTTTTCCCGGGAGCGGTGCCTGATAATCTGCTCGATATTTTTGAGAAAATAGATTTGAATTATAAGCTGCCCGGCGAAGTCATCAACGTGCTGATCCATTACTTGATGGCCTTGCTGACATCGGGCGGTGAACAGCGCATCAACCGTAATTTCGTGGACGCGATAGCGTCGAATATGCTGATGAAGCAGATTAATACGTATGAAAAAGCGGTTCAGTATATTCGCGATCAAGCCAAGGTGAAGGAGAAGACGGCAGCGCAGACGTCACCCGCGGCAGGAAACGGGCGGGGAAGAACCTATGGCGGCCGGACCGCCAAGCCAAAACCGGAAATTCCGATTGTACAGAGCTCGGGCGGAGAGCAGGGCGTCTCGGAAGAGGAATTCGCCGAATTGCTTAAAATGGCCGAGCGGATGAAGGCCAGCAAGAAAAAAGGATAAGACTTAAGTAAGAAGGTGAATAAAGAATGGAGTCCCTTGGGGAATTGATGTCGCAAATGAAAAGCCCGCAGCTTCGGCGGCGTTCGGAAGAATTGAAGGCCAGGTTGTTGAATGAACCGCTGGTACGCGATCTATGCATCCGCCACCCGGAGCTTGGCGAAGAACATCTGCTTCGGGGTATGGCGAAGCTGTATCAATACGTTAATGACAGCCGGCATTGCGCGAACTGCCCGGGTTTGGACCAATGCCCGAATGATTTCCCCGGACATTTCACGAAGCTGACGGTGGAGGATTCTGGAGCGGGAACCCAGCTTATTGACCGCCAGGTGCCTTGCCCCAAGCAGCTGCGTTTTGAGCGGGAACTGTCCATCAAGAAGCGGATCCATAGCTTTTATGTAGACGAACGGGCTCTGGAGCAGGGATATGATGAAGTTGAGATCATGTCGAAGGATAGTGTCCGGGCTCCGGCCGTGAGCCAGGTATTCCGATATATCAATGAGACCAAGGAGTCGGGTCTCCAAACCCGTGGACTCTATCTTGAAGGACATTTCGGAACAGGTAAGACATTTTTGATGAGCTATCTGTTGCATGAACTTGCCAAGGAAGGATACTCCGGGGTTATCGTATACATGCCGGAATTCGTGGAAGACCTGAAATCGATGATGCAGGACAGCCAGAAGCTGAAGGAAATGACCGAAATTATGAAGCAGGCGGACCTGCTCATCTTTGACGATATCGGAGCGGAGAATTTGAATCCGTGGGCCCGTGACCATGTTTTGGGATCGATCTTGAACTACCGGATGAACCGCAAACCTACATTTTATACCTCGAATTATTCCTTGAACGTACTGGAGAAGCATCTTAGCTTCACAAGCAAAGACGGCGAGGAAATGCATAAGGGACAGCGGCTGATGGACCGGATCGCTCCGTTCGTGGATGTGGTCCCCGTTGGCGGCAGCAACAAGCGCGGTCGGGTATAGTGTAAACATAAACAAAAAAGTCGGGCAGGGGATGATCCCTTACCCGACTTTTTGTCGTAAATACAACTTACCGACGTTCTTAGCCGGCGATAAATTTTACGATTACCATTCCGAAGAAAATAACTGCCATAAACGTGAGCATGCCGAAAAATCCGTTCATCAGATCAAATAAATCGTTACGGGGTTCTTCGTTAATATGCTCCCGGGGGTCGGTCACATGTGTGTTTGCATCCATGAAGACAGGGCCTCCTCGCAAAATAAACTCGTTGTCAATAATAAACATCATAGACAATTCGTTTTTGGGTTATTATTAGTATAACCAATCGCCCTGAAATTTGTAAAGAAGGCGTATTCATTACGATTTTTCTTTTACTAAAAAAATGTGGTATAATTGACAACACGTCGCTACGGCGATGTCATGATTCATAAAAATATCTTAAAACCTGTCCCGGCAAGGATTTTGCAGACTGGGCACAAATATAAGGAGGAGATTATTCATGGCAATTGTTAATGTATCCGATCAAACTTTTAATAATGAAGTTGAAGGTCAAGGCACGGTTCTCGTTGATTTCTGGGCACCTTGGTGCGGACCTTGCAAAATGATCGCTCCTATTCTGGAAGATCTGGCAAACGAAGTAGGCGATTCCGTGAAAATCGCTAAAGTGAACGTGGACGAAAACCCGGAATCGGCTTCCCGTTTCGGCGTAATGAGCATTCCTACCCTGATCTTCTTCAAAGACGGTCAACCGGTGGATAAAGTTGTAGGCTTGAACTCCAAAGAAAACTTGAAGAACATTCTTGCTAAACATCAATAAGGTCCAATTGCTTCAATACGGCCTGGTTTACGCCTCCGGCATGTCCGGGGGCGTTTTCTGCGTAAAAGCGGAAGCTATTCCATGTGGGGGAGGAGGCTTGTAGCATGGATTCCATAACGAACGACATTCAGGAACAGGAAAAGGCAATGGAGGCGATCCGCCACAAATTGGCGCTGCTGCCGGATTTGCCGGGCTGTTACCTGATGAAGAATAAAGACGGCAAGATTATTTATGTCGGCAAAGCGAAAATCCTGAAGAACCGGGTCCGCTCCTATTTTACCGGAAGCCATGACGGAAAAACTCAACGCCTGGTATCGGAGATCCGGGATTTTGAATATATCGTGACAGGCAGCAACATGGAAGCACTCATTCTGGAGTGTAATTTAATCAAAACGCATTATCCGCGTTTCAACGTGCTGCTGAAGGACGACAAAACCTTTCCTTACATTAAAATCACGAATGAGCCCCATCCGCGCCTTGAGGTGACCCGCCGCCTGCTGAAGGATAAAGCCAAATATTTCGGTCCGTATCCTAACGCCTATGCCGCGCAGCAGACCAAAAAACTGCTCGATCGCATGTATCCGCTGCGCAAATGCAATGTGATGCCCAAGGAGGTATGCCTGTATTATCATATGGGCCAATGCCTGGCTCCGTGCGTAAAGGAAGTGCCGCAATCCGCCTATGAGCAGATGACGCAGGAAATCACTTCTTTCCTCAGCGGCGGACATGAAGAGATTAAGAAGGAACTGCAGCGGAAGATGCAGGAGGCCGCGGAAGACCTGTATTTTGAGCGCGCCAAGGAACTAAGAGACCAGATCATCAACATCGATGCGCTCATGGAAAAGCAGAAGATTACGACGGCGGACGCCAAGGACCGGGACGTATTCGGTTACGCGGTGGACAAAGGCTGGATGTGCGTTCAGATCCTGTATATGCGTCAGGGTAAAATGATTGAACGGCATGCCTCGGTCTTTCCTTTTTACGGGGATGCCTACAGTGACTTTCTGTCTTACGTGACTCAATATTACAGCGATAACCCGGCATTGCCGAAAGAGATTTTGCTCCCCGGCATGGCTGAGGAGCCTGGACAGGGCGAGGAAGCCCCAGGCGAGCCGGAGGCGGCCAAAGCCTCATCTGCCGCAACCGAAGGCGTCAGCGAGGCGCTCGACGCGGCAAGCGGGGCTTCGGCGCTTCATGAGTGGCTCGGCGTGAAGACGCTGGTGCCGCAGCGCGGCCTTAAGCGTCAGATGGTGACGATGGCTGAGGAGAATGCGCGCGTGGCGCTTGACGAGAAATTCCGCCTGATCGAGCGGGATGAGGAACGGACTCGGGGAGCCGCGGAGAACCTGGGCCGTTCGATCGGACTGGATCGGGTATCCCGGATCGAAGCGTTTGATAACTCCAACATCCAGGGGACGAATCCGGTCTCGGCGATGGTTGTGTTCATCGACGGCAAACCGGCCAAGAAGGATTACCGGAAATACAAAGTCCGGACCGTTCAGGGTCCGGACGATTATGAAACGATGCGCGAGGTCATCCGCCGCAGATACGAGCGCGTGCTGAAGGAGAACTTGCCTCAGCCTGATCTGATCATCGTCGACGGCGGCAAAGGGCAGATTTCGGCTGCAATCGACGTACTGGAGAACGAGCTCGGTCTATTCATTCCGGTGGGCGGCTTGGTCAAGGATGCCAAGCACCGGACTGCGCAGCTGATGGTGGGCGATCCGCCCGAGCCGGTTCATTTGCCTCGCGACAGCCAGGAGTTTTATTTGCTCCAGCGAATTCAGGACGAGGTTCACCGGTTTGCGATTTCGTTCCATCGCGAGCAGCGGGCGAAATCGATGGTGGCTTCGCGCCTGGATGCGATTCCGGGCATCGGGGAGAAGCGTCGTAAGGCGCTGCTGAAGCACTTCGGTTCGCTCAAAAAAATGAAAGAGGCCTCAGTCGAAGACTTCCGGCCCCTTTCCATTGGCGACAAGCTAGCCAAACAAATTATAGATGCCCTTCGGGATGATGAGGAGTCGTGAACAACGGCTCCTCTTTTTTTGGCAATGGTGCTGAAGGGCGTTCCTTACCCGGTGGATTGAACAAGTAGATGACGAAGGCAACAATCGCCGGTAACACGATATAGAAAATGCCTGCCGTGATATTCAGCGTTCCACCTGTAAACATAATGCTCAGCGACATTAAGATGCTGTCGAAGATGACGTGCGAGAACAGGACCGCAATAAAACCGTAGCGCAGGAAAATATAGCTGAACAACAGGCCGATAATGAGCAGCTCGATCGGACGGGAGATGACCGGGTAGATCGGATACAACGTATGGCCGAACGCCCAGATCAGCGTCGTGATGATACTTGCGACGAGCGTGCTGCGGAACATTTTCTTCAGCATCGGAATCCCGAACAGCCGGTATACGGCCTCTTCCCCGATCCCTGCCACCCAGGCAAGCAGCGGGAGCAGCGCAGGATAGAGCATGTTATACGGTGATTGGGAGGCATCCGTGGTCGACCAGGTGTGGATCGTTCTTTCCAGAATGAAGAAGATCACGGACTGAACTCCAAGCAGAATAAGTGCCCAGGCGTATCCGTCCGCCATCGATTTTACTACATGCCGTCCATAACCCTGTTCCTTGGCCCGGGCCCAGAGATTAATCCCCTGCTTGCGCCAGAGTCCATCGCCTCCGACGAGGGAGAAATAGACGGAGGCGGCCAGAATCAGCGTGACGACGCCCTGAAATACAAGCCCGAAGATCAGCATTGCACCGCTTAAGCCTTCTTTTTCAAAATAAGGCATCATATTAAGCGCAGAACCCATGGAAATGATGAAGTACAGGGAGGCGAGCACGATTCCCCGCTTGAACGAAGTATGTACTCTTGTCATGGCGCTGTACACGATCGCGAGAATTCCCAGCACAAAAGTCAATAGGGCATATCCTACATAGGTCAGCCAGTTGGCGAGCGTGGTTTGGCTTTTTACATAATCGGTATGGCTTTGCGGCACGGAGAAGTAACTATCGATTTCGGAGACCTGGCCTTCGAAATAATGAATATCGATTTGGGCATTCGATTTCCCCGCTTCATATCCCACCAGCGTTAAAGACAGACCATCCGGTGTTTCGCCCACGGAAGATTGCATATCTTCGCTGTAACCAAGCGACTTCAAGTAAGGTTGGGCTAACGCCAGCTTTTCTTCCCACGATAGGTCCTGCACTCCCGAGGTAGCGGCATCAGCTTCGGATGAACCGCCGCCCAATCCCTCGATGTCCGGAAACCCGGTTTCGGGGTATTCTTTAAAGCCGACCGCCTTGCCCGTGGTCATATGGATATCTACCGTTACGGCTTTGAGCAGCCCGCCTGGCTTATTGATGCGGACTTGAAAGATGTCGTAGGGGAACTGCTTTTCATACTTTTTAAGGTAATCTTCCATTAAACCTTCCCGGGTCAAATACCCGTATACATCAGCGCGCGTCTCGTAAGTAACCAGGGCATCGTTGAAGGGACCGGTTAATCCGAGCGTCGATTCCGCGAATTTGACGGCGGCTTCCTTTGCCTGCTCCTTCGTGATTAGCTGAGTCGATTGTTCGACCTGCAGCGTTTCGGAAGCGGTAGTCGGGACAATCTGGAGTAAAATAAAGACGATGAGTCCAATGACGGCGAGTATCCATAAGGTCCTGGTCTTTATCCCGCGCGTCTTCGGTTTTAAATCGGAATACATACGAAAACTCCTTTTAACGATTTTTTGTTGAATCTGTATGATTTCGGTACTTCCATGTCACAGTAAAGATAACACAGGGGAGATTTCTTCGCCAGAGACGAAGCTTGTTTCGCGTAAAAGCGCAATAACCACGGCAAATCCCAGCATGGCTTAGATAAGCATTCACCTTACGGTCTGTTTCAACTCTTTTAAGTCATTTTCGATCTATTTCATCCAATTAAACCTTTGTGATGGAAGTGAATAAGGATTATAATCCAATTTGACGAAAATGAAATGAAAATGAATGTAACTTAATATGTTGGCCGAATTTCTACCGAAAACGGGGGAACCGATATTTAGGGGTGAATTTCGCTGCTTCACTTGCATTGCGCCTGGTGAAAAAGCGAATAGGGCAGACCGCGCAAGCCCGAATCCGTCAGCTAACCTCGTAGGCCTTTGCAGCAGGGACCAATCAAAAAGCATTGGATTTCCAGTGCTTTTTTTCATTGTTTCTTTTTTGCCAAATTGAGTAATGAGGTGAGCCCGTTGCTTTCCAAATGGATCAGATTTTCCCCACCCCAAGTCCTTGTGTTGGGCTTTGCGTTCATTATTTTGGCCGGTTCGCTGCTTTTGATGCTGCCGATTTCCAGTAGTACGGGAGAGTCGCTTCCTTTTATTGACGCTTTCTTTACCGCTACTTCAGCAACCTGTGTAACAGGGCTTGTCGTAGTGGATACAGGAACCTATTTCTCAACATTTGGCCAGGTGGTCATTATGCTGCTGATCCAGGTAGGCGGTCTGGGGTTCATGACCATGGCGACCTTGTTCGCTCTGGTGTTTAAACGAAAGATTTCGCTGAAAGACCGGCTTCTGCTCCAGGAGGCGATGAACCAAAATACGATGGAAGGGATCGTCCGGCTGATCCGTAAGGTGCTGATGTATTCCCTGATTATCGAGAGCTGCGCCGCACTTCTGTTCACAATCCGCTGGTCGTTCGACATGCCGATTGGCCGGGCGCTGTTCTTCGGTATCTTTCACGGCGTTTCCATGTTCAACAATGCTGGTTTTGACCTGTTCGGCGAGTACCGCAGCCTTACCCAGTATGTAAACGATCCGGTCGTCAATCTCGTAACGATGTTCCTGATCGTTTCCGGAGGGCTCGGCTTTATCGTTTTGTCCGACCTGATCGAGTTTCGGCAACGCCGCAAATTGTCGCTTCATTCCAAGGTGGTTCTCTCCATGACCGCCACATTGATTCTGGTCGGAGCGCTCGTTATTTTCGTGTTTGAATTCACCAACTCCAATACCTTGCAACCGCTGGATTGGGGCGGAAAAATCTGGAGCTCGTTCTTCCAGTCGGTTACGCCGAGAACGGCGGGTGCCAATACGGTGGATATCGGCGGGCTTAGGCAGGCGACGCAATTCTTTATGATCATCCTGATGTTCATCGGGGCATCGCCAAGCTCCACCGGGGGCGGGATCAAGACGACGACGTTCACGATTCTGGTCGGGGCGGTCATTTCCATGATCCGCGGCCGTTCGGATCTCGTGTTGTTCCGTTACCGGCTGGCCCAGGAGCGGATATTCAAAGCCGTCACGATCACGATGCTCGCTTTGTTCCTGGTCATCGCCGTGGCGATGGTGCTTTCAACTACGGAAGATGCCAGCTTCCTGAGCATTTTGTTCGAAACGACTTCCGCTTTCGGTACGGTCGGCCTTTCCATGGGGCTGACGGGAAAATTGACGATTGCGGGGAAAATTATTATCAGCTTCACCATGTTTGCCGGACGGTTAGGGCTGCTGACGTTAGCTTATGCGCTCGGGCCGAAGAAGGGTAAAGAATTATATAGACATCCCGAAGGCAAAATGATTATAGGATAAGGGGAAAAGTGAGATGAAAACACAGCAGTTTGTAGTGATCGGCTTGGGGCGTTTCGGTTCCAGCCTGGCGCTAGAGCTGATGGACCTCGGCTACGAGGTTCTGGGCGTGGACAGGAACGAGGAAGTGGTCGAGGAATGGAGCGACCGGCTTACGCATGCCGTCGTCGCGGATGCGACGGATGAAGAAGTTCTGAAGTCGTTGGGCGTTCGAAATTTCGACTGCGGGATCGTAGCGATCGGCAATGATATTCAAATGAGCATCCTGTCGGCCATCCTTCTCAAAGACCTTGGGATTAAAACGGTGGTAGCCAAGGCGATTTCCGTCCTTCACGGCCGGGCGCTGGAGAAGCTCGGCGTCGACCGGGTTATCTTTCCCGAGAGGGATATGGGGGTTCGGGTCGCCCATCAGCTTGTAACTCCAAACCTGCTGGATTACATTGAACTTTCCAAAGAATACAGACTTGTCGAAATGAGAGTACCGCAATGCCTGGACGGAAAAAATGTCGGCGACCTGAACCCGAGAGCACGTTTCGGCTGCAGCATCGTAGCCATCCACCGGGAGAACGGCGTCATTATTGCACCGACGGCAATGGATCATCTAATCCTTGGGGACATCATGGTCATCATCGGGGCAAAGAAAAACATCGATGAATTCGAAGCTATTATAAATGATTAATCATTTTAGTGATTCTGCTCTTGGAGTGTGACCTGCATGGAATCTGCTGCAACGGAAGCAATTCGGCATTTTCTGATCCTAGTATTGTTTGTTCTCAGTGTCGGCATGGTTTCCGGCAAATTAGCCGCTTGGCTCAAGCTGCCCGATGTTGCCGTATTCATCGCCGTCGGCATGCTGCTCGGGCCCGGCTTGAAGCTCATTCATGAATCCAGCGGCTCGCTGATCAATCAGCTCATTTTAACATTGGGTTCGGCGCTCATTCTGTTTGATGGCGGCAGGAATCTTAAGCTCAGCGGTCTCCGTAAGGTTTGGATCACCCTATCCTTGCTTAGCGTCCCGGGGGTAATCATCTCGGTATTGGTTGTGGGGGCAGGCGTGCATTTTCTGTTCGGGGTGGATTGGATTTTTGCCTTCCTCGCAGCTGCGGTCATTGCATCTACGGACCCGGCATCGATCATCCCCATCTTCAAACAGGTGAAGATCAAGGAGCGTGTCCGCGAGACGGTGGAGAGCGAATCGGCATTTAATGATGCAACGGGTTCGATTCTTACGTTTGCTTTGTTGGCGGCGGTCGCGGGCGGCGGCGAACTCCATTTTGGCGCGATGACCTTGGACTTTGTAAAAACCGCGCTCGGCGGAATTGTGATCGGGCTGATCATTTCCGGGCTGCTGGCCTATTTCACGGGACATGCGCGGCATGGCGTACTGCGGGAATATACGACTATCGTAATGCTTGTCTGCGCCCTGTCGAGTTACTTGATTGCCGACCTGATGCATGTCAGCGGGTTTATGGCGACGTTTGTGGCCGGGATCATTTGGGGTAATGCGGAAACCTTTAATCTTTCAATGAAGGAAAGACATATCGAGGTCGGCTCTTTTGCGGAAAATATCACGGTGATGATGCGCATGCTGATCTTCGTTCTGCTGGGCAGTCAGGTTAATTTCGGCACGCTGGGCCATTACCTGTGGCAGAGTCTGGGGGCGGTGCTGCTGCTTATGTTTGTAGCCCGTCCGTTGACCATCCTGCTGTGCGCCCTTCCGGACCGGAAAGTGAAGTGGACCTGGCGGGAGCTGCTGTTTATGTGCTGGGTCCGCGAAACCGGAGTTATACCGGCTGCGTTGTCGGGAATGATTGTCGGAATGGGCGTCCCGCATGCCGAGATCATTGCGGCGATTACGTTCATGGCGATCGTGCTTACGATTATCGTTCAGGCGAGCACGACAGCCTGGGCGGCGCGAAAGCTTGGCCTCGAAATCAAAGAAGCTGCGGCAAAGCCTTAGGGCTTTTGCTGGCAGCTTCTTTTAATTTTACGGGTCGGTTTCCGGTTCCTTGGATTAATAAGTACGGACCGGGGCCCGGCGGTAAAGCATCCAGCCGATTCCGATCAGAATGACGGTTAATCCCAGAAATAGATGAGAAACCATCACGTTGGACATTCCTGGCGCCGACAATTCAAAGTTTTCCGCGAAGTCCATGTTTCCGGGGCTGAGGTTTAAAATCAGTACGTAAAAAGCGATTGTAATCAAGCCGGGAAGCGTGCCAAACCGGTAAAAAACGGTACCAAGCAGGATGAACAGAAACATGTCGAACAGGTAGAATGCAAATTGGGAGTACCATAAGGACAAGAACGCAGGGATGCTTTCTTCAATAGAATGTCCTAACAGCGACGTCACCCCATAACCTACATAGACGACGATATTTTGCATCAAGGCCATGGCGGCACAGAGTATGGCCGTCGTTCCGATCACAGAGAGATAAAACCTCTGCCGGGGAATTCCAAAGCTCATCATCAAAGGGAAACTGTTCGTTGCAATTAAAATGCCGTAGACCAAAAGATAGATGGCGATGGCTCCGAAGTTGGCTGAGAACAGAAAACTGTTAGTGGAGTTCATAATTTCCGGAAAATAAAGCATGATTACCACTTGTGCGATATCAACCAGCAGAAGGATAGACCAAAAATACGTCACCGGTTTGAAGTTATCCATCCAATAGAATCGCAGCATCTTACGAGAAGTAACCATTATTTGTTTCCTCCGAATTCAGATTCCCTTTGCGGGTCAAATAAACGAACAGTTTTTGCAGCGGTACTGAGCTGATTTTGATACCCCGGCGTTCCAGTTCGACCCGGTTATCCAGTTCCCCGTACCAGACGAGGACGGTTGTTCCGGCCAGTGATTCTTCGTGGAGCACATGCGGGTCTGATACCAATGCCAGCAGCTGCGAAGAATCGCCTTGGAGGTAATGCGCCTGTGCCACAAAGGCATCCTTATCCATATGGGAGGTGATGACCCCTTGCTCCAGCAGCGTGATGTACTGGAACAGATTGGAGGATTCATCGATCTGGTGGGTCGACAGGATCATCGTCCGCTCCCGTTGACCGCAATCGTTAATCATTAATTCGTAAAAAGTTTCTCTCATGTCGGCGTCCAGCCCCAGGGTCGGCTCGTCGAACAAAGTCAATGGGGCGCCGCTGGCCAGTCCTTTCACGATCCCTACCATCGACTGCATGCCTCTGGAAAGCTGCTTATATTTCTTTTTGGCGGGCAAGCGGAATTTTCTAAGCAGCTCGGTTGCGAGCTTTTCGTCCCAGTACGGAAGCAGCAGTGAACAATAATGCATCAGATCTTTGACTTTATAATCGGCCCAAGAACGTTCATCCGACTTGACCAGGCAGATGTTCGGGGTGACGGCGGGGTTGTCATGGACCTGTTGGCCGTCGTAGAGGACTTGCCCTTGGCTCGGATAGATCAGGCCGGAGAGAATGTGAAGCAAGGTTGTCTTGCCGGCGCCATTGGCTCCCAGAAGCCCGTGAACGGCTCCTTCTTCAAAAGTCGTGGTCACGTTTCGGATAGCTTCGGTACTGCCGAAATTTTTAGCAATTTGACGGCATTCCAGAATAGAATTCACAACAATTTCTCCTCTCGTCCTCATGAATCGGCAGACTCTGCCTTTTGAATCATTTCCGCGATCTGCCGCGGCGATATTCCCAATTTAGCCGCTTCACGTAGCATGACTACGATATACTGGTCAAAAAATTGCTGCTTCCGCTTCTCGACCAAAACCGCTTGTGCTCCCGACGCAACGAACATGCCAATCCCCCTTTTCTTGTACAAAATCTCCTGATCCACCAGCAAATTAACGCCTTTGGCCGCCGTAGCCGGGTTGATCTGATAAAAGGCCGCAAATTGGTTGGTAGAAGGCACCTGGGCTTCTTCGGGCAATCTACCTTCAATAATGTCATCTTCGATCTTTTCGGCAATTTGCTGAAAAATCGGCCGACCATCGTCGCTTAACACACCCATTTCTTCACCACCATGTTGGTTAATTACTTATGTAACTAACCATACAACCATAGGAATGAATTGTCAACAGGCAAAGGGTCAGATCATGAAAAAAGCAGCCGGATCATCCGACTGCTGCATTGAATACTGGAATTTTCTATTCTATTGAGAAAGCACTTCTGCAAGACTCTCTTTAATGCCCGTAAACCATTCCATCGTTTCTTTGCTCAGTTCCGATTTGTCGCCGTAGACAAGGCATGTTTCTCTGCGCGTCTGTTCAAGCTCCTTCATCGGAACGGCGACGAGGTCGTTGTCTTTCAGCAATTGCTTGCGTAAGTACGATTTCGGCAGCAGGGCCGCAGCCTTGCAAGTGGTCAGCAAGCGGACGATCGCTTCAAAAGAATCGATCTCCATCCGGATGTCCGGAATGATCCCGTAACGACCGAACAGATCGTCGATCAGCTTCCGATACCAGGTGCCCTTCGAGAAAATGATCATCGGCCGGCCGTTCAGATCCTCCATTGCCGCGCGGCGATTGCCCGCCAGCTCATGCCCCCGTGGGACCACTAACTCCAAATGGTCCTGGAACAAGGGAATGCACCGGAGTCCCGTTTCGCTGATTGAGGAGGCGACAACACCGATATCGACTTTGCGGTCGCGGACATAGGAGACGATCTCATGCGTCTTCCCGGTAACCAGCTTAAGCTCTATTTCGGGGAACTTGTTCATTAATGCCGTAACCAGCGGCGGGAGCGTCGTTTGAATTGTAGTGAGGCTGGCGCCAAGCGTAACTACACTGCGTTCACTCGCCTTGAACCTGGAGACGGATTGCAGGAAGTTCTGATGGCGCTGCCGCTGCTCCAAGGCATAGATATAGGCTTCATGTCCGACGCGGGTGAGCTCCAGCCGCTTTCCTTTTCGCGAGAATAAAGAGACTCCCCATTCTTCCTCCAGCTTGGCAATTTTTCTGGACAGTGCGGGCTGTGACAAATTAAGCAGCTTGGAAGCTTTGTTTAAACTGGATTGCTCAACGACCGTGGTAAACACCAGCAAATCTTCAATCATAGCCGTGGCCAACCTTCCTTATGTTAATTTGTTATAAGTATTAATAAGTATATTGCAATTCCATTATAAGATAAAAAGGAGTAACATGAAATATGACACAAGATGTTCACATGTTACTTTTGTAACAAGGGAATAAGACCGCGCTTTTGTGTAATTTATCATATACGTCAAGCGGTCGACATTTGTTGAATGATGAGATTATTAGAGGAACGATGGAAACGGAAAGGGGCACATGGACTTATGAAAGGGTTTTATTCCAGAAAACTGCACTCGCTTCTGGGTGTCATCCCGCTCGGTTTTTTTATTCTGGAACACATGATTACGAATTTTTCCGCGGTTGAAGGAGGAAGCCAAGGGTTTAAGGACAGCGTCGCGTTTCTTAATAGCTTGCCTCTGGTCCTTGTACTTGAGATTTTTGGGATCTTTTTACCGCTGCTGTATCATGCCGTTTACGGTATGTTCATCGCTTTCCAGGCGAAGCCGAACAATACGCGGTTCCGGAATGAACGCAATTTGCGCTACTTGCTTCAGCGGATCACAGGAGTGCTTGTCTTTGCGTTCGTAATCTGGCATCTCTATGAGACCCGCTTTCAGGTCGCTATCGGTAATGTAACTCATGAAGAACTCGGCGGGGTGATGCACGATATCGTGATGAATCCGTTCTTCTTCATTCTATATTTGATCGGAGTGCTCTCAGCGGCATTTCACTTTGCCAACGGACTTTGGTCGTTCATGGTCAGTTGGGGTATCACGGTCGGTCCGCGGGCCCAACGGGTTTCTTCTTATATTTGCATGACCCTGTTTGTTATTGTGTCGGTACTCTTCACCTGGTCGCTGTTCGCCTTCCGGGGCGTGGAATTCCAGGCGGATGGGACGGCATTGCTGGAGACGCTTCGTGTATTCGTAGGATAATGGCTATATAAAACAATTGATGAGAGTTCAAAGTTGATTTTTGAACAACCTCTTTTAGGAGTTGAAGATAGAGATGGCTAAACAAAGCGTAATTATTGTCGGCGGCGGTCTGGCCGGCCTGATGGCTACGATAAAATCGGCGGAAGCCGGGGTACAGGTGCATCTGTTCTCGCTCGTTCCGGTGAAGAGATCCCACTCCGTCTGCGCGCAGGGCGGCATTAACGGGGCCGTAAATACGAAAGGCGAAGGCGACTCCCCTTGGGAGCACTTTGATGACACGGTATACGGCGGAGACTTCTTGGCGAACCAACCGCCGGTTAAGGCGATGTGTGAGGCGGCGCCGGGGATTATTCACCTGATGGACCGGATGGGCGTCATGTTCAACCGGACACCGGAAGGCTTGCTCGATTTCCGCCGGTTCGGCGGCACGAAGCGCCACCGGACGGCATTTGCCGGTGCGACAACGGGACAACAGTTGCTCTATGCCTTGGATGAACAGGTACGCCGCTATGAAGCGGAAGGTCTGGTCACCAAGTATGAGAACTGGGAGTTCCTGTCTGCCGTTTTGGATGATGAAGGCGTATGCCGCGGGATTTGCGCGCAAAACCTGCGTTCGATGGAAATCGTTACTTTCGCTTCCGATGCGGTCATTTTGGCTTCGGGCGGCCCTGGCATTATTTTTGGCAAAACGACGAACTCGGTTATAAATACAGGAACAGCGGCAAGCGCGGTGTATCAGCAGGGCGTGAACTACGCGAACGGCGAATTTATCCAAATTCACCCGACGGCGATTCCCGGAGATGACAAGCTGCGGCTGATGTCTGAATCCGCGCGCGGGGAAGGCGGACGGATCTGGACGTATAAGGACGGCAAGCCATGGTACTTCCTGGAGGAAAAATATCCGGCGTACGGTAACCTGGTTCCGCGGGATATTGCGACCCGGGAAATCTTCAGCGTCTGCGTCGATATGAAGCTGGGGATTAACGGGGAGAACATGGTATACCTCGATCTGTCCCATAAGGACCCGAAAGAACTCGACGTGAAGCTCGGAGGCATTATTGAGATTTATGAGAAGTTCATGGGCGATGACCCTCGCAAGATTCCGATGAAGATCTTCCCGGCGGTCCATTATTCCATGGGCGGCATGTGGGTCGATTACAATCAGATGACGAACATTCCCGGCTTGTTTGCGGCAGGGGAATGCGAATACCAGTATCACGGTGCGAACCGGCTTGGGGCCAACTCGTTGGTTTCCGCGATCTATGGCGGTATGGTGGCCGGGCCGAAAGCGGTGGAATACATCCGCGGCCTGAAAAAATCGGCGGAGGATCTTAGCCCGCAGATTTATGAGAGCTATCGTAAAGCGCAAGAAGATAAGTACGAAGGATTGCTGGCCATGAACGGCACGGAGAATCCGTATGTGCTGCATAAGGAGCTGGGCGAATGGATGACGGCAAATATGACCGTAGTTCGTACAAACAGCAAGCTGGAAGCGACGATCGGCAAGATCAAGGAATTGAAGCAGCGTTACAAAAATATCAATATTAACGATACGTCCCGCTGGAACAATGCCGGCGCCGCTTTTACCCGCCAGCTGTGGAACATGCTGGAGCTGTCCGAAGCGATGACGCTCGGCGCGCTGCTCCGTAACGAGAGCCGCGGGGCCCATTATAAACCGGAGTTCCCGACTCGTAATGATGAGGAATTCCTGAAGACAACCAAGGCGACGTGGACGCCTGACGGTCCGCAGATCTCTTATGAAGAAGTGGACGTCTCTTTGATCCCGCCGCGGGTACGCGATTATTCGAAGGACAAATAGGGGGGGAGAGACTATGGCAACAGCGGATACAAAATTAACGGCGAAGAAAGTGAAATTTGTGATTACTCGCCAGGATGATCCCAAGTCGGCGTCTTATACGGAAGAGTTTGAGCTCGATTACCGTCCGGGCATGAATGTCATCAGCGCCTTGATGGAAATTCAGCGGAATCCGGTCAATTTGAAAGGCGAGAACACCTCTGCGGTATGTTGGGAGTCCAACTGTCTGGAGGAAGTGTGCGGCGCTTGCTCGATGACGATCAACGGCAAGCCGCGCCAGGCTTGCGCAGCGTTAATCGACAATCTGGAGCAGCCGATCCGCGTCGAGCCGATGCGGACGTTCCCGGTCGTGCGCGACCTGGTCATCGATCGCAGCCGGATGTTTAACGCGCTCAAGCGCGTCAAAGCCTGGATTCCGATCGACGGCACGTATGATCTTGGGCCAGGCCCGCGGATGGCGGAGAAGAAGCGCCAGTGGGCTTACGAGCTGTCCAAGTGCATGACCTGCGGCGTCTGCCTGGAGGCGTGCCCTAACGTCAACGAGAAGACGGACTTCATCGGCCCTGCGGCCATTTCCCAGGTGCGCTTGTTCAATGCGCATCCTACTGGTGAAATGAACGCGGAGGAACGTCTGGAGGCGCTGATGGAAGAAGGCGGCATCGAGGGCTGCGGTAACTCGCAAAACTGCGTCCGCGCATGCCCGAAGGGCATTCCGCTGACCACTTCCATCGCCGAAATGAACAAGGCGACCAGCAAGCATATGTTCAAACGCTGGCTGGGCGTGTAACTATCGAGCATTGTGGAATAGTGTTAAAAACCGGGCGAATGAGCCCGGTTTTTTTGTGATTCTTTAAGGTGGGCGGGTTGAGTGGCGAATTGTGCTTGATACATGTGTGGCGTGGGGAGTTACGTTCGTGACCCATAGGAACCCATTTGTCATCCCAAGAGCCAACCTTAGTGATCCGTACGTACCAGTGGTGTGTGGTTGGCTTTTCCTTTACTCCATTGGAAATATCCAATCAAAACACAGATGTTAAACGGCTAGATGCTTTTTCATTGGAGATATCCAATGGGGAGCATAGTTATCAACATCTATCGAAAACCGTACCTAGCGAAACCGTCGGATTTACTCCGACATAAATGAAATTTTAAACTTTATATTGCCGAATTCCTGAGGTGTGTGCTAATATGACGTTGAGATTGAAAACGTTACCGAAAAGGATGCCGGACACGTTTTCGGAACCATTACCGAAAACGAAACCGGAATTATCGGAAGCGCATTCATTCCGCTATATAATTCGAATACATTCGAGGGGGAAAGTACACATGAAAGTCAGAAAGCTATGGAGTTTGATGCTGGCTTTAACTTTGGTCGCCGGACTTGCGGTCGGCTGCGGTAACAAAAACGAAGGATCCGACACAACGAACTCGGGGGCCAATTCAGGAACCGCTCCAGCCAAAGCCGGAGAGATCTACTTCCTGAACTTTAAGCCGGAAATTGCTCCGGTTTACGAGAAGATCGCCAAGGATTATGAAGCT
Source organism: Paenibacillus sp. FSL R5-0407 (assembly GCF_038009185.1). NCBI lineage: Bacteria > Bacillati > Bacillota > Bacilli > Caryophanales > Paenibacillaceae > Paenibacillus > Paenibacillus sp. FSL R5-0407. The sequence continues at coordinate 2,518,564 of NZ_JBBPAX010000001.1, read as the reverse complement.
GAAACAGGCGTGAAAGTGAAAGTCGTAACCGCGGCTGCCGGAACTTATGAGACTACGCTTAAGGCTGAAATCGCCAAATCTGACGCTCCGACGATTTTCCAAATCAACGGTCCTGTCGGTTATCAGAACTGGAAGGATTACTCCCTCGACTTGAAAGACACCAAGCTTTACAGCTACTTGTCCGACCAAAGCCTTGCCGTAACTAATGAAGGCGGCGTTTACGGGATTCCTTATGTCGTAGAAGGCTATGGCATTATCTACAATGACGCGATTATGAAGAAATACTTCGAGTTGTCGGATAAAGCCGTTTCGGTATCCTCGATGGCCGATGTCAAAAACTTCGATACTTTGAAAGCGGTTGTTGAAGATATGACCGCGAAGAAAGACCAATTAGGAATCAAGGGCGTGTTCTCCTCCACTTCGCTGGCTGCCGGCGAACAATGGAGATGGCAAACTCACTTGGCCAATATGCCGCTGTACTATGAATTCAAAGATAACACCGAATATGACAACACGATTTTGGCCGGTCTTGCCTCCAACGAAGTCGAATTCAAATACAATCCGAACTTCAAAAACATTTTTGATCTCTACATCAACAACTCGGTTACGAAAGGCTCCCTCTTGGGCAGTAAATCTGTAACCGACTCGATGGCCGAGTTCGCACTGGGTCAATCCGCAATGGTTCAAAACGGAAACTGGGGATGGTCCCAAATCAACGAAGTGGACGGTAACGTAGTTAAAGCCGAAGACATCAAGTTCCTGCCTATTTACACCGGTGTAACGGGCGAAGAAAATCAAGGTCTGGCTATCGGTACGGAGAACTACTTCTCCATCAACAGTAAGGTATCTCCTGAAAAACAACAAGCTTCGATCGCTTTCCTGGAATGGCTGTTCTCCAGTGACAAAGGTAAAGCTTACGTAACGAATGAGCTTGGATTTATCGCTCCTTTCAACACCTTCAACGAAAACGAAAAACCGGCCGATCCGCTGGCCAAAGAAGTAACGAACTGGATGGCCAAAGACGGTATCGTATCCGTACCTTGGACGTTCGCCGCATTCCCTAGTGAAGAGTTCAAGAACGTATTCGGCGACGCACTGCTGCAATATGCTCAAGGCAACAAAACTTGGGACGAAGTCGTAACGATCTTTAAAGACAGCTGGAAAGCCGAAAAAGCCAAGTAATTAGCATGTACTCTCATGCCACGGTGGGCCAAACCGGTGCACCGTGGCATATTTTATGACCGGTTACTTATAGAGGACCTCTTTCTGCCTCGCAATTTTTTTAATCCTGGGTAAGGAGAAGAACACCATGCAGAAATCGATAAAAAGATATTTCGCCCTTTTTGCATTACCGACAGTTCTGGCCTTTACGGTCATGTTCATCATTCCGTTTGTTCTCGGCGTGTACTTGTCTTTTACGGAATTTACGACAGTCACGGATGCGAAATGGGTAGGCCTCAGCAATTATCTTAAAGCCTTCTCGAATAAAGAATTTCTGAATGCATTGTGGTTCACGGTCAAGTTTACGGTTGTCTCCGTGTTAACGATCAATGTGTTCGCGTTTCTTCTGGCCATGCTGTTGACCCGGGGAAAGAAAGGGACCAATCTGTTCAGAACGATTTTCTTCATGCCAAATCTGATCGGCGGAATCGTGCTGGGTTACATTTGGCAGCTTATCATTAACGGCGTACTGATTAAATTCGATGTAACTTTGACCTCCAGCGCCAACTACGGCTTTTGGGGACTTGTTGTACTTATGAATTGGCAATTAATCGGGTATATGATGATCATTTATATCGCCGGCATTCAAAATGTGTCCAAGGACGTTATTGAAGCGGCCATGATCGACGGAAGTACCCGTTTCGGTATATTGCGCAACGTGACTATCCCGCTCGTGATGCCTTCCATTACGATCTGTTTGTTCCTGAGCCTATCGAACTCGTTTAAGCTGTTTGACCAGAACCTGGCGCTAACAGCCGGGGCACCGTCGAAGGAAACCTCGATGCTGGCGCTGGATATTTATAACACGTTCTACGGCAGCGTAGGCTGGGAAGGCGTCGGCCAAGCCAAAGCGGTTGTATTCTTTGTACTGGTCGCCCTGATCGCATTGATTCAACTTGTCGCAACAAGAAGCAAGGAGGTTGAGAGCTGATGCAAAAAACAAGGGGCAGAGATTCTGTTGTAGTTACAGTGCTATTCATTCTAGCCGTACTGTTTTTGGCACCGATCCTGATCGTGCTGATGAACTCCTTCAAAGGAAAGTTCTTCATCAGCGACACTCCGTTCAAGCTTCCCGATGCCCAAACCTTCATTGGCCTTAAAAACTATACGGGCGGCGTTGCCAAGATCGGATTTTTCAATGCTTTCGGAAACTCCTTGTTTATTACGGTATGCTCCGTGGCCGTCATCGTGCTGCTTACCGCTATGACCGCCTGGTACATTACCCGGGTCAAAACGAAATTCACTAAAATGCTCTACTTCATTTTTGTATTCTCGATGATCGTTCCTTTTCAGATGGTCATGTTTACGATGTCGAAAGTGGCTAACATTTTGCACGTGGATAATTTGGTCGGCATCATTTTCATCTATCTGGGATTCGGGGCCGGATTATCGGTGTTCCTGTTCAGCGGGTTCGTGAAGTCGATACCGCTTGAAATCGAAGAAGCGGACCTGATCGACGGCTGTAACCCGATCCAATCCTTCTTTAAAGTGGTTCTGCCTATATTGAAGCCGATTGCGATTACAGTGGCTATCCTCAATGTCATGTGGATCTGGAACGACTACTTGCTGCCTATGCTGGTCATCGGCACCGAGCACAGAACGATTCCGATCGCGATTCAATACTTGAAGGGCGGCTATGGCTCAATTGATATGGGCGCGATGATGGCGATGCTGGTATTGGCTATTTTGCCTATCGTAATCTTTTATCTGTTCTGTCAAAAATATATTATTGAGGGCGTCGTTGCCGGCGCTGTTAAAGGTTAAGGTCAGAAACAATGCCCGAGGCAATAGACGCAGCGGGCGAAGCAGGGTTCTTTACCGGGGAATAACTTGCCGGGAAACCCTGCTTTTTTGTATCCGCCCTTGTTTTCCGGGGGGTTAATTGCTATATTTTCTATGAGTATATGAAGGAAAGATTATAATGTAAGGGAAGATCGGACATGGCTTCAATTACAATTATCGATATTGCTAAAATGTGCGGGGTTGGGGTTACTACGGTTTCCCGGGCGATCAATAATCATCCTGACATCAGCGAAGAGACCAAAGCAATGATTATGCAGGTCATCAAGGAAAATCATTACGTTCCTAACAACAGCGCCCGGAATTTGAAGCGTTCCGCTTCCAAGACGATAGCCGTGCTGATCAAGGGGATTACCAATCCGTTTTTTAACCGAATGATTCAGGTATTTGAAAAAGAGATTCAAAGAAAGAAATATTCGTTCATTCTGCAAAGGGTGGATGAGAACCAGGATGAAATCGAAGTCGCGATCGAACTGGAAAAGGAGAAGCGCTTGAAGGGGATTGTTTTTCTCGGGGGATATTTCTCTCATTCCAAAGAAAAGCTGGACCAGCTTACGGTACCCTTCGTTCTCAGTACGATCGGCATGACGCCGGACTACGATCCGCATGAGTATTCTTCGGTTTCCGTCGACGACTTTAAAGAAAGCTACAAGATGGTAGATTATTTATGCAACCAGGGCCATCGCAAGATCGCTATCATAACGGCATCCATGGATGATGTCAGTATCGGTAAATTAAGATATGAAGGTTATAAGCAGGCGCTTGAGGATCACGGTCTGGAATTGAACGAAAAGCTGGTTTACAGCATGAAAGAAAGCATAGAGAGCTATTCGATGGAAAACGGATACGAGGTGACCAAGGAACTGCTCGGTTCCGGCGAGGAATTCACGGCATTGTTTGCCGTATCCGACAGCCTGGCCGTAGGAGCCTGCAAGGCGATCTTCGAGAGCGGCAAATCGGTTCCGGATGACTATGCGGTCGCCGGATTTGATGGACTTGATATCACCTACTATTACCATCCATCCATTACGACGATTCGTCAGCCGGTCGAGGAAATTGCCGAGGAGACGATCAAAATTTTATTTGACCTGATTAATAAAAAAATAACTCACGCCCATAAAACATTCCCGGCGGAACTGATGATCCGGGAATCGACCGCAAGGAAATAAACAAAACCCGGCTTCGCAACGATGGTTGCGGGCCGGGTTTTTCAATGATTTTTTACAGGAAGAACGAGCCTGCGATGCCCCCCACGATGCCGATCGCAACCACGGAGACAAACACGAACATAAGCACCTTTCTAGGGAAAGACCGGGCGACCATGAGCATGGACGGAAGGCTGACGGTTGGCAGCGTAAGCAGCAGGGCCGCCGCCGGGCCGGTCCCCAGGCCCAGGGCTACGAAGGACTGGATAATCGGAATTTCCGCCGCCGTCGGGATAACGAACAGCGTACCTACGATGGCAAATACGATAATGGCGGCGATACCGGTTCCCAGTGCAACAGGGAACATCGTGTGCTGAAAGGCACCCAGCAGCAGAACGGAAATGGCGTAAGCCGGGACGACATTAAGAATCATCAGGCCTAGGCTTTTGAGCCATCGCACCCAGAAGGAGCGTTGCTCTTCTTCCATCTCCTGAACGGGCGGCTCAGGGATTGCTGCCGTTTCATTCGTATTCGCAAACCGGTTCGCAAAGTAGCTGACTCCGAAGGTCAAGATCAACCCGAAGGCAAGCCGGAGTAGGGTAAACTTCCACGAGAGCACAAACGCCATAAATATGAGCGTGGCCGGATTCAGCACCGGATTGCCGATCCAGAAGGCGAGGCTTGCGCCGACCGAGACGTTATTACGGCGAAGACCGCAGGCGACGGGCGCAGCACAGCAGGAGCACATCATGCCGGGCAAGGAAGCGACGCCGCCGAGAAGCGTGCTCTTAAAGTTGGCTTTGCCAAGCACTTTATAGAGCCATTTGGACGGCAGCAGTACTTGTACAAGGGAGCCGAGCAGGATGCCCAGAACGGCGGCTTTCCATACCGATTTGAAATAGGCGGCCGCGTATTCGATAGCTGAGCTCCAAGAAGGAGCTGCGGAGACATCCGAGCCGAGAATCGACGAGCCGATCGAGTGGTTCGCCGCGGCTTTGAATGCTTTTTCATAATACGGCCACCACTTAACATAACTTAAGCCGGCAATGGCAATGATGACAAAGAGTACGACGAAGAATATAGTCTTGAGCGTACGAGGAGTACGTGGATGGAGAGAGTGTGTTTTCGTTGATGTTGCCATATATGTTCCCCCACAGTTTGTTATTTTCAAAGACACGAATTACAGTATAACATAATGAGACAAGGCTGCATTATTGATTTGCCTTTCCCGGGCCGATTGGAGTACGATTTAGAGTGGAGCAGGCATTGAAAGATCTTTAAATATATTTTTATATACGGAAGGAAAGTGATTCATATATGGCAGCAGCGGATTCAGTAAAGTTGACTTCATTATCCAGTAAGGGGGGCTGCGGCTGTAAAATCGGCCCTGCCGATTTGATGCAGGTTATCCGGAGTTTGCCTCAATCGGAGCCGAACCCCGACTTGCTCGTGGGCTTGGATACGAGTGACGATGCGGGCGTGTACCGTTTGTCCGGGGACATGGCTCTGGTGCAGACGGTCGATTTTTTTACGCCGATCGTGGATGATCCGTATTCCTTCGGCCAAATTGCGGCAGCCAATGCGATCAGCGATATTTACGCCATGGGCGGCAAGCCGCTGACCGTGCTTAATATTGTAGCTTTTCCGATTTCCACTTTGGATAAAAGCATTTTGGCGGATATTTTGCGCGGGGCTGCGGATAAAGTCCGGGAAGCGGGAGCTACGCTGGTAGGCGGTCACTCGATCGACGATAAGGAGCCCAAGTTCGGCCTTGCCGTGACCGGCCTTGTTCATCCCGACAGAATCAGAACGAATGCGGGAGCGAAGGCCGGGGACAAGCTGATCCTGACGAAGCCGATCGGGGTAGGCATTATGACGACTTCGATTAAAAAGGATGCGCTGACTCCGGAAGAGACGGAACGGGTTACCCGCGTGATGGCGACCTTGAACAAGACGGCTGCCGAGACGATGGAGCCTTACGATGTTCACGCCTGCACGGACGTGACCGGCTTTGGCCTGATGGGCCATACGTTGGAAATGGCGAAAGGAAGCGGATGCGGAATCCGTATTAAACATAGCGATGTTCCTGTTCTGCCGCGCGTGCGGGAGCTTGCCGAGCAAGGAAATGTACCAGGCGGAACGAAAAACAATTTTGCTCATGTCGAGGGGGATATCGATTTCCCTGCGGAGCTGGACCAAATCGGCCGCTGGATTCTGTGCGATGCGGTGACCTCGGGCGGCCTGCTCATTTCGGTGGAGGCCGGACAAGCTGATGAGCTGCTGCAGGCGCTTGTGCAAGCCGGTGTCGAGGCAAGCCTGATCGGGGAAGTTACCGAACAACATCCTGGACGCATCGTTGTGGAGTAGGAAGTCTTATAGAAGGAGTCAAACATCATGTTTCAAGACATAACCATTGAAGATCTGGCTGTGCGCAAAAAGGGGGAACTGGTCCTGATCGACGTCCGTTCTCCTTCGGAGTACGCGGAGTCCAGCATTCCCGGCAGTATCAACATTCCGCTGTTTAACGATCAGGAAAGAGCGGAGATCGGGACGCTGTATAAGCAGGTCAGTGTAGATGCGGCGCAGGAACGCGGGCTCGAGATCGTTTCGGCCAAGCTGCCGGCATTTATTAAAGAGTTTGCGGCGATTCCAGAGAAGAAAGCCGTGTTCTGCTGGCGGGGCGGTATGCGCAGCAAAACGACGGCAACGCTGTTGTCCCTGATGAACATCCATGCCTACCGGTTGTCCGGCGGCTTCCGGGCTTACCGCCAATGGGTCGTAGCTATGCTGGAGACGATGTCGTTCGAACCCCCGGCTTATGTCATTCATGGAAATACCGGAAATGGCAAGACGGCACTGTTACGGAAGCTGAAACAAAAGGGCTATCCGGTCCTTGACCTGGAGGACATGGCCGGGCATCGGGGATCGGTTTTCGGCGAAATCGGACTTCGCTCCCATAACCAGAAAACGTTCGACGCCTTGCTGCTGGATGAACTGCTGCTGTATCAGAAGGCTCCTTATGTACTCATGGAGGCGGAGAGCAAGCGGATCGGGAAGGTTGTTATTCCGGAGCTGGTCATGGCCAAGAAGGATCAGGGTACCCATATCCGGGTAGAGCTTCCGATTGAAGCACGCGTGCAGACGATCCTGGAAGATTACCAGCCTTGGGATCATCCGGAGGCTTGCGCCAAGGCATTTTCAAAAATCGAGTCCCGCATTCATCGGCCCATCGCCGTAGAAATCGGAGAAAGTTTGAAGAACGGCAACTACGACCGGGCCGTGGAGCTTCTACTGCTCTATTACTACGATCCGCGGTATGAACATTCGGAGGAGCAGTATGAGGGGGCCGAGTTTACGACCATCCGTGCCAATTCGGTAGATGAGGCGGTTCTTGCGGTCGAGCAATTGCTGGAACGAACCTCGGTTTAACGTGTAAATGGATGAGTTACAAAGTGAATAGAAATGGAGTAGAGACCGTACGCTGATGGTTTGGCGGGCGGTCTCTTTTTTGCGGAATACAGGGTAATTCTGGATATTTTGTTTAAAACGCCTTAGAATGGAGAGAAGTATCCAGGAGAGAGGATGGGATAGAGTTGAATAGGAAAAGAACGAGGGCAAGCCAGTTCAACCGGATGACGAGATTGGCTTGTACCAGCTTGGTAGCGGTTTCAGTGTTGCTGCCTGCGGGGCTGGCCCGAGCTGAGACAAGCTCTGGAACTTATGATTATTTGCCGGTCGAGACCCGGTTGAAGATTGCTGCCGGTGAAATTCCGATGCCGGGAACAACCGCACCGGATCCGTCTCAAGCCAAAATTACAAAAGAGCAGGCTGTCGGGAAGGTGAAGGCACTGTTGCCGGAGTTGAAGGATGCCGTCGCGCAGAATATCACGCTGGGGGTAACGAATGTATATCCTCCCCCACCGAATCAAATGGTTTGGAATATCGAATGGACCTATCCGTCGGGAAGCATGGGATATGGTTTTAGTTCCCAGGTTGATGCATTGACCGGAGAGTTGATCAGTATCTATTTAAGTGTCGCCCAAGAAGCAAATGAAAATTATTATCCTCCAAAGCTGACCCGGGATCAAGCGTTGGAAGCAGCCAAAGCATTTATCGTTAAAGCGGCTCCCTCCATTACGCTGAGCGATCTGAAACAGGAGGGGTACTCGTCCTGGGGACTGAACGAGACTTCCTTGTTCGGACCGGTTCAATACAGTTTCTATTTTAGCCTGCTGAAGAATGGAATTCCTTCACCCGAATACGTCAATGTATCGCTCAACGGCAACGGCGATCTGATCTCCTTTTCCAAATCCTATGACCAATTGAACTACCCGGAGAAGACGGCTGCCATTTCCCAGACCGTTGCAGAGCAAACTTTTGCTAAAGAATTGGATGTCGAGCTCAGTTATATTCCGATATACAAGGATAATAAGGTCAGCAAATATATACTGGCTTGGAATCCGTCGGAGAATGCGACTTATCCGATTGATGCCTTAACCGGGAAAAGGCTAAGTTATCAGGGGGAAGAAGCGAATGCAGCCTCGACCGTATATGCGGAAGTCCCGGCGGGCAAGAAACAGTTTGCTCCTCGTACGGCCAAGACAGAACTGACAGCTGACGAGGCGAAAAAACTGGTGGAACAAGTCTTTACGATTCCCAAGGGTCGAACTTTATTGTATTCATCGCTTGATTCCGATTACGCCGATCCTGAGCGCAAATTGTGGAGATTGACCTGGGGAGAACAGCCGGGAAGATTGTACGCGGGAGGATTCTCGTCACAAACAATCGCAGAGGTTGATGCTTTGACAGGACAAATTCTTGAGTTTCGCATGGAAGAATACGCGGGAATGGGGGAGGAAGACGCATCAAGTCCTCCAGCCGGAGCTGTGAAGCTGAGCCAAGCGACAGTCCGTCAGAAAGCGATCGAACTCGTAAATGCTTTGGCTCCAAATGCAAGCCGGGATTATAAGCTGGCGGAGCAGAAGGAGGCCAATTCTAACAACCAGAATAAGAAGAGCTATGGATATCATTTCACTAGATTTGTGCAAGGAGTCCCGGTAAGTAACGGCGGAATTTCGCTATCCTTTGATTTATACGGTAACCTGAAATATTACAGTTTCGGCCGAACGCCGGGACTCGATCAAATTACCGGACCATCGACCGCAAAAGTGGCGAAAGAAGAAGCTCTGAAGGCATACCGGGATCTGTACGTCATGAAGCTGCAGTACATGAATACCGGCGGTCATTTTGTGGATAACAATTATATCGAGCAGAAAACTTGGCTCGCGTATGGGGCGGAGTCCAAAAATCCGGATCGCCCGTTTCAAGTTATTGATGCCGTTTCGGGGCAATGGGTGACGACCTATGATAACATCCGGTATGGGGACGGAAATCCTTCCGTGACTATACCTGCCGATGTGAAAGGGCATCCGGCCGAGCAGGATCTCATGACCTTGATTCAGCATAGGGTAATAGTGCCTGATGAGAGCGGCAACGCGAAGCCGAATCAAGAAATTACGGTAGGCGAATGGCTGGGTATGATGGCTCAAGCCGTAACTCCTTATTATAAGGACTATGGCGGTTATTATGGAATGGGAGAACGAAAGCCGGTATCGGGGGTACCTGTGGATAGTCCATATTATAATGCGGTAGCCTATGCTGCCCAATATAAATGGATCGAGCGAGATGCCGTGTTGAAGGTCGATTCCAAATTGACGAGAGAAGAGCTCGCCGTTATGCTGACAACGATTGTTAAATACAACAAGCTGGCAGGGTTCCTGGCCGAGGATGAGAGCTTGAATCAATTCAGCGACAAGTCCTTGATCGGCAGCAAAGGCGAAGTGGCGCTTACCGTTAAACTGGGGCTGCTGCAAGGCCAAAACGGCAAGTTCAATCCGCAAGGCACTGTCACGAAAGCGGATGCGGCGACGGTTATCATGCAGCTCGTGAAGCTGCAAGGCAAGACGGATCAAACAGTCGCTCAGTAGATATCTTGTAAGAGGGGCTGTCCCGGTAGCAGTTGCTGCTGCGCGGGGCGGCCTTTTTGCGTGGGGGAGGAACTGGGGAGCGTTGAGTGTTGAGGAGTGAGTAGGGCTAAGCACCGGGGTCGTGGGAACATAGAGAACATAGAGAACGTTGTGATAAAGGAAACTAGCTTCTACTGTTGCGTTATAGAGCGACCGTGGCACGTTAATAGTTGAGGATGGAGGGTGAGGTGCGATGGATTAAGTGCAAATTAGTTTTAGCTGTTGAGATAGTGCACGACGTGGTGCGTTGAGCGTGGAGGATTGCGAGTTAGGTCAGTTAGGCCAGATGGATTCGAGCGGACCCAGTTTTAACTGCTGCATTATTGTTAGACTGGCCCTGTGGCACGTTGTTAAGTGAACTATCCAGTAAAATCAATTTGACTCGTTGGATAAATTCCAACGAGTCGCGCTTTGGCGGGGGGATTTCGGGGGTTGATTGGATAATATCCAATCAAAATCTCATAGTTCGTGCAAAATGGGCTATTATCGGCTATATCATTGGATTTTCTCCAATGAAAGAGACAATCTGCGGCGATTTGGTTGATATCATTGGAAAATATCCAACGAGGGGCGAGGAGTGCGTGGCATACGTGGAGTACGTGGCAAACGTGGCATACGTGGAGTACGTGGCAAACGTGGCATACGTGGCATACGTGGCAAACGTGGCAAACGTGGCATACGTGACATGCATAGCATGTTTGACTTAGTTTGGACCGTAAAGCCATATTACGGACTTTAGCGTAAGCTCTGACCTAAGAGGAGGGTCAAGCGAGAAAGCAGATTAGTTTTTTTGTTTGACTCTTACCTTGGAGGAGGGATTAGGCTTGAAAGTGAAAGGAGTGACACAAAATGCTGTTCACTGTAAAAGAAGTGGCTTCCATCGCCAACGTTACTGTCAAGACACTGCATCACTATCACAAGGTAGGCCTGCTTATACCGGCTCAAGTTAATGAATCGGGATATCGTCTGTATGGAAACGAGGAATTGGAGCGGCTTCAGGAAATTATGTTTTACCGGGAGCTGGATTTCCCCTTGGATCAGATTAAACAACTTCTTGCCGACAATCCCGAGCGTCTGGCTATTTTATCGCAGCAAAAAGAGCTTCTTGCCCGTCAGAAACAAAGACTCGAGCATATTTTATTAACTTTGGAAAAATCGATCATCTGTACGGAAAGAGGAGAAATCATGGATCAGGGCGAAATGTTCAAAGGGTTTAACAGCGAAGAAGAGTGGGTGGAGGCACTGCAAGAGCAAAATCGTTATTTGCAGGAAACCTACGATGTGGACGTCATCGGCGAGGAACCTTTGGATGTGCCGGCGCTGAACGAACAGGCTCTGGAAGCCGCTCAGTTTATGGGAGAAATGGCTGAGAGCCTAAGAAACGGACTCAAATATGACGACGAGAGCATACAGAACAAAATTCATAGACATCTACATTTTTTGAAAAAGCATGGTCATCCCGCTACGGTTGCCGAATTTGCGCTCCAAACCTCTTTTTTTCTGGAGGACGATTTTCACCGGAGCATGCTGGAGGGGCAGCAAACCGGTCTGGCGTACTATTTGAACGCTGCTGCTGAAGCGCTGGCCAAGTCAGGAGAATAGGGGAGGATAACATTGTCGAACGAACGAGTTCTTTGGAATACCCGGCAAAAAGAATTGAAAGCGATCATCGCCAAACCGGAGCATCACGAATCTGTCATTCAAATCATACTGGCGCAGCATGCAGCGGTTCATTCGGCCCGAATCGCCGAACCGGATGCGTGGTCATTCGAGGACGAAGTGCTGGATGATATGAGCGAGGAAAATTTCCGGAGGATTCCCAAGCCGGGCGTGAACTCGATTGCTTGGCATATTTACCACTCCACCCGGATCGAGGATATTACTTTGAACACCCTGGTGGGAGACCGGCCGCAGGTGTTTGACGAACAAGAACAGGATTGGCCCGGCAAAATAGGAATCCGGTATCGTGACACCGGCAACGGAATGAATGACGAGGACGTTAGAGAACTTAGCGCTTCCGTGGATATCCAGGCTCTTCGGGATTACCGGAATGCGGTGGGGCTTCGTACCCGTGACATCGTCTTGGCTTTGCGTCCCGGTGATTTGAAACAGAAGATAGATCCTTCCCGGATCGCCCAGATCAAAAGTAACAAGGATGTCCGCGAAGAAGGCGAGTGGCTGCTCGATTACTGGGCCGGCCTGACCAAGGCGGGAATCATCCTGATGCCGGCCACCCGGCATCTCATCGTCCATCTCAACAAATCGCAGCGACTAAAAAAATAAGATATTCACTATCTTGCTGTTTCAATCCAACTGCCGTACATTCTGCTATCCGATACGCTATAGTAGTTGTACGGCTTTTGTCGTCTTTACGGACAAAGGCCGCTGGAATCTGATTACTGGGGAGGAATCGGCATGTGCGCCGTGGTAACCAAGTTTTTTGAATACGGACCAAAGGAAATTGAAGCTTTGTCGGCAGCGGACCCGGTGCTCGGGGACTTCATGTCCCGCCGGGGTAGGGTGGACCGGGTGATTATTCCGGAGCTGTTCCCCGCGCTTGTTCACGCGATCGTCGGCCAGCTCATTTCCGTGAAAGCCGTGCAGACGATCTGGAATCGCATGCAGGAAGCTTTTGGCGATATTCGCCCGGAACGTTTGGCGGCAGCCTCGGCCGATGAGATTCAGCGCTGCGGCATTACCATGAAAAAAGCACTCTGCATCCACTGGATCGCCACGCAAGTCGCTTCGGGTGAATTCGACCTTGAGGGTCTCCGAAATTTGCCGGATGCGGAAGTCGCCGCTAAGATGACGGTGCTGCCCGGCATTGGCGTTTGGACGGCGGAAATGCTGCTCATGAACTGCCTGGAGCGGCCGGATATTGTCAGTTGGGGCGATATTGCGATTCGTCGCGGCATTATGAATCTGTACGGGCTTCCGGCCCTCACGAGAGAGGAATTCGAACAATACCGCCTCAGATACTCGCCATACGGTTCGGTCGCCTCCATATACTTGTGGGAAATATCGTTTCGGCAAAACGGGTGACACATAGGCTATAACAACAGGCAACCTTGAAGAACGGCCCGTGTTCTTGAGGTTGCTTGTTTGTTTTTTATAAATTAGGAGTTGACATTGCCCTTAGGGGAAGGCTCACACTGGTAAACAACAGAGGAGGTGACCGCATGCTCTCGATTGGAGAATTCTCGAAAATATGCAGGGTGTCGACTAAAACGCTGCGCTACTATGACGAGATCGGACTGATTCACCCGGATCAGATCCACCCTGAAAACGGGTACCGATATTACTCGATTGCCCAGCTCAAAAGGATGCTCCTAATCCAGCGGCTGAAGTCTTATTACTTCTCTCTGGATGAAATCAAAGAGGTGCTAGCATGGGAAGCGGATCAAGCCGAGGAACAGCTGCGCTTCCGTTTGCAGAGCAAGAGAGGGGAGATCGAGGAGAAGATCCGGGCCTATGCCTCGGTCTTGGAACAAATGAACTCCGACATCGGCAGCCTGGAGCAAGAATTATCCGTCATGTCCTTCCTTGACCGCATCGAAGTGGAGCTGGTGGAGACACGGCCGCTGAAGCTCCTCTCCCTCCGTCGAAATTTGAGCAGCGAGGAATATGCGGCTGGCTATGGAATGTATTTTGCCAAACTCTATGAAACGATCGCAACTGGGAAACTAACCGTACAAGGGACGCCGATGACCATTTATCACAGCCCGGATTATAATCCGGCCGGCAATGATACGGAGTTTGCGATCCCTATCAAGGAGGCGGTGAAGGGGACGAGGGATTTTTCCGGAGAACTCTGCGCGAAGTCGGTTTTAAAGGGTGCTTACCAGGAACTGACCTCGGTCTATGCAAGGTTGAGGGAATGGGTGGAGCGGGAAGGGTATGAGCTGACGGGAGCTCCTTATGAAATCTACTTGACCGATCCTTTTAACACCATGGATGAAGTGGGGCTGGTGACCGAAGTGTATTTTCCTGTTAAGAAAAAATAACAAGGTTGAATCAAGGGGATGAACACATGCCAAAAAACGCTTGGCCGAGTGATGTCTGGCAAGTCGCCGATCCCGTAAGTCTGGGGATGGATGCGAATCAGCTATCGGGGCTGGAATCCGAGATTACGTCGAATTACGGCAATATGAACGGTATCGTGATCGTGAAAAGCGGATTTTTAACCTATGAAAAATACTTCAACGGCTACGGACCGGACGATGCGCAGCATGTGGCGTCGGTGACCAAAACGGTCCTCTCCGTCCTTGTCGGGATGGCCGTCAAAGTTGGGGTGATCCGAGATGTGAATCAGAAGGTGTTGGACTTTTTTCCGGAATATACGCTTGATCGTGATCACCCGGTAAAAAAAGAAATCACGCTGCGTCACCTGCTCACGATGACGGCTCCTTATCCTTTTGAGGATTGGCAGGAACCGTTGGACAAGCTATGCATGCAGCCCGACTGGGTCGAGTATACGCTTCAAATGTTGGGGGAAAAAGGGGAACCAGGCGTTTTTAAATATTCCACCGCGGGAGCGCATCTGCTATCCGCCATTCTCACCCGTGCCACGGGCCAAAGCGCCCGTGAATTCGCCAATGAAGCCTTGTTCGGTCCTATAGGGATGAGGACGATTCCGGATTATCCGATGGAAAATTTCGGTTTTGATGAATTGTTTGGAGCCAAGGTGAAGGGTTGGGTCAAAGACCCGAGCGGAAACTCTACCGGGGGATGGGGATTAACGCTGACTCCACGCGACATGGCACGTTTCGGTTTGTTGTGTTTAAACCGCGGGATATGGGACGGCCGTGAGCTTGTCCCTGAGTCCTGGATGCTCGAGTCCACGGCAATGAACCCTAACCATTACGGATACTTATGGTGGCTGAGGGAGGAGGAGGGCATTTCTGCTTATATGGCCATGGGTGATGGCGGGAATGTCATCTGTTGTATTCCGGAAAAAGACCTGGTCATTGCGATAGCCTCGGGATTCATGATGAATCCCCGGGACCGGTGGGAATTGATTAAAGAGAGGATTTTGCCGGCAACATAGAGTTAAATAAGCGCATCAGCCTTAAAACCACCCCGACTCTACGTTGGGGTTTTTGCGTTGGAAGGTACTGGATTGCTTGCGGTAACTTTGTGGAGTCAGCTCCAACTCCTTACGAAACACATAAGAAAAATAACTTGCACTTTGAAACCCGCAAGAAATAGCTATCTCGCTAATCGTTCTATCTGTCTCCTGCAGCATTTCACAGCTTTTCTGGATTCGATACCGTGTTAGATAGGAATTCGGCGTCTGACCCAAGTAACTTCCGAACAGTTCACAGCATCTGCTACGGCATACAGAACCTGTGGCGGCAATCTCATCAAGCGTAATCTTGTTATCATAGTGCTTATGAATAAAATCAGTCATCTTCCAAACCACGGTCCAAAACGGATCATCTGTAATTTGTCCAGAATTGGATGTTAAATGATCTCCCATGCATGCACACAGAGACATGGCCTGCGATAGTAATCGAAGTGGATTACGTGTCTGACTGTGCATCTCGTCATATATCTCTGTCAGCGAGAGCAAAACCTTCTGTTGCCAGTGGATGTCATTCGTCAGCAACACATAATCATCGGAATTGGAACCGAATTTCTCTTCCCAGTACTCTTTTCCGATCCATGAATCCTTACCGAGCAATGAAGGGTGAATGGCGACCACAATATAAGAACAGTCGGTCATATCGGAAGAAAAGCCATAATGAAGTCGTTTGCTATTCACGAATATCCCATTTCCCTTTTCCAGATGCACCGTCTTCCCGTTTACAAAAAAGTCTATTGAACCTTGAAGGACTAAAATAAACTCCAAATCAGCATGCCAATGGCATGCTGCAGCATAGCTGTCAAATTGGCGAAGAGTGCCCTGACGAACATATAGCTGGAAATTCGGCAAGTTGTAGTTTAATCGCTCTGAAAAATCAGAAAACACTTCTAGATTACTGCTCACCGTTGCATCTCTCCTAAAGAAAATACGATTTTGATATTATTATAGTCAATTCTGATGGAATTCTAAAATAAAGTGTACTATTTTTATATTATATTTCTTGAATGGATGGAGGAGAGTGGTGCAAACCGATGCAAAATTAGCATTTCCCAACAGTGATTTTAATCGTCAATTGATAAGTCTGGTAATTCCAATTGCTCTGCAGAACCTGATCTCGGCATCCGTCATTATGGTCGACGTGTTGATGTTAGGCTCCGTCAATCAATCGGCGATGTCGGCTGTATCTTTGGCAGGGCAAGTCACTTTCGTGCTGACTCTGTTCTACATGGGTCTTGCAACCGGGGTAGGCATCCTTACCGCACAGTATTGGGGAAAAAATGATATTGGGGCAATACAACGTGTTCTAAACAATGCTTGGCCGTTTTCATTAGGGATATCCTTGGTCTTTTTCCTCATTTCGTTATGCTTTTCGGATATGCTGATGCGCATTTTTACCAATGATAGTGATTTAATAACCTATGGCTCGCATTTTTTACGGCTGATCTCCTTTTCTTATATCGCTATGGGGTTTTCGCAGATGTATCTCAGTACGATGAAGAGTATGGAGAATGTACGAATAAGTGCTTTGATCAGCACCTTGTGCCTGATGTTGAACATCGCTTTCAACGCAATATGCATATTTCTTTTATTCCCTGGAATGCCCGAGAGGGCCATCATGGGTGTTGCTTTATCGACCGTTTGCGCACGCTTTATCGAGCTTGGATGCTGCGTCCTTTATTCTGCAACACGTGGACGTGTTCGCTTTCGCCTGCCTTTTCGTGATGAAATGGAATGTAACTTGCGTAAAGATTTTTTAAAATACATCCTTCCCGTTCAAGCAAATTACATGATATGGGGGGGGGGCATTGACTGCGACAACCGCTATTATGGGGCATGTTAGTGCCGATCTGGTTGCATCTAACTCTATTGCGGCAGTAATCAAGGACCTGGCCATTGTGTTGTGCAGCGGTATTTCTAGTGGCGGCGCAGTGCTTGTTGGAAAATATTTAGGGAGTAATCATAGGAAGATGGCGATGAGAGCCGGTAGGAGAATCAGTGTGTACGCACTGGTATTCGGGACCATGGCAGGAATCTTCATTTTGGTATTGAAACCCGCTGTCTTTCATTTAGTGAATTTGAATGGTACTGCACAGAGTTATCTGAATGGGATGCTTTATATATGCGCTTATTACTGCATTGGTAAGTCGGTGAACTCATCCATTATCGGCGGCATATTCCCGGCAGGAGGAGACGCACGGTTTGGATTTTGGTGCGATTTAGTCGTGATGTGGGGAATCATTCTGCCATTAAGTTATTTAAGTGCATTTGTGTGGCACGTACATCCTATTGTTCTTTTTGCGGTGATCAGTTTAGATGAGATGATCAAGATGCCGATTGCTATCATTCGATACCGCCAATACAGGTGGCTAAACAATATTACTCGGGAATTTAATTAAGAAAGGTGAGATTAACATGACCGTGAGAGATAGAATTGCGGCGGGAAAATTATTTACGGATTACTGTGAGGGTTTGCCGGAAGATAGAGCCAATGCAAAAAGAAGAATGATTGCATTTAATGCGACCGGACCGGATACTTTAGAAGAGCGTTCCAGATTGATGAATGAAATATTCGGTAAAGAAACAAAGGCATGGATCGAGCCTCCGTTTTACTTCTGTTATGGAACGAACATTGAAATTGGAGAGGGTTCTTACATTAACTTTAATTGTAATTTTGTTGACGATACAAAAATTATCATCGGTAAAAATGTAATGTTTGGCCCGGCTGTAACTATCGCCACCGTGGGTCATCCGATTAATCCGGCACTCCGGGAATATATGTATGCGGATCCAGTGAGGATCGAAGATAATTGTTGGATCGGAGCAGGTTGTGTTATTTGTCCGGGGGTCACCATTGGAGAAAACAGCGTCATAGGTGCTGGAAGTGTAGTGACCAAAGATATCCCGGCAAACTCTGTTGCTGTCGGCAATCCTTGCAGAGTGTTGCGTACTATTAATGAACAGGATATGAAATATTACTATAAGGATAGAGTGATAACTCAAGAAGATCTGGATGAGGAAGCGAGCTTGAGATAATTCTATTCTATTACCTCGATCTTCTTTGGATCGGTCTCTATTTTGTAGACTTGATTGTTGTCGTCTTCGCCTTGTAATGTAAATTCCGCTACAGCGGTAATCTCATAGACACCGGGATTCTTAAAGCGATACGGGTACTTCTCTAAAATGGCTTTATTCGGACCCAGGGGACGAACAACCCCGATATCCGTTCGCAGAATAGGATCTGAGTTCCCGTCACTGTCTCGGATGACATAGAAAAATAACGGCTCCCCGGTCATGATTTCGAAAGCTCGGTCCGATTTATTTTTTAACTCCGCCTCCATGGTAAATTGCTCATTCACCTTCACTTGTTCCGGAAGCGAAAGCCGTACGGAGAAGGGATCGTGGTTTGCATCTGAAGCTACCGCGGCGGGTGAGATCGGTTCGGCAGATTGACAGCCCATAAGAGCTAGGAATAGTATGAAAACCAGTTTTTTCAAAATGAACACCTCCATCCAAACAGACGACAGGGTGGAGGTTTTTGTTTCAACATAAAGATGATGCAGATTGGTTGTGAGAGCCTGGATTCCACTAATTACCGGTGATATATGGTAAAGTAAGGAATGGGTGGGGTAATTCTTGGATTGAATTCCTTATGTAACGGAGTGATAGTTTGAAGCAAACAGGCTTAGTTTTATTAGTGTTAGCTATAATGTCCTTAGTGACGGCATGCAGTCCTGATAACTCAGATAAGACCGTACGGTCTGAAACCACGAGAGAATTCACAAAAAATGACCAAGTAAAAGTAACTGACAATAATTCTATAGGCACGACAACTGGTAAAGAGTCCATTGAAAAATTCTCGTATCTGAAACAACTTTCCTTAGAGAAACAAGAGGCATTCACCCGATTTGAAGAGGAGAGGAAACTGAGTTACCTTTACAATTTTACCCCTGAGGACATAGTGTTGATATATCTATACTGTCTATCCTTAGGGGATCCGGATTTGCTATATGATATTACTTTTAATGGCGGACAGCTGCCTGACAAAGATAAGTTTCGGGAAGAGTATTTTGAGTATGCCATGACCTATGATTCTGAAACAGCTGTCCATTACAGATATTATGATTCTATAAAAGTCGATGAAAGTACATCCGAAGAGAATAAGGTCACGGTCCTTGTTACGGTCAGTATAGAAACAATGACACATTCCTTGGCATTGGGACTACAAAAAGAAGACCAGATATGGAAGATGGACATCTATCATTTGATAAAAGAATATAAAGATAAAGCAAACCAGAGTAAAACAGGATAGGTGCTCGTTCCCATTAAAAAAGTCGATTCCTAGAGTTTTCTTGCTTTGATTACAAAAGTTACAGGAAGCATTTTTGCTTTTTTGGCAAAATCATTGTTCTCGCTCCGCGCTTGCAACAATTCATCGTCGGATTGCTCAACCATTTGCTCAATGACGAATCCCGCTCTGGAGAGCGCGTTCACATAGGTTGATAGTTTACGGTCCGACAAGGTTAGCGTACTATCATCCAGAGATACCGAATACCAAGATTCATCGAAGTAGCTCTTTTTAAAAATAAGCGTATCATTCTCAGCAACCACACATTTGTGGATAGGATGGGACCAACTGAAAATAAATGCGCCGTCTTTTTTCAGGTAAGAAGCGATCCGGCTAAAAGTACCCTCAAGGTCC
Source organism: Paenibacillus sp. FSL R5-0407 (assembly GCF_038009185.1). NCBI lineage: Bacteria > Bacillati > Bacillota > Bacilli > Caryophanales > Paenibacillaceae > Paenibacillus > Paenibacillus sp. FSL R5-0407. The sequence goes on along the minus strand of NZ_JBBPAX010000001.1, from coordinate 2,498,587 downwards.
GTGGTCCAGCCTATGGCATATACCGAATAAACGAAGTCAAAGTAATCCTCCGGTATACCGCATTCTGCTTCCATAGGAGAACAAATCAATTTGGCTGAAAGACCGCTTGACGTCAATAGTTGGGTGGTCTTTTCGAGCTGTCGTTCCGATATATCTATCCCCCATAGTTCACCTGCTTGGCGTTCCCCCAAATATTGCAAGGATTGACCGCTTCCACAGCCCACTTCCAGTATCTTTTTCCCTGATACATCGCCAAAAAGTCTGCAATTTTCTTCCGAGACAAATGATCCGTACAAAGGTAGTGCGGTTGCTCCTAAAACTTCATTTCCTTTTGTATCCCAAAAAGCGACGTTTGTCTTATGTATAGAATCATTGTCCATATCGACCGAGACGGCCCGTCCCGCCTCGCCAGCGCCTATAACGTTCGTTCTATAACCGGAATTTTTGTCCATGTGGAAGCATCCTCCAATATAAATAATATAGTCATAAAGGATATGAATTATAGAGTAATCTAGCATTTTTCGAGGGGGAAATCTATCTAAAATGTTCCACATATCGAATGTTTGATCCCGGGAGAGGGTGGAGCTATTCTGTGGGGGAAGGGGTAAAGATGAGGCGAGTGATTACTCAGTGTAAAAGAGAAAGACAAAAAGCAATGATCCGTCTGGAATTAGCCGGATCATTGTCTTTCATTTGCGCATTCCATTAAATCGCTTCGAAATATCCGTCTGACCCAGAATGTAGTCAATACTTACGTTGTAAAATTCCGATAACCTGATCAACACGGAACTCGGTACATCTAAGTTCCCGCTTTCGTACCGGGAATAGGTTGCTTGAGAGATATTTAGATTGTCTGCAAGTTGCTGTTGCGTTAAATCCTTATCTTCACGCAAATCACGTATTCTTTTATACATCTTTATCACCCAAGTTAAGTTTAAATTATGCGAAAACTGCATATTGAATTTTATGCATTTTTCGCATAAAATTTAATTTGTATCTATAGTGTCGGCAGCATTTCAATATTCTTAATGATTACATAAGTCTGAAAGGGAGAGAGTGAAATGAAAAGTATTCTAGAGGAACTTTACAGAGGTAACTTGAACCCTCAAGAGAGAATGGTTCTAACGGTTCCTGAATATCGCCTGCTCAATAGAAAAATTTCAGATTTGATGGAGGAACTCAAACAAAGATTCTCAGAGGACGACTTCAAAGTTCTTGAGAAAATCTTGGATCTAAACGGGGAGTCTAACTCCATGCTTACGAGCGAAGCCTTTGTTCAGGGGTTTAGAATGGGAGTTTTGGTAATGATAGAGGTTTTTTATGGGGAAGGGGGTTAGAAGTGAGATTTGAGAGGGCTGCCTTGGGAGAGTGTTTTTTAAAAAATTAAATCTGGCAACTGAATGTGCCTAAGGTTATGTTAATAAGTTATCAATCTGATACTCTTGCTATTAAGTTTAGCGAGAGTTTTTTGTTTTTCGAGAAAAAAATATTTGTTCGTCATTTAATTCCAGACATGGTAAAATAGAACTAGTTCTATGGGACTAAAAATACAAGGGACATTATAAGAATATTTGGTTATATTGTCGTATTAAACGAAATTCGTGAATATTAAGTTAAAGTATATATATGAAAAAAGTGATCTGAGATGTTATAAAATCGATATTTTTCACTAAAGAAATACTAAGAGAAGCAAACATTGCAGCAATATAAAATAAATATACTTTCAAGAGGGTGAAAAATGTGAAAATAGAGTGGGCCTATTATGAAAATGGTAATGATACAGAAGAAGTCTACTACGAATATCTTGATAAAGGCTTGTATGAATCAAAATATCAAGAACATCTTTACTGCATTAGTGATGAATGCGATGCAATGATTAAATTTACGCACCGTAGAAATGGAGTGAAATTTTTTAGTACTTGGAATGGTCAAGGTGATCTTCATGATATCGAATGTCCGTATTTTCTCAAAGATAAAGGAGAAGTTGAACGGAAAAACATACTTCATCAAATAGAGTCTGCTCCAGTTACTGATGAACACATAATTAACACTATAATTAATAAAAGTAAGAATTTAAAAGCAACTGAAAAACGAAAAAAGCAAAACAAAAGATATACAACAAGAAGAACATTACAAGGTGATCAAACAAGTAAACTAGAGAGGATTGATAATGGTGAAATAGATCAGCTTGGTATTTCTGAAATAAGAATCTTTAGTTTAGATTCAAAACACATAACCCCCGATTATGTCGGATATAGAAAATGCGTATTCGGTAAGATAAAACATATTTATTTTCATGAAGCTGACGGCTATGTTTATCTGAATCTTGAAAATCCCCAGTACAGAGTTAGTATCTATTTGCCTCAAGCATTCTATGCGGATCCAGAAAAAACCACAAAATCAGCATTGATTTCCTTTGTTGATAAAATTAGATCTGAATTATTTGCTCATAAAGAACTTGTTATTATATGTGTCGGAATGATTCGATTTAAAAAAGGAAGTCAACAAGATGTAAATGTTCATATCATTAGCCCGTTTCATTTACTAATAAACGATATGAAGTACTATGAGATTATTACAAGCAATTCGATTAATCCAAATCCATATAATTATATTTAACTAAATGATCCCTAAATGATTGGTATACAACCCTGCGTATGGATAACGTTATACTTTTTAGAAGTGATACAAGACGATTTTTAACCTCACTCAAGTTGTCACGCTAGGTCCTTAAAATAAAGATATTTACTTAGTTATGTAGATAAAGAGCGTCTTTAAAAACCTTATAAATAGATGTAGAGCTCAAAAATGCTTGAACTGAAGGGTAAACATCAGTCATAAAAGAGTGTGATCATGTAAAATTCACTTAATTGCTATAACAGAAGAAGTTTGAAATGGGGGAAGAACTATGTACTTAAAATACCTACAAATCGTTAATTACAAAAACTTAAAGGCAGTTAGATTTAATTTTTCACAAGGAGCAAATACGATTATTGGAGAGAATGATTCAGGCAAATCCAATGCGGTAACAGCATTACGTCTACTATTAGATGATTCCTATTACTATAATAGTAAACGATTGAAGGAAAGCGACTTTGCCTATGATCTCGGAGAATGGAGGGGACACTGGATCATAATTTCTGCTGTCTTCGTAGATATAACATCCATTGATAAGCAGACTGAGGTTTGTGCAGAGATTGTACCTGAAGATGAAAATCCAATATTTCTTAAATCGTATATTAATAGTGATGCTGGTGATATCGGAACAGTTACACTTTTTATCCGTCCGCAAAAATCAATACGAAAAAAATTATTTGAAGCAAATACAAAAGAAGAATTTGAAGAGTTACGTAAGGAAATTAAGCTATCTGACTATGAATTTTATTACACATCTCGCTCCCAGACAGATTTTACTGACCCTACAGTATACAAGTCAATAGTGGGTGATTTTAAAACCGGATCATATACTAATCCTGATGATGATGACACGGCTGTCTTGGGATGTAAGTTAAACATTACTGATGTTCAGGATCATATCTCTGTTATGTTTGTGGATGCCTTACGGGATGTCGCAAATGAAATGCGTAAACCAAGGAATCCTATTAGGAGAATTGTAGAGGCTATCGAGGCACAAATCGATCCTGCTGATATTGTGAGAATAAAAGAAAATATTAGTGAATTAAACCTTTCAATTTCTGAAATAAAGGAAATTGGTCAGATTGGAGCACAAATTAATTCTAAGCTTGTAGACATGATAGGAATGGTCTATTCACCTGAGATTGCGTTGGAATCACAACTCAACGATGAAATAAATGCATTATCGCGGTATTTATCTATAAAGCCATCTAATCAAAAGGATATGGAATTGTTGGGACTTGGTCATTTAAATATGATTTATATGGCTCTGAAATTAGTTGAGTTCAAATTCAATCGTACACGTGAGCTTATTAATATCATGATTATTGAGGAACCAGAGGCACATATTCATACACATATTCAAAAGACTCTTTTTGACAACTTGAAACTAACTAAGGATTACACTCAAGTAATTATGACTACGCATTCAGCCCATCTATCAGAAGCATCAGAAATCAGAAAAATCAACTTGATTAAGACCAATGGGGTTGTGTCTCGTGTAATGCAGCCAATTGAAAAGCTAGATCAGTTTGGGGAAAGTAAATTACGTTTAAAAAACTTGAAATTATCTGAATGTATTGAAAGATACTTAGATGCTAAACGTTCGGTACTCTTGTTTTCAAAAGGGGTTCTGCTTGTTGAAGGTGACGGAGAAGAAATTCTAATACCTAATTTGGTCAAGAAGGGATTAGGTATCTCCTTAGATGAACTTGGAATAGGATTAGTTAATGTAGGAAGTACCGCATTTGAGTACATTGCGTCATTATTTGATAACGAAAGAATTCAGCGGTATTGCTCCATTATTACAGATAAAGATATTCAGGCGGTTGCTGAAGGCAGTGCACATTATAGTGGAAATGCCCAGACGAAGGGAGAGGCTAGAAAAGCAAAGCTTGATGATTTATTCTCCGAAAATTGTTGGGTATCGAATTTTTATGCTACTAGTACCTTTGAGATTGAATTTGCGAAGTATAAAGATAACCGATATTTTATAAAGGACATAATCGAATCCCATTATTCGCAAGAAGCGACTATTAATCGACATAAAGAGGCATTGAAAGCAGGTGGTGAAGACTGCGCCAATACTGTTTTAACTTTAGCAAAATCTATTGGAAAGGGATGGTATGCCACTCTGCTTTCAAGTACTATAGATGAATCAGTGCAAATTCCAGATTATATATTAGATGCAATTGCATTTGCGTGTCAGGAGGTAGTTACCTCAGACATAAAATTAAAAATGATAGGGTATTCTATGGGCTTCTATCCTAGTAGTAATCCAGCAGCGCAAAGTATTCTTTCTGATATAACCCATGTTCATAATTTAGAGGATAAGGAGAAAGTCATAGAGAAGTATTGCATAACGTTTCCAAAAGATATGCCTGCAATATTTATACAAAAAATAGATGAAGCATTCTGGTGGTGATAGTTTGTGGAAGATAAGTATTTATGGTTCTTAAATGACTTAAATCCTAAACAGAAGGAAATTTGTATTAGTGATAAGAATTTAATATTAACAGCCTGCCCAGGTAGTGGTAAAACCAGAACACTAACATTTCGACTGGCGTACCTTTCAACTATTTATTCAGCTTCTAATAAGTTGAATATTGCAATTACATATACTAATCGTGCATCAGAAGAAATAAAGAGCAGGCTATGGAACTTTGATATTGATCTGAAGAATGTATGGGCAGGAACCATTCATCAGTTCTGCTTAGAATTTATTATTAGACCATACTCAATGTATTCAAAGCGGATTAGCCGAGGGTATCGAATCATTGATGAGTTTGTACAGAATAGATATACGAACGAGATATGCAAACAATTACAAATACGTCTTGGTTTTAATGAGAATCCATTTGCGTATCCTGCAGTAGTTAAGGAATACAATAAAAGACTGGAAGAGAACAAAGAAATTGATTTTAACATGATATTACAATTGTCGTATGAGTTGCTGAGTCAGAATGGTTTTATTCGTAAGAATATATCCAATTTATTGCGAAGCGTACATGTTGATGAGTATCAGGATACCAATGAGCTCCAATATCTTATATTAGGTAGTATATTTCGCGAGAATAAAGCGATACGGTGCTTTTTTATTGGTGATATTAATCAAGCTATCTATGGTGGCATTGGAGGGATAGCTAAGAATAAGGAAGAATTAGATAGTTTGTTTGGAACGCGATTTGAAGTGGATCATCTTGATGGGTGCTATCGTTCAACGCAAAGAATAATTGATTTTTATTCTAAGTTTCAAATTGATTCTTCTGTTGTTTCATCTCAGTCAAAATTTAAGAATCTGAGGGGTGTAATAACATATGATACACTCACGAATAAAGATAATATATCTAATAGAGTTGCTGCTATTATTCAAGAACAACTTGATTTGGGGATTGCTGAAAATGAAATATGTGTCGTTGCACCGCAATGGAGGTTGCTTTATCCAGCAAGTAAGTCATTGCGAGAACGATTGCCACAGGTTAACTTTGATGCGCCCGATGTGACGCCAATTAAATATGATCCGATGAATGTGTTTTATTTGATCTCACAGATTAAGTTCTCAGAGCCAGGAAGAAATAGCGATTTACGAAAAAGGGTTGCTAACGAAATCATCTCGCTTTTATTGAATGACTATAAAATAGTTCTTCCTAACTATGTAGACTGCTATTATGTCTTGAAAAGTATTAATGGTGCAAAGATATGTGATGAAAACGGAATAGAGACATTTACTAATACTGTAGATTCATTGTTGTCGGTCTGTAAGATAGATATGGAGCGAGAAACATATCTAAAAAAAGCATACATTGATTTTTTAGAGAAAATTAATGACAGAATTGAAAGGTACAACTTATCAATTGATATGGAGTCGTTTAATAAGTGTTTCCGTGAGAAAAAAGGAGTAGTAATAAATTCGTATCATGGAGTAAAGGGTGAAGAGTATACAACAGTTATTGTATTTGGATTGTTAACCGGATATATACCTAATTGGAACCTTGTATATGGTAATTATGAAAATAGAGTAGCTGAAACTTCAAAGCTTCTATACGTTGTGTGTTCTCGAGCAAAGCAGAATTTATATTTGATCTCTGAGCAGGGCCGAACTACACAAAATGGTACGCCGCTCATGCCGACTGAAGAGCTAGTAGGATGGTGTGAGGATTTTGCTTTGGATTGATCTTAAGGAAGCATGAACATAAACTTTAATATTCGGCATATTAAGGAAAGCAAAACAACTCTTCATTTATCTTAAGCCTCTTAAATCCGTAATACATTATTAATACAGAAAAGACTAGAACTAATGGGCTCTTAATCATCAAATAACGCCTTAGCACGCAACGTAGCGTTGTCAGATGTATAATGGAGGAAGCCCAGACACAAACGCGCCAACCTTTAGATAAGTGATATCTAAGGCTGGTGCGTTTCGTGGATACCAATATGTTAGGTTAAATTATTTATAGGGTAACGGAGAATTTTATGAGAGATATAGATGCAGTGAGAAAGCAGCTTCTTATCTTTTGTTAATTTAAATTTCATACTTTATTTACATCCTCACACTCCACCACCTACCTCTCCCCCCAAACCCTACCCCCTCTCCCCTCAATCTCCAACAACCTACTCTTCATCTCAAGCCCCCCACGATACCCGGTCAGCCCCCCATTCTTCCCAATCACCCGATGACAAGGAATCGTGATCAGCACCGGATTGGCCCCGATCGCCGTTCCGACGGCGCGGACAGAGGATGGTTTGCCGATGCGGAGGGCGATGTCGGAATACGAAGCAGTTTGCCCGTATGGGATGTCGCATAGCGCCTTCCAGACAGCCTGCTGGAACGGGGTTCCCGTTGCTTCGAAGGGAACGGAGAAGCTCGTGAGTTTGCCGAGCAAATAGGCTTCGAGTTCGTCAGCATAAGGTTGAAGCCGGACTTCATCTCGGATCAGGGGACGACCGGGGAAGCGGCGCTTCGCCCAGTTTTCCAGTTCCTGCACATCTGCCCCTTGGGAGCCCACATAGCAAAGCCCTTGTTCCCCGGCGGCAACAATTAGGCTCCAATTTTCGTTAAATAGATGACTCCAGTAAATCGGGTCGTTCTGCGTCATATTAACTGCCCCCTTTTGAGATCGTAGTGTACAATGATCGATAGTTGGCCGGCGTAAGGCCGGTGAGTTTTTTAAACAACGTTATAAAATAAGGTGTATTGGAGAGTCCGACTTGCTTGCCGATCTCCGCCACCGGCTGACTCGTTGTCGATAAGAGCGACTTGGCCTGTTCGATCCGGATGTTTTGAATATACTCGACTGGCGTGACCCCGTTCACTTTTTTAAATGTTCTGTGAAGGTGATAAGGACTGCCATGGGCGAGGTCGGCGAGCAGTTGCAGGCTTAATTCCTCCATATAGTGCTTATCGATATATTCGGCCACCACCGAGATCCATTCCTCATCGGGAAGCCGCAGGCCGGTAGGCTTGCAGCGTTTGCACGGACGGTATCCGGCGGAAAGGGCATGATCGGCGTTCGGAAACACGGTGATATTTTCTCGATTGGGAGGCTTGGATTTGCAGGAAGGACGGCAGAAAATGCCCGTCGTTTTTACGGCGTAAAAGAACTTTCCGTCACTAGCGGCATCGTTCTGAATTATAGACAGCCATTGAGCCTCAGTCACTATATAGTCGGCCACATCATTCACCTCCACGCCCATTATACCCCTTGGCCTGAACGTATGTACTCATTTTAGGATGAAAAAGCAAGATAATGAAATTGCAACATATGGGCGTTATAATGGAATAAATCAAGTCTGGCAGGGTAATTTTAACTAGAATATCCACTTCAAATCCGGAGGAACCCGAACATGAGACAAAATATTCAAGTCCCTTTTGGCTATGAGCCGCCTGTCCCGAAACGAAAAGGTACGTTAATCTATTACGAAACATTCGAGAATACGTCCGAAGCGGAGCTGGAACGCGCCGTTTCGATTTTGGAGGAGCGCTCCTTCGGTACGCTGGTCCTGTATCCTCTTCATGAGGAGACGGTTAGACGAATGTCCAAAGAGCCGGTGCGTTCCTTTTATAAAAGGGAGGACGAGCTGCATGACTGGCGGCGGGCACGAATGCATGCGGATATCACCGTGGAAGGCTGGGAGGGGAAACGCAAAAAATACACGCCGATCGACTCGGCGCTCCGTTTTTTGGCGGAAAAATACCCCGCTCCTTACTTTCTGCTCATAACGCCGGAAACGGCGAATTTATTTGCATCCTTCTCTTCTTTTGAGGAATGGATTAAAAGCATTCGGCTTATTTTGACGGAGCAGCCTTCCGTTATTCATCCCCGACTGCAAAAATACGAGCATCGCTGGGAAACGGCAGAAGGACATGCCGGATTGGAGGAATTATGAAAAGAAATAAGAAGAAATGGTTGATATGGACGATGGTGTTAACTCTGATGATTCTTACGATCGCAGGATGTGCTCCCCGAAACTCGGCCTCTCCTGAGTCCGAGGGAACTGGCGTGAACCAGGGCGGGAGCGCGGCTCCATCCTCGCCCCCAACAAACGATCCGCAGCAGCAGGGGAACACGGAACCGACCCCACCGCAACAAGAGACGACGGACGCCGTTGCCGAACAACTGGATAAGTTGACCACTACCGAAAAGATCGGCCAGCTGGTCCTCGTCGGGATGGAAGGGACTGCACCGGACGAGCATACCCGTAAGCTGATTGAGACGTATCGTGTCGGAGGATTTATTTTTTATAAAGATAATATTGAAAATAGCGATCAGGCGCTGTCCTTGATTAACCGGTTGAAGGAGGATAACTCCGTCAACAAGCTTCCGCTGTTTCTGGGCGTGGACGAAGAGGGCGGAAGGGTAACCCGCATGCCTAAGGAATTCGCAAAAATACCGACTGCGGCAAGCATTGGGAATACAGGCGATCCGAAAGCGGCGGAAGACTTTTATCGGGTCATCGGCGACGAGCTGTCCGGTTTTGGCCTGAACCTGGATTTTGCTCCTGTATTGGATGTGAACAGCAATCCTGACAATCCGGTGATCGGGGACCGTTCATTCGGGGATACACCGGAAACGGTGAGCAAAATGGGCCTCGCAGCAATGGGGGGATTGAGCGGCAAGGGAGTGATTCCCGTGGTGAAGCATTTTCCGGGTCATGGGGACACCTCGGTGGATTCCCATCTCGGTCTGCCTGTAGTGAATCATGATCTGCAGCGGCTAAAGGAGCTTGAACTGGTTCCGTTTCAAGATGCGATTGAGAACGGCACGGATATGGTCATGGTTGCCCATTTGTTGCTGCCGAAGCTGGATCCCGATCACCCGTCGTCTTTTTCCAAAGCGGTCATTCATGATCTGCTCCGGGAAGAGCTCGGCTATAAAGGTGTTATTATTACGGATGATATGACGATGGGGGCCATTACGGAAAATTACAGCATCGAGCAGGCCGCGGTTGAGTTCATCACAGCAGGCGGAAATATCGTTCTGGTCGGTCACGACTATGACAAAGAAGAGGCGGTCATCCGGGCGATCACTAAAGCGGTCGAACAAGGGATCATCAGTGAAACGATGCTCGACGAGCGGGTTGGCACTATTTTGAAGCTTAAAGCGAAGTATAAGCTGAGCGGAGAGCCGATGAACGGGCCGGATGTAAAGGCGGTTAATGCCGCCATCAAAGAGGCGCGAAAGAATTACGGTTTGCAATAAATGGACTGGTTGCGAGGCGTTCTGTAAGGTGGCGGTGGATGGAGTAACGTTTGGTTTCGAGAGTTCTAACGGACACCACAGCCGTTATTGGGGGCAAATCAGCTTATTTAAGAATCTAACGGACATACAGGCCGTTATTCTGCCAAAAACAGGCCTATCACTCGGCAAAACCGCCGTTTAAGGTCCGTGGTGTCCGTTAGTTTACAAAAACAAGGGAAATGGGCCGAATAAGGGCCGCTATGTCCGTAAGCACATGAGAGGCGCCGTTAAAAGCCAAAGTTGCTCCCGGAAAGCCAGAAGCTACTCTCGAGGCCCAGCCCTCTTCCTCATACACTGGCCGCACACCAACCGCCCCATCAAGCGACTTCGCTAGCTCCTTACACGCACCAGACCCAACTAATATTCATTCAACAGGGCTCGTACTGATACTCGGCGAGGTCAATTCGCCCATCTTCCCGTACGGTGACCCCTTCCGCTTCCAAGTACATTTTTTGCAGAAAAAAAGACTCGTCATCCTTTACCGCAATCTCGCCTTGCGCATTGATGACCCGGTGCCACGGCAGACTATATTTGCTGCTCATCGAATGTAAGACCCGGACGACTTGCCGCGCCGCGCGCGGGCTTCCCGCCGCTCTGGCCACTTGTCCGTAGGTCATGACTTTTCCCTCCGGGATGGATAATATCACTTCAATAACTTGCATGGTAAACGGCTGCATATGGGCACTCCTTAAGTCATTAGATGAACTTTAGAATCGAGGCGGGTTATGAAACCTATTTTACACTCGGAACGGTTGGTTTTGAAAGTGCTGGACGAAAGCAATGCAGCGGACGTACTGGAATTTGTGCTGCGGAACAAGGAGTTTCTCGAACCGTGGGAACCCAAGCGGAGCGAGGATTATTACACACTCGACTATCAGGCGGATTTACTGGCCAAGGAATTCTCGCAATTCAGAAAAAGGGAACTTTATAAGCTGTGGATGTTCCGGAAAGAGGAGCCTGACCAGGTGATCGGTTCCCTTACGCTCAGCAACATCGTGTATGGCGTATTCCAGTCCTGTCATTTGGGCTATCGCATCGACCAATCGGCACAGGGCCGCGGCTTTATGACGGAAGCGGTAGCTGCGGTGGCGGATTACGCTTTTTACGAATTGGGACTGCACCGGATCGAAGCGAACATTATGCCCCGGAACAAGGCTTCGCTCAAAGTGGCGGAAAAGGTGGGCTTTTATCACGAAGGAGTGGCCCTGAATTTTCTAAGGATCAACGGAGTTTGGGAAGATCATATTCATATGGTGCTGCGAAACGAGAGGATTGAATGAAATGAACGTGAATATCAGGAACATCAAGGAAGAAGATGCGGGGGCTTTTCTGGAACTTTGCCTCCGTTTAGACAGGGAGACGGAATTCATGCTCCTGGAGCCGGGGGAACGGATGATCACTCCGGAAGAACAGCGGCAGAAAATCACTGCGTTGCTGGCAGCAGACGATTCGATGATATTCGTGGCCGAAATGGACGGGCAACTGGTCGGATATTTAGGAGCCTATGGCTCATCCTATCGAAGAAACCGGCATTCGGCGTATCTGGTACTCGGCATCTTGCAAACCTATTCAGGAAAAGGCGTGGGGACCGCGCTGTTCACCGAGCTCCACCGTTGGGCGGAAGCGAGGAACCTCCATCGGCTTGAACTCACGGTGATGGCTCATAATGCGGCGGCAATTGCTTTATACAAAAAGACAGGTTTTGAAATTGAAGGTTTCAAGAAGGATTCGATCCGCTTAGGCGACAAGTTCATTGATGAGCTTTATATGGCCAAGCTGCTCGCGTAGCAGCACTCCTGTCGTAACTATCTTCCAACTCCATACGTATATAGGCTGTAAGTATGGTGAAGACATAGAGAAGGATAAACAGACGGGAGGAAAGCAAAGTGCAGCAACAGCTTCGGCAATTAGGCTACCCCGCCAAGCTTTTTTTATATGCGGTTATGTTTGTAGCTACAGTCATAGGGATGAAATACGTGGCGGATACTCGGCTGCCGGGTGGGGGAAGACCGCCTTATTTATTTCTGGTGTGGAATACGTTCTTGGCCTGGATTCCGGCCGGACTTGCGATTGGTCTGGATTTGATCAGTCTCATGAGAGCACGGTTACTCAAAGGTATACTATTTCTTGCAGTAGGACTTGTGTGGTTTTTCTTTTATCCCAATGCGGCTTATTTAGTTACGGACTTATTACATCCGTTCGCGCGTTACCCAATCTCTTCGACAGGCAGATTCTGGTCGGAAATGTTATTCTGGGACCATTTATATACCGTGCTTTTCGTGGCCTTGTTGGGACTCGCTCTAGGCTCGGTCTCGCTGGCTTCGGTTCACCGGCTGGTCCGCAATGCCTTCGGCCGGATTACCGGATGGATCTTCGCGCTTGCCGTACTCGCCTTTAGCAGCTTCGGAATTTATCTGGGTCGCTTTTTCCGATTCAATAGCTGGGATCTTGTACGTCATCCCGGTCGGTTATTGAAGGATATTGCGGTGTATTTCACGAATATGGATAATTTGAGCCATGCGATCCATTTTTGTAAATGGATGTTCATGATTACTTGTTTTTGCTATGTTTTACTTTATTTGTTTGGTTCGATGCGTGGCAATCCGGTTCTAATCAAGAAGGAGAACGAACATGGAGAAACTAGTGCATTTCCTGCAAGAAAACCAGGTTCAATTTGAAATCCTAGGCCACGAAAAACCTATCGTATCCGCCCAAGATGGCGCCGACTTATTTGGAATTAAGCTGGGACAGACAGCTCCCACGCTGATTTTGAAAAATGATGAGGAGTATGCGGCTCTGATCATCTCGGGGGATTATGGGCGGGTCGATTTTGCCGGGCTTGCACAAAAGCTTGGTCTTAACAAGCTCAAGCTGGCGAAGCCCCAGGAGGTATTAGAAGTCACCGGTTTCACGATAGGGTGCGTTCCCCTATTAGGCCATGGATTGCCGGTTATTTTGGACTCTAAGCTGTTTAGGTATGAGTGGATTTTCGGCGGCACCGGGGTACCGGAAGCCACCTTGAAGATCAAACCGTCCGAAGTGGAAAGATTAAACAGGGTGATTGCCCGTCTTTAACAGATACTAAGCACGGCGGTTTGGGTAATGATGATCAGGATTCCCGCGGTGATGAAGAATCCGGGAGGTAGATCAAGATGCATTCATGGATCCTTTGGCTAAATGTCGTCGTGCTGATCGGGTTGGCGCTTCTTTTTTATTTGCTGGACAAGCGGGTAACCAGCCGGGTCATTTTGCTGGCCCCGATCCTGGTTTATGTCGCTGTTTCGCTGGAGGATCTTCTCGGCTGGGTCGATTTCGGTTCGGTGCTGAAGTCCGACGCCTTGCTTCGGGCGATCATATTGTTGTTTGTCCTTGGCTCGGTCGTGTTCTATATCCTCTATATTTTCCGCGAAATTGCCGATTCCGCAGTGAAGCGGGAGGTCAGCCTGAAATCGGCCGTCATCCGGATCAGCATCGCCACACTAAGCTGCATCGTTTTTTTTACGGTGGTGTATACTTCGATATACAAGCTATTTAAAGGCGGCAGCTTTGCGGGAGACAACTTAGGAGAGGGCACGCTTTCCCAATTGATTACGTTTTTCTATTTCAGTGTGGCGACGTTCACTACAGTAGGTTACGGGGATGTAAGACCGGTAGACAATACGTCCCGCCTGGTGGTCGTCATGGAGATTTTTTTCAGCTTTATTACGGTAGCATATGCGTTGTCCATGATCGGAGTATTTCGGCAAATTTTCATGAAGGAAACGGGGAACCAGACACCGGACGAAGTTCTGGACGAGAACGAATTGGAAGAAGACGCCGGATTGTAGCCGAAGAAGAGCCGGAGAGGAGACGGTCAGGATGGACTTGCGGAATCATTTAAGGGAGAAGTTTCCGACACTGGAGAGTGAAAGACTGCTACTTCGAAAAATCGGGGCTGAAGATTCGGACGCTTTGTTTGGATGCGTCACCGATCCTTTGGTGCGCCGTCAAACTTCTTTTCAAAGGGGAACCCTGATGTTTCCCGCCCGATTGTTCCGTTATTTTGACGACACGTACCAAAGCCTGAGAGATCTTCACTTTGCGATTGAACGAAAGGAAAAGGGCGGCTTGATCGGCGTTTGCTCTCTCCAATTTTGGGCACCCGAAGCCGGGAAAGCGAGACTGGGCTACCTGCTTGCTCCCGATTTCTGGAATCGGGGTTTGGCGACGGAGGCGGCCAAATCGCTGCTTAAGTTTGGATTTGAGACATTGCGCCTGAACCGGATCGAAGCGAGATGCAGCGTCGACAATCCGGCTTCGGAACAAGTTTTGCGCAAATGCGGATTTTCGTTGATCGAGGACGGGGAAGCCACAAGTATAAATGTTTATCCGGGTAACGGGTCGGGCGAACCATTGAAATGCTATAATTTAACCCGTCCGGAACCTGCTGAGGAACAAAAGAGGATTTGTTACACAAATGAAATATACCTGTGATCAATCCCTAATAGTAAGAGGGTACACTTAATACATGACCCCCTTTTGAATATATTTGTCTTTTGGAATCCGGCGAGTAACGTGCGGGTTCCCTTTTTTTTGTCTGTTTAACTTAAAGGTATTTAAAGAGGAACAGCAACCCGTTGTTTATTTTTATAATAAACCCATTCGTCAAAACCGATCTCTTTCAGACGTTTAGCCACGTCTTCCCATTCGTCGGCTACACGCTTAGGCGTATGAGCATCGGAGCCAAAAGTGACATCCACCCCGAAATGGAGCGCGCGTTCCAATATGGAATCGGAAGGATACCATCCTCCGGACAGCTTCGTCTTGCCGGATGTATTGATTTCGATCGCTACACCGTGCTCCGCAATGACCTGCAAGGTTTCATCGATGACTTCGGCGGCGGGGATATCGGAAAAGGCCGGATAATTGCCCTTCATGGCATCGATATGGCCGAGGATCTGGAACATTCCGCTCCGGGCCGATTGCTGGATTAGTTCGTAATATGATTGTTTGTCCGCGATCCGCTGCTTTTCGCTCAAGCCCTTCCAACGTCTTTTATTGAAAATGCTAACCTCATTGACGCTATGAACGGAGCCGATGATATAGTCGAACGGATATTGGGACAGAACCTGGCGGTACGTTTCGGCGTGAGCCGGGAAAAAGTCGGACTCAATGCCAAGCAGAACATCGATCTTGCCCTCGTATTCTTGCTTCAGTTTCAATACTTCCTCGACATAATTTGCGAATTCCTTTTTGGCCATTGCGATATGGGGAAAAGGGTGCTCCTCGGGGTTACCGAAATACGGCGTATGGTCGCTGATTCCGATGACCGACAGTCCGGCAGCAATGCCGGCTTCCACGTAATCCCGGATGTTCCCGTCGGCATGGCCGCAGCGAAAATGATGTGTGTGCAGATCAAACTTCATGCTGTGTCTCCTTTCGTCTAAACAAGCGGATTAGGATTATTCAGAGCTGATAAAGTGGGTCTCCGGCATGCCTTTCAGATCGCCTAAGAACTGTTGCATCGCGGAGTTGACGTATCTGCTGGATTTATAAATAACACCTACGGGATGTGTAACCTCCAGTTCGGGAATGGACACTACCTTTAAGGATCCCTGCCGCAGTTCACGGAGAATGGATTGCCTGGAGATGATGGCCGCTCCCAGATTGATTTCGACCATCCGTTTTACTTCCTCGCTGCTGGACAGCTCCATGACGATATGAGGCTCGATGTCATGCGCTTTGAACACTTCATCGACGAAGCGCCGGCCAACCGTATCCGGGGACAGCATAATGAGCGGAACTTCACGCAGGGAATCAAGGGTGGGAATGGTTTTGCCTGCCAATGGATGGAGCGGAGATACGACGAGTTCAAACGTATCGTAATAAAGTACCGAAGAAAGGACCTGCGGGTTATTTTCAATCAAATAACCGATCCCTATGTCGACCATTCCCTGCTCCACGTTCTGATAAATCAGGCTTGAGGGCATGGATTGAATTGTCGTTTTGATTAAAGGAAACTGATCCTGAAAATAAGACAGAATCCGCGGTAAAATCTGAATGGCGATGGAGGTCGTTGTACCTAGGACTATATGCCCTTGCGGCGTGTGCTCCAAGTCGGACAATTTTTGCTTGAGTTCTTCGACAATATCTAGTATTTGCTCTGCCTTTTCGAGAAATACCTGTCCCCGATCGGTCAATGTTACAGGTTGATTGCGATCGACGAGCACGGTGCGAAATTCGTCCTCCAGGCTTTTGATCTGCGCGGATACCGCAGGCTGGGTAAGATTAAGCAGTTCCCCGGCTTTGCGGAAGCTTTTTGTTTTCGATATCGTGATAAGCGTTTCCAACTGGCTGATATTCATGCCGAATCCTCCTTTCCTCCGTAGTCTTCATATTTAGTTAATTATAGAGGATTTTTCTTAATTAAATCAATTGCAGAGCCCTGACAATCATGGAATCGGAATCGAGCTATTTCGCTATAGAGGTTGCACCGTTCGATTTTTAATGACTTATATCTGGGAATAAAGTATAATATATTTCATCTAAAGTCGGGACTTTTGTATCGGTTAAGTACTTCTATGTGAAAAGGGGCGTAATAGTGAGAGCAGAAGTGATCAATCCTTTTCTGGAATCCGCATGTTCGGTAATCGAGCAGGTGATTCAAGTATCTCCATCTACCGGGAGTCTGGGCGTGAAGGATATCATGCCAGTTCAAGATCATATTTGGATCCAAATCGATATGACGGGTTATTTCAGCGGCATGGTCATGTTCGGATTGAAGGAAACGGTAGCCCTGCGGATCGTGTCCGCCATGATGGGCGGATTTGTTTTGACGGAAATGGATGAAATGGGCCAGAGCGCTATTTCGGAACTGGGCAATATGATCAGCGGCAACGCTAGCACGATTCTATCCAATCAAGGTTATGTCGTAGATATTACTCCTCCGCGAGTGATCAAATCGGAGCAAGAGAACCATTCCGGCGTTCCGCGGAAAGCACTGTGCATCCCGCTGCATATGGACGGAATCGGGGAACTGGATATTCAAGTCTTAATCTCTTAAAATGGACATGAAATGTCTGAAGGGATGAAGATCATGTCACTTAACAATAAAGTAATCGTCGTGACCGGGGCATCCAGCGGAATCGGAGCCCTGGCCGCGCAAATGCTGTCGGAGCAAGGGGCGACCGTGGTGCTTGCCGCAAGATCGGCGGATAAGCTCAAAGCGGTGAACTCCGGGATGATGGGGCCAAGTATGATTCTGGAGCTTGACGTCGGTAACGATGACTCGGTGGAACAAGGATTTAAGACAGTATACGCCGAGTTTGGACGTGTGGATTGTCTGGTTAACAATGCGGGGTACGGTAAGTTCGCCTATTTTGACGAGATGCCCTTGCAGGAGTTTGATGACATGATGAATGTCAATTATATGGGCATGGTTCGTTGCACGAAAGCCGTTCTCCCTCACATGAAAGAGGCGCGCTCCGGACGGATCGTGAACATCGCCTCCATCGCCGGGAAGATCGGCACCTCGAAATCGACGTCCTATACCGCGACGAAGCATGCGGTGCTTGGCTTTAGCAGCGCACTGCGCCAAGAGGTCCGGGAGTACGGGATTACGGTTTCAACGATCAATCCGGGACCGATCGATACACCGTTCTTTAACCTGGCGGACCCGGACGGTCATTACGTCGCGAACGTCAAATGGTTCATGATGAAACCGGAACGGGTGGCTAAAGCGATGGTATCCGCCGTTCGCACCGGAACGGCCGAGATCAATCTGCCCCGGATTGCGGGAGCGGGAGCCAAACTGTATCAACTGTTTCCCCGTTTGGCGGACCTTGTGAGTTATCGCATGTTGAATAAGAAATAAGGACATCGGCTGGCGACAGCCGATTTTTTTGTGGCTATGTAAGGGTGTGTTGTGGGGGGCGAGGTTAGGGGCTAAGAGAGCCCGCTTTGGCGAAAACCGGAGAGTATTTGGAGCTGAAAAATATTTAACTGTAAAACCTACAGTTATTTTCTCGTTTTTATCGAGTTCAGCCGAATTAACTGTAATTTCTACAGCTAATTCAGTGAAACGGACGAATAATTAGTTGGTTTGGATAAATTAACTGGAGGTTTGCTCTTCTGTCAACAAAGTGGACACCCTTAAGCTGTAAATTGGTAGTACATCTGTTCAAAGCGCACCGGTGACATGTAACCAATTGTGCTATTTGAGCGCTTGCGGTTGTAAAAGAACTCAATGTAACGATACAGCTTCTGTTGAGCCTCTTCCTTGGTCCTGAATTTTGGCCTGCTGTAGATGAATTCACGTTTTAAGATGCTGTGAAACGCCTCGATGCAGGCATTGTCATAGCAGTTACCTTTACGACTCATGCTTGGCTGTATGCCTAAGCGTGCCAGTTGTTCACGGTACTCCTTGGAGGCATACTGGGAGCCGCGATCGGAATGGTGAATTACACTCTTTGGCTTCTTAGCCTCGTACGCCTGATTTAGTGCTTCAAGGACGAGGTCCGTCGTCATTTTATCGCTGAGCCTCCATCCAACGATCTGTTTTGTATATAGATCCAAAATGCTGGCAAGGTACAGCTTTCCCTGGTAGCAAGGGATGTAGGTAATGTCAGCCACCCATTTTTCATTAGGCCTGGTGGCAGAGAAATCCTGATCCAGTACATTCGGTGCGATGGGCATATCGTGATTGGAGTCTGTGGTGGTGACTCTGAATTTTCGAGCCATGCACGAGCGCCACCCATTTTCGCGCATGATGAGGCCGACGGTTCGTTCCGATACCGTCCATCCTTCTTTTACCAATTCATTGTGTATCCTTGGGCTGCCGTAGATTTCATCGGAATCGTAAAAATGCCATTTAATACGTGCTACGAGTTTCTCTCGACGCTTCTCTGTCTCGGAGGCTTCGGATGCCTGCCACTTGTAGTATCCACTCCGGGAAACTTGCAGCACTTTGCACATCTTCTCCAATCGAAACTCGGAGCGATGATCTTCGATGAACTGGAACCTTAGTTCTTTTCTTTCCCGAAGATGTGCACGGCCTTTTTTAAAATTTCGATCTCTTCTTTCAGGTCCGCGATCTCACGTTTTTGGTCTTCAATGAGCTGGGATTGCTGTCGAAGTGATTCTCCTTGGTTTACCGGTTCATTTTCAAACTCACGGTACTTACCCACCCAGTTTCTCAACGTACCGGGATTGATGTTCAGTTCGTCGGCCACCTGCTCCAACGTCTTCGTCTGCTCTTGCACATACTTTACGGCTTCACGCTTAAATGTTTCATTGTATCGTTGCCTAGACTCACTCATTCTCGACACCCTTTCTGCCTCAATAGATTTATTATCTGTGTGACATTAAGAGGTGTCTACTTTTTATTCTAGCTGCAGTTTTGCAGTTAATTTGTTTTTAAAGGCTAAAAGCTAAAAATTAACTGCAGAAAATACAGCTATTTTTTTATTTTGTACTAGTTAGCGAGTCAACGGACAACAAGTCAACGAGTTTAGGCCTGCCTTACTCAGCGGGAATAGTTCTCTTTTGTACTCAGCGTGATGAGGTTCCCCCCTCTCCACATTATTTGAACATTTTGCACGAAGGGCTGTATTTCAAAGGGAACCCACGATAGAGGTTTTTTATAATGAATTTGGTTGGATTAGGATTTTGGCATATAATGAAAATAATGATCTTTTTAAGATAAGGATGAACATTCATGACGATAACTACTTTTACCGGACTTGGAATCCATGAGGCGCTTGCCGCAAAATTAGCCGATTACGGAATAACGGAGCCTTCACCGGTACAGGCCGAAAGCATTCCTGCCGCGTTGGAAGGGCGGGATGTGCTTGCTCAATCGCAAACCGGGACCGGCAAGACATTAGCTTACCTTCTTCCGCTGCTGCAAAACATCGATGCGGATGCTAAAACGCTGCAAGGGCTTATTCTTGCCCCGACCCAGGAACTGGCGATGCAAATTGTCCGGGAAGCGGAAAAATACGGAGAGTCACTGGGAGTACGGGTACAAGCCCTGATCGGCGGCGCGGCGATCAAGCGCCAGCTTGAGCGGCTGAAGCTGCATCCCCAGCTTATCGTCGGGACGCCGGGGCGGATCCGGGAGATCGTGGCCTTGCGCAAGCTGAAGCTGCACACGGTCCGTACGGTTGTCGTCGACGAGGTCGACCAAATGTTCCAGCTCGGCGGCACAGCCGATCTCGAGCATATCCTTCGCGGGACGCTGCGCGAACGGCAGCTTCTGTTCCTTTCGGCAACGATTAACCCGGAAATCCGGACGCTGGCCGGCAAGGAAATGCGGGAACCGGTAGAGGTCGGAATCGAACCGGAGCATCGGACCTCGAAGAGTGTGGAGCATCTATACTTTATCAGCGATCGGGACAAAATCGATACTTTGCGTCGGGTGATCCGGCACTACGATCCGGCCCGGTCCATCGTGTTCATCAACAACACGGCGGATATCGCCGAGGTTGAGGCAAAGATGAACTTCGTCGGATTAAGCGCAGGCGCGCTGTATGGTGATGCGGACAAAACGGTCCGAAGCGTAACCCTCCGCAAATTCCGCGAAGGGAAAATCCGGGTGCTCGTGGCTACGGATGTTGCGGCACGGGGACTCGACATCGAAGAGTTGTCCCTTGTTGTCAATCTAGACCCACCGATCGATGCGGAGCACTATGTGCATCGGGTTGGCCGGACCGGACGGATGGGCCGTAAAGGGCTGGCCGTGTCGATCATCGCGCCGAAAGAGCAATTTATTATGCGTAAGTTCTCACGGGAGCTGGGTATCGATATTTTGGAGCGCGGGCTCTTTGGCGGCCGGGTCATAGATCCGAGTGATCAATCTGGCGGACGCAAGGGCGGACAACGGCAGGGGCAGAGCCCAGGCCAGGGTCGTGAACAGGGACGAGAGCAGCAAGGACGAGAGCAAGGACTATACCAAGGTCAAGAACAAGGAAGAGACCAAGGACGAGACCAAGGAAGACGAGTCCAATCCGGAGGAGCTGAAAATGGCGGAAGAGCCAAGGCTCAAACCGGCTATGTTCCATCCGAGCGCGAAAATGGCGTACCTAAGGAATCTGCCGAACGCGATGCGGTCCGACCGGCCCGCACCAGTTCCGCCGGAACGAGAAACCCGGCTCCGGGAAGTGCCCGCAAAAACGACCGCAAGCAGGACCGCAAGAATAAAGGCGCTCCTAAGTGGCTGAAAGATAAACAGTCGCGAAGCTAGCTTTTGCAGAAAAATCAAACTGGAATCGGATGAATCAATATTTATTGAGGGGGAGCCGTTTTGAGTGAGACGCCCGTATTGCAAATTGAAGAGCTGACCGGGGGGTACAGCCTCGGGCGCCCGGTGCTCCATAATATTAACTTCGAAGTGAAGCCGGGGGAAATGGTTGGCCTAATCGGATTGAACGGGGCCGGGAAAAGTACGACGATGAAGCATATTCTCGGGCTGATGACTCCGCATCGCGGCGGGGTAGCTGTACAGGGGAAGACCCGGGATGAGGACCCGGAAGGGTACCAGAGCTCGCTGGCTTTTGTCCCGGAGTCTCCGATGCTGTATGAGGAGTTGACCGTACGGGAACATCTTGAGTTTGCCGCCCGGGCTTACGGGGTGGGGACCGAGGATTACCGTGAGAGAAGTCAGCGGCTGCTTAAACTTTTTCATATGGAGGAAAAGGCGGACAGCCTGTCCATCCATTTGTCCAAAGGTATGAAGCAGAAGGTCATGATCATGTGCGCGTTCGTTGCTCGGCCGCCGCTGTATATCATCGACGAGCCGTTTCTCGGGCTTGATCCGCTGGGCATCCGTTCGCTGCTTGATTTCATGATGGAAATGAAAGAGGCGGGAGCTTCGATCCTGCTTAGCTCGCATATTTTATCCACGATCGAGAATTACTGCGACCGCTTTATCGTGCTTCACCGCGGAGTGGTTATCGCGCAAGGATCATTAACGGAAATCGCTCAACAGGCCGGCATGCCCGGAGCGGCGCTTGAGGATATTTTCTACAGTTTAGTAAAGGGCGGAGAATAAACCATGAAGCTTCGAGAGCTGCGCAGCCGGCGCAAGTCGTCCTTCTGGAGTAAAGTGCTCCCGTATCTGCCGTACGTCTTTCAGAGCGGAGTGGCGGTCCTCTTCCTGCTGCTGCTGATCGCATTTTCCGCCTGGTATACGACTTTCCTGCAAAATATGCCCACAGGTCTCCCGGTCCAATGGATCATGCTGATTCTGCTGGGCCCATTGACTGTATATTCCAGTTTTCGGACGTATGTGCAGCCGGCGGACGTTGTTTTTCTGCTGCCCCAGGAAACCGGGATGAAGGCGTATTTCAAGCCCGCGTTTCGCAGCGGTATCATTTATAAACTGATCGGGCTTTATATCGTTCTTATGATCTTATGGCCTATGTACATCCGCAGTGAGGCCGAAGTGAAGCTTCCGCTTTGGGTCGTTCTGCTCGTTCTGTTGTTTCTCAAGTTGTTGAGTGCCTATGGAGCTTGGCAGGAGCTGAGAATTTCGACGGCCCGGGCCAGAACCGGATACAGGCTGCTCCGGTGGAGTTTTATTTTGCTGCTGCTCGCGGCTTGGTTATGGCAACCGGCATGGAAGAGCGTCTTGTTCATGCTGCTGGTCGGTATCAATTATATACTCGCGTTGCGTTTCCCGATGAAGCATGCTGTTCCCTGGGAGAACCTCATTGCGGCGGAGAAGTCCGGCGCTGCCCGGGTTATGCTCTTACTCGGCTGGTTTGTGGACGTTCCCGCAGAAGGACAAAAAGTCGCCCACCGGCGCTGGCTTTCCAAGATCGGTAACGGTATTTCCTGGTCGCGCGAGGGAGCGTATCGCTTCCTGCTCGTCAAGACGTTTCTGCGCGGCGAGCTGCTTGGTATCGTAGTCCGTTTGACCTTGCTGGGCATGTTGGTCGTAGGTTGGAACGGGAAAAACTGGCTTGGCGCCGTGCTGTACCTGTTCTTTATTTTCCTGGCGGGTACGCAGTTGACCGCCCTTCGCCATGTTCATGGAGATACTCCCGCAGATGCTTATTACCCGATTCCCGCCGGCTCCCGGCAGAAGGAAGTCGTGGCTCTGGCCTCGCGCGTGCTGCTGGCGATCACAGTGTTGATGTGGGTACCGATGATATTTGCTCCTGGGGGCAATCTGACGATCCTTATCGGCAGTCTTGTTGTCGGGGTCGGCTTGGCCTTCGGAATGAAGTCTTCCTGGAACCGTAAATGGAAGGAAGAAGAAGAGGATTGAAACATGCGCGAGCATGATAGAGTAGGCAAGAGCATGTAAGAGCAGGCAAGAGCTCAAAAGCATGCAAGAGCACAAAATCATGCAAAAGCATTCAAGATCACAAAAACATGCAGAAGCATGCAAGATCTCAAGTACATGCAAAAGAAGACCGCCGGAACTTACTCCGGCGGTCTTCTTTACGTTTATAAATTTCTTATAAGAAAATGGTGCGGCTGATAATTACCAACAGAATAAAGAGTACCAAAATTACTCCTGTGCTAGTAAAAGCGCCGCCGTAGCCGCCTCTTCCTTCATCTCCAACTCCGCTCATGTACAATTCCCCTTTCTCAAAGAATAGATCGTTCGTACAAAATATTCTATGAGCAGGGCGTACTGAGTGCTTGGGCGGATATAACGGGAAGTTGCGTAAATGGGTTCAGCCTAGCCTTGCAAATCTTGAACGCCCCGGTATATGAGATCAAACAGATCCTCCAGATTCTCCTCGGCGATGCAGGAGAAGGCAATCCGCAGATCGGTATCGCCGAGGGCGATGGTGCCTACGCCATATTCGCGGATCAAATGCTGACGCAATTCTTCCGCATTCACCGTGCTCAGCTTGAGGCACATGAAGTAACCCGAATTGAAAGGGTAGTATTCCCATACATTTCCGTATTTGCCGCTGTCCAGCAGGGCTTTGACTTTGTTGGCGCGGCCTTTCATGACCTTGAATTTATCTTCCTTCTGAGCTTCAAACTCCGGAGACTTCAAGGCTTGAAGCACAAAGGTCTGGGAAGGATGGGCGCCGCTGGATACGGTCGCACGGATAATGCCGATCGTTTTTTGCTCCAAGGCGGCCAGAACTCCCGCTTCCTCGGCGGCATAAGTGATGAACCCGACCCGGAATCCCCATACGTACTCTTCTTTTGTAGCGCCGTCAACCTTGACAGGCAGAATGCGCGGATGGCGTCCGGCCAGCTTGCCGAACAGCGATTCCGACAAGGAGTCCTCGAAGAACAGTCCGAAATAGGCATCATCGGTAACCACCACGACGTTGATTCCCGCTTCGGCGGCTTCCGTGACAGCGTCAATGATCTCTTCGCCTTCCTTGGCTCCCGGCGTGTATCCGGTCGGGTTGTTCGGGAAGTTCAGAATGACGATCGCTTTTCCCTTGTCCTTTTGGGCCAGGAGAGCTTCGCGCAGGCCTTGGCTGTTGAATCTCATATCGTCGGTAAACAGCGGATAGTTGACGATCGAGCCGTGACGACGGATGCCGAACGTCAACTCGTAGTTTTCCCAGTTTTTATCCGGATAGATGACCGCATCGCCTTCATCGACGAACAGGTCGGCAACGATGCTGAGGCCGTGGGTAAGCGCGTTGGTAACGACGGGATTGCCGAAGCTGCGGTCAGCAAGTGACGGGTTTTCCCGGATCATTTTTTCGCGCCATACGGTGCGAAGCTCCGGTTTGCCGGCCGGAGGCGCATAAGGGTACAAATCCTGCGGCTTATAAGCGGACAGGGTGTCTTGAATAGCGGCCAAATGCATCGGTCCGCCGTTCTCGGTTGCGATGCCGATCGTGGCATTGTATTTTTTCGCTCCGGCCGTCGCTTCAGCGGACTGGCTCAGAATGCCTTCTTTCGGAAAATAAATTTCCTTGCCAAGAGTGGACAGCATTTCGTACACATGGATATTGCCGGACTTCAAATTCTCGTTTAACTGCTCCGCGAGTGGGTTCATCACGTTTCATCCTTCCGATCGGGTTTGATAATGGACAGTTCCGTTTTGACTGCCTAACATTATATCATTTCGTCCCATTACCGTCACGGTCAAATCGCGCTCTACCCGGGAATTCAAGCATGCCGCGGACAAAATTTCTTCATTAATTCAATCGTTTCGGGATCGAGCGGAAGGTTCCGCTCCTGAAGCCCGTCCATAACCCCGGAAAACTTCCGTTCGTTCATATTTTGTCCAAATTTGAATTTGGCGCTGACCGCTTCGGGAACGATTTTAAATAACGCGACGCTCTTAAGCTGTCCGGTATACTGAGGATCGTCGGCCCGAATAGGGTCGTAGCCGCCTTCCGGCTGAAGCTTCTCCATAAATAGAGTCAATGCCGTCGCTTTTTCCTCCGGATCTTGAACTTTTTCCGCTCTGCCCCGGACCATTACGCTCTTGAAAAAGGCGGAAGCCGGACAAGCCAGATTCGGATCGGTAAAATAAGACGGAATGATCGCATATTCCTTGGCTACCGTAAAGCTCACTCGCGGATCATGCGCAAGATGCTTCATCTTCTCCCCGGCCAAGCTTCCATGAAAATAAAAATTTTGTCCGTCATACGCAAAGTTGAGCGGGGTTACCCGGCTCCATCCGTCCTCTCCGACCGTGCCGAGAAATCCGAAGCTCATCTCCTTCAAAAAGGCCTCGACTTCCTGTGCTTCCTCTACTGCAAATTCTTTTCTTCTCATTTCAGTTCCCCTCCGCTTGAATGGGTTGCATTTCGATTTCGAACAACCCGTATATTTCTAACAGTTTATTTCCGGAATTGACATAAAAAAAGAACCAATTTACATTAATTTTAATAGTCCACTTTGAAAATTCGAGGAGGGTTTGGTTTGAACTTCTCCATTCCGTTAGATGTTTATAGCGAGCAGTACCGGTATAAATATCTCGCTTTATATCATGCGATCCGGGCTGCCATTCATGACGGAACTCTCCCGGCGGGCACGCGTCTTCCTTCTTCTCGGGAATTGGCTGAGATCTACGGCTTGTCCCGGGGAAGCGTGGCCCATGCTTACGACCTGCTGCAAGCGGAGGGTTACGTCCATTCCGAGATGGGAAGCGGAACGTTCGTGTCCAAGGTGATGCGGCCCAGTGCAGAGCCCGGCGGGGAGGCGGCGGAGATCTCCTTGTCCCCCTGGGGGACAAGGGTGATGGAGCAGGCGCCGCCGGATGATCCGGGAAGTGGCGAGCCGGAGAGCGGTCCCGCGAGCGGCGTCATTTCGTTCAAGGACGCCGGACCATCGGCGTCCGCATTTCCGCACGCCGAGTGGAAGAGCGCGCTCGCCTGGGCCGCCCGGGAGAAGCGCGGCCCAGGCGGCCCAGGCGGCGGACCCGCCGCGGACACGGCGGCGGGCGATCCGGAGCTGCGCGGCGCCATCGCAGCGTACTTGCGGCGCAGCCGCGGCATTGCGGCAGATGCGGAGCAAATCTGCCTGTTCAATGGCTCGATGCAGGCGATTATGCTGCTCACCCAGCTGCTGCTGGGTGAGGGCGAGCAGGCCGTGCTGGAGGACCCGTGTTACCACGGGATCTCCAAGGCGGTGGCCGCCTGCGGAGGGATCGCCGTCCCCGGGACGGTGGACGGCAATGGCATCATCCCGCGCGATTGGGACGCGCGGGTGCTGTTTGTAACCCCCGGTCGCCAGTTCCCGACCGGGGCGGTGCTCTCGCCTGAGCGGCGGCAGGAGCTGCTGGCGTGGGCCGCGGCGCGGAATGCCGTCATCGTCGAGGACGACTATGACACGGAATTCCGCTGGGGCGGCCGCCCGCTGGAGCCGCTCAAGGCGCTGGACCACGATGAGCGCGTCGTCTACATCGGCTCGTTCTCGAAGACGATGTTCGCCTCCTTGCGCATCGGTTATGCCGTGCTGCCCCGCAGCCTGGTCCCGCCGGTCCTGCTGGCCAAAGGGCTTTACGAGCCGGTGCCCCCGGCCCGGCTGGAGCAGCGGGCGCTGGCCCGCTTCATGCGCCGGGGCGATTACGAGCGGCATCTGCGGCGGATGCGCAGAATTTACAGCGCGAAGCAGGAGCTGTTCCGCCGCACGCTGGAGGCGGAAGTCCCTGGTTTATTCGCGCTTAAGCAGGCGGATGCGGGTCTGTTGTTATTTGCGGATTGGCTGCGTTCGCCGGAGAAATATGCAGCTTTTAAGGAGGCGGCCCGGAATCGTGGCGTGCAATTTAGGGACGGTGACGTTTACCGGTTGACCCCCGGCCCGCCTGCCGCTTGCTTCAGCCTTTCCCATCTGGAAGACGACCAAATCATAGAAGGCTTATTTCGAATGGCTATTGCGTGGAAGGATATTTAAGAAATTTGCGATTAGGAGTATAATCGAAATAATACTTGCTGTATTTTTATGCAGGTATCATTCAAATTCTAAGAGTGCGAGTTCAAAAAGTCAGGTTATCAGGACCAAGAAGGTTGGATGAAGCTAGGGACTGAGTAGCGGAGCGTACAAAAGGTACGTGAGCAACGGAAGGCTCGGCTGAATTCAAGATTCGACGTCGAATCCGCTTCATGATCTGCTTCGTCGTGGAAAGATGACTTTTTGAACAACCTCTAATAGTCTTCAGGAGGTAAGGAGATGCTCCATATATCCCCGTCCTCGTTCATTTTGAAGCCGGCCTTTGCCAAGATCGTATGCGAACCAGGTTGGAAATGGCATAAGCGGGAAAAAGCGCTGCAAAACTACGATTTATTCTATGTATGGAGCGGCGAAGGTACGGTGGTTTTGAACGATCAACCCATTCAGGTCGGCCCGGGAAGCTGTTTTTTGTTCCGCAAGGGCGATCATACGAGCGCTACGCATAATCCGCAGCGTCCGTTAGTTTTAACTTATATTCATTTTGACGTCGACGAGCCTGTCACCGAGGTACCTTCATCTTACCGGAAGCTGGAGGATAGGCTGGATTTTGAATACATGCTTTCGCGTTATGTCCGGCTGTTTTTGGTTAAGGCGTACGGAGCCGAAGAGGAAGCGCGCCTCATTTTAAAGCAGCTGCTGATTTATTTACTCCGGGAAGAGCGGGAAGTGCCCCGGGAGAAAAAAGTAAGCCATCAACTGAACGAAGTGATTCAAGAGGTGGCGAATTATTGCTCGCAGCACCCGGGGCTGCCGCATAAAGTGGAAGATTTAGCGGCGCGTGCCGGATTGTCGCCAAGATATTTCTCGATTAAGTTCAAGGAAATCATCGGGTTATCCGTGCAATCCTACATCATCAAGACCCGGATCGACCGGGCCCAGCATCTGCTTTTGCACGCCGGCATGAACGTTACCGAGGTGGCCGACGCGCTTGGATACCGCGATATTTTCTTTTTCAGCCGTCAGTTCAAGCAGTATACCGGAAAAAGTCCGTCCGAAATTCGCTGATTCTTGTTTCACCTTTATTCTTGGCGGGTAATTGTTTTTTATAGCCGAGGTCCGGGAGGAGGTGTACAGCAATGAGTAAGAGACGGCGGATGCGCAGCAGAGCATGTTCAGTACCGGGAAGCGGTATTTTTCGTTACCGTTTTCGTCGGCCAAGACGGTCCGACCGGGATGATGAAACCTGGTTTTAAGCCGATTGGCTGGGATATGATATGTCATTTCCAACATTAATTTCATGCGCCGGGAATTACGATTCCGGTGTTCAAATAAGATATGATTGATAAAGACGGTCGATCGGAGCTTGCTCTGGACGGCTGTTTTTTTATGGGGTTATTTAGAGGCGGCTGTCCTTCCGACTTTGGTCCAGGAGGAATCTGGTCTGCAGCCAGTGTTCATTTATCCTCCGGGGGATTACGATAGTAGCATCGATTTAAATGAGCGCACAAGAATACATAGAGAACCCCATATGAGGAGGACAAAGAATGAATACAAAATATAAACCGTTAGCGATTGCGGCGGCGACAGCAGTATTGGTTATGCTTACCGCTTGTTCGGGAGCGAACGAAAAAGCGAAGGAAATCGCCGAAGCGGCGACAGGGGCGATCGGGCAAACGGTAGAAAAAACCGTCGACGGTCAGGTAGAAAGACTGAAGGAAAACGGAACGACGCTGGAGCTTTCGGCTTCGGCACAAGGCGATTCGGCTTCAAAGCTTACGCTGGATAACAGTGTGGGAAATGTGGAGATTCAGGGGACGAAGGGAAACGAAGTTACGGTAAAAGCGAAGATTTGGGCGCACAAGAGCACCTTCCGTAAGGTTGATCTGCAAGAAGTGCTTGACCAGGCGGCCGTATCCATCACCCCTGAAGGAGAAGGGCTTATCGTATCTACACATGCGAAGGACGATCCGGACCGAAGTCTTTGGGAGTGGGCAAAAGAGAAATACAATTATTCCGAGTTCAGCATTGATTACACGATCGGTCTTCCCGAACATATTACCGATTTCCGGGTGACCAACAATGTCGGAGACATCACTCTTACCGGGCTGAGCGGAAGCTATGATGTTGATAATGACGTAGGCCGAATTGTAATTGTGGATGCGGGAATTACGGGTGAATCGAAGGTGAACACCTCAACGGGCAGTATCGAGCTTAGCATAGGACGGATGGAGAGCGGCGGGAATTTATATGTTAATGCGGATATTGGAAGCATTGAAGCCACGCTGGCCGATTCGGTGAACTGCGATCTGGAAACGAATGCCGATATCGGCGGGGTTGATGGGGCACCGAAAGGCAAGAGCAAGCGGGGAGACGGAGGTCCGCTTCTGTCGCTGAAGTCATCCGTAGGGGCCATTACCGTAAAGTAACTGGCCCCTCGGGTTATTTGGAAGGCGGGTAAAAGCGCCCCAGGAGTTCGCCCATCTTGACCTTTTGGCCGATGGCGTGCTCCGGGGACGGCTCGAAGGTGCCGTTCTCGGTCAAGAGCACCACTGTGGAACCAAACTCGAAGTAGGCCAGATCGTCACCTTGATTCCATCGCTCGGCTTGATCGTCGGTATAGCGGATGCTGCTTACGTTCATCGCTCCGACCTTGACCACGGCAATCTCTCCGCGTTCATGCGATATGTAAGTTATCAACCTCTCGTTGCGGCTGAGCACATATTTCATGTTCCGCATGCTGAAATCATTGACGGGATACACACGGCCTTTAATATGCTCGCTTTCCACCAAGGTACCGGCTACGGGAGCGTGAATCCGATGATAGTCGGTCGGGCTCAGATAAAGGACAAAGGCGTATCCATGCTCATAGGTCTGCGCATGCGGTGAATGGTTAAGCAAATCTTTCAGGGTGTAATCCTGGCCTTTGACATTCAGAATCGTGCCCGACCGGATTTCCCCCATAAAAGTAATGAGCGCATCGACCGGACTGATCAACCCGCCTTCCAGCTGAGCAATCGGCCGCATGCCGCTCTTTAGTTTTCTCGTAAAAAATTGGTTTAGCGTACGGTATTCTTTCAATTCCATCTCTGCCTCATGCAGCGGAATACCGTATGATTTTGCGAACCAAGGAATTAAATAGCGGCTCGCTTGCGAATGCGAGAACCGGCCCATTAGCCTGGAAATCCACTTTCGGGAGGTCAGTTCTGTCATCCATTTCATCCAGTTTGCGGCCAAGTCGTATCCCCCTAACACCATGATCAACGGGACAATAATCCCTTTTCCACTTCCGCTAATATTGACATAGAATAGGCTTGAAATCAACTGCGAAAGTGCCTTCTTGTTTTTTTGCTTGATTATTTGGAAGGTTCTAGAGTATATTTATTCCAATCGCATAAGGGATACGGGGGCTTGAGTGAATCAGGCTGAGATGGCAGCTTAACCCGCTGCAGACCGTTAATCTGAACTGGATAATGCCAGCGTAGAGAATCTAACGTTCCGGAATGCATGTTTATTACTCATGCTTTTCTCCCGTGGACCTAGCAACCGTCTGAGCTTATTCAGCCGGTTTTTTTGCGTCCAAACCACTATTTAGTCAAAAGGAGGATTTATCATGCAAGAGAGTTTGAATCAAGGAAATGGCCCTGGGGCGCCTATTCCCGCCCAGAGAAGGGGTCTGAAGCTGAGCGACATTCTGGTGACGATACTGGTATCGCTTGTGCTCGGAGTAATCTATCACTTCTGGTCTTCCGTCTACAAGCTGTTTTCCCCATTGTTCTTTCAAGCGGACGAACTGGTCTACGGCATGTGGTTTATTGCTGCAACCCTCGTCTTTCTGCTGATTCGAAAACCCGGTGTAGCTGTTCTGGCCGAAGTGGCGGCGGCCCACGTGGAGATTTTGTTCGGGAGCGAATGGGGGATTCAACTGGTGCTATACAGTGTGCTCCAGGGGTTAGGAGCTGAGCTCGTGTTCGCTTTGTTCCGTTACCGTAAATTTTCCGGCTCCGTGGCTGCTCTGGCGGGAGTCGGCGCCTCCGTGGGCTCTCTGATCCCCGATATTTATTACGGTTACGTCGCTGACTATAGCACTTGGATGCTCATTGCCAAATACTCGATGCGTGCAGTCAGCTCCGCTTTGATTGCCGGTTATCTGGCCTATGCTTTGGCTAAGGCGGTAGAAGCGACCGGCGTCACCTCGCTGCTTCGGCCCGTTGCGGCGAAGGATTACGCCGCATTGGAAGATTAACGATGGATCTTTTGCGGAACAACGCCACAGCATCAAGTACATACACGGAATTCAATACGGCTGCGGCGGTTCGGGATTTACGTCTCAAATATCCTGAGACGGACTCCTTTGTGTTTAAAGATCTCTCCTTCTCGGTCAGGCGCGGAGAGAGACTGCTGCTGCTTGGGCCAAGCGGCAGCGGAAAGTCAACGCTGCTGCAGGTGCTTGCGGGCATCATTCCGGGGCTAGTGGAGGTGCCTATGAGGAGCTCGGAGCAAGTGATTCCCCCATCGTGGGGAATGCTGTTCCAAGATCCAGATACTCAGTTTTGCATGCCTTTTGTTGATGAGGAACTGGCCTTTGTGCTGGAGAATCGGGGAATTCCAAGAGAGGAAATGCGACCGCGGATGGTAGATGCTCTAGAACAAGTCGGGCTTCATCTGCCGGAGATTCATCTTCCGATTGATTCGTTGTCCCAGGGAATGAAGCAGCGGCTGGCCCTCGCTTCAATTCTGCTGATGGATCCGGAGGTACTGCTGCTTGACGAGCCTTCCGCTCTGTTGGATCCAGAGGGGCGAAGGCAAATCTGGGAGGCGGTTTCCCGGGTGGCCGAGGGAAGGACACTCATTATTGTCGAGCACCGGATCGAGGAGGTGCTTGATCTGGGGCTGGTGGATCGGGTAGCCTTGTTCGGCCCCCAGGGACAATTGTTGGGGCAAGGGGCTCCGGAGGAGTTGTTTGTCCGCTGCCAAACGGAATTGGAGGAATACGGGATCTGGCATCCCGGCGTCTGGGATCGTTTTCGGGCATCGGAAGGCCAAGCACAGGAAGCGGAAAAGGGGATAATGCTTTGGGCCAATTCCACCCGGCTGACTGCCGGGGAACCATTACTCCGGCCGGTTATCGAGCTTTCCGAGTTCCAAGGCTTTCGCGGGGACCGCACGGTTATTCAGATCGAGCGGGCTGAAGTGTACCCCGGGGATTTCATTGCGGTTACGGGCCCGAACGGGGCCGGAAAAAGCTCGCTCCTGCTTGCACTGATGGGACTGCTTCCCTCCGAGGGAAGCTATCTTCTATGCGGTGAACGGTTCGGCGGAAAGAAGACTCGAACCCGGCAAATCCTGGCGCTGTCGAAAAAAATAGGATTCGTCTTTCAAAATCCCGAATTTCAGTTTGTCGAGAACCGGGTCGACCGGGAAATCGGTTTTTCGTTAATAGAAGAAGGGTTCTCTTCGGATGAGATTCAGCGGCGAGTAGATCATGCGCTGGACCAGTTCGGTCTTGTCGGATTAGAGCTGCGTCATCCGTATCAATTATCGCTCGGACAGAAGCGGAGATTGAGCGTGGCGGGAGCAGCCGTCATGGAGAGACCGGTGCTGCTGCTTGACGAGCCGACGTTCGGGCAGGATGCCGTGAACACTTTTGCTATTTTGAATTTGTGCGAGGAAATGCGGCGTAGAGGAACAGCGGTCGTGATGGTAACCCACGAGGAACAGATTGCGGAAGCGGTAGCGACACGCCGATGGGAAGTCAGAGAGGGGACCCTGACCGATTGCGGATATACGAATCGGGGATCCTCACTTCCGCATAAAGTGTGCGAGACCGGCGCGGTAGAGGTATTGCTATGAAGAAATGGCTGAATCCTTCCTTTACGACATGGATGCACAGAGCCAATCCGGTACTTAAACTGGTGCTTGTCATCCTGCTCTTTTTCGTGGCTTTGTTTACGCATCGGCTTGATTTTATGTTCTACCAG
Source organism: Paenibacillus sp. FSL R5-0407 (assembly GCF_038009185.1). Classification (NCBI taxonomy): domain Bacteria; kingdom Bacillati; phylum Bacillota; class Bacilli; order Caryophanales; family Paenibacillaceae; genus Paenibacillus; species Paenibacillus sp. FSL R5-0407. Next base: position 2,464,926 of record NZ_JBBPAX010000001.1, on the reverse strand, counting down.
GCGGTGATGTTCACGCTGCTGCTGTTCTGGCAAAGCGGATATGCCTTCTGGAAGGTGTTGTTGATCGTGCTGTCTTTCGGATTGGTGTTTATATCGTCTTCTTCGACGATGATCCTTTTCGGTAAAGGGGATGAAATGTGGTGGGAGTGGGGGTTGATCCGGATTACGGAGGAAAGCTTCTACCGCGGCATTCATATCGGGTTTAAATCCGTAACCTTTGCGTCGGAGGGGCTGTTGTTTGTTCTCACGACATCTTCTGTGGATTTGTTCTATGCTTTGATGCAGAAAGTAAAGCTTCCCCCCAAATATGCGTACAGCTTTATGGCCTCGATCCGGCTGCTACCGATGGTTTGGGAAGAATTCCTGATCCGGCGGAACGCCCTCCGTATCCGGGGAGCGCGGAGTCTGAAAGGGCCGCGGGGATGGTTTGCCGGCATCAAGATGTACGCGGTCCCGTTGCTGTCCCAGAGTATACGGAGAGCCCATCGCGTGGCGGTAGCGATGGAGGCGAAGGCTTTCAACGGGAACGGCCGGAGATCCTACTATTATCCTTCGCTATTCACGCGCTATGATCCGCTGGCCGCTGCGGTATTCGCAGCGGCAGTAGTATTGGCCCTGATGCTTAGCGACGTTTTCCCGCTGTTTCACATTGCGGATGTCAGGTATTCCGCCAATCCGTAATAAGCGTTCATCATGTATTCGCCATGTCAGGGCTTTTTCCGGTAAGACTTGTGTTTTTTGCTGTACAGAGTTATCCGCGAGGGCCTGAATGATGCTGCAGCAAATAGCGGGCAAAAGCCATAGGCTGCTGGTAGGTGTCAAACCATATTTCGTTCATGCCGGCTTTACGAAATCCGTAACGCTGGTCTCTGCCGTTGCATTCAATAATGTAAATCCGCCCGTCATTGGTAATTCCGATATCCATGCCCAGGTCGGCGAGCAGAGGCAACCGGCCGGACAGGTAAGCGGCGGCCGCAAGGGCTACAGTCTGGCTGTCCGCAAGGACGCGTGCTGCCGTGGATGGCGGAAATATGCGGCGGAATAACGAATCTGCCGGAAAAGCGCTGCCTCCCTGGGCAAGATTGGAAAGGAAACGGCCGGGAGCGGAAACCTTGGCATATAGCCCCGTTACGCCCCAGTCTCCGGTCAGTCCCCGCTGAACGGTTACGCGGACGTCCAAGGGGCGGCCATCCGTTTCAGCCAGGGGCAGTCTTTCCTGAATCAAGTATGGAATTTGCGTGATTCTTCGCTTCACCCAGATTGGTAATGGAGTTCGCTTATCAAGACGGAGCGCCTTCCACCGGTCCACTGTCCGGCGTCCCTTGTAGAGCAGGCACCATCCCCGGTTGTCCAGCTTCAGGCGCATAATTCCGCGGCCAACCGAAGCGCTTGCCGGTTTGAGCAACAAGTCGCTGTAGCGCTGCATCATCAGGCCAATATTTCCCGGCGTGGCGCGCAGGGAAGCAGGCAGATGATACGAGAGTCGGGGATGCTCAGCCAGCAGTCGGTGGATTTCATCTTTGCCATACCGGTTGTTGTGATTGTAAATGGTTATTCCCTGCTGCTGCAGGCCCCGGATTTTCCCCAGCGCGGACGGGGCTTTATAGATCGCACGATTATGAATAACCGGCGGGGTTTCAATGAGCGCTTTCCTGAATCTATCGTTTTCTTTCAGGTAAACGAGACTTTTGCCGGATTCGGGATGGATATCATCCAGACGCAGATAACAAGGTTTGAGATCGTATCGGGCGGCGGCTTCTTCGTAGAAGGGTAGAGCCTCCTGACCGGTTCTGCCTTTCCCTGCTCCCTGGTGTGCTTTGGCGTTTAACAGAATACCGACATAATCGGGCGGCATGTTCCTCCCTCCTTCTGCAAGTCTGTAATCTCCTTTAACCTTATTGTGGCTCCCTTTAATTTATGTTGTTCGTCCCGATTCAGCATGGACGGATGAGGGAAGTCAACAGCCTGATTTGACTTAGCAGGGTAATTCCACATACTTCGGGCCGGAGAATTCCGGCTTTTTTGTGCCTGCCTTTTATAGCGATTGTTAAGAGAAAACTATGGTTTGATGTTCGTACACTTTAAAAAATAAGTCACACCGGATACGCTCGCATCGTATAACTACAATATAAGTGCGTGTTCAAAAAGTTAGGTTTTTAGGACCAAGAAGGTTGGATGAAGCTAGGGGCTGAGTAGCGGAGCGTACATGAGGTACGTGAGCAACGGAAGGCCCGGCTGAATTCAAGATTCGATGCCGAGTTCTCATCATGATCAGCTTCGTCGTGGAAAGATGACTTTTTGAACAACCTCTATAAGAAAATGGAGGCAAGGAGGGAGTATTCCCGTGAGTTTCCGTAAAGTAGCGGTGGTCACCCCAGGATCGTTCGTGATTCCTTCGGGGAGGAGCAGCTCGGTGGAGCGTGTCATTGAAAAGATGGTTCCGCTGGCCTCAGACAGGCTTGATATTCGGATCTTTGGCAGAATCGGGAAGGATCCGGCTTCCCCGGAGGGGCTTGGAGGTGTTCCCTGCTTGAGAGTGCCGGGCGGGAGTTCCTATTTTCCATCGGTACTTCGCCATCTAAGGTCCTGGCGGCCCGATGCGGTCGATGTCCATAATCGGCCTCTTCTGGCTTACCGGATCAAGCAGAGGTTGCCCGGTTCGGAAGTGTTCTTGTCCCTTCACTCTACGACGTTTATCCAATCGGGAGACTTTCCGGACCGGAGCGGATCAGAGAAGCTCCGCACGCTTGACGGTATCATTGTGAACAGCGAGTTTCTGCGCAAGGAGCTGCTGCGACGTTTCCCAGGCCTTTCGGTTCCGGTGGAGGTGAATCATCTCGGGGTGAGTCCGGAGGATTTCGTGCCGAGATGGACCCCCGCAGGCGAAGCGCTGCGTCGGGCGAGACTTCACGATTACGGCTGGAACGGGCGTAAAGTGGTTCTGTTTGTAGGAAGGCTGATTCCCGAAAAAGGGGTGCATGCCTTGCTTCAAGCAGTCCCGGCCGTTGTCCAAAGACATCCGGAGGCTCTCTTTTTAATTGTCGGCAGCGCTTTTTATGGAAGCTTGCGGGAAACCATGTATGTGCGCAGCTTGAAATCGCTGGCGGACTCTTGGCCGGAGCATGTCGTTTTTCAGCCGTTCACGCCATATCCCGGGGTAGCCGACTGCTACAATCTGGCTGATATGGTAGTCGTTCCGTCAGGCAAAGAAGAAGCTTTCGGCTTGGTCAATGTGGAAGCCATGGCGTCGGGCGTACCCGTGATAGCCTCCCGCGCCGGCGGTATCCCGGAAGTCGTTGAGCATGGACAATCGGGGTTGCTGCTGCCTGCGGAGCGCCTGAATGATGAATTGCCTGCTGCAATCATCCGGCTGCTGGACAATACGGAGCTTTGCAGAAGCATGGGCCTTGCCGGTGCTGAAAGTGCGCGCAGCCGCTTCCGCTGGCATCATGCGGCTGACCGATGGGTCCGCCTCATGACCAAACAGGGTAAAGAGCCTGTTACATCCGCCGCTTCACTATATCAGTAGTTGCAAGTTTATATGAATGTTTATGGCAGCGTCACCTCGTTGCCGATCGAGCAGAATGTTTGCGGGCTTTCGCCGCGGCATTCTGCTTGTTTGCTAATTTGGGTGTGCTTCGGCTCTCCTCTGTACGTTTGCCGTTGCGTGGGACAGAGAAGAGCATAAACTATCTTATATTCCGTCTATTAATAATATCCGGGAAGGATGGGTCCTGATGGATAAGAGACGCCGGTTTCGAGCCCGGCAAACCCGGCCTGCCCGCCGTAGAACGAGGCGGGATCAGGCCACATTTCGCAGCTCTCCAGAACCGGTGGTATCTGTCATCATTCCGGTTATGAACGAGCATCGGACGCTCGGGAGGGTCATCCGGGAAGCGACCAAAGTTCATCCTAAGACCGAAATCATTGTTGTGGCGAATGGCTGTACGGACCGGAGCGCGCAGCTTGCCAGGAAGCTCGGGGCTATCGTTCTCGAATACAAAGAACCGCTCGGGCATGATGTCCCGAGAGCGGTCGGCGCAAGGCAGGCTAAAGGGGAAGTGCTGCTGTTCTTAGACGGGGATATGGTGATTCCCGCCAAAGATCTTCGGCCTTTCACTGCAGCCATTCTATCCGGCAGTGATTTGGCCCTGAATGATTACGAAGGCCCGGTTCAGACTCGGGAGGTTCATCCGGTTGTCAGCGCTAAGCATACTCTGAATACATTGCTGAACAGGTCCGATTTGAAAGGCGCGTCCCTAACCGCGGTGCCGCATGCGCTCAGCAGACAGGCGGCTAGCCGAATCGGTTATGAAAAGCTGGAGAAACCGCCGTTGGCCCAGACAGCCGCTATCCTGGAAGGATTGAAGATCCGACCGGTGCATTCCGTGGATGTCGGCCGTTTGAATCGCCCGAGGCTCCGTTCCAAACATGGAGATTTGCTGACCGGGCTGGTATTGGGAGATCACTTGGAAGCGGCAGGGTTAGCTATGAAGCAACGGGGCTCGCGCGGCGGCTTCTCTGATCTGGGACGACTCCGCGAAAGGGCAAGGTGATTAAAATACCGTGAACAAAACCGTACTTGGAAGAACGCGGAAATACCGCCAAAAGCCCGTCATTCGGGCGAATCGTCTCAAACGCGTCCGGTCGGGCAAGCGAAGATCTCCTTTTCTAGCGAATCGCAAGGCCCGGGTCAAACAAAGATTGCCAAAGAAATATGTAATCCAAATTGAGCCCAAAGTCGATTTAAAAGGAGCTTATGGAGCCGGGGTCTCCGCCGGGGCGGAAGCTTTGCGATTGGAGCGGCTTGGAACCTCACTCCCTCCAAGGGAGCATTTTCGGTCCTTGTTGACTGAATGGTTCCGCAGCCGAGCGGAAGATCCGTCTCCTTCCTATGATCGTGCCCTTGCGTTGGGAACAGCTTTCCGGGATGGTTATGCCGCTTCCAAAAGAGAGAATCCCCGTCTGTACGGGGTTCCGGTCCCCCTGTCAGGAAAAGCGTCGGTAGTCATCATCGCTTGCAACGAGGAGAGAACGCTTGGAAACTTGCTGGATGAATTGGAACGCATTCCGCTTCAGGAAATGGTCGTCGTGCTTAACGGGTGCACCGATAACAGCTTCGGCAAAGTGAAAGATCGGAAAAACGTGATTCTGGCCTATTATCCGGAGCGGCTTGGACATGACGTCGGCCGTTCCGTCGGGGCGGCTCTGGCATGTGGTGATTCCTTGCTGTTCGTTGATGGGGATATGGCTGTACCTGCCGAAGAATTGGCGGCTTTTCTATATGAACAAGAGAGAGGTATTGACGTGGTGCTGAATGATATTTCAGGCTATCTTCCTCTTTATGAACGACAGGATGAGGTGACCCGTTGCAAGTTGTTTTTGAATCAGGTTCTGGGGCGCCAGGATTTGAAGAGCAATTCGCTGACCGCGGTTCCGCATGTACTATCCCGCAAGGCGATAAACACCATCGGGACAGGAATCCTTGCCGTACCACCTAAGGCGCAGGCAGCGGCCCTGCTCGAAGGATTGACGGTATCCGCTCCCTGCACAGCCGATGTTATCGGGCGCAACCGGATGCGTGAAGGGAATTCCGGCGCAGGCAATAGCGTTCTCCAGCTTATTTTGGGCGATCATCTTGAAGCGTTGAACGAGGCGATGCGCCGAAAAGGCGCAAGGCTGTTCTGGCAGACCTCGTCACGTCCGCAGCTCGCGAAAGAGAGGAACCGCCCATGAACGGAATATTAACGAGCATCATTATTCCTACCTATAACGGCCTTCACTTACTCTCTGACTGTGTGGAGTCCATTCGTGAGCATACGGATGCCCCCTACGAAATCATTGTGGTGGATAACGGGTCGAAAGACGGGACCAAGGAATATTGCGTGAAGGAAAAGCTGATTTTGATCTCGCTGCCCGAGAATACGGGCTTCCCGGTTGCCTGCAACAAAGGGCTGGCGGTTGCTGCCGGAGACCAGCTTCTGCTGCTGAACAATGACTGTCAGGTGACCCCGCGCTGGCTTTCGCAGCTTTCGGCCGCTTTGCAAAGTTCGCCCGATATCGGAATTGTGGGTCCGATTACGAACTATGCCAGCGGACAACAGCAGATAGATACCGGTTTAAGCGAACCCGATGAACTGATCGAGTATGCCCGGACATTTAACCGGACCGATGCCTCCAAGTGGACGGAAGTCAGACGGCTCATCGGCTATTGTTTTATGTTCAAACGGAGTCTGTATGATGAGATCGGAGCGCTGGATGAGGCTTATTCCCCCGGCCATTACGAGGATGATGATTATTGCTTCCGGGCGGTTATGGGGGGCTTCCGGCTTCTGATTTGCAAGGATACCTTCATTTACCATAAGGGCAGCGCGAGCTTTAAGGAGAAGCATTCGGAAGAATGGGACTGGATCATCGAGAAGAACCGCAGTCGATTTATAGAAAAATGGGGTATCGATCCACGTCAGTTCATTTAAAAGGAGGAGAGTTCGTGAAAGGTGTCATTTTGGCGGGAGGAACGGGTACGAGACTATATCCGCTGACAAGGCTAATTAACAAACATTTGCTCCCCGTCGGCAATTCGCCGATGATCACTTATGGAATAGAACAGCTGAAATTGGCCGGAATATCGGATATCCTGCTTGTCATCAGCAAACAGTCCGCCGGGTTGTACACCGACTTTTTGGGCAGCGGGAGCACTATGGGCATTAATTTAACCTACAAGATCCAGGAGGAAGCCGGAGGAATCGGCGAGGCGCTGGAACTAGCCCGAGGCTTTATCGCTCCCGGGGAGCGGTTCGTGGTCTTGCTTGGCGATAATCTGTTTCTGGACCCCTTGAAGCCTTATGCGGAGAAGTTTCAACGACAGCCTGCAGGAACTGCAAGAATTTTGCTGAAAAAAGTGAGCGATCCCGGAAGATACGGGGTCCCGGTGTTCGATCAGGATCATCCGAAACTGATCTCTTTCATTGAAGAGAAACCCCAGCAACCCAAATCGGATTACTGCGTAACCGGTATTTATATGTACGATGACCGTGTGTTTGAGCATATTGCGGCCACGAACCCGTCGGACCGGGGCGAGCTTGAAATAACAGACGTTAATAACTTGTATGCGATGGAAGGAAAGCTCGAATACGATATTCTTCGCAACTGGTGGACGGATGCGGGGACGTTTGATTCATTGCTCGAGGCTTCGCGGCGGATGAAGAGATTCAAGCGGTAAGGAGATGTTTGAGGCGGAGGATGGACGATGAGGAATAAAAGGATCTCGGGCAAGAGCAAACGGGTCCCCGGAAGAATCCGGGAACCCCGTGGGCAAAGAAGAAAAAGACCAGGCAGGTTACTCAGGAGATACCGGCGGCGGAGAAGCTTGAGCGGGGGATTGCTCCGTTCAAGAAACAGCTCGAGTAAAAGACAAGTCAGACCTGAGAAAATGGCGGCTTTGGATTTGAAGGAAATGCAACCGACTGAGGCGCATGATGCCGGACATCTTCAAAACCGGGTGGAAGAGAACGGACAAACTCTGAATGAAGTACAACCTGATCCGAATTTGTCCGATTCTTATAAATCAGGGTTTCGTGAGGGTTACTTTGAAGGAGGGGAGGCCATTGTAACCCGCTTGCTTCCTCCTCATACGATACTCCCTGGCGTCACTGCGGAGGATTTGATCGCATCAGGGATCAGGCATCTCGCTCCCGGCTCGCTCCTTCCTCTGCTCACTCCGTCGGAGGCGGCCAGCGCTTTGCGCGATGCCTTGGACAGCGGGCAGCCTTTGTCGCTTGTCCGGCTTGGCGACGGCGAATTGCTGACGCTGGCCCATGATATTGTTATTCCTACGAACGAAGCGCGGCGGAGAGGGCCGTTTCTTCCATATGCCGGAGTAGAGCTGCCGGCATATGATATTCGTGAGAAGCTGGCTGGCGCGCTACGCCAAGCCGATATTATCGGTGTTCCCATTTCCCGCCACTCTTCATTCCAGGGCTTACTGTTTCCGGTGTTATCCCATTATGGGCTTGATCCGGCAAGACTGCGTCTCGCTTCCTCTACTGTAAACTATGAGCTTGCCGAAGAGGGGCTTATGTTGCCCTTGCTAAGAGGCAGGAAAGTACTGATTGCCGGAAATCGGGCTGAAGGACTGGCGTCAGTGCTGCAGCGGGAAGGCATTGAAGTCGTCGGCCTCGTGACCCCGATTCGAGGCGTTTATGATGCAGAGGCAGCCGTGCAGCAAGCATCCGGGTATAGTTTTGACATAGCTCTGGTGGCGGCGGGGATCGCCGCAGTTCTGATTTGTACCGAAATCGCCAGTCGGCTCGGCAAGTGTGCATTGGATTTCGGTCATTTGGCCAACAAGCTGGAGAGCGGAGAACAGGGGCTTCGCTGAAAGGAGGGCACATGCACAACCCAAATAGACATAGACCCACGCGTGGAAAGAATAGCAGGAAAAGAGGGGGGGCTCCCCTCCCTTTATTCGATCAGGGGTATCAAGCCGGTTATGAGAAGGGAAGAGCCGTGGGATATGTGGACTTTGAGCAACCGTTTGAAGGAACCAGCATCATAATTCCGACATTCAATAAGAAGGAATTGTTGCTGCAATGTCTGGACAGCATCGAAGCCCATACCTCCTTCCCTTATGAAGTAATTGTGGTGGATGATGCATCAAGCGACGGAACTTCGGAAGCGTTGCGGCGCAGACGTAAAGTACGCTTAGCGGTGCATGCCGATAATGCGGGGTTTGCGGGCTCCGTTAACACAGGATTAATGATGGCGAAAGGGCGTACGGTGCTGGTGTTGAACAATGATGTGCTCGTTACAGAGAACTGGTTGTCCAACATGCTCGATTGTTTGAACAGCGGTCCTGATATCGGGGCCGTCGGGCCTGTTACCAATTATATCGGGGGCGAGCAGCAAATCGACGTACCTTACCGGGATATCGCGGATATGTGGGAATTTGCGGCCAACCATAACCGGAAGGATCCGCAGCGATGGAGGAGAACCGATCGGCTGGTCGGCTTTTGTTTGTTGATGAAACGCGAAACCATGATGCGGACCGGATACTTTGATGAAGGCTACCGGGTGGGCAATTACGAGGATGATGACTGGATGATCCGCCTCCGGTTGCAAGGCATGAAGCTGATGATTGCCGGAGACGCCTTCATTCACCATTTTGGCAGCGAGACGATGAAAAGCCTGGATCATCGGGATGTATCGCAAATCAGCAGAGCGAACCAGGACTATTTCCATCTAAAATGGGGAAATGTACATGAGCGGCTCGGACAGGTTGAAGCGCAGCGAGGCAAAGAAGGGGCCGGACCCGCAGTCGAAATCCGGTCAGAGGGCTGTCCTGTACAGGTTCTAGCCAGCAGCGGAACCGGCACTCTGTATTGGCTGCAACAGGGAACCAGGTACAGAATCAAGGGAGCCGATGCCGCATCGTTAGCGGTACAGTTTCCGTCCCTATCCGCCGTAAGACTGTCGCAGCGTACGTTGCAGGGAATTCCGTATGGCGGGGAATGGGAGCTGCCGGAGGCGGTGCAAGCGATAACGAAGGCAATGTCGCCAGCGGAACGGTTCGGCGAAGGCTCCGTGATGAAGCTGCCTGACGGTCAATTGTATCAAATGGATCGGGGAATGGCCCGTTTGTTCTGGACCCCGTATGCCGCCGAGGTTTGGGGACTGGCGGACAGAGCCCGTCCGGTCTCCCCGGACGAAATTGCAGCTATCCCGGAAGGACCGTATGTCCTTCCCCCGATTCAACTAAGATCGTCACTACTATAAGAGGTTGCTCAAAAAGTCATCTTTCCATGACGATGTAGATCATGAAGCGGATTCGACGTCGAATCTTGAATTCAGCCGGGCCTTCCGTTGCTCACGTACCCTATTGTACGCTCCGCTACTCAGTCCCTAGCTTCATCCAACCTTCTTGATCCTGAAAACCTGACTTTTTGAACCCAGACTATAAATTTAAGCGGACCGCGGTATTATTGCGGAACGCGGAATGACGCCCCGGCATATGCTGAAATCAGTAGAATGCCGGGGCTTTTATGTCTGAAACGACGGAGTCCCGATTCTTAGGTTAAATGGAGGGGCTGACAAGTGGAGCAGAAAATAACAGATATCATTATGCATATGGGGCATTCACACCAGCAACTGGCCCGTATCATTGACGCCGAGCGCCATATCACCGTCAGATTGTCGCAGATCGTACATGCGCTTCCGGATCAGGAACCAAATTTCGAAGGTGTGGAAGGACTGATGGATAATTCCTCGTCCATCAACAAGAGCTTGATCTCTTATTTGAATTCAATTGCCGATTTGGAAGAGGCTATGGCGGAAAATCTGAGCCAAGTCATCGCTGAGCTGAAGGGCTCGGAAGAGGAATAGCTGAAGAAGCGGAGGTGATCAAATGAGCAGGGAGCATGCCTATCTCAATATGCTGGATGCCATGGCCAAAATTCAATGGAATGTGTCCATGATGCTCGAAGCCAAAGCACTGGAGGCGGAGAAGGTGCGCAACTGGAGCTTGAATCATGTGCATGCGCATAGCTTTAGCGACCACGAGAGCCAGCTTGCAAAGCCGCTTGGCGTTCATGACGAAATGGTGGAGGTTATTGAAGGGCTGACTAAAATGGAAAATGGCTTATGCAGCAATTTGAAGTCATTGCTTTCTTCGGCCGAGAGCAGCGGGGGCGATTCGGGAGGATTCGGAGATTTATTTGGCGGGGGTTCGGGATTCGGGGATGAGGAGAAGTGATGCTTACCCCTTCTTTACTGAGCGAGAGGGAAGCCAAGCTCCAACTGATCATCTCCATCTCTAGAAGCCAAAATGCGCTGGCCCGCATTCTTGACAGCATGGCGGATGTGTCCGCCTGCTCCGAAGAAACGGCCCGTTCCTTCATCCAACAAGCAGACCGGATGACGCGGTTTCAACAGGCCATGGCGTCCATGCTTGCGAATATCGAGCTGCATCGCCAATATACAGGCATCCCCACAGCCCCTTGGCTGAACGCGGATAAGGTAACACCCTTGGAATCATTTACAAGCAAACAGGAGGCAGATGAACGAAATGGCGCTTAAAAAGAGACGTACGACATTAAGCAAAAGAAAAAGCGGAATAAAACGCTCGAAACGCCGTTTGAAGCGCGTTAGGAGAACGCTTGGAAAGAGAATGCAGGGACGTCGGATCAAATCCCGAAAAAGGAAGCTGATTCGCGGGAAAACACGTCGGAGAAAAGCGGTACGGCGGCGTCTTCCGGCTACGGAACCGGCCCCGGCCCCGGTTCCAGCTCCTGTGGAACAAGGCGACCCTGCCGCTTTATATCAGGAGGGGTACAACGAATCCTATCAAAACGGTTTCAATTCCGGGTTTGCCAAAGGCTTTGAAGACGGTCATAAATTGGCATATCAGGAGCAAGAGTTCAAGTAAATGATTCCTTACTGATTTTATCCAAGGCTTTTCTCTAATATAGGGAAAAGCTTTTTGTTTGCTTGGGACAAGCAGGGGCATTCGCCAATTTTAGAAACGTCAGGGTAGTCATCCATGCCGGTGGATTAGCCCTCCGCATATAGTTATAAGGTCAAGAGATTAACCCATAGATAGGATTGAATGCCGTGAACAGTGCAAGAAAACGACTCCGGAAAACCGGCAAATCGGCAGCACACCATCAGGGATGGGCCGAAGGATACCGATTCGGAGGCTGTCGGGCAGTCATGGAGCGCACAGGAACCCCGGCGGCTCCGAAGGGGACGCTCCGTGTGCTTTATGTTCAACAGGGATTTGAATCCGTGGATCAAGGCATGATTCGGGCTCTTCAGACATTGACGGGAGAACTGGAGGTGACGGGTCCTAAGGAAATGCTGCAAAGGGCAGAACAGTTCCGCCCGGATTTGGTACTGGTTCTGAATGCTATGCACGTATTTCCCGCCGAGCACAGCCAGCATATCGATCTGATCCGAAGCTGGGGCATACGCACGGCGGTCTGGTTTGTGGATGATCCGTATTTTACCGATCAGTCTCTACAATTGGCAACGCACTACGACTACGTATTCACGCATGAGCTTTCCTGCGTGCCTTTCTACCGGGAGGGTGGCTGCAATAAAGTTCATTATTTGCCGCTTGCCGCCGATTCAGAAATGTTCGCGCCGATGCATGCGCCACGCTCCTACCAGTCCGACGTCTGTTTTATAGGAAGCGCCTTTTGGAATCGCGTAGCCCTGTTTGACGAACTTGCCCCTTATCTGGCGCAAAAAAAGGTGGTGATCGTCGGGAGTTTATGGAACAGGCTCAGTCGCCTCGACCTTCTCCAGCCCCATATCCGGGATGGATGGATCGAACAGAAGGAAACCCGGATTTACTATAACGGGGCCAAAATCGTAATAAATTTGCATCGGCCTACGGAAGCGGGTCAAGACAATGCGAATACGGCGAATCTCCGCGGGCTTTCCATCAATCCCCGAACTTATGAGATCGCCGCTTGCGGAGCTTTACAGATTACGGATGTGCGGGAGGACCTTCATCAGCATTACCGCCCCGGCTATGATATCGAGACTTTTGCCTCGGCGGATGAATTAAGAGCCAAAATCGATTATTACCTGGAACATGAACAAGAACGGGTCCAGATGGCCTGGAGATCGCTCTGGACGACCAGACAGCGGCATTCTTATACAGACCGTATTGCACGGATGCTTGCCATCCTGCAGTAAATCAGGCAAATCATTCAAGGAGCGTGGAAACTTTGTCAAAACATGATCGCCTCACAGGTACTGCAAGAGGAGTTGCAAGAAGAAGGAACGCAAGAGCGGTAAGAACCGCAGTAACAGCAACGCCCGTTCCTGTAATCGCTCCTGCTAGGCAGGATGGCAGAAATGCCGGCTTTCAGGCCGGATTCGATGAAGGATATTTGCGTGGAAGAATGGATGTGATAAGCAGTCGTCCAGGACCGGCATTTCCGCTCCGTCAGATTCATGTTATGTATGTGACTTCCGGCAAAGGGTATCCGTATTCTCCCGTGGATGAAGGAATCATTGAGACTCTTCGTACTCTTGCGGCAACCGTTACGGTCACGGACCCGACCCAGAACGTCTCACAGCAAGCGGAGGAGGCGCGTCCCGATTTGGTTCTGGCCTTGGACGGGTGGCATTTGTCCGCAGAACATGTGGATTCGATCCGAAACATGGGAATCAGGACGGCCCTTTGGCTGACGGATGATCCTTACTATACGGATATCACCGCCGATCTCGTCATGCACTATGACTACATCTTTACGCTTGAACTGAATTGCGTCGATTTTTATCGTCAGCGGGGATGCGCCAATGTTTACTATCTTCCTTTCGCTGCCTATCCCGGCTATTACCGGCCGCTTCGCGAGCGCGCGGAGAACCCCCGCAATCTGTCGTTTGTCGGCAGCGCCTTCTGGAACCGGGTAGAATTCTTTCAACCGGTTATCCATGAACTGATGGATCGGGGACTTCATATCAACGGATTTTGGTGGGACCGTTTATTTGAACCGGGCGCTTATCCGGGACGGGTGGAAGCGGATAAATGGATGGGACCCTTGGATACGGCCGCTATATACAGCAGCAGTAAAATAGCCATTAACCTGCATCGTTCGTTCAACGATACTTCGGTCAACAATAACACGGCTATGATCGAAGCGGTGTCTCCCAATCCACGGACGTTTGAAATATCGGCAAGCGGCACGCTGCAGATTGTCGACATCCGCAGCGATATCGTGAACTTTTACACGCCGGGAGTAGAAATTGAGACGTTCAGCAGTTCGTCGGAGCTGATCGAGAAAATCGATTATTATTTGAGTCATGAGAAGGAGCGGCGTGAAATTGTGCTGCGAGGGCTGGACCGGACCCTGCGGGAGCACACGTATGCTCACAGGTTGAATGAACTTTTGCTCCATGTTTTCGGCTGAATACCGGATTCGAAATTATTCAATAATTCGCCTGGGGATGCCGCTTTCTCATGATTCTTCGCTCCCGACAAATTGGTGGGTAAGCCTGCAATATAGGTGTACCTGTCAAACCAGCAAACGACACATATACTGTTGTAGAGGTTGTTCCAGAACTCCTCATTTGAACCCGTGCTTACTTTCTTCCAAACTTCTCGACAGAACGGAGAATGATCATGAAAGTTGTTATTCTGGCAGGAGGGTTAGGTACCCGGATCAGCGAAGAAACCGACTCCAAGCCCAAACCGATGGTTCGGATCGGTGACAAGCCGATTTTATGGCATATCATGAAAATCTACGGTTATTATGGATTCAATGATTTTATTGTTTGTTTGGGGTATAAGGGCGAAGTCATCAAAGAATATTTCGCCAATTATGTGCGAAACGATTCCGACATTACCTTTGATTACAGAAACGGACATTCCCAGTTTCATAATACGCGGACCGAGCCCTGGAAGGTTACTCTTATCGATACCGGCTTAGAGACGATGACGGGAGGAAGGCTCAAACGCGTACAATCCTATGTCGGCGACGAACCGTTTATGCTAACTTATGGCGACGGAGTAAGCAATGTGCCTCTGACCGATCTTGCGGCATTCCATAAGTCACATGGTAAATTGGCTACTGTGACCGCCGTGCAGCCGCTTGGCAGGTTCGGAGCCTTGACCATCGGCGAAGACGGCAAAGTTCAAAGGTTCAACGAGAAGATGAAAGGGGACGGTAAGTGGGTAAGCGGCGGTTTTTTTATCTTGCAGCCGGAAGTGTTTAATTATTTGGCCGACGACAAAACGGTTTTCGAACAGGAACCGCTCGTTAATCTGGCCAACTCCGGACAACTGCTTGCTTACCGGCATAACGGCTTCTGGTACGCCATGGATACGCTGCGAGATAAGCAGCACTTGCAATCCCTTTGGGACTCCGGGCAAGCTCCATGGAAATTATGGAAGTAGCTTGGGGAAACTCATTAACGCAAGAGAAGAATACACCCGCCAAAGAGACATTTTGAACGATAAAATGATCCTTTGGCGGGTGTTGTGCTGCAGGGACTAAAAAAGGAAGGGCGCCGGAGATAACTCCTGCCCTTCCTTTTTGTTTAGCACCGCTCTATTCAAGTATGAGGTCTGATCCGTTACTCGTTATTTAAAAGATCGGGTACTAGCGATTACATACTCGATCTCCTCAGCGGTCAAGTCGGGGAACAGCGGCAAGGTGACAAGTTCCTTCCATACTTTATCGGCAACCGGGGTTTCCGCCGGATATTTCATGAACAGAGGCTGCTTAGGCAAAGGCATGTAATGAACGCTTGTAGCTATGCCGTGATCCCTCATATGCTCGATAAAAGATTCCCTGTTTTGCACACGCACCATGTAAGCCCAATAAGAAGAGTCCTGCAGGTGGTAAGGGAAGGCGGCCTCGATTTGTGCCAGGTCTTGAATGGAGGCCAAATATTGCCGGAGAATTTCTTCTCTTCGCTGGTTCATGCGGTCCAGCTTCTTCAATTGAACGAGTCCGATGGAAGCCATTAAATCATTCATATTATACTTATAGCCGATGTCCGAGATTTCATAATACCAGCTGTTCGTATCCGGACGTCCCAGCTCAGATTCCTCATAGCGCTCCCAGGTGTCTTTATTGATGCCGATCCAGCGGGATTGGCGCAGGGGCTTTAACAATTCGGGATCATCGGAGGAGATCATGCCGCCGTCTCCGGTCGTCATACATTTCTTCTCTTCAAAGCTGAAGCAGCCGATATCCCCCCATGTTCCCAATGCCTTGCCTTTGTATTTGCCGCCCGCCGAATGAGCGCAATCCTCAATGACCTTCAGGCCGTGCGATTTCGCCCAAGACACCAAGCTGTCCATAGGCACCGGATGCCCTCCGAAATGAACGGGCATCACGGCGACACAGTCCTTGTCGACCTTCCGCTCCAGATCCTCAAGACTGATGCCCAGCGTGCTCTCGTCGATATCGACGAAGACCGGGATCAGCCGATTGTACAGGACAGCCATGGCCGTCGCAGCAAATGTCAAAGCCGGAACCAATACTTTTTTACCTTCCGGGAACCTGTAGGCGGATAAGGCCAGATGAAGCGCTGCGGTGCAGGAGTTGACACCTACCGATTCCTGTGAACCGATGTATCCGCTCCATCGCCGTTCGAATTCCGTAACCTTCGGCCCTAAACCAAGCCATGCACTGTTGAACGAGTCTTGAATACTCTCAAGCTCATCCTTGCCGACGGAAGGTTTAAAGAGTCTGACTTTCATGTCCATCCCGCCTTTCATTCCGCATGATTGGACCTCAGTATTTCCAAAAACGATTCCCGCTTGATCCTCATCGTGACCAGTTCGCGCTCAGGCTCTCCGTCCACTTCCGTAGGAGCGGGAAGCCAGCGCGTGACGCCGTTCTCTTCTGATTTGACCAGCGGGCTTCGTTCTACTTCTTCAGCACCCAAGCTTTGATAAATACGGATCGCCCGGTGGTTATCCGCAACTACACGGATATAGCCGACCTGGACGTCCAGCACTTCGATCGACCAAATACCGAGCGTAATCAGGGCGTAATTCATAATATTACCGAATTTCCCCTTCCGTCCGCGCAGCAAATTATCGTATTCGCATTGCTTGGCAGTTTCATCGTAATGGAGCAGCCCTACCTGTCCGACAGGCGTACCTTCCTCATCTTCCACAAAAAATAAAATCCGGTCATCCGCATTCAACACCTGCTGTTCGATCCATTGCCGGGTCCCTTCTTCAGATAGGGGAAACCGGGTCGTGAACCAGGCCGAGGAAGCTTCCCTCCATTCGGCAATCAGCTTGATCTCGGCTTCATTGTGAACGGTAGCCATCGTTATCGGCCGCAATCTGCCGCGTGCGACGCCTTTTACCATAATGGGGATACAGTGGGAAGAAAGGTCGCCTGCCGGGGGGTGTTTGAAGGTTCGTAAAATTTCACTCATGTTGAACGATCCTTTCTATCCTTGGTTATTTATAGCCGTGCATTTGGGCGAATCTTTCAAAAACTTTATAATCCATCTTGGCGACTTTTAGGGCGTATTCATTTTGGGACAGTTGTTCGGAATGGAAGCGCAGGTAGCTTAGAGGCTGTACCATATAAACGGCGTTGCCATGGGTCATCAGATTGAACCAGGATGCCATATCCACGGCAAAGAATACCTGTTTGCCTCCCAAAACGCCGAAAGGTTCAGTAAGAGCCCGTCTCCGGAACAAGGCGGTCGTAGGTTCTCCAATGAAATTGGTCTGAGTGGACAGCATAAGTCTTGTCAACTTTCTGCCGCCCACGATCGTATCTCGGGGATAGAGCTGCTTGAATGTCCCAAGAGGCGGGACATAGACGCGGTTACCTTTGGCATCGATAACTCTTCTTTGGGAGGTAACGAGTACAACGTCCGGGCGCGTCAGGAAATAGTACATCATTTTTTCAATCTTCCGCGGATGGAACAAGTCGTCGTCGTTCAAATAGTTAATAAATTCGCCTTGGGCCAGTTTGAGGATTCTTTGCTGGTTGGCGATCGGGCCGATATTTTCCGGATTATGATAATAGCGGATGACGGATCCGCGCGGCATGGCCTGGTAGCGTGCGACGATTTGTTCCGTAAGCTTGTTGGTGCTGTTGTCGCTGACAATAACTTCAATGTTCGGATAAGTCTGGACCATGGCGCTTCTCAAAGCCTGTTCGAAAAAATCCGGGCGGTTAAAAGTCGGAATCAAAATACTTACTAACGGCTTCATAAGATCTCTCCTTTACTTTTTACGCCTGCCGGCGTTTGAACTCTTCGAGCGTAGGGAGACGCAAATCTCTTTCCGAAATGATCGGTTTAAGAATGGGCCAGGTAATACGCAGGCTTTCATCGTTCCAGATAACTCCGCCTTCATGCTGAGGGGCATAAGGACGGTCCACCTTGTATACGATCTCGCAATCTTCTTCCAGTGTGCAGAAGCCATGGGCAAAACCTTTTCCGATATAAATCATTTTGTTGTTTTCTTCCGTCAGCAGAATGGAGTCCCAATGGCCATAGGTGGGAGAATCCGGTCTCAGGTCGACGAAAACGTCATAGATCGCCCCTCTGCATACCCGAATGAGCTTCGTTTCTGCGTAAGGCCCGTGCTGCAAATGCAACCCCCTTAACGTCCCTTTTTTTTGGGAAAAGGACCGGTTCTCCTGTACCCAGTCCCAGTCCAGTCCATGATCCTTGAAGATCTTCTGATCATAGGTGCGCGTGAAATGGCCGCGGTGGTCGTTATTGGGGTGAAGGGTTATTTCGTAAACCCCCTGCAGTTTGCACGGAGTGATGATCATTCCGTCTGCCCTCCTTTCATATAAGCGTCGATCTGCCGTAGACTGAATGCTCTCATATCCTGTTTCCGATGGCAGGCTTTGTACCATTCGACGGTTCGAGTCAAGGTTGCACCGAGGTTCCATTGAGGCTTCCATCCCAAGGTCTGTCTGGCCAGTGAGCTATCCAGGCTCAGGTAATGGGCCTCATGCGGATGGTCCGTCATCGGATCCGTAATATAGGAAGCTCCTTCTCCCCATTCTTCGCACAGACGCTGCACTAGCAGCTGCACGGAAACTGCATTTCCGTAATCGGGGCCGAAATTCCACCCCCGGGACAAGGCGGCGCCTGAGATTGTCAATTTTTGAGCCAGCAGAAGGTAACCGTACAAAGGCTCCAGCACATGCTGCCACGGCCGGATAGCTTCGGGGTATCTGATCATAATCGGTTTCTTGTTCCGGATCGCACGGACACTGTCGGGAACCAGGCGATCTTTGCTCCAATCCCCTCCACCGATGACATTGCCGGCTCTCGCCGTTGCTACAGATACCTTCGGGGCACCGGAATCAAGAGGATTAAAGAAGGCTCTCCGGTAACTGTCCGTAATGATCTCCGATCCGGCTTTGCTGCTGGAGTAGGGGTCCCTTCCTCCAAGGCGGTCGGTTTCCCGGTATCCCCATGTCCACTCCTGATTGTCGTAACACTTATCGGAGGTGACATTGACAACCGCCGAGATCGAAGCGCCATTTTGTACGGCCTGCCTGACTGCTTCCAATAAATGAACCGTACCCATCATGTTGATCTCGAACGTCGCGGCCGGCTCGGCATAGGATTCCCGGACAAGGGGCTGGGCGGCCATATGGATCACGATATCGGGGGCTGTCTTTTGCAGGGCGGCCGATAAAGAGTTGTAATCGCGAATATCGTGAATATAGGAAGAAACAATTTCATCCATACGGCAATTTTCATAAATGCTAGGCTGAGTGGCAGGACGCAGAGAATACCCGGTGACCGAGGCGCCCATCGCATGGAGCCAAAGGCTAAGCCAGGTCCCTTTAAAGCCCGTATGCCCCGTAAGAAACACCTTTTTCCCTCTCCAGAAGTCCGGATCCAGCCCCAGCTTGTCGAGCCTCATTTCATCATCCCCCCTCTCCTTTTTGTTCGAATCAATGAAGTTAGTTATTTGTTCATAGGCATCATATGGCTGAGTGGATAGACTTGAAACTGGCAAAAAACTATAGAATTACTAATTTCGAAAAATATGTATTCATCCAATCACGGCCGTGTTTTCTGCATAATATAGCAGCGAGAAGGGAGGGAATACCCAATGAGTGATTTAGAAATCAGATTGCAGCAAATTATGACATTGCTTCAAGGACAGGTAATGGATGAAAATCATCCGCTGGGCAAAATTTTCCGCAAATTGGGCGAGGTGCAATCCAATGCGGAATCCGTTCGAGACGGCGGTGCCGATCAGGAGACCCTCGGTCAGTACCAACAACAAATCGCAGCTCTTGATTTAGATGAGGGAACGAAATCCGAACTGCGTTCGGTTTTTGCCGAGGCAGCCAACGATGGAGGAGCTGGAACTCCTTCCGCCGGTCTGAATGAACAAATTTTGAATGACTTGATGAAACAACTGAGTCATATTCAATCCCTGATCAGGGATCCGAATGTCGATCCTGCTGCGGCCCTTTCCATGATCCGTCCGTTTTATGAAGAAGTTAGCGCTGTTGTTCAAAACCTCGCAGGTTCATTTAACTTGAACGGAAGCTCGCTTCTGGCTTCCTTGCAGGCCATACTGAGAAATAATGCGCGCTGATTTTATGTTTTGATAAAGAGGCTTTCCCGAAAGGTGTGAAGCATAACCTCCAGGGAAAGCCTCTTTAATTTTAAAAACCAAGGGGCGAGCCGTTTGATAGACTCCGGCACAGTTTGCACAATATTCCGCTCCTGCTAGTTTCCGTATTCAAGTGTTCTGTATATATATGAAAGTGTAAGAGCTCTTAATAGAGCTATACCATACTGAAATGGAGGTTTTGAGAACATGGCTGCCCAAACGAATTTGGAAGATTTGGTAAGTTTGATCGAAAAGGCTGTGCGGCCAGGTCCGCTGGCTCGTCTGTTAGGGTCGAATTCCGGTTCTAAGGAGCTGACGGATTTACTTGCCGGCTTGTCCAAGACAGGAACGACTTCCCAAATAACGTCTTCGTCTTCTTCCATCAGCGATATTATCAATGCTATTCTAGAAGCTTTGGGAATCATTACTCCTTCGCCATTTGAAGCTATTGCTCGCAGAAATCTTAACAACAATGTTCTGATTACAACGACAGCGGGAACGGTTGAAGGTGTAATTACGGAAGTTGGCAACTGGCACGTGGTGTTGACGGAAGCCCAAGGCAGTACGGTTATCGTCAATTTCGCCAACACGTTGGCCATCGATATTGAAGGATTGGGAGGGGGAGCAGCATGAATAGCTTTGCCAGAAGAGTCGCCGCTTTAGTAGGCCAGAATGTGCAGGTAGCAACCGCGGTCGATACGATTACAGGCACCCTCGTATTTTCTGACGACACCTTTATCCGCTTAAATACGAGCGGTATAGGCGGTTATGGAAACCCTAGAGCAGTTTCTGTTCTGACATCCGCCGTCGCTTACGTACGGGCGGTGTAATGAACGAAGCCGTGAACGGAACGCGCAGACTTTCGATTCTTGTCTTTGCTTCCGGTACCGGGGAGGGGCTAAGTGAAACGGTTAAAGCTTGCCGGATGCTAGGGCCCGCGGAAATCATTGTATTGGCAAACGGTTTAGCCGAGAAAGCAGCTGCAGCAGTTTCTTCCTCAGGCTGCAAAGTTCACGTGCTTGACCCGGCATTATCCAGAAACCGCCCGATTGTTGTTCCGGGCGGTTTCCGGATTTTCGCAAACGCCGTTTTGTATTTGGAAGCAGAAATGAAGTTGGAACCTGCCTTGCTTAGAAAGTTGGTCGAACCGGTGCTATATGGTGCGGCTCAAGCGGTCTTTCTTTCGGAAGACCGGCCGCGGCAGACTGATATTTACCCGAATCCGGAACGGGCTTGGGCTGTTTGGTGGAACCGGACTCTCGGCAGGCCGGATTTGCGGGAAAGCAGCCTGTATGCTTTCCCCTTTGTATTATCGGGCCAGGCGGCAGATTTGATCGCCGGAGATTTCGCGGCCAACCCCGCTATGGGGATGGCCAAACTAATCAAAAGCGGGCTGCGTCTTGAACGACGGACAGTGCTTATGCAGGAAGAAAGAGGGCGCTCTTTTCGTCCGGAGTGGTTTGGTGGACTTCCTTCGGAAACGACAAGGTATGATCGGCTTGTCGCGGATGATCACTTGAGTGCTTTGGAGAAGTTGTCCCTATCGCCAAGAGGAGGCCATACGGACGGCAAACGGAGGCGCGATATCGTTCGGCAAGTGCTGGAACGGAAGAAGCTGGCCGTTGTCCAGGAGGGAGCCAAATTACCCGTCTCCGGCTTGTACGGGGGAAAGAGCCTCTCTGTCATTATTCCGGCATGCAATGAAGCTGACACGATTGCCCATGTAGTCCGGCAAGTCCGGCGCCTGGAGCCTGCCGAAATCATCGTGGTCGACAATGGTTCGAGTGACCACACCGCTCCACTGGCATTTGAAAAAGGGGCTAAAACGGTTCGTTTAGCTGAAGGCCTGGGAACCGACTGCGGTCGGGCAATCGGAGCTTTTCACGCCAAAGGCGATATTCTTCTGTTCGTTGACGCTGACTTTGTTATGTCCGCGGCTGAATTGTATCCGTTCGCCTTGGCCATTTCCCGGGGGTATGATGTCGCTTTGAACGACAGGAATTATCTTCTGGAAATGGGGATAGACGATCCGGTGATTTCGTCGATATACGCCTTGAATAACGCCTTGGGACAAAAGGCGCTCGGTGCTTCTTCGATGACGACGGTTCCGTTTGCAATCAGTAGGCGTGTATTGCAGCGGGTAGGGCCGGAATGCTTGCAGTGTCCGCCCAGAGCTCTCTCTGCATGCTTATCGCACGGATTTAAGCCGGTGCTGGCCGGACGAGTTTATCTGGAGAAACGAAACCGGGTAAGACCGGACAAACATATAGCCGTTTCCGGACTGTCTCCGGCAGCCAGCCAGATCGTAGGCGACCATATCGAAGCAATGCTCAATTTGAATGAATATAACAAATAGAAGAAAGAGATCACGCGCATGACGGGTTCATGCGCGTATTTACAAAATAAGCTGCGAAAGGCGGTGTACCGATGCGTTATCCCCGTGTTTCCGGGTTGGTCAGTGTGGTAGTCACCAACTATAACAAAGCCGATTACATCGAAGAATGCCTGAACAGCATAGCGAAGCAAACTTACAAACCGTGGGAGCTGATTATCATTGATGATCATTCTACGGACCATTCCAGGGAAAGAATCGAACGGTGGCTTAAAGGACGTTCCTATCCGCCGGCGTGTTCGGCACTATTTATTCCGCTCCCGAGAAATGTTGGCTTTTCCGGCGCCTTGTCTCACGGATATTTTATGAGCAGAGGAGAATATATTGCGGTTCAGGACTCGGACGATTGGTCGCATCCTGACCGGCTGCACAAACAAGTGGAGCATTTAAAGGCAAACCCTCATATTGATCTGGTCGGATCCAATTATACGGCGTTCAAGGTTGATGCTGAGGGGAACCTCCAATATACGGAACCGAAATGGCTTAAATATGGAGAACATATTATGACTTCCTATAATAAAGGCCGCCATTGCATTTGCCACGGAACTCTCTTGTTCCGGGGACAACTGTTCGACTCCATGGGCGGACCTACCCGCAAAATGGACGGTGCCGAAGATTACGAGTTTATCGCGAAAAGTTTGGCGAATCAGGCGAAAATCGATAATTTAAGAGATGTTCTCTATTACTATCGGTTGCACCCCGATCAACGGTCACGTGAATTTTACTCCCGAAAAGGGGGCAAATGAGTTGGGCGGAATAAGGGTGCTTATGGTAATGGACAGCATGGATTACGGGGGGACCGAGACCCATGTTCTGAGCATAGCCGGGATCATGAAAGAAGCCGGTACCCATATTGTAATTACAGGGGAAGGCGGTCCGCTCACCAAACAGTTTGAGCGACAGTTCGTGACGAAGCTGACTCATCGGGCATTTCCCGGAACGGAGGCTTTTGAGCAAAGCGTTGCGGAGATGGCGGATTTAATGGTTGAAGAGAACATTCAGGTCGTCCATCTCCATCAAACTCCTTCAGGGCTAATAGCCGCACTTGCCGCAGAAAGGCTGGGTATTCCCGTCGTCTTTACGGTTCATGGCATGTATTATCCCAGAAACGAACTGCAGGATGTGCTGAGCCGGACTACCGCTATCATTAGCGTAAGTAAACCGGTTCAATCCTATTTGCAGCGTATGGATATCGATTCCCTGTTAATCCCTAACGGGGTGGATATCAATCTGTTCTCCCCTTCGGAATCGGCAGCGAGAGAATTGCGAAATAAACTGGGGATCTCCGAAGATGCTACGGTGCTCCTCTATGCAAGCCGTCTGGCTTGGGGTAAGGCGAGTGTATGTTCCAACTTTTTATCGGCCTCCAAACATCTCCGTTCTTCGGGTTTTCCGTCACTTGAGGTCGTAGTGGTAGGGGGCGGTCTGCAATATGGAGAGTTGGAACGGCTTAAGGAACGCATCCATTTGGAGGCGGGCAATTCCTTCATTCATATGGTTGGAAATCAGGACAATATGCCGGATTACTACAGGATGAGCGATTGCGTAGTGGGAACGGGAAGGGTTGCTCTGGAGGCGATGGCTTGCGCCAAGCCGGTTCTTGCCGCAGGCAATGCCGGTTATCTGGGGTGGGTAGGACCTGATTGTTACGATACCGCTTGGAATCTCTACTTTGGAGATCATGGTTCTCTTAGGGCCGCCAATCGACTCGTTTTGATCGAAGCGCTCCGCAAAGGAATATCGAATAAAGATAGCTTGATGTATTTAGGCGGAAAAGGAAGAGATTGGGTAGTTAAAGATTTCAATGCGGAGAAGACCGCCCTATCGACTTTACAGGTCTACAGGCAACTATTGGATGAAAAATCAACACGGAACAGGAGAGGAAAGGAATGAAAAAAGTTCTATACCTAGGCTGGATCGGTTTCAAAAACCTTGGTGACGAATTGTTGTGGGAATTGTTTAAACAGCATTTCGATGGGCGCTATCATGCCGAATCGGTCGAGCTCATTCCTTCAAAGCCGGGAGTTCCAGTGAACGATATGAACCTGTACGATACGGTAATCCTGGGGGGAGGTTCCCTGCTGGTCCCGGGTTATGTCGACTTGGCCCATAATGCTCTCCTTGCCGGTAAGAAAGTGGCCATTTGGGGCACCGGCTTTGACTGTCTTGAGCAACCGGCGGCACTGAATGGCAAGTGGCTGGACGAGAAAACAGCTAATAAAATTGCGGAGCTCGTGAAGGGAGCCTTCTATTTTGGGGTTCGCGGGCCGCTGACCTACCGGGTGCTGGAGGCGGCAGGGATTCCTCTGGAAGGGGCCATAGTCAGCGGAGACCCCGGAATTTTACTTCCGGTGCCGAGCGTTCCCAAATCAGAGACGAAACGGAAGATCGCCATAAATTGGGGTACCACTTACAATAAGCTCTTTGGAAGGGACGAAATCCGGGTGGAGGACGAACTGGCCGCTGCGGCTCGGGAATGGAGCAGGCAAGGCTACAGTCTTTACCTTTATCCCGTATGGGGACCGGACCGTGCGTCGCTGGAAAGGCTGGCGGGCAAAATCGGAACAGACGCCGATATCGAAGTGGAACAAAAACTGCTTGGAACCGCTCCTTTGACGGAGAAACTGGCCGGATGCCATTTTTCCGTCAATTTCAAACTCCATGCCAATTTGCTGTCGTATGCGGCCGATTTGCCGTTCATTACTCTGGGCTACCGTTTCAAATGCTTCGATTTTGTACAATCCGTCGATTTGCTTGATTTTATTATACCCACGGATACCCCGGATCTTGCGGCAAGTTTGCGAAATAGCTCCGCCTGGCTGGAGAGTGAACGAAAGAACGTAATCAGGAAGATCCGGGCACATCGCCAGACATACAGCCCGCTGCTCACGATTCCCTTTGACCGGAGCCTCATTGTGTAGCCGTTTTATCATCTAAAGCCTTATCAAATACCCGTGCGGGATGTCAAAACTTTTCAGGATATCGAATCTGCGCAAGGGCCATTCTATAGCTGCAGTCATTATAGCTATGGAAGGGGAATGTTCATTCGATGCGTATGAAAAAGATGATCACATTGTCATTGTCCGCTGCTCTTATTACCGGCATGGTCGGAATTACGGCCTGCGGAAACCGTACGGATAACAATAATGTCCGGACACAAAGCTTACGGAACAACGACGGGCGGAATTATGACGTAAATTCGCTTCCCGAAGGAAACCGTCTGTTCTCGCGCAGTGCCGGCAACGGACGAACGGAGCGGATTACTTCGCTGAAGTACAGTCCTGCCTTGAGCAATAAAGTGGCCGGATTACGCGATGTTCAGACCGCCCATGTTGTCGTGACTGACAAGGATGCTTATGTGGCCCTGACGCTTCACGGAATGAATAACGGGACAGGGTCCCGGATGTCCGGCATGTCGACAGGGATGACAACGGGAATTACCGGTAATCGGGGAACCACCAATTTCGGAGGTCCTTATGGTGCGGATTACGGAACCCGCGGTGCCGGAGACAACGGGTTGGCCCGCGGATTGACGGGACGTTCCGGGACAGCCGGCAGTTTGTTTGATATAACTCGCGCCGGCAACGATAACGGCAGCGGCCTGACGACTGGCCGTGGAGTCGGTAACGGGCTGGATTACGATGGACGTGGCTTAACTGGGATGAGTGGGATGAATGGGACGAACAACATCTACGGCACGAACGGAAACGGCAATATGCGAGGAATGGGAACCGGTACGGGAACTATGGGGACAAGAGGAACGGGAACCGGCATGGGAACCATGGGAACAAGAGGAACAGGAACCTTCCATGGACTCGGTAACGGAACTGAAGCGGGAAGAGTGACCGACAATGTTCCGCAAAAAGTGAAGGATCAGGTCTCCAGTATCGTTAAAAAGACGGCTCCCCATATCCGCAACGTGTATGTTTCCGGAAACTCCGACTTCGTGAGCCAAGTCGGCAATTATGCGACTCATTCCCGGGGCGGAGCTACTCTTCACGGATTCATCGCCGATTTTGAGCGCACGATTCAGCGGGTGTTTCCATCGCGTGCCGGAACGATGACAGGCCCGAACGGCTATGCTCCGACAACGCCTAACGGAATTAACGGAGGAACGAATGGTACCGGTATCAACAGAAACGGCTATTCCGGCGGTGTGACGCGCTAAGCAAGTCCAATATGAGACTTGGGATTAATGCAGCTTGGCCAATAAAAGAAACCGGAGGCTATTAAACTGGTACCCATAGTTTGGACACTTTGAAAAAAGGTGTTCAGGCTGTGGGTACCTTTTTGTATACTGGAATAAGCATCGGGGGGGGATTGCATGAGCAAGAAGAGATTTACCGAAGAGGACCGTGAGGTCCTATCACAAAACAAGTACGTGGTGAATGTAAGTGCGAAGGCCATAACTTATTCAGATGAATTTAAGCAGCTTTTCATCGATCAAAATATGTTACAAAAAACGCCTAGGGAGATTTTTGAGGCCAATGGATTTGATGTAAATGTCATAGGGATGAGTCGTATAAAACAGTGTGCTGATCGTTGGCGGAGAGCGTATAAACGCGATGGAATCGTTGGCTTAACGGATTCTCGTAAAGGCAGCTCGGGGCGTCCCTTGCAGCGAGAACTGACGCAAGAGGAGGTCATTGCCAAGCAAGATGCTCGGATCAAACTCCTGGAGTCCCAACTTGAACTACTAAAAAAGCTAGACTCGAACGAAAGGTTGTTGGTAGCAAAAGGAATGAATCTGAGCAAAACTAAATTATTTGAGTTAATTGCAGAGGCCGTAGACCAAGGCCTTGGGCGTATGACTCGCTATCTTTGTAAACTCCTTAACGTATCTCGTTCGGGGTATTACAGCTATGTAAAGGCTGCAGACGCCCGCTTAGAACGTGCAAGACTCGACGTCGTGGCAGGTGGCTGGATTAAGAAAGCATTCTATTGGAGAGGGTTCAAAAAGGGGTCTCGCTCCATAAAGATGGTTCTTCAGAATGAATTTGGTATCACCTACAACCTAAAGAGAATCCGCCGGTTAATGAAAAAACTAAACCTGGTGTGTCCGCATAGAAAGCCGAACCCCTACAAACGTATGGCCAAAGCTACCCTGGAGCATCGAACTCTTCCTAACCAGTTACAGAGGAATTTCAAGAAGGGTATTCCGGGGTTCGTCTTGCTTACCGACATTACGTATCTTCCCTACAACCGTACGGAGGTAGGCTATTTGTCGACTATATTGGATGCTTCTACGGGGGAACTACTGGCACATCATCTTTCAAAGCGAATTGATTTATCCATTGCCACTCAAACTATAGATAAACTCATGAAACAAAGACGTGTTAAATTACATAAAGAGGCTTTCATCCACTCAGATCAGGGAAGCCATTATACAAGCCCCACGTACCAAAAGCTATTGAAGCAGAAAGGTTTAGGTCAGTCCATGTCCAGACGAGGAAACTGTTGGGACAACGCCCCGCAGGAGTCATTTTTTGGCCACATGAAAGACCATGTAGATAGTCGAGGTTGCATCACTTTTGAAGAGTTGCAAGACGAAATTGACCGCTATATTCAATATTACAACCATCACAGGTATCAATGGGGATTAAAAAAGATGACCCCTGTTCAGTACAGGAATCATCTATTGTCTGTTGCCTAAGCCTTCTCTTTTTTAAGTGTCCTTGACAAGGGTACCAGTTTATATGGCCTCAGGCTTTTTATTTTTAACGCAATGCTTGTAGATATTTATGGGCAATTCAAGTAAATCCCACTAGGTTTGTTTTATTCTTGAAACAAGCGGCCTTCCACCCAAACCTTTTGCAGATCCAGATTGCCTTTACCCACCAACAGCAAATCGGCTTGCTTGCCAGTCTCGACCGACCCGGTTAAATGATCGATGCGGATCAGCTTGGCCGGATTGAGGCTCGCAGCTTCAGAAGCTTGTTGTACGCTCAGCCCGATTTCCTGTACGAGATGGCGGAATCCACGAATCATGGTCAGCGTACTGCCTGCCAATGTTCCTTCGCTTTCCTTCAAGGTACATACATTATCCTTCACGATGACAGGGAGATCGCCGAGTTTGTATTCGCCGTTGCCGAGACCGGCAGCGGACATCGCATCCGTGATCAATATGAGATTGTGATTGGTCTTCACGCTGGCAAGCAGCTGGATTCCGGCTTTATGCACGTGAATGCCATCGGCGATGATTTCGCCGCTGATCGCCGGGGAGCTGAGAATTGCGCCTGCTGTGCCAGGCTTACGGTGATGCAGCGGGGTCATGGCGTTAAAGGTGTGCACGGCATGGTGCAAGCCTACTTCGACGGCAGCCATGATTTCTTCATAAGTCGCATCCGTATGACCTGCTGCGGCTACGATGCCTTTCTCACGCAGGAACCGGATCAGATCGTGTGCGCCCTCGCGTTCCGGAGCAAAGGTTACTTGTTTGATAAGACCTGGATACTGCTCTTCCCAGGCCTCTACCCAGCTGCGGTTAGGCGGCACAATATGAGCCGGATTTTGCGCGCCGGGCCATTTTGGACTGATGAACGGTCCTTCGAGATGGACGCCCGCCAGCTTTGCATATGGCATTTCACTGTGAATGTACTGATGAACCTCTTCCAGCACTTGTTCAATGACCGCTTTGGGAAGCGTCATCGTGGTGGCCAGCATTGAGGTCGTTCCTTGGCTGCAGTGCAGCTTGGTTATGTCATCGAACGCTTCTTTGCTCGGTTCGGAGAAGTCCTGCATCATCCCGCCGTGCACATGAACATCGATAAATCCCGGAAGCACATAGCTGCCTCCAGCATCGATCGTTTCTTGGGAATCCTTCGGATCGGAAGGTAGACCTGCGGTCGAGCCTACATAAGTAATGACGCCGTCCCGCACCGCAACGGCTCCATCATGAAAAATCCCCCGCGGGGTAACGACTTCCGCATGAATGATTCGGAATGTACCCTTGTTCATTAGACAAGACCTCCTGCGGCTTGATCCAGGACGACTACTACATTCGGATGAGTCTGCAGGAACGAAGCCGGACATTGCGTCGTGATCGGACCTTTAAGGGCCCGGGCGACGATCTCCGCCTTGTCTTCTCCTTTGGCCATCAGCAGAATTTGCTTGGCTTGCAGAATAGAGCCGATTCCCATCGTAATCGCATGGGTAGGCACTTCATCGATGGAAGCAAAGAAACGCGCATTGGCCTGCCGTGTCCGCGCATCCAACTCCACAATGTGAGTCGGGCCTTGTAACTCCCCGCTTGGTTCGTTAAAACCGATATGCCCGTTATGACCGAGACCGAGCAGTTGAAGATCGATCTGACCGGCATTCTCCAGCAGGCGATTGTAATCGGCCGCCGCTTTGGCAGGATCCTCGGCAGTTCCGGAAGGAACATGGGTATTCTCCGGTAAAATATCGATATGGTTAAACAGCTTCTCGTTCATGAATCTGCGGTAGCTCTCCGGATGATCTTCAGCCAGGCCGATGTATTCATCCAGATTGTAGCTGCTGGCCTGTTTAAAGCTGACGACGCCTTCACGGTGCAGTTCGATTAGCTTTTGGTACACCCCGACAGGGGTGCTTCCGGTGGCCAGCCCCAAAATAGCACGGGGATTGGATTGAAGAAGACTGGCGATGATGCCGGCTCCTGTTTCGTTAAACAATTGCTCGTCCTTGACCTTGATAATGTTAAGCATTTTTGTTGCCCTCCCTATGTTTTCTGTATATTTGAACATTTTGATATGAGCTTTCCAGCTTCGGAATGTAATCCTCAAATTCCATACTTACCATGCCCGTAAATAAAATATCGATCACATGCAGCTGCGCGATTCGCGAAGCCATATCCCCGCGCCGCATACCTTCCTCCAGAGATGAAGAGAATAAAGATATGTCGGCCAGAGTTGCGAGTCCATTGCTGCCGTATTGGGTCAACGAGATTGTGACGGCTCCACTGTCCTTGGCGCATCTTAGGGCATCAATGGTTTCCGGAGTTTCTCCGCTGTAGGAGATAGCCAGGGCGGCGTCCCCTTTCCCGAGGGAAGAGGCCGAGGTGATCTGCATGTGAGAATCAGCGAAGGCGGTG
This sequence comes from Paenibacillus sp. FSL R5-0407, assembly GCF_038009185.1. NCBI lineage: Bacteria > Bacillati > Bacillota > Bacilli > Caryophanales > Paenibacillaceae > Paenibacillus > Paenibacillus sp. FSL R5-0407. The sequence goes on along the minus strand of NZ_JBBPAX010000001.1, from coordinate 2,434,374 downwards.
CAGTTTTTACCGATTCGGACCAGCTTTTGATAAAAGTCTTGGGCAATGATCGAGGAGGTCGCCACCCCGTACAGATCGATCCGCTTTGCCTGGCACAGCGTGTCGACGGCCCGGCGGAGCTCATCCATGTCGAGCAGTCGCGTGGTATCCGTAATGGATGCCAGGTGATTCGCCTCCATGGCCTGTACGATTTTATGAAGATCGTTGCCCGCGATCACATCCTGATATTGCGATTCCGAAGGGCTATGGGCGAGTTCGCCGGCCAGCTTCATTTTGAAGTCGGGAAATCCTCTGAAATGAAAGGTTTTGCAAAATCGGGTCACCGTGGACGGACTAATACCGCAAGTGTATGCAAGCTCGGTTATTCCCTGATGAATTACGGATGCAGGAGCTTTTAAAATATATTCCCCCAGCCGTCTCTCTTGTGGCGGAAGTGATTCTAGGTTGTTCGAGAGCGCGTGCAGGATTGGGTTTTGCATAGATTCACCCTCTTTATATTGTACGAAAATAATTTTTAAATTATTGATAAAAATCATGAAAATAATTTTGATTTCATCATAAGACATTCTATCTTTTAAAGCAAGCGGATTTGCCGCGAAACGTAGAGAATCCTTGTCTTTTCGGTAGGTACATACTACACTTAGGGTGAGCATCTATGTTCCGTAGAGGTGGGTTATCGTTGGATTATAATCTGGATGAGTACATCGACCGAATTCTGAACGCTTGGTCCAAGACGTTTCGCAAGATGCAGAGCGAAATCATGCAGCACCGCGAGCTTGGCCTAACCGGCCCTCAATTTCATATGCTTGCGTTAATCGCCAGAAATAACTCCTGTAATGTCAGTTATTTGTCCGACAAACTGGAGGTAAAACCGAGTGCGATTACGGTGATGGCCGATCGCCTGGTTCAAAGTGGTTACATCGAGCGGCGGCATGATGAACAGGACCGGCGGGCGGTGCTTTTGTCGGTCACCGAGCTTGGGGCGGAAGTTTATAAGGAAGCGGGGAATCGTTCGCGCAAGGTTCTGAGAACTTATTTCTCCGATTTGACGTCGCATGAATTGGAAGTCCTGATCGGGGTCATCGAAAAGTTTGCGCAGAATGATACTCCGAAATCGGAAGAATGACAATGATTCGAGGGAGACGAAAAGAAGCTTGCCTTGCGGCAGGCTTCTTTTCAAATCGAAAAACGTTAAATAATAGAAGGTTTAGACTCGAGGTTAAACTCGATCAGTCTGCAGTGTGGAGAAAAGAGGCGGGTCTGTGATGTATCAGTTGAAAACAAAGGAAACCGAAAACAGCGTCATCGAATTTATCGAAAATGTAGATCAACCGAAAAAACGCGAAGATGCCTATCGGCTGTTGGATATTTTCAGCGAAACGACGGGTTATCCCGCTAAAATGTGGGGCCCCAGCATAATCGGGTTCGGCTCCTACCATTATAAGTACGCCACTGGGCATGAAGGCGATGCGCCGCTCGTGGGCTTTTCCCCGAGAAAGGCAAAGATTAGCTTGTATTTTGCAACAGGCGATACGGCGCGGGAAGCGCTGCTGGAGCAACTGGGCAAGCATACGGCCGGAAAAGGCTGCGTCTATATTAATAAAGTGGCGGATATTAATGAAGATATTTTGAAGGAACTAATTCAACAGTCCGTGCAGTTTCTAAAAGAAACCTATCCTGCGGAAGAATAATTGTTTGATGAGAATGCGGAACGCCCCTTGCAACGGTTATACAGGGGGGCGTTTTTTTACTCTAAAGGCTCATATTATCTTGTCGGGATGATTTCCGCAGATTTGAGGCGAACAGTCGCCAAAGTATGAATGTTAGCACAATGACTTGCGGAATAAAGGTTTCCCATGTAGGGTAAGCGCCGATCCAGCCGACCGAAGGCAGAAGGCGATAGTTGTGGCCGGGAATTACCCCGGCAATCTGCAGGGCATGAGTGCCTTCCCCCAGGAAACGGATTACGAGATAGTAAATCAGTACGGTTGCGGTGAGCATGAACATGCGAACCGGCAGTTTCACAGTGAAGCGGATGATACAAAAGCCAAGAAGCGTCAAGGCGGCCAAAGCTCCCAGGATACCGGTAACCAGTTGTTTCGGTTCGATGGAAGGAGCCATTCCTATATAAAAGACGGCGGTCTCGGCCCCTTCCCGAAGAATGGCAAGCCCAGCCAGCGCAAACAGGGACCAGCGGTTTCCACGGGCTAGCGCTCCTCCAACCTGTTCATTCAGGTATTTGTTCCAAGCTTGGGCGTTTGATTTACTGTGAAGCCACTGGCCCACTGTCAACATCATAACGACAGCGAACAAGCCGACGACGCCTTCGATAAGCTCGCGGGTTCCGCCGGAGATGGCCTCGGAAACTACCAGAGTAAGGACAACGGCCAAAATTCCTGACAATACCAGTCCTGTGCCGGCGCCAGCCCAGATGGAGACACGTCCTGACCGATCTCCGGAACGTTTAAGGAAAGCGAGCAGCGCCGCCAGCACCAGTATTGCTTCCAGGCCTTCACGTAGAAGGATTAGTGCCGCATCCCATGCCGAATAAGACCCTCTGTCCGAAATGGGTTCAAGATCGTTGATCATGCGGCTGATGATTTCCACGGCTTTCACGGTATCGGGAGGAGAGGATACAAGGTAACCCTGCGCCTCGGACATCTCATTTTCGGTGGCGGTGTATAAAGTCGCTGAAGAGATTGAAACTTCCCCTTCCACGGACGGCCATAGAACGATAAATTCCTGCATTCGGGATGACGCCGTATCGGCATCCTTCGCCTCGGCTGCCTGCAGGGCTTGCCGGAGCAAAGGCAGGGCATCGCGCAACGTTTTCCTTTCCCGTTCGTCGGCGCTACTATCCTGAACGTCTAATTTTCCTTCGGAATAATCCTGCAGCAATGCTGTTAGCGATTGAAGTTTTGCTATCGCCTGTTCGCTTTTGACCGGCTCGGCTTGCAAAGCGATTCGGATCAGGCTGAGGTGGGTCTCGAGTTCGCTGTATACGGCGAAATTCCCACTGCGGATCGGCCCTTCGAACTTGCTCCATCCTTGAACAATCGTTTTAAAACGCGACTGTGCTTGCTCGATGTCCCCGGATTGTAAGGGGGTCAGTGTCTTTTCGACCATAGACAGCAGTTCCCCGGCGGACTCCTTGCCGACCGACAAATTATTGTCTTCGGTATGGGTATCTACATATTCGTTTACTTTTTTAGCAAGGGCCGAAAGTGCGGCATTGGCGTCTTCTTTGTTTTTATTATCCAGCGCCGTTCGGGCTGCGGCCAAGCGGGTTTGGATCTGCTTGTCAAAATCATCCGCACGGCCGGCACCCATGATTTCGTTCCATAACTTTTCGAATTGCTCCAGCTCCCGGGAAGCTTGTTCCCACTCCTGTGATCCGGCGTCGACAAGCGCGCCGCCAACGAGAGGAAGAAGCGACTCCATGGACTCGGATTCTTCAGCGCCGGCATGCCCGATTTGAGATGCTAGCAGCATAACCGAAATAATTAAGCATCCCAGCAGGCGCGATAACCGCATGGGGAAGTGCCGGAGACGCAAGCCATGTATGATGCGGTTGATTTTGGAACTCATTTTTCTTCCTCTCCTTAAAAAAGCGTCTCACCGATATACCCGCCTGGACGGGTTCCTGGAAAGCAGGCAAATGCCGCGCTGCCGACATGGACAATGTATTCATTAAGCTTGTCACTGGCGGCCAGAATTTGCTGCATGGGGATAAATTGCTTCTGGATATCCCTCTGATAACTAATGAAGAAGAGACCGGCATCCAGTTGCCCCGTTTTGGCATCCATGCCTCCCGTATAGGAATAGGCCCGACGCAATATTTTGGTCGCCCCATCCATGTGCGCAAGCCGGGAGTGGGAATTCATCGGAAGCGCCGGTTCACCCGCGGTATTCTTCGCGTTCAGATCGAGGGGAGCGAACTCGTCCCTCATACCGAGCGGCGCCCCTGTATCGCGGTGGCGACCGAAGGTTCGCTCCTGATCATCCAAGGTGGAGCGGTCCCAGATCTCAATGCGCATCCGGATGCGCCGCGCAACGAGATAGCTCCCGCCCTTCATCCAGGCCGCCCCGTCACCGGAGCCGGCCCAGACGATCTCCTTCATCGCCTGAGCGTCGGCGATGTCCGGATTCCCGGTCCCGTCTTTGAATCCCATTAGATTACGAGGCGTTCCGTTGGATGGGTCAGCCGGTCCTGTACGTTGGAAGCCGTCCTGCATCCAGCGCAGAACGGCCGTGCCGCGGGCGATACGAGCCAGGTTACGGACCGCGTGGAATGCCACTTGCAGGTCGTCGGCGCAGACCTGCACCCCGATGTCGCCGCCGCACCATTCCGTTTGAAGCGCGTCGCCCCGGAATTTTGGAAGTTCTCCAAAAGTAGTCGGCCGCTTCCCGGCCAAACCGAACCGATTGTCAAAGAAGGAGGGGCCGACCCCGAACGTAATGGTCAGCTTGGAGGGGGAAAGACCCGCGGTCTCCCCGGTGTCGGAAGGCGGCAGGTTAAGATTGTTATTGCTGTTTCCGATTAGATCGCCGGAGGTCATGGCAGCTGCCGCCTCCGTCCAGGACCGGAACAGTTGCCGCACATCCGCCAGTGAGCTTGTCGTTAAATCGAAGGAAGCAAAGCTTAAAAAATGCTGGGCAGGCGTAATGATACCTGCCTGATGTTCTCCATAAAATCCGACTCGACTGCCGGATGCATCGCCCTTCGACGGAGCGGAGTTTTTCGCTAGCGTTTCCTTGAGTGCAAGAGCTCCGTAGGCGCCCCCGCCGCCCAGCAGCAGGCCGATTCCGCCGACTCCGGCGATTTTAAGCATCTCTCTGCGGCTCAGGCGTTTATTCAGCAGGCTGTCTGCCGTGTTTAAATCTTCCATAAGTTACACTCCCAACAGTTTGCCCATTTGGGACAATGGCTCGGCCAAAGCGTCAAGGTTCTGGCTTAAATTCCGGACATCGCTGTCCTGGAGTTTATCGTAGGAGACATATCCTTCGCCTTCTTTGAAGGGGGCAAGCTCTGCTTCAAGCGCCGTGAAACGATCGGCGATTTGCTTGTCGAGGTTCTCATCCTTTTCCGCCAAGTTTGGCTGCAAGAGCTCATATATTTTCTTGGCGCCTTCCAAATTTGCGGCAAAATCATATAAATCCGTCCGGGAATAGCGTTCTTCCTCTCCGGTCACTTTGGAAGTGGAGACCTCGTTAAGCAGCTCCACCGCCCCGGTCACCAGAAGAGAAGCATCGATTTCTACCGTCTCAACTTTGGCCCGAAGCAGCTTGGCATCGCTTAGCAGCCGATCGGCAAACTCCTGCTGCCCTTCTGTTGTTTTATCTTCCCATAGGGCTTTTTCCAGGCGGTGGAATCCGCGCCATTCCGAAGCTTCTACGTCACCGTCGCGGGCGTCGATATTCGGGTCAAGATCCCCTAATGCCTCCGCGATCGGTTCGATTCTTTCGTAGTGCATACGTGAAGGGGCATAGAGTGACTTAGCCGTTTCAATATCGCCGCCGTTTACCGCATTCACGAATTTTTCGGTTTCCGTTACAAAGGCATCGCATTCTTGAATTACATAAGCCCGGTACTGTTCTACAGCAGCGGTGAACTCAGAATCGTTGGCAGCGGCTGCTTCGGTTGTTGTTCCGGCTTCGGCACCGGAGCTATTGTATGTATTGGCCGTTTTATCACCTGAATTGCAGCCAGATAGCAGAAGAGCGGCGGTTAATACCGCAGCGGCAACAGGCACGTAGTAATGTTGTTTTTTCATCGAATACATCCCCTTTAAACGTTGATTTGGAATATGGTGATAGATAACAAGTGCCTTCGAATTAATTGATAATGATTATCAGTATCGTTTAACATCATAATCAGAATCGGTTGCTCCGTCAATAAAAATTATTTCGGCTAACGCACCTGGGAGTGGCGAATTGTTATGGCGGCGAGTTATTATTAAAAAAGCTGCATTGTAAGCGTTATTAAAAAATATCAACTATTTACGGACTGGAGGAATGGTGGTTGGAAACGTATATCCTTGCTTTGGACCAAGGGACAACGAGCTCGCGGGCGATTTTATTCAATCGGGAGGGCGTTATCGTTCATTCCGCACAGCGTGAGTTTCCGCAGTATTTTCCCAAGCCGGGATGGGTGGAACAGCAGCCAAATGAGATTTGGGGCTCCATCCTTGCCGTTATCGCTTCCTGTCTGTCCGAATCCGGTATCAAGCCAAGGCAAATCGCGGGAATCGGCATTACGAACCAGCGCGAGACGACGGTAGTCTGGGAAAAAGAGACCGGTAACCCGATTTATCCGGCAATTGTTTGGCAATCGCGCCAGACGGCGGATATTTGCGAACAATTAAAATCAGCGGGCCTGAACGATACGTTTAGGAAGAAAACGGGATTACTGATTGATCCGTATTTTTCCGGCACCAAAGTGAAGTGGATCCTTGATCATGTGCCGGGTTCCCGGGCGCGGGCGGAGAAGGGAGAGCTACTCTTCGGAACGATCGATACCTGGCTGATCTGGAAGCTCTCGGGCGGTAAGCTCCATGTAACCGATTATTCCAATGCGTCGCGGACGCTCATGTTCAACATTCATGATTTATGCTGGGACGATGAATTGCTCAAGCTGCTCGACGTACCGAAGGCCATGCTTCCGGAAGTCCGCTCTTCCTCGGAAATTTACGGGACGACAATCCCTTATCATTTCTTCGGGGAACAAGTGCCGATCGCCGGTGCGGCCGGCGACCAACAGGCGGCCTTGTTCGGCCAGACCTGCTTCGAGAAGGGGATGATCAAGACAACCTACGGCACCGGCTGCTTCATGCTGATGAACACAGGCGAGAAGCCCGTGGCCTCGGAACATGGCTTGATTACTTCCATTGCATGGGGGATTGGCGGCAAGGTGGAATATGCGCTGGAAGGCAGTATCTTTGTCTCCGGTTCGGCCATTCAATGGCTCAGAGACGGCCTGCGCATGTTCAGGGATGCGAAGGACAGCGAAGCTTACGCTGCCCGCGTCGATTCGACGGAAGGTGTATACGTGGTACCCGCTTTTGTCGGACTGGGCAGCCCCTATTGGGACAGCGATGTCCGGGGAGCGGTGTTCGGTTTGACGAGGGGAACAACCAAGGAGCATTTTATCCGGGCGACCCTGGAATCGCTGGCTTATCAGACCAAGGACATCCTTGGAGCGATGGAGCAGGATTCCGGATTTACGGTCCGCAAGCTGAGAGTGGATGGAGGCGCCGTCTCGAACGACTTCTTGATGGAGTTTCAGAGCGACATCGTGAATTTGCCGGTGGAGCGTCCAGTGGTGAGAGAAACGACGGCTCTGGGAGCTGCCTTTTTAGCGGGGCTGGCGGTAGGTTATTGGAGCGACCGGGACGAAATCTGCCGGACCTGGAGTCTTGATCGGCGGTTTGAGCCAACGATGGAGACGGAGGTTCGGGAATCGTTATACGGAGGATGGAAGAAAGCGGTGCATGCCGCGATGGCTTTTAAATAGACCCGCCCATTTTAGAGTCTTACGGCACCATTGCCCCTGTTTCTTCATAATATGTGTTGACTGTATCCCTTAACCTTGTTAAACCATAAAACCCGAGCAAGGAGGGGTGACGCATTTTGAAGAGCAGCGATCGTAACAGCAAATTTCTGTTGACACATCGTGAACGGGAAGTTTTCGAACTCCTCGTGCAGGATAAAACGACGCGCGACATTGCGGGCCAGCTGTTTATCAGCGAGAAAACCGTACGCAACCATATCTCCAATGTAGTATAGTTTGAAGCACACAACATATGTGATGCTTCTTTTTTTATGTATTACATACAATTCAAAGGGGACATAGTTTGCGTGGATAACAATTCCAATGAAGAGGGGCGTACAATAAAATGGCTAAGAGTACGGCTAATGAATCGGGAACGTTGAAGATTTATAAACCGAAATATCGCGAACACGAGGATATCCAAGGAGTTGTAAGTCGTGTCAAAAACTCCAAGAGGTGCGTTATGTCCTCGTACAGCGATTTCAAGGTTGATTCTGATCTGCTGCTTAAAATATCTCAGGGCAATGAAAAATTAGTTGCAGAGGTCCAGAGCTTTATAGATGAAAAGCAGAAAGAAGATGCTCAATTTGGTGGATTCATCGCAGTTGGGGTTTCGAAGATCAGCAAGAATGATGTTCTTACTGGCGGAAGGGCCGAATGGATTCATGTGGTGTTCGATCAAGGGCACGGCGTAACTCTTATAGCTGGCCGGGTTGGTCGTCCAGATTGGACACATACTCAATACCTGGATAGCTCTCTTTTATACTCAATGGCGACTATGCTTAAAAACAGATAAGCAGGTCATTAATCAAATCTGTTTTTTAATTTTCGAAGGAAAGATTATGGGAAAAATGCGGGAACTTTGCGTGTTGTTGGACTTTTAAACTGATATTCTTATAACATGGAGAATCGAGAAGAGGACACCAAAGGGGCGTGAACGCCCTGTAACGTCGCCGGCCAAGTCGCTGGCAAACTCACAATGGTGAAAGGTCCGAACCGGTTCTCCTTTCTATTGTTGGGAATAGCAGGAAACGACTTCCTGGTGTCGAAATATGATGCTGGGAGGTGATACTGTGTCTAAAAATTACCATGAAGTTACTGGTGAAATTGTTCAAGAGCTTATAAAAGCTAAAGCTCAAGTGATTGGCGAAGCGGGTAATTCAACAATGAAACAAGAACTCTTGAAAGAGCACTTAAGTGATGAAGCTATCATAAATTCTTTCAAAGCTATATTCGCCGCTGTCAATAATCCGACAGAATAAGAACAAGAAAGCACCCTAACCGGTGCTTTTTCTTTTGCAGTTTGATTAACCGGAGGGGAGTGAGGTGGCAACACACCGAGTCAATAAATCAGGCAAACAAGCGCCGCCTTTTACCAGGATCCTGAATGCACCGCTGCAGGACGAACGTCTCTCTTTTAAGGCCCGCGGCCTCCTGGCATACATGCTCTCCAAGCCGGACAATTTCAAATTCTACATAGACGAGCTGACCAAGCACACGACCGAGGGAAAGGACAGTATCCGCGCCGGCATGAAGGAACTCGAGCAGCTGGGATACATCCATCGGTACCCGGTCAAAAATGAGCGTGGTAAGATCATGTCGTGGGAGCTTGATTTATACGAAAGCCCGTCATTACGTCCAGAATCGGGTTTTCCAGTTGTGGAAAATCCAACGCTAATAACGAATGATTATATAATAACGAATGATAAAAGATTTAAAAGATACATCGCTCTTAAAAGAGATGATGATCCTTATATAAAAACCTATCTGAAATACCTCTCTCAGAAAAAGAAAAAACAGCATGTTGAAGTGACCGAAGAGCAGAGAGAATGGATAATCAATCAGATAGAGCATCTAAGATCATACGAGGTAAGTGCAGCAGATTGGGAAGAACAGGTGAAAGATCATTTCGAGCATCTGCCCAAGAATAACAACGGGAATATCATAGCGTTCCTGCATGCATCACATAGAAGGTTTGATGTGGGGATGTATGATCAGTTCTAACCGAATACGGCAGTACAGGTCACTCATTTGCGAGTGGCCTTTTTATATGCAATGAAAGGGAGATGGATATGCCCAAATCGGACATAGAACAAGCCGAAGCCACACTAAATACTTTGTTTGCCGAAATGGTGAATCAACTGGGATGCCAGACGGCAGAGCAACTGTTTAATGCTGCCACTGCGCAAATCAATCCAGAAGGAAGGGTGAATGAAATGAATAATGGACATCAACCAAAGAGGACAGGACCTATTGGACCTCCACCACAGGGGGGATCGTCGATCGAGAGACAAAGCTCGGGGACATCCTATGCTACCCCGTTAAAGAATGCTGGATTGTTTGAATTACACGAGAAGGTCACGCTGAAGGTAAAGGTTATCGAGGCGCTCACAGAAGCGGCAAGGGCTAATCTTCAGGTACATGACGAGCTACATGCGGTCATACGGTCGCTATTAGTAGATCTCGATCTATACACATCGTCAGACGCACAGAACAGCACTGTGGAGCGATTGTGAATTGAATATGAATAAATAGTCATGGAAGGGCTGAAACGTCGAAAATAGGGCGGTTCTGAGCGCCGTGGGTCCTTCTGGGGGTCAAAATTAGGTGCGGGTGCGAACGACCCCGATTTTCCGCTAGATTTATTTTCAAAATTTCAGTTCCGCTTCCGTTTCAAAAGTCCCGGATTGGGAGGATTGAAAAAAATTCTTCGAATTAAGCGACCAGGCGAGCAGGAACGGAAAAATCATAAAAACCGGAAGTTGAGGTGAGATAATGGCCAAAAAGAAAACGGAAGCAGATAAGCTGCATGAGAGGGTCGTCGGTACCGGGGAATTGGCGGCCATTATCGGCAAATCAGATCGGTGGGTCCGGCAGATCACCGGCGAAGGAGTACTCAAGCAGATCGATCGCGGAAAGTACATCCTCGGGGAAGCGATACAGGCATACATTGAGCACGCTTCTGGTGGCAAAGAAGACGATAAAAAGCCGCGGTTGATCGACTATAAGACCGAGCACGAGAAAGCGAAGGCTGAGAAAGCTGCGCTGGAACTTGAGCAGATGAAGGGGAACCTGCATGAAGCTGCTGACGTCGAGCGTTTGCTCTCAGATTTGATTCTCACAACAAAGTCCCGGCTGCTGGGGGTGCCAGGTCGAATTGCGACCGAATGCGAAAACGAATCTGCGGATGTAGTTGAATCGGTTGTACGCCGCGAAATAGAAACCGCACTGGCTGCCCTGGCAAAATACACCCCGGATAAGATTGGGGGCGAAATAGAACATGGTAGCCCAGAAGACGCGTGATCTATTTGTTCGAGCAAACAGGCAGTGGGAACCAAAACGTCGGCTGACCGTTTCAGAATGGGCGGATATGAACAGGGTTTTGACTACTGAAAGCAGCGCGGAAGCGGGACCGTGGCGGACTGATCGCGCGCCATATCAACGCGAGATTATGAACTCCATTGAAAAGTGGGAGGAAGTCGTGATCATGGCCTCGGCTCAGGTTGGCAAAACGGAATTTTTACTGAACGTGACCGGATCATATATCGATCAGGAGCCCTGCCCAATCATCCACGTTCTACCGAAAGACGACATGGTTGACTCCTATTCGAAAACCCGGTTTACACCGATGGTTAAGAACTCGCCTGTCCTTTTGAAAAAGGTCGGGGTCGCCAAGTCCCGCGACAGTAGTAATACCATTAGTGAGAAGTCTTTCCCAGGAGGTTACCTAGCGATTGTCGGAGCGAACGCACCGGACAACCTCGCATCCCGTCCGGTTCAGCTTGTATTGTGCGATGAGGTTGACCGCTTCCCAGTATCGTCCGGTAAAGAGGGGGACCCCATAGCGCTGGTTACAGCTCGGACCAAAACATTTAAGCACAAGCGCCGGCATTTGTTTGTATCGACTCCGGTCGATAAGGAGACATCTCGGATCTATCAGCTATACGAGGATAGCACGATGGAACAATGGTGCTTGCCCTGCCCGCATTGCGATGAACTCCAACCCCTCAAGTTTAAGAGCGGGAAGGATGGAGGTATCGTATTCGAGCACTACGTCTCGGAATCTGGCGAAATCGTCGTAACCAAGGCTGAACATCGCTGCGCATACTGCGGAATGCTCGGTTCGGAAAAGGATTGGAAGCGCGGAGAAGGGCAATGGATCGCTCAGAAAGAGCATTTCACCCGTCGCGGATTCCATATAAATCAGCTTTCCAGCCCGTGGTCAGATTGGCGCGAGGTTGCGAAGGCTTTTTTGGTTGCCAAAAGAGAGGGAGTCGACAAGCTCAAGGTATTCGTGAACACGGTTCTAGGAGAACCTTGGGAAACCAAGGTTAAGGGCGTAGATGAAAAGACCCTTGCAGCAAGACGAGAAGACTATGAACACGATGTTCCGGAAGGAGTGAAAATCCTTACAGCTGCTATTGACACCCAGGATGATCGTTTTGAAATCGAAGTAATTGGTTGGGGAGCTGGCAAAGAGTCTTGGCGCATTGAATACCATCGCATTTACGGAGATTTGGACCGGGAAGAGATATGGGGGCGACTCGATGAGTACCTTTGCCGATCTTGGACGGGGCCGAACGGTAGAGAGTTCCGGATCGTGGGAGCTTTTATGGATTCAGGCGGTCATTATACCAAAGAGGTATATACGTTCACGAAGGCCAGAAATTACCGGAATATTTTCGCTATCAAGGGTGTTGGTAAGTCGGCTAAAACGGCACACGACATCCCATTTATCGCCGGCCATACTAAAACGCAACTTGAAAAAGCTGTCTTGATCAAGCTTGGTGTAGACGATGGAAAGGTTAAGGTGTTCGATTCGCTAAAAGTTGATAAGCCTGGTCCGCTCTATTGTCACTTTCCTGGTGAGGACAAAGGATACAACGAGGAATATTTCCTCGGCCTGACTTCAGAGACGCAGAAGATAGTCGTTCAGGAAGGTGTCAAATATAAAGCATGGGTCAAGATTAGGGATCGAAACGAGCCGTTTGACCTTGCTGTTTACAATAGGGCGGTTCTTGAAATGATCAGACCCAACCTCTCTTTGCCGGTTGAACGACAGCCCAATGGACCAAGGGTTAAGCCGAGCGGAATGACTCAAATTCAGAAGGCAAGAAGGACGAAGAAAAAGAACACTAGCAGCAGTATCTAAACCACTGGAAGGAGGTGGAAAGGGAAAATGCCAAGGATAACATATGAAGAAGCCAAAGCGAAGTACAAAATGTGGAATGATGCTGAAGATGCGCGTTCCACGGGAGCTGCTTATTCCATCGCCGGTCGGTCGATAACGAGAATTCCCATGGAAGAAATCCAGATGATGAAACGAAAGTATGGTCGAATCATCGATGCGTATGAGAATGGCGGTAAACGTCGATCAAGAACGTCGGGGTTTTACCCTGTTGACCGATGAACATCATCGATAAAACACTAAATGTTTTTGCACCTGGAATTGCAGCCAAACGGGAGCAAGCCCGGACGGAGATTGTCAGACAACAGGCGATGCGAAAGGTCACAAACAGCCTCATCGGGGGCTCCGGCAGTAATGGACGAGGGTACGGGAAACATGGAGCCAGTACCACCAAGTCTTCTATGATGTTCTGGAAAACGCCTGCTGGCGATGCTGACACGGATATTCATCAGAACGTCCCTAAGCTGCGAGAGAGGGCTCGTGACCTTCACATGGGTTCTGATATTGTGGCTGCAGCTCACAAGGGCCTGCGGACTAATATCGTTGGCACTGGGTTACGACTTAACCCGGCATTTGATTCGAGATTTTTAGGTCTGACGAAAGAACAAGCAGAAAAACTCCGCAGTTCAATTCAGCGAGAATGGGCCCTATGGGCAGAAACAACTAAGTGCGATGCAGCTGGGCTTAATGACTTTTATGAACTACAAGGCTTAGCATTCCTTTCGACGCTTATGAGTGGGGACGTTTTTGCTTTGATGCCGAGCAAACCGAAAAAATGGTCAGTTTATGACCTAAAGGTGAACCTGATCGAAGCGGACAGATGTGCTACTCCACCGGATAAGGCACTTACTGAAAGAGATCGCATTCAATCAGGGGTTGAGGTGGATGCAGATGGAATGGTCGTCGCTTATCACTTCAGTAACCGTCACCCCGGATCCAGCGGATACACTCAAAGTGGAGCTAACGACTGGGTCCGTGTTGAAAAATACGGCGTACGTAGTGGCCGGGTAAACGTACTGCACTTGTTTGAGGCGGAAAGGCCAGGGCAGCGGCGAGGTATTCCGATCATCGCACCGATCATCGAATCATTGAAACAGCTTAGCCAGTACACGAACGCTGAGCTCGCGGCTGCGGTTATTACATCAATGTACACGGTCTTTATCACTACCCCAGCTGATGATGAGGGAGGCCCCCCGTTTGACGGCGTTGGCATGGATGATGAGGACTTGGACGGCGTCGATAATGTGCCTGGTGCAACAGGAGACGAAATCAAGCTCGGGCAAGGTGCTATTATGCGGACAGATCCCGGCGAGGACGTCAAGTTCGCAGACCCGACAAGGCCGAATCCAAACTATGAGGCGTTTGTGAGGGCCATGCTTAAACAGATGGCAGCAGCCCTTGAACTACCATACGAGATTCTGACAAAGCAGTTCACGAGTTCTTATTCCGCTTCACGCGGGGCGCTATTGGAAGCATGGAAAATGTACCGTATGCGCCGCTCTTGGCTCGCAAAGACATTCTGTCAACCAATCTATGAAGAATGGTTTGTGGAGGCAGTATCCAAAGGAAGAATTGACGCACCCGGCATCTTTGATGATCCGGCTATTTTTGCTGCCTATACGCGGGCAGAATGGCATGGTCCATCTCAGGGATTACTTGATCCGACCAAGGAAGTGGCCGCTGCCATCTCTCGGATTGAATACAACATGTCAACGGCTGAACGCGAAACAGCTGAGCTTAACGGCGGGTCATGGGAGCAGAACGTGCAACAGCGTGCTTATGAGTTGGCTCGTCTGAGAGAACTTGGTCTTACCGAGGGAGCGGCCCCTGTTACACTGTCTGATCCTTCAAATGTAGGAGACGAGGACAATGACGACGAGGAAGGAGGTGAATGAAACTAATGCCGAAACGAATTAATTTTTACGGTACGGTCGTGCCAAATAACGATGCTTGGTTTTATGAGTGGTTCGAAATGGATTATGTGAGCCCAAGGTTGATAAACGAACAACTTAAGGAAGCCAACGGTGAGGATGTGGAATTATACATCAATTCAGGCGGGGGCGAAGTTTGGGCGGGATCGGAGATTTACACGGCTTTGCGTGAATATTCCGGTAATGTGACAGCCAAGGTTGTGGGCGTTGCTGCAAGCGCGGCATCCGTTGCTATGTGTGGAGCAAAGACCGTAATGATGTCGCCGACAGCTCAGATAATGGTCCACCGTTCTTTAACAGTGGCTTCTGGGAATAAACACGTATTTGACCAAGCGTCACAGATGCTCAACAGTGTTGATGAAGGAATGCTTACCGCTTATGAACACAAGACAGGCAAAGATCGTACTGAGTTGCTAGCATTAATGGACGGTGAGACTTTCTTCAACGCCCAGGAAGCTCTCGCGCATGGATTCGCTGATGAGATTATGTTTGCTCAAACAGAAAAGGTCGCTGCCTCCATGTCAGCCCCTCTGTTCTCAAATGAGATTATGAACAAAATCAAGTCGAAATTGATCCAAGAAAATATGCTGCCAGGCGCTACTCCTGAAGCATCAAACAAAGATACGACCACCGTTAAGGCGGGAAATGAAAACAAGGAGGAACAAAAGATCATGGATATCAACGAATTGAAAGAAAAGCATCCCGATCTGTACGCGCAGATCACAGACGAAGCTCAGGCATCCGAGCGCAATCGCATTTCTGCTTTGCAAGAATTTGCTACAGCGCCAGGTGCTGCAGCCTTTATTAACGAGGCAATCACCAACGGCGAAACTGTTCAGGACGTCGCCATGAAGGTGATGCAGGCATCCATGAAAAGAGCAGGAGAAGTAGCTTTAGAGCGCAAGCAGGATGCAGACGACAGCAAAGTCAATGATGTGGCGGCAATCGAGGCCAAAACACCTGACGATATCAAAGAAGAGAAAAAGGCAGATGTAGTAGCCAGCATGGTTGCTATGGCTCAAAACATTAAAAAGAATGGAGGTCGTAAGTAATGCCAGAGTATACAAGCCCATCGTATGACGAGTTGTTTGCTGGAGGCGTTCAGCCGGAGAGAATGACGGCGATTATCATCAAGTCGGGGGCCGGGGTAGTAACCCGCGGTACTGTGTTGGGTCGAGTGAGCCAACTGCCCGAAAGCGACCTGTATGCCGGCACGCCGATTGTGGTACCGGTTGATTCCACGAAAACCGACGGTTCCGAAAAACCGTATTGCATCCTGGCTGACACCGTAATCGATGCTACTACGGGGGATGCGCGCGCGGCGGCTTATCTTGACGGTGAGTTTAACCGTGATGCCCTCAAATTTGGAGGCAATGATAAAGTGGCTCAGCATGAGGTTGCAATGCGTAATATCGGTCTGATCACGAAACGAGTAGTTAAATAAGGGAGGATAAAAAAGTATGCCATCTTATCATGAAATTCTGGACATTCCAACACTGGTGCAGGTTGTTGAAGCATTCCCGCAGGATTCCTATTACCTGACGAACACATTTGCGAGTGAGGGTGAGACCTTCACCACTGACGAGATTGAAATTCAAACCAAAAAGGGGCACCGCCCACTGGCGCCTTACGTGAACGAATTACTCCCTGGTAAGGTTGTTCTTCGTACCGGATTCACATCCAAAACGTATAGCCCCGCGCTCCTGAAACCGATGCGCGTCATCACTCGGCACGACCTGAAGGTGAAGCAGGCTGGTGAAACTCTCCTGAATCCTAAAACTCCAGAACAACGTTATCAGGAACTGATCGTAAAGGACCTGGCCGAGTTGACGGACACTATCGATCGTCGTAAAGTTCAGCAGCTTTCCGGAATCATGTTCACGGGTAAGACGGAGCAGATCGGTGAAGGCGTCAGCCAAATCCTTGACTGGGGTTTTACGAATAAAGAAGTTTTGTCGGGCTCCGATTTCTCAGATGATTCCTTTGATGTCGTGGGTTATCTCACTGAAAAGGTGCAAGAAGTTATGGACAAAAGTGGTCGGACTGTTCGCCGCGTGTTGACGACTGCTAAGGTAGGAAGACGGATCGTTAATCATCCAACTGTTCTGAAATTGATCGAGAACGGAAAAGAAAACCTGGACGTTGGCGATCTGAATCAGCGTATTTTGCCAGAAGGTGTAATATACCACGGGTACCTTCGCCAAGCGAACTTAGAGATTTGGTCCTACACCAACTCTTATACCGATGAAGAGGGGAACGATGTGAGTTACATCCCTGCTGGAACTCTCGCTATGCTGCCAGATGGTAAACCATTCGAGTTCCTGTACGGTGCAAACCTAGTCGCCGATGAAGACGGTAATTTTAAGTTTGCTGAAGCAAAGGTTTACCCACAAGTGTTAAGCGAAGTCGAACCGCCTAGCCGTAAATTGCAATTGTTGTCTCGTCCGATCTGCGTTCCTGCGAACGTAGATGGGTGGTATGTTGCGAAAGTAATGCAATAATTTAAGGGAGGATAATTAATCATGCCATATATTGCCGAATGGAATATCCGTCACAACGGTAAGCAAATCGCAATCGGGGAAGAAATCCCTAAAGATATGAAAAAAGAAGAGGTTGATCGCCTCCTTAAAATGAAGGCAATCAAGGATCCGGAAGCCGAAGCGAAGGCTATCAAGGAAGCCGCAGCGAAGAAAGCGAAGGAAGCCGGCGAATAAGGAGGTCACCATGAACCTTAAGGAGCAAATGGCACTCGACGTCCAGAACGTCTTTATGAATCCACTGGAGTTCGCGGAGATCCATACGGTCACCACCTTTACCGATGAAGCCACTCAAAAAGGGCGTAAGGATCGGCAACTGCTGATGATCGTTGAAAAGTTTACTCTGGATGGAAAACCCATTCAAAGTGCAGATGGCGTCTCAGCCCACAATGCAATAATCCATATTGATCCGCTAACTCTGGCGTATACCCCACGGTATGACCAGAGTTTTTATTTGGACTTTTTGCAGTATACGGTCAAAGGAGTATCTAATGATACGGGTATTCTCAAGATAGTTCTGCAAGCGAATGGAGCGCGGTAGCTATGGATGAGTTCCTTAAGATCAAGGACAATCTGAAAGCCGCAAACAAATCGTTCAAGCAAATGGACAAGGCCGTTCGACAGGCGACCTTGTCCAGCATCAATCGGGCGACTCAGCGGTCGAAGACTGAGCTTGGACGTAAGGTGAAAGAAAAGTACATCGTTAAGCAGGCGGAAGTCGTGAAGACGATCAGCATCAGGAAGGCGAAGGGGTCGACATTATCTGCGACACTCACCTCAAAAGGGCACTCGATCCCATTGATCCGGTTCGGCGTGTCTCCAAAGAAACGGCTAAAAAGACCACCTAAGGCGGTCAAGGCGGCGGTATTTCGGGGCGGAGCAAAGAAGCCCATCCCGGGAGCATTTATCGCTACGGCTGGAAGCCACTTGGGTGTTTTTGAGCGGGAGGGAAGGAAGCGGCTGCCGATCAAGGAGCTCCGCGGACCTGCTGTCCCCTCGATGGCCGGGAATGAGGAAGTGCGGGAGCATGTCCAGAAAGTTTACGGCGAGGAGATGCAGAAACGCCTGCCGCATGAGCTTAACCGAACAATAGGGAAGGTGATGGGATGACGCCCAGCTTGATAATGCACGATCTACAAAAGTACCTGCAGGAGATCACCAGCGAGGTGTTCCTGGGGCCGCTCCGGCTCAGGCCGAATATCTACAATGTTGATTTACCGCCGAGGGCTACTCCCGATTATGACACGTCCATACCACCAATCCAGGACACGGATATTCCGCCGGCTCCGCCAGCAACGTCGAATACGACACTGCCTGACGAGCGTGATGAGAGATGGCCGTTTGTTGTCATCGCCTACACTGACTCCGAGGATAACGAAGAAGGGTATAGGACGGTCACAATCGAGTTTACATTTGGTTGTGAGGGAAAAGGGGCTGACGGCTACATGGATGTATTGCATCTCATGGAGCATGTCAAAGCCTCTTTTTTGCGGGAAACGTGGGATGGATGGTCTTTCCGGCTGACCCGTCCACTGAACATGGGATTTTACGAAGAGCAGGCTGACCCGTTTTGGCTGGGCTACATGTCCACCACATGGGAAGGGCCTAGCATGGAACAGGAGGCATGGAAGCATGGCTGGGAATAAAAATCGCTCTGATAAAGAGGAGCTGCTGCAAGATGAGCCGCGGGAACAGGTTGGGATTCCGAAGGAAATTGCGCCGTTGGTTGAGGCTGAAACGAATGCGGCTGCCGAAACGAAGGATCCTGAACAGTTGATTTATATCGGTCCGTCCATCCGGAAGAACGGTATGGCCATCCGAACGAATCAAACCTTTATCGGCGGGCATCCGAAGTATTACGAAGCATTGTATACGGAATATCCGCTGATTAAGCAGCTGTTTGTACCTGTAGCGAAGCTGCGGGAGGCACAAAAACAAATCAATACGACGGGCACGGCGTTGAATATCGCTATCCAGTCGTTGAAAGGAGTGTAATGCAGAATGGTTGAATTTCACGGCATCAAAGCGACCGAGACCTTCGCACAGCGAAGCACGGCCGTTGTACAGGCTAATACACTGCCGATCTATTTCGGGACCGCTCCAATCAACTTGGTAGCTAATCCAGCCGACGCGGTGAACAGAGTGGTTTTAGCTCATAATTTCGACGATTTCAAAAAGAAACTCGGTTATTCGGACAATTGGGAGTCCTTTACTCTCTGTGAGGCGGCCTTCGCTCACTTTGTAGAGAATGAGCAAGGCCCGGTGGCATTTGTAAACGTGCTTGAACTGGCGGATACAGAAGATACTCCGGCGGAAGCTGCTGTTTTTGTTGACGGTATCCATATGATCAATAAAGAGGGTGTCCTGAAAGCTTCGGTGACTGTCGGGCCAGCCGGGGGCGAGCCGACTTATCAACTGAATAAAGACTATGCCCTGACCTTTAACGATGCAGGTAAACTGGTCATCTCCATCATCACGGGCGGTGCGATTCCGGCAGGGACAAACTCGCTGCAGGTAGGGTACAAGTCGCTCAAACCATCAGCGGTTAATGCAGCCCGAATTATCGGCGGCTCTGACGCTGAGACTGGGGTGCGTACCGGTCTGGAATTGATTGAGGATGTATTCCTCGACACTTCCCTTGTGCCGAATTTGATCGTTGCCCCTGGTTTTTCTGACAATCCTACAATTGCGGCATTGATGGTCGCAAAGGCTCGAGATATCAACGGTCTTTTCGAAGCGCATGCGATCACTGACCTTGATGCCAGTCAAAAATATGTTACCGCCTCTCAGTGGAAAGAGGATAACGGGTATACCGACCATCTTCAAACCAACACCTATCCGATGGCGACATACAAAGGACGTGTATACCACATGTCTACGCTGGTGGCCGCCCGGATGGTTGCCACGGATCAGGCGAATGGTGGAATCCCAGTTCAAACTCCATCTAACCAGCCGATCACCGCTGACGGTTTGATTTATGCTGACGGTACTCCTGTCAATATCCCATATGACCAGGCTAATATGCTTAATGCTAATGGGATTGTTACGGCGATTCGCTGGCAGGATGGGTATCGGGCATGGGGCAACCGTCTTGGTGCATACCCAGAGTTCACAGATGCACAGCGGGCATTCATTCCGGTTCGACGGATGTTTTCGTTCATCAAAAACAATCTGGTCCTGCGGCACTGGCAAAAGCTCGACAACCCGCTAAATCGTCGGTTGATTGAATCGATCGCCGATGATGCGAATATCTGGATTAATGGATTTGTTGGAGCCGGCTACCTCCTTGGAGGTCGTGTTGAATTCCGTGCAACAGACAATCCTGACGATCAACTGGGCAATGGAAAGATGGTCTATCGGGTGTTTATTACGCCACCTTCTGTGGCCCAAGAAATCGAATTTATCGTCGCTTACGACGCATCTTATTTGACCGCATTAACAGCGGCATAAAGGAGTGAAATACTAATATGGCTGGAAATATTCCGGTAAAACTGGTCGGACTCCGTGCGATCTTGAACAATAAAGAACGCGCAACCGCAGACATCACACTTCCATCCCTCACACCAATGACAGATACACTATCGGGCGCTGGTATCTTGGGGGAATTGGACCTTCCCTCACCTGGCCATTACTCTTCACTTGAATTGGGGATAGCATGGCGGACAATCAACGAAGGTGTTTTTGACATCGCCGATGCAGGTGAAATCCCGGTAGAGTTCCGAGGAGCGTTCCAGGAGTACGAAGTGAACAAAGGGTTGACCACTAAGGCAATCAAAATTGTTGTTCGCGGCCAAAGCAAAGGGATCGATCTCGGAACCTTGGCGCAGAATGCGGCAACAGATACCTCTAACACTATCGAAATCACGTACATTAAAATTTTCATCGAGGGCGATGAAGTCTTTGAACTCGATAAATTAAATTATATTTTCCGAATCAATGGCAAGGACGTATTATTTGATGTCCGTAAGGCACTTGGCTACTAAAGAGAGGAGAAAAAACGGTTATGAGTGAAGCAACAGTTAAAGTTGATGAATTGCAGGATGTTAAACAGGCCGGGACGGTGATCAAACTGTCTCGGCCTGTTGTTTGGGAAGACGTCGAACACAAGGAACTTATCCTGAAATTTGATGACCTGAGCGGTGACGACTTTATTGATATTGAAGGCGACTTCTTGGACTTTGTTTCTGGAAAAAAGAATGTCTTCATGTCTTACAAGAATCAGCACCCAGCCTATTTTGCAGTGATCGCCGCTAAGGCCTCTGGGGTACACCCGAACCTGATGAAAAAACTCTCAGGGAAAGACTTTTTGAAAGTTACAGGTGCTGCGCGTGATTTTTTGTCCGTTATGGTTTAAGTGAAAATCCCATCAGACAACTGATGAAAACATCCATTAAACTCTCACGTACGGGCGGCGATCCAAACAGTTGGATGGGCCGTCCTATTTGGGCGTTATATGAGTGGTTGCTGGCGAACCGGGAACTACACGAAGAAGAACGTCAAGCGCGGGAAGGGGGTTGACCATGGCAGGCAAAAAGCAATATGAAATGTCGTTCGAGCTGAGTGGGCAAATCGACCCCCGACTTACGCGGTCGTTTGACGATCTTTCCAGGGATGTAACCGGGCTTGAGAAGGACCTCGGGCAGCTACGGAGAGCAAAGACCCTCGACAAGCTTACGCGGGAAGCCGATGAAGCCAAAGGTGCATTCCATGACCTCCGAGAAAACGCCCAGGAGTTTGGGCAGGTGTTTGAACGGACCCTGCAATTTACCGGAGCATATGCCATTATCGACAAGGTAACGGGCTCGATCGGCGAGATGGTCTCAACGATCGGACAGCTGGACTCGCAAACGGGACAACTCGGCGCTGCCACTGGAGCAACGGCGGAAGACTTAAAGGAACTTGAAGACGTATCGGATTCTTTATTTCGGAAAGGCATGGGCGAAGGCGTAAATGAGCTTACTGACGCCCTGGTCACTGCCCGAAATATAACGAAGCAGCACGGAACAGAACTTGAGACAACCACTCGGAATGCAATCATATTGCAGGACGTGTTCCGCTTCGATATCCCGGAATCACTAAAAACATCGGATACCATGATGCGACAGTTCGGAATTAGTTCCGAAGAATCCATGAACCTCCTTGCTCAAGGGGCACAGCGGGGGCTGGATAAGTCCGGCGAGTTGCTGGACTCAGCAAACGAGTATGCACCGCAATTTGCCGCACTCGGTTACTCCGCGAATGAGATGTTCGACTTCTTCTCTGCAGGCTTGGAAGCGGGCGCTTGGAACCTTGATAAAGTGGGTGACTTGGCGAAGGAATTTAACATCCGGATCCAAGACGGCAGCGACAAAACAGCCGACGCACTGGCAGCTCTATTTGCACCTGAAGGAATCGAAGAGTTTACCACGGCTTTGATCAAGGGCGGGACCAAATCGTCACAGTACTTGGAATTGCTCAAGCATGTATCCAAGGATACCGCCAAGGAAATGGTCAAGAACCTGAAAAAGGGCGGCAAAGGAGCTGAGGATACGTTCAAGGCGCTCTCCGCGATGATGGGAGACGGAAATAAAATCCTCAGAGACCTGAGTACGGGTGCAGTCAAGGGCAAGGACGTTATGCAGCGGGTCATTACCGAGCTAAATGGAATCGACGACAAAGTTTATCGAAATGCTCTCGGCGTTGAGTTGTTTGGTACGCAGTGGGAGGACCTTGAAAAGGATGTCGTGTCCGCGCTTGGGAATGTCCAGAATCAATTCCATGCGACCGAATCGACCATGGAAGATATGGCCGCGGTTAAATACGACAACCTGACCCATGATCTCAAGGTGCTCGGGCGCGAGTTGATGGATGAGTTAATCATCCCGATCGGTGAGGATCTGATTCCAGTACTGCGCGATTTAACAGCTTGGGCTTCGGACAACAAGGATTTGATCAAGACTCTTGCGCTCGCTGTTCCTGCCGGCATGCTGACCAAAAATGCCGTATCCATGGGTAAAGATTTTGCCAAAGTAGGCAAGTCTCTGCTCGGAACAGCGGGATATGTCGGCAAATTCGGCGGGGCCGTGGGCTTGCTGACCAATCCGATTGGCCTGGCCGTTGGTGCAGTTGGCGCTTTGTCTCTCGGCGTGATTGCATACAAAAAGCACCAGGAAGCAGCGCGTAAAGAGCTCATCAATATGGGTGATGCGCTCAACAGGGCATATGATGATTACACGGCCGTTGATACCCAGACCCGTAAAACACGTGACCTTATTACGGAATATGATCGTCTGATGAATAAAATCAACGATAGTCAGACCCCTGCAGAACAACTCACAGAAGCACGGCGTAAGTTGGCTAATGTTGAACAAGAACTGATTGATCTTAACCCCGACATCCTCCGGTCGGAAGAAGCTAAGAGCGGCAAATTCCGGGAGCAATTGGAGCTTGCAGATCAATTGAATCAGTCGCGCAATGAGATGCAGCGTCGAGAAATGGAAATGTCGGTGATTGAAGGACAGGCAAATCTTCCGAAACTCGAAGAGGAATATGACAGTCTGATTCAGAAGCAAAGTGAACTCAACAGCACGTATGAAAAGTCAAGGAAAAGTTATGCTCAATTTACTGAATACGTAAATCAACAACACGCCATCCTGAATGACGCGACTTTATCTGAGATCGAACGCGCCATTGAACTCCGTAATTTGTCCGATGAAATAAAAAAAGAAACTGGCAAGAATGTCGGTCCGGGGTTACAGGACCTTCAATTTGTTACCAAGCAATTTTATGACTCCATCCAAGAGAGCGGAAGTGCTATAAGCAAAACTCAAGAGGAAATCGAAACGACTAAACAAAGCTTCCAATCCCTCTACGACAACCAGAAGAAGCTTATAGAACTCGATCTTGGGGCGACTATAGCCGATCAGGCAGCTAAGTATAAAGAGCTTTCCACGGCTGAAAAACAACGGTTTGACACAGCGATGCAGGATGTTTCTGAACTCAATCGAGAAATGGACATGATCCCAGACGCCAAGAAGGTCAATATCGAACTGGTCTGGCAACAGACTGGTGCAATCCCGGACTTTTCAACTCCGGCTGGGAAGAAGCTTAGACAAATCCAGCTTCGAGATCCCGGATTTAATGGGTATGCCGATGGAGGATATGTTGATTCGCCGGAGTTGGCATGGGTCGGAGAAGGCCGGAGCCCTGAATGGATTATCCCAGAGAACAATTCCAGACGCTCTCACGCGCTATATGCGGCTGCGGGGGAGGCTTTGGGGTATAACTCTGGTGGTAACTTTGCCCCAGTATATAGCCCTGTCCTGAACTTCTATGGCCCAGTTAATAAGGCAGAGGTGAAGGAAGTCCTCAATGACAATCAGCGTGATTGGGAAAATAAAATGCATGAACACAAGCGTCAACAGCAAAGGGTGAGTTTTAATTGACAACCTACATCACAATTCAAGGAGATACCTTCGACGGTATCTCCTTTCGTTTGTTCGGAGATGATCGGTATTCTGTCAATATTATGGCGGCTAACCCAGAACATTTGGGCACGGCCATATTTTCGGCTGGAGTCGTCCTGACGATCCCGGAGATCCCTGCACAGCAGGCTGAAGAACTTCCGCCATGGAAACGGGAGGATTGAGTATGAACGGGATACAGGATGCCCGCAGGGCGGTGCTTGTGCTCACATATAACGGCAAGGAGATAACAAAGGATATCGCAGATTTCCTGCTGGATTTCACCTATAACGATGCGGCACCGGGAACGATGGATGACTTGCAGATGTCCCTTGCTGACCGGGAACGTAAATGGCAGGGACCTTGGCAGCCTACGGAAGGCGATAAGGTTAAAGCTGAGATACGCACCATCAACTGGGGCAAGCCTGGGGAAATCAAGAGCCTCCCGCTCGGCTCGTTTGAGGTAGATAGCTTCGAGTTCATGGGTCCTCCTGATGTCGTCTCAATCAAAGCTATCTCTCTCCCGGTTGGGTCAAGTGCCCGAGGGGAGCAACGGACGAAAGCCTGGGAAAAGGCGAAACTCAAAACGATCGCTGCGGATGTCGCTAAAAGGGCCGGTCTAAAACTGCTTTATGAAGCGAAGGTTGACCCATCCTACGACAGGCTGGACCAGACCGAGCAATCAGACTTGGCCTTTTTAAACGATCAGGCTAAGCAGGAAGGGATCGCCGTCAAGATCGCATCAGGCAAACTCATCCTATTTGACGAGGCAGAATACGAAAAACAGAAGAGTGTCGCATCAATCGAGCGGGGCAAGGATAACATCCTCTCGTACCAGTTTAGTTGGGGGACGGCCTACACAGCATATCGGGCATGCGAGGTTAGTTATAAACCTCCAAAGTCCAAGAAGGTGATCAAATACACCTATACGCCGCCCGGAGCTCCGAAAACAGGGCCAGTCCTTAAAATCAAACAACAGGTGGACTCCCCAGCAGCCGCGCAACGCCTAGCCCGGAAGAGTCTCCGTGAGAAGAACAAGGAGGCCGGGAAGGCTTCGCTTACCCTTGTTGGTGATATCCGGATGGCTGCCGGCTTGACGATAGACATCGTTGGCTGGGGGCGTTTTGACGGAAAGTATATCATTGAGAGCTGCAGGCACCAAATAAACGGCGGTGGGTATATAACCACGCTGGAAATTAGGAAAGTCTTGGGGTGGTAATGTGAGCAGTTTGATAAAGGCAGGCATAGTCTCCAGCACGGATACTATAGCCGGTACAGTGCGGGTCACATTCCCGGATGATGATGACCATGTTTCGGATGAGTTGCCCGTGCTTACACCAGGTGGCTGGGGCAAAGGAAATGCAATACCCGCGCCAGGCGAGAGCGTGCTTTGCGCATATCTCGGGAACGGTCCTGCTGGGTTTTGTCTCGGCAGTTACTATGACGATGAGGATTCTCCCCCGGGGGATGACCAGAAGCGCGGCGTGTGGTTTGAGGATGGCAGCTATGCCTATTATGACCGGGCCCTTAAAAAGCTCGTCGTAAAGGCAGCTGGGGGCGTCAAAATCGAAGGCGATCTGGAAGTGACCGGGTCAATCAAGAGAGCGGGTGAAATAATTTGAATCAAATCGGGACTTTGGGTAGCATCGTCTTTATGGTCACGTCGAAACAGATTCGGACGTTTACTGACTTTACCCGCTCCTCTGCCGGCCGATGGGCAAACCATGAGGTGTTGGGAAAAAAGCCCCTTTCCCAATTTATCGGACCGGGGCTGGATACGGTCTCGTTTACGGTGCGTCTGGACGTGCGGTACGGTATCAATCCCCGTGAGGAGATGGACGCCCTGATCGAGCTGGAGAGGGCTGGGAAGGCGATGCCTTTGGTTATTGGGGGCAAAGGGGTCGGTGTAAACAAGTTTAAAATCACTTCTCTGGAGCAGACCTGGAAGGATGTTGACAATAAAGGTAATCTGCTGAGTGCGGATCTCACCATCAATTTGGAGGAATACGTATGATCCATACAGTGGACATGAGCTCAAAAGCTTGGGTGGACTTTGCCCCGGCATCGACAGCGACCGAAGTCGGACAGAACATCCGGACGATCATCGGCACACATCTCGGTTCCTCACCAGGGGCGCGGGGGATAGGTACGGATTACTCCGGAGTATTGGATGAGTCGATCCCAATCCTTAAAGCGCGGCTAGGTGGCATCATCACGACCGTAATAATGGAGCAGGAACCAAGAGCCCAGATCGTTAGCATCGATTTTAACGAGACAGAGGAAGAATCAGCTGTATACGGCCGACTGATCCCAGTGGTTAAATACATCCTAGCAGAGGAGGTGACGACTTGAGCAGCAGTTTTGATACATTGAAGGATATTGACTTCGTGGATGTAGATCCTACGGCCATACAAAACAACATCATCACCATTTTTGAAGGCATCGTCGGCAACCGGTTATATCCGGCAGACCCGAGGCGCCTTTTTTTAATGACTTTGGCCCAGATCATCATTCAGCAGCAAGCGCTAATCAATCACAACAAAAAGATTGACCTGCTCAAATATGCAAGTGGCCCGGTGCTGGATCATATAGGGGCTCTCTACGATGTGTCTAGGCTTCCATCAGAGGCGGCAATCACAACGCTCCAGTTTAGCCTGTCGATGCCCCTCACATCGGCCACTATTATTCCTGCAGGTACCCGAGTGGGGCCACAGGGCAGTGGCGGAACGATTTACTTTGTAACGGATCGAGTAATTGAGATACCAGCAGGCGGGTTATCAGGGACCGTCATAGCATCCTCATCGGTACCTGGGATAGCGGGTAACGGATTCCTCCCGGCCCAGATCAACACGCTGATTGATCCCTTGCCGTTTATACAGAGCGTCACCAACTTAACGGAGAGTTCGGGCGGAGCAGAGTCGGAAATGGATGACGCATTTCGCGAGCGGATCCGTTCGGCCCCGGAAAGTTTTTCCGTAGCCGGTCCAGAAGGAGCATATCGTTTCTGGGCTAAGACGGCGAGCCCATCTATTGTGGACGTAGCAGTCACATCCCCTCAACCGATGGAGGTCGTGGTGGTGCCTCTCTTACAGGGCGGTGAGCTGCCGTCGCAGGATGTGCTGGATGCTGTATCGGCGGTGCTGAATGACCGCACAGTCCGGCCGCTTACAGATCATGTAACCGTGCAGGCGCCCACGGTAGTCAATTACAACATCACGTTCACCTATTATGTTGATCGTGCGCGAGCAGCCGAAGCAACCAGCATACAAGACGCTGTGACGGCCGCCGTGGACGCTTATCGACTCTGGCAAAAGTCCAAGCTTGGTCGAGATATCAATCCATCGGAACTGATCTGGAGGGTGATGTCGGCAGGAGCACTGCGGGTGGAGCCCACCTCGCCGGTCTTTACAAACGTGAATGAACTGCAAGTGGCTCAAGATGTGGCCGTCAACGTTGTATATGGAGGGCTTGCCGATGGTTGATCTCAAGAGCCTCAGTATGCTCGATATTCTGCCGGACAACCTCAAACAGGACCCAAACATCAGGGCGGCAGCCGAAGCGCTGGACAGTCAATTACAGGGGCTTTCCGAGCAGATCATGAAGATGCCGCGATTCTCCCGACTAAATGAACTGGGCGATGACGAAGCCGACGAATTGGCCTGGCAATTCCACGTTGATTTTTATGATCCGGACCTGCCGATCGAGCAAAAGCGGGAGCTGGTGAAAAACGCATTAAAGTTCCATCGTCGAAAGGGTACGCCCGCAGCTGTAGAGGATCTGGTCGAAATCCTCTTCGGGACCGGTCAAGTTGAAGAATGGTTCGAGTATGGCGGGGAACCGGGAAATTTCCGGGTACGCACGACAGACCAGTCAGCCACGAACGAAAGGGCTCAAGAATTTATCCTGGCGGTTGACTCAGTGCGCCGGCTTTCGGCTCACCTGGAAGCGGTCATTTTGGAAGAAACGATTCAAGCCAATGACCTTTATTTCGGCGCGACATTACACATCGGCGATTATATAACAATTGGGTAGGTGATCTTAGTGAGCTCATGGAGTTATGCATTAACTAATAAAGGGCGGCAACTGCAGGCCAAAGCGCAGGCAGGCACCCAACTTGTTTACACCAAGATGGCCGTCGGTAGTGGGACCCTTAGCGGACAATCTATCGAAGCTATGACAGCGTTGATCACTCCTGTTAAGAATTTGGTGATCGAAAGGATTAGGCGGCCGCCAGGGACTACAAGAGCTTTGATCGGAGCGACGTTGACCAACCAGGACATCACAACTGGTTTTTTTCTCCGGGAGGTTGGCATCTTTGCCATGGACCCGGATGACGGCGAAATCTTGTATATGTACTCGAACTCTGGATCAACCGCGGATTACATCGCACCGAAGGGTGACGGGGTTATTGAAAAGGCAGTAAACATGAACGTAATTGTCGGTACTGCTGCGAACATTACAGTAGGGATTGATGAGTCACTTGTTTATGCGACCAGGAAAGAATTGGAGGAGGCTATTGCTGGAATAACGATTGGAGACGCAAGTACAACACAAAAGGGTGTTGTCCAACTCTCCAACGCCGTGAATAGCACCAGCGAGGCATTAGCTGCTACCCCAAAGGCGGTCAAAACTGTCAATGAAGCAGCTATGGCCGCACAGACCACGGCTAATGCAGCTAATCAGGCGGCAGCAGCAGCACAGACCAGGGCCGATGAGGCTTTTCAGTCTGGCAATGAGCGTAAAGCGGAAGTGGTTGCCGCGCTTATTGCCATCGGGGTACCGGCATCCACTTCGGAGTCTTGGGCGCAACTAATACCAAAGATGGCGTCAATCATCCGGGCTACTGGTGATGCGACAGCGGCGGATTTATTAGCTGGGAAAAAGGCATCGAATGCCGGGGGATCCTTTACCGGAACGATGATAGATCGAGGGGCGGCCATCATAACTCCAAGCGGCACGGGAGCCGTTACTATCCCAGATGGGGCATACAAAGGGGCAAAGGTAGCCCAGGTAAGTGTCCCTGCTGCCAAGGTGCTTAATGATACGACGATAGCCGGGGTAGCTGGAACAATGGCAAATCAAGGGGCACAAGCTATTACCCCGGGAACGGCCAATAAATCAATCCTCGCAGGCTATCATAACGGGAACGGGTACGTTGCTGGAGACTTAGATTTAATTCCCAATAATATAAAAAATGGGGTTAATATCTTTGGCGTAGTTGGAACATTTAACGGAGCAATTGCTCCAGGGGATGCTGTGTTCTATGCTGATGATGTTTCAGCGAGTACCAGCAGTACAACCTATGTTGCATTGAAAAACGTAAAGCTAACTGGATTCGCCCAAGGGTCTGTACGCGTCTCCTTTAGGTTAATACCTTCTGGCGGACCTGTTTATGCTATAGTTTATATAAACGGTATAGTTATAGGTACTTTGCGGTCAATTTCTTCAGGGGCCACGGTGTTTGTTGAGGATTTTTCCGTGAACAATAACGATGTTATATCTATTTACGGGTCTGGCAGCTCATCCTATGGAAGCACCTGCATAGTCAGTGAATTTAGGGTAGGCGTAGCTGTACCGATTACCGGAACCAAACAGTGAAAAATGATAGTAAAGCGGTAAGCGGAACAACATAACGACAGAGACAGCGCCAATAGGCGTTTTTATTTTGCCCTCGGAGCCGATCCGGAGGAATCGAAATTAACGAAGGGTGTTGAGTATGATTAGAACATTTAAAAGTAAGGACAATGTACAAGCCGTCGAATTTGTTGATTTTGCATCAATACAGAACATCATCCAGCTTACAGGAATGGGCCTAACGGTGGACTTTTCACAATCCGGATCATTGCGATCGATTACGCTTAAAAATGGGGCGACTACGTTAGTAGCGATCCCAGGCCAGTTTGTTTATAAGACGAACACGGGAACGGTGGGCGTGTGTAATTATGAGTACCTTGAGGAAAATTTTGAAGAGGTAACTGAAACAGAATAATAAATAGAGACAGCGCCGCAAGGCGTATTTTTTATGCCCTCGGGTTGCCCGGGGGCTTTTGTTTGAGAGAGATGCAAACTGCGGGGGAACAGGGGGAAGTGATTTGGATACAAAACAAGGGGTGGGTGACGTGCAAGATGTAAACACATTGGTTACTTTACAAATTCAGCTCGCCAGGATCGAGGAGACGCTGAAGCCTTTAGCCGCACTAGTCGCCACCGTAGCAGAGGTGAAAGACGTGTCCAGGGAGGCGCTGGCTTGCGCACAACAGGCCAATCAAAAGCTGGAGGCACTTGAAGTGACGGTGGAAAAAACTGAGGAAACGGCCGAGGAAGCTTTGCGTAAGGCGAAGGAGGCTTTGGCTAGGCTCGACAACCAGGATGAAAACCGGAAATGGATCCGGCGGTCTTTTTACGGTCCAATGATCTCATCGATCGCAACGCTATTGATAGCTGCGGTATTGGCCTATATTGGCCTGTCTGGCAAGTAGTAAGGCGGCCCATGTGGGCCGCTTAAGTCTTATATGGGAGGTAAAGGGAATGCAGGCACGAAACAGCCGTAATGCCCAAGGGATTGATGTATCCCACTGGCAGGGCAAAATTAACTGGCAGCAGGTCCGGGCTGATGGCCGGGCCTTTGCTTTTATTAAGGCGTCACAGGGGACGGGCCGGGTTGATCCGCAGTTTGTAGCCAACGCCAAAGGAGCAAAGGCAGCAGGACTGCTGATTGGAGCTTATCACTTTGTTGATGCAACTTCGGCGGCGGAGGCTCGCCGGGAGGCAAACCACTTTTATAACACCATGAAGACCGCAGGGGTTGAGTTCGATCTGCCGCCAGTGATGGATTACGAAAATAATCCGGGCAAACTCAACAAGGCCGCTATCAATATTGTGGCGGTCGCATTTTTGAATGAGCTTGAAGAGCTATGCGGACGGCAGCCGCTGATCTACACCGGAAACAGCTTCGCTCATAACTTTGACGCCAGCCTTGGCAAATATCCGATTTGGATCGCCCGTTACAGTACCAAGGTACCGACCGATGTAGCCGCATGGAGCAAGTGGGATATCTGGCAACACAGCGACACCGGCAAGGTCCCAGGGATCGCCGGGAATGTTGATCTGAACGAATTCAATGGCACTCTGGACGAGCTGAGAGCATGGGCGTCCGGGGGCGAGAAAAAGAAGGAGGAACCGAAGTTGGAGCAACGGGACATTAATAAGGTGAGCACATGGGCGTCAGAGAATTGGGCCGAAGCTGTGGCAAATGGCTACTTTGACGGCAGCCGGCCGGGTGCAGAGATGACTCGGGAAGAGATGGCCGTCGTGGTGAATCGACTCCGGCGGAACTTTTTAAAGCTGATCGCCGGTAATACGGTCCGGATCGAAGAGGTAGAGATGAAGCTTCAAAAAATTGAAAGTGGGGAGGATTTGCAATGAATAAACGTAGATTTAGAAACGTAGCCATGTGGGTTAGCGTGGCGTCTGCGGTCATTTTGCTCCTGCAGCTCATTGGCACCATCACTCATCTGTATACGATCACTGATGAGACTGCTCAGGCAGTTGTCGCCGCGGTCAATGTATTTCTCGGTATTCTTACTACACTCGGTATCCTTTCTAACCCAACTAAGCCGGACAGCTCCGGATATAACCTGTAGATAAGACAAAGCCCACTGGCCTTATTGGTCGGTGGGCTTTTTTTGTCGTCTATACCAGTTTCGTTGATGCTCGTTATTCAACTGTCTCTTGCAATCTGGTGAACAAGTTGTACTGCCGTTGATCGGTTCAAATTCTTTATCACACCAGGCGCATTTATTATCACGTTTACGCCGTTTTTTATTCCGCTGCGGGTTAATCGTTTCTTTATTGGCATGATAAAAGGGCAGGGCAGTTTCTCGGTCATATTCTGCGGTATGGATAGGCCGGCAGTCTGGGCAAAACCGTTGGAGCCCAGCTTGTACGATATACTGTTTGCCACAACGCTCACAGGTGTCTTCGCTTCCGATCTTTCGTATGCCATCGCCGCCGGCCCTTAGCTTTTGTTTGTGTAGCCGATCCCTTTCACGGCTTCTTTCTGCGCGGCATTCAGGGCAATAATATGCCCGCGGACCGCCTTGGAATACATTGGAGCATTCTCGACAAGTGCGATCTTGAATCATTCCTCATCACCTTCAAATCTACTCGCCAACCATAATGGAGTTAAGTTGCCTGTCCGCCCCTTGATGACAGCATCTGGCCGCGTAAACCGCTGTTCCTTCCCGCGATAAGCAGGGTTGAGCATTGCCATAGCTGTTTTTGTAACATTCTGCTGCGTGGTCCCAATATGATCGGCCAACCACGCAGCTCCTACATATTCAAGGGGCGGTGCTACTTTACCAGTGTCACGCCGACAGGTTTTTTCCAGTTGCAAATGCTGGATTCGTCAGTGATCTCCGGGTCAATGACTTCCCATGCTAGGATGTACTCATTGCCTGCAGCGTCGATCGCCGGAGCCGTGTATGTAGTGCCGTCATCGGAAGAGGATGGATCTTGGATGGTTTTCAACGTTTTCCCCTCAACTTCGACAACAGTGCTGTTTGTGCGGTTAAGTTCTTCAAATGCTTTCATCGATATTTCTCCTTCTCCTCATCCGGTTTCTCCGGCTTATCGGCTCCGTTCGTGTCCCTTGCTGTGATTTAACTATACAACAAGAGGTTGTGATACACAACCGAACAAAATAAGAACAAAGTGTAAAATATTTCAGTTGTATAAAAAACACATGCAGGTTTATAATACAAACAAACGTTCTTATTCGAGGTGTGCGAAATGAACAAACTGGCTGGAATTATAACCGCAGAAGAACGCCGAATGATGCGAGATTACATACTGCTTACTCATATACATACGATGGTGCAAAAAAGCATAAATGATCTACAATTCACGGACTCAATATTGAGAGATACTTATTTATTGTGCAACGAACACATTGAGGGTATGGTTTTCATGGACTTAAAGATACATAGGTTAGCGCTTAAGCATCATGGGATACAAGTAACCAAAGAGGAACACAACAAGGACGGTTTTGTAATTTATTACTACTATACTTGCCGAGGCTATACAGACCGCCTAGGATTGACCAGGGACGTTATGAAGTCCGAGATTAGTATAAGGCTGGGGAAATATGTGTCGATGATCGGGGAGGCAATAAAAAAGGCTGCCATGAATGGCAGCTGAGTTGTAATTTCGAATTACTCATTTACATAATGAGCTAGGTTCTTTATAGACAGTCGGATAAATTGTCATCAACTCTTTTTCCATCTTACAGGCCTTCGCTTTAGCCTCATCTATTTCATCTTCAGGAACCCTGCCATCCACAATCATAGTCATTAAATCGGTATACTCCTCCGCTAACGCTCCATCAGCCTCGATATCTTGCATTCCTTTTTCATATTTATCCCAAGCCGCGTCAAGCTGATCACCCATGTGTATTAATGCTTGTCGGTCGGCTTCTTTCTTTTTGTCATACATACTTTTACCAATCAATGTTCCCGCGGCCACGATGACTAATATGATAGCCCAAACCCACCACTTTTTAAAATAATGCACATTTTTTCCCCCTAAAAATATGTTACATCCAGTTTACTAAAACAAGGAAAATGTTTCTATACAAGGTTTATGACCAGAAATCCTTAATGGTTACATTTTCGCCAGATAGTTTTTTGGCCGCAGATGCCAGAGCCTTCTTTGTTATCATCCTCATCTTTGGATTTTCCTCGCTGCAAGCTTTTGTTAAAGTTTCGCGGTTTAGACCGGTTTCTTTACAAACAGCTTCTTGCTTTATTCCATGGTTATCCAGGAACTTACCAAATTCACTCCGCTTCTTACCTAATCCAAACATATGCAAACCCCTTATCTAAAATTCTGGTTTATATCAGTTTGGACAAATCTATTAAAAAACATACAAGCCATTCTGCGATAAACCAGAATAGTGACCAAGCTGCGAATCGTAGATATAGAACCAGATACGTAACCAGTGACCTCGGCGCCGGCCCGGTTACGTAACCAGTTACACAACTAGAGGTGATGCTGATGATAGTGGCGATCGATGCGGGCAATTACAAGACCAAGTTTTATGACGGTCGGCAGCTCCGGGCATACCCGTCCTTAATTGGAGAGTACCGGGAGAGGAACATCCGACAGGTGCATGGAGACTATGATTTTGAATTTGAGTACGACGGCGAGCGCGGGTTCGCCGGGACTCTGGCTCTGCACGAAAGTGAATGTGCTGCCAGCCAGAAGGGAGAAACCAAAGCTCACCCGGACGCACGGCTCCGGATCTTGATTGCACTGCATCAATTTGGTGATGGGCTGGAGTATGAGTTGGTAGTTGGGCAACCGGTCAGCATGCATACGGTCGCCGAAAAGGATGCGATCAAAGATATGCTCCGGGGGCGGCATGAGCTGGTCGTTAATGGCCGTCGGAAGGTGATTGTTATAAGACGGTGCGAGGTGGCCGCGGAGGGGGTCACTGCGGGGCTGTTGTTACCAGGTGGGGGAATCATTCGGGTCATCGATATCGGCAGCGGCACGGTCAATTTTGGAACGCTCGTTGATCGGCGCTTTAATGATCGAGGTAGCTTTACTCTCGGCAGCGGGCTGGAGACGCTCCGATCCGTCCAGCCGGCGGACTTTGGGCGGCAGATTTCTCTCCGAGCATTGGCAAGTGGATGGAAGGCCGGGGACGCGGTTTATGTCTGCGGAGGCGGGGCGACGGTGCTTATGGATCATATCCGCAAGTACTTTCCTGCGGTCAGGTTGATCGATGAACCTGCCTTTGCCAACGTCCGTGCATTTTACCAGATCGCGAGGCGGTTGTATGGCTAAGGACATCAAGATCATCCAGGTATCATTTAACGTACTGGACCCGGATCAGCTGCAGGTCTATGAGCATGTGCGGCGGAGGCCGAACCGGTCGGGATATTTAAAACGCCTTGCTCAGAGGGATATGGACGGCGGGATAGTGTCGGCCGTCGCTTCTGGGCATGAGGATAAGAGCGATCAAGATTTTACACTGGAGGGATTTATATGATGCTGTTTGGAGTGAGTATGGTGCCGGTAGTGCAGTTTTTGGCAGCGGGGGTTATCTCTCATGCTATTGAGCGCAAGATTGAGCGGTCTGGTCACGGAGGCCGGGTCATATATGTCCGCATCGCCAGCACCATAATTTATGTCTGCATCGGCCTGTATCACTTTTGGGATGCAATGCACTTGGCTGGACGTCTTTTCGACATCAGAGTGCATATGTAAATACTCATGTAATTGCATATGTAGCATTGCATATGTAATACAGGCTAAAAGGCGCGTTGTTATGCGAAAAAAGCAAAGTGTTAGGAGCGGAGCGAATGATAATGAGTGGAGTGATAGCAGCGGGCACCGCTCAGCTGCTTAAAATCCTCGGGGCGGGCGGCTGTAGCTTGGCTGCCTGGGGGGTATGGAGGGGGATGCCGGACCAAGTCGCTCGTCGGCGTCTCATGACGTTGTTTCGGACGGGAGGGCTGTTTTACAAGATAGTGGGGTACAAGGGGAGGGAGCTGCGCAACTATCCTTTGATCAAGCGGGTGAGCTTATATTTGGATCGCACAGAGGCGGCGTTCGTGTTGCCGGTCGGAATGGATCCTGCGGTCATAGATAAAAACGAATGGCTATTTCGGCAGTTTTTCGGACCGGGAACTGAGTTACAGCAAGGCGAGGATGCACGGACGTTTGTTATGCGGGTGTTCAGCACCTCTGTCGCCCCGTTTACCTATGCTGCCGATCAGATAGGTGAATCCATCCGGGATATGCGTCTGCCCGTCTACGTGGGCCGTACGCGTTCTGGTGACGTGTCATTTGATATGGTTGACCATCCGCATCTACTGATTGCCGGAGAGACTGGGAGCGGAAAGTCTGTGGCTTTGCGTTCGATCCTCACGACACTTATCCGAACGGTCCCGAACATGGAGCTGTATTGCGCCGATATGAAGCGATCTGAGTTTCACCTGTTCCGCGGGATCGCTCAGGAGGTTGTTATGGACGCAGCTGGGCTGCATAGGATTGTTCTGGGGGTCCGGCGGGAAATGCGGCGGCGCGGTGATCAAATGGACCGTTACGGCGTGGCTCATATCGATGACTTGCCAGCGTGGGACCGTCCGCCATATATTGTGCTCGCCGTGGATGAGGTGGCGCTGCTCAAAAAGGATAGGGACATCATGGACGGAATTGAGGAGATCAGCACGATCGGCCGGGCACTGGGAGTCTACCTTATACTCTCGATGCAGCGACCGGATGCCGACGTCCTGGACGGTAAACTCAAGAATAACCTAACGGTCCGGATGGCATTCCGGCACGCTGACGAGATTAACAGTAGGATAACCATCGGCAGCGGGGAGGCGGCGGAAATCAAGCAGAGCGAAAAGGGGAGAATGGTGCTTAAGCTCGATGGATGCCGGTACGTTCAGGGTCCACATTTAGAGTTGGATGCAGCGAGGGATCTGCTCAAGCAATTTCAAAGGCAAGAAGGCGATAGCCTGGTAACTGCGATTGAGATGAATGTGCCAGAGGAAGTGCCGTGGGAGGATGATACCAGCATCGAGGTAGGATTACTATGAACGCACGGGATAAAGCAATCTTATCCGACCTCGAGCGTTTTCGCTGCCTCTCCCGGGATGACATCGCGGAGCTACACTTTTCCCATACAAAACACCCTGTTACTCAGGCAAATATCGTGTTAAAGCGGCTCCGGCGGGAGGGCGTAATAAAGTTCTCAGCGGAACGGAGGAAATACATCTATTTCCCGGCGGAGCGGGCGATTAAAGAGGATTCACAGAAGATCAATCATTTCCTAGCGATTGCTGATTTCTATCGTCAGCTTAACCGAATCGAGGCTCCTCGGTTATTTCAGGTGGAGCCTAAACTTGGCGGGAAGGGGCTGCCGGAGCCGGATGTTTTTACGATCTGGAAGGGAGCTCCGTGGTTTGTAGAGATTCAAAGGACCCGATACACAGAGAAGGTGATGGCCGAAAAGTTGAATCGATATGAGCGGTATTACATTGGGGGAGAATGGGAGCGGGCTTCTTGGCAACCGGCAGAGAAAAAGATATTTCCGTATGTATGGATTATAGGGAAAGGAACGTATAACATTGGGGTCAGGCCGTTCAGGGTATTTCAAATTGCAGTGGAAGAAATGCTTAAAAAGATCAAATAGACTTTACAGATTTCAGGTAGATCTGCTATTATATTGACCATACCTTATTTTTCTTTTTTTAATTCCCCTAGCATACGCAGAAGGGGACATTCTAACACCGCACTTTCGCGGGCAATTATCAAAGATTCATAGTTTGAGGCATATTAATGCCGCTATGATTTGAGCAATTTTTCTAGGAGTTATTTTAAAAAAAATACTATGTTGGAGTTATGCAGGCAACTGTATAAGCTAAACATAAGTATTTTTCCTAGGAGATAAAGACTCAAATTATAGCGGCTTTTTTGTGTTCTCATGAAAGGTGGTGGTTTGTCCAGAAGGTGTCCGGTTTACAGCCGGTCGTTTATACGAGGGATGGGTTATTTTACAAGTATGTATTTCGACATTATGCGACAACGGAGTCGAAAGAAAAGAATTAGAATGGGGTCAAGAGATGTTAGGTGTCACTAAACTTTTTGCTCAGGGGATGAGTAGAAATTCTACTCTTGCCCTTCATTGGACCAGGTAAGTACATAAAGATCAGTCACACGACAACCGAGGTAATGGGCTGCATTAATCGCAAATGTAAGGGACATATGAGCATCACCGTTGATCAACTGCGTTACATAAGCTCGTGTGCATTTCAGGGCCCTTGCAAATTCAGCTCGCGACACACCCTTTTCCCTGAGTCGGTCCAATAAAAGGCATTCCCCGAGCACATAACTCATGGGAACTCCTTTCGTACTAAAGAATTAATTTTAGGAACAAATGTTCTCGTATTTTGTTCGTGTTTGTGATAATATCGTCTTAACATCTCTACGGAAAAATATAACATCAAGGAGGTATTGCATTGGAAAAAAAGGAAATTGATTTAGCTAAGTTATCGGTGGTATTGGGTAGGGACCCTGACTATCTTCGACGCATTATTTTATGTCTTCCCGGTATTGACGATCAGAACGAACAGCAGCAATCATCCGTGCAAACTCTTCCTCAGTCAACTCCCGACCATCAACTTTGAAATCAAAGCGTTTCTTAATTTCTTTATCGGATAATTCAAGCGATTTATCGAAAAGCTCTCTCTCAGTGGTGTATGAGGCAGAGCTTTCTTTAATTTCTAAACGAGTTTTATTCTTTAGTAAATTAATAAAATCAGCTTTCGATTCCATACTCATGTCGTAGTCAATTAAAAACTCAATTATCCCATTTAATGTTGTAGGGAATTTATCCAACTCTCGCTCTTCCATGTAGTGAATAAGATCTTCTCCGAAATGCTTATCAATTGTTTCAAATACCTTCGTCTTTTTTCCAGAATCAAATGCTGCAGTTACCAAGTCCCTCAATTTATCATCTAAATTCTCTTGTATTTGAAAGTAATTCTTCACTCCTGCCTTTTTCTCCTCATTCAAGCCATCAAAGTAACCGGCTTTTTCCATAAGTTCAGTTGCAGGTACGTTCAATCCTTGTGCAAGTTTTTTTATGGTTTCTGGTCTCGGTAACTCCCGCAATCCATTTTCAATTCTAGAAATTTGCGCGTTACTCACTCCAGATTTTTCTGCCAATTGATTAAGCGAAAGGTCTTTTAATTCACGAAGTTCTCGTAAATACTCCCCAAAACTTAAACTCATAATTAGGTACACTCCATTTCATAAAAATACTTTCTTTGGCATTGACTATAGTAAATATACATGAAAATTGCCAATAGGTAAAGGTAAACTGCGAAATAATGTTACCGAGTGGTAAAAGTTGATGAAAATCGACCTACAGGAACGAATATTCGCATTTTTGAGGTTTTACCATGTGGTATAGGTGTGGTACTTTATAAGTGTTCCCACAAGGTAACAATATTATACGCCGAGGAGGTGATCATTATGCGTCTAAATATCAACCTAGAAAAACTACAAGAATATATGGTGGCCAAGGGTTGGTCGGAGCCAGACCTGGCAGAGAAGGTTGGCGTCTCCCGGGTGCAAGTTTATAGAGTGTTGCGTGGTCAAAGGGCCCCTGGAAACGAGTTTATTGCGGGACTTTTGAACGCATGTCGAGAGATGGGTCTAAACGACCTATTTATTTTTGAAGAACCGTTACCAGTCGGTAATGAAGATGGGGAAGAGGCAACGATTTCTCCGTAAATAAAAGAATGAGGTGAACCGAATGAACAAACCGCAGATATTTAATCATCAGCTTTTCGGAGAAATCCGGGCGGTTGAATTAGATGGAAAACCGCATTTTGTCGGCGTTGATATTGCACGGGTCCTGGAATACTCCAATCCTAGCAAAGCGATCATCGATCATTGCAAAGGGGTTTCTAAGTTGGGAATACCTTCATCCGGAGGCAACCAAGAAACAAATGTCATCCCAGAAGGCGACGTTTACCGGCTCATCGTTAAGGCGGCTGACCAATCACGAAACCCAACAATAAGGGAGAAAGCAGAACAGTTCGAAAAATGGCTGTTTGATGAAGTCCTCCCGACGATCCGACAGCACGGAGCCTACATGACGCCAGCCAAGATCGAAGAGGTTTTGCTCAATCCTGACACGATCATAGACTTGGCCCAACGATTGAAGCAATCCAATGAGGAACGCGCGAAGCTGGCTTCTAAGATTGAATCTGATAGACCAAAGGTACTCTTTGCAGATGCTGTTACGGCAAGTCGGACAAGTATTCTGGTCGGGGAGCTCGCCAAGATCATTAAGCAAAATGGCGTTGATATTGGACAGAACAGATTGTTCGCATGGCTCCGCGGAAATGGATTCTTGATCAGCCGCAAGGGAACCGACTACAACATGCCGACGCAACGATCGATGGAGATGGGATTATTTGAGATCAAGGAAACAACCATCAACCATTCAGACGGTCACATCACTGTAAATAAAACGCCAAAGGTCACTGGCAAGGGCCAGATGTATTTCATTAACAAATTTAAATCTACTGAGATGGAGGCAATATCCAATGAATAATGCGATCCTTGAAAATGATCTCCGCGAGAAGATGGCTTACTGGCTGGAAGTTAAAATGGACGCTCAGTTCCGTGGGGATGAAAAAACAGCTCAGTTCGCTCTCGGAGAATATCGCAAACACCGGGAGGCTCGCCGGGCCTTGTGGGGTGATCCAGATGTCAGACGAACTGCTTGATAAGCTCGGCACCTACTTTGAACACTTCGACATTCTTAGTCGTTACGGCATTACCTTCGAGGATTTCGTTGGCCGGGTGCGGCGGGGAGTATGGTGTGCATGGCTTGCATGAAATAAGAAAGGAGCACTAGCGATGGCAGTAATCATTGGTAGTACAGTCAGATGTCCTTATCCAAATTGCGACCATACAGGCGATGTAATCACTAATAACCATTGCCGCACAGCTCACAAGATGGAGCGTAAGGAACTGTTTGGGCGATACGGAAAGCCGCAAGGCGTTAAATTCGACTCCCTGGCATCCAGCAAGAACCTAGCGGGTCACGTCCCCGCTCCGAACGTGAACATAGGCTACCCCAGTGATTCCATCGATGCGAAGGACAGAAGAACCGCAAGACGGAGAGGGAGGTGAGGAAAGACGATGGGGGAAGTTGCTGAAATGATTTTGGAAGGCCTGCTCTGCGAGCAATGCGGCACATTTATCGACGGAGAGGAGCCTGGTCATCCGCGGAAGTGTGATGACTGCGAATAGGCAAAAATCGCAACGCCTATTATTTTTTTGCCAAAATCGGGTTTTTGAGCCCAGAAATCAAATGAAAGCGAGGGAAATGCATGGATGAACAGACTCTGAAATACATGGGCGAGCGGGTGGATAAGGCTCGGAAGATTCAGAGAAAAATCAAGGACTTGGAACATGTGATCGAATACAGCGCGGGGAAATTCAACATC
This sequence comes from Paenibacillus sp. FSL R5-0407, assembly GCF_038009185.1. Taxonomy (NCBI): domain Bacteria; kingdom Bacillati; phylum Bacillota; class Bacilli; order Caryophanales; family Paenibacillaceae; genus Paenibacillus; species Paenibacillus sp. FSL R5-0407. The sequence goes on along the minus strand of NZ_JBBPAX010000001.1, from coordinate 2,392,685 downwards.
AAAATTCTGGACCAGTCAAGTAATGGGCCATATATCGAATATCGTGAATTTGGGGCATTAGCAACCAGGGCCAAAGATGCAATCTTGGATCAGGTTCGAGAAGAAATCAAACTGCTCAAGCAAGAGCTCGCAGAGTTGTAGGAGGATGCCAATGTCTGAACCTCAACAATTTCCAGCCCTCATGATCGAAGGAATTTACAACAAACTGCCGGCCATAGTCCGGATCGATATTCAAAATTACTTGTTTGCTTGGGACTGGCTTCAATCTGAGGAAAGCCAAGAAATCAGGGCACACCTGATCGATGAGCTCGAGCGGATCGAGCGGAAATACGGCATCACGGTAGACAGAAAAAAAGCCGCCCAGTGAGAGCGGACATAAAAAATAACCCGAAACCATCTTATCACAGAGGCGGTGCAAATGAAAAACGAATATGAAATTCGTGGAGACGTGTCTGTAATATTCGTTATGCGAAAAGGAAGAAAAATTGAATGCCTTATAGATACCGATCAACTAGAAAAAATTAATTCCTTTAGCGGGACTTGGTGTGCCGTAAAAGACTCGAAATCTGAATTGATTTATGTGAGAGGCGATCATGTTCGAAACGGATGTAGAAAGGTCATACCGCTACACAGATTCATTATGCAGACACCAAAAGAACTTGTTGTGGATCACATAAACCACGATCCTCTCGATAACAGAAAGATTAATTTAAGGAACGTGACTAGAAAACAAAATGCTCAAAATCGGAAGGATCAAAGAAACAATACTAGCGGCGCGAGGGGTGTAAGTTGGCACAAAGCATCTAAAAAATGGAGAGTTCAAATTTCAGAGGATGGAAGAAGAACTCATGTGGGTTCTTACTCTCAATTTGATCTTGCTGCTAACTCTTCGAAGATTGCTAGAAAAAATCAGAGCTACTTGACTGACAAAGTCAATTAGAAAGCGAGGATTGCAAATGACAAAGCAATTCAGATTCATTCGGCAGGGGCTTAGAAACTTCGCCGGGATCCGGGAACTGGATGAGAAATATGGCGACATTACCCGGCTTACTGGAAATAACGGCGAGGGCAAAACAACGTTCAATATAGCGCCCGTATGGATTTTCTACGGCACTGATATGTGGGGCAATCGCTTTAACCCTTCGCCTACAACATACGAATTTGACCGGGTTTACGCAGAACTGACCATCTCAGTAGATGGTACTGAAATGACCTTCGCCCGGGAGATCAACGAGAAGGGAACCAATGTTTTCTACATTGATGAAGTCCCGATGAAAGCCAAGGAGTTTGAGACGGCTGTGGCCGCTCTGTTCGACAAAGATACGTTCCTATCACTTTATAATCCAGGATACTTTTTCACGCAACACTGGACCAAGCAGCGCGAGATGGTTTTGAAAAACACCGTTCCACCAGCCCGGAGCAACGTTCTCGCTGAAATGAGCCGGACTACACCGGACCAGAAAGTAAAGGACATTTCACTGAACCCGGCTGCCGCCAAACTGGACGAGCTGCTGAAAAAGCATTCCCTCGATGACCTGCAGAAGATTCATGGCGGTACCGGAGGGCAGAAGTCCAAACTCGAAAAGCAACATATCGCCGCGCAAAGCCGGACCAAAACCCTGCGGGAGCAGTTCGACCGCCTGCCGGCCTCGCCGGATGATATTGAAGCGGTGAAAGCCGAGTCGGCCACGCTGCTGGAAAAGATCCAGGCCATCAATCCACAGATTGAAAAGGCAAAGTCGGAAGTTGATAAGCGATCAGCCTTGCAGGCACAGCTTTCCGCGACACGCCAACAGGTTGATGCCGCCAAAGATCGTTACATGAAGGTCTATTACGAACCGATCGAAGACACCTGTCCGAGCTGCAAGCGACCGCTGGATGAGGAATCCGTGAAGGCTGTCACCGACACCAAGGAAGCCCGGAAAAAGGAACTCCACGCAGAGCATGCAGCGCTGGTCGCCAAGCGTAAAGAGCTGGAAGAACAGCTGGCCGGGATGGAAATCGTGGACGTCTCTGACCTCTGGAATGAGATGCGCGAGCTCGAACGCAAGCGCGACGATCTGGAGGATCTGATTCACGCCGAAAAGGCGCGGGCCGACCTCAAAGCAGACGTCGAAGCGGCTAAGAAGGCCGAAGACGAAACACTGGCTGCACTCAAGGAATCCATCTTCATCCTGGATGCGATCAAAGCATACCGCGCCAAGGAAGCAGAGCTGCAGGCTGAGAAGGTCCAGTCCCTGTTCACTCGCTTAAAAGTTCGGCTCTTCAAATATGTGAAGACCTCCGGCGAATACGAACCAGATTTCAGCATCCAGATGGACGGCAAGGATTACGCCACCCTCTCGGTAGGCGAAAAGATCACCGCGGGCCTGGAACTCTCCGAAGTGCTGTTCAAGCAATCCGAAATCATCCTTCCGACCTTTGTCGATGGCATCGGAGAGTATACCGGAGAGTTTAAGATTTACGGCCAGTTAATCACAGCTCAAGCGGTCAAAGGCCGCGAATTCACAATCGAAACGGAGGACATATCCAATGAAAGATAATAGCCCATTCGCAAGCAAGAAAGACGCATTAACCTCAGCCATCCAAGCAGGCGCCGCTCGTGACTATGCGGTTTTCAAAGCCAACCGTCGCTTTAAGAGAACAGCTCTCGGAAAGATCCCTTATCGTCCCGGCGACCGCGGTCCGTCTGGAATTGCCACGGAGATCAAGAAGGTATATGGCCGCATCCTCTCCCGCAGGGAGCGCAAGCAACACGCTAAAGCTAACAGCCAGCCATTTCAAAAGTTCTACGCGCGGGGCTAACCGCATGAAGCAAGGTAAAAACCCAACCCGTCGCCAGAAGATCGCCATTAAGGAAGCCGGCATTAACCCCGACAACTGGCTCGTATGCAAGGCGCTTGATGATCGGCTCGAGCTGGTCCACCGCTTCATGAACACCACTAAAACCATTTTCTTATAGGAGGCATCATTCATATGACCAAGCCAAACACGCAGCTGCAGGCGATCAACGAAGAAGTCGCTGTAGTCGGAAGCTATACCCAGAAACATCTCGACACTTTGAAATCCACCATTGCCAAAGGCACAAGCAACGAACAGTTCGCTCTTTTCGTCCAGACGTGCGTTCGCACGGGGCTGGACCCATTCCTTAACCAAATCTACTGCATCGTATACAACGGCAAGGACGGCCCTGTCATGAGCATGCAAATCGCAGTCGAAGGCATTGTAGCTCTCGCCAAGAAACATCCGCAATATAAAGGTTTCATCGCTTCGGAAATCCGTCAGAATGACCACTTCAAGGCGAAGATGCACACCGGTGAAGTCGAGCACGAGCCTGACGTAATGAACCCTGGCGAGACGATCGGAGCCTACTGCATCGCCTACCGCGAGGATGCGCCTAACATCATGGTAATTGTCCGCCGCGATCAGGTAGAGCACCTGCTGAAAGGGCGAAATGCTCAGATGTGGAAGGACTATTTCGATGACATGATCGTAAAACACGCCATCAAACGGGCGTTTAAACGGCAGTACGGGATTGAGGTTTCGGAAGATGAGTTCGGCACAGCACCGGGATCTACAGCGACTCCAGAAACTGAACCTGCCCGCAGGGACATTACCGACGAAGCGAACGCAGCGGGTACGCCACCGAAAGATGAACCGAAACAGACACCACAGGCGGACGACACCGATGAAATCAAGAAATGCCGCGCGGAGATGAAACGCAAGTTTGTAACTCTCGGAATCACCACTCCAGAAGGCATGGACGAATATATCCAGAATCACGGCAAGATTAAAGGCGAGAAGCCTACCCTGCCAGAGTACAAAGCTCTCCTGAAAGTCATGGACCTGCACATCGCCGAGAAGCAGGCTGCGGATGATGCGCTCCCGCTTTGAAATTTATCGACGCCTTCCTGATTGCGAGATTTGTGGAGATGAGATTGAACCAGGCAAGGTGAAATACTTGCACGGTAGGCGGTTATGCCCCATGTGCAAACGGGAACTGGAGGAGATCAATGTTGGAAAACGTGGTAGAGCAACTGGACCTGTTCGGCGGCGCTGATCTCAACCAGCAGCCGGAACCGGCCGAGAAGGTGCTCAATGGAATGTACTATGAGCAAAGCACAGGCTTGTTTGTCTCCTATGTATTGGGCAGGCGGCATTTCGAAGTTACTCCGGTTGAATGTTTGGGAGACAAAGCCTGGCAAGAGAAAACGAAAAGGGAGCGAGCGATATGAGTAACGATAGTTCGGCTTCGATCGAACCTAGAGAAGAAGTCACTTGGTTTGCACAGCAAATGGAAGAAAAACTGCGGGAGAACGATTGGAAAGGCGGTTGGAAGGACTGCCGAATTCAATACCTTTTCGAAAAACTGGATGAAGAGGTCCACGAATTGTCCGTGTGCATTTCAAACGAAGAAGTTATAAAAGAAGCTGCTGATGTTGCGAATGTGGCAATGATGATCGCCGATATAGCCCGGACACTTGTTGAACAGCGGAGTCAGGATAATGAAGGTTGAAATTCTCGCAACCGGATCAGACGGCAACTGCATCTTTCTCCAAAGCGGCTCCACCGGGATCCTAATCGATGCCGGCAAATGGAAGCGGGACCTTGAAAAGAAACTGCTGGCTAGGGGCATCAATGCAGCGACCGACATACAGGCGGTATTCATCACTCACAGCCACAGCGATCATGTCAAAGGCCTTACGCTGGCTAGTAAGTACCGCATGCCAGTTTATGCAACGCATGGCGAATGGCAGAAGATCAGCGGCGTAGATGGGGAACTACGGCAGGTCCTTGAAACGACATACAGTAAGTATGACACGATCGAGCTTGGCAGCCTATGCGTGCATCCATTCCAGACCCATCACAACACCCTTGAGCCGGTCGGGTACGCCGTAGAGGATGACAGCGGAAACCGCGCCTGCGTAGTGTTTGATACCGGGCACATCGACTCCGACATGCTGGAGATGATGGAGGGCAATATCTACATCATAGAGGCTAACCACGATCTGGACATGCTCGAGAACGGACCCTATGACGCCTATCTCAAAGACCGAATAACCGATCCGCACCGGGGCCATCTGAGCAACGATCAGACAGCAGCAGCATTGCAAGAGCTGATCAAGGGCAAGGGTGAGCGAATCTACTTGACCCACTTGAGCAGCAACAATAATACGCCGGAGCTTGCTTCGCAGGCGGTCCGGATGGCGCTCTTTGAAAAAAAACTTATCAATAAACGAGATTATCATCTGGAAGTCGTTTGAGGAGGCGAATCCTATCGACTTTACAAAAATGAAGTTCGGAGTGATCCAGCACGCAGACGGTTTGATCATTGTGATCGATGGGGAATTCCTAGGGCCTTTTAAAAGACACCAAGTCATGAAAATAAGACGGATATTTAAGGAGGAATTACATTGCCAAAAGTCTTAATTACGAACGGTTCTGTGATTGGAACGTGGTACGCAGGCAAAACAGGAAAGATTTATGACATCTCGCATGTTTCTACAGAAGTTTACATGATGAAAGAAAACGATCTCCCTGCCCCTTTTCATAAAGCGGTCCGGAAGGAAGACGGGGAGCTCCTTTACACCGAAGCCGAATACAACAAGATCCTTCAGCAACGGGAAAAGGCGATTAACGATCTAGCCAAGCATGCCCAGACGATCGTGGATATGCAAAAAGAGAAGCTACGGCTTCAAGATGAAGTCGATATGCCAAGGGATAAAGTGGAGCTTCCCCGGGATGTGTTCAATGCGATCGAATCATTTCGGGATAACGGCTGGAGCCCCGAAGATATCTTCTTGGTCTCCGATCGTCCTGACGACGGAGAATGGGCAGCCACTTTGTATAAGTGGAGAACAAGCTCCGCTTCCGCGGGAAGGAAACTCCTGAATGCCCTGGTCAACGGCTACACCGTCGAGCAATCGCCGGAGGAACAGCTGCAGGAAAAGATTGAAGCTTTAATTCAGGAGTGGTATTGCTCACCGTCTGTTGAAGATTTAGCCAAGGGAGTAAAGCCCCTCGCCAGTCGTATCGTTGAGCATGCAAAGCAATTAACCTGAACGTTGGTGAGGATATATGAAACTGAACGAATCAATCGAAATTTTCTCTGACGAACGCGCGGTTCATATATGCGATCAGTGCGAGGAACGAACAATCGGTCCACTTCTTTATTGGAAAGAAAGAGACTTCACATTGTGCTCTGAATGTGTTCAGCGCTCATATGACCTTTTATTCCAGCCATCGGGCCCAACTGAAAAAACTAAGACGAAAAAGAAACAAGCTATACCAGCAAAACTAAAGAAGGACGTCTTCGAGAGAGATGGATATCGCTGTAGGTATTGCGGATCATTCAAAGACCTAACTGCAGACCATATCTTTCCTGAGTCTCGCGGTGGAACGACGACCTTTGAAAATTTGGCTACTGCATGTTCAAACTGCAACACCAAGAAAGGTGCGCGGACACCAGAAGAAGCAGGCATGTTTCTAAATGAAGGCGTCAGCTGAAAGAGTGAGGTGGAATGGCTAGCCCACAACCTGATAAATTCACGAAGTTATCTAACGAGCTGTTAGAACAGGTTCCTAAGTTCAAATTAAACGGGTCCCAGTTGCGAATGATCATGATCATCTGGCGCTACACATACGGATTTGGAAAAAAAGAAGCGGAATTGTCAATTTCATTCTTGGCGGAAGCGATGGATATGGTTAGGCGGCAAGTGACTCGCGAACTATCTGAGCTCATCAGAATGAATGTCGTTCAAGTCGTTTCTGAGCAAAAAGGGACCCGTTCCCGAATTATCCGATTCAATAAAGACTATGAGTCATGGAAGGTGGTAGAGGTGTCTAAAAAGACAACTCAACTCGAATTATTTAGTGGTGACGAATTAGACACCACAGGGATGACTAATCAGACACCTCTAGAGGGCTCTAGTGGTGACGAATTAGACACCCAAAAAAGAAAGTATTTAAAGAAAGGTTTTAAAGAAAAGGAGATTATGTTTGAAACCTTCTATTCTTTATACCCAAGGAAAGCAAATAAAGCATACGCAGAAAAGACCTGGAGCAAGTTTTGCAAAAAGGAAGAGTTCGATCCGGATATCGTTATCGATTACACCTTCAATTTCGTTGAGACATGCAATCTTCTTAATACGGAAACCAAGTTCATACCGCATGCCTCAACCTATTTAAACCAAGAGAGATGGAAGGACTACCCTATCGTTGATCCTGAAGGATTAGCACAGAACGGTAACGATAAACTTTCGGACAACCTCAACTTTTTAAAAAATCATATAGGGGGTGCCGACGGTGACGGAGCAAGAAGTCAGCTTAATCCTGGTAAAGGCTTGCGCGGCCTTCCCGAACAGTGCCCCGAACCTTAGCAAGAATCCAGGGATTCATCGGCTATGGTGCGAAATGCTCGCCGACATCGATGGGGAGCGGGCCTTGAGAAACCTGCACTACTACATCCAGACGAAACACTTTTTCCCGGAAATCTCCGACATCATCAGGGCCGATCTGGAAGAACTCACCGATTACGAACAGCAAAAGCAAGAAACAACCTTTCTGTTGGAGCAAAAAGAGGACTGGTGGGAAAACGCCACTCCACCGCCTGACGACATCATGAAGAAATGGGGTGGGCGACGATGAACGGTCTGTATGAAGCTGAATCTTCCGTCCTGGGCAGCTTTCTACTACAGCCTGACTTGATGGATAGCTGCTACTTGTCACCGGATGACTTTATTGCGGATGATCGGCACTCATTAATTTTCGAGTATATGAAATTTGTATACGAGAAGGACGGAACCATTGATTTGACGTTGATGGCGAGCAGGTCGGGGAACAGGCTTGCAAGAATGGGTGGGATTAGTTATCTGAGTCAGTTATCATCTTCAGTTCCGTCTCTTTCGGGATTTGCAAAGTACCAGGCTATCATCAGGAATGGTTACATTCAGCGGAAGTCCACCGAACTGATGGAGGCTATGGCAGCCAGAGGCGTAGAGGATGGGATCGACGTCCATAAACACTTGGCTGAGACTCGTTCTAAGTTGGAAGAGCTTGCCGAACTTGCTCCAAGGGTGGAAGGAACAGGGCTAGTCAAAATGTCAGATGTGTTAGTGGACCATATATCTGACCTTCAAGAACGAGCAAAAAAGAAGGGTATGACTGGTCCGCCGACTTTGTCCAAAAAACTAGATCGCATGACAGGCGGGCATCAAAAGGGAGACTTTGAGATCATTGCGGCTCGCCCCAGCATGGGGAAGACGGCATATATGGGGAATGACGCTATTGCAGCGGGCCGGGCTGGAGCGGTAGTCGGTATCTTCTCAGCGGAGATGGCTTCAATAACAGTGACGGAAAGATTCATATGCTCGCTGGGAAATCTCGATAGCCATAAGATGCGCTCAGGTGGATTCTCTGATGAGGATTGGGAGAGATACAGTCACGCCCGGGATGAATTGGAAAGGCTGCCGATCTACATCGACGAAACTCCGGGGGCGACATTGCATCACATCCGAAGCGAGACCAAGCGCTTAGTCAAAGATAACCCCGGGTGCCCAATAGTTATTTACATCGACTACCTCCAACTCATTTCATCAGGAATTCATTTTCAAAATCGGAGCGAAGAGGTGGCCTACGTGAGCCGTAATCTGAAGCTTATGGGACGTCAATATGGGATTACTGTTATTGCATTGGCTCAACTCAGTCGGAATGTTGAACAACGGCCGGATAAACGACCAATGCTTTCAGATCTCAGGGAATCAGGATCTTTGGAGCAGGATGCCGATATCATTACATTCATTTACCGAGATGATTATTACAACAAAGACTCTGAGAAAAAGGGGATTGCCGAAATAATTATCGCAAAAGGCCGGAATATTGGCATTGGGACTGTGGAAATGGCATTCCTAAAACAATTTTCTAAATTCGCTGACATTGAGTACGAGAAGAAGGCGGGCTGAAGCGAATGGCAAAAATACCTGATCGGATCGACAACGATGACGAATTCAATGAGCTATGTGGCCGAATGGTAAAGTGCGCCGAACTGATCGAGGATCCTTTAAGCACTCCGGATGAAGTCGAAACGTACAAAGCTGCCTACGACCGGATGTGGCGAGTGATCGAAGCATATCGGCAGCGGGCTAGTGGACGGGGGTATTATCCGGCGCCGCCTGAAACCGTACCTGCGGCGACAACAACACCACCGCCACTGCCGGAACCTAAACGAGAACCGGAAAAACCAAAGCCTAGCCTGTCGGCCTGGCTGGATGATTAAGAAAGGAAGGTGCAAGGATGAGAAGAGTCTCAATTCGCAAGCTTCTGACGATTCCGAATTTGCCCACACACTACAGGCATGAACTTCAATCAAAGCTTAACCACTTGAAATATCAACGAAAATATAAAACCGATCTTTGCCCTATCTGCGGTGATAAACTAGAGCGAAATTCATGGTACGAGGATCATTGGGGGCAGGTTGAATCAATCGAGCAATGTGGACAATCTTACGACAGAACTCATTTCAAAGATCATTATTCGTACGGTTACACCGACTTGATTGCTGGAGATTTTGAGGCCAGTTATAACTATAAAACTCCTGTCGAGGAGATTGATCGATTAAGGGCCAAATGGCTGCTTGCTGCAACAGCATACAAGGAACGATGCAAGAAAAATCGGAAGCTTGCATATCGCAAGTCAAAAAGCCAGCAAAGGAGGAAGCGGACGTGAAAATTACCATCCTGAAACAATGGCTGAACGAAGCCATCCAGCACGTCTCCAAAGCGATCAGCAGCAAGACCACCATACCGATCCTGACCGGAGTAAAGCTGGATGTCACCGACCAGGGCGTCACGCTCACGGCGAGCGATATTGATACCACAATCCAAGCCAGCATCCCGGCTGAAACTCAAGACGGCGCCGAAATCGTTAAGATTGAGCGCACGGGCAGCGTGGTCCTCCCGGCAAAGTTCTTTGTGGAGATCATCAAGAAGCTGCCGAAAGACGAGGTAAGCATCGAAACCGATGCGAGCTTTACAACGACGATCAAATCCGGAAAGACCAAGATCGACATGGTCGGCATGGACCCGGAAGAGTTTCCGGTGGTACCGGCACTGAGCGATGGCCAGACCATCTCCATACCAGGAAGCGACCTGAAGGATCTGATCAAAGAGACGGCCTTTGCAATATCAACCAACGAAAGCTCTCCGATTCTTACGGGAGTCAAGTGGGAGTTACAGCCTGGGAAGCTGAATCTGCTCGCAACCGATCGTCACAGACTGGCGACGGCGGCCATGGAGATCGATGAGAAGGTCAAACCTGCAACATTCGTCATCTCCGGTAAGACGCTGAATGAGCTGATCAAGATTATACCCGATAAGGGCGAGCCGGTCGGAATATCAGTGAGCAAGAGTCAGGTCCTGTTCCGGATTGGAGAGGTACAGTTTTACTCCCGGTTACTGGACGGAACCTTCCCGGACACTTCGAAGATTGTTCCGACCAGCTTTAAAAGTGAACTGGTCGTTAAAACAAAATCCCTTGTCGAAGCACTGGACCGGGCCTTCCTCATGGCGCGTGAAGAGAAGACGAATATCGTTCGTATAGAAGCGGCTGGGGAGAGCGCGGTGAGCATTGAATCAGCATCGAGCGGGCTCGGCAAAGTCAACGAGCAGCTAGAGGCCGAGAGCATCGACGGCGACGCTGTCCGTATCTCCTTCAACTGCAAATACATGCTCGACGCGCTGAAGGTCATCGACAGCGAGCATGTAAAGATGGGATTCACAGGAGCCATGAGCCCGATCATCGTAACGCCAACGGACGGCAAGGAAAGCCTGTACCTGATTCTGCCGTATAGGACGGCCAACTGATATGCGTCACGTGGGAGTAGACCCGGCCACGCATACAGGGTTTGTAGCGCTGGGTCCTGACGGATCGTTACTCGGATGGACGGAGTTTGTAGGCAAAGGAGACTCTGCACCAGCTCGGATAAACATGATTCTGAATGAAATCTACAGCCATTTAAGGCCAGATGACAATGTCTGCATAGAAGGATTTGCAATGGAGGCCAAGTTCGATACCAATAAGGTTTCGACCGGCTACAACTGGGCGGCGAGGCTGGCAACAGATCGGAAGGTGGGCACGTTCATTTCGGCAACACCTAACCAGCTCAAGAAATTTGTAAATGTCGATGAGTGGGAAGGCGAACCCGGAAGCAAAGTGAAGTTGGACGGCAAAGAGGTTAAGCGCCGCGTTATGGTTGCTGTTGAAGATCACTGGGGGCATAAGCCTCGGACGGATAATATCGCAGATGCTTACGTACTCGCTCGGATTGCCGAGGCAGTATATGACGTCAAAAGCCGCGGAATCGCAGGTGCTTATCTAGCAGCGCTCAGTATATACCCGAAGTACCAGCAAGAGGTCATCATGGCCATTATTGACCCGAGCACGGTGAAAAAGCCAAAGTCAAAACCAAAATCAAAAACGAACAAACGCCGAGGGAAGCCTGCGGCGGCGGACAGTCACACCCAAAATACAGAACAGACGTGCTTATTTTAGCCGAAAGGAGGCCGAAATCATGCCAAAACTGGACTTTGAGATAAAGGAAAGCATCCCGCAATTACTCGAGGATGAGTACATCACCCGGGGTGAGGCTCGAATCCTGAACGCATATTTTTCGAGTGTTTCCCGCAAAGAGGCGGCGAAGCGATTGAACATAGAAATCAACTCGTTGCAATCTATGCTAGCAAAGCTCGTACGGGATGGTGTGTTGATCAGAATATCTAAGGGAGTGTTGGAGCTTACGGATGATGCGATCACGATCAAGAGAAAGACTCCTAACTCCCCACCTCCGGTGGTAGAAACGCCACTGGACATTAGTAACGAAGAGCGGAAGTGGATGCTCCAACACTACGATGGCCGGAAACGATCAGAGGCAGCCAAGAAGCTCGGCCGCAGTAAATATGATATCTGCCGGATGGCCATCGCGCTCGGGCTTGATCGGAAGAATTGAGGAGGGTGAACATGCAGGAAATCATCGTTGATAACTTTGCCGGAGGCGGCGGAGCATCCACAGGAATCGAGCTCGCAACCGGCCGCAGCGTAGACATCGCCATTAACCACGATCCGGCAGCGATCGCCATGCACCGAGCAAATCACCCGGAGACGGAGCATTATTGTGAAAGTGTCTGGGATGTTGATCCGAAAGCGGCAGCTGCTGGAAGACCGATAGGGTTGGCATGGTTCTCACCAGACTGCAAGCACTTTTCCAAGGCGAAGGGTGGAAAACCTGTAGAAAAGAAAATCCGGGGCCTTGCATGGATCGTGCTGAAGTGGGCTGGAAAAGTGCGGCCAAGGGTCATAATCCTTGAAAATGTCGAGGAATTTAAAACATGGGGACCAGTACGGAAGGGGCGTCCTGTAAAAAGCAAAAAAGGCCAGACCTTTGAGCATTGGAAGGCGCAACTCGAAAGCCTTGGATACAAGGTGGAGAGCCGGGAACTGCGGGCATGTGATTATGGGGCCCCTACTATCCGCAAACGGTTTTTCTTGATAGCCCGCCGAGACGGTCGCCCGATAGTCTGGCCAGAACCTACGCACGGTGATCCAGAAAGTGATGAGGTTAAGACCGGTAAGCTTAAGCCTTGGCGGACAGCTGCGGAGATCATCGATTGGTCGATTCCATGCCCGAGCATCTTCGAACGGAAGAAGCCTCTGGCGATGAATACAGAGCGCAGGATTGCCCGGGGCATTCAAAGGTTCATTCTGGACAACCCGAATCCGTTTATCACTCCATACATCATCAAGGTCAACCACAAATACGATCAATTCCGAGGACAGAGCATAGAAGAGCCAATGCAAACCATTACGGCAACGAACGGATGGGGGTTGGTAACGCCGTACATCGCCCGGATCGGTCAGACTGGGTTCGGTGGAGATAGGATGCAATACGAAGCGACAGACCCGTTGACTACGGTAACAACAAAGGCGGAGCACCTACTTGTTACTCCGATTCTTGGGGTAAACACGTCTGGACATCCCGGCAGCTCGCCAGATGAACCACTCCGAACTATCACAACAGGAAATCATCATATGGTCGTCAGTCCCACGCTTATAGAGATCGGTTACGGCGAGGGACCGGGGCAAGCTCCGCGAGCTCCTGGATTGCAGAAGCCCCTCGGCACTGTGGTTTCTGGCGGACGGAAACATGCGGTGGTAGCGGCATTCCTGGCTCGCCATTTTGGTCAATCTGTGGGCAGTGCCGCTGATGAACCAATCGGAACGGTCACTGCTGGAGGCGGTGGGCATAGTGCATTGGTTACGGCACATATAACAAAATTCCGTGGTGGCGCTACGGGACATCCAGTTTACGAACCTTTACACACTATCACGAGCGGTGCTGGGTCTGCTCGCCCGGCAGGTGCAGCACATGCACTCGGGCTGGTCACATCTCACTTAATCAAGATGCGCGGTACCAATATCGGTCACGCCGCCGACGAGCCAGTTCATACAATTACCGCTGGTGGATTGCACATAGGAGAGGTCCGGGCTTTCCTTCTGAAATATTACGGCAGCGCAGACAACGGCCAGCAGCTGGACGAGCCACTGCACACCGTCACAACAAAAGACAGATTCGGGTTGGTCACGGTCGAGGGTGTGGATTATCAAATCGTTGACATCGGAATGCGGATGCTGGAACCCCATGAGTTGTTCGCAGCACAGGGATTCCCGGACAACTACATCATTGATGTGGACGCGGATGGCGTCCGGTACCCGAAGAGCGCTCAGGTTGCAAGATGTGGGAATGCAGTTCCTCCGCCATTCGCGGCGGCGCTGGTTCGGTCGAATCTGCCGGAACTATGCACGGGATCGGGACAACAGCTGACGCTTGAACGATATAAGCCGATGGCGGTAGGGCAGGTGGAATTCAGCCTATGAGCTACATTGACTTCCTCAGATCCAAAATCGAGATAGCCAGGGAGACCGGATTCATCGTCTACCCGGATGAAATACATCCAATATGCAAACCGCATCAGCGGGATTCAATAGTCTGGGCAATCCGAGGTGGTCGCCGGGCGTTGTTCGAAGCCTTTGGGTTGGGAAAGACGGTGCAGGAGTTGGAATTTTGCAGGTTGGTGGTGAAATACCGCGGCGGCAAAGCAATGATTGTCCTCCCACTGGGCGTGAAGCTGGAGTTCGAAAATGACGCTGTGAACCTGCTGGGGCTGGAGAAGCCAGAGTATGTTCGGACCATGGCAGAGGTTGAAGCAGCTGCAGGATCCATCCTGCTTACCAATTACGAACGGGTTAGGGACGGAGACATTGACCCGACTTACTTCACAGCCTGCGTCCTGGATGAGGCGAGTGTGCTGCGCGGATACGGCACCAAGACCTATCAAACGTTCCTCGACAAGTTCAAAGGCGTACCGTTCAAGTTGGTTTGTACGGCTACCCCGAGCCCGAACAAGTACAAGGAGCTGATCCATTATGCCGGCTTCCTCGAGGTAATGGACACAGGGCAGGCGCTCACACGGTTCTTCCAGCGGGATAGCACCAAGGCCAATAACCTGACGATTTACCCGCACAAGGAGGATGAGTTCTGGCTTTGGGTATCGACCTGGGCGCTGTTCATCACTAAGCCTTCGGACCTCGGATATTCCGATGAGGGTTACGATCTTCCGCCGTTGGACCTGCAGTATCACGAGCTCCCGGTTGATCACAGTGCGGCCGGAGCCGAAAAGGACGGGCAGTTACTCCTCCTCAGGGATGCGGCAATCGGACTAAAGGATGCAGCGCGGGAGAAGCGGGAAAGCATCGGTGCGCGGGTTGCCCAGGTTGTGGAGATCGTCAAAGCCAACACCCCGAAACAGGTCGTCGTTTGGTGCCACCTCAATGATGAGCAGGACGCTATCGAGCGGGCATTAACCGCCGAAGGGATCACCGTCGCCTCCGTGTATGGCAGCTTGTCACATGAAGAGAAGGAGCAGCGCGTTCTGGATTGGAAGGCTCAGAAATATACCGTTCTCCTTTCCAAACCGGAGATACTTGGGTCCGGCGCCAACCTGCAGCAAAGCCATATCGCTCTCTTTGGCGGAATCGATTACAGCTTTAACGATACGATCCAGGCGGTTCACCGGATTCACCGCTTCCAACAGCAGAACCGCTGCCAGATTCATTTTGTCTACATGGAAAGCGAATCCGAGATTCTTAAGACGCTCATGGACAAGTGGCGGCAGCATGATTACCTGGTCGGCAAGATGGTCGAGATCATCAAAAAATATGGATTATCGGGCACATCGGTTATCGACAAGTTGGCCCGCACGATTGGAGTTGAGCGCGTGAAGTTACAAGGCGAACGGTGGACGGCCGTAAACAACGATTGCGTACTGGAGACGGCGGAAATGCCTGAGAATAGCATCGACCTGATCCATACTTCGATCCCGTTCTCAAACCATTACGAATACACGCCGAGTTATAACGACTTCGGTCATAACGAGGACACCGAGCGGTTTTTCGAGCAGATGGATCACCTAACGCCGCAGCTGCTAAGGATCCTTAAGCCCGGCAGGGTGGCGGCTATCCACGTAAAAGACCGGGTATTGTTCGGGAATGCAACGGGTACCGGAATGCCGACGATGGAACCTTTCCACGCGATGTGCATCGATCACTACCGGCGGCACGGGTTCCAATACTTCGGGATGATCACGGTTGTGACAGATGTGGTCCGGGAAAACAACCAAACTTATCGCCTGGGTTGGTCGGAGCAGTGCAAGGACGGGACGAAAATGGGGGTAGGATGCCCTGAGTATATCCTGCTGTTCCGCAAACTCCCGAGTGATACGAGCCGGGCCTACGCCGATGATCCGGTCACCAAGACCAAAGAAGATTACACCAGGGCACAATGGCAAATCGATGCTCATGGATACTGGAGGTCGAGCGGAGACCGGCTGCTGAGCAAGGAAGAGCTCGCGGCAACTCCGGTCAAGAACCTTCAGGATGCATTCCGCCAATACTCGAGGGGCAATGTCTACAGCTACGAGGAACATATCGAGCTGGCAAAGAAGTTGGACCGAGATGGGAAGCTCCCGGCGACGTTTATGGTGGTCGCTCCGGGATCCTGGACAGACGAAGTATGGGACGACATCAACCGGATGAGGACTCTTAACACTTCGCAGAGCCAGCGCCGCCAGCAAATGCATGTATGCCCGCTTCAAATCGACATCGTTGAGCGAATCATAAACCGCTACACAAATCCCGGAGATCTTGTTCTTGATCCATTCGGTGGCCTGATGACTGTCCCATACATGGCGGTGAAGATGGGGCGCCAAGGATACGGCATCGAACTAAACGCGGATTATTTCCGGGATGGAGTCGGGTACCTGAAGGCGGCAGAAGCCGAAGTCGAGATGCCAACGCTGTTCGATATCGAGGGGCTGGCATGATGCAGCAGATCAAATGGGAAGAGGGCAGGGCCATCTATGAAGAGGCTCGGAGTTCCCCTCCCGGCGACTGGACGCACGATCTGAGCACCATTCGCGAAGGTCCGGCCAGACTCGTTACTCGAGTCGCCACCCCGGATGGCTTGGAGATAGTCTACTTCCGTACTTCTGACGGAGCGGGGGCATGGCCGGGAGCGAATTGGGATCGGTTTGCGGTACCGCGGGCGCCGGTGGAGATGGAGCAGATGACTTTGTTCTAAAGTGAAAAGATCAAATTATTCCATATCCAGATTAAAACTCTTGATCCATCTTGATCTCAATTTAGTGACGTACTCAAATTGAGATTCCCAATAAATTCTTTTCTCTGGAGCTTCTTTATAAAAGGTGATCATTTCCTTAGCGTGATTCATATCAAAAGCAAGTTCGTTCATCATCTCTTCGATACGACCAATTCTAACGTGCGAAGCAGGCATTCAAAACAACCTCTTTTCTATTTGGATTTTCATCATCAATAGTACGGTAAAAAAGCGAGATTTGAAAGGGTGATAGAAGTGGACAGAAACAAGCTTGTAACGGATTTACGAGAGGCGAACGCCGCGGCAAAGGCTGCAGCTGATGCAGTTGGAGACGGAGGGACGGCGAACCTTGATTCAGTTTTCCTCCGGATTCCCCGTCAACGTGAAGTGAAGGTGCTGCAAGCTATTAAGGATGCCGGTCTTTATTGCCGGGGGAAACGCCAATGGATTGGTCAGGGCTATATGATCACGCCAACAAGCGGCGGTCAAGGGAATAAGCGTGCAAAGGCAGCCGAAGTAATGACCAAAGAATTGAATGATCGCGGATGGGATGCACTGACCTTTTACAAGGTGGACTGATGAGTGAAAGCCAGTCGAAGGAAGCGATCGTCATCGATTACCGCGTCCTATACGATCGGCTCAAAGAGACATCAGCCGCCACGTGGACCCGGGAAATGGAGTTGTTCTCCAAGCTGTACTACTGGAAATTAAATGATCTAAGGGAGGATAAATGACATGAAATTTATCAGTGAGTTAGTTCGGGAAGCGCACAAAAACGCCGTCAGCAAAGGCTGGTGGGAAGAGGATCGAAGTTTCGGAGAAATCATCGCCCTGATCCACTCGGAAGGATCTGAAGCACTGGAGGATTTCCGGAACGGAGCTGAACCTCACGCGACTTGGTATGAAAAGAAAACTGGTACAGAGATCAGACTGGCGACTGAACCAGTTGACGAAACATGGAAACCCTGCGGAATTCCATCGGAGTTGGCCGACATCTGCATCCGGATATTTGACACCGCAGGACGGTATAACTGGGGATCGCGTTTGGAAGCATCGGCAATAGAATCTATCGAACGTTGCTTCAAATCCGATGAAAAATACAATTCTTTCCCTGAGCATCTAACCAGCATACATTTCGACCTATCTCAAGCATGGAATTACAGAGCACGTGGAAGTGAAAGATTGGCAATAGCTTGTTTGGGTCATGCCCTAAATGGGGTCAGATGCGTCGCTGCAAAATACAACATCGGTCTGGATCAGGCAATCGCCGAAAAGATGGCCTACAACGCTACACGGCCACACCGGCATGGGGGCAAGGTGTTATGACAATCCAGAAAGGCGACATCATCAACAAGCCGGTAACGGTGCTTAAAGTCAACAAAGGCAAACCGTCGGTGATTTCAGTAGACGGCCGTGAATACGTATGGCGGCCAGATGGAAGCCCATCCGAGAAGGGAGCCGGAAATGAGCGAACCGATCGAAGATAAAGACAAAATCATCGCATCGTTACGGGAACAACTCTGCGAAGAACGTGAGAATACAGCCCACTGGATATGCAAGTATCACGGCGAAGCGAACCTGTTCCGGAAGCAGAATCACACGCTTGGCAGACTCCGGGCAGACATAGCTTGGATCCGGGAGCGGTTCGAAGCTGAATGGACCTATGAACTGGGTACCGGGGAAGTTGTGCTGGAGATACTTGAGCGGTTGGAGAAGGCTGCGGGGGTAGGCACAAAGAGTGCAATAAGGAGGGAAGAAAATTGAGAGTAAAGTATGTTGGCGGTATGGACTTTTTCGATGGGCTAACAACTGGCGTTGTATATACGGTTATTGGAGAAAACGAAAGCCAATACGTTGTGGAAAATGACTTAGGGGCAACGAGTACCATTCAAAAAGCAAAGTTTGAAATTGTTTTGTAGTTCGAGGAGGGGGGCAGATTGAAACAGCAAAAAGTAGTGAGAACATATCCGAAGGGATATCTAAATCCAACATCAGCATTAAGCGATGCTTTGAATTCTGGTTGGGTAGTGGTAATGTCTAACCCTTTTGATTGCGGAAAAGGTGAAAAAGGAACGGAGTACATTCTTGAAAAAACAACTCCAAATAAATAGTACGAGCGAAGGAGCGATTACGATGGCTCACTACGAATGCAAGTATTGTGACCGGCCAGAAGGGTTGTACGGTATCCCGATCACCGTCGGAGATGAAGAGATTTGTGCCTGTGGTGCGGAATGGGCAGATGCAAAGATACTCGTCAAGGATGAAGATGAGGAAGAAAGGTGGGACGGGTAGATGAAAAGCGCCACTGTAACTCTAAGTTATGAGGACTTCGAGGAAATCAAGAAGAAGGCTCACCTCTATGAAGTAACCAAGGAGAGTAATCAGGCCAGAGAGGAACGGCAAGTAAAATTCATAGAAACTTTATGCCAAGCCATCGAAAAAGCCAACGACAGCAAGTCGCCCGAGCACAAGCAGCATTACATCTCCCAGGGCATTCGAAAGATCTGCGAGCATTACGGCATAGACTTGGCAGAGTATGGGGAATTGGACGAGGGACATGATCCTGAAGCCGAGAAACCTGTCAAATCCAACTGAAATTATTCCAATAATTATTCCGAGAGGGGAAATTCAAATGTCTATCACAATCAAAGCACTTTTTAATAAACAAACACGCGACAGCAAAAAGGAATCTATGACTTTCTGGGTCAAGGGTGAGGATGAGGAAAGGGAAGAGCTCCGCGCATTATCCCGCAGCGTTGTTTCCTTGGCGATCGACGGCGAAGACGACTACAAGGTCGAAGCGGAGTTCAAAAAGCTGAACCGGGACGACAAAAAGACGGTGCTTGAATTTGAGGTTAAGGGCGGCACGTCCGAGGAGAGCAGCAGCGCGTTCTATAGCCGTTCTGGAACTGACGT
The DNA here is from genome assembly GCF_038009185.1 of Paenibacillus sp. FSL R5-0407. NCBI lineage: Bacteria > Bacillati > Bacillota > Bacilli > Caryophanales > Paenibacillaceae > Paenibacillus > Paenibacillus sp. FSL R5-0407. The sequence continues at coordinate 2,373,046 of NZ_JBBPAX010000001.1, read as the reverse complement.
AGTTCTGACGATCGCCAAGGCCAGCCAGACGGTTAAAGAGTTCCGAGAGCATCAGAAGAAGTACCGAGAAGGTGTGAAAGGTACGATCAACCTGGACGGCACGGTCGATGTGGAGGATAAGAACCAGATGACGATCGAGGAAGCTGCGGCTGCGGCGAATGATGATCCGATGGCCGGAGTAGACGATAAGGATTCCGATGTGCTACCAGAGTAACATTAAGCCCCGGCTTCGGCCGGGAATCCCCATCATCCTGGAGGTGAGTGCAATTGGGGCAAATGAGTTTTCTTCCCGAGATTGATCGAAAGCTAACCCAAGCAGCCGTAGAGGATGCTTTGGAAAGATACCGGATGTACAAGTTCCTTATTGATGATGAAGATCGAGAGGCGAGCATAACGGCCGGATACAATGAGCGATTACACGGCCCAACCAATACGACCAGTGATCAAACGGCAGATATAGCAATACACAATGTTGACAAGCAAGCTAAGCGCAAATCGTACTGTGATCGGATTGAACGAGTAGTCCGGCGAATGCCTCGGATGGAACGTTTCCTGATCGAAGAGCGCTACCTAACCAAGGAACATGACTATATCACTGATTACTACGTGTACAATCAAGTATTCCAACCGCCGCTCAGCGAGGGGAAATACGGGAAGATCAGGTGGAAGGCGTTTTATAAATTGGCAAGTGATTTGAATCTGTTGGTTGAGAAAACGGAACAAGAATGCGATGAAGGGGCAAGTTAGGCAAGCCCCTTCTCATAGCCTATTAAGGGTGATAAAAATGGGGAAGAAAAAGTCCGTAAGCGCGATTGAAATTGAAGTTGTTTACGCTGGAACTCCTGAGCAAACACAATCTATTATTCGATCCTTGTTAAAGACCACCATAGAAAATGTCTTGAAAAAAAATGGGGCCGTAGCATATAATCTAGACGAGGTTTTGGACAAATACATTTCGGAGGAAATGCGTAATGGTCGCAAAGGATAGAGGTTATGTGAGGGTTTCTACCCTGAAAGATTCTCAGAAGGATAGCCCTGAGCATCAGGAATCGTTTATACGTGAGATTGCTGCCCGGGAAGACATTGAACTTGATCATATATACCAGGACAGAGACACAGCAACAAATATTGTGGAGCGGGAAGATGTTAAACGAATTATAGAAGATGCTAAGAGAGGCGAAGTCAGGTCTATCTGGTTCGCTTCTCTTTCTCGTTTTAGTCGCGATGCATTGGATGCGATTACGTTAAAACGAATATTAGTCAATGTCCTGAAAGTTAGAGTGGTGTCGATCGAAGATGGATATGACTCGGGAAAAAAAGATGACGAGCTACTCTTTGGCATCAAATCGGTCGTAAACCAAAATTCAAGCGGAGACATCAGTGTGTCATCGCGCCGAGGGATTCGGCAGTCAGCTGAACAAGGAAATTATATCGGATCAATCCCTCCCTATGGTTACAAGAAGGTGACCATCGACGATCCTAAAATGAAAAGCGGCAAAAGAAAAACACTTGAGATTGTTGAGGATCAGGCTAGGGTCGTCCGGCTCATTTATGACCTTTATGTAAATCAAGGCATGGGTGAAAAGGCGATCGTCAACTACCTCAATGGCGATAATGAAAATCAGGAGGTATACACTCCATATCGCAGTGAAGTATGGGGACTTTCTAGTATTCAACGAATTTTGCAAAATGAAAATTATACGGGATATAGTGTTTTCGGACGGCATACGACTGAGGTCGCATACAATGATCTATCTAATCTCATGGATCGAAGAAAAAAACTTGTCCAAAAACCAAAGAGTGAGTGGCAGAAGACGAAGTTTCCAACCCATGAGGCGATAATCTCCCAGGAGCTATACGATCAAGCACAGGAAACCCGGTTGTTACGCGGTGGAGGCGCAAGAGGCGGCAGAAGATCCTTTGTAAATGTATTCGCTAAATTTATTTTCTGCGCCGAATGCGGCACCGCAATGGTATCAATGTCATCTCTTGTTAGAGGACGCAGGTATCGCTATCTGATGTGTTCTCGGCGTAGGAGAACAGGAGAAATTGGATGCTGTAATAGTAAATGGATCCCTTATTACGAAACAAGGGACGAGCTCATTAAAACCGTGCTGGTTGAAATGAAAAAATGGACTGACGGCATAGATAAGAAGCTCCTAGAAGGAGTGTCTATTCAATTGCCGAATAATAACTACGATAAAGAAAAGAAAAAGCTCGAGAGAAAGATCGAGGATAATCGTAAACTGCTGTTCGAGATCCGGCGCCAGAATCTACTGGGTGAAATAGACAGCGTTCAGTATGAGTTTGAAAAATCCGAATATGAGAAAGAAATAAATGAAAATGAGCAAAGGCTATCGAAGATAAGGATTAATGAAAAGCGGACGCTTGATGTAGAGAAGAACTTTCGGGATATTAAAAGAGCACTGACTGAACTATCTGATTTCAAATCTTATGATGAGGACATTGAGAAAATCCGGACCTTGTTATTGATCATGGTAAAAAGGATTGAAGTTAATAAGGACGGTAAATTCAAGCTCATACTAAACATTGTTTAATGTGTGCTTGAAAATACATCTCCAACGTGATGCAAAAGTTGAATGTCAAAGGTCGTGCGCAGGCGGTTGTCGAGCTGATCAAGCTTGGGGAATTGAAAATCTGACGGTTTCTGAAGGTCAGAAAACCGTGAACCTTCTTTCTTACCCGCTGCGGCGGGAAGGAAAGAAGGTTTTTTGTAATTCGGACATGGTAACAATCCCCTGCGAATCAAATCTTGCTAAGTCAAATTCAATGTGTTATTTTAAATGTGTAACCGGTTCCACAATGAGGAGAGATAAGTTGAGATGGCTACAATAAGAGATGTGGCAAAACATGCAGGCGTTTCGGTAGCGACCGTTTCGCGGGTCATCAATGAGACAGGCTATGTACATGAGGACACCCGCAAGAAGGTTGAAACCGCTATCAAGGAGCTGCATTATACGCCGAATGAAGTTGCAAGATCCCTTTATAAACGAAAGTCGAGGCTGATCGGCCTGCTGCTGCCCGACATCGCCAACCCGTTCTTTCCCGAGCTTGCTCGCGGGGTGGAGGATGAGATGCAGGAGAATGACTTTCGGATCATATTTGGCAATAGCGATGAGAAATCAAGTAAAGAACAAGAATATATTCAAACTTTTGTGCAAAATAATGTAGTCGGCATGATTGCTTCCACCAACGATCCGGACACCCATGCTTATCGCAAGCTGAACATTCCGGTCGTGTTTTTGGACCGTACGATGGACAATCGCCCCTCCGTTTACTCGGACGGCTATGAGGGCGGGAGACTGGCTGCCCAGGAGATCGCAGCTCGCGGAAGCCGAAATATCACGGTGATTCAGGGGCCTGAGCGTGTTCGGCCGGCGATGGACCGATTTCGGGGAGCGTCGGAAACACTGAAGGATCTGGATATCGCTTTTCACGTGATCCAGAGTTCATCGTTCGGCATCGCGGAAGCGGGCGTTTGGGCGAAGGAAGTGTTTCGCAAGGTTCCCGACACCGACGGAGTCATTGCCAGTAACGATATCGTGGCTGCTGCGGTGCTTCATGAAGCTCTGCGGCTCGGTAAAAAGGTTCCGGAGGACGTGCAGATTATCGGGTTTGACGATATCCCGCTCAGCAGCCTGCTGACACCGCCTCTAACGACGATTCGGCAGCCGGCCTACGAAATGGGAAGAGCAGCGGCTCGTTTGCTCATCCAATTGATTGAGAAAGAAGCATTGGATAACCATACCATTCAGATGCCTGTTACGTTTACGGAGCGGGATACGACCAGAAAGGCGGAGAAAAATGACTAAAATTGTTGTGATAGGGAGTTCATCCATAGATCTTGTAGTAACCTCATCCAAGCGTCCCGGAGCCGGTGAAACGGTACTCGGGGAAAGCTTCAAAACGGTTCCCGGCGGTAAGGGAGCTAACCAGGCGGTAGCTGCGGCACGGCTTGGTGCCGATGTAACGATGATCGGCCGCGTGGGAGACGATCATTTCGCCCAAGACATTTTAAACAACTTTAAACGGAATGCGGTTTCTATCGATTATGTGGAACCGGTTACACACATGGAAAGCGGAACGGCCCACATCATTCTGGCTGAAGGGGACAACAGCATTGTTGTTGTGAAAGCAGCGAATAATGAGGTTACACCGGCTTATGTCGACAAATCGATCCAAGCATTCGAAGATGCCGCTATGGTCATGATTCAACAGGAAATTCCGGTGGAAACCGTAACCCATGTCAGCCGGATTTGCCGAAAGCTCGGCATTCCGCTTTTGCTGAATCCTGCACCGGCCCGGCCGTTAGAGGAGGAAGTCATCGAAAATGCGGCGTACATCACGCCGAATGAGCATGAAGCGGCCATTTTGTTCCCGGGTCTTAGCGTTTCCGAAGCGCTGCGCAAGTATCCGAACAAGCTGTTCATTACCGAGGGCAGCCGGGGTGTTCGTTATTATGACGGCAGTGAAGAAAAGCTCGTTCCATCCTATAAGGTGGAGGTTGTGGATACGACGGGAGCCGGCGACACCTTTAACGCGGCCTTTGCCGTTGCTTTGGCCGAAGGGCAGCCGCTATATGAGAGCGTTCGCTTTGCCAATCGTGCCGCTTCATTGTCGGTCACGAAATTCGGGGCGCAGGGCGGCATGCCGACCCGCCGGGAAGTGGAGGCGCAATTGTAAATGAAGAAGCAGGGAATCATAAACAGTCATATATCCAAAGTTCTTGCCGACCTAGGCCATACGGATACAATCGTCATCGTGGATGTCGGACTTCCCGTACCGGAGGGCGTGCCAAAGATCGACCTGGCGCTTACACTCGGATCTCCGAGCTTTGAAGACACGGTCAACGCGATTGCAGCCGATATGGAGATCGAAAGTGTCGTCATCGCGGAAGAAATGCAGACGGACAATCCGGAAGCTTTCCGTTATATAGATCAGAAGTTTGGGGGCAAACCCATAGAGCAATGTCCTCATGAAAGATTCAAGGAACTGACGCGGAAGGCGAAAGTCGTGATCCGCACGGGAGAAGCCAAACCGTATGCCAACATTATTTTACAATCAGGAGTTTATTTCGGTTAAAAGGAGGACCCGTTATGCAGATTCAAATGAAAGGGATTCACAAGGCGTTCGGTTCCAACCAGGTGTTATCCGGGGTTGATTTTGACCTCCGCGAAGGTGAGGTTCACGCCCTGATGGGGGAGAACGGCGCAGGCAAGTCGACGCTAATGAATATACTGACCGGGCTGCATGCCCGGGATGAGGGCACCATTCTCATCGACGGCGAGGAAACGTATTTTGCAAACCCGAAAGAAGCGGAACGCCGGGGGATAGCTTTTATTCACCAAGAGCTGAACGTTTGGCCGGATATGACCGTGCTGGAGAACATGTTTATCGGCAGGGAGATTTCCTCGCGATGGGGTTTACTGAAGAGCAATGAAATGAAGGCGCTCGCAAACGAGCAATTCAAGAAATTGTCCGTCGATATTCCGCTTGGTGTAGAAGCTGGAGAATGCTCGGTTGGCCAGCAGCAAATGATCGAGATTGCCAAAGCGCTGCTGACCGACACAAAGGTAATCATCATGGATGAGCCGACCTCGGCACTGACGGAAAGGGAGATCCAGAAGCTGTTTGAAGTCATTGCATCGCTGAAAAAGGACGGCGTTTCCATCGTTTATATATCGCATCGGATGGAGGAGATTTTTACGATCTGCGATCGGATCACCGTCATGCGTGACGGCCGGACCGTGGATACGAAGGACATTCCGGAAACCAGCTTTGATGAAGTGGTCAAGAAAATGGTCGGCAGGGAGCTCACCGAGCGGTATCCTGCACGGACGCCATCGCTTGGCAAAACGGTTCTCGAAGTGAAGAACGCCTCACGTAAAGGCATGTTCGAGAATGTGAGCTTCCAGGTGCGGGCTGGCGAGATTGTAGGCTTTTCCGGCTTAATGGGCTCGGGACGCACGGAAATGATGAGAGCCCTCTTTGGCCTCGATCGTCTGGACAGCGGCGAGATTTCCGTCTTCGGCAAGAAAGCTGTTATTCGCAAGCCGGCCGACGCGGTGAAGCTCGGAATCGGATTTATTACAGAGGACCGCAAGGATGAAGGATTGGTTCTGGACTTCTCGGTCCGTGAAAATATGGTGCTGCCAAGCTTGAAAAGCTTTACTTCCAAGGGTCTGCTCTCGGCACAAAGCGAAAAGGCCTTCGTAGAAGCGTTAATCAAACGTCTGCAAATCAAAACCCACACTTCCGAAACGTCGGCAGGCAATTTGTCCGGGGGGAACCAGCAGAAGGTGGTTATCGCAAAGTGGGTAGGAATCGGTCCCAAGCTTCTGATTCTGGACGAGCCGACCCGGGGTGTCGACGTAGGGGCCAAACGGGAAATTTATCAGTTAATGAACGAACTGACGGGGCACGGGGTCGCCATCATCATGGTTTCCTCCGAATTGCCGGAAGTGCTCGGCATGAGCGATCGCATCGTCGTGGTTCACGAAGGGCGCATTACAGGGGAATTGAGCAAAGAAGAAGCGACGCAAGAAAAAATAATGACGCTGGCTACAGGGGGACAGTAATATGACAACAAAGAATGAAGCAAGCGCAGCCAAAGGATTCCAGCTTTCGCAAATCACGCAGAAGTTAGGTCCGCTGCTCGGTCTGGCGATATTGATCATCATCGTCGCGATCCTTAATCCAAGCTTTTTGGAACCGCTTAATATATTGAACCTGCTCCGTCAGGTGTCGATCAACGCCTTGATCGCGTTCGGCATGACCTTTGTCATCCTGACCGGAGGCATCGACTTGTCCGTCGGCTCCATCCTGGCGTTATCCAGTGCTTTTGTGGCGAACATGATGGTTTCCGGATTTGATCCGATCTTCGCGATCATTGTCGGCTGTCTGCTCGGCGGTGTGATGGGGATGGTGAACGGTCTCCTGATTACCCAGGGGAAAATGGCGCCGTTTATCGCAACGCTGGCCACGATGACGATTTTTAGAGGCTTGACGCTAGTTTACACAAACGGGAATCCGATTACCGGACTCGGCGACAGCATGACATTCCAATTGTTTGGCCGCGGCTACCAATTCGGTATTCCAGTGCCGGCGATTACGATGATCATTACGTTTGCGATCCTGTGGGTCGTGCTGCACAAAACTTCCTTCGGACGCAAAACCTATGCGATCGGCGGCAATGAAAAAGCGGCAATCGTGTCCGGGATTAAAGTATCCCGCGTAAAAATTATGATTTATACCCTGGCGGGTCTGATGTCCGCATTGGCGGGCGCGATTCTGACCTCCCGTCTGAATTCGGCGCAGCCAACCGCCGGTACTTCCTATGAACTCGACGCGATTGCGGCGGTTGTCCTTGGCGGAACAAGCCTTTCCGGCGGCCGCGGCCGTATCGTCGGCACGCTCATCGGCGCACTGATTATCGGTACGCTGAACAACGGCTTGAACATGCTGGGCGTATCTTCCTTCTACCAGATGGTAGTCAAAGGGATCGTCATTCTGATCGCCGTCCTCATCGACCGCAAGAAATCCGCATAAGGGGGAAGAATTGACTATGAAAAAGCTAACGATCCTGCTGGCAGCCTTTCTGCTGATCCTGACCACCGGCTGTTCTCTGGAACCGCCGGGCTGGGCTAAGCCCAAAACGGGCGGGGACCTTAAAAATATGAAAATCGGTTTGTCCGTCTCCACTTTGAACAATCCGTTCTTTGTTTCCTTAAAAGACGGCGTAGTAAACGAAGCGAATAAGCTCGACATTGAAACGATCGTTGTCGACGCACAAAATGATTCGGCTAAACAAAGCAACGATGTGGACGATCTGATGCAAAAAGGCGTCAACGTCTTGCTGATCAATCCGACCGATTCGGCCGCGATCTCGACGGTAGTGCAATCGGCGAATAACTTGGGCATCCCGGTCATCACCTTGGACCGTTCCGCGGATCAAGGGGAAGTTGAAGCGCTGGTCGCTTCGGACAATGCCAAAGGCGGTAAGATGGCTGCGGAATACATCGTGCAACTGCTCGGTAAAGGAGCCAAAGTGGTTGAACTCGAAGGCGTCGCAGGCGCATCGGCCACCCGCGAACGCGGCAAAGGCTTCCATGAAGTGGCGGATCAGGATCTCAAAGTCATCGCCAAGCAAACCGCGGACTTTGACCGCGTTAAAGGTTTGAACGTAATGGAAAACCTGCTGCAAGCAAACCCAGATGTGCAGGCCGTATTTGCTCACAACGATGAAATGGCGCTCGGCGCAATCGAAGCGATCCGAAGCTCCGGCAAGGATATTCCGGTTATCGGCTTTGATGGTAACGAGGATGCGCTGAAGTCGATCCAGGCGGGCCAATTGACCGCCACTGTGGCACAGCAGCCTGAGCTGATCGGACAACTCGCGGTACAGGCCGCCCATGATGTACTTCAAGGCAAAACGGTAGAGAAGTCTATCCCGGCGCCATTGAAGCTGGTAACAAAGGAATAGGCAAAGATAAAAAAAGGCCGCTCCCGGTCAGTACGAACTGACGCGGGAACGGCCTTTTTGTGTTTTACAGCGATTTCAGATATTCCACGATGGTGAGCAGGCCCTTATCGAAGTTTTCCAGATTGAAATGTTCATTCGGGGCGTGCAGGTTTTCGTCCGGCAGGCCGAAGCCCATCATGACGGCCGGAGCCGACAATACGCGGGACAAGGTTTCCACGATCGGAATGGAGCCGCCGTCCTTCGTAAACAGCGCGCGGGTTCCGTACACCTTTTCGTACGCATCGGCCGCTTTTTGCAGCATCGGATCTGAAGGGTCGCACGTGAAAGCGCGGGCTTTCTCGGTGGCCTTGACTTGAAGAGTTGCACCTTTCTGAAGGTTCTCATGCAGATGCTTCTCGATTTTGTCGATGATGTCCTGCGGATCTTGATCGCCTACGAGGCGGCAGGTAATTTTGGCATGCGCTTCTTTCGGCAGGACCGTTTTGGTGCCTTCTCCTTGGAAGCCGCCGTATACGCCGTTTAGTTCAAGGGTCGGACGTGCCCCAGTTCTTTCGACAAAGGAGTAGCCTTCCTCCCCGTAAAGTTCGGTCAAGGCCAGCGTTTGCTTGAGCTGCTCCTCATTAAATTGCTGTTTCGCGAATTCCTCGCGGATTTCCGGCGTCAATTCATGAACACCCTTATAAAAACCCTCTACGGCTACACGCCCTTGATCATCATGAAGGGTCGCCAGCAGAGAGACGATCGCATGCAGCGCGTTTGGTACGCCCCCGCCGAAAGTACCCGAGTGCAAATCGGTATTGGCGGTATTTACGGTTACCTCTAGCGCACACAGTCCGCGAAGCCCGATGCAGATCGCAGGTTTGCCCGGTTCAAGCAGCGCCGTATCCGAGATCAGGATGACGTCGGCCGCCAATTGCTCCTGGTGGGATTCCAGGAAGGACGGAAGATTCGGGCTGGTCACCTCTTCTTCGCCTTCGATACAGAATTTGATATTAACGGGCAGCTCTTTTTCCTGGGCCAGAATCGCCTCGACGGCTTTGACATGCAGGAACATTTGGCCTTTATCATCGGTCGCACCGCGCGCGTACAGCTTGTTGTCGCGGATGGACGGCTCGAACGGAGGCGTTTCCCACAAGTTCAGGGGATCGACCGGCTGAACGTCATAGTGGCCGTATACAAGGACGGTTGGTTTACCCGGAGCATGCAGGTGCTCTGCGGTTACGACGGGATGTCCCGCTGTGGGATGCACCTCTACATTATCCATGCCGGCGCGCCGCAGGGATTCGGCGACCCATTCCGCCGCCTTCAATACGTCGGCTTTATGCTCAGACAGGGCGGAAATGCTCGGAATCGTAAGCAGTTCGCCGAGTTCTTTTAAATGCGCATCTTTTTTACTTTGAAAATAGGCTTGATAATCCATGGTTGTCAGTTCCTCCCGAACATATTCTCCCCATCATTTTACACCTTTTCCCCGCATAACACGAATGACAGGTTTGGATTTAGTATGGATACATTAAAATAAAATTAAAAATAGTCCCGGTTTTTTTATAATTCCTTAAGGTAACGGGGGCATAATTCTGGTAAAGTCATAAGAGAAGAGAAAGCTGTCTTATTAATGAAGGGAGTCAATCGATCAATGGATGAGAAAGAGAATAAGGATTTAGAATCAATAAAAGAACCGGAGGATCAGCCGGAAGTCTCCGAGAGCGTGGCTGAAGAAGGACAAGCCCCTGTTCAGGATCCGGAGGCATCGGTCCAGGAGGATAGCTTTATTCCTCAAGTCCATGAAGGAGAAGCGATGGCTCTGATATCGGAACAGGATTCCGAGGCAGAGGCGGAGTCGGAAGCGGAGGCGGAAGCGCCACAATCCGGCGGCGGAGGCAATGGCAATAAAGTATGGCAAATCGTCTCTCTGGTGCTTGCGGTCTTGTTGATCGCAGCCGTAATCATCCCGCTCGTTTCCGGGAAGAAGGTCGAGGCTGTCGCTACCGTCAACGGTGAAGAAATTACCAAGGATCAGCTTTATGACGAAATGTCTGTAGGCGGTGCCAATGAGCAGGCATTGGATAAACTGATCACTATGAAGCTCATCGACCAAGAAGCGAAAAAGCAAAACATTGTGTATCCTGATACCGAGATCGACAAGGAAATCGAAAAATACGTAGAGAATTTCGGGTCCAAAGAGAACCTGGAACAAGCGTTGGCGTCCAGCGCAATGACCATGGAAGATCTGCGCGAAAATATCAGAATGAATGAGCTTTTGACCCAACTGCTTGAGCCGCAGGTGAAGGTCACCGATGAGCAAATCAAGCAAACTTTTGAAGATAACAAAGCTTCTTTCGATACGCCGGAGCAAGTCCGGACATCCGTGATTCTTGTACAGACGGAAGACGAAGCGAAAGAAATTATTAAAGAGCTGAAGGACGGCAAGGATTTTGCCGAACTGGCGAAGAGCAAGTCGCTGGATGAAGCCACGAAGGCTAACGGCGGGGATACCGATTTCTTTGCCCGCGGGCAAGTGGAAGAAGCTGTTGAGAATGCGGCCTTCAAACTGGCTAAAGATGAAATCAGCAGCCCCGTGAAAACGGAAGCCGGTTATCAGGTCATCAAACTGACCGACCGGAAAGAAGCCCATACGGCAACGCTGGAAGAGAAGAAGGAAGAGATCCGCAAGGGGCTTGTTTCGCAGCAGGTAGGCCAATTGACTGGAACTTGGATTGAAGAGATCCGCAGCAAGGCTGACATCAAGAATACGCTGACCGACAAAGCGGAGGCTTCGACAACGGATACAAATACAGCAGAATAATGACTGTTATCTGAACTGCAGGACAAGGGGAGCCATTCGGCTCCCTTGTTTTATATACGGGGAAGTATGTTTTTTCGTTTGTCTCGTTATGGTTCAGGAGGTACAATTAAGGCTATGAAAAGATAGACAGAGGAAAGCGTATGAGTCGGGAGGAGACCAGAATGGCGGAATGGTTCGAGGAAAGCTTCGGCGAAGATTACTTGCTCGTCTATAAACACCGCGACGTGCAGGGCGCTAAGCGGGAAGTACATAAGATGATGGAATGGCTGGATCTGCCATCGGGAGCTAAAGTATTGGATTTATGCTGCGGCATGGGCCGCCATTCCATGGCTTTGGATGAATCGGGGTATGAGGTAACCGGCGTGGATTTGTCAGAGGTCCTGCTCAGGGAAGCCCGGAAGAACGATCCCGATGGACGGGTAACCTGGCTTCGGGCGGATATGCGGAATTTGCCGCTAGCGGGCGGCTTTGACGCCGTTGTAAATCTGTTCAGCTCCTTCGGATATTTCGAGAAGGACGAAGAGCATCTCAAAGTGTTAAAAGAAATATACCGGGTCCTGAAGCCGGAAGGAAGGTTCATTATCGACTTTCTCAATCCGGATTATACGGCCGCTCATTTGGTTCCCGCGTCGGAGCGGGTGGATGACGGACAGCTTATTAAGGAGACGCGCGCTATCGAAAACGGATTTGTAAAGAAAAGAATTACCATTACGGACATCCGTGACAATGGTACTGAAATGCATAAAGAACCAAGGAATTACCTGGAACGGATCAAGCTGTATAAGAGCGAGGCATTTGCCTCCATGCTCTCCCAGGCTGGTTTGGTTCTGGATTACATTCATGGGGGCTATGACGAGGAGGTTTATAACGCCGCTACGTCGCCCCGGATGATTATGGTTGGGCGGCGATGCGCATGAGCAGGTCCGAAATTGAAGTGTTCGAGCAGGAAGAACTGGTTCGGGTCCGGATTTCTATGGCCCCGCCGCTGCGCTGGGTCAACAGCTATATCCTCCGTGGCGAAGAAGGCGTCACCATCGTGGATCCCGGTCCAAGGACCGATCTTGCCGAATCGGAATGGGTAACCGCTCTGCGTGAATTGGACATTTCTCCCCGAGAGATCGCCTCGATCGTGGTGACCCACCATCATCCGGACCATTACGGGATGGCTGGTTATTTGCAGTTGTTGACCGGAGCCGAGGTGTTCATGTCAAGGAGGGCTTATGAGGAGACGCAGCGGATGTGGGGAACGGACAGCAACGTGAACGACGCGCTATTACAGCTCTACCGTAAGCACGGGATGCCGAGCTCCTGGTATGAGCAGCTGCCGGAACATCTGGAGGGCTTCCTGGCACAGGTTACGCCATCCCCGGAGGTGACTTACTGGGCTGAAGGGGATGCGCTGGTGATGGGCGGCCGGGATTGGGTCGCGGTCGAGAGCGCGGGGCATGCTCCGGGCCATCTGTCGTTTTACGATCCGGAGCGGCGCCTTATGCTCTGCGGAGATGCGGTTCTGCCGCAGATCTCCCCCAATATCAGCTTGCTGCCGGGCAGTGACCCGCAGCCGCTGCAATCGTTCATGGATTCGCTCTCCAAGTTGGGAGCCTTCAAGGTGGTTAAGGCATTTCCCGGCCACCGCAACCCGTTCACGCACTTTACGGAGCGAACGCAGGACCTCATAATTCATCACGAGGAGCGATTGGATCTGATTCATTCGCTGCTGACCGAACGGGATCAGACCGGCTTTGAGATTTGTACCGCCCTGTTCGGAACGGAGCTGGGTATTCACCAAATGCGCTTTGCCATGTCGGAGGCGCTGGCCCATCTGGTCGAATTGGTACGTCAGGGGCGGGCGATTGAAATCCCGGGCACGGATGGAAGCTGCTTTTATAGGAGATCTGGTCCGACAGGATGATCGGTCAAAATAAATAGCGCCCTGTTTGTAAAGGGCGCCATCTTTCAGGCTGTCCGAGATTACTCGGCGGCCTTCTTGTGTTTTTACAGCTCGTGATGGATAGCAAAATTACAGATGAATTCATAGCTGTGCTTTTGCCCTTGGCGGATTAACGAACAATGTCTTTGCCGAGCGTTTCTTCGCCGTGCTCAAGCTCCCGTTCCGTTTGCTTGCGGTGGGCGATCCGGCTGCTTGCCGAGGCGGCTACCGCTCCTACGATGTCATCCAGGAACGTGTTGCATGGACCGAGCGTTTTATCATTCAGCCGTTCCAGAATTCCCGGTTTGAGCTTGTCCACGTATCCATAATTCGTGAAGCCGATGCTGCCGTACACATTGACGATGGAAAAAGCGAGTATTTCGTCGACACCGTATAATCCTTCGTCATTGGAGATCATATCTTGAAGTTCGGGGATCAGCAGTTCCTGTTCGGCGAGAATATCCAATTGAATGCCGGTCAACACGGCGTTTTGCACTTCCCGTTTGCTCAGTACCTGCTCGACATTATGGATGCATTCCTCCATCGTCAGGTTCGGGTAGTATTTTTTCTGAAGCAGCATGACCAGTTCCGCGATCTCTTCGATTTTAACGCCCCGCTTCTGAAGCCAGACTTTCGTAGCATCGGCTACTTTTTTACTGTTCAGGCTGTAAGGCGCTTTCGCTTTTCTTTCTTCTTGTTCCATCTCGTCACCTACTCCTCCCGCTGTTTGAGGTAAACTCGCGTATTTTTAGAAAACATAGCTAAGATGCAGTTTGTCCACCTTGGTGAAAAATATAGTTATTTTTCCAAAAAGGGGCTCGTATACATAGTAATAGAGGTTGTTCAAAAAGTCATCTTTTGGACAATCCCGAGAACATGTTAGGAGGATGTCCGATGATTAGATGGAACCGCCAGTTACGCAATACGGCCGCCGCCGGGATGTTGGCGATCCCGCTTTTGTTGTCAGGCTGCAGTCTGTTCGGAATGGGCTCTTCGGCGCAAATCGATCCGCCTCCGGGCGATGTCGAGGCCCAAATGCTGCAATCGTTGGAGTCCGCGAACGGGACAGGCCGGACAAGCATCGCAACGGAGGAAGCGTTGTCGACCGTCTATCTCAAGAACGAGCAGGGCTGGCTCGCGCCGGTTTCTTTGCACCTGCCGAAGGGCGACGCCACGGATAAGCAGATCCGGATGCTGGAGATGCTCGTTGACGGAGGACCTTATCAAGGTACGGTTCCTACCGGATTCAGTGGGGTGCTGCCGGCAGGCACGGAGGTTCAGGCCGTTACGCTGAAAAAGGACGAGAAGCTGGCGATCGTCGAATTCAACAAGTCGTTCGGTACTTACGCCGCTACGGACGAACGCAAGATTCTGGAGGCCGTTACATGGACATTGCTTGGCGATCCGGATATCGAAAACGTCCAGTTGTGGATGGATGGCGCCAAACTGAATGAAATGCCGGTGAACGGAACTCCCCTGGATCGGCCGCTCAACCGTACGCTGGGCATCAATCTGGAGCTGGGTGACGGCATCAGCTTGTCTCAGACCCGGCCGGTGACGGTCTTCTTCTCGGCATCGACGCCGGATGGGGTCCAGTACTTCGTACCGGTAACCCGGTTCGTATCCTCGGAGAAAAACACCGTCACGGGCGCATTGACCGAGTTGATCAAAGGGCCATCCCGCGGAGACGGTTTGGAACGGGTGCTCACGGACAATACGGTGCTGAAAGCGGTGGAGTTATCGGAGGATGGAGTAATTACCGTCTCCATTGAAGACGATATGTTCGAGGCTGGAGAAAAGCCGCCGGCACAAATGCTGCAGTCGCTGGTGCTGACCGTAACGGAGAATGCCCCGGACAAAAAGGTCCGGATTTGGTTGAACGGACAAAAAGACGTGATCGGCATGGACAACCAGAAGTATGGGGAACCGGTGCTTCGCCCGGAAAGCATCAACGAAATTCCGCTGTAAGAAGTCATTTTACAGAACAGGACCTGCTGTAGCGGGTCTTCTTTTTTTGTTCCGGAAGCCCTTGATTGGGGGAGGAATGGAATGATGCTTTTATGCCTACACTTTGGTAGAATAGGGAAAGCATAAAGACAGCATGAAACGTAGGAGGCAGTAATGATGAGAATAAACGGGCGTGAAGCGAACGAACGGCGGCCGATGAAATTGACCGTGGACATAAATAAATATGCGGAAGGCTCCGTATACATCGAGGTCGGCGATACCAAAGTTATGTGTACGGCCACGGTGGAAGAGAAAGTTCCGATGTTCATGAAGGGGCAGGGAAAAGGGTGGGTAACCGCAGAGTATTCCATGCTCCCCCGGGCGACCCAAACCCGTAATCAACGGGAGTCGGCTCGCGGCAAACTTACCGGAAGAACGATGGAAATTCAGCGTCTTATCGGGCGCGCGCTGCGCTCGGTAGTTGATCTGCAGGCGCTTGGCGAGCGTTCCATTACGATCGATTGCGATGTGCTGCAGGCGGATGGAGGCACCCGGACGACATCGATTACCGGAGCGTTCGTTGCACTGGCCATTGCCGTGAACAAGCTTGCCCTGAAGCATTCGCTGCCCGTGTTTCCGATCACTGATTATCTTGCCTCAGTCAGTGTTGGCGTGGTGGGTCAACAGATGCTGCTCGACCTGAACTATGAGGAGGATTCCAAGGCTAAGGTCGATATGAATGTCGTGATGACCGGCCAAAGCCAATTCGTCGAGGTTCAAGGAACCGGAGAAGAAAAACCTTTTTCGAGACAGGAGCTGGACGGATTGCTTGCTCTTGCGGAAAAAGGAATTCAGGAAATGATACAGCAGCAGCGTGAAGTCTTGGGACCGATTGCGCTTAAGATCCGGGGCGGCGAAACGGGGGCTAACGTATAATGGCTGACGAGTCAGTAATCATTGTCGCTACCCGTAATCAAGGAAAAGTGCGCGAGTTTGCCCATGCGCTTGAATTTCTCGGCAAACCCGTCAAAAGCATGTACGATTACCCGGAGGTTCCGGAGATCGTGGAGGATGGCAAGACTTTTGAAGAGAACGCCCGTAAAAAGGCCAAAACCGCCGGCGATCTGCTGGGCCAGCCCGTACTTGCAGATGATTCCGGTCTGTGCGTTGATAAACTGAACGGAGATCCGGGCGTTTACTCCGCCCGTTATGCGGGAGAGGGAGCCTCGGACGAGGACAACAACCTGAAGCTGCTGAGGGAGCTTGAGAAGCTGCAGCAGGGAGAAGATACGGAACAGCCGCTGCTGAGCACGGCCCGGTTCGTATGTCATCTCGCCCTGTACGATCCGGCGACGGGAGAATTTACCGATGCCACCGGTACGGTTGAAGGCTGGATTACCTCGGAACCGGCAGGAGGCGGGGGGTTCGGCTATGACCCGCTGTTCTATATGCCGGCTTACGAGAAGACGCTCGCCGAGCTTACACTGGAAGAAAAACAGGCGGTCAGCCACCGCGGCGCGGCGCTGCGGGAACTGGCCGACAAGCTGAATGCGTCGGCGCGAGAATAAATTTATAGAACCTTGGCTTTCCTCTCTTTTTGAGGCTAGCCAAGGTTTCTTTTTGTATTTCAGGTCCGGTTATCGGATCGCCACGCGGTAGGTCTTTAGCCAATGATTGACTTGAGCCAGATATGCGAAAAGCTGCGGACCGGACATCAGCTGGCCGAACCAGGGCAGATGTGTCGATGATTCGGGGGATGCCGCAATCTCGCGGACCCGGGCTGCATCGACAAGCGGAAGAATCGGCGAGGACGGATCGTCGAGAATGGCGAGCACTTGCCCCCGGACCACATCAAGGTAAGCCGGATTGTGGGTTTTGGGGTAGGGGCTCTTTTTGCGGTACAGAACATCGTCCGGCAGGATACCTTCCAATGCTTTGCGAAGAATGCCTTTCTCACGGTCTCCGGTCGATTTGATCTCCCAAGGCACATTCCAGACGTATTGGACCAGACGATGGTCGCAGAACGGAACCCGGACTTCGAGCCCGGCGGCCATGCTCATCCGGTCCTTCCGGTCAAGCAGGGTCGGCATGAATCTGGTGATATTCAGATACGACATCGTTCTCATCCGGGCCTGCTCCGGCGTTTCTCCTTCCAGATGAGGGACCTCGGCCACCGCTTGGCTGTACCTGTCCGCAACATACCGTTCTGGCGCAATCCAGTCACGGATTTCCGGAGACAGGAGACCGGCCCGGAGGTCGGTAGCCACGGACCAGGGGAACGTGCCGGAGCTCAGCAGCTCTTCGCGGTGAAACCAGGGATAGCCGCCAAATACTTCGTCCGCTGCTTCCCCGGAGATGGCTACGGTCGCGCCCTTTTTGATCTCCCGGCAAAAGAGCAGCAGTGAGGCGTCCACATCCGCCATTCCGGGGAGATCGCGGGCTAGAGTTGAATCCGGCAATGCGCCGATCAGCTCGGGCGTATCGAAGGAGATCCAGTGATGCTCCGTGCCGAGTTCCTCCACCATGCGCTTGATCCATGGTGCATCGGCTCCCGGCTGATAGCTGTGAGCCTGAAAATATTTATCGTTATCCACGTAATCCACCGAATACGTATGCACCTGCCCCTGACCGGTCCGCCGGTAATAGTCGACGGCCAATGCAGTCAGTGCGCTGGAATCGAGACCTCCGGACAGCAGCGTGCATACCGGAACATCCGATAACAGCTGACGTTCCATAGTGTCCTGCAGCAAGGTTCGGATATTGGCGGCGGTCTCGTCGACGGAATCCGCGTGGGGTTCCGCCTCAAGCTTCCAATAAGCATAGGATCGGAGTCCGGCGCGGCTGAAGATCATAACATGCCCTGGACGCAGCTCGTGCATGTTTCGATAAATCCCATGCCCGGGTGTCCGCGCAGGACCGACAACGAAAATTTCCGCCAATCCTTCTGGTCCGATCACCGCCTCCATCTTGGGATGCTGAAGGATGGACTTCGGCTCCGAGGCAAAGATCAAGGTTTCGTTGATTTCACTGTAAAAGAGCGGCTTGACTCCCAGCCGGTCCCTCGCAAAAAACACATGCTCCCGCGTGCTGTCCCAAACCGCGAACGCAAATATGCCATTCAACCGATAGACGCAATCCGGTCCCCATTCGATATAAGCCTGAAGCAGTACCTCCGTATCGCAATGGGTCCGGAATGTACGGCCCCTTCTGCGAAGTTCATCTTTCAATTCGGGGGCGTTGTAGATTTCTCCGTTATATACAATTGTATATGTCGCCCCCTCCTCCTGAATGATCATGGGCTGGGCCCCGTTTTCGGGATCCATGACGCTCAGGCGGCGGTGTCCGAACGCGCAGGGCCCGGAAATCCAGGTTCCCTGGGCGTCCGGGCCTCTCTTTTCAAGACAGGATGTCATTGACTGCACCAGGTTCGATTCTGTCGTCAAATCTCGATTCCATTCGATAAATCCGGTAATTCCGCACATGCTGGTTTCTCCTCTCTAAGACGGCTTCCATTCTCTTCGTCGTTCCGGTGAAAAGTAATATCAAATTATGCCTGGCAGAGGCATAAAATGTCTGTCCTTTACGGAAAACTATGAGTAAAAAGGGGATTATTCCCCGGGTTAGGAGGGATGGACGTGGAAAAAAACACTTACTATGTATCGCTTCAGGGGCGTTCATTACTGGAGGAACAAGGGGCGGCACCCTATGAATGGGTGATCCGCGCGACACCGGAAGAAGCTGACATGATAAGTCATATGTTGGAGCAAATTGATGAAAAAGAAACGAGCGGCTTTATCGCGTACACCTTTCCTTGGCCCGATACACCGGAGGAAGATGTCAACGCCAACTACCAAAGCAATATTAATGAACTATATCGGCAAATTTACCGGCTTGGAACGGAAGAGACACGCGAGCAATTGCGCAGCTCACTTGGTTTTGATTCGGATTAACACATACAGATAATGATGGGGGCCGGGGTAGGAGTAGGGCAGGAACAGGAGCAGGAGCAGGAGCAGGAGCAGGAGCAGGAACAGGAGCACGAGCACGAGCACGAGCACGAGCACGAAAAGGTATAGGGAAGGGGGGCGTCACTGCAAATGTATTATATTAAAGATGCAACGTTCAGAAGAATTACGGAATATGACGGAGTCTCCTGCGCGGAAATCCAGGTGAGGCCGGGGGCTGTGGGAGATCCGGATTTGTTTGTGTACATCGCGCGGTCTTCCGGGGAAGGCGGCGGGGACCGGGGCGGGGGCGGAAAAAACGAATACGAGATCATTCGCATGATCCGGAGCGATGCCGATCTCGAAACCGACTGGTTTGACAACAGCATGCATCAAGCCACCGCTGTGGTTGCCGAAGAGGATTTCTGCGAATCCGGCTGGCCCGCCCCGGAGACCCAGCGGGAACAATTCCTGCAGCGACTCCTTGCGCACGACGGCATCGCCTCCCGTTTGCAAGAGGAGCTGGGTCGCAAGGCGTAATAACCTAACCATTACGTGGAGTGGAGTGGCTTGGGTGGCTCGGAATGCATGGTACGGTGTGGTATTGCATGGCGTGCTTGGCGTGCGTCGCATGGAGGAGTAATCGGCCAGCATCTGTGACCATATCAGAAATCTTAGTTACTTGGCCAGGCAGAACGGGCCGGAAATGTCTAACGGACACCAGGGACCTTAAACTCGGGAAAAAGGGTGGTTTTGCAATCTAACGGACATCAGAGACCTTAATTGGCTCAAAAAGTAACTTGGCATGGAAAATTCTCGGTAATAGCGTCTCCTGTGTCCGTTAGAAATCCAAATGGACCAAATCAGCCGACTTAAGGTCCACCATGTCCGTTAAATCTTCTACTATTGATCGTATCCGAGCCGAACTTTCTAGTTACGTGTTACCTCACATTAACTAAATTAAACTATTACGTGGCTCGGTTGGTACACCGTGGTTTAGAGTACTGTGGCATGGTGCGGCATATAAGAGTAATCGGCCAGCATGTATGACCATATCAGCAAAGTTAGTTACTTGGCAGACAGAACTGACCGGGAATGTCTAACGGACACCAGAGACCTTAAACTCGGGAAAAAGGTTGGTTTTGCAATCTAACGGACATCAGAGACCTTAATTGGCTTAAAAAGTAACTTGGCATGGAAAATTCCCGATAATAGCGTCTCCTGTGTCCGTTAGAAATCAAAATGGACTAAATCAGCCGATTTAAGGTCCACCATGTCCGTTAAATCTCCTACCATTGATCGCATCTGAATTCCAAACGCCATTTAGCCATATATGCCAGGACACAGTGTTAAACACCAACCTGTTCGTCGCTTTCTTCCAGACGATGTTAAAAATCGTCAAAATAATCCTCTTTGAAAAAGCCAAAGGATGCGTTATAATAATTAACGCATCCTTTTTTTACATACTATATGTCCCAGTAGCTCAGCTGGATAGAGCAACGGCCTTCTAAGCCGTCGGTCGGGGGTTCGAATCCCTCCTGGGACGTAAAGTTAAAAGCTCTCCTTTTGGAGAGTTTTTTTCGTCCCATGGGATGAGAACCCCTTATGGGGTTCGTCGGAGCGAGGCCAACCGTGCACCACGGAAAAGGCTGAGCGGAGTCTCGCGCCGGAGCGCGAGTACACCTCCTGGGACGTAGTCAAGAGCCGGTTCATTGCGAACCGGCTTTTTTCGTCTCTGGGGGTGAGGACCCCTCCAAGGGGTTCGTCGTAGCAAGGCCAACCGTGCACCACGGAAAAGGCTGAGCGGAGTCTCGCGCCGGAGCGCGAGTATCCTCCTCCGCCGTACCCGCTATTTGATCGCGACGAGCAGCGCTCCGGCCGCGATCAGGACGACGCCGGCTGCGGCGGTCCAGGAAATCTTCTCGCCGAGGAACACGAAGGCCAGGATCACGGCGATGACTACGCTCAGTTTGTCGATCGGGCCGACCTGGGATACTTTTCCGTACTTCAGCGCGAGAAAATAAAACAACCAGGATAATGCGCCGGCAATACCGCTCAAGAAGATAAACGAGAGCGCCTTTTTCTGCGCCATGATGTCCGCCAGCTGCGTAAACTTGCCTTGCACGGCAACTACACCAAGCAGGAATAGCGCCATGATGACGGCCCGGATGGCCGTGGCGGCGTTGGCATCGATGTGCTGCAATCCGATTTTACCGAAAATCGCTACCAGTGCGGCGGACACGGCGGATAATAACGCATAAATTAGCCAAAGCGGCATTTGGTTAAACAACTCCTTTCGAGATATAAATATAGAAAAACCCTTTGGAATCCAAAGGGTTGATGTTATGTAATATGGAGCGGGTGAAGGGAATCGAACCCTCGCCTCAAGCTTGGGAAGCTGGCGTTCTACCATTGAACTACACCCGCATAAGCGACTTAAATATTATATCATACGGAGTAAAAAGATCAAGTATTCCGTTCTCCGTCCGAATTCGTCAATCGCCCACTACATGACTACGATTCGCCTTGCGGCAGCTAATGCCCGCAATTCGACATTAATTTTTTCCTTCTCCTCTACCGTCAGCTGCAAGGATAAGCCATAGTGAAACGACTCGGGCCCATGAGGGTTCTGCCAGCGAATTTCTCCGGGAAAAGTGTAGCTCTCTTCACTCAGTTGAAAATGGACCGCGGCACCGATCGAATGCTCTGCGGCATGAAGATTAAGGCCGGTCTGTATCCGGCAGCCTGACTTGCTGATATCAATCAGTTCAGCCTCAGCCAGTTTGCTATTGACCGGTTTGAGATCAATGGATTTAATCTCGATCCAACAAGTCATCGGCGGGTTGATCGTATAACGAAACGGTTCGTTTCTGCGGGAATTCATGACTGGTTATTGAACCTCCAAAAGGCAAGATATTCCGATTATACGCGAAAAGAGGGGATTTGGACATGAATCTATCGCCCCATTTAATGAACAAAAAGTCAAAAAGCGTGGCCGAAGGAAAATTCTCCTTAAGTCACGCCTTTTTATATTATTTCGCGGCCATGCCGTTCATGATCAGTGTGATCGTATGACGGATTTCCTGTTCCTCATCCCAAGGAGCTTCCGGCATCACCAGGAAATGGGTAACAAACAAACCGATCATGGCCGTCGAGGCAAAACGAAGCAAGGCAGGGGTAGGCAGGTCGACGACCTCTCCCTTAGCTTTGAAATGTTCAATAATTTCCGTGAAGCGCTTGAATACCCTGGTTCCGATATGCTGCTTGAATTCTTTCTGGAGCATGGGCTGAAACGGAATTTCCTGGAGCATAATTTTGATGATTTTGAGGTGCTTACGGGCAAAATTCATCCGATTGACCGCCACAGCGTACAGGAAGTCCTCCAGCGTAGGGTAGTCGGTCTCCAGCACCTCTTTAAATTCGTTCAAGACAAAGGGGGCAAGCAGCTTGCTCATCATGGGGGAAACGATGGAGATCAGAAGCTCCTTTTTCGTCTTGTAATGCCGGAAAATCGTTCCCTCAGCCACTCCCGCTTTCTGGGCAATTTCACTGGTGGAGGAAGAGGCGTATCCCTTCTCGGCAAATACCTCCACGGCGGCTTGCACGATTCTGAGCTGCTTTTCGGTCATTTTTTCGTCGCTCATTTTAACGATTTCCTGGATCCACTGATCGACGGGCTCCACGGGTTCCTGCTGCGGCATAACTTGATTCCTCCTGGAAATGACTATTGTTACCTCATATTAACATAAGGGGGAGGGATCTATTCAAATCTTGCGGTGTTTGCGCAAGGCGAGCACATTCAGCAGCATGAACACAAGCGAGAAACCGATCAGAACGAATATGTTCCCTGCAATCGTATCCCATCCCTTGCCCCGAATCATTACCTCACTGAGCGCCTCGGTCCCGTAGGTTAGCGGCATAACAATTTTTAGCTGCTGCAGCCATTCCGGAAGAGTTTCCAACGGGAAAAGACCCGATAAGAAGAGCTGAGGAACAATAATGAGCGGAATAAACTGAATCATCTGAAGCTCGTTGTTGGCAAACGCAGACAGCAATGTCCCGAGGGTTAAAGCGGTCATCGACAAAAGCAGTGTCAGCAGCAAGACGAAGGCAAAGGAACCGGCCATGAGGATCCCGAGCACTTGGATACAGAACCATGAGATCAGGAGTGCCTGAAATACCGTGAAGATGCCGAAGCCGCCGACATATCCGACCACCAGCTCCCAGCGCTTGATCGGTGTCGAGAGGAGTCTCTCTAGTGTTCCGGTTGTACGTTCGCGCAGGAAGGACACCCCGGCGATAAGAAAGACGAAGAAGAATACGAAAAATCCGATCAAGATCGGTCCGAACTGGTCGATGCTCGTCATATCTTCCGATCCATGAAGATAGGAAACATTCATCTTATCTGCCGCTCCGTTCACATCCGGCTGACGCTCTCTTGACACCTTTTGCAAAAGCATTAGTACGGATTTGTTTACAGTCGGTTCGCTTCCTTCCAGCTTAACGTCCAGCCCGTTTCCTGACTGGGTGATTATCGCATCTATCTTTCGTTCGTCGAGTGCCTGATCTGCTCTCTCCTTGTCCTCATAAGTAAAAATCGTGGCTCCCTGTTTTTCCAGGCTTGTGACTAAAGGGGCGGGGATCTGGACGATACCCAGGTTCGGTTCATAATCTTTCCCGTTAAATACCAGGTGCATTAAGGTCAATACTACGAGTGGAGCAATGAAAATGAGGGCCAGCGTCCGTTTATCACGGCGAAATTGACGAAGAATGCGTAACATGATTGCCCAAATTTTCATGACTCTCCACCTCCGTAGTAAATAAATGCTTCTTCGATTGTTTGTTTGCCGGCCTGCGAGATGAGGGCGGACGGTGTATCGGCAGCGAGAAGAGCGCCGTTTCGGATCATGCCGAGGCGGTCGCATTTCTCCGCTTCGTCCATTACATGCGTAGTCATGAGAATCGTGGTGCCTTTGGCATTCAAGGCCTTTAACTCGCTCCAGATCGACTGCCGCAGCAGAGGATCGATGCCGACGGTCGGCTCGTCGAGGACGAGCAGCGGAGGCTCATGCAGCAAAGCGATCGCCAGCGACAATCTTCGTTTCATACCTCCTGAATATTGATCCACTCTTTTGTGCAAATCATCGCCAAGGGCGACGATCTCCATGACTTCTCTGATCCTGATTTTGCGCCGAGGACCTTTCATTCCGTAAAGAGCCGCAAAAAACTCGAGATTCTCGAGAGCGCTTAGCTCGGTGTAAAGCGCATCGGATTGCGCCATATATCCGATTTGACGAAGCATGCTCAGCTTGGGCATGACCGTCCCGAATATGCGGACCTCGCCGGAACTGACGGTATCAATCCCTGTCAGCAGCTTGACTAGCGTGGTTTTACCGGACCCCGAAGGGCCCAGCAAACCGAACGTCTCGGCCGGCCGGACTTCGAGCGAAATATCATTCAAAACCATTTTCTTTCCGAAACGTTTACCGACATGGGTCGCTTGAATAACTGATTCATTATGAGACATTTAGCAGCCTCCTAAGTTGTGTTCATAAAAATGAGTGAGTACTCACTATTAATATATGCTTAAGCACGCTAAATGTAAATGAAAGAGATGATTTTTTTAAATATTTTACAAAGTATTACAATCCCGGAGAATTGAATTAACAATTCTGTACGACAATCAAGGCATAGCACAATATACCTATTCATCACCCCACAAAGTAACATAAATTCTCGACTGCAGATCTCGTACTTTGCGGGACCCGGACACAAAATCATAAAAAAAGGGTGAACTGAATGAAAAACAGTAAAATGCTCGGTATGGTTCTAACAACGGCTCTATTGGCCTCAGCCACGGCAGTCGGTACCGCGGGAGCCGCCGTCAGTACAAAAGCCGGGAATGCGGGGACCAAAGCAACAGCTGCCCAAAGCAAAACAGCAACCGTTAAACTTACCGTCGATGGTACTCAAGTCTCCGTTAAAGCAGTGACATCCGGGAAAACAACGCTTTACTCGCTACGGGATCTGGCAAACGCTTTGGGCGCCGGTATCAAGCTTAGCGGAGGCAGTTTGGTTATCAAGGATGCATCCCAACAGTACGAATTAAGCCTTAAAATCGGCTCCAAGGATTACAGTGTAAACGGAGAAACCGGGCAATTCGGAACGGCCCCGCAACAAATTGGCGGAACGGTTTACGTCGAAC
Organism: Paenibacillus sp. FSL R5-0407; assembly: GCF_038009185.1. Taxonomy (NCBI): domain Bacteria; kingdom Bacillati; phylum Bacillota; class Bacilli; order Caryophanales; family Paenibacillaceae; genus Paenibacillus; species Paenibacillus sp. FSL R5-0407. The sequence continues at coordinate 2,347,711 of NZ_JBBPAX010000001.1, read as the reverse complement.
TGTCGTCTGTAGTTGAAGCGTTGGGCGGAGAACTGCTGCCTTCGAAGGGACTTCTTAGTGTAGGCCGCTTGTCCGGACAATTTGATCTGCCGTTTTTTGATGCCGCAGGGAACGTGATTGCCGCGAAAGAGGATGGAGAAGTGCCGCAATTGATCAAGCTGGATTCGGGTGGCCGATATGAAGTCTTTTCTTCAAATGAAAATGCGGTCGGAGCGGTAGTATCCCCGGATGGATCCCAGGCTGCCTTTACGAGTGAGAGCGGCGGACTTTATTTGCTGAATACGGTTAGCGGGCTGGTGAAGCAGCTCGGTAAAGATACTTCGGTTAAGACGGACCTGTTCTGGTCCAAGGACGGGAAGAGCATTTATTTTATCCAAGGGGACAAACAGGAGAAGATTGCATACATAAGCGTGGATACAGGCAAAGTGACCGAGGTGCTGGCGGATAAAGTGGAGAATAAATCCGGCGTACAGGTTAGTGAAGATGGAAAAAAAGTGATCTATTTCGTACAAGTGACGGGAAAAGCTGAAACGGATAAAGAAGGCACGGAGGAGTCGCTTAAAATCGACTATTCCAACGCCGGTACTCAAGTGTTCTCGCTGGACCTTGCCACCAAAGATTCCAAGCCTCGTCAGTTGACCAAGGATAGTTACAATAAGCTGTACCTTTCCCTGCTGGCGGACGGCAGAGCCGTTTACGTAAGCTCCGATCCGGATGGCGTGATTCAGAACAGCGTGCTGAAGGTCGTTTCTGCGGACGGAAATAACGTAACGGATTTGGCGGCTGATTTGGATGTCGTCTCGGCTGTGGTGTCGGGAGGCAAACTGTTCGTGCTGGCAGCGTCGGACAACGGCAGTAATGTATATGAAGTGGCTTCATCGGGCGCTAAAACCGAACTGTACAGTACGGATAAAGATGTCACCGAATTAACGGTTTCCAAAACTGGGGCCATCGCGTTGATTTCCGAAGGCAAAGTTGTGCTGGTACAGGACGGCAAAGGAATGGAATTAACCAAATAGACCGAAATCGGGAGGAGAATCATCCATGAAATTATTTAAAAAATTATCATTGCTCACAGTAGCGTCTGCTTTATTACTATCATCGGCGATCGCGGGTACGGCCGGGGCCAAAGACACTTTGAAAGGTAAAATCACCATCAATGGTTCGACAGCATTACTGCCGCTCACTTTGCAGGCGGGAAAGGAATTTCAAAAACTCCATCCAAAGGTTAAAATCTCTGCCAGCGGCAAAGGTTCCGTTACCGGCCCGCAGGCCGTAAAGAAAGGAATCGCCGATATCGGAGCATGCGACTGGGATGCCAGCGTTGATGTGCCTGGATTTAAAGCATTCGACGGCCAAGTGGCCAACAAGGTCGCCGTCATTCCGTTTGCCACGATCGTAAACAAAAGCGTGAAAGTCGATAACTTGACCACCGAGCAGCTTAAGGGCATCTATTCCGGCAAAATTACGAATTGGGAGGACGTTGGCGGAGAAGATGAGGACATTGTGGTAATCACCCGTTCCTTCGGTTCCGGCACGCGCGTCAATTACCAGGCCAAAGCGCTGGGCGGCGGCGATATCGTGAAAAAAGAAAAGAACTACAAAGAAGTCGGATCCAGCGGCGACATGAAGACAGCTGTGGCAACGACTCCGAATTCGATCGGTTACATCGACCTTACGTACATCAGCGGAAGCGACATTAAAGCTGTGAAACATGACGGCGTTGCGGCGACTACAGAAAACGTCATTAACGGCAAATACAAAATCTGGTCCTACGGTTACTACATGACCAAAGGTGAGCCAACCGGGGCGACCAAAGCATTTATCGAATACGTACAAAGCAAAAAATTCCAGGAAAGCTCTCTGAAAAAGCTCAAATTCATTCCGATCTCCGCCATGAAATAATTCTTGTTATCGTAACCCGGCCAGCCCTGTACTTCGGGGCTGGCCGCTGTATGGGAGGAAACTATCGTGAGCATGCCAGTTCATCAAGCCGGCAACCTGGAGGGCGCAGACTCGGCTCCTATGCCCAATCGCCGTAGGACCAGACGGTTTAACAAGGCGTTTTTTTTAAACAAGCTTTTTAAAAATTACTTTTTGTTCAGCATTTTGACTCTTTGTGCCGTTCTGGCACTGGTTATCTTCTTTATAGGAAGAACAGCGATTCTTGTGTTCGGGGACGTTTCTCCGGCCGAGTTCTTCTTCTCGCTGGACTGGACGCCGGAAGAGGGGCGATTCGGAGCCGCCCTGTTTATTCTAAATACGCTGTCTTTAACTTTGCTGACTTTGATTATGGCTGTTCCGATTTCCGTTGGTCTTGCAATTCTTATGGCTGAAATTGCGCCGAAATGGATGAAAAAGGCCATCCGGCCCGTTCTGGATCTGCTCGTGGGCATACCCTCGATCGTCTACGGTTATCTCGGATTAACCGTCCTGCTTCCATTCCTGCGTGAACTGAGCGGCGAAGGATTAGGGGACGGCTTGTTGGCAGCTGCCATCGTGCTGACGATCATGATTTTGCCGACGATCAGCCGAATTAGCGACGATGCGATCGGAGCCGTCCCGAAAAAATACCGCGAGGCCGCCTATGCGCTTGGGTCAACCCGTCTTCAGGTCATTTTCAGGGTTGTCTTGCCGGCGGCCGGCCGTGGGATCGTCGCAGCGGTTATTCTCGGGATGACTCGGGCCATCGGGGAAACCATGGCCGTAGTTATGGTGATCGGAAATACGCCGCAGGTGGCTAAAACATTATTTACGCCCTCATCGGTGCTGACTAGCAATATCGTGATGCAAATCTCGAACGTCGAGTTTGATTCGACATGGAATTACGCTCTGCATATGATGGCTTTCCTGCTGCTTCTCATTTCCTTCGGACTCATTCTGGTTATCCGATACCTCGGAAAAAAGGGAGGGGCTGAATCATGAACCGGTTTAGCGTATCAAGAAAACAGATTCGCGCTTTGCGATTGGACCGGATCGCAACGGCTTGTTTTTACGGGCTCGGCGTGCTGGTACTGCTCCTGATTTTTTGGCTTTTGTTCACGATTTTGGGGAAGGGATTACCGGGAATTACTCTGTCTTTCCTGACCAAGCTCCCCGAAGAAATCGATCCTGGCGGCGGTATCGGCCCCATGCTGTTCAATTCCTTCTACGTGCTGATCTTGTCGTTGATCATTTCTATCCCGATCGGGGTAGGGGCCGGCATTTATATGGCCGAATATGCACCGAAGAATCGGTTTACGGAAGTGCTTCGCATCTGCGTCGAGTCGCTGTCCTCCGTTCCGTCCATCGTTTTCGGCCTCTTGGGCTTAGCGATCTTCGCCGAGCTCCTCGGCATCGGTCTGACGATTCTGGGCGGCGCGGTAAGCCTTGCTTTTCTTAATCTGCCGATGCTGGCACGGGTAACGGAGGAAGCCGTCCGGGCGGTTCCGGACGATCTTCGTAACGCTTCGTATGCGCTCGGCGCTACGAAGTTCGAGGTGATCCGATCCGTCGTTCTGCCTGTGGCGATGGATGGTATCGTCACCGGCATCTGTCTTGTGGCCGGGCGGGCTTTTGGGGAATCGGCTGTCATTATTCTGACAGCAGGCCTTAGTACATCCGGTGAGATGTGGGACTTCAATTTATTCTCGCCGGGCGAGACGTTGGCGGTTCATCTTTGGTATGTCAACTCCGAGGCAATCGTGGAGGATGCCCGTCAGATTGCGGATAAGTCCGCAGCGGTGCTGGTTTTTGTGGTGCTGCTGATCAATCTGTTATTCCGCGTGCCGCTTTGGTTTAATAACCGGAAGTTGAAACGCTAAAAAAATCGCTGTATTCGCAAGTGGTGGGGGATGGTTACCCTCTCTTGCAATACAGCGATTTTTTGTTTGTTCAGGGTTGTGAGATCTATGGGATCTGTGGGATCGCGATGATGGTTTCCGGTATGTTATTCTGCTTTTTGCAACTGCTGGCGGATGTCTTCTTCCAGCGCTTCCGGCTCGGTGCGGGCACTGTACTGTTTGATGATATTGCCTTGACGGTCGATGAGGAATTTGACGAAGTTCCACTCGATATCGCCTGTACGGTAAGGCTCAGGGGTGTTTTCTACCAAATAGTTGTATAACGGATGAGCGTTTTCGCCCTTCACGTCGATTTTACTGAACATCGGGAAGGTTACTTGATAGTTCAAGTCACAGAAGTTTTTAATCTCTTCCTCAGTCCCGGGTTCCTGCCCGGCGAACTGGTTGCAGGGAAAACCGAGCACGGTGAGGCCCTGATCCTTATAAGTGCTGTATAGGTGCTGCAGCCCTTTGTAATGCGGGGTCAGGCCGCAGGCGCTGGCCGTGTTGACGATCAGCAAAACCTGACCTTTGTAAGGCTCGAGTGTGGTTTCTTTTCCGTCGATGGTATTAACTTGGAAATTATATATCGATTGACTCATTCTATCGCCTCCATTTTTATGTAGTATCTTCAATTTTAACTGATTAGTAGGACGAAACTCAATTTGGTGTGAAATAGACTTAAAAGTGTAAAAAATATGAAAGTAAATCATTGGAGTACGTATGTCGATTCCGGTTATAATTTAGGAAGATATTCTTTTGAGCATAGAAATCGGAACCGGTTGATAATGGAGGCGGGAAGATGGCCAGGAAATCAAGAAAAGTGACTATCGTGGGGTCAGGTCTCGTCGGGGCGGCCTGTGCATATTCGATGATCAATCAGTCCATCTGCGATGAGATCATGATGGTGGATCGAACCTATGACCGCGCGGTAGCCCAGGCGCTCGATTTATCGCATTGCATGGATTTCACTTCCACCCGGACAAAAGTCCATGCCGGTAATCTGGAGGATTGCAGGGATGTCGACGTAGTCGTACTGACCGCCGGCTCCAATCCAAAGCCGGGGCAAACGAGACTGGATGTACTGGAGGACGCGAAAAAAATCACCTCGGACATCGTATCCCGGATCATGAGCAGCGGTTTTGACGGCGTGTTTGTCGTGGCCGCGAATCCGGTGGATATCGTGACTTATATTGTACGTGAGGCTTCCGGACTTCCTCGTCACAAAGTGATCGGCACAGGAACCTCGCTGGACTCGGCGCGATTGAAAACCCTGTTGTCCGACGTTTTCTCCATCGACCCCCGCAGCGTAAACGGGTATGCGCTAGGAGAGCATGGCGAGTCCCAATTTGTGGCCTGGTCCCATGTGACGATCGGCGGGAAGCCGATACTGCAAATCCTCGACCAGCATAAGGAACGTTTCAAAGATGTGGACCTTAACGAGATCGCGCGCAAAACGAAGGATGCGGGATGGGAGATTTTCACGCGGAAGGGCAACACTCAGTTTGGAATAGGGAATGCGCTCGCCTACATCGTACGTTCCATTCTGAATGATGAACATAAGATTATCGCCATTTCCGCCATTCTCGAAGGCGAGTACGGACAAAGCGGCGTTTGCGCCGGCGTCCCGGCTATCATCGGAGAAGGCGGCATCCAGGAAGTGGTGGAGCTCAATTTGACAGAGGAGGAGCAACAGAAATTCGACGATTCCTGTTCCATATTGCGAAGCGCCATCCAGGATCTTCCCCGGAAGGGTGAATAAAACTGCCGGTTGTGCTGACAAATACAGTTAGTAGCTGGTGGCGATTAGAAGCTGTCGATTGGATATTTCCAATAGGGCAGCTTCTTTTTTAGACTGAGTAAGGACCTTCATTGGATATTCGGCTAGGCCCCTTAAATCCGGAGTCTTACCCACCAAAAATGGCTCGTTCGCATAATAGCTCACTATTTCAAACAATTACATCGCTTTATGAAATTCAGACGTATCCTCCTGCGTTTTAACCCAAACAGAAAATACCGCAGGAGGCATTCTTTTTAAACTGCCATGCATTTTTCTGTTGTTGTAAAAGTCCATGTAACCATCTAAAGCCTCGTAAGCTTCCTCAAAAGTCATGAAGTCTCTTAGACTGAATAAATGTCGCTCAAGTACACTGTGGAAGGATTCAATGTAAGCATTCATGTTTGGTGTGCGTGGCGGTATTCTTTCATGAATGAGTTCCAGACTCTCGCACATATCCCCAAATAATTTACTTACAAATTGCGGCCCGTTATCTGTGCGAATTACAGGCATGGGTTCTCCTGGCTGTATGCGCTTCTGCAATGCATGACAAAGCGTCTGCACGGCATGTTTTGCCTCACACACAGGACCTCTATATTGACCAACCACGACACGATCAAATACATCAATAATGCTAAGTACAAAAAAGAACCGTTCGCGTCCGATTACATAACCATACTTAATATCCATTTGCCACAATTGATTCGATCCTGTGACCACCCGATTTTTCGGTAATCTCCGTGGATGGGCCGGCTTACGTTGGCGTGCTTTTTGTAGGATCCCTAGTTCCTTGCATAAGCGATGGGATTTCTTTTTATTCAGCCTTACGTTATATCGGTCACGGATGCAATGTCCAAGAAATTTGTAGCCATAAACATGCTCCTCACCCTCAATAAGCTCAAGAAGCCAACTGTTAATTTGGTCGTCACTTACTTGTTCTCCGTTAAAAGTATATGAGTATCCGGGCGCTGGACGTCCACTATGTCTTGCTCTGGAACGTCTTTCCGGGTCACTCATCCGCTTTTTACGATCGTAATAGGTGGATTCCGAGAGTCCCATGATCCGCAGAACGACTGCTGCTGCTTCTCCCCGCTTAATAAATTGCTCTGCTATTTCGAATTTTTCGGATAAGCGGGGTTCTGCTTTTTTAATAATTCACGAAGTATCTCTATTTCGAGTTCCTTCTCCCCGAGCACTTTAACCGCCTTTTCATAGCGTTGCTCAACATCTTGCAGTCGCCGTAGTTCTTGCAAATGCTCATCTGTTGCAGGGATTTCTTCTGTTGGAATTGAATCACGATACTCTTTAACCCACAAACGAATGGTTTCAGGATGCAAATCATACATGCGGGCCAACACCCCCACCTTAATTCCAGACAATGCTTCTTTAACGATTTGAATTTTGATTTCTTCTTTCCGCTTTTTCCCCATACTGGATCCTCTCCCTTACTTCTAGTATAAATTTTTTGGGTAGGAGGACTCCAGTTTTATTAGGGGGCCTAAGAGTATTTCCAATGAATTCTGCGGAGAACCGCAGTTTATATATTTAATCTGAGCTTGTCATTGGATAATTCCAATTAACTGAGGAAAATCGGCCGATTGTAGCCATTTTTATTGGAAATATCCAATAGAGCGATCCGGCCCTGCGCGAGCCTCCGCTCGGCCCCTCCGGCTAAGCGCGGATAGCCTCGCTCCGACGAACCCCTGTAGGGGTTCTCACCCTCCTGGAACGCAAAAAGCTCTCCCGAAGGAGAGCTTTAACTTTACGTCCCAGGAGGGATACTCGCGCCCCAGCGCGAAACTCCGCTCGGCGCCTCCGGCTAAGCGCGAATAGCCTCGCTCCGACGAACCCCTGTAGGGGTTCTCATCCCCAGGGACGAAAAAAGCCGGTTCGCAATGAACCGGCTCTTGACTACGTCCCAGGAGGGATTCGAACCCCCGACCGACGGCTTAGAAGGCCGTTGCTCTATCCAGCTGAGCTACTGGGACATGACATATAAAACAAAAAACAGAAGCAAAAAATATATTATCACAGTCAGATAGTATATGCAATAGGTTAATTGCTATCTTGGACGGAGAAGTACAATTGAAGGATGATTTTTGTCTTCTATATTCTCTATGCTATAATCTCAAATGAATTAGACCGGACGAAGGGAGGCCCCATTATTAGCGGTAATCATCAGAGCGAGAATGACAACAACGTTGTTTTATTTCCAAAAACTTTGGATTTTTATCAAATAGAGCTAACTAGGATGCTGGAGACGGAGCGTTATTCTGAAGCTTCGGAGCTCCTTCAATTTTTGCTGCAATGCCAGGGACAGGACCCGAGGCTTTACGAAGAATGGCAGGCTTTGCTGGACTGGCTGACCGATGCTTTTCCCATGCTGCAGGGGAGTGAATCCGGCGGTTACGAGGACGATGAAGAAGGCGAGGAATCCATGGCCAGGCAGCACGTTGAAGCAAAGCTTGCGGAAGATGTAAATTACGCCGACAAGCTTCTTCATACGGTTATGGAGAAACCGATGTCCGAGCACACGTTTCTGGCCTTGGAGCAATTGTCCTATCTGGACAAGCCGGAAGTTGACGAGGCGCTCATCGGCTGGCTGCAAAGCACAGAATTGCATCCTCTGCTGCAGTACCGGGTTCTGCAAACGCTGCGACGCAGGGGGACTCAAGGCTTGATACGGTTTTTTCGTTCCGGCGAGCATGTAGAGATCGAGATTGAAACGGTGCCGATCAGGCCGGAAGAATTTCCGCAGCCGGTTCAGACTGTTTTGGAGCGGGTTGGGGACCAGACGCAGGTGCATGATCCGACTCTGTTTTATTTTGCACAGGAGCTGTGGACTCAATTTGTAATGGCAATCTATGGAACGATGGATTACAAATCGCTGCTGGTCGAAGAGGAAGCCATGATCGACATCTGGGCGGCGGCGCTGCATCAAACGGTGGCCGACAGCCTGCCCGGCGGAATCGGTGATGAGGAGCTGCGCAGTCTATATGGAATTACGGACAGCCTGCGTCTTCGTTACGAACAGGCGTACCGCTCCATGCGTCAATTCGTGGCGGCTGGCGCCAACGGTTAAACTGTTTTTTTGAAAAATATCCTATAATGCGGCTGGGATGCCATGGAACGGGCCTTGTAAAAAGCTGTATTGTTGTTTATAATGTAGTGGTTATTCTGAACGTGGACTAAGACAGCTATACTGAAACCAAGGTAGCTGCTTTATCGCGCGATTCGGTTTCAGTATTTTAAGTATAGTGAAATTTGGAGGGGAAGGCATAAAATGAAAGCAACTTGGGAAAAAATAGAGAAGAACCTCGGCGTACTCGAGGTCGAAGTGGAAGCGGAACGTGTTACCGCTGCACTGGATAAAGCTTTTCAAAAAGTAGTAAAGAAAGTAAACGTACCTGGATTCCGTAAGGGTAAAGTACCTCGGGCTATTTTTGAGTCCCGCTTCGGCGTGGAAAGCTTGTACCAAGACGCCATCGATATTTTGCTTCCTGAAGTTTATACTGAAGCGGTTGATCAAACTGATATTTTCCCGGTAGACCGCCCGGAAGTGGACGTAGAACAATTCGCTAAAGGACAAGCTTTCAAATTTAAAGCCAAAGTAACTGTTAAACCTGAAGTGAAGCTTGGCGATTACAAAGGAATCGAAGTTCCTGCAACTGACGTTGAAGTCAGCGAAGAAGAACTGAGCGAAGAGCTTACTCGTATGCAAGAGCGTCATGCTGAACTCGTTGTCATCGACGAAGAAGCTGCACAAAACGGAGATACTGTCGTAATTGACTTCGACGGTTCCGTAGACGGCGTTCCATTTGAAGGCGGCAAAGCTGAGCGTTACTCGCTCGAACTTGGCAGCAACACTTTCATTCCTGGGTTTGAAGAGCAAGTTGTGGGTCTTGCAACAGGCGACTTCAAGGACGTAACCGTTACTTTCCCGGAAACTTACCATGCTGAAGAATTGGCAGGTAAAGAAGCGGTATTTAAAGTAAAAGTTCACGAAATCAAGCGCAAACAGCTTCCTGAACTGGACGATGAGTTTGCTAAAGATGTTAGTGAATTCGACACTTTGGACGAGTATAAAGAAGACCTGAAGAAACAATTGCAATCCCGTAAGGAAAAAGAAGGCGAAGCAGAACGCGAGCGCGTACTCGTCGACAAAATCGGCGAAAACGCAGAAGTTGAAATTCCGCAAGCCATGATCGATAGCGAAGTTCAAAACATGGTTCGCGATTTCGACAACCGTCTTCGTGCTCAAGGCATGAACCTGGATATGTTCCTTGGTTTCTCCGGCCAAACGATTGAAGACCTGCAAGGTCAGATGACGAACGATGCCGAGAAACGCGTACGCAACAACCTGGTTCTGGAGCAAATCGCCAAAGCCGAGAAGATCGAAGCTACGGAAGAAGAAATCAACAAAGAGCTTCAGGATATGGCCGATGCTTACAAACGCAGCCCTGAAGAAATCCGTAACATTCTTGCCGCTAACGGTTCCCTGGGCAGCTTGAATGAGGATGTGCTTCTTCGCAAAACGATTCAATTCCTGATCGAGAACGCGAAAGAAGTTCCAGCAGAAAAAGCTGAGAAATCGGAAGAATCCGAAAAACCAGCCAAGAAAACAACAAAAAAAGCAGCAGCTAAAGCCGAGCCAAAAGCAGAGGAAGAAACTGCAGCTGAAGATAAGTAAGACGTAGAAAAATTGTCATTCCGTGCTCGAGCAACTCGCGGAGTAATAACACAAGCAAATGTTAAGGCACGTATATATAAAATGCGTGCCTTAATTTTTCACTTTTCGACATACAATTATTTCCAAGTGGTTATCCGGACAAACCTCCGGTTACATATTGTATTCCCAAGGACATAAACTGTAATGTGTGAAAAATGACATGCGCCTTTGAACGTGATAAAATATGTTTGGGCATAAGAAAATTCAAAAAAGAAAAGAGGTTGGTCACATGAGTCTGGTACCTATGGTCGTAGAACAAACTAACCGGGGAGAACGGTCTTACGATATATATTCGAGACTGCTCAAGGATCGCATTATTTTTCTCAGCAACGCGATTGACGATGACGTAGCCAATCTCGTGATTGCCCAATTGTTGTTTTTGGCCGCGGAAGATCCGGAAAAAGACATTCATCTGTACATTAACTCTCCAGGTGGTTCTGTTACTGCCGGGATGGGTATATATGATACGATGCAATATATCAAACCTGATGTGTCGACCATCTGCATGGGTATGGCTGCCAGCATGGGTTCGCTTTTGCTTACGGCAGGCGCTCCCGGCAAGCGTTACGCGCTTCCAAACAGCGAAGTGATGATTCATCAGCCGCTCGGAGGAATTCAAGGTCAGGCGGCGGATATCAAAATTCATGCCGATTGGATTATCAAGACACGGGAGAAGCTGAATCAGATCTATGTGGACCGGACGGGTCAACCCCTTGAAAAAATTCAGCGCGATACGGATCGCGATTTCTTTATGAGCGCGGAAGAGGCTAAGGCCTACGGGATCATCGACCAGGTCATCAACAAGCCCATTAAATCTTAAAGGGGTGTTTACATGTTTAAGTTCAACGACGAAAAAGGACAGTTGAAATGCTCGTTCTGCGGCAAATCGCAGGAACAAGTCCGGAAACTCGTTGCCGGACCGGGCGTTTATATATGCGACGAATGTATCGAATTGTGCACGGAAATCGTGGAGGAGGAACTCGGCCATGAAGAGGAGCTCGATCTGAAAGAGATTCCGAAGCCGAAGGAAATCCGCGACATTCTGGATCAATACGTAATCGGGCAGGAACAGGCCAAAAAGTCTCTTTCCGTTGCCGTTTACAACCATTACAAGCGCGTAAATACGCAAAGCAAAATTGAAGACGTCGAGCTGCAAAAGAGTAACATTCTCTTGCTTGGACCTACGGGTTCCGGTAAGACGCTGTTAGCGCAGACGATGGCTAAAATTTTGAATGTGCCGTTTGCGATTGCCGATGCGACTTCCCTTACGGAAGCCGGTTATGTCGGTGAAGACGTAGAGAACATCCTGCTGAAGCTGATTCAAGCTGCCGATTATGATGTGGAGAAGGCGGAACGCGGCATTATTTATATCGATGAAATCGATAAAGTGGCGCGCAAGTCGGAGAATCCATCCATCACCCGCGACGTTTCCGGGGAAGGCGTACAACAGGCTCTCCTGAAGATTCTGGAAGGTACAGTTGCTTCCGTTCCTCCGCAAGGCGGACGCAAGCACCCTCACCAGGAATTTATTCAAATCGATACGACGAACATTTTGTTTATTTGTGGCGGTGCCTTTGACGGCCTGGAGCAGATGATCAAACGCCGGATCGGTAAAAAGGTGATCGGCTTTAACGCCGTCAGCGATGGACAAAAGGATTTAAAACCAGGCGAATACTTGTCGATGGTATTGCCGGAAGACTTGCTGAAATTCGGTTTGATTCCCGAATTCGTGGGTCGTTTGCCGGTCATCTCGACATTGGAGCCTTTGGACGAGAAGACTTTGGTCCGCATTCTGGCCGAACCGAAGAATGCTTTGGTGAAGCAGTATCAGAAGCTTCTTGAGCTGGACAACGTGAATCTCCAGTTCGAACCGAAAGCGTTGGAAGCGATCGCTCGCGAAGCGATCAAACGTAACACCGGCGCCCGCGGACTTCGGGCCATCATCGAAGGCATTATGCTGGATGTGATGTATGAGGTGCCTTCCCGCGACGACATTACGGATTGCGTTATTACCGAAAAGGTCGTTCAAGAGAAAACGGTGCCTGAGCTAGAGGACAAAAAAGACAAGAAACAAGAAGAGAGCGCGTAAGGCTTAGCCGAACCGCGACAAAATAAATGCCGAAATCTCCATCTTTGCAATAAAGAGGTTCTTTTTTCGACCTCTTTATGCAGGGGTGGAGCTTTGGCGTTATGGGGGAGACCTGAAATGTTCCTGAGACAAGATACGCGGCCGGTCAAGGTCGGGAATCTGACGATCGGCGGAAGTAATGAAGTGATCATCCAGAGTATGTGTACGACCAAAACGGCGGATGTCGCCGCTACGGTGGCGGAAATTCTCCGTTTAGAGGAAGCCGGCTGCCAGGTGGTACGTGTGACGGTAAATAATGAGGAAGCGGCGGCGGCAATCAAAGAGATCAAGAAGCAGATCCACATTCCGCTCGTCGCCGATATTCATTTTAACTATAAATTGGCTTTGATGGCCATTGAGAACGGCATCGACAAGGTCCGGATCAATCCGGGTAACATCGGTCGCCGTGAAAAGGTTGAAGCTGTAGTAAAAGCTTGCAAGGAGCGCGGGATTCCGATCCGAATCGGCGTTAATGCAGGTTCTCTAGAGAATCACCTGTTGGAGAAATACGGTTATCCGACTCCTGAAGCGATGGTGGAGAGCGCTCTTTTCCATATCGGTATTTTGGAGGAATTGGATTTCCATGACATCATCGTCTCGCTGAAGGCTTCGGATGTGCCGATGGCCATCGCCGCTTACAGCAAGGCTGCTGAGGTCATTCCATATCCGCTGCACCTCGGGATTACGGAAGCCGGTACGCTGTTCTCCGGTACTGTTAAGAGCGCAGCCGGAATCGGAGCGCTGCTGTCCATGGGGATCGGTTCTACGCTGCGCATTTCGCTCAGTGCGGATCCGGTGGAGGAAGTGAAGGTAGCTCGCGAGCTGTTAAAGACATTCGGACTGATTACGAATGCGGCTACCCTGGTTTCCTGTCCTACTTGCGGGCGTCTTGATATCGATTTGTTCTCTATCGCCAACGAGGTGGAAGAATATATCTCGAATCTGAAGGTGCCGATTAAAGTGTCGGTGCTGGGCTGCGCCGTAAATGGTCCCGGCGAGGCTCGCGAAGCCGACATCGGTATCGCGGGTGCACGGGGAGAAGGCCTTCTGTTCCGTTACGGAGAAATGATCCGTAAAGTACCGGAAGCGGATTTGCTCTCCGAGCTGAAAAAGGAAATCGATCATATCGTCGAGGTTTACGAAGCGACGGGAGAGATTCCCGGCCGCAAAGAGCATCGGGCGGTACCGAGTAACTAAAATGGATGGATTCGCATATTATTATGCGTGAAATGGAACTGCAGGCTGTATTCTATATACGGCCTGCAGTTTTTTTGTATTTATGGCAAGGGCGATGGTTTCTTAGGGTAGGCGACGGACTCAACGAAGCAGAAAATTTGTGACATACCCCGTTCACTTTCAAACTCCCCGTTTTATGATGGAGCGAAAAGGCTATACTACCAAGTATCAGTTAAAGTGGGGAGGCTCTGTGACAATGGAATTGAGTGTTATTCTGATGTCCGTTCAATTATTTTTTGGCGTAGTGATCGGGATGTATTTCTGGAATCAACTGCGCAGCCAAAAAGGGAACCGTACGGCGGTAGACCGAGAATCGCGCAAGGAAATGGAGAAACTGCGCAAGCTGAGGGCGATATCGCTTACCAAGCCGCTTGCGGAGCGAACACGTCCCGCTTCATTGACCGATATCGTTGGTCAAAAGGACGGGCTTCGCGCGTTAAAGGCCGCACTCTGCAGTGCCAATCCGCAGCATGTAATCATTTACGGCCCCCCTGGGGTCGGTAAAACCGCCGCGGCCAGGGTAGTCATGGAAGAAGCCAAGAAGAACCCGGCTTCTCCGTTTAAAGCCGAGGCGAAGTTCATGGAGATCGATGCTACGATCGCCAGGTTTGATGAGCGCGGCATTGCGGATCCGCTTATCGGGTCCGTGCATGACCCGATTTATCAGGGAGCCGGGGCCATGGGCGTGGCGGGGATCCCGCAGCCGAAGCCAGGGGCCGTTACAAAGGCTCATGGCGGGATTTTGTTCATTGATGAAATCGGTGAACTGCATTCCATTCAGATGAATAAGCTGCTGAAGGTGCTGGAAGACCGTAAAGTGTACTTGGAAAGCGCCTATTACAATTCGGAAGATACCGGCACACCGGCGTATATTCATGATATTTTCCAGAACGGGCTGCCTGCGGATTTCAGATTAGTCGGTGCAACAACCCGGTCGCCGCAGGAAATTCCGCCCGCGCTTCGTTCGCGCTGCATGGAGATCTACTTTAGGCCGCTGCTGCCGGAGGAAATCTCCCAAATTGCGGAAGATGCCGTGAAGCGGATCGGATTTCAGCCTTGTCCGGAAGCCGTTGACGTCATTAAGAAATATGCGACGAATGGCCGCGAAGCGGTCAATATGGTTCAATTGGCTGCCGGTCTTGCACTGACGGAAAAACGGGATCATCTGCTTGCAGCCGATCTCGAATGGGTAGCGACCAGCAGTCAGCTGACTCCGCGTCCGGACCGTAAAATTCCGACACAGCCTGAAATCGGGGTAGTGAACGGGCTGGCGGTGTACGGCGCCAATATGGGGACGCTGCTTGAGATCGAGGCTACGGCGGTCCCAGTAGAGAAAGGAAAAGGAATCTACAACATCACCGGCGTGGTCGATGAGGAAGAAATCGGCGGCGGCAGCCGCACGCTGCGGCGCAAGAGCATGGCCAAAGGCTCTGTTGAAAATGTGCTGACCGTTTTGAAGCGAATCGGACTCGACCCGTCAGGGTATGACATCCATATCAACTTTCCCGGAGGGACGCCGATCGACGGACCGTCCGCCGGGCTGGCCATTGCGACGGCAATCGCCTCGGCGATCAAACGGATTCCGGTCGATCACCGCGTCGCAATGACCGGAGAAATAGGAATCCATGGCAAAGTGAAGCCGGTCGGCGGGGTTGTCGCCAAAGTGGAAGCTGCCTTTCAGGCTGGAGCCACGACGGTGCTGATTCCGAAGGATAATTGGCAAAGCCTATTCGAAGGGCTGGAAGGACTGCGGGTCATTCCGGTCGAATCCGTGGGAGAAGTGTTCCTGCACGTATTTGGAGAAGAAGCGGAGAAGGACTTTGGATTAATCGCAGGCGGAGAGCTGTTTGCGCCCGCTCCGGCTCCGGCTTCCTTCCTCCATGCGGAATCTCCCCCATCGGGCGGAGTGATGTAACGTCGTGTTTTACTTGGGCGGCTGCCACTTGAGCAGCCGCTCTTCATTGGTGTTTTCATGTAACATTTGCTAAAATAGGAATGATATCTAACGAGAACGTTTGGAGGTGCGAAAGCGATGGGAGCCCATAAATCCAAAGGCCGTCGTTTTCCTTTGCTGCCCTTGCGCGGCCTTCTCGTCTACCCTAGTATGGTGCTGCATTTAGACGTAGGCCGGGAAAAGTCTGTGAAGGCGCTGGAAAAGGCGATGGTCGATGACAATCTGATTCTCCTCTGTTCTCAATCCGAAGTGAACATTGAAGAGCCGACCCAGGAAGATATTTTTCGTATCGGTACCGTAGCGAAGGTCCGGCAGATGCTAAAGCTTCCGAACGGCACGATTCGAGTGCTGGTGGAAGGCATGGAGCGCGCCGAAATCGTGGAATATTTGGTCAATGAAGATTATTACGAGGTAATCGCGGAGGAGCGGCCGGAGGAAGATTCTCTCGATCCGGAAGTGGATGCTCTGATGCGCACGGTGCTTACCCAATTCGAACATTATATCAATTTATCCAAGAAAGTGACTCCGGAGACGCTTGCTGCGGTATCGGACATCGAAGAGGCAGGCCGGCTGGCGGATGTGATCACCAGTCATTTATCTCTCAAGATCAAGGATAAGCAGGAGATTCTGGAGACGATTGATGTCAGAATGCGGCTTGAGAAGCTGCTTGATATTTTGAATAATGAGCGTGAAGTGCTTGAGCTTGAGCGGAAAATCAGCCAGCGCGTCAAGAAGCAGATGGAGAAGACGCAGAAGGAATATTACCTTCGCGAACAGATGAAGGCGATCCAGAAGGAGCTTGGCGAGAAGGAAGGGCGCGCCGGCGAGGTAGAGGAGCTTCGGGCCCAGCTCGAAGAAAAGAATCTGCCTGAGAAAGTGCGCGAGAAGACGCAAAAGGAAATTGACCGGCTGGAGAAAATGCCGGCAAGTTCCGCCGAGGGCGGCGTCATCCGGAACTATGTGGATTGGTTGCTCAGCCTGCCTTGGGACAATAAGACCGAGGATGACCTCGATCTGGCTAAAGCCGAGCAGGTGTTGAATGAAGACCACTACGGACTTGATAAGCCTAAGGAACGCGTTCTTGAGTATTTGGCCGTTCAGAAGCTGGTCAAGAAGCTGAAGGGTCCGATTCTTTGCCTGGTTGGTCCTCCGGGGGTAGGTAAAACCTCGCTGGCTCGTTCCATCGCCCGTTCGCTGGGCCGGGAATTCGTCCGGATTTCCCTGGGCGGTGTAAGGGATGAGGCCGAAATTCGCGGACACCGCCGCACCTATGTCGGTGCGATGCCGGGCCGCATTATTCAGGGAATGAAGACGGCGGGCACCTTGAATCCGGTCTTCCTGCTGGATGAGATCGACAAGATGGCCTCCGATTTCCGCGGCGACCCTTCGTCGGCCTTGCTTGAAGTGCTCGATCCCGAACAGAACAACACGTTCAGCGATCACTTTATTGAAGTGCCGTTTGATTTGTCGAACGTCATGTTCGTTACGACCGCCAATGCGGTGCATAACATTCCGCGTCCATTGCTCGACCGGATGGAGATGCTTTATATCCCGGGTTACACGGAGCTGGAGAAGCTGCAAATCGCAACCCGTTATCTGCTTCCGAAGCAAAAACGGGAGCATGGGTTGGAGTCGGAACAGCTAGTAATCGGCGAGGATGCCCTTCTGCGAACGATCCGGGAATACACCCGTGAATCCGGGGTGCGGAATCTGGAGCAGCAGGTCGCCGCGCTTTGCCGTAAGGCTGCGAAGAAGGTTGTCTCCGAAGGTTTGGAGCGGATAGAGATCGGTCCCGAAGATATCAAGGATTATTTGGGAGTACCGAAATTCCGCTACGGCATAGCCGAACTGGAAGATCAGATCGGTACGGTAACCGGGCTGGCCTGGACCGAGGTCGGCGGAGAAACGCTGGTGATCGAGGTCACCGTCGTTCCGGGCAGCGGCAAGCTGATTTTGACCGGGAAGCTCGGAGATGTCATGAAGGAATCCGCGCAGGCGGCGTTCAGCTATACGCGCTCCAAGGCGTCGGAGCTTGGCATATCTACGGACTTTTACGAAAAGAATGACATCCATATTCATATCCCCGAAGGCGCAATTCCGAAGGACGGCCCATCGGCCGGCATTACGATTGCGACGGCCCTCATCTCGGCATTGACGGGCCGGCATGTATCGAAGGACATTGCGATGACCGGCGAAATTACGTTACGCGGCCGGGTGCTGCCGATCGGCGGATTGAAGGAGAAATCGCTCGCCGCTCACCGGGCGGGCTACAAAAAAATACTGCTGCCGAAAGACAATGAGCGCGATTTGCGCGACATTCCGGACAGTGTGAAGGAAGACGTGGTTTTTGTACCGGTATCCCATATGGATCAGGTGCTGGAGCATGCGCTTGTGGAACAATCCGGACTGCAATAGAGAGGATCGTAACGATGAAAATAACCAACGCAGAGTTTGTGATCAGTGCGGTTGGACCCAGTCAATATCCTGAGGACGCCTTGCCGGAAGTTGCTCTGGCAGGGCGTTCCAACGTGGGGAAATCCTCACTGATCAACCGCATGATCAACCGCAAAAATTTGGCCCGGACAAGCTCGACCCCCGGGAAAACCCAGCATTTGAACTATTACCGCATTAATGATGAGGTCTACTTTGTCGATTTTCCGGGGTACGGCTATGCCAAGGTATCCAAAACACAGCGCGAGGTATGGGGCAAGATGATCGAGAAGTACTTGCTGGAGCGCGAGACGCTTCGGCTTGTCCTGCTCGTGATCGATTTACGGCATCCGCCTTCAAAGGACGACGAATTGATGTACGATTGGCTAAAGCACTATGATCTTCCTGTATGCGTAGTCGCTACAAAAGCCGATAAAATTCCAAAATCCCGGTGGCAAAAGCATTTGAAAGTCATCAGGGAGGCGCTGGTCCTGCGTGCAGGTGATCAAATCATTATGTTTTCGTCCGAGGAAGGCATGGGTCGGGATGAACTTTGGTCCGCGATTTCCTCGTTTGCTTTCCCGGATAGCCTGGACGAGACATTGGAATAAACAGGAGGAAATAGCCTGAATCGATGGATCGAGAAGGGATTTGAAGAATGATCGGCAGGAAAGTGAGCATGCAAGGGGATTTTTACAGCTAAAAACGGATTAATCCGGTTTTTTCTGAAAAATGGCAGGATTTCACGTTTTAACCGCTGAGCAAATGATTTAATGAGTAGTGTATAATTATTTAAAAGGATTAAAAGAATTGAGGAGATTTTTATGGCTCAGCGGTTAGCCACAGAGTATGTTAATGCCAGTTTGCGTTTGTCGGAAGTCCAGATGTCGCAGTTTATTCACAAAGTGTATGATCCTCATGTCCGCCAGCGAGTGAAGGTGCTGGAGAACGGCAGTCAAGAGGTGGTGCTGGAGGATGACGGCGGGGAAGAAGTCCATCTGCCTTTTGACCGCAGGGACGGTTATTATGTCTGTGAATTGTCTTTCCGCTTGGAAAAACCCCATTTAACAAATGTCATGAGACTTTTGTTCGCCGCTTTCAAGGGCTCCGGAATGGTTACGAGAATTTATAACGGATTCATGATGATGTATTATTATCAGGATGGCCGGGTCCGCAAAATCGTGGAGTACTCCAAGGATTCGTACAAATTGGTGTTTGAGTTAAAGGATAGTTTAGGGGAATTGCAAAGGATCTATCGGAATAATGATGTGGAACGGGAGATTGAATACATTCACGGCAGCATCAATACCCTGCTCGACAAACGCATTATCGCTAATGACCCCGATGCCGTGAACCGGATTGACGACGAGCTTCGCGGACATACCCGCCGATTATTCGCCTTGGAAGCATAACGCCAATCACACAATTGAATAACAATTCAGGCCCGTCGAACAGAGTCCACTTTTCGGCGGGTTTTTTCATGCCGAAAGTCTGAAAAACAGCGTGTTTACGCACAATCCGGAAGGAAGAAGAATAATATTTACCTGGGGCCAAAAAAGTGTTGCATTTGTCCCCGATAGATGTTATTTTTAATCTCGTTGAAAAGAATATAGGAACCAGGATTCACTCAGGACATGGAGATGTTGCGAGAGATATTTCCCTCGGGAAGTGAATGACGTAGGTCCTAGCGGATGAAATTTTTTCAAACATTTTATTCCTAGGAAGGGGGAACCGGAAGATGGAATATTCAACTTTCGGAAGACACGTTGCTGTTGATACTTGGGGAGTCGATTTTGAGGTTCTGAACAACGCGGATCTGCTGCAAGCTCATATGGTGGAAGCAGCCGAAGCTTGCGGAGCCACGGTGATGTCGGTGCAAGCCAGACAGTTTGAACCACAAGGTGCCACGGTGCTTGTTTTGCTGTCGGAGAGCCATCTCTCGATTCATACGTATCCTGAGAGAGGTTTTGCTGCGATTGATTGTTACACTTGCGGAGAAACTGTAGACCCGCAATTGGCGATCGATTACCTGGTGACCGTCTTACAACCGGAGAAATATTTTGCTAAGAAATTAATTCGCGGTTTGGGTGAACTCGAAGTGGTCACGCCTGTAGTGAATCAAGTAGAGCTTGTTTAAAGAGCGATTTTATAACATAAGAAAAATGGGTAAACTAAGATATAACCATGGAAAATTTCCATGGTTATTTATTTTACTTGCTGAGCAATGCTTATTAATTTAAGTCTGTTTGGAACATAGTTCATAAATAATTCATAAAAAAATCATAGAAACAGCGGGGTAACGGACTACCCCCTGTGATATAATTAACATAGTTTGTTTACACATGATGCTTTGACATCTCTTAGAGGCAGGTGAACTTGCAATGCACATTGTCGTAGTCGGGTTGAATTATCGGACGGCGCCTGTGGAAGTCAGAGAACGTTTTTCGTTTGCAGAAAAAGATATGCCACAAGCGCTGCAGGAGCTCTTACGCACCAAAAGTGTATTGGAAGGCGTCATTATTGCTACCTGTAACAGGACGGAAATATATGTAGTCGTGGATCGGCTGCACATGTGCGGGTATTTTATTCGTAGTTTTATGGAAAAATGGTTTGGGATTTCACGTGAGGAATTCACCAAACATTTATATATGTATGAGGACGAGCAGGCAATACGTCATCTTTTCCGGGTTGCTTGCGGCCTGGATTCCATGGTGCTCGGCGAAACGCAAATCCTGGGTCAGGTCCGCAGCGCCTTTCTTTTATCGCAGAGCGAGAAGGCGACAGGGACATGGTTTAATATGCTGTTCAAACAGGCGGTTACACTCAGTAAACGCGCGCACTCGGAAACGGCGATCGGAGAAAGCGCGGTTTCCGTCAGCTATGCAGCGGTAGAGCTGGGAAAACGCGTATTTGGAAGCTTCAGCGGCAAGCGAGTTCTGATCCTGGGTGCCGGAAAGATGAGTGAGCTAACGGCCAAGCATTTAAGCGGCGCGGGGGCCGAAGAGGTGCTCGTCGCCAATCGAACCTTTGCGCGAGCTCAGGAGCTGGCCTCTAAATTCAGCGGTACTCCTTGTTCCATGCAGGAGGCGATGCAGCGGTTGGAAGAAGTGGATATTCTGATCAGCTCTACAGGAGCTGAAGGCTATGTCATTACTTCCGCTCAAGTCGCTCAAAGCATGAAACAGCGGCCGGACCGTCCGTTGTTTATGATCGACATCGCGGTTCCGAGAGATATCGATCCGGCGATCAGTGAATTGCAGAATGTATTTTTGTACGATATTGACGATCTTGAAGGCATTGTGGAGAGCAATATGGAGATGCGCAGGGGCGAAGCCCTGAAAATTGAGGACATGATCGAGGAAGAGATCTCCTCCTTTGCAAATTGGCTTCAGACGTTGGGCGTAAAACCTGTTATACGCGCTTTGCAGGAGAAGTCTTCGTCCATCCATGAAAGCACGCTCGAGAGTTTGTTCAATAAGCTTCCGGAGCTTGACGAACGCCAACGGAAGGTTATCCGGAGATTAACCAAAAGTATTATTAATCAAATGATGCATGATCCGATTAACCGCATCAAGGAATTGGCGGGCGAAGAGAACGGTGCCGAGGCGCTGAACATGTTCACCCAGATCTTCTCTTTGGAAGAGCAGATGGAAAGACTGGCGGAATCGGAGATGGCAAGCGGTGCTTCGCAAGAAGTATTCGAAGCTGCCAAGGAAGAGAAGGTATCGCAGCAGGAAAAACCGGCGCTGTCCTTGGTACAGGCATCGGTATAATTTACACGCCCTGGGCTTACGTTATATTCCCGGTTATGCAGAGGATGCAGCCGGGGGAGAACGACTGGCACGGGGCTTATTTCTATTCGAAGAGCAGTTTGGGAATCCGCCTTCCGGTCGAAATAAGACCTGCTGGAAAAAAGGTGCAGCGTACAGTATGCTATACACATTGCACAATGATTGGCTCGTCCTGAACTTGGCCGTAGCCTGATTCTGATTAGCCGTCCCGGGAGGTAAACCGATGACACATTATGTTCCTGTTATGTTGAAGCTGGAAGGGCGCAGGTGCGTCATAATTGGAGGCGGTCCGGTAGCGGAGCGCAAAGCGGCTTCCTTAATAGAAGCGGGGGCGGTGGTGGTTGTAGTTGCTCCTGATGCAACAAATCGGCTGCAAAGCGATCAGTCCGCCGGACGGTTGATTTGGGAGATGCGGAACTACAGGAAGGGCGATCTTGACGGAGCTTTTTTGGCATATGCCGCGACGGATCAACCGGATATTAACGATGCGGTCGTACGGGAAGCCGAACGGCTCGGCATTCCGGTGAACCATACGGGTGACGGAAGCAAAGGATCTTTTATTACGCCAAGCATCGTGCGCCGCGGAGGATTGATTCTGGCTGTTTCTACATCCGGGGCTGGACCGGGTGCTTCGAGGATGCTGAGCCGGGAGATTGACGAACGATACGGAAGTGAGTATGAAATTTACGTGGATTTTCTGAGTTTTGCCAGATCTGTGGTCAAAGGCCGGGTACAAGATACAGGTTTGCGGGCCAAACTATATAAATCGCTGGCAGAAATGGACATATTGGCATCCATTCGGGAAGGCCGTTTCCATCCTTGGAGCAAGGAAGAACTGGATGCATGGATAGATCAACAACGGGAGGAATGAAGGATGAGACGCACCATTATAGTAGGAACCAGACAGAGTCAATTGGCTTTGACGCAAACGGGCCACGTGATCGATGCTCTGAAGGCGATTTGCGAAGAACACCGGCTGCCGTATGATTTTGAGATCAAGAAGATCGTAACCAAAGGGGACCGGATTCTGGACGTTACTTTGTCCAAAGTCGGAGGAAAGGGGTTATTCGTCAAGGAAATCGAGCAGGCGATGCTGGACGGGGAAATCGATCTGGCGGTACATAGCATGAAAGATATGCCTTCCGAACTGCCGGAAGGATTAGTAAATGGGGCCGTGCCGAAACGGGTTGATCCCCGCGATGCATTTATCTCCAGGGAGGGGATAAGTTTGGACGAACTCCCTCAAGGAGCCAAGGTAGGCACAAGCAGCTTGAGACGTTCCAGTCAGCTTAGCGCCTATCGTCCCGATCTCGTCATCGAGCCGATCCGGGGAAATATTGATTCCCGTCTTCGCAAACTGGAGACGGAGGGCTTTGATGCCATTATTTTGGCTACTGCCGGATTGTTCCGGATGGGATGGGAGGACAAAATCACCTCCTATTTGCCTGTAGATATTTGTTTGCCAGCGGTAGGCCAGGGGGCGCTCGGCATCGAATGCCGGGAAAACGATGAGGAAGTCCGTCACCTGCTTTCACTTTACAATGATCCGGAAACCGCATTGACGGTTGCGGCCGAACGCACCTTCCTTAGTGTGCTTGGAGGAAGCTGTCAGGTTCCGATCGGAGCCTATGCGGTTTTGGGTAAAAATAAACAAGAGGATAGCGAAGACGGCCTCTCCGGTGAAATGGTACTGACCGGGATGGTTGGAACGCCGGATGGGCGCCTGGTTTTGAAGGAGAGCATGGCCGGGAATGATCCGGTACTGCTGGGGCAAAGCGTTGCGGATAAATTGGTATCCAGAGGAGCGGGCGAAATTTTGGCGGCAGCTGAGGAGTGATGGTAATGGGGAAGACAGGGAGAGTTTACTTGGTCGGGGCAGGTCCCGGCGATGCAAGGCTGATTACTTTAAAAGGGCTTGATTGTTTGATGAAAGGGGACGTGGTCGTTTATGACCGCCTCGCCAATCCGAGCCTGCTCGGGAAAATGAAGCGGGGAGCCGAGAAAATCTACGTCGGCAAACGAACCGATCGTCACACGATGAAGCAGGAGGATATCAATCAGCTGCTGGTTGATCTGGCCTTGACCGGCAAAACGGTGGTTCGCTTGAAGGGCGGAGATCCGACGATTTTTGGACGCGTGGGAGAAGAGGCCGAGCTGCTTCGCAAACATGGAATTCCCTATGAAATCGTCCCGGGGATTACCGCAGCAATTTCGGTCCCGGCTTATGCCGGAATTCCCGTAACGCACCGGGATATGGCGTCTTCGCTTTCTATTATTACAGGACATGAGAGCCCCGATAAATTGGATTTGTCGATCAATTGGGAAAAGGTAACTAACGCAACGGGCACGCTAGTCTTTATGATGGGCGTAGCGAAAATCGGGTACATCAGCAAGCAGCTTATCTCTTACGGCAGATCGCCGGAGACACCGGTTGCTCTTGTGCGCTGGGGAACCCGGGCGGAACAGGAAACACTGACGGGTACGCTTGCCGACATTGAGCAGAAAGTACTCGAGGCCGACTTCAAGCCCCCTGCCGTTATCGTTGTAGGGGAAGTCGTTCTTCAGCGCGAGCAGTTGAAATGGGCGGAATTCATGCCGTTGTTCGGCAAACGGATTCTGGTCACTCGTTCCCGTGCCCAGGCTAGCGAATTGGTCCGGCAAATCGAGGATCTCGGGGGAGAACCTTATGAATTCCCCGTTATTGACTTTGAGATGCCGACAGGGACAGCTTTGAAAGAAACCGACGAGGCTCTGAGTTCTCTGGAAGAGTATGACTGGACTTTTTTCACCAGCGTCAACGGGGTTGAATTTTTCTTCAAACACCTGGAGAGGCTGGGAAAAGACATTCGTTCGCTGCATAAGTCCCGTATTGCCGCCGTTGGTCCCGCAACGAAGGAAGCGCTGCGGAGATACGGAATAGCTGCGGAGGAGCTGCCGGGCCGGTATCAGGCCGAGGGATTGATGGAAGCCTTCGCTGGAGCGCTGCAAGCAGGCCAAAAGGTTCTGCTGCCTCGCGGCGACTTGGCGCGCACTTGGCTGCCGGAGACGCTCCGCGAGCAAGGACTCGCTGTGACTGAAGCCGTTATGTACGCCACGGTTCCTACCGGGGAAGAAGATGATGAACTGGTCAAGCTGCTCCGGGAAGGCCGGATTCATGCCGTCACTTTTACGAGTTCATCTACCGTTACCAACTTTCTCGGTGCCATGAAACGAATGGGATTCGAAAACCCGGCAGAGACTTTGCAGGGAACGGAAATCGCCTGCATTGGCCCCGTTACCGCCAAGACGGCCGAGGAGGCTGGCTTGCACATTGGCACACTTGCGGAAGAGGCGACGATCGATAGTTTGGTGACCGCCCTCTGCGAATGGAAAAGGAAAGAAGAAAACATAGATTAGGCCGACAGGCTTAAAATGTGTGTTCAAAAAGTCGACTTGAACAACCTTGTAAAATTATAAGTAAATCCGGGAGGGATTCCATCATGAGTTTTCCTATAGTAAGACATCGCCGTTTACGGCAATCCGCCGGAATCCGGGGAATGGTGCGCGAAACGGTATTGACGGTGGATGATTTCATCCAGCCGATCTTTGTTACTTACGGTAGCGGCGTTAAGAATGAAATTTCATCCATGCCGGGGGTCTATCATTTTTCGCTGGACACGCTGGAGGAAGAAGTAAAAGAGATCGTGGACCTCGGCATTCCGGCCGTGCTGCTCTTTGGGATTCCGGAGAGCAAAGACGACGTTGGATCCTCGGCCTTTGCCGAAGACGGCATTGTCCAGCAAGCGACTCGTAAGATCAAATCTCTTTATCCCGACCTGCTCGTAGTAGCCGACACCTGCTTATGCGAATTTACCGATCACGGCCACTGCGGGATGGTGCATACTTTCGAACGGGACGGGCACATCTGCGGAGATGTCCTGAATGACGAATCGCTCGACCTGCTCGTTCGAACCGCAGTTTCCCAGGCCCAGGCGGGAGCGGACATCATCGCTCCTTCCAACATGATGGACGGGTTCGTACAGGCCATCCGCGCGGGACTGGATGAAGCCGGGTTCAGCAACGTGCCGATCATGTCTTATTCGGTAAAATACGCATCCGCATTCTATGGTCCGTTTCGCGAAGCGGCGGATTCCGCTCCTCAATTCGGCGACCGCAAAACCTATCAAATGGACCCGGCCAATGCCCGGGAAGCGCTCAGAGAAGCGGAAACCGATGTTCTGGAAGGCGCGGACATGTTGATGGTGAAACCTGCGCTGGCCTTCATGGACGTGCTGCGGATGCTGCGCGACCAGTTCGATCTCCCGCTCGTCGCTTATAATGTCAGCGGGGAGTACTCGATGGTCAAGGCCGCGGCCGAGAAAGGCTGGATCAATGAGCGGGCTATCGTAACGGAAATGCTGCTGGGCATGAAACGCGCCGGAGCGGATATCATCATTACGTATTTCGCCAAAGATGCGGCCCGCTGGCTGTGTGAAGGCAAATAATAAAATGACCGTGACAAGGAGAGGGAACCATGAGTGAAAAGATCGGGCGCCGCAGTGAAGAACTATCGCGGCAGGCTTTTGAGGAAGCGAAGCAGGTATTGCCAGGCGGGGTCAACAGCCCGGTTAGAGCTTTTAAATCCGTCGGCTTAACGCCAGTCTACATGGACCGGGGCGCAGGTGCGCGAATTTATGATATCGACGGTAATGAATATATCGACTACGTAGGATCCTGGGGACCGCTCATCATGGGGCATGCCCATCCTAAGGTAGTTTCGGCATTGCAAGAGACGACAGCCAAAGGTACCAGCTTTGGCGCTCCTACGCTGCTGGAGACGGAGATGGCCAAGCTGGTTGCCGAGCGTGTACCGTCGATTGATATTGTCCGGATGGTTAATTCCGGGACGGAAGCGACCATGAGTGCGATCCGATTGGCACGTGGCTATACAGGCCGCAACAAGATTCTGAAATTCGAAGGCTCTTATCACGGCCATGCGGACAGCCTTCTGATCAAAGCCGGCTCCGGCGTGGCTACCCTCGGTCTACCCGACAGCCCGGGCGTACCGGAAGGCGTGGCCGCCAATACGATCACGGTGCCTTATAACGACCTGGAATCGGCGGAGCTAGCATTCCAGCGTTTCGGATCGGAAATCGCAGGCGTTATTGTGGAGCCGGTGGCCGGAAATATGGGAGTCGTACCGCCGCAGCCTGGATTTTTGGAAGGCTTGCGCCGTTTGACAACGGAACATGGAAGCTTGTTGATTTTTGATGAGGTGATGACCGGATTCCGCGTACATATCCATTGTGCTCAAGGCCGCTTCGGAGTCACCCCTGACTTGACCTGTCTAGGTAAAGTGATCGGCGGCGGGCTTCCGGTTGGAGCTTACGGCGGCAAACGTGAAATTATGGAGCAGATCGCACCGAGCGGGCCGATTTATCAAGCTGGTACGCTGAGCGGGAACCCGCTAGCCATGACGGCTGGATTCTCCACCTTGTCGCTTTTGACACCGGAAGTGTACGATCGTCTGGAAGTTCTTTCGGCGAGACTGGAAGCCGGATTTACGGCGAACGCGAAAGAGCGGGGGATCCCTTGTACCACTAATCGCGTGGGCTCGATGGTTTGCCCGTTCTTTACGGACGGGGAGGTTATCAATTTCGATACGGCCAAGAGCAGCGACCTGGATCTCTTCCGCCGCTATTTTGCCGCGATGATTGAAGAAGGCATCAACATTGCGCCTTCCCAGTTTGAAGGCATGTTCGTCTCCGGTGTTCATACCGAGGCCGATATCGATCTCACGATCGAGGCGCACCGCCGTGCGCTGCAAAAGCTGTGAGCAAGGGGATAGCCGGGCAAAGACGCGGCGAATGGCTGGAGCTGATGCCGGGCAAATTGAATCCGCCGGAACACGGGGGCCGCTATGAAGCGGCCCTCGTTTGGCTTGAACGGGAACTTGGATGCCAGGCCAAGCTGCTCCGGTCGCTGGATGCCGAAGGCGGGATTAAGCTGGCCGGGGACCGGCTCCGCGTGAGGCTGTTTCCGCCGAAGACTTCACAGTACGAACCCGTGGAGCAGCCGGTCCGGATTTTGTATGAGGATGATTTCTGCCTCGTCGTGCATAAACCGGCCGGAATTAAGGTGCATCCCGATGGGGAGAGCCGTGAGCCGTCACTGGCAAATCTCGTCTCAGGAATCTATTCGCTGCGGGACGAGCCGGTTGCCCCTGCGCATATTCATCGGCTGGATGAGTATACGACCGGTCCCGTTCTGTATGCGAAGAACATCTTCGCCCAGCTTAAACTGGACGCCGCCATGGCGCGGAAAGAGATTGAGAGGGTTTATGTGGCGCTGGTGGAAGGCGTCGTCAACCCGGCTCTTGTCCGGATTAATGAGCCTATAGGCCGGGATCGTCACCACCCTTCCCGGCGCCGCGTGTCCAAGGCCGGCAAAGAGGCCGTGACCCGGGTAGAGGTTTTGGAGACATTCCCGAAGGCTAGCCTTGTCCGCTTGAGGCTCGAAACGGGGCGGACGCATCAAATTCGCGTGCATATGAGTCATGCGGGACATCCGCTGATCGGCGACGCGCTATATGGAGGGAGCACGAAACTTCTGCCCCATCAAGCGCTTCATGGGGAGAGTCTGGCGTTTCCGCATCCTTTAACCGGAGAAACTGTTGAAGTCCCGGACCCTTGGCCGGAGGAATGGGATAAGGTTCGCGTCAGGCTGCATAGCTGAATTAAGCTTGGCGGCCGGAGCGAATCTCAAGCCGCAGAACCGCGAAAAAGCAGGCATGCACTCTTTTTTTAAGCATATAGATAAAAACGAGCGATGATTTGGACCATGCAGTTTACTGGATACAAAATCATGTTTGGATATGCTGAAAGGAGGCAATATTTTTGGCGGATCAATCCTACGGTCTGAGGTTCGATATTTATGAACGCGTGCATCTATCGGAAAATGTAGTAGGCATCGACGAACTGGAAGAAATTGAACTCTATCCGAAAATTCAGGTCATTCCCGGGGAAGAGTATGCTTCGCTGCGCGGCCATTTACTGCTGTCGGGACTATATCGCGGCGAGGGAAACACTCAGGAACTGGAGCATTGGATTCCGGTGGAGATCACGATTCCGCTTAGCCGGGTCGGTAAGCTGGAGGAAATCGCGGTCGAAATTGAAAATTTCGACGTAGACCTGCTAAGTGCCCGCAGTCTTAATATTACGGGCGTGTTATCCTTGCAGGGCATCGAAACCTCATCGTTGGCTGTGGAACCGGAGGAGTGGAAGGACCGGGAACTCGTGGTTGCTCATGAGCCGGCTTCCGACTTGCGCGGGGACGTGCAAAGAGATCCTGACCATCTTTCGGGGCGTGAAGCGGGATTGGATTCAGCGACGCGCAGCTATACCGAGAATTTCCGGATGTGGGAGCAGGAATCTCTGCCTGAATTGAACGATACGGACGAGCAGCAAAACATACTTACATGGAATGACCACGCTTCGCCGCTCTATGCCCAGTCCGTTGTGGAGGACAAGGAGGCGGAAGAGGAGGCTCCGGAAGAATTGACTTCGCGTGATCCTCAATTAGAGGAAGAGTACGCAGCAGAGAGCCCGGATCAAGAGCGTTCTTTCCAATCCGAGCAGCAGCAAGTTTGGTTTAAGGAGGCGGCCCGTCCGTCCGTGACGGTGACCGAGATCGATTTGGATGAACCTCCCGGCGAATATGCTTCCGCTGAAAGGGAAGAGGGAGCTTTACCTGTTTCGCAAGAGGAAGAGCTTTCGTTTGAAGAGGCTTTCCCGGTTACCGCCGATTTCGAAACGGAGGACGATGCCTTTTCCGCGGAATCCGCGCAGGATGCCGAAATTCGGCCGGAACCGGAGGAAAAGAAAGAGCTGAAAATTGCCCTCGGGAGCAAAAAGAACGGCGATGCTGCTCAGGAGAGCAGTTACGGAATCAGCAAGCTGCTATCCTCGTATCGGCCGGACTCCGAATCCGGTCAGAGTTTGCAAGAGACGGAAGAAGCATTGCCGGCGGTAGAACAAAACGACGCAGAGGAAGTACGCTGGAAGAGCTTGTTCATACGCAATGCCGAAGAGCAGACTCCTTTCCGTAAAGTCAGGCTTGTAATTGTCCAACGTGAAGAGACATTGGACGCAATCGCGGAGCGTTATCAGCTTAGTTCGCGAGAACTGCAGCTTTACAACAGACTGTCCGAACAACATTTGTCTGAGGGACAGGTGCTGTACATCCCTTGATGAATAGCCCTCCATCTTAAAAGCTGCACACTATGTGCGGCTTTTTTCATGTATTCATTTATGCTTAAGATTGTCCTCTCTTGGTGGACTGTTGTCCATTTTTGTCCCTTTTGTTGACTCGTGAAGGTATTCAAGCTATTATGATAAAGATAAACTCTAAGCAAAATCTAATTGTAAAGACTTGGAATGGGAATAGTAGGCAGTAAACCCTTCAGAGAGCGGAATTGGAAGTGCTGGGAAGTTCCGCAGGATGCAGCTGACCGAAGTCGCCCGGGAGTCGCCCGTTTGATCCGTAAACTGTTTATGCTAGAACGGGCCGGCAGCAGCCGTTATCTGTATGAGTGTCGCAAGCTGGATTCCGGTTTTATTTGAATTCCGGGATTGGTGTAGCCTGCGAAACAAAGGTGGTACCGCGAAAGTAAAGCCTTTCGTCCTTTGAGGCGAGGGGCTTTTTGTGTTTTCTAGCTTTAAAAGGTAGTTCAAAAAATCATCTTTCCATGACGAAGCAGATCATGAAGCGGATTCGACGTCGAATTTTGAATTCAGCCGGGCCTTCCGTTGCTCACGTACCTTATGAGCAAATGCTTACGAAGTCGTTTTCTACGAAAACGTTTAGCTCCGCTACTCAGTCCCTAGCTTCATCCGACCTAAAGCGTTTTGTAAAAACGCACTTCGGAAGCATACGCTTTGGTCCTGAAAACCTGACTTTTTGAACGAATATTTTAAGTCAATTATTTGTAATGGAGGTTTGGTACAAATGACAGAAAACCATGGACAATCCCTGTCGGCGGAAATGCCGACTACGTACGATCCGAAAGCGGCGGAACAAAAATGGTACCGCTATTGGATGGAAGGCGGCTTTTTCAAAGCTGGACAAAGACCGGAAGCCGAGCCTTTCACAATCGTAATCCCGCCGCCTAACGTAACCGGTATGCTGCATATCGGACACGCGCTGGACTGCACCCTTCAGGATATATTGATCCGCACCAAGCGGATGCAAGGTTATGATGCGCTCTGGCTGCCGGGGTCCGACCATGCCGGGATCGCGACTCAAACCAAAGTCGAGCAGAATCTTCGCGCAGAAGGGCAAACACGCTACGACCTTGGACGCGAGAAGTTTCTGGAGAAGGTATGGGAATGGAAAGATAAATATGCGGCCTCCATTCATGAGCAATGGGCAAAAATGGGCTTCTCTCTCGATTATTCACGGGAACGTTTTACGTTGGACGAAGGTCTGTCGTTGGCCGTCCGTGAAGTATTCGTTAAGCTCTTTGATAAGGGCTTGATTTACCGCGGCAAATACATTATCAACTGGGACCCGGTAGCCCGCACGGCCCTTTCCGATATTGAGGTAGAATACAAAGAAGTTAATGGTCATTTGTATCATTTGCAATATCCGCTTAAAGACGGCAGCGGGTTTATTACTGTCGCAACGACGCGGCCTGAGACGATGCTTGGAGATACCGCCGTGGCGGTGCATCCGAAGGATGAGCGCTACAAGAATCTGATCGGAAAAATGCTTGTTCTGCCGATTACCGGCCGTGAAATTCCGATCATTGCGGACGATTATGTGGATAAGGAATTCGGCAGCGGCGCGGTTAAGATTACTCCGGCTCACGATCCGAACGACTTTGAAGTGGGTCTTCGCCATAATCTGCCGCAAATTACCGTCATGGACGAAAGCGGAACGATGAATAACGAAGCGGGCCAATACCAAGGATTGGACCGCAGCGAATGCCGCAAACAAATCGTTAAGGATTTGCAGGACCAGGGCGTTCTGATCAAAATCGAAGATCATGTTCACCAAGTTGGACACAGCGAACGGACGGGAGCGGTCATTGAGCCGTATCTGTCGACGCAATGGTTCGTAAAAATGAAGCCGTTGGCGGAAGCTGCGATCGCCGCCCAGAAATCCGGAGAAGGCGTCCAGTTCGTACCGGACCGGTTCGAAAAGACGTATCTTCACTGGATCGAAAATGTCCGCGATTGGTGCATTTCACGCCAATTATGGTGGGGACACCGTATTCCGGCCTGGTATTGTGAAGCGACCGGTGAAATGGTCGTCGCACGGGATGAAGCGGAAGCCCGGGCCAAGCTCGGACGGGATGATCTGGTGCAGGACGAAGATGTCCTCGATACCTGGTTCAGCTCGGCTTTGTGGCCTTTCTCGACTTTAGGCTGGCCTAATGAGAACAGCGAGGACTACAAACGCTTCTTCCCTACGAGCGTGCTCGTTACAGGATACGATATTATTCCGTTCTGGGTATCGCGCATGATCTTTACCGGTTTGGAATTTACGAAGTCCGTTCCGTTCAAAAACGCGCTGATCCATGGATTGGTTCGTGACAGCGAAGGGCGTAAAATGTCCAAATCGCTTGGCAACGGGGTTGACCCGCTGGAAGTCATCGAGAAGTACGGGGCCGATGCGATGCGCTATATGCTCTCGACAAGCAGCACGCCGGGGCAGGATCTTCGTTTCCATTGGGAACGGGTGGAACAGGCTCGTAACTTTGCCAATAAAATCTGGAATGCATCCCGGTTCGCCTTGATGAACCTGGAAGGCGTAACGATCGAAGATATAGATATCAGCGGAGACCTGTCTACCGCGGATCGGTGGATCCTTCACCGTTACAATGAAACGGCCCGTGAAATTACCCGTTTGATCGATGCCTATGAATTTGGGGAAACAGGTCGTCAGTTATACAACTTTATTTGGGATGATCTCTGCGATTGGTACATCGAGTTTGCCAAATTGTCCCTGTACGGGGAAGATGCTGCGGCGAAGCGCAAAACGCAGTCCGTGCTCGCCTACGTGCTTGATCGTACGCTGCGCTTGATTCATCCGTTCATGCCGTTTATTTCCGAGGAAATATGGCAGCATTTGCCGCATCATGGCGAATCGATTACATTGGCCGAATGGCCTAAATATGATCCTTCGCTTGAAGCGCCGGATGCCTTGGAGGAAATGAATCTGCTCGTTGACGTGATCCGTTCGGTTCGTAATATTCGTTCGGAAGTGAATGTTCCGATGAGCAAAAAAGTCGAGTTGCTTGTAAAACCGGCTTCGGCAGAATTGCTGGATATTCTGAATCGGAACGGTCACTATATCAGCCGGTTCTGCAATACGTCCCAGTATGAAGCTTCCTTGCAGGCGGCGGTCCCGGATAAGGCGATGACAGCGGTCGTTACCGGAGCGGAGTTATATTTGCCGCTTGCTGGACTGATCGATATCAGCCAGGAAATCGCGCGCCTTGAAAAAGAGGTTGAACATTTGAACAAAGAAGTGGAGCGAGTTGAGAAAAAACTGGCTAACGAAGGTTTCGTCGCTAAGGCTCCGGCTAAGGTGATTGAGGAAGAACGCGCCAAGATGGCGGACTATTCCGATAAACGCGATAAAGTTCTGGCCCGGATCGGCGAATTGAAGGGCTAGTCAATTTCGTCAACATCTGCGGCTGCGTCATTTGTCCGTTTTACGGGAAATGTACGCAGCCAAAGCTGTTATTTCGTCGAGCTTTTATATACCAACAATTAAATGAAGGTGAACGTGATGGGGGCTCATCAAGGACAGAGTGAAGAAGCACTGCAAAGCTATAGCGAAGCTGTGGATTGGATCAACGGGCTGATTCCTTTCGGAATCCGTCCGGGGTTGGAACGGATCTATCTCTTGATGGAACGGCTCGGCAACCCGCAGCGCAGACTGAAGTTTATACATGTAGCCGGTACGAACGGCAAAGGATCGTCCTGCGCCTTTTTAACCCGTACATTGATGGAATGCGGTTATAATGTAGGGACGTTTACCTCACCGTACATTACCAAATTCACGAACCGGTTTCAGTGCAATGGGCAAGACATTCCCGAGGAGACGCTGGTGTCCCTGGCCAATCGGGTGATGCCACTAGTACGCGAAATTGCGGAGACCGAGCTCGGATCGCCTACCATGTTCGAGGTCAGCACGGCGATCGCGATTCTTTATTTTGCCGAGGAATGCTACCCTGATGTCGTGGTATGGGAGACGGGCCTTGGGGGAAGGATGGATGTTACTAACATAGTAACTCCGATCGTTTCTTTGATTACGAATATCGGATATGATCATACCGATGTTCTTGGAGATACGATCGAACAGATCGCCCGCGAAAAAGCCGGGATTATAAAACCCGGTGTTCCGATAGTGAGTTGCGTCGAACAGCCGGAGGCTATTAACGTCATGAAAGAGACGGCGTCGAAGCAGCGGAGCAGTCTATATTTATTGGGTGAAGAGTTCTCGTTCGACCGCCTCAAGGTCAGCGAGAAAGGACAGGCAATGCTGTTTCGCGGACCTTTCCGCGAATTCGAGCTGGAAATGTCCATGCTGGGCGAGCATCAGTGCAAAAATGCAGCAGGTGTCATGATGGTACTCGAAATACTGCGGCAATATATGGCTTTTGTTCTTGAAGATGAACCGGTACAACGCGGTTTTGAGGCTACCTTCTGGGCAGGTCGGCTGGAACGGATATCGACTGAACCGCGCATTGTATTGGATGGGGCGCACAATCCAGAGGGAGCGGAAACGCTTGCCAAGAGCATCCGTGAAACATTCAGCTACCGTAAGCTTAATTTGATGATGGGGATGCTGGCTAATAAGCATCATCACGCCTACTTGGAGCATATATTACCTATAGTGGATACGCTTATTCTGACCGAGCCCGATTTTCGCCGTAAGCTGGATGCGGAGGCGTTGTATGAACTTGTCCAAGAGCTGAAAGCTGCGAAGGCAAAACCGGAATTGGAAATCATTGTGGAACGTGACTGGAGAAAGGCACTTTCTCTTTTGGAGTCACGGACGGAACGGGAAGATCTTGGGGTGGTCACCGGCACACTGTATATGATTTCGGATGTGCGGGCAGCTCTTTTGCATCAAACCGATTCTGAAAAAGGCTGGTGAACTATAAATTGTTAAATACGACTGAACAACATGTGCATTTTATCGGTATCGGGGGATATGGCATGAGCGCCATCGCCCGTGTAATGCTTGAAATGGGTTATACCGTAACTGGATCGGATGTGGCGGCCCAGGAACTGACTGAAAAACTGGCGGCTAAGGGAGCCAAAATTTATATCGGCCACACCGCGGAGCAAGTACATGGAGCGGACTTGGTGGTATATTCCACCGCGCTTCCGAAAGATAACGTAGAACGGGTAGAAGCTGAGGAGCGGGGGATTCCGATTTTGCACCGTTCCCAGATGCTCGCACGCCTGCTTAATGAACGACAGGGAGTTGCGGTTGCGGGAGCCCACGGCAAGACGACGACCTCTTCGATGATCGCACTCGTCATGGAACAATGCGGAACCGATCCGACCTATATTATCGGCGGAGAGATCATGGACATCGGAACGAACGCTAAAGCCGGACAAGGGAAATTTGTGGTGGCCGAAGCGGACGAAAGTGACGGATCCTTCTTGCAGTATCATCCCTCACTGGGAGTCGTTACGAATATAGAAGCGGATCATCTTGAAAATTACGGCGGCGACTTCGGTCGCTTGAAAGAAGCTTATGTCCAGTTTTTGAATCAGATCAAAGCGGACGGCAAGGCCGTGATCTGCGGGGATGATTCCAATATCATAGAGCTGCTGCCAAGTTTAAAATGCCAAACGATAACTTATGGCATCGATTCGGCCTGCGATTATACAGCCGAGCAAATTAAGCTTGGCGATCGTCAAGTCTCGTTTATAATGAAGCACGGCGAGCGGGAACTCGGAAAGGTCGAGCTCTCGGTTCCGGGGAAACATAACGTATACAATGCGATGGCAACGATCATTGTTTGTCTGGAGGCCGGCATTCCTTTTGCCGAAATCACCGCTGCCATCATCAGGTTCCACGGAGCAAAACGGCGGTTTCAGGTGCTTGGAGAAAGTGGCGGGATTCTGGTAATCGACGACTATGCGCACCATCCGACGGAGATTGAAGCAACGATTGCCGCCGCGAAGGCAACGGGCAAGCGGATCATCGCCGTATTCCAACCGCAGCGTTATACGCGCACTTTCTTTTTGCTTGATGCATTCAGCCGTGCGTTCAGCGGAGCGGATGAAGTAATCATCTCAGACATTTACTCGCCTGCAGGCGAGAAACAAATTGAAGGGGTGAGCTCTTCCAAACTGGTGGAACTCATTAAGCAAAACAGCAATGCGGGAGCCAGATACCTGTCGACCAAGCAGGATGTGATCGCGGATCTTGAGGGTCGGCTTCAACCGGGAGATTTGGTATTGACGATGGGGGCCGGCGATATTTGGAAAGTTGGATATGAACTCGCCCAAAAATTGTCCGACTGAACGGTGGAAACATAGCCGGTAATAATCAGAAACGAAACTTAAGCAACCCCGATACTCTCGGGGTTGCTCTTTTATTTTTGGCTGGTATATAAGCTCCTCTCCATTCATATTGTATTTTTAGAAGAATGGACAAGGAGCGTGCGGAACGTGAATAACGCTAAAATGACTTTCCGATTTGACGATCAAGGGCGGGAAACCTCGCAGAATCGCCAAATCTCACAGGATCGCCAATCCCCGGAGGAACAACAAATCCCGCAGGAACGGCATGTTTCAGTGGAACGGCAATCTCAGCAAAAGCGCACTTTAGAAGTCGTACCCACAACGCCACCGTCACCGTCATCGTCACATACACTGGAAGCCGAGCCTGAATACTCAAGGAAACCTGTCTCCGAGGATGATACCGGTTTTGTTTATAACGAGCGGAGTGATCGGGACCCAACCACCTATCGCGCCGTTGAACTGGCGGAGGATTGGGGAGACCCGTTTACGGATTATACCGGGACTCACGGAATGGTCGTTCCGTCTTACGGTAATCACGCCCCGCGCCGTACGTCATGGTGGAAGGTTGCCGGGTCACTGACAGGCGCCATCGTTACCGGGGCGTTGTTCGGATTTGTAGTCCTCTCCATGTTCAATGGCGAAGTGACCGTTCCCATCCCGGGGATTTCCGTCCCTAATCAAACGGCGGCAGGAGAAGCCGTTACGGATATCCCTGTCTTCGGTCAGATTATTGAAGAGGATAACGCAGGCTCGGTAAACTCCGTACCGGTAAACATTGCTTTGCCGGAGCAAACTTACCATTTTCTTCAGTATGGGGTATTTAGCACGGCTGAAGGAGTGGTGCTCGCGCAGAAGGAATTGCAGGAATCCGGGATTGCCGCGGCCAGGGACACCGTTGACGAAAAGCGGGTTTACGCCGGTGTTTCCCCTGATCGTGAACAAGCCAAATTACTCAGCAGCCAGCTCAAGACGGCCGGAGTCAATCTCATCCTGCATGAAATCGCGCTGCCTACTTCGGCCGAGGTGGTATTCAACGGGGACGTGGTATCGCTGGAACGGTATTTTGCCCAAAGTGCCGAATTGATAGAATTGCTTAGTTCCTTATCGGCATCGCGTCTGGTCGAAGTTTCCCCTCAAATGCTAACGGCCGAGGAGCTGGGGGAGCTTGGGCAGAGTCATCAATTGTGGACAGAAAGCGCAGCCGCAATCCGCGGCCAGCAGCCGGAGACCTTTGCGGCGGAGGTCAGTGAGATGGAAAAGGCGATGAACAGTGCTGTAGAAGCTATGGCTGAATATAACAAAAAAGGGGCCAAAACATTGCTTTGGGAAGTCCAGGACGAGATTATGAGCTTTATTCTGGCTGAGCAAAAACTAGTGGGTTCCGGAAGCTGACCGCTGAAATTCGGTAAAAAACGGTAAGGGATTGGTAATACTTCCCCTTACCGTTTTTGTGTTTGTATTGCCGCTGAATAAACCTTATAATAATGGGGTGTCAAAAAATGGCGAGGATGACAGTGAAATCGTTGTCGAATCTTTCCGCCATCTAAGCCCTGTGAGAGACGGAACCGAAGGAAGAGAGGCTTTCTTTGGAAATCCGAACCGTTAAAGGAGAGTAGTGCCCCTTGGAATCCTCAGCAGCACGCCGCATCATTCTTGCATCTACATCCCCGCGCCGACGCGAACTGTTATCTTCTTTACATATTCCGTTTGAAGTTGTGCCGAGTCATGCCGATGAAACGACACCGGAGGACTGGTCGCCGGAAATCATCGTGACAGAGCTTGCCAAACGGAAGGCGGACGCCGTATACCTGAGCTTGAATCCTCAGGATCGTCAAGGCGTCATCGTCGGTAGCGATACGGTTGTTGTCAGGGATCATGTTGTGCTGGGCAAGCCGAAGGACAAGCAGGAGGCCGCCTCTATGATTTCTTCGTTGCAGGGGAGGAGCCACCAGGTTTATACCGGCGTTGCCTGTATAGACAGCCTTACCGGCGAGACCCGGGTGGATTACAGAATGACAGTAGTGACGATGAAGGCGCTGACCGAGGAGCAGATCGAAGCATACGCTGCCAGCGGAGAAGGACTGGACAAAGCCGGAGCTTACGGCATTCAAGGACTTGGGTCGACGATCGTGACCGGGATCGAAGGCTGTTATTTTAATGTCGTCGGATTACCGTTGTCATTGCTGGCCGAGATGCTGGCTTCATTCGGAATTGCCGTGTTTTAGAATCAGGAAGAGATAAAGCATATCCTTCCGGAATGTATTTTGCCCGCAAAGCGTTGCTTTGCCAAAACCATTCGGAAGCGAGGGATCATGTTGGAAATTGCAACTTATATGCTGCGTGATATTCCTAATGAAGAACGGCCCAGAGAACGGATGCTGCAATATGGGGCAGGCGCGCTAAGTCAGGCGGAACTGCTTGCTATTTTGCTGCGGACGGGGACGCGTCAGGAGTCCGCGATTCACATGGCTCAGCGGATACTGGCGGAAAATGGAGGGATCCGGGGCATCTTGGATCTCAGTCTAGATGAATTGACGAAAATGAAAGGAATCGGACCGGCTAAAGCGGTGCAGATCAAGGCTGGTATAGAGCTTGGTCAACGGTTAGCCAGAACGCGCCTGCCGGAAGCGCAGACGATTCGCAGCCCGCATGATGCGGCGGATTTATTGATGGAACAACTCCGGTATTTGCATAAGGAACATTTTGTTTGTCTGTTTTTAAATACGAAAAATCATATCATTGCTCAGGAGACCCTGTCGATCGGAAGTTTAAATGCTTCTATCGTTCATCCGCGGGAAGTGTTTCGCGCCGCAATCAAGTGCAGCAGCGCATCCGTCGTCTGCGCCCATAATCATCCCAGCGGGGACCCGACGCCTAGTCCGGAGGATATCCGGATGACGGAACGGCTGTGCCGGGCGGGAGATATTGTTGGGATCGACGTGTTGGACCACATTGTCATCGGGGACGGAAAATTCGTCAGTTTGAAGGAGCAAGGCTTGATGTAATATAATAGATAAGATACAGAAGGAAAGGGAGATACAGCATGTTAGGTGGCTTTACGAAAGATTTGGGAATCGATTTGGGGACGGCAAATACCCTGGTTTATATCCGTGGAAAAGGAATTATCGTGAGAGAACCTTCGGTAGTCGCCATTCATACCGATACTAAAAATATTGTGGCGGTCGGCGAGTCGGCCAAAAAAATGATCGGGAGAACTCCGGGCAATATCCGGGCCATTCGTCCAATGAAGGACGGGGTTATCGCCGATTTTGATACGACGGCAACAATGATCAAATATTTCATTCGCCAGGCACAGAAGCAGCGTTCGCTGTTCCAGCGCCATCCTAACGTGATGGTTTGCGTTCCGTCCGGCATCACGGCCGTTGAACAACGCGCGGTAGAAGATGCGACCAAACAAGCCGGAGCTCGTGAAGCTTATACGATCGAGGAGCCTTTCGCAGCGGCAAT
Organism: Paenibacillus sp. FSL R5-0407; assembly: GCF_038009185.1. NCBI lineage: Bacteria > Bacillati > Bacillota > Bacilli > Caryophanales > Paenibacillaceae > Paenibacillus > Paenibacillus sp. FSL R5-0407. The sequence continues at coordinate 2,307,843 of NZ_JBBPAX010000001.1, read as the reverse complement.
CGGCGCTGACTTGCCGGTCTGGGAACCGACAGGAAGCATGGTTGTTGATATCGGCGGCGGTACGACAGAGGTTGCGGTTATCTCTCTGGGAGGCATCGTAACGAGTAAATCGGTACGGGTTGCCGGCGACGAAATGGATGAATCGATCATCCAGTACATTAAACGGCAGTATAATTTAATGGTGGGCGAAAGAACGTCCGAACAATTGAAAATGGATATCGGTTCCGCGCTTGCTTTGGAAAAGGTCGAAACGATGGAAATTCGGGGCCGCGATCTTGTTTCGGGACTGCCGAAAACGATCACCATCACTTCTGACGAAATTTCCGAAGCGCTTAGCGATACGGTTAATGCTATTGTGGATGCCGTTAAAGTCACCTTGGAGAAATGTCCTCCGGAGCTGGCCGCGGATATTATGGACCGCGGAATCGTATTGACCGGCGGCGGAGCCCTGCTTCGCAATCTGGACAAATTGCTTGCAGGCGAGACGGGAATGCCCGTTATCGTTGCGGAGAACCCGCTGGATTGCGTAGCGATCGGCACGGGCAGAGCCTTGGATAACATTCACTTGTTTAAGTCAAAGAGCAGCTCCGCGCTTCGTTCCAAGCGTTAAGATTGAAGAATGCTTCACACATTGGATAACGGCCCCGTCCGGCAGCGGACGGACAGCCGTTTTTCTCGGTTTTTAACATTCTGATCATTCGGGAGAATCCCCGCTAAGGGGATAGGGAGAAATATGTAAGGTTGGAGGGTGCTTAAACTGTTTAAGCTGCTTGGCAATAAAAGACTGTTTATTTTGCTGATGGGACTCATCCTTTTCATTGCGGTCATGGGTTTCACCCTCGGATCGAGAACCAAATTGTCCTGGCCGGAAAAGTTTGTCAAGGACACGGTTGGCTTTGTGCAATACGTGTTTTACAAGCCCGCTGGCTACGTAGCGGGCTTGTTTGAAGATATCTCGGAACTGCATGCGCTCCAGGAGGAGAATGAGCAGCTTAAAATCGCCCTGTCCCACTATACGCGGGATAAGGCTTACTATAACTGGATTGAGCAGGAGAACGAGCGCCTGAAGAACGACCTGAAATTTACGAATGCTCAAAAGGAAATGTACGATTATACCTGGAAGATCGCACATGTCATTAGCGTGAATGATGATCCTGTCAATCGGACGATCGTGCTCAACATCGGCGGACGGGAAGGCGTCAAAGAAGGCATGGCCGTCTCTTCCGCTGAAGGTTTGGTTGGGATCGTCAGCCATGTCAGCAATTTTACCGCCACGGTGAAACTGGTAACGACCATGGATGCTAGAGATCCGAATTCAAACGGGATTGCCGTAACGGCCCAAGGTAAGGAGAATCAGATTTTCGGGGTGATCGAGTCCTTTGACAAAACCAGCGGTAATTTCCTGATGAGCCGGATTGATGACAAGAAGACCCTTGCCGAGGGTGACCTTATCGTATCCTCGGGAATCGGCGGGGTATTTCCGCGCGGGATGATTATCGGCAAGGTCACGGATATCCAGGTAGGCGAATTTGGGTTGACCTATACGGCTACGGTTAAACCGGCGGCGAGCTTTACGGATTGGAAAGAGCTGTTCGTAGTCTTTGCACCGGAGGCTGAAAAAGAGTGAGGAAACGCAAATATATTCTGATTCTGCTGCTGTTTCTTCTGTTCATTGTGGAGGGGACCATCGTCCCCTGGCTGATCCCGCCTTCCTGGGAGACCCGCATCGTCCCGCATCTGGTTTATATCGCTATTTTATTTTTCTCCGTATATGAAAATCGCCATACCGGACTGGTGCTCGGACTGTGCTTCGGCTTGCTGCAGGATATTGTATACTATGGTTCCATGATCGGCGCTTATTCGTTCGCGATGGGATTCTCCTGCTATCTGCTGGGGCTTCTGTCCAAGACGCGTCAAGCTCCGCTTCCATTAATGATGATTATCGTTTTGACCGGAAGTATACTGCTTGATTCGATATTGTTCGGTACTTATTCCTTGTTCGGACTTGTTCACGAGCCGTATGCCTGGGCTTTGATGAATCATATTATTCCGAATGTGTTCGTGCAGTTTGTGTTCGCGTTGATCATTTATGTACCGCTTCGCCGACAGCTAGAAATCATTACCAAGCGTCGTTCAGTCGAAGACAAGGCTTGATTTCCGACTTTTGCCCGGGAGAAGCAGGAACTTTCCGCCTTCTGCTCGAATTGATTAGGGAGGAGGGACAGGCTTATGACAGTAAAACCCAATCACGTTACAATCAAAGGCATCAAGGATGGCCTGGTTTTCCTGCTGGACGACAAGTGTGAACTCGGAACTTTGCTGGAAGAGTTGCGTTATAAATTGGAACATAGCCATCAAAATATTTTAACCGGTCCGATCATACATGTTGACGTAAAGCTGGGGACGCGGATCGTAAGCGACGACCAGAAAGAGTCGATCCTGGATATCCTGAGGCAAAAGGGAAACCTGCTGATTCGCTCCGTGGAAATGCCGGATTCGGAGCCTGCTGCCGATCCTCTCAAATCATTGACTACGATGTGCGGAATCGTCCGCTCCGGGCAAGTGCTCCATCATGAAGGGAACCTGATGTTCCTGGGAGACGTGAATCCGGGCGGAACGATCGCCTGTACGGGAGATATTTTTATTCTCGGATCATTGAGAGGAATGGCGCATGCCGGCTTGGAGGGCAATGAAGAGGCGGTAATTGCGGCCTCTTATTTGGCGCCTACCCAGCTTAGAATTGCCGAGGTTATCAGCCGGCCTCCGGATGAATGGGAGAACCGGGAGACTAGTATGGAATTTGCTTTTTTAAGTGACGGGAAGATGCAGATAGACAAAATTAGCAATATCCTCCGGATGAGACCGGATTTTATCGCGTTTAAAGGGGTGTAATCTATGGGAGAAGCTATCGTTGTCACATCCGGTAAGGGCGGTGTGGGCAAAACGACCACTTCGGCCAATATCGGTACAGCGCTTGCGCTGCTTGGCAAAAAGGTGTGTCTGGTGGATACGGATATCGGACTGCGCAATCTGGACGTAGTTATGGGACTGGAGAACCGGATCATTTATGATTTGATCGATGTGGCTGAAGGACGCTGTCGTTTAAACCAGGCTCTGGTGAAGGACAAGCGATTCGATGAGCTTTACATGCTGCCCGCTGCGCAAACTAAGGACAAACACGCGGTGACCGCTGAACAGGTCAAGGACATCATTCTTGAATTGAAAAAAGATCATGAATACGTGATTATCGACTGCCCTGCCGGGATTGAACAGGGCTTCAAAAACGCTATTGCCGGTGCCGATCAGGCTATCGTCGTGACTACGCCGGAGCATGCGGCCGTGCGGGACGCGGACCGGATTATCGGGCTGCTTGAGAGCTCCCATATCTCTTCGCCAAAATTGATCGTAAACCGGATCAGGGCAAATATGGTCAAATCCGGCGACATGCTCGAAATTGAGGATATCCTTCAGGTGCTGAATATCGACTTGATCGGTATCGTGCCGGATGACGAGTCTGTAATCAAAGCGGCCAATTCCGGTGAGCCGACGGTAATGAACCCCGATTCGAGAGCGGCAATCGCTTACCGCAACATTGCCCGCCGGATTTTGGGCGATACGGTTCCCCTGATGCTGCTGGATCAGAAAAAGGGCATGTTTACGCGCTTCAAAAAGTTTTTCGGAATGGGTTGATATTACTTGTTTTTCAAACTGAAAAAAGTGGACTGGCCAATGGTGGGCATCCTCCTTGTATTTATGGTGTTCAGCACGCTGCTGGTCCGAAGCGCCATTGCTCCGTATGAAACCCAATTCAGGGCTTACGATTTGAAAACGCTGGGATTCTATATCGTGGGATTTATCGTGGTATTCGCTATGGCCTTGGTTGATTACAGGACACTTTTGAAATATAGCTGGTATATTTACGGGGGAGGCTGCTTCCTGCTTGTCCTGGTGTTCTTGTTTGCCCCGGAAATTAATGGAGCGCGCAGTTGGTTCATGATTCCGGGTGGACTGCAGTTTCAACCTGCCGAACTCGTCAAGATCATACTGATTCTGACTACGGCTTACTTGCTGGGTCAGCGAAACGGACAGCAACTGCGCTTTCGCCGGGACATTATCCCCATCTCGGCAGTGACGTTGCTTCCGTTTATTTTGGTGCTTATTCAACCCGATTTGGGCAACGCCATTATTTATCTGGTCGTCCTGGTTGCGATGCTGTGGATCGGCAATACAAAGTATAGTCATGTGCTCATCGGACTAACCGTAGTAATAGCTGCCTTAATTGCTTTTGTTACTATTTTCAACACTTACAATGTGCAGATTCACGATTATTTGGAACAGCATAAGAAGCTGCACTGGTACCAGCGAATAAATACGTTCATTAATCCGGACCAGGCTTCAAGCGATGATAAGCATCAGTCCAGTTACGCCAAAATTGCAATCGGCTCCGGGGGGCTGACGGGAGACGGCTATTTGCAAGGTGAACTGAAAAATAAAAAGTTCGTCCCGTATCCTTATTCGGATTCCATCTTTGTGGTGGTCGGTGAAGAATTCGGCTTTCTCGGCTCCGCCTTGCTGCTGCTCATCTACTTCTTGTTTATTTACAGGATGATTCTCATTGCCTTGCATTGCATCGACAAGCGAGGCGCCTATATGATCGTCGGGATTGCCGCGATGTTTTTGTTCCAGATTTTCGAGAACGTCGGAATGATGATCGGATTAATGCCAATCACGGGGATTACGCTGCCGTTTATTAGTTATGGCGGGACCTCGCTGCTGATCAATATGCTTTGTATTGGATTGGTATTCAGCATTAAGCTGCATCAGGAAAAGTATAAAGTGGATTAAAGAACCGGTGCCGAAGGGCATCGGTTTTTTTGCGGTTCATATTTCGGTCAAGCCCCTCATACATATAAATCACGAGATGTGACCGGGAGGGTGCGAGAAATGGATGTGAAATCGAATGTGCGAAAGCGCCGCGAAGAACGCATCAGACAGTTGACTGCCGGAGATTTGGCGGGAGCGGGAGCGGGACATGCCCCCGCGGCGGACGGAATGCCCGGAAATACGGAAGTGGTCAGAGGAGACAAGCAAGCGCCGAAGCCTCTATTTTCAAGAAAAGTGGATGAGCCAGATCCCGAGCTCCTGTGGAAACGGGGGCAAGGCCGATGGAATGATAGCGATGTGCCTGGTTCGGGAGACGGCGGTTATTCCGGAGGCAACAAGACCTCATTTTGGAGTATGTTGTTCCTGAGAATGATCATCAGCGCTCTTTTGTTTGCTGCATTATGGGGAATTGAACGGTATGAGCCCGCCTGGTCTCTTCCGGTCCGTGCCTTCGTGGCCCAATCGCTTACGCAGGAAATGGATTTTGGCGCCGCAGAGGCTTGGTATGAGCGTACTTTTGGGGGGCCGCCTTCCTTTATTCCAATCTTTAAACACAATGAAGAGAAAGGTTTAAAGGTAGGGACGGTCACCGGATTTGTGACTCCGATCGAAGGGACATTGGCATCTCCTTTTGCCCTTAACCTGAAAGGGGTGGAGATTATCCCGACGGGAGATTCGGGCGGCGGAGATCAGGTTAAAAGCGTAGAAACGGGACGTATTCTCAGCGTAGCCCGTGACGCCATAACCGGAATGACGGTAACGGTTCAACATGCGAACGGGTATGTATCGGTCTATGGACATCTGGAACAGCCCTCGGTAGCCAAAGGCGATTGGGTGGAGGGGGGCGACGTCCTTGGAAAAATCGTAGCCCCGAGCGAGAACGAATTTCCAACCCTGTATTTTGCGATGAAAAAAAATGATCGGTATATTGATCCGGCGGATGTGATTCCTTTTGATTAAGTGGGGCGGCATCAATATCTCTTTTCATCCCTTTTTTATACTAATTATGCTGGCTTCCATTTTTACCGGTCATTTTTTGGAACTTCTTGCCTTGTTTGCCATCGTGTTCGTTCACGAGCTCGGCCATGTGGCTTGCGCCCGGCTATTCGGCATTCACGTATCGACCATACAAATGCTCCCTTTTGGCGGCGTTGCGGTCATGGAGGATACCGGACATTTGACTGCCGGACGTGAGGTGGCCATTGCGCTGGCCGGACCGGCGCAAAACCTGCTGATGATTGGAATCTCCTGGCTTCTTCATGCCACCGGCATTTGGGAGGGGCCGTTTTTTTCTTATTTTGTAGAAAGCAACTTGTTAATCGCCTTGTTTAATTTGCTCCCGATTTTGCCGCTGGACGGAGGAAAGGTTTGCCAGGCCTTATGCAGTAAGGGGCTTCCGTTTCATTCCACGCTGGTTTGGTCGCTTCGCATCAGCATCCTGTTCAGTTTGCTTGTGACGGTGTATTCTGTTGCTCCGCTGGTGCTGGGTTATGGGGCGCTGCAAATGAACCTGTTATTGGTAGGCGTGTTTTTGCTTTATTCCAATATAACGGATTATCGAAATATCCCGTACCGTTTCTTGCGGTTTCTCGTTAACCGAGAGAATGAATTTGCCCGCCATCTATTGGCCGGGAGTCTGGCACAGCCGATTGTTGCCGACAAAGCGAAACCTTTGGACGGACTTTTGCGTCTCTTTAAAAGGGAAAAGTATCATTTCATATATATTATGAATGCTCAAGGGAATATTGTAGCTGTGGTGCCGGAGCAGCGGGTAATTTCCTCTTATTTGCGGGGAGATCCCGGCGCTTGATTATGGGAGGCCATGTTATAATGAAGAAGACGGCTTGGATAGAACGTAAGAGTGAGGGTGAGGTCAATGAAACAGTTGATTGTTCACTGCGGCCCTGATTCCACCCAGATGGCGCTGCTTGAAGAAGGAAAATTGGTGGAATATGCAGCGGAGCGTTCTCAAAAAAGAGGACTGGTAGGCAGTTTTTTTAAAGGAAAAGTCATGAATGTGATACCCGGTATGCAGGCTGCTTTCGTTGATATCGGCCAGAAGAAGAATGCATTCCTATATATCGATGATTTATTGCATCCTCATTTGGAGAAACAGCCTAAGCAAAAGCCTCCGATTTCGGACTTGCTTAAGCCGGGACAGGAATTAATTTTGCAGGTAGTTAAAGAAGCAATCGGAAACAAAGGGGCGCGCGTAACGACGCACTATTCGCTACCCGGTCGTTGGCTTGTTTATATGCCGTCAGCCGGGTATGTTGCCGTATCCAAGAAAATCGGGCAAGAGGAAGAACGTTCCCGTCTCAGAGAGATCGGGGAGGAGCTGCGTACGCCTGAAGAAGGGCTTATCCTGCGGACGGTTGCCGAATATGCGGAGAAAGAAGCGGTCGCGGAGGATCTTGCCCAGTTAAGAGAGCAATGGGGAACGATTTTGCTTAAAGGTGAACAAGCTTCCGCCCCTGCCGCTTTACATCATGATCTTAGCATGGTTCAACGGCTGATGCGGGATGTGTATAGCCCGGCAACGGATGAGCTGATCATGGATTGCCCGGAACAAGCCGGAGAGGCGACTGCTTTTTTGGCGGCAATGCTGCAAGGTAAACAACCGAATGTCCGAATTTACAAGGCCGATATTCCTCTATTTGATTACTACGGAATCAAGCAGCAACTGGATAAGGATTTTCAGCGCAAAGTGTGGCTGCCCGGAGGCGGGTATCTGGTTTGGGACACGACGGAAGCTTTGACGGTGATCGATGTGAATACCGGGAAATTTACCGGCGGAGACAATTTGGAAGATACCGTATTTCGGACGAATGTGGAGGCGGCCCGGGAAATTGCGAGGCTGGTCCGGCTCCGGGATACCGGCGGAATTATCATTGTCGATTTCATTGATATGAGCAGCGAGCATCATCGTACGGCCGTGTGCGATACGTTGGAAGCTTCACTGAACGGGGATCGGACACAGCATCATATATTAGGCTGGACCAAGCTTGGATTGCTGGAAATGACCCGGAAAAGAATGAGGGAGCAACCTATTTTTTTAGGTGATGATTGATTTCTTAATGAACCCATGGTAGTATATTAAGGTATGTGTTATGAGTTAGCCTTGTACACATGCTGTAACCGCTCCGATCGGGTTAGAAAGTCCGTTTGTTCTTAAGGACAACGGCACCTAAATCAGGCGAGTCTGAGACATGAGGAGGTGCAAGCAAATGTACGCAATTATCGAAACTGGCGGTAAACAATACCGTGTTCAAGAAGGCGATGTTCTTTACATCGAGAAATTGAACGCTGAAGATGGCGCAAGCGTGACGTTCGATCGCGTGTTGGCAGTATCTAAAGGTGAAGGTTTGGTAACGGGAGCTCCATTGGTATCCGGCGCAAGTGTAACGGCGAAAGTCGAAAAACACGGCAAAGGCCAAAAAGTTGTCGTTTACAAATACAAGCCTAAGAAGAACTACCACAAAAAACAAGGTCATCGTCAACCTTACACGAAAGTGACCATCGAGAAAATCCAAGCGTAAGTAGGTGCGGTAGATGATTATCGTCTCCATTCTGCGCGGCAGGGATAACGACATAACAGGGTTTGAAGTGTCAGGTCATGCTGGCTACGCCGAATCAGGACAGGATATCGTATGTGCCGGTGTATCCGCCGTTACTGTTGGTACGGTGAATTCTATCGAGGCGCTGACGGGAACCGTGATGGATGCCGAAATGAAAAACGGCTTTCTGAACGCGAAACTTCCCGGGGATGTTGCTCCGAAAGCGGCTGAACAGGTGCAATTGCTGCTCTTATCCATGGTCGTTATGCTTCAGAGTATCGAAGGCTCATACGGATCGTATATTAAAATAAAAGACGTTATTATTTAAAGAAGGAGGTAGATGGACAATGTTGAAATTGGATCTTCAGTTGTTCGCTTCGAAGAAGGGCGTAGGCTCTACGAAGAACGGACGTGACAGTATTGCGAAACGCCTTGGCGTTAAACGTGCAGACGGTCAAACCGTTACCGGCGGAAGCATTCTTGTTCGCCAACGCGGCACGAAAATTCATCCGGGTACCAACGTGGGAATCGGTAAAGACGACACGCTGTTTGCAAAAGTGGATGGCGTCGTGAAATTCGAACGTTGGGGTCGCGACCGTAAAAAAGTGAGCGTCTACCCAGTGGAAACCGCTCCTGTAGCGGCTGCAGTAGAAGCTTAAGAGCTTCGCTTCGGTTATAACTTTCGAAAGCCCTCGGCATGTGAATGCCGGGGGCTTTCTTTTTGACATGATGGAAAGATAAGCCGAAATTGTTTCGCCGGGTGAAGCAGAAAGTATATATTTTGGAACGTTATTCGGACAAGGTTTGTGATATACTGGGTAATGATGTCAGGGTGGAAGGTTCGCCCAATCTGTTTAGAGGAACGGGGTAACTCATGAAACATCGGTTCACGGCGTCGGCGATCGTGGCTGCGCTATCCATTGCTTGTCTGGTTCTTATGTATTATTTTCATTCACCGGCTGGCTATACTCTTATCGGCTTATGCCTGTTGTTCCTATTTTTCGGGTATGTAAAGTATGTAAACAGACAGGCGGAAAACGAGCGAAAGCAACTGCTCGAATCCGTTCAACGGACGGCTGCAGCGACCCTTGGCCATCATCGCCATGACTGGATGAACGATCTGCAAATTTTATACGGATATATCCAGCTGGGCAAGTATGATAAACTGGCGGGCTGTGTGGAAAGAATAAAGGAACGGATGGCAGCGGACAGTAAAATTTCCAGGTTAGGCATTCCTTCGCTTGTTTTTTACCTCCATTCGTTTCGGGAAATGAACGGTTCGGTCCAGCTTGAAGTATGCATACAGGACGACCTCCAACTCGGAGACCTGTTGACTGCGGAGGATGCGGAACAATTCACGGAAGCGATTATTTCGACGATCCGGGCATATCAGTTTACGGGACGTTCCTCCTGGGGAGAGGTCTTGCAGCTTAAATTGTCCATTTGCCGGGAAGGCGGCGAAGTGCTGGCCATGTTTGAACGGCAAGATCATACGTTGGACAATATAGAGATATTAAAACGCCACCTGAATGAATGGAATACCGGCAAAAGAGTGCTGGCGGAGCAGATCGATTCGAGACCCGAATCCTTAAGACTCCGCGTAGCTTGCGCAAACTAGAATGAGGTGAATGCATGTTTGTAGATAAAGCAAAGATATATGTTAAAGGCGGAGATGGCGGAGACGGAATCGTTGCTTTCCGCAGAGAGAAGTATGTGCCTGATGGCGGACCGGCCGGCGGCGACGGGGGCAAAGGCGGCGACGTCATATTCCGGGTCGACGAGGGCCTCAGAACGTTGATGGATTTCCGGTACCAACGTCACTTCAAGGCGGAACGCGGGGAAAAGGGACGCAACAAGAGCCAGCACGGCGCTAATGCGGAAAGTATGGTAGTACGCATTCCTCCGGGTACGGTCCTTATTGATGACGACACGCAGGAAGTGTTGGCGGATATGACGCATCACGGCCAGCAAATCGTCGTGGCAAGAGGAGGACGCGGAGGACGCGGAAACATTCGCTTCGCTACGCCGAACAATCCGGCCCCGGAATTGGCCGAGCATGGCGAGGAAGGTCAGGAACGCTGGATTGTGCTTGAGCTGAAGGTGATGGCGGATGTCGGTCTGGTCGGTTTCCCGAGCGTCGGCAAATCGACGCTGTTGTCCGTCGTATCGGCAGCCAAACCGAAAATCGGAGCCTATCATTTTACAACAATTACGCCGAATCTCGGTGTCGTAGATGTCAGTGAAGGCCGCAGTTTCGTCATGGCCGACCTCCCGGGGCTTATTGAAGGAGCTCATGAAGGTGTTGGGCTTGGACATGAATTTTTGCGTCATGTGGAGCGCACCCGGATCATTATTCATGTTGTTGATATGGCCGGTTCCGAAGGGCGGGATCCTTTTGACGACTGGATGAAGATCAATGATGAGCTTAAGCTCTATAATGCCGATTTAGAGAGCCGTCCACAAATCGTGGCCGCCAATAAAATGGATATGCCCGAAGCGGAGGAGAATCTGGAGAAGTTCCGCGAACAAGTGAAGGAAATCCGACCGGACCTGGAGATTCTCCCTATTTCTTCGTTGACCCGCCAAGGCGTGCAAGAACTGCTTTACCGGGCTGCCGATATGTTGGATGAAATTCCGGAAGCTCCGGCTATCGAAGAGGTTACGGAGCTCAGCGAACGGAAAATTTACAAACTGGATAAAGCGGAAGACAACAGCTTCACGATCCGGAGAGAGAACGAGATGTTTATCGTCGAGAGTCCTAAGATCGAGCGGATGATGAAGCGTATGCAGCTTCATACCCATGACGCGATCTTGAAATTGGCCCGGACTATGCGCCATATGGGTGTGGACGAGGAGCTGCGGAACCGGGGCGCTAAAGACGGAACCTTGGTCCGCATCGGCGATTTTGAATTTGAATTTGTTGAAGGCAGCAGCTACTATTATTAAGATGCAATGCAGGTCCATGTACACCATGAAACGGATACTATCCTAGAGCAGGATATAGTATCCGTTTTTCTTATAAATAGCGCCTATTACACAAATGTGGATTGCCTCATGGGAAGCTTTCCGTTATAATGTCCACTATACGAAAACATAAGTCTCTAAGGGGAGGACGTTTGTGAAGGAACGTTATTATCTGGTCCGCGAGGATATTTTGCCTGAGGCTGTCATCAAGACGTTGCAAGTTAAGCAGCTTCTTGCTGTCGGAGATGTAAAAACCGTGCATGAAGCGGTCGCCCAGGTAGGATTGAGCCGAAGTGCCTTTTATAAATACAAAGATGGCATTCATCTATTAAATGAGATTGAGCGGGACAGCATTGTTACTATCTCCTTTGACCTGGAGCACACTTCGGGTATTTTGTCTAAAGTGCTGTCGTTAATTGCCGGCTCGGGAGGAAATGTTCTGACGATCAATCAGAGCATACCGCTTCAAGGCAGAGCCAATGTGGTTATTTCCGTGGAAACCTCCAGATTGACGGAAGAATTGGATGCCTTGATGGAATTGCTTCAAACCACCCCCGGCGTCAGAAAAACGCAGATCGTCGGTCAGGGATAAGTCATTCGTTCTTTACCACTTATTACAAGGGAGGGGTCAGAAAGTGAAACCCGTTAAAGTAGGATTGCTTGGATTGGGCACGGTGGGAACCGGTGTCGTACGGATTGTTGAAGGACATCAGGAGGACTTGAGCAGTCAAGTCGGGTCCCCGATCGTCATTGAGAAAATAGCGGTTAAGAGTCTGGATAAGAAGCGGAACATTGAAATAGAGCGAAGCAAGTTGACGGAAGATCCTTGGGAGGTCATCCGCGATCCCGAAATCGACGTTATTGTGGAAGTAATGGGCGGCATTGCCAGCACTAAAGAATACATTCTGGAAGCCCTTGACCGGGGAAAGCACATCGTTACGGCCAATAAGGATCTGATGGCGTTGTACGGATCTGAAATTTTGGCCAAAGCGCTGGAGAAGCAATGCGATGTGTTCTATGAAGCGAGCGTGGCAGGCGGCATCCCGATCATACGTACTTTGATTGAAGGTTTCTCTTCGGATCGGATCATGAAAATCATGGGTATTGTCAACGGGACGACGAATTATATCCTGTCCAAGATGAGCCAGGAAGGGGCTTCCTATGAAGACGTCCTTGCTGAAGCCCAGGAGCTTGGCTACGCTGAGGCGGATCCTACTTCCGATGTCGAAGGACTTGATGCGGCCCGCAAAATGGCCATTCTCGGAACGCTCGGGTTCCGGACCAATGTAGAATTGCAGGACGTACAGGTTCGCGGAATTTCGTCCGTTAGCAAAGAAGACATCCAGTATGCAAAACGTCTCGGTTATGAGATGAAATTGCTCGGGATCGCGGATCGTCAGGATGACGAGTTCAGTATCGCCGTACAGCCGACCATGGTGAAGAAGAGCCATCCGATTGCGGCGGTGAACGGAGTGTTTAATGCGGTATACGTATATGGCGAAGCGGTAGGCGAGACGATGTTCTACGGAGCCGGGGCCGGCGAAATGCCGACAGCCACTTCCGTCGTTGCCGATCTGGTCGCGGTCGTTAAGAACCTGAAGCTGGGCGTTAACGGTCTGAAAGCTATTGTGCCTTACAAACCAAAAAAATTGAAAAATGACGATCAGATCTCATTTAAAAACTTCCTTCTGCTTCAGGTATCTGATAAAGCCGGGGTGTTGGCTCAGATTACACAGGTGTTCGCTGAATACGAAGTAAGTCTGGAATCGGTAGTCCAGTCGCCTAACGTGGATACTCCTGACGCTGAAATTATGATTGTTACCCATAACGCCAGCAAGGCTAGTATGGATCAAGTACTGAACCATTTCGAAACCCTGGATGTGATTCGTCGGGTTAAGAGTGTATATCGCGTAGAAGGCTAGTAAACCTGAATTTTATATAAATAAGTATCCCATATTCATAAAAGGAGTTTCATCTTATGAACGGCATGTGCATGACACAAACTTGTATAGAATATGGAGGGGAGGTGCGCCATGATCCGGAATGAAGGGGTCCGGGTAAAAGTCCCGGCAAGCACGGCCAATTTGGGGCCGGGTTTCGATACTCTCGGCATGGCGCTCACCCTCTATGCATGGATCGAAATGAAACCGGCGGAAGCCACCGTTTTTCACCTGCATGGCGAGAATCTGGATGGACTGCCGACGGACAAGAGCAATTTGCTTTATAAAGTAGCCCAATCCGTGTTTGATGAAGCGGGAGTATCGCTTCCTGAGCTTGAAATTACGATGTATTCCGATATTCCTTTGACCCGCGGGCTTGGAAGCAGCGCTTCGGCTATCGTGGGCGCCCTGTATGCCGCCAATTTGCTGATCGGTTCGCCACTGAGCCTTGGCCGACTATTCAATATGGCTACGGCACTTGAACATCATCCGGACAATGTGGGGGCATCGCTATACGGAGGAATCATCACGGCTGTTTGGGACGGGGCGCACGCGGAAGCGCTGCGCATCGAACCTCCCGATCAGCTTGATGTGCTGGTAGCCATTCCGGATTTTCAGCTGTCCACTTCGAAAGCCAGAGAGGTATTACCCAAGCAAATTGGCATGAGCGATGCCGTCTATAACATAAGCCGCGCTTCCTTGCTGACCGCCGCTTTAACCATGGGCCGGCTGGATTTGATCAAGGATGCGATGCGGGATCGGCTGCATCAGCCTTATCGGGCCTCGCTCGTCCCGGGTATGGGACGCATTCTGGAGGAAGCGACCCAGCATGGAGCGCTTGGAACAGCCCTCAGCGGCGCCGGCCCTACGTTGCTGGCACTGGTTGACCGGACGGATAATCAGGGTGAAGAGCTTAGAAGCTTTTTATTGGGTGTGCTAGGGAACGAAGGGATTACGGCAAGGACGCTTTGGTTAAAACCTTGCACACATGGCGTTACTGAGCTTACTATGATTAAAGGTTCTTCATTACTGGATATGATTAAAGGGGAAGTAAAAGCATGAAACGAATAGCATTGCTACCGGCAGGATCGGTATCCCACGAGGCGGTGCTTCACTTGTTCGGAGACGAACCGGTGGAACTGCTACATTATAAGCAAATTTCGGATGTTTTCTTGGCTGCCGCAAACGGCATCAGCGATTACAGCGTGATTCCGATGGAAAATACGATTGAAGGCTCGGTCAGTTTGCATATGGACTGGCTTGTCCATGAGGTCGACATTCCGATGCAGGTCGAATGGGTATACCCGTCGATTCAAAATCTGGTCGGCAATCGCAACGAATTTGAAGCTTCTTCGGGTGAAGGCATCGACTTTTCGAAAGTAAAGAAGGTTCTCTCTCATCCGGTGGCCATGGCGCAGTGCCTGCAGTTTATCCGGTCCCGCATGCCTCATGCGGAGCTGGAGCATGTAGGAAGTACCTCCGAGGCCGTGGAGCTGGTAAAGCAGCATCCCGGCTCCGGCTGGACGGCGGTAGGGACCACCTTAGGAGCCAAACATCACGGACTTGATATTCTTGCGGAAAAGGTTACGGACCACGACAATAACTATACCCGGTTTGCGTTGATCGGGCCGTCGCCTTTGCAAATCGGTTCTAGGCCTTCCGAGGCCAAGACCAGCATTCTCGTTACCTTGCCCGAGGATTTTCCGGGCGCGCTTCATCAGGTTCTCTCGGCGTTTGCCTGGCGGAAACTGAACTTGTCGCGAATCGAATCCCGGCCCACCAAAAAACGGCTGGGTAATTATTACTTTTATATGGATGTGCTTGCTCCGATGGATTCGGTGCTTCTTCCGTCCGCGATCGGGGAAATTGAGGCTTTGGGCTGCCAGGTACGGATTCTGGGCAGTTATCCCAGTTACACTTATGAAGGATTAAAATCGGAGGTGCAGAAATAATGGCAGAACAATGGATCTATTTAGACGGACAATTCGTAACCAAGGAAAATGCAAAAGTTTCGGTATTCGACCACGGTTTTTTATACGGTGACGGGATATTTGAAGGAATCCGTATCTACAACGGCAATATTTTCAAATGCAAAGAACACTTGGACCGTCTGTATGACTCGGCAAAATCGATCATGCTCAACATTCCGCTGACCTTTCAGGAAATGGAGGAGGCTCTTGTTGAAACGCTGCGCCGCAACGAACTGCGCGATGGATATATCCGCCTGGTCGTATCGCGCGGGATGGGCAATTTGGGACTCGACCCGAACCGTTGTCCGAAGGCTTCGGTCGTTATTATTGTGGAGCAACTCGCGATTTACTCGGAGGAAGCTTACAAAACCGGGCTTAAGACCGTATCCGTCTCCACCAAACGGAATCTCCCGGATGCCTTGAATCCGAAGATCAAATCCCTGAACTATTTGAACAATATTCTTGTGAAAATCCAGTCGAATCTGTCGGGAGCGGGCGAGGCGATCATGCTGAATGCTCAAGGCTACGTTACTGAGGGTTCCGGGGATAATATTTTTGTCATAAAAAACGGTGTGATCACTACGCCTCCTTGCTACTTGGGAGCTCTTGACGGGATTACTCGCCAGGCGATCATCGAAATTTGCAACAATAAAGGCCTCAAAATCAAAGAGGAGCCATTCACGCTTCATGATGTCTATGTAGCGGATGAAGTTTTCCTGACGGGCACGGCGGCCGAAGTAATTGCGGTACGCGAGGTAGACGGCCGGATTATCGGCGAAGGCCATGCAGGCCCGATCACGTTGAAGCTGCTTGAAGAGTTCCGTAGCATCGTTGACAAAGACGGCTTAAAAGTGTGGTAATTGCATAGCAAGCGCGTATTCTTAGAATTTTGAATCAAAATCCTGTTCGTTTCGGAAGAGACGGATAGGATTTTTTTATTGTGCGGGGATGTCAAAAACATGGGCTCCTGCATAGGATGTATTAATTGGGCCCCGGGCGGGAGAGTCGCGTACCGGAGAAGAATTCTAGGAGGTCTTTAACGCGTGAAAATCCACATTGTTAAAAAGGGCGACACTTTATTTGATCTCTCAAAAAAGTATCAGGTGCCTTTGCAAAAGCTGATTGAGGCCAATCCGAAAATCGTTAATCCGGATCAACTCAATCTAGGCGACAAGGTAAAGATTCCGTCGTCCGCTGTTCCGGTTGATGGCGAAGGAGCCAATGTTTACAAGCATACAGTCAAACAGGGAGATTCTTTATGGAAGCTGGCTAAAGCCTGGGGGCTTCCGCTGCAGTCCCTGATTCAAGCCAACCCTCAATTGAGCGATCCCAATGTGCTTAAGGTTGGAGAAGTCGTCAATATTCCGACCCAAGGACAGAACGCGCCGTCGGATCCTCCCGCAAATGAAAACAATGCCAATCAGGCGCCGATTGTGTCCGGGCCAACCGGAAAGAAAAATACGGCGCCTATAGCGGGAGGGCAGAAACCTGAACAAACTAAGCCGATTCCTGCTCCTGCTCCGGCCCCGGTGCCATTACCGGCCCCGGCACCTGAGAATGTGGAGCCGCCGAAGCCAGCACCCGTTCCTGTTCCGATCCAAGTAGAAATCGATGTAGAGCATATTACTTATGAACCGATTCAATATGAGAACATTAAGATCGAGCATATTAAAGCAGAAGAGCCTTGCCCGCCTAAACAAGAATATCCGGTCCTCCCTTCTCCTTATCATTATCAGGTAGAACAACCCGTTTATATTGCTCCTGCTCATACTTCCTCTCCATGCGGGTGTTCGGATAAGGGGCCAAAAATGGAGAACGAAAATTTGTTTTATCAGTATCCAATGCATGCCGAGATGGTGTCCTCATATTATGATTTTCCACAAATGCCTCAGGAGCAGGTAATGGGAATGGAAATGCAACACTCCTTTGGAGGCGAGTATCCGGGAATTTCAAACGCTCCGTTCCATCAAGCGCCTGTAATGGGATATTCCATGGAGCCATGCCCGGAGCATCTAATGGATAACAAGCATTACGAATCTCCGTGGCAGCATCCGTTAATGGGCGAGAATTATCCGCATCATTCCGTACATCCGAATGAGATGTATGGCGGAATGCATCAGCAGCAGGGCTACGGCTGGCCGATTCCATACGGACCATCCACCTGTTGCGGACCTCAAGCAATGCCTATTCAGGAATATCATCATGAAATGATGTATCCAAATGCTATGCACCCTAACGCTATGCACCCTAACGCTATGCACCCTAACGCTATGCACCCTAACGCTATGCATCCAAATGCTATGCACCCAAATGCTATGTACCCTAACGCAATGCATCCAAATGCTATGCATCCAAATGCCATGAACCCCTATGGATATGCGCCTGCTTATCAGGAACCGTATGGAGTTATGGGAGAGCAAGTTGCTCCCGGAATGCCAGGAATGATCGGAATGCAGGGGATGTCTGGGATGCCAGGGATGTTTGAAATGCCGGGAATGTCTGAAATGCCAGGAATGTCCGGAATGTCT
>NZ_JBBPAX010000001.1:837500-2285000 GCF_038009185.1 Paenibacillus sp. FSL R5-0407 | reverse complement strand
GCCTCCTAAAGAGTAACGGAGGCGCCCCAAGGTTCCCTCAGAATGGTTGGAAATCATTCGAAGAGTGCAAAGGCATAAGGGAGCTTGACTGCGAGACTGACAAGTCGAGCAGGGACGAAAGTCGGGCTTAGTGATCCGGTGGTACCGCATGGAAGGGCCATCGCTCAACGGATAAAAGCTACCCTGGGGATAACAGGCTTATCTCCCCCAAGAGTCCACATCGACGGGGAGGTTTGGCACCTCGATGTCGGCTCATCGCATCCTGGGGCTGAAGTAGGTCCCAAGGGTTGGGCTGTTCGCCCATTAAAGCGGTACGCGAGCTGGGTTCAGAACGTCGTGAGACAGTTCGGTCCCTATCTGTCGTGGGCGTAGGAAATTTGAGAGGAGCTGTCCTTAGTACGAGAGGACCGGGATGGACGCACCGCTGGTGCACCAGTTGTTCCGCCAGGAGCATAGCTGGGTAGCTACGTGCGGACGGGATAAGCGCTGAAAGCATCTAAGCGTGAAGCCCCCCTCAAGATGAGATTTCCCAACTAGTAAGACCCCTTGAAGACCACGAGGTTGATAGGCCTGAGGTGGAAGTGCAGCAATGTATGGAGCTGACAGGTACTAATCGGTCGAGGGCTTATCCAAAACAACTCCAAAAAGTGGCGTCAGGCTGACCAAGCCGATATGAGCACTTGAGGAGACTAACCGCAAATTCACGTTTCGTATCCAGTTTTCAAGCGATTAAGAACGCTTGAACCGTTTGGTGGCGATGGCGGAGGGGTTCCACACGTACCCATCCCGAACACGACCGTTAAGCCCTCCAGCGCCGATGGTACTTGGACCGAAGGGTCCTGGGAGAGTAGGACGCCGCCAAGCATAATATTCCCTGATAGCTCAGTTGGTAGAGCACTCGACTGTTAATCGAGTTGTCACAGGTTCGAGTCCTGTTCGGGGAGCCATATTATGGCCCGTTGGTCAAGGGGTTAAGACACCTCCCTTTCACGGAGGTAACAGGGGTTCGAATCCCCTACGGGTCACCATTCATTACATTACTTCCGGGGATGAGAAGCCCTTTAGGGGTTCGTCGGAGCATTTACTTCGTTAGCGTTACATCGCAGTCTCGAACGAAGTGAGAGTATCCCCTACGGGTCACCATTTTTCTTAATTAGTGCATTACATATGGAGGCTTAGCTCAGCTGGGAGAGCATCTGCCTTACAAGCAGAGGGTCGGGGGTTCGATCCCCTCAGCCTCCACCATAGTTTACTTTAACAAGTAAATATTCTTTTTTTTACTGACGCGGGGTGGAGCAGCCCGGTAGCTCGTCGGGCTCATAACCCGAAGGCCGCAGGTTCAAATCCTGCCCCCGCAATTATCCCTTTAAGGGATCAAGATTTACTAGTGTGGAGCCGTGGTGTAGAGGCCTAACATGCCTGCCTGTCACGCAGGAGACCGCGGGTTCGAATCCCGTCGGCTCCGCCATTTTCATCTTAGATTCGCATATGCGAGCCATTAGCTCAGTTGGTAGAGCACCTGACTTTTAATCAGGGTGTCGAAGGTTCGAGTCCTTCATGGCTCACCAGTCTTATTACTTGTTTGCGGACGTGGCTCAGCGGTAGAGCATCGCCTTGCCAAGGCGAGGGTCGCGGGTTCGATTCCCGTCGTCCGCTCCATAATACGCGCCCTTAGCTCAGCTGGATAGAGCGTTTGACTACGAATCAAAAGGTCAGGAGTTCGAATCTCTTAGGGCGCGCCATTTTCTTTATAATTGCATAAGCCGGTGTGGCGGAATTGGCAGACGCGCGCGACTCAAAATCGTGAGGGAAACCGTGGGGGTTCGAGTCCCTTCACCGGCATATATCGGGACGTAGCTCAGCTTGGTAGAGCACCTGGTTTGGGACCAGGGGGTCGCATGTTCAAATCGTGTCGTCCCGATCAGAAACAGTCATCGCAGATGGCTGTTTTTTTATTTGTCCACAAACTAATGAACTGAATTAAAAGATTGAACTGAGCATATAAGAAGCCCGGTTCCCCGTTCTTCCTCTTCTGTTGTATATTTCATGACCTCCAAGGTCACAATATACATAAAACTCCGATAGAAGGGGATCGTCGTGAATATTTTTCATACCAAAAAACAAATCAGAAAACGTTGGAGACGGATGAAACGAGCCGTATGGACAATCAGCGCTTGCGCTCTCGTGGCTTTGATGGCTTGGATAGGCATGCTTCTGTCCGAACAAATGGAAAAGTTGATGACGAATGAACCGCTTGCGCTAGAGACACTGGGCACCCTCCGGGATGTTCAAGCACAGGACGATTCCCAGCAAGAATGGTTAGAGGAGCTTCGGGAAACCGCGCAGGTACGAATTGTTCATTTAAATAAAATATATACATGCGGTGAAGACCGCTCCGTGTTGGGGCTCATGAGACCGGCAGAAATTGCCCAATTGGCCAAGGACCACCCAACTTGGGATGGAAGACTGGGCCCTGGGGGGGATGTGTGGTTTGATGAACATATTCAAGGATTATCCGAGATTTGCAACCGCGATGGGTATGTGGGCATCGACAAAGAAGGCAATCTGAGTCTTTTTGACGGGCCGCCAAAGCAGGAAAAAGTCATCCGAACCTTTTTTCAATTAGATGTGGAAACTATGGAAAGTGCGCTTCCGACTGAGGTGCTGCAGCAATTGAAGAACGGCATAAGAATTCAGGATGTCGAGGAATACAACAGTGTTTTGTCCACTTTCAGCGATTTTGCAGTTGAAGAATCGGAGAAAACGATGCAACAGAATAAACAGTAATGCGTATAAACGTAGGGGCGTTATTCAATAACGCCTCTTTTTGCTGTTTACTTGAGCTTTGGCGGAAATGGCAGAGTTGTTTTCAAAGTAAGTTCTACAAACTTTTTCCTCAATCGTCCCGATCTTTTGTTATAATAAAGTGAATACATATGTTCGCTTATTCGGACATAAACCCGGATTCCTGAAATAAAGAGGTTGTCCGGAAGACTTGAGCAGGTTGGGGAGAGGTTGAACTTTGCGGATATTGGGCATTGATCCCGGAATCGCGATTGTAGGTTTCGGATTTATTGATAAGCAGGGCAGTAAATGTGTCCCCGTTCAATACGGATGCATTCAAACGGAGGCACACACGCCTGAAGAGGAACGTTTGCTGCATGTCTATGAAGGCATGGTGCAGCTCATCGACAAATACAAACCGGATGCTGTGGCGCTGGAGAAGTTGTTTTTTAATCGTAACGTAACGACAGCCATGTCGGTTAGCCAGGCGCGGGGCGTTATGGTTCTGGCAGCGATGCAGAAGGGGCTCCCTATAGCGGAATATACGCCGATGCAGGTTAAGCAGGCGATCGTCGGATATGGAAAGGCCGAGAAAAGGCAGGTCCAGGAAATGACGAAAATGTTCCTGAAGCTTCAGGCGATCCCAAAACCGGATGACGTGGCCGATGCGCTTGCCGTAGCGATTTGCCATGCACACTCATGTACGTTAAATTCCAAGCTGAATGAGGTATTGCGATCATGATTGATTTTTTACGGGGCCAGGTTGCCCACCTTGAAAATGAATATGTCGTCTTGGATGTACAAGGCATAGGGTATCGCGTTTTCTGTCCGAACCCTTATGCGTTTGCCGCCAAAAATCAAGATTCGATCACAGTTTACACGCATCATCACGTCCGTGATGACGCTATTCTGCTGTTCGGATTTCCAACGCGGGAAGAACAGAAGCTGTTCCGCAAGCTGATCGAGGTGTCGGGAATCGGACCGCGCGTGGCGCTCGGGATATTGAGCGGCGGCAATCCGGACACGGTGGTGGCTGCGATCCATCAGGAGAATATTTCGTTTCTGACGAAGCTGCCGGGAATCGGGAAGAAGACCGCGCAGCGTATGATCCTGGACTTGAAGGACAAGCTTGAGGGCATGGGAGGCATGGCTTCTTTATTCGACCCGGTACCTGCTGCATCGGCCGCTTTCGAAGACGGAACCCCGGGCTGGCCTGAAGCGAGAGAAGGTTTGAAGGCGCTTGGATATACCGATCCCGAATTGGACCGTGTATGGAATAAGCTTAAGGATCAGGTAAGTCAGGATGAAGCCGTTGATTCGGTAATGAAAAAGGCCTTGAAGCTGCTATATGCAGGTTGATAACGGGCTGGAAGAAAGAGGTGCTGGAAAGCGATGATGGAAGACCGGATCATATCCGCGAACTTGATGATGGAAGACCAAGCCGTCGAGCTGAGCCTGCGTCCCCGCTATTTGGCGGAGTATATTGGGCAAAACCAAATCAAAGAAAATTTGAAAATATATATCGAAGCCGCGAAGATGCGCAAAGAAGCTCTGGATCATGTCCTGCTTTATGGACCTCCCGGACTCGGAAAAACGACACTCGCCAACATTATCGCCAACGAGCTTGGTGTGAATTTACGGACGACGTCGGGTCCCGCGATTGAACGGCCGGGCGATCTTGCCGCTTTATTGACAAATCTTCAGGAGGGCGACGTCCTATTTATCGATGAAATCCATCGGTTACACCGGACAGTGGAAGAAGTTCTTTATCCGGCGATGGAGGATTTCGCGCTGGATATTATGATCGGCAAGGGGCCGAGCGCCCGTTCCGTCCGGCTGGACCTGCCTCCTTTTACACTCGTTGGCGCTACGACCCGTGCAGGCCTGCTGTCAGCTCCGCTGCGCGACCGCTTCGGGGTAGTCAGCCGACTTGAATTTTATACGCAGGACGAGCTTAGCTTTATCGTTTCGCGCAATGCCGATATTTTGGGAATTGAGATTATCGGGGATGCCGCGGATGAGGTTGCGCTCCGATCCCGGGGGACTCCGCGGATAGCCAATCGTCTGTTGAAGCGGGTAAGAGATTATGCCCAAGTGCGGGGCGACGGAATGATCACCCCTGAAATCGCCAGAGAAGCGCTACAGATGCTTCAGGTGGATCCGATGGGTCTGGATCTGATCGATCATAAGATGCTTCGAGCGATGATTACGAGTTTCCGGGGCGGCCCCGTAGGACTCGACACGATCGCGGCAACGATCGGCGAAGAAAGCCAGACGATCGAGGATGTATATGAACCCTATCTGCTGCAGATCGGTTTTTTACAGCGGACGCCACGGGGGCGGATGGTAACGCCGGCGGCATATAATCATTTGGGTTTACCGCTTCCCGATGTACAGAAATAATGAGCGAATAAGGATATAAGCTTGGCATCATGAAGGAGGAATCACCGCGTGAAAGGAACTAATTCGGGAATCAAATTCAAGTGGAGCAGGTGCGGAAAAGGGATACTGGCCGGACTTCTTCTGGCCGGTGCGATCCAGCTTCCGGCATCCGCCGACTCAGGAATCGGCCCTCATGTTCGGGTAGCCATGTACCTGGATCTAGGCAGCACTTACAAATCAACGATCCCTGCGGTTACGATCAAAGGGGATGCGGCTTGGGGAGCAGGTCCACAATCAGGAACGGAGAACTGGGTTCAGTTTGCTCCCGGACAATCCGCCCGGTTCAGCGTGGACGGTTATAAAGTCAAAGCTTTGGAAAGCTCGGATTGGAAGACTGTGGCGGCTGTGATTAAGAAGCTGCAAGGTACGACCGATAAGCCCGTTGCCTTTGCGCAGAACAGCAGCGGAGGAACGATTTATCGCGTTTATACCGGACCATATGCGAATGCAGCAGAAGCTGGGAAAGCCGTCGACAGAGTCGCAGGCTCGATTTCGTCCTGGATCAAAGGTCAAAAACCGTCCGTTCACGGGAATTTCTATGTTTCTGCCGGCAGTTATGGAAGCAAAGCCGAAGCCGATACGGTGCTTGATACGTTGAGCGCTCAAGGAACAGAGGCCTCCGCCGTTATGACCGGACCGCAACAATATTCCGTCTGGGTCGGCGGCGCGTCCAATGAAGCCGAATTAGGGACGATACAGGGGCAGCTGACTCAAGTCTTCCCGCAAATACCGTGGGCACCTGCCGCACAGACGGGAACATCGATTTTGATTCACAACGATGTAACGCTGAATTTAGATACACCATCCCCGGTAGAGCATTATGAGCTCAGCGGAAATGAGGCTCTTCTAGTCCGCGACAACGACGATAATTCTTTTCTTCAATTGGTTGAACGATCCGCTCGAAAATATCGTGGTGACTTCGAAATTAGCCGATATAGCGGACAGCTCGCTCTTGTGAACGAAGTATCATTGGAACAATACCTATATTCCGTTGTGGGAGCCGAGGTATCCTCCTCATGGCCACAGGAGTCATTAAAGGCTCAGGCGGTTGCTGCACGCAGTTATGCCCTTTATAATGCCGCCCTTAATAAATTCAAAATAGCCGGGCTGGTAGATACAACCTTAAGTCAGGTTTATAACGGTGCTGAGAAAGAAGCGAACAGCATTATTCAAGCCGTAGACAGTACGAGCGGGGAAGTGATGATGGCTGACGGGAGAATTGTGGAAGGAATCTTTTCTTCCAACAGTGGCGGGGTAACCGCGGATTCTACGGAAGCATGGGGCAGTTACAACCCCGTGTATTCCAGCGTGCCGAGCAAGGAGGACGAGGTCGTACAGGCTTCGCTAAAATCATGGTACCATGTGCTACTGTCAAACGGGGCGACGGGTTATGTACGCGAAGATAATACGGCATCGTTGGGAAGCACGACCGCTGCCGGATTACAGAAATTAACGGTAACGACTTCCGTCATGGTTCGGCCCCTTCCGATGATTCAGTCGGACGTAGATCCTGTAGCCAAGTTGAATCCTGGAGACCAAGCCATTGTACTTGATAAAGTGGATGAATCGAGTGCGTATGCCTGGATTCGAGGGCCATTCAGTTCCGCGGAATTGTTGAAATCCCTAAAAGGCAAAACGACAACAGAGGCACCGTCACCGATATTGAATCTGGAAATCACCCAAAGAGGGCCATCCGGACGCGTTACCCAGATCAAGGCGAATGGACAAATCCTGGATGTTAAATATCCGGACGCCTTCCGTTCGGCTTTGAACGGACTGCCCAGCACGCTGTTTGATATTGCCGCTACCGGAAGGTATACTGTACAGAGTGCAGGGGGCACGACGTCAAGCGGCACGGCCGCTTCGGGTACTCCGCTGCTGACTTCATCCGGTGTGAAAAGCTGGGATGGAGGAAATATGGTGGTTATGGACGGTAACGGCACTGCACGCGTAATTGACCAAACCAACGAGTTTCTGTTTGTCGGCAAGGGCTACGGCCATGGAATCGGAATGTCCCAATGGGGGGCAAAAGGTATGGCGGATGCCGGGTATGATTATCGGCAAATCTTGCAACACTACTATCAAAATGTGACAATTGTCAAGGAATGAAGGCGTAAATATGAATGTTGATTTGTACGATTTTGAACTGCCGGAAGAGTTGATCGCCCAGACTCCGCTTGCGGATCGGAGCGCTTCCCGGCTGTTGACGTTAAATAAAAGAGACGGAAGCACACAGCATCGTATTTTTTCGGATATTGTAGAATATCTGAAACCCGGTGATACCCTGGTGTTGAATGACACCCGGGTTATCCCCGCGCGGTTGTTCGGCATCAAAGAAGACACTGGCGCAAAAGCCGAGGTGCTTCTGCTCAAAAATTTGGGTGGAGATCTTTGGGAAGCGCTGGTCAAACCCGGGAAAAAGTTGAAAACCGGCTCAGTCATAGTCTTCAGCGAGGAATTAAAAGCAACGGTTGAATCGGAAGGGGAAATGGGCGGACGAGTTTTGCGTTTTTCCTATCAGGGTATTTTTAATGAAATTCTAGATCGCTTGGGTCAAATGCCGCTTCCTCCTTACATTAAGGAGAAACTGGATGATCGCGAACGTTACCAGACGGTCTATTCCAAACACGAAGGCTCAGCTGCGGCACCAACGGCCGGTCTGCATTTTACCGAGTCTTTGCTGGAGGAGATCAAGGCGAAAGGGATTGACATTGCCTTCGTCACACTTCATGTCGGATTGGGTACTTTTCGCCCGATGTCCGTTGATCGCGTTGAAGACCATGTTATGCACGAGGAGTATTATGTGCTTCCTCAAGAGACGGCGGATATCCTGAATGAGACCAAAGCCAGAGGCGGCCGTGTCATCGCGGTGGGAACAACGTCTGCGCGGACACTGGAGACGGTAGCACAGAAATGCGCTGGCGGTCCTGTGGCCAAAAGCAGCGGATGGACGGGGATCTTCATTTATCCGGGATATGAGTTTGGATTGGTGGATGCTCTAATCACGAATTTCCACCTCCCGAAATCAACACTCGTAATGCTGGTCAGTGCGCTGGCGGGGCGGGAGAATATATTGAAGGCGTACCGTGAAGCGATTGAACAAAGATACCGTTTCTTCAGTTTTGGCGACGCTATGTTTATTTATTAAGGCTACAGAGGATGGATGATAACAATGGCAGCGATTACCTACGAACACATCAAAACCTGCAAACAGTCCGGTGCCAGATTAGGCCGGGTTCACACTCCGCACGGTACGATCGAGACGCCTGTCTTTATGCCGGTCGGAACACAAGCCACCGTCAAAACGATGAGTCCGGAAGAATTGAAGGACATGGGTGCACGGATCATTCTTAGCAACACGTATCACTTATTCCTGCGTCCGGGGCATGAACTTATCAAGGAAGCCGGCGGACTCCATAAATTCATGAACTGGGACCGGGCCATTCTGACCGACAGCGGCGGGTTTCAGGTGTTTTCGCTTAGCGAAATGCGCAAAATTACGGAGGAAGGCGTTCACTTCCGCTCTCACTTGAACGGGGACAAGCTGTTTCTGTCACCGGAAGTGGTAATGGAAATCGAAAATGCCCTAGGTCCGGATATTATGATGGCCTTTGACGAATGCGCTCCTTATCCTGCCGATTACGATTATGTAAAAAAATCGATGGAACGGACCACACGCTGGGCGGAACGTTGCCTGAAAAGCCATGCCCGACCGCATGATCAAGGCCTGTTTGGAATCGTTCAGGGCGGCATGTTTGAAGATTTGCGCAAGCAGAGCGCCAGAGATTTGACTTCCCTGGATTTTCCGGGGTATGCTATTGGTGGACTGAGTGTGGGCGAGCCTAAACATCTGATGTATGAGATGTTGGAATGTACGGTTCCTCTGTTGCCGACAAACAAACCCCGTTATCTGATGGGGGTAGGTTCTCCTGATGCTCTGATTGAAGGGGCGATTCGGGGAGTCGATATGTTTGATTGCGTCTTGCCAACAAGGATTGCCCGTAATGGAACCACGATGACGAGTCAGGGTAGACTAGTTGTCCGAAACGCTCAGTATGCCAAGGATTTCGGGCCATTGGATCCGGAATGCGATTGCTATACCTGCCGGAACTATTCCCGTGCTTATCTTCGCCATCTCATTAAGGCGGACGAAACGTTCGGTCTTCGGTTGACTACATACCACAACCTTCACTTCCTGATCAATTTGATGGGCAAGGTCCGTCAGGCGATTATGGATGACAGGCTGCTGGACTTCCGGGATGAGTTTTTTGAGCAGTATGGTCTGTTTGGCAACGAAAAAGGATTTTAATGAACCAGGCTATAAAATGAAAGGAGGAAGAAGGAATGTTTCCATTAGCAGCTAATCCAGGGGCGGGCGGAACCGGTTCGCTGATTTCGTTCATCGTACCCCTTGTGATCATGTTTGCCGTGTTTTACTTCTTGCTGATCCGTCCGCAGAAGAAAAAGCAGACTACCCGCAATAATATGCTCAATGCGCTTCAGAAAGGCGACAAGATCATTACGATTGGTGGCCTCCACGGCACGATTATGGAGCTTACCGATGATATCGTAGTCTTGCGCGTCAACGATGTAACGAAACTGACGTTTGATCGCAGTGCAATCAGCCACAAAGTTTCCGAAAGCTAAGAGAAACGAATACGAATTAGCAATAAGAAAGCCGCGAAAGCCTCCACGGAGGTTTTCGCGGCTTTTTTGCCATTATGCAGAAATATTGAAACGGGGATTATAGTTGCTTTTCCAGCGCTGGGCCCAGTTGATGCCGATTGTGGAAGATACGCCCGCAAGTAGCAACCCGGCCAGCATATCCGTGAGCCAGTGAATTCCCAAATAAAAGATCGAGAACACGATAATAACGGCGCTGATCGATGCGAAAAATCCCCATCGGCGGTTACCAGAGCGTACGGCAAGGATAGCCATGGTGACTGAGATGGAGGTATGCAGGCTAGGAAAGCAGTTATTAATCCCGGAAAGGGGACGATAAACGGTTTCAAACTCCGGAAAGGCCTCCAGCATATAAAACGAAACGCCTGAAACCGGGTAAGACCAAACTTCATTAACCGGAAACAGCAAATAGAATGGAATCGCGATCAGATAATTCAGAATTACCGCACAACAGGTCGCATGCAGGAACACGGTTTTCTTTTCTCCAGCGTAAATAAAGAGCGAAGCCAGAATCAAAGACTGAAAAACGATAAGATAAAAAAAGGAAGTAATCCCCGTAAGCCATGGTGCGTGAGTCAAGTTTTGAACCTGTTGCACGAAATGTCCTTCCAGTCGGAAAATCCACGGCGTAAAGTCCGCCGAGTAAGACAACTTATTTTCCAATGCCAATTCGTATCCGTTTAGCAGCAAAACCCCAAGCATCAGCAAGAACGTCCACATGAATCTTCTCGATCTCAACAATTCACCGGCCAAGCCAACGACCGCATGCCAAGGATTTTGGAAGAAGCAGATCAAGACAAACAGGATAAGAACCAGCAGGGTGAACCAAGTAATGGTCTGCATGGAATGGAATAGCAAAATGGAAACCTCCTTTACCCAACCTGAAATCTTCCATCAGATTAACATATAGGAGAAAGGAGAAGTTTGCAGTTCTTTTACTTCTTGTTCAAATTTACCCCGAATACCCCTCCAATTGCTCCGAGAAGCAGCGCGGGAAATATCAGGGCAAGCTCACCTAATCCAAGCGAATGGTCCAGGGCCAAAAAACTGATTAACAGCAGCAGGATTCCGTAGATTAAACCCGTGATCGAACCTTGATACAACCCTTTCTGTCCGGCACGTTTACCTGAGACCAGACCTCCGGCGAGCAGTGATACGCCATGTACCATATAGGTGTACAACTTGAGCTCGTCTTCCTCCAATACGCTGGATTGCAAAAGCAAAGATAGGACCAAGGCGCCCATCATCATCCAGAAAAAAGCGTACCATAAGCCGGACAAAGTAGGGTGGGATAGTCTAAAAGAAACCATACGGCGAATGAAATGCATATAAGATCCCCCAATCATGTCTTGTTATCCCCATTTTATGGTCAAGCATCGGTCGATATGACAGGAACTGAAGATCTTTAGGAATATATTGTTTGGCATGGAATCGAATGACCGGGGTCAGACTACCAGGTACATCCTTGACTTTAAAGAGCAATGACACAAGGGGGGGATTTGAGGTGGCGGCACACGTATCAGCTGTTGTTTTTCGTACTGTGATTATGTATGTGATGGTATTCGCCGTTATGAGGATTATGGGAAAAAGGGAAATCGGACAATTATCCATTTTCGATCTCGTCATATCCATCATGATCGCTGAAATAGCCGTTTTTGCCTTGGAGGATCAGAACCGCCCGCTATATGAAGGCTGGGTACCGATGTTAACTCTGCTGCTGATTCAAATCGGCATCGCCGTCCTTTCGCTTCGTTTTCGCAAGATACGCCTATGGTTTGACGGTAAGCCCAGCGTAATTATACGTAATGGCGATATTAACGAAAAGGAAATGAAAAAACAGCGTTATAATCTGGATGACCTTCTTATGCAGCTTCGTTCCCAAAACATCGACAACATTGCGGATGTTGAATTCGCAGTTCTGGAAACGAGCGGTCAACTGAGCGTTTTGCCAAAGGATAAGTCTAGTGATAACGCTTCCGGCGACAAAAACAAAATGAACAGAAAAAGAGAAGCGGCCCTATCTTCTTTGGTGTCCAAAGTAAAATACGAGGCGCTTCCTTTACCGCTGATTTTGGATGGCAAGGTGGATGACGATAATTTAAAACAGATGGGAAAAACCAGATTTTGGCTGAAAAATCAAATTCAATCCAAAGGAGTTTATGATTTTAAAGATGTCTTTTTTTGCTCTATTGATCATAAAGGAAGGCTATATGTCAATCTAAAAGACAAGAAATGACTCCAAGCGGCTGATCATCCTCGAAACCAATTGCGGATCAATGGCATACGCTTGATGTCATGCAGATCGATTAAACCCGTGATTCTGGCTAAAGCAAGATACAGCAGAGTAGAGAAAAAAGCGGCACACAAAAACTGAATTCCCTGGCTGTCGCTGAATTGAAAATGATTGTTGAGATAGGTTGTTGCTCCTGCCATAATGACCATTCCACAGCAAACCTTGATGACATCCAGCAACGGAAGGCGATAATTTAATGTCCTGGCGACGCTATACCCATGAAGTAAAGTGACGATGACGAAGTTGACGATGATGGCCAGAATGGCTCCATATATCCCGAAAGAAGGATTGGAGGCTAAGTATAGGATCAGAACGATTTTTACGATGGCTCCGATTAAGGTATTGATCAAAGCCCGGCCGGGTTTATCCAGTGCCTGCAAGGCGGCTTGAAGCGGTGCCTGAACATACAGGAAAAGAGCGAACGGGGCCATTATTTTCAGCATTCCGGCAATTTCGCTGTTATTATAGATCAACATGCAGAGAGGTTCAGCCAAAACATACATAATTACCGCAAATGGTGCGCCGGTCACAAGCGCAAGCCGAATCGACTGGTGGAGACGGAGGTGAATGGTCCTCATATCGCCCCTTGCCTGAGCTTCCGCAAGCGAAGGAACGAGTGAGACGGCCAAGGAGGAAGTCAGCGCACCCGGCAGTAATAGAAGCGGGATGATCATTCCCTGCAGCGCTCCGTACTGAGCGGTCGCAATGGCGGTTGCGATCCCCGCGAGGGCAAGACTTTGGGCCGTTGTGATCGATTCCAGAAGATAGGACATGGAACCGACCAAGCGCCCCCCGGTTACGGGAATTGCAATCCTCATGATTCTGCGAAGCATAGGCACGAATGCTTCCTTCCTCGGCATAGACCCTTCGGATGGTTGGTCTTTGGCGGCAAGTGATTTTTCCCGTGATTTCAGGCGCCGGTACTGAAGCAGCAGAACTGCCATTCCGGCAATTTCTCCGGCTACAACGCCCAGCATGGCTCCGGCAGCTGCATATTCGATACCCATCGGAAGCAGCAGATAGGAGAACCATAGTACACAGATGATTCTGGCTATCGTCTCAATAATTGAAGAGGCCGCGGATGGAATCATGTCCTGTTTCCCCTGAAAATAACCGCGATAAACAGAGGATACTGCCACGATGGCGATCATGGGACTCATCGCGACAAAGGTTTGATATACGCGCGCATCAGTAAGAATATAGCGGCTTGCCAACGGCGCTCCCAGGATACATAAGACTGTAAACAGCAAGCCGGCTGCCATGGCAAATATCAGGCTCGTCCGCAATACGGTTTTTGAGCGTTCCGGGTTTCCGGCCGATTCCGCTTCGGCAACAAGCTTGGCTACTGCCAAGGGAATGCCTCCGGCTATGATGGTTACGAGAACCAGGAAAAACGGATAACCGAGCTGATACAGCCCGACGCCTTCCGCTCCGATGATTCGGGGCAGAAGAATCCGGGGGATAAAGCCTAGAATACGATTGACAATGCCCGCAGCCAGCAAAATCATGGTGCCCTGGATAAAGGTTTGTTTATTCAAAGTGGTTCCCTCTCTCCCGATTAGAAGCGAAATGGCAACAATAACAACAGTTGTTACTAAGAATATGCCGGACCTGTCCCGATTCATGACTTGTCTTTTTGATCCCAATGCAGGATTACAGAAAATAAGGTAGAATGTTAAATAGACGGGGAGAGGGAAGGAGGCATCATGATGGCTGAGGACGTAATGGGCGAGAAGGAATTGAATGAGGCGATCGAAAGTTTATGCCGAAGCAAAGCGGAGGAATTCCGGCTGATCGGTTACGAACAGGTAACCGGACCGGACATTTGGGAGTGTGTGAATCAGAAGTACGAGAAGAACGGTTTTCCGCCTTTATATCAGCTTGTGAATGACATCCTTTCTTTGAAAGCTACCCAATTCATGAATTATATGACGATTTCCGCATACCGTGGATCCCGTTTCGATTGAAAGGGGTCTTTTTTGTGATGTATTCATGCAGTACCGTTAATCAAAACGACAATATTTGATAAATTGACGGTCTTTTCATGCGTAGCTATAATAGGAATATTGAGTATTGAAAGGGGAACGAGTATCGGATGAAAAGGATCTTCGCATCCATAACCGTCCTGGTTGTCATCATGAGCATAACAATTACAGCCTGCTCAACCCCTGGACCGCAAAACAAGGATTATTCGGGGCTTGATCACAAAGAGGCTTTCGTGATTATGTATGAAGCAACGCCGATGGATGGCGGAGCTCCGGTAACCAAAGACGCACTGATCTCGACGGTTCAAAGTCTTGAGGCACGAGCCGAAGCTCTGGGAATAAGCAAGCCTGAAATCAGAGTTGACGGTAACAAGCGGATTCGCGTCAGACTGGCGGATGTAACGGACGAGGACGAGGTCCGAAGGAGTCTGGAAGAACCGGCGTTTCTTACTTTTCGAAGTAAAGACGGGAGTGAAACGGCGGACGACGAATACAATGCTATTGAAATGACCGGATCGGATCTCGTTAAAGAAGAAACCGAATTGGTTTATAACCAAGTAAATGAGCCTATGGTAAACATCGAATTTAAGAGCAAGGACAAACTGGCGGAGGTGACGGAGCGATTGCTCGGTCAACCGCTGGCGATCTTTATGGACGATAGATTGATTTCCGCGCCAATCATCCAGGGTGTTCTTACGGATGGTCGCGCCTCCATCTCCGTAGGAGGAGATTTAGAAGATGCGAAACAAATATGCGATTTGATCAGTCTGGGGGCCTTGCCTCTTAAACTTACAGAGATTGAAAACTGAAAGGGGAAGTAAGTACGGGATGAAAAGAATTATAGCATTCATAACCGTCGTGGTAGTCACAACCGGCATTATGGTTTGGTCTACCCCCGGCCTGCTGAACAATGTGCATCTCGGCCTTGATTTAAAAGGCGGATTTGAGATTTTGTATGAAGCAACGCCGATGGAAGGCGGAGCAAAAGTATCCAGGGAATCATTGCTTAAGACAGCCCAAAGCCTTGAAGAACGGGCGAATAAATTGGGGACCAGCGAACCGGAGGTTACGACCGAAGGAACGAACCGTATCCGTCTGAAACTGGCGGGAGTGACGGACGAAGCTGAAGTCCGCAAGCAAATGAAGGAGCCGGCTTCACTTACGTTCCGCAGTAAAGATGGAACGGAAACAGCGGCCGACGAATACAAGAAAATTGAAATGATCGGTACCGACTTTGCCGAAAATGGGGCCAAGCTGGAATTTAACCAGATGAATGAACCCCTTGTAAGCATTAAGGTAAAGAGTAAAGATAAGTTTGCGGAGGTTACCAAGCGCTTGCTCGGTCAACCGCTGGCGATCTACATGAATGATCAATTGATCTCCGCTCCTGTGGTACAGGCCGTCCTGACGGACGGAACCGCCTCGATCAGCGTCGGCGGCGATCTGAACGAAGCTAAAGAATTGCGCGATCAAATCAATCTCGGCGCTCTGCCGCTCAAATTGACGGAGAAATATTCCCAAAGCGTCGGCGCTACGCTCGGGAAGCAGTCGCTCGACCAGACTATTGAAGCAGGTTTGATTGCTTCGGTATTCATTTTGCTGTTTATGGTCGGCATGTACCGTGTTCCCGGTCTGGTTGCCGCATTTACTCTGATCGTTCATACTTGGCTGCTCATCCTGGTGTTTGTGTGGGCTGATTTCACCTTGACCTTGCCAGGGGTTGCGGCGTTCATTCTCGGGATCGGGATGGCCGTCGATGCCAATATCATTACCAACGAACGGATTCACGAAGAAATGCGAACCGGCAAAAGTATCATGTCCGCCGTTAGAGCAGGGGACAAGCACTCTTTACGTACCGTACTGGATTCGAATATTACGACCATTATCGTTGCTGCTGTCATGTACTGGTTCGGGACCGGTGCCGTCAAAGGCTTTGCGCTCGTCCTGATCGTGGAAATCGTGCTCAGTATCGCTACGAACGTTTACCTCTCCCGTTGGCTTCTGAACCTGCTGGTTAAGGCAGGCAAATTGTCGAAGCCGAAATACTTCGGTGTAAAGGAGAGTGAAATCAGTGAGCTTTAATAAAAACTTGAAAAACTTTAACTTTGTGCATATAAGCAAATACTGCTACATGGTCTCGATCGCGTTGACGATCGTCGGGATTATCTGCCTGTCCTTGTTTGGACTGAATTACAGCGTCGATTTCCGGGCGGGTTCCAACGTCGATATTACGACTTCCCAAAAGCTGACTGAAGCTCAGGTGAATCCGATTCTGGATAAGCTCGGCATTGGTGAAGGAACAACGATTAATCCCGGCGATGACCGCATGACCATCCGTTTCACGAACGTGCTTAACGAGGATGAGGAATCCCAGTTGAAAGCGGAAATTACGAAGCTTGACGAGAAGGCATCTTTCGAGGTCAATACAGTAGATCCGGAAATGGCTAAGGAATTGGCGAGAAATGCAATTTATGCCGTACTGATTTCCTGCCTTGGCATTATCATTTATGTCAGCATCCGGTTTGAGTGGCGCTTCGCAGTGGCTGCGATCGTTTCTCTGTTACATGACGCTTTCCTGGTTGTCGCGGTCTTCTCCATATTCCGCTTCGAAGTCGATCTGACCTTCATTATTGCCGTTTTGACCATCATCGGTTATTCCATTAATGACACGATCGTTATCTTTGACCGGATCCGTGAGAACCTGCGGTTCAGTAAGTTGAAAACAAATCACGATTTGGCCGAGCTGGTGAACAAAAGTATTTCCCAGACGATTATGCGGTCTATTTACACCGCATTGACGGTCTTTATCGCAGCGTTCTTCTTGTTCTTGCTAGGTGGGGAATCCATTCGGATGTTCTCGCTGGCTATGGTTATCGGGCTTCTGTTCGGCGCATATTCGACCATCTTTATCGCCAGCCCGTTGTGGTTCGTTCTTAAGAGCAAACAAAAAAATAAGCCGGCCAAAGCGTCCTAATAATCAATATTAAAAAAGGACCATTTTGCCTTAAATTTGGTATGATAGAGCCGCGTCGAAATTGACGCGGCTTTACCGTTCTGTTCTATCTATTGAGTGCTTCAGGAGGATTCATATGCGACGCGAACAAGCCGCTCCAGCTGATTCTGCAGCATGGCTCGGGATTGCCAATCATATTGTCTTAGCCGCTTTCAAAGGAGTGGTAGGCCTGCTGTTCGACAGCCGGGCATTGCTGGCCGATGCTCTTTATTCGGCTTCGGATGCCGCTGCCATGGTCTCGGATAAATTTAAACTCCACAGACGGCCAAAAAAAAGAATAGTGCAGTCTGTCAATGCACCAAGCAGGGCAGGGGAACCGCTGCTGGTTATTATTCTGTCTGTTTTTTTGTTGATGGGAAGTTTTCAGATGGGGATTTCATCAATCGCTGCCGTGTCAAAAGGGGACCTCGTACCTCCGGGGTATTTGGCCGGTGTTGCCATTGTGATCTCTATTGCCTTGAAAGAGGCCCTGTTCCAATTCCAGTATCGTCAGTCCCGGAAACAGCCGGGTGAGCATACCCAATTTCTCATCGAAGCCCATCGTTACTCCTGGTATTCCTCCGTTGCCGTGCTGATCGGCGTATTCGGAACCATGACCGGGCAGGCAATGGAGTTGCCGGCATTGCTCTATCTGGATCCGGCTGCAGCGCTATTCGTAGCGTGCATGGTCCTTTGGCGGGTTTATCTTATGGTGCGCGGCTCCGTTTACGGCTCATTGATTTCAGAGATGCAGGAGGAAGACGCCACACGATTTATTGAAACCGTTCAACGGGTGCATGGCGTCATCACTGTAGAGGAGCTGAAAGCTCAGGAGAACGGCCATTATGTAACTATTACCGCGCGAATAAGCGTAAATCCGCGGATTACTGTGATGGAAGCGAATGATATTGCGAACCGGGCCAAGGTGCTGCTGATGAACCGGTTTTCTCATGTTAGCGATGTCAGTATTCAGGTTCTGCCCTATGATCCCGGTTATCCTTATAAGAGCAATAATGAAGGGCCCGGCGATGACCTGCCGACTTTAATTCAATAGCCTGCAGGGACGGCTGAGAAAGAAGGTGAAATTTTGCTTCAACCGAAGTATCAATGGAATACGCTCTCTTGCGACAGGGAAGCTGCCGATCTGCTTGCACGGCAACTGGACATCCCGCCGCTGGTAGCCTCTCTGATGGCTTCACGCGGTCTGGATAACCCGCAGGAGGCCTTGCGTTTCTTAAAGGGGACCATGGAAAACCTGCATGATCCGTTTCTCCTCAGTGGTATGAATGAGGCGGTTCCACGGATCAGGCAAGCGCTTGATCGTAATGAACGAATTTTGATTTACGGAGATTATGACGCTGACGGAGTCTCCTCTACGGCGTTGATGATCCATCTTATGCGGCATTTGAACGCCGACTACGAATATTACATTCCCCATCGGTCCAAAGAGGGTTACGGACTACATATTCACGCTCTGGAGCAAGCCAAGGAGCGCGGAGTTACGCTGGTCGTCACGGTCGATACGGGGATCAGCGCTGTTGAGCAAATAGCCTACGCCACAAGCGTCGGAATGGATGTCATCGTGACCGACCATCATGAGCCTCCGCCTGTACTTCCTGACGCTTATGCACTCATTAATCCAAAGCTTGCCCATTGTCCTTATCCGTTTAAAGGTTTGGCTGGAGTGGGGGTTGCTTACAAATTGGCCGTAGCGCTGCTGGGGAAGGAGATTCCACCCGAATGGACAGAGCTTGCCGCTCTCGGTACAATAGCGGATTTAATGCCCCTAGTCGGTGAGAATAGAGTGCTTGTTCGCTATGGGCTGCAATCCATGGCGACTTCCGCATTTCCCGGCATGACGGCTTTGCTTAAAACCGCCGGTTGGAAATCGGGCGAGGTGACGGCGACGAACGTGGCGTTCGGTCTCGCACCGCGCATTAATGCCAGCGGCAGAATGAACCATGCCGGCCGGGCGGTTGAATTGCTGACAACCCACGATCGGGAGGAGGCAGAACTGGCGGCTCTGGACCTGGACATCTTGAACAAACAGCGGCAGGGGCTGGTGGAGGACATCGTCCAGGAGGCGCTGGTTGATCTGGAGACCAAAGCAGCCGAAGGACGCCTTCCCGATGTGATCGTTGTAGCCGGAGAAGGGTGGAATGTCGGCGTTGTCGGTATCGTGGCCTCCAAAATCCTCGAGCGTTACTATCGACCGACGCTGGTACTCGGTATCAACCCCGAGACCGGTGAATGCAAAGGCTCGGCACGCTCTATTCCTGGTCTGGACATATATGAGGCATTGACGCATTGCGCCGATTTGCTGGATCATTTCGGCGGTCATACCGCTGCAGCCGGCATGTCCCTGCCGCGGGAGCGGCTGGCCGAGTTCGACAAGCGGCTGAACGACTTTGCTTCCGGGGCTCTCCGTCCCGAGCATTTTATCCCGGTTATGCAAAATGATCTTGAATGTTCCCTTCAGGAAATCACCCTCCCGATCATCGAGCAGTTGGAGCTGCTGGCTCCGTTTGGCATGGCAAATCCGTGTCCGCGGTTACTGATCCGCGGGGCAAAATTGCTGGAATGCCGGCAGATGGGCAAGGATGGCAAGCATTTACGTTTGACGCTCGGCCAGAACGGCAAGACAGTAGAAGCGGTTGCTTTTGGAAAGGGAGAGCTTGCCTTCCTGCTTTCGGAGGAATCGGAAATTGATATTGTGGCGGAAGCGGGGATCAATGAATGGAACGGCTCGCGAAAACCGCAGCTGATGATCCAGGATCTCGCGGTTACCCATTTGCAAGTTTACGATTACAGGGGCTTCCGTAACCCGGTAGCCAAATTGGATGAATTGAAAGAGACCTTGGCCAAATGGACTTCTTTCGGACCGGGAAGCGCTGCTGTCATGGTGAATTCAAGTTCGCCGCAACTGAACGGAAATGATTTGAACGGATGCTCGCTTTGGGTATATGATAGGGTAGTCGGTGCAAGTCCGGCTAACTCTGAATCAGAAAAGGCGGGAGCGGAGGGAATAGGCACGCTGTTTATTTTGGAGCTGCCGGAGATGCCTGTGGAATGGAACAGCATGCTGGCCTTGTTCGGAAATTTGGAGAGAGTGTTTCTGCTTCATCCGAAAACTCCGGTTCGAGAAATGCTTGAGCCGCCTTCTCGCGAGCAGTTCAAAGGGGTATATGCCCTTCTGAGAAAGCTTGCGCCGGAGGGACACCGGGAAGACGAACTGGTTGCCGCTTTGAAGGCACGTACGAAGTTATCCGGACGAATGCTTGGCCTAACCTTGGACGTTTTTGAGGAACTTGGCTTTATTGAGCGGACTTCGGGCATAGTAACTGTAGCCGCGTCACCGCCCAAGCGACCGCTCGAGTCTTCGACGAGGTACCGGGAACTGGGACTGCTGGCGGAAATGGAGCATATTTTGCTGCATGCACCGGTTCCGCAGATTACCGAATGGATGCAAACCCATATACAAGGGGCTTCATAAATCTATACATTCATAGCAATTCGCATATTTTCTAGGAGGAGATTTTATTGGATTTCAAAGACTATATCCGGGTCATTCCGGATTTCCCGCAACCGGGCATCAGCTTCAAGGATATTACAACTTTGCTGAACGACGGTGAGAAATACCGGCTGGCGATCGATGAATTGAAACAACTTGTTTCTAATCTGAAGATTGATCTGATCGCAGGACCCGAGGCCCGCGGCTTCGTAGTAGGAGCACCGCTTGCTTATGCACTCGGTGTAGGAT
Organism: Paenibacillus sp. FSL R5-0407; assembly: GCF_038009185.1. NCBI lineage: Bacteria > Bacillati > Bacillota > Bacilli > Caryophanales > Paenibacillaceae > Paenibacillus > Paenibacillus sp. FSL R5-0407. The sequence continues at coordinate 2,264,061 of NZ_JBBPAX010000001.1, read as the reverse complement.
TCGTCCCGATCCGCAAGAGCGGCAAGCTTCCTTATGAGACTATCGAGGTCGGCTACGACCTTGAGTACGGTAAAGATCGGCTCGCCATGCACAGCGATGCCATCAAACCGGGGCAAAACGTCCTCATTGCCGACGATCTTCTCGCCACGGGCGGTACGATCTCTACTTCCGTCGATCTTGTCCGCCAGCTTGGGGGAAATGTAGTCGGAACGGCCTTCCTGATCGAGCTCGGCGAATTGAACGGACGCGCGAAGCTGCCGGATATTGAAGTCTTTTCCCTCGTTCATTACGATTACTAAAAAGGAAGCCTCAATAAATGTAATAAAAAAGCCTCCATATCACCTTGGTGATATGGAGGCTTTTACGCATTGAGCCTTAGGCTTAATGAGCCGCTTTTTCCTCATCCTTGTCGTTGGACCAGCCAAGCACCTGAATCAGTTTGAAGAACAAGCTAAGCAGAATTCCGACGATTGTGGCTAAAGCCATTCCCTTCAGCTCCACAGTGCCCATTGTCAGCTTCGTACCGCTAAGGCCGATGACGAGAACGACGGTTGCAAGCAGCATGTTCGTCGGCTTGGAGAAATCGACTTTTTGCTCTACGAAGATCCGCAGACCGGAAGCTGCGATTACGCCGAACAGCAGCAGGGAGACGCCGCCCATAACAGGCTCGGGGATGAAGGCGATGATCGCAGAAAATTTACCCGAGAAAGAGAGCAGGATCGCGAAGATGGCTGCGCCGCCGATAACGAAGATGGAATACACTTTCGTCAGGGCCATGACACCGATATTTTCACCATAGGTTGTATTTGGTGTCGAACCTACGAAGCCGGACAAGATGGTTGAAATACCGTTACCAAGCAGTGAGCGGTGAAGACCGGGGTCTTTGGACAAATCTTTGCCTACGATATTGCTCGTAACGAGCAAATGCCCGATATGTTCCACGATGACGACCAGAGCCACGGGGATGATCGTGATGATGGCGGAAATGTTCCATTGCGGCGTAGTTACAGTCGGAAGCGAGAACCACTTGGCTTGGGCAATCGCAGCAGTATTCACTTCGCCCATAAAATAAGCGAGAACATAACCAACGACGATTCCGATCAGAATGTGGATGATTTTTGGAAAGCCACGGAATAGGACCGCGCCTAGAACCGTGACACCCAAGGTAACCAGCGAGAGCGTGATGTAAGTAGAGTTCGGAGACCATGCTTCGCCTGGATTTTTCGAAATCCAGCCTGCCATGCCTGCGGCCACCGGAATGAGTTCCAGACCGATCAGGGCAACGATGGCACCCATCGCAGCTGGAGGAAAGACGACGTCGATCCAGGAAGTTCCTGCATATTTGACGAGCAATCCGACGAGCATGAAGATCACGCCGGTCACAATGAAGGCACCCAGTGCCAGCGAGTAGCCGTTGCCCGGATAAGACGCCAAGACCAGAGACACCGGAGAGATGAAGGCAAAGCTGGAACCAAGATAAGCTGGGATCTTTCCTTTACAGATGAAGATGTAAAGCAGGGTTCCGATGCCGTTCATCAGCAAAATCATGCCGGGATCGACGCCGAACAGGTTCGGTACAAGCACGGTGCTGCCGAACATGGCGAACAGGTGTTGCACACTCAGCAGAACACCAGGTCCGAAAGGAACTTTTTCATTAACTTGAATTTCACGTTGCAACAGGGTCACTCCTCTATTTTTCGTACATAATGAAAACTATCCTTAATAGATTAATGAGAATGGCGACATTTTTCAACACAAAATTTATTTTGCCTAAGTGCGAGCTCAAAAAGTCAGGTTTTCAGGACCAAGAAGGTTGGATGAAGCTAGGGACTGAGTAGCGGAGCGTACATGGGGTACGTGAGCAACGGAAGGCCCGGCTGAATTCAAGATTCGACGTCGAATCCGTTTCGTGATCTGCTTCGTCATGGAAAGATGACTTTTTGAACAACCTCTTGAAGGTTATTCTACAGATTCTCCTAAATGATTCTTTAGCATACGCCGGCGAGGAGTTGAGAAAAAGTAAGGATTACACGGTCTCTGACTATTTTTTGGCGGCGAAGTGTCCGAGAGTTGACGGAAGAGAACGCAAGAGTCATAATTATAGGAAATCAAAATTGGGGATATAGAAAGGAATCGAGCAGGATTCAATGGGCATAGAGCGATTACTTGAAAAGGCGTCGGCCTATATAAAAGAACCGGATTTGGAGCGCATCCGTGAGGCATACGATTTTGCGGAGCAGGCTCATCACGGACAAGTGCGCAAATCCGGAGAACCATATATTCTTCATCCTTTGGCGGTGGCGGAAATTGTCGTCAATATGCAGATGGACAGTTTGTCCATTATTGCAGCTCTGCTTCATGATGTTGTTGAGGACACTACCGTATCCCTGAAGGAGATCGAGGAGCATTTCGGCCATGATTGCGCCATGCTTGTCGACGGGCTGACGAAGCTGGAGCGGATCAAATTCCGATCCAAGGAAGAGCAGCAAAATGAGAACTACCGGAAAATGTTCATCGCCATGGCGCAGGACATCCGAGTGATTGTCATTAAGCTTGCAGACCGTCTGCACAACATGCGCACGTTGAAATATCAATCCGAAGAGAGCCAGCGGCGCATCGCGTATGAAACGCTGGAGATATTTTGTCCGATTGCGAACCGGCTCGGGATTTCGGCGATCAAATGGGAAATGGAAGATATTGCGCTAAGGTATTTGAATCCTCAGCAATATTACCGGATCGCCAATTTGATGCGGAAAAAAAGGGCGGAACGCGAGGAGTACATCGAAAGCGTAATCTCACGCATATCCGAGAAGCTGGATGAGATGAGCGTTGAGGCCGACTTGTCGGGACGTCCCAAGCATATTTATAGCGTCTATAAAAAGATGACCACCAAAAACAAGCAGTTCAATGAAATTTATGACCTGCTTGCAATTCGGATCATCGTCGACAATATCAAAGATTGTTACGCAACCTTGGGCATCATCCATACATTATGGAAACCGATGCCGGGGAGATTTAAGGATTATATCGCAATGCCGAAGGCGAACATGTACCAGTCGCTGCATACGACGGTCGTAGGGCCCAACGGTGAGCCGACTGAAGTGCAGATCCGTACCTGGGAGATGCACCGGACGGCGGAATACGGGATCGCCGCGCACTGGGCTTATAAGGAAGGTCCGGAAACCGGCGGCCCTGAGAAGAAGATGACGTTTTTCAACGAGATTCTGGAGCTTCAGCACGAAGCGAAGGATGCTTCGGAATTTGTTGAATCGCTCAAAATGGACTTTTTTACCGATTTGGTATTTGTATTTACGCCTTCCGGCGAAGTGATCGAATTACCTTCGGGATCAGTTCCGCTGGACTTTGCTTACCGGATTCATACCGAGGTCGGCAACCGCACGATCGGCGCCAAGGTCAACGGCCGGATCGTACCGCTGGACCATCGGTTAAAGACCGGGGATATCGTAGAAATCCTCACATCCAAGCATTCCTACGGACCGAGCCAGGATTGGCTCAAAATTGCGCAATCTTCCCATGCGCGAAGCAAAATCAAGCAGTGGTTCAAAAAGGAGAAACGCGAGGAGAACGTCGAAAAAGGCCGCGAAGCGATCGAACGCGAATTGAAGCGGGCCGGCATTGAGCCTTCCGCCTGGATGTCGGACGACAAGCTAATGGAGGCCTGTAAGAAATTTGCCTTCAACGATATCGACGATATGTTGTCGGCCGTAGGATTCGGCGGCATCACCGCCGCCCAGATCACCACTAAGCTGACAGAGAAGCTTCGCAAAGAGCAGGAAGAGAGCAGCTCGATCGAGCTTACCTCGGAAGTGAAGGAAGTAAAAGCACCGGAAGAGCGTAGACCTCGGCCGACAAACGGAGTCGTGGTCAAGGGGATCGATAACCTGCTCGTCCGTTTTGCCAGATGCTGCAACCCGGTTCCCGGCGACGATATCGTAGGCTATATTACACGCGGACGTGGCGTCTCCGTGCATCGCAGCGATTGCCCGAACATTCCTAACGGAAATGACGATGAAGAAGCTGCACGCGTTATCGACGTGGAATGGGAGAACGCCATCGAGGCAAATTACAGCGTCGATATTGAAATTACGGGACATGATCGCCGGAATTTCCTTAACGAAGTGCTGCAGGCCGTATCGGAGAGCAAGACGAATATTTCGGCCGTTTCCGGACGGTCGGACAAAAACAAAATGGCGCTCGTCCATATGACGATTCTGATCCGGAATACGGACCATCTGCAATCCGTCGTCGAGAAAATCAAACGGGTGAAAGATGTTTACACCGTCCACCGGATTATGCAATAAGGAACAGGAGTACGCAACATGAAAATCGTAGTTCAACGCTGCAAGCGGGCAAAGGTGGATGTTTCGGGTGAGACGATCGGATCCATCGGGCAAGGCCTTCTCCTGCTGGTGGGCATCACTCATGAGGATTGTGAGAAGGATGCGGCTTATCTCGCAGATAAAATCGCCGGGCTCCGCATTTTTGAGGATGAGGATGGCAAAATGAATCTCAGTGTGACGGACATTGGCGGGGCCATTTTATCGGTATCGCAATTTACGCTCTACGGGGATTGCCGGAAAGGCAAACGACCGAGCTTTACGACGGCGGCGAAACCGGAAATCGCGGAACCGCTGTACGAGAAGTTTAACGATTTGCTCCGTCAGAAGGGATTGGTCGTCGAGACCGGACAGTTCGGGGCCGATATGGATGTGGACTTCACGAACTGGGGACCGGTTACCCTTATTTTGGACCACCCTTTTCAATGATTTTGAAGAAGATGGTTGGGATAAAGGATTCTTTTATGGGACAACCTGTGAATGTACAGTGAAATTGTCCGTAAAAGGGGTTACCGATCTCAATGCGTCAATCTATAAAGCCAAGGGTTTGGCAAGGGCTTCCGCTCATGGCCGCCGGGGAGCGCAGCGAAGCGCTCGCTCTGGTACGCTCTGCGCAGGGTGAGGAATTACAGACCGTCCGGGAGATCAAACCTTCCGGCGAGTATATTCCGCGGCCAGGAAGCTAAGTCTCTGGAATAGGAAAGGATCGGGCGAGTTATGCCCGGTTCTTTTTTTATGGCTGAATTAAACTTCGTTGTTTATATTTGACAATTACGAACGTTTGTTCTATAGTTTGGGTAACAATGAAATTTCGGAGAGGAGGAGTAAGTTGGACTTGGACTTCATTATTGAAAAAACCAGAGATATTAATGCAAGTAATAAGGTTGTGTGGAACGTATTAACTGATCCTGATTACATTAAAGACTGGTTAGGTGTACATATTGAAACGGATTGGAGAGAAGGCAGTCCGATCACATTTTCATTTTCATGGGACGGACAAGACTTTACCGATAAGGGGCATGTATTGAAATTCAAGGAAGCTGACACTTTTTCTTATGATTATTGGAGCGGGTTCTCGGGAACTCCGGACACTCCGGAAAATTACTCGATTATTGCGTTCCAATTAATTGATAATCACGATAGTACAACAATTCATTTAACGCACCGTAACTTTTCGACACCTACGATGTATGAGCACTCGGACAAAAACTGGGAAGAGACTTTAGATAAAATAAAGCAATTAGCAGAACAGTGATTCGATAGTTCAATTACCGCCCTTACATTGGGGCGGTTTTTTTGATCGAAATATCAATGTTAAGGTTTACTGCCACAGCAATCCGGTTTGTTATAAAGCGAAGCCATTCGGGTAATAACAAGCGAAGGACACATCCGAGAGGAGAATGTTACTTATGAGTAAAGTTGCTTTTTTGCTAGCGAACCAATTTGAAGACTCGGAAATGCAGGTACCCTATGACGAGGTGAAAAAAGCCGGACATCAGGCCGATATTATCGGGCTTAAGGCCGGAGAAACTTTAAAAGGCAAACAGGGAAAAGCTGAATATACAGCGGACAAGGGCATTTCCGAGGTGAAGGCCGAAGAGTACGACGCGGTTGTTATTCCGGGCGGATCTTCGCCGGAAAATTTGCGGCTTGATCAAGGAATTCTTGATTTCGTGACTCAGGCCAATGCCGCGGGCAAACCGATTGCCGCGATTTGCCACGGGCCGCAGATCCTGATCAGCGCGGACCTGCTGAAGGGAAGAACCGTAACCGTTTATCCCCCTCTGCAAGATGATATCGTGAACGCCGGCGCGGAATTCCGCGACGAGGAAGTTATTGTTGACGGCAATTATGTTACCTCACGAACGCCGAAGGACGAACCAGCCTTTGTGCGGGAACTGTTGAAGAAGCTGTAACCGGTCTAACCGGATCCTATAGATGACAAGTCCGGGACGGCAAACCATTATGCGGTTGAAAAGGAGAGATCGAAATGGCCAAGCATATTCAAGCGTATTTTATGAGTGAGGATCAGGCGGAGGGCGCAAGGACCAGCCTGCTTCCATTTGAAATGGAGCAGGTTGAAGTCAGCTCGCTGGATCATTCGATCGGCAGAAGCCACAATATTCTCGTTCCGTTGCTTCCCCTTAACAGTACTACTACCAATACAGGGGGAACCTACGGAGCCGTAGGAATTCCTGGGACGGTAAGCGCTCAGGGAGTCATTCCTGTAGTTGCTATGGGTGACGATGATTCCGACGACGGCCGGATTAACGGAGAGCGCGTCGATACCGAAAGAGATCGGCCCGATTTTGATTCGGAGTTAGATCCTGTAATTGATGCGAACAACTTCAGTGACGATGATTTCAGCAATTTGAAATATGTATTAACCGCAAAGGTTAAAGAAACCGATTATGATGACATCGTCCATAAGCTGCGCAGCCGGGGCGCGTTTGTCGAACATTTGGATTAAAAAGTTGAGTTTGTAATACAACTGTAATATTCGTTTCATGTTCCTTTAACATAGCCTGTTTATAATAACAGCATGACCCCCTTTTTAATATAATACCTTTGGACCTGTGCCCCGTTGGTGCAGGTTTTTTTCTTTGTCCGTACTTGACTTTGTTACTGTAATTCCTTAAAATCAGGAAATATACAGTTTCATACTGATTCGACGACGGGACAAAGTACTTCAGCCCCACACCCGCAGAGAGGAATCCCTGCCTTGACGGATTGGCCATTCATTCTGAATTGCACCCGATAAGGCCGGCTGGAAGGATTCCGGTGATGATTGAACGAAAGACTTCCCCGAGAACCGGCGGCGAAATGCGTGAAATAATGACATGGATCATTCTTTCAAGGCAAAGTAGACGTACGGCGCATGCGGGCGTTACACCGCTTTAAAGCGAATACTTCATACCAGGCGAATGTGATCGGAAGATTGAGCCCTGTGATGTAAGTACGGAGTATTCGGAATGTGGGTGGCACCACGGGTAAATTGGAAAACCAATCTCTCGTCCCTGTTGTAATTAAACAGGAACGGGAGTTTTTTATTTTTTTAGCAGAAGATGGAGGAATGGATAATGGCGTTTCAGAAACCTACGGGTACGCAGGATCTGCTGCCGGGCACTGTCGAGAAGTGGCAGCTGATCGAGGAAAAGGCCCGCGATCTGTGCCGGCGCTTTAATTACCGGGAAATCCGGACACCGATTTTTGAACAGACTTCGCTGTTTGAGCGCGGTGTGGGCGAAACGACGGATATTGTAGAAAAAGAAATGTATAGCTTCCAGGATAAAGGGGAGCGGTGGATGACACTTCGTCCCGAAGGAACAGCCGGCGTCGTTCGTTCTTATGTGGAGAATAAACTTTACGGCGAACCTGATGTGACCAAGCTTTATTACATTGGACCGATGTTCCGGTATGAGCGTCCTCAAGCCGGGCGCCAACGCCAGTTTCACCAGTTCGGGGTGGAGGCGTTCGGAGCCACGGATCCGGCTATTGATGCTGAAGTCGTAGCTTTAGGATTTCAGTACTGCCGAGAGCTTGGCCTGCAGGACGTAAAAGTGGAGATTAACTCGGTAGGCAACCCGGCCAGCCGCGAGGCATACCGCGAGAAGCTCCTGGCCTTCCTGACTCCGATGAAGGAAAGCCTGTGCAAGGATTGCCAGTCACGGATGGAACGCAATCCGCTGCGGGTGCTCGATTGCAAGGTTGATCAGGATAAGTTCGGCGATGCTCCGTCGATCCTGGACAGTCTTGATGAGGAGTGCACTTCGCACTTTGCCAAGGTTCAGGAACTGCTAAGCGCCATGGAAGTGGATTATGTGATCAACCATCGGCTGGTGCGCGGCCTGGATTATTACACGCATACCGCGTTTGAATATAAAGCCCAGGGCATCGGCGCTATCGATACAATCGGCGGAGGCGGCCGCTATAACGGTCTGGTGGCTGAAGTCGGAGGACCCGATCAGCCCGGGATCGGTATGGCGCTCGGTATGGAGCGGATCGCGCTTATTCTTGAGAAGCAGGAGATCGGGCTCAGCGGCGTCAAGCCGCTTGACGTATATCTCGTAGCCCTTGGGGAAGCGGCGGATAAAGAGATTACGACGCAGCTGTTCAAATTGCGTCAGGCCGGCTTCTCGGCGGAGCGGGATTATCTCGGTCGCAAAATGAAAGCACAGATGAAATCGGCAGACCGCATGCAGGCGCGCTACACGGCCATTCTGGGCGATGATGAACTGGAGCGCGGGGAGATTGCGCTGAAATCGATGGAGACCGGTGAACAGCGCACTGTGAAGCTCTCAGAGCTGGTCAATGAATTGAAGTAATCAAAGTTTAAAAACTTTATAAAAAATATATTTTTGAAGGAGTTTTGCACTGACATGAAACGTACTCATCAATGCGGCACATTAAGCACCGCGAACATCGGAGAAACCGTAACGCTTAACGGCTGGGTTCAAACCCGCCGCGACCTGGGAGGCGTCCTGTTCATCGACCTGCGCGATCGCAGCGGCATCGTACAGATCGTTTTCAATCCCGCTTATTCTGGAGAAGCGCTGCAAATCGCCGATAAAGTGCGCAGCGAATACGTGCTTGCCGTCAGCGGAAAAGTAGTCAAAAGAGATGCCGAAACCGTCAACCCGAACTTGCCGACAGGCGAAATCGAAGTGCAAATTACGGAAATCGAAGTGCTGAATGCAGCCAAAACGCCTCCGTTCTTTATCGAAGACGGCGTTGAAGTGGACGAGTCGCTTCGCTTGAAATACCGTTACCTGGACCTGCGTCGTCCGGAAATGCAAAAAACGCTGTGGCTTCGCTCCAAAGCGGCTAAAGTATTCCGCGATTTCCTGGACGGCGAAGGATTTATTGAAGTAGAAACTCCGATCCTGACGAAGAGCTCTCCGGAAGGCGCACGCGATTATCTCGTGCCTAGCCGCGTACATGCCGGCGAATTTTTCGCATTGCCGCAATCCCCTCAGCTGTACAAGCAGCTTCTGATGGTGAGCGGTGTCGAGCGCTATTATCAAATCGCCCGCTGCTTCCGGGACGAGGATCTGCGTGCGGATCGTCAGCCTGAGTTCACGCAAGTCGACATTGAGACGTCATTCCTTAGCCGGGACGAGCTATTGGACATGATGGAACAACTGGTCGTTCGTCTGTTCAAGGAAACGAAAGGCGTCGATATTCCTACGCCGTTCCAACGTCTAAGCTATGCGGATGCCATCGGGAAATACGGCTCCGACAAACCGGACCTGCGCTTCGGCCTGGAGCTCGTAAACGTGAGCGATCTGGTAGCTTCCAGCGGAGTGAAAGTATTTGCCTCGGTGGTTGAAAAGGGCGGAGAAGTTAAAGTATTGAACGCTAAAGGCTGCGGAACATGGAGCCGTAAAGAAATCGACGATCTCGGCCCGTATGCGGCCCGTTACGGAGCGAAAGGATTGGCCTGGATTCAAGTGAAAGAAGGCGAATTCAAGGGTCCTATCGTCAAGTTCTTTACTGAGCAAGAAATCGAAGCCATTAAAGAACGTACCGGCGCCGAAGAAGGCGACCTGCTGCTCTTCTCCGCGGATAACAAAAAAGTGGTAGCCGACGTTCTCGGCGCGCTTCGCTTGAAGATCGGCCGTCAACTGGGGCTTATCGACGATAACGTGTACAAATTCGCCTGGGTTGTCGACTTCCCGCTCTTGGGCTGGGATGAAGAACAAAAACGCTATGTGGCCGAACATCATCCGTTCACCCGTCCACGCGAAGAAGACCTGGAATTGTTCGATACCGATCCTGGACAAATTCTTGCCCAAGCTTATGACCTTGTGTTGAACGGTTATGAAGTGGGCGGCGGCTCCATGCGGATCTACAAACGCGATATTCAAGAAAAAATGTTCAAGGCCATCGGCCTTTCTCAGGAAGAAGCTCAGGACAAGTTCGGCTATCTGATGGATGCTTTCGAGTACGGGACACCTCCGCACGGCGGAATCGCATTCGGCTTCGACCGTCTGGTTATGCTGCTGGCAGGACGCTCTAACTTGCGCGAGACGATCGCTTTCCCTAAAACGGCGAGCGCGACCGACCTGCTCATGAACGCACCGTCCGAAGTGGACGTGCCTCAGCTGGAGCAACTGCATATCAAAGTGGCCAAGAAGCCGGTTGAAGAGAAAAAATAACTGGATGATCAATAAAGAGGCTCCCCAATTCAGGGGGCTTCTTTTTTATCTTTGAATAAATAGGATTGACAAAAGCAACGAGATGATGTTTTAATCAAACTGTAGTTGATGTAACGTTTAACCAATAAACTAAGGTTGGATTTCTAATGAATAACAAAGTGTCTATCAAAGACATCGCACGTATTGCAAACGTTTCAATTGCGACGGTGTCCAATGTGATTAACGGTAAAGGCAGAGTCTCGCCAAATACGGTAAGTAAAGTAAATAAAATTATTCAGGAGCTGCAATTTGTACCCAGTGCATCAGCACGAAGTCTGAAGGACATGAAATCTCATCTGATTGCCATCGTTGTTCCTTTCTTGGAGAAAGGGATGCTTCAGGATAATCCGTTCTATTGGGAGCTTGTCCGAGGGGTAGAGGGCGGGGCGAGGCATCATGAGGTACAGGTCATTCTTCTGGGGATTGACGAGAATGAAGATTTCTCGTTTGTGAAGCAGCGGCATCTGGATGGTCTTATCGTAGTTGGTGTATTCGAGCACACGGCAGCATTTCAGAAGCTGCTGTCTCTTAACATACCGTGCGTGTTTTTGGACAGCCATCTGTCGAATCCTGACTTCCATCAGATAGATCTTGATGATGAAGCAGGAGGATATTTAGGGACCAAGCATTTGATCGGGCTGGGACATAAAGTCATCGGTGTGCTGACAGGGAAATTGGAGGAAGGAGGGGTCAACTATTTCCGCCATCAAGGTTACTTGAGAGCATTAAGGGAATCAGGGATTCCGGAAGATCCCGAACTGACCTTTGAGGAAGCTCCTTCCATTCAGGGAGGATATCATGTAGCGCAGAGGATAGGCAGCTATAAGAGTAAGATCAGTGCTATGTTTGCCTTTTCCGACGTATCGGCAATCGGTTTGATCCGAGGATTGCATGACATCGGTTTATCAGTACCTGCGGATTTGTCGGTTGTTGGATTCGATGATATTTTTTATTCTCAGTATATGATTCCTTCTTTAACTACCATTAGGCAGGATATTGTAGCTAAGGGTCAGATCGCGGTAACTATGTTACTGGATCAAATTAATGGTACCGGGCTCAGTACAGATAAGAGGTCCGTAAAGATTCCGGTTAGCTTGGCCGTTAGACAAAGCAGCACCTCATTTAAAGAAATATAGCTTTTTGCACGAAAAGCAATCATGCTATATTTTTTTAAAGTATGATTAAACGTTTAATCAAAAATACGATAAAGGAGGTGATGTAATAGCTAAACTCTTTATCAGAGAAGAGCTACATAAATAATGGATCAGGTTAAATGTTTTAGTTTACATGATGTAAGCGCTTAATAATTTAGGAGGGTGGTTTGCAATGCATATGAATTTTAGAAAAATGATGACTTTATGGTGTGTGTTGATGCTGGTATTTACGACTACAGTGGCGTGTTCATCCCAAAATACGAAGTCTAACGGGGCGCAACAAGCTGAACAAACAAACGGTACTAACGTTGGAACTAACACCGGGACCGATGGTTCAGGTGCAAATGATCAACTGACTCCGGAATCCGGCGCAAAGCTCATCATTTGGGATGGAAATGACGGAACTCCTTTTTTGAAAGAAATAGCTAAGGAATTTACGGAGAAGTACAACATTCCGGTAGAGGTTCAAGAGCAGGGGGCGCCGGAACAAATGCAAAAGATGAAAACGGACGGACCTGCGGGATTGGCTGCTGACGTTCTGGTCCTGCCGCATGACAATTTGAGTGAAGCTGTTGCAGGTGGCTTTGTGCTCCCTAACGATTACTTTGAGGAGGAGACACGGACCGAGTTTCAGGAAACAGCGGTGAATGCGGTAACGAAAGACGGCATTTTATACGGATATCCAAGGAACATGGAGACGTATGCTTTGTTCTATAACAAAGAGCTGGTCACTGAAAATGATTTGAGCAGTTGGGACAACATTATCAGCTTCTCCAAAAAGTATAACGATCCGGCCAAGAAGAAATACGGTTTCATGATGCAACTCAACAATTTCTACTTTGCTTATCCGTTCATCTCCGGCTTTAACGGCTATATTTTTGGCAACGACAACACGAACCCTGACGATATCGGTCTGAATAACGAAGGATCCGTGGAAGGGATGAAATACTTTCAGGCTATGCGTGAAATTTTACCGATGGAGGCTGCTGATGCAACGACCGATGTAAAAACCGGACTGTTTCAGGAAGGCAAGCTGGCGATTAATCTGGATGGCGTATGGAATATCGGCAACTTCTCCAGTCTTCCCTTTGAAGTAGGCATGGTTCCTTTGCCTAAGTTTCCGAATGGACAACAGCCCGATACTTTTGCTGGCGTGAAGGCTTATTACGTGAGTGCTTACAGCAAATATCCTAATGCGGCAAAATTGTTCGCCCGGTACGTAACATCGCAGGAAGCACTTCTGAAAAACTTTGAGATGACTGGATTTATTCCTGCTCGTAAAGGGATGGAGAATGAACCGGCAATAAAAGAAAACGAAATGGTAAGCGGGGCAATTCAACAGTTTGAGCATTCCATTGCCATGCCTTCCATTTTTGAAATGCAGCAAGTATGGCCTCCTATCGCTAATGCGCTTGAGCTGATTTGGAAAGGCGAGGATGTGAAAACCACGCTAGACAATGCGGTGGAAAGCATAAAGCAAGGCATAGAAACTCTGAAGAAGTAATGTTAATTCTTTAGGTTTCTTGCTCGAGCACCTTGACGTCGTCCGTTCTTTCTGACGGATGACGTCGCCCATTTTATATTTATCTTCGGGAGATGATTGACAATGAACCAGCATCGAAAGTGGGCGGCCGTATTATCGCTCATCGGTATGGGGTTTGGTCAAATATATAATCGGCAAATGATTAAAGGCCTGATGCTCTTTATCGTTCATTTGTCCGGAATAGCGGTAGCTATGGCAGCACCTAAAGCTATCTGGGGTTTGGTGACGCTGGGTGAGCAGGCGGACCATCTCGAGAAAGTAGGCAAGCTTTACGTCAATGTTCGCGGAGATCACTCGATCTTTCTAATGATCGAAGGAATTATCATCATTTTAGCCCTGCTCATTTGGTTTGCAATTTATATAGCAAATGTTAAGGACGCATACAACGTTGGGAATATGCGCGAACAAGGATTAGCGGCCCCGCGTTTTTCGGATACGCTTCAATATCTAGGCGGGGTTAAATTCCCGCAAATGATCATAACCCTACCCATCCTGCTCGTTATTTTCTTTACCGTGATGCCCATTTTTTTCATGATCCTGCTCGCATTTACGAATTATTCGGCACCGAATTATTTGCCTCCCGCCAAGCTCGTAAGCTGGATTGGACTGGAAGGGTTCAAGGATATTTTTACGATTAAAGCATGGAACCAGACATTCTTTGGAGTAGCGTTCTGGACGCTTGTTTGGACGATATGCGCGACCTTGACTACATTTGCGGGCGGTTTTGCTGCTGCTCTGATGGTGCAGAAGAAAGGTATACGATTTAAGGGTTTTTGGCGGACGCTTTTTATTATTCCTTATGCGATCCCCCAGTTCATTTCCTTGTTGATCATGCGAAATATGTTCAATGGACAATTCGGGCCGATCAATCAATATCTAGCTTATTTTGGACTTGGCGGCTTACCGTGGCTAACCGATCCGTTCTGGGCCAAGTTTACGGTTATTATCGTTAATATCTGGATCGGATTCCCTATTACCATGCTGATGGTTATCGGCATTTTATCGACGATATCGAAGGACTTATATGAAGCGGCTGAAATTGACGGAGCCACACCCGTGCAACAATTCGGCAACATTACTTTTCCGTCCGTCATGCTTTCTTTCGGGCCGCTCCTCGTCATGTCGTTTGCCGGCAACATCAACAACTTCAATTTGATCTACCTCCTGACGAACGGTAACCCTGCAAATCCGAATTACCAATCTGCAGGCAGTACAGATATTTTGATAACCTGGCTGTACAAATTGACGATGGACAGCGGCAAATACAATTTCGCATCGATTATCGGTATTTTTATTTTCATCATTGTTGCGTCCTTCGCCATCACCAATGTTCGTCGAACGAAAGCTTTCAAAGAGGAGGATGACTACAGATGACAATGTCAAAGCGCAAATTCAGCATGGGCAATCTATTCTGCTATCTGGGGCTGATTATTCTTGGTATTGCATGCGTATACCCGGCATTATGGGTCGTTATGTCCTCCGTCCGTCCGGGCAATGCCTTGTACAGCGAGACATTGATTCCGTCCTCGTTCACGCTGGAGCATTATCGTGAATTGTTTGATAAGTACCCTTTTGGACAGTGGTTTCTGAATACTTTTAAGGTTGCTTTCTTTACGATGATTTTCAGCACGATCCTGGTGACGATTACAGGCTATGTATTCTCGCGGTTTCGTTTTAAAGGCCGTAAGAAACTGATGTTAGGCTTGCTTGTGATCGGAATGTTTCCGGGCTTTATGAGCATGATCGCGGTTTATATTTTGTTAATGCAGCTGCAATTGCTGGATACGCATTTATCGCTAATACTGGTCTATTCGGCCGGGGCTCCGATGGGATATCTGTACGTTAAAAGCTACTTCGATACCATTCCGCAGAGCTTGGTGGATGCGGCAAAAATAGACGGGGCGGGGCATTTAACCGTATTTCGGCGCATCATTCTGCCGCTATCCAAGCCGATGCTGGTCTATATTGCGTTGACTTCCTTCAGCGGCGGGTTCGTCGATTTTATTTTTGCCAACATGGTGCTCAGCACACCGGAAAACCAGACGCTGGCCGTAGGTTTGTTCCGGATAGTACAAGGCAGATCCGCAACGGAATTTACGTTGTTTGCAGCAGGCTGCGTGCTGGTTGCCGTACCGCTGACCTTATTGTTTATTTTCCTGCAACGCTATTTGGTCGAAGGACTTATGGCTGGGGCGGATAAAGGTTAATTCGCACAAATCAAAAGGAGTTGAGAGAACAGTATGCTATTAGAGGCTGTTTATCATCGGTCGAACGATTGTTGGGCATACGGATATAATGAACGCTTGGTTCACGTGCGGATCCGCACGAAAAGAGCGGATATCGATAAAATGGATGTGCTCTATGGAGACAAGTGTAAGCCATGGGGAGATATGCAGTATAAGCAAATGGGCCTGCTTGCTTCCGATGAACTCTACGACTATTGGCAGGCTGAAGTAGCTCCGCCATATGGCAGACTGGCCTACTGCTTTCTTTTAACAAAGGGGGAGGAGCGGATTTGGTTCTCTGAAAAAGGCTTCGATATCCAAATGCCGATAGAGCATTTAGGATGCTTTGAGTTCCCTTACTTGCACCCGATCGATCTGCAAAGTCCGCCCGAATGGGTGAAAAACGCAATATTTTATCAAATCTTTCCTGAACGTTTTGCAAATGGCGATACGTCCAATGATCCGGAAGGAACGCTTCCGTGGGGAGGCAAACCGGAATACTTCAATTTCTTCGGCGGCGATCTGAAAGGGGTCATTGATCGTCTGGATTATTTAGCCGACTTAGGGATTACGGCGATCTATTTTAATCCTATATTTGAGGCGCCGGCCAATCATAAATACGACACACAGGACTATATGAGAATTGATCCTCATTTCGGAACAAAAGAAACGCTGAAAGAACTGGTACGCTCCTGTCATGAACGGGGGATCCGAGTCATTTTGGACGGGGTATTCAATCATTCCGGCGTTACGTGGCCACAATTTCAAGATGTGGTGAAAAAAGGACCGGACTCTGCGTATTACGACTGGTTCCACATTCAAGAATGGCCGCTTCAAGTGGTAGATGGTATTCCGACATACAAGACATTTGCTTTTGAGAAGACAATGCCAAAACTGAATACCGCAAATCCGGAAGTGCGTGAATACTTCCTTCAGGTAGGCCGTTATTGGATCGAAGAGACGAATATGGACGGGTGGCGCTTGGATGTTGCTAACGAGGCGGATCATGCCTTTTGGAGAGAATTCGCGAAAGCGGTAAAAGAAGTCAATCCGGATGCTTATATTTTGGGTGAGGTATGGCATGACGGGATGAAGTTCCTGCAAGGGGACCAGTTCCACGCAGTGATGAATTACCCGGTTTCCAACGCGATTCTCGATTTCTTTGTCTTTCATCATGGAGACGCGCACTCCTTTGCGTCAAAACTGGGGAGGTATTTAGCAAGATACCCCCAGCAAGTGAATGAAGCTTCATTTAATCATTTGGATACGCATGATACGGTACGGTTGCTGACCTTGTGCGGGGATGACAAGGCGAAGATGAAATTGGCCGTAGCTTTCCAGTTTACTTTTATCGGGGCCCCTAGTATTTATTACGGTGATGAAATTGGCCTCGACGGGGAATTTGACCCGGATAACCGCAAGTGTATGATCTGGGAGGAAGAACATCAGGATCGGGTTTTGTTTGCCTTTTACAAGAAGTGCATTCAACTGCGTAAATCTCATCCTGCACTGATTTCAGGGGCTTTTCGGATTCAATCGGCCGAGAAGGATTCGTCGGTGCTCGTTTATGAACGCCAGGAAGGAGAAGATCATCTTATCATTGCGATGAATGCCTCTTCTTCACCAAGCGCGGTGACCGTGGCTTTGCCTGATGGAGAGTGGAAGGAAGCAGAAGTGTTGGAGAGCGGGGACGGCTCCTTGTGTGATCAATCATATAAAGTTGAACTTAAAGCTGAGCTCGGACCCTATGGTTTTCTTATTTTATACAATAACTGACATGTATTTCGAACTGTACTGCCAAATAGAAATAGAGGAGTGGTGAAAATCATGCAAACGAGCGAGAAAATTCACCCCGATCAAATAGAGAGTGAATCAGTCTCGATTTATCGTGATATTGGTCCATACAAAGGGTATGAATGGAAGGACAAATATGTCATGGTCCATGGAAAGCATGGGAATCTTACCGTGATGCTGGTGACGCCCGATATTGTTAAACTATCTTACTCATTAAAAGGAAAAAGTGCTCAACTGGAGCCGTCAAAGGGATTGTTACCTTATGAACCTCTTGTAGGCTGGCGTGTGATTGAGTTGGAAAATGAATTGGAACTTCATGGAGGGAATGCTGTCCTCGTTGTAGATAAAGCTGACTTGTCTTTCAAGGTGAAGACTGCCCGTGGGAAGCCATGCGGGTCCTACATGATGTCCTACTCGGAGACTACGTTGCGGTGTCAGGGGAGTATGGATGACGAAGCGATGATATATGGACTTGGTGAAACTACGGGATATTTAAATAAACGTGGAGAAAGGTACACGATGTGGAATTCCGATGTGTTCGATCCGCATGTACCGGATATGGAGTCTTTATATCAATCGATTCCGCTTCTGATTCACCATGCATCTTACAATACGTTTGGATTGTTTATCGATAATCCGGGAAAAACGGTTATAGATTTGCGCGAAGAGGCAGACCGCTATTTGGTTGAGACAGTCAACGGTGGAATGGATCTGTATCTCATTGCGGGTCCTGAGCTAAAGGATGTCGTTGCGAATTATTCGACACTAACCGGAAAAATGCCGCTTCCCCCATTATGGTCTCTAGGTTATCAGCAATCGAGATTCAGCTATATGAATCAGGAGGAAGTTATCCGGCTCGCGCAAAATTTCAGGGTCAAGAAAATTCCGTGCGACGTTATTTATCTCGATATTCATTATATGGATGAATACAAAGTGTTCACGTTCGATAAGGATCGTTTTCCGGATCCGGCAGGGATGATGAGGGAACTGAAGAACCTGGGATTCCGTATTGTGCCTATTGTCGACCCTGGCGTTAAAGTTCAGGACGGATACGAGGTATACGAGCAGGGGCTAGAAGCAGGACGTTTTTGTCAAACCCCTGATGGAAAAGAGTATGTCGGCGACGTATGGCCGGGTCCAAGCGTATTCCCCGATTTTACAGATCAAGGCACTCGTGAATGGTGGGGAGCGCTTCATCGGTTTTATGTGGATTACGGAATCAGCGGAATATGGAATGATATGAACGAACCGAGTGTATTTAATTCTCCTACGAAAACGATGGATGAACAAGTTATTCACCGCAATGACGGCAAGCCAAAGACACATGGAGAGATGCACAACATTTACAGCCTGCTCATGAGTCAGGCAACCTATGAAGGAATGGAGAAGCTGCTGCAAGGAGAAAGACCGTTCGTGCTGACACGGGCAGGGTACGCCGGAATCCAGAGATATGCCACAGTATGGACGGGAGATAATCGGAGCTATTGGGAGCATATGAGGATGTCGATGTCGATGGGATTAAATCTGGGGCTTTCCGGGATAGCTTTTTGTGGAGCGGACATAGGCGGGTTTATGCACCACGCGTCTGGAGAACTGTTAGCCAGATGGACCCAGTTGGGTGTATTCACTCCGTTCTGCAGAAACCATAGTGCTATCGATACACGTAACCAGGAGCCATGGACCTTTAATGATGAGGTCGAAGAGATTTGCCGGAAATATATTGAATTAAGATACCGGATGCTTCCCTATCTCTATTCTCTTGTTTATGAATCAACCTGCACGGGGCTTCCTATAATGCGTCCATTAGTGTTGGAGTACCCTGCGGATCGCAATACGTATCAACTGTCCGATCAGTTTTTATACGGAAAAGATTTGTTGGTTGCGCCAATTTATGAGCCAGGCAAACAACATAGGGTGGTATACTTGCCCGAAGGCATCTGGTTTGACTATTGGACCGGAACCCGATATGAGGGGAACATGCATATCATCTCTCATGCACCGCTGGATGTTTTACCGCTATTCGTTCGGGCTGGAGCTATTCTTCCTCAAGCACAACCGGTTCAGTATACGGGACATGCTAATTGGCAAGGGCTAGATATTCATCTTTATGCTCAAGGGGCCAACAATTCTTTTGCTCTGTATGAGGATGATGGGATTAGTACCAGGTATCTTCAAGGCGCCTATAACTTGATTCAAATTCGTACGGATCAGAATGAAAATGAACGACGCTTTAGCATTCATGCTGCTTTTGAGGTCTGCGGATTGCAGCAAGACGATAAATCCGTCCTGTTTACTATTCATCATCTCTCCTTTCTTCCGGTGTCTGTAAGTCTTCTTTCAGAGGTTCATGAAATGAAGGATCTTGAGGAGCAGAGTTCTGGATGGTATTATGACAAACAGGACAATCATCTGTATATTAAGAAGCAATTGGCGGGTTTACAGGGGGTTGAATTTATCGTTGAGGGTTAATGGGAGGTTAGCAGACAATGCTTCATCAATTTTCACGGACAGAGCTCGCTATCGGAGCTGAAGGCCTGGATATTTTGAAAAATAGTACTGTGGCGGTGCTTGGAATCGGGGGCGTCGGCGCGATGGCGGTCGAAGGACTGGCCAGAACCGGAATCGGACGGATTATTCTGATCGATAAAGACGTGGTTGATATCACCAATATTAACCGGCAGATTCACGCTTTGACGACGACGATCGGCCAGAAAAAGGCGGATCTGATGTGCGAACGGGTGAAGCTGATCAATCCGGAATGCGAGACCATCGCTTTGAACATGTTTTATACGGAAGAAACGTATGAAGAATTGTTCAAATACGACATCGACTATGTCCTGGATGCCTCGGATACGATCATATACAAAATCCATCTGATCAAGGAATGCCGCAAGCGCGGTATTCCTATCCTCTCCAGTATGGGAGCGGCCAATAAGATGGACCCGACCAAGTTTCAGGTCACCGACATTTCCAAGACCCATATGGACCCGATGGCTCGCGTGATCCGTACCAAGCTGCGGGAAGACGGCATCAAAAAAGGCGTCAAGGTCGTGTTCTCCACGGAGCCGCCGGTTAAACCGCGGGCAGACGTAACGGAGAAAATTGCACCGGAAGGGGCCAAGATTCGCAAAGCCAAACAGCCGCCGGCGAGCAATTCATTCGTTCCGCCTGTCGTAGGGCTCATTATGGTCAGCGTGGCCGTAAAAGAATTGCTTGAAGCGGGAGAAGCCAAGGGATGATTTCTCTCGAATTCTAAACCCTGGGAAGGTACCGGAAACATCCGATTTAACTTAAGACGCAGGCTCGATCATGTATCGGATCTGCGTCTTATTGTTATTCGCTTTTTTTAGGTACGGATGCTATACTATAACTCCTTTTGACTTCGGAAACAGAATGCCGGAGAGCAGACGGAATACTAACCTTAGGAGGTAACTGAAAGTGGAACATTTTCAAAGTGCCTATCAAGAAGAGAAAGATCGGCTGGATCGTACTCTCCGTGATATTGACAGCCAGTTGAAGGCGCTCAGGAGCATTCCCGTCTATACAGGGCATGACTTCACCGAGCAGGTGCTGGAAGCGGGCAGGCAATCCCACCGGCAGCAGCTAGAACGCTCGATCCGCGAGCCGTATTTTGGACGGCTGGATTTCGAGGAACAGGGCAAGGAAGCGCAGCCCCTTTATATCGGCAAAGTGGGCGTCGGGGATCAAGACGGAGGAAAACCGGTCGTCATCGATTGGCGCGCTCCGGTCGCCAGTTTGTTTTATTCCTTTACGGGCGGCGATTCGGCTTCATATGATGCTCCGGAAGGACTGATCGAGGGGCTTGTATACTTAAAGCGGAACATTGTCATTCGCAAAGGAATTTTGGAGCGCGTAGTAGATACCTATAACAAAGACAGCGAAGGGCCGGCCGTGTCCGATGAGTTCCTGGTCTACCGTCTCGGCGAGAACAAAGACAACCGCCTCCGTGACATTGTTTCCACGATTCAGGCGGAGCAGGACCTGATCATCCGTGCCGCCCGCAATACCGCGTTGATCATTCAAGGCGTGGCCGGCAGCGGAAAAACAACGGTTGCGCTGCATAGGCTTGCCTTTTTGCTGTACCAGTACAAGGAACAAATTAAAGCGGAGCGGATGGTTATCTTTGCTCCCAACCATATGTTTATCGATTATATTTCGGAAGTTCTTCCGGAACTCGGTGTCGGCGATATTCAGCAAAGCACTTTCGGCGACTGGGCGGCCAGAGTACTGGGACTGGATCAGGCTCCGGCGGATGGCTCGGAAACGCTGGCCCGCTGGTTTGATGCCGGTGATTTGCGCGAAGGCGCATGGAACGACAGTGACCTGCCAGGCCGATATAAGGGAGCCGTCGCTTTTAAGTCGATTCTGGAAAGTTATTTGACCCGTGTGGAGTCGGGCTGCGTACCGGATACGGATTTTGAGCCGTGGGACGGCGCGAAGCTGTCCCGGAACACGATCATCGATTGGTTCGAAGGAGAATACAAGCATTACCCGGTTGCGCGGCGCAAAGAACGTGTGCTGGCCCGGATTCACCGGTGGGTGGAGATGGAATTGAAGAAATCTCCCTCCGCGGCGGCATTAAAAGAGCGGAAGAAGAAGGCGCAGCAACGGGAAAAGGCCTACGCCAAGAAGTGGCCGGAGCTGGAGGCCGTGGCTTTGTACAAAAGTATGTTCCAATCGGCGTTCGCCGCGAAGGGTCAGCCTTCCGGTGAAAATGATGCTGATGCCGAGATTTTGAGCATTCCGAAGCCCATTCTTATTGAAACTAATGCCTATTTAAAAAAAGGAATCCTTAAGGAAGAAGATCTCGCGGCCTTACTTTACTTGCACTCACGAGTCCATGAGCTTGACAGCAAGCTGACCTTCGACCATGTGGTGATCGACGAAGCGCAGGATTTCAGCCCTTTGCAGGTGGCTGTGCTCGACAGGTTCGTAAAGGGTCATTCTTTCACCATCCTGGGCGATTTGTCACAAGGGATCCATTACTATAAAGGAGTCCGGAGCTGGGAAGAAATGCAGGCGCTGTTCGCGCCGGAGGAAACGGCTTATTTTGCTTTAACGAGAAGTTACCGGTCGACAATGGAGATCATTGATTTTGCGAATGAAATTTTGAAGCGGGGCGTTGAAACGGATTTGCTGGCGGTACCGGTGTTCCGCAGCGGGGAACCGGTCCGGTTAAGACCGGCCGCGGGAGACGGACGTTTAACCGCCATATCGGACGCTTTGAGGCAAGTCATGACGGGCAGCCATCGCACGGTAGCCTTACTGACCCGGACGATGGAGGAAGCGGAGCATTTGCATGCTTATTTGAATGAAGCAGGCACTACCGCCAATTTGATCGGCGGGGATCAGAGGCAGTATGCGGGCGGTATTTCCGTTCTGCCAGTATACCTGTCCAAGGGACTGGAATTCGATGCCGTCATCGTGACGGATGTGGATCGGGAGCACTATGGGCCGAAGGATGCGCGCCTTCTATACGTAGGCTGCACCCGGGCATTGCATGAGTTATGGTTGATGCATGGAAACGAGTTACCAGACTACGTTCCGGATCCCGTAGATTTGTCGGTGACAGGGGAGTAATACAAGGGTCGTTTTAACTGTCCCCGATAAAATCCTCCAGGTTGCGATCGGCTTTGCTCTGGTTGCATTCATTGCAGGCACAGACACAGTTCACCGGGGTGGTATGACCGCCCTTCGCTCTAGGTAGCAGATGATCGATTGTATCGCCGTAGTTGCCGCAGAAAAAGCAAGTATGGCGGTCTCGTGCCAGAATGTAGCGGCGAAAGGCCTTGTTGCTGTAGAGCCGCCGGATCGTATTCCGGTTCACGACGACTGCGGCATGCTCTTGCACCAGGGTGACGGCCAGTTCCAGGTCGATCTCCTGATGCCAGCGGCTACCCTTATCCGTGCGCCCGCGCATACGGATTTTGCCCTGGCGGTTCGGACGCAGAACGGATGCGTCCGGGCCTTCTACCGGAGGCGGTGCGGGCAGCGTGCGTGTCGGAGGTTGCGGGGAAGCGGCGACCGGATGGACCGAGCTCCGCGAATTTCGGACAGAGTGATCAGTAACCAGCCGCGGATCAGCCGTTAGTACTGCGGTTTGTTCCAGGTTTTTGAGTTGGGCCCGGCAACTGCGGCAAGTGCCGCGCCGCGATCCTTGGGAGGAGCGTTTGCCTGTTCTTCTGAGGAAATCGGATAGCGGTTTGTTGTCGCCGCAGCGCGCACAGCGTTTAAAGCCGGTGGTTATATCCCCGGCGCTGTGTTGCTGGCTTGGTTCATTGTGATTAGTCGGCATCATCCGGTCACCTCGGTTTAGTGAAAGTTCCTTAGTCCTTTTAGGTCTTTATGTATATTATACCTATCGTGGGTCACTTCTCCTACAGGACGCTAAAAACTCTTATCCTTATCGCTTCCCAAATCAATAGAGGCCGCCCGTATACTGAAAACGGGTCGGCCTCTAGGTTTATACAGTTGAATTGGCTTATTCGGTAACTGCCGCCGCTTCTCTGAGAGAAGAGCGCATTTTACATACGATTTTGCGGATGCTTTCATCGGACAGAAAAAACCTTTCCGCCAGATCGCTGACTGAATGTCCGGTACGGTATAGCCGGAAGATTTCTTCGTTTCTTTTTGCCATTGATGTGCGGGTTCCACTGAGTTCCCCCCAGAGTGCTCTCGAGCAGTCCGGTTTGGGGATATAGAGCAGTTCGCCTTGAATGTAATCTTGAAGCTCCTTCAGCAGCCTAGGGGGAAGCACATCCTTCCCATTTTTGTAGTTCACGATCATGATCCTCCTTGATCCGTTCTGTTGTTAACGGTGTTAGTTGGAATAATTGAGTGTACATGGTCGTAAATCCCCCTTTCGGCATTGTATTTGCGTATATTTTAACACAGAGTATTCCAAACGGAAATAAGAGGGGCTAAAAGCCCCTCGTTGTACGGCTTCCGCGTTACGCGGAAACCACCTCATTCACTGTAATCACTTCGATCAGCCCCCTTTCCAGTGATTCGTCGGCCCGACATCTATATTAACTCATATATCCATAAAGGAAGGAAGCTAAAGAACGTTTATAAATGTTTTTTACCAGGCATGTGCTAGAATAGTAAACAGTGGTTAATCAAAGATTCAAGGAAGTGAAATGATGGACTTATTCTCTTATACCCGGGAAAACGATCCCTCCGGACGGCTGCTGGCGGACCGGATGCGGCCGACAACCCTGGACGAATATATAGGGCAGGAAAGCATCATCGGGCCCGGAAAATTGCTGCGGCGGGCGATTGAAGCGGACCAGATTTCTTCGATTCTGCTGTATGGACCTCCGGGCTGTGGAAAAACGACGCTCGCGCATATTATATCGAATCATACCCAGGCGGAATTCGTACGCCTCAATGCGGTGGACGCTTCCGTAAAGGATGTTCGCGAGGTTATCGAAAAAGCGCAGAACGATAAATCGTTTTACGGCACGAAAACGATCCTGTTCCTCGATGAAGTACACCGTTTCAACAGTTCGCGGCAGGACGCCCTGCTTCCGGCGGTGGAGAAGGGAACGATCATCTTTATCGGCGCGACGACGGAAAATCCGTTCCACTATGTCAACGGGGCCTTGCTGAGCCGTTCGACGCTCTTCCAGCTGGAGCCGCTGACGAAGGAGCATTCGCTGATCGCGATGCGCCGTGCGCTGAGCGATCGGGACAAAGGCCTCGGCTTCATGAAGCTCGAGGCCTCGGACGAGGCGCTCCAGCACATCGGCGAGATGGCCAACGGCGATATCCGCCGGGCCCTGAACGCGCTGGAGCTGGCCGCGATGACGACGCCGCCGGAAACGGACGGCACCGTCCGCATTACGCTGGAGGTGGCGGAAGAGTCGATCCGCCGCCCGCTGGTCAAAGCGGATGAGTCGACGCAGTACGACGTCCTCTCCGCATTTCACAAGAGCATCCGCGGCTCCAGCGATGCCGCGTTGTTCTGGTTTCTCTACGCGGTAGAGAAACTGGGCATGGACCCGATGACGTTCCTTCGGCGGCTGATCGCCGCCGCGAGCGAGGACATCGGGCTTGCAAACCCGCAGGCCATGGTACAGGCGGTAAGCGCCTTGGAAGCTTACCGCAACAACGGCTGGCCTGAAGCGAAGCTGAACATCGCCCAGGCGATTCTGTTCGCCGTCGAGAGCCCCAAATCGAACGCCGTGGTCGCGGCGATTTCGAATGCGATGTCGGCGATGGACGAGGTCAAATCCGCCGAAGTGCCGCTGCATTTGCGGGACGCCCATTATAAAGGGGCGGTCAAGCTCGGGCACACCGGCTATAAATACCCGCATAATTTCCCCGGCCATTACGTGAAGCAGGACTACCTGCCGCCGAATTTGGCCGGCCGGACGTTCTACCAAGCGACCGAGCAGGGCAATGAGAGCAAAATCCGTCACAATCAGGAGCTGCGGCGTAGAGGGGATTAGCCCGATATGTGGCAACCAGAGCAGGGAATGGTGCGGTTGATTTGAATGGATGCAAAATAACTGGGTTTTCTGCAGCTAATTAATTGTCAATCACGATTTCCCGGTAATAATTAGAGGTTATCCAGCTAAAGCAGCGCAATCGCCGATTTTCCGGTAATTAACTAGAGGTTATCCAGCTAATGTAGCGCAATCGCCGACTCCGATAATTAACTGCATTTTCTACAGCTAATTTGCCGTTATAACCTGATTCGCAGTATTTAACTGGAAAAACTACATCTATTTTGATGGTTTTCTGAAGAGTGCAGTGTAATTGGCCGAATTAACTGCAGGTTTGCAGCTAGAATAAAAAGTAGACACCTCTTAATGTCACACAGATAATAAATCTATTGAGGCAGAAAGGGTGTCGAGAATGAGTGAGTCTAGGCAACGATACAATGAAACATTTAAGCGTGAAGCCGTAAAGTATGTGCAAGAGCAGACGAAGACGTTGGAGCAGGTGGCCGACGAACTGAACATCAATCCCGGTACGTTGAGAAACTGGGTGGGTAAGTACCGTGAGTTTGAAAATGAACCGGTAAACCAAGGAGAATCACTTCGACAGCAATCCCAGCTCATTGAAGACCAAAAACGTGAGATCGCGGACCTGAAAGAAGAGATCGAAATTTTAAAAAAGGCCGTGCACATCTTCGGGAAAGAAAAGAACTAAGGTTCCAGTTCATCGAAGATCATCGCTCCGAGTTTCGATTGGAGAAGATGTGCAAAGTGCTGCAAGTTTCCCGGAGTGGATACTACAAGTGGCAGGCATCCGAAGCCTCCGAGACAGAGAAGCGTCGAGAGAAACTCGTAGCACGTATTAAATGGCATTTTTACGATTCCGATGAAATCTACGGCAGCCCAAGGATACACAATGAATTGGTAAAAGAAGGATGGACGGTATCGGAACGAACCGTCGGCCTCATCATGCGCGAAAATGGGTGGCGCTCGTGCATGGCTCGAAAATTCAGAGTCACCACCACAGACTCCAATCACGATATGCCCATCGCACCGAATGTACTGGATCAGGATTTCTCTGCCACCAGGCCTAATGAAAAATGGGTGGCTGACATTACCTACATCCCTTGCTACCAGGGAAAGCTGTACCTTGCCAGCATTTTGGATCTATATACAAAACAGATCGTTGGATGGAGGCTCAGCGATAAAATGACGACGGACCTCGTCCTTGAAGCACTAAATCAGGCGTACGAGGCTAAGAAGCCAAAGAGTGTAATTCACCATTCCGATCGCGGCTCCCAGTATGCCTCCAAGGAGTACCGTGAACAACTGGCACGCTTAGGCATACAGCCAAGCATGAGTCGTAAAGGTAACTGCTATGACAATGCCTGCATCGAGGCGTTTCACAGCATCTTAAAACGTGAATTCATCTACAGCAGGCCAAAATTCAGGACCAAGGAAGAGGCTCAACAGAAGCTGTATCGTTACATTGAGTTCTTTTACAACCGCAAGCGCTCAAATAGCACAATTGGTTACATGTCACCGGTGCGCTTTGAACAGATGTACTACCAATTTACAGCTTAAGGGTGTCCACTTTGTTGACAGAAGAGCAGTTTTACAGTTAATGTGGCGCATTCACGGATTTCTCGATAATTAGCTGTAGTTTTTACAGCTAATGCAGAAGCAATCGCCGATTTCCCGGTAATTAACTGGAGGTTATCCAGCTAATGCAGCGTAATCGCCGACTCCGATAATTAACTGCATTTTCTACAACTAATTAGCCGTTATAACCTGATTTGCAGCATTTAACTGGAAAAACTACATCTATTTTGATGGTTTTCTGAAGAGTGCAGTGTAATTGGCCGAATTAACTGTAGGTTTTACAGCTAATGTGGCGCATTCACGGATTTCTCGATAATTAGCTGTAGTTTTTACAGCTAATGCAGAAGCAATCGCCGATTTCCCGGTAATTAACTGGAGGTTATCCAGCTAATGCAGCGTAATCGCCGACTCCGATAATTAACTGCATTTTCTACAGCTAATTTGCCGTTATAACCTGATTCGCAGTATTTAACAGCAAAAACTACATCTATTTCGGAGGTTTTCCGAAGAGTGCAACGTAATTGGCCGAATTAACTGCAGGTTTTACACCTAATGTGGCGCATTCACGGATTTCTCGATAATTAGCTGTAGTTTTTACAGCTAAAGCAGAAGCAATCGCCGGTTTCCCGGTAATTAACTGGATGTTATCCAGCTAATGTAGCGTAATCGCCGACTCCGATAATTAACAGCAGGTTTTACAGCTAGTCACCATCATGTGACGCCGAGCACCGCGCGCTGCAGCGCCAATCGCCGACCCCCGATAATTAACTGGAGGTCATCCAGTTAAACTAAGCTTTTTATCTCATCAAAAAAGAAGCACCCGCGCTTTCCGGCAATATAACGCCGGAAAGCGTGGGTGCTTTTTCTTATTGCTTATTCTTAAACTTACCGATGTCGGCCAAGCTCCGGAACCGGAAGTTTCTCCGGCGCTTCGATGATTCCGCCGCCGAGGCAGACTTCGCCGTCATAGAAGACAACGGCTTGTCCAGGCGTGATCGCCTTTTGTGGTCCGTCAAATTGCACGGATAGAGTGCCGTCTTCCTGCGCCGTCACGGTTACGCCCTGATCCGGCTGGCGATAACGGAATTTGGCGGTGCATTTGAACGGGCCTTGCGGCAGCTTGTCTGCGCCGGCGATCCAGTTGACGTCCGAAGCGGTCAAGCCGGTGGAATACATGCTTGGATGCTTATCGCCTTGGACGACGTACAGGATGTTTTGTTCCAGGTCTTTTTCGGCTACGAACCACGGTTCGCCGTTGCCCGATCCACCGATGCCAAGGCCTTGCCGTTGACCGAGCGTGTAGTACATCAGGCCGTCATGCTGGCCCTTGACTTCGCCGGTGACGATATCGACCATATTTCCCGATTTGGCGGGCAAATAGTGGCTGAGGAATTCGCGGAAGTTGCGTTCCCCGATGAAGCAAACGCCGGTGCTGTCTTTTTTCTTGGCCGTATACAGGCCCGCTTCTTCAGCAATCCGGCGAACCTCCGGCTTGGGAAGATGTCCGATCGGAAACATGGCTTTGGACAGCTGATCCTGGTTCAAGGCATTCAAAAAATAGGTTTGGTCTTTATTGTTATCAACGCCCCGGAGCAGCTTGTAAGTTCCGGCTTCCTCGACGACGCGGGCATAATGCCCGGTGGCTACATAATCGGCACCAAGATCCAGAGCCTTGTTCAAAAATTCGCCGAATTTAATTTCCCGGTTGCACATGACATCCGGATTTGGCGTACGGCCCCGCTTATATTCCTCCAGGAAATAGGCAAATACTTTATCGAAGTATTCTTTTTCAAAATTGACGGTATAGTACGGGATATCGATTTGCTCGCATACGCGGCGCACATCCTCGGCATCCGCTTCCGCCGTGCAGTAGCCGAATTCATCGGTATCGTCCCAGTTTTTCATAAAAATGCCGATCACGTCGTATCCCTGCTGCTTCAGCAGGAGAGCGGTGACGGAGGAATCGACTCCGCCGGACATACCGACGACGACGCGTGTTTCATTAACGGGTTTGTTCATATGATCACTCCTTCGGCCAATCATGGGCCCAACGTTATTTTAGCATAATAGGAAGGGATTCGTTCGATCCCGTGCTTGAAAGTGCATTACCATCGATCCGGCACAGTTAAGCATGTGTAAATTTTGTGTAAACAAAATTCAGTTTTCGTGCTGTGGGCTGTTTTCCAAACCGAGGCGGATATGTTACGATAAACAAAGGTTAGAGATAGGAATAGGTAGTAATACTATTCTAATTGATCAAAGTTCAATTATATAAAGATTATTTGAAAATTGAAAGAGGTGGCTTCTTTGAAGATTTCCACAAAAGGACGCTATGGCCTGACCATTATGATGGAGTTGGCCGCTAAATTTGGCGAAGGTCCGACTTCCCTAAAAAGCATTGCCGAAAAGAACCAATTGTCCGAGCATTATCTTGAGCAATTGATCGCGCCGCTGCGCAATGCCGGGCTGGTTAAAAGCGTCCGCGGGGCATATGGCGGTTACATTTTGTCCCGAGAGGCAAGCGAAATCACTGCCGGTGATATTATCCGCGTATTGGAGGGGCCGATTTCACCGGTCGATTTTACGGAAGAAGATGATCCGGCCAAACGCGATTTATGGCTGCGGATTCGCGATAGCATTGCCGAAGTGCTGGATTCGACAACCCTCGAGAATATGATTTCCTTCGAGGAACAGGGCGCAAAGGAAAATTACATGTTTTACATTTAAATCCACAGCGTCTAACATATAATCTTACTACCAAGATAGAGGTTCCGGGAGGAGCCTCTATTATTTATTTGCAAACCGAATGCGATCCGCTTGGGGGATGAGAGTCCACAGTATTAAGCTGTACAAAAAAAGGGAATACGATTAATATGAAAAAGCGTTGAAATTGCAAAATTTCTTTACATTTTACCATAATACGCATAACATAGATGAGCCAACACGAGTACCGTCGCTTTCGGGACGGTGATTTTGTTTAAATAACCTCAAAATAAGTTAAGGTGATGCCTAATGAAAAACATATACTTGGACCATGCAGCTTCAACGCCGGTGCACCCGGATGTTGCGGAAACCATGCTGGACGTTATGCGGCGGCAGTACGGCAATGCGTCGAGTGTTCATTCTTTCGGACGGGCTGCTAAAAGACTGGTAAACGGTTCACGGGACAGCCTGGCCCGGTTTATCGGATGCCGTTCTGATGAAGTGGTGTTTACGGGCGGCGGAACGGAGAGCGATAACCTTGCGTTGTTCGGGACGGCAGAGGCCCGGCGGGATCGCGGACGTCATATCATTACGACGGCAATCGAGCATCATGCCGTTCTTCATGCTTGCCATCGACTGGAAAAACAAGGGTTTGAAGTTACATATTTACCTGTCGACCGGTATGGACAAGTTCATTCCGAGCAGGTCGAAGCAGCCATCCGGCCGGATACGATTCTGGTTAGCGTGATGTACGGGAACAACGAGATCGGTACGATTCAGCCTATCGCCGAAATCGGCGAGCTCACTTCGGCAAGGGATATCGTTTTTCATGTGGATGCCGTTCAGGCGCTTGGTGCTGTACCGATCAACTGCAACGAGCTTCCGGTCGATTTAATGAGCTTCTCCTCGCATAAAATCAATGGTCCTCAAGGAGTGGGCGCATTATATATCCGCAGGGAATTGTCCATTGAGCCCATCCTTTATGGAGGACTGCAGGAGCGCAAACGTCGTGCCGGAACCGAGAATATGGCGGGCATTGCAGGGTTCGCGAAAGCGGCGGAATTGGCCGCTGCTCAGCTTCCGCAGCGGGCTGCTCACGATGAAGAGCTTCGTGAAGTACTGATCTCCGGGCTGAAGAGAGAGATCGGCGAGGACCGTTTTCATGTCAACGGCCACCCTTCGCAGCGACTTCCGCATATCCTCAATATCAGCTTCCCTGAATGCGATACGGAGACGATGTTAATGAATCTCGATATGGAGGGAATTGCCGTTGCCAGCGGTTCGGCGTGCTCTTCCGGTTCAATAGAACCGTCGCATGTGCTTGAAGCCATGAATTTGCCGCAAAATTTTTTACGTTCTGCGATTCGTTTCAGCTTTGGTTTGGGTAATACTAGTGAAGAAATGGAACATACCGCCGAAAAAATTGGAACCATATTAGAGCGTCTTCGTAAAAGAAGATAATGGGCGTCTTTTGCAGTTTTTTCGGGAGGAGGTTGTTTCGTTTTTTAGGGATCAGGAGATTGTTACAGTAGGAGGACCCATGAGCATGAAACTTCAGGAGATGGTAGGCTTGGCCGTGTTCGACGTGGAAGACGGCAAACAAATCGGGAAGGTTTTCGATTTCCTGCTCGATGAGACCTGGAGTATTACGGGCATTCAATTGGAGGGTAAAGCTATGTTTTCCTCCACAATTAAGGTCGTGCTCTGGGAAGATATCGTTGCATACGGTGAAGATGCCGTGATGATTCGCAATCAACAGGCGATCCAAAAAGAGGAAGCCGAGAATATACAGCTTACCTTTAACTCGGGTAGCGGCAAATTGAAGGAACTTCCGATCCTTACCGAGGACGGAATTTTGATAGGGCATGTAACCGATGTTTATTTTGACCATGAATTGGGAAACACAATTACAGGAATAGAAGTCAGTGACGGGTTTTTCTCCGATCTGATGGAAGGGCGAAAAGTGCTGCCTTTTGCACCCGGAATGACCAAAGGCGAAAATGCGATCATGGTGCCTCCAAACAGTGAGCAGCGGCTGGAGAACACTGTGAATTCTGTTAACGGATAGGTGATAATGTGATGATGAAATGTCCAAACTGCAGTTCCAAGGATATCGGCAAAATCGGCTCCCACCAATTTTATTGCTGGGGCTGCTTTATCGAATTGACGGTAAACGGAGAGAAGATGTCGGTCTATCAAGTAGAAGAAGATGGAACACTCAGCTCTTTGGATGATTTGTTTTTTGGTGAAGAGGTTCCTCAGGAATTTCCCCAAATGCATCTGTCCTAGCAGTTTTTGATTTGATTGAATATGAGGATGATAAGAGGTTGTGCCGGAGCGATTTTGCTTTGTGCACAGCCTCTTGTTGGTTTATCCGGCGGTTTTCTCTGTTGCTCACGATTATTTTTGTCCTCCCGGGCATATACTTTCTTCATAGCTGGTCCGACTCCGAGCTACGGGAGGGGGTAATTGAAGTGGAGCCGTTCAATAAAAGCAAATTGTTCCGCTATGGGGTTTGGATGCTGCTGGGACTCGTCATTCTTTATTTCGTATGGCTGCTCCGGCCGATGTTTGCCGTAGTTTACGGTTTCTTGAAAGCCATTCTTTCCCCTTTTATCATCGCGATCATCATCTCTTATGTGCTTAATCCTATCGTCAAGATGCTGGGCGGACGGAAAGTCCCGCGCACGGTGGCCGTGCTTCTCATATACGCGGTATTCTTAACAAGCCTGTCGGTTATTTTGATGAATGTCATCCCGATGTTTGTGGAACAGCTGGAGGAGCTCGGGGAGCATTTGCCGGAACTCACTTTACATACTCAGCAACTGATGACCCGCTGGGATAACAGCATCCTCCCGGGGAGCATCCGGATGGGGATGAACAATTGGTTCTTTCAATTTGAGCAGCGGATGGCCGCTTCCATCTCAACTTTTTTGAACAATATCGGAACAACGATCGGCGTCGTATTCAATGCTTTTATCGTCCCGTTTCTCATTTTCTATATGCTAAAGGATTTCGAAGCCTTCGAACGGCTTATATTGAGATATTTACCGAGATCCCGCCGCAAATCCATCGTAACGCTGCTTAAGGAAATCGATGAGGCGCTCGGTAATTATGTGCGCGGTCAGCTCCTGGTGTGCGTGATCATCGGCGTGCTCGCTTATATCGGATATATGATCATCGGGATGCCCTTTGCCTTGCTGCTTGCCGGGGTTGTTGCCGTGTGCAATATTATCCCTTATCTCGGGCCTTTTCTAGGGGCGGCTCCCGCAATGATTATGGCGACGACAATCTCGTGGAAAATGGTGCTGATGGTTTTCCTCGTCAACATGATCTGCCAGCTCATTGAGAGCAACGTCATTTCTCCGCAGGTCGTCGGAAAGACCCTTCATTTGCACCCGATGCTGATCATTTTTGCGCTTCTGGTCGGCGGCGAGATCGGCGGAATTCCGGGTCTCGTACTTGCCGTTCCGCTCTTTGCCGTGGGCAAGGTCGTCATCCAGCATTTTTACGCGTATTATGTAAGGAGAAAAACGGTGTAACCACAGGGATGTAGCGCATTGACATCAGTGGTGCCGCCTTATATACTTAGAATGATTTATTTGAACGAATTTGACATTCATAAACGAAATCGTTGACGAAAAGAAGTATGTCCGATGTTGATTTTCCCAGAGAAGGCGTTCCTTCGCTGGTGATGCGGCCTTAAGGCCGTTTCCCTGACGATGGCTGAAAGAACCCGAAATATCGCCGGACAGAAGCGCTGTTTTCCGAGTGTGAGCCAAAAACTCACCGGATGGTCCCCGTTACAGGACCGTACAAGGCGATCGCCTCCTTATTAGGACAGAATTCACGGGGAGACGATAACCAGGGTGGTACCGCGAGACAATCGTCCCTGATTTTCAGGGGCGTTTTTTCTTTGTTTGCCTAACCGCAAACATGAACTATAGATCATAAACTTTAGGAGGAAAATAGATGAAAGCAAGTGAAA
Source organism: Paenibacillus sp. FSL R5-0407 (assembly GCF_038009185.1). NCBI lineage: Bacteria > Bacillati > Bacillota > Bacilli > Caryophanales > Paenibacillaceae > Paenibacillus > Paenibacillus sp. FSL R5-0407. The sequence continues at coordinate 2,230,032 of NZ_JBBPAX010000001.1, read as the reverse complement.
TTCGCTCCAAATGGCTGCAGTTTTTTGCCGGTAAAGGACATAAGGTCGAGCCAAGCGCCTCGCTCGTTCCTCATAACGATCCGTCCCTGTTGTGGATCAATGCCGGTATGGCTCCGCTCAAAGCCTATTTTGACGGCCGTGTGAAACCGGAAAACCCGCGTTTGACCAATTCTCAGAAGTGTATCCGCACCAACGACATCGAGAATGTCGGCAAGACGCGCCGGCACCATACGTTTTTTGAAATGCTGGGCAATTTCTCGATCGGTGATTACTTCAAAGAAGAAGCGATTACCTGGGCTTGGGAATTCTTGACCGGAAAAGACTGGATCGGATTTGATCCGGAACGCTTGTCGGTCACCGTTTATCCGGAGGATGAAGAGGCCTTCAAACTGTGGAATGAAAAAGTCGGCCTTCCGGCCGAACGCATCATTAAACTGGAAGATAACTTCTGGGACATCGGCGAAGGTCCATGCGGACCGTGCACGGAAATTTTCTATGACCGCGGAGACGCTTACGGCGATCTGTCCGATCCCGAATGCTTCCCTGGCGGGGAGAACGAGCGCTTCCTGGAAGTCTGGAATCTTGTTTTCTCCCAATTTAATCACAACAAAGACGGCAGCTATACTCCGCTTCCCAACAAAAATATCGATACCGGCGCCGGTCTGGAACGGTTTGCTTCCATTCTGCAGAACGTCAATTCCAACTTTGACACCGACTTGTTCCAGCCGATCATTGCCAAGACGGCTTCGCTGGCAGGCGTGACTTATGGAGTTAAAGAGGAAACGGACGTAGCGTTCAAAGTCATCGCCGACCATATTCGTACGGTCGCCTTTGCGGTAGCGGACGGCGTGCTTCCTTCCAACGAAGGTCGCGGTTATGTTATCCGCAGATTGCTCCGCCGTGCGGTACGTTACGGAAAAATGATCGGGCTGGACAAACCTTTTATGTACAACCTGGTGGACACGGTTGGCGAAATCATGGGTAGCTACTATACGGATGTCGTTACGAAACGCGAATTCATCGAGAAGGTTATCCGCTCGGAGGAAGAACGTTTCCATGAAACGCTCAGCGACGGTCTGGCTATCCTGGCCGACGTAAGCGCCGAAGCTAAAGCGGCCGGACGCAACCTGATCAGCGGCGCGGATGCGTTTAAATTGTACGATACGTACGGCTTCCCGCTGGATTTGACGGAAGACTTCGCAGCCGAACAAGGACTTGGCGTTGACCGCGAAGGGTTCGAAGCGGCGATGGAAGAACAACGCGAGCGCGCACGGGCTGCCCGTCACGATAGCGGAAGCATGAAGGTTCAGGGCGGCGTCCTTTCGGATTTCACGACTAAAACGGAATTCATTGGATATAATGAGCTTGATGCGGTGACTGAAATCGTAGCGATTATTTCGGACGACCAATTTGTCGATTCGCTCGCATCCGGCCAGTCGGGGCAGATCATTTTGGCGAAGACGCCATTCTATGCCGAAAGCGGCGGCCAGGTCAGCGACCAAGGGACCATCCGCAGCGGCTCCGGCACGGCGTCGGTACAGGGCTTGTTCAAAGCTCCGCACGGCCAGCATGTTCATCAGGTTACGGTGACTTCCGGCGAACTGCGTACCGGTTCGGAAGCAACCGCAGAGGTCAACGGGGAAATGCGCCGGGACATCGTGAAGAACCATACAGCAACCCATTTGCTTCATAAGGCGTTAAAAGAAACGCTGGGCGAGCATGTCAATCAAGCGGGTTCCCTGGTTGAACCTCAGCGTCTTCGTTTCGACTTCTCCCATCTGGGCAGCATTTCGCCGGAGGAGCTGGTGGAGATCGAGCGCCGGGTCAACGAGCAAATCTGGAATTCTCTGAATGTCCTGATTGAATTGAAGCCGATTGATGAAGCAAAGGCTATGGGGGCTATGGCGCTCTTTGGCGAAAAATACGGCGATGTCGTCCGGGTCGTTCAAGTCGGCGGTTACAGCCTTGAGCTGTGCGGCGGCTGCCATGTAAACAATACGTCGGAAATCGGTCTGTTCAAGCTGGTGAGCGAAAGCGGGATCGGCTCGGGCGTACGACGGATCGAAGCGGTAACCGGCCGCGGAGCGTATATGTTCATGGACGGACAATTGGATCTTCTGAAGCAATCGGCAGGATTGCTGAAGTCTAATTTGAACGATGTCCCTAAGCGGATCGAGGCTTTGTATCAGCAGCTTAAAGATTTGGGCCGCGAGAATGAATCGCTGCAAAGTAAACTTAGCTCCATTGAAGCTGGAGAACTGACAGATAAAGTTGTCGTTGTGGGTCAAACCAAGCTCCTGTCCGCAAACGTGCAAGCAGGCAGTATGGATGCGTTGCGCGGACTTGCCGACGAATTGAAGGTGAAGCTGCCGGATACCGTGCTTGTGCTTGGAGCTGCCATGGATGACAAAGTAAACTTCGTCGTGGTTGTACCGCAGGATGAAGTGAAACGAGGCCTTCATGCCGGCAAGCTCGTCAAAGAAGTCGCTGCGGTTTGCGGCGGCGGCGGAGGCGGACGCCCGGATATGGCTCAGGCCGGAGGCAAGGATGTCACCAAGCTGGAAGAGGCGCTCAAGCTGCCGGAGCAATGGATCGCTTCGCAGGCTTAGGCCCAGGCCGAATTCAAGATTCGAAGTCGAATATGCACCTGGATTTCACTTCGTGATCAAAAGTCAACGGCTTTTCAGCACCGAGAGCATCCGGAATTCACTTCGTGATCAAAAGTCGACGACTTTTCAGCACCGAGAAGGTTGGATGAAGGCAGGCACTGAGTAGCGGAGCGTAGGAAAGTCCTACGTGAGCAACGGAAGGGCCGGACAGAATTCAAGATTCGATGTCGAATAACACCTGTGAATTCACTTCGTGATCAAAAGTCGTTGTTGAAAATTTCCTTATGGGGCCCATGGTATGATATAGTAATGATAGATAAAGACGAAATCAGCTGCGGGATTTCCGCAGGTCTGAAGAAGCGAGGTGTCATCATGGACTCCATGGATAAAACCGTCAAGTTCAACGTCACGGGCGATGAGCGGGAAGCGTCTGCGCAGGAAATTCTACTTGCGGTTTACGAGGCGCTCCAGGAGAAGGACTACAACCCGATTAACCAGATTGTAGGTTACTTGTTGTCCGGGGACCCGGCATATATTCCGCGCCACAATAATGCGAGAAGCATGGTTCGCAAGAAAGAGCGCGACGAACTGATTGAAGAGCTGGTCAGATATTATCTTGCCGGCCACCGTTAGGAGATAGGATGAAAATATTGGGTTTGGATTATGGGGACCGGCGGATCGGTGTGGCCGTTAGCGATGCTTTCGGCTGGACCGCCCAGGGTTTGACGGTGATCGAACGTCGTCATGAAGGCGGCGATCTTGACCGCATCTCGGAATTGGTATCGGAGCATGGTGTGGAGGAAGTCGTTGTAGGGCTGCCGAAGAACATGAACGGTACCATCGGACCCCGCGGTGAGATTTGTATTGCCTTTGCCGAGGAACTGAAGACGATTCTTCAGATTCCCGTTCATTTATGGGATGAGCGTTTGACCACGGTATCCGCACATCGGACTCTGATCGAAGCGGATGTCAGTCGGAAAAAGCGCAAAGGGGTCGTTGATAAGATGGCCGCAAGCTTGATTTTGCAAAATTATTTGGACTCTAAGAGTCAAAGGTGAGGGTGATCGCACATGTCTAAAGATCGTATCGGCAATGAAGAAGAACCGGAAATTATTTATATTCCCGACGAAGAGGGCAACGAAGAAGAATTCGAAGTCATTATGAAATTCGAAGTCGACGGTTCGGACGCCAAGTATATGATGGTCGTTCCTCTGGATTCCGCTGAGAGTGAAGATGAAGAGAGCGAAGAAGTATACGCATTCCGTTACGAAGAAGACGGAGATGACCTGAAGCTATACACTATTGAGAGCGACGAAGAGTGGGAAATCGTTGAAGAGACGTTTAATACGCTGATCGACGAGTTCGACGGGGAGGATGACCGTGACTGATTATTCAGCGGATCAGGTGATCTGGACTTCCCGTGTCACCGACGCTTTTGGTCCTGTAGTTGAATTGCAGGATGACCAGGGCAAGGTATCTTATTACAACGTCGAGAAAGAATTCGATGTAGCCGGCGCTTCCTATGCTGTTCTTCGTTCGGAGAACGGCAATGAAGATGATGAGCCGGAGATTTTCAAAATTTTGACGGCTGCGGACGGTTCCCTGGAACTCGTTACCATTGATGATGACGATGAATGGGAAAATGTGTCTGAATTGTATGATGAATTAACCTTCCCGGAATAGACCGGGAAGGCATACCTATGGTAATATAGACCGGACTGAGAAGAGCGGGACAACCGCTCTTTTTGGATTGTTTAGAATCTATATTTTCCGGGAATTCCCGAGGTACAAACCATCGAATTAGACAATAAGGCAACACACTAATTCGAAGATTATAAAGGAGTTGAGCGGTTGAAGAGGGCGCTGAAATGGCTTATTTCGATCATTCTAATCATCGTTATCGCCGGTGCCGCCGGCGGGTTGTATGTATATAACGGAATGCAGCCCGTAAAGGCATCGGAGCAGCCTGTGAAATTTACGATAGAGCCTGGAACTGGAACGAACGGCATTGCCGAAATTTTAGAGGATCAAGGACTGATTAAAAATTCCTTTTTATTCCTTTCCTATTTGAAATGGAAATCCGAGGGGAGCCGTTTTCAAGCCGGTGTGTACGAGCTCAACCCAGGCGCGACTTATGAAGAGATTATCGCCAAGCTTAATAGCGGCGACGTAGTGAAAGCTGAAATGATCCGCTTTACGATTCCGGAGGGATTCACCGTGACTCAGATGGCGGATAAATTGGCTGAGCAAGGGATCGCGAATAAGGAAGTATTTTTGGATCTGGCAAAACAGGCAACAGGATTAAGCAATGCATTGCTTGCGGATCTTTCGGATAGTGACCAGCTCACTTTCAAGCTGGAGGGCTATTTGTTCCCTGAAACGTATGAACTGAAAAAAGGAAGCACGGAGACGGACATCGTGCAGCGGATGTTTGAAGAAACAAGCAAGCGGCTGGATGAAATTCCGGATTTCCGCGAGAAGCTGGCCCAGCGGGGAATGAGCTTGAATGAACTTATGACCGTGGCTTCGCTGGTTGAACGCGAGGTGGTTGCGGATAACGAACGCGCGCTTGTGGCCGGTGTTATCTACAATCGTCTGGCTGAAGGAATGAAGCTGGAAATTGACGCTACGGTACAGTACCTATTGGGTAAGCCTAAAGAGAGGTTGATGAATTCCGATTTGCGAAGCGTTGACAGCCCGTACAACACTTATCTTTATGAAGGACTTCCGCCGGGTCCCATTGCGGCGCCTAGTTTGAAATCGATTGAGGCGGCGCTTGAGCCGGAATCTTCGGAATATCTTTTTTATGTGACAAAAAAAGATGGCAGCGGAGAGCACCTGTTTGCCAAAACGTATAATGAACATTTGAAGAACATCAAGAAAAGCAAGGCTGCGGCCGAATAACTGAGGTGGATAACATGGGTAACAAACCGGAACTGCTCGTTCCCGCCGGATCCTTGAAGGAACTGGAGACTTATCTCGCGGCGGGAGCAGATGCGGTATTGATCGGAGAAGCGAAATACGGTATGCGTTTGCCGGGCGATTTTGCATTGACGGACATTGCTGAGGCTGTCGCATACGCGCATGAGCGTGAGGCCAAGGTCTACGTTAGTATCAATAAGCTGCTTCATAATGAACAATTGGAAGAACTTCGGCATTATGTAACCGAGCTCTCGAAGGCGGGCATCGACGGAATTCAATTCGGCGATCCGGCCGTACTTCAGACTGTCCGGGAAATCGCCCCGCAAATTTCGCTTCACTGGAACGCCGAGATGACTTCGACGAATTATTCCACAGCGAATTATTGGGGTACCAAAGGAGCGAGCCGTGTCGTACTCGCCCGCGAATTGAATATGGACGAGATTACAGAGATGCAGCCTAAGCTGAACATTGACTCGGAAGTACAAGTTCACGGGATGACCAATATTTATCATTCCAAGCGGCGCCTGGTTCACAGTTATATGACGCATCAGGGTCGGCCGGTTGATGGCGGAAGCCTGGACAAAGATCGCGGCTTATTCCTGGTCGAAGCGGAACGCCCTGATGAGAAGTTCCCGATTTACGAAGATGAAAACGGGACTCATATTATGAGTTCCGATGATATTTGCATTTTGGAAGACCTCCATCTGCTGATGGCTTCGGGGGTAGACAGTTTTAAAATCGAAACCTTGTTCAAGCCGTCCGCATACAACGAAACGGTGATCCGGATCTATCGCCAAGCGATCGATACCTATTTTCAGGACCCGGAAAATTACGAGTTTGACGAGGAATGGATGGAAAGCATCCGCCGGGTTCAGGATCCCGAGCGTGAGCTCTCTTTCGGCTTCTTCTACAAGGAACAGGTATATTAATTGATCTGTGCGGAGCGGGACGTTTGAATCTGGAGAAACAATAGTGTTCGCCTTTGCTGCCGAATTATTACCTTGTCTGATTTAATAAAATCAAATAATTCGGGCAGCAACAGCGATCGGAAGATCAAACGGCGTGCGTAGCATGCTTTTTATAAACATTAAGAGGTGAACGAAGATGCAAACAGCGGAGAAACACAGCCCGAAATATACGGGGAAGCGGCACCGGTTAGAGAAACCGGAGCTGCTCGCTCCAGCGGGGAACCTCGAAAAACTGAAATTTGCGATTCATTACGGGGCGGATGCCGTATATATCGGAGGACAAAAATACGGCCTTCGTTCCAATGCCGACAACTTCAGTTTTGAGGAAATGCGCGAAGGGGTCGAGTTTGCCAAAAAGTACGGCGCCAAAGTATTCGTAGCAACCAATATCTATGCTCATAATGAGGACCTGGACGGGATCGAGGAATACCTGCGCAATTTATATGAGGCGGGAATTTCCGCCGTCATCGTTGCGGACCCGATCATCGTCGACACTGCCCGCCGGGCGGTACCGGGACTGGAAGTCCATCTCAGCACCCAGCAATCGACGGTAAATTGGCAGGCCGTGAAGTTTTGGAAAGAGGAAGGCTTGCCGCGGGTAGTTCTGGGCCGGGAGACGAGTCTTGAAGAAATCGAAGAGATCAAAAAACATGTCGACGTTGAAATCGAAGCATTCATCCATGGCGCGATGTGTTCCTCTTATTCCGGACGCTGCGTGCTGTCCAACCATTTTACGGACCGCGACTCCAACCGGGGCGGCTGCTGCCAGTCTTGCCGCTGGAAGTACGATTTGTTCGAGGACAGCCGTCCTGAGACAGCCTGGATTTCGGAAGAGGAAGCTATGGGAGATCCGGTGCTGCAACAATTCCAGCTCGGCGTGACCCAACTGCCGTTGTTTGAGGAACAGGATAATGCTTTTACTATGGGATCCAAAGATCTTTGCATGATCGAACATGTTCCCGATTTGATTGATGTAGGCGTGGACAGTTTCAAAATAGAAGGCCGGATGAAATCGATTCACTATGTCGCAACTGTGGTCAATGTGTACCGGCAAGCGATTGACTCCTATATGGCCGACCCGGATAACTATGTCTTGAAGCCCGAATGGATCGAGGAGATCAACAAGGCGGCAAACCGGCCGTTGAACACTGGATTTTTCTATGATACCCCGGATCATGAGGATCACATTTACGAGCCCGAGGAAAAAGCGGCTCCTTATGATTTTGCCGGTCTGGTCATGGAATATGACGAGGCTACCGGCATGGCGGTTATCCAGCAACGCAACCATTTCAAACCGGGACAGGAAGTGGAGTTCTTCGGACCGGGCGGCACGTTCTTCAAACAGGTCGTTGAACAGATTTGGGACGAAGAAGGCAATGAACTGGACGCGGCGCGTCATCCGCTGCAAAAAGTAAAAATCAAAGTTGACCAGCCTGTTTCCTACTTCGATATGATGCGCAAAAAGAAATAGAACTCCGTTTGTAGCACCCCTGACCAAGTCAAAAACTTGGCAGGGGTTTTTGTTTTGATATGCAAATGTATAAATTCAGTTTGAAAAATCATCCATTCGAGAGGATTCAGCCAGAAGGGATGTTCTGCGATAGTGGTTGAATTTCCCAGCTTTCTTGGGGCTTTACTAGGAGAAACGTTTGCACAAAAAGTTCACTTAGGACGAAAGACCCTTTTTTGAGTTTCGCTAGATTTTTTAACCTAAAAATTAAATTCATCCCTGCAATCTGCCGATATTAAAGAGGAAGTCGTCAATTACTGTCGAATGATGTAAGGTATATGAAAAGAAATTTCAGGTATTAAAGGCATGACCTCAAACCTAATTTGAGGGTGCGACGACTATTATGAGCGGTGGGTGATTGAGATGGGTCTGGTTCCGAAGAGGGAGAACCAAGAGAGCAACAACAAGGAAACCAAGAAAAAAGGCTTGGGGGCAGCAAAAGAAGGTGGGAAGAAATCCTTTGTCATGGGATTAAAGGACAAAACTGCATCATCTTTAAGTAATATGCTCCCCAACCAAATGAATCCCAGCAAATCGGTTGGTGTCCGATTATTTTTAATCTTTTTTATTGCTATTATGTTTTTCGTTTTAACGATTGGTATTATTTCATACCAAATGGCTAAAGGAACCATTCAGAAGAATGCTGAAAGCGCAAACTTGCAAACTATTGTTCAAACTTCACAGAAATTGGATATCGTGCTTAAAAAGTACGAAGAAAATCTTCAGCAGATGTTTCTTGATGACGAGATGCAATCGGCGATTATGGATGCTTCGCTATCCAACATTTCGGATTATGACCGTTTTACGGTAACCAACAAAATGAGAACGCGGCTGAATGGCCTGACCTTTTCCACGAAGGGGATCCTTTCGGTCTATATGATCTCTCCGGACAATATCGTAGATGACGTAATTTCCGGAAACACGAACTTGACGTTCTTGGAATCGGTACGTACGCAACCTTGGTTTGATGAGGTCGCCAAAACCTCGAAAGTTATGTGGATGAACGTTCCGGAAGAGAAAAATTCAGGATCCTCCGTATTCCGGCTTGTAAGATCCGTTCAAAGCGTAAGCAGCATGAAACGATTTGTTCTCATAGCGGATATTAATCTGGAAGTGCTGAATGAATACTTAAAAGAATTGAATCTCGGGAAGGGCTCCGAAATTCAAATGTTGACTCCGGATAATGTGGTAGTCGGTTCTTCGATAGACGGCGAAGAGGGCAAACCGACGGGGATTGACATGAGTAAGGCCGAAGGCCCAACCAACAGCATTTTCACAAAAAACTCGCAAGGCAAATCGGTACTCGCAGTCTACAATACGCAGGAAACGTCAGGATGGAAGCTGGTAGGTACGGTTGCAACCGCAGAACTTGTCAAGGATGCTAACGGTATTTTGCTGACTACATACATTTCTGCAGCCGTAGTAGCTCTCATCACGATACTTATTGCGATGTGGATGGTCCGCATGATTGCACATCCGCTGGGTAATTTGAGAAACCTTATGGAAGAAGGCGCGCGTGGTAACCTGAACGTGCGTATGGAAACGAAGGCCAAGGATGAAATCGGTCAGTTGACCGGCAGCTTTAACCTTATGATGGAGCATATCACCGAACTGGTAAAACAAACGAACAACTCCGCTAAGGATGTACTCGATACGGCTTCCGAGTTGACTCATGCGTCCAATAAAACGGCGCTTTCGGCGAAGGAAATCGCAGTTGCGACAGAGGAGATAGCTAACGGTGCGACAAGCCTTGCAAACGAAGCTGAACGCGGCAACACGCTGACGGAGAATATTTCCCGGCAAATGGAGCGGGTTATCCATGCTAACAAAGAGATGGAAGACTCTGCCCACCAGGTCGAGAAGTCAAGTCAATTGGGTACCGAATATTTGAACGGGCTGCTGGCAAAAACGAATATGACCGTTGAAATGATCAACGCTTTGACCGATAAGGTCGATTCGCTGAAAGCAAGCACGAATTCGGTTCTGAAGGTATTGGACGTCATGCAGAACATTACTCAGCAAACCAATATTTTGTCTCTGAACGCTACAATTGAAGCTGCCCGTGCCGGTGCAGCTGGGCGTGGATTTATGGTGGTCGCCGATGAAATCCGCCAGCTCGCTGATCAGTCGCGGCAATCGATTACGATGGTCGGACAAATTACGGACAACATTCAACAGGAGATGAATGAAACGGTTCAAGCTTTGTCGGATGCGAGCCCGCTGTTCCAGGAACAGATCAGCTCTGTTAAGGAAACCAGCCAAATCTTCGTTTCCGTTCAAGAGCAAATGGGTGGATTTATCCGCCATTTGGACACAGTTACGTCTTCTATTGATGAGCTGAACTCTTCTCAAAATGTCCTCTCGGAGGCGATGGGAAATGTCAGCGCCGTTGCTCAACAATCCTCGGCTACTTCCGAACAGGTTGCCTCGCTCAGCAGTGAGCAGCAGACCGTCGGAGATCAACTGGTTCAGTTGTCGAATAAGCTTGAGAATGTATCCAACGGATTAAAAGAATCCTTGTCCAAATTTACGGTGTAACACAATAGAGATAATTTACCTAGAACCGCCTTGGTGTCCTGCCACGGCGGTTCTATTTGTCGTTATCTATACAAGTTGGACTTAAGAATGCGATGATGGCAAGATTGCCGGATGTGTGAACCCGCTTTTCCCAGGAAATAATGGGATAAAAGAAGTTGGGGGCGGAAGGGATGTCATTACTGCGCAAGAAACGCATATTCTATATTTTAATGGCTTTCACTTTGGTTACTGTGTTATTCGCGGCAAGAATAGCATGGATTCAGTGGGCCTCAGCATATAAGCCTTTAACCGCATCGGGAAGAACCATGAATGAATTGGCAGTCAGACAGCGGGAGGAAGGCATACTTCTGGATCCGGGCCGCGGGCAATTCGTGGATCGAAACGGGCAACCGCTGACCGGCTTTACCCGTTGGAGACCTACTCTGTTCCCGGTCTCGGAGCTGCCGGACAAGGAACATCTGAATATTCTTGCTGATCGGCTCGGGACAACTTCGGACGAACTGAAAACCCTCTGGAGCAGTTTGAAGGTACCTCAACACTGGGATCGAGATGGGCAAGATAAGAAAAAGGAGTATGTAGAGGCTTGGGCCGTGGCAGCTACCGATGGATTTGAAGTGCTGCCCTTCATGGATCGGTATCCAGGTGGGACAACCGGAAAGCAATGGCTTGGATATGTCGCTCAGCGACCCGACACGATAAAGAAAATCGGTAACCCGCGCTTATTCCCTTTGACTATGCAGGTAGGCGCCTCGGGGTTGGAAAGAACGCTGGATCGCTTCTTGCGGGGAACCGGAGGAACGCGCGCCTATTATTCGGTTGACGGGAAAAAGCGCCCCTTGCCAGGAATCGGAACTCGGGCGGAAGGGGCGTCAAATCGCTATTACCCGGTTCAAGTACGGACGACCGTCGACAACGGCATTCAAGAAAGGCTGGAAGGGATCGTTGAACAAATGGATGTGCGCGAAGGAGCCGTTGTCGTGCTGGACGCTAAACAAGGCGATATTGTCTCTATGGTGTCCCGTCCCTTTTTTGACCCGGTCCATATCGACTTGGAGGAAGGAAATTGGAGCAACAGGGCTGTGAAGGCCGCGGCTCCAGGCTCGATATTTAAAACGGTAATTGCTGCGGCGGCCCTCGAAGAAGGCTTGACTCATCCTGGGGAAGTTTTTCATTGTTCCGGACATTACGGCAAATACGGATTATCGTGTTGGAAAAAGGAAGGGCACGGACACATTACGCTGGAGCAGGGATTTGCCCGGTCCTGTAATGTGGTATTCGCTACTTTGGGGGAGCGTCTATCTGCAGACAGTGTTGCCCGGGGAGCAGCCAAACTGGGCTTGAACCAGAAGGTGGGATGGAATGAATCGCATTTTATGGGCGGAGATGATTTGCATCAGCTTGATCAGGAAGAGAAGGGGACCGTGTTCAACCCGGCCGGAGTCGTCGATGGAGGCGCACTGGCTCAGACCGCCCTTGGTCAGCGCGATGTTACCGTAACGCCGCTCCAAGCGGCTAATCTGGTAGTTACGCTGCTGCATGACGGTCAGGTGACCTCTCCCCGCTTAGTCACTCAAATTCGATACAGGGATGAATCCGTCATGGCCAACTTTCCCGTTCATACCATCCGAGGGAACCAAGGGCAAATATCTGCACGGACCGCCCGATTGCTGCGGGAGTGGATGAGACTGGTCGTCACGGATGGAACCGGTCGCACTTTAGCACAAGCGAAGTGGCCGCTGGCAGGCAAATCGGGTACCGCCCAGACGAAAAAGGGCGGAAAGGCGATGAACCATCAATGGTTCATCGGGTACGGACCCGTTTCCAATCCGAAATATGCGGTTGCCGTACTGGTGCAAAACCGTCCGACCGATTCCGAACATCAGGCTGCCGTTTTGTTCCGCAGAACGATGGATATGCTGGCCGAACAGGGATCATAGTCGCGCCGGACCTGGCAAAACATCCAGACTCTTTTCCAAAAAAATGACCCTACTCACGTGCTGTGTATGATAAAATAGTGGGGATGCTATGCTTTAGGGCATGACAAAGTCATTGATCATAGAAAAGTGGGGAAGAAGCGACATGGAGACTTTGCTGCTGTGGTTATTCTATATTTCATCGCTATATGCGTTCATACCTGGACTGATTACACGCATATTTGGCTTTCGGGTGTTCAGACGCGGGGTGAGCGATGATACATTTGCACTTACTTTTGACGATGGTCCAGATCCTGTTTATACCCCTAAATTGCTGGATTTGCTGAAGCGTCATGATGCCAAGGCAACCTTCTTCGTTGTCGGTTCCAATGCGGAGAAACATCCCGATTTGATTAAACGGATGCATGAGGAAGGCCATTTGATCGGAAGTCATAATTATGTGCATAAGACAAACTGGCTGATGGGACCTGCGGCCGTCAAGAAACAGATACAGAAAACAAGCAACATCATTCAGGAAGTAACAGGGCTCAAAACGAATTACTATCGTCCGCCATGGGGCATTGTGAACCTGTTTGATTTCGCGAAGCGGGATAATACGCAAATTGTGCTCTGGTCAGCGATGTTCAGTGACTGGCGCGAACGGATTGGCGCAGATCGCTTGACCGAGCGGATGATGAAGAAGCTTCGGGGCGGAGAGGTATTCCTCCTGCATGATTGCGGATCTACGCTGGGAGCTAACAGCGGCGCACCGGGCGAAATGCTGATCGCTTTGGACCGGATTCTGCAAGAGGCGGAGAAGAGAAATCTGAGAAGCATTCGGGTAGATGAATTGATTCGGACAAGCGAATCGGTGAAGCGGAATAAGAATCTGGCGAGTTCTGACGGGAAGGTTACACCGGTCGGTCCCAAGCGGTTGTCGTGGGCCAAACGATGCGTTGTTTTTTTGTGGTTGCTTTGGGAAAAAATATTCCACCTGTTGTTCCAGCTTCAAACGGCCAACAAGGAAGATCCGTTCTTGCATTTTCGAATCCGGCCTTATCACGGGGACCCTGTTGAAATGATCGGAGGAAACATGCTTCGCGGCGGAGACAAGGTCATGGAACTGCATTTTGACAATAAAAAGCTGTTTGAAATAGGTACGCGCTCCAAGTCTCCCGTACAGCTGGCCATCAAAATGGTTCGCAGTATGGAGAAGGAATTGCCGAAGCTGGCAAAGATCGTGGTGGACCATCACGAATTGCATGAGGTCAAAGCGCTGTACGGCGTAAGCATGATTAACCGCGGACCTGAACAGTTCGGCTTTACGGTGACCGATCTTCCGAAAGGCTGGTTTGCCAAGTCATCGCAATGGTACTTGAAATTTTTGCTTCGAGTCATTCATCCGGATGGAGGCTCCCGGTTAAAACAGTCCGCCGAGCATATGATTCCCAAGCTGATCGTAATGCCTGTGGATTATCTCGTCACACAGTATTTGACAGACGGTTCTCATCGGAAGATGGCCGGGAAACAGGAAAATGAAGTAGTGGAAGAAGAAGCGGTTTTAAGCGCGACGATTCCATGCCCATAGCACTTTTAAATCCATGATACAAAAAAGAAACCGTCCGGCAACTGCCCGGACGGTTTCTTCATGTATGTTGATTATCAAATGAATATTAGATCTTCAATACGCCGCCGGAGCTAGCGTTAGTAACGAGCTTGGAATAACGGGCAAGGTAGCCGGTTTTAACTTTTGGCTCGAAGCCTTTCCAGTTGGCGCGGCGGCGTGCCATTTCATCGTCATCGACATGCAGTTCGATCTTCCGGTTGTTCAGATCCAATTCGATGATGTCACCATCTTCGACAAAGGCGATCGGTCCGCCTTCAGCGGCTTCCGGAGAAATATGTCCGATGCTGATGCCGCGGGAAGCGCCGGAGAAGCGTCCGTCGGTGATGAGGCCGACTTTGGCTCCAAGGCCCATGCCGACGATTTGGGAAGTAGGAGCCAGCATTTCCGGCATACCCGGTCCGCCTTTTGGTCCTTCATAGCGGATGACCACTACGCTGCCTTCCTTCACCTTGCCGTTTGCGATGCCTTCAAGCGCTTGCTCCTGGGAGTCGAAGCAGATGGCAGGGCCTTTATGATAGCCGCCGACCGAAGGATCTACGGCGCCGACTTTGATGACGGAACCTTCCGGAGCCAGGTTACCGTACAGAATGGCCAAGCCGCCTTTTTCCGAATGCGGCTTATCGATCGGATGGATGACGCTATGATCCAGAATCTCGCAGCCTTCCACGTTTTCGGCAATCGTTTTGCCTGTTACTGTGATCCGGTCTCCATAAATGGCTCCCGGCTTCTTGAGCAGCTCATGCAGCACGGCGCTTACGCCGCCGGCGCGGTGAACGTCCTCGATGAAAAGATCGGAGGCCGGAGCCAGCTTGGCGATATGAGGTACGCGGTTTGCTACTTCATTAATGCGCTCCAGCGGATAATCGATCCCCGCTTCCTGCGCCAAGGCGAGTGTGTGCAGCACCGTATTTGTGGAGCCGCCCATAGCCATGTCGAGTGCAAACGCGTTGTCGATCGATTCCTGGGTTACGATGTCGCGCGGTTTAAGGTCCAGCTTGATCAATTCCATCAGCTGACGTGCCGATTGTCTTACGAAATCGCGGCGTTCTTCAGCCACCGCCAGGATCGTTCCGTTACCCGGCATAGCCAAGCCCAATGCTTCCGCCAGACAGTTCATGGAGTTAGCCGTGAACATACCGGAACAAGAGCCGCAAGTAGGACAACCGAATTGTTCAAGCTCGAGCAGATCATCATCGCTGATTTGTCCCGCTTGATGGGCGCCTACGCCTTCAAATACCGAAGTAAGCGAAAGCTTGCGGCCTTTGCTGTCTACGCCGGCCTTCATCGGTCCGCCGCTGACAAACACGGTCGGAATGTTGACGCGAAGTGCGCCCATCATCATTCCCGGCGTGATTTTGTCGCAGTTCGGGATGCAGACCATGCCGTCGAACCAGTGTGCGGAAACGACGGTTTCCAGGGAGTCGGCGATAATTTCCCGGCTCGGCAGAGAATAACGCATTCCGATGTGGCCCATGGCGATTCCGTCGTCCACACCGATCGTGTTGAACTCAAACGGTACGCCGCCGGCTTCGCGAATTGCTTCTTTGACGATTTTGCCGAACTCCTGCAGATGCACGTGTCCTGGCACGATATCGATATACGAGTTGCACACCGCGATAAACGGTTTGCCGAAATCTTCTTCCTTCACGCCTGCGGCCCGCAGTAAGCTGCGGTGAGGAGCGCGGTCGAAGCCTTTTTTGATCATGTCTGAACGCATTTTTTTTGCTGCCAAGATGATTCACCCCACTAAAAGAATATATTGATTTTGGAACTTTACACCGCTAAAGGTTTTCTTTAAAGTCTATCATATGTATTCCGGTTTTTCTAGCAACGAAAAAAAGAAACCCCGGTGCTACCGGAGCTTCTTCTGCAAGGAAACCGGGTAAATAACCACGGCTTCCATTATTTGTTGTTATTATTGCGGGCTTCTCCGCCTTTTCGGCCAATCTCGCGGTAAAACTCCTTGTCATGCTTCTCCGAAGTGGCTTCTCCGCCCTTTTGGCCAATCTCTTGGTAGAATTCCTTGTCATGGTTGCGGGAGGTTGCTTCTCCGCCCTTTTGGCCGATCTCCTGATAAAATTCCTTACCGTGGTTTTTGGAGGTGGCTTGTCCTCCTAAACGGCCTGCTTCCTCACGGCTCATTTTACCCTTGCTCCGTGCCATGCTTATCAACTCCTTAGGTCGTTTTTGTCTTCCGTATGCTTTATTTACCACGGTCAGTTAGTTTGAAACCAATATTCGAAATAAAAAGCAAAAAAGCAAAAAGGACCTATATGGTCCTTTTTGTGTATTTTATATCAAAATTTGTTAATGATTGAATTGTCCGAGAGCTCTACGCTCCAATTCTACTACCCATTGAACCGGCGGTTCAATCGCCGGGGAGGTCCATTTACGGACAGCCGGCTGGCTGAGCAATACGGTCAGGATCACAGCCCCGGCAATCAGACCGAGGGTGGCCGCTCCCGTATGAATATAGTCATAGAGCGGAGAAGCCGCCGCCAGACGGATAATCAAGCCGTGAAGCAAAAAGACGTACAGCGTTCTGCGTCCGAAATCCGTCAGCCGACTCTCTTTTGCCGGAACAAAGGAAAGGAAGATGGCCCCGGCAAACAGCTGCAATAGGTACAAAGACAGTCGGATTAACCCGGCATACCATTCGTGATGATCGAGCTGCATATAAGTCATGTTTCCATATAACCAGCCGGGAATCAGATTGCCGCCTCCCAGGTAAAGTACAAGGAAGAGTCCTGCCGATAGCATCATGCCGGTGACTCTAACCTTACGGGTAAGGAATTTCTCCAAAGCGGCAAAAGAAAAGTGATAGCCCGCTATAAAGAACGGGAGGAACACAAAGGTCCGGGAAAAGCTGAGCCAGGTTCCGTCCAATTGCAGATAGCCGACCAGTACGCCCAGAAGGACCGAGATGGCAATCTGTTGAAGCGGCGAACACTTGCGTAAGGAAAGCAGGACCAAACGCCAGCAGAAATGGCTGGCCAGGAACCAAAGAAGCAGGTAGGGTGCAAAGAACGAATGTTGAATATTTTTCACTTGGAATACGGTTATATCAAGCACGGAGTACAAGGTTTGAAAAATAATATACTGCATGCCGATCTGAAGCAGTACTTTGCGGCCGGCTTCCCCGGTGAGGCTGGATTTGGCAAAATACCCGGTTACAAATACGAACAGAGGCATATGAAAAGTGAAAATCCACATATAGAGCGAATGAATTCCATCCATCCGGCTAATTAGCGGTTCTATCGCATTGCCGATAAAAACGCATACGATGAGCAGAAAGCGCAGGTTGAGGAAAAATGTCTCACCCCGTTGATTTAAATGTGTTGCCGACATGACGTTAAGCCCCTTCCCATGCAGCTTTCGCTACCCGTAAAGCAATAGCGGAGCAACAGCTGGAATATTAAAAATTTGAATTATTGTTCTCTTGTTTAAAAATACTCTCTTTGAATGGCAAACCTTGTGATTATTATCACAATGGAAAACGCTCTCAGATGTCTTAGTTGTGACCAACTGATGAAACCTGCTCCATTGCGGTTTTGTCTCTTTGCTATGCACGGGGTACAATGAGGATAATATATAGAAAATTCAGGATTTTAGGCGATGCTTGGAGGTGCTTGAATGCCAGTTGTACATATCGGGGATCATCCGGTTCCGTGCCGGGGGATTTTGTTCGATAAAGACGGAACCCTGCTCGATTTTATGGAGCTTTGGGGAGGTTGGGCGGAGACGCTGACCAAGCTGCTGGAAGGTCATCTTGCGGTATTGGGAGCTAAGTTGCCGGTCTCTGCGACAGGGCTGATGGGCTTACATTACGATAAGGCAGGACGTGCCGCAGGATATGACAGAACCGGCCCGCTTGCGATGGGGACGGAAGAAGAAGTCACCGCGATCTTGGCCTGGCAGCTTTATAATGCCGGAGTACCATGGAACGAAGCTGTAGTTCAAGTCCGCCAATTCAGCGCTTCGGCAATGGTAGAAGTTGAAAAACGGAAGAGCGCCCACCCGATGCCTGGTTTGGGCGGCTTCCTGGATTCCTGCCGCATTGCGGGAATACGACTCGGGGTAGTTACTTCCGACACGACGCCCGAGGCTTTGAAGCATCTGGAATGGCTCGGCATCCTGGAATATTTCGATAGCGTGGTCGGCCGGGACAGGGTGATTAAAGGGAAACCTGATCCGGAGATGGCTTATTTGGCCATGCGCGAGCTGGGGATTACCCCGGAGGAGTGCGTGGTGATCGGAGACAGCAATGCGGATATGGCGATGGGGGTGCGGGCCGGTGCGGCACTGAGGCTCGGAATCGCGCCGGACGGCGATGGAGCCAGCTATCTGCTTGATGCTGACAAAATTATTACCGATTATACGGAGTTGAAGGCGACCCCATAAAAGGGGCCGGAAGGAGGACTTATACGATGGCAGGGATATCGCAGTCGAAAAGTGATATTTTGGCGGAATGGATTCAGGCAAGCAAGAGGATTGTATTCTTTGGGGGAGCAGGTGTCTCTACGGAGAGCGGGATACCCGATTTTCGTTCCGCCGCGGGGATCTATCAAATGGAAAAGGAATCGCCTTACTCCCCTGAGGAAATATTAAGCCGGAGTTTCTTTGATCGTCATCCGGAAGTATTCTTTGATTTCTACAAAACAAAGATGATTCATCCGGAAGCAAGGCCGAATCCGAGTCATTTCCTGCTGGCCGATTTGGAGAAGGAAGGCAAGCTCCAGGCCGTCGTGACGCAAAATATAGACGGTCTGCACCAAATGGCGGGCAGCAAGAACGTCCTGGAGCTTCATGGCTCGATACACCGCAACTCTTGCATGGACTGCGGCCGCTTCCATAGCTTGGACGAGGTGATGGGTAGTCCGGAGGTTGTTCCTCACTGCAAAGCGTGCGGCGGGGTCGTGAAGCCCGATGTCGTATTGTACGAAGAAAGCCTGGACGAGCGGGTCATCGGGGAGACGGTCAAGTCCATAGCGGAAGCGGACTTGCTGTTGATCGGCGGAACCTCGCTCACAGTTCAGCCTGCCGCATCCTTCATCACCTATTTCCGGGGAGAACGGACCGTTCTGCTCAATGCTTCCAGCACGGCCTTCGATCACAGAGCCGATCTTCACATCAAGGATCCGATCGGGAATGTGATGAAGGACGTCGGAGAGAAGCTTCGCGGGCTCTAAGTAGTCGAATTGTTTAAATAAGAAGCAAGAAAACGGTTTCTTGCCAAAGGCATTTGAACGAGCTATTATATTTTGCGAAGGCATTTCACATCAGGAAGGATGGGAAACAAGATGGTCTATACCGCCAGCGATGATCGCTATGAAACTATGAAATATAACCGTGTAGGACGTTCCGGCTTGAAGCTGCCGGCCATTTCGCTCGGATTGTGGCATAACTTCGGAGGTGTGGATACCTTCGAAAACGGACGTGAAATGTTACGGCGTGCGTTTGATCTTGGAATCACTCATTTTGACCTGGCTAATAATTACGGGCCCCCTGCGGGTTCGGCCGAAGAAATGTTTGGACAGGTTTTAAAGAAAGACTTCGCTCCTTACCGGGATGAAATGGTGGTTTCCACCAAAGCCGGTTATTATATGTGGCCTGGACCATACGGAGAATGGGGGTCCCGCAAGTACCTGGTCTCCAGTCTGGACCAAAGCCTGAAGCGGATGGGCCTTGATTATGTGGATATTTTCTATTCGCATCGCCCCGATCCGGAGACTCCGCTGGAGGAAACCATGATGGCTCTGGATCATATCGTGCGCTCGGGAAAAGCGCTGTATGTGGGGATTTCCAGCTACTCTGCGGAACAGACCGCCGAGGCTGTTGCTATCCTGAAAGAATTGGGGACCCCGCTGCTCATTCATCAGCCAAGCTATTCCATGCTTGAACGCTGGATCGAGAACGGATTGCAGGACGTATTGGAAGAAAACGGTGTAGGCAGCATTGCTTTCTGCCCTCTCGCTCAAGGCTTGCTCACAAACAAATACCTGAACGGCATTCCGGACGATTCCCGGGCCAAGAGCAGCACAGGGTTTCTGAAAGAAGAACAGATCACGCCGGAAACGCTGCGGAAAGTCCGGGCGTTGAACCAAATGGCTGCGGCCCGCGGCCAAAGTCTGGCACAATTCGCGCTCGCTTGGGTGCTGCGCGGCGGCAGAGTGACCTCCGCCCTGATCGGTGCCAGCCGTGTCAGTCAGATCGAGGAGAATGTGCAGGCGCTCAGCAAGCTGGACTTCAGCGAAGAGGAACTGGCCCGCATCGAAACGATTTTGAATACGAATGGAGATCATCAATAATTAAGCGCATTAAGGGACACACCCCTATTATCCGGCATCATGGATGGATAGGGGTGTTTTTTAGATGAGGCTGCCCTGACGCGTTTTTCCGGTACGCGCTGGGGGACTCGCCGTGGAATCGGCGGAATTGGCGGGAGAAATACAAGGCGTCCGCCAAGCCGACGGAAGCAGCGATTTGCTCGATAGACAATTCAGGCCGCTCGCGGAGCAACTGACGCGATTTGTCGATTCTCAGCTTCAGCAGGTAGGTGACGGGCGTAAGCCCGGTTTCTTTTTTGAAAATTCTGGACAAATAGGCCCGGTTATACCCAAGGCTCGAACACATCTGTTCAATCGATAAAGGATGCGCATATTGGCTGGACATGTAGTGGATCATTTGTTTAACGATACGCTGCACACCTGTCTCGCCCGCCGGAAGCGCGGACTCCCTTACAAGCGTCTCCTCCGCATCTGCCATGATAAGATGCAGGTATCCGAGCGAAGCGAGATGAGAGCTGGGCTTTTTACTGCGAAAAGCTTGAAGGACCGTCTCCAGCAGTCCGGGAATCCGGCTGTCAGGGCCGGGTTGGAACACCGGAAGATGGGGCGTGAAGCCCGCCCGGGAGATGAGTTGGTACGCTTTGTCTCCATTAAAAGCAATCCACCGGTAACGCCATGGAGCGACCGTATCGGAAGCGTAGCTGACAAGCTGGTCCGGCTGGATCAGGAAACAATCGCCTTCACTGAGATCGTAATGGGCGAATTCGGTTTGAAAGCTGCCTTTGCCTTCCTCAACAAAATGAAGAAGAAAGTAATCATAGACTTTAGGGCCGAGACGGTGATCGGCCTGGGTCTGGCTTTCCCCGGCAAACAGCACATGCAGGTCGCTAACCTCATTAATTTCCGGATTGGCTGCCGCGCTATAAGTTTCATGAATCATTAGAGAGCCTTCCTTTCTGCAGGATGGTCACATTTGTCCATATAATTCTCGCATAGATGCATTATCAAAAACAAGGCTGTTTTTTATACTAAGTGTAGAACTTAAGATTCCATGAAGATGGGGTGTACGTAAAATGAAAAAACAGGAAATGGAACAATTGTTTATATCACGTTGCGGAGGGAGCGAAGAAACCGTAAGGATCTTCAATGCTCCGGGCCGGGTCAATCTGATCGGCGAGCATATCGATTACAACGGCGGTTATGTGCTGCCGGCCGCTCTGGAATTCGGAACCACGGTTGCCGTCCGGAAACGGAACGATAAGAAAGTTACATTTGCATCAACCAATTTGTCTTATACTGCTGAAATCGAACTGGATGAATTGGGCAAAGCCAAAACGGAAGAGTGGGTTGATTATCCGGTAGGCGTGATCGTGGAGCTTGGTAAAAAGGGAATTACCCTCACTAGCGGTTATGATCTGCTGTTCCATGGTGAAATACCGAACGGGGCGGGCCTTTCCTCTTCGGCTTCCATTGAAGTAGTAACTGCCTTTGCGCTGCTGTCCATGGAAGGGCAACCTACGGATAAAGTCGAAATCGCAGTCCTTTCGCAAAAAGCGGAGAACCTCTATGTAGGCGTAAACAGCGGAATTATGGACCAATTCGCCGTATCGAACGGGGCCCGGGATCATGCGATTCTGCTCATGTGCGATACGCTGGAGTATAAATTGGTGCCGTTCAAGACGGGAGCGTACAAGCTGGTCATCGGCAACACCAACAAGCGCAGAGGACTGGTGGACTCCAAATATAACGAGCGCCGGGAACAGTGTGACGCTGCTCTCCGCATCGTTCAGGAGGAAGAACCTCAGATTCAGTATTTGGCTCACCTGTCGCCGGAACGTTTTGAACAAATGAAAGGGAAGTTCACGGATGAAGTGCTGCTCCGGCGCGCGGCCCATGTGGTGGAAGAAAACGCCCGCGTGTTGAAATCGGTGGATGCGCTGAGCGCAAACGACCTGACTGCCTTTGGTGCGCTGATGAACGCCTCTCACGATTCCCTGCGCGATCTGTATGAAGTAAGCTGCATGGAGCTGGATGTGATGGTGGAAGAAGCACGCAAGATTGAAGGTACGCTTGGCGCGCGGATGACCGGTGCCGGATTTGGCGGCTGCACGGTATCCCTTGTTCATGAAGATGCAGTAGACCGCTTTGTATCCGAAGTAGGCTCGGCTTATAAGGAACGTACCGGTCTGGAAGGCGAGTTTTATGTATGCGGCGTCGGCAATGGAGTCCATGAAGTGAAAGGGGATAACTGAACATGGCGATTTTAGTGACTGGCGGAGCCGGATATATCGGTTCCCATACGGTAGCGGAACTGCTGGACAAAGGCAAGGAAGTTGTAGTTATCGACAATCTGCAATCCGGGCATAGAGGGGCGCTGCTTGGCGGGAAGCTGTATGAAGGGGATTTGCGTGACAAAGAGCTGCTCGCCAAACTGTTCGCCGAGAATGAGATTGAAGCCGTAATTCATTTTGCCGCTAACTCCCTGGTCGGAGAAAGCATGCAAAATCCGGTGAAATACTACGACAACAACGTTTACGGAACACTCTGCCTGCTTGAAGCGATGGATGCCGCGAATGTGCGGAAAATCGTCTTCTCCTCCACGGCGGCGACCTACGGCGAACCGGATAAGGTGCCGATTGAAGAGACCGATCCTACGCAGCCTACTAATGTGTATGGGGAAACCAAGCTGATGATGGAACGGATGATGTCTTGGTTCGATAAGGTGCTGGGTATCAAATACGTAGCTCTCCGTTACTTTAATGCTGCAGGAGCTCACGAGAGCGGGCGGATCGGCGAAGATCACAATCCGGAAAGTCACTTGATTCCGCTGATCCTGCAAACGGCGCTGGGTCAACGTGATTCGATCAAGGTGTTCGGTGACGACTACAATACACCTGACGGAACTTGCGTCCGCGACTATATCCATGTCGGCGATTTGGCCGATGCCCATATGCGTGCGGTTGACTATTTGATCGGCGGCGGAGACAGCAACGTGTTCAATCTTGGAAACGGTCAAGGCTTCTCGGTCAAAGAGGTTATTGCCAAAGTCAAAGAAGTGACAGGCCGCGACTTCCCGGTTGTCCTTAGCCCGCGGCGGGAAGGCGACCCTGCCATTTTGATCGCCTCTTCGGATAAAGCGAGAACCGTGCTCGGCTGGGAACCTACCCGTAACAAATTGGACGATATTATCCGCAGCGCCTGGGAATGGCATCTCAATCATCCTGACGGCTACGGTGACAACTAAGGAGTGAAGAATAGTGGAAGCTGAAGCTAACCAAAACAGACAAGAAGCGCAGTATGCTATAGAACGGCTGACTCACTATGCTTTGCAGCAAGGGTTGATCGACTGGTGGGATCTCGATTATTCGCGAAACCGGCTACTGGAATTATTCGGATTTGACGAGCCGTTTGCAGGCGAAGTCGGCGAGGAAGTATTGACCGGACCGCAGGAACCGCTAAACGTATTGATCGACTATGGCGTTGAAATCGGACTGATTCCGGAAAATACGGATACTTTCCGTGATTTGCTGGACGCCCGTATCATGGGACTTTTAATGCCGCGTCCTTCGGAAACAATTGCTAAATTCCGTCAAACGGCAGAGAATGGCGGCATTCAAGCGGCTACGGATGAATTCTATAAGCTGTCCGTGGACAGTAACTATATCCGGATGGACCGGGTTGCACAAAATATATATTGGAACCAGCCGACGTCCTTCGGTGATATGGAGATCACGATTAACCTCTCCAAGCCGGAAAAAAATCCGAAGGAAATCGCGATGGCGAAGCTGCTTCCGCCGCCGATTTATCCGAAGTGCCAGCTCTGCCGGGAAAATGTGGGTTACGCAGGGCGGATCAACCATCCGGCCCGGCAAAATCTGCGCGTCATTCCGCTCGAGCTGAACGAGGAACCGTGGTTTTTCCAATACTCGCCTTACGTGTATTACAATGAGCATTGCATCGTATTCCACCATGATCATGTGCCAATGAAGCTGACCAAGTTGACCTTGAAGCGGCTGCTTGATTTTACCGGGCGGTTCCCGCACTACTTTATCGGGTCCAACGCGGACTTGCCGATCGTGGGCGGCTCCATTCTGACGCATGACCATTTCCAGGGTGGACGTCACACCTTCCCGCTGGAGAAGGCGCCGATCGAAGCGGTGTTCAGCCATCCGGAATTTGGCGGAGTAACGGCGAGCATGGTGCACTGGCCAATGTCGGTGCTGCGGCTTAAGGGACAGGATCCTGAAGTTTTGCTGGAGGCAGCGAACGATCTGTATGAAAAATGGAAAGCCTACAGCGATCCTGATGCGGAAGTGCTGGCCTTTAGCGAAAATACCGAAGGTGGTTCCGGCGAACCTGTGCCGCATAACACGGTTACGCCGATCGTCCGGCGGAGCGCGGACGGCGGATATGAATTCGATATTGTACTGCGCAACAATCGCACGAATGAGCAGCATCCCGAAGGAATCTTCCACCCTCACCGGGAAATGCACCATATCAAAAAAGAAAATATCGGCTTGATCGAAGTGATGGGCCTCGCGATTTTGCCGGGCCGTCTGAAACAGGAACTGGCCGATATTGCGGGTATTTTGAGCGGCGACGCTGCTTTGTACGAGCGGACCGTTTCGGATCCGGCCGGCGACAGCCCGTTGGCGGTTCACGCCGATTGGATTAAGGAGCTGGTGTCTCGCCACGGCATGACGCTGGAGCGCGAGCAGGCCGATGCGCTGCTCAAAGAAGAAGTAGGCCGCAAGTTTGCGGAGATTTTAGGCCACGCGGGTGTCTTTAAAGTAGACGAAGCCGGACGCGAAGCGTTCCGCCGCTTTGTCGGCGCCGCGGGTTATCAAGAGCTGTCCTCCTAGGGGGGACGGCTTTTTTACTTTTTGCGGCTATAGGATGGGGCAATGGGGGAACAAACAATGTGGCTTGAGGTATGTAAACTGTGGAAAAGCGCATTGGAATGGAATGAATCGGAGTGAAGTCCCATTGGATTTTTCCAGTGAGAAGATGCAACAAAAGCAGGCTGAGATAGTTTGATTGGATATTCGGCTAGGCCCCTTAAATCCGGAGTCTTACCCACCAAAAATGGCTCGTTCGCATAATAGCTCACTATTTCAAACAATTACATCGCTTTATGAAATTCAGACGTATCCTCCTGCGTTTTAACCCAAACAGAAAATACCGCAGGAGGCATTCTTTTTAAACTGCCATGCATTTTTCTGTTGTTGTAAAAGTCCATGTAACCATCTAAAGCCTCGTAAGCTTCCTCAAAAGTCATGAAGTCTCTTAGACTGAATAAATGTCGCTCAAGTACACTGTGGAAGGATTCAATGTAAGCATTCATGTTTGGTGTGCGTGGCGGTATTCTTTCATGAATGAGTTCCAGACTCTCGCACATATCCCCAAATAATTTACTTACAAATTGCGGCCCGTTATCTGTGCGAATTACAGGCATGGGTTCTCCTGGCTGTATGCGCTTCTGCAATGCATGACAAAGCGTCTGCACGGCATGTTTTGCCTCACACACAGGACCTCTATATTGACCAACCACGACACGATCAAATACATCAATAATGCTAAGTACAAAAAAGAACCGTTCGCGTCCGATTACATAACCATACTTAATATCCATTTGCCACAATTGATTCGATCCTGTGACCACCCGATTTTTCGGTAATCTCCGTGGATGGGCCGGCTTACGTTGGCGTGCTTTTTGTAGGATCCCTAGTTCCTTGCATAAGCGATGGGATTTCTTTTTATTCAGCCTTACGTTATATCGGTCACGGATGCAATGTCCAAGAAATTTGTAGCCATAAACATGCTCCTCACCCTCAATAAGCTCAAGAAGCCAACTGTTAATTTGGTCGTCACTTACTTGTTCTCCGTTAAAAGTATATGAGTATCCGGGCGCTGGACGTCCACTATGTCTTGCTCTGGAACGTCTTTCCGGGTCACTCATCCGCTTTTTACGATCGTAATAGGTGGATTCCGAGAGTCCCATGATCCGCAGAACGACTGCTGCTGCTTCTCCCCGCTTAATAAATTGCTCTGCTATTTCGAATTTTTCGGATAAGCGGGGTTCTGCTTTTTTAATAATTCACGAAGTATCTCTATTTCGAGTTCCTTCTCCCCGAGCACTTTAACCGCCTTTTCATAGCGTTGCTCAACATCTTGCAGTCGCCGTAGTTCTTGCAAATGCTCATCTGTTGCAGGGATTTCTTCTGTTGGAATTGAATCACGATACTCTTTAACCCACAAACGAATGGTTTCAGGATGCAAATCATACATGCGGGCCAACACCCCCACCTTAATTCCAGACAATGCTTCTTTAACGATTTGAATTTTGATTTCTTCTTTCCGCTTTTTCCCCATACTGGATCCTCTCCCTTACTTCTAGTATAAATTTTTTGGGTAGGAGGACTCCAGTTTTATTAGGGGGCCTAAGAGATTATCCAATGAAACAGCGAAGAGTCGCGTATACTAGCCGTTTTAATTGGATTTTTCCAACTAACTTGCCTTGATCTAACCGGATCATTCCTAGTAGTGGCTAATGGAGCGAAAGAGTTGAAGTTAAGTTGTTAAAGTAGATAGTGTGGAATGAAGTGGATGGTAAATGTTAGGTGGTATGTGGAGTTTGGGTGTGGAGTGAGGTAGGTAGAATGTGGTAGGTGCTATGTGCTATGTGCTATGTGTATGTGGTATTTGGTTTGTGGAGTGAGTAGTGAGTTAGTGAGTAGTGAGTAGTGAGTTAGTGAGGGAGCTGGTTAGTGTTAAGTGTTGTGGTATGTGCCTACCAGTCTGTGCGCGATTGGATAAAATCCAATCATATAGTCTAATATCTGTTGAAAATCAGATTTGGTTGGAGAAAATCCAATGAGCAAAGTGATTAGAGCAGGTTTGATGAGGTTTTGGGCTGTTTTCTCAGCCTCGTCATTGGAAAAAATCCAATCGCGTCTGAATTTTTGACCTAAATCGGAGATTTCGTTGGAAAAAATGAGTCTGTAAAATAATTTGTGTAAACTCCCAATTCTACTAAAATGGAAAGTAATAGAAAGGTTGGGGGAACACATGGGACTTTGGACAAAAGAGCAATTACGAGCTTTCATTAAGGAGAACAAACTGGTAACGGCTCAAGATGCACAGAACGCTTTGAAAGAGTTGTTTGCAGAGACCATTCAAGAGATGTTGGAGGCAGAACTCGATACACATCTTGGATATGAGAAGCATGAAGTTAAAGCCAAAGTAACACCCAATAGCCGGAATGGCAAGAGTAAAAAGACAGTGGTTAGCGAGTACGGTGAGCAAGAAATCATGGTCCCTCGGGATCGTTTGGGTGAGTTTGAGCCCTTGGTTATACAGAAACATCAGAAGAATGTGACCGGAATCGAAGATCAGATTATAGCTCTTTACGCTAAAGGTGTCAGCACTCGGGAGATTCAGGATCATCTCCAAAATCTGTACGGAATCGAAGTCTCGCCTACACTCATATCCAATGTTACGAACAAAATCGTACCTCTCATCAAGGAATGGCAAAATCGGCCACTTCAAGGTGTCTACGCGGTCATATACATGGACGCGATTCATTTTAAAGTGAAACAGGACGGAGCTATTGTAAATAAAGCTGCATACATGGTGATCGGAATTGATCTGGATGGGAATAAGGATGTGCTGGGTATGTGGATTGGCGAGAACGAATCCAGCAAGTTCTGGCTCAGCGTACTCAATGACCTTCGAAATCGAGGGGTCCAAGATATCCTTATTATCTGTGTGGACAACCTAAGTGGCTTCTCTGAAGCGATTGCAGCTTGCTATCCAAAGACCGAAATCCAAAAGTGTATCATTCACCAGATCCGTAATTCCACTCGCTACGTATCGTACAAAGATCTTAAGAAAGTCACCGCTGACTTGAAGCCGATTTACAAAGCAGCCACGGAAGAAGGCGCCCTGCTTGAACTGGATCGGTTCGAGGAAGTTTGGGGCACCAAGTATCCGCTCATTGTTCGCTCTTGGAGAAACAACTGGGGAGAGCTCTCAACGTTTTTCAAATACCCGCCGGAGATCCGCAAACTCATCTATACTACCAACATGATTGAAAGCTACCACCGGCAGCTTCGTAAAGTGACCAAAGGAAAAAGCATTTTCCCTACCGATGAAGCCTTGCTTAAAATGCTCTACCTAGCCACAATGGATGTTACTCGTAAATGGACAGGTCGTGTCCAAAATTGGGGGCAAATGCTACTCCAGCTATCCGTCTTCTTTCCGGATCGCATCAGTAACTATTTACGTTAGAAACGCCAAATCCCCCTCGGGGGATTTGCTTGACAATGAGTTTACACAAAAATCTTGACAGACCCGAAAAAATCCAATGAGGGTGCAGTGACACAATAAGCTATATCGCCTAAACTGCCTAAACCGCCCCTCACTAAACACATTAGATTTCCCACTTAAGCCTTAATAGTTCCGGCGTGGCGTTTGTTTTCACGTCTTGAATGGCAGTATAATCAAAGATGGCATGTTCATCTTATTTCATGATCAGGAGGGAACGAAACATGGATCGTTTTCAATTTCATAATCCGACTAAGCTGATTTTCGGCAAAGATCAATTGCAGGCATTAACACAAGAGGTTCCCCGCTATGGAAGCAAGGTATTGTTGGTCTATGGAGGCGGCAGCATTAAGCGCAGCGGGCTGTACGATAAAGTGACAGCAATCCTGAAAGAAATCGGAGCGGAAGTAATCGAGCTGTCCGGTGTGGAGCCGAATCCGCGATTGTCCACCGTGCATCGCGGCGTGGAGCTGTGCAAAACGAAGGGCATCGAACTGGTGCTTGCCGTCGGGGGCGGAAGCGTGCTTGACTGTTCGAAGGCGATTGCTGTCGGGGCCAAGTATGACGGCGATATGTGGGATTTCGCTGAACGGAAGGCTGCGCCGAAAGACGCGCTTCCACTGGGTACGGTGCTGACCATGGCGGCAACCGGTTCGGAAATGAACGGGAACTCGGTTATTTCCAATGAAGTGACTAAGGAGAAGCTGGGCTGGGGCAGTAAATTCGCTTACCCTGCGTTTTCGATTCTCGAGCCGGAAAATACGGTATCCTTGCCGAAAGATCAAACCGTATACGGTATGGTCGATATCATGTCGCATGTGTTTGAGCATTATTTTCATAAGGACACCAACACTCCTGTCCAGGACGGGTTCTGTGAAACCGTACTTCGTACGGTGATTGAAACGGCACCTAAACTGATTGAAGACCTGGAAAACACGGAATATCGCGAAACGATTCTCTATTGCGGAACGATGGCCTTGAACGGCGTTTTGAATATGGGACTGTCGGGAGACTGGGCAACCCACAACATTGAGCATGCGGTTTCGGCGGTGTACGATATTCCGCATGGCGGCGGGCTCGCCATCCTGTTCCCGAACTGGATGAAGCATGTCATGCATCATGACATTGCCCGGTTCAAACGCTTGGCTATCAACGTGTTTGACGTGAATCCGGAAGGCAAGAGTGATCAAGCTGTTGCCGAGGAGGGGATTGAAGCCCTTCGCTCGTTCTGGAATTCCATTGGTGCGCCGAGCCGGTTGGCTGATTATGAGATCGACGGCAGCAACTTGGAGATCATGGCCGACAAGGCGGTTCGTTTCGGATCCTTCGGCAATTTCGCACTGCTTAATAAGCAGGACGTTATGGAAATTTACCAAAGCTCGTTATAAGAGGTTGCTTCATCCAACCTTTTTGTATAAGCCTTATTCGTCATAAAACCTCTCTTTTGGTGAAAAGAGAGGTTTTTTTCTGTCCAAAGCAGGGAAATTATTGAAACAATGCAGAAGTAATAACGTAACAATTATAAAGAGTTAAGGTTTGAGCAGAAAGGGGGGGGACGGTTTGGAGGTTTTGTTCTGGAGCTGTTTTGCAGGCGGCGCACTCTTTGCTTTAATCAGCGCCATTTTAGGAGATGTTGTCGGAAGTTGGCTGGAAGGGGTATTTGACGTGTTCTCGGTGGACTTCTTGAAGCCGGTCGTGACAGCCTCCGCGATTACCACGTTTGGAGGTGCGGGTATTTTGCTAACCCGCTATACCCGAATCGGTAATTTCGGTGTTGTTACTCTGGCGGTTTTGATCGCGCTTAGTTTTTCAGTGCTGATCTATTTTGCTTATGTGAAGCCGATGGAGAACAGCGAGAATTCAATCGGGTATTCCAGTACCGAACTTCCCGGTAAGCTCGGTGAAGTGACCGTACCAATTCCCTCAAAAGGTTTTGGGGAGGTTATGGTCAAATTCGTTGCTGGCAATACGTTACACACGGCCGCCAGTTGGGATCGGCGGAATATTCCCGCCGGAGCACTGGTTGTGATCGTGGATTCCAAGGATGGCGTCGTTCATGTATCCGAGCTGTACGAAACCGAACAAAAAAAGGAGCTGGTGTAATTGTTTGAAGCAGTACCTGATTTCTTGCTTATCCCTATTGTTGTCATTGCCGTCATTATTGTGCTGGGTCTGGCGTTTTGGACGCGCTATAAAACCGTAAGTCCGGATGAAGCGATGATCGTAACGGGGTCCTTCCTGGGAAGCCGTAACATTTCCGATGATGAATCCGGCCGGAAGATCAAGATCGTCCGCGGGGGCGGCGCTTTTATCTGGCCGATATTCCAGAAGGCCGAATTCATGTCCTTGCTGTCCCACAAACTGGACGTCATGACTCCCGAGGTATATACCGAACAAGGAGTTCCCGTTTCTGCGGATGGCGTTGCAATTATAAAAGTGGGCAGCTCGGTGGAAGACGTGGCGACTGCGGCCGAACAATTCATGGGCAAGCCGATTGAATCTCTGAAAGGCGAAGCACAGGAAGTGCTGGAAGGCCACCTGCGTTCCATTCTCGGTTCCATGACGGTAGAGGAAGTATACCGGAACCGTGACAAGTTTGCCCAAGAGGTTCAGGGTGTTGCGGCACGGGATCTTAAGAAGATGGGGCTGCAAATCGTCTCCTTCACGATTAAGGATGTGCGCGACAAACATGGTTATCTGGAAGCGCTCGGGAAACCGCGGATTGCGGCGGTCAAGCGGGACGCTGAAATTGCCGAAGCGGAAGCACTTAGGGATTCGCGGATTCAGAAAGCGCTGGCCGAGGA
Source organism: Paenibacillus sp. FSL R5-0407 (assembly GCF_038009185.1). Taxonomy (NCBI): domain Bacteria; kingdom Bacillati; phylum Bacillota; class Bacilli; order Caryophanales; family Paenibacillaceae; genus Paenibacillus; species Paenibacillus sp. FSL R5-0407. The sequence continues at coordinate 2,198,529 of NZ_JBBPAX010000001.1, read as the reverse complement.
ATCTGGACAGAAGGCGGAACTTTTGCGGGATACGAATATCGCGGAAGCCTCCAAGGAGAAGGAACTGAAGGTAGCCTCCTTTAAGAAGGAACAGGACACCGCCAAAGCGGAAGCCGATCAGGCTTACCATATTCAGGAGGCGCGGGCTAAGCAAACGATGGTCGAGGAACAGATGAAGGTCGAACTGGTCCGCAAAGAGCGCGAAATCGATTTGCAGGATAAAGAAATTATGGTTCGGCAGAAGCAATACGATGCGGAAGTGAAGAAGAAAGCCGATGCCGACCGGTATGCGGTGGAGCAGGCGGCTGAAGCGGATAAAGCGCGGAAAATGCGGGAAGCCGACGCCGTGCAATACTCTATCGAAACTCAGGCCAAAGCTTCCGCCGAACAAAAACGGCTCGAGGGTCTCGCGATTGCGGATGCCGAGCGGGCCAAAGGTACGGCGGATGCGGAAATCATCCGGCTTCGGGGTCTTGCGGAGGCGGAAGCGAAGGAAAAGTTGGCCGAAGCCTTCCAGAAATTCGGCGAGGCGGCTATCCTCGATATCGTCGTGAAAATGCTGCCTGAACTGGCCGGCAAAATCGCGACTCCGATCTCATCGATCGACAAGTTGACGGTAGTCGATACCGGAAAAGGAGAAGGGGCCGCCCGGGTCAGCAATTATGTGACAGAGCTGATGGCGACCGCTCCGGAAATGCTCAAGAACGTTTCGGGCATCGAATTGGATCAGCTTATCAAGGGTTTAACGAAAGGTAAAATTTCGCCCCCTGCAGCGGAGCCCGCTCCGGCAGCCAAAGCTTCCGTGCTGCTTGAAAGCGCCGCTTCGCAAGAAACCCCGTAAAGCTCGGCACTTTGTAAGAGAATAAATAATATACAAATGAAGCATCCCTTCGACCCGGAGGGATGCTTTTCTATAATCCTGGGGATGCTTTTGTATTATTTGAAGTAATGTCTGGCAAGGAGAAGGGACGTGGATTATAATAGGCATAAGCGTTCCGGAGAACAGAATAATGCAGTTAAAATGAGGTGCAATTGTGAACAGCCTTCAAGTGGCCAAAGTGTTGAATAACAACGTCATCATTGCCCATCATCCCGAGCACGGCGAAGTTGTCGTGATCGGTAAAGGCATTGGTTTTAACCGGAAAACAGGCGATTCCATTCCTCTCGAATCGGTAGAAAAGATGTTCATTCTGACCAACCAGCACGAACAGGAGCAGTACAAACAGCTCGTTCCGCAGGTAGATGAGCAATTGATCGAGATCATCGGCGAGATCATTATGTATATTTCACGCAAGACACAAACTGAACTGAATGAACATATACATATCGCGCTCACGGATCACCTCGCTTTTGCCATCAAGAGAGCTGAACAGGATATCGCTTTCCACAATCCGTTTTTGTATGAAACCAAGGAGATCTATCCTGTCGAATATGAATTGGCGGAGTATGCAATCAAGCTGATTCATAGAAAATTGGGGGTTGACCTGGGGGAAGATGAAATCGGATTCGTAGCCCTTCATATCAACAGTGCGATGACGAATCGGCATATCAGCGAAGTACGTGGGCATGCCCAACTGATTGCGGACCTTGTCGCCGCCATTGAGGAAGAGCTCAAGTTTACGATTTTGCGAAACTCGCTGGACTATTCCCGCCTTCTTACGCATTTGCGGTTTGCGATTGAACGCATCCGTCGAGGTGAGCAGGTCGGAGAAGTGGAGAAACTGGATACCCTGTTAAAGCAGGAATATCCCTTGCTGTATTCCCTTGCTGGGAAGCTAACGATGATCATGGAAAAGCGCTTGAACAAGCCCGTTTACCCGGCCGAGGTCAGTTATTTGACGATGCATTTGCACCGGGTAGCTCCTCCTCATATCCAATGACATAACTTGCGCTTGCTTGGCAGGTTTGTTATAATCTTTGCGATAAACAACACTATATATCACAATGTGTGACTGATTCGATCAGGCATGAGTTGATAAAAGCTTTTTGATTGTATCGCCGGTTTGCGGGGTATTATAACCGTAAATAAGGCGTACAGTTGGAAACTTTATTGGCTTATGCTTTTTTTGTTGTTTAGTACATCAAAGATTGCACGTAGGAGGATGTTTATGTTCAAGAGGTTATTCGGCGTCTTGCAAAGAGTCGGTAAAGCGCTAATGCTACCTGTAGCACTGCTGCCTGCTGCCGGTCTGCTTCTTGGGATCGGGAATATGCTGGTCAGCCCCGAGTTCCTTGATCTCGTACCCGTTCTGGATAATCATACTGTACACGCCATTGCCACTGTAATGATGAATGCAGGGCAAATCGTCTTTACGAACCTGGCTCTGTTATTCGCAGTCGGCGTAGCTGTCGGCTTGGCCGGAGGCGAGGGCGTGGCAGGACTCGCTGCGATTATCGGCTATCTCGTCATGAACGTGACGATGGGCTCGGTGATCGGCGTCGTACCGTCCATGATAGGTACCGACCCTGCGTATGCCAATGTACTGGGGATTCCGACGCTGGCTACCGGTGTTTTCGGCGGGATTATCGTCGGGATATTAGCGGCAAGTATGTACAACCGGTTCTTCAAAATCGAGTTGCCTTCCTATTTGGGCTTCTTTGCCGGTAAACGGTTCGTTCCAATTATGACCGCGGCAACCTCGGTTATTCTCGGCTTGATCATGGTGGTGATCTGGCCGCCGATTCAGACCGGACTTAATTCCGCTTCCCACTTTATGCTTGAGCAGAATCGGACCTTGTCCGCATTCATTTTCGGAGTCGTCGAGAGAGCGCTGATTCCGTTCGGTCTCCATCATATTTTCTATTCACCGTTCTGGTTCGAGTTCGGAGAATATGTGAACAGTGCGGGACAGCTGGTACGCGGCGATCAGCAAATTTTTATGGCCCAATTGCGCGACGGCGTTCCGTTTACCGCAGGTACGTTTATGACCGGGAAATTCCCGTTCATGATGTTCGGCCTGCCGGCTGCGGCACTCGCCATTTATCATGAGGCCAAACCCGAGCATAAAAAGTATGTGGCGGGCATTATGGGTTCCGCGGCACTGACTTCGTTTTTGACGGGGATCACGGAGCCGCTAGAGTTCTCGTTCTTGTTCGTAGCTCCGATACTTTTTGCGGTACACTGCGTCTTTGCGGGTTTGTCTTTTATGACCATGCACATTCTTGGAGTCAAAATCGGGATGACATTTTCCGGCGGATTGATCGATTATCTGATCTTTGGGGTTATACCGGGACGCACCCCTTGGTGGTATGTGATTATCGTCGGCTTGATTCTCGCCGTAATTTACTATTTTGGCTTCCGGTTCGTTATCCGAAAGTTCAATTTGAAAACGCCGGGGCGTGAAGATACAGAGGCCGGCGACGAGGATAACTCGAAACAAGGCAAAAGCGTTACTCAAGACGAGCTTCCGCATAATATATTGACCGCGCTTGGGGGAGATGCGAACATCGCGCATCTGGATGCCTGCATTACCCGTTTGCGAGTCGAAGTGAAGGACAAAGGAAACGTCGATAAAGACCGCCTCAAGAAACTGGGCGCCTCCGGAGTTCTGGAAGTGGGTAACAATATTCAGGCTATATTCGGTACACGCTCGGATACGATCAAATCACAGATCGCTGATATTATGAGCGGAAAGACGCCTAGAATTGAGACACGGGCAGATGCCACGGTTGATGCTGCAGAGCAAAAGCCAGCCGTCGTGGAGCAGGAGGCTGCCAAAGACGGGGATGCGATCATCCAGGAGGATATCGTGATGCCGGTGAATGGCGAGCTTATGGATATCACCCAAGTACCGGATCCCGTATTTTCCGAAAAAATGACCGGCGACGGTTTTGCGGTTCTGCCGCATGACGGTACGATTTGCTCTCCGGTTTACGGTAAAGTATTTAATGTATTCCCGAGCAAGCACGCTGTTGGCATCATGTCCGATGGCGGCAAAGAAGTGCTCGTGCATATCGGAGTCAATACGGTGAAACTGAAGGGTCAAGGCTTTAATGTCCTGGTTAATGAAGGAGACCTGGTCTCTGCGGGGCAGCCGATCATGGAAGTGGACCTGGAATATGTGAAAGAGCATGCTCCTTCCATCATTTCGCCAATCATTTTCTCCAATCTTCCGGAAGGCTCAGTGGTGACGTTGAAGAAATCCGGCACATTGAAAAAAGGCGAAGAGGATATTATATCGATCCGCTAAAGGATCATGGAGAAGGCAGATATTGGATTTGGTTATTACAATCCCTTAAAATAAAAGGGAGAATTCTTAATAAGAAAGCGAGATGCATTTAAAATGGAAAAAAATTTCAGAATTACAGATGAAGACGGTATCCATGCACGCCCGGCAACAGCTTTGGTCAATACCGCTAATAAATTTAAAGATTCAGAAGCTTTTGCAGAGGCAAACGGTAAAAAAGTGACGCTTAAATCGATTTTGGGCGTTCTTTCCCTCGGTTTGGAAAAAGGGGACTCGATCAAGCTGATCGTGGAAGGCGATAGTGCGGCCGAGGCTCTTCAAGCGCTCACGGATGTGATGATTAACGAAGGGTTAGGCGAAGTGAATGCTTAAGATCGACGGCATTGCCGCATCGGCCGGGGTAGCGATTGCCCCCGCTTTTAAACTGGAGCATCCCGATTATACGGTGAAGAATAAAAATGCTGCCGACCCGGCCGCCGAGTTGGCCCGTTTGGATGAAGCTCTGGCAACCTCCCAGCAGGAGCTTGAAGCGATCAAAGAGCGCACGCTTCAGGAGCTGGGGGAGAAAAAAGCGGAGATCTTCGAATCTCATCTGTTGATTTTGAACGATCCGGAGCTTTTGACGCCGGTTCGCGATAAAATCTCGAGTGAAAATGCAACAGCTGAATATGCACTGGATGAAACATCCAAGCAATTCATCAGCATGTTCGAGAATATGAAGAGCGCGTACCTTCGGGAACGCGCGGCCGACATGCGTGACGTGACCAAACGGGTGCTGACGCACCTGCTTGGTCTCAACTATGTGAATCCCGCTGATATCAGTGAGGAAGTCATCGTCATCGCCGAGGATTTGACCCCTTCGGATACGGCTCAGTTAAACCGTAAATACGTTAAGGGCTTTACGACAAATATCGGGGGAAGAACATCCCATTCAGCCATTATGGCCCGTTCTTTGGAGATTCCTGCTGTAGTGGGAACGAAAGACGTATTATCCCAAGTAAATTCCGGTGACATGATCATTGTCGACGGACTTGACGGAACCGTTATTGTCAATCCTTCGGCAGAGGTGATCGAAGAGTACAAGAGCAAACGGGACAATCACCTTCGTCAGATCGAAGAGTGGAAGAAGCTTCGGGAAGTTCCGACCGTCTCGAAAGACGGTGTTCATGTCGAACTGGCGGCTAATATAGGTACGCCGAACGATGTGACCGGCGTTCTTGAGAACGGCGGCGAAGGCGTAGGCTTGTACCGTACGGAATTCCTTTATATGGGACGGACGGAACTGCCTTCGGAAGAAGTCCAGTTTAACGCTTATAAGACGGTTCTGGAAAAGATGGAGGGCAAGCCCGTCGTCGTCAGAACGCTTGATATCGGCGGAGACAAGGAGCTTCCGTATCTCGATTTGCCGAAGGAGATGAATCCGTTCCTCGGATTCCGCGCGGTACGGCTTTGCCTGGACCGGAAGGATATTTTCCGGACCCAACTTCGTGCGCTGCTTCGGGCGAGTACCTACGGGAATCTGCGAATCATGTTCCCTATGATCGCTACCCTTGATGAATTCCGGGAAGCCAAGGCGCTGTTGCTTGAGGAGCAGGAGAAGCTGGTCGCCGAGGGAATCGCGGTTTCCGACTCCATTCAGCTAGGCATTATGGTCGAAATCCCTTCGACCGCCGTCCTTGCGGACCAGTTCGCCAAAGAAGTCGATTTCTTCAGCATCGGAACCAACGATCTCATTCAATACACGATGGCGGCCGACCGGATGAACGAACGTGTCTCCTATTTGTATCAGCCGTATAACCCTGCGATTCTTCGCTTGGTGAAGATGGTAATCGATGCAGCCCACAAAGAAGGCCGTTGGGCCGGAATGTGCGGGGAGATGGCAGGGGACGCTACGGCGATTCCGCTCCTGCTAGGCTTGGGTCTTGATGAATTCAGCATGAGCGCGACATCCATCCTTCCGGCCCGTTCGCAAATTTCCAAGCTCTCCAAAGCGGAGATGAAGGCTTTGGCGGAACAGGCACTGGAGCAGCAAACGGCTGAACAAGTCGTGAAGCTTGTTCGGGGGATCGGGCAATAAGCTGGTTTGGTTCTTTTCCAACATTTTGGGTTTCATTTTGGGTTTTTCCTATTCCGGTGCCTTTGGGCACCGGTTTTTTAGTTCTTGGTGGTTTAAGCTGACTGAGCTGTCTAAGCAGACTGAGCTGCCTGGGCGATCTGGGCAGATTGAGCTGCCTGAGCAGACGACCAGCCCGAGCAGACGACCAGCCTGAGCTGCCTACGTGACTGAGTTGCCTAAGCTAACTGAGCTGTCTGCTTGACTACTTTGGCTCTGCGACTGGGCTGTCCCGCTGCCGACGCAACCTCGATTTCTGCGATTTCTGGTGCAATGTAGCAACAGCTTCCAATTCTAACGGACATGAGAGCCGTTAAACCTCCCGAAAACGAGGATTTACTTTTCTAACGGACACCAGAGCTCTTATTCGTGCCGAACCTCAAAGAAGATGGACATATTCAGACGATTAAGGTCTCCTGTGTCCGTTAGATTACTCAGGAGGCTAAAAACAGCTAGTTAAGGTCTCCTATGTCCGTTAGAGAAACTCGCACCTTAGTGTTCCCATTGCTACAATACTGGCGCTGCCTAAGCTACCTGCCTGAGTAACCGACCAGCCTGAGCTGCCTGAGCTGCCTGAGCAACCGACCCAGCCACGTTTTCGGGGCTTTCTGATGCAAAATAGTCGCAGTTGCGTAATCTAACGGACATGAGAGACGTTAAACCTCCCGAAAACGAGGATTTACTTTTCTAACGGACATCAGAGCTCTTATTCGTGCGACACATCGAAGAAAATGAACAAATTCAGGCGAATAAGGTCTCCCGTGTCCGTTAGATTGCTCAGGAGGCTAAAAACAGCTAGTTAAGGTCTCCTATGTCCGTTAGAGAAACTGCGCACCTCAATACCCACATTACTCATCACCCATCACCTCATCATTCTCATTAGGTATCACCCATCACCCATCACCCATCAAACCACCATCCCACCGCCCACTTTGCTTACCGCCCATCCTCACGCTATCCAAATTACGCATCACCCAACACAACAACATCCACTCTGCTCATCACTCTTCACACCCACCTCCCTCATTAACTCACCACTAATATCTCATCACGTCGCCGAAGCCCTCTCTCAAGCCAATCGATCACCTTGTCCACCATTCACCTATAGCAATTATCGACTAGCCATCTAACTAACCTCATGCATGCAAATGTTCATTAATTGATAAGTCCCATCACAGCTCAAGCAGGTGTCTGTCGACCCCCATTCATTCTTTTTCACATCAAAAAAGCGATGAAGCGCCGACATCTTTTTATGTCGGCGTCGTTAAAGAAGGCCTCGAATTGGGTAAGATAGTCATATGGCACAAATTCCAGGAGGTAGATGCATATGGCAACGAACCAAAGTTTGAGTGCTTCGCGAAGAGAAGAATTTACCCGGGCGTCGCTGCGGCAATTGAGAGAAGGCGGACGGATTCCGGCAGTTATATATGGAGCGCAAACGGAGAGTCTGCCGATTCACGTTGACGCTAAGGATTTGGCAAAAGTGTCGCGGACCGGCCGGTCGGAGTTTTTTGATCTGAAGGTAGAGGGCGGGGAAACTTACCCGGCACTGATCAAGGAGATCCAGCAGCGCAGAGGCGTTGTCGCGCATGTCGATTTCCAGAAGGTGTCCAAGAACAAACCGATCCGCGTAAAAGTACCGTTGCACTTAACCGGTACTGCTGAAGGCACAAAGGCCGGTGGCGTGTTACAGGTTCAAGCTACGGAACTGGAAGTCGAGGGATTGCCGGATGATTTGCCGGCAAATATCGAAGTCGATATTAGCTCGCTTGGAACCGGCGATAAGTTGACTGCGGCAGATGTAAGTTTGCCAAGCGGGATTACTCTCATCGGTGCTGAGGAAGAACTGCTGGCTTCCATCGTGCTGCCACGCGTGGTCGAGGAAGAAGTGGATACCGGAACAGGTGCCGAATCGGCGGAAACGGCTGGCGAGGAGACAGAAGGGGATATCGGTACAGCGGACGGAAACGACGCGTAGTTCCTCTTGGACCGTTAATAACATAATAGGAATATGAAGAAAATGGCGGCATAAGGACTGGATCCTGACACCGCCATTTTTTTTGGATTTCCTCTCTTTTCCTCTTAACTTGACGAAAATTGATTTTGTAACTAGAATGGTTGCAGGATCTAGCAAAGTTACTATTTTATAAGAGGAAAGAAGGGGTTGCATGCCACCGAAAAAACAAGGAAACGCCTTGGCTCAGCGAAAATCGAATGCGGAAAAATTGTTGCAACAGCAGCGGAAAAGACGGTTGATTTGGTTCTCCACCGTGGGCGTTCTGCTCATTCTCATTGTTGTCGTCCTATCTTTGGATCCGAAGCCGGTCGTAAAAGCCGCCTCGTTTGATTACGACAATTTGCCAGTGCTTGGGCAAAGCGATGCTCCGGTCAAAATCGTGGAATTTGGGGATTTCAAATGTCCGGCTTGTAAAATAGCCAACGACACCATCAAACCGCAGCTGGTTAATGACTATATAGAGCAGGGGAAAGTGGCGTTCTATTTCATGAATCTTCCGTTTATCGGACCCGATTCGACGACGGCGGCGCTTGCCGTGCAGTCGGTGTATCATCAGAACAAGGACGCTTTTTGGACTTATTTTGACGCTATTTATGGCAACCAAGGCGAGGAGAAGGTCCAGTGGGCTACGGCTGAATATTTGGTCGGGCTCGCGAAGGAGATCAATCTTCCTGTCGACTATGATTTGCTTCAGAAAGATATCGAGGATAAAACGTATATAAACGAAGTTACCGAGCATTACAACAAAGCTGACAAGCTCAAAATTGACAGCACCCCTACATTCTTTATTAACGGCGTAGAGTTTACCGGCAATCTTGGAAACTATGATGAGTTCAAGCAAGCCATAGATAACGCGTCAAATAATAAATAATGTGGGGAGAGGATCGGCGGATGCGCTCTTTTTTCAGAAATTACGGTGTTTATCTAGCCTGGCTGGTCTCGTTAGTAGCTACCTTGGGCAGCCTGTATTTAAGCGAAGTGTTGCATTATGAACCCTGCAGATTGTGCTGGTTTCAGCGGATTTTCATGTACCCTCAAGTAGTTGTGCTTGGGATCGCAGCTTACCGTAATGACCGTTCGGCAGCCATCTATGCCATTCCTCTCAGTGTGATCGGCGGTTGCATCTCTATATACCATTATGCCGAGCAAAAGATTCCGGCGATGTCCAAGCTGCTTCCGTGCAAGGTAGGCATCCCGTGTAATTTCGACTACTTGAACTGGTGGGGATTTATCACCATTCCGTTCATGGCGCTGATCGCATTTGTGCTGATCATTTTGTTTATGTCCGCAGCGCGTAAGGGAATGCAGGAAGATACTGCAGAGGAAACCTCGAACGAAGTATAGAATTAGAAGAAAACCGCCTGGTTAGGCGGTTTTTGTTTTAGGCTCAGCTTCATCGGTTAATCCATATTAACAATGAATGCCCTAATCTTTATAGCGGATTATGCAGGCTACATTAACGGAACCTGTAACTTTTCAGAGTAATCATTCGTTCGTTATTATGGAGGTGTTACTTATGACTAGACACAAAAAAATACTGACCTTTGCAGCGGTAGCAGTTCTGACACTTGCACTTACAGCTTGCGGGGGGAACGCCGGTAATGCCGAAAACAACGGTAACGCCGGTAACACCGGAAATTCCGGGAACGTGGAGAACTCCGGCAACGCAGGAAACGCCGGGAATTCCGGAAACAATGTAGATCCTTCATCGCCAACTGACGAGAATGGTACGAACGCAGGCAACTCAAGCAACTCAAGCACGGGGCAGCCTGATTCGGAGCAAACTTCGAAAACAAAGCAAGGAAAAGGAACCTGGGTAGGACTTGAAGACAGTCACTCCGCCGAAATTATGATGAACGGGGTGCCGGAATCTTTTCAATTGAGTGAAAGTGTTCAGGGGACAGCGGACGGGTTGAACTCCGACGATGCCGTGGAATTTGAATATGTAGAGAAAGCTATAGAGGGCGAAGCATCTCTCAAGCAGAAGACGATTACCAAGCTCGGTAAAACAGGATAAGAATGGTATGAGAGTGAAAATGGGAATTCCGTGGATACGGGGTTCCTTTTTTTGCTTATGAAGGTTACCCGGGATAATAACTGCGGAGAGAGAAAAAATAAGTGGGAATGAAAATTAACCTAATATACCGAAAGGAAGAATGCACTTTGCTATTAGGCGCCCACGAAGCTCATGAATTGAACGAACTGCTGCTCAGTTGCACCAACTCTATTCAAAGTATGGCCTTGTTTTTGAATCAGGCACAGGATCCTGAACTGCGGGATATGATCTCCCGCCACTATGCCGTGCATATTCAAGATTACAACATGAAGGTAGAGTTTGCGTCAAAAATGCAAGGCTCCCGGGACCAGTTAAACGTGCCTCAGCTGAGCATGAATCCGGCTACTGCTCCTTCGCCAGCTCCGTCTCCGACGGCTTACACGCCGATTCAGCCGCAGGTTAAGCTGACCCAACTGGACGACCGCGGCATCGCGACTTCTTATTTGCTTACGCTGAAACGGGCGGGCCGAGAATATGCGTGGTCCACGTTCGAGTGCTCGACGGTTCAATTGCGGGTATTTTTGGAGGATGCGTTCCGGATGTGCTCGCACCAGGCGTTTGAAGTATGGAGCTACATGGCCCGCAAAGGATGGTATGCGGTGGCGACGGCTCCGGAACAGACGATGCAAACGCTGGGGCAAATGTATCGTGAGGTTCCGTTCCACCAGCCTATGAGCGTATACCGCTAGGCGGTCATATTGTCGTAAAGTTGAAAGCTGTTCCAATCCCGGAGTAAAGAGCGGGGGGAACAGCTTTTTTGTGTAAAATGAATTGCTCCTACCTGGAATATTGTTTTCGGAATTGCTGAGGGGAACAGCCGTTTTTTAAGGTGAACCGGTTAGAGAAATAAGGGGCGTTCCTGAAGCCGACCTCCTTGGCAATTTCCGCCACCGGCCATTCCGTTTTGAGCAGCAGCAGTTTTGCCTGTTCCAGCCGGTAATGCAGCAAATAGTCATTCGGCGTCATGCCGTAGATCTGCTTCATGCACCGCGTAATATAGTTATAGTGAAAATGCAATGCCTCTGAAAAGCTTTGGCTCGTCAACTCGGACCGATAGTTGTTTCTGATATAAGCCTCCGTTTGCTCGGCTAAGGTAACCACGGGGGAAGTGGTTTGCTCCAACTGGCGCAGGTCCATCATGCGCAGCAGTTCTTCGAAGGATTGCTGCTGGGACCAATACGCGCTGGATTGGCGTTCTGCCGAGTATTGACGCAGCCGGTCCATCAGCTGATAGGTCTGGGCAGGGTAAGGAAGAGTCCACATTTTAGGAAGCTGGATGGTGTAAGGCGACGTTTTGAAAGTCCGGGAGTGCTCTTCGGGCTGGAACGCGGCCGGGATTTCGGACGGGGTTTCCTGCCAGGAGCAAATTGTGTGAAAATGAAGCCAGTAAAAGGTACACCGGTCTTCGCAAGGCTTTACGGCATAATGGTACCGGTCCGGTAGAAGCAGTAACGATTTCCCCGGTCCCAGCTCCCATTGACGGTCTTCCTCGCCGATATACATAGTGCCGCTCTCGATAAACAGCAAATCAAAAACGCCGATGTTACTGCGGTTGGGATGCTGATCACCAGCATTATAAACGGCATATCCGCACTCCAGGAAATAAGGAGCCGGGGGAGCCGGGATATGGACGATTTCAGCAGCTTTGATCACGTTTGTCTTCACCATCACTTTGTGTGAAAAATTATAAATAATAGGTTGCTCTCATTTGTATTATTTATTAAATATATACGATAGAATGAATCTTGTCAGTATGATATTTCAAAAGAAGGAGGGCCTCTGAGTTATGTGCGGAACGGGAGCTGAACAAAGTATTCACTCTGCAAGAGTGCCTTTAAACCAAGTGAAGATTCAAGATGAATTCTGGGATTATTACATTAAACTGGTGCGCGAGGTGGTTGTCCCTTATCAATGGGATGCGCTGAACGACCGGGTGAGCGGTGCGGAACCAAGCGGAGCCGTACGCAACTTTAAAATAGCGGCGGGTCTGGAGCAAGGCGATTTTTACGGTATGGTGTTCCAGGACAGCGATATCGCCAAATGGCTTGAAGCGGTAGCTTACTTGCTAGAATTGCAGCCGGATCCGGCATTGGAGGAAATCGCGGACGGGTTGATCGACATTATCGAACAGGCCCAGCATGAGGACGGCTACCTGAACACGTATTTCACGCTCAAAGAACCCGGTCAAAGATGGACCAACTTGGCGGAATGCCATGAGTTGTATTGTGCGGGACATATGATCGAGGCGGCGGTGGCTTATTACCGGGCTACAGGAAAAAGAAAGCTGCTGGACGTTGTAAGCCGGTTCGCCGATCACATTGATTCCGTGTTCGGAACCGAGCCTGGGAAACTGGCAGGGTATGACGGACACCAGGAAATTGAGCTGGCGTTGGTCAAGCTGTATCAGGTGACCGAAAATGAGCGATATTTGCAGCTCAGTCGTTATTTTCTGGATCAACGGGGGCAAAAGCCGAGTTTTTATCAAATTCAGTTGGATGAACGCGGCGGGAAAACCCATTGGCCGTCAGGCAATGAGGCGATCGATCTGGAATACAACCAGTCGCATCTGCCGGTGAGGGAGCAGGAGACGGCGATCGGCCATGCGGTCCGCCTGCTTTATATGCTGACGGGGATGGCGGACGTGGCGGCCGAAACGGGAGATGAATCCTTGCTGGCGGCCTGCCGCAAGCTGTGGGACAACATCGTTTCCCGGCAAATGTACATTACGGGCGGCGTAGGCTCCATGCCGCAGGGAGAAGCCTTCTCCTTCGATTACGATCTGCCGAACGACACGGTGTATGCGGAGACTTGCGCTTCGATCGGTTTGATCTTCTTTGCCCAACGGATGTTGAAGCTCGCTCCCGAATCGCAATTTGCCGACGTGATGGAAAGAGCTCTGTACAACACGGTAGTCGGCGGCATGTCCAGAGACGGCAAGCATTTCTTCTACGTTAATCCACTGGAGGTCGATCCGAAGGCTTGCGGCGGAGCAAACCACAAATACGACCATGTCAAGCCGGTGCGCCAGGAATGGTTCGGCTGTGCCTGCTGTCCGCCTAACGTGGCACGGTTACTGGCTTCTTTGGGAGAGTATATCTATACGGTACAAGGGGACACCATTTATACGCATCTCTATATTGGCGGGGAAGCGGCGCTTGAGCTTGGAGAGAGCAAGGTTACGTTGAAACAGGCTTCGAATTATCCGTGGGATGGCGAGATTAAGCTGGAAGTGTTCCCGGAACAGGCCGGTGAAAAGTTTACTTTGGCCGTACGGATTCCGGGCTGGTGCAAACAGGCATCGCTTCTGCTGAACGGCTCGGCGTATCCGCTGGGCGATAACACGGTAGTGAACGGTTATGCACGAATCGAGCGGGAGTGGCAGTCCGGTGATGTGCTGGAGCTTCGTCTGGAAATGCCGGTACTTCGCATGCACAGCCATCCTTCGGTCCGCGCCAATGCGGGGAAGGTTGCACTGCAAAGAGGACCTCTCGTCTATTGCCTGGAACAGGCGGATAACGGGCCGGACTTGCACGAGGTCGTGCTGCCGCGGGATGCGGAGCTGAAGGCAGCGAAGGAAGAGGAGCTTCTTGGCGGCGTTGTAGCAATAAGCGCCGAGGGCCTGCGGCTGCGGGATGAAGAATGGAGCGGCGGTCTATATAGTCCGGAGCCGGCGCTTGGGATGAAGCAGGCAACCGTCAAGTTTATTCCTTATTATGCCTGGGCCAATCGCGGTGAAGGCGAAATGACGGTGTGGGTAAGAGAGCAATAATACAGAAATGCAGGGATCGGTCCGTAGGCTGCGAGAGCAGCGGAGGGCCGGTCTTTTTTTTGAAATAATCAGAATTTCTCCCAGCGAATTTGTGGAATAAGGACCGTATCGCGAAGAAATCCCGTTGCTTTTTTGCGGTGCCTTAGAGAAGCTGTGACAAGGGCCCATTCCGCCGCATATGATGCCAAAGATGATTATCTTGTGGCAAAGGAGAGGACGGCTCTGAAAAAGCGAAACAGAACCACGAAACCGAGCAGACCCAAAAAGACGCTCTATTACGTGGATAATCCGGAAATAAACGAGTTGACCTTGCTGGAAAAAGGAAAGACCGGGTTTACATCTGACCTGGAAAAGGAGTTGAAGATCCACCACTCCCCTCCCGTTTTGGAAGTAATCGAAGATGAGATCCTTGTAGGGGATTTCACGGACAAAACATTGAAGGAAATTGTGAATGAAGCTGAAGACGAAGAGGAAGTTGAAATTGATGTTGTAAACGATCTTACAAACGATGTTGAAATCGATGCTTTTGATGAACAATTGAGTAAAACCCCCGGGGAGCTTAATCCGTCGCAGCAGAAGCATTTGCAGGAACTGGAATCCATTCTTGAAGAGAAACAGTCTCCTGAATCCAACGGCGGCATAATTTATACGGCCGATCTGACGGACGCTGCCGTTACTGGGGATAAGATCGCACCTTATACGATCGATTCCGGCAAAATAAAGTTGGGGGCCATCGGATCGGCCTGGATCGCCGACCATGCGGTGCTCGGCAGCAAAATCGCAGACGGAGCCATCGTAGCCTCCAAAATAGCTCCCTTGTCCGTTCGGGGCGACCATCTGGTCGACGGAGCCGTGGAGGGTAGGAATGTCCGGGACCGCTCGATCGGCGGGAACAAACTGGAGGATGGCAGCATCACCAGCCACAAGCTGGCGGACGGAATTATTGACGGAAGCAAGCTCGCGGACGGCGCGATCCAGAGTCGTCATTTAAGCGAGTGGATCGTTACTACGGATCTGCTCCAGGATCAAGCCGTAACTTCAGACAAAATCCGCAGCTCGGCGATCCGGTCGATTCACCTGGAAAACGGAGCGGTGGACACGTCGAAATTAGGGGAGTTCTCCGTTACGTCAACTAAAGTCCGGGACGGAGCGATTACAGCGGCCAAACTGCAGGAAGGAGCAGTGGAGAGCAGGCATCTGGCTGAGAATGCCATCACCGTCCGCCACCTGGCTCCGGGGATGATCAGCAATGAACACCTGGCTATGTTAAGTGTTAGCGGCGAACAACTCCGCGATGGAATTATAAATTCCCATCATCTGGAGGACCAGATCATTCAGGCCCGTCACCTCGCCCCCGGCTCGGTGGAATCATTCCATATGAAGCCCGGGAGCATCGGTGAGGAACAGATTGGCAGCGGTGAAATTCATGGAAAGCATCTGGCGAATAAAAGCATCCTGTCCACAAAGCTGTCCGATCAATCCGTGGGCACCTCTAAGGTAGTGGATCAAGCGATTACTTCGTCCAAAATCGCCGATCAGAGTATTTTGCCGAACAAAATCGCCGATGAAGCGGTGCAGACCCGCCATCTTGCCAAATCTGCCGTTCAAGGGCCCCAGCTGGCACTGGAATCCGTAACCTCCTATCATTTGGTCCCAGGCTCGGTGGGGGGAGAACAAATTGCCGCAGAAGCGATTCAAGATCGGCATTTGGCAAGGGGATCCGTATCCAGGGAGAAAATTGCAGGGTCGTCAATTCTGGAGAGCCACATAGCGCCAGGAGCGGTCAGCGAAAGGCAGCTGCAAAACAGCAGTGTAACGAATACCAAAATCGCCGACGGCTCGATCACGGAAAGTAAGCTTGCTCCCGGCTCGGTGACCGGAACTGTCGTAGGTTCGGAGCAAATTTCCTCCAGGCATATCCTGCCGGGATCCGTCTCCCGTGTGCATTTGGCTGAGAACAGCATAGACAGCAGCCTCCTTCAGACAGGTTTGATCCGGGAGGAGCATCTCAGTAACGGCTCTATCTTTTCGTGGCATTTGCAAGACCATGCCGTTACTTCTCTGAAGCTGTCGCCGGAGAGCGTCACTACCGACAAATTAAATGATCTGGCGGTAACCGCGCCCAAGCTGGCCGAAGGGAGCATCAGCGGGCCCAAAATTGCGGAGGGTTCCCTGGAATCCCGGCATTTTTCGGTCGGCGCGGTCCAGTCCGAAAGTGTAGCCGACAACGCTGTGGAGAACCGGCATCTCGCTCCAGACTCGGTCGGAGCGGAACAAGTGAGGTTCGGCGCGATCCAGGAGCCGCACCTTGCTACCGAAGCTGTCTCGGAACGCTCGCTTCAGAATGAGGCGGTGTCCTCTGATAAATTGGCGGCAGGCTCGGTTCAATCCCGTCATTTGGGTGGGAACAGCGTGGAAGGGGTGCATCTTTCGACCGGGGCGGTGGATTCCCGTCATATATTGGCGGAAACGATAAATAGAGAGCACCTGTCTGACGCCTTGAAAAAGGAAGGATTATTGCCGTTAGATGGAATTGGCGGCGCAGATCTTCAACCGGCTTCGATCCAGCGTGCCCATTTGCAGAAGGGAATCGTAGATGCCGATGTTCTGAAGGAAAAATCAATTGGCTCCGCTCATATTCAGCCGCAAGCCGTACAGAGCCAACATGTAGCCGATTCCGCGATTCGGGGTCAGCATCTGGCAGAAGCGACGTTGGATGCCCGCCATATAGCAGCGGGCAGTGTGAGTGGAAGCCTTATCGGCGATCAGGTCATTGAAAGCCGCCATATTGGGCTGAATGCTGTAACGCTTGAACATTTGTCACCGGAGCTCCAGAAGGACGGGTTGCTGCCGGAAGCAGGAATCGGGGGAGCGGATCTCCAACCCGGCTCAATTCGCCGCCAGCATTTTCAAAAGGGTGTAGTGGACGGCGAAGTGCTGCAAAGCGAATCGGTAGGCGCATTGCATCTTAAACTGCAGTCGGTGCAATGTTATCATCTTACGGATGAAGCGGTTCAAAGCCAGCATTTGGCGGCAGGCAATGTTCAGTCCCGGCATCTGGCCAGCGGCAGCGTTCAAGGAAGCCATATCGCAGAAGATGCGGTACAATCCGGCCATATCGGACAGAACGCGGTAACGTCCAGGCATCTGTCCGCCGACTTACGCCGGAACGGACTGCTGCCGGAAGAGGGAATCGGCGGAGCGGATCTGCAAGCGGAAGCTATCGGCCGCCAGCATTTACAAGCGAAAGCCGTAGATGCCGAGGTACTTGGCGATCAATCCGTGGGAGCCGAACATTTGCAGGCAAATGCGGTATCCAGCCGGCATTTGGCGCCAGGTGCAGTGCTCAGACAGCATATCGGTAAGGGGGAAATTCAGCCGCAACATCTGTCCGCAGGTTCCGTGGAAGGCTCGCATCTCACGGAAGCCGCAGTGCAGTCTCTTCATATCGCTCCGGGTGTCGTAACGACCCAGCACCTATCTTTCGAATTACAGCAAGAAGGACTGCTGCCGAAAGAGGGGATCAGCGGAGCTGATTTGCAAACGGAAGCTATTGGCCGTCAGCATTTACAAGCGGGAGCCGTAGATGCCGAAAAACTGAGTAATCAATCAGTTAGCGCCGAACATTTGCAGGCGAATGCGGTATCCAGCCGGCATTTAACGCCAGGCACCGTGCTCGCACATCATATTGGCAAAGGAGCCATCCAGCCGCAACATCTGTCCGCAGAGGCCGTGGAAGGGTCGCATCTTGCGGAAGCCGCAGTGCAGTCTCTTCATATCGCGCCGAGTTCTGTAACGACCCAGCATTTATCTTTCAAGTTGCAGCGCGAAGGATTGCTACCGGAAGAGGGGATCGGCGGAGCGGATTTGCAAGCAGAAGCCATCGGCCGCCAGC
Source organism: Paenibacillus sp. FSL R5-0407 (assembly GCF_038009185.1). Lineage (NCBI taxonomy): Bacteria > Bacillati > Bacillota > Bacilli > Caryophanales > Paenibacillaceae > Paenibacillus > Paenibacillus sp. FSL R5-0407. The sequence goes on along the minus strand of NZ_JBBPAX010000001.1, from coordinate 2,180,492 downwards.
ATTTACAAGCGGGAGCCGTAGATGCCGAGGTACTGAGAAACGGCTCGGTGGGCGCTAAACACTTGCAGGAAAATGCGGTATCCAATCAGCATTTGGAGTCAGGTGCGGTGCTCGGACAGCATATCGGTAAAGGTGTAATTCAGCCTGAACATCTATCTGCGGGGTCTGTGGAAGGCTTGCATCTCGCGGAAGCCACAGTACAGTCTCTTCATATTGCGCCGAGTTCTGTAACTACCGAGCATCTATCTTTTGAATTGCAGCGTACAGGGTTGCTGCCGGAAGAAGGGATCAGCGGAGCGGATTTGCAAGCGCAAGCCATTGGCCGCCAGCATTTACAAGCGGGAGCCGTGGATGCTTTGGTACTGAGCGACGACTCCGTGAGCGCCGGACATTTGCAGGCAAATGCGGTATCCAGTCAGCATTTGGAGTCGGGTGCGGTGCTCGGACAGCATATCGGTAAAGGTGCAATTCAGCCAGAACATCTGTCCGCAGGGTCTGTGGAAGGCTTGCATCTTGCGGAAGCCGCGGTGCAGTCTCTTCATATCGCGCCGAGTACAGTAGCGACCGAGCATCTGTCTTTTGATTTGCAGCGTACAGGGTTGCTGCCGGAAGAAGGGATCAGCGGAGCGGATCTGCAAGCGCAAGCCATCGGCCGTCAGCATTTACAAGCGGGTGCCGTAGATGCCGAGGTACTGGGCGAAGGCTCGGTGGGGGCCGAACATTTGCAGGGAAATGCGGTATCAAGCCAGCATTTAGCGCTAGGCGCGGTGCTCGGGCAGCATATCGATAAAGGAGCAATTCAGCCGGAACATTTGTCCGCAGAGACCGTGCAAGGGTCGCATCTTGCGGAAGCCGCGGTTCAGTCTCTTCATATTGCTCCGGGTGTCGTAACGACCGAGCATCTATCTGCCGACTTGCAGCGGGAAGGACTGCTGCCGGAAGAAGGGATCGGCGGAGCGAATCTGCAGCCAGGTTCCATCGGCCGGAAACATTTGCAGGCATCTTCCGTGGATGCCAAAGTTTTGGGCAATCAGTCCGTAGGACCGGATCATCTGCAATTGAACGCCGTATATGGTCAGCATTTAACGAAAGGTGCGGTGCTGGAGCATCATATAAGCAACGGAGCGGTTCAGCCTCAGCATTTGGCAAACAGCGTGATCGAGGCAAGGCATCTCGCGGAAGGCGCCGTGGGATCCGGTCAAATCGGATTGGATTCGGTGACTTCGGAGCATTTATCGGCGGATCTGCGGCAAGGCGGATTGCTGCCGGAGGGTGGGATCAGCGGATCCGACCTACAGCCGGAATCGATCGGCACGGGGCATCTGCAGCCGGGAGCCGTGAATTCCGAGGTGTTGAGCCATCGGTCCGTCGGACCGGATCATATACGAATGAATGCCATATCCGGCCAGCACCTGGAGAGCGGAGCGGTACTTGCCTCGCATTTGGGCAGCGGCGTGATTGGGTCGCAGCATTTAAGCGAGGGAGTCGTCGAGGGAGAACATCTTGCCGAGGCCGCCGTACAATCGCTCCATATTGAACCGGGCGCGGTGACAGCGTGGCACTTGTCATCCGACTTACAGCGTGACGGATTGCTGCCGGAAGAAGGGATTAGCGGGGATAGCCTGCAGCCTGGCTCCATCGGTGCCGAGCACTTGCAGCCGGGAGCCGTGAATGCTGTAGCGCTGGGTCATCAATCCGTTAAACCGGAACATTTGGCTATTACACCCGTACAAACTTTGACCGATCAGCCGGCGATGCAGCAGTTCGGAATGTGCGCGTTCATGGTGATCAAGAATGAAATGTCCGTGGAAGTTACGGTGATGTTCGAACAGCCATTTTCAAACTCGCAATATGTGCTTGTCGCCATGACCAATCAACCGGCCTATTACGTTACTTTGAAAGAACAGACACCGGAAATGGCGGTGCTCGAAGTAACGAAGATTAAGGAAAGTCATATCAATTATGGCTTTATTACTTGGATAGCGATTGGAAATCTGGAGTAAACGGATTAAAAGATCTGAGAATGATCGGGTGGGCAAGGCAGCTTCCTTAGAGATAAGGGGCTGCCTTTTGCCTGTGTGAAAGCTTTTAAATTACATGTTTTAACAAGAAAAGTGATTTATGTTGCGCACCTTGTGATTTTAGGTACAGCTATGGACGAGGGATATTCAGTATCATAAATCGAAACCGCTTGGAGGAGCATATTACGATGCTTATGAATGTGAAATAATTCACTCGTTTTAAGTAAGGTGCTCGACAGACGGAGGAAGGCTTGAAAAGGAAGGGGCGAGCCAGTTCGGATTAATTAGCAACACAGAACGGTACATAATTTTGAATTATTTAAAAGGAGAGGATTGCGTTTGAAGAAGATAGTTGCTTTAACAGTTTGCGCGACGATGGTGTTGTCTTCGCTGGTCATGACCGTTGACTTGTCTCCGATCAAGATCTCGAACATCGACGTTGTATCCGCCGCCTCGGAAGCCGAGACGACGCCGGCCAAGGAATCAACCCCTGCCAAGACGACAAAACCGGAAACCAAACCGACAACGAAGAAGGAAACCAAAACTACAACTAAGCCGACCACAACTAAGCCGACCACAACCAAGACGACCACAACCAAGACGACCACAACCAAGCCGGCTGCCAGCAAAACGACTACTCCAGCGGTAAAGGATGCAGCCAAGACAGAGACTAAAACCCCCGCGGCTGTAGAAACAGTTAAAAATCCATATCAAGACGGCGTTTATGTAACCTATGGGGATGCTTATTCGAAAGGAACGGAAGGCGCGAAGGTTACGATCAAGGACGGAAAGGTCGCCGATGTGGAGCTTCTGAGAACGAGTCCGAAGCTGATCGACCGGGATGTTCGGATCAATTACAGCGGGCTTTGGCAGGCTTATGAGCCGATGGAGACCAGTTTCCGAGGCAAGACACGGGAACAAGCGGCTGAGGTTGACGTCGTTTCCGGCGCAACGCGTTCCAGCAACGGTTGGAAGCTGGCGGTCGATCGCGCGTTTGCAAGAGCACAGGCAGAGAAGCCTGCGGGCGAGGTTTATTTTGCAGGAGAGCATATGGGTGTTGACCCTGCAGGTAAATATATGGTATTTGCCAAATACGATAAAACAAAACTGCTTGGCGTGAAAGTATACCCTTTAAATGAGAAAGGGGAAGCGGTGGAAGAAGCCGCGATGACTCCCGAACAGGCAAAAACAGTGTACCTTATCGCAAGCGAACTGCTTTACCGGGGAACTAACGCCGTAGCCGCCAAAGGTCTGGAAGCAGACTTTAAAGCAGCGATCCAAGCTTTCTGGGACGCAGACCAAAACGCGAAGATTAACAACGTTTCAAAATATGTAGACGGATTTTATTCCGCTTACGGAGCCGCCCGGGACAAAGGGGTGGAGAGAGCGGACGTGTACATCCGCAACGGCAAGCTGGTTGACGTGAAGCTGTACAGATTGGGCTCCAATCTGATCGACCGCGGAGAAACCGCTTATGCCGAAGTGGTTAAGGCGAATGCGCCTATGGTTGCTAAGCTGCTTGCCAACGGTTCTTACATTGAGAATTACAGCGATACCGACGCCATTTCCGGTGCGACGGAAAGCAGCCACAGCTGGAACGAAGCCGTGGAAAGAGCCTTTGAAAAGGCACTTAAAACCCCTGACGGCCACAAGTATTTTGAAGGCACGTTTGCCGGCGTGGATAACCGGTCCCAAGCATTGGTGCTGGCCGATTTCCATGGCGACAAAGTAACCAAAGTAACGATTCACCTGTTCGATAAAGATGGCAAGCTGATCAAAGAAGAGAACTTGACGGAAGGGCAAAAGACGACGATCGCCACTTTAAGCGAAGGCCTGATCAAGAAGGGAAATAATCTTGCTTTGATCCCAGGCCAAGAGGTAGTGTCCGCCGCAGCCAAAGCGGCATTTGCGGATGCGTTGCAAAATGCTTCCAAGGTTCAGGGCAATTATAAAGATGGCAAGTTCACCGCATACGGCGATGCGTATGATAAGGGAACTAACCGTGCGGACGTTACGCTCCGGAACGGAAACATTGTCGGTATCGACTTGTTCCGTGTGGGCGTCGATCTCCAGGATCGGGGCGCATCGGCGTACGCGGATGTAGTAAGAGCGATTCCGATCCTCGAGAGCAACTATCTCCTCGCCGTTACCCGGGAAAACGCAGCCGAAGTGGATGCCGTATCCGGCGCAACCAGCAGCAGCAAGGCATTCAGTGCAGCGGTGGATCGGGCGTACAAAAAGGCTGAGATTGCCGAATCCTATAAAACGGCGTACGCCAACGGAATCTTTGCCGGTACAAATGCCGACAAATCGGTGTATGTCATGGTTACGGTAGAGAAGAACGTACCGTTTAAAATGGAAGTATTCTATCTGGATGCGAACGGCAAAATCAAAGCTGCCGACAAATTGTCGGCGGATGAGTTGTTCGTGAAGCAGGAATTTGAAACGCCGACGACCGGGGTTATGCATAAATACGCATACCGTCCGGCCGCATTCGGAGATACCGATGCGGTTAAAGCGTTGTCGGGCAAAGTGGTCGATGCCGTCAAAGTGGCATTGGAAGCTGCAGGCAGATAAATCTGTTGTAAAGCAAAACCCCCGGGTGATTAGGCCCGGGGGTTTTAGCATGAACCGTGCAGTATAGAAGTTCTAATTATATACAGTATTTCCCTTCCTATGTATAATATCTCTGACAGCGCTAATGATCGGAGGAAGCGGAGCAAAATGATCAATTTGAGAAAAGTGATGCTTATCTTGGCCTTCTGTTTTTCTCTGACCGGTTGTCAGTGGGCCGACCGGATGGCCGAAGATATCGTCACCGATGCTGCCGGGGTGCTCAAGCCTTTTTTTGAAACGGAATATGAACTTGCGCTGGAAGATGGTACAGGAGGACAGGAGCAGCAGAGCGAACAGGAGCAGCAGCGCGAAGAGCGGGCGGAGCAGGCCGTTGCTCCGATTACGGGGAATTTAACGGTAGCGGATTTAAAGTCTCGATACAACGCTTCAATAACAGAGATCCAAGGTCCCGGGGCACTTAGCAAGGTGTCGGCGGATGAAGTCTTTCGTATCCGGTTCGAATCCAAGTTCAGTAAAAATATCCCGCTTGGAGACATCATATCTGTCCATACCGATCCGGCCGCCCAGCCGCAAAGCAAAATAGATTCTCCGGTTAAGCTTGAAGATTATACCTATGGTCCGACTACCATTACCGTTTCTCCACCGTTATTCGGAGTCCTGAGTTCCTCATACACTTACGAGGCAGGAGAAAAGCAATGGGGAAACGCTTCAGCCTATTATATCCGGATCAATTATGACCTGGAATCATCTTCGCCTTTGAAGCTGGATAAGCCGCTAATTATTCCTTTTGAGGTGGATACCGGGGTGCCGGTACCTGAGCTTTCTTATAAAATCGGCAAAGACGGCCGGTTAAAATTAATGTGGAAACCGGTTCCCGGAGCCGAGAGTTACCACATATATAATGTTTTTGGAAACGAGAAGAATGGAAAGGAAAATCTGCCGAATGCCGGACCTGAGCAAGGATATGAGGGCAACTACCCCATCCTTATAGGTATGGAATCGAAAACTGAGTTTGATGATTTTGGACAAAACGGGAACGGCGGATTTTTTGCATCGGACAATGAAGAGATTTATTCCCAAAACGGGATCGTGAATGGCGATTATTATGTGACTGCAATTATTGGGGATAAGGAATCCAGCTTCAGCAACCCCGTAAACACGCATGCTCTGTCCGGACAACTGCCAAAGAAGATACAGGATGATGATCTTGAGCGTTTGCTCAGCTTGGAACATGCGGAAGATCTGCCTGCAGCCGTTCAGGTCGAGTATATTGACGGTGCTTTGACCAAGCGGGATATCTTGTACGATACATCAAGACTGAGAGCTCCGAGGGAGAAAGATTACGGGACTCGAGTTTATTACAGGATTTCGGGAACAGCTCTTAGAGGCATCTTGTACATCACGGACATTACCGAGAAGAAAATCGGAGAATTGAAAGACAGGCAGGCCAATCTGCCACCGGAGGAATTGGAAGCCTTCCGGAGTTCACCGGTAATCGGGAATTCCCGTGTCCCTGATATCAAGAGCTGGGAGGAACGACATGCCGATGATAAAAGGAAGGAAGCGGACAAAACAAACGACAAATGGGACCGGCAACGGGTTCCGGATTCGGACATTCTTAACGAAATGGAACTAAACGCGGATTCTGCGCTGGAAGAATACCTTGCCAGGTTCATGATTGACGGGCAGCGTAAAGTTCCGCTTAGAGCTTTCCCTGAGACCGAGGATACGGAATTACTTTACGATACGGTGAATAAAGTGTATTTTCAAAACCCGATGATCATGGGGGTTAAAAACTACAGGTACAGCCCTTTTAGTGAAACTCTTCATATTACTTATCATGACTCTCAGAAAACAATGAAAAACAAGCAATTCAAAACGCTGAAGGCAGCCCGGCAAATTATAGCCTCCACGCTTAAAGCAGAAATGACCGAAGAAGAGAAGCGGATGGCTTTATACAATTATCTGGACGAAAACGCGGTGTATGATGACGATGCATATGAAAATTCCGAATTGCACGACTTCGAATATGTGGATGATGAATTTATCGATGCATATACTGCCTATGGAGTCATGGTGGAGAAGCAAGGGGTCTGTATGAGCTATGCGTATGCATACAAAATGCTTGGGGACCTTGCGGGGATCGACAATATCATCGTCACCGGGACGCTGGACGACGTTCCCCATGCCTGGAACAAGGTTAAGATCGGGGAAGAGTGGCTGAACGTCGACGCCACGAATGGAGCGACGAATGCCGGAGTGCCTTATTATCTCTACAATGCAAATGACGCGGAGGCCGCCAAGCTGAATTTTCATTTCGATAAGGATTATATGCTGGACAGCGAGCTCTCAAATTTCAAGGGAAAAAGTAACGCGAATGATTATTATGTCGTCCATGGGCTGGAGGTTAAGTCGCTTCAGGAATTTAAGGCGAAGCTTGTAGAAGGACTTCAGGCAGGAGATGAATGGATATCGCTTCGTCTGGCTACGGATCTCGATGAAGACGAAGTGCTGGACGCCATTTCCGAAGTGTTCTATCAATATGCCCCCGAGCTGGCGGAGGACGCGGAATATTATGAGGTTGGCAATTATGTGGTGGTTTATCCTTAAGCCTTGTTCTCGCTAAATGACATGCCATCCTTCTTTCCCCGTAGTATAATGAAACTATCATTTTAGTGGGGGAATCTAGCGTGACTTTGATTAGACAACTGGTGAATCAAGATGAATTTGTTGGTTTTTATCTGCTTAAGGAGGTAGAGGTCAAACAGACCAATGCCACGCCGCCGAAGGATTATCTCGATATCGTGTTGGCCGACGGAACCGGAGAGCTGCCGGCGAAGCTGTGGGATGCCTCCTCGGTCGATAAAGAAGCCTTTTTCCCGATGGGACTTGTGAAGGTGAAGGGGCTTGTTCAAACCTATCGTGACCGATTGCAGGTTAAAATCTTGCAAATCCGCCCGGCGAAGCCGGAGGACGGGGTTAAACTGACGGATTTTATCCGCTCCGCTCCGATTTCATCTACGGAACTCATTCATACGATAAAGCAAGTTATTGCCGATATTTCAGATCAGGAAATCAAGGATATTGTTACATTTTGCGTCGGAAAAGTGGAGGAGAAGCTCGAACACGCCCCTGCGGCGAAGAGCCATCATCACGCCTACTTCGGCGGTCTTGCCTACCATATGGTGCGGATGCTGGAGCTCGGCGAGTTCATATGCAAGCAACGGCCGTTCCTGAACGAAGACTTATTGAAGGCGGGCATTATTTTGCACGATATCGCCAAACCGGAGGAGATGGTGGCACAGCTCGGCATCGTGTCCGAGTATAGCGTCCAAGGCAAGCTGGTCGGACACATTTCGATGGCGTCCAACTGGATCACCGAAGCCGCCGTACGGCTGGGCATCGGAACGGAGTCGCCGAAGGTGTTGGGACTGCAGCATCTGGTGCTGTCGCATCACAATCTTGGCGAATGGGGCAGCCCGGTTCAGCCGCAGATGGCGGAAGCGGTGGCGCTTCATTTTATCGATGCCATGGACGCCAAGCTGCAAATGGTAGAGGATGCCTTGAATACGACGCCGGATACCGAAGACTGGACTCCTTTCATTCGAGGGCTGGAGAACAAGGCGATTTACCGGTTGAAATTTTAGTAGCATAAGTGGATAGGTTCATTTTGCATGAACTTGCGGCAATTCATAGTAAACCCGCTTCCCCGCATGGGGAGGCGGGTTTTTCTCATGGAATGTTATGACGAATAAGGGCCAACCGTAAGCGGAGATCACGAACCGCATTACGATACAAGACTGGTGAGAGAGAAAATTGACCGTACTAACGACTTTGGACAAGCGGGGCAAACCTATCGGTCTTTCGATGATGTAGAACGGGATGAGTTGATTTCCAATTTGGTGAACAACCTGAAAATTTGCAAGCCCGAGATCCAGGAAACCTGGATCAGCCATTTCATGCAGGCGGACCAGGACTACGGCAAGCGGGTAAAAGACGGTTTGGATCGAATCAAGCGGGAAGGAAATGATCATGTCAGCACGGCGGCCGCGGACGAGGCGTTGAAGAAGTCGGAAGATATGGGCCACGAATCGGATCGTTATTAGGACCGGCGTGCGTAACAGCGGGTAAGGAAACGGCAATGAAGCCATAAATAACGGCGGTATGGGGAAGCTCCCTATACCGCCGTTGTTCGTTCATATTAGCACTTAAATATTTTCGGCATAGCGTGGCTCCGGAATTTTGGTAAGTATGACATATAAGGAAGCGGGAGCGTCGCCATGATTAGCATACGAGAACGCTTCGTCGCCATGGAGATGGATGATGTCCCCTTTAAGAAGTTCGGACTGGACTTCATCCACCGTTACCGTCCCGTTCCCTTCGAGTGCAAGAATGTATACATCCGTTCCGGGATGTTTATGGGTCGGGAGCTCTTGTCCCGGCATGAAGTTTAAAACGAAAACGACGCTCTCCCCTTTTTTAAAAGCGATCCGTTTCGTGAATTTATCCTGTTGAAAATCTTGAAGTGTGCCAAGCGATTGTTTATCCATTGTGATCCCTCCTTGGTTTTATAGTACCCGTGAAAGACGTTCCGAACCTTGATCTAAATCAAGTTTTGCGCAAAAAGAGGATTATCTCATATTTTTATTTTACGGCCGCCATTATAATCGCAATTGTTGACACGCCCCCTCTTTGGGGCGGTAAATAGCCGGAGGGAGTGGAATAATGACATATAAGGCTTTGGAATTGGAGAAGCCGGATACGTATGAGTTGGAAGGACTGGAAGTTGGCGTAACCTCGAACTGCAATTTTCGGTGCGAGTATTGTTGTGCTTATAACCGTAACGACGGAAACAGCATCGATGCGAAACAAATCATTAATCTGCTTGAGGAATTGCCGGGTTTAAAAAGAGTGCGCTTATCCGGCGGAGAGGTAACCCTGAAATACGAAGACTGCGTGGAAGTAGTCGATTATTGCTCGTCGCGGGGAATTCATACGCAATTGAACACCAACGCAAGTCTTCTGAATGAGGGGCGAATTCGGAGATTGGCCGATTCGGGACTAACGAACATTCATATTTCTTTTAATTTCGTAACGGCGGAGCAATTTAGCGATTATTATCGTATTAAACCAAGCGTCTATCATAAAATAGTCAACAATATTAAGCTTTGCACGGCAGCCGGGCTGGATACCGTGCTTGAAACGCTGCTATTCAAAGAAACCGAGGGCCATATGGACGAGATCAGCGACCGTGTATATCAACTCGGAGTACGTACGCACGAGATCCAGAACAGCATCGTTATGGATCATACCGGCTGGAGATCGATCGCCGCGAGGGAAGCCTTAAAGAAAGCGGTAAATGATCTGATTGCCCGGAAGAAAGAGGATATGACGCTTTATTTTACTTGCATGGACCGTTTCATGGACGAGCTTGGATTTGCGGAGCAACCGGGCGTTTATTTTCCCCATTGCATTGAAGGCAAAAAACAGCTCCACCTGCACGGCAACGGAGACATCCTGATTTCGGAATTGTGTCATCCCGTCATTATCGGGAACATTTACAAAGGGAACTCGCTCAAACACTTATATCAGGAAATGCCCGACCCTTTAAGGGAGTTCCTTGACGAACAGCCTTGTCCCGCTTATGATGCGCTGTTTTCGCCGCAAAGAAGCTAAAGGTAATTATTCTACATTAAAGTTGAAGTAAGTGGAAGGGTACGGCTCATTTTTCAGCGTATAATGCCACCATTCCTTAGTGTAAGGCTTGAAGCCCTGATTCACCATGGCGGTTTTGAGAATGTACCGGTTCTTGCGCTGTTCTTTGGTAATCAGCTTGGTGCCATGACTGGAAATTTCACCGAGAAAATCAACCCGGCTCCCCATATCGACTTCTTCACCGGTTCTTTTGTAAACGAGCGTCAAATCGACCGTACTGCCCCGGGAATGTCCCGATTTGCTGGATAGATAGCCGAGCTTGAACAGGTTCTTCTTGTCCACATCAGGGTAGAAGGCATCCTTCATCAAGGTGTCGTCGCGATCCTTGGACCAGGAGATGAAGTGGTTTACGGCTTTTTGCGGACGGTAGGCGTCGATGATTTTGAAGCGGTAACCCTGCTTGTCCAGTTCATCGTTCGCTTTCTTTAATGCTTTGGCCGCTTTGGACGACAGGATGGCAAGCGGCGCTTCATAACCTTTGACCGGCCCCCCGATAAAGTTATTATCGCTAAAATACCGGATATCATACTGGGCGTCCGGAATGATCTCATCCAGATAGACAAAGCCCTTAGGCAGCTTGTTTTGTTTGGTTACGGACTCTTCGATTCCATAGGGATGAACCAATGCTTCGGAAGCGGCCGCGTTAGTGTTTTGGGCGATACCCCCGGCCGTCACAAGCGTCAGTATGGAAACGCTGAGGATGGTAAAATGCCGAAGTCGTGAGACGAAACGGTTTGGCGATTCAGGTGTCATGAGCTCACTCCTTTGATATGAAGTTAATCTTCCAGGTAATCTTCTATTCTATGATTATATAACACGGACTCTAATTTAATGAAAAGGCTTTCCCGAATTTATCTCATTCGGGAAAGCCTTTTCATTTGAAAATGCAATAAATACCTTACAGCTTGGCTCTTGACTAGTGCTTCCGATCCTTGTATATTAGTAAATGCTTTAATAATTTAGTTATAATTATTTCAGTAGTTTAACTAAAATTTTAACATAAATTCAGCAAGCGAGGTGCAATCGAAAAAAAGGAGTTATGGAGGGAAACAAGTTGGTACAAAGAGAAATGCTGCTTGAAGTAACCACGATGTTCGGAGCCTTGCTCAAAGGATTTTCGCAGAAGTGGAACAAGCTTGGCGCGGAATACAATCTAAGCTTTCCTCAATTTAAAATGCTGCATTTTCTGAACCGGACCGGACCTCAGAAGGTTTCACAATTGGCGGATACGTTAGGATTAACCTCAGCTGCTATCACAGGTATTACCGATCGCCTGCTGGCTGAAGGGTATGTCGAGAGAGAACGGGCAGTCAAGGACCGCAGGGTCGTTTTTATTACGATTACCGAAAAAGGAACGAATCTCCTCCAAGAGATTACCGAAAATCATGAGGAGGCGACCCAAACCATTTTTAATACGCTTGGGGATGAAGATATTAAGCATTTGAAGCGCATTTTTACGGCTATGCTTGACAACTTAGAAAAATAAAAACACAGAGGTGGAGATAGAAAAATGGAGCATTTGTCATTAAAACGCAAAGTGTCGATCATGATCGCCGTTATGGCAGCCATGTTCTTTGCGGCAATCAACCAGACGATTGTCAGTACCGCGATGCCGCGGATCATTGCTATCCTTGATGGCATGGATTATTACACCTGGACAATCAATATTTATTTGCTGACTTCGACGATCGCAACCGTACTTGTCGGTAAATTGTCCGATATGTTTGGGCGTAAGCCTTTTATATTGCTAGGGATCCTGTTGTTTATGATAGGGGCGTTCCTTACAGGTACTTCTTCCGATGTATTCCAATTCATTACTTACCGCGGGATCCAAGGGATTGGCGCCGGTATTATTCAATCGACGGCTTTTACTGCCGTAGGCGACCTGTTTGCTCCGCGTGAACGCGGCAAATGGATGGGTCTTATGACCGCAATCTTCGGTTTCTCCAGTGTTCTGGGCCCAACGCTTGGCGGATATTTGGTCGACAATATGGATTGGCACTGGTTGTTCTGGATCTTCTTGCCGCTCGGTATCGTCGCTTTCATTATGATTCTGACGTTGTTCCCGAAAATGGAACGCAAGCCTGGCGAAAGTATCGACTATCTCGGTTCCCTGTTCATGACTACGACGATCGTTCCGCTGCTGCTGGCGTTTTCGTGGGCAGGTACGCAGTACGATTGGGGTTCCGTCCAAATTCTCGGACTTCTCGCTGCAACTGTAATATCCGCAATTATTTTTGTATTCGTAGAATTGAAAGCAAAAAATCCGATTTTGCCTATGCATCTGTTTAAGAACGGCGTAGTTACCGTTTCTAACTTAATCGGTTTTATTATGAACTTCGGCTTGATGGGCGCGATGATCTACATTTCGTTCTTCGTTCAAGGCGTAATGGGTATTTCGCCGACTTATGCCGGTTATGTAACGATGCCAATGAGTATTTTCATGGTCGTTACAAGTGCAATAACAGGTCAACTCATTGCAAAACAAGGCAAGTACAAACGTTTTGCCCTGATCGGTGTGCCGATCATGATTCTGGGTATGGCGGTAATGGTATTTATGAACAGCGTCTGGATGGCCGTCGTGGCTATGATCATCTTCGGGATCGGCCTTGGATTGGGTATGCCGGTATTCTCGCTGGCAACACAAAATGCGGTTCCGCATAAAGAGCTCGGGGTTGTAACAGCTTCCACGCAATTGTTCCGTAACCTCGGGGGTACGATCGGTATTGCCGTCATGGGTACGGTTATGTCCAACAGCCTGACCAGTAACCTGAAGAGCGCAATGACCTCGTCCAGCGCTCCGGACATGAGCAAAATAGATCCGGAAATGGCGAAGCAACTGACGGCATTTGCGAACCCGCAAACGCTGATGAATAAGCCGTTGATCGAACAAACGCAGGCTAGTCTTCCAGCCGATATCAAGCCTTTGTTCACGCAAATGATCGCGGGAATCCGCGATGCGCTCGGCGATACGCTGTCCCATGTATTCTTGACAGGTACGCTTGTCTTGGTCGTAGCTTTCATATTGGTCTTCTTCCTGAAGGAGCTCCCGCTCCGCACTACGAACCAAGCGGCGCCAGCTGAAGCTGCTCCCGAGAATGCCAAAGAAGGCATTCCGGCACATTAAGTTTCAGGAGATTAGATGTTAATGTTAAAGCTCCAGTAATTTTAATGAAATAATAACAAAGCCGCCTAATTGCGCGTATCGGAGCGCTTAGGCGGCTTTGTTTATTGTATTGAGAATTAATCCCGTGCTTTGAAAATGCCGAAGGGTCGGCCTACAGGCAAAAATACCCGGCCAAAGTGAACGTTCAGCACAGCTGCGCCGGCGCCGTAGAGCGAGAGCAGGCCGATGCCCATTTCTGCATAAGCCGCCAGACCATGAAACAGTTCTGGGGCGATCCCGAATGCATCAAAGGAAAGGCCAAGGAACAAAAGGTCGATTAAGACGAAAATGAAGAACAGGACTTTATGCGTCTCCATAGCACCGATGGTCATAAATAACGTAAATATGAGATATCCGGCAAACGCAAAGCCGAGCTGCTTGCCGTCCACGCCTGCCGCCAGCTCAGGGCCCAATACGCCAAGCTTGATTAGCCAGCTTGTACCCATAGCGAACCAGAAGAAGGCGTACGCGCCAAATGCGGTCATACCGAATGTGTTGTTATGTTTGGCATCTTGAATGCTGGCGAACAGCTGGGCGAACGCTCCGAGGAAAATCGCCCAAGGAATGGCGTAGCTCAAACCGTCCGTGATTCCTAGCTTTTGGGAAGAGGCGACCAACGTTACGATTGCCAGTCCAAACAGGCCGATTCCGCTAGGATCGGCCGTCATGATTTTTACGTGTGTAGATGATGCGTTTTGCATAGTTCAGTCAAAGCCTCCAGAAGATCATTTGCTTCTCATTCCGCCGATACCGGAATGAATACTGATGTATTGTAAAGGATTTGGGAGGGTTCGTACAGTGTATAAAATTACAATTACGCTGAAAGGCATTTATTCTCGTTGAATCAGAACCGAAAGGATGAGAGGGAATATTCCTGGAAGAGGGTCTTTTACATGCAAAAAACTTAATTTCGTTTTGAAAAAAAGTGATATAATGAAGTTGCCAATAAACCTCTGGAATTCTTGGCGCTACCTTTTTTAACTTAGAGCAGGGATCATCGCAGATTGGAGATTTGAATATGGCAGATAACTTTAAAGCTTGCTGCTCAGCCAGTCGTCATCAAGTCAAGGTCAATGGTTCCCTCGACGGATCGTCCAAAGTGAAGAAATCGGAGAAATCGATCCAAGTATTGACCGGGAAGAAAGACTTATCGGGTATGATCCTCATCGAGGGAGGTCCATTTCTGATGGGGACGGATGATAAGGAAGGCTTCCCGTCGGATGGAGAGGGACCGGTTCGGGAAGTGACAGTCTCTTCCTTCTATATAGAAGCGACAGCGGTTACAAATGAGCAGTTCGCGCTCTTTGTAGAAGATACCAACTACGTTACGGAAGCGGAGCGTTTCGGCTGGTCTTACGTCTTCCATTCTTTCGTTTCCGAAGAAACAGGCAAGAAGGTTACCCAAGTGGCAACTCAAACCCCTTGGTGGTGGGTCGTAGAAGGAGCGGACTGGCGTCACCCGGAAGGCCCCGATTCTCATGTGAAGGAGCGGCTGGATCATCCGGTTGTTCATATGTCCTGGAATGATGCCGAAGCTTATTGCCGCTGGGCCGGCAAGCGTCTTCCGACGGAAGCGGAGTGGGAGTATGCTGCCCGGGGAGGACTTATCCAGAAACGATATCCTTGGGGGGACGAATTAAAGCCGGGCGGAGAACACCAATGCAATATTTGGCAAGGGAAATTCCCTGACAAGAATCATGCCAGCGACGGTTATGCAGGCACGGCTCCCGTCAAATCCTACCAGCCTAACGGTTATGGCCTTTACAATATGTCGGGAAATGTATGGGAATGGTGCGAGGATTGGTTCACACCTGCCTATCACCGGTCTTCCGATTCCGTAAATCCGCGAGGCCCGGCAAGCGGTGTGGCAAGGTCGATGCGCGGCGGATCCTATTTATGCCATAAATCTTATTGTAACCGCTATCGCATCGCGGCCCGAAGCAAGAATACGCCGGACAGCTCTTCAGGGAATATCGGGTTTCGGTGCGCGGCGGATGTTATAAAGTAAATCCGTTGCGGAAACTCACTGAAGCTATAACTTGTATCGTCTAGTATTTCATCAAGAGGAGGCTTTTGAAATGGAATCAGGAACGAGTTCTAAACGTCCAAACATTTTACTGATTACGGTTGACCAGATGCGCTTTGATTGTCTAAGTATACTAGGGCATCCCGTCGTGGAGACGCCTAACCTGGATGAATTGGCCCGAACCGGTGTGAGATTTGATCATGCATATTCGGCAACGCCGACCTGTGTGCCTGCCCGGGCAGCTATATTCACGGGGATGAAGCAAACCTCTCACGGACGAGTCGGCTACCAGGAGAGGGTGCCGTGGAATTACCCGAACACATTGCCGGGTGAACTGGCTAAATCGGGTTATCATACGCAATGTGTCGGTAAAATGCATGTCTATCCGGCACGGAGTCTGCTGGGGTTCCATAATGTTGTCTTGCATGACGGATATCTGCACTATAATCGGGATAAACAGAATACTCCCGTACAAGAGCATTTCGATGAAGTGGACGATTACTTGCCTTGGCTGCGCGGACAAGTCCCGGGAGCGGACCTCTTGGACATTGGACTGGATTGTAATGCTTCAACAGTTGCAAGGCCATGGGCTCTGCCGGAACACCTGCATCCTACCAATTGGACTGTAAGTCAATCGATCGATTTCTTGCGGCGAAGAGATCCGGGCAAACCGTTTTTCCTGTGGATGTCGTTCGTGCGCCCTCATTCTCCTCTTGATCCGCCGCAAGCCTACCTGGATTTGTACAAGGATCTCGATTTTCCCGATCCGGTGATTGGAGAATGGGCTATGAAGGAAGATCCGGAGGGGAACGGGTTTAATCCCGTGACTTCCAAGGGCATCGTTCCCAAGCGGCGTTTAAAAACAGCTATGGCCGCTTACTACGCATTAATTACCCATATCGACCATCAAATCGGACGTTTTCTGCAAGTGTTGAGCGAATACGGCGAACGGAATAATACGATCATCATGTTTACTTCGGATCATGGGGAGCTGCTGGGCGACCATCATTTGTTTAGAAAGTCGTTGCCTTATGAAGGAAGCGCCCATATTCCATTTATCGTAAACGATACGGGAGGACACCTTGATTTGGCTTCAGGATCCGTCGTGTCCGAGATCATTGAATTGCGCGATATTATGCCTTCTTTATTGAATGCGGCTTCGGCCGAGATTCCCGGTTCCGTCGATGGAGAGAGCATTTGGGATTTAGCCCGAAGTGATAAGCAGCCTAAGGAAAAGTCTTGGCGTGAGTACCTGCATGGGGAACATACCCAGGGCATCATGTCCACGCAGTGGGTTACGGATGGGCGTGAGAAATATATATGGTACTCTCAAACCGGGGAGGAACAGTTCTTCGATTTGGCTCAGGATCCCGGCGAACTGCACAACATGATTCACGATCCGGCGCTGCAGGAAAAAATTCAATATTGGCGTTCTATCCTGATTCATGAGCTTCAGGGACGAGAAGAAGGATATGTGCAGGGCGGTTGTCTGGTTGTCGGACGAGAACCTGTTTCTGTTTTGTCTCATATTAAACAGGCATAACAATGGGGGATGGAACTCAATGAGCGCATGCATTCAAACATCCAGGCCGCAACATCTTCATGTCATGTGGAAAACCGTCTCCGAGGATTGCAATCTGGCCTGCGATTATTGTTACTACAGTACGGCCGGCGGGGTTCCTCATCAACCGGTTCGAGTGATGGATCCGGTACTTCTGGATCGGTTTATCTCTCAGTATATGGAACGGTCCTCCGGACAGGCTACATTTTCCTGGCAGGGAGGAGAGCCCTTGTTGGCCGGTTATCCGTATTTTGAACAAGTGGTCTCGCTTCAGGCCAAGTATGCGCCGCCTCATACGTTGATAAGTAATGCGCTGCAAACGAATGGGACACTTATAAATGAGACTTGGGCGCGATTTTTCAAACGTTACAACTTTCTGATCGGAATAAGCCTCGACGGACCGGAGCATATCCATAATACCCACCGTGTAACGGGATCAGGGAAAGGCAGCTTTGACCTGGTTATGCGTGGGGTACGTCATTTGCAGCAGGCGGGTGTGGAATATAACATTTTGACGGTGATCCATGAAGATAATGTGACGAAGCCGGACGAACTGATGGCTTTTTACAAGGAGCAGGAGTTTACATATATTCAGTTCATCCCCTGCATGGATTTTGTTTCTCAAAAGAGCGGGATGCCCGGAGTCTTCCGGATCACGCCGGAACAGTATGGAGAGTTTCTGTGCCGGACCTTTGATTTGTGGTACAACGAGGGGAATCCGGAGATATCCATTCGTATGTTTGAGAATATGGTACTCGCCATGCTGCATCGTCCGGCGGAGCTGTGCGTTCACAGCTCGCACTGTC
This sequence comes from Paenibacillus sp. FSL R5-0407, assembly GCF_038009185.1. Classification (NCBI taxonomy): domain Bacteria; kingdom Bacillati; phylum Bacillota; class Bacilli; order Caryophanales; family Paenibacillaceae; genus Paenibacillus; species Paenibacillus sp. FSL R5-0407. Next base: position 2,162,620 of record NZ_JBBPAX010000001.1, on the reverse strand, counting down.
CGAAGATGATGGTGCTTGAGACGAACGGGGATGCCTACCCCTGCGATTTCTTTATTGACGAAGAGCACAGGTTAGGAAACATCGGTCAAAGCGACCTGGAATCATTGCTTGCCAGCCCTGCTTATGAAGACTTTTTAGAAATGAAGCCGATGATGAATGAAGCATGCCGCAATTGCGAATATCTCAGCTTTTGCCATGGAGGATGCCCCCGCAACCGGAATTGGCTCGATGTCAATGACCGGTCCGAGGTGGATTATTTTTGCCAAAGCTATAGGATGTTCTACGCCCATGCGTACGACAGGATGACTATACTTGCTAACCGGCTTAAAACGGAACAGTTACAAGCGTACAGGAACAGCGGTCAGCCGCTTCCGGGCCGGAATGAACCTTGTCTTTGCGGAAGCGGGAAAAAGTTCAAGAACTGCTGTCAGCAGCTTGTTTAGGAGGGAGTTCCATGTCCTCTATCATTCAAAGTCAGTTTGGCGTAAACGTCCTGGACGTTATCAAAATTCAATACAAGACGCGAATCATTTTTGATTATGTTCAGTCTTGTTATACCGTCTCTTATATACAAAAGGGAGAAGTGTTGACGACATCCTCCGAAGGGGAGTATGTGGCTTCCGCCGGGGATGTCATGATTCATCGTCCCAATGAGCCTTTTAATGTCATTTCCAAAAGAGATGGCGTGCATTATTTGTTTAATATCAACGCTACGGTGAGTGAAGAAGCTGACTTCTTCAAAATGTTTCCTTTAGGCAAGGTGATTCGGATTCGGGACCGCGACGTGTATGAGCGGAAATTCGACGAACTGCGGAGCTTGTGGCTGCAGGAGGAAGACGAATTAAGAAACGTTCAGGTCGGTTCGCTCATTTTTTATCTCCTTTATGAAATTGTCGAAAGCACCAAGCATGGAGGCCGTCGCGCCTCGAGTGATCCCGCCGTTACGGACCGGTTTAACGAAGCGCTGCAATTCATGGAGGACCGGCTCGATCAGGAGATTACCAGAGAAGAGCTTGCCAAGCTTTATCATATGAATCCCGTCTACTTTAGTAGGGCGTTCCAGAAAATATACAAGCTGACGCCGATGCAAATGCTTCGAAAGCTTCGGCTGCAGCATGCCAAGCAGCTGCTCGAGAGTACGGATTATACGATGGAGCATATCTCCGGCAGATGCGGATTTTATGACGCTTCGCACTTCAGTAAAGCATTTCAGAACGTGTACGGCAAAGGACCGGCAGAGTATCGAAAAAGTATCAAATTTACAAAAACAAGCATCTCTTCTCCATAGCCGGATGTGCCGGATTCATTTACGCTTATTATCATGAGCGGATCGTCTTGATCAGCACGATGTCGATTCGTAATCATTCCCATTATCTATTTTATCAGTTCATCTTAGTATAAATAGAAAGGCAGGGAATCAATCATGAGAATCTTGTATTTGGATTTGGACTCGCTTCGCCCGGATCATCTGGGGTGCTACGGCTACCATCGGAATACGTCTCCGAACATCGATGCCATTGCTAAGGAAGGGGTCACCTTTACCAATTATTACTGCTCGGATGCTCCATGTCTGCCATCCCGCTCCGCATTAATGTCGGGGCGTTTCGGCATTCTTAACGGAATTGTAGGACATGGCGGTACCGCTGCCGATATGCGCAGGGAAGGGCCAAGCCGGGAATTCAATGACCGTCTGGGCATGGAAAGCCTTCCCGCTGTATTAAGACAAGCGGATATGAAAACGTCATCGATCAGCACGTTCTCCGAACGGCATTCCGCCTGGACGTTTAACGCCGGTTTTCAGGAGGTGTTCAACGTGGGCGGGAGAGGGCATGAGACGGCGGAGCAGGTGCTTCCAGTAGCGCTTAAATGGCTTGAGGATAACGGAAGCTCGGAGAATTGGTTTCTGCATCTGAATTTTTGGGACCCGCATACGCCTTATCGTACGCCCGAGGGTTACGGCAATCCGTTCGCACAGGACCCCTTGCCCGACTGGATCACCGAAGAGGTATTCGAGCTTCACCGGAACAAGAAGGGGCAGCACAGCATTGAAGACATGAACGCGCTCGCCAAATCGCACTATCACCGTCATGCCCGTCACCATCGGAGCATAGAGCAGCACGACGATTTGCGGGTTATTATCGACAATTATGATACCGGAGTCAAATATCTGGACGAGCATCTCGGGCAAGTGTTCTCCAAGCTGAGGCAGCTTGGGGTGATGGAAGACACGGCTATCATTATAAGCGCGGATCACGGAGAGAACCTGGGCGAGCTCGGAATTTATTCCGAACACGGCACGGCGGATGAAGGGACCTGCCGTATTCCGATGATTATTCGCTGGCCGGACGGCAGGAAGGGAGCCGTGGATGACGGCCTCCATTATCACCTGGATCTTCCGCCGACATTAGCAAGCCTTCTGAACTTGGAAGCCGCGCCATCCTGGGACGGAGAAAGTTATGCCGACGCTATTACGGAGGAAATCCCGACCGCCGGACGAGACTATCTTGTCATTTCACAATGTGCCCATGTATGTCAGCGCAGCGTCCGATTCGGGGACTGGTTGTATATACGTACCTATCACGACGGACATCATGGATTTCCGAAAGAAATGTTGTTCAACTTGAAGCACGACCCTTATGAACAACATAATCTCGCTGAAGAACGCAGAGATGTTTGCAAGGATGCCGTGTATTTGTTAAATGAATGGCATGACGATATGATGAGCTCCATGGACTGCGATATTGATCCGATGCGGACGGTACTGAAAGAGGGCGGACCTTATCATGCCAAGGAGTACGCGGACGCCTCCGGTCATAAAGCATAGCGGTTAAACTGATACATTATATTTGGGCTTAAAAGGGGGTGCCCCATCGGTCATCTATAGATGACTTTTGGGACACCCCCTTCTTTTTTGCTAAGCACCATATTCTTGCGGTTCTATCAAAGTTCCGGGAAGCATCAACACGGTCTTCGTTCCGCTTCCCTCCCGGCTGTAGAGCCGGACACCGCAAGGATCTCCGTATTTAAGATGCAGGCGGTTATTCACGTTGAGAAGACCGATATGATCGCCTGATTCTATATTTTTCTGAGCCAGTAGTCTGGTTAGCTGCTCAAGCCTGTCGGATGGAATTCCCACTCCATTATCTTCGACGGCGATCTCCAGCAGTCCCTCTTCGCTGGCCTCCACTGAGATCAGCAAAACTCCGCTGCCCTGAGCTTCAAGGCCATGTGCCAGCGCATTTTCGATAATGGGTTGAAGAATCATTTTTGGTACGGAAATATGAAGCCATTCCTGGGGACAGAACAGCGTGTACGTGAACTTGTCCGGAAACCTTCCCTGGTAAATCTTCACGCAAGCCTCCGCGATTTTGAGTTCCTCACCAAGAGTTACTTCCTCTTTGCCTTTGATGCTGTACCTTAGCATTGTGCTTAACGCAGTGGTCATTTCAAAGATCTCACGATTTCCCTTTACAATGGCAACGCCTTTAATGGTATCCAGAGTGTTGCTTAAGAAATGCGGGTTGATCTGGCTTTGCAAATAAGAATACTCGGCCCGCTGTTTTTCCAGATCGGACTGGTAGAGCTGGGTTGAGGCATCCACTAATTGGCCCGTCAAATCATGAATCCGCGTAGTCATGTCGTTGAACTGCCGGGAGATGATTTCCATCTCGGCATAACCCCTTAGATCAACCTTATTGTTGAGCACCTGCAGGCTTCCAGCCTTCAACTGATTCATATAGCGCATCAGCCGGGACAGCGGCCGCAAGAGATTCATCACAAGCACGGAGTAAGGAATGGAGACGACCAACAGGGTTAAGGCCAGCAGCCCAATGCTGAAATTCTTCAACTTCTCCAGTTCCTTCATTAAACTGTGAACCGGAACTGCGGTTACGATTCTTCCCGATATTTCAGGCAACTGAAAGGATTGAATGGCGTATTTCTTCCCGTTGATCGTTTCGACGGTTGACTTACCGTCCTCGTAAGCGGCTCGGTTAAGAATCGGTTCCAACATAGCTTCCGGTTCGTTGCTATTGGAGTAAATTACTCCTTTATCATCAATCATAAAAAAGCTGGTTCCGGCCAGGCGGGGGTACTCCGAGAATTCAGTCTGAATCGCTCTCATATCCATAATAACGGCAAGATAGCCGATCTTTTCTCCATATTTAGACGTATCCCCCGAAGCAAAGATATTCATCCCGAAGAGCAGCTTGCTCTTGTCGAGGATTTTATCAGGAGGGCTATAACCCCGATATTGAACGATCCCGTCATCTCCGGCTGTATCCATGAGATCTTCCACATATTTTGTTCTCCCCGCGATCGAAACACGAGTGTTCGAACTTCCCATCACAACAATATCCAGAATATCCGTATTCATATTTCGGGCGATGCTCAGCAACCCTTCTACCTTTTGAGATAAGTCATAGACCCGGAGCTTATCCTTCTCCAGGAGAAACTTCTGGACGGTCGAATCGTATCCCACGTTCATCATCATGGATGAAATGTTGGCGTAGTTGGCGGAAATCCGCTCCTTGAGAAGCGAGACCAGCTCCGTATTGTATTGCGTATTCTGGTTAATAATCGTTTCGCTGGATAGTTGATAGACCCGCGAGATAATAACGGGAATGAGCGCTATAATAAACAATCCGAATAACAGAACCTGGGTACGGATAGATAATCTCTTAATTGTTTTCATTGGTTTTTGTCCCTGTATTGCGTCGGCGTCATTTTAAGATGCCGCTTGAAGATTCGCGTAAAGTAGAAGTAATCATGAAACCCGCATTTTTCCCCGATTTGATAGATGGAGAGATCGGTCTCCACCAGCAGCTTGCAAGCGCACTCAATCCTTAGGCGGCTAATATGCTCTACAATGGTCTCGCCGACTTCCTTCTTAAATAACTGGCACAGGTAATTAGGACTTAAGTAAAAATGATTAGCCAAATGCTGAATAGATATCTCTTGATTAAAATGGTCGCGAATATAAAGCAAGATTTCTTTGACTTTCTTGTTTGAGATTTGCGAAGTGTCCGCCTCGTACCTCTCCCTGAACGTATCAAGCGTCATCAGAACCAGATCATCGATCATCGCTTCGGCTGTGCCATACCGGTAGTAGAGCTGTTCATATCCTTCGAAAAAGCGGCCGCTCACCCGGGCCCCGTCCCGTGGAAATAAGTAAAGGATCGAGGTATAGAGCAGGTAAGCTTCTTTAATGGTGAAGATTCCCTCTCTGAATAACTTCTTTATCGATTCCATAGCCGCTATGAAGCCTAGCCGGTCTTTGTTTTGAAGCAGTTGAGAAATTTCCTTGAGCTTCTCGTCGATCGGATTCTCCACGGGTTGATTCCCCAAATAACATCCGGGCTTGCCTGTTGCAAACATGCTGAAGGCAGCCAGGGAGGCTGATTCCAAAGATGCGTCCAACTGGTGGATGTCCGATATTGGCGGGCCGATCCCGATGCCGCATTCTCGTGCAGCGTTCGCTTGCTCAAGGATCTGGAGGAAGGTGTCATATTGACTCTCTTCCAATAGATAGCCATATCGCCGGCGACTCATCGGAAAGACCAGGGAAGAGGTTGGTCCGACCTCGATGGGGGAACCGAGCCCTTGGATAACAATCGGGATGTGTGGCGTAGAGCGGGACAAGGGCATTCGCTTCTCATCCAACCATTGAGTGATTTGCTCGTGATCCCCTGAGCATACGGCTTCATACAGTTCATAGGTGTGATTAGAAACGGGGGGTTCCTTAACTGTTTTGGATTTGAGCTGTTGGGCTATCCGGTTGAGAATTCCTTCAATTTCTTCGATTTCAAAGGGTTTCAGACAGTATCCGTAAGTGCCGTAATTCATCGCTTTTTGGGCATAAGCGAACTCGGCATGTCCGCTCAATACGATAAAAATAGTATCCGGCGCTACGGCTTTGCCGCGTTGTATAAGTTCCAGTCCATTCATGACGGGCATTTTGATATCCGTCAATACAAGAGTAGGGTGAAGCGATTGGATTAAGCCTAGAGCTTCTTGCCCGTTTTCGGCGTCGTCGATAACTTCAAAGCCGTATTTATTCCAATTCACCCCTGCTTTAATTCCTTCTACGATCCACTTCTCATCATCTGCAATAATCACGGAGTGCATAGGCAATCCCCCTGTCTCTCTGGTGTTCTTAGATTCATCCTAGCTATTGAAGGCCCTTGGGGGTATGGATTATTTTACGCTCACTATGTCGGATATTAAGGGTCACGGGAAGGCCTATTGAAGAAGTATAAAAAATCCACATGCATGGAGTTGGATTCTCTATACTCGACAAATTCCTCTCCCCCTATAATTTATCATATAAAGCGCTTACTCGCATTGCAATCTCAGACAGAAAGGTGGGGGGAAGATTGGCTGAACCTGTAACCGTCCGCACTCCCAAGCGCAGCTTGGGCAAAACGATTTTACAGTATAAGTATTTCTACCTCATGGTGCTGCCGATATTAATCTGGTATGCCCTCTTCAGCTATGCTCCTATGTACGGTGTTACGCTGGCATTCAAAACATTTCATTACGGCAAGGGGATTTTGGGGAGTCCCTGGGTCGGCTTGGAGAACTTTCAGACCTTGCTGACCGACCCCGAGTTTCGCAGAGCATTTTGGAATACCGTCATTATCAGTTTAATGAAGTTGTTAATTCATTTTCCGATGCCTATCATTCTGGCCATTGTGTTATATGAATTTTCGAAGACCAAGATCAGAAGATTCTTTCAGACGATTCTGACCTTCCCGCATTTCATTTCCTGGGTCGTACTCGCGGGGATTGTTATCAATATTTTAAGCAAGGACGGGATCTATAACCAGATCATTATGTTGTTCGGCGGAAATCCGAGCTCTCCCCTCGTGGATGAAGGCGCGTTTAGGCCGGTGCTGTACATCACCCATGTTTGGCGGGAGATCGGTTGGGACTCGATCATTTATTTGGCAGCGCTTTCCGGAATTAACCCGGAGTTGTTCGAAGCGGCCGAGGTGGATGGCGCGAACCGCTTCCGCAGGCTGTTGAACATTGCATGGCCTGGTCTTAAGAGCACAGTAGCCGTCTTGCTGATTCTACAAGTTGGACAACTGCTGACTCAAGGCTCCAGCTTCGATCAGATCTTTAACCTGTACAGCTCACCGGTATATTCAGTGGCCGACACGATCGATACGTATATCTATAGAACTTCATTCACCGTAGGCGGCGATTTCGGTTATATGACCGCTGTAGGTATGGTTAAATCCGTAATCAGCCTGGCGCTCTTATGGGCGGCCAATACCTTCGCTAAGAAGATGGGGGAAGAAGGCCTGTACTAATTTGCAAGTAAGGGGGAGACACAATTGACTGACACAATGGAAAAAAAGACAAAGAAGTGGAGTGCTTTTGATATTGGCGCCTTCGTGATTTTGGGGCTGCTAGCGCTCATTACCTTTTTTCCCTTCTATAACGTTCTAATTATCTCGGTTGCCAAGTTTGAAGCGATCAGCAAAAGCGACTTCTATATCTTCCCGCGATCGTTCGATCTATCGGCTTACAAATTGCTGCTTCAGGATATGAAGTTTTGGACTTCTATCTTAAATTCGGTTATCGTAACCGTGCTCGGAGTCTTGTTCAGCATGACGATCTCTGTGGCAGGAGCCTATGCCCTGTCCAAACGGGGAATGCCTGGCAGAAACGCGATGCTTAGTTTGATCTTGTTCACGATGTTTTTTAACGGCGGATTGATTCCGTTTTATCTGATCGTGAAGGATTTGGGCTTTGTAAATAATATCTTCGTTATGATTATACCTGCGGGCCTGAACACCTTTTACCTGATTATAATGAAAAATTATTTCAACACGATTCCCGAAAGTCTGGAAGAGTCGGCCAAGCTTGATGGAGCGAACGACCTGTATATCCTGCTCAAAATTATTATTCCGATCTCTGCTCCGTTTATGGCAACATTTGCCCTGTTCTATGCCGTAGAAAGATGGAATGAATGGTGGTATGCTTTGATCTTTATCAGCGATGCTTCAAAAACGCCGCTTCAAATTTATTTGCGGGAAACGCTCATTACTTCTAATTCCTTACTCGGTCTCATGGCACAAACCATGGCCGAACAGCAGCAGACTGCGAAGGTTTACACGCCTGCACTGCAAATGGCAGCTGTTGTGGTGTCTAGCATCCCTATCATTGCCGTCTATCCGTTTCTTCAGAAGCACTTTAATAAAGGGATTATGGTGGGCTCCATTAAAGGATAAGAACATTCAAATACAGAGTATTATCCTAAACAATTAAAGGGAGGTTTCAAGCATGCGTAGAAAGAAAATATTAACGCTGGCAATGTGTATTACCTTAATGGCTTCGCTGCTGGCAGCTTGCGGCGGAGGCAATAATGACAAAGGGCAAACGGCAGCGAATGGGGAAGGCTCAAGCTCTGCGAACTCTTCTTCCACAGATAATCCCTACAAAGACCCTATGACCATTTCAGTAGGTTACTGGGACGCGGATGTCGAAATTGCTAACATTGAAAAAGATAAGATCGTTCAACAAATACTGGAGAAATTCAATATTACCTTAAAACCGGTCAATACGACTTGGGATGACTATGCTCAGAAGATTCAAATGTGGGCTGCCTCCGACCAATTGCCTGACATCTTCGCGATCGACGCCGTCGGCACGCAATATCAGCGCAAATGGGTTGAGCAGGGCGTCGTCAAGGCGCTTCCCGATCTCTCTCCCTACCCAAATCTTGCAAAATATTTCGAAGCTCCGGACATTAGCGGCTTAAGCGTTGACGGCAAGCATTATACCGTTCCTCGCCGGATGTTCCCAAGCGTGGACTGGAGTGCGTTGGACCGTGTTGTGCTCTATCGTTGGGACCTCGCCCAAAAAGCCGGCATCACCAAAGAACCTGAGACATGGGAAGAGTTTGAAGCCATGCTGGATGCCATCGTCAAGGCGGATCCGGAAGGCAAGAATATTGCAGGTTTGACATCGACTACTACCAAGATGCTGGGCGGTTTCTTCTGGCTGTACGGTAACCCGGTTGCCACGAGCGATGGCAGCGGCAGCGATTTCAAATGGATCAAAGAGGATGACAAGTATATCCCGGCTATTTTCTCCAAGAAGACGCTTCCGGCGCTTCAAAATATGAAAGACATGTATAACAAAGGATTGATCGATCCCGATATCGCACTAGTGAAGCCTTCGGATTCCTATGACAACTTCGTAGCGGGTAAATCGGCAGCTCTCCTGAGCGGCGGCGGGTTTATCAATTACAATAAAGAAATTTATGAAAAACGTTGGAAGTCCGCTTACCCGGATCAAGATATCACTCAGAGCGTTAAGGTACTTAAGCCGCTCGTCGGTCCGGATGGAGAACGTTCACACGCTATTTTCAAAACCTACTGGTCGGAAAGCTACTTTAGCAACAAGGTCGACGATAAAAAGATGGCCCGGATTATGGCACTCTATGATTATGTATTATCCCCGGAAGGTAAAGATTTGTTGACCTACGGCATCGAAGGCGAGGATTACAAGATCGAGGACGGCAAAAAAGTAATGATCGAAACGCGTTCTTTGATCGAGAAGTATCCGGCCCGTTTATTCCTGAAGGAATTGGTGGCGTACGAAACTTCGGACAGATACAACATGGACGACCCGACGATCGCTAACGAAGCTATACGGAAAGAAGCCGTCGATTATATCGACTGGATTTTGAAAAATACAAAGGTTCCGGACTACAATATTCTATTAACTTACATCTCCACGCCTACAAAGGATAAATTCTCGGTGCTTGACCATGATGATTTGCTCAAAATCATGCTCTCCAAGGAATCGGTTGAAGATTCGTGGAATAGTATTCTGAAGGATTATAAGGCAAAAGGTCTCGATAAAATGATTGAGGAAGTAAATGAGAAGGCCAAAGAAGAAGGTATTGAGTAATCGGGTATAGAACCCGAACATACAGAGGGTGCGGCAGGGAATGGCCGCATCCTTCTACAATTTGGAGGGAAGCGATGATGATAACCGGAATTCACTTGAAGGGATTAAGTGTACAGCAGTTGTCGGCAGTCTCCGAAGTGGCGGAAATTCTGAGCATCCGAATGGACCAGGCAGGCATTCCAGTGGATTGCAAGAACCAAGGGAAAGGCATCCGTGTGTCATTTGGCTCGGGTCAGGCTACTATTGAGTACGAGAAGGAGCATCAGTTGATTCGGGGGATCAGCCGGTTTCTCGAGCACGTACGCCGAGGAGAAGAAACGTTTGAAATCAAGGAACAGCAGGCCTATGAACAGCTAGGCTTTATGGCGGACTGCTCCCGCAACGCCGTGCTTAACGATCAAGGATATAAGGAATTGATCCGCCGTTTATCGCTCATGGGTTATTCGTCGGTTCAACTGTATACGGAAGACACGTATGAGCTGAAGGAATATCCTTACTTCGGTTATATGAGAGGGAGATATTCCGGCGAACAAATTCAGGAGATGGACAAGTACGCTGCACTTTTTGGCATAGAGCTGGTTCCTTGCATTCAGACGCTGGCCCATCTGGGTCAAACCTTGAAATGGCAGGCTCATGCACCGTTGGTGGATTGTCAGGATATTCTCCTGATCGACGAGCCCGGGACTTATGATTTGATCGATCGTATGTTTGCTTTCATGGCCGTAAATTTCCGCAGCCGCCGAATCAATATCGGTATGGATGAAGCACATATGATGGGGCTGGGAAAATATCTCGACAAGCACGGTTACCATGATCGTTCAACGTTGATGCTTAAACACTTCGGAAAAGTGATGGAGATCGCCAGGAAATATGGTTTCCATACGATGATGTGGAGCGACATGTTTTTCCGTCTGGCGAGCTCGGGAGAGTATTATGATACGGAGAGTCCGATTCGCCCCGACATTATAGAGATGATTCCGGAAGATGTTACGTTGGTCTATTGGGATTACTACTCGGAAAAGCAGGAGATTTATGACGGAATGCTTCGTAAACATAAGCAGCTCAGCGACAACATCGGGTTTGCTGGCGGAGCATGGAAATGGATGGGCTTTGCTCCGAACAACGAATTCAGCCGCAAGGTCAGCCTGCTGGCACATGAGAGCTGCATCAAATATGGCGTTAAAGACGTGCTGGTGACAGCCTGGGGAGATAATGGCGCCGAGGCTTCCGTCTTCTCGGTACTTCCATCCCTTCAACTATGGGCAGAGTTATGCTACACGGGACGTTCGGAGGAAGATTATATCCGGGAGAGATTCAGCACTTGCATGGAAGGCAATTACGATGACTTCATGGCCCTTGACGCGGCTAATCTGGTTCCCGGCAACCCCGCACCCGGAGGGAATTCCATCAATCCGGCAAAGTATTTGTTGTATCAGGATATTATGTACGGGTTGTTCGACCGCCATGTCGTACCGGATGCTTATTCGGAGCATTATCGGTTGAGTGGGGAAAGACTTGAAGCGGCGATATTACGCAATCCGGCTTGGCAGTCCCTATTCTCCGTCCAGGCAAGCTTGTGCCGATTGCTTGAGGTCAAGAGCGAAGCAGGAATACGCATCAGGGATGCATACCGCCGAGGAGATTCGGAGACACTGGCCCGTTTTGCCGATGTGACTTTGCCGCAGCTTTCCGATTTGACCGAAAGGTTTATGGACGATTACCGGGTCCAATGGGAGAAGGAAAACAAGATATTCGGGCTTGATGTCTTTGATCTGCGGATGGGAGGTTTGCTTCAGAGAATCCAAACTGCCATTCGTCGAATCCATCGTTATGTAGAAGGGGATCTGGACCGGATTCCGGAATTGGAAGAGGAACTACTGACCTTCGACGGTCTTGTTGATGAAGACGGTCCAAGAGCGATCAGCGCGAATTTATGGCATACGATCGCAACACCTTCCGTAATCGCAGGGGTTTAGGGAGAAAGGAAGAAGAAACTATGAGTAATTTATCCATATCGGGCGACCAGTTTCTGTTGGACGGTCAGCCGTTCCGTCTTCTCTCCGGGGCTCTGCATTATTTCCGGATCGTTCCGGAATATTGGCGGGATCGTATGTTGAAGCTGAAGGCTTGCGGACTGAATACGGTAGAAACCTATATTCCTTGGAATTTGCATGAACCGGAGGAAGGCCGCTTTTATTTTGAAGGTCTGGCTGACATTGAAGCCTTCGTTCGACTAGCCGGGGAACTGGGCTTGCATGTGATCCTGCGGCCGAGTCCCTTCATTTGTGCCGAGTGGGAATTCGGCGGCTTGCCCGCATGGTTGCTTGCGGATGACAACATGCAGCTCCGCTGCGATTATAAACCTTATTTGTCCAAGGTTGACGCTTACTTTGACGAACTGCTTCCGCGTTTGCGGCCTCTGTTAAGCACCCAGGGCGGACCTGTGCTCGCGCTTCAGGTTGAGAACGAATACGGGAGCTATGGAACCGACAAAGCTTATTTGAATTATTTGAAAGAAGGAATGATCGCCCGCGGCATGGATGTGCTGCTATTCACCTCGGACGGAGCCGAAGATCGCATGCTCCAGGGCGGGATGATCGACGGGGTGTTCGCCACGGTCAATTTCGGATCGCGTGCCAAAGAATCCTTCGCCAAACTGCGTGAATATCAGCCGACGGGGCCGCTGGTATGCATGGAATTCTGGAACGGTTGGTTTGACCGCTGGATGAAGCCGCATCAGACCCGCCCCGCAGCTGAAGTGGCGGAAACGCTGGATGAGATGCTGGCTTTGGACGCTTCTGTCAATTTCTATATGTTCCATGGCGGAACGAACTTTGGATATATGAATGGGGCCAATTTGTTCGAGGAGTATGAGCCTCTCGTAACCAGTTATGATTATGATACGCTGCTGGACGAATCCGGCAGGCCGACGGGTAAATTTTACGCAGCCCGGAAAATTATCGAGAAGTACGTAGATCTGCCGCCGCTGGAATTGCCTTCAGGGATTGAGTCGCGGGCTTACGGGAAGGTACGGATGACAGAATGTGCGCCATTGTTTACCCAGTTGGACGCATTGTCTCATCCTGTGCGCAGATCGTGCCCCGAACCGATGGAGAAGCTTGGGCAGGCGTATGGATTTGTTTTATATTCAACGAAGATCACGGGACCAAGCAGCGGAAGGGAGCTTATCCTGCAAGAAGTACGCGATCGTGCGCTTATTTTCGCCAACGGAGCCTATATCGGTGCGGTTGAACGTTGGAATCCGAAGGGGATTCCTTTGGAAGTCCCGGCGGAGGGATTGCAGATCGATATTCTGGTGGAAAATATGGGGCGCATAAACTACGGCCCTCAGCTCCGTGATCCGAAAGGAATCACATGCGGGGTGAGGCTCGGCTATCAGTTCTTGCACGATTGGACTATTCGGTCCTTGCCGTTGACCGATCTTACTGGTTTGTCGTTTGCTCCTGATGGTGATTGCGACGAACGCCTTGAGCCCGTCTTTTATCGGGGCAGTCTGCATGTTGACGAGCCGGCGGATACGTTCTTGCGATTTGATGGATGGGGCAAAGGGCAGGCCTTCATCAACGGCTTTAACCTAGGCCGTTACTGGGATAAGGGACCGACTAAGACGCTGTACGTGCCGGCTCCGCTTCTTCGCGAAGGCGGGAACGATATTATCGTGTTCGAACTCCATGGCGTAAAGGAGCCCGTCGTTTCTTTTGTAGATCAGCCGGACTTTGGATGAAGTCTTGATCGGCCCGAAATTTCAAATAGCGCAGGCTTCCTGAAGAGGAGGGCTGCGCTTTTTGATATAAGTTGGCAAGAGGCTTGTTAGGGCAAGGCGAAAACGCTATGATAAGTTTTGTGTACGCTTTCAAAAGTGGCAGGTAATCAAGGAACATCTTTTAAATAGAGCATGTTTAAGACAACGAAGGAGGCAAGTGGAGCAATGGTCAAAACAACGATTACGAATCCGGTCATTTGGGCCGATGTACCGGACGTCAGCGTCATCCGCGTAGGAACGACGTTCTATATGGTGAGCACGAGCATGCATTCCATGCCAGGCTGCCCGATTATGAAGTCGGACAATTTAATGGATTGGGAGCTTGTGAACTATGTCTTCGATACGCTTGAAGATCATGACGCGCATCATTTACTCGATGGAGAAGGCATATACGGTAACGGCTCATGGGCTGCCAGTCTGCGCTACCACAAAGGAATGTACTACGTATGTTTCTCGTGCAATGATATGGACCGATTCTACGTTTACCGGACGAACGACATCGAGCACGGACGTTGGGAAAGATCCGTACTTGGCGGACTCCATCATGATCCGGGTTTGCTGTTTGATGATAATGGCCGCGTCTATGTGTTCTACGGTAACGGCGATATCCATATCACGGAGCTAACACCGGACGCGACGGCGTTGAAGCCGGGTGGCGTCAACCGGTTACTGTTCGAAACAGAGAGGGAAGGAATCGGGTTGCGAGCCGAGGGATGTCATGCCTATAAGCTGAACGGATTCTATTATTTGTTCTTCATCGAGTGGCCGAACGTCGGCAATTGCCGCCGCAGGCAAATTGTCTATCGTTCAAGAGAACTGCTGGGACCGTACGAGCATCGCGTTGTGCTGGATGACGATATGGGCTACCACAACAAAGGGGTTGCGCAAGGAGGTATCGTCGATACGCCGGCGGGAGAATGGTACGCTGTTCTGTTTCAGGATCACGATGCCGTAGGCCGTGTTCCCTGCGTCGTTCCTGTACATTGGGAGAATGACTGGCCGGTATTTGGAATCGACGGCAAAGTGCCGTCTTCTTTCGAAGCGGAGCTGCCGGAGAGGCTGCTGAAGCCGCTTGTCATCAGCGACGATTTCGACTATGACGAGAATAAACTGGCGTTAAACTGGCAATGGAACCATAATCCCGACAACCTGTTATGGTCGGTGACGTCGCGGCAAGGGCACCTTCGGTTAATTACGGGGCGTCCGGCGCAAAGCGTTGAATATGCCCGGAACACATTGACGCAGCGTACGGAAGGACCGCGCTGCACGGCGATGACGAAGGTCGACATTACCGGGATGAAGCCGGGTGATCGTGCCGGGCTGGTTGCCTTGCAGCATGAT
This sequence comes from Paenibacillus sp. FSL R5-0407, assembly GCF_038009185.1. Classification (NCBI taxonomy): domain Bacteria; kingdom Bacillati; phylum Bacillota; class Bacilli; order Caryophanales; family Paenibacillaceae; genus Paenibacillus; species Paenibacillus sp. FSL R5-0407. Next base: position 2,147,568 of record NZ_JBBPAX010000001.1, on the reverse strand, counting down.
TTTGGCACCGTCGGCGTGCAAATGGAGGAAGACGGCAGCCGGTACGTTGCCATGACTGCTGCTTCCGGAGACGGCGCTGAAACCACGGTCGAGCGTATTCGTTACGAAGGAGACATAATCTATCTTAAAATCAAGTTTGACTTCGAGGATAGTGCGGATACGGCCGAGTTTCACTATTCTGCTGACGGTAACCGGTGGGAAACCATCGGCCGCCCGCAGCAGCTAAAATATACGCTGGATCATTTTATGGGCTGCCGGATCGGCTTATACAACTATGCGACGAAAGAAGCGGGAGGGTTTGTGGACTTCGATTATTTCCGTTACGGTATGAATTCAGACATTGATTAAGGAAGGAAGGCATGAATTAGATGACTGATTCATTGCAATTATGGTATCAACGGCCTGCGGAGAACTGGGAAGAAGCCCTGCCGATCGGCAGCGGCCGACTCGGCGGCATGATCTTTGGCAGAACTGTGGAAGAGCGTCTTCAACTTAACGAAGATTCCATTTGGTCCGGAGGCCCGATGAACCGTAACAACCCAGACGCGCTGGAGTATCTGGCAGAGGTTCGGCGGCTGCTTGCGGACGGACGATTGTCTCAAGCGGAAAGGCTCGCGGCGATGGCGTTATCCGGAACGCCGGAATGCCAACGCCATTACGAGCCGCTCGGTGATCTATGGATTGAGATCGGACATGAGGAAGCGGAAGTGTCGGACTATCGGCGAGAGCTTGATCTAAAGAACGGAACGGCTACCGTCAGCTACCAATGGCGCGACGAACGGCATGAGCGCGAACATTTCGCCAGTTATCCGGACGGTGTCATCGCCGTCCGATTATCTGCCGACCACAGCAACGCCGTTTCGTTCAGGCTGCGCTTCACGCGCGGGCATCAGCGGTTTCTTGACAGCTTGCGGACCGAGCCGGACGGCCTTCTCGTTATGAAGGCGGGCCTCGGTGGGGCGGATGGAATTAATGTCTGTTCGATGATCGGCGTTCAAACAAAAGGGGGACGCATCCGGTCAATCGGCGAGTTTCTTGTAGTTGAGGATGCGGATGAAGCCGTTATTTTTATCGCGGCTGCGACCACCTATAGGCATGAGAATACGGAAGCGGTGTGCCGGGAGACGATTCGGTCGGCTCGTACCCGCGGATATGCCGAGTTGCGGGATAGACACATTGCTGACTACAGCAGTCTCTTCGGACGGGTCGAGCTCCGGCTTGGGAATGGAGAAGGATCCGCTGCAGCCGCTTTGCCTACGGACGAACGGCTCGCCGCGGTGCGGGGAGGTTCTGAAGACAACGGTTTATCAGCGCTCTATTTCCAGTTTGGCCGTTACCTGCTGATTGCAAGCAGCCGTCCCGGCTCGCTGCCCGCTAACCTGCAAGGCATCTGGAACGAGCATTTAACGCCTCCGTGGGATTCGAAATATACGATCAATATCAACGCGCAGATGAACTACTGGCCGGTAGAGAGCTGCAACTTGTCCGAATGCCATGAACCGCTCTTTGATCTGCTTGAGCGGATGAGGCCAAACGGTCGTGAGACGGCACGCCGGATGTACGGTTGCCGCGGGTTTGTAGCACATCACAATACCGACTTGTGGGGCGATACGGCACCGCAGGACATTTACATGCCTGCTACGGTTTGGCCGATGGGTGCGGCTTGGCTTTGTCTGCACCTGTGGGAGCATTACGCCTACACGCTTGATCGGCCATTCCTCGAGAAAGCGTATGAGACGATGAAGGAATCCGCGGATTTCTTTATCGACTACATGACGGAGACGGCGGATGGGAAACTCGTCACCATGCCTTCCGTCTCGCCCGAGAACGTTTACCGCTTGCCGAACGGGGAGACGGGCACGTTGTGCATTGCGCCTTCGATGGATAGTCAGATTATCGATCAATTATTCGGGGCATGTATCGAAGCTTCGATGCTGCTCGGCATCGACGATGATTTCCGGGATCTGCTTGCCGAAGCAAGGTCGAGGCTGCCGGAACCGAAGATCGGACGTTATGGACAGCTGCAGGAATGGTTGGAGGATTACGAGGAAGAAGAACCGGGACACAGACATATTTCGCATCTATTTGCCCTGCATCCCGGTTCCCGTATTACACCTAACGAAACGCCCGAATTGGCGACGGCGGCCCGGACAACGCTCGAGCGCAGGCTTGCTAGCGGCGGCGGTCACACAGGGTGGAGCCGTGCTTGGATCATCAATCTATGGGCGCGGCTGCGCGACAGCGATGAAGCATATGGGAACTTCATGGCGCTCTTACGCCACTCGACGCTTCCCAACCTGCTCGATAACCATCCGCCGTTCCAAATTGACGGTAATTTCGGAGGTACCGCAGGCATCGCGGAGATGCTGCTCCAGAGCCACGAAGGCGTCATTGATCTACTGCCATCGCTACCGAAGGCATGGGGGGACGGATCAGTCAAAGGGCTGCGTGCACGCGGCGGATTCGAAGTCGATATGAAATGGGTTGAAGGCAAGCTGAGCCAGGCGGTAATACGTTCTGAACACGGAGGAATATGCCGGATACGGAAAGACGATTCGCGTAGGCTTGTCGTTGAGACCGATGCGGGAACGAGGGTCGATGCCGGATCGGAAGGAAATGAAATCACCTTCAAGGCTTCCGCCGGGACAGCATACAAGATAACGACTCATTCATGAGGCGGATGGCATCATGCTGAATAATTCAATTTACGATAAATGCAAACGGCAGTCGGATCTTAGTCCGGCTGCCGTCTTTTTAATATTATTTACAACCAAGTAGGAGGATCTGGGGTAAGCAGAAGACGAAGCCATTGTGAAACGCTCGTTCGTTATTCCAATGTGAACGAAGCCAGACTCGCGTTGCCGATTCCCTTATAAGTGAAATAGAGGGCGTGAACTCCGTCCGGAATGGCGATATCGGCCTCATACGTCGTCCATACATTCGTGAAATCCACCGGAATCGAGCCAAGCGGCGGTCCATCCCATGCCGTCTTGACCTCGAAGCTTCCGCGGGCATAGCCTCGGACTTTGATCTTCATGCTCCGCACATTTTCGCAATGAAAATACTTGAACCCCGCTGTTGCGGAATCCTGCATATTGGCGATATAACCGACTTCCTCGTCCCCGTCTTTCCCGTCCTGCGTGATCTTCGGGAATCGGCCGTCCATCCAGGCGCCATGCGAGCCTGTATACCGCTCATCCACAGCCGCCGTAAACAGATGGCAGGCCAGGTATGCCGGATACTCGCCACGCCCTTCTAGCGGGCCGCCATTCGGGCCGCTCGTTGTAATCTCCACTTGCGGTATGGTTCCGTCTTCCAAGATAGCGATCGGTTCGATACAGCCCTGCCGGCTGAAGCTCGTGCCGTTTGTATGCCGGTGATAGAAGATGTACCATTGTCCGCCCGTCTCCACCATGCCGCCGTGATTGTTACCCCCATAGAACATGGGTTTGTCAGCGGGTTTATAGGTATCGATATGCAGATCATTGTTGCTGACGATAACGCCGCGGTACTCAAAACCGCTCGTTGGATGAAGACTGGTCGCATAGCACAATTCGTGCATGACGATCGAAGAATAAACGAAATAGTACGTATCTCCGTGCTTTCGGATGGAAGGCGCCTCGAAGAATTCATGTCCTTCGAAGCCGGTTCCTTTGCCGTACGGTTCGCTGGGAGCAACGAATACCGGATCTTCGGTGATGGTGAGCATATCCGGTCCGAGTACTGTAGCCATCGAGCCATGACGCGACCGGTCGCCAATCGCACAGAACCCGGTATACAGATAAGTGAGATCTCCTTCCGTCAAGACGCCCGGGTCGAATTGCGGTTCGTCTCCCTCCCGTTCACCTAAACGCGTACCGTCGGCATACCGGACATATCCATAGAATTCGTATTTGCCGGCCGGAGTATCGCAGACGGCGACTGAAACGATGGATACCTTGTCCAGAACATAGTACAAATAATAACGTCCGTCCGGGCCGCGGGTGACATCGGGCGCATAAAGACACATATGGCCGTCCGGGTTAAGCGGATCATCCGTTTTCTCATATATCACGCCCTCGTATCGCCAGTCCCCCAGATTATCCACAGGTGCCGACCAGCAAACATAATCGTTCAGGCAAAAAACATGTCCGTTAAATCGATCATGCGATCCGTAAACATAGACTCTGTCTTCAAAAACATGCGGTTCCCCGTCAGGTATGTATTCCCATGACGGCAGATAAGGGTTTACTCCTTGCTGCTTCATCCGGTATCAACTCCCAATCATACTGTTCGAGAAACAACGATATAATATCGTTTGTTTCATTTTGCTTTTGCGTGAATCGTAACGTCCAAAGGAGTAAATGTCAACAAATTATTTTTAGAATAGAATAGGAAAGATCAAGTTTGATATCCCAAGTGAAAATAGAATAAACGTTATTAATAAATAGCCATTTGGCATTTATAAATTTAATGAATATTAGAATAAATCAATTACAAGTGAGGATGCATCATTGTTTTCAGCGGGGGCACATCTTATAATTTTCTGAATCGCCGGGAACGTCCGGAATAGAATAGGAGGCGTTGGTTATGCTTCGAGTCGCAAAAGTCGAAAATGGGATGGTTCAGGGACTGCCGGCAGCGGATCCCCGGATTACAAGCTTTAAGGGGATTCCGTTTGCAGCTCCGCCGGTAGGAAAGAACCGATGGCGTGCCCCCCAGCCGGCAGAAAATTGGGAAGGCGTGCTTAAAGCATATGAATTCGCACCGATTTCCTTGCAGGTAAGACAAGAGATTGACGATAACAACATTTATACCCGGGAGTGGGCCGTAGAACCGGATATCGTGATGGATGAGGATTGCTTGTACCTTAACGTATGGACGCCGGCCAAAAGCATCGATGAAAAGCTGCCGGTGTATGTCTGGTATTTCGGCGGCGGGCTCCAGGTCGGCCATACGGCGGAAATGGAGTTTGACGGCGAACGGATAGCGCGAAGAGGAGTCGTGGTGGTAACGATCAATTACCGTTTGAACGTATTCGGTTTTTTAGCCCACCCGGAAATCACGGCGGAAGCGCCGGACGCTCCCGCTAACTTCGGCCATCTCGACCAGCAGGCGGCTACCAAATGGGTCAAGCGCAATATTGAGGCATTTGGCGGGGACCCGGACAATATAACGATCGGCGGACAGTCGGCGGGGGGCTGGAGTGTCTTGAGCCAGCTTGCATCTCCTCAGAACGAAGGTCTCTTTCAGCGAGCCATTGTTCAAAGCGGAGTATTTACGTCCCTTTATCCTAATAAAGGCATGCCTGATTTTTGGACAGAGTTGGGAGAAGCGGAACGGGCGGGCGTCACATTTTTTGAATATCTCGGCGTCTCCACGCTTGAGGAAGCGCGGCGGCTGGATGGAACCTATCTGCGGGACAAAGCGGTGGAATACCAGGGCTTCTGGGGAACCGTCGAAGACGGGGGATTTAACGTTGGCAACCCGTTTGATTGCTTCCTGCAAAATAAACGCTGGATGGTGCCGGTCATGTTCGGCCATACCTCCTCCGAGTTTTTCAGCGTCCCGAATGTCGAAACGCAGGGTGAGCTCGAGAGGATGGCCGCAGATATGTTCGGCAACGATGCCGAAGAATTCCTGAAATTGTGCGGCGGTCAGTCAGTCGACATTGAGGAGGCCAAGAAGAGAGCCTCGGTGAGCGGCATCGAGTATGCCATCCGCTTAGCCGCACAGGCTAATGCCGATAGCGGCGCCAACACTCCGTTGTATTATTATAATTTCGATGCGGACATCCCAGGCTGGGATAACCCCGGTACTTTCCATTCCGTGGATCTCTGGTTTTTCTTTGAGACGCTCGCCAAATGCTGGAGGCCGTTTGTCGGCAAACACTACGATTTGGCTCGACAAATGTGCAACTACTGGGCGAACTTCATTGCTTCAGGAAACCCGAATGGAATAGATTCTACCGGAGAGGAGCTTCCTCATTGGAACCCCCTCATGCCCGAGACTCCTTATGGAATGCTGTTTGCGGACCGGGCCGAATATCTCGAAGAGGAACCTAGCGAAATGATGAAGTTTCTTGTAAAGCAATATTTTAAGAAAGAGCACTGTTAAGCTTCTGAAAATTTCTTGGCGTGTGGCCCGTGATTTGTTTGAACTGCCTGCTGAAGTGTTCGACATTTTGATATCCGCAACGGGAAGAAATTTCGGCGATCGATTGCGTGTTATGAATCAAGTATTCTTTGGCTATACGGATACGGTGGTTGATGACGTCATCCATGCAGGAAACGCCGAAGGTTTTCTTGTAAATGTTCTGTAAATAGCCCGTACTGATCTGAAGGTACTCCGCCATTTTTGAGACCGACCAGTCATCGCCGGGATGGTTCTGAATCGCGGTCCGCAGCCTCAATAGATTGTGGTATTGCGGCGTAAGCTCGCCGCCGTGGAAATAGGATTCAAGCAGCTTGTTGAACAGCGTACGGAGCAAGCAGTCGAGGGAAGAATGTTTATAGTCCCGCTGATTGTTGTGTTCGATGACCAGTAATTCAAACAGCTTGCCGCAATATTCCGGATCGATCAAGGCGAAAGGTACACCTGTCGGCAGCGGCGATTCCGCTATGTAAGGCTCGTTGGTCTCGAAGCGAATCCAATCATTGACGAACTGGTCGGCGCTGGAACGGTAATAGACTTTTTGGTTCGGACGGTAGATGACGGCGCAATGTGCGGGATATGTCTTGAGCTCCCCGTCGACCCAGAATTGAGCCGGGGTTTTGGTGAGAACAAGCAGCCAGTGATAGCCCACCGGCACGTCGACCACAAAATTACCGGCGTGTGACGTATTGCTTTCAACATAATGAATCGTCGTCAAACGTACTCCTCCTTTTTAGGCTGCCATCATTATATCATAGCGCGAAATCGGGAAATCCACGGATAAGGCAGCCTTTTTTTATTCGATTGGCTTTTCATCCCCATTCACTTTAAAATTTAGGAATAGCTTCAATAATCACTGAACAAGAAAAAGTGGTGAACAACATGGGGTAACCGTTAAAGATATGCTGCAATTGCCTTCATTTCGAGGGGCCAAGGTGCTGGCCGGAAAGAGTAGCCTGCATCGCATCGTCTCCTCCTTATCCGTATTGGAGGTGTCGAACGCCGATTTTTCTTCCAAAATCGTTCAAACCGTTCAGGAGGAATGGTATGCGGAAGAGATTGTAATCAGTTCCTTATACACGATTAAGGACAGCGTGGAGAAACAGTGCGAGACGATCCAGTACTTGATCGATCTCGGCGAAGTGGGACTGATCCTGTATTATGTAGGAATCATCGTTCCGAAAATCCCGGAGGAAGTGCTGCAATTAGCCGAATCGCACAATTTTATCATCATCTGCATGCCAGAGAACGATATCTCGCTTCGTTATAATGAAGTGATTTATGAAGTGATGGAAGCGATTGTGCTCGACAATCAGACGATCAATGATAATTTTGTGAATGAAACGCTGGAGAAAGTATCGTTCCTGCCGGAGCATTCGCGCAGTGTGGAAATTATGCTGAAATTGTTGTCCGACCGGCTGAAGGCCAATCTCGTACTGACGAATACGCAGCTGGACATTGCCAATCAAGTCATGTGGCCGCGCAACTCGACCTTGGACGTGGTGAGCCTCATTCGGGGATACGCGCCTCATTATATCGACGGCCGGGCACGGGGAGAGAACAACGATTCCGCTTGTTTTATCGGTCATCAAATCATCCGCCAGAAGAATGGAGAGGCTCTGTACCTGTTTGTCATTAAAGAAAATGCGAAGCTGCCGGTAAAAACCATAGATAAAATCGGCGAGGTCGTGCAAGTGGCCGTCAATCTTTGGGGAGACAAGCATAACGAGGTCAGCGAATACGCTCTGGTCAAAGCGATCCTCAACGATGAGAGCGAGAAGATGCGGAGGCTTGCCCATCTGCTTCATATCGATGTTGCGGCGGTTCAGATGATGTGGCTCGTCTACTTCGAGGATTTATCGGAGGAAAAAGACATCCGGGAGGACCTGGCGGAACATCTCTCCAAATATTATCAAACGGCCGTCATCCAGACGATCGACTACTGCATTGTTGTTCTGTTGGGCAACGGTTCGTACAAATCCAATGAAATCGAAATTGCCGAAGAGTATATGGAGACGACGAGCTTCTTGTCTTCGATATCCGAAATGGTATACGCACCAAGGATGAGAAACACGACGGACGTGCGGCGGATGTATCAGCTTGTGAATCAGGTCAGGAAGCAGATTCATCTCATTTACCATGAGCGAAAATGGTTTACGGCGGCGGAAATTCGCTCCATGAAGCGGGCCGTGGATTTGAGCGTACAGGGCGAGGAAGTGGTGGAGGAGTGGATGTCCGTAATTGCTCCTGTGCTAGAGGATCCGGAATCCGTCAGAACCTTGATGACGTTCCTGCTGGATGCGAAGGGGAGCTTTGATGAATGCAGCCAACTCTTATTCGTTCACAAAAATACAGTAAAATACCGCGTCAAAAAAATCAGCGAGCTGCTGGGATACGATATCACGAAGAACTCCGAATTTTACGATGTGTATCTGGCTTGCATGATCTACCGGTTAATAAACAGCTAAACCTGCTAAATCCGAGTCTTTGTCCAAACGACAAAAATTCGGATTTTTATTTTTATTTCCGAAAAAGACGGCCCTCCCCGGTTCTTTTACAATAAGAACAATCGTTTTTAGTTATCGATCAAGATTGGGGGGACAGGAGTTATGGGCAATAAAGAGAAAACTCAGTCTTGGTTCACGCTGGGGATCGTTTGGGCCGGAGCGATGATCAGTATACCGGGGCTTTTGGTAGGGAACACGCTGATCACTGGAATGAGCTTATCCAAGACATTAACAGTTGCGTTGATCGGGTATGGCATTATCGTTGCTATCATGATTTTACAGGGAATCCAAAGCACGGATCTAGGAAAGACCACCGTTCAAGTGGCGAGTCAGGGATTCGGTAAAAAAGGATCACGTACCATTCTTTCCATCATTCTGACCATTGCCTGTCTTGGCTGGTTTGGGATTCAGGCCAATGTGTGCGGGGCGGCGCTGGCGAATTTGTTAGCGGAGCTTGATATCGCGATGCCTGTTCCTGTAGCTTCCTTAATCAGCGGCCTGGTCATGGTTGTATCTGCCATGTACGGAATAAAAGTGTTGCGTGTTCTAAGCTATGTTGCCGTTCCGCTGCTGGTCGTCCTTTGCGTATACGGTCTGATTCAGGCGTTAAACGGAGAAACTGTGCAGCTTATTTCAAGCTACAGGCCTGAGCAGAAGATGGGCTTTATGGACGGTCTTGCGGTAACGATGGGTTCTTTTGCGCTCGGTGCGGTCATTGCCGGTGATTATTCGCAATTTTCCGGGAAGCGCTCCGATGTGTGGAAAGCGGCGATCTTCGGAATTATACCGGCAGGTGTCCTTATGATCAGTGTGGGGGCCGTTCTAACACTGGCCTACCAAACGAATGATGTTACGGCTGTCTTTTTGAATATCGCTACTCCGTTTATCGGCGGTGTCGTTCTTATATTGGCGGCATGGAAAACCAATATGGTCAATGCCATTTCGGGCGGCTTCGCCTTAATCAATGTCTTTAACGTATCCAAGCAAAAGGAAAAATGGGCCGTAGGGGTTGCCGGGCTGATCGGAACCGTGCTGGCGGTCATTGGCATATTGGATTACTTCACACCTGTGATGTCTATCTTGTCGGCGATGGTCCCACCGGTTGCGGGTGTAATGATCGCATCGTACTGGGTGATGAACAAGGGAGATAAGCGCAGTTGGAAGGAGACGGAGGGTGTGAATCGCTTGGGCGTCTATTCCTGGCTCGTCGGTTCGGTCATCGCTTGTACTCCCGTCATTTTGTCCTTATTTCCGGGCTTGCCTCAAGTATCCAATCAACCCTTGCTCGGCATTGTCATTTCATTTGTCCTGTATATCGCGGGCTATCGTTTAACGGCTTCAAAAACTGTCCTATTGGAGGAAAATCAATGAGATATCTAGATAAAGCTGCTATTGAAAATATTGCAATCGGAGCCGCGTTCCTGGGAACGGGCGGCGGAGGAGACCCCTATATCGGCAAACTGATGGCCATCTCCGCCATTGAGAAGAACGGGCCGGTCAAATTGGTTTCGGTCGACGAAATCGGCGACGAAGACTTTTTTATTCCGGCGGCCATGATGGGGGCGCCTTCCGTATCGACGGAGAAATTTCCGAACGGAAGCGAGTTCGTGAAGGTGTTTCAAAAGCTGGCCCAGTACTTGGGCAAAGATAAAATTGCAGGCACCTACCCGATGGAAGCGGGCGGCGTCAATTCCATGATTCCGATCGTCGTCGCGGCCCAGCTTGGTTTGCCGCTGGTCGATTGCGACGGGATGGGCAGAGCTTTTCCCGAGCTTCAGATGGTGACGTTCAACCTGGACGGTATTTCGGCAACCCCGATGGCGATTACGGATGAAAAGGGAAACATCGGCATTTTCGAAACGATCGATAACAAATGGACGGAACGCTTAGCTCGTGTAGCCACGGTCGAAATGGGGGCCAGCGCTTTGGTTAGCCTGTACCCGACGACAGGGGCTCAAATGAAGAAAAGCGGGGTTCATCACATCGTTACCTTGTCCGAACAAATCGGGGAGATTATTTCCTCGAAACATCGGGATGCGAAGGAAAAACTGCAAGAACTGTTAAGCTTGGTATCCGGCTATGAGCTGTTCCAGGGGAAAATCGTCGATGTGATCCGGGAAACCAAGGGCGGCTTCAACCTTGGCAAAATGAATCTGGAGGGCATCGAAGCCCATAAAGGCGGCCATATGCAGGTTCATTTTCAAAATGAAAATCTCGTTGCGGAACGGGACGGTCAGGTAGTTGGGATGACCCCGGACTTACTCTGCCTGGTCGATTATGAAACATTGCTGCCCGTGACGACCGAGAGCTTGAAATACGGCAAACGCGTGCGGGTGATCGGGCTCCCTGCCCATGAAAAATGGAGAACGGACAAGGGAATTCAAACCGCGGGGCCGAGATACTTTGGGTACGATTACGATTATGTTCCGATTGAACAATTGGTAAAAAAGGCGGTGGCTGATCATGTATAGAATCGGGATCGATGTGGGCGGTACGAATACGGACGCCATAATTTTGGATGAGCGGCATCAATTGATTCACGCCGTGAAATCTCCAACCAGTCTGGACATCAAGACAGGGATTGAAACCTCATTGCGGAATTTGCTGCAGGAATCGAATATCGATAAAACCTTAATTACGCATGCCATGCTCGGCACTACGCAATGCACCAACGCGATTGTGGAACGCAAAAAGCTGGCGAAAGTCGGCGTCATTCGTTTGGGCTATCCCGCAACGGCTTCCGTCGTTCCGTACACGGCTTGGCCGCAGGACATGGTCGAGAAGCTGTCGGGGAATTACGCATTGGTTCGGGGCGGCTATGAATACGACGGACAAGTTCTCGGCGAAGTCGATGAGGATGAAATTCGGGCGCTATTGGGAGAATGGCGGGGAAAGGTTGAGTCCATCGCGGTTATCGGCGTATTCTCTTCCATTAAGAATGACCAAGAGCTGAGTGTCCGAGATCTTGTTCATGAGGTATATGGAGAGGAGTTCCCGGTTTCCTGCTCTTCTCTGATCGGTTCGGTCGGACTTATTGAACGTGAGAATGCGACGATCTTGAATGCGGCGTTATGCAAGGTGATTGAGACAACGACACAAGGGTTTATTCATGCGTTGGAGGAAGAAGGAATTACGGATGCGGCCGTGTATTTATGTCAGAACGACGGTACTTTAATGTCCATCGACTACGCAAAACAATTTCCGATCCTCACGATTGCTTGCGGTCCGACGAACAGCATCCGCGGCGCCTCTTATTTGGCGCAGATCAAAGACACGATGGTGCTTGACGTTGGTGGAACGACATCGGATATCGGGGTGCTGCAGGACGGATTCCCGAGAGAGTCGTCTGTTGCGGTCGAAGTCGGGGATATCCGAACCAATTTCAGAATGCCGGACATTATCTCCGTCGGACTAGGCGGGGGCAGCATTGTTCGCGTGGCTGACAACGGTAAAATTATGGTTGGACCTGACAGCGTAGGGTACAAGATTAGCGAAGAAGCGCTCGTGTTTGGAGGAAGTACACTAACGGCCACGGACATCGCCGTCCGGCTGGGACTTGCTGATGTAGGGGACAAAAGCTTGGTGTCCCACATCGATGAAGACTTCGCCAAAGCTGCGCAAGCCGAAATTTCGGCCATCGTCGAGCAAGCCATCGATAAAATGAAGACATCGTCCGAAGACATTCAGCTTGTTCTGGTCGGCGGGGGCAGCATTATTATCCCGGATTCCATTCGCGGGGTAGCGAGCATGATCAAACCGGAAAACGGCAGTGTGGCTAATGCGATCGGCGCCTCGATCGCCCAAATCAGCGGGCAATACGAGCAGATCTATATTTATTCGCGGGAACCGCGCGAGGCTTCGTTGAAGGATGCCGAGGAAAAGGCGGTACAACAAGCCGTCTTGGCTGGAGCGGACCCAGGTACGATCGAATTGGTCGAAGTGGAGGAAACCCCACTCGCTTATCATCCGGAGAATGCGACAAGGTTAAGAGTTAAGGTCGTCGGCATAATGAAATAAAGATATGGATCCGGATTCATGTGATACAATAGCAGCGAATACTGCTATGGGAAGGTGTTACTTCATGCCGGCGATATTTCATCATAATCCGGATCGCCCGTTTCGCGAAAGCCCTGAACTTTATTTAAGCTATTGGGGAAAAGAACGCTGCGCCCCGCTCCATTCCTTCGGTCCCGGGGTTCGCGATATTTATAAAATTCATTTTATTCATGCGGGAAAAGGTGTCGTAAGCGCCGAAGGAATCACGCATGAATTGACTGCCGGACAAGCGTTTCTCGCTTATCCGGAACGGGTCATTTTTTATCAGGCTGACGAAGCCGATCCATGGACGTATTCCTGGATCGGTTTTTACGGCGACCAAGCGGCCGATATTTTAAGCCGGACCCGGCTGAGCCTGGAAAACCCCGTATTTTCGATGGACACGAGGTTTATGCCGCAGATGTACGAATTGCTGAACGAAGCGGAGGATAATTCCGCGACCCGGGATTTGCGTCTGCAGGCGCTGCTGCACGAATTCTTGAGTATGCTGGTGGAGCTTGCTCCGGCTTCTGGGCCGCCCGTTTCGGCGCGGGATCAAGCCAGGGATTCTTATATTCACCGCTGCCTCGATTTCCTGCATGGGCATTACAGTGAGGAAGTTACCGTCGGCCAGTTGGCCGCAATCGTGGGGTTGGATCGCAGGTACTTGTCATCCCTGTTTAAACAGGCAACCGGTTTGCCGCCGCAGCAATACTTGCTCCATTACCGGATGGATAAAGCCTGCGGGCTGTTGAGAGCAGGCCAATACTCAATCGGTGAGGTCGCACGTTCGGTCGGATATCAGGATGCGCTGTTGTTCTCCAAAATGTTCAAAAAAATGGTCGGCGTTTCGCCCTCCGAATATCGGGATCAATCATGAAATAAGACATCATGCCATATTTAACATCCTTTCTGATATAGGTATGCTGCTTCATGTGTATTATATTGGAGCCATATCTACTTTAGGAGGGCAAGCATTCATGTATCAAGCAATGGATAATAGATATGAAACTATGACATATAACCGTTCAGGGCGGAGCGGATTAAAGCTGCCTGCTATCTCGCTGGGCTTGTGGCATAACTTCGGAGGCATCGACGTGCACGAAAACGGGCGCGCCATGGTACGAAGAGCTTTCGACTTGGGGATTACCCATTTTGATCTGGCGAACAACTACGGACCGCCGCCGGGATCGGCAGAGGAGACGTTCGGCCGGTTGCTGCGCGAGGACTTCCGTCCATACCGCGACGAGATGATCGTCTCGACCAAAGCGGGATATTACATGTGGCCGGGCCCCTACGGCGAATGGGGCTCAAAAAAATATTTAGTATCCAGCTTGGATCAAAGCCTGAAGCGGATGGGTCTGGAATATGTCGATATTTTTTACCATCACCGTCCAGATCCGGACACACCGCTGGAAGAAACGATGGCCGCGCTTGATCTGATCGTGCGTCAAGGAAAAGCCCTGTATGTTGGACTCTCCAACTACAACCCGGAGCAGACGCGGGAGGCTTCACAAATCCTGAAGCGGCTCGGGACGCCGGCGGTCATTCATCAGCCGAACTATTCTATGATGAACCGCTGGATCGAGGAGGGTTTGCAGGACGTCCTGGCGGAAGAGGGTATCGGTTCAATCGTGTTCTCTCCGCTGGAAAAAGGCATCCTGACCGACCGCTACCTGAACGGGATCGCAAAGGATTCCCGGGCTGCCGGCCCTAGCGTTTTCCTGCGTCCCGAGGATTTGAACGAGGAACGGATCGCGAAGGTACGGCAGTTAAACGATCTGGCCGCCGAGAGAGGACAAAAACTGTCGCAAATGGCTTTGGCCTGGGTATTGCGCGGCGGCAAAGTGACCTCGGCGCTGATTGGCGCCAGCAAGGTGAGCCAAATCGAAGATGCGGTCGGCGCGCTAAGCAGCCCTTCGTTCACCGCCGAAGAGTTGAGCAAAATCGACGAGATTTTGGGTTAATGATTTGCAAACGATGGCAAGCCCCCCCGGAAGATTTCCGGGGGGGCTTTTTCGCGTGTGGCAGTTAATAACAACAAGAAAAAGTAAAACCCACCCTAAGATTGGAAGCCGAAGGTGGGTTTTAGTACTTATCTGACCTAGAAGGGATAACCATCCAAGCCAATTGTACTGACCAAGTGTTAGCGCACTGAATCAAAATGGGCAAATCCGAACATATAGACTCTAACGGACATGAGGTACCTTATTTGCACGAAAATATGCTTTTTTCTAATCTAACGGTCAGGAGAGCCGCTATTTGTATCAAAACAACTAGTATCAAGCCTATTTTTGCTAAATAAGGTCCGTGGAGTCCGTTAGAAATATAAAGTGGCCAAATTCATCGAAATAAGGGCTCTAGTGTCCGTTAGCTTATGGCTTTTTCACTTCAACCTAACGATACTCGCGGAAGTATACGGTGGAAGCAACACATTTTCCCGCGAATAAGGTAGAGGCTTGACCACGGCTAATCCGTGCATGGTTTTGCTGAATTATTAGGTCTAGAGATAATCAATCTGTTATTGGCAAGGTGAATCGGGATAGCAGCGTTTGCTGTCCTTTTTGTTTCCCGTACAGGCACAGATGGGCTCCTACCTACATACAATTGAAGTGACCCGGAAGGAATGCTTAGGTTGCTCTAGTGATTCAGCAGGAGGTGTCTTCTATGCCCGGATTGTTTACTGCCATTGCTTTATTCATCAAACAGCTGACTTTGCTCGTATCTTATGTGAAAAACAACGCGTTTCCCCAACCGTTGACGGAAGAGGAGGAAACGAAGCATTTGCAGCGGATGGCCGAGGGTGACGCGGTGTCCCGCAATTTGCTTATCGAACATAACCTGCGGCTGGTGGCTCATATCGTCAAGAAATTCGACAACACCGGCGAGGACCTCGAAGACCTGATCTCGATCGGGACGATCGGTCTGATCAAAGCGATTGAGAGCTTTCGGCCGAACAAAGGCACGAAGCTGGCCACGTTTGCGGCCCGTTGTATCGAGAACGAAATACTTATGCACTTAAGATCACTAAAGAAGACCCGGAAGGACGTATCGCTTCACGACCCGATCGGAACGGACAAAGAAGGCAACGAAATCACGCTTATCGATATCTTGGGTACGGAAGCGGACGATGTCGTGGACCGGGTTCAGCTCAAAATGGAGAAGAGCAAGATATACCGGAATCTTGATATTTTGGATGAGCGGGAGCAGGAAGTCATCAAGGGGCGGTTCGGGCTGGAACATGGGGGAGAAGAACGGACCCAGCGCGAAATCGCCAAAGAGCTCGGCATCAGCCGGAGCTATGTGTCGCGGATCGAGAAAAGAGCGCTCATGAAGTTGTACCATGAGTTTTATAAGAAGAAATAAATATTTGTTGAAAGTGCAATACAATCTAGTGTCGGACCGAGCCATGCTCGGTCTTTATTTTATCCAGGGAGCCATGTGTATTAACAGAATGAAAGATTCTTTCCCAGCAATCGGAACTACCCATCATCATTATACGGAAAAGACCATGACACCGCGGAGACAGTCCTTAATTGTAAAAAGCCCTCATTCAGCCAGCATGGCTCGATTGAGGGCTTTCCTCTTAGATGAGGTCCTGTCCGATTTCATGTTCAGTGTAGATGGAAATCAATACGATTGCCGTGTCCTCACCAATATTTCGTACTAAATGGGGAGTACATGCGTTCCAGCTGAAGGAATCGCCTTCTTCAAATTCAGCTCCGTCTTCCCCTTGTTCTGCGTATATTCTTCCTTTAATGACAACATGAATTTCTTCCCCTTCATGCGCGTGGGGAGCGACACCTGTCGAAGCACCAATGGGGATTTCCACAAGCATCATTCTCCCATTTTTTGTCGAGCTTAAATGCTCAACCTTTAAGTTCTCTGGGCCGCTTGTTGTGATAGTCCGCTCATTTTTCCGAACAATCCGCATCCGCTCTTCCTTCTTTAAAAGTAAATACGCCAGCGGCACTTTCAAAGCTTGGGCTATACTTTCTAAGGTCGAGATGGACGGGGAGGTTTTATTCGTCTCCACCTGACTCATAAAGCCTTGGGACAGGCCGGTTGTTTCGCATATTTGAGCGATGGTAATATTTTTTCGCTTCCGAATCGCCCGTATTGTAGAGCCGATATCCATCAGATCTCACCTCAAGAATATTTGTAATACAAAAGTTAATTTTATATTATCAATTTTTTTATTGACAAGTCAATGTGACTCGCGTTAAATTACTGATATAGAAATTATATTCCTATTACTAATATTCAAGGAGGAGAATAACGAATGACAAAATCAAATATAGTTTCGTTAATTATGCGAGTGGTGCTGGGCATTATATTCGTATTCCACGGTGTAGACAAGTTTCAAATGGGACTTAGTAACGTAGAGGCATGGTTTAGCTCCATGGGTATACCGGGATTTTTGGCATATGTCGTAGCGGTGATTGAACTTGTCGGCGGGATCATGTTGATTGTGGGGTTGTTTACTCGCTATGTTTCGGTTTTGCTTGTTGTCACGCTCATCGGAGCAATTGTAACAGCGAAGCTGTCGGCCGGACTTCTCGGCAATGGCAACATGGCCGGATATGAATTGGATCTCGGATTCATTTTGGTTTTACTGCATTTAATCATTGCAGAGTCGCCGCTCTCCATCGACCGTCTTATTTTTAACAAGCGTAATCCAGTCCCTGCAAGATGAGGATGGTCATGATGATCCGGAATTATATTAAGGAGTGAGTGTAAACATGCTGCCATCCTATTTTTTTGCGCACGGTGCGCCATCCATCGTGCTTGAGGATAATAAATATACAAATCTTCTGAAGCATTTTAAGAAAGATACGCCAAGACCGAAGGCGATTGTCCTATTCTCCGCACATTGGGAGGAACCGGTACAGACGGTTAGCGCCGCTGAAACCTATGAAACCATTTATGATTTTGGCGGGTTCCAAGATGAGCTTTACCAGATGACTTATCCGGCCAAAAGCGACCTCAAACTAGTGGAGCAAATTCAATTGCTGTTTACAAAGCATGGTATTGGGAATGTTCGAAATGAAAAACGAGGTTTGGATCACGGGGCTTGGTCAGTTCTCAAACTACTGTACCCGGATGCAGATATTCCTGTTATTGCATTGTCCGTCAATCGTCATCTGCCTAATGAACAGCAATATCAAATCGGCAAGGCGCTTGCGGAGCTTCGCGAGCAGGATGTTCTGATCATTGGCAGCGGGGGAACCGTTCATAACTTGGGACGATTAAACTGGCGGTCCCAAGGAGTTGACGAGTGGGCGGAGCAGTTTGATACCTGGCTTCAGAGTAAAATCGAATCATGGGATATGAAATCGCTGTTTCAATACCGTGAATTAGCTCCTAACGCCCATGCTGCCGTACCGACAAATGAGCACTTCATACCGCTTCTCTTAGCCATGGGAACGGGCGATGCCAACCGTAAAGCGGAGCTTCTTCACCGCAGCTACCAATATGGAAATCTAAGTTTAAGCTGCTGGCAATTTAATTAAATTATTAACATAGGACATGATAATGTAAGTACCCAGCAACCGGATGTCGGTTGCTTTTTTTATTGAGCTGATTGTTACGATACGGAATTTATTCGAGTTTATAAACGGGCTCCCCATTTGCCTTTTTTGTGAAAAATATTATAGACTGTTTTTTATCAGCTTTTATTAAGCGATCATTGTGTATGGTACATTAATTCTGAAAAGGGGAGTTAGATGAATAAAACGAGCAAGCGAAACTCAAGGATTCTAAGAATCATATCAAGAGGATTATTGATTATTATAGGAGCATTTGTAGCGGCATATGGCCTGGAATCCGTGTTGATACCGAATAACGTATCGGATGGTGGTGTGACCGGCTTAAGTATCGTCGGTTCTGAGCTGTTTGGATTACCATTAGGGCTGCTGATTGCCGTAATTAATATCCCTTTTGTCTGGCTGGGTTATAAGCAAATTGGTAAAAGCTTCGCTTTCTATTCCATTCTCGGGATTGCCTCGTTAGCGGTCGGCACAGTTCTTATGCACCATGTACCGACCATTATTGAGGGGGACACACTCTTAGTTACCGTTGTTGGCGGAATTATCATCGGTTTCGGAATGGGTTTGGCCTTGAGAAATGGCGGAGCCTTAGACGGGATCGATATGTTGGCTGTATTGCTGTCACGGAAGCTTCCTTTTGGGACAAGTGACTTAATTTTATTCTTGAATGCTTTTGTCTTCGTAGTTGTTTCGACTGTATTTGGATTGCAGGGAGCTATACTTTCGGCACTCGCTTATTTTATCGCATCCAAAGTTATACATATTGTTGAAGAAGGCTTGAGCGGGTCGAAGACCTTCAAGATCATTACCACTCAACCCGAAAAAATGGTGGAAACGATCCGCGACCGGTTAGGGCGCAGTTCAACCTATACGGATGCTTACGGCGGCTATTCCAATGAACAATACAAAGAAATTACGTGCGTCATTAACCGTCTGGAAGACAGCAAGATCAAACAAATTATTCATGAACTCGACCCGAATGCGTTTGTGGTCGTATATGATGTAGCCGAGGTTAAGGGCGGCAGTTTCAGAAAGAAAAATATACACTAATCATCTGAGTGACGCGTTGGCGGAGAAGATAAGGCTCTTTCGCCAGGGCGTTATTTTTATTCGGAACGAAGAAATTCCTGTTCATAAATCGCTTGAATCCTGTCCAATACATTCCGCGCCTGGTCTATAAATTTTAATTCCACAACGTGACCTTTCACCAAATACACGCCGGTCTTATTCCGGTGTTCCCCGAGTGCTCCCTCATACAGTCTGTCAGCGCCGCGAGTAGGAGGTGGGAAAAATAGTTTCATTAATACACCAACCGGGAAGGGTAATCCGGATGTTTTCCCTTTTCTTAACGTATTGTTGCCGCCGGGGTCAACGCTGCGGATCAGGATGTCATCCTTGGCAAGTTCCGGCACGATGGCGTGAGTCCAGAGCGAAAGAGCCAGCTTTGATGTGGCGTAAGGGCCAATTAGCTTGCGGAAGGTTTTGGGACGTTCCAGGATATCGATCGAAAACTCTTTCGTAAATTTTTGCGCGGAGGAAGAGGTGTTGATTACCGTTTTTAAACTGCCGCTGTTTAGAAGTTCTTTCAACTCCTTCAGAATAATATACGGAACGACCGTCAACAGCTCAAAATGCTTTTCGCGGCCTTGTTTCGAATAGCTTAGCTCGGGAAAGGATCCTCCGGCGTTATTGAACAAAATATCGATCCGACGCTCCTTGCCTTTGATTTCTCCCAAAGTACGTTTCAGGCTGGCATAGTCGGCAAGGTCCTCTGTTGTATAAATTCGCAGCGATCCCTTCTTGATTGCATTTTGGATGCTCATATCGTCCTCGGGAAAACCGGAACGGTTCAATGCAACCACTTGCCAGTCTTCCGACAGCAATTTCCGGGTTAATTCCAAACCGATCCCGGCGTTGGCGCCTGTAATCAATGCGGTATGTTCTCGCGGGTTTATATTCATTATGCATTTCCTCCTGTTTCGGAATATTTATTTGATAGAGCAAAGTCTATAACTTGAAGTCGACTCCAAGTCAAGGCGCAAAAAACAAAGTTTTGTCCTAAAAATAAGAGACTTGACTTGGAGCCAGCTCCAAGATGTATAATGCACAAAACGTTATCTACGGAGGGTGCAAAATGAAGGAAAAGCAAACCTTTACGATAAAACAAACCGCCGAGCAAACCGGAATTACTGAGGATACGATCCGTTATTACGAAAAGATCGCGCTCTTGCCCCGTGCAGAGCGGAAGGACAACGGGCATCGCATCTATCGACAGGAGAGCATCGATACGATCCGGCTGATCGCATGTCTCAAAAAAACGGGGATGCCGCTAGAGGAAATGCGGCCTTTTTTGACGGTCTCCGTCGATACCGATCCTGCGGAATATCCCGAACTGGTGGAACTCTTAAAGAGCCACCGCGAGAGTATTGTCAGCCAAATCGCCTCACTGCAGCAGGTCGTCGATTTTATCGACATGAAGCTGGAAGAAGGGAAATATCGCCGGGATTGTTCGGATGAAAGTCCGGGGAACGAGTTGTTGGAGAAAGGGATGGGGGAGCCGGAACCCAAGCTTGTCTCACCCATGGAGATGAGTTTTTTTTCTAAGTCAGCCAAACTTTATAAGCAGTAAGGTTTATACTATAATATTTGGCATGTACAATTAATATAGTTAGGTGTGAATGAAGATGAACTTGCTGGATAAATGGACGCGCGGTGGGAAGTTTGTTCTGATTATGCTGGCCATCGTTTATTTATTTTCTCTTGTAAAACCCTTTTTCTTACCGATGCAAGCAGTCATAGGAGCGATATTAATCCCTTTGCTGCTTGCGGGATTCTTTTATTATCTGCTTCGGCCAGTAGTTGCTTACATGGAAAGATATAAAATTAAACGGTCTTTAGCGATCCTTATACTTTATGTTGTCTTGGTGATATTGACTATTGGATTTATTGCAGGGGTCTGGCCGCTCCTTCGCGATCAGTTGTTTAATTTAGTGCAAAACATTCCAAACTTTTTGGCTAAGCTTGATGTCCAAATAAATAATGCGGGGGAGGATTCATTTCTTTCAAAGATTCTCCCGTCTGATTCAAACTTGCTTGCTAACCTGACTGATTATTTAAGCAAAGGAATCGCTTTTCTAAGCAATTATTTATCCGGCTTTATTTCTTTTCTATCCCAGTTTGCTATCGTTTTATTTACTTTTCCGATTTTGCTTTATTACATGCTAAAGGAGGGGCATCGCTTCAAGCGAGGTCTAGCCAAACTTTTTCCTCTTCGATACCGGAGAACCGTGTATCGCGTAACCAGAGATATGGACAAAGCATTAAATGATTATATTATCGGGAGGGTCATTGTCAATTTAGCATTAGGAGTTCTTATGTTTATCGGATTTATTATAATAGGACTTCCTTACGCACTTTTATTGACTTTGATTGCGGTTATACTCAACTTTATCCCCATGTTTGGAGCTATTATTTCATCTGTCCCGATTGTTATTATCGGTTTAATTGAATCTCCATCTACCGGTATTTGGGCACTGGTAATAATTTTAGTGGCACAGCAAATTCAGGATAATGTGATCTCACCGTATGTTTTCGGGAAGAAGCTGGACATTCATCCGGTAACGACGATCCTCCTTGTTTTGGGAAGCGGAAATTGGTTTGGCATTATCGGGATGCTGGTAGTCATTCCGGTATACATGATTCTGAAAATTGTCTGGAGACGCATTTACATTTTGTTTATCAGCTCGCGTTGGGAGAATTTATAAACCGAGGACCGGTGAACGTCAGTATCTTTGAATTCAAATGAATAGCCATCAAGAGCTCCCCTTTGTGATTCCATTTGGAACCGCAAAGGGGAGTTTCTTTTTTTCGATCAAGAAGTCTCCATCCTCTGAAGGCCCCGGAAATCATGGACTATCCCTCTGTTAATCAGAATATTAATAGTACAAGAAAATGGCGTATCTACTATAGAAAGAAGGGAGGTCGAAGTAACTGCGCGATTATCGGTACTATAAAGAAGTTTGCAGCGGGCTTCCGATGCCTTTTGCCTTCGTTGATCTGGATATGCTGCAGCAGAATATTCAGAGCATTCTTCAGCGGGCAAACGGGAAGAAAATCCGCATTGCAAGCAAATCGATCCGTTCGGTTGATGTGCTCCGGCGAATTCTGGAGGCCGATGCCCGGTTTCAGGGCATCATGTGCTTCACCGTGCCGGAAGCACTTTATTTGGCGCAGCAAGGGTTGATGGACTTGCTGCTGGGTTATCCGGCGGTGGACGAGAGTCTGCTGGCGTCCGTCGCCATGCATCAGCGTGAGGGTGGTTGCAGCATCACGCTGATGGTCGACTGCGAGAGTCATGTCGAGCAGGCGGAAGCGGCAGCCTCCAAGTACGGCGTGGTGCTGCCGCTCTGTGTCGACATCGATTTGTCGATCGATGTCCCGGGGCTGCATTTCGGCGTATGGCGCTCGCCTATACGCTCCACAGCTGCGGCGCTGGACCTTATCCAGCGCATCGCACAGTCGAGGCACGTCGTGCTCGAGGGGCTCATGGGTTACGAAGCGCAGGTTGCGGGCTTAGGCGACCGGGTGCCGGGGCAGGCGCTGAAGAACGCCATCGTGCGGTTCCTTAAGCGCCGCTCGATCCGTGAGGCCGCAGACCGGCGGGCGGAGCTGATCGCAGCGATTGAGCGAATGGGCCTTCCTCCGCTGCGGTTCGTGAATGCAGGCGGCACGGGCAGTCTACACACAAGCAGCGAGGAGTCCGTTGTCACCGAGGTTACGGCCGGTTCTGGCTTCTATTCACCCGGTCTATTTGACCACTACCGGGACTTCACTTTGCTTCCCGCCGCAGGGTACGCGATCGAAATCGTGCGCCAGCCGCGCAGTGATCTCTACACCTGTTTAGGCGGAGGGTACACGGCATCAGGTGCTGCAGGCAACGATAAACTGCCGCGACCCTACCTGCCGCAAGGTGCGGCACTCCTTGCGATGGAAGGAGCAGGCGAAGTCCAGACGCCGATTCGCTACAACGGGCCGGAAAAGCTGGAACTCGGCGATCCGATCTTTATGCGTCATAGCAAAGCAGGGGAGTTATGCGAACGATTCAAGCACCTCTATTACATTTCAAATAACGGTATCGTTGGCGAGACAACGACATATCGTGGGGACGGGCTATGTTATCTATAAATTTGAAGGAACGTAATACGAAAGAATGGCGTAATTGGTCAGGATTAGTACGCGGACTGCCGAGAAGCATTGTATATCCGGCCAGCATCGATGAGGTGGTCGAGGTTGTTAAGGCCTGTGCGGCCGAAGGACGAAAACTGCGTGTCGTGGGAACCGGACATTCTTTTACAAGGCTCGTTCAGACCGATGATGTATTGGTCTCTTTGGATCAATTGCAGGGCGTAATTTCTGTTGATTCAGAGAAGGGCATCGCTGAAGTATGGGGCGGCACGAAACTGGACAGACTCGGGGAAGAACTTCATGCTTTTGGGGTGGCGCAAGAGAATCTGGGCGATATTAATGCACAATCCATTGCAGGAGCGATCAGTACAGGAACGCATGGTACGGGCGAGCGGCTTGGGAGCCTCGCAACACAAGCGGCAGGCTTGACGGTGGTTACTGCGAAAGGGGATATTCTCGAATGTTCGGCGGAGCAGGACGAAGAGCTTTTTCGGGCGATGCAGGTTTCATTAGGGATGTTCGGGATTATCGTGAAAGTGAAGCTGCGTGTTGTGTCTTCGTATGCGCTCCGGTATACAAGCCGCAAAATATCATTCTCCCAATGCCTTGAACAGCTTGATCTATTCAAAAAGGAGAACCGTCATTTCGAGTTTTATTGGTTCCCTTATACGGACGTCGCTCAAATCAAGCTGACAAATAAGACGAATGAGGTTCCCGGGCCGCCGAGCCGGTGGAGTTATTGGAAAGTCCTGCTGATGGAAAATGTACTGTTCTGGGTATTGTCGGAGTGCTGCAGGCTCATCCCGCGCCTTTGTAAACCGGTAAGCCGATTATCGGCGGCAAGCGTGCCGGATGTACAGGAAGTGGGGTATAGTCACCGTATTTTCGCGACGCCGCGGCTCGTTCGGTTTAACGAATTAGAGTACAGCGTACCTGCTGACCGCATGCGAATCGTACTTGAAGAAATACGCGAAATGGTAGATCGTCACCAGTTCGCCGTTCATTTTCCCATCGAATGCCGCTATGTACAGGGAGATAATTTGTGGCTTAGCCCCGCGAATGGACGCGATTCCGCCTATATCGCCGTACATATGTATCGGGGGATGGAGTACGCCGACTATTTTGCCAAAGTGGAGGAGATCTGCAGGCAACATGGCGGAAGACCTCACTGGGGCAAGATGCACACGATGACTGCAGACCGGCTCCGTTCGATCTATCCGAAGTGGGATGCATTTCACCAACTTCGCCAAGAACTTGATCCTTCGGGGATATTTTTGAACCCTTACTTGGCAGAAATGCTGCAACAGGGAGACGAGAAAATGCATTGACCCCTATGGTATACTGGAAAAGTAAAGGGGGTGCGTTACTGATGGAGAATCCGTTAGGATTGTCTGTGACTTCTTTCACTCATGCAGAGCCATTATTGGAGAAGCGTTACTTTGCATGGGGTCAAACTTTTTCTAACGCTAAATAAGCTTTTCTAATAGTTGGCTTTGCGCCTTATTTATTCTTAATAAGGAGTGAAGCAAGTTGAAATATACGAACGCCAAAAAAGTATTGCCCGAAAAGCTGATCACAGAAATTCAACAATATATCCAGGGGGAAACCATCTACATTCCTAAACCGGAGATGGAATATAAGCCTTGGGGAAGCAGGAGCGGCAGCAGACAATGGCTAGATCGCCGGAATGCCGCCATAAGACACGATTTCAAGAATAATATCAAGATTGAGCAGCTTGCTCAGGACTATTTTCTGTCCATGGAAACGATTAAGAAAATTGTCTATTCAGCAAAATAGTAATGACGGACACTGATGAAGTTATTCTTCATCAGTGTTTTTCTGTCTTAATCGATTCTAAGTTGTTGTTTACATAGGAATGACTTCATTCACACTTTAAAATAAGGGTTAGGTAATTTTTTTGCTGGAATGAGGAGGAGAACGAATGCTAACGCCATTTATGAGAAACCATGAATTTAATTTAATCAAACGCCTGGTAGGGCGTCTCGATAACAATATTAAGACCACAGCCGACCAGAAAGTAATAGCTGCTACCCGCCACACCACTTGGACCCGAGTCATGGAGATGTTCCCGTCTGCGACGGAGGAGCAGAAGCGATTCTTCGATCGGATTCCGGCATTGAACCGTTCAGAGGAATTCCAAGCTTATCTAAGCGAGCTGGAGGAGTACGTTACGCCCTTAGAACAGGTAACTGAACAACAGTTGAAGAAGCTTTTCCGAAAAGTTAAAAAGTTGAAGCTTCCGCCGCTGGCCGAGCTCGATTTCCGGTTTCTGACCTATATCGGATGGACCGATATTTCAAGCAATAAACTCTTTATCGTCTACAACTTAGACGGGAAGATGGCGGGCGTAGAAGGACGCTTCAGTCCGACGAACAAGAAAGGGGTCTGCTGCCTCTGCAACAAGCATGAGGAGATCGCCTTTGTTACCGCACAGACGAAAGTCAAATCCGGATCGGCCCTGGATCATTTCGGGCGGGTCGGAAATTATATGTGCATCGACAGCGCCAAGTGCAACCGGAATATTACCGATGTGTCCGGGCTGGAGAGGTTTATGAATGACGTCTTAAACTAAACAGCCTTCATTGACAGAGACAAGCTTAACGATTAAGGTAATGGGGAATACAAGGTCATTTTTTTGGAGGATACTTATGAATCAACGCTTTCGAATTACGAGATCCATGCAACCAGACTCAAGCGGGCAAGAGATTTCATTGGAGGAATGCCAGCAATATTTTTCTTCCAAGGCGGATTTCACTTATCAGACGGTGCTGACTGTAAAAGGTGAGGAGAGCACCATGTCTATAAAAGGGGATTTCTTTATGTGGAAACACGGAGAAGACCTTATTCCATTCAGACACTATATGGGTGATCTGTATGTAGCTATCTCCCATCAGGAAATCGTGCCCCTCATGGTCGAAATTGCATCCGATCTTCGGGCTGATATCGTGGAAGGATAAGAAGTGCTAAATCAAACACGAGCCTAATTAAGGGCAACCTCCACCGAGGTTAAATTAACTACAAGGTCTCTCCCTTCTAGACATGAAGCGGCGGGGCCTTTTGTTGTTGGATTGATTTTATTCTGCATTGAGGCGGACGCAGAGATTAACTATTTGAATTTATACGGCACCTCCGCGAACAGCGACAATTATTACAATATTGATTATCTGGAGGAACTCATCGGTTATAAACCTCTGGATGATGCAACCGAATTGCTTGAGCAAGCCAAGGCAGATGAAACCCAGTATCAAGGCGGACAAGAGTAGGTATAAAAAAATGTTCGTAACTGTCGATAAAGGAAGTATTATTAGAGATAGGTTTCTATTTTTGATAATGTATCATTTGCGGAGGCAACGACACTATGCGGGGCTCAAACCATCGTCTGCAAGCCAGACTGACACTCACTATATTACTGCTGATTTTTAGCTTGCTGGGCGATTTTCTATCTTTGCCTATGCTATATGGAATGAAATTTCACTTTTCTACCCTCTTTATTATCATGATTTATACTTATCGGAAGCCCGGCGGCAATTCTAATAGCATTTCTTACTGCCTGCAGTAATTATTTTCTGCTGGAGCTGTCCGTCTTTGACTCCGTAATTGTCTTTGCCGAGATCCTGTTCATTGCGCTCGCCTTCAGGCTTCGCAAAGGTTCTGTATTTGTGTATGACCTGCTCTTCTGGTTCATAACAAGCGCACTGTTTCTCTTCTTATCCTTGTACGTTCATCTGTTTCAATCGCATACGCAGCTGCTTCTACTCCTTGCCAAATCAAGCGTGAATGGATCCTCGAACGCTTTGATGGCAGAGGTGCTGACAACCTATCTTCCTTTTATACGCCGATTGAAAATTAAGAAGAGGAACAAGAAAATTCCCCTTCAACAAATTTTCGTCCATCTTTCGATTAGCGGCCTGATTCTTCCCTTTGTCTGCTTTATGATTATGACGGGAATCTCACAGAATCATGTCGTTAATTTACGTGCATTGCAGTTGACACAATCTACGGCCAGCAGTGTCCAGGAGCAGGTTAGCAGTTGGAGCAAGGCGGATTATCGCGCATTGGAACTTCGGGATATGATCCAGTTAGGCAAGCTGAGGGCGATCGTCAACAATGTTACGTCCGGAGCTGTTGAAGTCGTTATAAGTAATCCTGGCGGTGACGTCTTGGCAGCCAGCTCCAAGGACATTGCCGCACATACTTCAGTTAGTAATCTTCCTGAGAAAATCAACTTATTCCGGTACAATTCCAATTTATATTTGACGCTGCCTGACAACAGATATTTTACCGAGTTGTCTATGTGGAGCGGCGGATTTTATTGGTATAGCATTCCTATGAATGAGGACCTGGATTACAACATCAATGTAAGGGTTCCCGCCTCTCATTTTTTGTATGAGGTATATAGCATTTATGCGATAGAGTTTGGACTCATCATTGCGTTTATTTTGGTCGTGCTGCTCGTTGTATATTGGTTCAGTAAGCTGATCGTCCAGATATTGATTAAACTCACTCACGAAACGACCGGCCTGCCTGATAAAATAGCGGCGACCTTTGAGAGTTATAGCGCCGAAAGTCATATTGTGGAGTTCGATAAGCTGTATAGGAACTTTCAGAAGATGGCGGTCAGGCTCAAGGAGATGTTCGCCGAAGCTATACGAATGAACAAGGTTCTAACGGAGCAGGCGCAGCAGATCAGGAAGTCTGAGCAGGAATTTCAGAAACTAGCATTTACGGACGCTCTGACAAAAATTCCGAATCGCCTCTATTTCCATAAGAAATTGAAGCGGTTAATTGAGGAACGTTCACCAGCGGTTACGGTAATGTTTATGGATTTGAATAAATTCAAAGAGATCAACGATACATACGGACATGAAGTAGGGGATAAGCTGCTGCAGCATGTCGCCGGTTTATTAACTACTGCGGCAGGGGCCGATCAAGTATGTCGTCTCGGGGGAGACGAATTCGTCGTCGTTCTTCCGACAGCGGATCCGATGCTTGTACTACAGACAGCTGAACAGATCCTGGAGCTGTTCAAGACACCGCTGCTAATTCAAGATCTCAAACTTCAGCCGCAAACGAGTATCGGGATTGCATCCTATCCCAAAGACAATGATAATCCGGATCAATTGTTAAGGCTTGCGGATCAGGCCATGTACCTGGCCAAACAGTCCGGAACTGCATTGGTCTGGGAAAGTAATGGACAAGGAGATAGTGAGGCGTGATTAGATTCTGGAGGCTGACCATCTTGACGATGCTGTTCGTAATGACGGCATGCAGCAGTTATTTGACGGAGCTGACACCCGTTTCCCTCGATACTGAGGATTCGCAACAATCCAAGGACACTCATGGGAAAAAGGATGAACTGCTTGTTTGGACTTATTATGATACTACCGAAACGGACCGGCAATTTTTGAAGCTTTATCCTCAAATAAAGGTGAAAACCGTACGATTAAAATATGAAGATATTGCGGATGCATTAATCAAGGCTTATGGAACCAGCGAGTCGCCCGATGTGGTTTTTCTCGATAGTTCCATGGCAGGGAAGCTGAACGGTCTTGATATTTTGAGCGACCTTCGGGAACAAGGGAATCAAGTTGGCAGATTCGAGCAACAAATCCCGGCTGATATGCTTCCCCAGTTTTCGGACGTGAAGATGGATAAGCTGATCGCTTTGCCCATTGAGTTATCGACGGCCTTTACGTACTATCGTGCTGATTTACTTGAAGAGAATGGCTTCCCTGCAAATCCGGACAAATTGGCCGAATATTTAAGCGAACCGCAGAACTGGGTAGATATGGCCATCAAGCTGAAGGAAAAAGGAATTTTTCTTTTTCAGCATTATACGGACCCTATAGAGGTTGCTGCGATGTCTTCCAGCATTCTCGATCGTAATCTTGAGTTCGCCTGGGATAGTCAGACTTTTCAGGATGCGATTTATGTAGCGCGTGAGATTCGCCGGAACGGACTTGCGCTTCGAAGTTCCATATGGGATCCTTCAGGTGAGCAGGCGCTTCGTGACGGACAGCTGGCGATGCTGCACGGGGGGCCATGGACAACGGATTCACTAAAGAACTGGGCTCCGGATCAGGCGGGGTTATGGCGCGTTTCGAAGCTGCCGTTTCGTTTATACGGCTATCGGGATGGGGCGATGATCTCTATTACCAAAGACAGCGAGCATAAATCGGAAGCATGGAAATACGTTCAGACTGTAGTATTGCTGACGAAAACGGCCGACGATTCGGGTAAGGAGAGCTACCTTGGCGGACAAGATCCGAAGAGTATGGCAAAAAGCTATGCGCAATTCAATACGGGAATATATCCAACACCTCTCGACGCGGAACTCAAGGACCTGTGGGATAAAAATATTGCCGGAATCATTGAATCCGACCAATCTATCGCCGGTCAGCTATCGCTCCTAAAAGAGCAAATGGAGCAAGTTACGGAAGAAGAGAGGACGATTATAAAGGAAGCGATCGAGTTGAAAGATGAATAACTTAGTACAAAAGAGTCTGCGACCAGCAGGCTTTTTTTGTTTTTAGTGATGTCACTTTGTCCCCGGTACGATCCAAGTAAACCATCACAATTAAAATATAGTGCGTATTATATATTGAAAAATAAATATATATGACGTACTATATATTCAGAAAACATTTCCAGCGGAAGGAGGCACCTCGTTCCGCTCGACAGAGCGGGCATATACGAAATACGGAGGGATCACTATTAAACTGACATCCCGTCAATTGGAAATCGTGGATATCGTGAAAAAACATGCGCCCATCACCGGGGAACAGATCGCCGAGATGCTGAATTTAACCCGTCCGACCATTCGTTCGGATTTGTCGGTCCTGGTGATGCTCGACTATATCGATGCCAAGCCGAAGGTAGGGTATTTTCTCGGGAAGCGGGCTATATCTGAAAATGAAAATAAAATCCGGCTGCTGGACATGAAGGTCGGTGACGTTCATAGCGTTCCTGTGGTCGTTCGGGAAACGACGACGATCCATGATGCGGTCGTAACTCTTTTTCTGGAAAATGTCGGGCATCTGATCGTCACGGATGAAGAGGGAAGGCTGGCGGGGATCGTGTCCCGCAAGGATTTGTTAAAGGTCACGCTCGGAAACGCGTCGGCTTCTACGATGCCGGTGAGCTTCATTATGACCCGCCGGGCCAATGTCATTACCGTTTCGCCGGAGGACACCGTTCTGGAGGCCGCGCGGATTATTATTACCCATCAGATCGACAGCCTGCCTGTCGTAGTTCCCGCTCCTTCCGGGGGAGAAGGGGAATGGAACGTGGTCGGACGCATTTCCAAAACGAACATTATCAAAATGTTGCTCGAAACGTTAGCAGAGGAATAACGGGAGGAATGGAATGAACCAGGAGCAAGCTCACTTCATAGCAATCTGCTCGGACTCGGTCGGCGAAACCGCCGATGCGGTCGTCCGGGCCACGCTTCGCCAGTTCGAACTGCCGAATACGGAAATCAAACGCATGATGAACGTCCGCTCTGAAGATGAGCTTAGCGCAATCATGGAGGAAGTAGCGGGACGCGGCGGCTTTGTTGCCTATACTTTAGTCCAGCCTGAACTGCGGGAGGTCATACGGGAAGAAGCCGTTCGTCTTAACGTCCGGGCCGTGGATATTATGGGACCGATGATGCAGGCTTTTATAGATACATTCAATGATACGCCGAAACGGACTCCCGGCCTGCTGCACCGGCTGGACGAGGATTATTTCCGCCGCGTGGAGGCGGTGGAGTTTGCGGTCAACAATGACGAAGGCAAAGACGTGGGGGCTATCCTGAAAGCCGATCTGGTGCTGCTCGGGGTCTCAAGAGCGTCTAAAACGCCGCTGTCGATATTTTTGGCCCATAAAGGCTTGAAAGTAATGAACTATCCGGTGGTGCCTGAGTTGACGCCGCCCACGCAACTGAAGGAAATAAGCGCCGGCAAAATCATCGGCCTGACGATCGACCCTACGCATCTGGTCAAAATCAGGTCGGAGCGTCTAAAGTCGATGGGACTGCCCGACGATGCCCCGTATGCCTCACTGGAACGGGTACAAGATGAACTGAAATATGCGCAGACTCTGTTTGCTTCGCTAGGCTGTCCGGTGATCGATGTGACGGATAAGGCGATTGAAGAAACCGCAGGCTTGATTATGAAGCAGCTATAGATAATTAACGGGAGGGATCCATATGGAACGTCATATTGCTTTGGAATTGGCACGCATTACGGAGGCGGCTGCGCTAGATGCGGCCTGCTGGACGGGAAGAGGCGACAAACACAGTGCGGACGAAGCCGCAACGGTGGCGATTCGGAGCTTGATTTCTTCCGTGGATATGGATGGCACCGTCGTGATCGGGGAAGGGGAAATGGATGAAGCGCCGATGCTTTATATCGGTGAGAAGGTAGGGAATCGCCGGGGGCCGAAGGTGGATATCGCCGTGGATCCCCTGGAAGGGACGGAGACGGTGGCAAATGGGCTGAACAATGCCATTTCCGTTATCGCGGCTGCCCCGCAAGGTCATCTGCTGCATGCGCCGGATATCTATATGGCGAAGTTGGCTGTCGGTCCCGCACTGGCGGGGCGGTTATCCCTGGACGATCCGATCGAAATTACGCTCGCCAAAGCGTCAGACATCCTCAACAAGCCGTTATCCGAAATGACGGTCTCGATCCTGGATCGTGAACGCCACCGGGACATGATATCGGCGCTTAGACAAGCGGGCGTCCGGATCAAGCTGCTGAGCCACGGAGATGTAATGGGAGCCATCGAGGCTGCCGTCGAGAGCGAAGTCGATCTCTATGTGGGCTCCGGCGGCGCTCCGGAAGGCGTGCTGGCCGCAGCGGCTCTCCGCTGCCTCGGCGGTGAGATGCAGGGACGGCTGTTGCCGGGGAATCCCGAGGAAGCGGAGCGCTGCCGGCGGATGGGCCTGAGCGATCCGCAGCAGCTGCTAGGCATGGACGAGATGGTGGGCCGGGGCAGCGTGCTGTTCGTCGCCACTGGCGTAACCTCGGGCGATCTGCTCAGCGGGGTCCGCTATTTGCCGAATAACACAGCCGAGACCCATTCCGTGATTATGCACTCCTTAAACCGGACGGTCAGCTATTTGCGGACGATCCATCATTTAGCCGGAGCGGCGGACCACATCACTGAAGCTGCTATTTAATTTGTTCTATTTCTGTTGGTCAGAACAGCACCCGAAATTGTTTCGGGTGCTGTTCATTTTGCGAGATATTTTTCAATTGTCGATCGTGTTATAAGTAGGAGGTAAAAAAATGGATGGCTATTCTGCGGATTACAGTGAACAAGAATTTGCTGAAATCTGAGTCCGTTGAATTCTTCGATACCGTGATTCCGTGGGAATAAATTAGATTAGCACGATCCGGTTTGATCCTGCGTCGCGTTGGCTTGCTCAACTCCCTCCATAGGTTTATCATAAATTTCATACAAAAGAGACCGAGGGGATGGGTTTGAAGATGCATAATGGAGCTGGAGCATGGACAGAGCAGCTTGAGCAAATAGGTGATCAAATGATTGAAATGCGGCGTCACCTTCATCGCCACCCTGAGTTAGCGAATGAAGAAAATAACACGACCACGTATATCCGGGAACGGCTGGAGGAAGCCGGGATCCGGATCGCGTCGGAATTTCCGCTGCAGACGGGACTGATCGCTGAAATCGGGGGGATGCGGGGTGGACCGGTGATCGCGCTGCGCGCGGACATCGATGCGCTGCCGATCGACGAGCAGAGTGGATTGCCCTTCGCTTCGACGGTCCCCGGGAAAATGCATGCCTGCGGGCATGATTTCCATACGGCGGCGCTGATCGGAGCGGCCTTGCTGCTGAAGGAGCGGGAAGCGGAGCTGCAGGGCACGGTCCGGCTGCTGTTCCAGCCGGCGGAGGAGATTGCGACGGGAGCGAAGCAGGTTGTCGCGAGCGGCGCGCTGGAGGGAGTGCAGGCCGTGTTCGGCATGCACAACAAACCCGATCTGCCGGTGGGCACGATCGGGATCAAGGGCGGCCCGCTTATGGCGGCCGCGGACGGGTTTGTGGTTGAAGTGGACGGCGTGGGCACCCACGCGGCCGTGCCCGATGCAGGCGTAGACCCGATTCTCGCCGCCGCGCATATCGTGACGGCGCTGCAATCGATCGTCAGCCGCAACGTTAGTCCGCTGCAAAGCGCGGTCGTGAGCGTCACCCGGCTTCAGGGCGGTACGGTGTGGAACGTCATCCCGCAGCAAGCGGTGATGGAGGGCACGCTCCGCACCTTTAATCTGGGGACGCGGAAGCGCGTGATGGAGCGATTCGCCGCCATCGTGGAGACCGTGGCCGCCGCCTTCGGCGCGACCGCCAAGGTGCGCTGGGTCGAAGGGCCGCCGCCGATCGCCAACGATGATGCCCTGGCCGACTTGGCCTGGAGCGTTGCCTCCGAGTTGGGACACAACCCGGTCGTGCCCCAGTTGTCCTCGGCCGGCGAAGACTTCGCCGTATACCAGCAAACGGTGCCCGGACTATTCGTCTTCATGGGCACCGCCGGCACGCAGGAATGGCATCATCCCGCCTTTACGCTGGATGAAGGCGCATTGCCGGTCAGCGCGGAGTTCTTCATGCGCCTTGCCCAGCGGGCGTTAGAGCAGCTAGCCGGGACGGAGTCCGCCAAGTAGGCTATCTGCCTTGCTGACGACTATTTTATAGGCCTGCTCTCAAGCTGCAAGCCAGGTTATACTTCTGCGTATAATTGCTGCAGGAAGGCAATGCTGTCCTTCATATCCGGTTCGGGCGTACTTTCGAGAATCCCGTGGATATGGGGGCGTTGATATTTCATATAGCTTAGTATGGGGCGAAAATGCAGCAGCCCCTGACCCACAGGGACGATGTGAATTCGTCCCTGTTTTATTGTGAAATCCTTAAGATGAACGACAGCGATTCGGTTGCCCAGAAGCTCAAAAGCCTCCTCAATAATGCGGTCCTGATCCGTATAGTTCTCCGGGGACATCAAGTTTGCGCAATCGAGAATGACCTGAAGGTTGTTAGACGGCACCTCGTCGAGCAGCCTGCGGGCCAGTGGGGCCGAATGGAGCGGATGATTCTGCCCGGCCTCGATGCCGACAGTGACGCCAAAACGCTCGGCTTCGGCAACCATGATCTTAACGGAGGCAACAACCTGCCGAAACGCTTCTTCCGTAAAATTATCGGGCGTATAGCCATCCCCGACGCTGCCGGTCTCCGTACCTACCAGACTGGCGCCAAAGTCTCTCGCCAAACGCAAATGAGTGACGAAGCCGTTCAGCGCCTCCCCCCGTTTTGCGGAATCGGTAGCGACGATATTGACGTAGCAACCGAGCACCGCCAGGTGAATGCCTGCTCGCCGGAACGCGCCTCCAAAGTAGGAGGCGGCACCGGGACTTAGTTCGGACAGGCTTCTCACGCTGTCGGGAAACGACTTTTTGACGGCAAACTGGATGTTCGAAAAAGAATGCTCCTGGATTTTCTTGATGAGCAGGTCCAGCGGTACCCGCCCGAAATCATGGGCACGCACGCCAAGATTGAGCGGGGGAAACGCCGCGATTTCTGAGTTGTCTATTGCTGAGTCCTTCATTAAATTCATTCCGGCATCGCCACCTTTCCAGGGAGATAACCTTCTGTCGTTCTTATAAGATGTTGTCTTAATTCCGGAAGGGCAGCGCACTGATGGACCGCTTGGGCTACCAACCTGGCGATATGACGGGCGCCGACATCCGAGAAATGAGTGTCATCGCTGATCCCTTCAGGATAATTCGGATGGGCCTGCTCCGGCAAATGCATAAACAGATGGCGTGTGCCCTCGATCCCGAGTGCGCGGTAAAGCTGTTGTGAAGCCGCAAATATGTCCAGCAACGGGGTTGCGGTGCCAGCCGCAACCTGGCGCATAGCCTCGGGATAAGCGCCGACCGCATCAGGGTCGGGGCTCCCATCCGCCAGGAAGCGCCGCCGGCTGACCGAGGTCAACAGGACAGGCATCCCGCCCTCCCGGCGGGCGGATTCGATAAACCGCTTCAGGTTGGCGGGGTATTCTCTTTCCGGGTCGGCATAACGCAAAGGGTCTTCCTGTTTCCCGTCGTTGTGGCCGAACTGGATGAAGAGGTAGTCTCCCGCCTGGAACTCTTTTTCGATCGCTTCAAGCCTTCGTTCGGCCAAAAAAGATTTGGTGCTTCGCCCGTTCACAGCCCTATTGTCAATACGAAGAGAAGGACCGAAATACGCCTGAAGATGCTCGCCCCAGCCCGTCATCGGTTTTTCGGTGGCCCCTTTGATCGCCGCAGTAGAGTCTCCCGCTATAAACAAAGTACATGACATCGTAATACCTCCCGCTTTCTTGCAGAAAGCTTCAGCTTCTTCTTCGGAATCGTCTTACTCCTTGCCTGCATCATACCTTAGTTCATTTTATATCAAACCCGAAGTAGCCTGCGGCATTGTGGTATGCGATATCCTCAACTATGCCTCCGAGCAGGTCCTCGTTGTCAGGAGCTTCTCCGCGCTCGACCCATTCTCCGATCAGTTCGCATAATACCCGTCGGAAATACTCGTGTCGTGTGTAAGAGAGAAAGCTGCGTGAATCAGTGAGCATCCCCACAAAGCCGGCGAGCAGACTATGCTCGGCAAACAACGTTAATTGCTGGCGCATGCCGCTGCGGGTATCGTTATACCACCAGCCCGAGCCGAGCTGCAGTTTGCCCGGCGTTTCTTTCTGGTAACAGCCCATCAGGGTAAGCAGGGATGGATAATCCTTGGGATTCAAGGAGTACAGAATCGTCTTCGGCAGACCCGCTCCGCATTCGGCCCGGTCCAGCAGCTGTGAAAGAGGGGCGGTAATCGGGAGGTCATTCAAAGCGTCATACCCGGTATCCGGTCCCAGTTTATTGAACATCGGAGTATTGTTGTTTCTGTAGGCATGGAGATGCAATTGCATTGTCCAGTCTTTTTCGCGGTACATGCCGATGAGGGCGGTCAAAAGCTCGGTACGGTAAACCGTGATTTCCTCTTCTGTCAGCACTTCTCCGGTTGTTATTTTCCGGAAAATAGCCTCCAGCTCCGAGACATCGCCGGCCTTGTAACGCAAAATATCGAGCGCGTGGTCGGACAGGCGGCAGCCGTGATCATGGAAGTAATCGACTCTGGAGCGAAGTGCCTCTACCAGATCGTTATATGAAGCAATCGTCCGACCGGACGCCGATTCCAGGCGTTTCAGCCAATCCGGGAAACCGGGCGCGTCGATGTTTAGTGCCTTGTCGGGACGGAAGGTCGGCAGGACGGAGAAGCCCTGTTCTTCTTCTTTCAGCAACCGGTGATATTCCAGGGAATCCGCGGGATCGTCCGTCGTACATACTAGCTTTACGTTTGCGTTTTTGATGATGTTGCGCCGCTTGAACGGCTCACCCGCAAGCTTTTCGTTCACGGACTTCCAAATTTGCGGGGCCGACTGTTCATTCAGCAGTTCGTTGACGCCGAAGAAACGACGTAGTTCCAGATGCGTCCAACTGAATAGCGGATTTCCGATCGTCTTGGGGACCGTCCGGGCCCAAGCAAGGAATTTATCGTAGTCCGAAGCATCCCCGGTGATATGGGATTCCGGCACACCGTTCGCGCGCATCAGGCGCCATTTATAGTGATCTCCGTACAGCCAGGCTTCGGTGATATTTTTGAAAGGCTGGTTCTCGTAAATTTCCTTTGGATCGAGATGGCAGTGATAGTCGATGATCGGCATGTGGCTCGCATGTTTATGAAACAGGGTTCGGGCAGTCTCGGTGGAAAGCAAGAAGTCATCATTCAGAAACATGGGGTAGGCTCCTTTTTAAAGTTAATAAATTAATGACGTTTCGAACATTAGCTGTAAAACATACAGGTAATTTAGCACTTATTGAACCGAATGATTGAATAGCTGTAAAACATGCAGTTAATTTACTCCGAATGCATGAAGAATGGGAGATAGAGCCGAATTAACTGCAGATTTTACATCTAAAGTTTAGGAAATGAAGAATATCCTTAAATTAGCTGCAATATTTACAGCTAATTTGCTTTACTACTATGGGCCGGGCCCAAGGCGAGACTTTGGCTGAGATCAGGGCAAGGCCAGGCTTCGCGACGGGATCACCGGACCGTTCGGGCCCAGGCCTCCCCGGACGGGCTTCCCAATCCTGTATCAAGTCCAGCCACCAACTGGCCCAGCGCCCTGTCCGGTTCAGCCCCTGGCCCCGCCCGTGATCACAACGTCACGCCGGTTTTAAAGATCGCGAGCTCGCGCACTTCGTTTTGTTCGTTCCGCGTTTTTTGTCCGCTGGCGACGGCGATGATGTAATCGATAAATTGCTCAAGCACCTCGGACATGGGAGTTTCCAGCAGCGGTCCTGCGTTGAAGTCCATCCAATGCTTTTTGTTGTTGTATAACTCGTTGTTCGTCGCGACCTTGACGGTCGGAACGAAGCTGCCGAAAGGCGTTCCGCGCCCGGTCGTAAACAGGACGAGCTGGCAATCGGCGGCCGCCAAGGCCGAGGAAGCGACGAGGTCATTGCCCGGTGCTTGCAGCAGGCTGAGGCCTTTTTTGCGCAGCTTCTCCCCGTATTGCAGCACATCGACCACGGGAGCGGTTCCCGCCTTTTGGGTGCAGCCGAGCGATTTGTCCTCCAGCGTGCTGATGCCGCCCGCCTTGTTGCCCGGGGAAGGATTTTCGTAGACCGGCTCGCCGTACGACAGGAAGTACTGTTTGAAATTGTTGATCAGGGAGACGATGTCCTCATAAACCTCCCGGCTTTCCGCGCGGGCCATGAGCATTTTTTCGGCGCCGAACATTTCAGGCACTTCCGTCAAAATGGTAGTACCGCCCTGGGAGATGAGGAAATCGGAGAAGGCGCCCAGCAGCGGGTTGGCGGTAATGCCGGAGAATCCGTCGGAGCCGCCGCATTTGAGGCCAACATTGAGCTCGCTGATCGGCACGGGCTCGCGGCGGTCATCCTTCGCGGCCTCATAGATTTCCTCCAGCAGCGCGAGGCCTGCCTCGACTTCGTTGCCAACTTCCTGGGCCACCAGGAACTTGATGCGGCTCTCGTCATAGTCGCCCAGCATTTCGCGGAATTCGGCGACGATATTGTTCTCGCAGCCGAGTCCGAATACAAGTACCCCGCCCGCATTGGGGTGATTCACGGCATCCAGCAGGATACTGCGCGTCATCCGGTGGTCGTCGCCAAGCTGCGAGCAACCGTAAGGATGCTTAAGCACCGTGACGTTATCGAAGCTCCCGAGATCGGGATGGATGGCCTTAAACTCGGCGATCATCAGCTCGGCGACCCCGTTCACGCAGCCGACCGTTGGGACGATGAAGAGATCGTTCCGGATGCCTACCTTTCCGTTACTGCGGCGATACCCGTCAAAGGAGAGAGAGCGTTTGGGATAGGTTACGGGATGCAGCTCAGGCTGGTATTCGTAATTTTCTTCCCCGACCAAATTGGTCTTCAGATTATGGGTGTGCACATGCTCGCCCTTGGAAATAGAGGTTGTTGCATGCCCGATCGGATAACCGTACTTGGTGACGATGTCGCCCTCACCAAAATCGGTCAAGGCCATTTTATGGCCCTGCGGAATATCCTGGCGGGCGGTGTACGTCTGATCATCGAATATAATTTCTTCCCCGGCTTGGACCGGGCGCAGGGCGACGGCTACCGTATCCCTGGCATTCATTTTCATGAGTCGCTGCATTGAATTTCCCCTCCGATCGTTTGTTCCAGTGCGGTCCAGCAGTCTACGGAATCTAGCAGCCGCAATCCGTCCGCCAACGCTTCCTTCAATCCGGGAACGGATAATAAATTTTCTCCCCAAAGCGAGTTGTCCTGAAGAATGACCTCAACAAAAGACTGCGGATCCTTCCAGGCTTCATCAAAAACAGCCAACACCTCCGGGCTGTCCTGGCGTTGGAGGCGATCCCCCCGGTATCCGAGCAGCAGCCCGGCAAAAGCAATGGTGATCAGCTTCGGCAGTTCTCCGCGTTCCTTCCGGTAACGGAGCAGCACAGGCAGCAGGCGGGTCTTGAACTTGGAAACGCTGTTAAGGTAAATGGAGGTCAGTTCATGCCGGATAAACGGATTCCGGAACCGTTCCTGTACTGCTGCCGCATAGGACTGTAATTCCTCAAGAGGCAAATCCAGCATAGGAATGAGTTCATCCTCAATCAATTGACGTACAAATGCGGAGAAAACCCCGTCATTCATCACGTCTTCGACGGTTTCCAGACCGGCGAGAAGTCCAAGCGACACCATCGCGGTATGCGGCCCGTTGAGCAAATGGACCTTGCGTTCCCGGTAAGCCGTCATATCCTCCGTGACGACGACGTTCAAACCGGCCTCCGCGAGCGGCAGCTTTTCTTTCAGCCATGCCGGACCCTCGATCACCCAGAACAGGAAAGGTTCGGCGGTGACCATCAGGTTGTCCCGGTAGCCCAGTTCCTGCTCCAGTTCGCCTGCCTTGTCGCGCGGATAACCCGGCACGATCCGGTCGACCAGACTGCAGCAGAACGTATTTTCCGTCTCCAGCCACGCGGCAAACTCATCTCCCAGATTCCATTCCGACGCATAGCGCTGCACGATTTCGCGCAGCTTCTCGCCGTTGCGGTCAATCAGCTCGCATGGAATGATGACGAATCCTTTTTTGCCTAATTGAAAGCGCTTGTAAAGCAGGGCCGTCAATTTTCCGGGAAAGCTTTTTTGCGGCGTATCTTCCAGTCGGTCTCCGGGATGGTAGGCGATTCCGGCTTCCGTGGTATTCGAGGTGATGAATTCGAGTGCGTCATCCTCCGCCAAGGCAAGAAAATCTTGATAATTACTGTATGGATTAATAAGCCGGCTGACGCTGGTCATAATTTCCCGGTCGCTGACGGTCCGCCCGTCCAGGATGCCGTTCAACAGAACGGTATAGAGGTAGTCCTGCTCGGCCAGCATCCCGCCAAGTCCTTGCTCAAGCGGCTGAATCAGAACCGCGCTGCCCTGGAACAGCCCTTTGTTGTTCATCTGCTGCACTTGCCAATCCACAAAGGCACGCATAAAGTTTCCTTCCCCGAATTGAATCATCCGCTCGGGATAGGAGGGCAAAGCGGGAAACGAGTTTCTGGAAAGCGGTTGTGTCATGGTCATGTTTCGCTCCTTTTCATCATATAATCGCTTAATGCACACGTGAACATTTTTGTATAAAAAAAGAGATGAACTCTTTTTTTAACGAAATTAAGTGCCTCCCGGACATGCCGTTTAACAGCTTGCGACAGTCCGGCGAATCATGAACTTCGTTTGGACCAGGGATTGCTCGGGCCTGGTTTCCGGGTCCAGCATCAGCTCAATCAGCTTCTTGGTGCCGAGCTCGCTGATATCCGTAATCGGTCTGCGGACGGTGGTCAGCGCCGGGTTAGTATATTGGGCGAATACGATATCGTCGAATCCGATCAGGGATATTCCGTCCGGGACGGGAACTCCGGCTGCATAGCAGGCATTCATCGCACCGATCGCCATATCGTCGTTCGCACAGAATACCAGCGACGGAGGGGCGGGAAGGGTGAGTAAAGAGCTCATCATCCGGTAGCCGCTTTCGATGCTGTAATCCCCGGCGGCAAAATATTCCGGGTTCGGGAGAAGACTGTGAGCCAGCAAACTGTCCAGAAAGCCTTGCTTCCGCTCGGCGGACGACTTGAAGCCTGCTTTGCCTTCGATCATCGCCAGTTTGCTGTGGCCTTGGGCTATGGCGTAGTCGATCGCTTCCCGGACCCCGCCTCTGTCGTCGGCAACGACGTTCATGATCCCTTGATCCTCCAAATGGCGGTTAAGAACGACGAGCGGGATGCGGGTTCTTTTGACATGATAAATAAATTCGTTGTCCGCGTCGCTCTGGCTCATGACGAGAATGCCGTCAAAACGCCGCGGCGAGATGCTGTCCAAATGCTTGATACTGTCGATCCCATGCACCGTCAAGCTGTAGTTTTCGTCGAGCATATGATTGATTCCCTTGATGACGTCGACAAGAAAACTTGCCGAGGTTCCCTGATCAATACTGGAAAAAAACAGTCCGATAGTATACGATTTTTTCATGACCAGGCTTTTGGCGCTAAAATTGGGAATATAATTCAGCTCGGCGGCGATTTTTTCGATTCTTTCCCTGGTATCCTTCTTGATGAGGGGGTTTCCGTTTAGCGCACGGGAAACCGTCGTATGCGAAACACCAGCGACTTTTGCAATGTCTTTGATCGTGACCATGGAATCTCTTCTTCCGGGAAATGATATTGGTTTAACGATTTCATTTTAAGTCCAAATTTCCTTGGAAGTCAAGGGAATTATATAATGCACACGTGAAAATTATCATTGCCGCCGATCCCCTGTAAGCGCTATAATTGGAATTGATCACAACTGACAAAGGAGCAGCGCGGATGCACAAAGGAAGCATGTTCTACAAAATTTTCATTCCGATTCTTGTCCTAGGGATTGGCCTTGTGGCCAGCTTTGCCAGTTACATCTATTTTAGTACGGTAAGCTCCGTGAACGAACGGATTGCGGGCAGTAAGCAAAACTTTATATCGCAAACCAAAAATAATTTAGAACAGCAAATCCGAACCATCGAATATGCGTTTGACACATACAGTACAACTACCTCGTTTAGCGAGGTCGTAAAGAACCCGATCACGGAGCAGGACTTCATCGCTTACCGGAACGTCAACACCCAGCTTAATTACATCGCCACGCTGGGCATGGAGCGGACGAATTATGCATTGATCAGCCTGGAGCAGAGCTGGAAAATTTCGAACGGCAGGTTGTCGAAGCTGAACGAGGAACAAAGGGAAGAACTGATCCACACCTATGTGGAAAATAAAGACCAGAGCTTGTTTTGGACCAAAACGGAGACGGGGATCCGTTTCGTCAACACGCTGCCCGTCTTCTCCAAAAATAAACAAGCGATCGCCTTGTCCGACATTTCGTTGGAGTCGCTGGATCAAACGATTGGGACTGGAGACGACAGCGTCGTGTACATACTGAATCGGCAGGGCGAGTTAATGTATGAGAGCAGGCCGGAGAAATCCGTTCTCAACGACGGACAATTGAAAATGGCGGCGGACAGCATTACCGAAGAACCCGGACAAACCGGCGTTCTGTCCCTGCAGAAGGGAAGCGGCGAGTCTTCCCCCTTAAAAATAATCTATGCCAAGTCGGAATATAACAATTGGGTTTACTTGACCTTGCTGGATCAAAAAGAAATTTCCGGCGCCCTTAAGCTGGCCAGATTCGGGATTATCACGATGGGTACGGTACTGACATTGTTGATCGTCATCGTGGCTTACCTGTTCGCCCTTTACTTTACGAGACCGATCCGGCAAATCAAACGCAGTCTGTCCCTGGATGGCGAGACCGGCTCCAAAAACGAGATCGAATCGATCATTCATTCTATCGATACGATTTTGACGGAGAAAGAAAGCCTGGAGAACCTGATGGAAGCGGAGAAGCCGCAGCTCGAGACGCAGCTGATCATGAATCTGTTCCGTAACCGTGTTACCGCGGACGAATTGGCATCAAAGCTGCCTCGACTGGGATACCGGATGCCCGAAAATACGCTTTACGTCACGATGCTGATTCAATTGGACAATCTCGGCGAGCGGGAAGCTTCTGATAAGGACGTTTTACTGCTCGCGATCAACAGATTGGTGGAAGAACAGATCCCGCCGGAGCAGCGTATGCTTCCGATTATTTTGAACGATAAGTCCCAAGCTACCATCCTGATGTTCACGGGTAAGACGGAGCAGGAAATCCGTAAACAACTGTTTGAACAAGCTACGGCCTTAATGAAGAACGCCAGGGAATATTTGAAAGTGTCCATCAGCGTCGGAATCAGCAAAACGGTTGAAAGCTTGCTGGAGAGCAAAGAAGCCTGCGAGATGAGCAAACAGGCGCTGCACCACCGTCTCAATCTGGGCAAGGAATCGATCATCTTTTATGAAGACATTTCCGGGGTCGTGTCCGGGCCCGTGCTGCTGCATTACCCGGTCGAGCTGGAGTCCCAGCTCTTCGATGCCATACGTCTCGGCGATGAAGAACAGGTCAGCCGCACTTTGTATTTGCTGCTCGCCGAAATGATGAAGAAAAATAAATACTCGATGAATTTCGAGGTCGCCCTGGTCCGGTTCGTGAACAATCTGATCCAGCTGGAACAGCTTCTCGGCATCGAGGTGCTGCTTACGCAGGACAATCACGCCCTTTATCATGTGCT
The DNA here is from genome assembly GCF_038009185.1 of Paenibacillus sp. FSL R5-0407. NCBI lineage: Bacteria > Bacillati > Bacillota > Bacilli > Caryophanales > Paenibacillaceae > Paenibacillus > Paenibacillus sp. FSL R5-0407. Next base: position 2,103,878 of record NZ_JBBPAX010000001.1, on the reverse strand, counting down.
GCTGGACACCCGCAATCCCGAAGAAATCGAACGGATGCTGGTGGATGAAGTAATCTTCCCGATGGTCAGAAGCATGAAGGACAAAACGAACAAGCAGTTCCGTTGTCTGTCCGAAGAAATTGCCGTGATCGTCAGATCTGAATACGACCAGGAGTTGACATTGGAGCAGATCGCGGACCGGCTGCATTATAATCCGAACTATTTAAGTAATATTTTCAAAAAAGAATATGGGATTACCTTCAGCGACTACCTGATGAATTACAGGCTGGATATGGCCCAGAAGTGGCTGGTCGAAACAAGCATGACGATCAAAGAAATTGCAGAGCGGCTCCAGTACCACAAACCGCAAAACTTTATCCGTTCTTTCCGTAAAAGAGAGCACATCACGCCGGGAGAATACCGGAAAGCCAGGAAAGCCAATTAAGAAATAGAAAAGGAGCCTTTCCGCTTGGAGAAAGGCTTCTTTTGGGATGTCTACACAGCGACTCATTTCTATTCAAAACTTGTTATTATCCCTTCACCGATCCGAGCATGGCTCCCTTGACGAAATGGCGCTGAACGAAAGGATAAGCGGCTAGCATCGGTAAGGTAGCGATAACGATTACGGCCATCTTGATGGTTTGGGCCGGCGGAATGATATCCACGGAACTGTTATCTCCCTGCATCCCGCTGGAGACGATGACGATCTGCCGCAGCAGCACCTGAATCGGCCATTTGAGGGAGTCATTGATATACAAAATGGCACTCATGTAGGTGTTCCAGTACGCGACCCCGTAAAAGAGAGAAATGGTTGCAATCGACGGAAGGGACAGGGGAAGCATGATTTTGAAAAATACGCCGAAATCGGTACATCCGTCTATTTTAGCCGATTCTTCCAGGGCGTCGGGCAAGGATTGGAAGAAATTTCGCATAATGATCAGATTAAATGCGTTGATCGCGGTCGGGATAATCATGGACCAGTAGGAGTCGATGAGGTGGACGCCTTTCACTACCAGGAAAGTAGGGATCATTCCGCCGCTGAACAGCATCGAAAATACGACGATAAAGTTGATGGAGTTTCTGCCATAAAGATAACTTCGGGAAAGGCCGTACGCCATTAAGGCAGTCAACGCCATGCTCAGGAGAGTTCCTATCAGGGTAACCCCGACGGACACGCCCAATCCTTTAAAGATCGTAGGCGTCGAAAGAATGTATTTGTAGGCATCCAGAGAAAAGGTGGTCGGGAATAAGATGAAACGCTTTTCCACCATTTCCTGGGTCGAAGCAAAAGAGCTGGCGATGACATTCAAAAATGGCAAGAGACAAGCTAAAGCAATGAGAATCAGCAGGGTGCTGTTGACAACCGTAAAGATACGATTGCCGATGGACTGTTTTTTACGTAAAGTTTGAGCCACTTGTGTATCCTCCTCTTCGTCGATTAACAATACAAGCTAACCATGCGAGAAGGATTACGTATATAATCCCCATTTTAGGTCTTTTCCGGCCGGCGAAAAGCGTTGAACAAACGAGAATGCTCAACAGCTTAGTTCGTAATCACCAGGTTAGGCGAACAATCGGAAAATACTGCTGCAATCGGGTTTTGTAATCGCTGTCATCTAATGATTATATACGGAATGCCTCCTATCAAGTACGCTAATGGACGTAAAACGGAACATCCAAGGAGGTCGCACTAGTGAAAGCATCAAGTGTCGCATCGATGGACGTGAGAGTGGAGCCGGAACTTCAACGAAAGGCTTCCCCGATCCTCACCAGCTTAAAACGCAACAAGCTTCTATACCTCATGATTTTTCCCGGGCTTCTCTATTTCATTGTATTTAAGTACTTGCCGATGGGAGGATTGGTAATCGCCTTTCAGGATTATCAGCCTTACCTGGGGATTACGGGAAGCCCCTGGGTTGGGTTGAAGCATTTTGAACGATTGTTTACGGAGCCTACGTTCTTCATGCTATTGAGGAATACGTTGATCCTGTTTGCGATGAACATTGTGTTTTTCTTCCCGTTACCGATTATTTTGGCGCTGATGCTGAACGAGGTGCGGAACAAATGGTTCAAAAGCGCCGTGCAAACCATCATTTATATCCCGCACTTCATGTCCTGGGTCATTATCGTATCGATCACGTATGTGTTTCTGAATGTGGACGGCGGTGTCATTAATGAACTCCTTGCCGTACTCGGCTTCAACAAGATCAGCTTCCTGACCTCTCCGGAGTGGCTGCGGACGATGTATATCGGACAAATCATTTGGAAGGAGCTGGGGTGGTCGACGATCATTTATCTGGCCGCCATCACGGTCGTGGATACACAGCTCTACGAAGCGGCGGAAATGGACGGCGCGGGACGATGGAGAAAAACATGGCATATCACCTTGCCGGCAATTCGCCCCGTCATTATTACGCTGCTGATCCTGAAAATCGGAAGTACATTGGATCTTGGTTTCGAGCATATGTACCTGTTGCTGAATTCCTTGAACCGTGAAGTCGCGGAAATATTCGATACTTACATTTACACCGCCGGTTTGAAGAACGGTCAATTGAGTTTCAGTACGACCGTCGGATTGTTCAAGGGCGTGGTCGGGTTGATCCTGGTCATGGCTTCCAACAAGTTGGCGAAGAAATTTGGGGAAGACGGCGTGTATTAAACCGCACAACCAATAAAATTTTGAGAAAAAGGGGTAAGGAATATGAAATTCAAAATGAAGCAAGTGGGAGTTCTATTGCTCGCTAGTGTCTTCTTGTTGTCGGCTTGCGGCGGGGCGAAAAACAACGGCGCTGCTGACGCCAGTAATGCCAAAACGGGAGCCAACGGCGGAAACGCGGCGGTAGACAAACCGGTCAATATCACTTGGATGAATATTTTGCATACCGCTTCAACGCCGACGGGGAAGGTCCAATCTCTCATTGAAGAAAAGACGAACACGAAAATCAAGTTTTCCTGGGTTCCCGATGCATCAAAGGAAGAGCGGATCAATACTGCGCTCGCCTCTAATTCTTTGGCCGACATTGTCACTTTAACGATTCTGGACAATTCATCGGTTCGAAACGCTCTGAAATCGGGGATGTTCTGGGAGGTCGAGCCTTACCTGGACGAGTTCCCGAACTTGGCGACGATTTCCGAGGACAAGCGGCGGTCCGCTTCGATTGCCGGCAAGCTGTACGGGGTGCCTTTCCAAAAAGACGTGGCGCGCAACGGCGTCATTATCCGCAAAGACTGGCTAGATAAGCTGGGGCTTCCGGTACCTAAAACAACGGATGAACTGATGGAAGTAGCCAAAGCCTTTACCGAGCAGGATCCGGACGGAAACGGCGTAAAGGACACCGTCGGATTCATCGACCGGAATGATTTGATTTACGGGGCATTTAAAACGCTGGGCTCCTATTTCGGGACTCCTAACTATTGGCAACATAGCGAAGACGGAAAAATGACGCCTGAGTTTGAGACCGAAGGTTACGTCAAGGCGATGGATTTTATGAAGGCCACTTACGATAACGGCTATATTAACAAGGACTTTGCCGTTACGGCGAAGACGGATCAGCAGGAAGGGTTTGCCCAAGGTAAAGCGGGCATCTATGTCGGCGCCCTGTTTGACGGCAAGAACCTGCTGAATTTGGCCAAGGGTATTCAGGACGACATGGAATTGGTGCTCGTCAACAATATTACATCCACCGGCAATGAAAGCGACCGGGCCATCTGGGCCGGGAACAACGGAATCGGCGGGCTGCTGGCTTTTCCTAAATCGGAAGTTAAAGACGAAGCGGAGCTGAAACAAGTTCTGAAGTTCGTGAATGATTTGATGGACGACGATATTTATGCACTGATGACATACGGTATCGAGGGCGTTCATTACTCCATCGACGGGGATATGGCGGTCACCATTTTGGATAACGATCTGTGGAAACAGGAAGTACAGCCGTTCGCCTCTTCCCGCCCTAAGGAGCCGGGTTACAAAATCCATGATGCGGATCCGTTGAAGGTCGAAGCTACCAAACTGATCCTGGAAAACGAGGAGTTTGCGGTTCTGAATCCGGTTTATTCGCTGGAATCGGAAACTTACACAACGATGGGCTCGGAGCTTCAGAAGATCATTACAGACGCCACCTACAAGTACATTCTCGGATCCATCGATCTGAACGGTTTCAAGGCGGAGGTCGAGAAATGGAAAAAGTCCGGCGGCAGCAAAATTATTAGCGAGTACGAAGCTGCGTATAAAGAAGCCAATTCTTAAGTTCGCTTGTTAATTCATTTTATATAGTCAGATTGTTTAAGCTTGGACAATTTTTAAGGGGTCCTTTCCATGTATCTGTGGCAAGGACCGTCATTTTTTGACCGGGAGGATGTGCAGATCAGATGAGTTGGGCTACTAAAACAGCGGAATCCCTGATGGAGCGGATGCCGAAGATGCATGAGGGCAAAGGATATGCCGGCAAATGGTCATATGATTATGGTGTGGTGTTAAGAGGTTTTGCGCTGCTCTGGAGGCAGACGGGTGACCGGAAGTATTTTCAGTATATCCGGGACAACATGGATGACTTTATCGGAGAAGACGGTAGCGTAAGAGGATACCGTAAGGATGAATACAACATCGATCATATCAATAACGGAAAACTGTTGTTCATGCTGTATGAGGAAACCGGTCTGGAGAAATACCGGCAGGCGGCCGATCTGCTGAGATCGCAGCTGGCGAGTCATCCACGCACGTCGGAAGGAGCCTTTTGGCACAAGCAAATCTATCCTTATCAAATTTGGCTGGACGGACTTTATATGGGATCGCCGTTCTATCTGGAATACCTGCTGACTTTTGAAGAGGGAAAAGGACTGGACGATGTAACGAAGCAATTTATCCTGTGCGAAAAACATACGAAGGACCCTGAAACCGGGCTGTTATATCATGCCTGGGATGAAAAAAAGATTCAACCCTGGTGTGACCCCGCCACCGGATTGTCTCCGAATTTCTGGGGCCGCTCCCTGGGGTGGTATGTGATGGCTTTGGCGGATGTGCTGGAGCTGCTGCCCAAGGAGCACGGTGATTACACTGAGCTTGTCCGGATATTCAGGGATGTGCTGACGGCTTTGAGAAAATATCAGGACGAGGCCAGCGGCGTATGGTATCAGGTTGTAGATATGGGCGGACGCAAAGGCAACTATTTGGAGGCTTCGGCTTCCAGTATGATCGTGTTTGCCATTGCCAAGGGAATCCGGCTAGGGATTCTGGAAGGGGACGGCTGGCGGGAGACATTGGATTCGGCATTTCAGGGCTTGATCGTTGAATTCGTATTGGAAACGAAAGAGGGCTGGGTCAATCTGAACAAAAACTGCATGGTGGCAGGCTTAGGCGGAGAGGACCGCCGGGACGGCACCTATGCGTATTACATCAGCGAGCCTATCATTACGAACGATTTAAAAGGAGTCGGGGCGTTCCTGCAGGCGTGCGCCGAGGTTGAAGGGTTGCTGGCTCAATAAATGCCGAAATGCCGCTTGGACATAAAAGTCGTTGCAAACAGGAGGAAGAAGCATGCGAGTATATGACATTACCGATTACGGAGCGGTTGGCGACGGGCAAACCTTGTCAACAGCGGCTATTCAATCCGCAATCGATGCCGCCGGAGCCGCAGGTGGAGGAACTGTATTCGTTCCGGCGGGTACGTATGTGACGGGCGCGATCTTTATGAAAAGCTATATCGAGCTGAATCTGAGTCCCGGTGCCGTGCTGTCCTTCAGCACGAATCCCGAGCACTATCCGGTCGTAACCTCCCGCTGGGAGGGCGTGCTGCAGCAGGTGCATGCGTCATGTGTTTTCGGCCAGGATCTGGAGAATATCGCGATTACGGGAAGCGGCAAGCTCGACGGAAACGGCCAGCCATGGTGGGACAAGAAGCGGAACACGCCGGAGGAGCTGGAATATCCCCGGCCGAAGCTGATCAGCTTTGACGGCTGCCGCAGGGTGACGTTGAGAGATTTGAACCTGGTCAATTCGCCGAGCTGGACCGTGAACCCGATCCGATGCCATGACGTTACGATCGACAATTTATCCATTTGGAACCCTGCCGATTCGCCGAATACGGACGGTATCGATCCGGAATCATGCCGGAACGTGCGGATCAGCAACTGCCATATCGATGTGGGCGACGACTGCATCGCGATCAAGGCGGGCACCGAGGATACTGCGGAGCGGATCTCCTGCGAAAACATTACGATCGCGAATTGCACGATGGTTCATGGACACGGCGGCGTGGTACTGGGCAGCGAGATGAGCGGAGATATCCGTAACGTTACGATCACGGGCTGCGTATTTCAGCATACCGACCGCGGCATTCGCCTGAAATCCCGCCGCGGACGCGGGGGAATCGTGGAGGATATCCGCATCAGCAATATCGTCATGGATGATGTCCTGTGCCCCTTTATTCTGAATCTTTATTATTTCTGCGGGCCGCGCGGCAAAGACAAATACGTCTGGGACAAAAATCCTTATCCCGTGACGGAGGAGACGCCTCGCTTCCGGCGCATCCACTTTGCGAATATTACCGCACGCCGGGTGCATGCGGCTGCGGGATTCCTATACGGTCTTGCCGAGCAATACATTTCCGAAATTACGTTCGACCATATCGATATTTCCATGGCGGAGAATGCAATTCCGGGAGTCCCGGCCATGATGACGGGCATCCGCGAAATGAACAATCGAGGCTTCTTCCTCGGTAACGTAAGGGATATCCGCTTCCACCATGTCACGATCGAAAAACATGAGGGACCGGCAATTCATGTGGAGAATGGAGAGCGGGTCGTCGTGGAACATTGCGAGTCCAGAAATACGAAGCAGGAAGAAATGCTGTTGGAGCAGGTTACTGTTCCGCCGAGTAATCCGGGCGAGGAAGAGGCTTAGAGGAGGCTGATGATGGTGAATGGCGAAGGAAACAAGGCAGGCTTTATTCAAAATCCAATTCTGCCGGGCTTTAACCCGGATCCTTGTATTGTACGAGTGGAAGAGGTTTATTATATCGCGGTTTCTTCATTCGAATGGCTCCCCGGCGTCCGGATTTATGAGTCGAGCAATCTCGCCGATTGGGAACACTGCAGTGATCCGCTAACCCATCAAGTGGATTTGAGGGGTAACCCGAAAAACTGCAGCATTTGGGCTCCACAGCTTAGTTATCATGACGGTTTATTTTATCTGATGTACACCGATGTGAAAAGCACGAAGCGTCCTTTTAAGGATTGCCATAATTACTTGATAACGGCTCCGTCGATCCATGGCCCTTGGTCGGAGCCGGTATATTTGAACAGCAGCGGATTCGATCCGTCCTTGTATCACGACGAAGATGGCCGTAAATGGCTGCTCAATTGCCTGTGGGATTACCGGATCACCGAAGGCAACAAATCGAGCGGAATCGTGATCCAGGAGTATGATTCCTTGCAAGGCAAGTTGATTGGTGAACCCAAAAAACTGTTTGATTGTACACCGCTGAAAAAAACGGAAGCGCCTCATATCTACAAGCGAAACGGCTACTATTATCTCATTACGGCCGAAGGAGGAACCGGCTCCGGGCACGCCGTTACGGTGGCTCGCTCCAAGGAACTGCTCGGCCCATATGAAGTGGATCCGCAGAATCCGATGCTGACTTCGCGAAATCATCCTGAATTGGAGCTTCAATGCGCCGGGCATGGCAGTTTAATAGAGACGCCACAGGGCGAATGGTATATGGCGCATTTGTGCACGCGTCCGGTAGAAGGCGAATATGCCATCTTGGGAAGGGAAACCGCTCTGCAGCAGGTGTACTGGGACGAACAGGGCTGGCTCCGCTTAACTGCGGGAGGTAACGCCCCGCAGCTTCGGGTGCCGCTGCCAAAAGGACTCAATTTCACACCGAAAGTGACGGTGACGGATTTTGAAGATGATTTTACGGGTCCCGGCTTGAAAAAGAACTGGAATACGCTTCGAATTCTGGCGGATGAAAGCTGGTGTTCGCTGTCGGCCAGAGCGGGTTACCTGAGGATTCAAGCGGGAGAATCGCTACAAAGCTTGTTTAATCACCATATCCTGGCGATACGTCAAACGGACAAGTCGTTTCGTGCGGAGACGAAGGTGGAATTTGATCCGGTTTCCTATTTGCAAATGGCCGGGCTGATGCTCTATTTGAACGAGGATAATTATTGGTATGCCTACGTCAGCCATGAAGAGGGAAGAGGCAAGGTACTAAGGCTTATGCGCTGCGAAAGGGATGAATTTGAGCTCGAGCCTGTCGTGATGGAATGGAGCGGCGACGGAGCGGTCCAACTGGCCGTTGACGTTACCGGTGCAAAGGGACAATTCTATTACCGGGCGGACGATCAGGACGAATGGCATGCTTGGGGAGACGCCCGGCATATAGGTTTTCTCTCGGGCGGATTTACCGGCAACTTCATCGGCATCGCAGCCCATGACATGAACATGTTCGGCGGAATCTATGCCGACTTTGACTATTTCCGGTATCAAGGCAGAGATAGACAAAGTTAAGTTATAGGAGATGAAAGGAGGGAGCCGCCGCATGAAGTGGGGTCCGCAAGAGGCACGGAAGAAATTGCTCGAATTGCTGGGGGATTTGCCGCCGGAAGAGCCGATAACGGCTCAAGTCCTGAAGGTCGAGGAGCGGGACGGGTATGTGCTTGAAACGCTGCAGCTGGAATTGAACGGAATGGAGCCGGTGCCGGGTTACGTGGCCAAACCCCTGGAAGGCAGCGGGCCGTTTCCGCTTGTGATCTTTAATCATTCCCATGGCGGAAATTACGGGAACGGCCGCAAAGAGATGATTGTGAGCAGCCCCTATCTGCAGGAGCCTTCGTTTGCTAAGGTGCTCACCGACTTGGGCTGCGCGGTCTGCTGCATCGATATGTGGGCCTTCAATGAGCGCGGCGGTAAGACCGAAAGCGAGTTGGTCAAGGAGATGCTGTGGAACGGCCGGGTCATGTGGGGCATGATGCTGTACGACAATCGCCGTTTGCTCGATTATATGTGCAGCAGGCGGGATATCGACAGCTCCCGGGTCGCCACGATCGGTATGTCCATGGGCGGCCTGATGGCGTGGTGGTTGGCTGCGGTCGATGAACGGATCAAGGTGACGATCGACATCTGCGGGCAGGTGGAGGCGGGAACCCTGATTGCCAAAAGAGGGCTGGACCACCATGGCTTCTACTCCTATGTACCAGGCTTGTTGAAGCATTTTTCGACTTTGGATATTCAAAGGCTGATCGTGCCGCGGCCCAGGATGAGCCTGGTCGGGCGGAACGACCGGCTTTGTCCGGTTGAAGGTGTGGAGCTGCTCGCTTCCGGGCTCCATGAGGCCTATAATGATGCCGGGAAGTCGGAGTATTGGCAGCCCGTTCTCGGCGGTGGCGGCCATATGGAGACCGCGGCGATGCGCGCGGCCTGGGTTCCGTTTCTGACGAAGCATTTACTGGAGAGATAAGATCGGATGCGACCGATTGAGCTTGGCTGGCGTATCATTGCACCATAGATTTGTTTTAGTTAAGTGGAAACTGGAGGTTTCATGGAGATATGAAGTTGCTTGTGGGAAAGGAACCATTTTGTGATTTCGCATACATTCAGGAGGCGGTTGATTTTCTGGAACGTAAACCGTCTGAAGTTTCCGCGCAGATTCATATTTTACCGGGCGTCTATGAAGAATCGGTAAAGATCTATCGCTCGAATCTGGCCCTGATCGGCATTGGACAAGTCGAGATCGTTATGAACCGTTATGCCCGGGAGCGGGATGAGCGCGGGGAAGAGATCGGCACGTTCGCTACGCCGACCTTATTTTTGGGAGGCAGCCGCCTGCTTCTTGAAAATCTGGTCATCGCTAATACGGCAGGACAAGGGGATGACATCGGGCAGGCGCTGGCCGTATATGCCCATTGTGATTATACCGTGTTCAGCAACTGCATCCTGAAAGGCCATCAGGATACGTTATTCACCGGGCCGCTGCCTCCGTCTCCGAAAGATCGGCCGGAGTTTGGCGGCATCGTGTTAAGGGAGCGGCATGCCAATTGCCGACAAATATACCGCCGTTGCCTGATCGAGGGCACGGTGGATTTTATATTTGGCGGGGCTACGGCGTATTTTGAGCATTGCGAAATCCGGAGTCTGCGCCATGCGAAAGAGGGCGGCTCGGGATATATTACAGCGGCCTCCACATTAAAGGAACAGCGCTATGGATTGATTTTTCGGGAATGTTACTTGACTGCGGCCCAGGATGTGCCGGAAGGCTCGGTTTATCTGGGGCGTCCATGGCGGCCTCATGCCAAAACCGTATTCGTAAACTGCAGGGCGGGCAGCCACATTCACCCGGAGGGCTGGGATAACTGGAATGACCCGGCCAATGAGACGACGGTCGGCTATGGCGAATATGACACCTCAAAGGCCGATGCATTGCGTCCGCAAAGGGTAAAGTGGGCGGAATGTTCTGACGCCGGCGGATCCTTCTGGAGTAAAGAGCGGGTGTTTGTCGGCTGTGAGGGCGAACGGAAATGGTGGTTACAAGACGAGTACCTTTAGAAAAATAGTTAAAGGAGCGAATGGACATGAAACATGCCATGACAGTGGAAGCAGCTGTGGCGCCTGATGTGATTACGTTCGGAGAATCGATGGGACTGTTGATTTCGGACGATCGACGGGGCCTGGATTACGGCTCCGAACTGAATTTGTCCTTCGGCGGAGCGGAAAGCAATGTCGCCATCGGCCTGGCAAGGCTGGGCTGCCGGTCCGGCTGGTTTGGCCGGCTGGGAAACGACCCGCTGGGCCGCCGTATTTACAAGGCGATCCGCGGTGAAGGAGTCGACGTGTCTCGTGCAGGCCTTGCCGAGGATTCTCCAACCGGATTGATGCTGCGGGAGAAGGCCTTCGGCAACAATTCGGTATACTATTACCGCCGTCACTCCGCCGCGAGCATGATGTCGCCGGAGGATCTCGATGAAGCTTACATCGCCTCCGCCAAAATTTTGCACGTGACCGGCATCACCGCGGCTCTCAGCGACACGAGCCGGGAAACGATCTTCCGGGCGGTGGAACTGGCCAAGAAGCATGGAACTAAAATAAGCTTCGACCCCAATCTGCGGCTGAAGCTGTGGAGCCCGGATGAGGCCAGAGACACTTTGCTCGCGCTCGCCGGGCAGGCGGATTACTTCTTGCCGGGCCTGGACGAACTTCGGCTGCTTTATAGCAAAGAACATCTTGAAGAGCTGGTTCCCGAGTTGAATAAGCTACCGGGTGTAAAAATCATCAAAGGCGGCGACCGTGAGACTTACATATTGCAGAATGGAGAGTTGTCGAGCGTCCCGTATTTTCCGGTGGAGCAGGTCGTCGATTCGGTCGGAGCGGGCGACGGATTCTGCGCTGGCTTTCTGGCGGGGCTGCAACAGGGAAATGATCTCAGAGACGCGGTGCGGCTCGGCAATCTGATCGGCTCCATGGTTATCCAGGCTCCCGGCGACTGGGAAGGCCTGCCGACCCGGGAAGCGGTGCAGAGCATTTTGAGCGGCCGGGTGCATGTAGAGCGTTAACAGGTTTCTTTGTGACCCGAAATCTTATTCAATCCACCCGTCCTCCATCAATCGGTCTCCCCATTTATACTCCAGCACTTCCTCCGCATCGCTGATTTGGATCACCAGCAATGTGATGTCGGCTCCGGGGTGCCGGAGGGCGAGGTTGGGCAGCACGACCCCAAGTTCCTCATTCCCCCCGCGTTTCAGGACAAGATCCTCCAGCAGCACGGATGCGCCGATCTTGTCATCGAACTGCTCGGGCTCGAACCGCTCAAACGGACCCGATAGCGGCAGATACAAAATCTCCGTCCAGTCCAGCTCACCGGGCTGAGTAAGGATCACTAGCTGCAAAGGGCGTATCCCGTCGAGGACGAAGTCGCAGTATAAAGCCAAACGCACTCTATCTTCCTCGCTTTCCGCTGCCGCTTAACTGCTTCTCCAGTTGGGCCAATACTCGTCTGGTTTCCCCGGACCAGCCGCTCACTTGCTGGTGCTGGCGGTCCGCTTCCTTGGCGGCGGCCATCAGGCTTCCGTGCAATACCCGCCGCTGGATCTGATCCAGCCTGTGTTCGGCCAGTTCGTACGGAACGCGGAAGGTTTCGGCGAGAAATGGAATCGCCTCGCAATGCTGATCGGGAACAGGCAGCTTCGCAAACATGTAAAAAGGAATCGCCGCGTACAGCACGAACTGTTCCGCTTCGGTTTCCTGCGCATTTTTGAATAGGACGGGCATCCTCCTCTGGTCCCCTGCATGTCTCAGTACATGGCATAATTCATGGAAAAAGATCACTCTCGCCGTCACATCATCCGCATATTTATTGAGAAAAATCACCTGCTCCTCGTTATCGGAAAAAGAGGGGCATTCCTCGTAAACGAGCTCCACGCCAAATGCCTGGGCGATATGCTCGATATCATGCTCGGCCGTGCTCGCAATCCCATGTTGTAAATATTTGCCGCTGATCCACTGCTCCAACTCGGTTTCCCTGTAGTAGGAGAATAACATAAAATCACCCCAAAAGAGAATGTATGTTCGGTATGTATCGGAAAAGAAGGGCCCTCTGGGAAGGGCCTGTTTCGTCATCTCATTCATTGTTTTGCCTTAGAGTTATATTCGACGTTCAAGTTGTAATTCCTTTAATTTTTTTCTTTTTCGCCATCTAGCAATTTTTTCTTTTGCTCGCGGTAAGCTTTCAAGGCAGCTTCCATCATCGCAATTTCGTCCGCCGTATAAGCTTCGGGCCCACCGTAAAAAGACATGCTCATCCCTTTATCATAGGAAGGAGACGGGTCTTCGTTGCGTCCGAGCAAATAATCGGCATTCGTGTCCAAAGCATCAACGATGCTTCGCAGCGATTCCGGGTCGGGTTTGCGATCATTCGTCTCGTACCGGGACAACTGAGCGACGGTCAACCCGGCCAAAGCCGCGAGATCTTTTTGCGTCAGAGACTTATTTTCCCGAAGGATTTTGATTCGATCCCCAAGACTTTGCATAGAAACTCCTCTTTTTCCGTTTCGGATAGTATAACATTGAGTTACCGTTCTGGTAAATAGATGCTACTGGAATTTAGAACTGGAAATGAATTGACATTACCAAATTGGTAATATATAATGAGAATAAACTTACCGAATTGGTAATTACGGATATTATATCAAGTGAATTGAATGAAATCAAACTCTTTGGTCAGAATTTTGTTTGGTTAAAGAAGAATGTGTATGAAAGGTTGAAACAACTGAATTACCAAAATGGTAACATTATAAACAGAAATTATCATACTGGGAGGGATCGCCGTGGGAAGAAAACGCAGTAACATCTTTTTGACCGTATTTGAGACAATGCCGATTGATTATGCAGCCTCGCGGGCAGCGGTGGAAAAACGGCTGGAGGAGGTGCGTCAATACCGGCAGGTCGGTTTTATCCGCCAAGAAGCCGGTATGACCGTCAATTACGAGCCGAGGTATCATGGCACAACGAACTTGGTCAGCAAACCTGCGGAACAAACGGCGATCCGGAATGTGGACCGGGAGGCGGAGCTTCTCCGCAAATCCGAACTGTTGGACAAGGCTATGAGCGGCCTTACAAAAATTCAGCGTGAAGTCATCGAAAGAAGTTACCTGGATGATGAAGGGGAGTACGATTTTATCAGCTGCGGGGAAATGGGAATCAGCGATCGTACTTACCGCCGCATCAAAGCCGATGCGATCCGGATTTTGGCGGTAGCCATGAAGCTGGAAGTATATGAAGTGCCCGAACGGTTGGAGGATAAGGTTGAAGACAAATTGGAGGAAGGCCCGCGGAACTTTGGGAATCGAGAAAGGTTTGAGGGACTGTGCAAAGCCAAATAAAATGTAGAGAGCTTAATGAACCGGCTGAAAGCCGGTTTTTTTATGTCCCGGGCAATAAAACGCATCTAAGTTCTGGCCTTACATCGAAACGGCTCTGGAAATGACGAACCAGAATAGAAAGAATCCGATCATAAACAATACTGCAAATCCCAGTAGACTAAAAATCACGACTTTTTCCAGTTTGCTGAATGATTTCATGATGGCATCTTCCTTTGATTGCAGAGTTGGACGGCATTCCCCTCATTTGGGAACTAATACCTTTCCTTTATATTACTATAAGAAAAGAAGAAATCGAAATGCAGAAAGGATTCCGATCAATCAAAAAAACGAACAAGTGTTCCTGTTTTTGTCCGGTGTCTGCCCGATGCTTGTCCATTCGCTTCACTTTAACCATGATAAATTTGTATTGTGGAAATCGAATGAAACCACAACAACATATCTTAAAACCGCTGAATTTCTCAGCGGTTTTTCTTTTTGGGGAGGGAAGCTGAACTTGAGCACGCGTAAAAACAACAAAAATCCGCCGGCCAGAATTCCGGATGATGATGTGGACTGGTCGCAGCCCAAATGCTGCATCGGCTGCATCTGGGGACGCTTCGAAGGAAGCAGGCAGTTTTGCAGCCTGCCTAGATGCGTATTAGAGGGGCATGGTCCCGGGAAGGTGATGGTGCCATGAACGAGGTTACCTTAAAAATGATTGAAAGAGCAGAATTATTGGCAGCTATGTTGTTTGAAGCCTTGAGCAAAGTGTTTCAATAACCTTGCCACATCCCGTGAAAGGAGGTGAAACATCATTCCAGACAAGACGATAACTGTCATTCGAACCAAACTGCTCGAGTCGATTCCGGAGTTGAAAGAGGTTTACTATCTGGCAGCTCCGGACGGAGTCAATACCGCCAAACCCTATGCAGTTCTGTCTCTTGAGGGAGACAGTGGGGGCAATCCCTGGAAGGGACTAAGGTATCTTTTTCAGATACGTCTCTATGTTTCCGAGATCGACGCTCCTACCAGTGAATTGGATTCATTGACCACATCCATCGCTAATGCGTTGGACAAGCAGTTACTGGAAGATGAAGTGACAAGCAGTTGGGTTGCACTATTCCAAGGTCAAATCGGTATAGACATCATCGATGATCAACGCGATACGGTCCAACGGAATTTGCAACTTTCGGTACTATCCCCAAAGCCTTTGGCTGAGGTCGTTTCAATTACCAGCGATCCGTGGCTAACGGCGCTCACGGCTTGGACACAGCAAGCATTAGGGGCGGATTGGTCCGTGTACAGCGGCAACTGGCCACCAGAGCCGAAGACCAATTCGATCCTATGGCGGATTACCGAAATGAATGCAACTCCTAGAGGGTCGTCGGCCTATGAGTTGCAAAAGAAAGCAACGGCTTTTATTCAAGCTAAAGATTCAAACCAGAAGCATGCGGCTTTAATGCAGTTGGTTGAGAGCTTGGCGGCGGCGGTAAAAATCCCGATCGGGGCGGATGACCGGAAATTTGCAAGGGTGATCACCCCACAGGTGAATACCAGAACCAGCGCGGATGGTTACGCCGCAACCGGCGAAGGGCCGCTTACCGTAACTTTAAGCCGGAGAGTTAGTTCTTTGGCCGAAGAAGCGGCGGCGCCACTTATGCAGTTTGTCCATTATGAATCCCATATTTGAGGTGAGAAACTTTGAAGGCTACCAAGAAAGGATCTATTAAATCCAAGACGGCTCCGGTAACGACTCCGGTTTATTCGCTTAATGAATTGGCGGAAAATAGCCAGTCTATCTTGGGCGTAAAGCTCGAAGTACTGACAGGAGCCGTTCACGGGACCACGCAAGAGTCCTTTGATGTTCAAGAGGCAAAACAGCTAGTCCAACAATTTTTGAAAAGGAAGGTGCTTTAAGATGGCAGGAGGAAATTGGAGTTTGACGAATCAGCCGGTGCTTCCCGGTCTGTACATGAATTTCGTAAGCGCGGCGGGATCGGCGATTCAGCCGGGTGCGCGCGGCGTCGTGGTTGCCCCGGTAAAATCCCATTGGGGACCGGTCAATCAATTTGTCGAGGTGGCGAATGAAGCCGCGATCAAGGAATTGTTTTCGGATGATGAGTCTGATGGTGCATCCGCTTTAACGACCTTGTATTTTGCATTGCTTGGCGGACCGAAAAAACTGCTTGCTTACCGGATCGCCGACAGCTCGGCGGCCGCGGCGGAATTGACGCTGAAATCTACGGTGGCAGCGGAGAGCATTGTTCAACTTAAGGCCGTTTACCCTGGCAAACGCGGCAATGGCTTCAAAGTAACGATTCAACCGAGCCTGTCCGTAGCGAACGCCAAAGAACTGAAGCTCTACGAGGGCGGAACATTGCTTCGTACGATTGCGATCGGTGACGGAGAAGCCGCCACGGCTGTCGAGGCTATTAACAACGATTCAGCAAACAAGTGGATTACAGCAGAAAAAATCGCCGACGGCGTACTCGCGGATGTATCCGGTGAGCCTTTTGCCGGCGGGGAGAGCGGTATTTCCGGCATCACGAATGCGGATTACGTGAAAGCGACCGAGGCGTTTGAAACGCAGGATTTCCACGTGCTTACGCTGGACGGCGTGACCGATGCTGCGCTCCGGACAAGCATTGTAGCCTGGTTGAAGCGTGTCCGTAATGAGGGGAAAGGCATTATCGCTACGCTGGGCGGTACCGCAGCTGAAGATACCGGGACTGATGCCGTAAATAAGGCTGTCACTCGAAGCACGGCTATTGATTACGAAGGCGTCGTAAATGTCGGCACTGGTGCCAAAATGAATGGCAAGTCCTATTCCTCGGCCCAGGTGGCGGCTTGGGTTGCCGGACTGATCGCAGGCCAGTCCTTGAAGGAATCTTCCACCTATGCGGCTGCGCCTTTTGATGATGTGACCCGCCGCTGGACCCGGTCCGAGCAGGAATCCGGCGTACAAAACGGTGTCTTTTTGCTGGTGCATGACGGGCGGAAGGTAAAAGTTCTGCGGGGCGTGAACAGTCTGGTTACACTGCGGGAAGGACAGAACAAAGGCTGGAAGAAAATCCGAAAAATCCGGGTGCTGGACCAAATCAACGCCGATTTGCAGCGTACCGCCGAGGACAATTATATCGGCAAGGTGAACAACACCGAAGAGGGACGGCTTGCCTTGATCAGTGCCGGGAAGCAGTATCTGCAATCTCTTGCGCTTGAAAACGTCATCGAGTCCACGGGATTCGATGTGACGCTGGATTCGCGTTTTTACGGCAGCGCGCCGCAATTCCAGCCGGAAGACGATCAGGTATTCCTGTCGTGGACGGCGGATGACACGGATGTGATGGAACAAATTTTCGGCACGTTCTACGTGCAATAATTTTTGAGGAGGAATAGCAAATGGCACAATATCTTGATCCGGGACGCATTATTATGGGGACGTTCGGCCAGATTTTTATCGATGGAGTGTGGCAGTCGAACCTGAACCATCTGGAAGCTAACGTTGAGGCGGAGAAACGCGAATTGAATCTTGTCGGCACGGATTACACCGTCTTTAAATTGGGACGCAAAAAAGGAACCGGCACCATGAGCGGCTACAAAATCTCGTCCGATATGATCGCGCGGGGATTCCAGAAATTTTCGATTATTCATAAGCTCGATGATCCGGAAGCTTACGGATTTGAACGAATCGAGTTAGTCAACTGCATGGTTGACAAAATTCAGCTTGCGAATTGGACTGCAGGGGAAGAAGTGACGGAAGAAACGGCGTTTACTTTTGAATCGTACATCCTGAAAGACCCGATTGTAGCAACACTTTAAGGAGGACTTACTCATATGAGTACTGAACAACTGAATGAACAGGATATTTTGGACGGTCTCTTCGAGACGGCAGCGAATTTGCCGGAAGAGGCCGTTTTTATTAGCCGCCTAAGCTTGCGGATTACCTTGCGGGGGCTGACCTCCAGCAAAGTCGATTCGATTCGTGAACGTTGCACGGTCCGCAAGACTACGAAAGGCCAGGTTTCGGAAAAGATCGACAGCGAGCTGTTTAACGCAGCATTGATCAAGGAAGCGACTGCGGCGTTGGAAGTTGTTAAAAAGCTGGAGCAAGGCGGGGAGCAAAGCGTCAAGCTCAGCGGCTGGGGCGATGATCGGCTCATTAGCCGTTTGAAGCTGTCCGGCGGAGAAGAAGCCGTCCGCCGATTGCTGTTAGCCGGGGAACTGGATGCCGTGGGTGACAAGGTGCTTGAAATCTCCGGCTTTGGGGTGGACATCGACGACGTAAAAAACTGATCGACTCCGGTGGCATGACGACGCTGCTATACCATCTGTGGACGCGGCATCATCTTCGCCCCGGGGTGTTCTGGTCTCTCCCTAAAGGAGAGCGCCTGCTGCTGCGAGCTTTTTCGGAGAGGGAGCTGGAGATGATGTCTCCGCCTCCTTCGCCTTAAGGCTATTAAAGTAGGTGGCGCTGTACGGTGAAAGGAGGTGGCATATGGCTAAAAGAGAAATTTTAGGATTGGAAATTGAAGTTGACAGCGCTGAGGTCGACAAGACGGATAAGAAGCTTCGCAGCTTGGATAAGCTCCTTCAACAAACTCAGCGACGGGCCTCTGTTTTAGGCAAAACCAAGATTGCTCCGAAAATCACGTTAGACGATCGCTTTACTTCCGCCGCCGAAAAGGTGAAGCGTACATTGATTCAGATTCAACGGACTAAAGTCCGGCCAGTGGTGCATCTTGTGGACAATGTATCTGCGGCCGCTGCGAGAATCAGAGCTTCACTCTTAGGAGTAACCGCTACTCCATGGCGCGTCTCGGTAGAAGGAGTGGATTGGGAAGGGATCGTTAAAAAGCCATTAATTGAGCTATTGGAGGATGCAACTGCCTTCGCAGAAGCAGGTAAAAAAGCAGGAGAATCCTATTTTCAATCGTTATTGTCCGTGATCGATCCTCTGAAACTCACCGAAAAGTTAGGTGGGGCAGCAGAGGGTGGGACTGGAAAAGATGCCAGTTCAACTAATAAAGATAAAGGTCAGAAGAGCGAAGAAAAAGGAAACTGGATGGGAGACTTTGCAACGG
Organism: Paenibacillus sp. FSL R5-0407; assembly: GCF_038009185.1. Taxonomy (NCBI): domain Bacteria; kingdom Bacillati; phylum Bacillota; class Bacilli; order Caryophanales; family Paenibacillaceae; genus Paenibacillus; species Paenibacillus sp. FSL R5-0407. Next base: position 2,084,970 of record NZ_JBBPAX010000001.1, on the reverse strand, counting down.
ATTTTACAAGAGATCTTATTAAGGATCTTTCAATAGAGTTCATTAAGGAAGCGGGCGTATTTGATAAATTACTCAAAAAAGAAGGCAGTCAGAAAGATGGCGCCTGCGTTTGCATCTGCAAGTGTAACTGCGGCGGAGGAAGCGGCGGGCTTTTAGGGGATGACTACGGCTCTGGTTCCGATGACGATGGGAAGAAGAAACGCAAAAAAAAGAAGAAAGGTAAGAAGAGACGGAACAACTCCGGTGCCGGTAAAGGTACCTCGAATGATGATCCTACCAAATCATCTAATCGGAGTAAAGCGGAGCAAGGCGGAAAACCTAAATCTTCCGGAAAGGGACCTGGAAAAGGACCTGGAAAAGGACTAGGTAAAGGCTTAGGGTCAGCTAGATCCAACGCGGCTCTCGGCTTCCGAGGGAATTCAGGACTCGGTTCATTGTTTAATTCCGGTTCGAATTTCTTAAAAGAAAATGGGCCGGCTTTATTGAATAGCGGAAAGAAGATTCTTGGAAATGGAGCATCCGGGGTAAAAGACAGCGGATCGAAACTGCTTAACAAAGGCGGGGAATGGCTAAGCAAGGGTGTTTCTTGGGCGAAGGAAGACGGTTCAAAGCTTTTGAAGAAAAGCGGAGGATGGTTCGGAAAAGGGGCCAGAATGCTTGGAAAAGCTGGAAAAATCATTCCTGGCCCAGTAGGTACGGTTTTTGATGTAGGTTCTATCGCTACAGCTGGCTCGAAACGGGATAAAGCGAAAGCTACCGCTTCGACCGCATTATCCATTGCTGGTGGGGCTGTCGGTGGAGTGATCGGCTCCGTAATCCCAGGTGCGGGAACAGCGATCGGGGCAACTCTCGGTTCCATTGCAGGGGATTTTATCGGAGACAAGCTAGGGGGCTTCTTTTTCGATAAATTCTCCAAAAAGAAAAAAGCTAAAAAATCACCAGCTGATACGCTTAACGCCCCTGAAAGCAATAAGAGATTTAGAGGTTTACAGGATAGATCGGCATATTCTAATAAATCTGAGCAAAGGGAATTTAAAACGGGGCGCGGAAGTGAATCCTGCTGTAATTGTAATGGCCAGGGGACAGGGGTGCCTCCTCAGATTAACGTATCTGTATCCCAAGGTGCCGTAAACCTGACCGTCAATAAGGATGAGCTCGATTACGAAGAGATTAGTAAAGTGACTGCCCGGAAGATCACTAACGAAATCCGCTTAGCCATGCAAAATATAGGATAAAGGAGGGAAGCGCGTGGATATTCACTTGAGGGACGGGGCGGGAAAAGACTTTCGCTTTCCGGTCAATCCCGAAGAAATTACGATCTCCAGAGGGAAGTCGCTGGAAACGGTCAATATTTTATCGCTCGGGGAATATGAGTTCCCTGCGGGAGAGAAGGTGAAAGAAATCGCCTTCTCTTCTTTTTTTCCTGCGTCGTATGACGAAGGGTACTGCAAGTTCAGGAATCTTCCCGATCCGCAGGAGGCGATGAATCAGCTCACCCGCATGATGAACAGTAAAACGCCGGTTCGGCTGATCATCACGAAAACTGCGGTCAACGTGCTGGTGATGATTTCTGCGCATAACACGACGTTTAAAGGCGGAGAGCCGGGGGATGTGTATTTTGAACTGACGGCACGCACTTGGCGGGACATGAAGGTTCATACGAACACGTCGGTTGTTCCGAAAACGCAAGGATCACGGCCGGACACCAAGCCAAAAGCTAAAACGTACACGGTCAAATCCGGCGATACGCTGTCCAAAATCGCGAAGCTGGAGCTCGGGAGCAGTGCCAAGTGGCAGGCCATTTACAATGCGAATGTCAAAATCATCGGCAAAGATCCGGGCAAGATCAAACCCGGGCAAAAGCTGGTGATGCCGTCATGAGTTACGAGGTGGTGCTGCAAAACAAGTATTATCTCCGCGAGTTGATCGAAAGTATCTCGCTGACCGAATCGCTGGATCAAATCGCCTATCAGGCCTCCATCACCTTGAGCATTCCGGGGGATTTTCCGGGGATCGAACCCGGTCAGGAAATCCGGATCAGCGGCGTGCCGTTTGGTGCAACCAATCAGGTACCTCTGCTTCATCCCGGCGTGGTTTGGGAGTGCAGCAGCACGGCTAGCCTCATCAAGAAGATGACGATTACGGTTTACGACCGTACGATCTATTTGGCGAAATCGGAGGATGAGTGTCTTTTTGCGGCGGGGGGGACGGCTTCTCAACGGCTGAAAAAGTATGCGACCGATTGGGAGATCAAACTGGCTACACTCCCGGATACGAAAACCAAGCTAAAGAAATCGGTGTATCGCGCTCAAACGATTTATAACATGATTATGAACGATCTAAAGGAGACGGTTAAATCCGGTGGTGATATGTATATCCCGCGAATGACGTCTTCCGGGCTGGAACTGTTCAAAATCGGCGGCAACAAAACCGTCTGGCGGTTAGAAGGCATCGAAGAGGCGACGCAGAGCCGTACGCTGGAAGAAACGGTGACCCGAGTCAAGGTACTGGGGACGGAGAGCGGAGAGGATGCTCCGTCCAAGGTTCTCGCTATTGCTTCGGGAGAGACGGCCAAGTTCGGCGTACTTCAGCGGATCGTTCAGGATGACGACGTCAAAACCACGGAAGCCGCAAAAAAACTAGCGGAATCGATGCTTACGGGAAAAGGAGTCTCCTACACCGTATCCTGTACGGACCTGAACACGGTTCGAGCCGGCGATAAAGTAAATTTTAACGGGTTGGGATTGATCGTTACCTCGGTAACCCACCAACTTGGCGATCCCGGGCACATGACACTGGAGTTGTCTTCTTTCGAGGACGTGAAAAGGAGGTATTTTCTTGACGGTTGATCCATTCACCGCGCTCGCGGTTACCTTAAGGGACAATGCCGTAAACAAGACCAAGGAAGTTCTCTCCGGCGTAGCCGTCGAGCTTGGTACGATTACAGCCTCCGGTTTGAAGCTGGACCGGTTCAAGCATGAAATCGGGGATTATTATGTGGCCGAATTTCCCGGAATCTTGAAGCTGCCTGAGTTGAAATTGGCTGGCACCGTTACGGGACTCAAGGATAGCGGAGGAGGCGGTGTTCAGGGAAAAGGGAGCTACTCTTTTGAAGCCTCCGAAACCAAGGAATCGTCTCTAAAATTGGAGTACAAGCCCGGTGACAGGGTTCTTGTGATTCCATTAAACGGAGGGCATGACGCAATCGTGATTTGTAAGGTGGTGAGCAGAGGTGGCTAATCTCTTTCCGGAAAATACGGAACAATCTTGGGGGGCGGAACCGTTGTCCGAAGTGCAGGATGAGAGCGTGCGCTTTGGGAGAAGCTGGCGTTTTGATTTTGATGCAGGGGAATTCGTTATGACGCCCACACGAAAAATAGCCGGAGCCCAAAGCACGGAAGCCTGGATCCTATGGTGCCAAAAGGCGATTCGCACGCCGCGTTACAGGCATCTCATTTATTCACGGGATTACGGGCAAGAATTTGAGGAGCTTATTGGCAGAGGCTACAGCCGGGCCGTTCAGGAGAGCGAGATCCCGCGGATCGCCCGTGAAACGCTTATGGTTGACCCTCGTACGGCAAGCGTGGAGGATTTTGTTTTTGAATGGCAGGGGGAACGGTGTTCCTTTACTTGCCGGGTTATGAATATACACGACGAAGAATTGACTTTGGAAGGGAGCGTGAGCTGATGTCGGAGCTGCCGCTTTTTTTGAAGGAACAAAGTGAAGAAGTGATTATGCAGCGGATGCTGGATCGAGTACCTTCGGATATTGATAAATCCGAGGGTTCTTTTATTTGGGATGCCCAGGCCCCGGTTGCTTTTGTGCTGGCGGAGGCGGCGGGTTGGGCTCAGCAGGTGCTGCAGCGGGGATTTGCGGGCACGGCCTATGGGGAATATCTCGACCTGCGGGCGGCCGAGCACGGGATTACAAGGAGGGCCGCCGTTGCCGCAACGGGCGCTGTCCGGTTCACCGGCGTGCCGGGAACGGTCGTGCCGATCGGTACCGTGGTGGCCACGCCTGCCGACGAAATTACGGCGGAAGCCTCGATTGAATTCGAGACGACGGAGTCCGTCGCTTTGGGAGCCGATGGCCTAGGCGTTGCATCGATCCGGGCTTCGGTGGCCGGTCGCATGGGAATCGTTCCGGCAGGAGTCATAACCGTCATGTCCTCGCCGGTTGGCGGGATTACAGCTGTTACGAATCCGGAGGAAACCCGCGGCGGGGCCGATACGGAATCGGATGAACTGTTGCTGGAACGTTTTTATGCCCAGGTTCGCAATCAGGGGACGAGCGGGAACAAAGCCCAGTATTTGAAGTGGGCAGGGGAAGTGCCGGGCGTGGGCGGCGTTCAGGTGCGGCCGCTTTGGGACGGTCCGGGAACCGTAGGGATTTATCTGCTTGACGCCGAGAAACGTGCGGCAAATGCGGAGATCGTGGCCGCTGTCCAAGCATACATCGATCCGACGACGGACGGGCAAGGCGAAGGGATGGCCCCAGCCGGACCGGTCGTGAAAGTGATGGCAGCCGAAGAGATGCCTATTCATCTCTCGGTTCGTCTGACATTGGCTGCCGGGGCGTCGGTAGACGAGGTTCGAAAAAGCATCGAATCCGGCATTCGCGCTTATTTGAAGACTTTGGCTTTTGCCGACCCGCTTGTGCGTTATACACGAATCGCGGCGGTGCTGCTCGATCTTCCGGCTATCGTGGATTATGCCGATTTGACCGTAAACGGCAGAAGCGATGCCAATATCGAAATTTTGCCCGGGCAGGTCGCCGTGTTAGGGACGGTGGATGTCCATGAGTAGTACGGGTGTGATGACGAATCCAGTTGCGGTAAAAACGGGTTTATATGACATGGAAAGTCCGATTGGACGTGAAATGTTCTCCTATCTGCCCGGATTCTATGAAAATTCGCGGATTATGCAATATGACATGGCTGCCAAGGGTGCGGAGCTGGATGCGTTTTACGGCACGCTGAACGAGACGCTGGATCAGTTTTTCGTCCGGACGGCGACCTGGGGATTGGATCGGTGGGAATCCGAACTTGGCATTGCGACGGATCAGACCAAGCCGCTGGAACAGCGTCGCTCCTTGGTCGAATCTAAGCTCCGCGGGGCCGGTCAGTTCTCGGGACGACTCGTCAAGAACGTGGCTGAAGCGTACGACGGAGGAACCGTTGACGTAACTTTTCAACCCGCCGAATGGAGCTTCACGATCAAGTTCGTCGATACGATCGGCGTACCGCCGAATCTGGACGACCTGAAGGCCGTCATCGAAGAGATCAAACCGGCGCATCTGGCGGTGGAGTACGAGTTCAGCTACTTGCTGATCAAGGACCTCCACGGCGTTTTATCGCTCCATGACATGGAGCAGATTCCTTTATCCAAATTTGCAGGAGGTGGTCACATTGGCTAGCAATACACCTAACCTTAACTTATTGAAAAAAGACCCCGTCACGGACGGGAATGATACGTTTAACATCCGGACGATGCTGAACGAGAACTGGGATAAGATTGATGCGGCGGTGGGGGAAGTTCGAGAGGAGTTGAAGGATATTGAGATTCCGAATGCCTCTCTAAATAAAGCTGGCATCGTGCAACTTTCCAACGAGACAAGCGGCTCGCGGGAGAATGTTGCAGCAACTGAAAAGGCTGTCAGTCAGGCTTTTCAAGCTGGCAATGAGCGTAAAGCGGAAGTGGTTGCCGCGCTTGTTGCCTTAGGAGTATCGGCTTCCACAAGTGAGACATGGGCGCAGTTGATTCCAAAGATGGCGTCGATCATCCGGGCGACCGGTAATGCGGCTGCAGCGGACTTATTGGCCGGAAAGACGGCGTCAAACGCAAGTGGACCCTTTTCCGGTACAATGCCTGACCGAGGAGCGGCAACTATAACTCCAAGCGGAACGGGAGCTGTGACTATCCCGGATGGGGCATATAAAGGGGCAAAGGTGGCTCAAGTAAGTGTACCGGCAGCAAAGGTGCTTAATGATACGACGATAGCCGGAGTAAAAGGAACAATACCAAACCGGAGTGAGGACAATTTCCATATGCCTGGCCTTAATTACACGTCTTGGGCCGGGGACAGGGCTTTTATACAGCCCCTACAAGGTTTTTATAACGGAGCATCTTGGGTCACTGCCCCAGCACCGGATTTATTGGCCCAGAATATCCGAGCAGGAAAAAACATTTTAGGGATTCCAGGAACATTGATACCTTTGCTGACGGACCCGGAAACACTTAATATTACCGGACCATTTAGCACACTAGCCGTAACGGAAAGTGAAGTAGTTTTGCGAGGCAGTAGCGATATTTATTGGTATGACAAAAATGGTACAAGACAGTATGTACTAGGATGGGCGCAAATGCAGCCGAGATACCCGAGGGCCTACTATAGTGATAATGATATTTATTACGCTGAATTAAGTGGCGTTTGGGTGTCTTTAAGCGTGAATAAATCTGGCACAATATTAAAATCATTAATTCATCCTACTAGCGGGTTAGGCTTTTCCGTACCCAATTCAATCAGGTTCGGTGCTGCTGATGCTAGTAATTATTACTTGGTAAGCAACACCACTTTAATTATTTTGGATAAGAACTTTACAATTAAAAGATTCGTAGAAAACGGGTTCGGAATATACAACGATGCTGTTACTGGTTTTAACAGATCCGCAAGTTTAGGTGCTGCGGGTAAGGTGAAAAACAATAAAATATACATTCAGAAAAGCGGCGACGGTTCAGAAGTTCCCGGGCTTTATATATTTGATCTGGCAACAATGAAAGGCAAGGCCGTGAACGTAGACCTGGCTTTTTTGATGTATTAAAAATTAAAAGCGGAGGGGATAAAATGTTTACGTTTTATAAAGTGAAAAACTTAATGACATTCGGCCAGTACGACTACAAAGGCCTGGATCTTGACCAATTTATAGCCGGGTCCCAGGTATATAACGACACTGACAACGAATTCGCTGTAGCGTCCACGGAAGAAGGGTTTGACGGCCATGCGGATGTAACGCAGATCACGGAAGCCGAATACCTAGCGTACCGTGAAGCGCATAAACCGAAGCCTGTTACGCCCGTGGACGCCGAAGCGCTAAGACAACAATTAAGTGCAGCAAATGAAGAGGTTGCTGCACTAAGGGGCGAATTGGAGGCAACACAGGAAGTAATAGACTTCTTGCTGCTCACAAGGGGAGGTGAATAGTCATGGCAACATATATCGCAAAGCGCATTATTATTGGCAAAATGCAATATGATGTTATCGTGCCTCTTTATCCAGAGTATAAGGTTGACATCGACGAGATCCTGACCGCTGAAGGTAAGCAAGACTTGATCGTATAAGAGAAGAGAGAAGTACCAGAGAACGCCGCAAGGCGTATTTATTATGCCCCCGACCCCGGGGGCATTTCTATTACCAAATATCATCAAGGAGGCAACCAACATGAACGACCAAATCAATCACATCATCACCAATACGGCCTCTATTTTCGGGGCGGTGCTGGGCTACGCCGTAGGCGGTTTTTCTATCCTCCTACAAGTGCTGCTGGTTTTCGTGGCCGCCGACTGGGTTACCGGGTGGGTGGCGGCGTGGATGAACGGTGAGCTGCGCAGCCGGATCGGACACGAAGGAATTATTCGCAAAGTTACGATATTCATACTTGTGTCGATCGCACATCTGATTGACGGCATTCTGGGGGAAGGGCATTATATCCGGGATGCCGTCATCTTTTTTTATCTGGCGACGGAGCTCCTTTCCATTATTGAAAACGTCGGGCGAATGGGCATACCGATGCCGGGGGTGCTGCGAAACGCGGTGAAGATTTTTCAATCGAAAAGCGGAGATAGCGAGGAGGAAAATAACGATGCAGGCAAGAAACAGCGGTAACGCACGGGGGATTGACGTCTCTCACTGGCAAGGGGGCATCAACTGGTCCAAAGTCAAGGCGGACGGCATATCATTTGCTTTTGTTAAAGCGACGCAAGGGACAGCTTGGGTGGATCCGCAGTTTAAAATAAACGCCTCCGGCGCCAAGGCCGCCGGCCTGTTAATCGGCCCGTATCACTTCGTGGATGCGACGACGCCGGAATCTGCCATACAACAGGCTCAGCATTTTGCGCGTACAATCCTAACATCAGGCATTACCTTCGACCTGCCGCCCGTCATGGACTATGAAAACAACCCGAAGGGGCTTAGCAAAGCCCAGATCAATGCGGTGGCGGTCGCCTTTTTGAAAGAGGTTCAGAAATTGACCGGCATCGTTCCGATCATCTATACGGGAAATGCTTTTGCGCAGCAATTCGAACCGTCACTGGGCCAATATCCCCTTTGGATCGCGCGTTACAGTTCCAATGTTCCTTACGACGTGCCTGCTTGGAAACGATGGGATTTCTGGCAGTACAGCGACAGCGGCAAAGTATCCGGGATCGCCGGAAATGTCGATTTGAACGAATATAGAGGGAGCTTACGCGATCTGAAGGCTAGCTTTTTCAACTCATCCAATGAACAAGAAAAGGAGGGGAATCGTGTGGAGAAACGGGATATTCACCAGGTCAGCGAATGGGCGGCCAAAGATTGGGCAGAGGCTCAAACCACAGGGCTGTTTGACGGAACGCGTCCAGGTGATCCCTTGACCCGGGAAGAGGCGGCAATTGCCTTGAATCGTCTACAAAAACAATTATTATCCATGCTGCAAAACTCCTGACAACTCCGTGATTCGAACCAAGGAGGAACTCTTGATAGAACAATATATTCGCGTACCTTTTCCTCGTTATATAAAGCTTATTAATTGAAAAGAGGCTAGCGCATTTACAATTGCCGGCCTCTTTTATCCATTTAGTACATTGACTCTCGGACCTATCCCCAATACACCGAAAACAAAGTATATACCACATACCCACAGGCCAGCAGGATAGCGAATGCGCTGATCCAGAGCACGGCTTTTCCCCAACTCCGATAACGTTCTCTTTCTTTCCACATATCGATTCGACCCCTTCCTGTAGAAAATCCGCATATGTATAACTTAAGTTAATATGGCCCCTTTTAAACGACATCCTTGATAAGGAAAATCGATCCAATTGAGTTCGGACATGTAGCATACGCATTTAAGGTCCAGATTAACTCCGGAAAACAAGGATTTTTTTTCTTGTTGAATAAAGAACGAATGTTCGCATATAATACAAACAAACGTTCTTATTTGGAGATGGTGCTGGTGGAAAAATACATCGGAAAATTGCTCGAGATTATTTATATCGATCGGGCGGGCAACGTGTCTCAGCGGCGAATTGAAGTTCATGCGGTAAAGGGGGACCTGGTGCGGGCGACCTGTTTAAAGACCGGAGAGCCGAGGGCTTTCCGGAAGTCCAATATTTTGGCTTATGCACCTGTGAAAGTGAAGGGCCGTGACAGCCATGCTTCCTGATTTGGAACGCAAACTGCTGCGTATTTTGTTCAATTTCTCGACGCAGCGGGGGCGAGTGCCGATGATGGGTGAACTGGAACGAATGACCGGCAGAAGAAAAGAGGATATTCTTGATGGGCTGCGAGCACTGGAGCGTGAGCGATATATTCATTGGCCGGATTCGCCGGTATTGGCAGGCATTCAAGTGCTGGAAGCGTGGGATCGGGGAGCTCGTTAGAGGCCCTGATCTCTTTTTTTTGGATATTATCGTAATTTTATGGGATAGTCCTTTAATTCGGAGAGAGCTAAGATTATATTAAGCATATAAATTCCTGAAAGCGCTTAAATAATAATTTAATTAGTTGAACCGGAGGGGAGAATAAACATATGCCAAAAGTAGTCTACTTGCCGCTCGATGAAAGGCCGTGCAATTACCTGTTTCCGCGGCGGCTTGCCGAAATGACCGATCTGGAACTCGCAGTACCGGACATCCATCTGCTTGGCCGCAAAAAACAACCGGCCGATACGGCGGCGGTCCGGGAATGGCTTTTGCACGAAGCCGAGGGAGCGGACTATTTGCTCGTATCCATTGATTTGCTGATCTATGGCGGAATCGTACCGTCCCGCTTGCATCATTTGACGTTTGAGGAATGCCTGGAACGTTTGTCCGTGCTGACTGAAATCAAGGAGCGCCATCCGGGGATCTGGATTCACGCTTTTAATCTGATTATGCGGGTGCCGAACAACAATAAGGATGAGGAAGAGCCGGATTATTATAAATTTCATGGCGGCCAGATTTTTAAATACAGCTTCTTGACCGATAAGGCGGAACGCGACCAACTGAATGATAACGAACGTATGGAGCTTGAACAGCTAAAAACACTAATCCCGGAGCCTTATCTGAATGATTTCGTCGGGCGCCGGGGCGTCAATCAGCAGGTGAATCATTACACGTTGAAGCTGGCGGAGGAAGGGATCATCGATCACCTGATCATTCCGCTCGACGATAATTCGGAGTATGGCTTTTCCCCAAAAGAGCAGCAGATGCTGATCTGCCGGGTTGAGGAATTGGGCATCATGGACCGCGTGATGATATATCCCGGTGCCGATGAGATCGGCTGCACGATGTTTGCGCATATTTTTTGCGAATTGAAACAGTACAAGCCGGAGATTTATGTGCGGTATTCCTCGACAAAGGGGCCGTGGATCAAGCCGAAATATGAGGACCGCAGTCTGAACGAGAGTGTGAAATCCCATCTAACCGCTTCCGGGGCCGTGCTGGCGGATCATTCCGGCGATACTCCATTCGTGCTGATTGTCCATTCCCCGGCAGTGGATCAAGCGGGCATGGCGGAGCAGATTCCTTTTAGGGAGCGGCATCGTTCTTATTTTTCCGAAATCCATTATCGGGAGATCGTCGAAAGGATGGAAGCTTACTTGCGAAAGGGCAAGCATGTTGCTCTGGGTGACGTGGCGACGTGCAACGGTGGAGATCCGGTTCTAATAAATTTGCTGAAGAAAAAAGGTTTGCTAGACCAGTTGACCGCCTATGCGGGATGGAACACATCCGGTAATACGCTCGGTACAGTGATCGCCCATTTCGTGATCATTTCGTATTATTTGGAACGCCCGGAATCGGCAGCTTATCCCGAAATCGTTCGAGAGAGCCGGAAATTTTACTATGAGCGCCTGGTTGAGGATTTCATTTATCAGTCTATTGTCCGCCAGGATATGCTGGAACACGATCTGCCCCGGCTGGATGCAAGCTATTATGTGATCGGACATTGTTTGGACGAAGTGCATAGTATTTTGACCGATAAAATGAACCGCGCAGCCGAGCAGTACTTCGGGGATATTCCGGAAGGTCGGATCAGGCTCCAACGGCTCCATTTTCCATGGAAGCGTATGTTTGAAATCGGGTTTGAGCTTGACATTGAGACGGAGTCTACTACTATTGCTGCTGAATAGATTCAGAAAAGCAAGTCTAATTAAATCACAAACATTATAACGTTATATTTACTTAAGGTAACGATGGTGTTATTGTAAACATTATAATGTTATATCGAAAAGGGTGAAGATCATGACAGATTCATGGGTCCTGCGCCGCGTCAAACGCGTGAGCGGGGAAGAGATCGATATCGTGATCGAGAACGGGCTGATCGCGGAGATCACCGAGCCTGGAAAAGGCCGCGCAACGCGGGAGTATGACGGCACCGGCACGTATGTATCCAGCGGCTGGATCGATATGCACGTTCATGCGTTTCCCGAGTTTCATCCTTACGGGGACGAGATTGATGAGATCGGCGTCCGGCAGGGCGTCACGACGATCGTCGATGCCGGAAGCTGCGGAGCGGACCGGATCGCGGATCTGATTCGGAGCGGGGAACAAGCCAAGACGAACGTACTGGCGTTTCTAAATATTTCCCGCATCGGCCTGCTCCGCATCGACGAATTGTCGCAAATGGCGTGGATCGACCGGGAACGGGCCAAACATGCCATCGCCAAATTCGGCGAATCCATCGTCGGTTTAAAAGCGCGCATCAGCCGGAGTGTGGTCGGTGAGAGCGGAATCGAGCCGCTGCGCGTCGCGAGGGAACTGTCCGAAGAAACGGGGCTTCCGCTCATGGTTCATATCGGCTCGGGACCGCCGGATATTCGGGAGGTAATTCCGCTTTTGGCGCGAAAAGATATCATAACTCATTATCTCAACGGAAAAGCGAACAATTTGTTCGATGCAGAAGGTCATCCGCTCCAGGTGCTTACCGATGCGATGTCGCGGGGAGCTCATCTGGATGTGGGGCATGGTACGGCAAGCTTTTCGTTCCGGGTGGCCGAGGCGGCCAAATGTCACGGGATTGCACCGGATACGATCAGTACCGACATTTACCGCGGCAATCGGTTGAACGGGCCAGTATACAGCATGGACAATGTGCTGTCCAAATTCCTGCTTCTCGGGTATTCCCTCGAAGAAATCATCGGCATGGTAACCGTCAATGCCGCTGCCTGGCTGGGCAAGCCGGAACTGGGGCGCATCCGGGCGGGCGACACCGCGAATCTGACTCTGTTCACTCTAGCCGACGGTCCGGTCATGTTGACCGATTCGGAAGGAGAACAGAGAACGGCGAATCAAATTATCCAAGCAAAAGGAGTTGTGACAAATGGGGAATTCATTGAATGCGAAATACGGGCTTAAGCGAGTGATTAATGCCAGCGGGCGCATGAGTATTTTAGGCGTGTCCGCACCGACCGATACGGTAATGGAAGCGATGAAGCAGGGCGGACAGAACTATGTTGAAATCGCCGATCTGGTCGACAAAGCGGGCGATCATATCGCGGGGGCGCTTGGTTCCGAAGCGGCTGTCATCGTCAATTCCGCTTCCAGCGGGATTGCATTGTCCGTTGCGGCTGTTGTGACCCGGGGGAACCGGCGGCTCAGCGAACGGCTGCATCAGGAGATTATTCCCCGCAATGAGATCATCATTTTGAAAGGCCACAATGTACAGTACGGCGCCCCGGTGGAGACGATGGTCTATTTGGGCGGCGGGCGTCTGCTGGAAGTCGGCTACGCCAATGAAGGCCGGGCCGAGCATATCGAAGACGCCATCTCGGAGAGAACCGCGGCGATTTTGTATGTAAAATCTCATCATGCGGTTCAAAAGAACATGATTTCCGTCGAGGAAGCCTGGGACGTGGCGCAAAAGAACGGCGTTCCGCTCATCGTGGACGCGGCGGCCGAAGAGGATCTGCACAAATACGTGACCTGTTCCGATCTTGCGATCTATAGCGGCTCCAAAGCGATTGAAGGACCGACCTCCGGAATCGTAGCGGGGAAACGTACTTATATCGATTGGCTGAAGGTCCAATTGCACGGCATCGGCAGAAGTATGAAGGTAGGCAAGGAAACAAGCTTCGGCCTGCTTCAGGCACTCGACGAGTATCTGGTCAAAGTAGACAAGAGCGAGCAGGAAAAAGCCTCTCTCGAAGCGCTGTCCCCGCTAAACGACATTCCCGGCGTGAAGGTGACGATCGTTCAGGACGAAGCGGGCCGAGCGATCTACCGGGGCCGCATTCATATCGATCCGCAACAGACGGGAACGACCGCCAAAGAAGTTGCGGCGGGACTCCAAAATGGTGAAATCGCGATTTATACGCGGGACTATGGAGTTCGTCAAGGATATTTCGACATCGATCCACGGCCTCTGCTCGGGGACGACAATCAAGTTATAGAGGAACAATTGCGTAAATTATTGACGGGGGGAAAATAAGCATGTCACAGATCGAAAAGCGTTTTTACAAAGGGCGCGTCGCCTTGAACGTGTTGGCGAAGGATATCGCCAATGCCAAGGAAGTTTTTGAAGCGGCGGAGGGGCATGTCCTGGTGGGCGTTCTGTCCAAGGCTTATCCTACGGTAGAGGAAGCCGTGACCGCCATGAAAGCCTATGGCAAGGAAATCGACGAAGCGGTATCCATCGGGCTCGGCGCCGGCGACAATCGTCAAGCCGCTGTTGTGGCCGAGATCGCGAAGCATTATCCGGGCAGCCATATCAACCAGGTGTTTCCGGCCGTGGGAGCGACCCGCGCCAATCTCGGCGACAAGGACAGCTGGATCAACAGTTTGGTGTCCCCAACGGGACGCGTCGGATACGTGAACATCTCCACAGGGCCGGTCAGCGCGGCACAAAGCGAGGCTGCGATTGTACCGGTAGCGTCTGCGATTGCACTGGTGCGCGACATGGGCGGAAACGCGCTGAAGTATTTTCCGATGCAAGGCCTTAGCCGTGAAGATGAGTACCGCGCCGTTGCGGCGGCATGCGCCGAAGCCGGCTTCGCGCTGGAGCCGACGGGCGGCATCGACATGGACAATTTCGAGCCGATTTTGCGGATCGCCCTGGAAGCGGGAGTGCAGCAAGTCATCCCTCACGTGTATTCTTCCATCATCGATAAGGAATCCGGAAATACCAATATACAGGATGTGCAGGACTTGCTCGGCACCATGAAAAAGCTGGCGGATGAATATGCCTAAGCGGGTAGCTGCATTCGGCGAGGTAATGATGCGTCTCCAGGTGCCGGGGCATGATATGCTGTCACAGGCCAGCACCTTGAATTATTCGTTCTCCGGCACCGGAGTGAATGTTGCCTCGGCCTTGGCCCGCTTCGGGCATACGGGGTTATTGGTAACCCGCTTGCCCCTGGGTCCGCTAGGCGACGCGGCTGCAGCATATTTGCGGAAGCTAGGCATTGAGGCGGAGTTCGTTCTTCGCGGTGGAAACTACTTGGGATTGTATTTTTTGGAGAACGGCTTTGGGGCTCGTCCAAGCCGGGTAACGTATACTAACCGGTTGGAAAGCAGCTTCAATACGTCGCCGGAAGGTACTTACAATTTTGAACGTATTGCCGAATCGATAGATGCGGTACACTTCTGCGGCATCACGCTGGCTATGAACGACGGAGTCCGAGGCCACATGATAAACCTGGCCAAAGCCGTCAAGGGTCGGGGAGGCAAAGTTATTTTTGACTGCAATTTCCGTCCTTCTCTATGGGGAGAAAAAGGCCATAGCGAGGCCAGACCGCATTATGAGGAGATACTGCGGCTTGCGGACATTGTGTTCATGAACGAAAAGGACGCCATGCTCACGCTGGGAATGGGCAGCGCTGCCGAAGGGCGGGAAGAGAGATTAGCCGAGTTGATTCCGGCGGTGGCGAAACAATACGGTATCACGGCGATTGCCGGGACGCACCGGGATATCCACGGTGATAACTCCCACTCTTTGCGCGGATTTTTGTTCAAAGAAGGGCGCTTTGCGTTTTCGGAGAGACTGACATTTTCCGTCTATGATAGAATAGGGGCAGGAGATGCCTTTGCCAGCGGCATTATTCATGGGGAACTGGAGCAATTCGAGCCGGAGCGGACCGTGAATTTTGCGGCGGTGGCGGGCATGCTGGCCCATACCGTGGCTGGAGATACGCCGATGGCTTCGGAGGGAGATGTTTTCCGGGCCATGGAGAGTACGATAGGCGATGTGGAAAGGTAGTGGATTTTAAAGTGAGCTTGTCCCGAAAAGACCGGCCGTTATATTTGCAGATCAAACAAATTTTGAAGGACCGGATTTTGCACGGTGTATATCCATTGGGGAGCAACATTCCGTCGGAGCCTCTGTTGGAGAGGGAATTCGCCGTCAGCAAAATTACCGTTCGCGGTGCGATCCAGGAACTCGTCCAGGAAGGCTATCTGGAAAAAGGCAGCGGCAAGGGCACAAAGGTAATCCGGAATAAAGCGGCTTCCAAGCTGTCAAAATGGAAACATTTCACGGAGATTCTGGTCGAGTCCGGCCACCGGATCAAGAAGCAGTGGCTTCGGGCGGAAGCCGGGCGGACTGTGCCGGGAACAGAACCGCATCGGCTGTTCGGCGAGACCTGCCTGAAGCTGGAGCGTCTCTATTATCTGGACGATGCCCCATATATTTATTACGAGCATTTCTTGAGCAGCGATCTGGAAGAAGGTCTGACGTTGTCCGACCTGAATGATCAATCGCTCTACGAACTGCTTGAAGAACAGGGATTGTCCCTCGACAATCTCCGGGACGAGTTCGGCGTGGCAGCCGCTAGCCGTGAAATCGCGGAGATCCTGGGAGTGCCCGAAGGAGCTCCGTTGCTCAAGCGCAGCCGTTATTCCCGCGATGAACAAGGGAACATTATCGAATACAGTGTCGGCTACTATAACACTGAGTTGCAGAGCTACATCGTAAATTATGACGCATAGTTTGCGTTGGAATTAGAAGTACCGTTGGACAGCCGGGATGGGATGGCATTTTTGCCTCTCGTTCCGGCTGTTTCTTTTTCTAACGGACATCACCGAGACGGCATTTTCCCCTCGTCCAAGCTGTTTCTTTTTCTAACGGACATGAGAGACCCTAAACTCCGAAAAATCACCGTTTTAGAAATTTAACGGACACCAGAGCCCTTAAATGGTCGCGATGTCCCTGTTTTCCTGCGCAAAAGGGTGTTTAACGTCTCCTGTGTCCGTTAGCCGATCAAACCTCTGTTTTTTAGCCGAATAAGGTCTTCTGTGTCCGTTAGAAAATTCCTGCTGTGGTGGTCTCGTAGCCTAGTATTGCATCGTTATAAAATTACGCGTTTAGATAGGTGCAACCATCTAAAAATATGCCGAGTTACGATATTTTCATCGTCGGAAGCCGGGGTGGAACGCCATTTTGCCACTTATCCCGGCTGTATCTTTTTCTAACGGACATGAGAGACGCTAAACTCCGGAAAATCACCGTTTAAGGAATTTAACGGACACCAGAGCCCTTAAATGGTTTGGATTTCCCTGTTTTCCTGCGAAAAAGGGTGTTTAACGTCATCTGTGTCCGTTAGCCGATCCAACCTCTGTTTTTTAGCCGAATAAGGTCTCCTGTGTCCGTTAGATACTGCGAGACCGACGTGACCAATATGACTCATGTTACCTAAGTGACCAATGCTGATCAATGTGACCAATCCGTCAAAGTTACAGATGTGACCAATGCGACCTATGTGACCTAAGTGATCAATGTGACTAATCCGTCAAATTAACCAAAGTAACCAATGTGACCAATCTGACTAATGCGACTAAAGCGATCAATGTAACCGACATGACCACATGCCCGACATGCCTGACTTGACGTCCCCAACGTCCCCAACGTCCTAACGTCCCTGATTTCCCGACTACCCCAAACGTGTGATTCATCGTATTCTAGTTGATTTTGGTTAAAGTGAGCGGAAGATTACTGAAACAGGTTGGATGTCATTAGATCAGTCGTGCCAAGTATTTTCGGCATTTGGGCTAGTGACGGAGGAGCTTAAGGTTACTCATGATTAATAAGGTGATTTTAGATTTAGAAGGGTTAGTTTAGGCGCGGAGTTACTTTTAGTCATCGGAAGTTGGTTTGATTGTAATCAGGGTTATTAACTCTCGGATTATCTCGAAACTACTGACGTGCCTGCCACGCCAAGTAAATTAATAGCCCGTGTCCAACATGTCATCGTGTGTACGAAACGTTCGGTCCGACTCATCCACCGCTTTGCCTCCCCAGCGTGCAACGTCTCGAATTAAGCCTGCATCAGGCTCCATCTGCCAAAGTTATCCTCAAATCCCTTACTTTTTGCGGCTCTTCTATCACCGGTTCGGAGCGCCCGAAAACCAGCCCTATTATTCAGATGTTTTCTAAAGTTCACAGGATATTTTGCAATAAGAAAGCGTTCTATAATAACCCTATAAGACATTGCCAAGCTCACGCGGTGCCGATAACCGACCTTTTCGTCGGGTGCTGCAGCGGTTTGGCTCATAGAACTTTTATGGTTTACATGAGGAGGCATACAGATGAAGATTGAGAGACATCCGGACAATCCGATTGTGGTACCGGGGGGTTACGAATGGAGAATGGTAACCGTTTTCAACCCTGCGGTCATTATTGATAACGGAAAGTTCTACATGATCGAGCGGACGGCCGGGTCGTTGACCCCGTGCAAAAACTTTCTCGGCTTGCTGGAAAGCGAAGACGGCGTGCATTTCACGCATGTGAAGGACGAGCCGATCGTTACGTCGGACATGCTCGGATTCCCCTACGGCAGCGTCCAGGATCCGCGCATCGTCAAGATCGATGATACGTTTTATTTGAACTACGCGCTGCGTCCTTGCGCCATGAGTTACTATCCGACCGGCAGAGGCGTGCCCGAGCGTTCGATTCCGGAATATCCGGACGGTTGGGGCGAGCAGGAAGGCCATTGGCTTACCCGTTCCTCGATCCTTACCTCCAAAAATCTGGTGGACTGGGAGTTCCTGACGGATACGACACCGCTTGATATTAACGACCGGGACAATATTTTGTTCCCTGAAAAGATAAACGGCAAATATGTGCTTCTGCGTCGGCCGGAGGAATATGTAGGCGAAGCATACGGTACGGAAAAAGCGGGCATGTGGATTACCTATTCCGACGACCTCATTCATTGGGAAGAGCCGAAGCTGCTCGCCAAAGGCGAAAACCCGGCTTGGGAATGTCGCAAAATCGGCGGATCGACGCCGCCGGTGAAGACGGACCGCGGATGGCTGGTGCTGTATCACGGCGTGGACGACGAAATCGTATACCGCGTGGGAGCGATGCTGCTCGATCTGGACAATCCGGAAAAAATCATTGCGCGGACGAAGAATTTCATCATGGAGCCGGAGACGTACTACGAAAAGTTTGGGTTCCAGATTCCTAACGTAATTTTCCCGACGGGGAACGTGGTAAAAGACGGCTTGCTGTATATCTACTATGGAGTTACCGATACGGCGATCGCCTTGGCGACGGTGCCGCTTGAGGAACTTGTGGATTATATTCTCAACGAGCCGGAAAACTAATAGAAACGTAAGCAGGGAACGACCGCGGCAAGCGGTTCTTCCTGAAAACAACTTGAAAACGCTTACTATATTACATCTGTTTTCATGGTTATTACACAATGTATTACATTATATAACGTAAAGCCACAAAACGGCCATTCTAAAGTCGCCGAAACTTCCACATTCATCTTGATTTTTCGGATATAATCAAAGATTCATGGGATATAGAGCGAATAACAGACCATTTATAATAGAAACATAACGAGTCAAGACAATAAATAGATCATGTCTTGTTAGGTTCTAAACCGAATTTCATTATTAAGAAAAGAGGGTTGGTTATGATCAAAACAAACAAAGGCAAAAAGGCGGTAATTTTGGGACTGGTCGCGTTGCTGGCGATTTTTACGGCAGCTTGCGGAAAAGGAGACAATGCTTCCTCTAAAGGCGGCTCGGAAACGGAAACCATCACATTGAACATGATGCATCCGTGGACATCCCCGAACGTCGATAACGAAGTGTATAAGGCGCGGATCGCTGAATTCGAGAAACAGCATCCGAACATTGTTATCAAACAGGACGGCGTACCTTCCGCTCAGTACAAAACGAAGCTCCGCACGCTCGCCGCGGGCAATAACCTGCCGGACATCAACGTAGTATGGCCAGGCGCGGACCTGGATCCGCTAGTTGATGGTAACTTGCTTGAGCCGATTAACGACCTGATGGAAAATTGGACTTCCATTTTGCCGGAGAGCGCGTTGGCCGGATTTAATGTTGACGGCAAACAATATGCGGTGCCGACCAAGCAAACCTTTGTCGATATTATTTACTACAACAAAGAAATGTTTGCGCAAATTGGATACGATACCTTCCCTGACACCTATGACAAATTCATCGACGCGGTCAAAAAGCTGAAAGAAGCAGGCATTACGCCGATTTCCCTCGGCAACAAGGAGCAATGGCCGCTGCAATCTTCCTATATTTCGATCATCGGAGACCGGTTTACGGGCAGCGATTTCTTGCCGGCCGTTCTGGAGAAGAAAGCAAAATTCACCGATCCGGAATTCGTCAAGGCGCTCTCGGTCATTGATGAACTGACCAAACTGGGCGCGTTCAATACCGATGCCAATAACATGGACTCCGTACAAGGGCAGGATTATTTTATCCAGGGTAAAGCGGCCATGCATATTTCTTCCTCCACTGTTGATGCACGGGTGCGGATCAACAACGATGAAGGGGACAAGTTCGGCATTGCGCTGTTCCCGAGCGTGGAGGGCGGCAAAGGCGAACCGGCCAAGAGTGCGGGCGTCGTTCAATACGGCATTGCCATCAAGAGCGAACTGAATGAGAAAAAACGGGCTGCTGCCGAAGAATTCTTGAAATTTTTCGTGAGCGAGGACTTGTATAAAGAACTGATCCGTAACGGCGTTGTCGTGCCGGCAAAGGTTGATGTGCCGGAAGATGCGAGCAAGTACCTGAAAGAGATGCTGGAATTGACGGGTAACGGTACGGCGCCGGTATTCGACAGCGTGATTCCGACTCAGGTCGTCGATGTGCTGCAAAACGGGCTTCAGGCTTTGACCGTAAAACACGGTACGCCTGAAGAACTGGCCAAGGAAGTCCAGGAAGCTTTCGACAACATGAACTAAACAACGGACATATCCATCACCCTGACGTTTGAATCCGATGAAACAAGAAAACCCGAGCATTCCGGGTTTTCTTGTTTCATCGGGCTTGGAGGCCAAGGGTGCGAAGAAAAGGAGGAATCCCCGATGCAAACGCTAAGAGGGACCAAATTTGCCATTTTCCTCGGTTTGTTTCCGGCGCTGATCATCTATCTGGGTATTGCCATCGTTCCGATCGGGTTGTCCTTGTACTACTCACTGATGAATTGGAACGGAATCGGCTCCATGTCTTTTGCCGGACTTGATAACTATGTGAAAATTTTGAGCGACGACACCTTCTGGCTGTCGGTAAAAAATAATGTCATCATCATGGTGACCGGCCTGGTCGGTCAAATTCCGCTGGGCCTGCTGCTGGCGCTGCTGCTCAACCGCGGGTTGAAGGGCTCAGGAATTTTCCGGACCATCGGATTTATGCCGGTCGTTATTTCTTCGGTCATGGTCTCCCTGATCTGGGGGATGGTGTACAATACGGAATACGGCTTTCTGAATAGTCTGCTGGGGATGATCGGGCTGGACGGCTGGCAGCAGAACTGGCTCGTTGATTCGAAATGGTCGATGCTGTCGATCAGTATTGCGTATATTTGGCAAAATTGCGGCTTGTATATGGTTATTTTCCTGGCCGCGCTGCAAAATATTCCGGAAGAAGTCAACGAGGCCGCCGAATTGGACGGGGCCACCGGATTGAAACGGACCCTGCGGATTACGATCCCTATGGTCCGGGGAACGATTATGGTAGGCGTAGTTTACAGTATAAGCAACTCCTTCCGCGTCTTTGACCTGATTCAGATTTTGACGGGCGGCGGACCTGCGCATCAGACGGAAGTCATGACGATCTATATGTACAATAGCGCCTTTATCAACATGCGCTACGGCTACGGCAGTGCGGTGTCCATTCTGGTATTGCTGTTCAGTCTGATCGTCATTTCACTCATCAACCGGCTTGGCCGGGAGAAAGATGCATAAGGAAGGGAGGATTGCGCCATGAGGAGAAAATCCGGGCTGTTTCAGTTTTTCGCATACACTTTTTTAAGCCTGTTCGCTATTATTAATATAGTTCCTCTCTTTTGGATGGTAGTCAACTCCTTCAAGAAGGAACAGGAATATGCGGCAGATCCGTTTTCGTTCCCGAAAGTTTTGCAGTTTTCGAACTATGCAAAGGCTTGGGAAGTCGCTAATATGAACGTGTACTTTTTAAACAGTTTGATCGTTACGTTTGTCTCCTTGCTTGTTACCGTGCTGCTGGGGGCGCTTGCCGCCTATTTCCTGTCGCGGTTCAAATTCAAGCTTCAGGGAATGACCTACGGACTATTCTTGTTGGGGATGCTGGTTCCGATCCATGCTACCCTGATTCCAATATTTTTGATCATGCAAAAACTGCATTTGCTGGATACGTACTGGTCGCTGATTTTGCCTTACACGGCATTTCACTTATCGTTGACCGTATTTATCCTGGAAGGATTCATGCGGGGGTTCCCCAAAGATTTGGAGGAATCCGGCGTCATGGACGGCGCGGGGGTATACCGCATCTTTTGGTCGATTATTTTGCCGATTACTAGGCCGGCCTTGGCCACGGTTATTATATTGAACTTTATCTATAACTGGAACGAGTACTTATTTGCATTAGTGCTGATCACCTCGACGGAACTCAAAACGCTGCCGCTTGGCCTGGCGAATTTCGTCGGTATTGAAACGGCCAGCCTCACCTTGCAGATGGCCGCGCTGACGATTGCGCTGATCCCGATCCTGATATTCTACCTGCTGCTGCAGAAACAACTCGTTAATGGTATGACGGCGGGAGCGGTTAAGGGCTAGACCGGGCGAAAGTGAGAGGGGAAGATACGACATGAAGATACGCTACAGAAAATACCTCGGAAACTTCGGACTGAAGCGTAAAGCGCTCGTCATCTTCCTGCTCTTTGTCATTTTGCCGACCTTTGGTGTCGGTGTCGTCGTTCAATACAAATTCAATCAGGTGTTAAGAGATCAATTTATTAATTCTACCAAGCGCAATCTGGATAACGTGACCAGTCAGCTCGGAGAACAGGCGAAGATGGTGGAGGATATCGCCAACTATCTGATTCTAAGTCCGGATATGAGGAATTTCCTTAGAACGTCTCCGCCCTTGAACACCGACCAGAGAGCCAACCTTCAAAAAAATATCGAGGAGTTTCTCACCTTCCAACTGATGTCGCGCAGCTATATCCGATCCATCGAAATATCCGGTTATAACGGCAGTTCCATCGAGATGGGTGAACCGTTCAGCGGGGACGAATCCAAATGGGAGCGGCAGGCTGAAGCCGGTAAAGGCTCGATTATTTGGACGGAGGGCTACAACTTGAATAGCGATTGGTACGGCGAAGTGCAGCTGATTTCGATGTTCCGGATTCTGAATTCGTACAACGAAATTACCAGACCGCTAGGAAGGTTGACGATCAGGATGGATGAAGCCAGCATCCTCCACCTGCTGGAAAAAGGCATATTTGAGGACGGAGCGGGCAGCGTATTTATCATCGGAACGCAAGGGCAGATCGTATTGGGCTCCAAAGACAAGCTGAGCGAGAATTTCAAACCGGACGAAATGCTGCTCGGCAAGCTGGCAACCGGAAGAGAAGGTTTTTTTAATTATTCGGTAAAAGATAGCCGGTACTTGACGCTGTACAAGCCGATCAATAATACAGGCTGGAATGTTGTAGCCATGATTCCCGAGGCGACGGTCGCCGATGAGTTTCGGGGTATCAAATGGTTGATGCTGTTTATTCTGACCGCAATATTGCTGCTCGGCCTGACGGCGCTGATCGGGTTTCATTATACGATCATTACTCCGATTTTACGGCTGAAAAAAGAGGCGCACCGCGTTACCCACGGAGACTTTAGCGCACGCGTACCTATCGAATCCAGGGATGAGATCGCGGAGCTGAACCATAAGTTCAATGAAATGGTCGCTACGATTGAGCAGCTTATCGAACACAAATACAAATTAGAGCTAAGGGAACGCGAATCCGAGTTGAAGCTGATGCAGAACCAGATGGATCCGCATTTTCTCTATAATACGCTGGACATGATCCGCTGGACGGCCCGTTTGGAAAAGGCGGACAAATCGAGTCAGCTGATCGAGATGCTTTCGAAATTTTTCCGTTCCAGTGTGAATAACGGCAGTTACGAGACGACGCTGCGCCGGGAAATGGATTTTGTGCAATCCTATTTGTATCTGCAACAGCGCCGATTAGGGGACAAGCTTAGCTATAGGTTGAATATGGAATCCGGTCTGGAAAATACATTGATCCTCAAAGCTACGATTCAGCCGTTGGTGGAGAATTTTATCAAGCACGGGTTTGACCGTTCGAAACCGGTCAATGAAATTTTAGTCAACGCTTATGCCGCCTTCGATGAAATTTGGATCGATGTGATCGACAACGGGAAAGGGATGTCTCCGCTCCGGAAAAAGGAAATTCAAGCCTTGCTTCAAGGCCGGAATAAGGACGACAACGTGGGTGGAGCCATGTCCAACATCCATGAGCGGCTCTCGATCTTTTTCGGACAGGGCTATGGCCTTGAAATCGTAAGTACCTCTCCGCAAGGAACCTGGATACGTCTGAGAATTCCTTTGGGAGAAAGTCAGGATCATGGTGGTGAACAGCATGAACAGTAAATT
This sequence comes from Paenibacillus sp. FSL R5-0407, assembly GCF_038009185.1. NCBI lineage: Bacteria > Bacillati > Bacillota > Bacilli > Caryophanales > Paenibacillaceae > Paenibacillus > Paenibacillus sp. FSL R5-0407. The sequence goes on along the minus strand of NZ_JBBPAX010000001.1, from coordinate 2,060,886 downwards.
GGAGCGTAAACATAATTGGATCAAGATGCTGATCGTGGATGACGAGCCCATCATCTGTGCAGGGCTTCGGCATACGATTGATTGGGATGAACTCGGCATTCAAGTCGTTGGCGAAGCTTATGACGGCGCGGAAGCCCTGCGATTGGTCGAAGAACATGAGGTTGACGTGGTGCTTTCCGATATCCGGATGGAAGGCATGGACGGGTTAAAGTTGGCGGAGCGTCTGAAGGAACAATTTCCTGAAGTTCGCGTCGTCATGATCAGCGGTTATGAAGATTTCGAATATGCGCGTCAAGCCATCCGTTTGGGAGTTAGCGATTATTTACTCAAGCCGGTCGAAATCGAGGAATTGACCCGGGTTGTAGAAAAGATCGTCAAAGACCTCCAAGCCGAAACGAAGGACGGGGGCGTTCAGGAAGCGAAGCTGTGGTTGTCGAATATGGCCCGTCATGGCATTGCTTATGGCAAAGAAGCTCCTCCATCCCTGCGTGGTGTTCAATTTCGCGTGCTGATTACCCAGTTGGATCGGTTTGTCGAGCGGTTTGGAGAGCGGCCGCCGGAGCGCTACCGGGAAATCCAGGATAAGTGGATTCAAACGCTGCATACGGAACTCAGTCACCCGTTCCTGCGCGCGGTTTCTGTGTTTGATCATGAAAACCTCCTCGTCACCCTAATCATGTCCGATATCCGATTGGATCGAACAACTTGGGACGGGCTACTGGAACAAGCGCTGCCTGAACTTGGGGAGGGCGGTCTGTATTGCGCGGCTTCCGAGCCTTATGACGATCTCGAAGAGACGGCAAAACACTGCGCCGAGGCAAACGGGCTGCTTCCATATCATGTAGTGGAGGACAAGGTCCTGCTGTTGCCGGAATACCGGGAGTCTGTCGAGCAGGGGCGGAATCTGCCGGCCTTCGATGCTGCCGAAATGGCGAAGAGCTTGCTGGCGGCCATGTTCAAGCAAGATCATGAAGAAGTTACCTCCCGGGTGGAGAGAATGTTCGGTTTTTTCCGGAAAGAAGTCTTTTTGCCGGGGGATATTTTGCTTGCGGTTGAGGAATTGTCGGCCCTGCTCCGGCAGCGACTGCGAAAAAGCGGCATGACCGAGCTGGACTACGGTCACAAAGCCAACCCGGATTTGAACCTTTACAATTCGTATGCTTCGCTGGAGGCATTGGTCAGGGAAGAGATGCAGGAGTTGCTGCGGCAAATTGACCGCCATGGTATCGATAAATCGTACTGGATCATTGAGAAGGCCAAAAAATATATGGACGAGCATTACCGTACGGATCTGAAAGCTTCTGAGGTGGCAGGTTGGCTGAAAATCACGCCGAGTTATTTCAGTTATATTTTCAAGCAGAGCACGGGCAAAGGTTTTACGGAATATATGAACGAAATGCGGATGGAGCAGGCGAAAGCCCTGCTGGCCACCACGCATGACAAAGTTTTTGAAGTAGCGGATAAAGTGGGGTACAAGGAGTACAAGTATTTCGTTTCCGTGTTCAAATCGTATACCGGAATGACGCCAAAGGAATACCGCGGGCTAAGCGCAACGAGGGACACGGGCAGCCAGAGAAATTAATAAGCCCGTATCATTAGTATGAAGCGGGGGAAATGCGGGATGGAAAAATATAAAAAGGCACATGTGCCCATGGAAGAGCGAATCAGCGACCTGTTGGAAAGAATGACGCTTGCGGAAAAAGTAGGACAGCTTAATCAGCGAATGTATGGATGGAACGCTTATGTCAAACGGGAGGACGGTTTTGTCCTGACCGATGAATTCAAAGAGGAAGTCGCCCGGGGAGGCGGAATGGGTGCACTCTATGGCTTGTTACGCAGCGACCCCTGGTCCGGCGTTAATTATAGCAACGGGATTACGGCCGCTGATAGTGCAAAGGCGGCCAATATGGTGCAAAAGTATATCATCGAGCATACCCGGCTCGGAATCCCCGTCTTGTTATCGGAGGAATGTCCCCATGGACATCAGGCGCTGGATGGCACGATGCTTCCGGTGAATCTGGGCGCCGGGGCAACCTGGAATCCGGCGTTGATGGAAGAGGCTTATGGCTATGTGGCTTCCGAGATCCGCAGCCGCGGAGCGCATGTGGGACTGGTGTCCGCGCTGGACATTCTCCACGATCCGCGCTGGGGCCGGTCCGAGGAATGCTTCAGCGAGGATCCGTATCTGGCGGCGCGTTTTACGGAAGCCGCCGTGCGGGGGATGCAGGGCGACAACCCCCAGGACCTCTCGGGCATGGGGAAAGTCGCGGTGGTTCTTAAGCATCTTTGCGCCCAGGGCACCGCTCAGGGCGGGCGTAATGCCGGTCCCGCACCAATCGGCGAGCGGGAGCTGCGCGAGATCCACCTTCCCGCGGCCAAGGCCGGGAAGGAGGCTGGGGCCGCCGGATTCATGGCGGCGTATAACGAGATCGACGGTGTGCCATGCCATGCGAACAAGCCGCTGCTTACGGGCATATTGCGCGACGAATGGGGCTTTGACGGCATCGTCATGGCCGACGGCTGCGCGATAGACCGGCTGCTGGCACTGACGGGCAGCCATGAATCCGCGGCGGCCCTCGCACTGGAATCGGGCGTCGATCTGAGCCTGTGGGACACGGCATTTACGACGCTGGAAGCAGCGGTCCAGCAAGGGCTCGTGCCCGAAGAGGAAGTCGACCGGGCGGTGCGGCGGATACTGCGCCTGAAATTCAGGCTTGGGCTGTTCGACCGCCCGTATGTCAATGAAATGACTCCGATCGCTATGGTCGGCAGACCGGAGTTCCGTGAAGTGAATCTGCAGTTGGCCCGCGAATCGGTCATGCTGCTCAAGAATGATGGCGGCTTGCTGCCGCTGGGGGGAGAACGGAAGCGCATCGCGGTGATTGGTCCCAACGCCGACCGGCTGTATAACCAGCTCGGCGATTATACGAGCGTCCAACGCGAGGGCAGCGGGACTACGGTGCTGCAGGGCATCCGGTCGACAGCGCCTGCGGGCGCAGAGATCGTGTACGCACGCGGATGCGGCGTTCGCGACCTGTCGGCGGACGGCCTGGCGGAAGCGGTGGAGGCCGCGAAGAATGCGGACGTGTGCGTGCTGGTGCTGGGAGGCAGCAGCGCCCGCCGGTTCGACGGGGAGTTTGACAGCAATGGCGAAGCCATCGTGTCGAACGGCAACCCGTCGGAAATGGATTGCGGGGAGGGCGTGGACCTCGCCGACCTTTCGCTCGGCGGCCTGCAGCGGCGGCTGGTCGAGGAAGTGGCGGCCACCGGGACGCCGGTGGTGGCGGTCATCATACAGGGCCGGCCGCATGCACTGACTGGTGTCGACGAGCATTGCGGCGCGGTGCTGTGCGCCTGGTATCCGGGACCTGAAGGCGGTCGCGCGATCGGTGACCTGCTGTTCGGCAAGGCGAACCCGAGCGGCAAGCTGCCGGTATCGCTCCCCCGGTCCTCGGGACAGCTCCCCGTTTACTACAATCAAAAAGATCCCGGACGTGAGCGTGTTTATGTCGACATGCCTTCCGCAGCGCTGTACCCTTTCGGTTACGGGCTCAGCTACACGACGTTCGAATACATGGAGATAGGCTTGTCCCGGCATGAAATTACCGCAGTCGAGCTGGAGGCGGGCCGAAGAATAACGGTAACGGTGCGGCTCAAGAACACCGGGACCCGCGCCGGAGCCGAAACCGTTCAATTGTATCTTCGTGCGCGCGAATCGGGGATCACCCGGCGTTTGGCGGAGCTGAAAGCTTTTCAAAAGCTGGAGCTGTTCCCCGGCGAAGAACGGGTTGTCAGTTTTACCCTGGGCCGGGAGGAGCTTGCGATATGGAACAGGGAGATGAGATTCGCGGTGGAACCATGCCGTGTCTCCGTGCTGGTCGGAGGCAACTCCAAGGATACCATCGGTAATGAGTTGACAATTACGGCCGTCCGATCGGAAGTGTAGTGTGTAGTGTCGGCTTTGCTTCATCTTGCTCGTAGCAGCCTGTTCATGCCTGTTGCCTCACCCTTCGGGGTGGGGCTTTTCTATAGCTGTGTTTAATTTAAATCTTTAAAAATAAAGCGGTTGCATAAAGTCCAGGGAACAGAGACAATGGGAGTTGTATGAAACATGGTCCTCGTTGGAGTGGGCGAGCAAAGGAGTGTGAGCAGCATGGGATTGACGGCTCTGATTACGGGAGCGGATCATGGTGTCGGGCTGGCGTTGGTCGAGACGCTGCTGAAACAAGGTAGCCGGGTATTTGCAGGCAGATATCAAACGGAGGAAACTGCGTTGGAAGAGCTGCAGCTTCGTTATCAAGGCAGCTTGACCCTGATTCCGCTTGATATCGGCAGCGATGAAAGTGTGCAGGAAGCGGCGAAGACCGTCCGAGTGCATACCGACCGCCTTGATATCCTGATCAACAATGCGGGGATTTTGGGGGATATCGAAGCAACAGTTATGGACGAGTTGAATTACGACGAGATGCTGAAAGTATTCAATGTGAATGCGCTTGGCGCATTGCGGATGACGCAGGCTTTTGTGCCGCTGTTGTTGAACAGCTCCTCGAAAATGATCGCCAATATTTCTTCGGAGGCAGGCAGCATCGGACAGAATAATCGCAGCAGCTGGTTCGGCTATTGCATGTCGAAGTCCGCGCTTAATATGGGCTCCAGCCTGGTGTACAACGGATTGAAGGAAGCGGGCGGCCGCGTACTGCTCATTCATCCCGGCTGGGTTCAGACCTTCATGCGCGGTGAAGTGGATGCGTCCGCAGACTTGACTCCGGCGGAGTCGGCCGGCAAAATTATCAGCTTGATAATGGACCGGATCGGACAAAGCAACGGAAGAGGGTTGGGATCGAGCGCGGACAACGTTTTTAGTAGTTCGCCAGACGATTTTTCCGGCAACGTTTCTGGCGACGTTCCTGAATATATAGATGTTTACGGCAATCCTTTGCCTTGGTAAGTTACTATTCCACTGAAGGAGGACAATGAGATATGAATACAAACCTAAAACCAAAAGCATTGCTGATCGGTGATTACATCGAGGCGCCATACCATCCTCTGGGGGCAGTGGAGGAGCGGCTGCGCGAAATTTTGGAGGCGGAGTGGCAGGTGACTGCTACGGATGATTACGATTCTCTTCAATACGAAAACATTTCTGCCTATCAGCTCTGCATTTCCTATGCGGATCGTTGGGATCATCCCATAACCTCCAGTCAAACGGCGGGATTGATTTCGTACGTCGCCGGAGGAGGCGGGCTGTTGGCATTGCATAACGGCATATCTCTTCAAGCCCGGCCTGAAGCCGCACAGCTCCTCGGAGCGCGGTTTACCGGACACCCCGCTTATCAGGAGCTGGATTTTCGCGTCGAAAATACCACTCATGCAATGATGAGGGACGTTTCGCCGTTTACCCTGGAAGAGGAGCCTTACCGCTTCGACATCGACGACTTTAGCGACCATGAAGTGCTGCTGACCTACCGGCACGAAGACCGGGATTGGCCTGCGGCTTGGGTTCGCCATTTTGGCCTGGGCCGGATCGCCTACTTGATGCCGGGGCATCATCTGGACTCCTTCATGCATTCCGGGTACGCCGAACTTGTACGGAATGGGGCGCGATGGGCGGGACAGTCCCGCAATAGATCGGTTTAGTTGCGCGCTCTCAATTTCGACTGAATATAGAAATAAGGGTCTTTTAGGGCGCTATTTGCGTGGTTTTCAACCGCGAACTGGAAATAAAGGACTTTTAGGGCCCTATTTCCGCGCTGGGGGTACTAGAATGCCCATTTTACGCAGGTTTGAGATAAATTAGGCCCAAAAGGCCCTTATTGACGAGCATAAGAGCACATTTACCGGAATAAGGCCCAAATGGACCTTATTGCCGAGCGCAGTCCCGAATTTGCTGAAATAAGGCTGAAAACTCAAGACCGAATTCCCCGACCTAAGGGAGTTCGGTCTTTTGCCTTTATTTTTACGCTTGATATTTGGCCGGAACCGGAATAGAATGAATCTAGAATCACTTGTACGTACAACAACACGATATGTCGATTTGTATAAGATATTGTATGTACAAGTTACTTGGCAACTTAAACTTTTAGGAGGCGTTAGAATCATGAACTTGAAACCGCATTCATTTTGGTTTGTAACCGGAAGCCAGCACTTGTACGGACCTGAAACTTTGGAGCAGGTGGCTGAGCATTCCCGCATTATCGCGGAGCAATTTGATAAAGACCCGGTATTCTCCTATCCGGTCGTATTTAAGCCGATCGTAACGACGCCGGACGAAATATACAACCTGTTGCTGCAAGCGAACGGCGACGCATCTTGCGCGGGTGTGATTACGTGGATGCACACCTTTTCTCCGGCAAAAATGTGGATCGCAGGCCTGTCCCAGCTGCAAAAGCCGCTTTTGCATCTGCACACGCAATTTAACCGGGACATTCCATGGGAATCGATCGACATGGACTTCATGAACTTGAACCAGTCCGCGCACGGAGATCGGGAGTATGGCCATATCGGCGCACGTCTTGGAATCGCCCGTAAAGTTGTTGTCGGCCATTGGGAAGACGGCGAAGTGCGCAGCGACATTGCCGGCTGGATGCGTACGGCGGCATCTTATGCCGAAAGCCGCAGCTTGAAGGTAGCGCGCTTCGGCGACAATATGCGCGAAGTGGCCGTTACGGACGGCGACAAAGTATCCGCGCAAATTCAGTTTGGCTGGTCCGTCAACGGCTACGGGATCGGTGATCTGGTTCAGGTCATGAATGAAGTAAGCGACGCGGAAGTGAAGGCGTTGTTGAACGAATATGCGGAGCAGTACACGATTACCAAGGAAGGGCTAAGCGAAGGGGCGGTACGCGATTCGATCGCCTATCAGGCGCGGACGGAAATCGCCTTGAAGCGGTTCCTTGAGGCGGGCAACTTCGGTGCTTTTACGACGACTTTTGAAGACCTGCACGGAATGAAGCAGCTACCGGGACTTGCGGTACAGCGTCTGATGGAAGCCGGGTACGGCTTCGGCGGCGAAGGAGACTGGAAAACGGCCGCTTTGACCCGTGTGCTGAAAGTGCTCGCCGACAACAAGAGCACCTCGTTCATGGAAGATTACACATACCATTTCGAACCGGGCAATCATATGATCCTCGGCGCGCACATGCTGGAGGTATGTCCGACGATCGCGGCTACGAAGCCTTCGATCGAAGTGCATCCGCTCGGTATCGGCGGCAAAGAGGACCCAGCCCGCATCGTATTCGACGGACAAGACGGCCCGGCGGTCAACGCTTCGCTGGTTGATCTTGGACATCGTTTCCGCCTGCTTGTCAATGCGGTTGACGGCGTCAAAGTCGAGAAGCCGATGCCTAAACTTCCGGTAGCCCGCGTTCTATGGAAGCCGCAGCCTTCCCTGCGCGAATCCGCGGAAGCCTGGATTTTGGCCGGCGGCGCGCATCATACGGTCCTGTCTTACACCATTACGTCGGAGCAACTGACCGACTGGGCTGAAATGGCGGGAATCGAGGCCGTGATCATTGATAAGGACACTTCGGTGCGCCAGTTCAAGAACGAGCTCCGCTGGAGCGATGCGGCTTACCGTTTGCGGTAGCATTCACTCCCTCCGGATTTGCCCGGCCTGTGATACAATAGCGGTTAGAGTGCAAGGTGCGCCCCAACACATAAGCTGCACTAATAAAAATGTACGGCGGCTGGAGTAAATGAAGGATGGATAATAGATGAACAATCGGAAAATTCCAAAATACATGCAATTGAAACAGGAATTGCTCTCGTGGCTGCAATCGGGCAAGCTGCAGCCCGGGGCGCAATTTCCTTCCGAGAATGAAATCTCGGAGCAGTTCGGCCTTAGCCGGCAAACCGTCCGGCAGACCTTCGGTGAATTGGAGAAGGACGGCTGGCTGGAGCGGATTCAGGGCAAGGGAACATTCGCCCGGAACCCGCAGCGGCGTGAAGGCGAGCAGGTCAAGACGATCGGAATCATTACGACGTATATTTCCGATTATATTTTTCCGCACATCGTTCGCGGAGCGGAGGCGGAACTGCGCAGCAGAGGATACCGGCTCCTTCTCAGCAGTACGGACAACACGAAGGAGAAGGAGATGGAAGCCCTGCAGCTGATGACCAGTCAGCCGCTTAGCGGGCTGATCATCGAGCCGACGCGGAGTGCCGAAGGCAATCCGAATCTGCGTTACTTTCTCGATCTTCAAGAAAAGGGGATTCCTTACCTGATGATCAACGAGAAATACCGGGAATTGGAGTGCCCCTGCCTGAAGGTAAATGACGAGAGCGGAGGGTATCAGGCGGCGCGTTATTTGCTGGATGCCGGGCACCGCTATATCGCCGGATTTTTCAAAACCGACGATTTGCAGGGTGTGGGACGGTTGAAAGGTTTTTTGGCTGCTCATAAGGAGCGGGGAATATCGGTTGCCTCAAACCGGGTCGTTACTTACACGACGGAACAGAAACAAGATCTCCCTTATCGGGAAGCTGTTAAGCTGCTGAAAGCGATGAATTCGCCTGAGGGGGAGCGCCCGACGGCGTTTGTCTGCTATAACGACGAATTGGCTTTGCTGCTGATGGAAGCGGCCGCCGAGTGCGGGCTGCGCGTTCCGGAGGACTTGTCGCTGATCGGCTTTGACGATTCCAGCCTGGCGGCGGCCTCGGGGACGAAGCTTACGACACTCACCCATCCCAAGACCGAGATGGGGATTGCAGCGGCAAGGCAGCTCATCGGCATGATCGAACAGGGGGCTCTTTTTGAAGATACGGTTTACGAGCCTGAGTTGATTGAACGGGATTCTGTAGTCAGACGTAGCTGAGAGAAACGGCAGGGCTCGCTTGGTAATGGTAGAGGGAGTCCCTGCTCCTCAGTAGGGTAACTTGTACGTACAATTGAATTGAACCAGTGGATTAAAAGAAAATAGAAAGGAAGTGCCGCAACATGCTGGAAGCATTAAAGCAGCAGGTGCTGGAAGCCAACCTGGAATTACCCAAACACGGGCTGGTCACTTTTACGTGGGGAAATGTGAGCGGGATCGACCGGGAAAGCGGGTTGTTCGTCATTAAGCCTAGCGGGGTGCCTTATGAAGAGCTGAAGGCCGAGCATATGGTCGTTATGGATCTCGAAGGTAACGTTGTCGAAGGAAATCTTCGCCCTTCTTCCGACACTCCGACTCATATGGTGTTGTACCGTTCGTTCCCGGATATTGGGGGCGTAGTACACACGCATTCTCCTTGGGGTACGAGTTGGGCTCAGGCTGGACGTTCACTGCCGGCTTACGGGACGACGCATGCGGATTATTTTTACGGGGAAATCCCCGTGACGCGTCCGATGACCAAGGAAGAAATCGAAGGCGCTTACGAACTGGAAACGGGAAATGTGATTGTGGAGCGGTTCGCTGACCTGGGCGTGGATCCGAACATGGTGCCCGGCGTGCTGGTGCACGCTCATGCGCCGTTTGTGTGGGGCAAAGATGCACATAATGCGGTGCACAATGCCGTAGTTCTTGAAGAGGTAGCGAAAATCGCCGCCCGCATGCTGCAAATCAATCCCCATACGCCGCCGATGGACCAGACTTTGCTGGATAAACACTTTTTGCGTAAGCATGGGGCAAACGCTTATTACGGACAAAAGTAAAAATAATACGATTCGATCTCTTCATCATTCATTTCATAATCTGGAGGGTTAGTTATGAGCAAAAAATATACGATCGGGGTCGATTACGGAACCCAATCGGGCCGCGCCGTACTGGTGGACTTGTCGAACGGTCACGAGGTTGCCGACCACGTTACTCCATATCCGCATCATGTCATCGACGAGGAGCTCCCGGTTTCGGGCATCAAGCTGGAATATGACTGGGCGCTTCAGCATCCGGACGATTATTTGGAGGTATTGAGAAAATCGGTGCCTTCGGTAATCCGGGAATCGGGGATTGATCCGGCCGAAGTGATCGGGATTGGCATCGACTTTACGGCCTGTACGATGCTTCCGGTGGATGAGCAGGGCGAGCCGCTATGCTTTGACAGCCAATATAAGGATCTGCCGCATAGCTGGGTGAAGCTGTGGAAGCATCACGCTGCCCAGCCGGAAGCCGACAAGATCAACCGGATCGCCGAGGAACGGGGAGAGGCGTTCTTGCCGCGCTATGGCGGAAAGATTTCCTCCGAATGGATGATCGCCAAGGTGTGGCAAATCCTCGATGAAGCGCCGGAAATTTACGAGCGTGCGGATATGTTCCTGGAAGCGACGGATTGGGTCATTTCGCAAATGACGGGTAAAATTGTGCGCAACAGCTGTACCGCAGGCTACAAGGCAATTTGGCATAAGCAGGACGGATACCCGAGCAAGGATTATTTTAAAGCGCTCGACCCGCGTCTGGAAAACCTGACGGAGACCAAGCTGCGCGGAGAGGTTATTTCGCTCGGGACGAACGCCGGCGGCCTTACGCCGGAAATGGCCGAGATGATGGGCCTGACACCAGGCATCGCCGTGGCGGTAGGCAATGTGGACGCGCATGCGGCTGTTCCTGCCGTGGGCGTCGTAACACCGGGCAAATTGGTCATGGCGATGGGAACCTCGATTTGCCACATGCTGCTGGGCACGGAAGAGAAACAGGTGGAAGGCATGTGCGGTGTCGTGGAAGACGGCATTATTCCGGGGCTTTATGGATATGAAGCCGGGCAATCCGCCGTTGGCGATATTTTTGAGTGGTATGTGGAAGAATCGCTGCCGGCTTACGTCAAGGAAGCGGCATCTGCGGAAGGCATCGGCGTACATCAGTGGCTGGAGAGAGAAGCGGCGAAGTACAAACCGGGCCAAACCGGACTGCTTGCCTTGGATTGGTGGAACGGGAACCGGTCCGTTCTGGTGGACACGGATTTGACAGGGCTGATCCTCGGCATGACGCTGTTGACCAAGCCGCAGGAAGTTTACCGCGCCCTGCTGGAAGCGACCGCCTTCGGCACGCGTAAAATCGTAGACGCGTTCCATTCGAACGGCGTAGTGGTGGATGCGCTGTACGCTTGCGGCGGACTGCCGCAGAAGAACCGGCTGCTCATGCAAATTTATGCGGACGTGACGAACCGCGAAATCTTTGTCGCCGATTCGAAGCAGACGCCGGCGCTCGGCGCAGCCATGTTTGCAGCCGTTGCAGCCGGACAGGAAGCGGGCGGCTATGATACGATCATCGACGCCGCGGCTCAAATGGCGCGGGTCAAAGAAGAGACGTTCAAGCCGATTCCGGCGAATGTGGAAGTGTATAACCGCTTATATGAGGAGTACAGCAAGCTGCACGATTATTTCGGCCGCGGCGAGAATGATGTCATGAAACGGCTGAAGAATATTAAAAAATCGGCGGAATAAAGGAAATAAGACAAACTATAGAGAAGAAGCTTTACATCGCCGAGGAACTCAAAACATAGGAGTGGGAGGAACAAGCGATGTCGAAGATTAGTGAGTTGCCCTTTTTTGAAAGTCTTGTCCTGGAGGCCGGAGCGCTGAACCAGGTGGCGCCGTTTCTTGTGAAGCACGGAAGCAAACGGCTGGTACTTGCCGCGGACGGGAATACGTATGAAGCAGCCGGCCGGGATCTGGAGCTCATGCTCCGGGAGGCCGGCTTGGAAGTAACGCTCTGTTTGCTTGAGCCGGCCGGGACCGGCGACGTGGTCGCGGACGAGGCGGCAATCGTACAACTGCTGCTGGCGATCGAACCGGGATTGACGGATGCGCTGATCGCAGCGGGTTCCGGAACGATCCACGATATCGTCCGGTTTGCCGGGCATAGAAGCGGCATTCCGTTCATCTCGGTGCCGACAGCGCCTTCGGTGGACGGGTTTACGTCGGCCGGGGCTCCGCTCATCATCCGCGGAATCAAGAAGACGGTTCCAGCCGTGCCGCCGACCGCCATCTTCGCCGATCTGAATATCCTGATGAAGGCGCCGCAATCTCTCGTTGCCGCCGGATTCGGAGATATGCTCGGCAAATATACCTCCCTGTTCGACTGGAAGTTCTCCCGTCTGACGGCGGGAGAGCCGTACAATGAACAGGCGGCGCTGATCACCGAGCGGGCGCTGAATTCCTGCGTGAAGCATGCCCGGGAGATCGGGCAGCGCACGGAGGAAGGGATCACCGTGCTGATGACCGCGCTGATCGAGTCGGGCATCGCCATGCTTCTGTTCGGGCAGTCGCATCCCGCCTCCGGCGCCGAACACCATCTCTCCCATTACTGGGAGATGGAATTTTTGCGCCGGGGTCACCGGGCGCTGCTGCACGGCGCGAAGGTCGGCGTGGCCTGCGCCGAGATCTCGCGCCTGTATCATGCCGCCGTCGACCGCGGCTTGTATCCGGCCGGCGAGCCGGAAGCGCTGCTGCAGCACAGCGAGCAGGTTCGCGCCTGGCTCGCGGACTTGCCGTCCGACGCCGAGATTCGCGAACTGCTCCGGCAGGCCGGCGGCCCGTCCAGCCTGGAGGAGCTTGGCATCGACGACGAGCTGTTCGCACGCAGCCTGAACGAAGCTCATCTTGTGCGCATGAATCGGCACACGCTGCTGCGGGCGCTGAACGAGGCCTAGAAAACGCATAATAAAGAAGCCCGGCAGGTGCTGGTCAAGCCTTCTTTTAGTGGACATCAATAAAAAGCCCTAGGCAACAAGCTGACTTCGGTACTCAACCGGAGTCAGCTTATTTAGTTTAGGCTTTGCTCGATTGCACGCTTGCATTTTCGTGAGATTTTAAAATAAATCGTGCATCATCCACATATAAACTCTATTTCCAAGATGGTACGATAACGAATGAGCAAGATAATTAGAGTTCAAGTAGGAGGGTTAAAATGATTAAATGGAAGCGTTCTCTTTCCCTTTTGGCGGCGACAGCTTTGATTGGAATCCTGGCTGCCTGCGGAGGAAACGGAGAGACAAAGAACAGTGCCGATTCCGCTGGAAAACCCGCTAACAATACGTCTACAGAACAGCAGGCGCCAAGTGATGAACCTGTAAAATTGCGCATTATGTGGTGGGGCTCCCAACCGCGGCACGAGGCTACCTTGGCTGCGTTGGATTTGTACACCAAGAACAATCCGAACATTACTTTCGAACCGGAGTATTCGGGGATGGACGGATATTTGGACAAACTTTCCACTCAGGCTGCCGCTAAAAACGCGCCGGATATCGTTCAGCTGGATCCGGGCTGGATCCCGGACTGGATGTCCCGTGGTCAATTGCTGGATCTGGCTCCCGAAGTGGATGTAAGCAAATTCGACGAGAAGTTGGTGTCCGCCGGCCAGCTTGACGGCAAACAGTATGCCATGCCTCTGGGTTCGGTAGCATTTGGGATGGTATATGACAAGGCCGCTATGGATAAGCTCGGAATCAAAAATCCGCAAAATGGCTGGACTTGGGATGAGTTTTTCGCTTTGGCCAAAGAATCCAAATCCAAACTGCCGAAAGGCCAATATTTCTCTCTGGACTATGGCGGTAATTACTTCATGTACTCGGCTTATCAATACGCCAAGGGCAAAGGACAGGTGATCACGGATGAAGGCCATTTTAACGTGGATCAAGCGACTTTCGTGGAATGGGCAGCCAAATTCGAAGAGCTTCGTAAGGAAGGATTGGTTCCGCCTGCAGATGTGAATGCCTCCGACAAAGAACACGATCCGCAAATGGATTTGATGGCCGCAGGCAAAGTGTTGATGCGTTACAGCTTCTCCAACAACCTGGGGACTTGGGATAGCATCAAGCCGGGGGCGTATGCACTCGTAACCATGCCGCGTGCCGAGGAAGCGGGCGGATGGCTGAAGCCATCCATGTTCTTGGGAGTGACGAACAACTCCAAACATGCCGTGGAAGCGAAGAAATTCGTGGATTGGTTCGTGAATAGTCAAGAAGCGGGAGATATACTGCAAACGTTCCGCGGGCTGCCGGCTAACAAGGAAATTGCCACCGCTCTGGAAGCGAACATGAGCGATTTGGATAAGGTTGGTCTGGGACTTCTGCGCGCGACGGAGCCGGACGGACAAAAATGGTCGGCCGGTGCGGGCGGATGGACGAATTTTATCGATAAAGACTGGGTACTTGTCCGAGATCAGCTGATGTTTGGCAAAGTGTCGCCGGAACAAGCCTTTGAACAGTTAAAGGAAGCTTCGCAATCCTACGAAAAATAAATTAATGATTGCGGCCCGGGACAGTTTTGCCCCGGGCCTTATATTTTTCATCATGAGGAGGACTATGAATGAGCCGTTATTTTGAGTACCGTCCGGGTGATGGTTATGAGGCTTGGCTGCAGTACCGCCGAACGGACCAGGGGACTAAATTCGAACAGTATGCGCCCTATTGTCATATCGCTGCCGTGATTCAAGATGAAGTGATGCGGACGGCCGTGAATGAGCTGTCACAAGGTCTGGAAGCCATTACAGGCCATTCGGTTGCCGTTACGGAAACTTTGGGAGAGTCTTCAGGCATCCTATTGGGTATCTTTGGAGCAAGCCAAGCGATTGACGAGGCTATCCATGCCGATGCTGCCCGTTCCGTCAAAACCGAGGGCTATGCGATTCAAATCGACGACGGGGCGGAGCAAATAGCGATCGGCGCAGCGGACTCCGCAGGCTTGTTGTATGGAGTGTTCCATTTGCTGCGGATTATGGCGACGGGCGGCGACGTGAAGTCTTTGAATCGGGTCGAAAATCCGGTCAATTCGCTGCGCATGATCAATCAATGGGATAATATGGATGGCAGTGTGGAACGGGGGTATGCCGGGTCGTCGATCTTTTATCAGGATAACCGGGTTGCCAAGGAGCATCAACGAATTCAGGATTATGCCCGGTTGCTGGCTTCTTGCGGAATCAACGCTATTGCGATCAACAATGTCAATGTTCATCGGGTGGAGAGCCGCCTCCTGACCGATTTCCTGCCGGATGTGACTAAACTGGCAGCGATCTTTCGTCAATATGCCATTAAGCTCTACCTAAGCATTAATTACGCCAGTCCCATGGAATTGGGAGGCCTCGCAACCGCGGACCCGCTGAATCCGTCCGTCCGTGAATGGTGGCGTGAAGCCGCAGCGAAAGTTTATGAAGCTATTCCGGATTTCGGCGGATTTTTGGTGAAGGCCGACTCGGAGCATCGCCCGGGACCGTTTACCTACGGACGGGATCATACCGACGGCGCCAATATGCTGGCCGAGGCCGTGAAGCCGTATGGCGGTGTCGTGATCTGGCGGTGCTTCGTGTATAACTGCAAACAGGACTGGCGCGATCGCTCCACCGACCGGGCAAGAGCTGCCTATGATCATTTCCGGCCGTTGGATGGGCGTTTCTTGGATAATGTTATTCTGCAGATCAAGAACGGACCGATTGATTTTCAGGTTCGGGAACCCGTCTCTCCGCTGATCGGGGCCATGCCGCATACCAATCAAATGATCGAGTTCCAGATTGCCCAGGAATATACCGGACAGCAAAGACATGTCTGTTATCTGGTTCCCCAATGGAAAGAGGTTCTGGACTTCGACACATACCTTCAAGAGGAAGGTACCCCCGTTAAACGCATTGTGGATGGTACGGTGCACGGAAATCCCTGCAACGGCTTTGCCGCTGTTTCCAATATCGGAAGCGACGCCAATTGGACCGGTCACTTGTTGGCACAGGCCAACCTGTTCGGTTACGGCCGATTGGCCTGGAATCCGGAGCTGTCCGCAGAGGAAATTGCGAAGGAATGGATTAGGCTAACTTTTGGCAGCCGGGAACCGCTATTCCAAACCATTTATGATATCCTCATGAATTCGTGGGAGATTTATGAATCTTATACTACTCCGCTGGGGGTCGGTTTTATGGTCAATCCGGACCATCATTACGGACCAAACGTAGAGGGATATGAATACTCGCCATGGGGGACCTACCACTATGCGGACAACCATGGTATAGGGGTAGACCGGACGACGGCCACCGGAACCGGATATACTGCGCAATATGCAAATGCCAACAAGCAGAGGTATGAATCGCTGGCGACTTGTCCGGATGAACTGCTGCTTTTCTTCCATCATGTTCCGTATACCCATAAGCTTCATTCCGGCAAAACCGTAATTCAGCATATTTATGATACTCACTTTGAAGGAGCGGAACGGGCAGGCCAGTTGCTGGCGGTTTGGGAGCGGATGCGGGAGCAGTTGGACGAACAAGCATACCGGCAAGTGGCGGACCGTCTTGAGGAGCAGGCTGAGCATGCCAAGGAGTGGCGTGACCGAATCAACACGTATTTTTTCCGAAGAAGCGGAATCCCCGATGAACAGGGAAGAACGATTTATTAATGAACGCATGCAAAAAAGGGGAAAAGTGATCGCCCCTTTTTTTCGTTATATTTTGAAAGAATTCGAGCATTGCCCTCATTTAGCAGAAATTGTGCCGGCGGTATACTTGATCTATACCATTTTGACACACGAGGTGACTGTCATGAATCGTACCACAGCCGCTACAATCCCAGCTGCCCCGGAAACGAAGAAGCCGAAGAAGACGAAGCCTTCGTTTCTAGGCCGATGGAACGCTCCATTAGCGGGCTATCTGTTTATTTCGCCTTGGCTGATCGGGTTTCTTGCGCTGACTGCTTATCCTTTGTTCCTTTCGTTATATTATTCTTTTACCGATTACACGCTAATGAAACCGATGGAGTGGATCGGAACACGGAATTACGAGCGTATCTTTACCTCGGATCCGAAGTTCGTGGATTCCGTGAAGGTTACCTTCACGTATGTGCTTGCCTCTGTGCCTTTGAAGCTGATCGCCGCCCTGTTAGTAGCCATGGTTCTTAACAAGGCGATAAAAGGAATCGGTGTTTACCGTACGGCGATTTACTTTCCTTCCCTGATCGGTGGCAGTATCGGGGTTTCTCTGCTCTGGCGGAACATTTTCGGAGTAGACGGGATCTTCAATAAAATTATCGGAGTTTTCGGTTTTGAAGGAAAGGGTTGGATCACTAGCCCCGACACGGCCCTTGGCACGCTAATTCTGCTAACGGTCTGGCAATTCGGTTCGACCATGGTTATTTTCCTCGCGGGACTGAAGCAGATTCCTAATGATTTGTACGAGGCCTCCGCGGTTGACGGCGCCAACAAGGTTACTCAATTTTTCAAGATCACCATGCCGATGCTTTCGCCAATTCTTTACTTCAACCTGATAATGGGCGTAATCGGAGCTTTCCAAATGTTTACTTCGGCTTTCGTCATCACCAACGGCGGACCGATGAACGCGACTTATGTGTATGCCTTGTATTTGTATGAAAGGGCTTTCAGTAGATATGAGCTGGGATACGCATCCGCGCTGGCCTGGATTATGCTAGTGATGATCGTACTGGCTACGATTCTAATCTTTTACACGTCAAAATACTGGGTATTCTATGAATCCGACACGGGAAGGGAGAAACGGAAATGACACAACGCAAATGGAAACCGGCACTCCGGCATCTTTTCATGATCCTTTTCAGCTTGATTATGGTGTATCCGGTTCTCTGGTGGGTCGGAGCCTCGCTGAAACATAGCACGGAGCTAGGCTCGCCGGGCATCTTCCCGTCCGTTCCGCAATGGAGCAACTACGTCAAAGGCTGGAACTCTATTCCGGGTCACACCTTTACGGACTTTTATCTCAATACTTTCGGACTGGAAATAGCGGTCATCGCTACGACACTGATATCTTGTACATTGGTAGCCTTTGGTTTTGCAAGACTGGATTTTCCGCTCAAGGGCTTCTGGTTCTCGATTCTGATGCTGACCTTGATGATGCCCGGACAGGTGCTGATTATTCCGCAATACACTTTGTTTCACCAACTGGGATGGGTTAATACGTATTTGCCGTTCATTATTCCCCATATGCTTGCGGGTGGGGCGGGAGGCACCTTCTTCGTCTTTCTGCTGATTCAATTCATCCGCGGGCTTCCAAAAGAACTGGACGAATCCGCCAAAATCGACGGATGCTCCTGGTTCGGGATTTACTGGCGGGTTATTATTCCGCTGACGCTGCCGGCTATTATAACCGTAATGATATTTTGTTTCCTCTGGAACTGGGATGATTTCTTGGGGCATCTCCTTTATATCAACTCGGTGGAAAAATATACGGTCGGCTTGGCTCTCAGAATGATAAACGACTCTCAATCCGCCCAGGAATGGGGACAATTACTCGCCATGTCGCTGGTTTCTGTCCTTCCGGCAACGTTTATTTTCATGTTCTTGCAAAAGTATTTCGTGGAAGGCATTGCAACTACAGGCATAAAAGGATAAAATTTAAATTTAAAAAACATTTACCGGTGACGGTAAAGCGACGAATTCTTCGCCGTTTTACCGTTTATTTCGCCTGAATCGCCACGGGGAAGGAAGGGAACACGCTTGACCAATCCTTTTAAAAAATTCAGGATCGATCGCCTGTTTTTTAACAGCTATGCAACAGTCCTTGTTATAGTGATCGCTGTCACCGCGTGGACAAGTTACAGCAATTCGTCGAAAGCGCTTGTACAGACGACCTCCCATTATCAGCAGCAACTACTGGATGAGCTGAATAATGAGATTACAACGCGATTGGTCATGATCGAACAGATTTCCCTGTCCAGTTCCCGCGACAACGAGATGACCCATTATCTTCTGAACCGGCAGGATGAGTTCGAACGGCACCGTAGTCGAGTCGGAGTTGAAAGCGCTCTCGGGAATCTCACGTATGCGATTCCTCTAATTCAAGGGATCGATCTCTATATGAACAATCCGATCCCGAGCGAAAGGCAAAGTTATATTCAATTCAGGGATATTAACGATTTAACGCGGCAGGTATATGCCCAGTGTCTGGATAAAAATGATTTCTGCTGGTCGAAAGAGTATAACCTTTCCAGCCAGCAAGGGGAAATCCCCGTTTTGAGCTTCGCCCGAAAAATTGTTTATAACGATGACTATTTAGGTACGCTCGTCATTCACATCAAGGCGAATGAAATCCGGAGATTGCTGACCGGCAATACGGCTGGGTCCAACCGTATTTTGGCGGACAGTGAAGGTCAACAAATCATGAAAATAGGCGATCCTTTGGAGCAGAACAACTGGTCTCAGTGGGTTGATCTCAAAAGCGACAAATCCGGCTATGTCCATATCAAGGGGACAGGACCATCCGGGAATACCCTTCTTGTCTATTCCAGGATGGATAACTCTATATGGACGCTGATTGAATTCACTTCATGGAACGAGATCACGTCAAGCAGTTTGAAGCTGGCTGAATGGATCGGCCTCATCGGTCTGGCTGCCGTGCTTCTGGTATTGTTCCTGACCCTCTTGATCAGCAGGCAATTTACCAAACCGATCAAACAACTTGTAACCGCGATGCGCCAGTATTCCTTAGGCGGCGAAAAAGTAGACCTCCCGAGTGACTATCAGAACGAATTCGGATATCTCTTTGCCGGATACCGCAAGCAAAACGAGCGGATCGATGAACTTTACATTTCGCTGGAGCGCCGCCATGAACAACAAAAAAAGGCTGAGATCGAAGCGCTCCAGGCCAATATCAACCCGCATTTCCTCTATAATATGCTGGATCAGCTGAACTGGATGGCGATTGAGGCCGGACAGGAGGAGCTGAGCCGCATATTGGAGTTGATGGGACGCATGTTTCGGATCGGCTTGTCAAACGGAAACAGCTTTATTAAGATATCGGATGAACTTCTACATATTCAATGCTATTTGGAAATACAGCAGTTGCGTTGGGGGGACGGCCTCAATTACGTAATAGAAACGGAGCCTGAGCTGGAGGAATTGTTCGTTCCTAAGCTTATTTTGCAGCCGTTCGTTGAGAATTCCATCGTACATGGGTTTAATAAGCTGGACAGCGGCATAATTTCGATTCTAATAGAACAGTCGGGGAATGCACTGCGGGTCATTATTGACGATAACGGCTCCGGCTTGAAGGAGGCGGAAGACAAGCAGCCAAGGCGTCATACCGGCGGATACGGCATTCGTAATGTAAGAGAGAGAATCGCCGGCTATTTCGGCGAACCGTTCGGAGTAACGCTGAAGGAACGGGAAGAAGGCGGAACACGGGTGGAAATTATGCTTCCTCTCCTGACGGAGCCCCCTTCGAAAGCGGACTTTTAGTCGGATGGAATCCTTTGCCGGGTTGGATGGCGGCCCGTTCAGTTGCCAAATTCTGCGCAGTTTAAGGAGGTTGAAGACGGAACTATGTGGAAAATTGCTATCATAGATGATGAACGTCAGGTCCTGCATGGGATGAAACGTGCAATTCCTTGGGATAAGCTGGAGGCAGAGTGGGTCGGAGAAGCTTTGAACGGCGAGGATGGTCTTACGATGATTCGTGCTTCTCATCCGGATATCGTAATCACCGATATTTATATGCCGCGAATGAATGGCTTAGAGATGATCGAACAGCTTCGGAAAGAAGGATTTGAGGGGAAAATCATTATTTTGAGCGGCTATTCGGATTTCGAGTATGCAAGGCAGGCTCTAAGATTCCAGGCTAGCGATTATGTCTCCAAACCGATCAGTATGCCGACTCTGAAAAATATACTAAGCCGAGTGATTCAGGAGCTGGGAGAAGAAGAAGGGAAAAGAAAGAGACAAGGTGAGCTCGAAACCAAAATGTCGCTGTATGAGCCTCTTATTGAGAAGGAATGGGTCCGGTCGGTGGCGATCGGAACTCTGGATCAAGCCTATTGGGGGGACGATCATCTTCCTCCGCCTTACCGCTATTGGCTGAACCGAAAGCATATCGCGATCGGCATAGAATTGATTCGCAATAAACAGGCTTGCCGTATGTCTGTTTCCGACTGGAATCTGTTTCGTTTTGCGGTCAGCAACATTGCCTGCGAAATTGCGCGCAAGTTTTTTCCGGATGTGGAGTTTACCGAGCTTCACAGCACCCGTTCCTTATTGATCCTTCATCCTGAGGAGGAGGACGGTGAGCCGTTTGTTAAGAAATTGGAGGAGCTTGGAACCATGCTGGCCGAGAGTATCGGCAGCTATTTGAAGCTGGAGCTGCGAATAGGAATTGGAGGCCTGAAGCAGGCCTGGACGAAAATTTCCGAATCCACGGAGGAAGCCTTCCGGGCCCTGGATCAAAGTGCGGAGAGATTGGCTTCGGTTTATGAGGTTTATCGCTACCGGGAGAATTTGGGAAGCGAGCAGGACAACGTGTCTCTTTTTCCGGTCAAACTGTCGTTTAAGCTGGCCAATGCGATTAAATCGTCGCAAGAAGCGGAAGCCCATCAGCTTTTGGATGAATATATGTGCTTAATGGTGGAACAAAAAGGCGTATCCCCGGCGGTTGTTCAAATGCTTGCGAGCGAGCTGTGGGGTATCATCACCTACTCGCTTTACGAAACCGGATTTTCGATGGATGAGCTGTTTACGAACGACCAGATTGCCAAAGAAATCGGTGCCTTGTACGTGCCGGATCAACTGACCCAATGGCTGAAAGACAAAATCACCAGAATCTGCAGCAGCAAACAATGGAAAGGGAAGAGCAAGCATCGGCAGGTCGTCGATTTTATGACGAGTTATATTCATGAGCATTATGCGGAAGAGCTGACCCTTGCCGAGCTTTCGGATAAAGTTTTTGTATCCCGGAACCATCTGGCTATTATTTTTAAGAATATGACCGGAGAAACCTTTAATAACTACTTGACCCGGGTGAGGATCGAAAAGGCCAGGGAATTGCTGCTGGAAGGGAACATGCTTGTTTATGAAGTGGCGGAAAGGGTCGGTTATAAGAATATTCCTTACTTTAGTACACTGTTCAAGAAAGTAACCGGTATGAATCCGACGGAGCTGACCAAATAAACACCGGAGCAGTGTGGAAATCTTCCTAACAATAACCCCCGGCAGGAAACCTGCCGGGGGTTATTTTCATAGATAGGCGGATTTAATCTTCATGCACATTGTACAGCACGCGGGCCAGTAGGTCCTGACTGTAATTGCCGAAATTTTTGCCGAAGATCGTCAGTCCGCGTTTGTTGAACGATTTGTCGGTCACCGCGATGCGGAACGTAAGCTCGCTCTTGTAATCCAGCTGAATCTGGTCGAGAGTGACGTCGGATATTCTGCAGCCGTCGATGAAGCTTCCTTCATTATTGATCCGGATCAGCTTAAGCATCCCGTACTGATTGAGATGCGGCGGCCACCAGTCCGGATTGAACGTTCCCCGCGCATCCCCGAAATCTCCGGGGCTGGTCCAATAGCCGATCTCGATTCCGTTGACGTAGAAATAGATGTCGGAAGGGTAGTTATCGCAAAACCCGGGTGCTTCCGATCCCAGTTCCATAGAGAACTGTACTTCGCGGAAGGTTTGATTCGGCTTCAGATAATTGGGAATCCGGTATTCGAGAAACCCTTCGGCGAGCCAAATGATTTCCGAATCGATCCGCTGCGGATCGGCAAAATACCGCGGGTCGTCAAAATCGCCAATGATGCTGTCTTTGGTCGCAAGACCGCAGGTAGGTACCGCTTGATAGTTGCTGTAATGGCCAACCTGGATTTCCACCTCGTACAGGTTCTCTACATCTTTACTTCTGAGATCCACCATTAATTTATCTTTGTTCAGATAACAAATTTTCTGGATGCCGTGTTTTCCGACGGAGGTATTGATCTCGATCAGACCGCTTTCCTCCAGTTTCTTGATATGCATGGTAATCGCGCCGTTGCTGAGATTCAGCTTCGTGGCGAGGTCGTTCAGGTTCAAGGCTTGATTCTTGGCTAGCAATTCGAGGATTTGAATTCTGATTTCAGAACTTAAGGCTTTAAAAATATCGATCCCGCTCATCAAATCCTTGATGTAGATCATATAACATAACCCTCTTCCAATAGGAAATATTTGAAAAATCCTTTTATTTTAGATAATTATAAACTAACTCAGTCGATTAATAAAGCATTAAATCAATAAATGTAAATTTATTTAAAAATATAGATAAATATTGCACAATTTTGATAATATGTTTTACATAAATGTGAAACTAATAATCCGGTTTTTGACCTAATTTTGAATAAAACCACTGAATTATGGGGGTTTTTGAGGTGTTATTAAATTCTATTTAGAAAAACATAAAAAGATTTAGGTTTATATATTTACAAGGTAGTTCTTATATGTTATTTTATATCTGTAAGCGGATTCATTCAAGTTATTTCAAAACAGTTTAGGATTTATTAAAACGGAAGGTGATGGACTTGTCATCAGCATCAGCAGCGCTTAAAGCAAAAATGATTGTGGACAAATCGTTCAAGATCTCCGAGGTCGATCCAAGAATTTACGGTTCTTTTATTGAGCATCTGGGGAGGGCCGTTTACGGAGGGATCTATGAAGCTTCTCATCCGGCAGCGGACAGCAAGGGATTCCGCACCGACGTAAAACAATTGATACAGGAATTGAATGTACCTATTATACGCTACCCGGGCGGGAACTTCGTATCCGGATATAACTGGGAAGACGGCGTAGGCCCGGTGAAGGAACGGCCCAAACGGCTGGACTTGGCTTGGCGGACCGTGGAGCCGAACGAAGTTGGCACCAACGAATTCGCGCAGTGGGCACGGGAAATCGGTTCGGAAGTCATGATGGCCGTCAACCTGGGAACCCGGGGAGTGGATGCCGCAAGAAACCTGCTGGAGTATTGCAACCATCCGGGAGGCAGCTATTGGAGCGATTTGCGCCGCAGCCACGGTTACGAGCAGCCGCACCGCATCAAGACCTGGTGCCTGGGGAATGAAATGGACGGTCCCTGGCAGATCGGACAGAAGACACCGCAAGAATATGGAAGATTAGCCTATGAAACCGGCAAGGCCATGCGTCTGGTAGATCCGGATATCGAACTCGTATCCTGCGGCAGTTCAAGCACCGGGATGCCGACGTTCCCGGAATGGGAAGCGGTTACGCTGGACCATACCTATGAAGTTGCCGACTACGTCTCGTTACACCAGTATTACGGCAACCGGGACAATGATTCAGCGAATTTTCTGGCCAGATCGATGGACATGGAGCATTTTATCCGGACGGTCACCGCGACCTGCGATTATGTCAAAGCAAAGAAACGCAGTAAGAAGACGATGTATCTCAGCTTTGATGAATGGAATGTCTGGTACCATTCCAACGACGCGGATACGAAGATCGAACCTTGGAGCATCGGGCCGCCGCAATTGGAGGACATCTATAACTTTGAAGACGCTCTGTTGGTAGGCAGCATGCTGATTACGATGCTCCGCCATGCCGACCGGGTGAAGATGGCCTGTATGGCCCAACTGGTCAATGTGATTGCGCCGATCATGACGGAAAACGGGGGAAGAGCCTGGAAGCAGACAATTTTCTATCCTTACTTGCATGCTTCCCGATATGGCCGCGGCACCTCGCTGCAGCCGATCGTCCATTCGCCGAAATATGATGCGCAGGATTATACCGATGTACCTTATCTCGACAGTGCGGTCGTATACAGGGAAGCGGAGGAGGAAATCACGATCTTCGCCGTCAACCGGCATCTCCAGGAAGCGATGGATCTGGAATGCGATATCCGCGGCTTTGAAAACTACCGCATGGTGGAACATATCGTGCTGGAGCATGAAGATTTGAAAGCGGTCAATACCGCAGCCGAGGAAAGGGTTAAACCGCATCATGGCGGAAACGCGGAATGCAAGGACGGGTTCGTAAACGCGAGGTTGTCCAAGGCATCCTGGAACGTCATTACTCTGCGCAAAGCTTAAGTAAGTATTGGCAGGGGAGGGGCGAAGGATCGCCCGTTCCCGCCCGATTGAACTTTATGAACACGGTTTCATTCGCAAGGTTGATATAGGCCGGACTAAAGTGCAGGCACTGCGACTGCTACCACAGATAAGAACATTCGGTTGAATGGACTTTAGTTCTCTCTATATAGTTTCATCCGAACTCATAGGAGGGGTTAAGGTGTTAAAGAAAAAAGGATGGTTTACTCTTTTGTCTCTAGTACTCGTGTTGTCTGCCGTGCTTGCGGGCTGCGGCGGAAATAACGGCGGAGGGGAAGCGAGCGGCAACGGCGGGAAGTCCGGAAACTCGGACAAATCCGGAGGAACGAAGGAACTGACGTTTATGTACCGCGGCGGTACGGACGAACAAAAGGCTTACAGTGCCGTGGTCAAAAAATTTGAAGAGGATCACCCTGGCGTAAAGGTTAAGATCGTCGTTACGGCGGCAGACCAATATGCGACTAAACTGAAAGCGGCTATTACAGGCAATAAAGTGCCCGACGTATTCTATTTTGAATCCGGCGATACGAAGGCTTACGTCCATAACAACATTCTGATGGATCTTACGCCTTACGTTGAAAATAACCCGGAAATTAACCTTGATAATATGTGGAAATACGGTCTCGATCTGTATCGCTATGATGGAGATATGGCTGGACAAGGCAATCTTTACGGGATGCCGAAAGACGTAGGTCCGTTTGCGCTCGGCTATAACAAAACGATGTTCGAGAAATCGGGAATTCCGTTCCCGGATCCGGATAAACCGTACACTTGGGATGAATTTATTGAAGTATCGAAGCAATTGACGAAAGATACGAACGGCGACGGCAAAATCGACCAATACGCCACTGGCTTTAACGTCAACTGGGCGCTTCAATCCATGGTTTGGAGCAATGGAGCCGACTGGATCGATGAGACGAAAAAGAAAGTAACGATCGATGATCCAAAATTTGCGGAAGCGCTGCAATATTTTGCGGATATGCAAAACGTGCACAAAATCACTCCTTCCGCGGAAGACGCACAAACACTGGACACTTACCAACGCTGGATGAAAGGCGAGCTGGCCTTCTTCCCGGTAGGTCCTTGGGATATGAGCACGTATGAAACATTGCCTTTCGAATATGATTTGATGCCTTACCCTGCAGGTTCTACGGGTAAATCTGCAACATGGACCGGTTCCCTCGGTATCGGCGTATCCGCTAAAACGAAACATCCTGAGGAAGCCGTCGCGCTCGTGAACTATCTGACAGCCTCCAAAGAGGGTATGGAAATGCTCGTGAAAGCTAAGGTGCAAATCCCTAACCTGATCGACATGGCCGAAGAATGGGCAGCCGATACTTCGACTAAGCCTGCCAACAAAAAAGAATTCCTCGACGTTGTAGGCGAATACGGCCGGGTTCTCCCAGGCCACTATACTTGGACCTCGGAATGGTATGACTTGTTCTTCACGGATATCCAACCGGTGCTCGACGGTAAAATTACCGCCGCGGACTATGTGAAGCAGGAACAGCCGAAGATGCAAAAATTGCTTGATAAAGCGATCGAAGCGGAAGAAAAAGCGAAAGCCAAGAAATAAGGACGGGACTTCAGCAGTGCATTAATCCAGGAGAAATGATGTTAGTTTCCGATGTTGCACCAACAAAGGAACTAACATCATTTTCATTCTGGTATCCGAATTAGAGGTGACTATCATGCAAACCAAATCAAATCTGTATCGGAAAGAAAAAATATACGGATGGTTGTTTATTTTGCCCCCTGTCCTGGGCTTTTTGCTCTTTACCCTGTTTCCTGTAGCTTACTCTTTTTACGGCTCGCTAACGGACTGGGACGGACTTGGGCAAATGGATTTTATCGGGCTCAGCAATTTCAAGGAACTGCTTACGGACGAATTGTTTCATAAAGCGGCTTTCAATACGATCTTCATGATGCTCGGGATTCCGATCGGCCTGATTCTTGCCCTGCTTATTGCGCTGGGGTTGAACCGGGGCATTCCGGGGACGACGACATTCCGCGTCATTTACTATGTTCCGGTCATTTCGTCACTGGCCGCTATTTCTATTATGTGGAGTTGGGCATATAACGGAGATTACGGCCTTGTGAACCAGTTTCTGGATATCTTCGGCATCGACGGACCGAACTGGCTGATGAACAAATACTCGGTGAAGCCGGCGCTGATTCTGATGACGGTATGGAAAGGGCTCGGTTATACGATGCTCTTGTATCTGGCAGCCCTGCAAAGCGTTCCTCGTTCCTACTACGAAGCCGCCGAACTTGATGGAGCCAGCGGATTTAAGGCGTTCCTCCATATCACCTGGCCGATGGTTAAGCCGGTTACTTTCTTTATCGTCGTGACGAATATTATCGGCGGATCGCAGATTTTTACGGAAATCAACATTATGACGAATACGGGAGGTCCGGAATACTCGTCCGCTTCCGTCGTGTTCTATATCTGGCAGAAAGCCTTCGATAACTTCCAAATGGGATACGCTTCCGCGATGGCCGTCGTATTGGGCATATTCATATTTATCGTGACTCTGATTCAATTCAAAATGAACGAAAAATCATCCTACGAGGCGTGATTGAAAGGGAAAGGAGAAAGTGAATATGTCTCATTCGTCAAGAACCAAGCTGACTAATACGATTATTTTCATCCTGCTTGCGATCGGAGCGGTCGCGATGATTGCTCCATTGATTTGGATGCTTTCGACCTCGATCAAACAGAAAATCGATGTGTTCGCTTTGCCGCCCGTGTGGATTCCGGAGAATCCCCAATGGGGCAAATATGCGGAAATCTGGACGGCCGGACCCCTGCTAAGCGGGATTAAAAACAGCGTCATCATCGCGCTTTCCGTTACGGTGGTAGGCACATTTACCTCCAGTTTGGCCGCATTCTCGTTTTCGAAGCTGAAGTTTCCGGGCAAACACATGATTTTCTTCTTGCTCTTGTCAGCCTTGATGATTCCTTATCCGGCCGTCATGATTCCGCAATTCATGATGTTCTCGAAGATCGGATGGGTGGATACGCTGCTTCCCCTGATTGTACCTGGGCTGTTCGGCAACATCGTGATGATCTTTTTCCTGCGGCAGTATTTGATCAGCGTTCCGGATGAAGTGCTTGAGGCGGCCAAAATCGATGGCAGCTCCTACTTCAGATTGTTCTCCACGATTACGTTCCCGCTTATTAAGCCGGCTGTTGCCGCTCAGCTTATTTTGTGGTTCATGGGCATCTGGAACGATTATCTGGCACCGATCATTTATTTGACTTCACCGGAAAAGCAAACTCTGCAGCTCGTCATTGCTAACTTTAACGCACAGTATGCGATTCAGACGGATTACCCGCTGATTATGGCCGCATCCGTCATTGCGCTGCTGCCGGTGTTGATCATTTTCCTTGTCTTCCAGAAGCAAATTATCGAATCCGTGGCGATTTCCGGGGTGAAGGGATAAAGAACCTGACAGAAACGAAAGAGAGAGTTGTGATGAACCTATTAAAAAAACGGGTGGTGCTGCCGGGTATGTTGATGTTGATGATGATGGGTACGGTAGGATGCTCGGGGGATCGGACGCCGGAACTCGTGTTTCCGGATAACCCCTCCGCGACTGCAATGTATGACACTACGGTGCTTCATAATGAACCAAAATGGACGGTAAACAATGCGCACGACCCCGGCATTATCAAAACGGATCAGGGATATTACGTTTTTTCTACGGACGTCAAGGTGGGCGGGGAGCCGAAGCCCGGCGTCATGGTCCGGAAATCGGACGACTTGATTCACTGGAAATGGGTCGACTATGCATTGCCTGGTATTCCCGAAAAGGCGTTGGAATGGACGGGAGCGACCAATCTATGGGCACCGGATGTCTTTAAGCATGGAGAAGTCTATCGTCTCTATTATTCAGCTTCCACGTTTGGCAGCAGGCAGTCGATGATCGGCATGGCGACCTCGGACTCGATCGAAGGGCCTTGGAGTGACCAAGGGGCTGTCATTCAAACGAAAAGCGATGACGCGCTGAACGCGATCGACCCGAACATAGTCACCGATGCGGAAGGCCGGATGTGGATGGTGTACGGCTCGTTTTTCGGGGGCATTCATATTATCGAGCTGGATCCGGATACGGGCAAACCGAAGGAAGAAGGCTTCGGAAAGCTGATCGCTGCCCGCGACATGGTCACCGAGGACGGAGCGGTTGAAGGGCCGTATATCGTTTATAACGAGAAATTCAAAAAGTACTATTTATTCGTGTCCTACGATTCGTTATTCGAGGATTATAACGTACGCGTAGCGCGTGCGGATTCCATTACGGGACCGTATGTCGACTTTAACGGCAGAGATATGACGGATACGTCGTTCGAACCGCAATTTGAGGTGGGCAACAAAATATTGGGCGGGTACAAGTTCGGCGAGGATGAAGGCT
The DNA here is from genome assembly GCF_038009185.1 of Paenibacillus sp. FSL R5-0407. NCBI lineage: Bacteria > Bacillati > Bacillota > Bacilli > Caryophanales > Paenibacillaceae > Paenibacillus > Paenibacillus sp. FSL R5-0407. Next base: position 2,031,755 of record NZ_JBBPAX010000001.1, on the reverse strand, counting down.
GGATCGCGCCGGGTCATAACTCCGTTTTAAATGACGGGGGCGACTATTATATCGTTCACCATGCTAGGGGAGAAACCGACAAGAACTGGTCCTATCTGCATGTCCGCAAAATCCTGTGGACGGAAGACGGCTGGCCGGTCGTCTCGCCGGAGCGTTATGCGGGAGAGAAGGAGCAGGATATTCCGCAAAGTATGCTGGCCGGAGAATGGGAACGGCTCGAAATCGATCCGTTTACTGACGGGCAGGAGCAGTCCGGCAAGCTTCTTTTGAAGGATAAAGGAAAGGCTGAAGGCAGCCGGGGAGAAGGGTCCTGGAGTTTTGACGGGAAGATGACGCTGACTTTAACCTGGGACGATTTGGCCGAAGGTGAAGGTCGCACAGAAACGGTACAGGTGCTGCCTGCATGGGATTGGGAAAAAGGCGTAGGTACCTTGGTGTTTACCGGCTTGAATGAACGAGGTATGGCCGTTTGGGGAAAACAAACTTCTCGGCAAAGTAAATAAACATACGGGTGGAGAGGGAGAGTTGTAAACCATGGTGAGAATGGCCATTAACGCTAGAGAGAGAAAAGGAACCATCAGCCGTTACTTGTACGGACAATTTGCCGAGCATCTCGGCAGATGTATCTACGAGGGAATCTGGGTAGGTCCCGATTCGCCGATTCCGAATACGGAAGGGTACCGGACCGATGTGCTGGAAGCGCTGAAAAACTTAAACATCCCGGTATTACGCTGGCCGGGCGGCTGTTTTGCGGATGAATACCACTGGATGGACGGCATTGGCCCGAAATCGCAGCGGGCTCGAATGATCAACAATCATTGGGGCGGAGTGGAGGAAAATAATCATTTCGGCACGCATGAATTTTTGCGCTTGTGCGAATTGCTGGAGACGGAGCCGTATATCAGCGGCAACGTCGGCAGCGGTACGGTGCGGGAAATGCAGCAGTGGGTGGAATATATGACCTTTGACGGCGAGTCGCCGATGGCCGGTCTTCGCAAGGAGAACGGGAAGGAGCAGCCTTGGAAGCTGCCTTTCTTCGGCGTCGGCAACGAGAACTGGGGCTGCGGAGGCAATATGCGTCCCGAATACTACGCCGATCTTTACCGTCGATATTCCTCCTATGTCCGGAATTATGGAGACAATCAAGTATATAAAATTGCCTGCGGACCGAATACCGATGATTACCACTGGACGGAAGTCCTGATGCGGGAAGCGCATTGGTTAATGAACGGGCTTAGCCTGCATTATTACACTATTCCTTCGGGGAATTGGTTTGCCAGCAAGGGCTCCGCGACCGAATTCGGTGTGGACGAGTGGTTCTCTACGATGAAGAATACCTTGTTCATGGAGGAGCTGATCGTTAAGCATTCCAAAATTATGGATAAATACGATCCCGAAGGCAAAGTCGGCCTGATCGTGGACGAATGGGGCGGCTGGTACGATGTGGAACCGGGTACCAATCCAGGCTTCCTGTATCAGCAAAATACGCTGCGCGATGCCCTTATTGCCGGCGTAAATCTCAATATTTTTCACAGATACAGCAAACGGGTGAAAATGGCGAACATCGCGCAGGTGGTCAATGTCCTGCAGGCGATGGTGCTGACGGAAGGCGATAAAATGCTGCTGACGCCTACCTATCATGTGTTTGATATGTACAAGGTCCATCAGGATGCGGAGCTTCTGGACGTGGAGTTTGAAAGCCCGATGTACAAACACGGGTCGCAGTTGATTCCACAACTCAGCGTTTCGGCTTCAATCGATAAGGAAGGACGCATTCATTTATCGGTCTGCAATCTTCATCATGCGGTCAGCGCTTCGGTAAGCTGTCACCTTGAAGGCGCGGAAGGCAAAGAGATAAGCGGAACCTTGCTTACGCATTCATCGCTGAATGCCCACAATACCTTCCATCAGCCTGAAGTGGTGAAACCGGCGAAATTTACAGGCGCAAAGCTGGAGGACGGCCAGGTTCATATGGAGCTACCTCCCGCTTCAGTGGTTGTTCTGACGTTGAAATAAGGATCGTTGGCTCGTATTAAAGTCCAGCTGTAGCATGGATTACTAGTTAAAAGGAGAAACCGACATGAACACAAATAGAGAATATATGAACCCGATTGTGGAGCAGCGTGCAGATCCTTGGGTATACAAACATAGTGACGGCTATTATTACTATACCGCCTCGGTGCCGGAATATGACCGGATCGAAGTGAGGCGTTCGACTACGATTCAAGGGTTAAAGGATGCGCTTCCCGTAACGGTATGGCGTAAATATGAAACCGGCCCGCTCAGCGCGAACATCTGGGCGCCGGAGATCCATTATATTCAAGGGAAATGGTATATCTATTTCGCGGCGGCCAGAACGACCGAAACGCAGGACGGTTTGTTCGACCACCGGATGTATGTCCTTGAGAATGATGCCGTAAATCCGCTAGAAGGCGAATGGGTGGAGAAAGGCCAGGTACGGACACGTTGGGAATCGTTCGCCCTGGACGCAACGACGTTCGAGCACCGCGGAGACCTCTATTATGTTTGGGCGCAAAAGGATCCCGAAATCGAAGGGAACTCAAACCTGTACATTTCAAAAATGAGCAATCCATGGACGCTGACCGGAGAGCAGGTGATGATTTCGACGCCGGAATTCGACTGGGAAATCATCGGTTTCCGGGTTAATGAGGGAGCGGCTGTGCTCAAGCGGAACGGACGCATCTTCATCAGCTATTCGGCTAGCGCAACGGATTACAACTACTGCATGGGGCTGTTGGAAGCGGATGAATCCGCGGATCTGCTCGATCCGTCCGTGTGGAAGAAAGCGCCGCAGCCCGTTTTTCAAACGAGCGAAGAGAACGGACAATACGGCCCGGGACATAACAGCTTTACTGTCTCCGAGGACGGTCAGGATGTCATCGTTTATCACGCGCGGAATTACAAGGAGATTAAGGGAGATCCTCTATATGACCCGAACCGCCATACCCGGGCCCAGGTGTTTGGCTGGAAAGAGGATGGAACTCCGGACTTCGGCTCGCCCGTAAAGGATGGAGTATTGCTTTAGGACTCAAAATGCAGGAAGGATCGTTTGGCTATTTGCCGAACGGTCCTTTTTTTGTTCGAATCAGATATTGACAAAGCGGGCGGGAAGGATTATTTTAACATTAAGTAATTATTAAATCTTGATCGAAATGAATCTTTATTTAATTTTTAATAAAGTGGAGGCGTTGAATTGAAAGTCCCTTTGAAGAAAAATATCAGCTTCGCCTACAATGAGGCGTTTGAATTGATCGTCATGATGGGCATGATTGCCTGCGAGCCCCAGATGGTCAAGACGGCCGAAGAGTACCGCATTGAGCTCGATCCGCTGAACAATGAAATATTTTTTGACGCCAGGAAGAAGATGTCTCCGCATATGGTCCGGGAATTGCAGTTTTTCTTCGGGTACGACTTTTTTCATATGGCTTTAAACTATACCTTCTATGAATCAATTGCTTCTTCGCGCCAGCCATTAAGCGCGGCATCCTGGATTGGGCGGCTGGAGAAGACCGAGGCGTCGGAAATCGCAGCGAACATGGTCTACGGCGTCTATTATGACAAAATGGAGGAGCTGCTCCAAGGACGCAAATGGGAAGAGATTCGAAAGGATAGGCTCGGGCTGATCGAGCGCGTTAAGGTCACACTGCCGCTCGATGAAGTGAAGGAAGCTCAGGAGCCGTTACTGGAGTGTCTAAGGCATCCGGAAGAAACAAAGCGGCGCTATATGATGCTGATCTCGCAATTTCATCGGGATGTCTTTGCCGGTTGGTCCGAGGTAATCCGCGAGGAAAGCGAACGGGCACTGGTCCGGTATGAAGCCTTTTTCAAAGGGGATCCCGAGCGGTTTATCCGGGAAATTCATAAAAGCGAGCCGGAGATTTTTCAAGTGCCGTCAACCATTCATGTCAGCTTCGTTTCACAGGTCGGCAATCACCATATTTGGCCCTTTGATGCATCCCATTTTTGGGTTATATTCGGCGTTTTCAATGACCGGGTTTTTGGGCCTGCTGCGGATCGGGAGAAGGCGGAGCTGTTTTTTAAGGCGCTATCGGATAAGCGGCGGATCGATTTCATTATGCTGCTCCGGGAACGTCCGCGGTATGGCAGCGAGCTTGCGGCGGAGCTGGGCATTACCCCGGCCGCGGTGATCTATCATGCGAACTTCTTTTTCTTCTTGGACCTGGTGGAATTCAGACGCAGCGATCATCGGTTATATTACCATCTCAACAAGGAAAGGCTCAGAGAGCTTCTGGCGTTGACGGCGAAAGTCATGCTGGATGAGTGAACGAATGAACGAATGGACAACAAGGGGGAACTTCTATAGGAAGATAGGGCTTCAGGAGAAGGGGAGAACGAGTTGGAAAAAGAAAATGGGCACGATGAAATCAAAAGGGAGCATGCAATCTCCGTATCCGATGCGCTGAAGCGGCTGATCACGCTTGGAAGACCGTATTTAGGCAGGTACATCACGTTATGCATTTTGGCCGGAATTCTGTCGGTCTCCGGTGTGTTTCTCGCCGAAAGTCTGCGCAGGATTATCAATGCAGCCGTCGATAAGGAAATGTCCGGTCTGATCTCAGGGCTGGTTTTTGCACTTATTGTAGTCGTTACTGACGCGTTGGGCAATTTTATAAGCACGTATTTATCCGGGACGCTGGAAATCCGCTCGACCGCCAGTTTGCAAGCGACGATTTTGTCTAAGCTTATGCGCTCGAAAACCAGAGAGCTGGAACGATTTCACTCCGCCGATTTAATCGGACGGATTCAGGATGCAGCACCGGCGGCTCAAACCGGAATTAACGAGAAGACGATCCAATTGTTCGGCAATGTGCTTCAGGTTGTGTTTTTATTGTCTTATTTGCTGTCGCTCCAATATATCCTGACCTTGGGAACGCTGTTGATCTGCATTTTACTGCCGCTGGTGATGATTCCGTTCAGCCGCCGGCTCCGTAATCTGCATATCGAAAGAGAAAAGGCCATTGCCGCACAGCAATCCTTTGTCCAGGATGCCCTTCAGGGGGCGGAAGTCGTGCGCGCTTTTTCGCTTGCTCCCCGGCTTGGTTCGCAGTTCCGGCAGCGTCTCGAGGGTCTTACAGCCCTTCATACCCGGGTAACCCGGCTTGAAGCGATCGGATATAATATGCCTTTCGCCGTGGTCCTGGGCGGGCTGCTGTATGTGCTTTCTTTTGGCGGTTATCTGGTTATCCAAGGGCGGCTGGACGTCGGAGCGGTGGCGGCTTTTCTGATCACCTTTGATCAGATCACCCAGCCGGTGTCCCGGCTTGCCAATCTATGGACCGAGCTTCAGTCGGCATTGGCTCAGGGAAGCAGAGTGTTCGAAATTACGGATATGGAGGAAGAAAAGGCAACCGTACGGGACGACGGCAAGAAGTACGGGGAAATGGGGACGGTTTCCTTCGAAAAGGTCTCCTTCGGTTACGGAAGTAGTGACCTCGTTCTATCAGGAGTATCGTTCACGATTGAGCAAGGGAAGGTAACTGCATTTGCCGGACCGAGCGGAAGCGGGAAAAGCACGATTCTGAACCTGCTTATGGCGGTATACGAACCGCTGGCCGGAAACATCGACTGCGATATGGGCTCGATGGCGGACATTCCTCCGGGAGAGTGGCGCAGCCGCATTGCTTACGTCTCGCAGGAGCCCTATCTGTTCTCGGGGACCATTCGGGAGAATATCGCCTGGGGGCGGGCGGATGCCGATGTATCCGCAGTGAAGGAAGCGGCTCGTTCAGCAGGGATTCATTCCTTCATCGAGGGATTGCCGCAGGGTTACGAGACCCGGATCGGGGAACGGGGCTTGACCTTGTCCGGCGGGGAACGGCAGCGACTTGCGATTGCCCGCGCCTTTGTCAGGGAGCCGGAGATGCTGATCCTCGACGAGCCGACTGCCGCGCTCGACAGCCAGCATGAAGAGATGATCCAGCAGGCGCTCGGCAAGCTGATGCAGGGCCGAACCACCGTTGTTGTCGCGCATCGTCTGTCCACGATCCGGGATGCCGACGTGATTTATTATTTGGAGAACGGCTCCATCGTGGAAGCGGGGAACCATGAGTCGCTGATGGCCGAAGACGGAAAATACCGGGCGATGGTGGAAAAAAGTGTGCATCATTCCGAAAATCCCCCCGAACTGGCGATAGAAGGAGGTTACCTATGATCACCGATGATAAAGTGAAATCGCCCGCTAACCCGTCATCCACGGTCTGGTCCGCCTTCCGTCGTTTGGTCGGCTATGCCGGCTTGTACCGGGCCGGGTTTATGGCCGCCATTGTGTTGCTTGCCGCCAAGCTGGTCGTCGATATCGGCTTCGCCACAGTACAAAAGCTGTTCATCGATACGATCACAAGCTCCGATACGGACGCATTGACCCGGGTTACGGTCATATGCGGGATCGCCTGCGCCATTATAATAGTCTGTCTTATTTTTCAGCACTATTTCCGCTTTACGGTTCACTTCCGCATGGCCTGGGATTTGCGGTCCAGACTATTCGACCGGAGTAATCGCCTATCGTTTCAGGAAGTTCAATCGATGCATTCCGGCGATCTTTCCTCCCGGAACAATAAAGACGTCAATTCGGCAATGAGCATGGTGAGCAGCGTCGTATATGAGTTGTTTTATAATTTGCTGCTTACCCTGGTATCGTTCATTTATCTCGCTCGTTCGGATGTATGGATCGCTTTGCTTGCGCTGGGCTCGGGGCCGGTCGTGTTTTTTTGCAGCCGATTTTTTGACCGGAAGCTGCGAAACCTGTCCGTTGATATATTTGCCCGGGAGGCCGGCTTGAGAGCGCTGCTTCAGGAAGTGGTGCAAGGCATGACGGTGGTTCGGGCGTTCGGCATGGAAGACGCCATACTTAACCGTTATGTAAAGGAGCGGGCCGAGCTAGGAATTTTGCAGCGGAAAAGAACAGTCCTTGTCGGCCTTTTGTGGCAAACCTCCGCTTTTATCAACAATGTGGTCATGGTTGTGTGTGCGGGGATGATCGCTTATTCCGCGCTTGGAGGCGGGATGTCGGCGGGCGGCGTGCTGGCGTTCGTCATCTTAATCGGCAGGGTACAGTGGCCCTTCGTCCACATGTCCCAGACCTGGGGCGCGGTTCAGGAGGCCTTGGGTGCTTCGGACCGCGTATTTGAAATTCTTGATAAGGAAACGGAAAACGAATCCGGCGGGGAACGGGCGGTACAGAGGGAGGAGCGGCAAAAGCGGAAAGGGCTGCAAGAGCGACAAGAGCGGGGAGAACGGCAAGCTCCGTACTTCCGGAATGCGTCGACGGGGGATCACGATCAACCGGCGCTCATGCTCAAGGATGTTCATTTTGCGCATAAAATTTCTGCCGATGACCCGCAGGAAGCCCTGTTTGAGGGTTTGAATTTGCAGGTCAATGCCGGGGAAACGGTCGCTGTCGTTGGACCAAGCGGTTCAGGAAAATCGACGCTGGTTCGTCTCTGCTGCGGACTCTACCAGCCTGATCAAGGGAGCGTCTCCCTCCATGGCGTTTGCCTGCGGGAGAGTCTGGATCAGGGCCGCGGACTTGCGACCTATGTGCCCCAAATTCCTTACCTTTTTGCGGGAACGATCGGCGATAATATCGCCTTTGGTACGGAAGGTAAGTCCGAGGAAGAAATCCGGATGGCCGCCGGAATGGCCGGGGCCGATGATTTCATTATGAAGCTTCCAGATGGATATGCCACCCATATTGGTGAACATGGGGCATCGCTTTCCGGTGGTCAGAAGCAGCGCATCGCCATTGCAAGAGCTTTTTTGCGCGAGGCACCGCTGTTGCTTCTGGATGAAGCTACTTCGGCGCTTGATAACGAAGCCGAAAGTCTTGTGCAGCGTTCGCTTGACGTATTGATGCAAAAACGCACTACCCTGGTCATTGCCCACAGACTGTCTACGGTTCTGGATGCAGATCGGATTCTGGTTATGGAAAAGGGCCGGATCGTGGAGGAGGGAACCCATAAATCTCTCCTAGAGCAGCAAGGCTTGTATGCAAAATTGTACCGGATTCAATTTCAGGAGAGCGACATGCCAAAAGAGGCGGTGTAAGCTGGCTTGCTTTGAGTTTCAGGTGATACCAAGAATCTTCCAAATCGTGATCTGCGATTTGGAAGATTTTTTTGTTATCCTCATATCATCAAAATAGTGCAATAAATGAACATAATTATGTTTGTGAGAATTTAATATTTATTTATAATTATTTGTAAACGCTTTAATTCTTTCCGTAGGGGAAGGATATTATTTGTGTTTAATAAAGTGTTATACACACCATTGAAAAACGCCGGATGGGAATTGTAATGAAATCTTTTCCGGCAGGGGGAAATAAATGATGATTAAAGTGCTTATTGTAGACGATGAACCTAAGCTGAGAGAGGGACTTCGCACATTTATCGACTGGAACGCTTACGGTTATGTCGTCGTAGACACGGCGGCCAACGGCAACGAAGCGCTCGAGAAATATAACACTCATGAACCCGATTTGGTAATCGCCGATATTCGTATGCCGGGAATGGACGGATTGCAGTTGATTCAGCGGCTGCGTTCGCTTGATCCTATGCTTCATATTTTAATTTTAAGTGGATACGCGGATTTTGATTACGCTAAGAAGGCTATCTCGCAACGGGCAGACGGTTATTTACTGAAGCCGGTCGACGAAGATGAATTGATAGATTATATACAGAAAATTCAGCAGCAGATTACTCAGGAACGGCTTGCCGAGCTTTGGCAAAGCACCACTAAGGATTGGGGCAGGGAGGCGTTTATTCAATCGCTCCTGTCGGGTAATGAGGAAGAGAAAGCGGTGCTGGAAGGCAAAGCTGAGGAATTGGGTCTGCTATGGAGATGCTATCAGGTCTTGCTGATTAATCTGCATACGGAGAACGATTCGGATATGGAACCCTCCGTTCAAATGAGAAGAAAGATGACCGAGCTGTTTGAACACACGGATCGAGGCTACGTATTCAGCTACCATGCGCAGATCGGTATTCTACTAAAAGATCCGGTTTTGGGCGTGGAAATGGATGGAGTTTACGGCAGTATCCGGGATGCAGCTTCCGATACGGGCGTAGAATTCACCGCGGCCTTAGGGCCAAAGGTATGCAGCTTAATGGAAGTAGTTGATTCTTATGGAGTGGCCAGTGAGCTTAACAAAAGCCACTTTATTCATGGCAACGGCAAGCTTCTGAGCCGGGATTCGGTTCAGGAAACTTCCCTTGGAGAAGTGTCCGTTGAGCCAGGGACGGAACCGTTGAACGAACAGCTTTATTATGCTGTGGAGGTGGGCAATCGCGAGACGGTGAAAGCGCTGGTCCGCCGTACAGGGGAATGCCTTGTGTCTGAGGGCTATGGCGAAGGGGAAATTAAACGTCGTTTCGTTGAGATTCTGACCTCGATTCACGCAAAAGGGATCAAGCAATCGCCGGAGCTGCAGAGCCGCAGTAAGGAATTTTCGGACTATTTGTCCGATATTTATAAGGCTTGGACGCTTGAGGGCGTGTATGAGAAAACGGAGTTTTTCCTGGAACAGATGATGAGCGGACTGGGCGAGGGAGGAAAACACCGGGAAGTAAAGATCATGCTTGATCTGATTCACCGTAATTTCAGCGACAACTTGAAGCTGGAAACTTTGTCCGGCATTTTTAACTATAATAGCGCGTATCTCGGCAAATTGTTCAAGAACGCTACAGGCGAATACTTTAACACCTACCTCGATAAAGTGCGGATCGAGAAGGCGAAGTCCCTTCTTGAGGAAGGGTTGAAAGTCTACCAAGTGGCCGAGAAGGTCGGTTATACGAACGTGGATTATTTCCATAGCAAGTTCCGGAAGTATGTGGGGACATCCCCCTCCGCCTACCGCAAAACCACCAACCACGCGTAGATGTAATTCAAAAACCGGCTTTTGATCACGAAGCGGATTCAGAGAAGTTGATTCGGCGTCGAATCTGGGGTTCATCCAGTGCCTTCCGGTGCTCACGTAGGCTTCTCCTACGCTCCGCTCCTCAGTCCCTGGCTTTACCCCACCTTCTCGGTGCTGAAAACCCGGTTTTTGAATCTCGATTGGAAGGGTAGATCAAAAACCGGCTTTTGATCACGAAGCGGATTCAGAGAAGTTGATTCGGCGTCGAATCTGGGGATTCAGCCATGGACCAAGCATATGCTTCCGAAGAATGTTTCCTCCGGAAACATTTGAGGTGCTCACGTAGGCTTCTCCTACGCTCCGCTCCTCAGTCCCTGGCTTTACCCCACCTTCTCGGTGCTGAAAACCCGGTTATTGAATCTCGACTGGAAGGGTAGATCAAAAACCGGCTTGTGATCACGAAGCGGGATAGAATGGTCGTTGAGGCATGGCATTAGTATATGTGAAGCTAATTGCGAAACGATAAGAAGCTGCTGATTGGATATTTCCAATCAGCAGCTTCTTTTTTTGACTAGTTGGTTGTTTCCATTGGATAATTCCAATGGAATTTAAGGAAAACCGTCTCATTTACGCTAATCCGAGTCTCGTCATTGGATATTTCCAATCAACACGGGGGAATCGGCTAATTGTGTAGTTTTTCATTGGAAATATCCAATTAGTTCGTTCTGCATTTGCAGCTCAGCAATTTTAGGTAGTTGAAGTTAAATTTTCACATGAAAATGTGACTAATAATGGATGTATTAAAGCGCTTACAAAAGGTGGTATGATAGGTTTGTGAATAATAGACACGAAAAGCCCGGCTTGGCGACGAGGCATCATGTAGGACGGTATTCAGGGGCAACGAGGATATAACACAGGACGACAATCAGGCGGCGACGGATTCTGAAGTTAGTAGGATTGCGATTCTAGCAACAACGATTAGTTGATCAACTAAATCTGGGCGCCGGCGACGGTGGAGGGGAGAGGGAGGTCTGATGGGGTCCCTGCACTCCGATGTCCCGTCCCGAAATCCAAATCTCAGAACTTCAGAGCCCTAGCAAGTATGAATCTCCGGCAAAAAAGGAATATTAGCTGAAGGCGTTTGAGCCGGTCAAACTAGGCTTCGATCTGGCTTTGGAGTTTTTTTCGGAATTCCGAAGGCGAGCAATTCATGGTCTTGCGGAACACCCGGATAAAGTAGCTGATATTGTCGTAACCGACCTCTAGCGCAACATCGGAAATTTTTCGTTCCGGTTGCCGCAGCAGTTCGACGGCCTGTCGAATCCGGTAGGAGTTAATATAGTCCATCGGAGTTTGCCGGGTCATGGATTTGAAGAAACGGCAGAACTGGCCTTCGCTCATCGGAACGAGCGCAGCGAGCTCAGACAGGCGGATCGGGTGCTCATAATTGTGCTGAATATAGTGAATCACGGTTTTGAGGCGCTCGATTTTTGAAGACTCGCTCCGGTTGCTTGCGGTCCGGTTGCAAGTTTTACCTTCCGCGATAATCTCCGCCAACATAAGGTAGAGATGACCCTTAACCGAGCCTTCGTAGCCGGGGGATTGCGCGCTGCAGCCTTTCATGATGGACACAATATGGTCCAGCAGGCTGACCTCAAAGCTTTCGGCATGCCGGATATGTCTCGGAAAAGTCGCTTTTCTTTCCTGCAAAGGAAGGATCAGATTTTCTTGCACGGCGTCGTAATGAGCGCTGGCCAGCAATTGCGTGTCGAAGACCAGCGAGAAAAAAGAGCAGCCTGTCTCTCCGCTGGCATGAGCGGCGTGAATGTCGCCACCATCGACGAATACGGCTTCTCCGGCCTTGACGGTAAAATAATCGGTATCGACCTGGAACACCGTCTCGCCGTCTATGCAGTAGAATATTTCGGGTTCTTCATGCCAGTGGCAGTCGATAACGTGCTCGCCGGGGCCATAACTGTACCAGTAGGTTCCAAATGGAAGATGCTCACTACCGTGCGATTTGCTTTCTTTCAGAGAGCGGCGGAGTGCTTGATCCATGAAAGTCACCTCATCAATATAGTGTTATAATATCATCGAATTATGTTAGAATATTTCCTTTTCAATCAGTATAATGCAAGTGTAAGCAGTTTAATAGTGATAATTATGAAAAGTGAATCGAAAGGCGGTATATAACAGATGAAATTTACCGATGGCAACTGGCTGATTCGTGATGGATACACGCTTTCCACTGCGGTTCAAGCATACGATTTTATGGAACAGAATCATACACTGACAGCTTCAGCTTCGACTACTCCGCTTCGCGGACGCGGCGATATGATTAATACAACGCTTCTTACCGTACATTTCCACTCCCCGCTTCCTGGCGTAATCGGCGTCAAGCTTGTGCATTTTGCCGGTACTGTGGATCATGGGCCTAACTTTGAATTGGCTAAGGGCGGCGATCATGCAGTAATTACCGAAAACGATGAGTATGCCGAACTCAAAAGCGGCAATCTCAGCGTACGCATTAACAAAGGTGCGCAGTGGTCGGTGGATTTCTATCGCGGAACTCAGCGCCTTACAGGTAGTGCGTTTAAATCGATGGCACACGTGACCGAAGCCGGCGGAAACACCTTCATGCGCGAAGAGCTCGACTTAAGCGTTGGTGAACTCGTTTACGGTTTGGGCGAACGCTTTACGTCCTTTATCAAGAACGGACAGGTTGTCGACATTTGGAACAAAGACGGCGGCACAAGCTCCGAACAATCCTATAAGAACATTCCGTTTTATGTAACTAATAAAGGCTACGGCGTATTGGTTAATGACCCGGGCGGCGTTTCCTTTGAAGTAGCTTCTGAAAAAGTGAAAAAAGTTCAATTCAGCGTACCGGGCGAATCGATTGAATATTTCGTTATCGACGGACCTGAGCCGAAGGATGTACTTGATAAATACACCGCATTGACCGGCAAACCTGCGTTGCCGCCGGCATGGTCGTTCGGTCTGTGGCTCACGACTTCGTTTACCACCGATTATGACGAAGCTACGGTCAATTCCTTTGTTGACGGCATGGCCGAAAGAGACCTTCCGCTGCATGTCTTCCATTTCGACTGCTTCTGGATGCGCGAGTTCCATTGGACGGATTTCAAATGGGATGAGCGGGTATTCCCGGATCCTGTCGGCATGCTGAAACGTTTGAAGGAAAAAGGCCTGAAAATTTGCGTATGGATTAACCCTTACATCGGTCAGCGTTCTCGTTTGTTCGAAGAAGGCAAGCAAAACGGCTACCTCGTGAAGAAGCCGAACGGCGATGTATGGCAATGGAATTTGTGGCAGCCAGGCATGGCTCTGGTTGACTTTACGAACCCGGAAGCCTGCGAATGGTATGCCGGCTACCTGCGCGAGCTCGTTGACATGGGCGTCGACAGCTTCAAGACCGACTTCGGCGAGCGGATTCCAACCGACGTCGTTTACCATGACGGTTCCGATCCGGTCAAAATGCACAACTACTACACATACCTTTACAATAAAGTGGTATTTGAAGTCCTGGAAGAGAAGCTTGGCAAAAATGAAGCGGCGCTGTTTGCCCGTTCGGCTACCGTCGGCGGACAGAAATTCCCTGTACACTGGGGCGGAGACTGCTATGCGGATTATGAATCGATGGCGGAAAGCCTTCGCGGCGGCCTGTCGCTCGGATTGTCCGGCTTCGGTTTCTGGAGCCATGATATCGGCGGCTTCGAAAACACAGCTCCGGTTCATGTGTTCAAACGCTGGCTCGCATTCGGCCTGATGTCCAGCCATAGCCGTCTGCACGGAAGCAGCTCGTACCGGGTGCCTTGGGCTTATGATGATGAAGCTGTTGACGTTACCCGTTTCTTCACCAAGCTGAAATGCAGCCTGATGCCATACCTGTTCGATACAGCTGTTTATGCTACGGAAAAAGGTGTTCCGACCATGCGCGCCATGTTCCTGGAATTCCCGAATGACCCTGCTACCGAGACGCTGGATCGTCAATATATGTTGGGCGATTCCTTGCTGGTTGCTCCGGTATTCAGCGAAACCGGGGAAGTTACCTACTTCCTGCCGGAAGGCACTTGGACCCACCTGCTCACAGGCAAAACTGTCGAAGGTGGCAAATGGCAAAAAGAAACTTACGATTTCTTCGGCCTGCCGTTGTTTGTCCGCCAGAACTCCATCCTGGCAAAAGGCGCCAACAACAGCCGTCCGGACTATGACTTCGCAGACGGCGTAGAGCTCGGATTGTACCAGCTGCAAGAAGGCGTTTCTGTAACGCGCACGGTCCGCAATATGAAGGGTGAAACCGAACTGACCGTTACCGCGGTTCGCCAAGGCTCCAAAGTAACTCTCGGCGCTGAAGGTGCCGGAAAAGCATTCAAAGTATCGCTGCACGGCATGGGTGAAGTGGCTTCCGTTCAAGGCGGGGAGCTTACTAATGAAGGAACGGTTTCGGTGACTTCCTTCTCCGGCAAGACGGAATTGCAGATTTCCCTGAAATAACCGTGTTGCCCCTGACGGAGCAATAAACTAATATTAAGCTAATGCGTGCGCCGTGCGGACGCGGCCCGAATGATCCCCGCTTGTCAAAGAGTCGGGGATATTCGGTTTTTACGGAGATCTCCGTTATGGTAACCCGAGGTCAGGGAGGGGCAGACATGTTTAGAAAAGTCGTACAAGTCACGAACAACTTCAAGCTCAAGCACAAGCTCATTATTTCCTACATTCTCGTAGTCATGATTCCCGTCATGATTGTTGGCGGAGGAGTGGTTAGCTATTTCCGTTCCCAGGCGATGGACCGGGCGATTGATCAGGCGACCAATAATGTGGAGAAGACTAAATCTCAACTTGGCAACTTGCTGCGCATACCGATGGATGTGTCGAACACCTTATTGCTTGACAAGGATCTGGAGAGAATGGTCACTACCCGTTATGAAAGCGTGCTGGAATTAACAAAGGCTTACCTGAATTATGACGAGTTTACGAGATTCAAACGTACTTACCGGGAGATTGCCGGCGTACGTTTTTATTACGACAACCAGACCTTAATCAATAACCTGGAGCTGATCCCGATCGATGAAAATACTAGTAAAACACATTGGTATCAGCAGGCGATGTCCACAAAAAGCTTGATCTGGACTTATATCGATGATAATGAACCCATTCCGGTACGAAAGCTTAGTCTCATAAGACAACTGCCTTTTCCGGAACGCCGGACAAGCGGAGTACTAATGGTCTCTCTCGATCAGAATGAATTAAATCGTATGTTGCTCCAGGAACCTTTTGAAACGCTGATTGCGGATGAAGCGGGAAACGTAGTAGCCGCCAAGGACTCCAGCTTTGTCGGTAAAACGCTTGAAAGTCTCGATTTCGGCGTTGACCTGAGTCAATTGGAAAAAGGGACTCACAAGCTCAACATTAAAGGCGAACCTTCCTATATGATCGTGGATGAACTGATCCCGGAAAATAGCATCAACGGGCTAAGAGTCGTATCCGTTTTCAGTACGGAATCTATCGTCAAGGATGCGAACAAGGTCAGTTTGATCGGTTTGGTCATCATTCTGCTTGTTTTGCTGATCGCCCTTGCGTTTGTTTATATTGTTTCATTTCTGACTTCCAATCGGTTGCTGCGGCTTAGCCGACATTTGAACCGCTTGGCCCTTGGCGATTTAAATGTAGTCTCCCGAATCGACGGAAATGACGAGATCGGCCAGTTATCACGGCAGTTTAACTACATGGTCGAAAGCATTCGCAGCCTGATGAATCAGGTTGTGGAGAAAACGGAGCAAAATACGGCGCTGGAGATCGCTCAACGTGAGATCAAGCTGAAAATGATGGCCAGCCAGATTAACCCGCACTTCCTTTTTAATGCCCTGGAGTCGATTCGGATGAATGCTCATATGAAGGGTGAAAAGGAAATTGCGAATGTCGTCCGCTTGCTGGGTCGTTTAATGCGCAAAAATCTTGAAGTCGGCAGAGAGAGTACGCCTATTAAGGAAGAGATCGAAATGGTGCGTTCCTATTTGGAAATCCAGAAATTCCGTTATGAGGATCGATTGAAATACGAGTTGAATATTGATCCGCAAGCGCAGGAGATCCGGATTCCTCCTTTAATCATTCAACCTTTGGTAGAGAATGCGGTAGTTCACGGGGTAGAGGATAAGGAAGACGGCGTGGAAGTAAATGTCGATATTCAATTTAATGGCGAACTTCTAGTCATTCGAATACGAGATAACGGTTTAGGGATGACTCCGCAGCGGCTTGACGAGGTGATCCATTCGATTTCAAGTCCGGACGAATCCGAGAACAACCGGATCGGGCTGCGCAACGTCCACCAAAGACTAGTACTGTCCTATGGAGAAGAGCATGGGCTGAAAATCTTCAGTGAATATGGCCGCGGAACGGAGTTTTCCTTTACGATTCCGGTTAATGTCTAATTTTTATATGGTTTTCTCTCAAATCTATCGGGTATTTCCAATCCCCTCGTTCCTTTATCATAAAGGTATAGCAGAGAAGGGGGGATTGGACAGATGGAAACGCTCTCAGAAAAACCTGGAACTAGAAATGTAAGCGTAACCCCTAAGCCGCCAAAAAAGCGGAAGCAAGGAATGTGGCAAAGTATAGTTCAACAAAAATATTTATACCTGATGTCCTTGCCATTCGTAATTTGGTTGTTTGTATTTAATTATTTACCGATCTGGGGCTGGACGATGGCATTCCAGAACTATAAACCGTCCAAGTCTTTTTCAGAACAAAAATGGGTTGGAATGAAAAACTTTGTGGACTTGTTCCAAGACGAAAGATTCTATCTGGTATTAAGAAACACATTAGCCATGAGTCTTATGGGATTGATCTTTGGATTTATCGTACCGATCTTTTTCGCGGTATTCCTGAACGAGCTCAGGGGAAGTATTTTCAAACGTACGGTTCAAACGGTGTCTTATCTGCCGCACTTTGTATCCTGGGTCGTCGTCGGAGGTATCATTACCAAAATGCTCTCGATTGACGGCGGGATCGTTAACGAACTTCTACTGTCATTGCATATTATTAACGAGCCGATACAATTCATGGCTGAAGGGAAATGGTTTTGGGGTATTGTAACCGCTTCCGATATATGGAAAGAGACCGGCTGGAACGCCATTATCTACCTGGCTGCGATCACAGGGATTGACAAAGAACTCTACGAGGCTTCCCGCGTGGATGGAGCGGGACGTTTCAGACAAATATGGAATATTACGCTTCCGGGCATTCGAACTACGATATCCGTACTGCTGATTATGTCGATTGGTCACCTGATCGGTATCGGCTTCGAGAAACAGTTCCAGTTGCAAAATGCGCTGGTAAAAGATTATTCCGAAGTATTGGATTTGTATGCTTTGAATTATGGTATAAACATCAGTCGCTTCTCCTACGGAACGGCGATCAGTATGTTCACCTCCGTCGTAAGCATTATTCTCTTGCTCACGGCAAACGGCATCATGAAGAAAACGACGAAAGAAAGCATCATGTAGAGGGGGAGGGGACAAAATGGCGACAAACTCAAAAGCTTTTAACGCTACAAGATCCGATAAAGTATTCGACACTGTCAACGTAATCGTTATGGCCATTATCTTGATCATTACTTTATATCCTTTCCTGAACGTGCTTGCGATTTCGTTGAACGATTCGACAGACACGGTCCGTGGCGGCATCTATCTTTGGCCGCGGGAATTCACTTTGGAAAACTATAAAACGATCTTTGGATACACCGGCCTGATTCAAGGTTTTAAAGTTACGATTCTTCGTACGGTATCCGGTACAGTGTTAGGCTTGATTAGTGCCTCAATGCTGGCGTATACGTTAAGCCGACCGGATTTTAAATCCCGGAAATTTGTTTCCACGTTTCTTGCACTGACGATGTATTTCTCCGGAGGACTTGTACCGACTTATATGTTGATGCGGCATCTGGATCTGATCGGAACGTTCTGGATATACATTTTGCCTGGTATTGTCAGCGCATTTAACGTATTCATCATCCGTTCCTTCATTGACGGGCTTCCATACGCTCTGCAAGAGTCGGCCAAATTGGACGGTGCCAATGACTTTACGATTTATTACAAAGTTATTCTTCCACTCTGTAAGCCGGTGCTTGCGACCATCGCCTTGTTCCTTGCAGTCGGACAGTGGAATTCCTGGTTTGATACCTATCTGTACAACGGGAATAAACCTCACTTGACTACCTTGCAATACGAATTGATGAAGGTTCTGGCCAGCACGAACCAAGGTTCGGCGATGACGAATGCGAACGACTTGGCGAATCAGATGGCTCAGATTTCACCGGAATCGATTAAAATGGCGATTACCATAGTCGTAACACTTCCGATCTTGATTGTTTATCCGTTCTTACAGCGGTACTTTGTATCCGGTATGACGTTGGGCGCAGTTAAAGCTTAACCTTCCATAACGGAACAGCAGTAACAAGCATGAACAGTTTCGCCGTGCCGGCAGCAACCGGTACGGCGGGCTGAATCGGAAAATCTTTTTTTAAGCTTTCGTTGAAAGCCCTTACTTAAAATGCTCAGGCAAGAGATGACTTGTCTATTCAAATGAACGCGCTCTTATTAACAAAGTTTAATTGTTTTGGTTTGGTATTTACAGGTTTTACCTGTTATACAATATAGCTTTATTATTTATTACAAGGGGGAACTAGAAATGAGTTGGAAGAGTCCTAAGGCCTTTGCTGCGATCTTGTTGGCAAGCACATTACTCGTCGGCGGTTGCGGAAATTCCGGTAACGACAAGAACAACGCGGCTGGTAACACTGGCAATTCGGGTAACACACAAAATGAACAAAAGGCTGAAGATACGAGCCCAGTCACTTTCACTTTCTTCGGCGCTGATGCCAGCCCGAACTGGAACAACATGAAGGATGATGTGGGTAAAGTCATCACTGAAAAAACCGGCGTAACGCTGGATGCAGAATATGACGTAGGCAGCGGCGGCGGACAAAGCAAAATCGCTTTGATGGCTGCGAGTGGCGACGTTCCGGACATCATTTTTGCAAAGAATGAAATCGGTAAGCTGATTGACGCCGGACTTGTTCTGGATTTGACCGATTTGATTGAAGAGCATGCTCCAAACATTAAAAAGGTTATCGGCGAAAATATGAATCGTCTGAAATACAGCAACGAAGATCCAGCGATTTATCAAATTACGACGAATGTCGGGGTTGATCAACAGAACTTTGATGCTGGCGGCGGTTTTGAAATCCAGCAGCGCGTGTTGAAAGAGCTTGGCTACCCGAAAGTTCGTACCGTTCAAGACTTTGAAAATGTTTTGAAACAATATATGGAAAAGAACCCGACTACGGACGGTCAGCCAAACATCCCGCTCACTTTGAACGCGGATGACTGGAGAATTATGATCACCGTAACGAATCCGGCGTTCATTGCTACGGGAGCACCGGATGACGGCGAGTACTTTGTTGATCCACAAACCTATGAAGCAAAATTGCACTACAAACGTCCTGAAGAGAAAGAATATTTCCGTTGGTTGAACCATATGTACAATGAAGGTCTGCTCGACAAAGATACTTTCGTACAAAAAGACGACCAATACAAAGCGAAAATTGCCAGCGGCCGCGTTCTTGGTCTGATCGACCAAGAGTGGGGATACCAAGATGCAGAGAACGCTCTGAAAACAGCTGGAAAAGACGAATCCACTTACGCTCACTTCCCAGTAACTCTGTCGGAAGACTATGAAGATCATTCCTTCCAAACTGCAGGTCTGGACGGATACGGTATCGCTATTACTACGGAATGTAAAGACCCGGTTCGCGCGATCAAATTCATTGACTGGCTTGCTTCCGATGAAGGTCAAGTGCTCAGAATGTGGGGCGTTGAGGGCAAGCATTACACTGTAGATGAGAATGGAACACGTGTAGTTCCTGCCGACATTCATGACAGAAAAGTAAATGATTCGACCAACTTTACTAAAGAATCCGGTATCGGTCAGTATAGAGTTCTGGCGCCATTCTATGGCGACGGCGTGAAGGATTCCACAGGCAACTACTATACAACTAACTTCCCGGATCAAATCGTTGCTGGTTACACTGAAGCTGAAAAAGAAACATTGAAAGCTTACAACGCTACGACTTGGAAAGATCTGTTCCCGGCTGAAGATGCATTCCCTGCTAAAGAATGGGGCGCGCTGTACAACATGCCGGTTCCTACAGACGGTGACTATCAAGTGATTTTCCAAAAAACACAAGACATCATCCGCAAGCGTATTCCGGAAGCAGTTCTTGCTAAAACGACTGATTTCGACAAGGTTTACGACGCATTCCTGGTTGAATTGGATAAAGCCGGTGCGGAAAAAATGGAAGCTGAATACACTGAGCTTGTGAAGAAGAGAGTATCTTTGTTCACTGGCAAAGAAGTTAAGTAATCAGCTATTATAAGAACTAAATAGGTTGAACAGGAAAAAGGCCCGCAGTTTGCTCGGGCCTTTTTCTCTAAGTTATGGATGGGAGGCAGTAGAGATGCCGGATATGAACAAAGAGAAGTCATTATGGAGATTGTGGTATAATCAGCCCGCTTCCCGCTGGGAAGAGGCTCTGCCAGTCGGAAACGGGCGGATTGGCGGAATGGTTTACGGGGGAGACCGTACAGAAATGATAGCGCTTAATGAGGATACTTTATGGTCGGGATTTCCCCGTGACACCCAGAACTACGACGCTCTCCGGCATTTGGATCGGGCAAGGGAACTGATATTTTCCGGGAAATATAAAGAGGCGGAAGCATTGATCAACTCGAAGATGCTGGGCCGGCGGACCGAGTCTTACCAGCCTTTAGGTAACCTGAAAGTGGAGCACCATGGAGATATGACATCTGCCGGATACTATAGAGGACTTGACCTGGAAAAAGGAGTGGCTGAGGTCCGTTATTCCCGCGGAGAAGCCGTCTTTACGCGGGAGGTGTTCGTTAGTGCGGCGGATCAAGTTTTAGCGCTCAGATATGATTCTCCTTCGGAGGATTTACTGGATTTAACGATTTCGCTGGATTCGCCTTTAAGATACACAACGAGCGAAACGGCGGAAGGAAACGGGCTGAAAATGAACGGTAGGGCACCTAGCCATATTGCCGACAATTATAGGGGGGATCACCCTCAATCTGTTTTGTATGAGGAAGGGATGGGCCTTTCTTTTGAAGCGCAAATCCGTATCTATCATGATGGAGGAACCCTTGTGCACGAATCCGGCCGGGCGCAAGTAAGCGGTGCGAAATCAGTGACCGTGCTACTAGCGGCGGCTACTGACTTCGCCGGGTACGACGTGATGCCGGGAAACGGTTCGGCGGAGATCGTGAGCGGGAAGTGCACGGCTGCCCTCGATGCGGCCGAGCAGCTTGGATTTAATGAACTGCGCAAGCGGCATATCGCAGATCACGAGAGCCTGTTCGGACGGGTGGACTTAAAGTTAGATGGAGAGGACGTAACCTCTTTACCCACAGATGAACGTCTCGTACGCTATCAATCCGGGAAGAGTGATCCTGGGCTTGAAGCTTTGTATTTTCAGTACGGAAGATACTTGCTGATGGCCAGTTCCAGACCCGGCACACAGCCGGCTCATCTGCAGGGTATTTGGAATCCGCATATGCAGCCACCTTGGAACAGCAACTATACGACGAATATAAACACGGAAATGAACTACTGGCCTGCAGAAGTATGTAATTTAAGCGAGTGTCATGAACCCTTGTTTGATCTTATCGGCGATCTTAGCAAAACCGGTGCAAGAACCGCAAGAATTCATTATGGAACCAGAGGTTGGACTGCGCATCACAATGTAGATTTGTGGCGGACATCCACACCGAGTGACGGAGATGCCAGTTGGGCGTTTTGGCCGATGGGCGGAGTATGGCTTAGCCGTCATCTTTGGGAACATTATGTCTTCACTCAGGATGAACATTTTTTGCGGGAAACCGCTTATCCCCTTTTGAAAGGGGCAGCTGAATTTTGCTTGGGTTGGCTTGTTCCGGGACCAAACGGAGAATTGACTACAGCCCCTTCCACCTCGCCGGAGAACAAGTTCCTAACAGCGGACGGCGAGCCATGCAGCATATCGGCCGGCTCCACTATGGATTTGTTCCTGATCCGCGAGCTGTTCAACCATTGTATTCTGGCTTCCGAAATTGTTGGTGCCGATCGGGAATGGTCTCGACTTCTGGAAGAAACGATGGAGACAATGGCGAAGCCGCAAATAGGGCCGGATGGCCGGCTGCGGGAATGGAGCGAGGATTTTGTGGAAGCGGAACCGGGGCACCGGCATGTATCGCATCTTTACGGCTTGTATCCGGGAAATGCCATTACACCGGATGGAACGCCGGAGCTGGCGGAAGCGGTCCGCAAATCGCTGGACAGCCGGATCAGCCAAGGGGGCGGGCATACCGGCTGGAGCTGTGCATGGCTGATCAACTTGTACGCCAGACTGGGAGACGGGGAAACGGCATACCGTTTTGTAAATACATTGTTGTCCCGTTCGACCTATCCTAATCTTTTTGACGATCATCCACCGTTCCAGATTGACGGCAACTTCGGCGGAACTTCAGGCATCGCCGAAATGCTGCTTCAGAGCCATAACAACGGTATCGAGCTTTTACCTGCCCTGCCGAAGGCTTGGTCGTCTTCGGGCAGCGTCAGCGGACTCCGGGCCAGAGGCGGCTACACCGTTAGCGCCGCATGGCTGAACGGCCGTCTTACGGAAGCCGGCATCACCGCTTCCCGCAGCGGTTGGTGTACTCTGCGTTACAAAGAGGCAATTTCGGTTGTTAAGTCGGACGGATCGCTTGTTCCGGTCGAAGATGGCCGTTTCTATGCGGAGCAAGGCAGCACATATCTGATTTCCGTGCAATAATTCTCGTCCATTGATGGGCAAGCAAGGCTGTCCAGGGATCCGCCACATTCCGGTCCCAAAGGACAGCCTTTTTAATGCAATCTTCGAAATTGTTGCGGAGTCAGGTTCGTATGCTTGCGGAACGTGGCCACGAAATGGCTGGTGTCGCGAAATCCGGTTTCCCCGGCGATGCTTGCGACGGTGAGTTCCGGGTTCCCGGCGAGCCGCTCCTTGGCTTTGTGAATGCGCATCTGGACGAGGTAGGCATACGGGGAAAGTCCAAAAGTAAGCTGGAACAGCTTGCTCAAATGGCGGCTGGAAATGCCGAGTACTTCGGCCAGACTGTCCAGACCGATATCAGGATCGCGATAATGGTTTTCCATCCACTGCAGCAGGGGGGCGAGCTTTTCCACATTGCGGGTTACGGAAACGCTGCTGGCTTGTCCGAATTTGCTCAAAAGACCAAGGAACCGGTAAGTTTTAGTGGATATCTCCAGACCGAACAGATCGTTTCCGGTATCCAGCTGCTCAAGCATCGAGCCGAGCAGGGGAGCCAGCGGCGAATCCGGATCCCATCGAAAAAAGGCGGGTTCACGGATAGCAAATGCGTTCAGGATCGGACCCGTCGCTTCTCCGCCGAACGTGATGTACAGCGTACTCCACACAGTTCCGTGGGATATCGCCTCGTAAGCATGCGGCATTCCGGGAGGGAGAAGCAGCCCCGTGAACGGCTCAAGCACGATAGTCTCATTTCCATAGGACAATTTGCCTTCGCCCGCTTCGGTTTGAATCCAGTGGTAGAAGGGGTAGCCTTCGGGGCGGATGATCTTCTCCTGATTCGGATTATAGCCGATGCTTTCGACGATCAGGGGGAGATGAGGAGTTCCGGAAGGGGAAAAGACGAACCGCCGGGATGCTGGCGTTTGCATGAGATTATGACCTCCTTGTTAGTTCCATATTATTATATTTGAAGTCGGAAATATTATATATGAAGGGCTAAGATTTACTTTTACAATGGTAATATAATTATATCACTTTAAAGGATGTGTTCGCAGTGATTAACGATAAGCTGCCGAAAATATGGTATGGCGGGGACTACAATCCCGAGCAATGGGACGCGGAGATTTGGAAAGAGGACGAGCGTATGTTCAAGCTCGCAGGTATTGATGTAGCGACCGTCAACGTGTTCTCTTGGGCGCTGAACCAGCCGGATGAAGATACTTATGATTTTGCCCAACTTGATGAGACGATGGACCGCTTGTACAAGAGCGGTGTGTATACTTGCCTGGCAACGAGCACGGGTGCCCACCCGGCATGGATGGCGAGAAAGTATCCCGATGTCACGCGTGTGGACGTTCAGGGAAGAAAGCGGAAGTTTGGCGGACGCCATAACTCCTGCCCGAATTCGCCGACTTATCGCAAATATTCCGTCCGCATGGCCGGTAAAATGGCGGAGAGATACAAGGACCATCCCGGCCTGCTGATTTGGCACGTATCCAACGAATACGGCGGATATTGCTACTGTGACAATTGCGCAGCCGGATTCCGCAAATGGCTCGAGGAGCGTTACGGCAATCTGGATGCTTTGAACAAGGCATGGAATACCCGTTTCTGGGGCCACACGTTCTACGATTGGGAGGAGATCGTACCTCCGAGTGAACTGAGCGAAGAATGGAACGGCAACCGCACCAACTTCCAGGGGATCTCGTTGGACTACCGCCGCTTTATGTCTTACAGCTTGCTGGAATGCTATAAACTGGAGTATGAAGAGATCAAAAAACATACCCCGGACATTCCGGTGACGACGAACCTGATGGGCTTCTATCCGGAGCTTGACTATTTTGAATGGGCTAAATATCTGGACATCGTATCTTGGGACAATTATCCTTCCCTGGATACCCCGGTCAGCTTTACGGCAATGACGCATGATCTGATGCGCGGATTGAAAAGCGGGGATCCGTTCATGCTGATGGAGCAAACACCGAGCCAGCAAAACTGGCAAGCCTACAATTCACTGAAGCGCCGGGCGTTATGCGCTTATGGAGCTACCAGGCCGTTGCCCGCGGGGCGGATACGGTGCTGTTCTTCCAGCTTCGCCGTTCCATCGGGGCGTGCGAGAAGTATCACGGCGCCGTGATCGAGCATGTCGGGCATGAACATACCCGTGTCTTCCGCGAATGCGCCGAGCTAGGCCGCGAGCTGGAGCAGCTTGGTGATACGCTCCTGGACGCTCGCACGGAGGCTAAAATTGCGATTGTTTATGATTGGGAAAATCGTTGGGCGACTGAACTGTCCAGCGGCCCGACGATCGCCTTGAATTATGTGAATGAGGTTCACAAATATTATGACGCTTTGTTCCAGATGCATGTGGAGAGCGATATGGTATCGGTGGAAGAGGACCTGAGTAAATATGAAATCGTCATAGCACCGGTCATGTACATGGTGAAACCGGGCTTCGCGCAAAAAGTAGAGCAGTTTGTCGCAAAGGGTGGCACGTTTATTACCACTTTCTTCAGCGGCATCGTGAACGAGAACGATATCGTAACGACCGGAGGATACCCCGGTGAACTGCGGAAGGTGCTTGGGATTTGGGCGGAAGAGATCGATGCGCTGTTCCCGGATCAGAAGAATCAGATCGTGATGAAGCAGGCTTGGGGCCAACTGGAAGGACAGTTCGAATGTGGATTGCTTTGCGATCTCATTCATTCCGAAGGTGCTGAAGTACTGGCTGAATATGGTTCCGATTTCTATAAGGGGATGCCTGTCCTGACGAAGAACAGCTTTGGTTCCGGCCACGCCTATTATGTGGCGAGCAGCCCGGAGGCATCTTTCCTTGAAGGATTCCTTGCTAATTTGTGCGATGAGAAGGGCATCAAGCCTTTACTGCATGCTCCTGCGGGCGTAGAAGTAGCTCGCCGGGTGAAGAGCGATAAGGAATTCCTGTTCCTGCTCAATCACAATGCGGAGAGTGCCGAGGTAGAAATCGGCTCCGAAGGGAAGAAAGACCTGCTGGCAGGCAAGAACGTGAAGGATTCCGTCACTGTTCCTGGCCGCGGAGTTATCATTCTTGAAGATCAAAGAAAATAAATAACGAAGAGGAGGGGAGCAATCCCCTCCTTTTTTATATGCTTTGAATAAAGTTATTAAATATAATGTAAGGGTTACTGTACAATGACTTTAACGATTTTTTCATTAGTATTGAAAAAGAAAACATTGGAGGATACCGTATGGAGAATATGATCAAGCGTCAATTGACTCGGGATGAGTTGGCGGCTTTAATTGCCAGAGCCTTCGGTGAACAAGCGAAAATCGGTGAAGTTCTCGAATTAAAGGACGGCTGGTTCAACTCTGCTTATGATCTCACTTTGAACGACGGTTCGCGGGCGGTTCTGAAAGTTGCTCCCCACGTAGGGGCCGGAATGATGCGCTATGAACGCAATGTAATGAAAACTGAGGTCGAGGTGCTGCGTTTATTGAGGGGAACCGGTAATATACCGATACCTGAAGTTTATTATTATGAAGTAGAGGAAGGCGGCAATGAGTGCTTCCTGATGGAATACCTCCCGGGCACCCCGTACAATAAGATCAAGGAACAACTATTGCCGGAAGAGCGCGGGCAGATTGAAGAAGAGCTCGGGAGATTGAGCCGATACATAAATGAGATTCAAAGTGATCGTTTCGGCTACTTTGCCCTGGAAGAACAGCAGGGAAGTGACTGGCTGACGGTATTTTCAGACATGGTTTCCGGCTTGATAGCCGATGCGAAGGACAAAGATATTGAGCTGCCGGCAAGTGAAGAGCAAATAAAGTCCGCAATTGCTCTCCGTAAATCCAGTTTGGAGGAAGTCACCGTTCCGCGATTGGTTCATTGGGATTTATGGGACGGCAATGTGTTTGTGGATTCCGGCCGGATTACCGGAATTATTGATTGCGAGAGGGCATTATGGGGAGACCCGCTCATGGAATACTATTTCCGGACATTGGCCGGGGATCATTCCGCTTTTTTGAAGGGATACGGGAAGGAAGCTTTTACGAATCTTGAAAAAGAGCGGCTAGAGCTTTATGACCTGTATCTTGCCCTAATTCTACATATTGAATGTACCTATCGCCAATACAGCGATGAGAACCATCGGCGCTGGGCTTCGGAGCATTTGCAGCAGTGTTGGGAGAGCATAGCGGGTACATCGTGTGAGAAATAAGGGGCTTTTAGGGCTTTATTTGCGCGGATGTTCCCCATTCCGGGTCTTATTTTGCAGATGGACCGCCTAAAAGGTCGGTTTTAATCAGGATGGAGGTTATTAGGGGACAAAAAGGCTCCAATTGGCAAGTTAAACCCCGAAAACCTGATAATAGAGCCCAAAATGTCCCCTATTGGGTTGATTAGCATTCCATACTACTAGTACATAGTTCATATTTACTAAAAAAGAGCTATCCACAGGCCGAAACTGGCCAGGCGGTTAGCTCTTTTGTATAGTTAGCTGTTTTCCAAAATCGTATTTAACGTCGTGCGGTCGAGACCTTTCACCAGCTTGATCAGCAATTCCTTGGCCGCCTCGTAATCGTCCGTATGAATGATTGAGGACGAAGTGTGAATGTAACGCGAACATATGCCGATCACCGTGGAAGGAACGCCGATTCCGCTTAAATGCACCTGTCCGGCATCCGTACCGCCTGGGGATACGAAATATTGGTACTTGATTTTGTGCGTGTCAGCGGTGTCCTGAATGTATTCCACCATGCCCCGGTGAGTGAGCATCGTCGGATCATAAATCCGCAGCAGGGCTCCTTGCCCCAATTGCCCGAACGCCTTCTTGTCGCCGGTCATGTCGTTAGCGGCGCTGGCGTCGAGGCCAAAGAAAATGTCAGGCTGAATCAGGTTCGCCGAGGTACGCGCTCCGCGAAGGCCGAGCTCTTCCTGCACGGTGGCGCCGCAATACAGCGTATTCGGCAGCTTCTCGCCATGCAGCGCTTCCATCAGCTCGATGGCAAGGCCGACGCCATAACGGTTGTCCCACGCCTTGGCCATAATCTTCTTCGGATTGACCATCGGCGTAAATTCGCAAATCGGGACGATCTGCTGTCCAGGCCGAACGCCGGCCTCCTCGGCTTCCGCACGGCTGTCGGCTCCGATATCAAGATACATTGTTTTGATATCGACAGGCTTGCTGCGCTGGGCCTCGTCCAGCAGATGCGTCGGAATCGATCCGACTACACCGACGATCCGGCCCTGCGGGGTAATGATTTGCAGGCGCTGCGCCAAAACGGCCTGACTCCACCAGCCGCCGATTGGCTGAAAATGCACCATGCCGTTATCGGTAATGCCGGTGGTCATAAAACCGACTTCATCCATATGTCCGGCCACCATGACTTTCGGGCCTTGATCGTCACCGCGGAGGATGCCGAACAGGCTTCCTAATCGATCCTGCACGAATTCATTGGTATAAGCGGATAGCTGCTCTTTAAACCAGGCCCGGAGCTCTCGCTCAAATCCTGGGGCAGCGGGAAATTCGGTCAAGTGTTTAAACAGTTCCATTGTTTTATTGTTCATAAATCGTACTCTCCTTTCCGTCCTTATTTAGTATGTACCACCTGTGAAAGAATGTCTATGATCCGCTAAACGGTCTCCGTATTTCCGCTTCGAATTCCACTCTTTGAATGGCACCGGAATACCGTAAAACTCATATACTGCAGCAAAGCATTTGTTCGTGAACCGAGGAGGCAAGGGGGCAAGTCATAATGGAGCGTTATTCCAAGGATTGGCTGATGATTATGCTACTGTTCATTCTGCTGGTCATTATTCTTCAATATTTATAAGAGGTTGTTCAAAAAGTCATCTTTTGATCACGACTTTTTGAACTTGCACTTAAATAAAGCCCAATCATTTAAACAGCGTTTTCCCGCTAAAGGATTACGCTGTTTTTTTGTTGTGCTCGAAGATAACCGCTATTTGCGGCTATGGATGATTTACCAAACATAACAAGCGGCATGATGACAAATAATGAGTATACCGCGTAAGGAAATGTTTGAATGCATGAAGGAGGGATGGCGCTTGCCAGCCAAAACCAAATCGAGATCCGGTGCCCGGGTGAAGCTGAATACGATGTCGCTGACCGAACAGGATTATAAGGAAATCGCCAAAAAACATAAACCCAAGACGAATATTTTCGGAAACTGCCTGAAGGCGTTTCTTGTCGGGGGGCTGATCTGCCTGATCGGGCAGTGCATCCAGCAATTGTTCATGTCTTATGGCGGGATGACCTCCAAAGAGGCGAGCAGCCCGACGGTCGCCGTGCTGATTATTATTTCCGTAATCCTCACCTCGTTCGGAGTTTACGATAAAATCGCGCAATGGGCAGGCGCAGGCTCGGCCGTGCCGGTTACGGGATTCGCGAACTCCATGTGCTCCTCGGCGCTGGAATCCAAGGCGGAAGGTCTGGTGCTCGGCGTAGGGGCCAACATGTTCAAACTTGCGGGATCGGTCATTGTATTCGGTGTAGTCGCGGCTTTTTTAGTCGGCGTAGTTCACGTTATCTTCGGCTTGGGAGGCGCACACTAATGGTGCTGACCGGTTCGCAAACCTGGGAATTCAAATCGAAGCCGGCGATTATCGGGGCGGCGACCGTCGTCGGCCCGGAAGAAGGACAAGGCCCGCTGTCGGCCGATTTCGACTTTGTGTATGACAACTTGGAGATCGACGAGAAGACTTGGGAAAAGGCGGAGCGCAAGCTGCTGGAACACGCATCCGCCCTAGCCCTTGTGCATGCGGGGATTTCCAGGGAAGAGCTCCAGTTTTTTATCGGCGGTGATTTGATGAATCAGATCATCAGCGCGACGTTTGCGGCGCGGAAGATAGGTGCTCCTTACTTGGGCGTATTTGGAGCCTGCTCAACCTCGATGGAGAGCCTGGCTTTGGCCGCTTTGATCGTGGATGCCGGGGGCGCTCATCATGCGCTGGCGGGAACGGCAAGCCACAACTGTACGGCAGAGAAGCAGTTTCGCTATCCCACGGAATACGGTTCGCAAAAGCCGCCGACCGCCCAATACACGATCACCGGCTCGGGCGCGGCGGTCGTATCCTCGAAAGGATCAGGCCCGCGCATCACCCATGCCACGATCGGGAGGATACAGGATCTGGGAGTGAAAGACCCGTTCAATATGGGCGAAGCCATGGCGCCGGCGGCCGCGGACACGCTGGTCGCTCATTTCAATGATACGGGCCGCAGTCCTGAGGATTATGATTTAATCGTTACCGGTGACTTGGCATCGGTAGGGCACGCTATTGTAAAGGATGTGCTGGAGAAGGATGGCGTATCCATGAAAGGGACGACCTTCAATGATTGCGGCCTGATGATCTTTGACAGGGAGAAACAGCCCTACGTGATAGCGGGGGGCAGCGGATGCGGTTGCTCGGCGGTTGTGACTTACGGACATATTTTGAAGAAAATCAAAAAAGGGGAGCTGAACCGGGTGTTGATTGCGGCGACCGGGGCGCTGCTGTCCCCGCTGTCCTACCAGCAGGGAGAGAGTATTCCGTGCATCGCGCATGCGGTAGCTCTGGAAAAGGAGGAAAGCATAGGATGATATTTCTCTGGGCGTTTGTCATAGGAGGATTGTTTTGCGTAGTCGGTCAGATCATGTTTGACGTATTCAAACTGACCCCCGCTCATACGATGAGTTCACTCGTCGTGATCGGTGCGGTCATGGATGCCTTCGGTTGGTATGATCCGCTTGTCAAATTTGCCGGCGCAGGGGCTTCCGTACCGATAACCAGCTTCGGCAATTCCTTGGTACACGGCGCGTTGACCGAGTTACAGCGTGACGGATGGATCGGCGTAATCACCGGGATTTTTGACGTGACCAGCGCGGGGATCTCCGCGGCGATCATATTTTCATTCCTGGCTGCGCTTGTTGTACGTCCGAAAGGATAACTCAATTGAATCGAATAGGAATGAACAAATTTCTTCAAAAACCTTTGGTCTGCGGACTGAAGGTTTTTTCTGTTTTCAGGAGATTACCGGATCATAAAAAAATCAACATTCATCCCGAAAAGTGCCGAGTATACTTCACCGAC
The DNA here is from genome assembly GCF_038009185.1 of Paenibacillus sp. FSL R5-0407. NCBI lineage: Bacteria > Bacillati > Bacillota > Bacilli > Caryophanales > Paenibacillaceae > Paenibacillus > Paenibacillus sp. FSL R5-0407. The sequence goes on along the minus strand of NZ_JBBPAX010000001.1, from coordinate 2,000,912 downwards.
TAACTTCATGTACAATAGAAAGAAATAGATGAATACAACACGATGAAACAGGATGATCAAATGTCTGGAGGGAAAAAACGTGCCCGTAAATGAGCAATCGATACGAACATTGACCGCCGTAAAAGACAATTTGGAATCATGCATTCTCGGAAAATCATTTGAAATCAACCTGCTCTTAACCGCTTTGCTCGCCGGCGGCCACGTACTGATCGAGGATGTGCCCGGAACCGGCAAAACCCAGTTGATTAAGGCATTAGCCAAATCGATGGACGGCGAGTACCGGCGCATTCAATGCAATCCGGATATTCTCCCCAGCGATATTACCGGCGTATCCGTATTTCACCCTCATGAGGAACGATTTGTGTTCCGGCCGGGACCGGTTATGACTCACATTCTGCTGGCCGACGAAATTAACCGGGCTACGACCAAAACGCAATCCGCCCTTCTCGAAGTCATGGAGGAGCGCAGCGTCACCGCGGATGGCGTGACCTATCCGCTGCCGCATCCTTTTATGCTTTGCGCCACGCAGAACCCGATCGATTTTGAAGGGACCTATTTGCTGCCCGAGGCGCAGCTTGACCGGTTTATGCTAAAGATCGGGATGGGATACCCGGATGCGGCTACCGAAAAAAATATGCTCCACACTCACAGCCTGGGACAGCCCGTAGACCAGCTGCGTCCAGTGACAAGCATGGAGCAAATCGCCGCGATTCAGCACGAAATCCGCGACGTATATATCAGCGATCTGCTCAGCGATTATTTGCTGGAAATCGTGCGGCGCACCCGTGAGCATGAAGCCGTTCTCCTAGGAGCTTCTCCGCGCGCCTCTCTCGCTTTTATGGCTGCTGCGAAAGCGTTCGCATTTATAGATGGACGTCATTTTGTTCTGCCTGACGATTTGAAAGTTCTGGCTCCTTACGTGCTCGGCCACCGGATATTGCTTCGTCCCGAATCCCGGCTGGACAGCATGAATTCCAAACAAGTGCTTCAGCAGATTTTGCGGCAGGTTCAGGTGCCGATATCTGCGGGACGGTAAATGATGCGGGCCGTGCTGGAGATGTTCAAATCCGGGTTGTCCTCATTAAACTTTTGGAAAGTGGCATCATTATGGCTTATATGTCTATTCTATGTTTTGTTCCAAGGCGGAAAAACGTCGATAATGCTGTTCACGATGATATCGCTGCTGGCCCTTTACTGGGTGGCGGGCGGTATGGGAGGAATCAAGCGAATCAGGGGCTCGAGAACCCTTTCGCAGAATGAAGACCGCCCGGGCCTGCTGAAAGCCGGGGAACAGGTTCAAATCAGGCTTCAGATCCAACCGCCGCGGTTTATGCCGCTCCCTTATATCATCGTCAGGGAACATTTGCAGCGTCATAACGGAGACTCCTGGATATTCGAAGACAGTCTGGTTCCTCACTTTAATAAGGACAGCATTCTGACCTACCAAACTCCTCCTCTGGAGAGGGGGAAATACGTATTTTCCGGGACGGAATGCCATTCTGAAGACATCTTCGGATTGATGAAGCATAAAGGGGTGTTTGAGACCGGCGGAGAGTTCCGTATCCTTCCGCGCACCGTCTTCATTCCGAATTGGCAGTTGCATAGCCGGAATTCACGGCTGGCCGGACCGGAAACCGCAGTTTCCATGTCGCGGCGGGAAACGACCCAAATCAACGGGGTCCGTGATTACATATACGGAGACCGGATTTCCCGGATCCACTGGAACGCTACCGCGAAAACAGGAGCCTGGAAATCGAAGGAATTCGAGCACGAATCGCTCCCGAAAACCATATTGGTGCTGGATGCGCATACGCTCAGTTACACGCAGCCGTCCCAGTTCGAGCTCGCGGTATCGACCGCAGCCTCGCTGCTGGAATACGGATCAAGGGAAAGGATCAGCATGGGCTTGTGTACACTGGGCAAAACCGTTCGTGCATTCGCGCCGGCGGAGGGCTACCTGGAGCGGCAGCAAATGCTTCATCATCTGGTTGATATCCATGCGGATGGATATGGAGGATATAAGGAGAAGCTGGAAGGGAAACGGCAATACTTTCCGTCCGGGGCGTTTTTTATTCTGATCAGTCCGCTGACCGACGATAAAATGCTCGGCATTATGCGCTGGGCCAAATCGCGTCATATGACGCCTTACCAGATTCATACGGGGATTCCGGGGCAGACCGTATACCGGCAGGGATCCCTGAAGACGGTCCTTCAGGAACGAGGAATGAAAGGGGTTACAGTTTCTTCGCTGAGCGATCTTCCGGCAGCGCTGGGGGGTGGCAGATTATGAAACGATCACACAATCGGACCCTTTTTTCCTGGTACCGCCTATTTTCGGTCTTGTGGCTTTTAGTTATCGCTATGCAATGGATCGATTATACGGAGCCTTTATGGTTCGATGAGACAACGGCGCTTGTCACCGTAACGCTTTTGTCGGTGGCTGCCATAGAACTACTGCCCTTGAGAGCGACCTGGCGATGGATCATCAAAGCGATCGTCGTTATGGCGGGCTGGCGCATCGTTCTCATCGCTTATGATGTTTTTTTGCCTTCAGGCCGGCTGGTCCCGGATCAGCTTTATGGTATGGCGCAACAATTCACGCCTTATATTTGGTTTTCGCTGGCGGCCTGGGTATTTTTTGAGCTGGCATTGGAACTGCTGAACGGAAAGAAACGAATCTTGTTGTTTTTGGCTGGAGATCTGATTGCCTTTGCGATTTTGGACTCTTTTACTTCCTATTATTTATGGCAAAATGTAGCCTGGACGGTGTTTGCCGGCCTCGGTTGGCTGGCGAGCCTTCATTTCCGGTCCTTCCAGCTTAAATATCCGCACGGATGGAATCGTCTGCGGCATCAGCCGCTTAGGATCGCCGCCAACATTGTCGCGATCTTTGCCTGCGTATTGCTGATCGGCGTCAGTATGCCATCGGTCTCGCCTGTTCTGACGGACCCATATACCGCTTGGAAAAATCGGGGGGGACCAGGCGGCAATGCCGCTGCGACCCCTGTTTCTTCCACTGATTCGGGATCGGTCACGATTATCGCCCCGCAGGAAGTCATTTCCGGCTATAGCCGAGACGATAAAGAGCTCGGGGGCGGCTTTGAATTCAGTTATGGCCCCGTGATGACGGTCGATACGTCAGTGAGATCCTACTGGCGCGGCGAGACTCGCCGGAATTATACCGGCAAGGGCTGGATGGATCTGAGCGAAGAAGGGCGCGAATTTAACCGGATTCAAGGCGTCTCCACCGGCGAGCTTCCAGGTGAGGAGATACCTCCGAAAGTTGAAATCATGCAAGTAGAGCAGACGATTACGATGCAAAACGAGGAGATTTATCCGGTATTGTTCGGCGGCTATACCATGGGCAGTGTGGAGCTGCTGGATGAGGAGGAGCAGCAAACCGGGGGAACAATGATGTGGGCGCCCAAAGAAGCCGAGCTTCACTGGGAGATGAACCATCAGGCTTTGACCAGAAGTTCTCAACCTATAGGACGCCTCTACCCGAAAAAGTATAAAGTAGTGGCGAATATCCCGGTTATTCCTTTGGAAGAGCTTCGTGAGGCCAGTTTCGAGAGCCTGTATCCTGCGGATAAGGAAAATGCTTATTTGCAAATCCCTTCCGGTTTTCCGGACCGCGTCCGCGAATTGGCGCTGCAGGTCACCGCTGAAGGTACGACGCCCTACAGGAAAATGGAGCTCCTGCAGGACTATTTGAGACAAAATTATGAGTATACCAACCAGCCGGATTTATCTTTGAAAAAAAGTGAAGATTTCGTGGATTCCTTTCTCTTCGAAATCAAACAAGGTTACTGCGATTATTATTCCACTGCAATGGTCATGATGGCCCGATCACTTGGCATTCCGGCGAGATGGGTCAAGGGATACTCACCCGGAACACAGCCCAACCCCGAGTATATGCAGCGGTTCCCGGAGACGGGGATGGACTACCGGGTCAACAATGCGGATGCGCATTCGTGGACAGAGCTATATTTCGGAGACTATGGCTGGGTTCCGTTTGAAGCGACTCCCGGCTTCAGTGCGCCGGTGTTGTATAAGCAGGACGGAAGTGTAATGACATTAGCTGATTCTTCCGACCTCGACGGAGCATCCCGGGATAACGGCAAGGGAATGCTGGAGAGCATGAGTCCCGAGACGATCCGGAATTTGATTATTATCTGCGTTGCGGTAATTCTGGTATGGGCTGTTTATCAGCTCCGTTCGGTGCTGTACTTCGCCTTTTTTCGGCTTCGTCTGGGCCGGCCTTTGACGCTGGGCGAGAAGGCGGTTCTGCAGACGCAGCATTTAATACGCAGGCTGCGACGCAGAGGATTTAACCGGAGCGGCGATGAAACGTTACGGGAGTCGGTCGACCGCTGGAAAGAGAAGCAGCCTGAACTGGCTGCGACCCTGGACACCTTGCTGAGTGAATTCGAACGGGCAAGCTACAGTCCGGAATCATTTTCTCCGCAACAATGGAGAATCGTTCGGGAGCAATCCCGCAAATTGATGCGGATGACCCGGAAGAGAAAGAAGCGGGAGCGGTACGCGGTAATGAGATAATAAAATGAATTTGTGAACACTTCCGAATGTCACTAGCACGACAATGATCCCCGGTGGTTGCACCGGGGACCTTTTCTTTTTTAAAATATAAATATAAAGCAAGGGTAGAATATGGTATAGTTTTTCGTATGAAACCGAGGTGAACGTAAATTGTTTGAAAGATTTTTGCCCAAATTGCGAGTCAACAATGTCTTTGATATCGACCTCCAAGGCTTGTACGAACAAGGGTACCGGGGAATCATCACGGATCTGGACAATACGCTGGTCGGTGCCAAAGCGCCGTTAGCCACGCCCGAACTGGTAGAATGGTTCGAAAAAGTTAAGAAGGCCGGGTTTAAACTTGTGATCGTGTCAAACAATAATTTGGACAGGGTGTCGGTATTTGCGACTCCTTTGAATATTGAGTTCGTGCATAAGGCGAGAAAACCGGCGGGGTCTTCATTCCGGAAGGGGATGGAGATGATGGGCCTCAGACCGGAAGAGACGATCGTGGTCGGCGATCAAATGATGACCGATATTTTAGGTGGGAACCGTCAAGGGTTGTTCACCGTTCTGGTGCTTCCGATCTCCGCAGCGGATGAAGGTTTCGGCACACGCATCAACCGAAGACTGGAGCGGATCGTGAAGCACCGTCTGGGGAAATCGGGATTATGGCTTGAGGAGGAAAAACAGAAATGACAGATAAGCGGAGCGAAGAGCGCGAATTCCGCTGCAGCGGCTGCGGGATTAAACTGCAGAGCGAAGAGCAGAACAAACCGGGGTATACCCCCCAGCAGGCGCTAACGCGGGAGCCGGTCATTTGCCAGCGCTGCTTCCGCATTAAGAACTATAATGAGTCGTCATCGGTTACCGTGGAGCAGGACGAGTTCCTGCGGCTGCTGAGCCAGATCGGCGGAAAAGAAGCGCTGGTCATTCATATTGTCGATATCTTTGATTTTCACGGCAGCGTGATTTCGGGATTACAGCGGTTTATAGGCAATAATCCGGTGCTGCTTGCGGTCAACAAAATCGATTTGCTGCCTAAAGTGACCAATTGGAACAAAGTCCGGAACTGGGTGCAAAAAGAAGCGAAGGATCTTGGTCTTAAGGTGGAGGACGTCGTCCTGTGCAGCGCGAAGCAAAACAGCGGTTTCGATCGCTTGCTGGAAGCGCTGGAGCAGCATAGAGGCGACCGGGATGTATACGTGGTCGGCTCGACGAATGTCGGCAAATCCACGCTCATCAACCGGCTGATCCGGGATTACAGCGATCTGGATCAGGAGCTGACGGTGTCAAGATACCCGGGCACGACGCTGGATATGGTGCATATTCCGCTGGATGACGGAAGATCGATTATCGATACGCCGGGAATCATGTATCCGTCGAGATACAGCGAGCTCGTAAGCCCGCAGGATTTAGGCATCATTCTGCCGGACAAGCCGCTGAAGCCGGCCGTTTACCAGTTGAACGAAGGCCAAACTATCTTCTTCGGCGGGTTTGGGCGGTTTGATTTTGTACAGGGAGAACGCCAATCGTTCACTTGTTTTGTCAGCGGACGAATTCCGCTGCACCGAACCAAATTGGAGCGTGCGGACGAATTGTTTGCGGATCATGCCGGTGAAATGCTGGCTCCGCCGAGCAAGGAGAGCTTGGATAAGCTTCCGGATTGGACGCGGCATGAATTCCGCATCGCCAAAGGCAGCCGGACCGACCTGTTTATATCAGGACTCGGCTGGATCAAAGTCAATAATGAGGCGGGTGCCGTTGTAGCGGTTCATGCGCCGAAGGGGATTAAAGTTTTAGTCCGGCCGTCGCTGATCTAGCCGGAATTTTCGTTTACGGAACGGGTCAAAGGGGGAGAACTATGAATGTCGTGGGGAAAGAGCGGGAGGAGCTGAAATTGCCTCTGCTGCTGGGCGTCGTGGGAGATCCGATCATCCAGTCCAAATCTCCGTCCATGCACCGGGCTGCACTCCAGGCTTCCGGTATCGAAGGGACTTATGTGCCGCTTCATGTAAAGGGTGACCGTCTCGAGGATGCGATTAAAGGGGTGCGTGCGCTCGGATTTCGCGGCGTGAACGTAACGGTGCCCCACAAAGTCGAGGTCATGAAATATCTCGACGAGGTGGATGAAGGAGCCCGTGCGATCGGTGCTGTCAACACAATCGTCAATGACGGAGGCGTCCTGAAAGGCTATAATACGGATGGCATCGGCTATATCCGTTCCCTGAAAGAGGAAGCTGCACCGGATTTGGCCGGGAAGCGGGTGCTGGTGCTCGGTTCCGGCGGCGCGGCGCGCGGGATCGTGTACGCCTTGCTGCAGGAGTCGCCCGCCCGGGTAACCGTGGCAAACCGCACGGCGGAGAAAGCGCGTGAGCTGGCCGCGGAATGGAGCCATCTCGGTGCGCTCCAGGGCTGCGGCATGGAGGAGATCGGCGGCCTGCTGCCGGAGATCGATATTTTGATCAATACGACCTCCGTAGGCATGTATCCGCATCCCGGCCAAATGCCGCTGGATGAGGCGTTGCTGCCTTCCGGCATCGTCGTCAGCGATCTCATCTATAATCCGCTGCGCACGGAACTGCTCCTTCAAGCGGAACGGAAAGGATGTACGATTCATAATGGAATCGGCATGTTCGTCTATCAAGGCGGCTATGCCTTCGAATATTGGACCGGCATGCCGGCTCCGGTGGACGCGATGCGCGCAGCGGTCTTGAGCAGTTTGGTTTAGCCGGCGGACGTTGAAGTGTTAATATATGAAAACAACTATTTTACATTTAGAGGAGTTATGAAATTACATGCTTACAGGAAAACAAAAGCGTTATTTACGGAGCCAGGCCCACCATCTTCAACCGATTTTTCAGGTTGGTAAGGGGGGCACGAACGATCAGATCGTCCGGCATATTTCCGAAGCACTGGAGCGCCGGGAACTGATTAAAGTATCGGTGCTGAACAACAATCTGGACGATCCGCGCGAAATCGCCGAAGAATTGGCGGAAGGCGCCGGAGCGGAACTGGTTCAACTGATCGGCAGAACGATCGTATTGTATAAAGAATCGCGCGAATACAAGCAGATTGAGCTTCCCTAACAAATGACCGCAATGGAACCGGGGAGGAGGAAACAGTCATGAAAAGAATCGGCATCATGGGAGGCGCGTTTGATCCGATCCATCTCGGGCATCTGCTGGCGGCGGAGGCCGCCCGGGAACAGCATGCCTTGGAAGAGGTTTGGTTCATGCCGTCCCATATTCCTCCCCACAAACACCAGGCCGGTGTGAGCGGGGAGCAGAGGCTCGCCATGGTGGAGGCCGCAACCCATAGCCATCCCGCTTTTAAGCCGCTTGATATAGAACTGCGGCGCGGCGGGGTATCCTATACGGTAGATACGATCAAGGCCCTGCGGAAACAGCATCCTGAGCTGGAGCTGTTTTTTATCATTGGAGCCGACATGGTCAATTATCTTCCAAAATGGGAAGGGATCGAGGAACTGACGGGAATGCTCACGTTTATCGGGTTGCAGCGCCCGGGAAGCTTCCTTGAACTTGATGCGCTGCCTCCATATATTCAGGAGTCGGTGCTTCTGGCGGATATGCCGCTCGTCGACATTTCGTCCAGCCTGATCCGCAAGCGGATCGCGAATGGGTTGTCGGTGCGTTACATGGTGCCCGAAGCGGTGTATGAATATATCGTAAGGAGCGGATTGTATGGAATACACCCGTGAACAGCTGATCGAAATCGTCTCCGGTCAAATGCCTGCCAAACGGTGGAAGCATGTCGAAGGCGTGATGGAGACGGCGGTCATTCTGGCGGAGCGGTTCGGCGGCGATAAGGAGAAGGCGGATCTGGCCGCGTTGCTGCATGATTTGGCCAAATTCTGGCCGGTCGAGCGCCAGGAAGCCATGATCCGTGACAACGGGCTCAATCCCGAGTTGCTGGAGCATGACAAGCAGCTTATGCATGCCGAAATCGGCGCGTTCGTTGCGCAGCGGGACTACGGGATCGAGGATCCGGAGGTGCTGAACGCGGTCCGCTACCATACCTCGGGCAGAGTAGGCATGACGAAGCTCGACAAAATCGTCTGCCTGGCCGACTATATCGAGCCGGGCCGGGAGTTTCCCGGCGTAGAACAGATTCGTGATCTGGCTGAACATAGCTTGGAGGAGGCGTTGGTCGCAGGGTTCGATTCGACGATTTCCTTCCTGCTGGAGAAGGGAAAAGTGATTTTCCCGCTGACCGTCCTTGCCCGTAACGGCCTGATCCAGGAAATCAAAGGTTCAAAACAATAAAACAATTATCATTTTCCATAGGAGGATATATGAATGCCGGTATCACCAACTGAATTGCTAAGCATCGCGGTGGCAGCCGCGGAAGATAAAAAAGCTATGAATCTTGTGGCGCTGGACCTAAAAGGTATTTCGCTGATTGCCGATTATTTCGTGATTTGTCACGGGAACTCGGACACGCAGGTGCAGGCGATCGCTACAGAGGTTCGCAAACGTACGCAGGAAGCGGGCGTGCAGATCCGCGGCATCGAGGGAATGAACTCCGCCCGCTGGGTCCTCATGGATCTGGGGGATGTCGTAGTACACATATTCCACCGGGATGAGCGGGAATATTACAACATTGAGCGGCTTTGGTCTGACGCCAAGGTAGTGGAGAACGTATGAGCCTGATCGCGGGAACGATCGTATCTCTTCCCGTAGACCGGGAAGTTTCGCCTTACGGTTATTTTCTCAGCGGAGGAACGCAGGACGTGCTGCTTCATTACTCCGAACTGACAAGCAAGATTCAGCCTGGGGACACGGTCGAAGTATTCTTGTTCTATGATACGGAAGACCGGTTGGCCGCAACGATGAAAAAGCCGTATCTCACGTTAGGTGAGCTCGCTCTGCTTGAAGTGGCCGACGTTCATCCCCGTCTCGGCTGCTTCCTGGAGATGGGATTAGGCCGGCAACTGCTGCTTCCGATCCGGGAGCTGCCGGAGCTGAAAGAACTGCACCCCCAAGTGGGAGACCGGGTCTACGTCCTTATGGAGCACGACAAACAGGGACGTCTGAAGGCCAAACTGGCCGGCGAGCAGGAGCTGGTTCAGCATGCTTTTCACGCACCATCTTCCTGGAACAATCAGTGGATGGAAGCGATCGTATACAAGCCGTTGCAGATGGGGACGTTTGTAATCGTGGAAGGCGGGGTTCTCGGTTTTGGTGCAATCGGCATGATCCACTCCTCGGAACGAAATCGGATGCTTCGTTTGGGTGAGCGGGTTAAGGTGCGTATTGCGCATGTCCGTGAGGACGGGCGCGTCAACCTGTCGATGGCGCCTCGCAAGGAAATCGGCCGTGACGAAGATTCCGAGCGTATTTTGGCTTACCTGGAGAGCCGGCCTGGCGGCGGCATGCCTTTCTCGGATGCCACAGCGCCCGATCTCATCAAGCAGCGCTTCGGGATCAGCAAATCAGCGTTCAAACGTGCGCTTGGCAAGCTGATGAAGGACGGGAAAATTACACAGAGCGAAAACTGGACTTACCTGACCTCCGCTTTGAAGAATAAAGGGGAATCGCAATCGAAAGATGATTCCCAAGCAGAGACTAAGCCAGAATAATCAGAACGTGCGGAAACGAAAGTGCGGTGACAACCATGGTATCTTATCGAAAATTTGCCTATGTTTACGATGAATTGATGGAAGATATGCCGTATCCCGAGTGGATCCGGTTCGCCCGCATGGCCTGGGAGAAGCACGGTATGCCAACATCGGTCGTCGATCTCGGCTGCGGTACGGGCAGCATTTCGATTCCCCTCGTGAATGCCGGATTTCAGGTGACCGGTATCGATCTTTCGGCGGACATGCTGTCGGTTGCCCGGCGCAAAATGGAAGGAACCACGCAAGGCGTCCGATTGTTCCGTGACGGGAGCATCCGCTGGGTTCAACAGGATATGACGGAATGGGAAATGCCAGAGCCGGTTGATTCGGTAATTTCTTTTTGCGATTGCCTGAACTATCTGCTGGAGAAAGATGACATCGTCAGTACCTTCCGCAGAACCTATGAGGGGCTGAAGCCGGGTGGGACCTTCCTGTTTGATGTCCATCATCCGAACACGCTTCGCCGGTATGAAGAAGAACAGCCGTTCATCTGGGACGAATCCTCCGTAGCTTATATCTGGACCTGCGAACGGGATGACGCACGGGATGAAATAGAACATCATTTAACGATTTTTGCCCGTGAGGAAGAGAACGGACCTGGCTTGTACCGGCGATTTGAGGAAACTCATGTCCAGCGTGCTTATGATCCGGATTGGATGACCAGCGAGCTGCTTAAGTGCGGGTTCCGGGACGTCTCCTGTTATGCCGACTTCGAGTGGGTGGAAGCGAAGGATGATGCGGCCAGACTGTTTTTTGTAGCGATAAAATAGTGCGGACACAAAATAAGAGAAGGCCCTGCCCCGATGAGGCGGAGCCTTCTTTGCTGCGGCCGGAATTTGCAGTGTTAGATAATTAAGTTGCTCTACCGCAATTTGGCTGCGAAAAACGGAATTCTCTTATATAATTAAAGAACTTGTACTAACAAGTTCATCGAAAAGGGGATTTTAATTTATGCAAAAGAATAACAAGGTGATTTTATTTCAGGGAGATTCGATTACCGACGGTAACCGGGATCGGGGAACCGACCTCAATCATGTATTGGGACATAGTTACGCTTATATGATCGCGGGGAAGCTAGGCCATACCTGCGCCGAACAAAATCCGTTGTTTATAAACCGGGGCGTGAGCGGTGACCGTGTCTCGGATTTGTACGCGCGCTGGAATGAAGACGCGATCAGCCTGAAGCCCGATGTGCTCAGTATCCTGATCGGCGTGAATGACGCTTGGAGAATCACGTCCGAAGAACCGAGCGGGGTTACAGACCGATTTGAAAGGGCTTACCGGCATCTGCTGACCGAAACCAAGGAGGTTCTGCCTCAGTCCAAACTGGTATTGTGCGAGCCGTTTATTCTTAAAACGGGAGCAACCGTGGCCAAATGGGAGCAATGGACCGACCTGATTTCCGCTTATCAATCCATCGTCCGTGAATTGGCCCGGGAATTCGACGCGGTTCATGTTCCGCTTCAGGATGCCTTCGACGCCGCTGCCGGACGCAGGGAGGAAGCTTACTGGCTTTGGGACGGAGTGCACCCTACGGCGGCAGGTCATCATCTTATCGCCGAGCGTTGGCTGGAAGTAGTAAGTGATAGCGGGTTGCTGCAGCAGCTTGGTTTGAATTAGCACCGTTAATCCGGATCGGCGCGGGGCCAGGCCCTTGAAATAATTCGATTTTATGAAGTGTTTTAACCAGTAGCCAATTGGGTAAATTCTCGAAATAAGCGCATTTTAGCTGGCGTTCGGCCTTGTTCCGGCGTCAGCTTGTTTCTGTGCATTAAGGTTAATGTGGTCTCTTCTAAAAATTAATTAGTTATTGCGATTAGATTTCAGTATAATTATGTTTAGATCAGTCTGCATTATTCTAGAGAGGATTAACCGCATAATGAATGAAGCAAATACCAAACCAGTAGCTACGGCAAAGCCTAACCGGCGCCCTAAGCCTTCGCCGCCCCCGGTACGGATCTATTCCCTCGGCGGAATCGGCGAAATCGGCAAGAACATGTACGGCATCGAATACAAGAACGAGATTGTAATTATTGACGCAGGATTGAAATTCCCGGACTCCAAATTGTCCGGTATCGATTATATTATCCCGGACATTACCTACTTGATCGAGAACCAACACAAAATCAAGGGTTTGTTTCTGACTCACGGGCATGAGGACCACATCGGTGCGCTTCCTTTTGTGCTCCGCCAGTTGTCCGTTCCGGTTTACGGCGGTCCGCTGACGATCGGCCTGGTCCGTGCCAAGCTGGAGGAATACCGGATGCTTGGGGAAGTCAAGTTGCATGTGTTCGAGGAAAATGATCGGTACGATTTTCAACAGCTTTCGGTGCATTTTTTCCGGACGACCCACAGCATTCCCGACGCGTTCGGCATCGTAGTGGACACGCCCTACGGAGCCGTCGTTCATACGGGCGATTTTAAATTCGATTTTACTCCGGAGGACAAGCCGGCCGATCTGTTCAAGATGGCCAGCATTGGGGGCGAAGGCGTACTTGCCTTGCTCGCGGACAGCACCAATAGCGAGAAGGAAGGCTTCACCCCTTCCGAACGCCGGGTAGGCGGCGCTATTCTGGATACTTTCCGGCAATGCGACGGAAGAATCCTGTTCGCAACGTTCGCGTCGAACGTCCACCGGCTGCAGCAGGTTGTCGAAGCAGCCATGCAGTGCAACCGGAAAATCGCGGTTATCGGCCGCAGTATGGAAAAAGTATTTTCGATTGGACAAGATTTGGGCTATATCCGTATTCCGGAAGGCATGCTGATCGATGTTAAGCATATCGACCGGTATGAAGACAGCCAAATCCTGATCGTATGTACCGGAAGCCAGGGCGAGCCTAACGCGGCCCTCAGCCGGATCGCTTCAGGCGCCCACCGTTCGGTTCAGATTTATCCAGGCGATACGGTGATCTTCTCTTCGTCTCCGATTCCGGGAAATACGCAAAACGTCAACCGGAGCATCGATATGCTGATGCGGGCCGGGGCGCATGTGATTTACGGTTCAATTTTTGACATCCACACCTCGGGACACGGAAATCGTGAGGATTTGAAGCTGATGCTCAGCTTTATTCGTCCCAAGTTCTTTATTCCGATTCACGGAGAGTATCGGATGCTGCTCAGCCACAAGAAATTGGCGCTGCAAACCGGCCTGACGGAAGACCGGACCTTTGTGCTTAATATCGGCGATACGCTCTCTATCTATCGCAACCGGGCCAAGCGCGGCAGAACAATTCCATCGGGTGAAGTATTTATCAGCAACGGCGAAATGCGGGCCCGCGAGGATGAATTGATGGAAGAACGGCTGGAGCTTGCGCAGGAAGGCATTGTCATCGTCGTGATGACCTTGGATAAGAAGACCGGGCAAATCTTGGCCGGACCGGATATCGTGACCCGCGGCTTCGTGTACATGCAGGATGCAAGACCGCTGCTGAGACGGGCGGAAGCGGTGCTCAAGCGAGGCCTTACTAAACAGGCTGAACGAGAGGCCTATGACCGGGCGGTCTGGATCAGAAGCATTCATCGGATGATGCGGAAGTACTTCATGAAAGAAGTCGGAAGAGCACCACATATTATGCCTTCGATTTTGGAGGTATAATAAGAAACAAGTAGTTTGGAAGGCGGCCTTAGGGGCCGCCCTTTTTAATATAATCTGAGAGGAATAACGCCTCGAACTTTTCCCTTTTTTAAAAGGTTTTCATGAAAATATGGAGAATATTATTAAGTATCCAGATGTATTTTTTCTATGGGGGGAGGTCAGGAATGAGAAAATCGTTATTCATTTTCTTTACTTTATTCACTGTATTTCTTTCAGCGTGTAATCCCAGCGATAGAAGCCTCGCCGAAGTTGTTAGGGATATTCGGGAGACTATTCCTAATTTCACCATTCCAGTCTTGGATGGTTATGAGGTGAACTCTGTTTTTGATATATCTCTGCCTCAATCTGATACTTCGGCCTTTATTATTAATTACACAGAGCGCAAAGGAAAGAAGTTGAAATCCGAGTTTGGTCCCGAAGATAGCATTCAGGCTCTTTATGGGCCCTATGAAGGGGATGGACTGCTGGAGATTGGAATTAGTGAGCCCGTAGCCGGAAAATCAACAACGGAATATGAGAACACTCGGACCGTGAACGGCCTGACAATTCAATACAATCGTTCAGTGCCATTAAACGCCATCTTGATTTCTACGAAATTTAACGGCCTGTCTTACTTGGCTTCGTCGAGGTCGATAACAAACGAGTATGAAGAGGAACAATTCTTGGAGTTATTCACTAAAGCCCTTAAGGAATTAGGAGAGAACAGGAATGAATGAACTAGTGACAAAGATTGGTACCCCCGAGGTCATTACTTTCGGGGAAAGTATGGCTTTACTGATCGCCGAGGGTGGCAAAGGGCTGGAATACGCCAGATCGCTGGAGCCTTCGTTCGGCGGGGCGGAGAGCAATGTGGCGATCGGGCTGGCCCGGCTGGGGCATGCCTCGGGTTGGTGCGGACGTCTGGGAAATGATCCGTTCGGACAACGGATCATGAAATCCATCCGCGGCGAAGGCGTTGACGTTTCCCGTGCGGAGCTGACGGAAGAAGCCCCTACAGGGCTGATGATTCGTGAGAATGTCGCAGGCAAGAGCTCGGTTTACTATTACCGCAAGCAATCGGCCGCGAGCCGTATGGCCCCGGAGCATCTGGACGAGGAATACATAGCATCCGCCAAAATCCTGCATGTTACCGGCATCACGCCGGCGCTGGGCGCATCCTGCGCAGACACGGTAGCGGCCGCAATGGACATGGCCAAGCGTCATGGCGTCAAAGTCAGCTTTGATCCGAACTTGCGGTTGAAGCTGTGGGGAGTAGATGAAGCAAGGAAGGTGCTTTTGCCGCTCGCTATGAAAGCGGATTATTTCTTGCCGGGCCTGGATGAACTAAAGCTGCTGTACGAGACCGATTCGATGGACGCGATTCTTGCGAAGCTCGATGAGCTGCCGGGAGCAAGCGTCATTAAGGGCGGAGAGAACGAGACTTACTTGTACGAAAAAGGAAAACTGACGGCGGTCCCTTACTTCAAAGCGGAGCACGTCGTTGATACGGTTGGCGCGGGCGACGGATTTTGCGCCGGCTTCCTGGCGGGTCTGCTCCGGGAGTATAGCCTTGAGGAATCGGTCCGCTTGGGCAACCTGATCGGATCTCAGGTCATTCAGGCCGTCGGGGATTGGGAAGGCTTGCCGAGCGCAGCGGAGATCGAAAGGCTGCTGGCCGGGAAAGGCCATGTGGAGCGGTAGATAACCTCTATAACTTCTCCTGCCTGCTTCAGTAATAGAAATAAAGAAAAGCCCGTTCGGGGGATCAACCTCCGAACGGGCTTATTTGTGTGCTTAGTTATGCTTATTTGTACTCAGCTGTACTCAGTTATCTCGCCATCCAGCCGCCGTCGACGCAGAGGATGTGACCGTTCACATAATCGGCTGCAGTGGATGCCAGGAAGACGGCGGGTCCTTTAACATCCTCCTGCGTTCCCCAACGTGCGGCAGGAATCCGATCGGTGATCGAGGCGGTTCTGTTCTCATCGGCACGGATCGGAGCCGTATTGTCCGTTGACATATATCCCGGGGCGATCCCGTTGACCTGGATGCCGCTTGCTGCCCACTCATTGGCGAAGGCTTTGGTCAGCCCGGCGACTCCATGCTTCGAGGCCGTGTAACCCGGAACATTGATACCGCCCTGGTAGGAGAGCATCGAACAGATGTTGATGATTTTACCGCTTCCCCGCTCGATCATATGTCTGCCGGCGATCTGCGAGAGCAGGAATACGGTGTTCAAGTTAATGTCGATGACATCGAACCAGTCTTTCTCGCTATGGTCCTTGGCCGGCGTACGGCGGATGATACCGGCATTGTTGACGAGAATATCGATATGCCCGGTCAACTTGAGGGCTTCGTCAAAGGTTGCCTGCAGCTTATCGTGATTGCTGAGATCGACCTCGATGACGGATGCTTTTCTGCCCAGTGCCGTAATCCGGTCCGCGGTTTCCTGGCTTGAACTATAAGAAGCGCACACGACATCGGCGCCCGCTTCTGCCAGGCCGATCGCGATGCCTTGGCCGAGTCCG
The DNA here is from genome assembly GCF_038009185.1 of Paenibacillus sp. FSL R5-0407. Lineage (NCBI taxonomy): Bacteria > Bacillati > Bacillota > Bacilli > Caryophanales > Paenibacillaceae > Paenibacillus > Paenibacillus sp. FSL R5-0407. Next base: position 1,984,630 of record NZ_JBBPAX010000001.1, on the reverse strand, counting down.
CCGGACGAGCCGGTAACAAGGGCTGTTTTTCCCGAAAGATCGAAAAATTTCATAGTAAGAACACTCCTTAGAATAAGTGGAGAATCGTAGTTATTCCACAATAATGCCCGCATCCGAATAGGTACGGCCTATCTCGGCGGGAAGTGCGCCGTCCGTTATGATCCGCGTGATTTCGTTCAGGGATGCAAAGGTACGAAGCGCGGTTTGTCCGAATTTATGATGATTGATCACGGCGATCACTTCACGGGCCGTATCGATCAAGGCCCGCTTGAATTCAATCAGATCGCCGGTGTAGATGGATAGTCCGTGTTCCGGATGGATTCCGGTCGCCGAAATAAACGCTTTTTGAATGTTCAATTGTTTTACGTAATCCGTTGCCTCCGGACCGGCCAGCATATTACGGACGCGATACCCGCCCGGAACGACGAGACGGATATGGTCTTTGGCGGCAAGTTCGCTGATAATATAGACGTCGTTCGTAATGACGGTCATAGACCGGTTATCGAGGCGGCGCGCAATCTCCAGCGTGGTGCTGCCGCCGTCGAGCGCAATGATGTCGCCTTCCTGGATATGGGCCAGCGCTTTGCGGGCGATATCGGCTTTTTCCTCCGCATGCTTGATCAGGGGTTCCTTGGCGGGAAGAATACCGAACTGGTCCCCTTGGGCAAGAACCGCTCCGCCATGCACGCGGATAATCAATCCTTGCTCCTCAAGCCGGGTAAGATCCTCACGGATCGTTTTGCCCGTAACCCCGAGCCTGTCGCTTAGTTCCGCTACCGTTACCTCTTTGTTCGTCAGCAGAACCTCCATAATTTTTTCGTAACGTCGTATCGAGCTCATATCATGTCCACGCTTCCGTTTAGTTTTACCTCTTATTTTAAATGTTTCATAGGGACGGCGTCCATATCGGCATAAGCTTTGTTATCTCCGGCCATGCCCCAAATAAACGTATAATTGCTGGTGCCCACTCCGCTGTGAATCGACCAGCTCGGCGAAATGACGGCTTGTTCGTTTCTCATTACGATGTGACGCGTTTCGTCCGGCTCGCCCATCAGGTGGAAAACAACAGCTTCCTCCGGCAAGTCGAAATACATGTAAGCTTCCATCCGGCGCGGATGAACGTGGGCAGGCATCGTATTCCACATGTTGCCGGTTTTGAGCTGCGTCATTCCCATCACCAGCTGCGAGCTTTGAAGCCCGTTCTCGTGAATGAAGCGATGGATCGTCCGGTCGTTGGAATTTTCGATAGAGCCCAGTGCACCGGATTCCGCTTCGGCGAGCGTTGTTTTTGCGGTTGGGAATTCTTTATGGGCAGGCGCTGAATTCAGATAGAATTTGGCCGGATTCGCAGCGTCCTTGCTTTTGAACAGAACCTCTTTCGAGCCCATTCCTACATACAGGCAATCCTTTGTGTTCAATTCATAGTCCGTACCGTCTACGGAGATGATGCCGGGGCCGCCGACATTGATCGCTCCGAGTTCGCGCCGCTCCAGGAAGTAGGACACACCCAGTTCTTTCAAATCGACTTCCAGCTTCACAGTTTCGTTTACCGGCGCCGCTCCGCCGACAATCATGCGGTCCTCATGGGTAAGCACCAGCTCAAGCTGGTCTGGGGTGAACAGTTTGGGAATATGAAATTCCTGACGAAGCCGTTCTGTGTCGAACCGCTTAACTTCGTTGGGATGAGAGGCGTAACGTCTTTCCATAAATAAATCTCCTCTTTTCGTTTATTTAGGTTTATAATGTTTATATAGGTTTACATTAATCCTTTTTTGTTCATTTTGCAAGCTATCCTCTTCTGCACTCAGTATGGGATCGAAAAATGTTGTAATAAATGCGGTTTTGCCTTTAAATTGCCGAATTACGAGTCCCGGACAAACATGTTAGGATATTAATCAACGAGGGGATAGGGATGAAATGAAGAAAAGGAAAGGGGAGAAAATGAACGGTTACACCACAAGAATGAATGAGATCGTTCGGTCTGTAGCGGAACAAGCATGGAGAGAGCCCTTGCTTACCAGCGGGTTATGGTTTCATGGGGACGTGCGCAATAACTTTTACTATGCTTCCTACCTGTTCGCCGCTTCGACAGATCCGCTATATGAAGAAGAACTGCCATTTGACCGGCAGGAAGCCAAGCGGTTGGCGGAGCATGTCCTGGTCCGGGTGCTCCGGCTTCAACAGAGGGATCCGGACCGTCCGATGTACGGCCATTGGCCGCTGAATTTGGACCCGGTACCGGAAAAGGCGGCCCCGCATGAGCTGCCGGTGGAATTGATGGGCAGCCTGATGGCTTATTTCCACCGCAAGTACGAACGGCAGATGAGCGGACATCTTGCGGGGGAGTTTGAGACTGCGCTGGGTCATGTTTATCGCGGAGGATTTTATCGCCGGCCACTTACCGTCTGCAATCATCATGAGGCCAAATACACAGCGGCGAAGCTGATTTTCGGACAGCTTTATGGCGACGAGGAGCTTCTGGAGGACGGTAAAAACTGTTTGGCCTCGACCTTGGAGCGCCTTCGCAAGGAAGGTATGGCCGAGTATGGATGCCTGCCTTGGTTCTGGCACTGGATTCAGGCTTTCACCTGCGCTTTGGAATTTGCTACCGATCCGCAGGTAAAGCGCGACCTTGGGGAACTGCTGGACGAATTGTGGACGCTGCGAGCCTCCTATTATTTGAAGGGAGCTTGGGTGGGAGCCCATTCGAGAGGATGGCCGCATGATGCTCCAAGCGATGCCAATGTCCTCCATGATTATGTCCAGTTTGGCGATTTTGAGCTTCCGGCAGACATGCCCCGGACGGAATATGCCGGTTTTCTGTTCCGGGAAGCGCCGGAAAGAGCAAGAAGTCTGGCATTAAACCGGACGGAGCCGGCGGAGGTGAGCCGGGCACTTTGGAAAGTCACGGACGAAGGATTTCGGCAGCTTCACTCCTATGCTTACGTGACGAAGCATTATGCCGCCGGCGGCCTATGGGAGCGTGTCCGGGAATTCGACAACGAGCAGGTGCGCTGGATGTTCAGTCTTCCGGTCCGCCGGGACGGTCAGGGAAATCAGCTCTATTTTTTCCATCCGGGCGAAGGGTATGATCCTTCCGGGCGGAATCCGCGCCATCAAAGTCCGTGGATGGAAGTCCTCTACCGTAAAAATGTGGTAATATCATTGTATCCGCTTCCAGCCGAAGCCATTGAACAGGATGCTCCGGAAGGTAATGAAGTTGTCGGTGTCTTGCCTGAAGGCGAATGGATTTACGAAGCGGAAGCGTTATTCGGAAAAGTGGACGAGGTGCTGTTTGCCGTTTATTTGAACGGAAGCTACGAAATCCGTCCGATGTCCGGGTACAACCTTGCTGTTTGCCGCGGTTCCCGGATCGGCGTTGTCGTCGAGGCCGTCTCCCTAGAGGACGTCAAGACTAAAGGAATCAACAGCTTGACGGATTTTGCGGCGTTGATGGCGGGACGAACTCCCGTTTTTGCCGATGAAGGGGGACTAACCGTTGAATATACGGGACTCCTTCATGAAGAGAACCTTCGCTTAGCGAAGTTGGCGGAAGGAAAGGCGGAGTCCAGCGTCAACGGAACCGAAATTACATTTCAGCAATATACCGTGTGAATCATTTCAATCATCCAACCATCCTATGAGGAAAGAGGAGTCCATATGAAAAAATTACAGTTGGTGCAGAAAATCGCCGAGGAAGGTGTCGTTGCCGTGCTGCGCGGCGAAACGCCCGAGCAAGTGGTAGAGATGGCTGAACAGGCGATTGCCGGCGGCATTAAAGTGATCGAAGTGACGATGACCGTGCCTTTCGCGCTGCGGGCCATTGAGATGCTATCCGCCAAATATTCGTGGGATTCGAAAGATCCCGCCAGCTACGCCATCATCGGCGTAGGAACGGTGCTTGATCCCGAGACCGCTCGGGCGGCGATTCTAAGCGGTGCGCAATTCGTCGTAGGTCCTTGTCTCAACCGGGATACCGTCATGCTCTGCAACCGTTACCGGATCCCGGTCATGCCGGGAGTTATGACCATCAAGGAAATTCAGGAAGCGCTGGAGCTCGGAGCGGATATCGTCAAGCTGTTCCCGGGCAACCTCTACGATCCGTCCATGATCAAAGCGATCAAGGGGCCGTTGCCGCAGGCCAACATTATGCCGACCGGCGGCGTGTCGCTGGACAATCTCGGCGATTGGATCAAGGCCGGCGCGGTTGCCGTAGGCATCGGCTCGGACCTGACGAATGAGGCATTGAAGCAAAAGGATTTCTCCATCATCGCTCAAAAGGCGGCTGCTTATAAAGAGGCGTATTTGCAGGCCAAAGCCCGCTAATGTCAGCGCAAATTCAAAAAAGACGGTTGAAGCCATCGGCTTCACCGTCTTTTTATTGTATTCGCACCGATCCCCTTTATTAATCCAGCGTGTACGGCTTAAGGCCTGCCGGAAGCGCAGCAGGGCGCGTACATCGGCTCTTCATTTCATGATAGTGACCGGAATCGGAAGAATGATGAAACGCCCACATGGCTTCAAGCACATGGTAAGCGAGCTCGCCATTTGCCCGGTGCTTGCGGCCGTGCAGCAGCGCGTACGCCATATCGGCGGGGCCGATGCCGCGGCTGTTGTCCTCGTAGCCCGGCAGCAGCGGCTGCTCGGTCCAGTCCGCTTCGCCGGTCCGGCGATATTTGACCGGCCCGCCGAACGTGTTCGGATCCGGCACCAGCAGCGAACCTTCGGTGCCGTGGATCTCGATCGGCGGCAGGCTGCTGCCGCCGAAAATGTCGAAGCTGGTGATCAGGCTGGCGATCGCCCCGCTTTCGAACTCCAGCGTTCCGGCGACATGCGTCGGAACTTCAACGGGAACCCGCGAGCCGTACTTTTTCTCGCTGGTGATGGTCCGCTCCGGCAAAGCCTTGCCGGTGATGCCGGCAATTCGGGCGATAGGCCCGAGCAATTGCACGAGTGCGGTCAAATAGTAGGGGCCCATATCAAACATGGGGCCGCCGCCCGGCGCGTAGTAGAACTCGGGATCGGGGTGCCAATGCTCGTGGCCCCGGCTCATCATAAACGCCGTGGCCGAGACCGGACGCCCGATTACGCCGTCTTCGATCAGCCCGAGCGCGGTCTGAATGCCGGCTCCGAAGAATGTTTCGGGCGCGCTCCCTACCAACAGGCCTCTGGCCTGAGCTTCCTCCAATACCTGCCGTCCTTCCTCGAGGGAGACAGTTAGCGGCTTTTCCACATACACATGCTTACCGGCCCGCAGCGCCTGCAAGCTGACTTCGGCGTGCACGGCAGGGATCGTCAGGTTGATGACGATGCCGATCTCCGGATCGGCTAACAGTTCCTCGGTGGTACAAGCGCGGGGGATGCCGTACAGTGCCGCTTGCTCCCGGGCCCGGTTCAAATCCAGGTCCGCGCAGGCCACGAGATCCAGCACCTCGAATTTAGGACAATTTTCCATATAGATGCCGCTGATTTTTCCGCAGCCGATAATACCAACTTTGATTTTCTCCATAACCGGTTCCATCCCTTTATGCGTCATATTGGCTGTCGCCCATCCCGCTGTAGCTGAACCCGCCGACGGATGAGTCTTTCCCTTGCTGTGACATAGCGCGTTGTTTGCCATCTGCAGCCCATAACATGCCTCGTGTCATGAGCTCCTTGACCGTCGGCAGAGCAACGATATCTGCGTGATGGCCGAGCGAGTTGTAGTACACGCGTCCGTGGCCCCAGCGTTTCGTCCACACGACCGGCATATCGACCGCTTTGTTGAACCGGTGAGGGCCGTCGACGACCGGAAAGCGGGTCGTGGCAAGTACTTCGACTGCGGGGTCGACATGCAGATAATACTGCTCGGTCTTCACGGCAAAATCTTCGATGCCGTCGACCAGCGGGCTGGAGCTTTGTTTGATTTCCACCTGGTAATCCACTCCGTCGTTTCCAGGATGAGCTACCCATTGTCCGCCTGTCATGAACTGCCAGTCCACATTGTTACGGAACGAATCGCACATGCCTCCATGACAACCGGCGAGACCGGTCCCAGCCTGTACGGCTGCCGACACATTATTGACAAGCTCCTGCGAAATTTCACCCATCGTCCAGACCGGAACGATCAAATCCAGGCCTAGCAATTTTTCGGCATCCGCATAAGCTTCCAGCGTGTCCGAGACTTCAACGTCAAAGCGGTGCTCCCGCAGAACCCCGGCGAAAATATCCGCCACCTGCTCCGGTTCGTGGCCGTCCCAGCCTCCCCAGACGATTAACGCTTTTTTCATGATGATCGGGTCTCCTTCATATATCGGATTTCATTCTTATTCCATCTCTGATAAGTCCACCCAACGGCGTTCGCTCACCGAGCGTTCCACCGCCTCCAGCACGGCCTGACATTTCACGCCATCGCGGAAATTCGGTTCAGGCTGGCGGCCTTCCGATATCGCTGCTCCGAGTTCCAGCACCTCGTGGATAAAGGTGTGCTCAAAACCGATCGTATGTCCTGGCGGCCACCAGGCTTCCGCGTAGGCGTGAGCGGGGTCCGTCGCCAGAACGCGCCGGAATCCCTGCACGTCTTCGTCGTCCGAGGTGAAATAGACTTCGAGCTCATTCATCCGTTCGAAATCGAACTTGACGCTGCCGAGGCTTCCGTTGATCTCGAACGAATTGGTTGAGCGATGTCCGGCGGCAAACCTCGTCGCTTCGAAGCTGCCGAGCGCCCCGTTCTCGAACCGGGCCAGGAACAGGGTGGCATCGTCTACCGTTACCGGTCCTTTGGGGGCGTCGTTACCCTTGCCGCCCTTGGCGCTGAGTCCGGTCATCTCGTCGGCAAGCGGCCGTTCCTTGATAAAGGTCTCGCTCATGCCGATCACCTCGCGAATGTCGCCGACGAGATAGTGGGCAAGATCGATAAGATGCGCTCCAAGGTCGCCGTGTGAACCGGAACCTGCGATCTCTTTTTGCAGCCGCCATACCAGCGGGAATTCCGGGTCAAGAATCCAGTCCTGGAGGAACCAGGCTCTGAAATGATAGATTTGCCCCAAGCGGCCGCTTTCGACCAGCTTTTTGACCAACTGGACCGCCGGCGAAAACCGGTAGTTAAACCCAACCATATGACGTACGCCAGCTTCCTCAGCCGCTTGCAGCATTTCACGGGAATCATTCAATGTAAGCGCTAACGGTTTTTCGCAAAAAATGTGCTTCCCCGCCTTGGCCGCAGCCAGTGCGATCTCTTTGTGGACGTCGCTGGGCGCATTGATGTCGATCAGGTCGATGTCGTCCCGGGCAACAAGCTCCTTCCAGTCCGTGACGTATTCTCTCCAGCCCAATTGCTCGGCCGCAAGACTGACGGCTTTCTCGTCTCTGCCGCACAGCACCGACATTTCGGGCTTCAGGGCTTCAGGAAAAAACATGGGCAGCGTGCGATAGGCATTGCTGTGGGCTTTTCCCATAAACTTATAACCGACCATTCCGACGCGTAGTTGCTTCATAGAATAGAATCCCTCCATCAAAGATTTCAAATTTGAAATGATGAATGTAAGTCCATTATAGAAAGAAGCCAGCGAAATCTCTCGCCAGTTTATGCCGTTATATAGTCAAAAAATGCACTTTTTGTCTCGGAGATCATTTATTTCTTCCCTCTGCGAACCTCGGAAGGCGGGCAGCCCTGAAGCTCCCGATATACCCGGTTAAAGGTGCGGACACTGCCAAAACCGCAGTCCAATGCGATATCCGTAATGCTGGCATCACTGATTTCCAGCCGTCTCGTAGCGTTCAGTACTCTAATGGTATTGAGGTAGGTTCTGAAGTTCATACCGATCGATTTTTTAAACATGCGACAAAAATAGGACGGCTCCATTCCGAACTGGACGCACATCGCTTCGACAGAAAGATCCTCTTGATAATGCTCTTCAATGAACGACAATATCCGCTGGATTCTTATTTTCCTGGTGGCGATTCGTTCTTGCGATTCCCGCTCCAGGGCATGAACAGGGAGGTGTCTTTGCAGTATGGCGCACAGTTCCAACAAGCTCGCTTGAATGAGCAGCCGGTGCCCGGGCTTGCCTTCCTTTTTCTCTCGCAGAATACGATTCAGTATCGCCTTCACCGTGTGCAGTCCGGGCTGATCGGCGGGAATAAAGGGAGATTCAAAACGAAAATCGCCGGGCCAACTCACGGATTTTCCGACCAACTCCGGGTGAAAAATGACAACGATCATGTTGGAGGAAAGATCCTTGCTATCAAAGTAATGAATGTCGTTGCTGCCGAAAATAGCCATATCGCCCTGCTTCAGCAGGCGCTTATCCTCATTTGCTCCAACCAGAATGCTGCCCGACTCCACGTAGACGAATTCGACCTCGGCATGAAAATGGGGATAAAAGGAGAGATCGGTGCTTTGGTGGATCACCATAGGCAGCTCCTGATCGAGTTTCCAGTTCTGATAAAAAGATTTCATAAGGCGGCTCCCTTACTGCGGGTTTTCCCCACATCATAGCGGGAAGTGCAATTTTTGTCTAATTCATGCCGATTTAATATTCTAAGAAATCTAGTGATAGATTTCCTAATTAATGGGGTAGGAAGCAGGAATATTTTGCTATATAGTTATTTAGATTAAGAAAATTCATACGGGGAGGAAGTGGACAGCCTTGAGCTTAATCGAGACAAAGGGACTGCAAAAAGTGTTTCGCCAGGCGGTAAAAGATCCCGGATTGGCCGGCGCGGTAAAACATTTATTTACCCAACGTTATAGAGACAAGTATGCAGTGGAAGGGATTGACCTGAAGATCGAGGAAGGGGAGACGGTAGCGTACGTCGGCCCGAACGGAGCGGGAAAATCGACAACGATTAAAATGCTGAGCGGGGTATTGGTACCTTCCGGCGGAGAGATCATCGTTGACGGACGGGTTCCTTACAAGCAGAGGATGGAGAACGCCCAGCGGATCGGTGCAGTATTTGGCCAGCGGACGCAGTTATGGTGGGATATCCCGGTCCGGGAATCGCTCAGCTTGCTAAGAGATATTTATCAGGTGCCGACGGACCGGTTCAAGAAAAACTTGGATGTCTTCACGGAACTGCTAGGCATGGATTCGTTCCTGCATTTATCGGCCCGGAAACTCTCGCTCGGGCAACGCATGCGGGCCGACCTGGCCGCAGCGCTGCTGCACGATCCGAAGATCGTCTACCTTGACGAGCCTACGATCGGGCTGGACGTTGCGGTAAAGCACCGGATCCGCGATTTTATCAAGGAAATGAACCGGAGCAAGGGGACGACGATGCTGCTGACCACGCATGATCTCGGGGATATCGAGGATCTGTGCGAGCGGCTGGTCATTATCGATCAGGGCCGGATCATTTATGACGGCAAGCTTCAGGAGGTCAAGGACGAGTTTGCCAGAGAACGGACAATACATATGCAATTAAGTTCGCCGATCCCGGATGCGGAAGAGTTGTTCCGCGGGTTGCCGGAAATCCAGGTGAAACGGACCGGAAATTCGCTAGGAGCTAGTTCGGATACGGATTTATCCATCCGTTTCGACCGCTTCCGCTGCACGGCCAGCGATATCGTCAAGCGGGTGATGAGCCGCGGAGAAGTGGTCGATTTCCGCATTGACGAGCCAAGCATCGAAGAGATCATCCGCCGCGTCTACGACGGCAAACTGGATTCAGCCGCCCTGTCCGCAGCGGGGAAGGGGAGTGCCTGATTGATCGCACCGGCCTTCAAAAAATATGTTTCTTTGGCGCGTTGCTCCATGCAGAACACGCTTGCTTACCGGCTCTCATTTATACTGAATTTCCTCGCTAGCTTTATCGGGCTGATCGCCATGTATTGTCTCTGGCAAGCCATATACACGGGCCAGGATCAGCTTTCGGGCTTCACCTGGAGTCAGATGCAGGCCTACCTGCTGGTGACCTTTTTCGTCAATTCCATGCTCTCCTATTATTCGGAGTCCAGCATTACGAGCAAAATCATCGACGGCAGCGTCATGATGGACCTGCTGCGCCCGATCCAGTTCCAGAAGGCCCGGCTGGCCGAGACGCTCGGCTCCTGCGTGCTGGAGGGATTGCTCAGTTGCATTTTGATCGGGCTTGCGGCGATTTTCACGTTCGGTATTTCCTTGCCGCACGATGCAGGCACCCTTCTGTTGTTCGCGTTCAGCATCGTGTCCTCGATTCTGTTAAAGTTCAGCATCGTTTACTTGTCGGCCCTGCTTTGCTTCTGGACTACGAGCAGCTTCGGCATATACTGGGCTAGGACATCCATTACGAACCTGCTGTCGGGAGCGCTTGTGCCGCTGGCGTTTTTCCCGGGTTGGCTGCAATCGACCGCCATGGTGCTGCCGTTCCAAGGTATCGTCAATACGCCAGTCACCATCGGCCTCGGCATGACGGCGGGAACCGATGCGCTTCAACTGATCGCTATCCAATGGGTATGGATCGTTCTGCTCTGGCTGCTCGGCAAATGGATGTGGTCCCGGGCCGTCCGACAAATTACGATTCATGGGGGGTAACGGTATGGAGAGTAATATACGTGTGAAAAATTCGCCCCGGCGGATTTTGTATTTATACTGGCGTTTGTACAGCCAGCAGTTAAAAGCGATGATGGAATACTCCGCGGATTTTTATATTATGATCGGTGCCGCGGCGATGACCCAGATTACGGGGTTTTTGTTCCTGTGGGTCGTATTCTCCCGAATTCCGGATATTCAAGGCTGGGGACTTTGGGAGGTTGCTTTTATGTATGCCGCCATTTATGTGTCGGAGGGGGTAGGCTCACTGTTCTTCGAAGGGACTTGGCGGATGCTCCGGCTGGTCAATATGGGCGAACTGGACCGTTATCTGGTGCGGCCGGTTCCGATCGTGCTGCAAATTTTTTGTACGGGGATCGGCATGAACGGATTAGGAAATATTCTAATCGGCGGAAGCATTATCGCTATTTCTTTGTCCCATATCGACATCGCCTGGAACCTTCAGACCATCGTTATGGCCGTTTTGCTGTTTGCTTCCGCGATGACGATCCGGGTGGCTATCAATCTGGCGGCGAACTGCTCCGCCTTCTGGATCCGCAGCAGCGGGAACGCCTTCCCGATCATGGTCCATAATTTGGGCGAGTTCGCCAAATATCCGATCACGATTTTCTCGCTGGGCCTGCAGCTCTTTATTTCGATCATCGTGCCGTTTGCATTCGTCAGTTTCTTTCCGGCGGCCGCCATGTTCGGTAAGGAGCCTTGGAGCTATTGGGGCTGGTTCAGTCCGCTGGTAGCGGCCTATTTCGTCGGTCTGGCCTTGCTGATTCTGCGAATCGGCCTGCGGCGGTATGAGAGTGCGGGAAACTGATAGAAACATTGTGAAATCTGTATTTTGCTTTATGTTCCATCCATGTTATTATGGAATCAACCTAACGAAAGCTAACAGGCTTGCAGTTGGTGAATAAATATGTCGTCAAGTAGGTTGATATAATGAAAAAAGTAACTATACAAGAAATCGCAGATTTTTCCGGTGTTTCCAAGTTTGCCGTTTCACGCGCGCTCTCGGGGAAGTCGGGAGTCAGTGCCCAGACGAGAGAGATGATTTTGAAGGCCGCGGGTCAGCTTGGATACTTTAAGGATACAGGCAAATCGGTCATGCTCCAAAGCTCTCCGACCTACACGGAAGGGGAAGCCCATTCCGGCGCTATTCTTGTGCTGTTTCCCAATGTCCGCTACCAGGACGCGGATTCACTTTATTGGGGACCGGTTTTTAACGGAATCTCCGCGCGACTGAATCAGAGAGGGGCGGATATTCTTACGCTCACGGAGCCTTCCGGCGAGCATATGTTTTCCTTGCTCAACCCGAAGGCTATCGGCGGTATCGTCACGATCGGAGCCGTATCGACACAGATTTTGCTAGACATCAAAAAGCTGGAAATTCCCGTAGTTATGGTGGATCATCAGGATCCGGCCTTTCAGGCGGATGCCGTGTTTGCCGATAATTTTCACTGTATGAGGGAAATGATGGTCAAACTGATCAGCAAAGGATATAAGAACTTTCAGTTTGTCGGGCTTATCGGATATGCTCAAAGCTTCTACGAACGCTGGATCGGATTCAAGTCGGTGCTTGATGATCATAACCTGAAACAGGAACAGATTGCCGAGCTGATTGGTCCAGAAATCGCGCATATCCACGAAGCGATTCCCAAGGTCGTGGCATCTTACGAATTACCCGAGGTATTTGTTTGCACGAATGACACGACAGCTCTATTTGTTATGGAAGCATTGCAAAAGCTGGGGATCGATGTTCCCGGCCATGTTCAGATCACCGGATTCGATAACACCGACGAATCATTGCCGTTACTTGCTACCGTGGATGTTAGCAAGGAGCTTCTCGGCATGCGTGCAGTAGACAAGCTTTTATGGCGTATGGCTAATCCTCAATCTAATTTCGAGAAGCTGCTCATCCAGGGAGAAGTTATTTTAAAAGATAATTCCGTATTTAACAAAGATCAAGAAATATAAGCAAAACTAAAATAGAAGAAAGCCCTAACGACATGTTGTCGTTGGGGCTTTCTTTTTATTCTCACGGACATGTTAGCATAAAATCACTTCTGTTATCATAATTATTTATTGACGAATTAGTTGGTTGGTTGTATATTATTTTCCAAACGGCAATAACAAAATGAGGTGATTATCAATAACTTGTTTTTATTATGTTATTTTTGTTATTCGTTTGGTTTGAAATGTAAGAGGGGTTTCATGAAGGTAGAATCTATAGAACAAATGGGAGGTTTTCACAATGAAGAAATTGAAAGGGCTTTCTTTGCTGTTGTTCTGCTTTGTTTTTCTGCTTTCCGCTTGCGGCGGCGGCAATAATACGTCACAGAGTCAGCCGGCGCCGTCTCCCGAATCAACCAACACGACTCCGCAGAATACGGCCGAGCCTGAACCGTCGGAGGAGCCTCCGGTCGATTTGGGCGGACGAATCATTAAGGTTGCGGCATGGTGGGATTTAAAGCCGGCCGGTGCAACCGCTGGCGACAAGGCGCGCCTTGAGAAGATTGCCGAGGTCGAAAAAAAATATAACTGCAAATTTGAATTCGTGAACATACCGTTTGAGGAATACATGAACAAATTTACGACGAGCGTTCTGGCCGGTGAGCCGTTCGCCGATATCGTGCAGATGGAATATAAATCGGCATTGCCTGCCATTTTGAAAGGGCAGCTCCTTCAGATCAGCGAGTTTACGACAGACAAAAACAATATTAACAACGAGGGCAATCTGCAAACCAAATACCCTGCGATTGCAGGCGGGGAGTATGCCTTCGACAATCCGATCTCCCTTGGGCCTGGGATCCACTATAACCGGGAATTGTTCAAAAAGCTGGGCCTTCCGGATCTTCAGGAGATCTACAGTAAAGGAGAATGGAACTGGGATAAATTTTTGGAAATCGCCAAACAGGCAACCAAGGATACGGACAATGACGGAAAAACCGATGTTTGGGGATTTTCCGGGTGGGCCATTGACGCTGTGAAGCATTTTACGGCGGCCAACGGCGGAGTGACCGTGGATTCCCAAAACGCAAAAGAAATGTTGTCCGATCCGCGTACCATTGAAGCTGCGGAATTCGTGAACCGTTTATATAATGTCGACAAAGTCGTTCGGGTTAAAACAGGCAATAAAACAAATTGGGAAGAAACAAACACGTTTAAAGACGGCAATGTGGCGATGTTCCCTGCAGCGGAATGGATGCTCGGCGACTTGACCTTCGACATCGGGATCGTACCTTTCCCGAACGGGCCGCAAGGATCATCGGAACAAACCTATGCGAATACATCAGCATCCGCCAAATTCATCCCTAAAGGCGTGAAGGATGCGGCCGCCGTATACCAAGCTTATGAAGAAACGTTCGATTTCCCGCCGACCGAGGAATATCCGGGGCAGGATTATCTGGAAAGCATGTACGGCAATCAGGAAGACATCGATATGATTCTCCAGCACATTAAGGGAACAGGCGTCATTACCTTGGACGAAGCCTATCCGGATTATCCAACGAATACTTTTGTGGAAGACATTATCGTGAACAACCAATCCGTCACCGCTACAGCCGAAAAATACAAGCAGCAGGCGCAGGCATCCGTCGATAAACTCGGTAAATAAACGGTTCGCGTCGGCTAGCTGAATAGACAGGCAAGAAGGGGACGTAATGATTAATCGCGTCCCCTTCTTGTTCACACGGGTTGTGCGAGGAGGATGGACATTGACTGGGATACGGAAATGGAGAACAAGATGGGGCTGGATGCTCATCGCTGTTGCCGCCGTGGTGCTGATCTTATGGTTCTCCGGCAGTTTTGGCGGCGGGTCCGCCTCAAAGGGTAACAGTGAAATGGGATCAGAGCTCCCTGTGGTCAAGCTGGCCGCCGGGGTGAAGGGGAGTACGGCTGAACCTTCGTATGGTGAGTATTTAGCCGGGTTCGAAGGTAAGTCTCGTCCCGATCATGAAATAGTCATCGAAGCTGCGGACTATTCCCGCGAGGATGGAGCGGAAGTCAAGAAGCTCCAGGACTACGAAGGAAACAAGGGGATTTCGGTATATACCGGGGAACAGGGCGAACTTGAATGGAAGGTGAACATCCCTGAGGGAGGCCTCTATAATTTGTCCCTGCTTTACTATCCGGTCGAAGGTAAAAGCTCCTCCATCGAACGGCAGCTGAAAATCGACGGCGGCATCCCGTTTGAAGAAGCGGGTTACCTGCAATTTGACCGGATCTGGGACAACGAGAAGGCGGAGATCGAACAGGATAATCAGGGCAACGATCTCAGACCGAAACAGGCCGAACGGCCGGGTTGGCGGGAAGTTCTTCTGGAGGATTCCGACGGTTTTATTACGGAGCCGCTGCAGTTTTATTTAGAAAAGGGAGAGCATACGTTGACGCTGTCCGCATCCAGGGAGCCGATGGTTATTCGCAGCTTAAAGCTGTTCAGATATACGGAGGCACTCCCGTATGAACAGGTGTCGCAGCGGTACCAAGCAGAAGGATTAAAAGAAACCGAAGGACAGCTGGTGATCGTTCAAGGGGAAGCCGCGACGGCGAAATCCTCTCCGACCCTGTATCCGTTAAGCGAACGTTCAAGTCCGAGTGTAAGCCCTTACAATGCTTCCAAGGTCCGGATTAATACGATCGGCGGCTATAACTGGCGGCTGCCCGGGCAATGGATCGAGTGGGAGATCGACGTTCCTGAAACGGGGCTGTACCACATCGGATTCCGCACCCAACAAAATTTCGTGCGAGGGATTTACTCGACACGAAAGCTGACCATAGACGGACAAGTACCGTTCGAGGAGATGAACCGGGCGCCGTTTCGTTATAAGAGCGGCTACCGTATCGATGTCATGGGCGGGGACGATCCGTATTTGTTCAAGCTGGAAGAGGGCAAGCACGTGCTGCGTATGGAAGTGAGCTTGGGAGAATTTGCTTCTTTGATCCAGCAGGTCGAAGACAGCTTGCTTAATCTGAATGCGATGTACCGCAAAATATTGATGATTACCGGCACCAAACCGGACGAATTCCGCGATTATCGCGTAGAACAGCGAATTCCCGAACTGCTGGAGCTGTTTCAGGCGGAAAGCGAACGGCTGCGCGCGATTGCCGACAGGCTGGTGGAGTTGTCCGGACAGTCGAGCGATCAGGAAGCCTTGCTCAATACGATGGCGGTGCAATTGGATGAGATGGTGAAGGACCCGGATACGATACCGCGGAGACTGGCGGCTTACAAAACAAATACCGGGGGCTTAGGCACCTGGTTGCAGCAAGCAAGGGAACAGCCGCTGGAAATCGACGAGATTTACATTGCGTCGCCGGGAAAGAAACTGCCGGGCGGCGGAATGAGCGCAGGGGACAAAATCGTCCATGAATTATCAACCTTCGGCGCATCGTTCTTCATTGATTACAACCAAATCGGCAACGTGTCGGCCAAGAAAGATCAAAGGTCGGTAACGGTATGGATCGGCAGCGGCCGGGACCAGGCGAATGCGATTAAAGCGATGATTGATGAAACGTTCACGCCGGAGACTGGGATTAATGTCAATTTGAAGCTGGTCAATATGGGAACGATTCTGCCGGCGACGCTGGCCGGTCAAGGGCCTGACGTCGCGATGCAAATCGGCAATGACCTGCCCGTCAATTTCGCGATGCGGAACGCGGCAGCCGACCTGACGCAGCTAAGCGGTTACGACGAAGTGGCCGCCCGCTTCCGGGAAAGCGCGATCGTACCTTATGAATATCGCGGCGGGGTATATGCGCTGCCGGAAACGCAGACGTTCAACATGTTGTTTTACCGCAAGGATGTGCTGGCCGAGCTTGGACTCGAAGTACCGGAAACCTGGGACGATGTCGCGAACCTGCTGGCCGTGTTGAACAAAAACCATATGGCCTTCGGTCTGCCGGTCGTAGCTCAGGCGCCGAACCAGTGGACGACATTACCGCCTAATTCGATGTATGCCACCTTGCTGATGCAAAACGGCGGGCAGTTCTATAGGAATAACGACACGGAATCGGATCTCGATTCCAAAACAGGGATAGAAGCTTTCAAGCAATGGACTGAATATTACACCGATTACAAGCTGGAGCGGGAATACGATTTCCCGAATCGGTTCCGTACCGGGCAGATGCCGATCGGAATCGCGGACTACACCACCTATAACCAGTTGTCCGTCTTCGCTCCGGAAATTCGCGGGTTATGGGGCTTCGCTCCGGTACCGGGAACGGCACAAGAAGACGGCAGCGTGGACCGCACGGTCCCTTCGGGAGGTAGCGGGGTGTTAATGCTGGAGAACGCCAAGGATAAAGAAGCCGCTTGGGAATTTCTGAAATGGTGGACGAGTGACGAGACGCAAACGAGCTTCGGCCGGGAGATGGAAGGGCTGATGGGAGCGGCCGCCCGTTATCCGACCGCCAACATCAAAGCGCTCGAACAACTGCCTTGGCCCGTGGAGGATTACAAGAACCTGGAAGAGCAGTTCAAATGGGTAGAAGGCATTCCGGAAGTGCCCGGCGGGTACTCCACGGGAAGAAATCTGTTTAACGCGTTTTACAGGTCGGTGATCAGCGGGGTCGAGCCCCGGGAAGCGATTATGGATTCCGTCCAGTATATCCACGACGAAATCCGCAACAAGCAAGAAGAATTCGGCCAGCCGCAGAAGTAGGGGGGAAGCAAGATGCACAATACCTGGTGGGCCATGAAGTGGCACGAGATCAAAGCCAGCAAGCATTCCTACATTCTGCTGGCGCCTTACATGATTTTGTTCATGCTGTTTACGGTGCTTCCGGTTCTTATATCCATTATTCTGAGCTTTACTTATTTCAACATGTTGGAATTTCCGCGTTTTGTAGGATGGCAAAATTACACCCGTCTGTTTCTGGAAGACGACATCTTCCTAACCGCGATGAAAAACACGCTTCTGTTCGCGGCGATCACAGGGCCCGTCAGTTACCTGGCCTGTTTCGTGTTCGCCTGGATCATCAACGAGCTTAGTCCGAAGCTGAGGGCGTTTCTGACACTGGTTTTTTACGCTCCGTCCATTTCGGGCAACGTCTATTTTATTTGGCTGATGATCTTCTCGGGAGACCGTTACGGGATCGCCAACGGGCTTTTGATCAAGCTGGGCTTCATCCTGGAGCCGATTCAATGGCTCAAAACGGAAGCCTACATCTTGCCGATTATTATTCTCGTCCAGTTGTGGCTCAGCTTGGGAACCGGGTTCCTCGCATTCATCGCCGGGCTGCAAACGGTAGACAAAACGCTGTATGAGGCAGGCGCAGTTGACGGCATTCGCAACCGCTGGCAGGAGCTGTGGCATATTACGCTCCCATCCATGCGGCCGCAGCTGATGTTCGGCGCTGTGATTCAGCTCACGACCTCGTTTGCCGTCGCCGATGTTTCAATCGCGCTGGCCGGCTTCCCGAGCGTCAACTACGCGGCCGAGACGATTGTTACTCACCTGATCGACTACGGGACGACCCGGTTTGAAATGGGCTTTGCGTCCGCGATCGCGACCGTGCTGTTCATTATTATGGTCGGAACGAACCTGATCGTCCAAAAACTTCTGCAAAAGGTGGGTGAGTAAACGTGAAGGTAGAAACGAAAATGACCGGCACAAGAGCGCTGAGCCGTCCGTTTCCGCTCAAGTTCAAATTGCGGCTGGGGAAGAAGCGGGTCAACCGTTCATTTGCCGGAACTTTCTTTCTGTTCCTGCTGCTCTCGGTGTTCGGCGCATTCATGGCGCTCCCGCTCGTTTATGCGATCAATAACGCATTCAAGCCGCTCGATGAAATCTTTCTGTTTCCTCCGACGCTGTTTGTCCGCAACCCGACATGGAACAACTTTCTCGACCTGATGAACCTGCTGGGTCAGTCCTGGGTCCCGTTTTCCCGCTATATCTTCAATACAGTATTCATTACCGGCGCCGGAATTCTCGGCCATGTCATTCTTGCATCGGCTGCGGCCTATCCGCTGGCCAAGCATAAATTTCCCGGCAAATCGATTCTGTTCACGATCGTAGTGCTGTCGCTTATGTTTACTCCGGTCGTAACACAGACGCCAAACTACATGATCCTATCGTGGCTCGGCATGATCGATACGTATTGGGCGGTCATCGTTCCGGCATTTGCCTTCTCACTCGGCTTGTATTTAATGAAGCAGTTCATGGAGCAAATTCCGGATGCGCTGCTGGAGGCGGCCAAAATCGACGGTGCCAGCGAATACCGCATATTTTGGTCGGTGGTCATGCCAAACGTCAAACCGGCGTGGCTGACCCTGATTATTCTGTTGTTCCAGATGCTGTGGGGAAGCGACGGAAACGGATTCATTTACAGCGAGCAGCTCAAATCGCTTCATTACGCTGCCAACCAGATTATTCTGGGCGGGATCGCCCGAGCCGGAGCGGGTGCGGCGGTGGCACTCATCCTGATGAGCGTTCCAATCACCCTGTTCGTGTTCGCGCAAAGCCGGATCATCGAAACGATGGCTACGTCGGGCATGAAGGATTAAGGGAGGGGAGTTCATGACAGCAAAAAAATGGATTATTTGCGCCGCAGCGATCTCCCTGATACTGACTTCCGTGATGCCGGGTGCTTCTTCACGGGCTTCTGCCGCACCCGAGTCCACCGCAACCGCCAGTACACCGGCGGTCCCGATCATCGGGTCATCCGCCCAGGCTCCTTACGAGAGCTACAATTATAACTTCTGGGAGGAAGCGACACCGATGCCTGCGGCCTACCTGCCCGAACGATACATTACAGGCAGGGAGCTCGGGGTCGGCGATTTTCTGGAACCGGCCGATATGCATATCTCTAAATCCGGCACGGTGTATGTGCTGGATACCGGCAATCAGCGGATCGTGCAGTTCCGTGAAGACGGGACGGAGGTTAAGGTCATTTCTTCTTTTAATAATGAAGGTACAGAGGATGGGTTCTCTAATCCTTCCGGCATTTTTACGGATCACGAAGAACAAATTTATGTGGCGGATACGGGCAACAAGCGGATTGTTATTTTAAGCCCGGGAGGAGAGCTTGTTCGGATCATTCAAAATCCGCAGTCGGATGTTCTTCCGGCGGGCTTTCAGTTTCAGCCGCTCAAGGTGACGGTCGACGAGGCGAAGCGGGTGTTTGTCGTAGCTAACGGTGTCTATGAAGGCATCATGCAATTTGACGAAAAAGGAACGTTCATCGGCTACGTGGGGACGATCAAGGTCAAGCGGAATTATGTCGATTATTTTTGGCGGCTCGTCTCCACCAAAGCGCAGCGGGCGCAGATGGCTTTGTTCGTACCGACGGAATTCTCCAACCAGGATATCGATCATAAAGGCTTCGTATACGCGACCAATATCGATGTTGGGTCCAAGGAGCCGATCAAACGGCTGAATCCGTCCGGCGAGGACGTGTTGAAGCGGTATGGCTATTACGATGTTTCGGGCGATATTTATTACCGGAGAACGACCGGGCCTTCCAAATTCGTCGACATCAAAGTGTTGGGTGAAGGCATGTACAGCGCGCTCGACTCCACGCAAGGCCGGGTGTTCACTTATGACGAATCCGGAAATCTCCTATATATTTTCGGAGGGCTCGGCAATCAGCTCGGGATGTTCAAAACGCCGGTTGCCGTCGAGCATATTGGAGAAAGGCAGCTTGTGCTTGACCGGGGCAAAGGCAATATCGTCGTGTTTGTGCCGACGGAATTCGGGTCCAATGTGAACCGGGCGGTCCGGCTCCATTACCAGGGCGAGGATACCGAAGCGGAAGACTATTGGAACCGGGTTCTTGAACTGAATTCGAATTATGACATCGCTTACACCGGGATCGGCAAAGCCAAGCTGATGCGCAAGGAGAATAAGGAAG
Source organism: Paenibacillus sp. FSL R5-0407 (assembly GCF_038009185.1). Lineage (NCBI taxonomy): Bacteria > Bacillati > Bacillota > Bacilli > Caryophanales > Paenibacillaceae > Paenibacillus > Paenibacillus sp. FSL R5-0407. Next base: position 1,964,279 of record NZ_JBBPAX010000001.1, on the reverse strand, counting down.
CCCTTGCCTACTTCAAGCTTGGCATGGACCGGAAAAACTACTCCGTTGCCTACAAAAGATACCGCAGAGAAGTGATGAAGGAGCATTTCGGCACGGTACTGACACTGCTATTGGCAGCCGCAGCCGCCTTTGTCGTATATAAAGCAGCGAGACACTGGAAGCAAAGGAGGGAGAGTGGCCATGAAGCGGGATGATTTTAAATTTCCTCTCCATGTCATCGTTCATCCGTTCGACGGGTTTTGGGATATGAAATATGAACAAAAGGGCAGGCTGCGTGTGGCGATGATCATCCTGTTTCTGCTTGTGGTCGCCATGATTTTGCAGAAGCAGTTTGCCGGGTTTCTGGTGAACTTCAACGATCCTCGGCGGCTGAACAGCATAAGCGAGCTCGTTTTTGTCCTGTTCCCGTTCCTGCTCTGGAGCATCGCCAACTGGTCGGTCACGACGCTAATGGGTGGCGAGGGAAGATTCAAGGACATCGTGATGGCGACCTCTTACGCGCTTGTTCCGATGGTTCTGATTTACCCGCCGATGACGCTGGTAAGCCGGTTTATGGTACAGGAGGAAACATCCTTTTACTACTTGCTGAATACGGTTGCCGTCCTCTGGTTTCTCGGTCTCCTGTTCGTCGGCATCATGACCGTTCATCAATTTACGCCCGCCAAGACAGTGCTGACATGTGTATTAACCGTAATCGTCATGGGCATCATCGTCTTCCTGGGAACGCTCATTTTCAGCATGCTACAGCAAATTTACGATTTTCTTCTCAATATTTACAGAGAGCTTATTTTTCGGGTATAGGAGGCGGGCACATGAACAAACGAAAAGGGATCCTGACAATATTCGCCTGTGCCGTCATTATCGCTGTCGCCGGAGGATTTATGCTATGGAACCAAGGCGCTCCGGCGGTAAATCCTGCCGAGTACCGGCCGAAGGCGGAGGCGCCCGAGCCCGGGAAAGAGCTGAGCAAGCTGCAGGATGACTCCGCAGGCGTTCCGGGAATGATTTTGGTCGCGCAGAACGAGGCATTGTCATTGTATTACAACGAACAAACGGCCGAGGTGTCCGTCATGGAACGGGAAAGCGGCGAAATTTGGCATAGCAATCCTTCGGACCGTGAGGAAGACGCCATCGCCTCCCCTTTTGAAAAGGAAGTGATGGCCTCCCAGTTTGCGGTCTCCTTCCGCGATGAAATCGGTACGCTTGAAACTTATTGGAGCAATCCGTGGAGTGTGGCGAACAACAATTTCTCGGCGGCAGGAATACGGAACGGAATCCGGGTGACGTACACGCTCGGCGACGTTTCACTAGGGATTGACGCCATGCCTAAATATATTACCAAGACAAGGCTTCAGGAAAAGGTGCTGAGCAAGCTGGAGGAATCGCTCGCCAGGTACGTGGAGACCCGTTACTATCCGGTGAAAGACAATCCGGAGCTGCTGGAACGGCTCGACGACCAAGTGAAGAAACCGCTCGTTCTGAAAAAAATGCTGGCCGCCTTCCAAGAAGCCGGGTACACGGAAGAAGACCTGGCCGCGGATAACGAGGCGAACGGGTACGGGGCCGGCGGCGGTGCTGAGAAGCCGAATTTCACGGTGCCGTTGGAGTACCGGCTGGACGGGGACTCTCTGGTCGTGTCGGTACCGGTCGGTCAGGTTACGGAAAGCGCGAAGCACCGGATCCGCAGTATCGATCTGCTCCGTTTCTTCGGGGCGGCGGGAACGAAGGAAGCGGGGTACATGCTGGTGCCTGACGGCAGCGGCGCCCTGATTCGGCTCAATAACGGCAAGGTCAAGGAAGAGCAGTACGTGCAGCGGGTGTACGGGGATGACCCGAACGACAACAGCTGGAGCCGGGGGCAAGTCGCCCGGAAGGCCACCATGCCGGTATACGGCATGAAGGCCGGCGATACTGCATGGTTCGCGGTAATCGAAGAAGGCGATGCGATTGCGAGCATCGCGGCGGATATCAGCGGCAAGCAAAACTCGTACAACTATGTGTTCAGCAGCTTTGCCGTGCGCGGTGAAGATGAGCTGGAGCTATACACCGGAGACCAGATTCAGGAAATTCAACTGCTAAGCGACAAGATCTATTCAGGAGATTTGGCGGTTCGTTACCGGTTTCTGACTGGAGAGGACGCAAGTTATTCCGGCATGGCGCAAGTTTACAGGGAATCACTGGTCGCGCAGAACAAGCTGAACCCGCTGGAGGAAGGAACTAACCTTCCCTTCTACTTGGATGTGCTCGGAAGTATCGACAAGCAGAAATCTGCTCTCGGCGTGCCTTATGATGCCGTGATATCGATGACCAGCTTTGAGGAAGCTGGGGAAATGGCGCAGCAGCTGGAGGGTGACGGTATCGCCAATGTACGGATGCGTTATCTGGGCTGGTTCGGCAAAGGCGTCCATCACAAGCCGCCGGTTAAGGCGAAGGCGGACCGGGTGTTAGGAAGCGTGACTGATCTGAAGGAGCTGTCAGCCCGGCTTAAGGAGCAGGGAGGCGGACTTTATCCGGATGTTGCTTTTCAAAGAGTGTACCGAGATGACGGGAATTTCAATCCTTCGTCGGATGCGGCCCGTTTCGTAACCCGGGAAGTGGCGGAGCTGTATCCGTATGACCGGAATATGAACCGGATGGATCCGTATTACGGGACCTACAACCTCCTGTCGCCGGCGAAGCTTCCGTTCTATGTCGACGAGTTTGCGAAAAGTTACGATAAATACGGGATCGGGGCGTTGTCGCTTCGGGATCTCGGCGCTGTTCTCAGTTCGGATTATCGGGTGCAGCGGGTCGTATTTCGTGAAGATGCCAAGTCGATCGTAAGCGACCAGCTTCGGAAGCTAAGCGACTCTTTTCCGGATCTGATGGTCGCAGACGCGAGCGCCTACAGCTGGCCTTATGCCAAGCATGTCATTGACGTTCCGGCTTCGAGCAGCCGGTTCAGCTTGAGCGATGAGGAAATTCCTTTTTATCAAATGGTCGTTCACGGGTTTATTGATTATGCCGGTGAGGCGCTGAATCTCGGGGATCAACAGGAAGTACGCAGACAGATGCTGAGCTCGGTTGAGCTGGGGACCTCTCCGCATTTCCTTTGGTCATATGAGCCTTCTTCTACGCTGAAGTTCACGCGTTTTGATTACATGTATTCAACGGAATACCAAGCCTGGTATGACGAAGCGGTGTCCTATTATAAGGAAGTCAATGAAGTGCTCGGTCCCTTGCGGAACGTTCCGATTGCGGAACATATCCGGCATCGGGAGGGCGTTGTGGAAGTGAGATACGAAGGCGGGGCGTCGGTCATCATTAACTACACGGATCAGGCGGTAACGATTAACGGCGTACGGGTGGAAGCTCAGCATTTTGCGGCAGGGGGTGATGGGGCATGAGACTGAAATTAACGCTTACGCAAAAACGCTCCATGCTCGGTCTGCTGTTCATCGCGCCTTGGCTGATCGGATTTATTTTCCTGTTCGCGGGGCCGCTGGCCCAATCGATCTCTTTCAGCTTCAATAAGCTGACGGTATCGCCGGGCGGGTATGAGTTGCAAAATGTCGGCTGGAGCAACTTTACCGATGCGTTGTTCGTGGATGCGAATTTCAACCGGATTTTAACGGAATCGATATTGGGCATGATCGTGGATGTGCCGCTAATTTTATTCTTCAGCCTGTTCTCGGCCGTACTGCTGAATCAAAAATTCCGGGGCCGGGGAATTGCGCGGGCCATTTTCTTTCTTCCCGTCATTCTGGCTTCGGGTGCGGTCGCGGCGGCGGAAAGTTCGGGCCTCATTAATCTCGTCGGCAACGCGGAGGTTGCGGAACAACTGGGGCAGGCATCCTCCCAGTTCAATATCCGTTCCATGGTCATGATTTTGTTCGAGGCGGGGTTTCCGATCAGCTTTATCGATTACATTGTGGAAGCGGTTATGCGGATTTACGAAATTATCAGCAATTCGGGTGTGCAAATTCTGATCTTTCTGGCGGCGCTGCAGTCGGTTCCCGGTTCCATGTATGAGGTGGCCAAAATCGAAGGCGCCACGGCCTATGAGACGTTTTGGAAGGTGACGTTCCCGATGGTCAGTCCGCTGATTTTGACGAACATCATTTATACGATTATCGATTCGTTCTCGGACAGTCCGGTAACGAAAATGATCTACGAAACGGCGTTTAAGACGCAAAATTTCGGATTAAGCGCCGCCATGGCTTGGCTGTACACGATTATTGTCAGCGTATTGCTGCTCGTGATGGGCTATATCGTATCGAGAAAGACGTTCTATCACAACTAGGAAGGGGCGCTAGGCATGCAACCGATATGGAATCCCGCTGACGCGGCCGCCCATAATCGAATCAACCGGGTGAAAAATAAAACGCTGAACGGGCTTTGGTCGATTTGCCGGTTTTTGCTCATCATCGGGATCGTGTTTATTATCGTTTACCCGATTCTGATGAAGTTTTCGGTCGCCTTCAAAGCGAAAGAGGATATTTACAATCCGACGATTTATATGATTCCGGTGCATTTCACGCTGGATAACTTTAAGCTGGCGCTGGATCTACTCGATTATTGGCCGTTGCTGCTGAATACGATGACCTACGTGGTTATCACCATGGTGCTGACGACAATGTCGACCGCGCTGGCCGGGTATGGATTCGCCAGGTTCAAGTTTCCGGGGAGCAACCTGTTGTTCGGACTCGTGGTACTGACGATCCTCATTCCGATGAGCACCTTGATGGTGCCGATGTACCTGCATTTCCGGAATTTTGATGTGCTTGGCCTGGTTCACCTGTTTACGGGGAAGGATGGCATCAATTTGCTGAACAGCTTCTGGCCGTCCGTGATCACATCCGCAACGGGAACAGGGCTGAAAGCTGGGTTGTTCATTTATATTTTTCGTCAGTTTTTCAAAGGATTGCCGAAAGAAATCGAGGAGGCGGCACTCATCGACGGAGCGGGCGGAATCAAGACTTTCTTTACGATCATGCTGCCGAATGCGCTCCCTCCGCTCATTACCGTGACCTTGTTCTCGTTCGTTTGGCAGTATAACGACACGTTCTATACGTCGTTGTTTATGAGCGACAGCGCCTTGATGCCGCTGAAGATCGCTTCGTTTCCGGCCGATGCTGGTCAATACCTTTCGGCTTTGGCGGGAATGGGTGCTTCGGGCAAAATGGATCCGAACTACGTGGCTCTCGTCGTGGACACGGGGATATTGCTGGCCATCCTGCCTTTGATCGTGCTGTATTTATTCGTTCAGCGCCATTTCGTGGAAAGCGTGGAGAGAACGGGGGTAGTGGGATAGCTCATGGAAGAAATCAATCGGCAAACTTTGCGGAACTCGTTCGGCTCAGACTTTCAGGTTGAACCGGTATTGGTGAACCCTGAGGCTTCCAGACCGGCCCGGGGCCTGATGAAGTATTTGTGCAGTATCTATGGCCGTTACATGCTGACTGGCCAACAAATCGGTGTGTTATCGACACCCGAACTGGATATGATTCATGAAGCCACCGGCAAATATCCGGCGGTGGCCGGGTTCGACTTCATGAATTATTCGCCGTCCCGCGTGGAGCGAGGAGCGGAGTGCCGGGACACGGATCTGGCTATCGAATGGTGGAAGCGCGGCGGAATCGTAACCTTTTGCTGGCATTGGAACGCTCCGAAGGATCTTGTCGATTTGCCGCCTGACCGGTCGTGGGGCAGAGGATTCTATACGGAAGCGACGACCTTTGATGTAGCGCAGGCGATGGGCAATCCCAATAGTGAAGATTACCGGCTGATCCTGCGGGATATCGATGCCATCGCCGCGCAGCTTGCCCTGCTGCAGGAAGCGGAGGTTCCCGTGCTGTGGAGGCCGATGCACGAAGCATCAGGCGGCTGGTTCTGGTGGGGCGCTAAGGGGCCGGAGCCGTGTATCGCCCTGTGGAAGCTGATGTACGAGCGGCTGACCCGGCATCATGGGCTGAATCACTTAATCTGGGTGTGGAACGGTCAGCATGCCGACTGGTACCCGGGAGACGAATACGTAGATATCCTTGGTGAAGATATTTATCCGCCTAAACATGACTACTCGTCCCAGAAGGAGCGTTTTCTGACCGCCAGTTCATACTCCAAAGGGAATAAAATCATCGCCCTGACGGAGAACGGCGTCGTTCCCGACCCGGATCTGATGGCTAAAGACGGCACGCCGTGGGCGTGGAACTGCACCTGGTACGGAGAGTTCGTGTTTACGGAAGAGGACGGCCGCCGCGTATATTCAGGTGAATACACCGAGCTCGAGCAGCTGCGGAAGACATATCATCATCCGAGGACGATTACCCTGGATGGGCTGCCCGACTGGGAGGTATGGATCGGGAGTTAAGGAAATGTTGCGCACAGATAAAAACAAGGACATAACAAAATAACGAGAGAGCAAGATAGTTGTTAATTTGATTTTTGACGCGCCAATATAGAGAAAAGTTGACTGGCTAATGATCTCGGTGTTATATTTGTTTTGTTTGTTATGACAAATGTAATAACAAAAATAACAAATATGTATTATAAAAAACTAAACAACGTCTCATTTTAGTCATTGAGCGTAACGAAAGGGTAGATTCCATGCAAACGATCCATACTGTACCTTGCAATCCCAAAGCATCCGATGAAGTAAAGGCCGTTCTGAACTATTTAAGCGAAATATCCGGAAAGGGCATCATTACGGGACAGCATACGCAGACCATAGCTCAGGATGAACTTCATTTCATTCGCGAAGTGACGGGGAAATCGCCGGCGCTTCTCGGCTTTGAATTGCTTGGTTATTCACCGAACATCAATTATGACGACAGTGGGGAAGAGTGCCTGCTGGAGGTTGCCGAGAACAAGGATACGCTTCAGAAAGCTTGGGAATGGACGGAAAAGGAAAACGGACTGATCACCTTTACCTGGCACTGGTTCTCTCCGCTTGGCGGCCGGGATAAAAGCTTCTATGCGGAGCATACGGATTTTGACGCTACTAAAGCGATTATCGAAGGAACGGAGGAGTATAAGGCGTTTATCTCCGATATGGACGAAATGGCCGAGATTCTGAAAGAGTTCCGCGATAAGCACATTCCGATTTTGTGGCGTCCGTTCCATGAATCCGAAGGCACCTGGTTCTGGTGGGGCAGCAAAGGTCCGGAAGCGGCTAGACAGTTATACCGCATCATGTATGATCGGTATACGAATGTTCATGATCTGAACAACCTGATCTGGGTTTGGAATTCTCCGCTCGTTGAAGGATATGTCGGAGACGAGGTTGCTGACATCATCTCCCGGGATTTGTATCCGCCGGCTCATCAGCATACGGATTTACGGGCGGAATATGAGGAATTGATCGCGATCACCCCGACCCGCAAACTTGTTGCACTCGGCGAAATAGGACCGATCCCGAGCGTAGCCCGGTTGTCGGAATCGCGAATTCCGTGGCTGTGGTTCATGACCTGGTCCAATGATTTCGGAAAGACCGAGTTGTTTACGACAAAAGAGGAACTTTATAACGCTTATCATAACGATTACGCCATCACACTGGATAAATTGCCTAAGCTTTATTAACAGACTTCTCCTGTTTTTAAATTTTTTTTCGGACGGTATAATTGAATTCTATATTGTTGTCATGGAATACCGGTGGCCCCTTTTTATGAAAGGGGTCGTTTTTATGGAAGTTCCAAAACAGGGGGCCAGAACATGATGTTTGTCAGAATGCTGAATGACATAAAACTCAGAAAGAAATTGTCTCTTATCTTTATCACGGTTGCGGTAGTTCCACTTCTGGCCAGCGGAATTTACTTAACCGGCAAGCTGCGTGAAGTTATGATCATGGATGCCTTCGAACAAGCCGTGGACAATGTTGACCGTGTTCGGAAAAGAACGGAGGAGGTAATCAAGGTGCCGCTTGATATCTCGTACCAGCTTTCCAACGATAGCCGTATGAAATCCGTAGCTAGCCGAAGGTACGGCAGTTACATCGAGGTCATTCAGACGTACCGGCAATACACCGACATACGGGATTACGTACGGCTATATAAAGAGGTTAAAGCTATTAGACTCTACACGGATAACCCGACGATGCTGAACAACTGGGAGTTCATGCCGCCTGACGCCAAGACAGAGCAGGAGGAGTGGTACAAAACGGCGTTAAGCAAAAAAGGGCTGGCCGGTTGGGGATTTATTCAGGATGAACGCGATCAGACGTATTATTTAAGTCTGGCTCGAAAAATCAGCCTCGATGAACCTGGTCAGGAAAGCGTGCTTGTCATTAATGTAAATACCTCGTTATTGAATTCCATCCTTTCTCAAGAATCGTTTACGACGATGATCGTGGACGACCAAAACAATATTGTAGCCGCTAACCGGCCGAATATGTACGGCAGAAATCTTGCTGAAGTGCATGCCGGAGACAATATACTGACGCAACAGGCCGGCAGCTTTGATGCCGTTATGGATGGCGAGCCATCCAAAGTGGTCATCTCCAGCCTGGTCCCGGAGAGCAGTTGGAATGGGCTGCGGGTCATTTCGGTATTCTCGGTGTCCGATATCGTCCGGGATGGGAATAAAGTGATTAGGCTGGCCATCATGGTTCTTGGAGGCTGTCTGATTATAGCGGTATTGCTTGTCTCCGCCTCGGCATCTCTTATTACGAGCAGATTGCTGCGCCTAAGCAAACAAATGTCCAGAGTAGGCACCGGTCCCGGTTCCTGGGATGCGTATCTTGACCTGGACGGCAAAGATGAAATCGGTCAGCTCTCCCGGCAATTCAACTCGCTTGTCCAACGAATTAGCCAGTTGATGCTGGAAGTGGAAGAGAGTAATCAGCAAAAACGGCTGGTGGAATCCAGGCAAAACGAGATCAAGTTCAAGATGCTGGCCAGTCAAATCAATCCGCATTTCCTGTTCAACACCCTGGAATCGATTCGAATGGAGGCCCATATCCGGGGCGAGGAGGATTTAGCCCAAGCCGTCTGGCAGCTAAGCAGCTTGCTTCGCAGCAGCTTAGAGGTCGGAAGCGGTAAGATCCGGCTCTCCGAGGAGCTTGCGATGGTGCAGTGCTACTTGGAACTCCAAAAGTTCCGATATGAAGACAGGCTTCTCTACGATATAGCGCTTGCTCCGGGCACCGGAGAAATCGAAATCCCGCCTTTGATTCTCCAGCCGCTTGTGGAGAATTCGATTTTTCACGGATTGGATGGGAAAGAGGAGGGGCCTATGCTAATCACCATTCGAACGGAGGCCAGAGGAGACGATGAGGTGTTCGTGGAGATTGAGGATGATGGGGCTGGTATTCCTCAGCAGAAGATGGAGGACTTACAGAACAAGTTAAAGGAACCGGAGGAAAGCGGAGGGAGGATCGGGCTCAGAAATGTGCATGATCGATTAAGGCTTACCTACGGCAATGATTCGGGACTCTCGATTGAAAGTAAAGAAGGGGAAGGAACCCGGATCACATTTAGCATACCAAGGGGGAATGATTCCAATGTTCTCAGTACTGATTGTTGATGACGAACCAAAACTGCGCCTTGGATTGCAGACTTTGATTCCATGGAAGGAGCTGGGCTACGAGATTGTTGGCACCGCGTCGAATGGAAAGGAAGCTCTTGCGTTCCTTGAGAAGCAGAATCCCGATGTGCTGCTGGTCGATATCCGTATGCCCGGCATGGATGGGCTTCAGCTCCTTCAAGAAATTCGCAACCGTGGTATGAACAACCGTGCGATCGTTCTTAGCGGATATGCAGATTTTGAATATGCACGCCAGTCGCTTAAGAACGGGGCTGAGGATTACCTGCTTAAACCGGTAAATAAAGAGGAACTCTCTTCTCTTCTTCAAAAGTTGCATGTCCGCCTTACCGAGGAACGTGCGGAGAAGAAGGTGCAGCAGGAATCCCATTCCCGGGAATGGGTCGTATATTCTCTTCTCTCCGGTGCCCATGATTTGGAAAGCGGTTCCTTTAAGGATTTGGCCGATTCCCTTGGCATGGATTGGCCGAAATATCAGATTGTACTGATCTCCTTTCCGGGTCTGCATCAGGAAGAGGATGAGCGGATTCGCAATTTCCGGGAACGTTTGGTCGTTGCATATGCCTCGGATGGTCAAGGTGTTGTTCTTAATTTTGCTCCTTATACCGTGCTGCTTCTTAGCAAACCGCCAGTCGGCGAGTTCGGCCGGGCGGATCTGTACAGGGAGCTGCTGAGACTGTCTGCTGAAATCCGCGGTGAGATGGAAGCGGCGGCAGGAGAAACGGTTCCATCGCTTCTCGAAATCCCGCAATCGTTCCGCACGGCCCGATCGCTGCTGGAACACCGGTTTTTTTATGACAAAGGCAGGCTGTTGACGCCTGAACTTCCGGAAAGCTATAGACATGCAACCGCAGGCTTGCTTGATACGTCACCCGAGGACGGGGAAGAAGCGGCATTTCGCCTGTTCTACTCGGTAGATGTTGGGCATGCGGAAGCGATCCAGTCCATCCTGGATGGGGTGGCTGCCCAAATGGTTGCCGAAGGAAAGGATGAAACGGAGATTCGGGAACGATTTTTTTACTTGGCCAATGAAACGGTTCGAAAAACTTCTCCAAGCCTTTGGCAGGAATCGGATTATTCCGGGGATCCAACCCAATTTCTTGCGGGGATTTACAGTCAGCGCAGCATTCGGGATCTAGTCGACTATGTAGCGGCCGTTCTGGAAAGACTTGCCCGCTGTTCGGACTATTCCAGCAGGGATAACGAAATGAAGCGGATGCTCGATTTCATAGACCGGCATTACAACGAGAACCTGAGGTTGGAAATCTTGTCCGGCTTGTTCAATTACAGCAGATCCTACCTCGGCCAGCTCTTTAAAAACCACACCGGGGAATATTTTAATACCTATCTGGACCATGTCCGGGTTAAAAAAGCCAAGGAGCTGCTTGCTCGCGGGATGAAGGTGTATGAGGTTGCTGAAAAAGTCGGGTATCCGAACGTCAATTATTTTCACAGCAAATTCAAAAAAATCGATGGTCAATCGCCTTCCGCCTATCAAAAGAAATCTTAATCAAGATGCGTTACCCCCTTGTTCAGATTATGGCCAGATGCCGGCAAGGGGTCCTTTTCCCAGAATGAAAACATATGGTTATTTCTGAAATCACTGTAGATTGTGAATTGAAAATGTATGAATTAATGATATGTTTCTATTTCTTTGTATCCTTTAAAGTTGGGTTTGAAAGCGTTTTATAATGGTTTCCAAATCATGCTGAGAAGTTGGGAGGAGCTTAATGACTAAGCAGATAGTTAGAAGGATTTCAGTTATTTTATGTGTCGCTTTGCTGTTGTCTATGATGGGAACGTTGGATTCGGTTCGATTGTTAGCAGTTGCTTCTTCTGAGGTGCCGGATGTTAATATTACGCCGCCGCCCGCAGATCCCCTGAGTGTCACGACAGTCACGTATACCGAGGCACAGTTGGAAGGTTACGGCATTGAGAAGCGCGGTCCGGTCGGTGAAGATAGTGATCCTTTGTATGATGGGGGAGGTTATATCTCTTATTTTTTCGGTGAAGATGAAAGCGCTTCAGAACCGGCGGGCAGCGCGACATTTCCAGTGAACGTTGGTGAAGCGGGTCTGTATAAGCTAAGTATCGGCTACTACATTCCTGAAGGTTACGGGGACAAGGTAACAAGTATCCAGATCAATGGAGCGGGGGCCGGAGAATTGACGCTGGATGCCCCTGCGCCTGGGACTGTGCGGGCTGAAAAGCTGGCCAGCAAAGTGCTCCTTAACGCCGGCAGCAATACCATCAAAATTATGCGCGGTTGGGGATATTATGGTATTGAACATATCAAGATTGAACCGGCCAATGCACCCGTATCAGGCAGCATGCTTGAGGCAGAGGACGGAATAATGACCGGGGATGTATCGATAGGCACCTCTGGTGAAGGGTACTCGGGGGAAGGGTACGCAGCGTTCCAGCAATCGGGGTCGCTTCAACTGATCTACAAGTCATCTTCGGCAGGCATGTATGATATCGTTATCGGCTATAGCTCTCCAAACGGCGACAAGAAGACAAGCATGGTGATTAACGGGGAAACTTCTGAGATTACTTTCACCGAGACCAAGGAATTCATCGAAGTCTCCGCGGGCAAAGCTCTTCTTAATGAGGGTGATAACACCATTGAATTTTTGCCGAACTGGGGGTGGTACAACATTGATTACGTCAAGTTGACGCCAACCGCCAAATCCGAGGGGCATGATGTGACAGGTTCATTGAACAATCCGGAGTCATCGCCGGAGACCAGATCGCTGATGAAGTACTTACTCAGCCAGTACGGGCGGAATATCATTTCCGGACAGCAGACGCTTGAGGATGTGGAGTGGATTAATCAGCAGACCGGAAAATACCCGGCGATATTCTCTACGGACTTAATCGATTACTCTCCATCTCGTGTTGAAAACGGAGCTACCTCTACAGAGACTGAGAAGATGATTGAATGGTACAAACGCGGCGGGATCGTTGCTTTGTGCTGGCATTGGAATGCGCCGAAGGGAATCGGCGGCAATGAGCCGGGTTACGAATGGTGGAGAGGGTTCTACACCGAGTTTACGACCTTTGATGTTGAATATGCGCTTAATAATCCGGAATCGGAGGATTACGGGCTGCTGATCCGGGATATCGATTCCATCGCAGCTCAGTTGAAGCGGTTGAAAGATAACAACGTACCGGTGTTATGGAGACCTCTGCATGAGGCGGAGGGAGGCTGGTTTTGGTGGGGCGCCAAAGGTCCTGAACCTACGAAGAAGCTCTACAGACTGATGTACGATCGGTTGACCAATCATCATAAATTAAACAATCTGATCTGGGTATGGAACTCCGAAAATAAGGATTGGTATCCGGGCGACGATGTAGTAGACATCGTAAGTGTGGATATCTATAATCCGGCAGGGGATTACAATCCGAGCATTGCAAAATATGAGGGGCTTGTCTCCTTGGTAAATGATAAGAAGATGGTTGGTTTAGCCGAGAATGGCCCGATACCGGATCCGGATTTGCTGCAGGCATATGGCGCAGACTGGAGCTTCTTCAGTACTTGGACCGGCGACTTTATCAGAGATGGTAAAACGAATACGTTGGAACATTTGCAAAAGGTATATCACCACGATAACGTTATTACGCTCGACGAGCTTCCGAGTGATTTGTACTCCAAAGATAATGGAGAAAGTGGAGGAAATGGGGGTAATACAGGCAATACAGGCAACACAGGTAATACAGGCAATGCTGGAAATACAGGCGTTTCGGGGAAACCTGAAAATATAGGAAGCATAGGAGATACCGGCAACCAGGGGATTCAGCGTGTCGAGGTGGATGGCTCGAAGCTTACCCAAGCGCTTGACAGATTAAAGGAGCAACCCGCGGAGTTGCAAGTTTTTGAAATTGAAGTAAAAGGCGGCGATACGGCTGAGGTCATCATTCCGGCAGGATCTCTCGCCGAGGCGGCACGCCGTATGCCTAATGCGACGATCCTGATAAAGTCGGATTCCTTTACTTACAGCCTTCCGGTCAAGCTCATCGATGTTGATTCAGTAACGAAACAGTTAGGCACTGAGGTTGCAAAAACATCAATATCCGTCAAAATCAAAAGGGATTCGGAAATCCATATGGATATCCTCAATAAGGCAAAGTCCTCGAATGCCCAGTTGGCTGGTGATGTGTTCGAGTTTAGCATTACGGCTGAGTCCGGTAACGGATCTGTAGAAATCAACAGCTTCGGAAACACCTATGTAACCAGAACGATTACGATCCCGCCGGCGGCCGGGGACAATCTGACGGCGGTGTCGATTGATCCGGTAACCAAGGAAATGTCGTTTGTACCGGCGGTATTTGCAACACGGAACGGAAAGACCGTCGTGACGATCAAGCATAATCACAACGGACGCTATACCGTGGTTAAGCTGAACCGAACGTTCGCCGATCTTGAAGGGCACTGGGCGAAGGGCGATATCGAGCTAATGTCCAACAAACTGGTGATTAACGGGACAGGTGACGGGACATTTGTACCGGACCAATCGATCACGCGCGCCGAATTCGCTGTGCTCATCAGCAGAGCACTCGGCCTGCCTACTGAATCTGTAACTGGAGACTTCTCCGATGTTTCGGAAACGGACTGGTATGCTGGAGCGGTCCAAGCCGCGAGTGAAATGGGAATCATCCAAGGTTTGGGAGATGGTACTTTTCAACCGAATGCTCTAATAACTCGTGAGCAGGCGGCTGCAATGATACTTCGTGCGGCGGCTATTTCAGGTAAGGCCCCGGCAGCAACAGGCATTACGTTGGAACAATTCAGCGACAGTTCATCCGTTAGTTCCTGGGCGGCACATAGCATTAAACAAGCGGTAGCTTCGGGACTAATTCAAGGAGAAACCGCAGACCGATTTGCACCGAAAAGTAAGGTGAACCGTGCCCAAACAGCCGTTATCCTTAAACGTTTGCTTGTTTATATGAACTTCATGAATGCTTGAGTCACCGATCCCCCCCTGTACGGCATCTACATGCTGCCGACAGGGGGATTTTAATTTCCCCTTGTTTTGCAAACGATGATAGTTTCAGAAAATACTGTGGATTTTGGAATGAATTTGTGCGAAATCCAAGATATATTTCTCTCTTAATAATTGCTATAGGATTAGAAATGAGAGGAGGGAAACAAACAGATGAAAGCGATAACAGTAGAGAACCAAACTAGCAGCGGGTTGAGTAAAAAATCACAGAGATGGAAAGTGTTCAAAAATCAGAAATTTCTTTATATGATGTCGATTCCTTTCGTAATCTGGGTATTCATTTTTCAATATTTACCGCTCTGGGGATGGACGATGGCATTTCAAAACTATAAACCCGGTAAAGGTTTTTTTAGTCAGAAATGGGTTGGACTCGAGCATTTTCAAACCTTGTTTAAGGACGACCACTTCTACCTTGTGCTTAGAAATACGTTAGCAATGAGCTTTATGGGACTTGTGGCCGGTTTAGTATTCCCGATACTGTTCGCATTGTTGCTAAATGAAGTGAGAGTGCAGGTTTTGAAGCGGTTTGTGCAGACGGTCTCGTATTTGCCGCACTTTGTATCCTGGGTTGTAGCGGCGGGGATCGTAACCAAAATGCTGTCTACGGATGGCGGTGTGGTGAACAGCGTGCTGATGGGCTTGCATCTTATCGATCAACCGATTCAATTTATGTCGAAGGGTCATATGTTTTGGGGGATCGTAACCGGAGCCGACGTATGGAAGGAGACAGGCTGGAACGCTATCATATATTTGGCCGCCATTTCGGGCATCGGGCCTGAACTCTATGAAGCTGCCAGGGTCGATGGAGCAAGCCGGCTCAAACAAATCTGGCATATTACGCTTCCGGGCATCCGTCCGACAATCATCGTACTGTTGATTATGTCCATCGGCCATTTGATCGGAATCGGATTTGAGAAGCAGTTCTTGCTGGGCAACCATTTGGTAAGCGACTATTCCGAGGTACTCGATTTATATGCGTTGAATTACGGATTATCGATGGGACGATATTCCTTTGGTACCGCGATTAGTATATTCAATTCAGTAATCAGCGTAATTTTATTGTTTGTAGCGAATGGGATGTTCAAAAAATTCGCAAACGAAAGCATCATATAAAGCATCGTGCAAGGAGGGATTTTGATATGGAGGCAGCCGAATCGGCCACATCCGCCAAAAGAATGAGATTGACATCCAAGTCTCCTCAAGACTGGATATTCGATTTCATCGTATACCTGCTCATCGGGATCATTACTATTTTGACGCTATATCCGTTCCTGAATGTGCTTGCCATTTCGTTCAATGATTCCGTAGACACGGTTCGGGGCGGCATTACGATATATCCGAGAGAATTCACTTTGGAAAATTACAAGGTAATCTTCAGCTACAGCGGGTTGATCACCGGCTTCAAAATTTCCGTGCTCCGTACGCTGGTCGGTACGCTGGCGGGTCTAGTCAGCGGTTCGATGCTGGCCTATACGCTGGCTCGGGTAGACTTTCAAGGAAGACGCTTCATCTCGACGTTCCTGGCCATTACGATGTATGTCTCCGGCGGGTTGATTCCGGGATTTATTCTCATCAAGGACTTGAACTTGATCAATACGTTCGCGGTGTATATTTTGCCGGGGCTCGTAAGTGCATTCAACATTTTCGTTATCCGTTCGTTTATCGACGGGATTCCCTACGCGCTTCAGGAATCGGCCAAGCTGGATGGAGCTAACGACTTTACGATTTACTGGCGGGTCATTCTCCCCCTTTGCAAGCCTGCGCTCGCAACGGTTGCGTTGTTTCTCGCCGTCGGGCAATGGAACTCCTGGTTCGATACGTATCTGTTTAACGGTTCCAACGAGAAGTTGACGACCTTGCAGTATGAGCTGATGAAAGTCTTGCAGAGCACGATGACGAATGCCAACAACGTACGGGGTGAAAATATGTCGCAGCTCATGGCGCAAGTTTCTCCCGATTCAGTAAAGATGGCGATCACCATCGTGGCGACGGTCCCTATTCTGATCGTCTATCCTTTCTTGCAGAAGTATTTTGTTAAAGGGATGACGCTTGGAGCTGTAAAGAGCTAATTTCAGAAGGCTTTGGTAAAAACTGTCGAGTTCTGAGGTTCGGTATGTCCAGGTAAGCCTGTACTATACATGATATTATTAAACAGGGGAGTGTAATGTCATTATGAAGAAACAAGTAAAGAGAACGGCAGCCTCGTTACTGACGGCGGGCCTGCTGCTAAGTATGCTCGCAGGCTGCGGCGGGAACAATGCAGCGAACGGGGGAGATCCGGCGAAGTCGACGAATTCGGGCGGCAGCGGATCAGGTCCTGTTACGCTAACTTATTTTTCCGAGGATGCGAGTTCCAACTGGAATGACATGCAGGATCGAATCGGAAAAGTACTTACGGAGAAAACAGGCGTCGTATTGGATGCCGAGTTTGCAGTAGGAGATCCCGTGCAGAAGGTATCGATCATGGCGGCGACCGGAGAGGTTCCCGATCTCATCGCAGCCAAGGCGGATCTTGGCAAGCTGGTGGATGTGGGCGCGGTTATGGACTTGACCGATTTGATTGAGGAGCATGCACCGAATATTAAAAAAATGCTGGGCGACAAAATCGTTCGCGCTAAATATAGTCTGGACGACCAGTCCATCTATGCGATTCCGACATGGTCTTCCATTGACGAGCGGAAATTCAAAGCTGAATACGGATTCCAGCTCCAGCATCGCGTTGTAAAAGAAGCGGGTTATCCGGAAATTCGCACGTTGGAAGATTACGAGAAGGTAATCAAGGATTATTTGGCTAAACATCCGACGGATGAAAATGGAAACAAAAACATCGGTTTAACGCTCAATGCGGATGACTGGCATATGTATCAGGTGACGAACATGGGCTTCTTTACAACGGGCGCGCCGGATGACGGCGAATATTACGTCGACCAAGAAACCTTTGATGTGACTTACCATTTCCGCCGTCCGGAGGAACGTGAATATTTCCGTTGGCTGAACCATATGAATGCCAGCGGTTTGCTGGATAATGAGAGCTTTGTTCAAAAGACCGACCAATTTAAAGCTAAAGTCGCTTCCGGGCGGGTACTCGGCCTGATCGATCCGGCTTGGGATTATGGCGAGGCGCAGCAGGCTCTGAAGTCTGCCGGCAAATTTGATCAGACGTACGGTCACTATCCGGTTACAGTATCCAAAGAGTACAAAGACGCGAGCTTCTGGCCGGCTGGCTTTGACGGAGGATACGGTATTGCGATTTCCAGCAAATGCAAGGATCCTGTTGCGGCAATTAAATTCCTGGACTACCTGGCTTCGGAAGAAGGACAAATCCTCATGAACTGGGGTGTCGAAGGCGAAGACTACGTTGTTGAGGATGGAAAAAGAGTCGTTCCGAAAGATGTACAAGAGAAAATGGACAACGAAGGCAATGCTTATATGAAGGAATCCGGTCTCGGCTTGTACTGGAACCTCTCGGTCCACTACGGCGACGGAATCAAGGATTCCACCGGTAACTATTTCACGAAGAGCAACAGCGAATCACTTACTGCTTCTTACAGCGCGCCTGAAAAAGAAGCTTTGGCAGCTTACAAGATCGAACACTGGAAAGACCTGTTCCCGAGTGAGGAAGAGTTTCCGGAAAGAAAGGCAGGCGCAGTTTACAATATCGCATTGCCGAGCGACAGCAAGGCAACGATTCTTATGGCCAAAATGAAGGACATCACCTGGAAACGGGTTCCGGAAGCCATCATGGCGAAACCGGAAGAGTTTGATAAAATCTGGGACGCTTATATGGCGGATTTGGATAAAGCGGGCGTGAAAGAGATGGAAGAAGCTTACGGCAAATTCGTCAAAGACCGTGTCAAACTCTGGAGCGGCAAATAGAATATACGCAACATAGTCGCAAAATAGCTGGAGGCAATAGACTCCAGCTATTTTGTTTGCGCTTAGTAATTATAGTTCCTTATTCTCGAATCCGACGTTCCTTGAGTAAAGCTTTTAAAGATTTTCGCACAGGTCGAGTCACTAAAGGAAACAAGGCTGCAACGATAGTGAATATGATGCCATATCCAAGAAACGGCTGGAAGAAGCCGGATGTATGGGTCGCAAAAAAACTAACTGCCTGCCCAAAATAGACGACTGCGAGAATCGCCAGCACTAAGGTCAATACCGAGCTTAGGGTGGTTATTCTTTTGTAATGGACGATCCTTGAATCGATATCCGAAAATAAATCGAAGTTGCCTTCCGACGCTTTCCGTCGAAAATACACCCAGCGTAAATAGGAGCCGACATGCTCGATGCCCATATCTTCTAAAAATGAAATATAGGCAATGCTTTCCGCATGGGAAGGAAGATTATTGAGCAGCTCAAGCCGATAGATATATTCGCCTGGGGTTCCTTCTTCAAAAACGTATTTGCAAAAGCCGACGTCGGTCAGAATCATGCCTTTTGCCGCCATTTGATTAAGCCATTGCTCCTCTTTCTCAAACGCCCCGATGCTAAATACCTTATGAACGGTATGCTTCATAAATCCGCCCTCCCTATAATTTTGGCTCCGTTTTCGATCAATTCCTTCAGCCGCGAGTATTCGTTTTGAACGACTTGCTTCCCGGCTGCCGTAATTACGTATTCCTTCTTCCTGGAATTGGTTTCTCCTGGTAATGACTGAATCCATCCGCGTTCCAAAAGGGTACTCAACGCCCCGTAAAGCGTTCCCGCCGCCAACGTCAGCCGGTCGCCGCTTAGTTTGGATACGTTCTGCATAATTCCATAACCATGCATGGGCTCATAGAGGGACAGGAGGATGTAATAAACCGCTTCGGTGAGTGCCGTGCTTTCTGGCATAAACCCCACTCCTTTATTATATCGTCGACCGATATATCTGTTTACGATATATTATATCGGATGCCGATATAATTGCAAGGGGCAAAAACACATCAAAAAAGCAGACCACCCAACTACGTTGAGCGGTCTGCTGATTGCTTCGGTTGTTACTGCCAAGATTGCAACGGATTCGAGACTTCAATCCATCAAGGCGCGGTATACCGCCCGTAACTGATTTCCAGTTCTTCGAGGTTCCCCTCGTTTTCCGCCAGGAAAAAGGTATTGAGTCCTTCAGATCCCCACCAGGATAAGCCGAGCAGGAGACCTTGCCTGGTTTCAGCGGCGAAGAGCAGCGGAAACATGTCAGGCGACACCTCACCGCCGTCATCCACACGCCAGACGGAATAGTCGTCCTCGGCAATGGCAGGATAATCCTGAAATAAGAAGTCGTCTCCGGTAAACAAGACGATGCTGAATAGCCGGTCCTTATCCTTATTTTCAAATTTAACGAGATATAGTTTTTGATCTGATCCGATGTCGGCTAGACTCCACATATCGGTTACGCCCCGGTCTTTCATGAGGGAGATGTTATCCTTGAGCGTTTCCTCCGTTTCAAGCTCCTTATCTGTCATTGTCTGCTCGGGGGAAGAAATTTTAATCAATGATTTCAGGTCAAAGTCCTGCTCATTCACCACATAGTAGGTCTCGTTGCCAGCAGCCTTTCCGTTGATTACATCGAAAATATAACCCTCCAGGTGGGCGAAATTGTTGGCGGTGTCCCGGCCGTTGCTTTGCTCGCTGCCTTTTTGCCATTTCACAAATTTTACACTGTAAGTTTTTCCGCCTTCACCGATTATTTTTCCGTAATCCGGCATGGAAGTGTCCAGTCCGGCATTCTGCCCCGTCACGATGATTTGGCTGCCGTCCGAATTCGTAAACCCGAACAAAGTGCTTAATTTGTCTATGTCCGCGAGATGTTGCTCTCCTTCAGGGTGTTCGCCAGGTGTATTAGTCTCGGCGATTGCATTTGTGTTCGTATCAGAATTCGCATCCGCACCGGCTCCGTTATCTACTGACTGCGTTTCCGCCGGAGGCTTTATATTCTGATCTTTCTGGACGCCCGAGTCATCAGACTTGTCAGACAGCCTATGAGCAGTGATGCCAGCAGGGATGTGAGCAAGATCGCCAAAATCCATTTTTTCATATTCAGGTTATCTCCTCTCCGATCTATATAGATTAAACGCTCTTGAAGAGAAATTTATCACTAATATTGTTTAAAATTCTGAAATCCTAGTATAATATTCCTAGTATTCTCGCAGCTGGGTTGAAAATCGAAAGATTAATGAAACGTAAGGAGACATCATGGGAAACTATCGGATTTGTGATTTTTGCGGTAATTTATATGAAAGATCGGAGAGCCGGATGTGCCAAAGCTGCGAAACGACCTACAAGAAAATACGCAGTATCGTTGAGGCCCGGTCGGACACGATCGTATTGGACATTTCCAACCAAACCGGAATCAGCGTCAGCAGAATCCTCTCTTTTGTGAAAAACGGCTATTTTAGCATGAGAGAAGGAACAATAGAAGTTAAGTAAACGATGGAACGAATCCGTGGTTGTCTATATAATTATAGGCAATTCCGGATTTATTTTTTTGGGATCGCAAAATGATAGTCTTAAGGAGGTTAGGAGCTTATCATGAGAAAACCGATTATCGGGTTGCTTCTATTAGTTTGCATGGCTTTTGGGCTTGGAGGATGCTTCAATCCAGGGGGATCTTCAGAGGAATTTGCTGTTGTAGTCAAGGAGATGGATGAGCAAAATCCACAGTTTTCTTTCGGAAACGGCGAAGAGGCCTACAGAATGGGTTATAACAAAAAAGACATGCCCGTTTTCGTGGATACCGATAAAGCTTTTAAACAGTTTACCAAAGACTACAAAGATGCGATCGACGCGGTTGAACAGCAGTTTGATCTTTCATCTATCAGTAAGACCAACTGGGAGCCTTATTTCACCTATGGCTGGCAGTTAATCACCGATGACGAGGCCCTGAGGAAGCAAGCGTCCGAGATCTCGGCATTCTTCGATTATTACGAGAACAGTTTCAAGAAAAGCTATTAAATTCACATCGCAACCTGTAGTTGACACATTGCCAGCCTTACTTGATAGCCGAAAATAGGTCGTTATTATAAGATGTGCGTGAGGTGATGACGATGAACTTTGCGGATAAACTGCAAAGCTACAGAAAACAAAAGGGAATGTCCCAGGAAAATTTGGCGGAGGTAATTGGTGTATCCAGGCAAGCCGTATCCAAGTGGGAATCGGGGCAGTCGTACCCTGAGATGGATAAGATGATCGCATTAAGTGAACTTTTTCACGTAACGATAGATCATCTGGTCAAGGATATTCCGGGTGTTGTCGAGGAAACCCCATCCCAGGTCCCGGGAATTGTCCCGGCAGGTTGGCGTCCCTATTTTCATTTTGAGTACAAAAGTAAAGCAAAGTTATTCGAAATCCCGCTCGTTCATATTCATTTAGGACGCGGTATTAAAGTCGCCAAGGGAATCATTGCTGTCGGCAATATTTCAATTGGGGCCTTGTCGATTGGAATCCTTGCGCTGGGCGGCCTGAGTATCGGGGTGCTTGCCGGGGGCCTTATCAGTCTGGCGGCGCTGGCCATTGGCTTGCTGCTGGGAGTTGGGGGAGTCGCGACCGGCCTTCTGGCCATCGGCGGGCTTGCGCTAGGAATTCTGACGATTGGCGGTTTGTCGATCGGTATGTTCTCATTAGGCGGCGGCGCCATCGCTTCGCACATCGCTATAGGAGGATATGCGAGCGGGCACATTGCCATTGGCGATACGGTAAACGGAGCCTACACGCTTGTCGTTCAGGATCAAGATTTCAGCAGTATCCGGGCCGAGCAGGTGAGGCAGTTAATCAACCAGGAATATCCGCATTTATGGAAGCCGTTGGCTGAGCGGATTATCGGTCTTTTTAGCAATGCCAACTGATGACTCTAAATTATTTTCAGGAAATCACTACCTGTTATATCCTTTGTAATGTATGATTTGTAGAAATAACTTTCATTAAATAGAGCAGGATGGTGATTGAAATGATTCGATATCCTATTTTAAAAGAAGGAGCAACCATCGGTGTAACCGCACCTTCATCCGGAGTGGAAGAGAACCTGCATGATTTAGTCAACCGTGCCTGTGATCGGCTTAAGTTAAGAGGCTACAGCGTGGTTTGCGGCGAAACGGTGTGGACCCAGCATAAGGCCAAATCAGCGCCAGCTGAAACTCGTGCCAAGGAATTCAACGAAATGATGCAAGATGAAAACATCGACCTGATTATTCCTCCCTGGGGCGGAGAATTGTTAATCGAAATTTTGGAATACGTCGATTTTGAACACTTGAAAAGCAAGTGGATTTTGGGCTATTCGGATCTCAGTGTGCTGCTGTTGGCCGTCACTCTGAAAACGGGTCTCGCTACGGCGCATGGAACGAATCTGATCGACTTAAGGGGAGAGTACAGCGATGAGACGACTGCTATGTGGCAATCCGTATTATCAACTAAGTCAGGGGAATCTATCGAACAGCATTCATCGCCGCTATATCAAAAAGAATGGAACCACGAAGCCGAGTCCCCGTTTGTTTTCCATTTAACGGAGCAAACTTGCTGGAAGGTTGCATCGGGATCGGGTGCAAAATTACAAGGCCGCCTGCTGGGAGGCTGTATCGATACGATCCGGCATTTGATCGGTACCCCTTTTGGGGACGTGCGGCATTTTCAAAGTGCTCAAATCCATAATGAACCGGTCATTTGGTATTTGGAAAACTGTGAACTGGTAACCACGGACATACGCAGATCACTGGTTCAGATGAAACTCGCCGGGTGGTTCGATCATTGTTCCGGGATTATGTTCGGCAGAAGTGGCGTAAATCGGCCTGTTGAAAATTATACTTTAGAAGATATATATGAGGAGTTGGCCCTGGAATTAGGAATTCCGGTGATTTATGATATCGATTGCGGCCATGTTCCCCCGCAGGTTACGTTAATAAACGGTGCATATGCCGAGGTTGAGGTTAATGAAGGAAAAGGGACGGTTAAACAGTATTTTAGACCTTAATTACTCGGCCAGGGGGAAATAATGAAATTACTTTCTTATCGCATTAGAGTGGTTTTCTTTTCGATATTAGCAATAGCATGTATATTTATAACAAGCTGCAATAAATCAGACCCTTATGTCATTTTCGCGGAAAGTAATGCTCTTACCGATGAAACGCGATTGTCTCTTGAGCAAAGACTTGGTGACAATAAGATTGAGTTCAGAACAGATGAGCTTGGTAATGTTCATATAAAGAAGTCGGATATCAATAAAGCTGTAATGTGCTGCAGCTAATACCTCGGATATATCCATTATTAAAGTTGAGAAAAAAGTAGGGCCAGGCGTTATATGTCTGGCCCTATTTGCGTTCCAGAGGCATGGGTTGTTAGCACCATTGACAAAACTTATTATTTTTATGAATTAAGGAAGGAATATCCAAATAAATGTAGAATTACTAACGTAAAATAGTGATTTTTGTCGTAGACAGGAAATTTATCAATTCAAGGCAACAAACGACTAATCCAAATCCATACGAAAGGCTTAGTATGATAGAAACAAGACTGGCAGGGATCGAAGACGAATTGTTCTTATACCACTTGTATGCTTCGACGAGAAGAGACGAGATTTTGCTATGGGGCTGGGAAGAGACGCAGATTGAGCAGTTTCTGGATATGCAGTGGAGGTTGCAAAAGGGTTCGTACTTGCTGCAATATCCCGATGCGGAGCAATTCATTATCTCTTACGAAGGAAAGCCGGCTGGGCGTATTATCCTTAATCGGACTACGGGTGTAATCAGCTTGGTTGATATTTCAATGCTTCCAGGCTTTCGAAGCCGTGGAATTGGAGAATCGCTGATCAGGCAGCTGCAGCAGGCGGCTATAGCGAAATCACAAACAATTGAGCTTCAAGTTACGTCAAATAACCGTGCCCGGCGGCTTTATGAAAGGCTGGGCTTTAAGCTAACCGGTAGTTCGGATGACCTGTACTTGAAAATGAGTTGGTATCCGTATCCATCCGGACAATGAGGGAGAGGGGATTTGGAAATGAGTGAGCCCTATATTGGAGAAATCCGCATGTTTGCGGGGAACTTTGCGCCTGCCGGTTGGGCCTTTTGTGACGGAAGTCTGTTATCCATTAGCGAATATGACCTCTTGTTTATGCTTTTGGGCACAACCTACGGAGGTGACGGACGGAATACTTTCGCTCTCCCTGATTTAAGAGGGCGAATTCCTCTGCATACCGGTCAAAATCCTGTTACAAGAACCTTGTATGCGCTAGGACAGCTTGGAGGCTCTGAAACGGCAACTTTAACTACCGGACAACTTCCTGCTCATACGCATATGGTTTCCGCAAATGCTGGAGCCAGTGAGTCGGTTAGCCCGCAAAATAACGTTTGGGGATCAAGCAACGCAAGGCCCTATGTGGTCGGCGAACCGAACGGAACCATGAATCCAGCCGGGATTACTCCTTCCGGCGGCAATCAGGCGCATGACAATGTGATGCCGATTTTAACGACCACCTTTATTATCTCATTGTTTGGTGTTTATCCGATGCAGGATTAAAAATTATGAGGAGGATTATTATGTCTGAACCTTTCCTAGGTGAAATTCGCCCGTTTTCTTTCGGGATTGTCCCTAAAGGCTGGGCCGCATGCAATGGACAGACTCTCCCGATTCATCAGAACCAGGCTTTATATTCCTTACTGGGTACCATTTACGGCGGTGACGGGGTTACTACGTTTGCACTGCCGGATCTTAGAGGGAGAGTGCCCGTTCACCCGGGCAATGGTGTACAGCTTGGACAATCTGCAGGCGAAGAGCATCATACATTAACGGTCCAAGAAATGCCTCAACATACGCATTTCGTATTCGGAGCTGGTACTTCGTCCTCAAATAAAGCGGCAAATAATGTTTGGGGGACTGCCCCCTCGTCTACGTATGCGGCTGAGGCAACTACACTAATGAGCTCTAACGCTCTATCCACGACGGGACAAAGCCAGCCTCATAACAATATGCAGCCTTATAATGTGTTGTCATTTTGTATTGCCATTACCGGGATTTACCCGTCAAGGAATTAGGAGGAGCAGCATGGACCAGTTTCTTGGAGAAATTCGTTTGTTTGCCGGAAATTTTGAGCCTAAAGGCTGGGCTTTTTGTAACGGTCAATTGCTCCCGCTTTCCCGATATACGGCTTTGTACTCCCTGTTGGGGACGCAATATGGAGGGGACGGAAAAACCACCTTTGCCCTTCCGAATTTCCAGGGCCGGGCTCCGATTCACCAGGGACGAGGCCCCGGATTGCGCGATTACAGGGTTGGTGAACCGGCAGGTTCAGCTGCCGTCACTCTGCTGGAGACTCAAATTCCTTCACATTCGCATGTTCCGAACAGCCAATCCGTATCTAATGGAGTCGCTGCCCCCACAGGGGCGATCTGGACTAACTCTGCCGGATTAAGCGGGCAAAAAATCTACGGGACTGCTCCGGATACGCCCATGAGTCCAAGAGCAATTCAACCACAAGGCGGCACCCAGCCGCACAATAATAGACAGCCGTATCTCGGACTTAATTTTATTATTGCACTGGAGGGAATTTTCCCTCCCAGATCGTAATCTGATTTATATTCTATTTTCAACTCACTGACCTGACTTCTTATAGAGATTTCAGGTCATTTTACTTTTGACACTATTTTATTTAAATATGGGGGGATATCTTTTATGTACAGAAAGACATTATCCGTTGTCCTGGCAGTATTACTGCTTGCCGGAGTCGTATCGCCGGCGCTGCTAAGTACAACGGCACATGCCGCTACGAGAAATTTGGAAGTGGAAGCGGATCTTCTTGCCATAGGGAATAGTTATGTCGGGACGGATGACACTGCCCAACAACTATATGTAGGTACAACAGATCCTTTTGATTCAGTAGAACCTGCTAGAGCAGCTCTTCGTTTTAACCTCGGGTCGATCCCGGGAACAGTTACTAAATACGAGCTTCAGCTTACTTTAGTAGCGGACGTTGATCCTCTTAACGGGAATGAATTTTACATCGATGTTTGGGGTTCTCCCAATAACACGATGATGGATAACGATAATGTATTTCCCACCTTTCAACTGGATGGACCCTCTGTACATGTAAGTTACAACGAAATTCCAAATCCCGGGCAAGATCAGAAACTGTCCATAGACGTCACTTCTATTGTTAATGCACAGACAGACGCAAACGATCGGAATGTTACTTTTGTGCTGACAGGGAATGAGTCCTTAACTGATACTGTGAAAATGATGATTTACTCTAAAGAAATAGACAATGTCTACAAGCGCCCGCAGTTGGTTGTTACCTATGAGGAGAATCAACCTCCGACGGGCTCGATTGAAATCGCTGGAGGAACGCTTTATACCAATACAACCAGTGTGAATTTGAATTTGACGAACAACGATCCCAACGGGGATTCTGTTGAAATGAGATTATCTAACGATGGGGTCGATTGGTCGGAATGGGAGGCGGCTGCAGCAACGAGATCTTGGACGCTGACCACCGGAGACGGACTTAAAACAGTCTATTATCAGCTTCGCGACAGCTCGAATGCAGAATCCGTGATCTATCAAGACACCATAACGCTGGATACCATTCCTCCTATAATAACGGGGGTTACCCAAGGCGGATTGTATAATACCGACATCACAATAACTTCCAATGAAGGGACAGCTACATTAAATGGTATACCGTTTGTTTTGGGCGGTAAAGTAAGCACGGACGGTAATTATACGCTTGTGGTCACGGATTCAGCAGGCAATACAACGACGGTATCTTTTACTGTTGATAAAACACCTCCAGCCGTTTCCGGTGTCGTGAACGGGGTGAGTTATAATACGGACCGAACGATTACGTTTACGGAGGGGAATGCTCTCTTAAACGACCAGCCGTATACTTCGGGTACAACGATTAATGCAGAAGGCAGCTACACGCTTGTCGTAAGTGATGCCGCCGGCAATACTACAACTATCAATTTCACGATCGACAAAACGAAGCCAGTGGTTTCGGGCGTGGAAGACGGGAAGCTGTATAACACGGATAAAACGGTGACGTTTGACGAAGGGACTGCGACATTAAATGGTGGTTCGTTCACGTCAGGCAATACGATCAGCCAGGATGGCGATTATACGCTCATCGTAACGGATGCGGCGGGAAATACAACAACGGTAACATTTTCACTTGATAAAACACCTCCTACCGTAACGGGGGTAACAGACGGAAGCAATTACAATACGGATCAAACAATCACGTTTACAGAGGGGAATGCTCTGTTAAACGACCAGCCGTATACTTCGGGCACTACGATAAGTGCAGAAGGCAGCTACACGCTTGTCGTGAGTGATGCCGCCGGCAATGCGACGACTGTTAGCTTTACCATCGACAAAACGAAGCCGGTGGTTTCGGGCGTGGAAGACGGGAAGCTGTATAACACGGATAAAACGGTGACGTTTGACGAAGGAACTGCGACGTTAAACGGTGGTTCGTTCATGTCAGGGGATACGATCAGCCAGGATGGCGATTATACGCTCATCGTAACGGATGCGGCGGGAAATACAACAACGGTAACATTTTCACTCGATAAAACACCTCCAACCGTAACGGGGGTAACAGACGGAAGCAATTACAATACGGATCAAACCATTACGTTTACAGAGGGGAATGCTCTGTTAAACGACCAGCCGTATACTTCGGGCACTACAATAAGTGCAGAAGGTAGCTACACGCTTGTCGTGAGTGATGCCGCCGGCAATGCGACGACGGTTAGCTTTACCATCGACAAAACGCAGCCGGTGGTTTCGGGCGTGGAAGACGGGAAGCTGTATAACACGGATAAAACGGTGACGTTTGACGAAGGGACTGCGACATTAAATGGTGGTTCGTTCATGTCAGGCGATACGATCAGCCAGGATGGCGATTATACGCTCATCGTAACGGATGCGGCGGGAAATACAACAACGGTAACATTTTCACTCGATAAAACACCTCCAACCGTAACAGGGGTAACAGACGGAAGCAATTACAATACGGATCAAACCATTACGTTTACAGAGGGGAATGCTCTGTTAAACGACCAGCCGTATACTTCGGGCACTATGATAAGTGCAGAAGGTAGCTACACGCTTGTCGTGAGTGATGCCGCCGGCAATGCGACGACGGTTAGCTTTACCATCGACAAAACGAAGCCAGTGGTTTCGGGCGTAGAAGACGGGAAGCTGTATAACACGGATAAAACGGTGACGTTTGACGAGGGAAAAGCGACGTTGAACGATGCCTCGTTCGTATCAGGGGATACCGTGAGTCATGATGGAGATTATACACTCATTGTTACCGATAAGGCGGGCAACGTAACAACGATTCACTTCGCCATCGATCAGACGGCCCCGGTCGTGACCGGGATTACAAATGGAAAAAGTTATAATACGGATCAAACCATAACGTATATCGAGGGTACGGCTACCTTAAACGATGAGCCTTATAGCTCAGGGACGACTGTCAGCGAGGAAGGCAGCTACACGCTTGTTGTAACAGATGCAGCAGGGAATGAGACGAAGGTATCCTTTACAATCGATAAAACAAAGCCTGTGATTTCCGGTATATCGGACCAAGGCGAATATAAAACAGCTGTTACTGTGACGTTTAATGAAGGAATTGCGACGTTGAACGATAATCCTTTCACTTCGGGTTCTACGATTTCGAACGGAGGTAAATACACGCTTGTAGTAACCGATGAAGCGGGGAACCAAACCTCTGTTGGTTTTACAATTACAATAGCAACCACCAACCCGGGCGGCGGCACAGGCAGTAACGGAAACATTGGCGGTAATGGGAGCATAGGAAATACCAGTAATTCTGGCAGCGTTAAGGATCAATCAAACAGTAAAATAGTGGTGATCGTAAACGGTCAAGTTCAGGAACAAATTGCCGAAGCGCATGTGGAGATGAGAAGTGGTAAAAACGTAACCGTAGTTTCGATTAATGAGAAGAAGTTTGAAGACAAACTTCAAAAGGAGCCGTTGGGGGCGACAGTCGTGATTCCGATTCATAACACGGATAATGGAGTCACCGAATTAAACGGCCGCATAATAAAAGCGATGGAGATCAAAGCGGTTACACTGCAAATTCAACTCAATCAAGCGACCTACACGATTCCGGCCAAAGAGATTAATATCGACAAGATTTCAGAAGCCTTGGGTACGGCTGTTGCCCTTGAAGACATCGAACTTCGTGTTACAGTTACGCTGGCTTCTGATGCTGACGTTCAGCTTCTTGCGAGCGGATTGGGTGAAGCGACACGAATAGCCCCGGCTGTGCATTTTTCTATTACGGCTGCTTATAATGGTAAAGAGATTGAAGTCGATCAGTTTAATAGTTTTGTAGAAAGATTGATTACGATCCCGGATAGCGTTGATCCGAAGAAAATCACGACAGGCGTTGTACTTACGAAAGACGGTAAAGTAGCACACATTCCGACAAAAGTGGAGACGAGAGCCGGAAAGTCGGTCGCTATCATCAACAGCTTGACGAACAGTGTTTATTCCGTAATTTATAACGAAAAAACTTTTGCCGACATTACCCATCACTGGGCAAAAGCAAGCATTGAGGACATGTCTGCGCGGATGATTTTTGAGGGCGTTAATGATAAGCAGTTTATGCCTGATCAAGGTATCACACGTGCAGAATTTACAGCTATTCTTGTCCGAGCTTTAGGATTGCATCTTATCGACAAATCTGTTTCCTTCCGTGATGTAAATAAAAGCAACTGGTTTTATGAGTCTGTATCTGTCGGTTCGAGTTATGATTTAGTTGAAGGATTTGAAAATGGCGAGTTTCTCCCTAATCAAAAAATTACTAGAGAAGAGGCTACGGTGCTCTTATTCCGTGCAATGAATCTGGCTCGTATGGATACAAACATTACGGAGACCGAGAGTGCCGGGATATTGGGGGCTTTTAAAGATGGCAGCCAATTTCATGAATGGTCCAAGACTGCTGCAGCCCTCAATGCGAAATTCCACATATTAACCGGCTTTAACGGCATGGCCCTTCCGAAACAGCAGATTACCCGAGCTGAGACGGCTGTCATGATCCAACGTTTGCTCCAGCAAGCCGGTTTAATTTAGGGCGAAGCAGCATTGAAAGCTTGTTATGAATGTTAAAGATTTTCAATAATCGCAAGGATGTAATGCAAAGGTTGCCCTGGCTTCGGGGCAGCCTTTTTAAATGACATTGGAAATACAGCTAGTTGTATGGCGACTGCTCGCATCCATTGACATTTTGGAGGAAATCACGTATATAGTAAGTAATAAGTGATAAGTAGTAAGTAAAAGTTACAAAAAGCATGATGATATATGGTGTAGGTAACGGGCAAATAAGCTTAACCAGGTATGAAACGTCTATTCTTAAGGATCGGGGAGATGGCGGATGGCGGATTTGAAATTGGCTGAGAGCTTTGCGATGGTTGCATTGAATGCTCAGCGAAGTCTTGAGTTGACGATGGCGAAAAAAGTGGCGCTCCGTTGTATGGCGGCGGCGGTAATCTTGGAGCTTAATCTGGAAGGCGGGCTGCAAAATCAAGTGGCTCAAATGCGTTTGAAGCAGGATACAACAGGCGGATCGCCGGAAGGAACCTATCGGAGAACGGTATTGGTGCCACTCGCAGGCGGTAAGCGAGATTTGGACCAGGAGCTGCCTTGGTGGCTGCATAGAGTGTCCCGCTTGTCCGCCGGCAAGCTGGTCCGATTTGAACGAAGCATGGCTGCTTCGCTCGAGGAACGGGGACTGCTGGAGCAGATCCCGCATCTGCTCGGCTGTGATTTATATTTTCATTCAGCCGGTGTTTCTATCAAGGAATACCGCAGCCATGTCGAGGAATACGCAAGGATCACGGAGTTTTTACGTGCGGATGTCCTGGAGGATGGAACCATGACGGATCAGTCGGTCTGTATGCTATGGTTGCTGCGGGAGAGCGGCTGTATGCATGATTTGTTTTCGCGAAATGAACTGGATCAGGTCACTCGTAGAATGGTCAGCCTGATGCAAAGCCGGCCTCTGGCCAAGACTTTGTATCCTCTCCGGATCCGCCGCGGCTTCGAAATCGCCGTTAAGCAGCTCCTGCAATTCAAGAAGCGGGCCGTATCGACACAGGCAGGCAGCGGAGTAAACTTCCTGTTCCCGATTCTCGAGCGCTCGCAGGCGATATTCATTGATACAGAGGCGATGCTCCCCGGTCCTGAAGCAAGGCTGAGGGATGTGCTGACACGGCTTGAGTCCAAAGGACACCGGGTCAAAGTATTGAGCAAAGGCCAGGTTCCGAACCTCAAAATTGATAATCTGGTCTACGAAGCGATTCCGCACGCAGTTTACGGAAGAGTGCCCATCCATGGGGTACGCCTGCTTCCGAAACACCTGGCATAAAGGAGCACGCTCATGTCCAGACAACGTTCAATGGAAGCGATTCTGGCTTCCGAATACGTATCGATCGGCGAACTGACGCGGCTGACCGGAGCAAGGTACAGTACGCTGAAATTTTACACGGAAGAAGGCATGCTGCCGTTTGAGCAGGCGGAGGAAAACCTGACGCGAAGATATCCCAGAGAGAGTACGGTAGAGCTTATTCTCCGGATCAAGCAGATGAAGGCGGACGGTTTATCGATTCCGCAAATCAAGGACGCGCTAAAAGTGAAGCGTTAATTGATTCGCTGCGGCATTTCTTGACTCCCCATTGACTCAGCCGGTTCATTTTTATATAATGATTGGTGATTCAATTGGATATTTGTAAACTTTGAAGAGGATTATTAGTTTGAATTTCACCATCCAGAGAGCCGGTGCTTTGGTGCAAGCCGGTTGGAGAGATCAAATGAACTCGCCTCGGAGTTACGATGCAAAACATCGTCGTTGTACCCGCGTTAAGGGTGTAAAGGGAGCGGAGGACAAAGCATGTTCGACGCTAACTAGGGTGGTACCACGGGAAACTTCCTCTCGTCCCTAGCGATGATACGCTATGGATCGGGAGGTTTTTTTATATTCAGGTGAAATGAATGAACAAGATTTCTAGGGAGGACTCAAACCATGGCTGACAAAAACGTGCATCATGACGTTTACCAAGCCCAGAGCATTGAGCCGAAATGGCAGGCATTCTGGGACAAAAATCAAACCTTCAAAACCCGGGAGGATGCGGGCAAACCGAAGTTTTACGCGCTCGATATGTTTCCTTACCCTTCGGGTGCAGGCCTTCATGTAGGTCATCCTGAAGGTTATACGGCAACGGATATCGTATCCCGCTTTAAACGGATGCGCGGCTTCAATGTACTCCATCCGATGGGCTGGGACGCTTTCGGTTTGCCGGCGGAGCAGCATGCTCTGGATACAGGCGAGCACCCGCGCGACATTACGGTCAAGAACATTAACAATTTCCGGCGCCAAATCAAATCGCTCGGCTTCTCGTATGACTGGGACCGGGAGATCAGCACGACGGATCCGGATTACTATAAATGGACCCAATGGATCTTTATCCAGCTCTATAAAAAAGGCCTCGCTTATGTTGCGGAAGTACCGGTGAACTGGTGCCCTGCGCTCGGTACGGTGCTGGCGAACGAAGAAGTTATCGACGGCAAGAGCGAACGCGGCGGCCATCCGGTAATTCGCAAGCCGATGCGCCAATGGGTGCTGAAAATTACGGAATACGCAGAGCGCTTGCTGGAAGATCTCGAGGAGCTCGACTGGTCCGAAAGCATCAAGGATATGCAGCGCAACTGGATTGGCAAGTCCGAAGGGGCGGAGGTTGTATTCGCCATTGAAGGCCATGAAGAATCGCTGACCGTATTTACGACCCGTCCGGATACGCTGTTCGGTGCCAGCTATGCGGTGCTCGCTCCTGAGCATGAGCTTGTGGCTCAGATTACTACGTCGGCTCAAAGCGATGCCATTAAGGCATATCAAGATCAGGCTGCACGCAAGAGTGATTTGGAACGTACGGATCTGGCCAAAGAAAAGACCGGCGTATTCACGGGTGCCTATGCGGTGAACCCGGTAAATGGCGCGAAACTGCCGATCTGGATTGCGGATTATGTGCTGGCCGGTTACGGTACAGGCGCAATTATGGCCGTACCGGGCCATGATGAGCGTGACTATGAGTTCGCGAAGCAATTCGATCTTCCGATCATTGAAGTGGTTGAAGGCGGCGATCTTGCCAAGGAAGCTTATGCCGGAGACGGACCACACGTCAATTCCGACTTCCTTAACGGACTTCGCAACGAGGAAGCGATCAAGAAAATGATCGCCTGGTTGGAGGAGAGCGGCAAGGGGAAAGGCAAAGTGACCTACCGTCTGCGCGACTGGCTGTTTAGCCGCCAGCGTTATTGGGGCGAGCCGATTCCTATTCTGCATCTGGAAGACGGTACGATGAAGCCGGTGCCTGAAGATCAGCTTCCTTTGCTTCTGCCGGATGTGGACGCGATCAAGCCGTCCGGTACGGGCGAGTCGCCGCTGGCGAACGTGACCGAATGGGTCAACACGACCGATCCGGAAACCGGGCTGCCGGCCCGCCGCGAAACCAACACGATGCCGCAATGGGCGGGAAGCTGCTGGTACTACTTGCGGTATATCGATCCGCATAACGATAAAGAGCTGTGCTCCAAAGAGAAGCAGCAGGAATGGCTGCCGGTTGATCTCTATATCGGCGGTGCAGAGCATGCGGTCCTTCACTTGCTGTACGCCCGCTTCTGGCATAAGGTGCTGTACGACCTGGGCGTAGTTTCGACGAAAGAACCGTTCCACAAGCTGGTCAACCAGGGAATGATTCTCGGAACGAATAACGAGAAGATGAGTAAATCCCGCGGCAATGTCATCAATCCGGATGAAATCGTCAACGAATTCGGGGCGGACACCTTGCGGATGTACGAAATGTTCATGGGACCGCTGGAAGCTACGAAGCCTTGGAATGCGAACGGGGTGGAAGGAACGCATCGTTTCTTGTCCCGGATCTGGCGCTTGTTCGTGGCCGAAGACGGCAGTTTGAGCAGTAAGATCGTGGATGGAGACGGAAGCGAAGAGTTCAAGCGGACATGGCACAAGACCATCAAGAAAGTAACCGAGGATTTTGAAGCACTGCGCTTCAATACCGCGATCAGCCAATTGATGATCTTCATTAACGAAGCTTACAAAGCCGACGCCGTTCCAAAAGCGGCTGCCGAGAACTTCGTTCAAATGTTGTCCCCGCTGGCACCGCACTTGGCGGAAGAGCTGTGGGAGCGGCTTGGCCATCAGGAAACCGTGTCGTATGAGCCTTGGCCTGCTTTTGACGAAGCATGGACGGTGGATGCGGAAGTTGAAATCGTCGTCCAGGTCAACGGCAAAATCGTCGACCGGGCGAAGATTTCCAAGGACCTGGATCAGGCAGCCATGCAAGAGCATAGCTTGAGCCTTCCGAACGTGAAGCAGGCGGTAGAAGGGAAGACGATCCGCAAAGTGATCGCCGTCCCTGGAAAACTGGTGAATATCGTCGTAGGTTAATCAGGTTCCACGGCGTCAGCTCCTGGTACCGGCTGCAAGCCGAAGAGATGATTCAGCTTGCCAAGGTCCTCGTCGTATTTCCGGTGTGTCGTTTCAATCAGACCGGTAAAGACGTGCTCGAGGCCGCTTTGCAGCACGGCAATGCCTTCGGCGGTTACTCCGCCGGGCACGGCTACGCGGCGCTGCAGCTGTTCCGGCGTGAAGCCTCCTTCGGTCAGCAGCTTACCGGTGCCGTGAAGCATTTCGGCCCCGAGCCGAAGCGCTTCGGCTCGACCTATTCCGGTCTGCCGCGAAGCGGCTTCCGCCCACTGCTGCAGAAAAAAGGCGATAAACGCCGGGCCGCAGCTGGCGATATCCGATGCGATGCGAGTCTCCGTCTCCCGGATGGAGACCGGGATGCTGATGGAGGACATAAGCTGCTCCAGCAGGAGGCGGTCCTCCGGCAATATTCGGCTCCCGTAAATGCATAACGAGGCTCCGGAAAGAGCCTTGTGGGTGATGCTGGGAATGATTTTTGCGATTTTGGACGAAAGTCGTTCCTCCAGCATGCCGATTTGCACAGGGCTTGTTATGGACACGACGATTTGCCGCTCATCGAGAACTCCGGAAAGCTCCTCAATGACGGCCGGATAATCAAGCGGTTTAACACAAAGAAATACGATTTGGCTCCCGTTCGCGGCTTCGGCATTGCTGCCTGTAACACGAAGTCCGGGATGCCTGTTGGCCAGCGCGTCCGCCTTTTGTCGGGAGCGATTGCTGGCGCAAATGTAATTCGGGTGCAACGCACCGGAACGCAGGAAAGCTTCAATCAGCAAGCTTCCCATCGATCCTGTTCCGATGAAAGCAACTTTCATCCCGGTTCCCCCTTCCGTGCGTAACCTTGTTTTTGAACAACCTTTTATATATGTATGCATCTTGAATGGATCTTCATGACCTATCCGAATCAGATTCTTTTAAGATAGGGGCGTTCAGGTTGAAAAGAGAGCATATCATTTTATCGGTCGTCTCTGCAGTGGTCGGAGCGGGGTTAATGCTGCTGGCGCTTGGCGGAGCCAAGCCTTCCGGAATTGAGGGCTGGATTCCGGTAAACGAAAGCGTCGCCTCGGCGATGTCCCTAAAGGACGACGGCTCAGCAGCGGCAGGAGGATACGTTGAACCGGCAAAGCAGGCTGGCGGCGAGGACGAAAACACGGTGCAGCTATCCGGGAATGGAAGCGAAGGCGGACAAAAGGCGCAGAATAGCACAGATCAAACGGTACAGGGAATATCCCATGTACCCGAAGCTAACGCGCTACCCGGGGACAGCCCGGTGCCGGGAATAACCGGCGACTCTGCCGGAGCCCCGGCGGCAGCGGTTCAGCAGCAGCACCAAAGCGGACTGATTAGCATCAACACCGCCGGAACGATAGAGCTGCAGGAAATTCCCGGGATCGGGGAGAAGAAGGCACAAGCGATCGTTGACTACCGGAACGCGCACGGCCCGTTTAAGTCGGTGAATGAGCTGACGAAGGTGAAAGGGATCGGCGATAAAATGCTGGAAAAAATGAAGCCTCATATCGGGCTGTAAGTTAGGAGACATGCAGGGATGAAACCGGATCAACGCAAAGATTGGGATACGTATTTCATGGATATCGCCTATATGGTATCCACCCGTTCGAGGTGCAGCCGCCGGCATGTCGGCGCGGTGCTGGTTCAGGGCAAGAAATTGCTCGGGACGGCTTATAACGGCGCCCCTTCGGGAGTGCCCGATTGTTCCGAAGCCGGCTGTATGATCGCGGAAGAGTATGAGCTTGCCGTTGTAAACGGGCAGGAAACGATGATCAAAAAACAGCGCTGCGTCCGCACCATCCATGCGGAGCAAAACCTGCTGCTGTTTACCGACCGCATCGACCGGGAAGGCTCCAGCGTGTACGTCACGGACGAGCCTTGCTGGACTTGCGCCAATATGCTGGCCAACAGCGGGATTACGGAGATCGTGTTCCATCGGCCCTATCCCAAGGATACGGGGAAAGTGACGGCGATGATGGATCAGAAGGGCATTGTATTCCGGCGTCTGGAATCCTATGATCCGCCGCAGGAAACGGTCATGGAAATCGAGAACTGAAGACAGTTTGGCGGTACAACTTTTCAGGATGAAGGAAGAACCTCATCTGCTAAGGCAGATGGGGTTCTTTTTGTATTTCAAGAGTTCTTTATTCTAGAGTTCTTTAAGGCTTCACCAATTAAGGAGTGGAGGGCTGTCCAATGGAACGCAGACCCTTGGTAGTCATAGCATGCTGCTGGATCGCCGGGAGCGGGCTGGCCTGTTTATACAACGGCAAAACCTTCTGGTTGTTATGGGGCGGCATCACATTAATCGCTCCTTTGTTTGCCGTTTTGAGGAAGCTCACTTGGAGCCGGCTGTTGATCCTTTGGATCGCATTTTCGCTGGGGGCCGCTTATTGGGCCTACAATGATGGCAGGAATGTGAGTGGTATCGAACCTAAGCTGCAGCAAATAAACAAAGTTCATCAGCCGGGCGAAATAGCGGGTTGGGATTCGACGAAAACAACGGGTTCTGGCGGGACACTTAATTCTGCTGAACTTGCTGAGCTGGTTGTGAATGTCGAAGGCACTATCATTTCAACGGTAAGTATAGATGGCGACCGTGCGGATTTTACGCTCAAACTGAGCGGATTTTCGTTAGGAGATGAGACTTCTGGCGCAGAGAGATCCAAAGAGGAACGGCGGATTAAATATGACAGCACGGAAAAGGTAGCCGTACAGGTCCGTTTGTCTTCCCAAGAAGTGCTTGCAGTAGCAGCTGCTTGGAAACGCGGGGCGAAGCTGTCTATGTCGGGAACGCTGGAGCGCCCAGGAACCGCAAGAAATTTCGGAGGCTTTGACTATCGGAATTATTTACGGAACCTGCGGATTCACTGGATTCTAAAAACAAAGGGAGCTTCCGGCATCACAATTGAACCACAAGCAGGCATTACTTACGCGACCCTGCTGGGTAAGGTCGACAGCTTGAGAGAGGGACTGGGGAACCGGGTCGGGACGCTTTTTCCGGGGTGGCAGGCAGGATATATGAAGGGATTGATTATCGGGCTGGCGGATGAATTGGAGCCGGAGAAATATGCCCAGTTCACCAATCTGGGACTGACTCATATTTTGGCGATTTCGGGAAGCCATGTTGCGATTAATGTAGGCCTGTTGTTCGGCCTGCTCCGCTTGTGCCGGGTGACGCGGGAGACCTCACTGTTGGTCGTCCTTGGTTTTGTCCCCGTCTATGTACTGCTGACGGGCTTCTCGCCTTCGGTCATCCGCTCGGGACTTATGACGATGCTAGGTCTTTATCTCCTGCGGAAGGGGCTCCTGAAGGACGGACTTAACGTCCTGTCGGCTGCCGCCCTGCTTATGCTGCTGTGGGAGCCTTATTACTTGCTTAATGTCAGCTTTCAGCTCTCATTTGCCGTTACGGCGGGCTTGATCCTGTTCGTGCCGTTGTTATCGCCTTATTTTCGCTGGCTCCCTCAGCGGA
This sequence comes from Paenibacillus sp. FSL R5-0407, assembly GCF_038009185.1. Lineage (NCBI taxonomy): Bacteria > Bacillati > Bacillota > Bacilli > Caryophanales > Paenibacillaceae > Paenibacillus > Paenibacillus sp. FSL R5-0407. Next base: position 1,925,776 of record NZ_JBBPAX010000001.1, on the reverse strand, counting down.
TGCGGGGAGCGACAGCCATTACGGTGGCCGCCCAGCTCGTTTCGTTTCCCGTGACGATCTACTACTTTAATCAGTTTTCCCTGCTGTCGCTGGCGGCAAATATGGTGATTGTCCCTCTCGTCAGCCTGGTTGCGCTTCCGCTGGGGACTGCCGCACTGCTTCTCAGCGGAATCTGGATTCCGTTGGGGCAAGTTATCGCCTACCCGGTCCGCCTTATCAATTCCCTGAGCTTTCTTGGCACGGAGTGGCTGAATGACCGCAGCGGATTTATGACGTTTTGGAAGTCGCCTTCCCTCATTTGGATCGGGGCCTTTTACATACTTATATATGTTCTGTTGCGCCGGGGAGCGCGATCCTATCCTCAGCTTCCGAATGACTCAGCCTCCCATCCCTCCTTCAGGGGAACTTCCTTAGCCTCTTTCGAGGATACGGTTCCTCTGCCTCCGCATCAGGGCGGAAAGATAGGAGCGTTCTTACCTGCGTCTTCTCATGCGAAAAGGCCCTGGAAGGAAATAGGGGTATCCGCTGCTCTGCTGGCGGGGGTGGCGGTGTTGCTTATTCTCGGGTATCGACCGGAATATGCAAATGGCACCGGCCACGTTCAGTTCATCGACGTCGGTCAAGGCGACTGCGCCCTGATCACGACGCCAGGCGGAGCCCATATCTTGGTCGATGGAGGAGGAACCGTATCGTTTCGTAAACCGGGAGATGCCTGGCGTGATCGCAGGGAGCCTTTTGAAGTAGGGGCCAAAACAGTCGTTCCGCTGCTCAAAAAACGGGGCATCCACCGCCTGGATGCTATCGTGCTGACCCATGGCGATCAGGACCATATCGGCGGCCTGCAAGCGGTCGTGGAACAGTTCCCGGTGGAAGCGCTCATTTTTAACGGGAGTCTTGCAGAGTCCGCTACCATGAAGAAGCTGATGGAGGCGGCGGACGACAGAAACATTCCGGTTTATGCGGCATATGATGGCATGAAACTTCGGCCGGATACAATGACAACGATCGAGTTCTTGTCACCTTTGAATGAACCGGTATTAACCGGTATCCCGTATGTGAAGAATCAGAATCATCGGTCCCTTGTTTTTCTGCTTCAAATGGAAGGGGCCTCCTTTATGTTTACAGGAGATATGGATGTTTCGGCGGAACTCAACGTTCTGGACAATAAGGTCTCGGGAAGCAAAGGACGGTCGGCTCCCCATGCCGATGTTTTAAAAGTGGCGCATCACGGAAGCAAGACCTCAACGTCCGCGGAGTGGCTTGACTGGCTGAGGCCGAAGGTATCCGTCATTTCCGTAGGCCAGTATAATAGCTACGGGCATCCCAACCCGGGGGTGCTGGAGCGTCTTACGGAATCGGGAAGCGCCATATACCGGACGGATCAGATGGGCGAAATTCAAATGAGAGTTACTGACGGAATGATCTTTATTAGAACCAAACTAAGCCGATAAACCGGAGGTTTTTTTCATTGTGAGAAAGACGAATCTTCCATTTGCCTATAGGATGATGTCCAATCTATGGATGACGCGGATGACGCGTCCTCTTTTTTTTGGTATTCTTAGGTGAGATTGAAGACAGAGGTACTAGAACTTCAGACTTTTTTCCTATATTTTACTCAAAATAATAGTAACAACATTGCAACATATCGATGGACGATCACGTCTGTAAGGTTGCAAGGAAGGGGGAGCCTTTGTGGTGGAGCAAGGACTCATCAGAGCTGCTCAAACGGGCGATCGCGACGCTCTAATCACCCTATTGCGAGAAATTGAGACTCACGTGTACAGGACAGCTTATTACATTTTGAACAATGAGCAGGATGCGATGGATGCTGCCCAGGAAGCGTTGATTCGGATTTATACCAAAATCGATTCTTATGAAGAAAAGGCCCAATTTAAAACATGGGTGCAGCGGATTGTCACCAACATCTGTATCGACAAATTCCGGAGAAACAAACCTACGGTTTCGATTGAAGAACATGAACTGGTTTTCCAGGGAAAAGAGAGCGTCGAAAGGGAGGTTATGTCCGGTTATTTGGCACAGGACATCCGCGAAGCGATCGACCAGTTGCCTGAGCATCATCGCATGGTCGTCGTTCTGAGGTATTTGCAAGATTTTTCTTACAGCGAAATTGCTGACAGCCTGAATTTGCCGCTGAATACGGTGAAATCATATCTATTCAGGGCCAGGCAGCAGCTTCAACACTTACTCCAAGATTATCAGAAAGGTGGTGTATCAGGATGAAATGCCCGGAGGCGGTGGAATGGATGCATCGGTATATCGACCACGATCTGAACGAGGAAGAAAGTTCAGTTCTGTTTGAACATATGCGAAATTGTCCCGATTGCTCGGAAAAGTTTGCCCTGCTGAACGAAATTTCGGCAAAACTCGAAGAGCTTCCGAAAGTGACGCCTCGCTTTAGTCTGGTAGATTCGATTCTTCCTCAATTGGATGAGATCGATCGGGTTCGGCAGGAAGGCAGTGCGGCTGAAGATGTTCCAGGTACGATGGTAGCCGCCAAGACTACGTCCGAAATGAGCCGCAGCTCTCGCCCGGAACGGGCGCCTCGGCGCAGCAGAGCCTACCTTACAGGCGCTTTCGGATTAGCTGCGGCCATGATTCTAGGCGTGTTCATTTATCAATACGAGCCTCGCACGGTTCCTAATGCGGAAATAGCACCGCAGGTTGCTTACGACACAAGCTCATCTGCGGTTGAAGATTCTTCTTCGTCCGATAATGCGGCGCCGGAAACGGAAAAAAGCGCGAAGCTTTTCTCGGACCAGGCGGATAGCGGTGCTGCCGGTTCCACTCCGCAAGAAGACCCGAATACGCCCGAAGCCAGTGAGGGTTTAAGGTCGTCGCCTGATAACGCAGACGGTAGTTCCGACCGGGAGACGCAGCAAACGACCGCCCCGAACGAGGCTGGGAATGCGGCTGACTCCAGTAAAGGTAGTCCCCCGGCGAGCGGTGGGGGAGATAAGACTCCGGCTTCGACGAAAGCTGACGGGCCGAGCAATACCACAACGCCGACGGAGAACGTACCTGCAGCTCAGCAGGATGGAGCACCGGCCACAGGGGATGAAAAAGCCAGCTTAAAAGCAATTCCCGAGAAGACGCCTGTCGAGGAATTTGCGGATACCGGCCTGATGGGGATTGCCAATTTTATAGAGTCTAATCAATGGTCTTCTCCGGACGGATTGTATACGGCTGAATTGAGCGACCAACATGTAATGGTGTACCGGAATGACTCCGGGGAGCGTAAGCTTCTGGTGAAGCAACTTGTGGAGGGTAACTGGGTTAAAGGAGAATGGTCCGAAGACGGCAAAACATTCACCTATGAGACAGAAAAGGACGGAGTTTCGGCGGCGCATATTGTGCATCCGGAACAAACGGAAGGCGACACAAGTACCGGCAACGGTAACGGCACTGGCAATTCAACGGCGAATCAGCCATGATGGACCGGAAACCAAACGGTTCTGCCTATTTTAACCGAAATTAAGAATAGGCTGCAGGTACTGTCACCTTTTCGGGAGATATGGAATAGGTTATATAGATAAATAGAGACAGGATTGACCCTGATCGTCGTATGACCGCCGGCGGGAAAGTTTCTAGAGCTTTTCAGCCCGCGTTTATATAGATGCTCCGGGACAGAGGGACCTTTCGCCGCGCGCAGAGGTCCCTTTGTTTCCGTTTACGGGTCCTTTGCTTGATATTCCAAGTACTGTACCTTGGACTATTTGGATGATTCACAGTATCATGATATTAGAGAGATTGTTCAAGAACACGCTTGAAATCGTTGAAGAGGAAGGGAGATGCCGCATGGACGTGAAAACGGCGGTAAAGCAAATCAAACAAGGGCAGGTCTCCCCATTATATTTATGTTATGGTACGGAGAAATACCAGATTCAGGAGTTTGCCGGCATGCTGCAAGACCAGGTGGTGGACCGGGATCAACGGGATTTTGCCATGGCGTCGTTTGATCTGGCCGAGACCCCAGTGGAAGCTGTCGTCGAGGAAGCCGAGACGCTTCCTTTTCTGGTGGAGCGCAAGCTGATCGTCGTCCGGGACTCCGCGGTGTTTACCGCCGGGAAAGAGGGCGGGAAAATAGAACATAAGGTGGAAGCCTTGCTGGCTTACATAGATAATCCCGCCGAGCATAGCGTCATCGTGTTTGTTGTAAACGGTGAGAAGCTGGACGAGCGTAAGAAAATCGTAAAGGCTATGAAGGCTGCCGGCACGGTGCTGTCTTTCATGCCGCTTGGCGGCAGCGAACTGACGCAGTGGGTTGTGCGCGAAGTAGAGAAGCGCGGCCGCCGGATCGGCCGCGAAGCGGCTGAGGCCTTGGTTGCGGCCTGCGGGGTGCAGATGGCGGCATTGGCCGTCGAGGTAGACAAGCTTTGCCTGTATGCCGGCGAGGGCGGCATGATCGATATCGCGGTCATTAACCAATTGGTGGCTCGTACTACAGAGCAAAATGTGTTCGCGATGGTGGAGCATATTGCTGCACTCAAACTGGAGCAGGCCTTGGATATTTTTTATGAGCTGCTCAAACAACGCGAGGAGCCGATCAAAATTGCAGCGCTGATCGCAAGGCAGTTCCGGATCATGCTGCAGGTTAAAGATTTGGCACGTCAAAGCTATTCCCAGCAGCAAATTGCCTCCCAATTGGGATTGCATCCGTACGCGGTTAAGATTGCCGGGGAACAGGCCCGGAAATTCGAACAGGCAAAGCTGAAGCGTATTCTTTCCGATCTCGCCCAACTGGACTACCAGATGAAGAGCGGCGGCATCGACAAAGTGTTAGGACTGGAGATATTCCTGCTGAAGCTGGGGGCATAGGACCGGACCGGTCAGAGGACCAGCAGGACTGGGCTGATGAGGACCAAAACTGTTTAAAACGATTGAAGCTGCGATTTAACTGGAAAACCTACAGTTATTTCGTGGCTTTTTACTATTTCGGTGGAATTAACTGGAAAACATACAGCTAATTTCACCGAAATAGCCTGTGAAGTGCAAAACCTGTACAATTAACTGTAGGAAATACAGCTAAATTACAAAACTAACTTAAATGCAGAAATTTAACTGTACATAATACAGTTATTTTTGGGGGGGCTATTGAGAACCGAATTACTAGAGTGCATCATACCGAGTCAACGTAACTAATGAAGTAACTAAATAGCAACTAATTAGCTCACCAAACTCACCAAACTCACCAAACTCACCAAACTCACCAAACTCACCGAACTCACCAAACTCACCAAACTCACCAAACTCACCACCAGCAACGTCGTACTCAGCGACCTTTAAAACACGCGAAGCTTATAATCCCTAAGCAGCCGCCGCGAGTGGGGAACTTAAGCTCTATTGACCAATGCTGGGCATCATCGCATCATTGATTTGCTACACCAAGGTTCGATAGCTCCAGTCACTCCCTCCGCTCCCTCCGTTCCTCCGTTCCCTATGTCAGCCGCTCCTTCCATCCACTCCGCCAGCCGATCATGCGCAATTATAATCCGATGCTGAACGTGTGTTTTGCAAATAACATCAAAAAGACCTGAACGAAATCGTTCAGGTCTCTTTGAGCTTAAGTTTATAAATAGCGACGCTTACGCTTGGGACGTAAGGGCGTTCAATTTTTTAGCCAAGCGGGATTTCTTACGGGCTGCTGCATTCTTGTGGATCAAACCTTTAGTAACAGCTTTGTCCAACTTTTTGGTAGCAGCGGCGAAAGCGGCTTTAGCTACTTCCACTTCGTTGTTCGCAAGAGCGGTGTCGGCAGATTTAACAACCGTACGCAAAGCGGACTTTTGCGAAGCGTTCAGAGCGCGGCGCTTGTCGTTTGTTTTTACACGTTTGATAGCGGATTTAATGTTTGGCATTGCATTCACCTCCTGTAAAGCATATATCATCCCAGATGATTCACAACTTAAAATATTTTATCATGACCCCCGCCAAAATGCAATGAGTTCCTCGAAACTAAGATCAGTGGGAGTGCATAATAGTTTCGCCTCTCCCGCAAACTAAAGGCAACCGAGGAAAAGGAGGTCATTATGACATGAATTTGGATTTGCGGGACTATTCCGTCCGGACCGACCTGGCCGTAGAATCGAAAGAGATGGCGGAGACCGCTTACGGCGGGCCGGTACCCGGGTTGAACGAACAGATTGACGAGAACGAAGGCATCAAGGTTACCCGTCTGGATGTAACGAATGAAGCGGCGTCCAGACAGATCGGCAAAATGGTCGGACACTACATCACCATCGAGGTTCCCGGATTGCGTACCCAGGACAGCGATCTTCAGGAAAAGGTAGCGGCTACTTTTGCTAAAGAGTTCAGCGTGTTCCTTCCCAAAATCGGCATCAGCGAAGGGGCAAAAGTGTTGATCGTCGGTCTCGGCAACTGGAATGTGACCCCGGACGCGCTCGGTCCTCTCGTAGTCGAGAATGTGCTGGTGACCCGCCATTTCTTCGAATTGACTCCGGATCAGGTATCCCCGGGATACCGGGACGTCAGCGCGATCGCGCCGGGAGTGCTCGGGATTACGGGCATCGAGTCGAGCGAAGTCGTCCAGGGGATTGTAGACCGGACCAAACCCGACCTCATTATAGCGATTGATGCCTTGGCGGCAAGAAACCTGGAGCGGGTGAATACGACGATTCAGATTGCCGATATCGGCATCCATCCGGGTTCGGGGATCGGAAACAAACGCCGCGGGCTGACCAAAGAAATTTTGGGCGTTCCGTGCATTGCGATTGGTGTGCCGACGGTCTGCTACGCTTCCACGATTGTGAACAATGTTTTCGATTTGATGAAGACTCATTTCGATCAGGAGAGCGGCGCCGGACAGCAACCGCAAACGAAGCAGATTCTCGGGCTGCTCACCGAGCTTACCGAAGGCGAACGCCTAGGGCTCGTCAAAGAGGTTCTTCAACCGCTCGGCCATGATTTGATCGTAACCCCCAAGGAGATCGATGAATTTATCGAAGACATTGCGAATGTCATCGCGAGCGGGCTGAATTTGGCGCTGCATGATGCCGTCAACCCCGATAACGTCGCTACCTATACTCATTAACATCTCATTAACAAAATGGGTCTCCTCCCTCCCAGGAAGTTCGCAATCTAGCGGACTTCTTTTTTTTGTGAGAATTCGATGTTCTAAACTTTCCACTAGGTTCATAGATTTGGAGTAAAGAGATTCAAGCCTAAGGTTTAGCGGCTGGAGGAGGACATGACGAAATGAAATTCAGAGCGTGGAACATCGGAAAAATAAAGCGGAACTTTATGAACGTGCTGGCGATGGGACAAACTTTTCTGCTGATGTCGGTATTGTCGGTCGTATTTTTTATTCTGCTCGGCACTTTAGGGATTGCCGAGAAAAACTTGAACACCTCTCCCGTTTCTTCCATGAAAGGGTTGGCTGCTTCCCTGTCGAGCCGGTTTTTTATCGAAATGGTCGGCATGGAACTGCCGCATTCGGTCAGTGAGAAACAAACGCCCGCCTTTTCAGGCAAACAGATGTCCCAGTTCGTATTTCAATTGCTGACTGACGTGAATCCGGCCGATCCGAAGAGCCTGGTCGCCCGCGAAGTACCGGGCCTCGGCGCGGACAGTCCCATTCTGCTGCGGACCGGTTCGGGCAATACGACGGTGCAAGCGCCGGAGGATTACCGTCCGGGGACTGGAGCCGCAGGCTCAGCACCCGATCATCCAGAACCGGATGCGGGGAACCAGCCGCCGGATGAGGATCCTGCGGGACAGATTCCACCCGATAAGGGCACGACAGACCCCAAAGCCGGAGGACAAGATCAGACGGAGGAGGATCCTGCTATTAAGCCGGGAAACAAAAATATAGTCATGATCTATCATTCCCATCCGCAGGAATCATATAATCCGCTCCTCGGGACGACCGGAGATAATCCGAGTTCCCCGGAGGAGAAGAAGAACGTTGGCCTCGTCGGCGAATTCCTTGCTAATGCCCTGGAACATAAAGGGGTAGCGACGCTGCACTCTTTTCAGAATTATGCATCTACCGTAAGTAATTACAATTACAATTATTCATATAAATATTCTAGAGAGACCGTAAAGACTGCCATGGCTCAGAACGGGCAGCTGCAATATTTTATCGATATTCACAGAGATTCGCAGCGTCACGAGAAGACTACAACGGAGATTGGCGGAGAGACTTACGCCCAAGTCTACTTTATTATCGGTCACGCGAATGAAAACTGGCGGAAAAATGAAGCCTTCGCAAGTTCGATTCATGAACGGCTGGAGAAGTCCCATCCGGGCATTTCCCGCGGCATATGGGGCAAAACCAGCTCCCAGGGTAATGGGGAATACAATCAGTCCTTATCCCCGCAAAGTATCTTAATTGAAATCGGCGGAATCGATAATACGGAGGAAGAGCTCCAGCGGACCTCCAAGGTGCTGGCCGGCATCATAGCGGATCTTTATTGGGAAAGCCAGGATGCGGAGAAGGCGGGTTCTTTGACCAAGAGCGGCTCGCAGGAACAGGTAAAGGAAAAGGCGGCGGCGAAGACGGCCGCCGGTTCCAACCATAAAAACTCGTAACCATTTCAGGGGGAGGAGCGGACTTCATGGCGAAAACGTTGAGGAAGGGCATGCTGTACGGGATTCTGCTCGTGGCCGGCGTCACTTTGGGGATGCAGCTCTCGGATTCGGGGGCGGGTCAATCCGGTCTCGCGCAAAACGGAGCATGGCCAACCAATGCCTGGTCCAATGGATCTCCATATAACGGTGTCCAGGTCGGCTCGGCCGGGGCTTACAATGGAACACCGGCCGGACAGGCGGGGAATCAGAACATGGCTCCCGGGTATGCCAACGGTAATGCCAACGCCGGAGGGTATGGAACGGGGTACAATAACGGATATAGCAATGATTATAATAACGGCTATAACTACGGTAACCCAAATAACGGGCAATACGCCGCCGACGGCAGGCAATACGTTGATGGGGCTAACGGCGGAGCGGCCCTGACGCCTGGTGATTTACTGCTTCCTCAACCGGCTCCTCCCGCGGTAGACCGCTTTGCGGACAAGACCGCAAACCTGCTTCAACAGGTATCCCGCAAGGGGATTCACTGGTTTGCTTCCTGGTTCGGGCCTTCTACGGAATAATTTTACGAACCGTCCAAATTCCAATGTATCACCGCAGCTGACTTTGTTATAATGGAATGAGCACATTGAACAAACAGTTATTGTTTGCGGGGGTATTGTCAGTTGAAGAAAATTACGATGCAGCAAATCGCCGACCACCTGGGAGTGTCCAAGTTTGTCGTGTCCAAGGCGCTATCAGGCAAGGGCGGGGTGAATGAGACCACGAAGAACCGGGTAATCCAAGCGGCCTCACAACTAGGTTATTTTGCTCAAAAAAATGCTTATATGAAAAACCAACCCATTTCTCAGCAGTCTACTTCCTTTACAGGGAAGCAATCGGTCATCGTATTGATGCCGAATATCCGTTTTCAGACGAAGGATTCGCTGTATTGGGGCAAAATACTGGAGGGGATTTCGGAGGAGTTGGAGGCCCGCAGCCTTGGCATGGTCATCGTCTCGGAATCCCGGGTAGACCATTTTATCCATGTGTTGAATCCGGATGGAATTCTGGGAATGATCGGAGTAGGGCAAATCGATTCTTCGCTTTTGCTTGAAGTGCACCGGCTCGGGATTCCCATGGTCCTGGTGGATCATGAGGACGCCCTTATTCCGACGGACACGGTATTCGCAAACAACGGGGACAGCATTTTCCGTTTGTGCAATCATTTGATGGGCCTCGGACATACTCGGCTTCACTTTTTAGGAAACATTCAATTTTCACGCAGCTTCCGCGACCGTTGGTCCGGATTTCGGGAAGCGCTGGAAGAGAATGATTTGGAGACGCCAGAGATCAGTGATCCGATGCTGCGGCTTCGCGGTGTGGATACAGGTGAATTTGTGCCTGATTTCGAAGAGTGGATTATGGCCCGGCAGAAATCACGCCAGTTACCGACCGCCTTGGTATGCGCCAATGATTCAATTGCGATTCGTGTGGGACAAGCTCTGAAAAAGGTCGGAATCGACGTGCCTGGCCAGATCACGATCACGGGCTTCGATAATATCGATGACGCTTACCGCAACGAACCGCCGATCACAACGGTACATGTGCCTAAAGAAGCGATGGGGCGCAGGGCTGTCCGTAAGCTGATCGAACGAATCGAGCATCCGGAACAAGTATACGAGAAGGTGCTGGTAGCCGCTGAGCTGGTTCACCGTGATTCCAGTGCGGCTCCTTCGGTGGAGCAATAAGAGGGAGAATAACCTGTAGATTCGAAACAAGCAATAAGGGCCGGTCCCGCAGATAACTGCGTGGATCGGCCCTTGTTTTATTAATAATGTTTACTTCAGGGACAAATTACGTTCAACCAGCCCGATGCGTTGTTCCACGCAAGCGAAGGAACGCATAGCATCTTCCGGTGTGTTCACCACGTAGTCCAACAGGCGGTCTACAGTTGTGGCAGCCACATGAATACGCGTATCGGAAGAAGCGTAATAAATATACACTTCGCCGTTATCAGTAGCGATGACGCCGTTGCAGAAGACTACGTTCGATACGTCTCCGACACGTTCTTCGCCTTCAGGAGCGATGAGGTGTCCGCCCGGACGATGCGTAACTTCGTAAGGCTTCTCAAGATCGGAGAGGAAGGCGTACAAGACATATCTGAGCCCGGCCGCAGTGTTGCGAACCCCGTGGGCGATATGCAGCCAGCCGCGTTCGGTTTTGATCGGTGCCGGGCCTTGACCGTTCTTGACTTCCTTGATCGTATGGTAGAAGCGCTCATCAATGATGATTTCCTTCTCGATCACGGCGTTTTCGATCGTATCGGACAGACCCCAGCCGATGCCGCCGCCGGAACCCGTATCGATGAATCCGTCCTGCGGACGGGTGTAGAAGGCGTATTTGCCATCCACAAACTCAGGATGAAGCACGACGTTACGCTGCTGTGGGGAAGCAGTTTTCAGGTCGGCCAGGCGCTCCCAGGTGATCAGATCTTTAGTCCGGGCGATGCCGCATTGGGCAACTGCGCTGGAGAGGTCGCCGCGAGGGGCGTCCGGATCTTTGCGCTCCGTGCAGAACAAGCCATAGATCCAGCCGTCTTCATGCTGAACCAGCCGCATATCATAAACGTTCGTATCAGGTATGTCCGTTTCAGGCAACACGACGGGTTTGTCCCAGAAGCGGAAGCCGTCTACGCCGTTGTCGCTCTCGGCGATCGCAAAAAACGATTTGCGGTCTACGCCTTCCACACGCGCGACAAGATAAAACTTTCCGTTTAATTGAATGGCTCCCGGATTAAATACGCCGTTGACTCCGATGCGCTCCATGAAATATGGATTGGTTTCCGGATTGAAGTCGTATTTCCAGATCAGCGGAGCATGTTCTGCTGTCAGAATAGGGTGCTTGTAACGGTCATAAATGCCATTGCCGCCCGAAACGACTTCATTGCGGCGGGTGATCAAGGATTCGTAACGTTCGGTCAACAGGTTCTTTCTTTCTTCAAATAAGCTCATGTTTTGCCTCCTAAGGATAATGAATTAATTGGTTTTGTACTGACTTGCTGAATTCTTATTGACGGTCAAGTCTTTCAAGCATCTCCAGGCAAGCCCGGCCGTTATGATAAGGACATTTCCAAGGGCTGACTTTCGGCTCGTTCGGCAATGGGGTGCCGGATTGGTCAACGCCCCAGTACCATTCGCCGCCGTTGCGATCGACGATATAGTTTTGAATGAACTTCCAGGAATTTACGGCTGCTTCCTCAAACTTTTCGTCACGCGTCATTTGATAGGCATTATAGAATCCGACCATGGCTTCCGCTTGCGGCCACCAGTCTTTGTTCGTGTCGGTTAGGCCGCTTGGATCGGCCTCATTCCATATGCCGCCGTCTTTATCGATACCTTCGGCATGCACGGCTTCAGCCATTGCAATGGCTGTCTGAATAACGCGCTTAAGCACACCCGGATCGTCAAGCACTTCGGCGGCTTCCACGAGTAACCAGCTGCCTTCAATATCGTGGCCGTAGGAAATATGATGGCTTTTTACATCCCATGCCTCATCAAAGAACAGCAGGAAATGAGAGCTTTCGGAATCGATAATATGGTCCAAAGTCACTTCGATGAGCTCGTTCAAGCTATGTTTGAGCTCAGGCGACTTCCATACCCGGTATAAATTAGTGTAGGCTTCCAGCACATGAAGGTGAGTGTTCATGGATTTTTTCTCATTCAAATCCTTGTCGCTCAGGCTGAGGTTGCCGGTCTGCTCCCAGGTCCGGGACAACGCTTCAACATAGCCTTTATGGATCGGATCATAGCTGTATTTCTCCAGCAGATGATAAAGCTCGATCGCAAGATCCAATGCTTCCTGATTTCCGGCTGCACGATAATATTCCGCTAAGGCGTAAATCATGAAGGCCTGGCCGTACACCTGTTTTTTATCCTGAGATGGGCGTCCCAGATAGTCCACCATCCAGAACAAACCGCCATGCTCCCGGTCCAGGAAATGATTCAGCAAATAATCGTAGGCGCGTTCCGCCATCTCCAGATATTTCGGAGAAGGATGCAACCGGTGAGCGGAGGCGAATGTCCATAGAATACGGGAGTTCAGTACGAGCCCTTTATCCGCTTTGCTGTCCACCTGAAGCTGCTGATCGATTTCTCCAATAAAGCCGCCATGCTCGGAATCGATGCTGTTGTCGATCCAGAACTTCAGAATGTTATCGTTTAATTCGTGCTGCAGCTCTTCTTTCCACTGTTGTTTGTTCACGCAGGAACAACCTCCTATTTAGTTTTCATGCCGTTTCTGGCTGCGTAGGCCTCGAATATTACCGCCTCGGCTTCTTTTCCGTAAACGCAGTAACCGTCATCATCGGCCGCCTCGCTCTTCTCATACAGTTTTGCCGGCCAATCCCAGAGCATAAAGCCGCGTACCCAGTCGCGTTCACCGCTCTTCTGAAACATCGTGCGGTAAAAATCCGCTTGTTCGGCGTGATTGGTCGCCCCTTGAAGGGTCCAGTCATTCGGGATTGCGGATGATCCGGTGCGGCTCGGACAGCCTGCTTCCATAAAGAAAAACGGCTTGTCGTATTTCCGTACAACGCTTTCAATCCGATCCAGCTGCCGGTCCCAGTCATCGATCGGATAATAACCGCTGGAGCTGATCAGATCGAGATCATCCCACCAGCCGACGTTATCCTCCTGATATTTGTCGCAGTTATAGGTAACAAGACCGCTGTATACCTTTCTTACTTCCGAGATGAGGTGGCGCCATTCGGCCTCGCGCCGGTCGGTTTGCACCATTTCACAACCGATGCAGAACATCTCGCAACCGGTCTCTTCGGCGATTTGCGCAAAATGGAGAATATAATCGCGGTAGGAGGCGAACCAATCGGACCATTTCGGTTCGCAAGGCACGTCTTTATCAAAGAAGTTGATATGCGCCCGCCAAGTGCCGTCGGCACAATTGACGATGGGCTTCAGGCAAACCTTAAGCCCAAGGGATTTGGCCTTTTGAATGGCCCATTTAACTTCATCATCGGTTACGGTAGGCTCATTCCAATATGGAATCTCTGTAGAAAACGCCGTAGCCTGGAGCGCGGAGAAAGCAATGGCTGTCCAGTTGACACCGGTTGTCTTTGCCATCGTCTCCATGGATGCGGAAGCCTCGTCGTTAGCCCAACTGCCCCGGACGCCCATGAAACCCCAAGTCATACCAGCTACATATTCATCTAGCTGCTTCATTTCAACACCTCGCTTAGCTGTGATCATGATGTTTGTTATTGTTTGTTATAATTTTATATAACAAATTAGCTACCTTATGTTAAATATAAGTCTAACACCCGATGATTTCAACACTTTAATTTTTGAGTGATTGGATCTTACGAACCCGAACATAACAAAAACCGCCGATATAACCGGCGGTTTTTGCGATAGGTCTATGATTTGGAATTTTATTTGTGTTTGTTATTTATTTTTACTTGGTCAGCTTCTAACGTACGAACGGAATCCCGATAAATAATTTTGCCTTGTACGAGAACCCGGCCGTTCCGGCGGTTCGGGTTGGACACTTTGTCCATAATCGATTTGACGGCCGTCCGCGCCATCTGCTCGATATCCACTTCCACCGTAGTGAGCGGAGGGGAGGTAAGCGTAGCATAGAGATCATTATCGAAGCCGACTACGGAGCAATCTTCAGGCACCTTATATCCCGAAGCGTTTAAAAACTCACATAAGTTGTATGCTACCTGGTCGCAGTTGCAGACGAAGGCGGTCGGCATTTTCTCCGGAAGTTCGATATCGATATAATAGCCGCGCTCGTCGCGATCATTTAGCAACAGCCGGTCTTCAAAAGCTAAACCATGCTCAAGCAAAGATTTGTAGTAACCGAGAAAACGGTCCTGGATACTGCTTGTAGAGTATATGTTGCCTACATAAGCAATATCTCGGTGTCCGCTCTGGATCAAATAGTTGGTCAATTCATAGGCTCCATAAAAATTGTCCGTGACGATCGAATCGATCGCCGCATGCTCGTCATAGAAATCCAGAAACAGTTTAGGCAGGTCCATATTTTGAACGGTTTCGATATATTTCTTGCTGATTTGGCCCAAAATAATAATCCCGTCGACCTTATTTTCACTGTAAACCCGCGGAAAGTTCAACTGCTCCTCATCTTCACTGCTCAATATATTCAGGATGCCAAAGTAGCCGTAATGATCCAGATGAATAGCAATTTCCTGATAAACCCGGAGGTAAAAAGAATCGTTCATGCCCGTAAAACGTTGCGGAATCATGACCCCTATATTATAGGAAAGTCCATCCTTAATGGATTTGGCCGCGGAATTAAAACGGTAACCCATTTCACCGGCGACTTTTTTGATCGTAATCTTCAGGCTGTCGCTGACTCCTTCTTTATCGTTTAGCGCTTTTGATACCGTTACGCTACTTACCCCTAATTTATTGGCGATATCTTTCATCGTAATATTACTTTTCATTAACTTCATTCACCGTCCTGTTAAACTTTATCCGGAATCAGCTTAACTAATATAAAATCAGTATACATTTATCGTTAATAAAGATAAAGAGACAGACTCCGATGTTTCTATTTAAGCTACAATTAACTTAACACATAAACTAATTAATTAACTAATATTAATTTCGTAATTGACGGGAAAGCGTATTCAAGATAGAATGAAAAAGTAGTTTATCGATAACCTAAATAGTTAAGTTGAAAGGGGTTAATGAAGTGAAGAAAAACAAAGCACTATTTGGTTTCATGGCATTGGTACTCGTACTCTCAATGCTGGCAGGATGTGGAAAGAGCAATAACGCGGCGGAAAACAACACGCCTGCAAACAACACGGGGGCGAACAATTCTTCGTCGGAACAAACAGAGAAGAAAATCGCCGGAGAAATTACCGTGCTCACGCAGAGAACAGATATTGTAGATACGGTGTTCAAAGACTATGCCGCAGAATTCAACAAAAAATATCCTGACGTTAAAGTAAACTTCCAGGCCTTGTCCGATTACGAAGGCCAAATCACGGTTCGTATGAACTCCGATGATTACGGCGATGTTTTGCTCTTGCCGACCAGCATTCCGCTGAAGGATTCTCCTGATTTTTATGAGCCGCTTGGCGAATTGTCGGAACTGAGCAAACAGTATATCGGTTTGGAAGAAAGAACCGTGGATGGTAAAGTATACGGAATTCCGACTGCCGTGAACTTCTCAGGCATTCTGTACAACAAAAAAGTGTTTGCGGATGCAGGCATTACAACAGCGCCTAAAACACCTGAAGAATTCTTGAACGCTTTGAAAGCTATTAAGGATAAAGGCGATGCGATTCCTTTGTACACGAACTATGCTGACAGCTGGCCTTTGACACAGTGGGAAGCCGTACTGACCACAGTAGCAGGCAGCGTGGATTATGTAAACGTGGAACAGCCGAACACGGACGATAACTTTGTAGCCGGCAAGCCACACTACGAACTTTATAAAGTAATGTATGACGCTGCAAAAGAAGGTTTGATCGAAAAAGACCCAACAACAACAAACTGGGAAGCTTCGAAAGCTGATATGGCGAACGGCAAAATCGGTGCCATGGTACTCGGTTCCTGGGCGATTGGACAAGTTCAAGGCTTGGCCGCAAATCCGGACGACATCGCTTATATGCCATTCCCTACGAATGCAAGCGAAGTAATCATGCCGCTTGCTGACGATTACACAGTCGGTATTAACAAACACAGCAAAAACAAAGATGCGGCACGTGCTTGGATCGACTGGTTCATTAACGAGTCCAACTATCCTACAGAACAAGCCGGCGGTATGAGCCCGGTTGTCGGCGCTCCGCTTCCTGCAACCTTGAAACAATTTGAAGGATCTGACGTGAAATTCGAACTGCAAACTCCTTCCCAGCCTGGTCAAGAAGGCCTGGTCGACAAAATTGACAAGGATGCAGAAATTGGTCTTTGGCAGCCTGAATTCAAGAAACGCATTATCGAAGCAGGCATCGGCAACTTGAACGAATCCTATGATGACATCATGAAGGATCTGAACGACGCATGGGTGAAATCCCGCGCGAAAGTAACGAAAGAATAACAGACCGACCAAGTATTTGACACCCGGAAATAAAAAAATGGGAAACGCGCGCTAGGTGCGTTTCCCTTATATTTGACTTGTAGAGACAGAGACCATATGCAGCAAGATTATTGGAGGTGTGAGTGGTGTTCAAAAATTTAAGCTACAAAACACAGCGGAAGGTCATCATTGTCGCCTTCTCGCTAATTCCGGTCGTGTTATTGTTTACTTTCGCATATTTGCCCGTATTTAATATGTTCAAGTACAGCTTTACCGATTGGAACGGTTACAGCAAAAGCTATGATTATGTAGGTTTGGAAAACTACAAAACGATTTTTACGGATTCTAAATATTTTACCGTATTTAAAGTCAGTTTGTACTATTTCGCGGGCTCCTTTGTACAGATGGCCCTGGCCTTATATTTCGCAACGATACTTAGCTTCAATGTTCGCTTCAAGAATTTCTTTAAAGGCGTCCTGTTCTTCCCTTACCTGCTGAACGGGGTGGCCATCGGTTTTATTTTCCTGTTCTTCTTCAGACCGGACGGTACGCTTGATACTTTGATGCAGTCCATAGGCTTGGGTGCTTACACACAAGGCTGGCTGCTGAATCCGAAGATCATTAATATCTCGCTTGCAGGAGCATCTCTCTGGAGATACATGGGCTTCAACTTTATTATTTTTCTGGGCGCGATCTCCTCGATCGGCAAAGACGTGTATGAAGCCGCAGAAATTGACGGTGCCAACCGCTGGCATCAATTCCGGCACATTATTCTGCCGAGCATCAAGAGTATTGTGCAGTTAAATCTGATTTTGGCTATTAGCGGAGCCATCAGCGCCTTCGACATTCCATATATTATGACCGGCGGATCGAACGGAAGTAATACGTTCGTTATCCAGACCGTAACCACAGCGTTCAAATACAACAAGCTGGGCCTTGCTTCGGCCATGGCTGTCGTTCTGTTGTTTATCGTCATCATCGTGACTTTACTGCAGCGCTTGTTGATTAAGGAGGAGAAGTAAACATGTACAGACTTAAGTATACGGCGGCGAGCATTGTAAAGTACGTAAGCTTGCTCCTTGGCGCGTTTGCTGCTCTGATTCCGATCGCTGTAGTTCTGTTTGCCTCCTTTAAGACGAATAAGGAATACGGCGATACCAGTCCATTGACGCCTCCGGATAACTGGCTTAATTTCGCTAACTATTCCAAAGCGTTTATCAACGGGAAAATGCTGCTAGGTTTCGGAAACACGGTCATTATCGTTGTTATTTCGATCATCGGGGCTACACTCATCGGGTCCATGATCGCGTACGTACTGAATCGTTTCAAATTCCGGGGTAACAAGCTTCTGATGGGCGCATTTCTGTTGGCTACCTTGATTCCAAGTGTAACTACACAGGTCGCGACATTCCGGATCATCAACTTCTTTCATTTGGTGGATACCCGGTTTGCTCCAATCTTGTTGTATCTCGGGACCGATATCATCGCCGTTTACATTTTCATTCAATTTTTGGATTCCATCTCGGAATCGCTGGATGAATCGGCCATGCTGGACGGAGCGTCCTATTTTACGATCTACTGGCGGATTATCCTGCCGCTTCTGGCTCCGGCCATCGTTACGGTAATCATCGTTAAAGGCGTAAATATTTATAACGATTTCTATACGCCTTTCCTTTATATGCCGAGTGAGGACCTTCAGGTTCTTTCGACCGCATTGTTTAAATTTAAAGGCCCATACGGTTCCCAGTGGGAAGTCATTTGCGCCGGCATTATGATTACGATTCTTCCGATTCTTATCGTATTCTTGGCCCTTCAAAAATATATTTATAACGGATTTGCGCAAGGCTCGGTTAAATAAAAAAACATTTTTTCATTATGGAAGGAGATTGCATCATGACTACAGTCAACATTATTGGAGAGAACCTGCCGAATATCCCTTGGCAAGACAAACCGGAAGGTGCAGTAGGACCTGTCTGGAGACATAGCGAAAATCCGGTCGTAAAAAGAAATCCGGCCAAAGGCATCGCCCGTATTTTTAACAGTGCCGTAGTTCCGTATGAAGGAAAATTTGTCGGTGTATTCCGCGCCGAAACGATCAATGGCCGCCCTCATTTGCATATGGGCTGGAGCGATAACGCGCTGGACTGGAAAATTGAAGAGGATCGCATTCCTTTCGTAGACGAGGCAGGCAAGCCTTTTCAACCGAACTATGCCTATGATCCCCGCCTGGTGAAGGTCGAAGATACTTACTATATCATTTGGTGCACAGATTTTTACGGAGCATCCATCGGCGTGGCGAAGACGACCGACTTTAAATCCTTTGTACGTCTGGAAAATCCATTCCTTCCATTCAACCGGAACGGCGTGCTTTTCCCGAAAAAAATCAACGGCAATTTCGTGATGCTCTCCCGCCCGAGCGACAGCGGACATACGCCATTCGGCGATGTATTTCTGAGCGAAAGCCCGGACTTCGTCTATTGGGGCAAGCATCGGCATGTTATGACAAAAGGCGGACAAGGCTGGTGGCAATCAGTTAAAATCGGCGGCGGTCCCGCTCCGATCGAAACTTCCGAAGGCTGGCTGATGTTCTATCACGGAGTTACCGGAACCTGCAACGGGCTCGTATACAGCATGGGCGCCGTCATCCTTGACAAGGACGAACCGTCCAAAGTCAAATACCGTTCCAGCACTTACGTCCTTACGCCGGAAGAATGGTATGAGGAGCGCGGGTTCGTACCTAACGTTATCTTCCCTTGTGCGACCTTAACTGATGCGGAAACCGGAAAAATCGCCATCTACTACGGGGCGGCGGATACGTATGTAGGCGTTGCCTACACCACGGTTCAGGAAATCGTTGATTATGTAAAAGCAACGCATGAAGAAGTAGGCGACGACTCCGAAATCGGAATTATGTAATCACTAATCACATCAAGTAATAATAGTCAGCGAAAACGGATAACTCTTATGGAATTATCCGTTTTTGTCTTATTAGGAGGAGACAACCATGGCTAACGATAAAGTGGAAGATTTGCTGAAATACACCGGGATCAGTCCGAAACCGGACGATTTTGATGCCTATTGGGATCGGGCGTTGAAGGAGTTAGACGCTCAACCGCTCGATTACGAACTGGTGGAGGCTGATTTCCAGACGCCGCTTGCCGCGTGCTACCATCTGTATTTTACCGGTGTTGGCGGTGCCAGAGTGCATGCGAAATTTGCCAAGCCAAAACAACTCCAATCCGAAAAGGGACCCGGGCTCGCTCTGTTTCACGGTTACCATACGGGCAGCGGAGACTGGTCCGATAAAGCGTCCTACGCCGCCCACGGTATTACGGTGATCGCGATGGATTGCCGGGGACAGGGAGGGATGTCCGAAGACAATTTCATTACAAAAGGCACGACGTTGAAGGGGCATATCATCCGCGGTATCGATGAGGAAAATCCCGATAAATTGTATTACCGTAACGTGTTTCTCGACTTGGTGCAATCCGTCCGGATATTAATGTCCATGGATCAGGTAGATGAGAAGAAAATTGCGGTGCACGGCTGTTCCCAAGGCGGGGCGCTTACGGTAGCTTGCACTGCATTGGAACCTAGAGTAAGTCTGGCGATTCCTGTATACCCTTTCCTGACGGATTATAAAAAAGCATGGGAAATGGAGATTACGTCATCCGCTTACGAAGAAATCGCTTATTATTTCCGGTTTATGGATCCGCTGCATCAGCGGCAGGATGAAGTTTTCAACAAGCTCGGCTATATCGATATTCAGAACCTTGCGGACCGGATCCGGGCCCGGGTTGTATTTGTGACAGGCTTGGCCGATACGGTTTGCCCGCCTTATACGCAGTTTGCAACCTATAACAAGATTCAATCGGACAAGGAACTCGTCGTATACCATGAATATGGTCATGAGTACCTGCCTTATTTGGGCGACCGAGTTATGCAGGAATTATTGAAGATGTAATAAGAAGCAAGTCCTATCATGAAGGAACAGGTTCAAAGGGGGAATTGGAATGAAGATCCATCAACCGCATCATACAAAAAGTCCTTATACCCGATTTCGCGAAATTGGAATTCATCCATCGAAGTCGGTAGGAGCACGTTTGTTTTTTATTTTTTTCGTAGCCACTTTGGTCTTCGTTTTGAGCCTGGGTATAGTTTCTTATCAAATGTCCAGAAACACGATTGAACGTAACGCAGAGCTGTCTAACCAGCAAACGGTCAATCAGACGGCGGAGAAGCTGGAGCTGGTGCTCAAACGATACGAGGATTCGCTTCAGCAATCGATGTTCAGTAATGAAATACAGGATCTGGTACGGCAAGGATCGTTAAGCGGTACCGAAGCCAGACAACAAATCATCATCAAGCAGAAGCTAACTTCGGCGCTCGGAAACTGGGCGTTTTCTAACCCTGGAGTATTGGGCGTATATCTGATTCCTGAAAATGATGTCATGGAAAACGTAACGTCCGGGATGAAGGATGATGCTTTCTTTGAGGGCGCCAAGCAGGCGGAGTGGTTCGAACAGGCGCTGGCAACGGACAAAACGGTCTGGATGGCGGAAAAGGAAGGCGGGCAGGGGCAAGGACCTTCAGCGTTGTTCCGTTTGGCGAAGGCATTGCCGGGTTCGGTCGGGACAAGCTATGTCATCGTAGCCGACATTAAAAGTTCCGTTTTGAGCGAAGAATTGAAAAAGATAAATCTCGGCGACAAGTCGGTGGTTCAGCTAATTTCCGCGGACCGGGATTTGATTGCTTCCTCGGCCGAGGCCGGGCAAGCGGGGCATGATGCCGTTATGGGTAACGTGGATCCGGAGCAGGAACGCGGGAGCCTGCATGGGAAGGATGAGGACGGGAACAAAAGCTTAACCGTATTCAGTACGCTAGGTTCTGCGAAGTGGCGGTTGATCAGCGTCATCCCTGTCGATGAACTGATTAAGGATGCCAAGAAAATCCTAATGACCACTTATTTATCCGCATTGATCGTAGCACTGATCGCAGTCGCCGTTGGCTTTTGGATGGCCAGAACGATCGCCGGTCCGCTCATTAATATGAAGATGTTAATGCGTGAAGCCGCCAAAGGTAACTTAACGGTGCGGATGAGCTCCCGAAGCAAGGATGAAATCGGAGAATTGTCCCTTTCGTTTAATGAAATGATGGAACAGATTACGGGGCTAGTCGATCAGACCGGCCAGACGGCGCTGGAAGTACTGGACACGGCCAGGGAGCTTGGCGAAGCTTCGCGCAAAACGGCGGTCTCGGCCAAAGAAATCGCAGCGGCTACCGAACAGATCGCCATCGGAGCAACGAATCTGGCCCAGGAAGCGGAGCGCGGCAACGAGCTGACGGAGCAAATGTCCGGGCAGATGCGACAATTCATTGAAGTGAACCGGGAGATGGGGGACTCGGCGATCAGTGTCGGAGAATCCAGTGAACGGGGAATCGGGCAACTGGAGGCGCTGGAAATCCAGACCGGTTTGACCGGACAAAAGACCGGAGCCTTGGTGGAGAGGGTAAACGGTCTGAAAGAGACGACCTCATCGGTGCTTCAGGTATTGGATGTCATGCAAAACATTACGAAACAGACGAATATATTGTCGCTGAACGCGACGATCGAAGCGGCGAGAGCGGGGGCGGCGGGCAAAGGATTTATGGTCGTGGCCGATGAAATCCGCGGATTGGCCGAGCAATCCAGGCAATCGATCGAGATGGTCGCCACGATTGCGGACGGCATCATGCATGAAATGAATGAGACGGTTGCCGCTCTGTCCGAAGTGACACCGTTATTCGGAAGGCAGAGGGATACGGTTCAAGAGACGAACGAGATTTTCTTTGCCGTCCGTGAGGAGATGAGGGCGTTTATAGAACGCTTGGACACGGTGACGGACTCGATCGGCCGGTTGTATGATTCCCAGTCCGTGCTGTCCGAGTCGATGGGCAACGTAAGCGCCGTAGCGCAGCAATCCTCCGCGACTTCCGAGGAAGTGGCTTCTTTGAGCGGAGAGCAGCAGGATGTCAGCGAAATGCTTGTCCTTTTATCTGGAAAGCTGGAGCAGGCCTCGGCGAAGCTTAAAGAAAAATTGTCGGTTTTTAAGTTTTAATTCAAATTGGCTTTTGTGTTGTTTGTTATCTAAATATTATCAAAACATAATAATTATATTATTCAATTAGCGCTAACTTTATTGTTTTATTTGCTTCTTGATGCTAATATTTATGACGTAGACAAAAATATTAGTACCTGAAGGGAGGTTAGTGCTCATTTTTTTATTGCACTCATTATGAACTGAAGGGGTGAGGTTTTTGAAGAAAATTAGAAGAGGGGGAACAGCCGCCCTCCTGGCAGCAGTTTTGACGCTGCAGTTAGCGGTGCCGATGGGTTCCATTCAAGCCGCCGGTACGACGGTGGAGAAGGCTCAGACCATTGCCGTTCAGAGTGGAGCGCATTGGGCGCAGTCCAGCATCGATCAATGGACGGGCTATGGGGTAGTCAAAGGTTATCCGGACGGGTTCTTTCATCCGAATGAAAAGGTAACCCGGGCCGAATTGGCCACGATCATTAACCGGATGTTTGGTTTCTCAGCGAAATCAGATAAGCCGTTTGCGGATGTTCCTGCGGAGGCTTGGTACAGCGACTCTATGGCGATTGCGAGTGGCGCGGGGTATTATGAAGGATTTCCCGGCAACTTGGCCAAAGCGACTGCTAATGTAAGCCGGCAGGATGCAGTAACCTTGATTTCGAAAGCGTTCTCACTAACAAATGAAAGCGCTGTTAAACCTACGAACTACCAAGATGAACAAGATATCAGCGAATATGCCCGTAAAGCGGTTTCGGCGTTAAGCGGGGCCATCTCCGGTTATCCGGACGGCACGTTCCGCCCGAACCAGCCTATGACCCGGGCAGAGCTCGTTACCGTGCTGAATCATCTGGTGAGCAAGTTTTATCATAGCGCGGGAACCGTTACGGGCGGAGAAGCTGCCGGCCATGTCATGATTAACCGGACCGGTGTAATTTTGAAGGACAGCAGCATCTCCGGAAATCTGTACCTGACTCCTGGAATTGGTAACGGGGATGCCGAACTGCATCAGGTAAAAGTACAGGGGACGGCGTTTGTATCGGGAGGCGGAGACCAGTCGATACATATTGCCGACTCGGAAATAACGAACCTGATCGCTAATCGTATCGGCGGCAAGGTAAGGATCGTCCTGTCGGGAACGACTCGATTGGGACATGCTGACTTTAACACTGCGGCTATTTTGGAATTGGGGAACGGTACCGCAGTCTCCAGTATCACAATCGGCAGCGGAGCGGCCGGTACTACGCTGGAAGGACAAGGCAGCATCGGTGAAATCACGGTATTGGCTGATAATGTCGAGATTAACGGTCAGACCGCTGAAAAGAACAAGAAATACGCTCTTCAAGGCGGGAAATTACAGGTAATCACGCAATCAGGTACTACGCCTAATCCGGGCGGTGCCGCCAACGGCGGCTCGAGTTCCGGTTCAGGGAGTGGCGGCGGTTCGGGGACCGATCCGGGGACGCCTGGAGTAAAAGGCGTGAATCTGGTAGATGATCAGGCGACGGCTGAGACGAAATCGCTGTTTGAGTACCTGAATGAAACGCGCGGTAAGAACGTTTTATTCGGGCATCAGCACGATACCACGGTTTCTTTTGCCGGGAAAGACGATCAAGGCCGAACCATATCGGACGTAAACAATTCAGTTGGAGACTATCCGGTAGTATTCGGTTGGGACACGCTTAGCCTGGATGGGCTTGAGAATCCTCCGGGTGTATCCGGAGATTACGAAGCGAGCCGCATCGCGCTTTCCAAAGCGATGAAGGAAGCATATGAGCTCGGCGGAATCGTGACGCTGAGCACGCATCCGTACAATCCGGTCACGGGGGGCACCTTCAATGATACGAGTAATACCGCGGATGCTACACAATCCGTTGTAGCTCGAATTCTGCCGGGCGGCGACGCAAACGGCAAATTCCGCGAATATCTGGATCGGATCGCCGCTTTCGCCAATCAGTTGAAGGACGATAACGGCAAACCGATTCCCGTATTGTTCCGTCCGTTCCATGAGCAAAACGGCGGCTGGTTCTGGTGGGGAGCGGCCACGACGACGAAGAGCGAGTACGTGGAATTGTACCGTTACACAGTGGAATATTTACGGGATGTGAAGAATGTAAGCAACTTCCTGTATGTATATTCACCGAACGGACCGTTTAACGGAAATGCGAATGAATATTTGACTACCTATCCGGGAGACGAGTTTGTTGATATTCTCGGTATGGACCAGTATGACAACAAGGAAAATGCAGGCAGCGAAGGGTTTTTGAACGGGCTTGTGAAGGATCTGGCCATGATTTCGAAGCTGGCGGACAGCCGCGGCAAGGTTGCGACTTTGTCGGAATACGGCTACAGCGCCGCTGGGATGAAAACGACCGGAAACAACGAGCTGAACTGGTTTACAAAAATCACGGATGCTATCAAGAGCGATCCTGATGCCAAAAGAATATCCTATATGCTGACTTGGGCCAATTTTGGCGAAGGCAACAATTTGTTCGTACCGTATAAGGACGTTCCGGGAAAAGGCAGCCATGAGCTGTTGCCTGATTTTATCAAATTTTATAACGATCCTTACACGTCTTTCTCCAGAGACGTTAAGGGCGCGAATATTTATAGCCGTACCGTCATCGCCGCGAGTGAAAAACCTTTCATGCACATCGTGACTCCTACGCATGTAGGAACGGTAAGCGAAGCTCCTGCGGTCATTCGTGCCAAGGTGTTGAATACGGTACCTTCCAAAGTAACCTATAGTATAGGAAACGCTGGAACGGAAATCGAGATGAAGCTGGACGCCGACGGATATTATTCTGCGGCTTGGCTTCCCGAAGCGGCGCTGAACGGCGGCACGGCTGAGATTACGGTTCGGGCTTATCCAACCGGCGGAGCCATCCTCGAGCAAACCGTTTCCGTGTTCGTAAAAGTTCGCGAGTTGGCCATCAAGCAATTCACTTTTGATACGGCTGACACCCTTGATGCAGTTAAGAACAACGGAACCTGGCCTGAAACAATAACACTGGGTCTCGGTCATAGTGTAGTCGATGGAGATGGCAAGCTGGAATTCCAGGTATCGGGGCTGGAGGTTAAAGACACCTGGCAGGAGTTGAAACTGCAGTTGACTGACAAGGCCTTGTCGGATGTTGATTTGGCTAAAGTCAAGCGCTTAAAGCTGTCCGCGCTCATTCCGGTATCCCTTGCGGGAACGGGTACGGGAGCGGCAATCCAGGCGGTCGCGATGTATCCCGAAGATTGGGACCATAAATACGGAATGAATGCCACGAAAAAGACATTGAACGAACTGGAACAAGTAACGATTGCTGGTAAAGCGTACTACAAATATGATGCTGTCATTGAATTAAACAATGCCGAGGCTGCTAGTAAAGCATCCGGCCTGGCGGTTTCATTGATAGGAAGCGCGTTGCAGCAAAGCGGCAGCGAATCTATCTATATGGATAACCTGGGTCTGTTCAGCGCATATACGGCTCCGATCCTCGATACTTCCCTTGTGGATGATTTCGAAGGTTACGGCGGATCGAGCGAAGCCGTATCGGCGAAATACCCGAAAGCGGGCGGAGACGATATCGGCGTGAGTTTGGACCAGGATCACAAATTGTCCGGCGAATACGGGATGAAGCTCCAATACAACATTGATTCTGCCGGATATACGGGGATCGGTAAAAATCTGGGTACCGTGAATTGGTCCGATACCAATGCATTGCATCTGTGGGTAGCCGCGGGCGAGACAGGCGCTTATGCCAAAGATGGCAAGCCGCTCAAACTGGTCATCCAGCTGCATATGAATGGCTCCGCATACGAAGCGTATCCGGAGTTGGAAGCCGCGGGCGAGAAGGAACTTAATATTTCGTTCAACGACTTTGAGGTGGCTTCCTGGAGCTCGGGAGGGCCAATTTCCAAGGAAAGCCTGAAAAAAGTGACCGGCTTCAACATTTATGTAAACTCGATGGATCAAAGCAAGCATAGCGGTGTTCTGTACTTTGACGATATTCGTGCGGTGAAGGACGACAGCCTTCCGGAAATTCCTGGCCAAGGTCAGGAACCGGGCGGGACGTCGCCTGGAGTATTTTATGCATTTAAATCCGCTTCGGATATCGAAGGATGGAAACTTGACGGCAATACGGCCAAAGCGCTGGCTCCAAAGTTTGATACAACCGAAGCGGCGCTCGCTATCGAGTTTCCTTTAGTGAACACGGGTAAAAATAACTCAGGAGTTTCTAATGAAGAATTCGAGATTTCCAAATCGCCGTCCGGTTTGAATCTGAATGGACTGGACAGCATTACCGCCCGCGTGAAATTAAGTAAGGGTACGGCGAAAGCCCGTCTGTTCATGAAGAGCGGAGCAGGCTGGACTTGGACCGATAGCGGAGCACCGGCAAACGTCGATGCGAACGGCTACACCGCCTTGACGATTTCCTTGCCGGAAGCAGCGGCAGCAGCTGGAGTTGATCTGAAGGATATTAAAATGATCGGCATCAAAGTTGAGGAGATCGGAAACGACGGCGGAACGGCTAACCTCTATTTGAAAGACGTTGTCTTAACTAAGGCGCAGCCTCAACTCGTTTTCGGTTTTGACAAGGATGCGGAAGGCTGGGCGAAGGAAGCAGGTAATGTAACCGTAACTAAGAGCGTATATTCCGAGGATGGACAGGACTGGAATGTATTAAAGGCTGACTTCACTTTAGGAAAAGAAAACGACTTTATGGCGGTGAGCAAAACGGGCGCCATGGACCTGAGCTCTTTTGACGGCATCGAGGCGAAAGTAAAGATCGATTCCGAAATACCGAACGTGAAGGCGAAGCTTTTTATCAAAATGGGAAATGACTGGATTTGGATGGATTCGGGTGAATTAACCGTAGACGGAAAAGGCTTTACTACATTAAGATTCGTGTTTTCTGAATATGGGTACATCGCTAAAGAACCGTTCAACAAAGAGGACCTGAAAGCAGGGAAAGTCATCGGGGTTCAAATCGTGACGCCAGGCGGCATCTCCGAAGGTAACGGGACCTTGTATATTGACGAGATAAAAGGCTTCAAGAACTAATAACTTACAGTTTCATCAAAAGGAGCGGATTCCCCGTTAGATCGGAGGATTCGCTCCTCTTGTATTAGTTTTGAACCGGAGATAGAACTATACAGCGCTTCAATGCTATAATGTTGTGAATCAAGCAATGTTTCCACAAATAGCATTAAGATGTCTGGAGAGAATGTTATGAGCCAAAAAGTAACCATGCAGCATGTGGCGGATGCGGCAGGAGTATCCAAATATGTCGTTTCAAAATCGCTTTCCGGCAAAGGAGGCGTCAATACGGCGACCAGGGAACGCGTGCTGCAGATGGCCGCAAAGCTGGGTTACCGGTTTCAGGCACGCACATCAGGGGTTGACGGAGGTTCGCCGGATGGGGATGAAACGGGGAAAACAACGGTTGTGGTGCTGCTCCCTAATGTGCGTTATCAGCTTCTGGATTCGGTATATTGGGGACGGATCGTGGACGGGATCACCCAGGAGCTGGAGGAAAGTAATGCCAGGGCTGTCGTGATTACGGATCAGACCGCGGACAGTTTTTTATCCCTGGTCCATCAGGACAATATACAAGGCTTTATCGGGGTCGGTCAGGTCAGTCCCCAAGTGCTTCAAGAGGTCGGAAGGCTTCAGGTGCCCATCGTGCTGATTGATCATGAGGAACCGCTGGTTAAGGCCAGCGAACTGTTTGCCGATAACCGGGAATGCTCCTCCCAACTCACGCATCATTTAATCTCTTTAGGGCATCGCTTTATTTACTTTGTGGGGAATACGGATTATTCATTGAGTTTCCTCAGCCGCTGGAAGGGCTATAAGGATGCGATGGAGGAAGCCGGGCTGGAAGTGCCGAAGCAGCAGCAGCTCACAGGTCTTCAAGGTGAGACAAGGGTTGAGCATACGGAGCAGATAAGGTCCATTCTGGAGGATATGAAGGGGCAAGGGGAGTTCCCAACCGCATTAGTCTGCGCCAATGACGCCATCGCGACCTGCGCGGTAAGCGCCTTAAGAAGTATGAATATTGGCGTTCCCGATCAAGTATCCATTACGGGGTTCGATAATATTGAGGATGCTTTTTTGTCCGAGCCTCGGCTTACTACAGTAAATGTTGAAAAAGAATTGATGGGCAAACGGGCAGTGCAGGTTCTGTTCAATCATATGAACCACCCGGAGTTTCCGAAGGAGACGATTTATATGTCGGCTTCCATCATCTACCGGGATTCGATTACGAACCCGCCTGAGTCATAATTGGGATGAAATGTGCACTTAGCGGTCTCACCGATTGATGCAACCCTTTGCAACTGATATAATAAATTGATTGTACTTCAAGGATTTGTGGTGGGGGTAAGGATGACTGACATTAGAGCAAGACAAGAGAAGATACGGAATTTCAGTATTATCGCTCATATAGACCATGGTAAATCGACGCTGGCGGACCGGATACTTGAATATACCGGGGCGCTGACCTCGCGGGAAATGCAGGAGCAGGTTCTGGACAAGATGGATCTGGAACGCGAACGGGGCATCACGATCAAGCTGCAGGCCGTACGCTTGACCTATCGCGCAGACGATGGGGAAGAGTACCTGCTTAATTTGATCGATACACCGGGACACGTCGACTTCACTTATGAGGTATCCCGAAGCCTGGCCGCTTGCGAAGGGGCTTTGCTTGTGGTGGACGCGGCGCAGGGCATCGAAGCTCAAACCCTGGCCAACGTATATCTGGCACTGGATAACAATCTTGAAATATTGCCAGTCATCAACAAAATCGATCTTCCGAGTGCGGATCCGGAGCGGGTGAAGCAGGAGGTCGAGGACGTGATCGGGCTGGATGCCAGCGAAGCCGTGCTTGCTTCGGCGAAGGCGGGTATCGGCATCAAGGAAATTCTGGAGCAGGTCGTCCAGAAGGTTCCCGCTCCTACGGGAGACCCGGACCAGCCGCTCAAAGCGCTGATTTTCGATTCGCATTACGACCCTTATAAGGGCGTTATCGTTTATGTGCGCGTCGTTGACGGAAACATCAAGTCCGGTTCGAAAATAAAAATGATGGCGACGGAAAAAACCTTTGAGGTCATCGAGGTCGGTGCTTTCAAACCGAGCATGACGATTGTGGACGAGCTGAAAGTCGGAGACGTAGGGTTCATCGTTGCCGGCATCAAGCATGTAGGCGATACCCGGGTCGGGGACACGGTTACGGACGCGAAGAATCCGACCGCAGAGCCACTGCCGGGTTACCGGAAGATCAACCCGATGGTTTACTGCGGTCTCTATCCGATCGAAACCTCGGATTATAACGACCTTCGCGAAGCGTTGGAGAAACTGCAACTTAATGACGCCTCGCTCAGCTTCGAGCCGGAAACGTCTAGCGCACTTGGCTTTGGTTTCCGCTGCGGATTCCTCGGCCTGCTGCACATGGACGTCATTCAGGAGCGCATTGAGCGCGAATTCAATATTCCACTCATTACAACCGCACCGAGCGTAATTTATCGGGTCACCCTGACGAACGGAGAGACGATTTCGATCGATAACCCTTCGAACTATCCGGAGGTCGGGAAGATCGAATACGTGGAAGAACCTTATGTGAAGGCAGCCATTATCGTTCCTAACGATTTCGTAGGGACCGTAATGGAGCTTTGCCAGGGGAAACGCGGCGAATTCGTGAATATGGAATACCTCGATACGACGCGGGTAACGATCACTTATCAGATCCCGCTTGCTGAAATCGTATATGATTTCTTCGATCAGTTGAAGTCGAGTACGAAGGGATACGCCTCATTCGATTACGAGCTGTCCGGCTACCGCCAGTCCAATCTGGTGAAGATGGATATTTTGCTCAACAGCGAACAGGTTGACGCTTTGTCCTTTATCGTACACCGGGAACGTGCATACCATCGCGGCCGGATCATTTGCGAGAAGCTGCGTGAGCTCATTCCGCGGCAAATGTTTGAGGTGCCGATCCAGGCATCCATCGGAACGAAGGTCATCGCTCGCGAAACGGTCAAAGCGATGCGCAAGAACGTCCTTGCCAAATGCTACGGCGGTGACATTTCGCGGAAACGGAAGCTGTTGGAGAAGCAAAAGGAAGGTAAGAAGCGCATGAAGCAAGTCGGCAATGTCGAAGTGCCGCAGGAAGCTTTTATGGCGGTACTGAAAATAGACGACAAATAAAAATGCGCGTCGGCGTGATCGACGATCCAAGGAAAGCCTGCGGGCTTTCCTTTCCTTGTAAGAGCCGAATCACGTATTCAGCCCGGTTTGTTGATTGAATTGGAAATATCCAATGAAAAACATCTTAATTTAGCCCATTGGCGGGTTTCATTGGAAAATTCCAATGAAATTTATGAAATTCCCCTTTTGGGCGTGAAATTAGGGATCTCCATTGGAAATATCCATTCCAAAGGGCAAATTGGCCAATGGATCTCTATTTTCATTGGAAATATCCAATGGGCCCAGGTGCGGGAAGAAGAAGTCAGCCACTTAACCACTATAGATGAAGATCCACAGCTAAACGCTATGGAAAAAGGCTATACCAAGAGCTGCATTAAATGTAGCGAAGCAATATTTAGGAGGCATTACCATGAATGAGATCACAGATCAGCAGGGCCAGGGAATGCCTGAGCTTGGGAAAGAAAACAATGCCGCTCCCAAGGCGGTTTATATACACATTCCTTTTTGCACGAACAAGTGCTTTTATTGTGACTTCAATTCGTACGTGCTGAAGGATCAGCCCGTGATGGATTATTTGCGGGCGTTGGATCGAGAGATGGAGTTGACCGTACAGGCAACCCCTCCCGGTGAAATCAAGACGATTTTTGTCGGCGGAGGTACACCGACGGTGCTTAACCCGCAGGAGATGGAGTTCTTCCTGAAATCGGTCCGCAAAAACTTTCCGGACTGGGCGGAGGACATCGAGTTTACGATGGAAGCCAATCCGGGAACGACGGATGCCGAAAAACTGGCGGTCATGAAGGCCGGCGGCGTCAACCGGGTCAGCTTCGGCGTTCAGGCGTTCCAAAATGAGCTGCTCTCGGGAATCGGCCGGATTCATAATACGGACGATGTTTACCGCAGCCTGGAGAATGCCCGCGAGGCGGGACTCCATAATTTGTCGATCGACCTGATGTTCGGTCTGCCGAACCAGACGGTCGAAATGCTGGAGTACAGCGTGGGCCGGGCGCTGGAATTGGGGCTGCCGCATTATTCGATCTACAGCCTGAAGGTGGAGGAAAACACGCTGTTCCATACGCTTTTCCAAAAAAATCAGCTCCCGCTTCCGGGTGAGGAAGATGAACTGAAAATGTACCTTCTGCTTATGGAGCGCATGAAGGCCGCCGGATACAAGCAGTATGAGATCAGCAATTTTGCCAAGCCGGGCTATGAGAGCCGACATAACATTACTTATTGGCGAAATGAGGATTATTATGGGCTGGGCGCCGGAGCCCACGGTTATGTCAAACGGCAGCGCCATATGAATATCAAGGGCGTCAATCCGTATGTCGAAGCTGCCAAGCAAAAGCTCCCGAGACTGGACCAATTCCCCGTATCTAAGGAAGAGGCCATGGAAGATTTCGTGATGGTCGGCCTTCGCATGCTGGATGGAATCCGCATGGCCGATTTTACCGCCCAATTCGGGGTTACGCTGGAGGAAACGTTCCATAATCAGTTGCATAAGATGACCTCGGCGGGTTTGTTGGAGATGCATGAAGATCATGGCGGTTATCGTCTCAGCGAAAAAGGAGTTCTGTTCGGCAATGAGGTGTTTGCCGAGTTTATCGGCGCATTGACGACGTAATCGGGTGATCGGCTCTGCATTGGAATTGTGAGCTTGTGCAGATAATTACGCATTTTCTCTCTTGAACTTTTATACGCCATCATGTATATTTATTCATATCAGTTTTTAGGATGGGTTCGAGGGGGAGAGACTATGCAGGCCGTAGCCGTGTGCAGACAAGCGACAATTGAAGATGTCGAGCCGCTTTATATAATGATTGAGAATTACAGCCGTCAAGGGATTATGCTGCCGCGCTCCCGCGCCGTGCTGGAACGGCAGATCCACGATTTTGTCGTCGCTGAAATTGACGGCATCGTCGTAGGCTGCGGTTCGTTATGCAAGCTGGGTGAAGAACTGGTGGAAATCCGGTCGCTTGGCATTGCGGAAGGTTATAAGGGCCGGGGACTCGGATCCATGCTCGTTGAGCAGCTTGTGCATGAAGCTAAGAAACGCTCGCTTTTCAAGGTAATGGCTTTGACCTATGAAGTTTCTTTCTTCTTGAAGAACGGATTTACCGTAGTGGAAAAAGAAATTTTTCCCGAAAAGGTTTGGACGGATTGCGTAAACTGCGCCAAGCAGCATGCTTGCGATGAAATAGCCGTACTTAAGATACTGAACTGACTTGACAATCGTCAGGTTGGTTTGGTATTTTTGTATTAGTGATTAGCACTCAACAGACTAGAGTGCTAACGAGCTTCAAACATTCAGTAAACAGGAGGGATTTCCATGTTGACGGAACGCCAAAGAATGATTCTGACGGCTATTGTAGATGACTATATTCGATCGGCGGAACCCGTGGGATCCCGAAGCATCTCCAAACGGGGGGACGTCGGGTATAGCCCGGCTACCATCCGCAACGAGATGGCCGATCTGGAGGAACTCGGATTTCTGGAGCAGCCGCATACTTCGGCCGGACGCATTCCTTCCCATAAGGGATACCGGTACTATGTGGATCACTTGGCTCCACTAAATCTGCTTGAGCCAAACGAGTTCAAGATGATGAAGACTTTCTTCGCGGAAAAATTGAATGCCATCGAACAGGTTGTGCAGCATGCCGGAACGATACTGTCCCATATGACGAATTACACTTCCATCCTGCTTGGGCCGGAAGTTTTTCATACGTCTCTGCGGCATTTTCAGCTGCTTCCGCTCGGCGAGAACACGGCGGTTGCCATTATTGTGACAAGCACGGGCCAGGTCGAAAACAAAACGGTTTCGATCCCGTCTGGAGTTTCCGTGTCCGATATGGAAAAGGTTGTGAATTTGCTTAACCGGAAGCTTACAGGGGTACCTATTTATAAGCTGAAGACGGCTCTATACAACGAAATCGGGCAAGAGATGCAGCGGCATGTCGAACATTTCGAGGAACTGATGAACGTGCTGGATGAAGCGCTGGATGGCGGTCAGGACGGACAGCGTCTGTTTCTCAGCGGAACGACAAATATGCTGAATCAGCCCGAGTTCAGGGATATCGATAAAGTGAAGAGCATACTCGACCTATTCGAAGAAACGCCGACCTTAATGAAAATGATGATTTCAGCGTCGACGGGCACCGGCATTCAAGTAAGGATCGGGACTGAGAACGACCACCAGGCTTTCGCTAACTGCAGCCTGATTACGGCGACTTACGCCATCGAAGGCGAAGCCGTAGGGACGATCGGGATTTTGGGACCGACCCGTATGGAATATGCCCGGGTGATCGGGATTTTGGATATATTATCTAAAGACTTGACCAAGTTTTTATCCCGGCTGCATTAATAATGAAAATGAGCAAACTAAGCGTACCAGACAACATGGCAACATTTATAGCTAAGGAGGTGACATCTTGAAGGAACAAAAGCCGATTCAGGATAACATCCAGACGGGTGTGGAAGAAGAGTTTAATGTGAACGGTACTGAGAATCAGGACCCGAACCGGGTGGAAGAGCCCGAGGTGTCCGCAGAAGAGGTTCAGGAGACTGGATCTGCAGGGCAAGCCGAGCTGGACCAGTTGCGGGCTGAAGCGGAGGACCACAAACAGCGTTTGCTCCGTACGCAGGCCGATTTTGATAATTTCCGCCGCCGCACGGTGAAGGAGAAGGAAGAGCTTGGTAAATATGCTTCCTCCAAACTTATCGTCGAATTGCTGCCGGTCATTGATAACTTTGAACGCGCTTTGGGCACGGTGTCGGAGAATGCAGATGTTTCTTCTTACGCCAAAGGGGTGGAAATGATTTTCCGCCAGTTTGAAGGTGTATTAAAAGCGGAAGGCTTGACTCCGATGGAGTCGGTGGGCACGCCGTTTAATCCCGAGTTTCATCAGGCGATCATGCAGGTCGAAAGCGATGAATATGAGGAAGGTATCGTTGTGGAAGAAGTTCAGAAGGGTTACCTGCTGAAAGATAAAGTGCTTCGTCCGGCGATGGTTAAAGTCAGCGGTTAAATTGAACCGAACAGAAATTATGAAACAGCAACCAATTAAGGAGGATAATTTCCTATGAGTAAAGTAATCGGTATTGACCTTGGAACCACAAACTCTTGCGTTGCGGTTATGGAAGGCGGCGAAGCTGTCGTAATTCCGAACCCGGAAGGCGCGCGTACAACCCCTTCGGTTGTAGGCTTTAAGAAAGACGGCGAGCGCGTTGTCGGTGAAACGGCAAAACGTCAGGCGATCACGAATCCGGACCGCACGATCATTTCGATCAAAAGACATATGGGTACGAACCATAAGGAAAGCATTGACGGCAAAGACTTCACGCCGCAAGAAATTTCCGCAATTATTTTGCAAAAATTGAAATCGGACGCCGAAGCCTATCTTGGCCAGCCTGTAACACAGGCGGTAATTACGGTGCCTGCTTACTTTAACGACAGCCAGCGCCAAGCTACCAAAGATGCCGGTAAAATCGCCGGTCTTGAAGTATTGCGCATCGTCAACGAGCCGACTGCTGCGGCATTGGCTTACGGTATGGAGAAATCCGAAGATCAAACGATTCTCGTATATGACCTTGGCGGCGGTACCTTCGACGTATCGATTCTGGAACTCGGCGACGGCTTCTTTGAGGTTAAAGCCACTAGCGGGGACAACCGTCTCGGCGGCGACGACTTTGACCAAGTCATCATCGATTATCTGGTAGCAGAATTCAAGAAAGACCAAGGCATTGATCTGAGCAAAGACAAAGCGGCTGTACAACGTTTGAAAGATGCTGCTGAAAAAGCGAAAAAGGAATTGTCCGGCGTTCTTACGACGACCATTTCTCTTCCATTCATCACCGTTGCTGACGGCGTTCCTCAGCACTTGGAATTGAACCTGACCCGCGCTAAATTCGAAGAATTGTCCGCAGATCTGGTTGAACGGACTTTGGGACCTACTCGCCGCGCGCTCAGCGATGCCGGCATGACTCCTGCCGACATTAACAAAGTCGTGCTGGTGGGCGGATCTACCCGGATTCCTGCCGTACAGGAAGCCATCAAGAAACTGACCGGTAAAGAGCCTCATAAAGGCGTGAACCCTGACGAAGTTGTTGCCTTGGGCGCAGCCGTACAAGCGGGCGTTCTGACCGGCGACGTCAAAGATGTCGTATTGCTTGACGTAACTCCGTTGTCGCTGGGGATTGAAACCGCTGGCGGCGTGTTTACGAAAATGATCGAGCGCAACACAACGATCCCTACAAGCAAATCGCAAGTCTTCTCGACCTATGCGGATAATCAACCAAGCGTTGAAATCCACGTACTTCAAGGGGAACGCGAAATGGCTGCAGGCAACAAGACCCTCGGACGCTTTATGCTGGGCGACATTCCTTTGGCTCCACGCGGCGTGCCGCAAATCGAAGTCAGCTTCGATATCGATGCCAACGGGATTGTCAACGTGTCGGCTACCGACAAAGGCACTGGCAAGAGTCAGAAGATCACGATCACTTCCTCCAGCGGCTTGAGCGATGACGAAGTGGAACGCATGATGAAAGACGCCGAGCTTCATGCCGAAGAAGACAAGAAGCGCAAAGAACTGGTTGAAGCCAAAAATAACGGCGACCAACTGATCTACAGCGTTGACAAGACGCTGAAGGAACTTGGCGATAAAGTCGATGCGGCTGAAACAGAGAAAGCGAACGCAGCGAAAGAAGAATTGAAAAAAGCGCTGGAAAGCGATAACCTAGAAAGTATCAACTCGGCATCCGAAAAGTTGACCGAGATCGTACAACAGTTGTCCGTTAAGCTGTACGAGCAAGCGGCACAGGATCAACAACAGGCTGAAGGCGCTCAAGGAGCATCGGCGGCAGGCGGTAAAGACAATGTAGTCGACGCCGAATACGAAGTTGTGGATGAGGACAAGAAGCAGGACTAAGAACTGGGCTAAATCACAGGTTACTTGACCGGTGAATAGACTTAGGTGAACTGGGAAGGTCAAAGTGCGGGCTGTTTCCGTGCTTTGACTTTCCTTTTGCCGGATTAAGGAGACTTTGTTCCGGCACGCCAAGCAAGTCATAACGGGGGTGGAAGGATGGCTGAAAAACGGGACTATTACGAAGTGCTGGGCCTCGGCAAGAGCGCTTCGGATGAAGAGATCAAAAAGGCTTACCGCAAGCTTGCGCGTCAATATCACCCGGATGTAAACAAGGCGGATGATGCGGAGACCAAGTTTAAGGAAGTTAAGGAAGCGTATGATGTCCTGAGCGATTCGGGCAAACGCGCACGCTATGATCAGTATGGACATGTCGATCCGAACCAAGGGATGGGCGGCGGCTTTAACGGCGGCGATTTCGGCGGTTTCGGCGATATTTTCGATATGTTTTTCGGAGGCGGTGGCGGTCGACGGGATCCGAATGCCCCGCAGCGGGGAAATGATCTGCAGTACACGATGACCATCGAATTTAAAGAAGCGGTGTTCGGTAAAGAGACTGACATTACGATCCCGCGGACTGAAAATTGCGATACCTGCTTCGGTTCGGGAGCAAAACCCGGAACTAAGCCGGAAACCTGCTCCGTCTGCCACGGCTCCGGACAACAGGAGGTCGTGCAGAACACGCCGTTCGGCCGGATGGTCAACCGTCGCGCGTGCAGCAACTGCGGCGGCAAAGGCCAAATCATCAAGGAAAAATGTCCTACCTGCTCCGGCAGCGGCAAAGTGAAGAAGCAGCGGAAAATTCATGTCCGCATTCCTGCCGGCGTAGACGATGGGGCTCAGCTCCGGATGTCTGGCGAAGGCGAAGGCGGATTGCGCGGGGGACCTGCAGGCGATCTGTATATTGTTATCCGCGTGAAATCGCATGACTTCTTCGAGCGTGAAGGTGATGATATTTATTGCGAGGTGCCTCTGACATTTGCGCAGGCGGCGCTTGGCGATGAAATCGAGATTCCGACCTTGACGGAGAAAGTCAAGCTGAAGATTCCGGCAGGAACGCAAACCGGAACTTATTTCCGTCTCAAAGGCAAAGGGGTACCGAAGCTTCGCGGCATCGGACAAGGCGATCAGCATATCAAGGTCGTGGTTGTAACTCCTAGCAAGCTGAGCGAGGAACAAAAAGATTTGATGCGGCAGTTCGCGGCGCTCGATGGCGAGCATACGCACGAGCATGAACAATCGTTTTTTGATCGGATGAAACGGGCGTTCCGTGGAGATTGACCGTAATATAAAAGCAGCAGTCGAAGGGAAACCTTCGAACTGCTGCTTTTTTGTTTAGGGCCTTTTAAGGAATATTACTGCCGGACAAATGCGGTGATTTCTTCATCCAAATCCAGCGTGATATCATCGCGAAAAGCACGGATACCGTATTCCTTATATACATACTGCATAATCGCTTCCAGAATATTGGATTCGACGATATATCGGCTTCTGCCGCCCGCCCAAAGCTCTCCGGTATAGCCGGTGTCTTCATCCCAGCTGAGCTCCACTTGAACGTCGGTAGGACGAAGTCCTGTACGCTCGGCGGTATGAATGCAGATTGCGTTTATGATTTCGTCCATGCTGAGAACCATAGCTTAATATCGTCCTCCGCGGTTGTAATCATCAGGTTGCGGTCGCTTCTTAAATCGGCGGAACAGCCAAACGACAACGGCGATGACTGCATATATGGCTAGCAGGTTTACTGCGAGACCGAGCAAGTTGCCGAGGAAGCCCATTCCTCCGAATAGTCCGCCGAAGAGCATGCCGGCCAAACCGCCGATCATTAAGCCCTTCATGAAGCCTCCTCCGCTGAAGAATCCGCGGCCAGAATTATTTCCCGTCGTGGCGCCGGACTTTTTAGTACTGGAAGTATCGCCGGATTTCTGATAATCGCTGGTCGTCGACTTTTTGGGGGCCGGCGTGTAAGAACGTGGGCCGGATTTAAATCCTCCGCCGCGTTTTGCATCGACCAAGGCTGGTGAAGTGAAGGCGAAAATCAGCGTAAACGCCATCACGATCATCGTTAATTTCTTTAGCATTTGATGTGGTAACCCTCCTATGAATTTTAGTATGATCTAATGCCATAACTGTAATACGGACTAGCTGCCAAAGCGTTTCAAATTTTAAAGACACACAGAATAAACCGGGATAAAAGATAGCATTCTAAACGAAAGAACCGCACCAAAGGGGTTCACTTGACGTTTCAGCTAGGAAAGGCAGGGGATCAGAATGGGTGAAAAAAATATTTTGGCTTATTTCAAAAGCCCGGAAGAAGCGGAAGGCGTAGCCAGAAAGCTGAATGCGCTGCGGGCCGTTGAGGTATCTGTCGACCGTTTCAGCCGATATGCAGGCGAAGGCTATGATCCGATGAACCCGATCACGGGGAAGGTGAGCAGTCTGGCGGCAATTACCCAGGATGCAATGATAACCAACACCTCGGCAGGGATATTGGCCGCAGCGGACCCGGCAGCCAGCGGTATGAGCCATGGCGGTCAAGGCGGGCCAACGGGTCATGACATATTACTTACAGCTGTTGTGGACGAGGGGATCCACCACCAAGCGCTGCGAATCGTGGAAGAAGCCGGCGGACTGATGTAGCCGGAAATATCATTGAATGACAATTGAAATCTGAAACCATGGAAGGAGAGAGTTTATTTATGAGCGAAAAGAATTTGGATCGCGTGACGAAAAGACAAACGGCAAAATCATCCCGGCTCTCGATCGGACATAACGAGGACGTCGAATTTTCGGATGAACTGGCGGATCAAGAGGATTGGGAAGCCATTGAACGCAGTGAACGGGCGGATGCACGGCAGCAGGGCCAGCACAGCTCCTGGCCCGGGCGATAATTTCGCAACTCTCTAATCTATCTCTACAAATTCATCACGGAAACAGACTCATTAGACAAGCAAGCCGTCGGAGAAGGCTCCGGCGGTTTTTGTTATGATCAAGTTTAAAGTGGATCTTGACAGTCCCTAGGAAACATAATATGTTGAAGTTAATTAATTTTTTCATCGAAATAATTAATTACCTAGGAGGCATAACCCATGAAAATCTCGTTGGGCGGGTATTCATTCAATCAATTGTTTTTGGAAGGGAAAATGGATGTATTCGGTTATCTGGAAACGGTTAAATACCGTTACAGGCTGGATGCGGTTGATTTGTGGAACGCCCAGATTGCAGAGCGTACGACACCGATTCTTACCCTGGCGGATGAGAGCTACTTGCGTAAGGTCCGCGAAGCGCTGGATGAGAAAGAATTGAGACTGATTAATCTTGCCGTGGATACAGCTCATTTATGGGACCCGGACCCTGAGATGCGTGAGGCGCTTTACCAGAGCGCATTGAATCATTTAAAGGCGGCGGTTATTTTGGGAGCCGAAACTGTCCGGATCGATACAGGAGGCTACGGTGAACAAGAATTCTCGGAGGAGGCGTTTCATTGGATTGTCACCAAGTACCGGGAATATTGCCGGATTTGCAGCGACTATGGTATAAAGATCGGGCCTGAAAACCACATGGGTCCCTCCCTTATACCGAAGCAGTTAGCTCGGATCGCTCAAGCGGTGGATGAACCGAATTTCGGAATTTTGGTTCATTTAAACCGATGGGACCAGGACAGGGAAGACGGCAACGAAATCGTGGCCCCTTGGGTCATTCATACCCATTTTGACGCCAACACCGCGGGATCGGAGGAGGCGCCCGACATCGTCCGGATGCTCCGACGTTACGGTTATGAGGGCCACTATTCAATCGAGTATAATGCACAGTCAAATCCATATATTGAAATCGAGCATGTCATAGCGCAAGTAAAAAAACGACTGGCGGAAGCGGATAACTGATTCGCGGCAGAGACAAACAGGAGGAACAGAATGCAGAATGTAAAAATAGGACTTATAGGTGCGGGACAGATCGGAAAAATGCATTTGGATCAATACAAGAACATTCCGGGAGTAGAAGTGGCAGCCGTATGCGACGTTAATGCCGAGGAGGCGAGACAAGTAGCGGAGAAATACGGGATTCGGAACGTATATAGCGATTTTCGCGAGCTTCTGGCCCAGGAGGATCTGGTAGCCGTGGACGTGTGCCTGCATAATAATCTGCACCAGCCGGTGACCTCCGCGGCATTGGAAGCCGGTAAACATGTCTATTGCGAGAAGCCGATCGCCGGCTCTTACACGGACGGACTCCGTATGGTCGAGGATGCGGAACGATTCGGACGAATGCTGCATATTCAACTCGGAAAATTGTACGACACGGAGACATGGGCGGCAAAGCGTCTCATAGACGAAGGAAAGCTGGGTAAGCTGTATCACGCCCGCTCAACCGGCTTCCGGCGGCGCAATCGTCCTTTCGTGGACGGCTACGGCACCGCATCTTTTACGCGGAAGGAAACGGCAGGCGGGGGAGCCATGTACGATATGGGTGTCTATCACATCTCCCGGATGCTGTACCTGTTAGGAAACCCGCAAGTACAGCGGATCTCCGGGCAAGTGTATCAGGAGATGGCCATGAATGAGGAACGCAGGGCGGCCAGCGGGTTTAACGTCGAGGAGATGGGTGCAGGGTTCGTGAAAATGGACGGAGGGATCACCTTGGATATTATCGAGTCCTGGTCCCTTCATCTTGGCGGGCTGGAGGGCAGCTCACTCGTCGGATCGGAGGGCGGGATCAGGTTTTCCGGCGCGGTCTCCGAGAAGGAGCCGAACCGTTTCTCTTATCATACTACGATCGCGGATCTGGACATGGACTGTACAGTGAATCTGGAATTGGCCGCGCTTCGGCATCAGCGGCTTAGTCCTTATCCGGATGCGTACGCTTCGTCGCAGCACCATTGGATCGCAGCTTTGTCGGGCCAGGTTCCGCTCCTGCCGACAGCGCAGATTGCGTTAAATACCATGCTGATCAGCGAGGGGTTGTTCCTTTCCCATGAGCTGGGGCGCGAAGTTTCGGTGGACGAAGTGAAACAACGCTCGGTCTCTTGCTCCATTTCTTTGTAAAAACGGTTAGGCAGCGGTATAAAAAGAGGAGTTTTTACGTGGAGAGGGGGCAATCCGGATGTCGGAAAGTACCGGCGGGATTCACCGCAACGCGTACCTGATGCTAAAAGTATTCAATTTTGTTTTGTACGGTGCCTTGGCCATTTTCGGAACGTTCTTCGCTTTATACCTGAGGAATCTCGGAGTTTCTAATATCGCGATCGGGGCCATCCTGGCGGGCGGCCCGGTTGTGTCCCTGATCGCCAACCCGTTTTGGGCCTATTGGGCGGATCGGCTTCGCAACAATCGGCTGATTCTGATTATTACGCTGACGGCGGCGCTGATCGTAATGCAGTTCGTTTTTTTGACGCACAATGAGCCGGTCATATATGGAACCTTGCTTGCGTTTTTTCTTTTCCAAAGCCCTCTGTATACGCAAAGCAACAGCCTGATTCTGAATTCGATCCAAGGTACAGGGCTGAAATTCGGAGCCTTCCGCCTGTGGGGTTCATTGGGCTGGGCGCTTAGCGCCGCGGCTTTTGGTCCTGTCATCGGGTGGATAGGAATCAACCGGCTCTGGATCGTATTTGACGCCATGATGCTGTTGGCATTGGTGTTTGCCTTTTTACTGCCGACCGGAGGAGAAGGGAAGCGGAAAGACGTGTTTTCCAACAGCGGCTACCGCCAGGTGTTCGTGAACCGGCCCTTTATGCTGCTGGTCCTGATCGGCATCTTGGTTTCCGTGCCCAATTCGGTCAATAACACGTTTGTAGCCATCTATATTTCGGATTTAGGCGGATCGGCGTCGATCGTCGGCTGGTCGATATTTGCGACGGCTATTTTGGAGGCTCCCGTCTTTCTGCTTCTGGATCGTTTTCTGAAGCCTTCTCCGCACAAGATGATCGCCTGGATGGTCGTAGTCAGCGGTCTTTACTCGCTGAGATGGCTGTTGATGAGTTCGGTGGAAACGGCCGGCGGAATCGTTTGGATTCAACTGATGCACTGCGTTACTTTCGGAGCTTACTACTATATCGGGACACAGCTGACTTCGCTGCTCGTGCCCGATTCGTTCCGGTCCACCGGGCAAGCTGTGTACGGGCTGACCTGGGGCGGAATATCAGGCGTCATTGCCGGTCTGGCCGGCGGCTGGATGTTCGAATATTTGGGTCCCGTCACGCTTTACAGGATCAGTTCCCTGGTAACCTTGATGGGGGCCTTCGGATTTTTGTTCATGTTGGGGCTGACGCGAAAGTCGTTCGGGGATTCCGCCCTGGAATCCAAAGCCGGAACCGTAGGCAAATGATATAATGGGGAAATGAATAACAGCGGCAGGAGATAAGGTAATGAATAAAATCGGGAATCAACAAATGCTCCGGGAAATCAACAAAGCGCTGCTGCTGCACCTGATCCATGAGCGGGGACCGGTGTCCAGGGTCGAACTGTCCAGGGAAACCAAGCTCAGTCCTTCGACCGTATCGATTCTGGTTGACGAAGTCATCAGAGAAGGACTTGTTCACGAAACAGGG
This sequence comes from Paenibacillus sp. FSL R5-0407, assembly GCF_038009185.1. Taxonomy (NCBI): domain Bacteria; kingdom Bacillati; phylum Bacillota; class Bacilli; order Caryophanales; family Paenibacillaceae; genus Paenibacillus; species Paenibacillus sp. FSL R5-0407. The sequence goes on along the minus strand of NZ_JBBPAX010000001.1, from coordinate 1,882,420 downwards.
ACCAGCGGCAGCGGGGTCGGACGCAAAATGACAATGCTGGAGATCAAGGCGGACAGCGGGTATGTGGTAGGCATCGACCTGTCCAATCCGCGCTGCGTCTTGCTCGACATGAAAGGCGAACTAAAGGCCGTGCAAAAAATTCCGCGACTGTTAGGCGCTGAGCAGATCCGTGATGAGCTTGCGGGGACGGTGATGTCGTTTTTGGAGCATCACGACATCGGACTGGAGCAGGTGCGGCGTATCGGTATTTCCGTGCCCGGCAGAATCGATGAGAGTAAGCAAACGGTAATCGGTGCGATCCCGATCGGGTTGGACCGCCTGGAGCTCGGGGCGATCATGGAAGAAGCGCTCGGAGCGCCGGTACAACTGGTGAACGACATCGACGCTGCCGGTTTTGCCGAACGGTATAACGGAACGGCGCAGGGATTGAGTACCATTTTATATATCCTGATCGACTACGGCGTTGGAGCGGGGCTGGTCATCGACAACCACATTTATCGGGGAAGCAGCGGCCGGGCGGGAAGAACACCGGAGCTCGGGCAATTCAGCATGATCCGCTATGCGGAGAGCCTGAAGCTGCAGTTCCCTGAACATTTTGCGGAAACGGCCACACCGGAGCAAACCTTGCAGGAATTTACCCGGCTCGGCATGTCGGGGACAAGCCCGGTCTCTGATGAACTGGAACGTCTAGTGAATGACATTGCTGCGGACTGCAACAGAATGTTGAATTTGATGAACCCGGAAGCCGTTATTCTAAGCGGATGGATTGCAGAGGAAGATGCATTGTTCGCCAAGCTGGCGGCTCGCATTCAGGAGCTGGAGCACGGGGTTCCCGAGCCCACTCCGGTGCAGGCCGCCCACTGGAAGACGAACGGAGCGGCCGTAGGCGCAGCCACACTGGGTCTGCACGAAATGTTCCGGATGATGATGATCGATTGATTTTGACTTTAATGAAGCGAAGCAATGAAAAGATAAAGCGACCAGGCCAGACAATCACTGGCCCGGCCGCTTTTGATTTTGTTTATTGGGGCATCTTTTGTCACTCTTTTCATTCTATAGTACAATAGATTTTATGCACGAATTCAAGGAGGAAAACTTACGATGATATGGAAAGAACTGACTATACATACAACCGAGGAAGCGGTGGAGATGATCTCCAATTTCCTGCATGAAGCGGGGGCGGGGGGCGTGACGATCGAAGAGCACGTCGATAACGACAAGCCGCGCGACACATCCCTGGGGCAATGGTTTGAAATTCCGCCTAACGATATTCCCGAAGGCGAGGCGAAGATCAGCGGCTATTTCCCCGAAGGAATCGATATGGAGGAAGTAGTCTCCCAGGTGAAGGAACGGACCGAAGAGCTTCGGGAATACGATATCGATCCCGGAAATCCGGTGATCACGGTAAGAGATGTCAGCGAGGACGATTGGGCGAACAACTGGAAGCAGTATTTCAAACCAATCCGCGTTTCCAACCGCTTGACCATTAAGCCGACCTGGGAGCAGTATGAGCCTGAGTCTCCAGAGGAGCGCATTATTGAACTTGATCCCGGAATGGCCTTCGGTACGGGGACGCATCCGACCACCTCACTCTGCCTTCGAACTCTGGAAGGCGTTATCCGCGAGGGAGACGAAGTCATCGATGTCGGCACCGGATCGGGCATTTTGGCGATCGGCGCATGCCAGCTTGGCGCTTCCCGGGTACTGGCGCTGGACCTCGATCCGGTCGCAGTGTCCAGTGCGATGGAGAACACGCGGCTGAACCGGTTGGAAGAGCAAATTCTGGTGGTGGAGAGCGACCTGCTGTCCGTCCTTAAAAAAGAAGGCGATGCCCAGGTAAATGTGCAGCTTCCGGTGCGCGTCGTCGTCGCCAATATTTTGGCGGAGATTATTTTGCTGTTTATTGAAGACGTGTATGAAGCCTTGCAGCCTGGCGGTTATTATATCGCCTCCGGAATATATAAGAACAAGGAACAAGCCGTCGAGGAAGCCTTGGTGGCGGCAGGATTTGAAATTGCACAGACGGCTCGGGATGAAGACTGGGTCGCTTTCGTAGCGAGAAAGAGGTAATCGATGGATTTTCTGGATAGTATATTGCGCGTTCCGCTAAGCCAGCTTCCTTTTTATTTGATCACGCTGGTTATTGCGTTTACGCTTCATGAGTTCTCTCATGCTTACTTCGCTAACAAATTCGGTGACCCGACGGCCAAGCTGCTTGGCCGGGTCACTTTGAATCCTGCGGTGCATTTCGATTTGCTCGGGATCATTCTGCTGCTGATTGCGGGATTCGGCTGGGCACGGCCTGTGCCCGTCAACCGGGACAATTTCAGCAGGCCGCGCCTGATGGGCGTAATCGTCTCCGTAGCCGGCCCTTTGAGCAATTTGCTGCTGGCGGTCGTGGGGGCCGCGATTTATGCGGCATTGCTGCAATTTGGCGTTGTTTCGCCTTTAATGGGCGACGATAAACTATCGCAAGCCGTTCATATTTTCTTCAGCTTGTTCATCGTCATGAACTTTTTCTTATGCTTATTTAACCTTATTCCGCTCCCTCCGCTTGACGGTTACCGGATTCTTGAAGATGTGGTGCCGCGCCGCGTACTGGGCAAGCTTCAGCAGTTTGAACAGTGGTCGGTGCTCATTTTCTTGATTATCTTAATCGTACCGGGATTTCAAAGATATACGATTGCTCCGCTGTATAATGCGGCCCATTCGTTGGCGGCACACTTTCTGATTTTCTTCCGCACTTTATTCGGGGCTTAAGGGACTGAAGAGATAAGATATTTTTACCGGGATCAGGTACTGGAAAGCGCAAATCAAAAGTTGTATGATGGTCTTTGGTGATTTTTAGTTCGATTTCAAGGAATGATGACGAATGCAGCGATATTTTATAGAGCCCGCACAGTTCGGGGAGAAGACGGTTACCATTACCGGCGATGATGCGAAGCATATCGGCAGAGTGATGCGCTCCAAGCCGGGGGATAAACTGATCGTCAGCGACGGGGAATCCCGCGATGCGCTCGCCGCGATTATTGCGATAGATCCGCAGGAAGTGACGGCGGAAATCATAGAAACGCTCGAACCTTCGGGAGAGCCGTGGTTTCGGGTGACGGTGGCGCAAAGTCTGCCGAAGGGGGACAAGATGGAGACCGTGATCCAGAAGTGTACGGAGATCGGAGCCGCCTCGTTTTTACCCTTTTTGTCGGAACGTACCGTTGTTCAATATGATGGAAAAAAAGAAGAAAAGCGTACGGCGCGTTGGCGTAAAATCGCCAAGGAAGCTGCCGAACAAGCGCATCGCAGCCGCGTGCCAGCCGTGGATTCTCCGGTATCCTGGCGCGAGCTGTTGAAGGGCTTGTCCGCTTATGATCTGGTATGCTTATGTTACGAAAAGGAGCACGGCCAGCAGCTTCGCGACGTGCTTAAGCCGTTCGTCGGCAAGCATCCGGCCGGACAACCGTGCAGCATCGCCGTCATCGTCGGACCGGAGGGCGGTTTATCCGAGAACGAGGTGTCGGAAGCGGAAGCCGCGGGGGCTGTATCCATCGGCCTGGGCAGGCGTATCCTGCGGACGGAGACGGCCGCCATGGCCGCCCTGACTTGCATCATGTATGAATCTGGAGAAATGGGGGGAATGTGAGGATGCCATCCGTTGCATTTTACACGCTCGGCTGCAAAGTGAACTTTTACGATACAGAAGCGATCTGGCAGCTATTTAAAAACGAAGGGTATGAACAGGTCGATTTCGAACAGACGGCCGACGTTTATTTGATTAATACTTGTACGGTAACTAATACGGGGGACAAGAAGAGCCGGCAAATTATTCGCCGTGCCGTTCGGCGCAATCCGGACGCGATCGTGGCGGTGACGGGTTGCTATGCCCAGACATCTCCGGCTGAGATTCTGGATATTCCGGGCGTAGATCTGGTAATCGGGACGCAGGATCGCGAGAAAATCATTCCGTACGTCAATGAAATTCAAGCTCAGCGAAAACCGATCAACGCCGTTCGCAACATTATGAAGACCCGGGAATTCGAGGAACTGGACGTTCCCGATTTCGCGGATCATACTCGCGCCTTTTTGAAAATTCAGGAGGGCTGCAATAACTTCTGCACATTCTGCATCATTCCGTGGTCCCGCGGGCTGTCCCGCAGCCGGGATCCGCAAAGCGTCGTAGCTCAGGCTCGCCAATTGGTGGCCGCGGGTTATAACGAAATCGTGTTGACCGGGATCCACACCGGCGGTTACGGCGATGATCTGGACAACTACAGACTGTCCGACCTACTTTGGGAATTGGACAAGGTGGAGGGCCTGGGACGCATTCGTATCAGTTCTATTGAGGCGAGCCAGATTGACGACCGTATGCTTGAGGTGCTGAAAGGCTCCTCGAAGATGTGCCGCCACTTCCACATTCCGCTGCAAGCGGGCAGTAATGAAGTGCTGAAGCGGATGAGACGGAAATATACGATCGAGGAATTCGAAGGGAAGATCAAGAAGATCCGCGAATTCATGCCGGATGTGGCGATCACTACCGACATTATCGTCGGCTTCCCTGGAGAGACCGATGAGCTGTTCCGGGAAGGCTTCGAAGCGATTAAGCGGATCGGGTTCTCGGAAATGCACGTCTTCCCTTATTCGAAACGGACCGGAACGCCTGCAGCGCGCATGGAAGACCAGGTCGATGAAGAGATCAAGCATGCAAGAGTGCAGGAATTGATCGATTTGTCCGAGCAAATGCAACAGGCTTATGCCGAGAAGTTTGTCGGACAGGTGCTGGACGTAATTCCCGAGCGCGATGAGAAGGGCGTTTGGGGAGAAGGCTTCGTAACCGGCTTCAGCGACAACTATCTGCAAATCAAATTCGACGGTTCCCACGACCTGGCCGGCAAAATTTGCCGCGTCAAGATGACGAAGGCCGATGCGAATACGAGCGAGGGCCAATTGGTTCGCGTTCTGGATGAAACAGCGCAGGCGTTGGCGTAGATTTAAGAGGTTAGCGGGTTGACCCGTGGAACATAGGATGGGACATAAACAGGGATTTCACCCCGCCGGGGTTGAAGTCCTTGTTTTGAATCGGGGTAATACGGGGTAAGGAGGCGAGGATTATGCCGGACAAGGAAATATCCGCCGGAGGCGTTGTTTACCGCAAAAATGCCGGCCGGCTGCAGATTCAGCTTATTACGGACAGGTACGGCAGACTTTCTTTTGCCAAGGGAAAAAGCGAGCCCGGGGAGACGGTAGAGGAAACGGCGCTTCGGGAAATACGGGAGGAGACCGGCATAGTCGGCAATATCGATGACCTTATCGATATTATCGCCTATACGTACAATCATCCCGTTCACGGAGCCGTAGATAAAGAGGTTCATTATTACCTCGTAGAAAGCCGGGGCGGCCAGCTCCGGCCCCAACTGGAAGAAATCCGCAGCGTGGCGTGGTACGAACCGAAGGACGCTTGGGAAAAGCAGCTGAAATCCGGGTATGACAACAATGATTTTATTTTGGAAAAAGCGCTGCGGATGCTAAAGCTGGAAGTTTAGTTTTAGTACAACCCCTATTATGTTCTTTGGGGTGCAATGGGAGTGCTATGAGACGTTGGCGGACGGTCCAGGCGCGTCCAAAACGGAAGATAGCAGATTGGCAGGGCCGTAAGTGAGCAGACCACATTGAATATCGTTTGTGAATGGGCGATCTGTGCCGCCGGATCGGAGGACAACCAGGCCGAGGCTGTTCCCAGCAGCGGCGTCAGCGGGAGAAACACCACTGCGCCCAGCACATTGAGCACGACATGCGACCAGGCGACAAAGCTGCCAGAGCGCGTTCCGCCGATGGAAGCGATCAGCGCGGTGACGCAGGTGCCGACATTGGAGCCGATCACCATCGCGATGCCGAGCTCAAGCGGCAGGGCACCGGTGCCGACCAGGCCCATCGTCATTGCGATCGTGGCTGCGCTGCTGTGGATCAGTGCGGTTAGCACAGCTCCGGCGAGCGCGCCCCAAAGCAGGCTGTCTCCCGCATGGCCGAGCAGCCAGTCGATGATGCCGTAGGTTTTGAGCGCAGGCCCGGTCGATTGCATCCAGCGGATTGCAATCATGATGAGGCTGAATCCGGCGGTCGCCAGCGCGCCGAATTGGAGCGGCATGAGCAGGCCGGACCATTTGGCGGACCTCCAACCGGGGAGCATTTCCAATAGAGTGACGGCCGCGGCCCATACCAGAAAGGATATAAAGAGGAGCGGAACGCCAATACTGGAAATATCCAGGGCGATCAGTTCGGTGGTCAGGCAGGTTCCGATGTTGCCGCCGAGAATGATGCCCAGCGTGCGGGCATAGGACAACAACCCGGCGTTCACGAGCCCGATCGTCATTACTGTGAGAGCTGTACTGCTCTGAAGGACTGCGGATACGACGGTGCTGGACAGCAGTCCGGTCCAGGGCGTTCTCGTTGTGAGATGCAGCACCCGGATCAGCTTAGGGCCGGCCCAGGCATGAAGGGCGGACTCCATCACCTTCATGCCGAACAGAAAGAGGGCCAGTCCGAAAGTGACAGGAAAAACGATGGCGTGAAACATCGGTAAAGACCTCCTTTTTTATGCTCCGTCATTTATCGAACAACCTATACAAGTTACATATATGCCTCTTGGCAGAAGTCCATGCGGGGTACGGTACAGACTTATAGTGGCGATGAGAAAGCTGATGACAGCCACAGGAATAGGAACGGCAGTACTGTAGCAATTTGAACGAACAAACTAGTTAAGGAGTTGAGTGATTATCGTGGGATCCGTTATTTTATCGCGCAGCCGCAAGAAGCGTCTGGAACAGGGCCATCCCTGGGTTTACAAGAGTGAAATTGAGAGTGTGGAAGGAGAGCCGGCGGCGGGCAGTCTGGTACAGGTACTGGATCATCGGCGCCGGTTTCTGGCCACCGGGTATTATAATCCCGCATCGCAAATTACGGTTCGGGCCGTTTCCTTCGTCATGTTGGAAAAGATGGATACCGCCTTTTTCGTGGAGCGGTTTCAAGAATGCCTCAAGCACCGGGAGCGTTTCGTTCATGAGAATGCTTACCGGTTTGTGTACGGAGAAGCCGACTTTTTGCCGGGCTTGATCGTTGACCGTTTCGGCGAAGTGCTGGTGGTCCAATTGCTGACCTTGGGCATGGATCTATGCAGAGACGCTATTGTCGAAGCGTTGGTTACTGTACTGCAGCCGGTCGGCATTTATGAGCGAAGCGACGTTTCCATTCGGGAAATGGAGGGTTTGGAGCAGGTTAAAGGACCGTTATTCGGGAACCCGCCGCGGCATGTTACGGTTACGGAGAACGGTTTGAAGATCAAGGTCGACATTGAGCAGGGTCAAAAGACCGGATATTTCTTTGATCAGCGCGAAAACCGTGCTTCCATCAAGCCGCTCATGACCGGATGGGGAGCGCGCAGCGGCATAGAGCTGCAGGAAATACCGGATGAAGAGGGAGGGACCCGCCGGGTTCCGGTCAACCGCAAAGGCAAGGAAGTGACTTTCCCTTATTGGGATGGAGCGACGGTATTGGAATGCTTTTCCCATACGGGCAGCTTTACGCTGCATGCGTGCCAATACGGGGCAAAAAAAGTAACCTGCCTGGATATTTCCGAGCATGCGATCGAGAGTGCAAAGAGCAATGTGGAGCTGAACGGTTTCGAGGACCGTGTTGAATTTGTAGTTGCGGATGCATTTGACTACCTGCGCAGCCAAGTCAAAGGGCTGGCCGAACGCAGCAACCGGGCCGTGGCGGGCAGTGAAGCCAAAACCGACACTTCCGTCCCTATGACGGCCGGAGGCGGACGGACGTGGGACGTCGTGATCCTTGATCCGCCGGCCTTCGCCAAAACCCGGGGAGCGGTCAAGGGTGCCTGCCGGGGATACAAGGACATTAACCTGCATGGGATGAAGCTGGTCAACGAGGGCGGTTATCTGGTAACGGCAAGCTGTTCGTACCATATGCGCCCCGACCTTTTCCTGGAGACGATTCAGGAAGCCGCAGTCGATGCTGGGAAAATCCTCCGTCTCGTCGAATGGCGGGCGGCGGGTAAAGACCATCCGCAAATCCTCGGCGTGGATGAGGGACACTATCTGAAATTTGCCGTGTTCGAAGTCCGCAGCAAAAATTTCTAGTAGGATTTGCCGGAAAACATATTTTTACTATTTTAAGTAAGAAGTAACAACAACTAGATTAATCTGTTTACTCGTGTGATAATGAGATTACACTTGAGAGTTTTTTAAACTTCTTTAAATAATGGACTTTAATTGCAATCCTTTCTGGATGTTCCGGAAGGGATTGTTTTGTTGCAGGGCGGGGAACGTACATTCCTATTTTTGTCTGATATGATATACTGGATAGTAAACTGTAGAAAAAACGGAGTATTAATAGCGCATATTGGCGAGGGATGGATGCCTTCGCAGGCGGGAGGCAATTTCATGTCATTACAATTCATCATAGGCCGCTCTGGCAGCGGCAAAAGCAGCCTGGTTCTGGAACAGATTACATCGAAGCTTCGCGAGGACCCGTCGGGTCCTCCGATGGTGCTGTTGGCTCCCGAGCAGGGAACATTTCAGATCGAGCAGGCGCTAGTCAGAGCCCCGGGTCTGCGGGGAACCGTGCGCATGCAGGTACTCGGCTTCCGTCGATTGGCGCTTCGCGTCATGCAGGAGACGGGCGGTGCAGCCCTTGTTCCTATCGGTGAGGAAGGGAAGAAGATGCTGCTGTACAAAATTCTCAGACGCCGCAAAGCGGATCTGAAGTTGTACGGTAACGGCAGCGATCAGTTGGGACTGATCGACCGGATCAATTCCCTGTACACGGAGTTGAAGAAGCATAATGCCGATTTTACCCGGCTCGATGAACATCTCCGCTTGCTGGAAGCAGCCGCTGGGGAATCTCCGCTGCTCAAGGACAAGCTGCATGACCTGAGCATCCTGTACCGCGAGTTCGACGCGGAGCTATCGAGCTTATACATCGATGCTGAGGATCATGTCGTCAAACTGGCCGAAGGCGCGCTGGACTCTTCTTACTTGCGCGGCGCCGATCTGTGGATCGACGGTTTTCACTCATTTACTCCGCAGGAATATAAGGCGCTGGGTGTATTAATGCAGGTTGCCTCATCGGTCACGGTCGCCTTGACGCTGGATAAGCCTTATGATGACGGCGCCCCTCCGCATGAGTTGAATCTGTTTCATCAAACAGCGACAACGTACATGAAGCTGCGGGCACTGGCCGAATCGCTTGGCGTGGATGTGCAGCCAGCCCAACTTCTCAAGACTCGCCCGTTTCCGAGATTCCGTAGCAGTGAGACGCTGTCTTATCTGGAGTCGGCCTATGACCGGAGGACGCCATGGCCGGGAAGTGCCGCACCGGATGACCTTGAGGAATCCCTGTCCCTTCGCTCGGCGGGAAGCCGCCGGACCGAGGTAGAGGGAGCGGCCCGGGAAATGTTGAGATTGGCGCGGGATAAGGGTGCGCGCTGGCGGGATATGGCGTTGTTTGTGCGAAATCTCGGCGATTATGAGCACATTATCCGCCCGGTGTTTGAAGATTACGGAATTCCTTTTTTCATGGACCAGAAGGCTAGCGTTCTGCATCATCCGCTGGTTGAACTGATCCGCGGAGCGCTGGACGTGGCGTTGAAATTTTGGAAATACGAAGATGTGTTCCGCTGCGTGAAGAGTGAGTTCCTCCTTCCTATGGATGGAAGCCTGACGCGGGCGGATATGGACATATTAGAGAATTATGTGTTGGCCAGCGGTATCCAGGGATACCGTTGGACGGACGGACGTCCATGGAAAGGGACGCCAAGCCTGTCGCTGGAAGCGGACGAAGCTAGCCGGAACCGCGCCGAGAGCGAACGGCTCCAGTTCCTTGAACGTTGCCGCGCAGCGGTGACGGTGCCGTTGTCTGCCTTTGAGAAGCGCTTAAAGCGCGCAAAAACAATACGGGACATGTGTGCAGCCGTTTACCTCTTGCTTGAGGAGACCGAGGCGCCGCAGCGATTGGATCTGTTGGCTCATCGGGCTCTTCAGGGCGGACATCCTCAGCAGGCGATGGAACATCGGCAGTTGTGGAGCGCGGTTCTCGACCTGCTTGATCAGATCGTGGAGATGATGGGCGAAGAAAACCTGGCTTTCGAATTGTTTGCCGGAATTTTGGAGACGGGTCTCAAGGATTTGCAGCTGGGTCTCGTTCCGCCGGCCATCGATCAGGTGTTGGTCGGCAGTACGGACCGAAGCCGGACGCGCCATGTCAAGCACGCCTTCCTGCTGGGCATTAACGAGGGAATCATGCCGGCGAATCTTCAGGAGGAGGGGATCCTGAGCGATCAGGAGCGTCTGCGACTGGAGGAAATCGGACTTGAATTGGCTCCCGGCATGACGCGCAGGCTGCTTGATGAGCGCTTCCTGATCTATGGAGCGCTTTCCGCGGCGGGCTGTTCGCTGTGGCTGAGTTATCCGACCGCGGACGAGGAAGGCAAAAATCTGCTACCCTCCGAAGTGATTCGGCATATGAAGCAGATTTTTCCGGCGGGAATGCTGCAAGAACAACAAATCGACGATGCTCCGCCGGCTTCCGCGCCCCGGGAGCAGCAGCTTGAATTTATCAGCCGCCCGGTTCCGACGCTGCCGCGGCTGATGAACCAGCTAAGGGCATGGAAGTCCGGACAGCCTATTTCGCCGATTTGGTGGAGCGTGCTCCAGTGGTATAAGGAGCGGCCCGAATGGGAGGAATATGTGGACCGTCTGCTGGGGTCGTTGGATTACCGGAATAGGGTCAGCGGACTTTCCCCGGCTACCAGCCGCAAATTGTACGGCAAGCGGCTCCGTACGAGCGTATCGCGAATGGAGAAGTTTTCAGCTTGCCCGTTCTCTCACTTCGCCTCACATGGCCTCAAGCTGAAGGAACGGCAGCTGTATCGGCTTAAGGCGCCGGATATCGGTCAGCTGTTCCATGCGGCGTTGAGCCAGATGGCGATTACCTTTAAGGAACAGAACCGAAGCTGGGGCAGTCTGACACCGGAAGAGTGCGTAAGGGAAGCGGATGCGGCGGTGGATAAACTGGCTCCCAAACTTCAAGGTGAAATATTGCTTAGTACGAAGAGGTACGGATACATCTCGCGCAAGCTGAAGAATATCGTCGGCCGCGCCTCCGTCATTTTGGGAGAGCAATCCCGGCGGGGCAGCTTCGAGCCGGTCGGTTTGGAACTGGATTTCGGACCGGGGCGGCCTCTTCCGCCGTTGACATTCGAGCTCCCGAACGGCTGCGTGATGGAAATCGTCGGCCGCATCGACCGGGTTGATATGGCTGAAGGAGAAGACGGCGTTCTGCTGCGGGTCATTGATTATAAATCCAGCCAGACCGATTTGAAGCTGCATGAGGTGTATTACGGACTTTCGCTTCAAATGCTTACTTATCTGGATGTATTGCTGCGCTCGGCGGAAGAATGGCTTGGGCAACCCGCTCTGCCGGCTGGAACGCTTTATTTTCATGTGCAAAACCCTTTGCTCCAGAGCAGCAACGGACTTAGTGCGGAAGAGGCCCGGACCGAGCTGCTGAAGCGGTTCAAAATGAAAGGCCTGCTGCTGGCGGACAGAGACGTAATCGCTCAGATGGACGGGGAACTGGAAAAAGGACATTCCGAAATTCTGCCGGTGGCGGTGAAAGCGGATGGAGGCTTTTACAGCAGCGCTTCCGTCGCGACGCCGGACCAGTGGCAGACACTGCTCGGTTCGGTACGCCGAACGATCGTGGATATCGGCACCAGAATTACAGACGGTGATGTTAAAATAGCGCCGTACCGCCTCGGAACCGAGACGGCCTGCACGCATTGCGCGTTCAAGCCGGTATGCCGGTTCGAAGAGTCGATGGACGGAAGCGATTATCAAATTTTGAACAAGCCCGGTAAGGACCAGCTGTGGGAACTGCTGGAGGGGCCGGATGGAAAGAAGGATGAGACATGTTGACGATACCCAAACCGCCCGGCAGCTATTGGAGCGATGATCAGTGGAAGGCGATTTCGCTGTCAGGCGGCGACATCCTGGTTGCGGCGGCGGCAGGTTCCGGCAAAACCGCCGTGCTGGTTGAACGGATTATCCGCAAGCTGTCCGCTTCCGATGCACCGCTGAGTGTCGATCGCCTGCTTGTCGCTACCTTTACGAAAGCGGCCGCCTCGGAAATGAGACAGCGGATTCGCGAAGCGCTGGAGAAAGAACTGGAAAGGGATCCGGGCAGCGAGCATCTTACACGGCAGCTTGCCATGCTTGGCCGCGCGTCGATTACGACGCTGCACTCTTTTTGCATGGAAGTTATCCAGCGTTATTACACACTGATCCCGCTTGATCCCGGGTTTCGTATCGCTTCCGAAAGCGAGACGGCACTGCTCCGTCAGGAGGTGCTGGAGGATCTGTTTGAAGAAAAATACGCCACCGAGCAGGAGGGCGGCACCTTCTTATCGCTGGTTGACTGGTTCAGCGGCGAGAGAAGCGATGATGCCGTGTTTGCGCTTGTGCAGAAGCTGTACGACTTCTCGCGAAGCCATTCCTGGCCGGAGCATTGGCTGCGGCAGGCGGCGTCTTCCTTTCATGCTCCCGATCCCGCGGCATTGGAGGCAAGCCCTTGGGTGGCGAGTATTTTAACCGATACGTCGATTACGCTGGACGGGGCTGCGGAGCTGCTCCGCCAAGCCAAAACGCTGTCGCTTTCCCCCGGCGGTCCCGAGCCTTATGCCTTGACGCTGGAAGAGGATCTCGGGATGGTTGCGGGATTGCGGTCCGCTGTATTGGAGGGGCCCTGGTCCGGACTGTACGGGAAGTTCCAACTCGCCTCGTTCGGCAAATTAAAGCCGTGCAAGAAAGACCAGACCGATCCGCAAATACAGGAGCGGGTAAAGGGCTTACGCGAAGAAGCAAAGAAGATGGTCACCGATTTGCGGGGTCAGTTATTCGGCCGGACGGCGGAAGCGTTCCTGGGAGAGCTTCATTCGGCTGCTCCATTGATGGGCGCGCTCGCCGAGCTGGTTATCGAGTTTGGCGAACGCTACAGACGGGAAAAGACGGCCAAGGGATGGCTCGATTTTTCCGATTTGGAGCATTACTGCCTGCAGATATTGCGCGATTCGGCTTCGACTCCGGAAGTGACAATGCCTTCGGATGCGGCGCGGGAATATCAGGCCCAGTATGATGAAGTGCTGCTCGATGAGTATCAGGACACGAATACCGTACAGGAAGATATCGTTCGTCTGATTTCCCGTGAAGGGCCCGGGAACCGGTTTATGGTCGGTGACGTGAAGCAGAGCATTTACCGTTTCCGGCTGGCGGAGCCCGGATTGTTTTTGGAGAAATACCGGAACTATGGGAACAGTTTTGATGACGGGGGATTACGGATCGATTTGGCCCGTAATTTCCGGAGCCGCCGTGAGGTTGTAGATGCGGTCAATTTGCTGTTTCGCCAGATCATGAACGAGGGCGTAGCGGAGATTGCCTACGATGCCAGGGCGGAATTGGTGTATGGCGAAGGCTTTCCGGCTTCGGCCGGGGACAACGACTACCGTCCTGAACTGCTGCTCGTTGATCGGAGCACGGATGCTCACGCTTCCGGCACCGGAGAGGCGCTGGCAGAAGGGAATTCCACGGAAGCGGGAACAGAGGAAGAGGTCGCGGCCGAACTGGAGGCCGTCCGGCTGGAAGCACGGGCGATTGCCGCTCGAATACGCGAACTGACGGGTGAGAGCGGAAGGCCGCCCCTGCGAATCTACGATAAGCAATTGAAAGATTTACGGCCGGTGGAATACCGGGACATGGTTATATTACTCCGTTCTACTTTGTCTTGGGCGCCCGTTATGATCGAAGAGCTTCGCATTGAGGGAATTCCGGCTTACGGAGAGCTCAGCCAGGGATATTTTCAAGCTTCGGAAGTGGAGACGATGCTGTCGCTGCTGCAAATTATAGATAACCCTTTGCAGGATATCCCGCTAGCCGCCGTATTGCGGTCGCCGATTTACGGACTGTCCGAAGAAGAACTGGCGGAAATCCGGCTCGCTGCAGGATCAGGCAGTTACTTTGAAGCATTGGTAGCCGCCGCGGGCGGGGACGGTGAACAATCCGGAATACCCGTGAAGGGTCAAGTGGAGTTGTCCGAAGAGGATTCCGCTGAAGTTTCGCCTTTACTTACCGCAAAACTGCAGGCTTTTTTGAATCAGCTTGAGTCCTGGCGCAATTTGGCTAGGGAAGGCGAGCTTAGCAGGCTAATCTGGGGGATTTACCGGGATACCGGTTATTTAGATTGGGTTGGCGGCCTGCCTGGAGGCGCCTTGCGCCAAGGAAATCTAAGAGCGCTGCATGATCGTGCGAGACAATATGAACTGACGACCTCTTCCAGGGGGCTGTTCCGTTTTTTGCGGTACGTGAACCGGCTGCGTGAGAATGGCGGGGATCTGGGCGCCGCGGCTTCAGCCGGAGGACAAGAGGATGCGGTTCAGATCATGACCATCCATAAGAGTAAAGGGCTGGAATTCCCCGTCGTATTTGTCGCCGGGCTATCCAAAATGTTTAATCGGCAGGATTTGAATGCGAATTTCCTCATGCATAAGGAAATGGGCTTCGGTCCGAAATTCGTGGATGGTGAACTGCGCGTAAGTTATCCGACGCTGCCGAATTTGGCAATCCGCCGGCGGGCGCAAATGGAGCTGCTCGCGGAGGAAATGCGCGTGCTTTATGTGGCTCTGACCCGTCCGAAGGACAAGCTGATTCTGATCTCCTCGGTCAAGGATCTAACTGCAGCGGTTGAGAATTGGAGCGGTGCGCTGGAAATCCGGGAAGAAAAACTGCCCGATTACCTGCTTGCCCGGGGGAGGTCTTATCTGGACTGGATCGGGCCGTCGCTCATTCGGCATCCGGCCGCGGCAGAGCTGCGGCGTTTTGCAGGATTACCCGAAACCTCCCCTGCGCTTTTCGCTGACAGCAGCTCGGATTGGGTTATCGGCTTCCTGCCTGCCCAAGAGATCGCGTTGTCTGCTATGCTTGGGGCGGCGGTGTCCAAAGAAGCGGAGAATCCGATCACGGGATTAAGTTCGGATCAAGGAGTGAATCCCGCTCAGATCCAAGCTTTATTGTCTGGAGGACCCGTGAGCGTAAAAGAACCGGAGGACAGCGAAGCAGGCCGGCAGATTGGAGTTAAGCTCGGCTGGTCTTACCCCTATGAGCTGTCCACGCAAATTTCGGCCAAGACCTCGGTTACCGAAATGAAAAAGATGTTAGCCGAACAGGAGATGCCGCCGCTTGATGTTTTTGCGGAAGCCGACCTTCGCAAGGAGATGGAGCAATCGCCAGAACAGGTGGATTTCAAGCTTCATCTCCGCCGGCCGCGGTTCATGGAACAGGCGAGGATGACTCCTACCGAACGGGGGACCGCTTACCATACCGTGATGCAGCATTTGCCTTTGGATAAGGAGCCCGGCGAGAGTACGGTCATCGAGACGTTGGCTCTGCTGGTGGAACGACAGATCATGACCCAGGAACAAACTGCGGAGATGGATGTGCCTAGAATTACGGAATTTTTAAGTAGTCCTCTAGGGCAGATGCTGTCAAAAGCGGATTGGGTCCGGCGGGAGATGCCGTTCAGTTACGGTTTATCCGCGGCCGACGCCTATCCGCGTCTTGCACCGCCGATGAACGGGCAGCTTACAGAAGAATCAGGGACTGGTATTCGGATCGCGCAGATTCTGGATCAGGAGACCGTATTGATTCAGGGGATCGTGGACTGCCTGTTCTATGTGGACGGCAAACAGGTTTTGCTGGATTACAAAAGCGACAAGGTGCTGGCCCACCGGGGCGGCGTCACCGCGTTGGCTGAGGCATACAGGTTCCAGCTGGAGCTTTATGCTTCCGCTGTGAAGCAAATTACCGGCGTTCCCGTGGATGAGAAATGGTTGTATTTCTTTGATAGCGGCGAAGCCGTCAAGGTTTGAGCAACAGGACAACTAACGGAGTTTTAGAAATGGGGGAAGAGCAATGCGGATATTGCATACGGGGGATTGGCACCTGGGGCGGACACTGGAAGGAAGGAGCCGGTTGCAGGAGCAAGAGAAGTTTCTGGAGGAGCTTGTCCTGATGGCGGAGGAGCAGCAGGCGGATGCCATCCTGATGGCCGGCGATGTCTACGACAGCGTCAACCCGCCGGCTGCGGCGGAGACCATGTTCTATGAGGCGGCCGCGCGGCTTACGGAGAACGGGCGGCAGCTTGTTGTAATCTCGGGCAATCATGATCAGCCGGAGCGGGTCTCTGCCGTGGCTCCGCTCGTTTCCCGCCGCGGTATATCCCTGGTTGGACTGCCGACGTCCGAATGCGTGCGATTGCACGTGCCGCGTACAGGTGAAACCGCGGTGATCGCCGCTCTTCCCTACCCTTCGGAAGCAAGGCTGGCGGAGTTGCTTGCCGGTGATGGAGACGAAACGGAATTGCGGATCGCCTACAGCGCTAAAGTCGGCAAATTAATGCGGCAGCTCTCTGGAGCCTTTCAACCGGATACCGTTAATTTGGCAATGAGTCATATTTATGTGCTGGGCGGCTTGGAATGCGATTCGGAGCGGCCGATTCAAGTCGGCGGCGCTTATACCGTAGATCCTTCCGCCCTGGATATTGGAGCTCAATATACGGCGCTGGGGCACTTGCATCGCCCGCAAGCGGTTAAAGCGGGCGGAATGGTCCGTTACAGCGGGTCGCCGCTGGCCTACAGCTTCTCGGAAGCGGGACAAGCCAAATCGGTGATGCAGGTCGACGTGGTGCCGGGCGGAATTCCCCAAACGGAGGAGCTGTTTCTGACGAGCGGCAAGCCGCTTGTCCGATGGAGCTGCCGCGGCGGGTTGGAGGAAGTTTGGCGGTACCTGGATGAAGGAAGGGACCGTAGCGCATTTATCGATTTGGAGCTTCATCTCGGCGAAGCGATGTCAATGGGCGATATTCAGAAGCTGCGGAAAGCGCATGAGGGTATCGTGCACATCCGTCCGGTTTACCCCGGACGCGAAGCCGAGGAGCTGGTGTCTTCCCGCGCTCAGATGCCTGTACATGAACTGTTCCGAAAATTTTATCAGCGGCAGAGCGGCGGAGCGGAGCCGGAGGAAGAACTGGTCGATTTGTTTATGTCGCTGGTCTCCGAAGATGAAGAGCGGCGAGACGGGGAGGCGGAATAAATGAAACCGATAAGTCTTAAATTGTCGGGCCTGCAAAGCTATCGGGAAATGCAGGAGATCGATTTTACCGGCTTGTGCGACACCGGCTTGTTCGGCATTTTCGGACCGACCGGCAGCGGAAAATCCACATTGCTGGACGCCATAACCTTGGCGATGTATGGGAAAGTAGGCCGTGCTTCGGGCGGAACCCAGGGGATCATGAATCACTCGGAGGATGCCCTGTTTGTTTCATTTACTTTTGAACTTATGTCTGCTCAAGGCCCTGAACGATACCGGGTGGAGCGCCGCTTCAAGCGGCAAAATGAGCTTTCCGTGAGCAATACGATCAGCCGTTTTATCGAAATTGCTCCGGAAGGGGAAAAAGTACTCGCCGATAAGCTTGCGGAAGTAACGCGGCAGGTGGAGGACAAGATCGGGCTGAAAATGGATGATTTCACCCGGGCCGTCGTGCTGCCGCAGGGGAAATTCGCCGAGTTTTTGTCGTTAAAGGGCGTTGACCGGAGACAGATGCTCCAGCGGCTGTTCCATCTGGAGAAGTATGGGGACCTGCTCGGCCAAAAGCTGACCCGGAAGGTAAAGGAAGCGGAGCAGAAGCTGAAGGAGCTGGCTGCCGAGCAACAGGGTCTCGGCAACGCTTCGGAGGAAGCGCTCCGCGAAGCCGAGGCTGCGCTTAAAGCAGCCGTGCTGCTGGCGGAGACGCGGCGCCGGGAGCTTGGCGAAGCGCAGCAGCGGAGCGATCAGCTCGCCAAGGTGCGCGAGCTGAGCCAGGAGCGCAGCCGCCGTGCGGCTCTGCTGGCGGAGCTGCGCACGCAGGACGGCGAGATCCGCGCCCTGGAAGCGCGGCTCGCCAAGTCGGCTGCCGCAGGCAGCATCAGGCCGGCGCTCACGGCCTGGAAAGCGGCGCGGCAGCTGGCGGCGGATCGCAGCGCCGCCGCCGGCCGCGCCGGCGAAGCGGCCGCAGTGGCTGCGGCCGCGGCCTCACGGGCCGCCGAGCAAGCGGAGGCGGCCGCCGGCGCGCTCAGCAGCGAGGAGCCCTCGCTGCTGCTGCGCCTGGACCAGCTGGAGCAGGCAAGGCAGCTCCAGCTGGAGTGCGATGCGCTGGCGACGGGGCTGCGGGAGCTGCAAGCCTCCCGCGAGCAGGAAGGCAGCCAGCGCCGCACCGTAGCGGAGGAGCTGCAGAAGGAAGAGCAGCTCCTCGCCAAAGCCCGGCAGCGCCAGCAGGAGCTGGAGCAGCTGCTCCGGGAATGCGAAGTCAAAGCTTCCGAGCGTCAGCAGGCGCAGCAGGCGGCTCGCCGCAAGCAGGATATCGCGAGACTGCAGGAAGAAGCCGCCAAGGCTGCGCTGGAGGAAACCACGCTTCAAGGGAAGGCGGAGCAAGCCGCGATTTCATGGAAAGAGCTGGCGGCCAGCGAGCAATCGGCGGAATCTTTATGCCGGGAATATGCTGCAGAAGCATTGGAACAATTGTCCCGGCTGCATACGCTGGAGGGGCAGATTGCCGCCACTGAGCACGCTATGGCTTCTTCGGAAGCGGAACTGAGAGCCCGGCTTAAGAACAGGGAGCGCCAAATCTGGTCGATTCGTTTGGCGGAGCAGCTTGAGGAAGGCCAGCCGTGCCCGGTATGCGGTTCCGCGCATCATCCGGGAATGCCACCGGGCGATGAGCAGATTCATGGAAACGAAAGCGAGCTTGAGGAATTCGGCGTTCTTTTAACCTCGATCAGAGAATTGAAATTTACTGTCTCGCGGAGTCTGGACATCTGCCGCAGCCTGCTAGAGAGTCTCGGTACGGAGCAGCCGGAAGTTTCCGGCAGGGCCCCAGGGTTGAGCATGGCGGCTGAGGCGGCTGCCGGACAGCAGCAGGCAGGGTTTGCCGCTGGCGTCGGTCTAGAGAAGTCCGCAGTCGCTCAAACGCTCGTCCTTCTTCGCAAGCATGCGGAAGAGCTGGATAGCCAGTCTGCCCGGCTGCGTTTGGAATTGGAAGGACTGCAACGGAATATCAAGGCGGCGAGAACAGGCCTCTCCGAATTGCAGCCGAAACGGGCAGCCGCACAGGCGGAAGCGGCGGCTGCCTCAGGTCTGCTGGAGCAGGCCGTCCGGCGGAGCCGTTCCCTTTCCGACGAGCTTAAAGAAAAAATGGCGGAATGGACAGAAGATTATCCCGACCTTAGCTTAGAAGCCGCGGAGATGCTGCAGAGACAAATCGAAGAAAAAGACAAGAAGAGCGATGAGATCAAGCAGCGGCTCGAGGTAAGCATTCCGTTTATCGAAGAGAAATCAGCGAAAATATCTCTGTTAAGCCAGCAGCTGATTGAGCTGGACAAGAAGCTGCTTCAACTGGAGGTACAGGAACAAGGGAAGGTTACGCTGCTCCAAGAAAAACGCGTACGCTTGTCGTCATGGATCGGCGAGGACTCCGTGGAGAAGCTGCTGCCTGAGACGGAGCGCCGTCTGCAAGCGCTGCGTCAGGCGGCTCAGGAAAGCCGCAAGCAGCAGCTGGAGAGTGATGCCCTGAATCGGGAGGCGGAGCAGGCCCACGCCTTGGCCCGCCAGGCGGCCCAGGCGGCCGCTGATCAGGAAGCCGAATGCCTGGACCGCTGGCAAAGCGAGCTCGCCGCTTCTCCGTTTCAAAATGAGACGGAAGCGTCCGAGGCTTACATCGACCCTGAGCAGGCGGAGATCCATGCCGCAAGGATTAAGAATCACCGCGATCAGGAGACCGAGCACGAAATTAATCTTAAGGAGCTGGATGCCAAGCTGGACGGGAGAGTCGCTACTGAGGAAGACTGGGAGAATTCTGTCCGTACGCTGGGGCTCGCGAAGACTATGGATGAAGCCGCCCTGCAAGGTAAGGCCCGAGCCGAACGCGACCTGGAGGATCTGGGGGAAAGGCATCTTCGCTGGAAGGAGCTGGAGGCTCAAAGATTGAAGCAGGAGCATCACTCGGATATGCTCGCCAAACTGCAATCCTCTCTGCGTGGCAATGCTTTTGTCGAATATGTCGCTGAGGAACAATTGATGAACGTCAGCCGCGCCGCTTCCCAGCGTTTGCGCTCGCTGACGAAGCAGCGGTATGCCTTGGAAACGGACTCCGGCGGCGGCTTCGTCGTTTGCGACGATGCCAATGGAGGGATCAAACGACCGGTCTCCACTTTGTCCGGAGGCGAAACCTTCTTGACCTCCCTGGCTCTTGCGCTTGCATTGTCGGCCCAAATCCAGCTGCGCGGACAATACCCGCTGCAATTCTTTTTCCTGGACGAAGGCTTCGGAACGCTTGATCCGGAACTGCTGGATACAGTGATCACTTCACTGGAGCATCTCCATCATGATCATCTGTCCGTGGGGATCATTACGCATGTAGCGGAACTTCGTGCACGTCTTGCCCGCAAGCTGGTCGTCGTTCCGGCTGAACACGGAGGCGAAGGCTCCAGAGTAGTAATGGAGCTGATGTAGACCTGTATTTTAATTTCAGCTTATATAACTAAACTTCGTGACCAAAATCACAGATACAGTATCACCCTGCTGTTATACTACAGTTAGCCGACATCAATTTTGTGTAGCACCCCGCCGGACGTATTGGAGACAGAGATTTCATTTCATGTTTCGGTCCAATACGTCCGTGCGACGAGCGAACTCGCTGAGTGAGCAGGGTGCTTCTTTTTTTTGCCTATTTTAGGTATGATAGCTGGTAGAGGTTATTCAAAATTAGTTTACTCGATACACGCTAACGCCAATCTAGGAGGGTTTCAGGTGGAAAATTGTTTGTTTTGCAAAATTGCGGAAGGCTCGATCCCATCGAACAAAGTGTATGAAGACGAGCAGTTTCTTGTGTTTCATGACATTCAGCCTGCGGCTCCGACCCATGTGCTGATTATTCCGAAGAAGCATATCCCCACGATGAATGATGCGGGACTGGAGGATTTTGCTCTGATCGGAGAAATGCACCGCATTGCTCAGGAAGTGGCTAAAACGCTGGGTGTGGCCGACAGCGGCTACAGGCTGATCAACAACTGCGGTCCGGATAGCGGACAAGCGGTGTACCATATTCATTATCATTTACTTGGCGGAACGCGGCTCGGAGCCCTTGTGCAGAATTCAGATTCGCACGCCTGATCCGGGACGGATATTCTTCCATATATTAAAAATGGGTGTTCAGGTTGACACCCTATTTATTTTTCCCCTATAATGAAGAATGATGAACCGTGTTATGCTCTTGGACGGTCTGGTCGGAGGGAGGGAAAACTGGTGTCTGAAACTAAAGTTCGCAAAAACGAGACAATTGATGCTGCACTTCGTCGCTTTAAACGCTCTATCGCTAAAGATGGCGTATTGGCTGAGGTGAAGAAACGCAAGCATTATGAAAAGCCAAGCGTAAAGCGCAAGAAAAAGTCTGAGGCTGCTCGTAAGAGAAAGTTTTAGGAGGATTATGCTACCATGAATCTTAGCGAGCGATTGAACGAAGATATGAAGCAAGCGATGAAGAGTCAAGACAAGTTCAAACTCTCCACCATTCGAATGGTTCGTGCTACTATAAAGAATCTTGAGATAGATTTGAAAAGACCTTTGGACGATAATGAAGTGCTTGATATCCTAAGTCGTGAAATCAAACAGCGCAAAGATGCCCTCCAAGAATTTGAAAAAGCGGGTCGTGACGATCTTGCCGCCAACGTCAAAGCGGAAGCCGAGATTATTGCCAAATACCTTCCCGAACAGCTGAGTGAAGAAGAAATTAAAGTCATTGTACAGCAGACCATCCAGGAAACCGGTGCTACTTCCAAAGCTGAAATCGGGAAAGTGATGAGCGCGCTTATGCCTAAGGTCAAAGGCCGGGCAGACGGCAAGCTGGTCAATCAGGCAGTTCAACAGCTTTTGCAATAGGTGAAACGAAAGCAACACCCTCTACATTTCGTAGAGGGTGTTTTTTCTGTTTCTCATAAATGGGAGTCCTTCCGCATACTTTGTAAGGTAGAGGAAGGAGGATTGCCTCATATGAGCCGGTTTGTCCGCAAATTCCGGAAATGGACGGTCGATGCGCTCGACTTGCCGAGTGATCTCGTACTCGATTTACCCAGGCTCACCTTGATCGGAGGTAAGCAGCTTTACATAGAGAACCATCGGGGAGTAGTGCATTTTTCCCCGGAATCGCTACATTTGGAGCTTAGCCAAGGCATGCTGGAGGTTGAAGGGAGCGGGCTTGTCATAAAGGAGATTATGCCGGAGGAAGTTGTGGTAGAGGGGCGGATCTCCGGTATTAAATATCGCGAAACGGAGGGATCCTAGTGAAATCACCGATGTTTTCCAAATTGCAAGGAACCGTGACCGTCGTGATTCGCGGCGGAAATATCGAACGGTTCATTAATGAGCTCTCCAGGGGCGGCATTCAAATCTGGGATTTAGTGCCTTTGTCGGACGGAAAAATGGAAATGAACCTGCAGGTTGCGGACTTTTTTTCTTTGCGTCCGCTTTTGAAAAGGACGGGCTGCCGCCTAAAGGTGAAGCGGCGCTCCGGCCTGCCTTTTATCTTGATAAGGCTATGGCGGAGAAAATGGTTTGCGGTCGGCTTTGCCCTGTTCGTGGCCGTCATTTTCAGTCTCTCCCAACTGGTGTGGGATATCGAAGTTAAGGGTAATGTGAAAATACCGGATGAAGATGTACTAAAGGCGGCGCGCGAGGAAGGTCTTTATCCGTTTCAATGGATTTTCTCGTTGCCCGGACAGGACAAGCTGTCGGCGGAGTTAAACCGCAAGCTGCCTGGGACGTCATGGGTCGGTGTTTCCCGCACGGGAACCAAGATTTCGATTCAGGTTGTGGAGGCGACAGAGCCTAAGGAGCAAGGGCTTGCGAGCCCGCGGCACCTGGTCAGCAAGGCGGATGCGATTATTACATATATTTATGCGGAAAAGGGCCAGCCTGAAGTAAAGAAAAATGACCGTGTCAAAAAGGGCCAAGTTCTAGTATCGGGGATACAGGGAGGAAAGATGGTAGTTTCCAAGGGCGAGGTGAAGGGAAACGTATGGCACGAGTATAAGATCGAAGTCCCGCTCGTCCGCAAACAAAAGGTATATACCGGTGAAAAGAAGGAGCGGGGTTATCTTTTTTTCGGAAAGACGGCGATTCAACTCACAGGATACGGAAAAGTGGACTTCGATCGATCTCAGGTCCTCACGGAGTTCGATCCTTTGAACTGGAGAAGCTTTAAGCTCCCGATCGGCTGGATGAGCGAGAAGATGCTCGAAACGACGGAACTCGAAATCAAGCTGTCTCGGGAACAGGCGCTTAAAGACGGAATCGAACGCGCGAAAAGAGACATTTTGGCTAAAAACGGGGCGACAAGCATCATTTTGGATCAAAAAATTTTGCATGAGAAGACAGACAATGGTAAAGTTTATATGAAAGTGCTTTTTGAAGTGGAACAAAATATAGCGGAAGAACTTCCGATAGTACATGACCAAGGAGAATGAGCTACTTGTCAGAACAACTATTCAATATAAAGATCACACTACAAAACGCTGCGGAAGGATTGTCCCTATTCGGCCCTCAAGATGTATTTCTGAAACTGGTTGAAAAGCATCTGAAAGCAAGTATCGTGCTCAGAGAGTCGGAGATATCCGTAAGAGGTGAAGAGCACGAGGTTGAGCGGATTCAGCAGTTGTTTGAAGTGCTGCTGGAGCTGATCCGCAACGGGTATATCCTTACCGAAAGAGATGTGCAATATGCCATCGATCTCGCGAAGGAGCTTCGCGCGGATCAGCTTCTTGATTTATATAAGGGCGAAATTGCCGTCACTTTCCGCGGGAAGCCCTTAAGAGTCAAAACCATCGGACAGAAGCATTACGTCACTACGATCCGGAAGAGAGACATCGTCTTCGGTATCGGGCCGGCCGGGACCGGTAAAACCTATTTGGCCGTAGTCATGGCCATTACCGCTTTGAAGGAAGGCGCTGTCAAACGGATCATTTTAACACGCCCCGCCGTGGAAGCAGGCGAAAACCTTGGCTTTCTACCGGGCGATCTGCAGGAAAAAGTAGATCCGTATCTGCGTCCATTGTATGACGCTCTTTACGATGTCATGGGGCCCGACCAAACGGCGAAAGCGCTGGAACGAGGCCTGATCGAGATTGCTCCGCTAGCCTATATGCGCGGCCGGACGCTGGACGACTCCTTCATTATTTTGGACGAGGCCCAGAATACGACCCCCGAGCAGATGAAAATGTTCTTGACCCGTTTAGGCTTCGGTTCGAAAATGGTCATCACCGGCGATGTCACCCAGATCGATTTGCCGAAAGGGAAAAAGTCGGGTTTGAACGAAGCCAGGAAGATATTGGAGAATATCGAAGAGATCGGATTCGTCTATTTTACGGAGTCGGATGTCGTTCGTCATTCACTTGTGCAGAAAATAATCGTTGCTTATGACCGTGCTGCTGAAAATCAGGGTTAATCATCCAGCCCCCGAACCCTCCCTAGCGGGATTCATCAAGCATTACATTCGCGTTGCGGCTTACCGGAGTAATGCGTAAAACAGGGTTCGGCGGGCTTTAAATTTTTCAGGAGGGCTGTCTCTATGACCTCAAACTCAAACGATCGACAAGAGAAAAATAAGCTTCACGCCAGAACCGCGGGATGGAAACACAGCACATCGGTTCGTTACGTTCTGTATGTTGTGTTAATTGCCATGCTTTATGTGAGTCTGTCTCCCAAACTGTTGCCCGAAACATATGACATTGCCGTAGGAATGCCCAGCGATAAAGAAATACTGGCTCCGATGGAAATACCGAATACGAAGGCTACTTTGAAGGCGCAGGAAGAGGCCGCAGAGAAGGTAGGACAAGTCTATACCATTCTTCCGCTTCGCAACGAAGCGCTGGTCGGCCAACTGATCGACCGGATCTTCCGGCTGAACCAGGATGACCAGGTGGCGACAGAGGATAAAATTAATATTTACAAAGAAGAGCTGCCCCAGCGCGTTAAGGACCATGTCCAGAATTTCATCATGAATAACCGCAACTCGGGGTCTTATTCTTCGACGCTTTTTCAGGAAGTCACGCAAAAGGTTGACGAACAGCAGTATCATATTTCGGAAGAAACATTTATTAAGATTCCGAAATTGACTGCTGAGGATATCAATGAGATGAAGCCGGTAGCCGCCGACATCGTCGCGCGTCTGATGACGGACCAGATCGTCGATGCCCAGACGGCTCGGGCCAAGGTAGCGGAAATGGTCAGCACGAGCTCGCTGAGCAAGCGAATCTCGCGCGAAGTCGTGCAGGAGCTGGCACGTCTATCCATCACCGCCAACAAGTTTTATGACGAGGAAGCCACAAAAACCGCAAAAGTTGAAGCGCGGGAAAATACACCTACCGTTTATATTAAGCAAGGGGACGTTCTCGTAGCTAAGGGCGAGAAAATTACCCAGGAAATGTATACGCTTCTCGAAAAGAACGGACTGCTTAAGGATGAGGTGAATTATTGGCCGCAATTCGGTCTCGTTTTGCTGTCGTCGCTGATGACGATCGGGCTTATTATGTTTATGCGCCAATCTGAGGGAGTCAGCAGGTTTAAATACAACAACTCTCAATTTGTCATGCTGCTGCTAATTATTCTAATCACTATCATTTCGATGCATATTACGGGGATCGTGCAAAACGAACAGCGGCCATATATCGGGTATCTGGCGCCAATTGCGACCGGTGCCATGCTGATTACTCTTTTGATCGATCTGTCATTGGCTTATATTTGCTCGATCTTGTTTAGTATATTGGCCAGTGTGATTCTAAATGTCCATCAGGGACAAATATTCGATTTTCAGTTTGGCTTTTTTGCCTTCGTTATTTCATTCGCATCGATATTTGCCATTCACCGTGCGAGCCAGCGGTCAACGCTCTTGAAGGCCGGTATCATGACTTGCCTGTTCGGCTCTGTTGCCGTCTTTACGTTGATCGTGATCAACAATAACGGATGGACGGAGTCAAGCACATTGTATGCGATTGGCTTCGCGATTGCGGGGGGCTTGCTGACTACAATTTTGGTCATTGGCCTGATGCCGTTCTTTGAGGTGACATTCGGAATTCTGTCGGCGTTGAAGCTGGTGGAATTGTCCAACCCGAACCACCCGCTTCTCCGGAAGCTGCTTACGGAAACGCCGGGTACTTATCACCATAGTGTGATGGTCGGCAATTTATCGGAGGCGGCTGCGGAAGCGATCGGTGCGGACGGGCTGCTGTGCCGCGTCGGATCGTATTATCACGATATCGGGAAAACGAAACGGCCGAGCTATTTTATTGAAAATCAAAACAATATGGAAAATCCGCATGATTTCATCGACCCGAAACTGAGCAAATCGATTATTATCGCCCATGCCAGAGACGGAGTTGAAATGCAGAAGGAATACAAGCTGCCGAAGCCGATCCGGGATATTGCGGAGCAGCATCACGGAACGACGTTCCTGCATTATTTCTACCACAAAGCGCTTGCTCTCGCCGAAGAACAAGGCGTGGAGCCGGATTTTACGGAGAAAGATTTCCGATATCACGGTCCTAAGGCCCAGTCGAAGGAAGCTGCGGTGGTTGGGATAGCCGATAGCGTCGAGGCGGCCGTTCGTTCATTGCGCAAACCGACGGTAGAGCAGGTGGAAACGATGATCGAAAAGATTATCAAAAGCCGGCTGGACGATCACCAGTTCAATGAGTGCGATTTAACGATGCGGGAGCTTGATCTGATTGCCCAAACATTAAAAGAAACGGTGATGGGAATTTTCCATTCCCGGATTGAGTATCCGGAACAAATCAAGAAGACAAAAGCAAATGACGAGAAGGATAGGGGGCTTGATGTGAATGGGACTAAGTCTGGCTTGGAACAATGAACAGGAGATTATGGAGATCGGCGAGGATTTGATTGAGCTGCTGGACAAGCTGTTGCAAAAAGCGGGTGAGGTTGAAGGCGTGACGGAAGGGGAAGTAGCCCTTACATTTGTCAGTGATGAGGCCATTCATGAATTGAATCGGGATTATCGCGGGATCGATCGTCCGACAGACGTGCTTTCTTTTGCGATGAACGAGTCTCTGGACGAGGAAATGGATATCGTTTATGAGCTTGAAGAGGGAGAAGAACTGGATGATATGACCGATGTGCTCGGAGATATTATTATTTCCGTTGAACGGGCTCAGGCGCAAGCGGAAGATTACGGTCATTCATTAACCCGTGAGATCGGATTTTTGTTCGTACACGGCTTTTTGCATCTGCTTGGTTATGATCATCAGGACGTGGCGAGCGAAAAAGTGATGATGGGGAAACAGGAAGCCGTTCTGGCCCAGGTCGGGCTTGTTCGCTAATGGTCTCCCGGCGTAAATGGAGCGCCACCTTTCGAAGTGCCTGGAGCGGGGTAATAACTTCATTGAGAACGGAGCGAAACCTCCGGGTCCACGTAGCGGCGGCGATCCTTGTGATCCTGGCCGCGCTCTTCTTCCGGCTTCCGGTGAGGGACCTGGCGCTGCTGCTCCTGGTGATCTCCGTGGTCATAACGGCTGAATTGTTGAATACCGCTATTGAAGCTGCAGTCGATCTGGCGACTCCGGAATGGCACAGACTGGCCAAAATTGCCAAGGATGCCGCAGCCGGAGCTGTCCTGGTCGCCGCGGCTTTTGCCGTTCTAATCGGGATTTTGCTGTTTTATAACCCGGTTATGACCTGGCTCGGCGGGGGCTAGTGATCAAAAGAATGGGAGATGATAGAGTATGAATATCGATTATAACGCTTTGCTTCAGGAAGCGATTAAAGCCCGGACGGCCGCCTATATAGCTTATTCGGGTTTTGGAGTGGGAGCGGCCCTGCTGGATCAGGAAGGCCGTGTCCACCGTGGCTGCAATATTGAAAATGCGGCCTATGGACCGACCAACTGCGGCGAGCGGACGGCTATTTTCAGGGCGATCGCGGACGGCCTGCAGCCTCGTACCTTCAAGGCTATAGCGGTAGTCGGCGATACGGAAGGTCCGATCTCGCCATGCGGCGTCTGCCGGCAGGTAATGCTTGAGTTGTGCGGACCGGATATGCCGGTCATTCTCGGCAACCTCAAAGGGGATATCCGCGAGACTACGGTTGGCGAACTGCTTCCTTACTATTTCAGCTCCTCCGATTTGAACGAAAAATAACAAAGGTTTCCTGTACGGAAAGGAATAACATCATGGCTAAAAATAAATTTAAATCCGGCTTTGTGGCCATCGTAGGCCGGCCGAATGTCGGCAAATCGACCTTGATGAATCAAATCATCGGTCAAAAAATCGCAATCATGTCCGACAAACCGCAAACGACGCGGAATAAAATTCATGGGGTATATACATCCGAGGAAATGCAGGTTGTTTTCCTGGATACGCCAGGTATCCATAAGCGCCAGTCGAAGCTCGGAGATTATATGAATACGACTGCACTAAATACGCTCGGAGAAGTGGAAGCGGTTCTGTTCCTCGTCGATACGGCCGAGGGATTGGGCGGAGGCGACCGTTTTATTATCGAGCGGCTGAAAGACCTGCGCACTCCCGTCATTCTCGTTCTGAACAAAATCGATCGTATACAGCCGGAAGAATTGCTGCCGATTATCGAGGAGTACCGGAAGCTGTACGATTTTGCGGAAATCGTTCCTATCTCGGCTAAGCTGGGTAATAATGTGAATACATTGCTGGAACAGATTGGCAAGTACCTGCCGGAAGGCCCGCAATACTATCCGGAAGACCAGGTGACCGATCATCCGGAGCAATTCGTCTGCGCGGAGCTCATCCGGGAGAAAATTTTGCACTTAACCCGGGAAGAGGTGCCTCATTCCATCGCCGTAACTATCGAAGATATGCGCGTCGAGGATAACGGTGTCGTATATATCTCGGCTGTCATATTTGTGGAGCGGGATTCCCAAAAAGGGATCATTATCGGGAAGCAGGGCTCGCTGCTTAAGGAAGTCGGTAAATTGGCGAGACATGACATCGAGAATTTGCTGGGCTCCAAGATTTTCCTCGAGCTTTGGGTTAAAGTGAAGAAAGATTGGCGTAACCAGGACCGCGTATTAAAAGATCTCGGATTCCACAGAGATGCTTAAATAATTTATTTAACTCTTTATGCTGGGAGTTATTGCAACGCATAGTTCGTGTTCACCCGCGCATCCTATTCTTTGAAGATGCAGGCGTCTTTCCGAAGAAAGGGTGAATACGAATGCGAGATTTTTCGTGGAAGTATTTTTCAATGACTGGAGATGTCGACGCTTATTTGTTATACAAAGAAGCTGGCGGCAATTCCGAGGAGGAAGCCGCGGCAGCGGAGGAGATTTTTGTTCCGGAAGAACAGGCCGAATAATTCGGCGCTGGTATTTTTATTAGAATGAGGTCAGGCTTGGGGGAAGAGACATGCTATACAGGGTGGAGGGAATCGTCATCCGCAGCATGGACTACGGCGAGGGAAACAAAATCATTACGCTCTGCACGGAGTCCCATGGGAAAATCGGGGTACTGGTACGCGGAGCAAAAAAAGTAAAAAGCCGTCATGCTGCACTTACACAGCTTTTTACTTTTGGGGAATTTGCATTTTTTCGCCAAAACAGCGGATTAGGTACTTTGAATTCAGGTGAGATTATTGAATCTCACTTTTCTTTACGTGAAGACCTGTATCTGGCTGCTTATGCTTCTTATGCTTGCGAATTGCTCGACAAGACGCTACAGGACGAGGAAGTGGGAAGCTTTTGGTTCACGCAGCTGAAAGCGTGCCTGGAAGGACTTTCGGCCGGAAAAGATCCACAGATCGTTATCCATCTATTTGAGATGAAAATATTGCAGGCGGCAGGGTACGGACCCTCGTTTGAATCATGTATTTCCTGCGGACGGGTCGATGACTCTCTTGCGGTCAGCCCCCGGCTTGGAGGCAAATTATGTCGTGCATGCCGTCATCACGATCCGGCGGCGTTGCAATTGACGCCAGGAACCTATAAATTATTGTCTCTTTTTGAGAAAATGGATCTTAGAAGGCTTGGCAATATCGAAGTGAAGGATGCGACGAAAAAAGAGCTGAAATCCGTAATGAGAGCATTTATGGATATGCAGCTTGGACTCAGGCTTAAATCCCTTCAATTTCTAGACCAATTGGACAAATACGAAATTTGACGAACGACCTATTATCATATATTATAGATGAGAATTTCTTCTTTAAATGGGCATTGAAATGCCTTTTATCGGAGACTCATGCGTCGAACGGGAAAAGTAATGAGCTTGGGCCGAATAGCGAGCCGGGGATAGTGCAAGCCTGGCCGGAAAACTCATGAAATGGCGCCCCGGGAGTGTGGGGATTTGTTCGTGAAAAGTGGATTTGTGTCGGGCCGTTAATGACCGGCGCTTCGCAAATCAAGTAGGGTGGAACCGCGGGACTTTTGCTCTCGTCCCTATGTCTGGCAGCAGGCGTAGGCGACGGGAGCTTATTTGCGTCTTCCGTTGCGTAAACCTGAACTGACCTAAATATGCGTAAGGAGTTGTGGTTCATGAATTTTCAACAAATGATTTTGACACTGCAGCAGTTCTGGGCGGAACAAAACTGTATAGTGGTCCAGCCATATGACGTGGAGAAAGGCGCAGGTACGCTCAATCCGATGACCTTCTTGCGTTCCATTGGACCGGAACCGTGGAATGTGGCTTACGTTGAGCCTTCCCGCCGTCCGGCCGACGGACGTTACGGGGAAAACCCGAACCGGCTGTATCAGCATCACCAGTTCCAGGTTATTTTGAAGCCTTCTCCGGATAATATTCAAGAGATTTATTTGGAGAGCCTGAAGCGTCTCGGTATCAATCCGTTGGAGCATGATATCCGTTTTGTTGAGGATAACTGGGAGCATCCGGGACTTGGCGCATGGGGACTCGGTTGGGAAGTTTGGCTCGACGGCATGGAGATTACGCAATTTACGTATTTCCAGCAGGTCGGCGGCATTGAAACTAACCCCGTTGCCGTGGAAATTACCTACGGTATGGAGCGTCTGGCTTCTTATATTCAGGATAAAGAAAATGTGTTCGATTTGGAGTGGGTTGACGGTACTACCTATGGCGACGTCTTCCATCAAGCGGAATTCGAGCATTCGAAATATACTTTTGAAATTTCCGACGTAAAAATGTTGTTCACTTTGTTCAATATGTACGAACAGGAAGCGGGCAAAGCGATGGAGCAGCATCTTGTATTCCCGGCTTACGATTACGTCCTGAAATGTTCGCACACCTTCAACCTGCTGGATGCCCGCGGCGCGATCAGCGTGACGGAACGGACAGGATACATTACCCGGGTGCGGAATTTGGCCCGCCAGGTGGCGGCCACTTATTTGGAGGAACGTGAGAAGCTCGGATTCCCGATGCTGCAGAAAGGAGGCGTTGTCCGTGACTAAGGATCTGTTGTTTGAAATCGGAATGGAAGAAATGCCCGCCCGCTTTATCCGCGCGGCTATGGAGCAATTGAAGGATCGTTTGGAAAAATGGCTCGAGGAATCCGTGATTCCGCATGGAGCCGTTGAGAGCTATGCAACTCCTCGTCGTTTGGCCGTGCTCGTTAAAGACGTGGCCGAAAAGCAGGAGGATGTTCACGAGGAAGTGAAAGGACCTTCCCGCAAAATCGCTCTCGGCGAAAACGGGGAATGGAGCAAAGCCGCTTTGGGATTTGCGCGAAGTCAAGGCGTTGACCCTGAGCAATTTACGTTCAAGGAGCTTGCGGGAACGGAATATATCTATGTTAGCAAAAGCCGGGCAGGGGTAGAAACGAAAACCATTGTAGCCGATGGTCTGAACGGCATTCTGCATGCGATGAACTTCCCGAAAAACATGCGCTGGGGCAACTATGATTTCAAATTCGTCCGTCCGATCCGCTGGATGGTAGCTCTGTTCGGCGAAGAAATCATCGAGCTTGAAGTAGCCGGTGTGAAGTCCGGAAACGTCACGAGAGGCCACCGGTTTCTTGGTCAAGATACGGTTATTTCCGCACCTTCAGCATACGTTGAAGCGATGCGTGCCCAACATGTGATCGTCGACGTCAGCGAACGGGAAGAGCTGATCAAGAATCAAATCAAGGCCTTGGCTGAAGAAAAAGGCTGGAATATCGCGGTGAAGGACGATCTGCTGGAAGAGGTTCTGTTCCTTGTCGAGACGCCGACGGTGTTATTCGGCAAATTCGAAGAGTCTTTCCTGAACATTCCACAGGAGGTTCTGATTACTTCGATGCGTGAGCATCAGCGGTATTTCCCGGTACTTGATGAAAAGGGTGCTTTGCTGCCGTTCTTCGTTACGGTACGAAACGGGGATGACCGTTCCCTTGATGTCATTGCAAGAGGGAATGAGAAGGTTCTCCGTGCCCGTCTGTCCGACGCGAAGTTTTTCTATGAGGAAGATCAGAAGCTGGCAATCAAGGACGCGCTTTCGAAACTGGAAAGCATTGTGTTCCACGAAGAGCTGGGAACGGTCGGGGATAAAGTGCGCCGGATCCGCCGGAATGCTGAAAAGCTGTCCGATCTGATCGGCATTGATACGGGAACGGCGGAATCTGTCAGCCGTACCGCGGAAATATGCAAATTCGACCTCGTTACGCAAATGGTTTATGAATTCCCTGAGTTGCAGGGCGTCATGGGCGAAGATTACGCGCGCAAGGCCGGAGAATCCGAGGCGGTGGCGAAGGGGATCTTCGAACACTATCAGCCGCGGTTTTCCGGGGATAGCGCTCCTGCATCAAGCGTCGGCTCTATCGTGAGCATCGCCGATAAAATCGATACTATTACCGGATGCTTCTCCATCGGCATCATTCCGACGGGATCGCAGGATCCGTACGGACTTCGTCGTCAGGCAGCCGGTATCGTTCAGATTATTCTGGAGCATGGGCTGGCGGTGAAACTGAGCGATATTTTTGCCATCGCTTTGGATACTCATCAGCATTTCCATGAACTGAAACGGACCCGGGAAGAAATCATGAAGGATCTGATGGAGTTCTTCGGCTTGCGCGTAAGAAAGACACTGTCCGATAGCCTTCGTTACGATGTGGTTGATGCCGTTATGACCGCCGGATTTGATGATGTAGTTTCCGTGGTTGCCCGTGGCGCCGCTTTGATGGCTGCAGTGAATGAGCAGGATGATTTCAAGTCGACGGTAGAATCCTTTGGCCGGGTCAGCAATTTGGCCGCCAAAGCATCGGCCGCCAAAGTAAGATCCGATTTGCTGGACGACCCTGCCGAACAAGGTCTTTATGATACTTGGCGCAAAGTAACCGAGGAATACCGGAAATCGCTGGATGGTCGCAATGCCGCTGAAGCATTGCAGCATCTCGGCGGACTGAAGAACGCCATCACCGTTTTCTTTGATGCGGTTATGGTCATGGCTGAGGATGAAGAAATCCGCACGAACCGTCTTGCTTTGTTGGCGGCAATCGATCGGGATCTTAAAGCCTTCGCCGATTTCAGCAAACTAGTCTGGGCATAATATAGAGGAAGTCAACTTCTCCGTGCTGAAAGCCCGGTTTTTGAACCTGATTTGAAGAGGTAGTTCAAAAAGCCGGGCTTTGATTCAAAGTAAGTTAAAGTACGGAGTAGCGAAATACGGACTTGGCTTGAATTAGCTGTAATACCTGCAGCTAAATCAAGCCGGTAAGGCTGTTTGAAGCAAATTTGATGTAGAACCTGCAGTTAATTTTGTTCTTTCGGCGGAAATTGGCATAATGGCTCAAATTAACGGTAGGTTTTACAGTTAATTTGGGATACTGAGGGTAAAAGGCCGAAATAGCTGTAAGTTTTGCAGTTATTTTGAGGCAGTTGGTAAAAGGCCGAAATAGCTGTAAGTTTTGCAGTTAATTTATGAGGCTGAAGGCTGCAGTCAGAGGGAAGAGAGCGGCCCCGAGCTTACTAAGAAGCAGTCGCTGGAGCGTAACGTATAGTTAATCTTATTCAGCCGGGAGTTCCGGCGAAAGGGAGCGGGAGTCTGATGGATATACGAATTGTCGTTGACGGGGACTCCTGCCCTGTCAAGGAAGAAATCGTTGCAGCGGCGCGGAGCTACGGAGTCCGCGTATTGATGGTCTCCTCTTACGATCATGTGCTTCGCGGAAGTGAAGGCGTGGATATTGTTCAGGTTGACCGCAGTCAGCAAAGCGCCGATCTGTACATTGCCAACCATATTGCTAAGCACGATATCGTCGTCACGCAGGATTACGGACTTGCGGCGTTGGCGATTGCCAAATCATGTAGAACTTTGTCTCCCCGGGGCGAAATATTTGACCCGGGGAATATTGATTATTTGCTCGAACGCCGCCATCATCATGCCAAGGCCCGGCGCGGAGGGCGCTATTTCAAGGGGCCTCGGCCTTTTACGGATGAGGACCGGGGACATTTTACTGAGGTATTGTTAAAACTTTTGCAAGATATGCAGGAGAATGTACAATTTTAGCGAATTATTATTTACGTGTCTTAAGAAAGATGAAGGTGGTTTAGATGAGTACCGGACGAGGAAGTATTCCGGAGGAAGTCATCGAGGCAGTCTTGCGGCAGCATGATATCGTCGATACGGTCGGCAAGCACGTTCATCTGACAAAACAGGGCAAATATATGAAAGGGCTTTGTCCGTTTCATTCGGAGAAAACCCCTTCATTCACGGTGACGCCCGACCGTCAAATTTTTCATTGTTATGGCTGCGGCAAAGGCGGAAACGCGATTAAATTCCGAATGGAGATCGAAGGCCTGACTTTCCCGGAGGCGGTCAGAATGATGGCCGAAGAAGCCCATATCCCGTTTGATTACGGAACGGCCGGCCAGGGAGATGCGCCGCGAAATCTGGAATTAGAGCAACAACTGCAAGCCCATGAATGGACGTCCAAGCTGTATCATTTCCTGCTGAAAAATACGGAACACGGCAAACCGGCTATGGATTATCTTAAATCCAGAGGGTTTACCGACAAAGCCATCGACACGTTCCAAATCGGCTATGCGCCGGCGCGTTGGGATACGCTCGTTCAATTTTTGGAGAAGCGATCCTTTGATCTGGGAACGATGGAGAAAGGCGGCTTATTATCTTCCAAGCAGGATGGTACCGGCTATGTTGACCGTTTTCGCGACAGGGTGATATTTCCGTTGCACAACCGGAATGGCAAGGTGATTGCTTTTGCCGGAAGAGTGCTCGGGGAGGGACAGCCTAAATATTTGAACTCGCCGGAGAGCAAATTGTTCAGCAAGAGCCGTACGCTCTACAATCTTCACCAGGCGAAGGCGGAAATCCGGAAATCACGGCAGATCGTATTGTTTGAAGGATACGGCGATGTCATCAGCGCTTGGGAAGCCGGCGTGCATAATGGCGTTGCCACGATGGGAACGGCATTGACCGAAAGCCATGCGGCGATGATGAGGGGTCTTGCGGACGAAGTCATCGTTTGCTATGACGGAGATAATGCGGGACAAGCCGCAGCTCTCAAAAGCATTCCGATTTTGGAAAGTCTTGGTTTTACCGCGAAAATCGCCCTGCTTAGCGAAGGGATGGATCCGGATGAATTTATCCAGAAGCACGGGGCCGAGCGTTTCAAGCATCAGGTGTTAGATGGAGCTGTTTCATCCGTCAAATTTAAGCTTATATATCTGAAAAAAAACCATATACTGCTAGAGGAAGACGGAAAGGTCGCTTACATCAAAGATGCGCTCGAAGTAATTGCACCCTTGCCGTCGCCGACGGAGCGGGAGATTTATTTGAAGGAAATGTCCGCCGATCTTCAGGTATCGTTTGACAGCTTGAAGCAGGAATGCAACGAAATGCGCCAGGCTATGCAAAAAAAGATACCGGCGGGGGATAATACGGCCAAAAGGTGGAATAATGGTAGGCATAAAAAGGGGCAGGCGTCCATGCCGGTTCTGCTGCCCGCTTATCATGTTGCGGAACGTAGGCTGCTTTCCTTTATGCTTCAGGATGACGAAGTCGCCCGGTATGTGGGCGATCGTCTAGGGGACAGCTTTAACATCGGTGAACATACAGCGATCGCTGCTTATCTATACGCCTATTATGCGCAGGGAAAAGCGCCTGATGCCAGCCGGTTCATCTCATCGCTTCAGGACGACAAGCTGGAGCAAACCGTTATTTCCATCGCCATGATGGATACGCCAGCAGAATGGAGCACCCAGGAGCTGGATGATTGTATCCGGGAAATCCAGAAGGTCCCGCTGCAGGCAGAAATAAAGCGCAAGAAGGAAGAGATGGTATCGGCTGAACGGGCCGGGGATTTTTTGCGTGCGGCACAAATTGCAAGTGAGATTATTGCCCTAGAGAGACAGTAGAAGTGCGTGTTAAAAAGTCAGATCAGTAACCGACTTTTTGAACAACCTCTATAAGAATGGACTTTCGGATGTTTCTAGGGAGGAGGGAGCCAGAAATGACGAATGATCAGCATACTGAACTAGAAACTGAACTAACCTTGGATCAGGTCAAGGACCGTCTGATTGAGCAGGGTAAGAAGAGGTCTTCATTGACCTATAAAGAAATCATGGAGAAGCTCTCCCCTTTCGAACAGGATCCCGAACAGATGGACGAGTTTTATGAACATTTGGCTGATTTGGGCATCGATATTACGGGCGACAGCGATGAAGAGCTGACAAACCGCAATAATGACGAGGAAGGGCGCGAATCGAGCGATGAGTTCAGCTTTGAAGATGACTTAACGCTGCCTCCCGGCATTAAAATCAATGACCCGGTTCGGATGTACCTGAAAGAAATCGGTCGGGTACCTCTTTTGTCGGCAGATGATGAAATGGAATTGGCCAAACGCATAGAGAACGGGGATGAGGAAGCCAAACGCAGGCTTGCCGAAGCCAACTTGCGTCTCGTGGTCAGCATCGCCAAACGTTATGTAGGCCGGGGTATGCTGTTTCTCGATTTAATCCAGGAAGGCAATATGGGCCTGATCAAAGCGGTCGAGAAATTCGACCATAAGAAAGGCTTTAAATTCAGTACCTATGCGACATGGTGGATTCGCCAGGCAATCACCCGCGCCATTGCGGACCAGGCCAGAACGATCCGGATTCCGGTGCATATGGTGGAAACGATCAATAAGCTGATCCGGGTATCCCGTCAACTTCTGCAGGAGTTAGGGCGTGAACCGGCGCCGGAAGAGATCGCTGCAGAGATGGAGCTCAGCGTCGAAAAAGTGCGCGAGATCATGAAAATCGCGCAAGAGCCCGTATCGTTGGAAACGCCGATCGGGGAAGAAGACGACTCCCATCTCGGCGATTTTATCGAAGACCAGGAAGCGTTGGCGCCTGCCGATGCAGCTGCATACGAACTCCTGAAGGAACAGTTGGAGGATGTTCTTGATACGCTTACGGAACGCGAAGAGAACGTGCTTCGCCTGCGTTTCGGTTTGGATGACGGCCGAACGAGAACATTGGAGGAAGTAGGCAAGGTGTTTGGCGTAACGCGGGAAAGAATTCGCCAGATTGAGGCGAAGGCGCTCCGCAAGCTGCGTCATCCTAGCCGAAGCAAACGGCTGAAGGATTTCCTCGAATAAGCGAATGCGAAAATTCCGACCTTCTGCAGTTAAGCAGCAAGGTCTTTTTTTTCACAGAAAAAGATGTAGTGCCTGGACTTCTTTCTTTTGGAACTATTTCCTTCTTTTTCTTTATTGTTCTTTATTTTAGCTTTTTTCCATGACCATTGCAAATGGCCTTGGGAGGATAAATACCAAAAATAGGGGGTGTGGTTGCGTCATGAAACTTTCAGCAAGATTACAGCATATTTCGGACCGGCTTTCGCCCGGTTGCAGGCTGGCGGATATAGGATCGGATCATGCCCTGCTTCCGGTTTATGCGGTACAAAACGGGCGTGCCTCCTTTGCCGTAGCGGGCGAAGTAAACGACGGCCCTCTTGAAGCGGCCAAGCGGCAGGTAGCCGAAGCCGGAGAGAGCAAGCGGGTGTCTGTCCGTAAAGGAGACGGCCTGGCCGTTGTCGAGCCGGGAGAAGTGGATGCCATCACGATTGCCGGTATGGGCGGAGCGTTGATCGCCTCGATTCTGGAGGCAGGGAAAGACAAGCTTG
The DNA here is from genome assembly GCF_038009185.1 of Paenibacillus sp. FSL R5-0407. Lineage (NCBI taxonomy): Bacteria > Bacillati > Bacillota > Bacilli > Caryophanales > Paenibacillaceae > Paenibacillus > Paenibacillus sp. FSL R5-0407. Next base: position 1,844,172 of record NZ_JBBPAX010000001.1, on the reverse strand, counting down.
CGGGAGTTAAGCGGCTTGTCCTTCAGCCGAATGTCGGGGAGGATATCGTGAGGAGCTGGCTTATTGCAAACGGCTGGTATTTAAGTGAGGAGATCATCCTTGAGGAAGACGGCAAAATATATGAGATTCTTACGGCGGAGACAGGACCGGATGCAGCCAAGCTCAACGATCAATTATATTCGGAGCGTACGATTTCCGGCAGCACGGTTTCTCTTACCAGAGATCTGCTTTTGCTTATGGGTCCGCATTTGACGGAATCGAAGGACGAGGTGTGGTTTGCCAAATGGCGCTCCGAAATCGATAAGCTGGATAAAATCCGGCAGTCCGTGGCCACATCTAAACAGGAATCTTCGCGTGAGAAAGAAGAGTCGTTGAATCAACTTTCAAACCGGCTTAAGGAGGTGCTGGCATGTTTGCAAAAGGCCAAACTGTAATTCAGTATATGGAGCAGCTTGCCCCCAAGCATGTGGCGATGGAGGATGACAAGATCGGTCTTCAGCTTGGAACGCTGCAAAAGGAAATTACGGGCGTACTGACCGCGCTTGATGTGAATGAAGAGGTGATCGACGAAGCAATCGCGCTCGGAGCCAATTTAATCATTGCTCATCACGCCATCATTTATCGTCCGCTTCGGAATTTGCAGAGCGATACGCCGATGGGCAAAGTATATGAAAAACTGATTAAACATGATATTGCTGTTTATGTGGCACATACGAACCTTGATGTGACCGAAGGCGGGATGAACGACTGGATGGCGGAGGTGCTCGGTATTGAGAGCAGCTCTTCCGTGGAAGACATCCACACCGACAATATGTACAAGCTTGTTGTATTCGTGCCTAAGGACCATCATCAACGCGTGCTGGATGCCGTGCTGAACGCAGGGGCGGGCGCTATCGGCAATTATAGCCATTGCAGCTTCAATATTGAAGGATACGGTACCTTCGTTCCTGGAGAAGGAACTGATCCGTTTATCGGGAAACAGGGCCAACTGGAAAAAGCGGAGGAAATCCGAATTGAAACCATTGTGCCTCAAAGCATTCGCAGCAAAGTGATTCAAGCGATGTTGAAAAGCCATCCTTATGAAGAGGTGGCTTACGATCTGTATCCGATGGACCTGAAGGGCCGTACCTTCGGACTCGGACGGGTCGGCAAGCTGAACGAGCCGGTTACTTTGAAACAATTCGTCCAGCGTGTGAAAGAGAAGCTGGATGTACCGTTTGTTCGAGTGGTCGGCGATTTGGACCGTCAGATTAAAAAAGCGGCGGTGATCGGGGGCTCAGGCGGGAGATACTGGAAGGCTGCGATGTTCCGGGGAGCGGATGTGCTCGTTACGGGAGATATCGATTACCATACGGCCCAAGATGCGTTGATGGCCGGACTCACCTTGATCGATCCGGGGCATAACGCCGAGAAGATTATGAAGCCTCGGGTGGCTGCGTGGTTAAAGGAAAAACTGGAGGAAGGGAAATACGAAACCAAGGTGTTTAGTTCCGGAGTTCATACGGAGCCGTTTAATTTCCTCTAGTTTCTACTTGTGATTCAGCGGCAATGCCTGTATACTATCAAGTGTTGCTTTCGAAAGTTTGACAGACAATCGCCGGCGGCTTAACGGCCGCGGGAGGAAAGTCCGGGCTCCATAGGGCAGGGTGCTGGATAACGTCCAGTCGGCGCGAGCTGAAGGATAGTGCCACAGAAATGGACCGCCGATGGCCGCTGCAAAGCGTGCACAGGCAAGGATGGAACCGAGGTGTAAGAGACCCCGAGGAACGCTGGTGACTTCGTTCCTGGTAAACCCCATCTGGAGCAAGACCTAATGGGACGCAGCTTCCCTGAGAAGCAGCCTTAGCCCGAGGCGCGTCCGGGTTGGTCGCTGGAGCCGCCCAGTAATGTGCGGCCTAGATAGATGATTGTCGCTCAAAGCGGGAGGGTAGTTCCCGTTATTACCGCAAAGAGTACAGAACCCGGCTTACGGCAAACTTTCTTAACTGCAACTCACATGCATCATGTATGAATGGGAAATTGGACTTTTATAGCGGAAAAATGCAAAAACGGTTGGATAGAGGATTTCCTCATCCAACCGTTTTTTTGTGCGAAGTCATAAAGTGTAGTCTTACATAGCGTCATTCAGGATTTTGTTCATTTTGCGCTGCATTGACTGCGGCCAGAACTGCAAGGGGGCCGAGTTACCCTGCGCCGACTCCAGCGCCGAAAAGACATCGATTTGGCCGTATCCGAAGTATTTGTCGTGACCGGGATCCCCCAGATCAATAACGTTCTTGCGGATGATGTCCATGACTTCCGTATTTTTTAATTTAGGGTTCACGGATCGTATCAAAGCGGCCAAGGCGGATACATGGGGGCTCGCCATGGAGGTGCCCGATAAAGCGGCGTACTGGTTGTCGGGATAGGTGCTCGCAATACTTTCGCCCGGCGCCATCACATCTACGTAATCGCCGTAGTTGGAGAATGATGCCCGCTGCAGGTGGTAATCCGTCGCGGAGACGGACAGCACCTCCGGATAGGCTGCCGGATAACCCGGACGCTCCGTGTTGTCGTTCCCGGTTGCCGCAATTAGGACCACGTCACGATCAAAGGCGTATTTGATCGCCTCATGCAGAAACTGGGCATCCGCATAATTTCCGAGGCTCATATTGATCACTTTGGCACCGTGATCGGTAGCCCAGATGATTCCCTGGGCCACGGAATAGGTCGTGCCGGATCCGGTTTTGTCCAGCGCTTTAACGGGCAGGATTTTGCCTCCCCACATCATTCCGGCAATTCCTTCGTTATTGTTCACATTGGCGGAGATGATACCGGCGACATGGGTGCCGTGACCAACGTCGTCAACGGGATCGTCGCCCGGTGAGACGACGTTGTATCCTTTCAGGAGCCGGCCTTGGAGATCGGGATGCTTCAGATCCACGCCCGTATCGACGACGCCTACGATAACATCGTTGCTGCCTTTGGACAACTTCCAGCCCCGGTTAGTCTCGATGATCGGCAGATTCCATTGGTATTCGGAGAACAGCAGATCATTCGGGATTTCCGGATTCTCATCGCCCAGACCGGTTACATTTTCATTGGTCATGTACAGATAGTGCGGTTCGACATGGTTCGGTTTCCAATGCTTTTTAAAATACGTTGTCAATTGCTTCATATCCATCGATTCCGAACGGAAAATATAAGTGTTGCCGATGTTTTGCGCCGGCTTGCAACGCAGATCGCGCTCGATCTTCTTCATATCTGCAGCGGAAGGCGCCTTCCCGAAAGTGACGACAATTTCGTTTTCGTAATAATGGCTCGCTTTTTCATTGTCATGGCCGGTTTTTACGGTAATATCCTGCAATGTGTCGGCATGGACGGATTCGATCTTATACTTTCCTTCTTTGGGATAAGGGATGAGGCGCAGATTTTTATGTTGGTGATCCTGTACCCGGCTTAAAATCCCCATATCCAGCACTGCGATCATTCCCTGTTGATTCTTGCCCTGAGCGGGTTCTGCAGCTACAACATATTTCGGATTGCCCTGCGGAAAACCAGGCGATTCATAAGAATTTCCTTTGCGGAGGGCATTCCGGGCGAAGCCCAAATAAGTGTCCAGCTGTTTTTGCTCCGCTGCTTCCAGCCGGAATTTTGCCGCTCGAAATTCCCGTTCCTGCTTCCCGGTGTACCAACGCAGGGAAGGAAATTGTTTATGATCCTTCTGTAAATCTCCGGCATCTGTCGGTAATTTCCCTGGCTGTGCAGCGGCGAATTTATCGGCAAGCAGGCGAAGATGCCTCTTGGCGTCCAGCCTGGCAAGGCGTTCCGTAGCGGTCATGTCGCGCTTCAGCATCATTTGTTTCAGCTTATGTTCCTCGGCCGGATTTTTAACGGTTTGGGTCTCGGCTTGCCGGTTAGCAGAAGGGGGTGACGAATCCGGAATCAAGTTGTAAAGAGCAACAGCGGCGACCCCCGCAAGGCCCAGCGCAGCCCATCTCTGCCATCTCATGTAGGTCCTCCTTTGCACAATATAAAGATAGACATAGAATGAGGTAAAACCGATGGTTTTATTCTTAAAGGACGCGCGGTGAATGCAGGTCAAGGGTAACGTTTTCCAGCGTTTTTTGCGATATGGGGATCGTCAAATGGACAAACTGAAGAAATGCCGCAAATGCCTGCACAGCATCTTTTTTGTATCGATTTAACAGCTGGCGCTCCGCATACCGGCACGGGCCTCCGGGGAAAATGAACGGTGAGGTGATCATAATGCCAAACGGCGAAAAACCGATAGTTAAATGCAGCGTATCGAATTGTACCTATTGGGGTGAAAAAAACCTCTGTCAGGCCGATCTGATCATGATCGATATCGATAAGCATGCAAACCAGAGCTATAACGCCGAATTTGCCGGTGAATCGTTTGATACTGAGCATCAGGACACTGCCGCTTCGTCTTCCGCAACTTGCTGTCATACGTTTAAGCCGAAATCGTCGTAACCCGGAAGCCAAATTCAGGAGGTGCTGTGATGACTGATCGTACAAAGGATAAACAAGACCATCCCGTTTCCTCGAAAAAACGTGTGGATTATCCTAGAAAGACCCATCAGGAGGAGTACGCGGCAGAGGTGGTGCCGATGAGCACCGTCGCCGACAGACGAAGCGAACGGCGCGATGCCGACAATTCCGTACGTGCAGAACGCTCTGAAAACGTCACGGCTACGGCAGGGAAAACCGTCGGCTATGTGGGCGTCGGTTTCGGGATAGCGTCGCTTTTCATGTGGTCCATCATCTTGGGACCTTTGGCGGCAGTGATGGGATTTTACGCCTACAGCCAAGGTAATAAAACTTCCGGTGCCTGGGCAATCGGCCTTGGAGTTGTTGCCACGCTGAGTTATTTCGTCCTTATACCCTTTACCCGCTAAACGGGAGCAGTTTGTAAAAAGGACCGACGCCAAAGGTGTCGGTCTTTTTTTACCTGGGGCGAGGCATTTTTACCTTTTGCGACAAATAGGTGGTCAAGCCTGCGATTCATGTGTAAAATATAGGGTATACCACCTTTTTAACGTGAAGAGGAGTCAAGCAAACATGCAAATCGATCCACGCACCATGACGCAGCTAATACAGTTACAGACCGTTAACGATATCGACCTCCAAGGGAATGCGGCAGCACGTACCAATGTCGATGGCGAAGGTTCCTTGTTTGATATATTGCTTCAAGAAATGATGATGGCGGAAGGCCGTACCGAGTCCAGTGATCTGGTGGGCAAGCTTCCGTTATCTGCGCTTACTTATGGTTCCGGTTATGAGGGATGGATCTCACAGGCTTTACCTGCCGAAGTCCTCGGTGGGCAAGCCGTGGAGGCGTCGGCTTATCGGCCTTCAGCCTCGATTGGCCAGGAACGCGGGGAATTGGATGAACTGATCACCCAAGCCAGCCGCAATTACGGTGTGTCCGAAAGTCTGATCAAAGCCGTCATCGAGACGGAATCCTCGTTTAACCCAGGGGCCGTATCATCGGCGGGAGCCAAAGGATTGATGCAGCTTATGGACGGAACGGCCAACGGGCTCGGCGTGAGCAATCCGTTTGACCCTGGCCAGAACATCGACGGCGGGACCCGTTACTTGTCTTATCAGCTCAAGCGGTTTGGCGGCAATGAGAACACAGCTCTTGCAGCTTATAATGCCGGACCGGGCAGGCTGCAAAAGCTGGGGATTTCCAACGATCAGGAACTGATGGATAAGCTGCACTTGCTTCCCCGGGAGACGCAGAATTATATCGCCAAAATTGCGGCTGCACGCTCCAAGTATGAAATTTAACGCATGCCATGCAGTTTGACGGCAAAACGGTAATGAATGGATTGTACTGAATCCGCTAAGTTAAGGGGTTCATCTAGGGAAAGATCAAATGGGAAAACGCTCCGGCTGCCGGATTTTCGCGTTTTTTCTTTTGATCTTTTTTTGAAGTCTATATTTGATTTGGATTGGTTCAGGAGGAAATAAAGATGAGATATTTTGATCATGCGGCCACCACGCCTCCATATGACGAAGTGACCCGGACCATCGCTGAAGTGATGGCTCTGCATTATGGGAATCCGTCATCTCTGCACCGGCTTGGAGAAGAAAGCGGCAAGCTGCTGCGCAGGGCGCGGGAAGTATGTGCCGGAGCGCTGGGAGTTATGCCCGGCGAAATTGTATTTACTTCAGGAGCCACGGAAAGCAACAATATGGCTATTAAGGGCGCGGCGCTTCAGTATGTCAACCGGGGCAAGCACCTGATCACTACAGTCACGGAACATCCGTCCGTATATGAGTGCTGCAGGCAGCTTGAGCAGTGGGGCTGGGAAGTAACGTTTTTACCGGTGAATAAAGAGGGCAGGGTATCCGTAGAGCAAGTTGACGAGGCTATCCGGAAGGATACGGTCCTGGTGTCCGTGATGCATGTCAATAATGAAACAGGAAGCGTTCAGCCTGTAGCAGAAATAGGAAGCCTGCTGAAAGAGAAATATCCGCGTGTGCTTTTTCATGTGGATGGAGTTCAGGGGTTTGGAAAAATAGAGCTGCCGATCAAGGATAGCGGAATTGATTTATACAGCTTGTCCGCGCATAAACTAAGGGGACCGAAAGGGATCGGCCTGTTGTATGTGCGCGATGGAGTCGCCTTACAGCCCCTGCTTGCAGGTGGAGGCCAGGAGGAAGGGCGGCGGCCGGGAACGGAGAACATCCCGTATGCCGTTGGCATGTCCAAGGCGATCCGGCTGGCCAAGGAAGGGGCCACCGAGCGGGCAGTTCACCTTAGATCGCTTAAAGATAAACTGATTCGCGGCATAGCTACTCTTCCGGAGCTGGAGTTGAATTCTGCGTTGGAGGAGACTCATGGCGCACCGCATATCGTTCATTTCTCTTATCCCGGAATGAAGTCCGAAGCTTTCTTGCACATGTTGGAGGAAGAAGGGTTCCTGGTATCGACCCGGTCGGCCTGCTCTTCCAAACGGGCCGAGCCAAGCCGGATTTTGGTTGCAATGGGTAAAAGTCCAGAGGCCGCCGCAGCGGGCATTCGAATCAGTCTGGGTGAGGAGCATACGGGCAAGGATATTGCGGATCTGCTGGAGGCGCTCAATAAATGTGTACGGCGTGTAAGGAATTTAAAGGGAGAGAGATGACCATGACATCATATGATATGCTGCTGCTTCGTTTTGGAGAAATTACAATCAAGGGAAAAAATAGGTCCCGGTTCGAAAAGGCCGCGCTGGCCCACGTGAAATCGCTGCTTAAGCCGTATCCTGCAACGAAGGTAATCCGGGAATACGGGCGGATTTATGTCGAACTCCATGGGGAACCGGCGAGAGAGGTCAGCGAATCCCTTAAACATGTATTCGGCATAACTTCGATCAGCCCGGTCAAAGTCTCTCCTTCCAGACTGGAGGACATCATTAGCGCGGCAAAAGAATTCGTGGGAAGCGTACCTGTCGACCGGCATATTCCTTTTAAAGTGAACGCCCGTAGAGTATGGAAGGAGTTCCCCCACGGCTCGCAGGAAATGAACCGGCTCGTAGGGGGACCGATCCTGCAGGCTGCCCCCGGCTTGAAAGTGGATGTCCATCATCCCGAGCTCGAGCTGCGCGTGGAGATCCGGGAGCAAGGCACTTATCTTTATTCCGAGGTTATCCCGGCCGCAGGTGGATTTCCGCTAGGTACAAACGGGAAGGCGATGCTGCTGCTCTCCGGCGGTATTGATAGCCCTGTGGCAGGCTGGTCCGCGATGAGACGCGGACTCGAGATCGAATGCGTTCATTTCCACAGCTATCCGTTTACGAGCAAGAAGGCGGAGGAAAAAGTGATCGAACTGGCGAAAGTGTTGTCCCGCTATGCCGGGCAAGTTAAGCTTCATCTGGTTCCTTTTACGGAGATCCAAACTTCGCTTGCCGGTACCGGACAGGATAATTTGATCATTACGCTAATGCGCAGGTCGATGCTGAGAATCGCTTCCTTGCTGGCCGAAAAAAACGGGGCGCTGGCACTTGTCACCGGAGACAGCCTCGGCCAGGTGGCCAGCCAGACTTTGCCGAGTATGAATGTGATCGGCCGGGCTACCGAGCTGCCGCTGCTGCGGCCGCTTGTCATGAGCGATAAAGATGAAATCATTAGTCTGGCCAAGAAAATAGGCACCTTTGATTTGTCCATTCTGCCATATGAGGACTGCTGCACATTGTTCGTGCCGAAATCGCCGACAACGAATCCGAATCTGCGGATTATCGAGAAGATTGAAGCGGGCTTGAACGGTCTTGCCGAACAAATCGAAACTGCCGTACGGGATACGGAAACCGTGATCATCAAGCCGCATGAGGAAGTTGTTAGATCTTCTCCTGATGATATCAGCAGCGGGAATATGGCGGGAGCAGGGACTATCGACAACAATTGGTTTTAAATGCTCCGGTTTTACGCTGCCCTCTCCATTGTTCGTCGCTCTTTCTCTTGACTTTTGTCATCGGACGCGCAGCACCAAAACTTCAGTTATCCCAAAACCTACGCATCAATTTGACGCAAAGCTTAGCTGAATTCATCGCCTAAGAAATAAAACAAATCGCTCCCGCTGGCCTCAGGCCGGTCCGGGAGCGATTTGTTTTATCTTGGCACCGATGTTTAACGGGTAGCCGGATGGGACCGGCGTTTTTCCTCTTCCTTCTCGCGGTGCTTTTGTTTCGTTCTATAACCGGCAAATAGCACACCGGCCATAACGAGCGCGATAAACAGGTACCGCAGAATAGGGTTGTCCTCAAAAAAGCCAATGAAATGCGGTTCTTCGGTAATCATATGAGCTGCGGTGTAGGCCAGCACGGCCGCCCCGACATAGGCGATCCAGGGAAACATTCCGAGCAGCTTAATAAATAAGGTGCTTCCCCACACGACGATCGGCACACTGATCAGCAGTCCGATGATTACAAGAATTGTATGTTGTCCCGATGCGCCGGCTACAGCGATTACGTTATCCAGCCCCATCGCGGCATCCGCAATGACAATAGTTCGTACCGCAGGCCAAAGCGAATCTTTGGCTTCGACGGAATCGTGATCACCTTCATCGGCAAGCACTTTATAAGCGATAAAGATGAGCATGAGTCCGCCAACCGCAAGCAGCCAAGGAATTCCCAACAGCCAGACGACCACAAGCGTGGCGGCGATGCGAAGCAGAATAGCGCCGGCCGTACCGTAAAGGATCGCCTTCTTCTGAACTGTCTTGGGAAGCTTTCTAGCCGCCATTCCGATGACAATTGCGTTATCTCCAGCCAAAATCAAATCGATAAAAATGATATTGATCAGAGAGAAAAAAAATGTTGCACTGAAAAATTCCACTTATGTCACTTCCTCTTCAGACGTATATACGTATTAATTAACCAAATGGATTCATTTGTCCAGATTATTTTTACAAAAGGATAAAGACATAGCTTGCCCACTTACCTCATAAAAATGATAAGAGGTTGTTCAAAAAGGGGGATAAGCGTGGATCAGCTGATACTGCTTTCAGAAATTCTGATCATAAATTTAGTGCTCAGCGGCGACAACGCTCTTGTTATTGCGATGGCAAGCAAGGAACTGCCGCTCCAGCAGCGCAAACGGGCCGTATGGTGGGGGGCACTGGGAGCGGTATTGCTTCGTTGTCTCTTGTCATGGATTGCTGTGGTTCTGCTGCAAATTCCGTTTATTCAGGCAGCCGGCGGACTATTGCTTGCAGGCATTGCCTTTAAGCTTCTATTACCTCACGACGAGACTACGCGAGTTCGTGAAGCGGGTACGATGTGGCGTGCGATCCGAACCATTCTCGCGGCGGATTTTATTATGAGTCTCGATAATGTGCTTGCGATTGCGGCACTGGCCGACGGGGATCTCGCCATCCTCGTTATCGGGATTGCGATCAGCATCCCGATTGTGGTCTGGGGCAGTAATCTGATTGCGGACTGGCTGCAGCGCCTGCCAATACTGACTTATGCCGGCGCCGGAATTCTTGGCTATACGGCAGGAGATATGCTGCTGCATGATCCCAAGCTTGGGGGGCTGCTTGAGACGACGCTGCCGGCACTTGCGAACATGCTGCCGGTTGCACTGGCCGCGCTCGTTATTATGTTCGGCTGGGTGAAAAAATATCAGGCCGGTCGCTGAACTCCAGCCGGAATCAATTTGCGGACCGAGGCATGAAAAAATCACTCTCTTGATCCGGGAGAGAGTGGTTTTTTATGCTGTTTTCATTTAAACTGAAATCATAAAGGGAATGTCGTAATTTGCCGCGGCATGTCCCTCATTGTCTAACCGGAAGGTGTGTGATGGGATGTCCGATAACAACAAGCTAATGACCGGAATTTTGATTCTGGCTGCCGGGATCATCATCCTGCTTGGAAAACTCGGGGTATTCAGTTTTCTTGGAAAGGCGCTTTGGCCGCTACTGTTGCTGATACCGGGCATTGTATTTCACCTGTGGCATTTTTGGAGAAAAGGGCCGTCCGAGCTGCTTCTGCCCGGCGGGATTCTGACCGTTTACGGTGTTCTGTTTATTATTGCGAACATTTGGGGATGGACCACCCTCAAGTACAGCTGGCCCGGATTTATCCTCGGAATCGCTGTCGGACTGTACGAGTATGAATTTTTCTCCTCCGTCCGCCAAAACGGGGTTATGATTGCGGCCGTTATTGTGGGAGCCGTGTCCGTCATATTGTTCGGCATCACCTTATTTTCGCTGGCGCTGATCTATTTGGTTGCCATTGCGCTGATAATAGGAGGCATCTGGTTGATTGCCGCGCGGGGAAAAACCCGGCGAAGCTGGTGATGTATGGAAAGTTCTTGAATTTCTCTAAAATTTGCGTATAATATAAGGGATATGTCCAAGCGTCGGGATATGAGAACTCCGACGCTTGTTTTGTGGTGATTCAGCTGTCTTAGCTTTATAGAATAAGCAAACAGAGACGAAAGGATATGGAGAAAACCCATGCATGAAAGAAATCAAATCCGCAACATTGCGATTATTGCTCACGTAGACCACGGCAAAACGACGCTTGTCGACAAACTGCTTCAACAGTCCGGTATTTACCGGGAACATGAATCCGTCCAGGAACGCGCGATGGATTCCAATGATCTGGAACGCGAACGCGGAATTACCATTCTGGCCAAAAATACCGCGATCACTTATAAAGATTATTTGATTAACATTGTGGATACTCCGGGACACGCCGACTTTGGCGGCGAAGTGGAACGGATTATGAAGATGGTAGACGGCGTGTTGTTGGTCGTTGATGCTTACGAAGGCTGCATGCCGCAGACCAAATTCGTACTTCGTAAAGCGCTTGAACATCAGTTGACCCCGATTGTCGTCGTTAATAAGATTGACCGCCCTGCAGCCCGCCCTGCGGAAGTAATTGATGAAGTACTCGATCTGTTCATCGAGCTTGAAGCGAACGATGAACAGCTTGAATTCCCCGTTGTATATGCATCCGCTTTGAACGGAACCTCCAGTTTGAACCCTGAAAAACAGGATGAGAACATGCTGGCTCTTTACGAAACGATCATCGACCATATCCCGGCTCCTACGGAGAACGTGGAAGAACCGCTCCAATTTCTCGTCACTTTGATGGACTATAATGAATATCTGGGCCGAATTGCGATTGGCCGTGTCAATCGTGGCGTGATTCGCCAAGGTCAACCCGTTGCGGTTATGACGCGCGACGGCGGTAAGAAATCAGCCCGCATCGAGAAGCTGTTCGGCTTCCAAGGGCTGAAACGCGTTGAAATTGAAGAAGCCGGAGCCGGCGATATCGTGGCGATCGCAGGGATTAAAGATATCAATATCGGAGAGACCATTGCCGATCCGAATCAACCGGAAGCTTTGCCTGTTCTGAAAATCGACGAACCGACGCTGCAAATGACCTTCCTGGTTAATAACAGTCCGTTTGCCGGACGCGAAGGAAAATGGGTAACCTCCCGTAAACTTCGCGAGCGGTTGCTTAAAGAACTGGAAACCGACGTTTCTTTGCGCGTCGACGAAACCGATAGCCCGGATGCGTTTATCGTTTCGGGACGCGGTGAGCTGCATCTCGGTATCCTGATCGAGAATATGCGCCGCGAAGGTTATGAGCTCCAAGTGTCGAAGCCGGAAGTTATTGTCAAAGAAATTGACGGCATGAAGATGGAGCCGGTGGAACGGTTGCTGATCGATGTGCCTGAAGAGAGCATGGGCTCCGTAATGGAAAGCCTTGGCTCGCGTAAAGCGGAAATGGTCAATATGATCAACAATGGTAACGGACAGGTACGTCTGGAATTCCTGATTCCGGCTCGCGGTCTGATCGGTTACAGCACTCACTTCCTGACATTGACTCGCGGCTACGGCGTTATGAACCATGCGTTCGATAGCTATGGACCGCTTATTGGCGGCCAGGTCGGCGGACGTCATGAGGGCGTGCTTGTTTCGAGCGAAAACGGCGTTTCCACCCTGTACGGAATTTTGTCCATCGAAGATCGCGGTATCCTGTTCTTGGAGCCAGGAGCTGAGATCTATGAGGGAATGATCGTCGGAGAGCATACTCGCGACAACGATATCGTCGTCAATATCTGCAAAGAAAAGCAATTGACGAACGTGCGCTCGGCGACCAAAGACGATACGGTTAAGATGAAAACGCCTCGGCTCTTCTCGCTGGAGCAGGCGCTTGAATATTTGAATGATGACGAGTATTGCGAAATTACTCCGAAATCGGTTCGTCTGCGTAAGAAGATCTTGAACAAGAGCGAACGCGAACGTGCCGAAAAACATCGCAAAAATGCGGAAGCCAATCTATAATAATTACTAACGATATTGAAGGAGGGACCCGTCTTGCAGGCTTGGTTTGCGCAAAATCCGGTAATATCCTACATTCTAATTTATGTGCTTGTGATTTTCGTGTACAACAAAGTGTTCCGTACCCAACAGAAGCTCCCGCTTCTGAAGGAGATTATCCTGTACCTGCTTATGGCGATCGGTTCTTTCCTTCTGCTTATTTTTCAGATCGATAAGCTGCCGATTATTCAATGTCTTCTCGTAGCCGTGGTTTTGATGCTGATGGTGCGAATCCGTTATTTTGTAGAAGGACGTCGGAGCCGGAAGGACAAGTCCGCTTCCGAGCCGTCCGCCGTGAATAAGCAGGACTAGTTCTGCTGTCCATGGAGGCTGTAACTAATCGCGGTCTCTATTCGTTATTATTCATGCGGCTTAATACAGACGAAATTAGGTGTTAGATTTCATGAGTTCTAATCGCAGCGGTTTGCCTCCTCGGGGGCAGAACCAAAGAGTAACTTCCAAAGGCAAGAGTCCGAAGAAAAGAAAAAAATCCGGCGGAAAAACCTTTCTGAAGGTTCTGTTGAGCATTATGATTTTAGCGGTTGTCGGCGTTGGTGCCTATATAGGTTTCCTTTGGCTGACAGTCGATAAGGTAATTGACGATACCGGGACTTCAGCTAATGTGGCTCCCGAGAAATCGGCTAAGGTAAAGCCGCTCACCATGCTGCTGCTTGGAACGGATTATCGGCCGAAAACAGGAACCCATCTGAGCGACGTGATGATGGTAATCTCCATGAATCCTGATACAAAATCGGCTACCGTCGTTTCCTTACCTCGGGATACCCGATTTGAAATGGACGGCTACAAGACGAACAAGCTGAATGCCTTTTATCCGAATTTCCTGGCAGCCGAGAAGAAATCGGGCATCTCCGCCGAACAGGAAATGAAAACGATGATGGGCAAATATTTCGGCTTGACCATCGATTATGTAACGGTTCTGAATTTTCAGGGTTTCCGCGACATCGTTGACTCGCTTGGCGGCGTCGACGTGAACGTAGATGCTAACATGTGCTACCGGGACAGCGCTGATGGAACCGATATTAACTTGAAGGCGGGGCCGCAGCATCTGAACGGCGAGGATGCGCTCGGATTTGTCCGTTACCGGAAGTCGAATTGCAGTCCCAAGACAAAGGCATCGGACGACTTTGACCGTAACCGCCGGCAGAACGAAGTACTGCACGCTCTGATCGATCAGGCGAAATCCTTAAACGGGGTACTTGGCGCAGGCAAGGTCATCGAATCGGTCGGCAAAAATATGGAGACCGATCTGGAATCCAAGCAGATGAAAAATATGATCTCTACTTATTGGAACATTTCCAAGGAAAATGTCGATTTCGTGCCGGTAACCGGACAATGGAAGAGCCCTTATGTTTATGTGAATGACGACGAGCTTGAACAGGCCAAGCAGGCGCTGAAGAATGAGCTTGCCGGGACGAAAACGCCGCCGTCGTCCGGGGAATCCGACGAACAAGCAGGCAATTGACGATTGAATGCAAGTTTTTGGCCATGGTATAATACAATTAGTTATACGGTTTTAATGATGAAGAATCCAATGACGATTTGTACTACAGGAGGGCTGGCATATGTCCGAACTCGTAACCCAATTGTCTGAACCGTTATACGCTGCATTCCAGTCCGAAACTTTTGTTTTGCTGAGTACGGTTGACGAAGAATCCGGGGGACCGACTTCCAGTGCAATTTCATGGATTTACGCCCTGGATCATTCCACGCTGCGTTTTACGCTGGATCACCGGTCAAGATTGGTCCGAAACATCAAGGCCCATCCGAGAATTACGGTTACCGTGTTTGGCGATGAGACGATTTATGCGATTAACGGTAAAGCAGAGGTTGTCCAAGACCCGCTTGATGGGGTTCCATTCAAAATGTGCTGCTTCGACATGAAGATTGACGCGGTCCGCAATGCGCTGTTCTATGGAGCGCAGCTTGCCTCCGCGCCGTCCTATGCCAAAGTGTATGATCACCGTGCGGCGGAACTCTTGGACAACCAAGTGTTTGCTGCCATGAAAAAAGCCTAGCGAATTTTTCGCTGGGCTTTTTCTTTTGGGACATCCCATTTCCGGTTATCTGCCTGGGGCCATTTGCATCTCTTTGGTTCCGTGGTTTTTGGTACGGTTGACGTCTTGCTTGCCGCCGGTTCTATCATGGATGGTTCCATTGCTGCGGATTCCGTCGTTGACATTGCCGGTCCCGTTATTCTGAACCTTAGGTACATTGTCTCTCGGAGTGGTATCACCCGGCATCTGCGGCACGATTCGACCGATAATGTCGGCCAACTCGGTTGCAAACCCGCCGATCGGATTTCCGTTCGCAATTTTATCGCCGATTTCGGCGATCCGCTGGTTTAGATCGATATCGGCGGTCACGATAGCGCCAGCGCCTTGGGGATCCTTGCGGAGCGCCTCGGCTACCGTATATTTGATGTTTCCTACCCGGGCCCGTTCCAGTTTTGAATCGACATCGATGCCAACCACCGCAGTTTTACCCATGACGACGCAATGAGCGCCTTTTACGCCAGGTACCCTTTTTACCAGTTCCTCCAAATGGTTTTGTCGTTCTGTCGCCGACAACGCTCTGGTACCTGTACCATCTGTCATATTCCTGTTCCCGTCGTTTGTACTTTGAGCACGGGGACCGTTGTTAGTTTGATTCTGAGGAGAGGGTGATGCCTTTTTAGTTGCCGTACCGCAGCTTGTAAGCAGAAAAATCGTCAATAACAAACACAGCCATATTCGCATGAACTGCTACCGTCCTTTCAGTAGGGATCTTGTAGTAAACTATACTTTTTAACATTTCCCGGACGGGAGAAAGTATGTATGCGAATTAGAGGCTGCAAGATGTTCGGTGGAGGGGATATTCGTGAAAAAGATCTTTGTGCTCGATACCAATGTTTTGCTGCATGATCCGAATGCAATATTTGCTTTTGACGAGCATGAGGTAGTCATACCGGCGGTAGTCCTGGAAGAAATCGACTCCAAGAAGCGGAATGCGGAAGAAATTGGCCGCAATGCGCGCAGGGTATCCCGGCTTCTGGATGGACTTCGTGAAATCGGTCATTTGCATGACGGAGTTCTGCTGGAAAGCGGGGGGAGGCTGAAGGTGGAGCTGAACCACCGCAGTTTTCTCAAGGTACAGGAGATGTTCGGCGAGATTACGAACGATAACCGGATATTGGCCGTGGCGCTCAACTATCATCTGGAACAGCAGGATAATAATGAGCCGCGTTCTGTCGTTCTGGTCAGCAAGGATGTGCTTGTCCGGATCAAAGCCGATGTTCTGGGTTTGAACGCCCAGGATTATTTGTCCGACCGCACAGCGGGCCCGTCGGATTTATACTCCGGATACTCTACCCTTAAAGTGCATCCTTCCGTTATCGATGAATTTTATTCATACCGTTATTTACCAATCAAACCGCTGGGACTGTCCTATAATCTCTATCCGCATGAGTTTGTTATTTTAAAAGATGAAATGGGCACCGGAAAATCGGCGCTACTGCGTGTTAATTGGGATGCTTCCAAACTTGAGCCGTTATATTTAAGCAATGATCCCGTTTGGGGGATCAGCGCCCGCAATGCCCAGCAGAGGATGGCGCTGGAATTGCTGTTGAACGATGAGATTCCGCTCGTAACCATAACAGGCAAAGCGGGGACCGGGAAAACATTGTTGGCGCTGGCCGCCGGTTTATTGAAAGTGGAAGATGACCATAAATATAAAAAGCTTCTGATCGCACGCCCGGTCGTTCCGATGGGCAAGGACATCGGTTATTTGCCGGGTGAGAAGGATGAAAAGCTCCGCCCCTGGATGCAGCCGATCTATGATAATCTCGAGTATTTATTCGATACGAAGAAGTCCGGCGATATCGAGAAAATTTTGATGGGGCTGGGCAGCATACAGGTAGAGGCGCTGACGTACATCCGCGGGCGCTCGATTCCAGGGCAGTTCATTATTGTGGACGAAGCGCAAAATTTGACCCGGCATGAAGTGAAAACGATCGTCTCCCGGGTTGGTGAGGGAAGTAAGATTATTTTAATGGGAGACCCTGAGCAAATCGATCATCCTTATCTCGACTCGGCCAGCAATGGCTTGACCTACCTGGTGGAAAGGTTTAAGGAACAGGGAATCAGCGGCCACATTACTTTGGAAAAGGGGGAGCGTTCCAAGCTGGCCCAACTGGCTGCGGACCTGCTCTAGCCCATGGATATAAGAGACCGTTGTTACAATGCCGAAGCTAAAGCTTCGGCATTTTTTGCCGTGACGTCATTTTTGTAATGATTTGTAAGGACAATCTCCGAGCAGATTTGTTACAATAGGGGGTAACAAGCGGAGAGGAAGAACCGGTGTGAAGCGAAAAAACCATTGGGTGCTTTTTGCCATCCTTTTACTCGCCTTGATCAATTTGTCGCCAAGCGAAACATCGACCCTGATGAGATCCGAGGACCAAGGAGAAACGGAGCCGATAACGCCGCAAAGCCTGGAAACGGAGAAAGACCCAGGCTCTATTTCGGTTGCGGTTCAATTAAATGAATCCGATTTTCTGCGTCTACAACAGCTGAATCAGCAGGTGGTGGATGAATATCATATTGAAGTTGAGCTGAGAAATCTTCCGGCCGGGAAGGATTATTCGGCTATTCGGCAGGAATTGGAACTGGGGGATTCTCCGGATGTTCTCCTGCTGAACAATACATGGATCCGGAGATTTGCTTCCGGCGGCTATTTGCTTCCGACCGAAAGTTATTATTCGGGTTCTTTGACCGGCGAAGTGTTAAGCGCTTCCTTAACGCAAAATGAGTGGAATGGCTATGTGTGGGCGGTTCCGATGGATGCCGATCCTTATGTATGGGTTTATCATCCCGGTAAGCTAAAAGAGGCCGGGCTGGAATTTCCCGCATCGGGGAGCGATTGGGGAGCGCTGCTAAACGCTTATAAGAAACATCCTTCATCCCCTTATTTGTTCGCATTGGATTTTAACGACCCTTATGCTGTTATGTCGTTCATGTGGCAACTGACGGGACAACGCGGTTCAACGGATGAGACGTCCTTGTTCAAGCCCACCGAAGAGTTGGAAGCGGTAGTTCAGCAACTGGATACGATGAAGCCTTTCATGACAACTCTAGGAGCACCGGGGGAAGAAGAAACGTGGAATAAACTGTTCAACGGAGAAGCGGCCTTTGCCTTGGTAAGGTGGAGCGATGCTAAGCGGCACCAGCATCCAAATCTCAAAATCGTCTACCCGGATCAGGAATCACCTGCAGGTGGAGCATGGGTAGGAGGAAGAAGTTACGCCGTCTCGGCGCGATCGGCTAATAAAGAAGCGGCCGGTCTGTGGATCACGGCAATGACAACCCAGCTTCAGCAGCGTCAGTGGTTTGACTTAACGGGATATTTGCCAGTGTTAAAAACGCTGTACTACCAAGCGTCCCGTAATGGACTTCCTACTTGGATCCCGGCCTCATTTGTAAATGGAAAAGGAACTCCGCTGCCCGTGGGGCCCGGAATTCCCTTACTAATGGAGAAATATGGCGCATTGTCCTCGTCTTTTTTATACGGGGAGCTCAGTTATAAATCCTATTTAAGTGAATTAGAGTCCTTATAAGTTCATTATTCTCATAAAATAATTTTTAGTTTCACGATCAGGGTTCCCTCTCGGATGTCCGCTTCGGTGGCTTCGACGAAGGGAACTATTTTTTTGGGATAAAATCCGAGATCGAAATCTTCCTCAAGCTCTGCTCTTGTTGTATCCGGAAGTTCCAGACCGTTAAACAGCAGCCGGTCCACATGGAAAATGATACAATTTTGCGGTTCGTTTTCAACGGTATAATGGCCCTCCACCACTAAATCCAGACCTTCCCTCCGACCTTGTGCAATAATACGCCCGTCTTCAAAGACAAAGGACATGTTCTTTAACAGGTCGTTTTTGGAGCGGAGAAAATCGTTCAAGTCCGCTTCCTTGACCGTCAGCGTATAGCCGTTCTTACCGGAAGAGAGACTGTCTTTATGGTCTTTTAAAAAGTCGGGAAAATCGGACATCGCCGTCGCCAGCGCCCGGAAATGGCGGCGGATTTCATACAGTCCGACATTTTCCCAGTAGGTGGTCAGCTCTTGGATCATTGCTTTCATTTTCTCGGGATCGCTACTTGCGCTTAGCGAACCGTCCAAGCTTTCTTGCAAAAGGGCGACGCGGTCCCGCTGCTGGAGCAAGGCGGTCTTCATTTGATCAAGGTCGGTCGACAATTGATCCAGCTTGCGTTTCGTTTTTGCCAAACCCGCATATTCCTTTTTGTAGGCATCCATAATATATCGGTCTCGCTCAACGATCAATTGATAATAGTCCAGCATCGTAAAAAAGTCCTTCAGGCTGTCCGCGGACAACAGTGCCGATAGCAGGGTTTCCCGCTCCCCCATATAGTAAGCGGCAATTCGCTTGCCGGCTTGATCCCGGCTTCCGCGGATTTGCTCGTTCTTGTCCGCAAGCTGCAGCTCAAGCTGCTGAATCGATTGCTCGGTTTCCTTCTGCTGCTTCTCGATCCGGACAATTTCCCGGTCGATCTCCACAATCGACAAGCTTTTCTCCAGAACCTTCAACTCCTCGTCCGACATCGGGGCAGCCGTAGTTTGCATCGGCAGCAAGAGGGTGACGGTAAGAGATATCGAGAGGAACAAAGAAGAGATTCTTCTGTTAATTATTTCATCCACTCTCCCCCAATTGGATTCCATCCATATATATGATACCAGTAAACCAAATATCAGTATGTCATTTAATTCCTAACTCGCCAAAAATGAAAAAAGGCGGTCCGGGTGTTGGCCGGATCGCCTTTAATCGGTTTGGAACAGAGGGGATTACAGTGGCATTCCCATCTGAAAGATTGTCCAATAGCTGAAGCCTGTAAAGGCGACAATCATATAACCCCAGAAGAGCAAAATGTACGTTCTTTCCGTAAATTTCAGATAACCGAACAGTACGAAAAAGGCGGTTTGCACGAAGAACAGCAAAGCCATTTCAATCAGGTTGCCGGCGAAAGCCATAAGTCCGATGGCCAATGTGAAGAAGCCAAGAACGCGGAACATGCGATCCAAGAGAAAATCCCCCTTTCCTATGTATACACGTCTACCGATTTCTATACCTCATTATACCCGTTACCCCAACATGTGTAAACGAAAAGTCATAATATTTAGCAAGTTATAGCTCGGTTTGTGATATATATTATTGCCTGTCTTTTCGGATTAATGAGTGGGAATTCGGTTTTTTTTGAAACAGGTATGGAGGCGCTTTAAATTGGAAATACATTTTAGTATCAAATAGATTCTATGAACTCTATGAGAGGCATAGAAATGGAGTAAGAAGCTTTTTACCAGCGAGCCTGCCGGAACAGCCGGTCGGAAGACGGTTATATTAGGATGTCGTTAGGAGGTTTTTATAGCATGACAGCAGTGAGACAAGATGCGTGGAGTGCGGAAGATGATTTGATTTTGGCGGAAGTGACTCTGCGCCATATTCGGGAAGGCAGTACCCAATTAACCGCCTTTGAGGAAGTTGGGGAACGTATCGGAAGAACGGCAGCAGCTTGCGGTTTCCGGTGGAACAGTTGCGTTCGCAAAAAATATGAAGCGGCGATTGGCATTGCCAAGGCCCAAAGGCAAAAACGGAGTTACATGAAGAAGCAGGGAAGCCTTGCGGGCAATCCGGCGATTTCATCGCTGGCCCCGGTTGAGCTGGACGAAGTGAACTACAGAAGCGAGGGCGTTACGGAAGAGACGATTTCTATCGATGCGGTGATCCGCTTTTTACGCGGCTGGAAAAGTACGATTCAGGATACGAGCCGGCACGTGAAATCTCTTGAGAAAGAGTTGAGGGATAAAGAAGAGCAGCTTGCCAGACTCCGCGAGGAGAATCAGCATCTGTCAGCCCAAGTAAATGAAGTGCAGACCGACTACAGGGTAGTGAATGACGATTATAAGGCATTAATCCAAATTATGGATCGCGCCCGCCGGTTGGCCTTTCTAAATGAGGAAGACGAGGAAGCGAAAACGAGATTTAAGATGGATGCAAATGGAAATTTGGAACGAATCGAATAGTGAATATCGAATAGTAAATAATGAAGTGAAAAGAATGCAATAAGAAATCAAGAGTACAAAGCGAATCCTGCCGATACGGCAGGATTTTATTATTTTCAGGGCTGTTTTGTATTAGAAGGTCTGGTATAAAGAAAGAAGGAAACTATACAAGATCATTCAATTTAGTTCATCTAATATAGCTCGGCGGAAAGGAAGAAGAAGATGAAAATCGAGGTTATCGGTTCGGGCGCACTGGGCATGTTGTTCGGAGGAATGCTGGCCGCATCCGGCGAGGAGGTCGCTTTTTGGACAAGAACAACTGAACAAGCGGCGACGCTTCGTGAGTGCGGAATTGTAGTCAAAGGGCAAGATGATTCGGTATTGCATATAACGCCGAACACTTTTACAGCCACCGCTATGGCAGAAGCGGGTGAAAATACAAGGCAGGATACACCGGAATGGATTTTGCTAACCGTGAAGCAGCGGCATATCGATGCGAGTCTGTTAAGCGGCATGAAGGCAAGGGTGGGAAACAATACGAAAATCGCCTGCTTTCAAAACGGTGTCGGACATATAGAGAAGATTAAGACCTCTTTTGGAGGAAATTCCGTCTATGCGGTAATCACTACCGAAGGGGCGAAAAGAGAGGAAGGATCCGTAGTAATCCGTGCGGGGCAAGGCGCGACCCGAATCGGTATTCCCGGTTATTCCAGGTTTGCAAACCTTGCAGAATCAGGTGTGGAAAAGAATGAAGCGAGTAAAAAAGCAGGGGAAAGTTTAGTGAATCGGCTTCAAAAGGCAGGATTTGAATCATTTTTGTCGAATGACATCGATAAAGAGATTTACAGGAAGTTATTAATTAATGCTGTTATAAATCCTCTGACCGCCCTATTGCGAATCCCCAACGGCGAATTGCTGGATGGTGAGGATCGAGTGGAGCTGATCCGCCAGCTTTGCGAAGAGGGCATTCGCGTTTATCAAGCCTGCAGCATCCCATATGATTCCGATATGCACGCCATTATCGCCGATGTTTGCCGTTCTACTTCCACCAATACTTCTTCGATGTTAAAGGATGTTCTCGAAGGGTTGCCTACTGAAGTCGACTACATTAATGGACATCTTGTGGAAATGGCCCGCTCGGTAAATTTACAAGTTCCAGGACATGAAACCCTCTGGCGGTTGATCAGGGCGCTAACCGCATGAATTACCCGTAACAATTTTTGAAAGCCCGAAAGGCAATTAAATTCTCTGAGGAGGTGGAGCTTTGGGTATTTTGCTCACGTCTATCTTCGTTCTCTCCGTGATGCCGATCATTCCTTTTATAATTGTGTATTTCATTACCTACTATTTAAAGAAAGACGGCCGGGCCCCCGAATATTGGACACTTTAGGATCAAACCCTGGTTACACGCAGTTATACGGCAATTTTAAATGCAGTTACTTCGTTTTTCTCTAACTTTTCTATAAATTGAGCAGGGGAGTAGCCGTATAAACTCATGTGAATTCGGCGGTTATTATAGAAGTCCATGAATTGGTCAAGAACATCGAATGCTTCTTCAAAACTCATAAAGATATGGCATCTGAAACACTCTCGTTCCAAGATGCTGTGAAACGATTCAATATACGCATTTTTGTTTGGCGTTCGATTCGGTGTTCTTTCATGGATCAGCATTTCGTTGTTTTCAAAAAACGCTCTGAACTTGTGGCTCTTGAATTGCGGACCATTGTCGGTACGCACTACGAGTGGCGTTCCTTGCGTGTACACACTTCTTTTTAAAAGAGCCTTGTGCAGAGTAGTAAGCAAGTCTTCTGTCTTGGATTCCTTGCCACGGTACTGTCCAACTACGCTACGATCGTATACATCTATAATGCTTGCAGTGTAAAAATACCGCTCCAGGCCAGCGATGAAACCATACTTAATGTCCATTTGCCACAATTGGTTTGGACCTGTTACTTCCATGTTGTTCGCTAGTCTGCGCGGATAGGAGTGTTTGGGTTTTACAGGCTTGCCTAGGATACCAAGTTCTTTGCAGAGCCTGTACACCTTCTTTTTGTTAATCTTAAGGTTATGTTGCCGGCGTAAGGCGATGGTCAGCTTTCGGTATCCGTAGGTGTGTTCCTCGCCTTCCAACAGCTTTATAATCAGGCGTTTGATTCGTGTATCTGTCACTTTCTTCCCTTCAAAAGTATAGGAATATCCCGATACAGGACGGCCACCTTTAGGTGCTTGTTTAGGGCTCGTATGCTTGAGAGAATAGTAGTAAGTAGAATGCGGCACACCACAGATCCTAAGCACGGGACGCACCTTGTAGCCTTTCAGGATCCATTTTCGGGCCACTTGAATTGGATGTGTGGATACTTTTTTTTTACAAGTTCTCGCAGGATCGCTATCTCAAGTTCTTTCTCACCAAGAAGTTTAGCTGCCTGCTCATATTTCTGTTCCCATTCCTGGGCAGTCTGTGGATTAAGGTTATTCAGGTCTTTCTTCTTACCCATCGTTATCTCCACCTCATCTCGGTATTGTTTTACCCATTTGTATAAAGAGTAGGGGGAGATACCATGTTTTCGAGCGGTTAGTGCCACATTCCCCCGGTCCAGTGCTTCCTCGACGACCTGTATTCGCAGCTCATCGAACTTACTGTGCTGAACTCTCATTCGAACTACCTCCAGCTAATTTTTATTGTATATCGTTTAGCCTGAAAGTGTCCAAGGTGATTAGGGGGCTTTATAGAAGACAAGAAAGCGGCCGTAAAGCTTGCTATGGATGTGACAACGTTGTTTCTGATCCTGTCCGTTTCCGCCTTGTTTAACATTGTTTTCGCTTCAAAGTTCGGATTCTATCTCATTTTGCTTGTTTTGCTGATCGCCGTCGGACTGATCGGAGGAGCGCAAAACCGGATGAAGGGCAAAGTGGATATGCGAAGACTGCTTAGGGCAGTTTGGAGGCTGACGTTTGCCGGAACCGGAATCGCCTATATTTTGCTTTTTCTCATTAGCTTCATTACATATGTTTCAGCAGCTTAGATTCTGCTAAAGAGAAATCTGGAATTACATAAAATAAATGACATCATAGGTTAATTGTTAAGAAAATAAAAAGTCAATATTGTAGAAAGGACTATTTTGTTAAGAAATAGTCCTTTTTATTAACCACTGATTAAATTTCAGAAAATTTATGTTGGATTTTTTTGACCGCTGGTTGTATAATCTAAAAACATATACCACAAATTTTAAGGGGGATTCAACAAGATGAAGAAGAGTAAGAGTTTATTGCTCCTTTTGACACTTGTTCTCGCAGTAGGGACGCTGCTCTCGGCGTGCGGCTCTAATGACAAGAACAGTGCAAACAGTGGCAACAACGGAACTTCCAACAGCGACAAGAATGCTGCAAACAGCGGCGAAGCAAAGTTGGCCGCCGATCAAACGCTTAGAATCAACCTGAGTGCGGAACCGCCTACTTTTGACCCGGCTCAAGCACAAGACAGCCAAGCTAACACCGTGCTGAAAATGATGTATGAAGGTTTGACCCGCATGGACGAAGCTGGCGAAGCCCAACCTGCAGCAGCAGAATCTTGGGATATCGACGGAACCAAATACACTTTCCATCTTCGTAAAGATGCCAAATGGAGCAACGGCGACCCTGTAACCGCAAATGATTTCGTATTTGCTTGGGAGCGCGTGCTGAGCCCGCAAACAACTCCGGCTCCTCCTTATGCTTATCAATTGTACTACCTCAAAAATGCGCAAGAATATAATGAAGGAAAAATTACGGATTTCAGCCAAGTTGGCGTGAAAGCTGTAGACGACAACACACTGGAAGTGGAATTGACTGGACCAACACCTTACTTCCTCGGTCTGACTTCTTTCTACACGTTCTATCCGGTTCACCAATCCGTGAAGAACGATGACAAGTGGGCTGTTGACGCAAGCAAAATGATCGTAAACGGTGCTTTTACATTGACGACTTGGACTAAGGGCCAAACGATCGATGTTACCAAGAATGAAAACTATTGGGATAAAGACAGCATTAAATTGAACAAAATCACTATGTCCCTGGTTAACAGTGGCGCTACTGAATTGACAAGTTACAAAAACGGTGAATTGGACCGCGCCGGACACCCTAACGGTGAAATTCCGACCGACCAAATTCCGATTGTACAAAAGGAATTGAAAGACGAATTCCATGTTAAAGGTATTGCAAGTACGTATTTCTATGAATTCAACGTAACGGCTAAACCGTTCGATAATGCTAAAATCCGTAAAGCATTCGCAATGTCCATCGATCGTCAAGCGATTGTAGACAAGGTAACGCTGGGCGGACAGCTTCCGGCTTTCGGTTTTGTACCTCCAGGTATCAAAGGGGTAAATGACGAATACCGTAATGAAAATAAAGACGACTACTTCACAGAAAATGTTGAAGAAGCGAAGAAATTGCTTGAAGAAGGTATGCAAGAAGAAGGCTACACCAAACTTCCTGAAATCACTTTGATTTACAACTCCAGTGAAGCGCACAAGAAAATTGCTCTCGCTGCAGCTGATATGTGGAAGAAAAACCTGGGCGTTGACGTGAAAACCGAGAACCAGGAATGGGCTGTATTCCTTGAGAATCGTAGAAGCTTGAACTACCAAATCGCTCGTTCTGCTTGGAGTGCAGACTACAACGATCCGATGACGTTTATCGATATGTGGACATCCAACAGCGGTAACAACGATACCGGGTTCAAGAACGAAGAATACGACAAGCTCGTAAACGAAGCTAAGAGTTTGGAAGATAACGCAAAACGTAACGAAAACTTCAAAAAAGCAGAAGAAATCTTGATCAAAGAAAATCAAGTTCTGATGCCTGTGTACTACTACACTAACGTTTCGGTAGAGAAGCCTTGGCTGAAAGGCATCGTACTTGACTTTAGCGGTGCTATTGATTACACACGCGCTTACCTGGAAGATCATTAATCTAACAGTTTAACGCGTTAAAGAATTACATGGTTTCCTCGGGATATATATGTGGGTATTCCATATATATCCCGTTTTTTTTATGAGCGGCGAATTTATTCAAATTGTAATTGATTTATGGGAATTATATTGAATAGACAAAGCTGTGAAATTGGCCTAAAATCGTTTTATGTCGAATTTTATCAAAAGGAGGTGCAAACGGGCATGGTGCGTTACATTGCAAATAAGTTATTTTACATGTTAATCTCGTTGTTCATTTTGATTTCTGCTACCTTCTTTCTGATGAAAGCAATTCCGGGCAGCCCACTTACTTCAGAGAAGCAAGTACCGCCTGCGATACAGGAACGTCTTAAGGAACAACTCGGATTGGACAAGCCCGTTTACCAACAGTATTTCAAGTATTTAGGTGACGTAGTGCAAGGTGATCTGGGCATTTCAATGAAGAAGATTAACCAGGACGTTTCTGGAATTATCGGACAAACGTTTTCCGCTTCTTTGAAGCTCGGGTTAGTCGCTATCATTGTGGCTGTAATTGTTGGGGTGGTGCTTGGTATGCTGGCAGCGCTGTATCATCGCAAGCTGATCGATAATGTCGCGATGGTGTTAGCGGTGCTGGGCATCGCGGTTCCTAGCTTCGTGGTTGCATCCCTGCTTCAGTATGTATTCTCCTCGCAGCTTCATTGGCTGCCTACGATGGGCTTTAAAGGTCCGATGTACTACATTCTTCCCGTTGCCGCATTGACGGCGCAACCGATTGCGTTTATCGCACGTTTGACCCGTTCTAGCATGCTGGAAGTGCTGCATGCCGATTACATCAAAACAGCTAAGGCAAAAGGCTTGACCTGGTTGGCTATATTATGGCGCCATGTGATTCGTAACGGTATTATGCCGGTCATCACTTATATCGGCCCTATGACGGCAAACATCGTAACCGGTTCGGTCGTTATCGAACAAATTTTCGGGATCGGCGGGATCGGCAAGCAGTTTGTCGAAGCTATCAGTACTCGCGATTACCCGGTAATTATGGGGATTACGATCTTCTACGGTATTTTGCTGATGCTTGCTCGTTTCTTGACGGATATTGCTTATATGCTGGTAGATCCGAGAGTTAAAGTGAATAAAGGGAAGGAGGGGTAAGGATGGAACGAACTCCAATTCAAGTAATGCCGACGCCGGTAGATTTGAAACCGGAAGATTTCCGGAAAATCGGTACAGACGAAAAGGAAGCCGAAGTCATTCAGCGTGAAAGTATTTCCGCTTGGCGCGATGCTTGGCAACGTCTCTGTTCCAATAAAATGTCGATGGTGGCACTTTCTGTACTGGTGCTGATCGTCCTTGCAGCGCTTGTAGGGCCATGGATTTCAAAATGGGTGCATGGTTACAATTACTATTCCAACGACTTGATGAATACAAACCAGAAGCCATCCGCTGCCCATTGGTTCGGTACCGATGATCTCGGCCGTGATATGTGGGTGCGTACCTGGATGGGGGCCCGGATCTCCTTGATCGTAGGTCTGGCGGCTGCTTGTATCGACTTGATGATCGGCGTTATTTACGGCGGCATCATGGGTTATTTCGGCGGAAGAGTCGATGAAATCATGAATAAATTTTCCGAAATTTTGTATTCCATTCCTTACCTGCTGGTTACTATCCTGCTTCTTGTCGTTATGGAACCAAGCTTGGGAACGATTATTCTGGCTCTGACGATTACCGGATGGATTAATATGTCATGGATTGTTCGCGGAGAAATTATGCAGCTCAAAAACCGCGAATTCGTGCTTGCTTCCCGTTCGATGGGTGCAGGTTCAGGACGTCTCTTATTTAAACATTTGCTGCCTAACGCGGTAGGCCCGATCATCGTAACCGTGACTTTGTCCGTACCGAACGCTATCTTCTCCGAAGCCTTCTTGAGCTTCTTGGGACTTGGTGTACAAGCACCGATCGCTTCACTCGGTTCGATGATTAACGATGCCCTCACCGGCTGGTTGTACTATCCTTGGCGGATGCTGTTCCCAGCGGCTGTCATCAGTTTGACGATGCTGGCGTTTAACATTTTTGGCGACGGTCTTCGCGACGCGCTGGATCCAAAACTGAAAAAATAGGAGGTGGAACTGATGGAGCCGATTTTACAAGTCAAAGATTTGCATGTCTCCTTTTCTGTAAAAGGCGGAGAAGTGAAAGCTGTCCGCGGCATGAACTTTGAGATAGGTAAAGGGGAAACGGTGGCAATCGTCGGTGAATCCGGCAGCGGCAAAAGCGTAACGGCCCAGACGATCATGCGCCTGATCCCTTCCCCTCCGTCGATGATCAAGCAAGGCGAAATCCTGTTCCAGGGACAGGACTTGCTCAAAAATAGCAATAAGCAAATGGAAGCAATTCGCGGTAAAGATATTGGCATGATTTTCCAGGATCCGATGACCTCTTTGAATCCTACTATTAAAGTAGGTAAACAAATCACTGAAGTGCTTATCAAACATCAGAAAATGTCAGCGGGCGAAGCGAAAAAAGAAGCTATCGAGATGTTGAAGCTTGTCGGCATCAAAAATGCCGAAGCCCGCTTTAACCAATACCCTCACGAATTTTCCGGCGGCATGCGGCAACGTGTAATGATCGCGATTGCACTGGCTTGCCGGCCTTCACTGCTGATTGCGGATGAACCGACTACTGCGCTCGACGTTACGATTCA
Source organism: Paenibacillus sp. FSL R5-0407 (assembly GCF_038009185.1). Classification (NCBI taxonomy): domain Bacteria; kingdom Bacillati; phylum Bacillota; class Bacilli; order Caryophanales; family Paenibacillaceae; genus Paenibacillus; species Paenibacillus sp. FSL R5-0407. Next base: position 1,815,638 of record NZ_JBBPAX010000001.1, on the reverse strand, counting down.
GGCGCAAATTATGGATGTCATGAAAGAGATGCAGCAGCGTCTCGGCACCTCCATCATTTTGATTACGCATGACCTGGGTGTTGTAGCAGGCATGTGCGACCGGGTTATCGTTATGTACGCCGGTGAAGTGGTTGAAACCGGTACGAAATGGGAGATCTTTAAAAACCCGCAGCATCCTTACACCAAAGGCTTGCTGAGATCGATGCCGCGGCTTGACCAGAAGAAGGGTGAACCGCTGATTCCGATCATCGGTACTCCGCCGGATTTGATCAAACCGCCGCTTGGCTGCCCGTTTGCGGCACGCTGCGATCAGGCCATGAAGATCTGCGAACGCATTGATCCGGGTGCGACTGTATTCAGCGACACGCATATGGCCCGTTGCTGGGATCTTCACCCGATGGCCAAGGAGGGACAGTCGTCATGAGTAAAAACCTGATCGAGGTTGAAGGCCTCAAAAAATATTTTAATGTCGGCGGCGGCAATGTGCTTAAGGCCGTCAACGATATCAGCTTTTCGATCGCCGAAGGCGAAACGCTCGGTCTTGTGGGCGAATCCGGCTGCGGCAAGTCCACGGCAGGCCGGACGATTCTCCGGCTGTACGAGCCAACGGGCGGAAGCGTCCGCTTCAATGGCACGGACATCAATCAACTGTCACCGCGCAAAATGAAAGCAATGCGCCGCGATATGCAGATGATTTTCCAAGATCCGTACGCATCGCTTAATCCGCGGTTTACGGTAACGGATATTATCGGCGAAGCGCTCGACATTCACGGCATGGCCGGATCGCGCGCGGAACGCAAGAAACGGGTAGAAGAATTGCTCGATATGGTCGGACTTAATCCTGACCATGCAACCCGCTATCCGCATGAATTCTCCGGCGGCCAACGGCAGCGGATCGGGATTGCCCGGGCTCTTGCCGTAAATCCGAAGTTCATCATTTGCGACGAACCGATTTCCGCGCTCGACGTTTCGATTCAAGCGCAGGTCGTCAATCTGCTTAAGGATTTGCAAGATCGTCTCGGTCTGACCTACTTGTTCATCGCGCATGACTTGTCCATGGTGAAGCATATCAGTGACCGCGTTGCGGTTATGTACCTGGGACGAATCGTGGAGCTGGCTGAAAGTGAAGAACTGTATGCCAACCCGCTTCATCCTTATACCAAAACGCTGCTCTCGGCGATTCCGATTCCGGATCCGGAAGTGGAAGAGAACAAGAAGCGGATTCTGCTTGAAGATAACGGTAACGGCCCGATTCACTCGGCTAAAGACGGTTCTGCAGGCGGCGGCTTGTTCGATCTCGACAATTCGGAACTCGTCGAAGTATCCAAAGGCCACTGGGTATCGATGCCGAATAAAGGATAATTTTGTTCCGGCAAAGCTTAGGTTAAGATTAGAATGCAGCTCTCGCGCCGTTTTGCGGCGCGGGGGCTTTTTTCAATCCTGAAGTGCCGGGGTTAAGACTGTTGTTTGCTTAGCGATTTGTAGACGGTTATGCTATATTTTTAAGGTAGTCTAGCTTTGAGAGAAGACAGGAGGATCAGAACCTGATGAATATTGTTCAAGAGCCGCTGAAGGCCGGCCAACCGCTGGCGGAAGCACTCATTCAAGATTTTTCGAAAGTTAGCGGGCTTTATGAATATAATCCGGCCGAAGAGAAAAGCTGGAGCGACAGATTGGCATGGCTTGATCAAAGCGATCGGCTCCGCGTGGACCGGAAGGAGCTTGTAAACCAGCTCCGCGAATATAATTTGAAGCATAATCCGCATGATGCGGTTTCGGGTCATTTGGATCAGCTGGGACGGCCGGGAACGGCAGTTATAGTCGGAGGGCAGCAAAGCGGGCTGTTTACCGGACCACTGCTGGTTATTTATAAAGCGATAACGATCATTAAAGCGGCCAAAGAAGCTTCAACGAAGCTGAATCGTCCGGTTGTTCCCGTGTTCTGGATCGCAGGGGAGGACCATGATTGGGATGAGGTCAATCACACGTACGTCTTGTCGCAGGACCTGCAAGTAACCCGGATCCGGATTGCGCAAGGACATGATCAGCGTCTGCCGGTCAGCTGGACCGAGCTTGATGCCGAGGCTTGGGAGCAGGCGGCCGCCGAGCTGGAACAACTGCTTCCGCAGACCGAATTCAAATCGGGATTGATGGAACTGTATCGCGAAGCCGCGGCATCTTCGTCTACATTGACCGATTGCTTTGCCAAGCTGATGGGAAGCTGGTTCGGCAAATACGGGCTTATTCTGCTCGATTCAGCGGATCCCGGGCTGCGCCGGCTGGAAGTTCCCGTGTTCGAAGAGATGATCGCCAGAAACGACGAACTGGAAGAGGCTTATCGCCATGCGGCGGATGACATACTCCAGCTTGGATTTTCTGCCCAAGCGGATGCGAGGGAACATGCGGCGAATCTGTTCTACATACATGAGGGAGAGCGTTTGCTTCTATTTAAACAAGACGGAAAATTTTGCGACCGGAAAGCTAAGGTAGCCCTGACTAAGGAAGAACTGCTGGAGGAGCTGCGCCAGCACCCTGAACGGTTCAGCAACAATGTGCTGACCCGGCCTTTAATGCAGGATTCGCTGCTGCCAGTGCTGGGCGCTGTGCTTGGATCCGGCGAAATCGCTTATTGGGGTTTGACCCGTCAGGCATTCCGGCGTTTGGATTTGCAGATGCCGATCCTGCTGCCACGCGAATCGTTTACAGTGCTGGAAGGAACGCTTCATAAGCACATGGATAAATATGCTCTTTCCTGGGAGGATGTTGCGGACCGGGATGTTTTTCAGGCTAAACGGGAAGCTTGGCTAGCCGGACAGGACGCTTTGAACTTAGGGGAGAGGTTCGGGGAAATCAAGTCGGCCTTTACCGGCATGTATGATCCTTTAATCGAACAGCTGGGCGGCATTCAAAACGGATTGACTAAGCTCGGAAACGCCAACCGGGATAAAATCATCGATCAGATTGAATATTTGTACGGTAAAGCGAAGGATGCACTGGAGAAAACGAATGAAGCGGGATTACGGCACTTTGACCGGATCGAGCTATCCCTGTTTCCGATGGGCAAACCGCAGGAGAGAGTCTATAACATTTTCTATTATATGAATCGTTACGGGGAAGACTGGATTGACGGTTTGACCGGAATTCCTTATGATGTAACGGGAACGCACCGGATTATATATTTGTAGGAGGGTAATTGATCATGAGTTCAGCGAATCAAAACAGCATTGTTGCCGATATGAAGTTGGCCCCGGAAGGGCATTTGAAAATTGATTGGGTAGAAGCCCATATGCCGGTACTGGGACGGATCCGGAAGCAATTTGAGGCCGAGCAGCCTTTCAAAGGTCTGAAAGTCGCGATCTCGCTGCACCTGGAGGCCAAAACCGCTTATTTGGCTAAGGTGGTTCAGGCAGGCGGCGCGGAAGTTACCATCACGGGCAGCAATCCGCTGTCCACACAGGATGATGTTTGCGCGGCGTTGGTGGAGGACGGAGTGACCGTTTTTGCAAAATATAATCCGGAGCCTGCGGAGTACAAGGAGCTTTTGGTTCGTGCTCTTGAAACCAAGCCGGACCTCATTATTGACGACGGCGGCGATCTCGTTACGATTCTGCATTCCGAACGCCCCGATCTGCTTGAAAATATTCGCGGCGGCGCTGAAGAAACGACTACCGGTATTTTGCGCCTGAAAGCGATGGATAAAGAAGGTAAGCTGCAATTTCCGATGGTTGCGGTCAATGACGCCTATTGCAAATACTTGTTCGATAACCGGTACGGAACCGGACAATCCGTATGGGATGGAATCAATCGGACTACAAATCTGGTCGTTGCGGGTAAAACGGTCGTTGTCGTTGGCTACGGCTGGTGCGGCAAGGGCGTGGCTATGCGGGCAAAAGGTCTCGGCGCCAACGTCATCGTAACCGAGGTGGATGCGATCAAGGCCGTAGAGGCCTATATGGACGGCTTCCGCGTAATGCCTATGCTGGAAGCGGCTAAGATTGGCGATTTCTTCGTGACGGTCACAGGCAACCGTGATGTAATTCGCGGCGAGCATTATGACGTTATGAAAGACGGAGCCATCTTGTCCAATGCGGGCCACTTCGACGTAGAAGTGAACAAGCCGGAACTGGCCGAGCGTTCCAGCTCGGTGCGGACGGTACGCCGCAATATTGAGGAATATCAACTGAAGGACGGCCGCAAAATGTATATTCTTGCGGAAGGTCGTCTCGTCAATCTCGCGGCCGGCGACGGACATCCGGCTGAAATTATGGATATGACGTTTGCGTTGCAAGCCTTGTCGCTTAAATATGTGAACGAACAATATGAGAAGATCGGCAAATCCGTCGTCAACGTGCCGTACGAGCTTGACGAGCAGGTTGCACGCTACAAGCTGGAAAGCCTCGGACTCGGGATCGATACCTTGACCGAAGAACAGCGGACATACCTTGACAGCTGGCAAGAACATTAATTAGATTGTTGATAATTTGATTACTAGAATAGCAACAAATAGCAAAGCCTTTCCTCTTCTTTAATGAAGGGGGAAGGCTTTTTTTGCCTTTGGAACTCCAAAATATGCATCAGTCTCCTGCTGAGGGTAATTTTACCGATAAAAAAAGTTTGAACATAAGAAGGATTTTGCCCTTGCATGCAGAATAAGTAGTATTCATAGTGGTGGAAAGTGGTGCAAAGTGGGGGAAAGAGGTAAGGGGTGAGCTAACCAATGTTTATGGGGGAATTCCAACATAGCATTGACGAGAAAGGCCGCATCATTATTCCGGCCAAGTTTCGTGATCTCCTGGGAACCTCTTTTGTAGTTACCCGCGGTCTGGACCAATGCCTCTTCGTTTATCCGCAATCGGAATGGGAAGTGCTGGAGCAGAAGCTCAAAGCCTTGCCGTTGATGAAATCCGATGCCCGTGCGTTTACCCGGTTCTTTTTCTCCGGGGCAACGGAATGCGAGTGGGATAAACAGGGAAGGGTAAATTTACCCGCTAATTTAAGACAGTATGCGAAGCTGGAGAAGGATTGTGTCGTTCTCGGCGTGTCGAACCGGGTAGAAATTTGGAGCCGGGATACGTGGGAGCAGTATTTCCAACAGTCGGAGGATACGTTCAACGAAATTGCGGAAAAGCTGGTTGATTTTAATTTCGATCTGTAAACATTGATAATAACCGGGTAGCTCCATGAGACTAATACATATAGCTAATCCCGGAACAGTCTGGAGGGCTGCAGTCTTGTTTCATCACATCACGGTGCTTAAGAAAGAAGCGACAGAAGGGCTGCGCATTAAGCCGGACGGCATTTATGTGGATTGCACGCTGGGCGGCGGCGGGCATAGCTCCGTTATTTTGTCCCAGCTTGGCGACGGCGGAAGATTAATCGCATTTGATCAGGATGATTGGGCATTGGATAATGCCAGAGAGAACCTGGCCGCCTACGGTGACAAGCTTACATTGGTAAAAAGTAATTTCCGTCATCTCGAGCAGAAGCTCCTTGAGCTTGATGGTATCCCGCAGCATAATGGGGTTCCGCAGGTTGACGGCATTTTGTTCGATCTCGGCGTTTCCTCGCCTCAATTCGATGAAGGAGATCGCGGGTTCAGCTACAATGCGGATGCTCCACTCGATATGCGAATGGATCAATCGGCGCAGTTGACGGCCCGGGAAATCATTAATGAGTGGCCGGAGCGCGAAATTGCTCGGATTTTGTTTCAATACGGGGAAGAAAAGTTTTCGAGGCGGATCGCTAAAGTGATCGCGGAAACAAGAGAAACTTCGCCGATCGAGACTACGGGTCAACTGGTCGAGCTGGTGAAGGAAGGAATCCCGGCTGCGGCTCGCCGGACGGGCGGACATCCCGCCAAACGAAGTTTTCAGGCCTTGCGGATCGCGGTCAATGATGAACTCGGCGCGCTGGAAGAAGGGCTGCATGCGGCGGTCCGGTGTTTGGCGCCGGAAGGAAGGGCCTCGGTCATTACCTTTCATTCGTTGGAAGACCGGATTTGTAAACAGATTTTTGCAAGCTATGTAGAAAAGTGCACCTGTCCTCCCGATTTTCCTTTGTGTGTGTGCGGAGGCCAAGGACAATTGAAATTGATTAATCGGAAACCGTTGGTTCCTTCGGATGAGGAACTGGAACAAAATCCGCGGGCGCGTTCGGCTAAGCTGCGCGTAGCGGAGAAACTGCATTCTAAAGCGGAGGAAATGTGAGATGGCGTATACTCGGGGGAATTTGGCAGTAAAAGAACAAACAGTGGAACGCGGACAACAGTCTCCGCGATTCCGTGAAACGACGAAAGTAGTAACAAGACGCTCGCCGCTCCCGGTTCGGGAAAAGCTGCTCTATATGGTGACCGTTCTTTTCTGTGTGGCTGTAATGGGCGGTCTGTTATGGCAAAATTCCAACCTCTACAATATTAAGCGGCAAATGTACAATCTGGACACTGAAATCCAGGCGATGACCGTACAGATTAAAGAAATGTCCGTACAGAAAGAAAAGCTGCAGGAGCAAATTCCGCAAGAAGCAGCGAAGCTTGGATATGTAGAAACGTCGGAAGAAGGCTTCCATATTCAGATTCCGGCTAATTCGCAAACCGAAGGTTCGGCGGACGAAGTAACCACCGCCAAAAAATAACGTATTAAAGAGGTTTAGAGATGATCAAGAGAATAAGACTTCGGACGCTGCTGATAGGGGGATGTATTACCCTCTTTTTTGCTGTATTGATGGGGAGAGTTTTCTGGCTCCAGGTCGTTCAGGCCGATTTCTGGCAGGAACACGCCGAAGAACTCTGGTCCAAGAAGAAAACAATTACTGCCACCCGCGGGACGATTACCGACCGGAACGGGGATATTCTGGCCGTCGATGCCCCGGCTTATACCGTGGCGATAAATCCTAAATTAATTAATGAACTGAATTTAAAGGATGAAGTCGTCGACGGATTAAATGAGCTGCTTGGCAAGGACAAAGCAGAACTCGAGCAGTTGGTGATGGCGACGAAGAAGGACGGTCAATTCTACTCTCAGCGCGAGGTGCGCAATGAGGGGTGGAAAATTGATCAGGAGCTCCGGGATAAAGTGGAGGCTTTCGCCAAGGAACTGAAGGAAAAGCATAAGCTTGAAGATACGGGCATTTATTTGATCAAGGAACAAAAACGCTATTATCCTCAAAATAATCTTGCTGCCCATGTATTGGGCTACACGGACCGTGAAGGCAATGCGGTTTCCGGTCTGGAAGCCTATTACGACGAGGAATTGAAAGGGCAGAACGGCTCGATTGAGTACAAGAGCGATGGCAGGGGGATTGAAATACCGAAAGCGAGCGAAATTTATAACCCTGTAAAGAATGGAAAGAACATCCAGCTGACGATCGACGATACGATACAGTATTATATCGAAGAAGCGATGAAGGAAGCGTTCGATGAATTGAAGCCGATCAGTATGACGGTCATAGCGGCGGATCCGAAGACGATGGACATTTTGGGAATGGCGAATCTGCCAACCTATAACCCTAATGAGTACTGGGTCGATGTGGATCAGAAGAATTTCTATAACCACGCGATCAAATCGGTATATGAGCCGGGCTCGACATTTAAGATCGTAACGCTGGCCGGGGCTGTGCAGGACGGGTTGTTTAATCCGGAAGCGAGATATATGTCGGGAAGCATCCGGGTGCCGGGACAAACGATCCATGACATGAAGCGTTCCGGTTGGGGCGAAATCAGTTATATCGAAGGCGTTAAGCGTTCGAGTAACGTTGCCTTTGTTAAATTGGGATATGAAATGCTGGGCCCTGACCGGTTGAAGGAATATGTCGACAATTTCGGGTTCGGTAAAAAGACGGGTATCGAGCTCCCTGGGGAAGCAGCGGGCGTCGTGACGCCGGTGCAACAAGCGGACTTTGCCGCAATGGCCTACGGTCATGGTAAGCTGCTGGTTACACCGCTGCAGCAAGTGGCTGCAATCGCAGCTGTGGCGAATGGCGGGAAATTGCTGGAACCGCATCTTGTAAAGTCGATCACCGACCCGCAGACGGGCGAAACCATTAAGACGCAACCTCAAGAAATAAGGCAAGTGATTTCCCCGGAAAAGGCGAAGGAAGTCGGCAGTTATCTTGAGCAAGTCGTATCCGACCAGAAAATCGGGACCGGGCGCCATGCCTATATCGACGGTTACCGGGTTGCGGGTAAAACGGGAACAGCGGTGAAGCCGGTGAACGGGGTATATGATTATACCAAGCAAGTTATATCTTTTATCGGCTACGCGCCGGTAGACGACCCCAAGATCGCGATTCTGGTGCTGATCGACGAACCGAAGGATTCCGAGCTGGGCGGCGGTGCCGCCGCTGCCCCGGTGTTCCAGAAGATCGCCAATCAGACGCTTCAATATTTGGGGGTTCCGAAAAAGTTCGACGAGGCATCTTCTAAATCCGTGCAAGAGAGCAATCCGGGCGTCAAAACGCCGGATCTGAAAAAACTGTCCCTGCAGGAAGCCAAAAACCTGCTCAAGAGCAAAGGGATATCTTACGCCACGCTCGGCAGCGGAACCGAACTTATTTCTCAGTTTCCAAAAGCGGGCGCCACGTTGAAAGCGGGTCAGCATATGTATCTCCTGACCGAGGAAGGCAAAGCGATGTCCATTCCGAGCCTGAAGGGGGAATCGCTTCGCGAAGCGTTGGAGCTTCTCTCTGTGCTTCAGGTTTCCGTGACGGCCGAAGGTGAAGGCTATGTCGTGGATCAGATCGTCTCCGAAGAAAACGGGCAAAGAAAAGTTCATTTGGTTCTGGAACCGCCGTTCAAGGAGAATGCGGATTCCGGAGAGGATAGCAACACCGCCGATGAGGGAGCGGAAGGCGAAAACACGGATGAAGGCTCCGGATCTTCTCCATAGCTTGTTCTAACCCCTGTTTGTCCTGAATATTCATGTGATGAGATCAACATGTGACTGGATGGAACAGGGGGGCAATCGATGAGAATATCCAAAATAGTTGTAAGGCGAAGATTGTTATTTTTGCTGTGTATGCTGTGTCTGCTGTTCGCGGCTCTCGCCGTCCGGCTTGCCTACGTGCAGATCGGCAAAGGGGCGGAGCTGTCGGCCAAGGCGGAAGATTCATGGCGGCGCAACATTCCTTACTCCGCAAAGCGGGGAGAAATTGCAGACCGAAACGGCAGCGTGCTGGCTTACAATATTACGACGCCAACGGTCATGGCGATTCCGGTGCAGGTGAAAACGCCGGAGACTACGGCCCGGAGCCTGGCGCCATTACTTGGGATGAGCGAGGAAGCCGTATTAAAGACGATCACCAAGAAACAATCCATAGTCAGGCTGCAACCCGGCGGACGCAAAATTACGATGGAAAAAGCGCAGCAAATTCGTGATTTGGCTCTTCCGGGTATTGTCGTTGCCGAGGACAATAAGCGGTATTATCCCTATGGAGGTCTAGCCGCTCATATTCTCGGTTTTACGGGCGGCTACAACCAGGGGCTTACCGGGGTTGAGAGTAAGTATGACAGTGAACTGAACGGGATGGGCGGCAGTGTTTCCTACTTGTCCGACGCTGGAGGCAGGTTGATGCCCGGTTCCTCGGAGAAATATGTGGAACCGAAGGACGGTCTGAACCTTACGCTGACGATCGACAAATCGATCCAGAGCATTATGGAGCGCGAGCTGGACCAGGCTATGGCCAGACTTCAGGCCAACTCAGCCTTGTCCATCGCCATGAATCCCAAAACCGGGGAGATTCTGGCCATGGCGGCCAGACCCGGTTATGACCCGGCACAGTATCAGGAAGTGGACGCCGAGGTCTATAACCGAAATTTGCCGATCTGGATGACTTATGAGCCGGGGTCCACGTTTAAAATCATCACTCTCGCTGCTGCGCTCCAAGAGAAGAAAGTCGATTTGAAAAACGAACGGTTCTTTGATCCCGGTTTTGTGAAAGTAGGAGGAGCTACGCTGCGCTGCTGGAAAAGAGGCGGTCATGGCAGCCAGACCTTTTTGCAAGTGGTTGAGAATTCCTGCAACCCCGGGTTTGTGGCATTGGGCCAACGATTGGGGAAAGAATCCTTGTTCAAATATATCAAGGATTTTGGTTTCGGCACCAAGACCGGCATCGATTTGGGCGGTGAGGAGAATGGTATCCTGTTTAAGCTGCCTAGGGTAGGGCCGGTGGAACTGGCCACGACTTCTTTTGGCCAGGGGGTGTCTGTGACGCCGATTCAGCAGATAACCGCGGTTTCGGCGGCGATAAACGGAGGTAAACTTTATAAGCCCTATGTAGCCAAATCATGGACTAACCCCGATACGGGTGAAGTAGTGCATACGAACGCTCCGGAAATGGTCCGTCAGGTAATTTCGGAGGAAACGTCAAAGCAGGTGCGGGAAGCGCTGGAAAGCGTAGTTGCCAACGGTACCGGGGGCAACGCGTTTATCGACGGCTACCGGGTCGGCGGCAAGACGGGGACCGCGCAGAAGGTCATTAACGGACGGTACTCGCAAAACGAACATATCGTTTCGTTTATCGGCTTTGCTCCGGCGGACGATCCTCAGATCGTCATCTATACGGCGGTCGATAATCCCCAAGGAATTCAGTTCGGCGGCGTCGTAGCGGCTCCGATTGTTCGCAATATTATGAAAGACGCCCTGGAGTACATGCAGATCGCGCCTCGCACGGATCAGGTCGCCAAGAAATATAAATATGGCGAAACACCTGTAGTCACGGTGCCCGATTTGGTCGGACACACGGCTCAAGAAATATACGAGGACCTGAACATGAACTTTAACCTTGCAAAATCCGGGGCCGGAAACGTCGTGATCAACCAGGCGCCTAAAGCGGGAACACGGGTGGATAAAGGGTCGACGATCCGGATTTATATGGGAAGCGAAGCGGATGCGGAGCAGGGCCACCAGCATGAAACAAGTGAATAATATTCCTGAAATTATCATTTTTTGGTGATAATATGGATAGGTGTGTTTGAGTAATGGAAAGAGGGGAATTTTATGCTGCTTAAAGACTTAACAACTTACTTAATAGCTTCGGAACTAAAAGGCGATGATCATACGGAGTGCAGTGGCATTTCCATCGATTCCCGCCGCGTTCAGCCCGGCGATCTGTTTGTATGTCTGCCGGGTCATACGGTTGACGGGCATGATTATGCGGCGAAGGCCGCCGAGCAAGGCGCATTGGCGCTCGTCGTGCAGCGGTGGCTGGACGACGTTTCTCTCCCTCAGCTTAAAGTTAAGGATAGCCGGTTGGCGATGGCGATATTGGGGAATGTATTTTTCGGGTCGCCAAGCTCGGAACTGAACGTGATCGGCGTTACGGGTACGAACGGAAAAACGACGACCACATATTTGATCGAACGTATTCTTGAGGATCAAGGCAAGCAAACCGGCCTGATCGGAACGATTCAGCGCAGATTCGCCGGTCAGACTTTTCCGATGTCGGGAACGACGCCGGAATCGCTGGATCTGCAGCGTTACCTGCATGAAATGATAGAAGCGGATATGTCGTATTGCGTCATGGAGGTTTCATCGCATGCGTTGGAACAGGGCCGTGTGAAAGGGACGAAATTCCGTACGGCGGTGTTTACAAACCTTACGCAGGATCATCTGGATTACCATAAGTCCATGGAGGAGTACCGGGCGGCCAAGGGATTGCTCTTCTCCCGGCTTGGCAATACCTTTGCTTCCGAACCCGGTCAGCGGAGCTACGCCGTATTGAACGCCGATGATCCGGCTTCCGCTTATTTTGCCAAACAAACGGCGGCGGAGATAATCACTTATGGTGTTGAGAATGAGGCGGATGTACGGGCTTCGAACATCTCCATCACGGCGAAAGGAACTTCCTTCCATGTGGAAACGTTCCGCGGCAGTGAAGACATCACTTTAAGAATGGTCGGCAAATTTAACGTATACAATGCGCTCGCGGCGATTTCCGCCGCGCTCCTTGAAGGTATCGCGCTTGTCGATATTAAGACCAGCCTCGAAGCCATCAAGGGAGTCGAGGGCCGCGTAGAGGCGGTGGACGAAGGACAATCTTTTGCAGTGATTGTGGATTACGCGCACACGCCGGATGGACTGGAAAACGTGTTGAACACGGTGAATGAGTTCGCACAGGGCAAAGTCATCTGCGTATTCGGCTGCGGAGGAGACCGGGACCGCACGAAACGGCCGATTATGGGCAAAATCGCAGCGCGGTTGTCCGGCCATATCATCGTAACTTCCGATAATCCGCGTACGGAGAATCCGGATCTGATTTTGAGCGACATTGAAGCAGGTTTGAAAGAGGACCAAGTACCAAGCGACCGATACGAGCTCATTGTGGACCGTCGCAAAGCGATTCAAAAGGCTATTGAAATGGCAAGCCAAGGCGATGTAGTATTGATTGCGGGGAAAGGGCATGAAACCTACCAGTTGATCGGCAAAGAGGTACACGATTTCGATGACCGGATCGTGGCCAAAGAAGCGATAAGGGGTTTAGACAAGTGATAAAACGAAAATTAGCGGAACTTGCCGCCATGTGCGGCGGACACGTTGCAGATGCCGGCGATTCCGAGATCACCATAGAGGGAGTTGTCACCGACTCCCGCAAAATCAAGCCGGGATGCCTGTTCATTCCACTGGCCGGGGAACGTTTTGACGGCCATGACTTCGCCGGCGATTGTCTGGCGGCCGGAGCGTCAGCCGTGCTGTGGTCCGAGTCCAAAGGCAGCCCTCCTGGGCCGGCCGTGATTGTGGATGACACGCTCGAAGCGATGCAGCGCCTTGCAAAAAGTTATCTTGCAGCATGCGGAACCAAGGTGATCGGCATAACGGGCAGCAACGGAAAGACTACGACGAAGGATCTGGTATTCTCGTTGCTGGCTACGACTTTCAAAGTGCATAAAACACAGGGTAATTTCAACAATCATATCGGTTTACCGCTGACGATCCTCGCCATGCCGGAGGATACCGATATCGCGGTTCTGGAAATGGGAATGAGCGGCCGGCACGAAATAGAATTGCTGTCGAAGCTTGCTGAACCGGAAACGGCCATCGTGACCAATATCGGTGAGGCGCATCTTCTGCAACTGGGCTCCAGACTGGAAATAGCCCGGGCGAAGCTGGAGATTCTGTCCGGTATGAAGCAGGGCGGGTTGTTTGTTTACAATGGGGACGAACCTCTCATCGCTCAGGTTTTAGCGGAGCCTTCGACCGAAAAACCGGAGGGACTGAGAATGTTCACCTTCGGCCTTGACGGAAGTAATGACGATTCTCCGAGCGGAATTATGTATATGGAGGAAGAGACGGTATTTACCTCTCGTGCTGGGGGGAGCGCGTCGCTGAGACTTCCGCTGCTTGGTGAGCATAATGTGGTCAATGCGCTGGCGGCGCTGGCGGTTGCCCGGCATTACGGGGTATCCGAAGATGACATTGAGGAAGGTCTCCGTCGGGTTGAACTGACAGGAATGCGGATTGAAACGATTGCAGGCGCGAGCGGAATTACGATTTTGAACGATGCCTACAATTCTAGTCCTATCGCCGTGAAGGCCGCAATCGGGGTGCTTGAGAAAAAACGCGGTTACCGGAAAAAGATTGTCGTGCTTGGCGATATGCTGGAGCTTGGGCCGTCGGAAGATGAATTTCACCGTGAAGTCGGCAGATTTCTTACACCCGAAAAGGTAGATCTTCTGTTTACGTACGGCCGGCTTGCCGAGAAAATCGCGGAAGGCGCCGCGGAAAATTTGGAGCCAGGAACCATTTTTGCATATCATGATAAAAGTGAGCTTATTGAAAAGTTGATTTCTATGCTGCATCCGAAGGATGTGCTGCTTGTGAAGGCTTCGCGGGGAATGAAGCTGGAAGAGGTCGTCGACGCAGTCAAAAATAGCAATCTAGAGACATAATACCGGCGAAAGGGGGGTGATCCCATGGACTTTGGACTTATTCTTTTAACGATCGGCGTATCATTTATTTTAGCGGTGATCTCGGCCCCTTTGCTGATTCCTTTGCTGCGGCGAATGAAATTTGGACAGCAGATTCGCGGCGAGGGTCCGCAGAGCCATCAAAAAAAGGCGGGAACGCCGACTATGGGCGGGATCGTTATCATATTGGCGTTCACGCTGGCTTTCTTGAAATTTTCTGTAATCAACACTGATTTTTACGTATTGCTTGTAGCGACACTCGGTTTCGGTTTGGTCGGTTTTCTGGACGACTATATCAAAATTGTGTTTAAGAGATCGCTGGGTTTAACGCCTAGACAAAAAATGTTCGGACAATTGTTGTTCTCCGGTATTGTCTGCGCCTTGCTGATTTCGGAAGGACACAGTACGGCTATCGGCATCCCGGGAACGCAAATCTCTTTTGACTGGGGAGCCTGGTTCTATTATCCGTTTATTATCATCATGATGCTGGCCATCAGCAACGCGGTCAATTTTACCGACGGTTTGGACGGATTGCTCTCCGGCGTCAGCGCAATTGCTCTCGGAGCTTACGCGGTAATTGCGATGCAGGCTACGTCACTTCCGGCTGCGGTTTGCGCGGCGGCCATGATCGGCGCAGTGCTCGGCTTTCTCGTGTTTAACGCGCATCCGGCGAAGGTATTCATGGGTGACACGGGGTCTCTCGGCATCGGCGGGGCGATTGCGGCTATCGCGATCGTTACCAAGAGCGAATTGCTGTTCCTCGTCATCGGCGGGATTTTCGTAATTGAAATGCTCTCGGTCGTGCTGCAGGTGGTGTCGTTTAAAACCCGCGGGAAGCGAATCTTTAAAATGAGCCCGATCCACCATCACTTTGAATTGTCGGGATGGTCGGAATGGCGCGTCGTCGTCACATTTTGGGCGGTCGGCTTGGTGCTGGCGGGTATTGGACTTTACTTGAACAAGGGGTTGTAGAGATGAAACATCCAGATGAATACCGGGGACGACAAGTGGTTGTTCTCGGTCTAGCGAAAAGCGGCGTGCAGGTCGCCAAAACCCTACACCGGAGCGGCGCAGTCGTCACGGTCAACGATAAAAAGTCGAGGGAAGAGAGTCCCGAAGCATCCGAATTGGAGGCTTTGGGAATTTCTGTTGTATGCGGGGGGCATCCGGAAGGGCTGATTAACCCTGCTGTAGAACTGGTCGTCAAGAACCCAGGCATTCCTTACACGGCACCGCCAGTCGCTAAGGCACTTGAGCTTGGAATCGAGGTCGTGAGCGAGGTGGAGGTCGCTTATCATTTGTCCAAAGCGCCGATGATCGGCATTACCGGATCCAACGGTAAGACGACGACAACGACCTGGATCGGCAACATGCTGGAGGCGGCGAGTCTGTCCCCGGTCATAGCCGGTAATATTGGGACGCCTCTCTGTGCAGCGGCCGAGACGGCCGACGTTGAAGACTGGCTGGTCGTTGAGCTCAGCAGCTTCCAGCTCAAAGGGACACGGGAATTTCGTCCCGAGGTGGCTGTTTTGCTGAACATCGCCGAGACGCATCTGGATTATCACGGTACGATGGACGATTATATTTCCTCCAAGGCCAAGATTTTTGCCAATCAAACGGAGGAAGATACGGCTGTTATCAATTGGGACGACCCCGTTTGCAGAGAATTGGTGCCTTACATCAAGGCGAAGCTGCTGCCTTTCTCGATGACGGAGGAGCTGCGTACGGCCGGGGTATACGTTAAACCGGCTTACGTTCCGGATGTACAGGACGGACTTAGCCGTAGCGTTGTTTACCGCGATGAGGAAGGACAGGAGCATACGATCGTAGAAACGGCGGAAATCGGCCTGGCGGGCCGTTTTAACGTAGGGAACGCCCTTGCTGCGGTTGCAGCCTGCGTAGCGGCCGGCGCGGCGCCGGAGTCGCTTGCGGAGCCGCTGCGTACGTTTCGCGGCGTGGAGCATCGCCTGGAGTTCGTCGAAGTTAGAGACGGCGTGGCTTATTATAACAATTCCAAGGCCACGAATTCCAAAGCGACCGCGATGGCGCTCGGCGCCCTGGATAAGCCGATCGTCCTGATCGCCGGAGGCCTTGATCGGGGCTCCGATTATATGGAACTCCTTCCTGTTTTCAAAGATAAAGTGAAGGCAATAGTAGCTTTGGGCCAGACGAAGGAGAAAATCGGAAGAGTAGCCGAATTAGCGGGTCTAAGCGACATCGAGCTGGTCGATACTGGAGACAGCGCCGCGGAAACGCTGCGGACCGCAATCTCCAAGGCTGCTGGCCTGGCCGAGGATGGGGACATTGTGTTGCTCTCGCCGGCTTGTGCGAGCTGGGACATGTTCTCGTCCTATGAAGAGCGTGGACGCATTTTTAAAGAGGCGGTGCATACCCTTTAAGTAGGGGGGTGGAAAAGCCCCTACTTCCTTGTTAAGAGGTGGCTTCCGCGATGGTCAAAGGCCGCAACAAACCGGATTTTTGGTTAATGGCCAGCATTTTCGGCTTGCTGGCAATCGGAATTGTGATGGTTTACAGTGCGGGTTCCGTACTCGCTTTCCATGATTACGGCGATTCCTTCTACTTTGTAAAACGTCAAGCTTTGTTTGCTGTTCTTGGTTTCGTAGCAATGTTTTTTACGATGAACGTAGATTACCGGATTCTGAAAAAATACGCCAAGGTGCTGCTCCTGATTTGCTTCGGGTTACTTGTCATCGTATTGATTCCCGGTATTGGGGTAGTGCGCGGCGGCGCCCGAAGTTGGCTCGGCATCAGCTCGTTCGGCATACAGCCTTCCGAGTTTATGAAGCTGGGCATGATTCTTTTTCTATCCTATTGGCTAAGTAAAGAAGATTATAGAATCACCCATTTCACCAAAGGCCTGCTTCCGCCGCTAGGCATCATCGGCGCCGCGTTCGGCCTCACTATGCTTCAACCGGACCTCGGTACGGGTACAGTAATGCTGGGTGCCTCGCTGCTGATCGTGTTTACGGCCGGCGCGAAGATCAAGCACCTCGCCGGATTGGCCGCCGTAGGGGCTCTAGGCTTCGTTGGGCTCATCCTGGCTGCGCCTTACCGGCTGCAGCGGATTACTGCTTTCCTTGATCCTTGGTCCGACCCGCTCGGCGCGGGCTATCAGATCATCCAGTCCCTTTATGCAATCGGACCGGGTGGATTGGCCGGTTTGGGCCTGGGCATGAGCCGGCAAAAGTACAGCTACGTACCGGAACCGCAAACGGATTTTATATTTTCTATTTTGGCCGAAGAGTTGGGATTCATAGGAGGGCTGCTGGTCCTTCTGCTGTTCTTGATCCTGGTGTGGCGGGGCATGAGGGTAGCGATGACGATTGATGATATGTTCGGCAGTTTGCTGGCTGTCGGTATCGTAGGTATGGTAGGCGTTCAGGTCGTTATCAATATCGGTGTTGTCATTGGCCTCATGCCGGTCACGGGGATTACGCTGCCTCTCATCAGTTACGGGGGTTCATCCCTGACCTTGATGCTGACGGCACTTGGCATTCTACTAAATTTATCCCGTTATGCGAGGTGAGAATATGCGCGTCGTACTGAGCGGCGGCGGCACGGGGGGACATATTTATCCTGCGCTGGCCGTAGCAAGCAGATGTGCTGAGGAGATTCCCGGTTCCGAGTTCTTATATATCGGCGGAGAGAGAGGGCTGGAAAGCTCTCTGGTTCCGAAAACGGAGATTCCGTTTAAAGCGATAGATATTACGGGCTTCCGCAGGAAGCTTTCTTTTGAAAATATGAAAACCGTCATGCGCTTTCTCAAAGGCGTGAGAAAGTCCAAACAGATGCTCCGCGAATTTAAGCCGGACGTAGTGATCGGCACGGGCGGTTATGTATGCGGACCTGTCGTTTATGCGGCGGCCAAGCTTGGCATTCCGAGCATCATACATGAACAAAATGCGGTACCCGGGCTGACAAACCGTTTTCTGAGCAAATACGTCTCTACCGTGGCGGTCAGCTTCGAAGGCTCCGAGACCGCCTTTCCCGGGGCGCGGAACATTATTTATACGGGAAATCCCCGGGCGACAACCGTTTTTGAGGCGGATAAAAACAAAGGCTTTGAATCGCTGGGACTGCCCGCAAGCAGTTCCATCGTGCTCGTTGTCGGTGGAAGCCGGGGAGCTAAAGCCATTAACGATGCGATGGTCGATATGGCTCCATATTTAAAGGAGCTGGATCATCTTTCTTTTGTGTATGTGACCGGAGACAACTACTATGCGCCGACGCTGGAGGCCATTCAGGCCAAAACCGGCGCATTGCCGCGCAATTTGCAGGTGCTGCCTTACGTGCATAATATGCCTGAAGTGTTGGCTTCAACGTCGTTGATCGTGAACAGAGCCGGCGCTTCCTTCCTGGCTGAAATGACGGCCCTTGGCATCCCGTCGATTCTGATTCCGTCGCCGAACGTGACGAACAATCACCAGGAGAAGAATGCCAGAACGCTGGAACAAGCCGGAGCGGCCCGGGTTATTTTAGAGCCGGAGCTTTCCGGTAAAGCACTGTTCACAGCAGTTCAAGAGATTATGAGCAACAAAGTGCGGCATGAATCCATGTCAAAGTCTTCAAGAAAACTCGGGAAGCCGGATTCCGCCCATTTGATCGTTGAGGAAATCCGGCGTCTTACCGGGTCAGGTCGTTCATAAGTCGTCCGCAAGCCCTGGTTCTGGGCGATTGTCACACTCTCCATAAGGAAGGCATAAGATACCCTATAAATCGTGACATTCTTCATTTCAATGGGATCTCGGAAGACGAATGCATTTCTTCTTGGTCTCTTATGGACCCGGGCGCCGGCTTTAGCCGGGCGGCAATACCGGAACCCAGGCCTTGCGCTTAAGCGGGGCGGGGATTCCGGATGTTAATCAGGGAGGGATTTTGCGATGCAGCAGTGGATATCGAAACTATCACACCAAGAAGTCGGGACGGTGTTGCTTAACGAACCGATGTCGAAATATACAACATGGAAAATCGGCGGTCCCGCTGACGCCTTGATCGTTCCCGAAAATAAAGAACAACTTGCGAACCTCGTCCGCCTGCTTCATGAAGAGCAGGTTCCCTGGATGACGGTGGGCAAGGGCTCCAACATGCTCGTATCGGATAAAGGCATTCGCGGCGCCGTTATCAAATTAGGTACAGGGCTTGAGGAGATCGAATTCAAGGGAACGGACGTGGAGGCAGACGGAGGCGCATCCTTCGTCAGATTAAGCATCATGGCCGGAAAGCAGGGAATGACCGGTCTGGAATTTGCCGGCGGAATACCCGGAACAGTGGGGGGAGCCGTGTATATGAACGCCGGCGCACACGGGTCCGATGTGTCACGCATATTCAAATCCGCTGAAATTGTTCTGGAGACAGGTGAATTGGTAACTTACGGCGCTGAGGATATGGAGTTTGCATACCGGCATTCCATCTTGCATGAACGGCGCGGAATTGTGGCCCGGGCTAATTTTACGCTGGAGGCCGGCGATCGTTTGGAGATTGCCGCAGCCATGGCGGCCTATAAGGACCGGCGGCGCAAAACCCAACCGCTACAGCAGCCTTGTGCCGGAAGTGTATTTCGCAATCCGCCGGGCGATCACGCGGCAAGATTGATTGAAGCCGCAGGACTCAAGGGCCATAGTGTTGGCGGAGCCGAAATATCCACATTGCATGCCAATTTCATCGTCAATACCGGGCAAGCGACAGCAGAGGACGTTCTTAGGCTCATGGAGCAAATCAAGGCCACCATTTTTTCCAAATTTGAAGTCGCACTGGTGCCGGAGGTCTTCTTCGTGGGTGAACGGTAAACTCGGAGGTGATACATTGGACAAATTGGTGATCGAAGGCGGGAGACCCCTATCAGGATCCATTCGTATCCATGGAGCGAAAAATGCCGCACTGCCGATTATGGCAGCCAGCCTGCTGGCTGAAGGCAAGGTGCAACTTCGAAATGTCCCCCGTCTGCTCGATATTGACGTCATGCTCGGGATCTTGAACCGTTTGGGCTGCAATGCAGTTCATAAAGACGACACGATTATTGTGGATTCGAGCGGAGCGGATTCCTGTCATGTGCCGGAAGATTTGATGAAGCAAATGCGTTCCTCCATTTTCCTCATGGGCCCCCTTCTGGCAAGGTTCGGGGAAGTTTGTATCTATCAGCCGGGCGGCTGCGCGATTGGAGAACGGAAGATTGACTTGCACCTGAGAGGCTTGGAGGCTTTAGGAGCAGTCATCGAAGAAAACGATCATCAAATCTGGTGCCGGGCCGCAAAACTGAAGGGGAACGATATTCATCTCGACTTCCCCAGCGTTGGAGCGACGGAGAATATTATGATGGCGGCTGCGCTCGCGGAAGGCACTACGGTGATTACGAATGCAGCGAGAGAGCCGGAGATACAAGATTTGCAGAACTTTTTAAATGCATTGGGCGGAAATGTGATGGGGGCCGGAACGGATACGATCACGATTCGGGGAGTAGAATCGCTTGAGCCTTGCGATTACGAGATTATTCCCGACCGGATCGTCGCGGGAACCGCGCTGATTGCGGCTGCCGCAACACGCGGAACGGTGACGCTTACCCATTGCAATCCGGCGCACCTGACCTCGCTGTTCCATGTGCTGCGCCGGGCCGGTGTTCAAATCGGATCGTGCAATGATATAATAACCGTAAGCGGCACCGGACGTCCCAAGGCGGTTGAACGGATCGTTACTTCACCGTATCCTTCTTTTCCTACCGATCTGCAGTCTCAGGTGATGGTGCTTCTGTCGCTTGCCGACGGGATGAGCCTGATGAAAGAGACGGTATTCGAAGGAAGATTCAAACATGTGGATGAGCTGGTGCGGATGGGCGCCGACATATCGGTGGATTTGAATTCTGCCTTTATCCGCGGAGTACCCCGTTTATACGGCGCTACGGTGGAAGCCACGGATTTGCGGGCGGGAGCCGCTCTCGTCATTGCGGGGTTAGCCGCGCAAGGCAAGACGGTTGTTGAGCAGATCCATCATATCGACCGCGGCTACGACCGGATCGAGCTGATGTTTCAAAAGCTCGGCGGCGTAATGCACCGGGAAACCCCGGCATTGAAGCAACTGGATTTGGCCTGATCCAAGCCTTGGGTCCCCTCCTGATGGAGGGGATACGGGCTTTATTAAGATATCAGAAGGTTTGAACTTCGGGGTATTAACTGCCTGATATCGGAAGAAAAACTTCCTCTAAACGCGGTCTGGCTTTCATGAAAGTACGTCGATAGACGTTTTTCTTATTAGCATGGACAATCGATGAACGGAGCACAGATCTTATAAGTTCTTGTTCAAAAAGTCGACTTTTCAGCACCGAGAAGGTTGGATGAAGGAGGGACTGAGGAGCGGAGCGTAGGCAAAACCTACGTGAGCACCGGAAGGCCCGCCTGAATTCAAGATTCGATGTCGGTTAAGGGCCTGAAATGCTTCGTGATCAAAAGGTGACTTTTTGAACAACCTCTATAAACTATATCGGAGAAATATTATGCCAAAAGCTAACGTGCCTATCCTTAAAGAGCCCAAGCCGAAAAAGAAAAGCAGCCGGAAAGTGGCGGTAGTTTTATTCCTGCTGGTGCTTATCCTGCTTTGCGTGTTGTTTTTTCGTTCGTCTTTAAGCAAAATTTCGGAAATTGCTTTCGAAGGAAATCTGTATCAGTCCGACCAGGAACTGCTTGAGATTTCCGGGTTGAAGGCGGGTGCCCCGTTTTTTGGGACAAGCGCCTCCAAAATTGAGGACAAGCTTACGAAAGTGCCGTCGATCGAAGAAGTTACCGTGGACAAGTCTTTTCCGGGCAGCATTAAAATTACGGTTCGGGAATACCCGGTCGTCGCCTATGAGCTCTCCGCGGAAGGCAGCTTAAACGGCTTGTTGGCAAACGGAACGAAGATCAATCTGAAGAACGGGTCCATGCCGATCGAAAAACCGATTTTGACCGGCTGGTCCGGGGATGATCCTAATCTAGCAAAATTATGCGCTACTTTGGCCAAAATTCCGGATTCCCTGATTTCGGAAATTTCGGAAATTACGCCGTCGCCTTCCGTGTCTTATCCCGACCGGATCAAAATGTATACCAGGTCGCATTTCGAGATCATTTCCGCGATCTCTGTCCTGCCTGACAAAGCGGAGTACATGAACCTGATCATGGATTCCCAGGATCCCGGGACGCTGACCTTGCTCGAGGCCGATAGCTATCTGCCTTATGCGCCCTCCGGGGAGGAGACGGAAGGTGAAAATGATACTACTCATGAGTGACAAACAATGATAAAATACATTTTA
This sequence comes from Paenibacillus sp. FSL R5-0407, assembly GCF_038009185.1. NCBI lineage: Bacteria > Bacillati > Bacillota > Bacilli > Caryophanales > Paenibacillaceae > Paenibacillus > Paenibacillus sp. FSL R5-0407. Next base: position 1,793,445 of record NZ_JBBPAX010000001.1, on the reverse strand, counting down.
TGGGCTAGTTTCCTATCCCCCTCTTTTCTCTGATTCTATGCAAAACTTGGAAGTAAAAAATTTGTAGAAAAAAGAGGGAAAGGTTAAGCCGCGTTGAATAAGTAGAGAGTGCATTTTACAAACGTCATTATATTTTTATGGGAAATAGGAGGTGCCAGGGGCTTGAGCAACAATGACATCATTGTTAGTTTGGACATCGGTACATCCAAAGTTCGTGCTATTATTGGGGAAATTAGTAATGGAACCTTTAATATTATTGGGGTTGGATCTGCCGACTCGGAAGGAATTCGCAAAGGCGCGATTGTAGATATTGACCAGACGGTTCTCTCGATCCGTAATGCAGTGGATCATGCGGAACGTATGGTGGGTATTCAAATATCGGAAGTGTACGTCGGCATTTCGGGAAATCATATCGGACTCCAAACGAGCCATGGAGTTGTAGCCGTACAAAATGAAGACCGGGAAATCGGAGAAGACGATATCGATCGGGTTCTGAAGGCAGCCGAGGTGATTGCGCTTCCTCCGGAACGGGAAATTATAGACGTCGTCGCCAAGCAGTACGTGGTTGACGGGTTAGAAGGAATTCAGGATCCCCGCGGAATGATCGGGGTTCGCCTGGAGGTCGAAGCGACCATCATTACCGGTGCCAAAACGGCGATACATAATTTGCTTCGCTGTGTGGAAAAATCCGGACTTAAGGTGCGGGATCTTGTTCTTCTGTCGTTGGGTTCGGGTCAATTGGCTCTATCCAAGGACGAAAAGACGATGGGTTCGGTACTGGTGGACATCGGCGCCGGCTCCACAACAATCGCGGTATTCGAAAGCGGCACGATTGTAGCTACATCCACGCTTCCGATTGGGGGAGAATTTATAACGAATGATATCGCGTACGGCCTACGTACGCTGACTGACCAGGCGGAGAAGGTGAAGCTGAAGTATGGCTGCGCGTCCATGGAGGATGCGGCGCCGGACGTCACTTTCAAGGTAACACGCATTGGCAGCAATGTGGATAAAGAATTTACCCAAGAGGATCTTTCCGCGATTGCGGAGCCTCGGGTACAGGAAATATTCCAAATGATCGGCCAGGAAGTCAAACGACTCGGTTACAACGAACAGCCTGGAGGTTATATACTTACGGGAGGTACCGTCTCCATGCCGGGTTTGCTGAAGATTGCCCAGCAAGAATTGGCCGCTTCCGTGCGGATCGCCGTTCCCGATTATATCGGGGTGCGTGATCCGGGATTTACCGGAGGTGTGGGGATCCTTTATAAGGTGATCAAGAACATCCGAATCCGGAATGCAAGCCCGAAGAAAACGGCGAATCGGCCGAAACCCGCGGGACCGCAGGAAACGGTTGGGAAGACAGGCGTTATGGAACGCCTTAAGAAATTATTCAGCGAATTTATATAAGGATTATTACGATGGACGGGCCATCCATGCACAATGAGGGGGAGATGGAAGAGTATGTTGGAATTTGATTTTGAAATGGAGAGCTTGGCTCAAATAAAAGTCATCGGTTGCGGCGGCGGCGGTAGCAATGCCGTCAACCGGATGATCGAGAACGGTGTTCAGGGGGTTGAGTTCATTACGGTGAACACGGACGCCCAAGCACTGCATTTGGCCAAATCCGAACATAAGCTGCAGATTGGCGATAAATTAACGCGCGGCCTCGGGGCCGGTGCCAACCCGGAAGTCGGGAAGAAGGCCGCTGAGGAATCCCGCGATTTGATCGCAAACACGCTGAAGGGCGCCGATATGGTGTTCGTGACAGCCGGAATGGGCGGCGGTACGGGTACCGGTGCTGCGCCGGTTATTGCGGAAATTGCCAGAGAATGCGGCGCGCTTACCGTTGGCGTCGTCACGCGTCCGTTCACTTTCGAGGGACGCAAACGCTCCTCGCAAGCAGATATCGGTATTGAGGCGTTAAAAGAAAAGGTAGATACGTTAATCGTCATTCCGAACGACCGGCTTTTGGAAATCGTCGACAAGAAAACGCCGATGCTGGAAGCGTTCCGCGAAGCGGATAACGTACTTCGTCAGGCTGTTCAGGGCATTTCCGACCTGATCGCCGTACCGGGCTTGATCAACCTCGACTTTGCCGACGTTAAGACCATCATGACCGAGCGGGGTTCCGCACTCATGGGTATCGGATATGCAACCGGCGAGAATCGTGCGGCTGAGGCTGCTCGCAAAGCGATCATGAGCCCGCTGCTCGAAACGTCGATCGAGGGTGCACGCGGTGTAATTATGAACATTACCGGCGGAGCAAACCTGTCGTTGTATGAAGTAAATGAAGCGGCAGAAATCGTAATTTCGGCTTCCGATCCGGAAGTGAATATGATCTTCGGTGCTATCATCGACGAGAACATGAAGGAAGATATCAAGGTAACGGTGATTGCTACCGGCTTTGAGCACAAGGCTCCGCCGATGTTACCGGGCCGCAAGCCTGCTGCTGCAGGCACAACCGAACAACCGCAGGAGAACCGCAATACGTCTTCTTCACTCAGACCGTTCGGGAACCAGCCAAGCGGGGATCAGTTGGACATCCCTACTTTCCTCCGGAATCGTCGGAACAATAACGAATAATCTATATAATCAAAAGTCTTCCCCGAAGACCTCTTCCCTGTATTGGGAGGGGGTCTTTTTTTCTTTTCCGGCATCCCGTTAATGGATGGTAGCCTGGCGTGAACTATTTAGAGAATTGACGAATAAGGAATCGATATGTTATATATTATGCAAACGGTTTCATTATTTAGCAATTAGACTTGTCCGCTATTACAGGATAGAGAGGAGGAGAATAGTGCCGTTTGCGCAAACGATTGCGCAACTTGGAGATTGAACATTCTATTCGCATAAACAGGAGGCCGGATAAAATGAAGCTAGGGAAGAAGAGAAAAGGAAAAGTCATTTTTTCATTTTTTATGATACTCTCATTACTGTTTAATTCCGCTGGATTAAGTTTAGCTGCAGAGGAAGTTCCTTATGTTCCAGAAGAAAGCGAAGCAACGCTGAGTGGCGTCGCGACTGAAGTGCCTGCCGGACATGTCCGGATCCACTACAACGGGAATACGGACGGAACGGGGATATGGTTATGGGGTGATGTAGCGGAGCCTTCGCAAAACTGGTCTTCCGGTGCAAGCGCCTTCAATCCTGATCAAGCCGACAGTTATGGACATTACCTCGATATCAAGCTTAGCGAAGGTGCGAAGAAGGTCGGATTTCTTGTAGTACACCGAACTACGGGAGAGAAGGAGGGAGGCGACAAAAACCTGACCCTGTCCTCCTCGGCCATGAACGAGGTCTGGATCAAGGCGGGTTCGGATCAAGTCTACTCGTATGAACCTGTAGATTTGCCTGCAAACACGGTCCGGATTCATTACTCCCGCGATGACCAGAATTATGGCACCTACGGTCTTTGGTTATGGGGGGACGTGCTGGCACCTACCGAAGATTGGCCAAAGGGGGCGGTTCCTTTTGTCGCAGAGCAAACTGACCGTTATGGCGCCTATGTGGATGTTCCGCTCCAGCCGGAAGCCAAAAAGATAGGTTTCCTGGTCGTCAACCGCAATAATGGAGACGAGAAGGACGGCGGTGACAAATCGTTTAGCCTAATGGATCGGTACAACCGCTTATGGATTAAGCAAGGCGACAACAATGTCTATGTCTCTCCTTACGGGGAAGTTCCGGTAGGACTCGTATCTGCGGAGGTCTTGTCCGAAAGTAAACTTTTACTGGGCTTTACCATGACGGATGGACTGGAACCAGATGCCTTGAAGGATGAACTTGTGATTAAGGATAGCCAAGGAGCAGAAGTTAAAGTCAATCAAGTAAACATAACGAGCACTACGTCGGTTGAAGCGGAAGTATCCGGCGCAAGTCTGCTTGAGCATCTTCCTCTGAGCGTGACCTATTCTGGAAAGACGGTTACGGCTTCAACCAGTTGGAGAATGCTGGATGAGATGTTTTATTACGACGGAAACGATCTGGGGGCGACTTACCACGATGGCGGCGTAACGTTCAAACTTTGGTCCCCGACCGCCAGCTCCGTTACGGCAAGCGTCTATGACAAAGACGATTCGACGCGTTACATAGGCAGCATCGACCTGGTTCAGGGAGACCAGGGGGTGTGGGCGGCGGAGGCGTCTCCTGCCGACTTTCAGACCTCCGATTTGAAGGGATACTTCTACCAGTACTTTGTCACGAATCAAGGAGTTACAAAGGCTGTGCTCGATCCGTATGCCAAATCCATGGCGCCATTTCGAGTGGATACGAACGGTAAGCCCGGTCCTGACGGTGATATCGTCGGTAAGGCGGCTATCGTAGACTTGAGCGACACGAATCCTGAAGGATATGACTTTGCTCAAATTGACGGCTATGAGAAGCGGGAGGATGCTGTCGTTTGGGAAATTCATGTAAGGGACTTTACCTCCGATCCTTCCATTGAAGGCGATTTGAATGGAAAATGGGGCTCATATAAAGCGTTCGGCGATAAACTGGATTATTTAAAATCGCTGGGAGTCACCCACGTTCAATTGCTCCCCGTTATGGCATGGTATTACGGGGACGAGATGAACATGGAAGAGAGAGAGCTCGCCTACTCGACACAAGGAAATGAATATAACTGGGGATATGATCCGCACAATTATTTTTCACCGGATGGAGCTTATTCCGAGAACCCTGCAGACCCGCAGCTTCGAATCGAAGAATTGAAGGGCATGATCGATGCCATCCATGAAGCGGGAATGGGCGTTATTCTCGATGTGGTCTATACCCATATGGCCAAAGCCGACTTCTTGAACGACATCGTGCCGGACTACTATGCCTGGAAAGACGCCAACGGAAATAATGTCGGCGGCTTCGGCAACAACCTGGCAACTAACCACAAGATGGCCGAAAAATTAATGGTGGACTCCGTCAAGTACTGGTTCGACGAGTATAAAATTGACGGCATGCGCTGGGATATGATGGGCGATGCCACTTATGAAGCCGTTCAGAACGCCTACGACGAAGCCGTCAAAATCAATCCGGATGTCCTCTTTATCGGGGAAGGCTGGCGGACATTCAGCGGCGGGATTGCGGAACCGGCTCTGGAAGGGCATGGAGCAACCCAAGACTGGATGAACAAAACGGATAATGTCGGCGTATTCTCGGATGAAATCCGGAATGAATTGAAGTCCGGCTTCGGTTCGGAGGGAGAACCAAGATTTATTACCGGCGGTGCAAGGCCGATTGAAACGATATTCAATAACATCAAGGCTCAGCCTTCCAATACGCCGGCGGACGATCCCGGAGATATGGTGTCCTATATCGAGGCTCATGACAATCTGCCGCTCTATGACGTCATCGCTCAGTCTATCAAAAAGGATCCGGCCGTTCCGGCCAATGATCTGGAAATCCATAAGCGCATCCGCTTGGGGAATCTGCTGATTATGACTTCGCAGGGAACGGCGTTCCTTCATGCGGGGCAGGAATACGGACGAACCAAGCAGTGGAAAGGGGAAGGCTTGCCTGAGCAAAAATATCATGAACTGAAAGATGAGTCCGGCAATGCCTTCGGCTATTTCGTTCATGATTCCTATGATTCTTCCGATGCGGTCAATATGTTCGACTGGACCAAAGCGACGGATGCGGAGAAATTCCCTGTCAATCATGTCACAAGGGAGTATACGAGAGGACTGATCGAGCTGAGAAAGTCGACCAATGCCTTTACGTTGGGCGATATGAAGCTTGTAGATCAGAATGTCACGCTGATCCAGTCGCCTGAAATGGCCGTCGACAGCGATCTGCTCATCGCATACAAAAACAAAGCAACTGATGGCAGCGGAAATTACTATGTATTCGTGAACGCGGACAGTAAGCCGAGAACGCTGAGCCTGCAGGAGAATTTAACCTCAGGCAAAGTACTAGTCGATAATGATGAGGCTGGCAAGAATGGCGTTTCACAACCTTCAGGTTTCCAGCTTACATCAAGTTCCATAACACTTGAGCCATTAACGTCCGTAATTATTCAAACACAAGGCTCGGATAACGGTAATCCAGGAAATCCGGGTAATCCGGGTAATCCCGGAAACGGTGGGGGAGATACCGGGTCAAACGGGTCCGCATCATCTAAAGACAACTCCTTGGACTCCTTAAAGAAACGGCTCGGCAGCCTGCCTGCAAGCGATGCTCAGGCGGCAGAAGCTATTTTGAAAGAGCTGGATACGCTTGGAACGGTAACGGCCTATGAAGCGAAGGATAAAGACGGGAAGAAGGTTTGGAAGGTCGATCCGAAGCAGCTTCAGTCCGCCCTGGATCGGTTGACTAATGGTTTGGATTTGATCCGGCAACAATTAGCGGGGAAGACCGGTCTATTAAATCAAATTAATACCGGGTCAGCCGTGGTCATTAACACCGGCGGACAGTCGGGTGAAACATTGGAACTGACGCTGACCGGCTCCTATCTTGCCAAGCTGGAAGCTGCCGGAATCGCTTTGAAAGTACGGACGGCGGATGCAACGGCAAATATTGCGGCCGGAACAAGTCCAATGGCCATGAATCTCTCCACGATCCGGGAGATGAACCTTCGGTTTGCCGTTGTTGACGGGGCCGAAGCGCAAAGCTTGTTGTCGAACGCAGGGGTCGCTGGACGAGATCTGAAGCCGGCCGGGAATCTACTTTCCTTCACCGGCTATACCTTAGACAACTCTGGTAACCGAATCGAAATCTCGGCATTCAACAAGCCGATAATGATGTCTCTGTTGCTGTCTAAGGAAGAAATGCAGAAGCTTAGCGATAAGAGAAAATCCGGTGTATATCAGTTGAACGATAACGGTGACGTTCAGTTCCGTGGAGGAAAGTTCGGTAGCGGGGCCGTAAGCTTTGATACTACGAACACCGGGAATTATGCCGTAATGGAATCGAACAAAACGTTCAAGGATTCTTCCGACAGCTGGGCCAAAACCTATATTGAGATTCTAGTGGCTCGTGGCGTTGCAACAGGAATCGATGACGAACGTTTTGCGCCGCAGAATGCGGTAACAAGAGGGCAGTTGACAGCTTTCCTGGGCAGAGCCCTGCAAATGGGTGAAGCCGAAGGAACTGCGCCGTTCAGTGATGTGGCCGCGGGTTCGTATTACCAAGGCTTCATAATCGCCTTGAAGCAGGCCGGAATTGTCTCTGGCTATGAAGACGGAACCTTCCGTCCGGACCAGAAAGTAACGCGGGAAGAAATGCTTACCATGGTGATGAAGGGCTACGAATATTTGAAAGGCAATTCCCTCGCCGGCCTGCCGGCAGGAAATCCTTCTATCGGTTCCTTTGCGGACGAAGATCAGATCAGCAGTTTTGCTCTGGACAGCGTGCAAGCCGCAAGAAATCTGGGAATGATCGGCGGCTTGCCTGAAGGCAAGTTTGCTCCTCAGGAACAGGCAAACCGGGATCAGGTAGCAAAAGTATTAGTTTTGCTGATGGAAGTAACGGGACAGTTTTAAACATAGCAAGCGGGAGAACCGGCTCAAGGGTTAAGATGAACCTTGAGCCGGTTTTTCTATTTTTAAGTTATATCATTCTTGGCTGTCGACAAAATTAGTGGGCTCCCGCTTTCAATTTTAGACAGACTTTACATATGGAAGTCTATATACTGAGAACCATCTCCACGTTATAGGCAGGTAGATTCTAGTAGAGAACAGGTTCAGGCAGGTGATGAAGCATGGTCGTTTATCTCGATCTGATTTTTTTGATGAACCTGCTGATCGACGGAAGTCTTCTGGCCGTAACAGCGTGGATGCGGAAACGGAAAGTCGTCGTTTGGCGGCTGTTGCTTTCCGCGGCGGTCGGGGCGTCCTACGTAGTTATGATGTTCTTGCCCGAACTGTCGTTTCTGTTCACTTTTTTGGTGAAATTTCTGTTTTCCGTCGTCATGTTATGGATCGCCTTCGGTTTTGGCAGTCTGCAAAACTATTTGCGGAATTTAGGGGCATTCTACATCGTCAATTTTGCGGCAGCCGGTGGAATTTTGGGGATACATTATTTGCTCCAGAGCTCCGGCGACCTTTGGAATGGAATTTGGTATTCCGCTTCCGGGGGCATGGGATTCTCGCTGCAAATCGGTACCTTGTTTGTGCTCTTCGTTTTTTTCGCCGTATTGATTTGGTTCAAACTGGTGATTTCATCAAGACGAAGGCAGGAATTGATCTCCACTTATCTTGCGGAGGTAAAGGTCCGGATCGGAGAGGCGGAGATTTGCTGCACCGGACTGATCGATACCGGCAATCAATTGACCGATCCGCTGAGCCGGCTGCCGGTAATGGTGATGGAGACTTCGTTATGGAGTGAATTTTTGCCGGGCTCCTTAAAAGGACTCGAGGCCGGGAGTCAGGCGGACAACCTTATTCTGGAATGGTCGGAGGATGAGGAGTTTCCTTGGCGGGACCGGCTGAGACTGGTTCCTTATCGCGGATTGAACAGAGGTTCACAGTTTATGGTCGCTTTGAAACCGGATGAAGTGACCGTTATGCTGGAAGGCCGGGAAATCAGGAATACGCGTGTCCTTGTCGGACTGGACGGGGGAAGTCTGTCTTCGGAAGGAGCGTATCGGGCCATCATTCATCCGTCATTAGCCGGGGAGGCCGAGGAGAGCGGAACGGATCGGAAGAGCTTCGGCAACGGGAAACCGGATCAAGGAGCGCGGTCTCACGCCGGTGTATGAGTCTGGGGTTAGGAACTTCATGAATACGGGAATGGAATATGGGAGGAAAAATAAGCCATGCGTGTAAAATGGAAAATGATGCTGCAGCTGCAGTACTACCGTTTATTATTTTTATTCGGACTGAAAAGCGAAGAAATCTATTATATCGGCGGAAGCGAAGCGCTGCCGCCTCCATTGACGCGCGAGGAAGAAGAATATTTGCTGCAGCGGCTGACGACCGGGGATGCCGCAATCCGGGCGATGCTGATCGAACGGAATCTCCGGCTGGTCGTATATATCGCCAGAAAATTTGAGAACACGGGCATTAACATCGAGGACCTTGTGTCGATCGGCACGATTGGACTTATCAAGGCGGTCAACACGTTTGATCCCGAGAAAAAAATCAAGCTCGCGACCTATGCGTCCCGCTGCATCGAAAATGAAATATTGATGTATTTGCGCCGGAACAGCAAAATCCGGACAGAAGTATCCTTCGATGAACCGCTGAATATCGATTGGGATGGAAATGAACTTCTTCTTTCCGACGTACTAGGGACGGAGAATGACACGATATACCGTAACATCGAGGAACAGGTCGACCGCAAGCTGCTTCATAAGGCGCTTGATAAGCTGAGCGAGCGTGAACGGATGATCATGGAGCTTCGCTTCGGCCTTGTCGACGGCGATGAAAAGACGCAAAAAGACGTAGCGGATTTGCTTGGAATTTCCCAGTCTTATATTTCGCGTCTTGAAAAAAGGATCATTAAACGGCTGCGTAAGGAATTCAATAAGATGGTGTAGCCCGGAGCGGGCATGTACTTTTTTCAGGAATAAAAATACAGTCCCGGGAGATAATGATCATTAATGTTTCTCCTTGGGAGGTAGACTTGATGACCCGAAACAAAGTCGAGATTTGCGGGGTTGATACCGCAAAATTGCCCGTTCTAACCAATGCGGAAATGCGTGAATTGTTCCACTCTTTGCAGCAGGACCACGTAAGATCAGCCAGAGAAAAGTTAGTGAATGGCAACCTCAGACTCGTACTGAGTGTCATCCAGCGGTTCAACAATCGGGGGGAGTTTGTGGACGACCTGTTCCAAGTCGGCTGCATCGGACTCATGAAAGCCATCGATAATTTTGATTTATCGCAGAACGTCAAATTTTCGACCTATGCGGTGCCGATGATCATCGGGGAAATCCGCCGTTACCTCCGGGACAATAACCCGATCCGCGTATCGCGGAGTCTGCGGGACATCGCTTATAAGGCACTGCAGATGCGCGACAGCCTGACGAACAAAAATTCCCGGGAACCGACGATTTTTGAAATATCGGAGGCGCTCGGTCTTCCGAAGGAGGATGTCGTATTCGCGCTCGACGCTATTCAAGATCCGGTATCCCTGTTCGAACCGATCTACCATGACGGGGGCGATCCCATCTATGTCATGGATCAGATCAGCGACGACAGGAATAAGGACGTCTCGTGGATTGAGGAGATCGCCCTGCGGGAAGCGATGCAGCGGTTGGGACGACGGGAGAAGATGATTCTGTCGATGCGATTCTTCGAAGGCAAGACCCAGATGGAGGTAGCTGACGAGATCGGCATCTCCCAGGCTCAGGTATCCAGGCTCGAGAAATCCGCCATCCTACAAATGCAGAAGCATGTAAAGTCGTGAACTCTGCAAGGCCCTTCGGGGCCTTTTTTTCGTCATTGGGACAGGGGAGCGAGGAAGGGCTGCCGTTTTCTTTAACATCTTGTCGGTAGGCTTTAATGTTTTGAAGCTGCCGCTCATATAGTATAGGGATAGCATTCGGCAGTCAGGGGGCGATGATGGATGGACAATGTGGTCAGAGCAAGCATGAAGATATCGGATTTTCAAACCAAAGACGTCATCAATGTGGTGGACGGCAAGCGGTTAGGGCATATTAGCGATCTTGAGCTGGATTTGCGGCAGGGCGTGATCGAGGCGATCGTCGTACCGGCAAGCACCAAGTTTCTCGGGCTATTCGGAAACGGAACCGATCTGATTATTCCCTGGAAAAATATCGTGAAGATCGGCTCCGACGTCGTCCTCGTCAAGATGGAGGAATTGAGGGAATCCCGGATACAGCCTTCTTATGAGACAACGGTTTATATCGACCGGGATGGGCGGGCCGATCGCCGTTAATGGCCGTATAACCGCAGGGGACTCGCGAGAGGCAGATGTGTTAAACTGTGGAGAGACAAACATCAGGGGGAGATGGATGATGGAGCCGTTTATTTGGAATCCTAGACAGGATATTCCTGAACAATATGAACTAAAGGTATGGGAGAGCCTTGTACCGGGATTAAGCGCAGGGTTCTCCGGCCGTGCAGGTGGTGTCGGGGAAGCACCGTACGATAGTCTGAATTTGGCGTATCATGTCGACGATGATCCCGAAACGGTGCTGGAGAATCGGAGAAGACTGGCCGGTGCTTTAGGTTTCCCGGCGGAAACCTGGACCTGCGGCGAGCAGGTGCACGGCGTGGACGTCGCAGTCGTCAGGGAAGAGGATATCGGAAAAGGGTTCCGCGACCGGGACAGTGCATTTCAGGCAACTGACGGTCTCGTAACTAACGTTCCTAATGTGCTGCTGACTTCTTTTTATGCCGATTGCGTCCCGCTCTATTTCGTTGATCCCGTACACCGGGCGGTAGGTTTGGCACACGCGGGCTGGAAAGGGACTGTTGGCCGGATCGCAGAAGCGGTCATCGCCAAGATGGAGCAGGAATACGGAAGCCTCAGGAGCGATATCCGGACGGCGATCGGCCCATCCATAGGGGAGTGCTGCTATGAGGTGGATGAGCATGTGATGGGGAAAGTCCGGGAGGCCTTCGCGGGAATTCCAAGAGAGGAATGGGAGCCGAAAATTGCGGTTTCCTCTGTCCGGGAAGACCGAAGCATGCTGAACTTGAAAGAAATGAATCGAATTATTATGATAAAAGCAGGAATATTGCCGACACATATCGAATGTACATCTTGGTGTACAAGCTGTCAGAGCGACCGGTTTTTCTCTTACCGTAAACATAACGGGGTGACCGGGCGAATGGCCAGCTGGGTTGGTTTGAAAGAGAGGTGATCCCTTCTTGTCACTTAAAGAACGGATACAGCATGTAGAAGAACGGATCCGGGCGGCCTGTGACCGAAGCGGAAGAAATCCCGGGGAGGTCACGGTTATCGCCGTGACCAAGTATGTGACAACCGAGATGACCCGCTCCGTCCTGGAGAGCGGAATTACCCATTTGGGAGAGAATCGCCCGGGTGTGGCGGTGCCGAAATGGGAGGCGCTTGGCGGACAAGGAGTCTGGCATTTTATCGGCCATCTCCAGAGCAGAAAGGTCAAGGACGTCGTAGGGAAATTTCAATATATTCATTCTCTGGACCGGCTTTCGCTGGCCCAGGAACTGGACAAGCGCGCCGCAGCGGCGGGCGCCACGGTCAACGTGTTTTTGCAGGTCAACGTTTCCGGAGAGACTTCCAAACAGGGGATTACCCCGGGAGAAGCCGAAGCCTTCCTTCGCGAAGCGGAGCAGTATCCTCATATTCGGATTATCGGACTGATGACGATGGCACCGGAGGAGGAAGACCCCGAGCGGACAAGACCCGTATTCCGCAGACTGCGCGAATTGAGGGATGAGTTGAACGCCAAGGGCGTGACAAAGGAGCCGATTACGGAATTGTCCATGGGCATGTCGGGCGATTTTGAAGTGGCGATTGAAGAAGGGGCGACCTGGGTGCGCCTCGGTACTCTTTTAGTAGGGAAAGGGGAAGAGACGTAATGGGAGTAATGAACCGGTTCATGAACTTCTTGGGCCTGCAGGAAGAGGAAGAAATCGTGGAACGCGAAACTTTTCCGGGACAAGATGAGCCCGAATTTGAAACCCCGAGCTTTGAAACCCGTAGAAACCAGAAGGGAAGCAACGTGGTCAGCATTCATTCGCAAAAGAACGTCAAGGTGATTCTTTATGAACCGCGCTCTTATGATGAAGCGCAAGAGATTGCGGATCATTTGCGTTCTCACCGGAGTGTCGTAGTCAACCTGCAAAGGGTTCGCAACGACCAGGCGATGCGGATTATCGACTTTCTGAGCGGCACGATTTATGCGCTGAGCGGCAGCATTTCCAAGATTGGCGGCAATATTTTTCTGTGTACGCCGGATACCGTGGAAATTCAGGGAGCGATTACCGAAATACTGACCGAGGATTCCGATTACAACAGAATGAGGTGAAGACAGCTTGGGAAGCGGCACAATCGAAAGTATTGTTAATTTGTTGTTTAATATTTATTTTTATATGATTCTTATTTACATCCTGATGTCTTGGGTGCCTAACGCACGGGAGAGTTTCATCGGCGATCTGCTCGGAAAGCTGGTTGAACCTTATCTATCTCCTTTCCGGCGGTTTATTCCTCCGCTGATGGGAATGATCGACTTCTCGCCAATCGTGGCCTTGTATGCGCTGCGTTTAGCCAAAGTCGGCCTCATCGCCGTGCTGGGTTATATTTTTGGTATATAGCGTGGATCGACTATGAGACCAGACATTTATGAACATTTTAAGCCGGAAGAACGTCCGTTTGTAGATCGGGCCTGGGAATGGGTTGTAAACGCCGGGGATTATCATGAAGTCAAGCTTACCGACTTTTTGGATCCGCGGCAGAGCTTCATATTGCAAACACTGGTCAACCGCCATCCTGATGCCGCTCTGCGGTTGGACGGCGGTTATAATGGTGCAGAGCGGCAGCGTGCTCTCGTGGCCCCGGATTACCGGGACTTGGACGAGGAACCGATGCGGATGAAAGTAATGAGCATTACCTCGGATGACCAGAGACTGGCCTCTTTGCAGCATGGGGATTACCTCGGAGCCGTGCTCGGGCTTGGGCTTAAGCGGGAGAAAATCGGTGATATTCACGTTCGGGAGGACGGCTGCCATGTCATCGTCGCGGAAGAAATATCCTCCTTTTTAAGCATGAATCTGCACCAAGTACACCGGGTTGGCGTTATGACCGATATCATGGATTTAGATTCACTCAAAACGGCGGAAGCCGAGCTTGAGCCGCTGGATCTGACGGTGGCTTCTTTACGTTTAGACGGCATCGCCGGCGATGTTTACCGGCTTAGCCGGAGCAAGGTGCTGGTGCCGATCAAGGCCGGACGTTGCCGGGTGAATTGGAGGACGGAGGAGGATCCGTCCAAAATGTTGAAGGCGGGCGACATCGTCGCTTTGCAGGGCTTTGGACGTTTCAAGGTGCTCGAATGTGATGGCATGACAAAAAAAGGCAGACTCCGTGTAAAAATCGGTAAATTTGTATGATCTCTTTGCAGGAGATCGGCAATTCTTGTCGAAATTAACTACCTACGCATAAAATGAGAGTTCTGGAGACAGGCTTCCCGGAGGGGAAGGTTTAAATATAATAGGAGGTGCGGATCATGCCACTAACACCGCTGGATATACATAATAAGGAGTTTTCGAGACGCATTCGCGGCTATGATGAAGACGAAGTGAACGAATTCCTCGACCAGGTCATCAAAGATTATGAAATCGTGATCCGGGAGAACAAAGAGCTGCACAATCAGCTGTTCTCGCTGCAAGAGAAGCTGGATCATTTCTCCAATATTGAAGAGACGCTTAGCAAGACGATCATAGTCGCGCAAGAGGCGGCCGATGAAGTGAAGAACAACGCGAAGAAAGAAGCGCAGCTTATCGTGAAGGAAGCCGAGAAGAATGCGGACCGGATCGTTAATGAATCGCTCTCCAAATCGCGCAAAATCGCAATGGAAGTCGAGGAGTTGAAAAAGCAGGCCTCGATCTACCGCGCCCGTTTCCGTACGTTGGTGGAAGCCCAACTGGACCTCTTGAGCCACGACGGGTGGGAGTCACTTGAGAACCGCGAGCGTTCTTTCGAACAAGAACGTGAACGTGAACGCGACCGTGACCGCGAAGTGAAAGAGATTTATTAGTAAAAATTCAATCTGCGTCGATTAGGCTGCACTTAGGTTGACATTCCCCTGGGAAATAAGTTATAAATAATAACATATTGTAAGTTGTGTTTGTGAATTCCCTATATTGATTTGATGATGGGAACCAGTACGCGGCGATGTTGTCCCCCAGAGAGTTGGCATTTTGCTGAAAGCCAATGTTCAAGACGCCGACGGAAGATCGTCCCGGAGAAGCCTAGCTGAATTTCCGCAGGGAAAGCGTAAGCTATGCCGGCAGCCGGCCGTTATACCGGACCCATATGAAGCGTATGGGATCAAGGTGTCATGCTGACTACGGAGATGTATTAACCGTGACCGGCTTGAAACAAGGGTGGTATCGCGAGGTCAAGTCTCGTCCCTTTTGGGACGGGGCTTTTTTGATTTTACAAGAATTTTGTTGAAGGGAAGTATCAGGAATGAAAAAAGTCGATATCAAAGAACAGGCCCGCACGCGCGACCTGCGTATCCTGGACAAATGGAACAGCGAGAATACGTTCAAGCGCAGTATCGAAAACCGGGAAGGCCGTCCGAACTATGTGTTCTATGAAGGACCTCCGACCGCTAACGGACTTCCTCATATCGGTCACGTGCTGGGACGCGTCATCAAGGATTTTGTCGGCCGTTACCAGACCATGAAAGGATACCGTGTTGTTCGTAAAGCCGGATGGGATACGCACGGTCTTCCCGTCGAGCTTGGCGTTGAGAAAGAATTGGGCATTTCCGGCAAGCAGGAAATCGAGAAATACGGGATTGAGGAATTCGTTAAAAAATGTAAGGCCAGCGTATTCGGTTACGAAAAACAATGGCGTGATTTTACCGAAGCGATCGCTTACTGGACCGACCTTGATGATCCGTACATCACGCTCGACAACAACTACATTGAGAGCGTGTGGAACATTTTGGCTACCATTCACGAGAAGGGCTTGCTTTACCGGGGTCACCGGGTCAGCCCTTACTGCCCTTGCTGCCAAACCTCGCTTAGCTCGCATGAAGTGGCGCAAGGTTACGAGGACGTGAAGGACCTGAGTGCGACCGCAAAATTCAAGCTCCATGATACAGGCGAATACGTACTTGCCTGGACGACTACGCCTTGGACTTTGCCGGCTCACGTTGCCTTGGCCGTCAATCCGGACATGGAATATGCCAAAGTAAAACAAGAGGATGGCGTATACATCGTCGCCAAGAACCTTGTCGAAAAAGTCATGAAGGGCGACTACACCGTGGAATCGGTCGTTAAGGGATCCGATCTGGTCGGCAAAACTTATTCGCCGCCTTTCAGTTACATCCAAGCGGATAAAGTAAACGTCATCGTAGGCGCTTCGTTCGTAACGGATGCCAGCGGTACCGGTATCGTTCATATGGCTCCGGCACACGGGGAAGACGACTACAAGACCTGCCGCGAAAACGGGATCAGCTTCGTCAGCGTCGTGGACGGGCAAGGCCGTTATACGGATACGGTTAGCGATTTTGCCGGACGCTTCGTTAAAGATTGCGATCTGGATATCGTAAAAATGCTGTCCGAGAAGGGCACACTATACAGCAAGGAAAAATACGAGCATAGCTACCCGTTCTGCTGGCGCTGCAAATCTCCGCTGCTGTATTACGCAATGGACAGCTGGTTCATTGAAACGACAGCGGTCAAGGATCAATTGATCGCCAACAACAACTCCGTGACTTGGTATCCAGGGCATGTCCGGGAAGGCCGGTTCGGAAAGTTCCTGGAGGAACTGGTGGACTGGAACATCAGCCGAAACCGCTACTGGGGTACTCCGCTTAATGTGTGGGTTTGCCAAAGCAACGACTGCGGGAAGCAGTTCGCGCCGCATAGCTTAGCCGAGCTTCGCGCTCATGCGGTAGGAGAGGTCAGTCCGGAGCTGGAGCTTCACAAACCGTATGTGGATGAAGTGAAAGTGAAATGTCCTCACTGCGAAGATGGGATCATGGAACGGACGAGCGAAGTGATCGACGTCTGGTTCGACAGCGGCTCGATGCCTTTCGCTCAGCATCACTATCCGTTTGAGAACGAAGATACCTTTAAGGACCAATTCCCTGCGGACATGATTTGCGAAGGGATTGACCAGACACGGGGCTGGTTCTACAGCCTGCTGGCCGTATCCACCCTGTTTACGGGTAAAGCGCCTTACAAGGCCGTTATCGCAACCGGTCACGTACTGGACGAGAACGGACAGAAGATGTCCAAGTCGAAGGGCAATGTTATCGACCCTTGGGATATCATCAAGGAGTTCGGCACAGATGCATTCCGGTGGGCGTTGCTTTCCGACAGTGCACCGTGGAACAGCAAGCGCTTCTCCAAGGGTATCGTGGCGGAAGCGAAATCGAAAGTGGTGGATACGCTGGTTAATACCCATGCCTTCTTGACGCTGTATGCCGGCATTGACGGCTTCAAGCCGGAAGAGCATGCATTCCGCCCATCCGCGAATAAGCTGGACCGCTGGATCCTGTCCCGTTTGAACAGCCTGATCCTGGTCGTAGACAAAGGATTGGCCGTAAATGACTTTGTGAATACTTCCAGAGCAATCGAATCTTTCATCGACGAGCTGAGCAACTGGTATATCCGCCGGTCGCGCGACCGTTTCTGGGGCAGCGGCCTGGGCGAAGACAAAGTATCCGCCTACCAGACGCTGATCAACGTGCTGCTCTCGCTGTCCAAGCTGATGGCTCCATTTACGCCGATGCTGTCCGAAGATATCTTTACGAACCTGGGAGGCGGAGAAAGCGTCCATCTGGCAGATTATCCGAAGGCGGACGAATCTCTGATCGATCTTACGCTGG
Organism: Paenibacillus sp. FSL R5-0407; assembly: GCF_038009185.1. Taxonomy (NCBI): domain Bacteria; kingdom Bacillati; phylum Bacillota; class Bacilli; order Caryophanales; family Paenibacillaceae; genus Paenibacillus; species Paenibacillus sp. FSL R5-0407. The sequence continues at coordinate 1,775,993 of NZ_JBBPAX010000001.1, read as the reverse complement.
AAGCGGATATGGAAAGCGCGCGGCAAATCGTTGAATTGGCCCGTAACGTCCGCAACGAAACCGGCATCAAAACCCGTCAGCCGTTGTCGAGCCTGATCGTATCCATGGATCGTGATGTGGCTTTGAACGAGTATGAGGAGATCATCAAGGAAGAAATCAACGTGAAGGCGATCGAACTGGAGACCAGCGACAGCGGGTTCGTTGATTTTACATTAAAGCTGAACCTCAAAGTGGCCGGGAAGAAGTACGGCAAGAACGTCGGCTTTCTGCAAGGCTTTCTTAAAGGTATGGCTGCCGAGGAAACCCGTAAAGTCGTGGAGAACGGCAAAGTGAACGTTACTTCTCCTGAAGGTGAGGAACTGTCTGTTACCGCAGAGGAACTCCTTGTCGAAAAACAGGCGAAAGCGGGATTTGCCTCCGCATCCGGGTACGGGATTACCGTTGCGCTGAATACCGACATCACTCCTGAGCTGGAGCAGGAAGGATGGGTGCGTGAGGTGGTTCGCGCCGTACAGGACACACGTAAAAAGCTCGATCTTCCGATCGAAAAGAGAGTGCATTTGACCTTGGATGTCGACGACGAGCTTAAAGCTGCCATCCAGGCTTTTGAACAGGTGCTGCGGGAGAACGTGCTCATTACAGACGTAACCTTTGGAACCGCGGAAGGCCAAGGAGAAACCGTAGATTTGGGCGGTAAAAAAATCGGAGTTTATATTTTGGCATAAAGGAAGTTCCGCATAAAGGAATAAGGTTTATCCGTTGTATGGAGCGCAAGTCCAGCGGTCATACTAGGATTAACCAAGAAGAAACGAGCTTGGGTGAGGCATTCTTTCATTTCGAAAGAGTCCGCCCGGGCTCGTTTCATTTTTGCGGAGGTGCCGATGAAGCGTCGAAGAAAGAACGGTAAAACTAAAATCGAATCACCGCCGGAAGACCCTCAAATGCCGATTCCCCAGACGCCCGAAGAGCAGATGAGCGCTATTTACCGGCTAACCTTGAGCTGGACCAGGCAGTTGGAAAGATCCAGAATTGCCGAATACACGGAACTGCTAAACCGGCCATGGCGTCTAATTTGGCTGAATTTGTTATCCGGCACGGCAAGAGGGGTCGGCATTGCGATCGGCTTTACTTTTTTTGCGGCAACGATCATTTATGTCCTTCAGGTACTGGGCGCGCTTAACCTGCCGATTATCGGCGATTATATCGCGGACATCGTACGGATCGTACAAAGACAGCTTGAACTCAATACTTATTAGATCCTGTGCCCAAAGAGTCCTCGCTATCCAGATGTTCCGTGGCCTGCATATGCTTTCTGTATAATCCGTTCCGGTAAAAAACGACGTTCTCTCCATAGATGTCGGTCGCGACAAATGTTTCGTATGGCTCGACAAACCCGTCAAGCTCTTCCGAGGCTTCGATTTCCATGTCGTTGTAGTCATCGATTTCGTTATCTTCGGCAAGCGCCGGCGAGTTGGATGTCCCAAAGCCTTCGACGATTTGCCAAGCGTCCTCGCCGTCAAAGCCGTTCTGATCCTCATGCTCGTCAAGGCTCGTACGGCCAAAAGGTGGTGCCAGAAACAGTTCCTCGATCGGCCGTTTTGCCGAAACAAAGGATTGAGGGCTATCATCAACGCAGTAAGCCGTTTCAGGTACGGCCTTCAGGCGTTCGAAGCTGATGGGCTCTTTGCAAGTTTGACAATATCCGTAAGTCCCTTCGGCCATCCGGTCCAGGGCTCCGTTGATCCGGGTCAGCCGCAGTTCATCATGCTCGTTCAATGCCAGGTCTTTGCCGCGTTCAAACATTTCGGTTCCGATATCGGCAGGGTGGTTGTCGATGGAGGACAACTCGCTCGTATTATCCCGCAGGGAACCGCGAAGTCCGTAATGATCCTTTTCCTCAAGCATTCGATACGTTTCGTCACGGGCCGTTTCAAGGTCCGATTTCAGCTCCGCCAGTTGCTGCTTCGTCAGGTGTGGCATGAAAGGTTCTCCTTTCCGGAAAGAAATCGTTTGGGTATTTTGCCGTAAAGCTATTTTGCGCAGAAGCATGACGTTTTACCTAAGGAAAATCCTTTCGTGCATGGACGGGTGAATTGCGGCTGTGCTACAATATACAGGTCTTAGAAGTGGAACATTCTGTCGCATTCTTTCGGCAGTCTAACGAAAAAACGAGGTGAATTCCCGCGTGATCTATTTTCTGATTGCATTAATTGTGTTTTTAATCGACCAAGGAACGAAATATCTGATTGCGTCCGGTTTAACGATCGGGGAACAAATTCCGGTCATCGGCGACTTTTTCCTGATTACTTCCCACCGGAATACGGGGGCGGCATTCGGGATACTGGAAGGGCAGCGTTGGTTTTTTATCGTGATTACGACTGTCGTTGTTGTGGGTATCATCTGGTATTTGCAAAAAGTGAAGTCGTCGGGCAACAAGCTGCTGCCTACCGCGCTGTCGCTCGTATTGGGCGGAGCCGTGGGGAATTTCCTCGACCGGGCCGTAAGCGGCGAAGTCGTCGATTTCCTTCAATTCAATTTTGGCACTTACACCTTTCCGATTTTTAACGTGGCGGACTCCTGTATTGTGATCGGGGTATGTCTCATCGTTTTGGATTCCATTTTGGAAATTCGCAGAGAAAAACAACAACAGTTGACTAAACATGAGCAAGAGGAGCAAGTATGATATTGGACAAGCCTTTCTTTGATCCTGAAGACGGAAATGCAGAATGGACGGCGGATGCCGGTGCAGCGAAGGATCGAATCGACAAGTATATTAAAGCCCAGGTAGGCGAGGAGTACTCCCGGAGCCAGATTCAGCTTTGGATCGAAAACGGGGACATTCTCGTCAACGGCGGCCGCATCAAAGCAAATTATAAAATCGCCGAGGGGGACGTCATTACATTGACCGTCCCGGAAGCAGAGTCGGTAGAAATTGTACCTGAAGATATTCCGCTTGATGTGTATTATGAAGACGCGGATGTCATTGTCGTAAACAAGGACCGCGGGATGGTGGTACATCCGGCCCCGGGACATTCCTCGGGAACTCTGGTGAATGCGCTGATGTTTCATTGCAAGGACTTATCGGGCATTAACGGGGAACTTCGACCGGGCATCGTACACCGCATCGATAAAGACACTTCAGGTTTGTTGATGGCCGCCAAAAATGATAAGGCCCATGCATCTTTGGCCGCTCAGCTGAAGGAGCATTCGGTGACCCGCAAGTATTACGCCCTGGTTCACGGGAATGTAAGTCACGACCAGGGAACGGTTGACGCTCCGATCGGACGGGATCCCCATGACCGCAAAATGTATACGGTGATCGAGCGGAACAGCAAGGAAGCGGTCACGCATTTTCAAGTGGCGGAACGTTTTGGCGACTATACGCTGCTGGAGCTTAAATTGGAGACCGGGCGAACGCATCAAATCCGTGTGCATATGAAATTTATAGGGCATCCGCTGGTAGGAGATCCATTGTACGGGCGGAGTAAGGGCAGCCTTAAGTTGCCCGGGCAGGCGCTGCATGCCGCAGTGCTGGGATTTGTCCATCCATCAAGCGGAGAATACCTGGAGTTCAGCGCACCGATTCCGGGCGATATGGAGGATCTGCTGCATTCCCTGCGTAATCGTTAATCGAATATTCAATGACTGATCCATTGAGAGCATCCTTTTCCAAACGTGCATTTTGTGCAAATTGGAACGAAGGATGCTCTTTTTGATTGGCTTAATCCGGTACCACATCCACTTCGATAGTTATCTTATAAAGTCGATAAGTACAAACGATCCGGTGAATAATCCATTCTCCAAAAACCCCGATTCCATTTAAGCTGGATATAAGAAAAAGGACCAGACAAGGGAGATTTTGAAGAAGGGAATGGACATTTTATGAGTATAGAATTATATCAAGAGACATATATCCAGCGTCAATTTGCCGATCGTATCGGAGGAGCCGACTATGGGAAGGATACCGCCATTTATAAATTTGAAAAAATCAAACGCGCAAAAGCAGCGGCAAAAAGAGATTTTCCCGATGTGGAATTGATTGATATGGGCGTCGGCGAACCTGACGAAATGGCGGATCCCGGGATCGTAGCAAAGCTGGCTGAGGAAGCGGCCAAACCGGAGAACCGCGGCTACGCGGACAATGGAATTGCCGAATTCAAATCGGCTGCAGCCCTATATCTTCAAGAGGTCTTCGGCGTAACGGGAATCGATCCGGATATGGAAATCGTGCATTCCATCGGCTCTAAGCCGGCTCTCGCGATGCTGCCATCCTGTTTTATTAACCCTGGAGACATTACGATTATGACGGTACCGGGCTATCCGATTCTTGGGACGCATACGAAATATCTTGGCGGTGAAGTGTACACGGTACCGTTGACGGAAGAAAATCATTTTTTGCCGGACCTAGCTTCGATTCCCGAAGAGATTGCCCGCAAGGCCAAGCTGCTCTATCTGAACTATCCGAACAATCCGACAGGCGCAAGCGCCACGGCGGAGTTCTTTGCGGAAGTGGTGGAATGGGCTCGTAAATTTAATGTGGTTGTCGTGCATGACGCTCCTTACGCCGCTTTAACCTATGACGGATTGAAGCCGCTCAGTTTTCTATCCATACCCGGAGCAAAGGATGTAGGCGTCGAGCTGCACTCCTTATCGAAATCTTACAATATGACCGGTTGGAGAATCGGATTTGTGGCCGGGAACCCTCTGATTGTAAAAGCATTCAGCGATGTGAAGGATAATAACGATTCCGGCCAGTTCATTGCCATACAGAAAGCGGCAGCATATGGTTTAGCCCATCCTGAAATCACGGAGCGGATTGCCGAAAAATACTCGCGCCGCCACAATCTGCTGGTTGCCGCGCTGAATGAACTCGGGTTCAAGGCCAAAAAACCGAAAGGCTCGTTCTTCCTCTACGTAGCCGCTCCGAAAGGGGTCGAAGGCGGACCGTCATTTGCGACGGCGGAGGATTTTGCTCAATACCTGATCCGGGAGAAACTGATTTCGACGGTTCCTTGGGATGATGCCGGGCCTTACGTTCGCTTTTCGGTTACGTTCGCGGCAAGCGGAGCTGTGGAAGAAGAGAGGGTCATCTCGGAAATCAAACGCCGTCTTGGCGATGTGAAGTTCATATTTGAATAATGATCTGGAACCGTCCGGCAAGCAGCCGGGCGGTTTTTTCTATGCAGACCCGCAAAAATGGATTGAATAAATATTAATTATAATGTATATTTATTAGCAGGAAAACTTTCGCTGCTCTTTATTAAGGAACAAGGATGCCGACATCGATTTCAGCCAGGGATAATTATCCAAGGGTGGTTGTCTTGACAGTCAGGCCGCATTCTGTCATAATTCATGTAAATCAATATGAACCTTTAATTCAGTCCCGTGAGGCTGGCAAGGTAACGTGAATGAGGATTTGGGGAACATTATGACCATTGCTGCGGCAATGCATACCCTGAATCCGCATGACAGTCATGGCTTAAACCTGTGACTAGAGACTCCTTGCCCGAATCAGGCAAGGAGTTTTTTTGTGGCTTATCACGGAATCTGGATAATTTATCCTGAGGAGGCAGTTCCAATGAGCACCGAGAGTCATATTATTATGGATGAAATAGCCATTCGCCGTGCCCTTACCAGAGTGGCCCATGAAATCCTGGAGCGTAACAATGGAATTGAAGGCTGTGTACTGGCCGGGATTAAAACTCGCGGCGTATTTTTAGCGAAACGGCTTGCTGAAAGACTCGAAAATATCGAAGGGACGCCAATGCCATGGTTTGAGCTGGATGTAACGGCTTACCGCGATGACCGCGCCGCTCAAGAGCGGGGAACAGAGCACGCAGCTTTCCCTGTGCCGATTCATAACAAAAAAGTCATTTTGTTCGACGACGTTCTATATACCGGCCGGACGATCCGTGCGGCGATGGATGCCATCATGGACGCGGGAAGACCGGAATCAATTCAACTCGCTGTACTTGTAGACCGGGGACACCGCGAACTGCCGATCCGGCCGGATTATATCGGAAAGAATGTACCGACCTCCAAGGCTGAAGAAATCGAAGTATTGCTTCAGGAAAGCGACGGTAACGATCAAGTCCGGATTTTGCAGCAGCGGGGGGAACAGTGATGACAATGACCGCATCCACTTTGAAGGAACGCAGCTTACTTGGGCTAAAAGAGCTCAGCGCCTCGGAAATTAGTTCGATTCTGGACCGGGCGGCGTATTGGGAAAGCCGGGACGAGAAAGTGATTCCCGTACTGAAAGATCGTTTTGTAGCGAACATGTTTTTTGAAAATAGCACGCGTACTCGGTTCTCGTTTGAAATGGCCGAGAAAAGACTGGGAGCGGAGGTTCTGAACTTCTCAGCCGCCGTATCTAGTGTCGAAAAGGGCGAATCCATTTACGACACGGTGCGCACTTTGGAATCAATGGGAATCGATGCAGGCGTGATTCGGCTTAAGCCGGTCGGCATGTTGGCCGAATTGGCCACCAGAGTAAACATACCGCTAGTGAATGCCGGTGACGGGAATAACGAACATCCGACGCAAGCTTTGCTTGACTTGTACACGATGAAGAAGCATTTCGGAGAATTGAAGGGACTTAAGGTGTCGATTATCGGTGACATTAAACACAGCCGGGTAGCCCGCTCGAACCTGTGGGCCTTGCAGAAATTCGGTGCTGAAGTCAAATTGTGCGCGCCGGACAGCATGCGGGCTCCGGAACTTGCGGCGGAAGCTCCCTATGTATCCATGGACGAGGCGCTCTGCGCCGATGTAGTCATGATGCTGCGGGTACAGCTGGAACGTCATGCCGAAGGATTGCTGAAATCCGCCGAGCAATATCGTCTGGAGTACGGGCTTACGGAGGAGCGTGCAGCGGGTCTTGCCCCGCATGTGATCATCATGCACCCAGCTCCCATCAATCGGAACGTAGAAATCGATGACGCAGTGGTGGAACATCCGCAATCGCGGATCTTTAAACAAATGTCGAATGGGGTACCCATCCGGATGGCGGTTATGGAACGAGCGATGAAATAGGCATCGATTCATATATAGGTAACGATTCTTACCATAGAAGGTAATTGGATTTCAAAGATTGCAAAAGAACAAGCGGAGGTTTCATCCATGCAACTTATAATTCGAAATGCCAGTGTATTGAATGAAAAAGGAGAACTGGAAAGCAAGCACATCATGGTGGCGGACGGAGTAATTGTGAAAATTACGGATGCCGCCGGAGAAACCGCAGCAGATCAGCCGGCTGCGGAGGCTCAAGTCATTGATGCCGCAGGCAAACTGGTGACGCCGGGATTCATCGACATGCACGTCCATCTGCGGGAGCCCGGATTTGAACATAAAGAAACGATCGAAAGCGGATCGCGCTCGGCTGCAAAGGGCGGATTCACGACGATCGCCTGCATGCCGAATACAAGGCCGGTAACGGATAGCCCCGAAGTCGTTTCCTTTGTACTGGACAAAGCGAAGGAAGCCGGGTTGGTTCATGTGCTCCCTTATGCGGCCATTACGAAAAACGAGTTGGGACGCGAGTTGACGGATTTTGCGGCCTTGAAAGCGGCGGGCGCGATCGGGTTCACCGATGACGGCGTAGGTGTGCAAAACGCGCAGATGATGAAGGATGCGATGACTCTTGCCGCATCGATGGATATGCCGGTCATCGCTCACTGCGAGGATAATTCCCTCGTCGAAGGCGCGCCGGTAGCCGAAGGGGAATTCGCTAAGCGCCACGGGCTGAAAGGAATCCCGAACGAGTCGGAAGCGATCCATGTCGGAAGGGACATCCTGCTGGCGGAAGCTACCGGGGTACATTACCATGTATGCCATGTCAGCACGGAGCAATCCATCCGGCTGATCCGTCAAGCGAAAGAGATCGGAATCAACGTGACCGCCGAGGTTTGCCCTCACCACCTGATTCTTGCGGAAGAGGATATTCCCGGTCTGGACGCCAATTGGAAAATGAACCCGCCGCTGCGCTCAAGACGCGATGTGGAGGCATGCATCCAGGCGCTGGAGGATGGGACGATCGACATTGTCGTAACGGACCACGCTCCGCACAGCGAGGATGAAAAAGCTAAAGGAATGCAGCTTGCTCCATTCGGAATCGTCGGTTTTGAAACGGCGTTCCCGCTGCTTTATACCAAGTTCGTCGCGGAAGGCCGCTGGAGCCTGGAGATGCTGGTACAGCGGATGACGGCCGATCCGGCCCGCGTATTCGGACTGGAAACGGGACGATTAGCACCAGGGGCACCAGCCGATTTGACGATCGTGGACCTGGATCTGGAGAAGGACGTCAACCCGGAGGACTTTGCCTCCAAGGGCCGTAACACGCCGTTCGGCGGATGGAAATTGAAAGGCTGGCCGGTAACGACGATCGTGTCCGGCAAAGTGGTTTGGAGCGAATAATCAGCAATTATAAATAGATTACGTAAAGGAGTGCTGCAGGATGCAGGCAAGATTATTGTTGGAAGACGGCACATTGTTCACCGGGAAATCGTTCGGCGCGGAAGCCGAAAGCACCGGAGAGGTCGTTTTTAATACAGGAATTACAGGTTACCAGGAAGTATTGTCTGATCCTTCTTACTGCGGACAGATTGTAACAATGACTTATCCGCTGATCGGAAACTATGGAATTTCGAGGGATGATTTTGAATCGATCGTCCCTTCGATCCACGGGTTTGTTGTCCGCCGCTATGAGCCAACGCCAAGCAACTGGCGGGCGCAGTACAACTTGGGGGATTTGCTGAAGGAATACGGCATCCCTGGAATTACCGATATCGACACGCGGATGCTGACCCGGATTATCCGCCAGCATGGCACGATGAAGGGGATTTTGACGACTTCCTCCAAATCCGTGGCCGAACTGCAAGAAATGATCGCATCGACCAGCATCGAGGAACTGCGCAACCAGGTTGCCCGGACTTCGACGCCTAACGTATACAGCAGCCCAGGATCCAAAGAACGTATCGTTCTCGTCGATTACGGTGCGAAAAGCGGGATTCTCCGCGAATTGAACAAGCGTGACTGTGACGTCGTTATCGTCCCTCATGACACGACGGCAGAAGAAATCCGCCGGCTGCATCCGGACGGCATTCAGCTCTCTAACGGGCCTGGGGATCCGAAGGATGTTTCTTATGCGGTGAACACAATCTCCGAGCTGCTCGGTGAATATCCGATCTTCGGGATCTGCCTTGGGCACCAGCTGCTGTCGCTGGCTTGCGGAGCGGATACTGAAAAGCTGAAATTCGGCCATCGCGGGGGAAATCACCCGGTGAAGGACCTCGAAACCGGCCGCTGCTACATCACATCCCAGAACCATGGTTATACGGTCAACGAAGCCTCCCTTGCGGGAACGGATTTGATCGTTACGCACATCAATAATAACGACAAAACGGTTGAGGGCGTCAAGCATGCCAAATACCCTGCCTTCTCGGTGCAATATCACCCGGAAGCGGCGCCAGGACCTTATGATAACAGCTATCTTTTTGACCGCTTTATCGAAATGATAAGAGAACACAAGCGGCTGAATCCTCAAAAGCCGCGTCAAGCCGAACTGACGGCTGCAGCGAAAGGAGTACTGTAATATGCCGATTAATAAAGAACTTAAGAAGATCCTCGTCATCGGTTCAGGACCGATCGTTATCGGCCAGGCGGCGGAGTTTGACTACGCCGGTACTCAGGCCTGCCAAGCGCTGAAAGAAGAAGGCGTTGAAGTGGTGCTGATCAACAGTAACCCGGCTACGATCATGACCGACACCAACATGGCGGATAAAGTATATATCGAACCGATTACTCTGGAATTCGTTACGCAAATTATTCGCCAGGAGCGCCCGGATGGGCTCTTGCCTACGCTCGGAGGTCAAACCGGCCTCAACATGGCGGTGGAGCTTGCCCGCGCCGGCGTACTGGAGCGCGAAAATGTAAAACTGCTCGGAACCCAGCTTACCTCCATCGAGAAGGCGGAGGACCGCGACTTGTTCCGCGAACTGATGCGTGAATTGGAACAGCCGGTGCCTGAAAGTGCGATCATCACTTCGGTAGACGAAGCCCTTAATTTTGCCGAAGAGATCGGTTATCCGGTGATCGTTCGTCCGGCCTACACACTCGGCGGCACAGGCGGCGGCATTTGCGCAACCTTGGAAGAATTGAAAGAGACCGTCGCATCGGGGATCCGCTACAGCCCGATCGGTCAGTGCCTGATCGAGAAATCAATCGCCGGCATGAAGGAAGTCGAATATGAAGTTATGCGCGATGCGAACGATAACTGTATCGTAGTCTGCAATATGGAGAACTTTGACCCGGTAGGCGTACATACCGGAGACAGTATCGTAGTGGCTCCGAGCCAAACGCTGTCCGATCGGGAGTATCAAATGCTGCGCTCCGCTTCGCTCAAGATCATCCGTGCCTTGAACATCGAAGGCGGCTGCAACGTGCAATTCGCACTGGATCCGCAAAGCTTCCAGTACTATGTCATCGAGGTGAATCCGCGGGTCAGCCGCTCCTCGGCGCTCGCGTCCAAAGCAACCGGTTATCCAATCGCGAAAATGGCCGCAAAAATTGCAATGGGTTATACGCTGGATGAAATCGTAAACCCGGTTACCGGCCAAACTTATGCTTGCTTCGAGCCGACGCTCGATTATATCGTCAGCAAAATTCCACGCTGGCCGTTCGATAAATTTGTCAGCGCCAACCGTAAGCTCGGCACGCAAATGAAAGCGACGGGCGAAGTCATGGCGATCGGCCGGACTTTTGAAGAGTCGATCCACAAAGCGGTTCGCTCGCTGGAGATCGGAACGCACCGTCTGTACCTGAAAGGGGCGGACGAACTGGATAAGGAAACTCTGGACCAACGCCTGATCAAGGCCGACGACGAGCGCCTGTTCCTGGTGGCCGAAGCTTTCCGCCGCGGCTACAGTCTGCAACAAATTCAGGATCTGACGCAAATTGACTGGTGGTTCCTGGACAAAATTGAACGTCTGGTACAATTCGAAGCCAAAATTGCTTCGGAATCCGAACTGACTTATGAAACGCTGTATGAAGCGAAGCGACTCGGATTTACGGACCGAGCGATCGCTGAGCTGCGCGCCATTGGCCAGCCTTCAGGCACTCATCTGACGGAGCAAAGCGTTACGTTGTTCCGGAAGGAGAGAGGACTTCGTCCGGTCTACAAAATGGTCGATACCTGCGCTGCCGAATTCGAAGCTTCAACGCCTTACTACTACTCCACGTATGAAACGGAAAATGAAGTCATCCATACGGACAAAGAGAAAATCGTCGTGCTCGGCTCCGGACCGATTCGGATCGGCCAAGGTATCGAATTCGATTACTCCACCGTGCATGCGGTATGGGCGATTCAAAAGGCCGGATACGAGGCTGTCATTATCAACAACAACCCGGAGACAGTGTCTACGGACTTCAATACATCGGACCGGCTGTACTTTGAGCCGCTCTTCTTCGAAGACGTCATGAACGTCATCGAGCAGGAGAAGCCGGTCGGCGTTATCGTACAGTTTGGCGGCCAGACGGCCATCAACCTGGCAGCGCCGCTTCAAGCTGCAGGAGTAAACATTCTCGGGACTTCGCTCGAAAGCATCGACGAGGCCGAGGACCGGAAGAAGTTCGAAGCTCTTCTGTCCAGACTGGGTATCGCCCAGCCGAAAGGCAGTACGGTGACTTCGGTTGACGAAGCGGTCGGCACAGCGCAGTCGCTCGGTTATCCGGTACTGGTGCGTCCATCCTACGTCCTCGGCGGACGTGCGATGGAGATCGTATACTCCGACGCGGAGCTTCTGAAATACATGAAGGAAGCCGTAAACATCAACCCGGAGCATCCTGTGCTTATCGACCGCTATATGCTTGGCAAAGAGGTCGAAGTGGATGCGATCTGCGATGGTGAAACGGTACTCATTCCGGGCATCATGGAGCATGTCGAACGGGCCGGGGTTCACTCCGGTGACTCGATCGCGGTGTATCCGCCTCAATACCTTTCGGATGAACTGAAAGATAAGATCGTCGATATTACTACAAAAATAGCCAAGGAACTTAAGACGGTCGGTCTGGTCAACATTCAGTTCGTCATCTATAAGAATGAAGTGTATGTGATCGAGGTCAACCCGCGCTCCTCGCGGACGGTTCCTTTCTTGAGCAAAGTTACGAACATCCCGATGGCTAATGTGGCTACTAAGGCTATCCTTGGCACGAAGCTGAAGGAACTGGGTTATGAAGACGGCTTGTGGCCGGAGAGCGATCAGGTCTCGGTCAAAGTGCCGGTATTCTCCTTCGCCAAGCTCCGTCGCGTCGAGCCTACGCTCGGACCGGAAATGAAATCGACCGGCGAAGTAATGGGCCGCGATCCGCAATATGCCAAGGCGCTATATAAAGGCCTGATCGGTGCAGGTATGAAAATCCCGACCACGGGCGCCATCATCGCTACGGTTGCGGATAAGGATAAACAAGAAGCGGTAGAGCTGCTGCGCGGCTTCTACAACCTGGGTTACAAGATCATCGCTACAGAAGGAACGGCAGCGGCATTGATCGAAGAGGGCATTCATGTCACTACGGTGCACAAACTGACCGAGGGCGTGCCGAACATTCTGGATTTGATCCGCAATGGAGAGGCGCACTTCGTAATCAATACGTTGACCAAAGGCAAAGAACCTGAGCGCGACGGCTTCCGGATTCGCCGGGAAGCTGTAGAGAACGGGATTGTGTGCATGACCTCGCTGGATACGGTGCGTGCCCTGCTGAACATGCTGCAGACGATCAACTTCTCTTCCCAGGCTATGCCAAGCTTATAACAGCAATCTGATAAAAAATATAGCGGCTCCGGATGCATCTTGCGCATCGGAGCCGCAAGTATGACTGGAGGAGTACAAATGGCGTTGTCATATGAACAGGCTGCCGGCAGGCTGATGGTTGCCCTGGACTACCCTTCCGCGGAACAAGCCCGGGAAACGATTCAAGCATTGAAGGGAATACCTTGCTACATGAAGGTGGGGATGCAGCTTTTCTATACTGCGGGGCCGGATTTTGTGAAGGAACTGAAATCGCAAGGCTACTCGGTGTTTCTCGATCTGAAAATGCATGATATCCCCAACACGGTGAAGGGCGGGGCGAACAGCATCACGCGTCTTGGCGTCGATATGTTCAATGTCCATGCGGCAGGCGGGTTGAAGATGATGGCAGCCGCTTATGAAGGCGTGATGTCAGCTTTGGAAAGCGATGCATCATTGAAGAAGCCGCTTTTGATCGGGGTAACCCAACTGACCAGCACAAATCAAGACACGTTAAATCGGGAAATCGGCATCCAAGGCAGCGTTGAGCAATCGGTTTTGTCCTATGCAGCTTTCACTAAGGAAGCCGGTCTGGATGGCGTCGTTGCTTCTCCTTTGGAAGTACAAGCAATAAAGGGACAATGCGGAGCCTCGTTCATTACAGTCACCCCCGGCATTCGTCCGGCGGGAAGCAGTGCGGGAGATCAATCCCGCACATTAACGCCTGGAGAAGCGATGCGGCAGGGTACGGATTATATCGTTGTCGGACGTCCGATTACGGGAGCGCCACAACCGCGTGAGGCAGCGGAACAAATCATTGAGGAGATGATGAAGTAATGATCAATATTGAACAGATTGCAAATCAAGTGGCAGGTCGTTTGCTGGACATCGGCGCGGTAGCGCTTCGTCCGCATGAACCTTTTACCTGGACTTCCGGCATCAAATCGCCGATCTATTGCGATAATCGGTTGACGATGTCCTATCCTGACATCCGGGACCTGGTTGCAGAGTCTTTTGCAGCGGTGATTCGTGATGCCTACCCCGACACTGAGGTGATCGCCGGAACAGCGACCGCGGGCATTCCGCATGCGGCATTCGTGGCCCAGAAGCTGGGACTCCCTATGGCCTACATTCGCGACAAAGCGAAAGGACATGGCAAGGAGAACCAAATCGAGGGTCTGATCAAGCCAGGGCAAAAAGTAATCGTCATCGAGGATTTGATTTCGACCGGCGGCAGCTCGATCAAGGCGGCCCAGGCTGTCCGCGAAGCGGGCGCCGAGCCATTGGCCGTGCTGGCGATTTTCAGCTACCAGCTGGACAAGGCGGTACAGGGCTTTAAAGCGGCAGGAATTCCGCTGCAAACCTTGTCCAACTACAGCGCGCTGATCGACGTTGCCATCGAGCGGGGCGAAATCAAGCCGGAGGATCTGGCTTTGCTGAAGTCCTGGAGAGAGGATCCGTCCTCCTTCGGCAAGTAAAACGAAGATTAGTGTATAGATGTCTATGATCCATGGCCCTTACGCATTTGCGTGAAGGGTCATGGTTTTTTTGTTGTGAACTTAACGAATCTGAGACACGCTATTGAGCGAAAAAAAGCGATTTTCAGAATTTAACGAATCTATGTATCGCTAATTAGACGGTATTGTTGTAAATGGGATAGGATTTCATCAAATAAGAGTTACTGAGTTCCTTACATTTCAAATCCTCGAAAATACCTTGAAATAACGTTGCTGGAGTTCGTTAGTTTGCGATCAGAGAGCTTCGGTATGCTCGGTTCAGATTAGCTTCAAATTCGTTTCAGACTCATATCAGACTTACAATTTCAGACCAATTTTAATTCAGTTTCAATTCGAAACAGTTCCCCGTCCTATCTTAGCACAAAAGCCAAACAAGCCCGCAGGGTCTCCCCAGCGGGCTTGTACTATGTGTAGTGTTATCTCTGTGACTTGATCGCCGAATATTTAGCGGCATTGCGCAGGGCTGGCCAAACTTCGGGCGTATCTCCTCCGATAGACCAGTAGGCGAAGCCCGCTATGTTCTCTTCCAGCGCCATCGTGTACTTTTGGGTCAGAGAGCGGGAATCTTCCAGCCAGATCTTGTGCGCAGCCGATGAATAGTATTTGGTCGTGTATTGGCCGAGTTGGCTGTTCCACTCCGGTTTGACGCCGAAACGCGCGATCCGTTGAAATTGTTCTCCCAAGCTAAGGTCCTCCGAGTTTATCGTGTTTCCTTTGCTATCCACTGTCCAATCCCTGACGTACAAGGGCAGGGCCAGGATGACTTTGGAGGCGGGCACTTGCTTCAGCAGTGTCTCAAGTCCATATTCAACCCAAGGCAACGAAGAGACGGAGCCGGCAGGACCGCCGGCCCAATGCTCATCGTAGCCCATCAGTACGATATAGTCTGCAATCTTACCGAGAGAAGCATAATCGAAGGCTTCGGTCCAATCGGTTCCGAGATCCGGAGATACGTCGACGGACAGCGTCATCCCGTTGGCGTGAAGCTGCCGGGCCAGCTCCGAGACGAACGCTGTGAAGGCCCTCCCATCGGTTGCAGCTACATTTTCAAAGTCCAGATTAATCCCGTGCAACCCACTCTTCACGGCTAGGCTTTTGATTTTGGCAATGGCGGCTGCCGATTTCTCGCCGGAGGATAGCAGGGAATGCGTGTTTTCCTGGTTGAGACGGTTGCCGAACATGGCCCATACCTGTTTACCGTTCTTTTTGGCCCAAGCGGATAGATTGGCATCGCTGTGATCGGAGATGCTGCCGTCCTCATTTAAAAAGAACCATCTTGGCGACAACACATTCACGTTCGATTTCAGGACCGATTGTTTGAACTGCTCATCGGTTTGGTCATATTGCCAACCCAATTGGATAGCGGCGGGAGCCTTAGCCGATAATTTACGGGACCAGGCATCGTTCTGAAGTATACGGTCCAGAATCGTTGCGGTTTCCTGTCTGGTCAACGACTGGACGGGATTAAAGCGGCCGCCGCTCCCCTCCATCAGTCCAAGCTTGGACATGGCGGCGACATAAGGGCGAGCCCATGGTGCAATCAAGTCCGCATCTTTATATCCGTAATTTAATCCCGTACCGGTGCCCGAGGCCTGCTCGTTTAGAATCCGGACGATCCACACAGCCGCTTCCTGTCTTGTAACCGGTTGAAAAGGGGCGAAGGTACCGTCTCCTTTTCCTTCGGTAAGTCCCAGTTCGGTCTGCGCTTGGACGCCGGAGTAGAACCAGTCTCCTTTTGCAACGTCTTTATAGGCGGGAACGGACGATGAGACCGATTCGAGTCCCAGTATACGATTGACGGTTATTATAAATTCCGCGCGCGTAATCGGCTTGGCGGGGGAGAATACGTTGTCCGAGGTACCGTTCATAATTTTTTGTTCATTAAGCCGAATAATAGTCTCTTTAGCATAGCTTGTCCCAATGTCATTAAAAGGAAATTCCTTACCGGCAACGTAGGTTTGCGGTTGGATGATAGAAGGTGATAGAAGTGCGAGCAGGAGAATCGCTGTTTTTAACGGTTTGATCGTACTCCCCTCTTTTCCACTGAATATAGCAATCTTCGTAATACTATCAAAAAATAGCAGATTACATCAGTGTAAAAAATATGGAAATAAAAATATCAATATCGTAAAATTTCTTGTAACTTTTTGGTATGAATTTTCGTTTATAATGCAAGACGTGATGGATACATAGAAGCGATTTCGTCCGACCCGTACCGTCTTGGCATTTATAAAATGAAATTAGGAGACCGATACACAATGATGCGATGGCTTCGCAAACCAGTTAAAACCGATGAGGCCGCGCCCGTCGAACCCGCAGCAGCGGAAGAAGCCGGCGCAGCGGCAGAACTTCTGGAAGATGAAATCGATGAGGGCGGCTACGTCCCTGAGATTGATCACACTGAAATACAGGAAATGGAGAAGGGGCCCGTGCTGTCCGTGCGGGATGTTCATCGTTCTTTTCCCGTTGGCGGTGGAGAGATTCATGTTCTGAAAGGCATCAATATGGAAGTACAGCCTGGCCAACTGGTCATGCTGAAAGGGAGATCCGGTTCGGGGAAAACAACTTTGCTGAATATGCTGGGCGGTCTCGACCAGCCTTCATCAGGTGAAATATTGTTTCGAGGGCAAGCGCTGCATCAATTAAATGATGACAAACGAACGCTGCTTCGCCGCAATCAGATCGGCTTTATTTTTCAGGCCTACGCCTTGCTGCCGTTATTGTCCGCCTGGGAAAATGTCGAGCTGTCGCTAAGGATGGCAGGCGTTCCTCCTCAAGAGTGGAAGCGGCGTGTAACCCATTGCCTGGAGCTGGTCGGGCTTGGCAAACGGATGTTTCACCGCCCGTTCGAGCTTTCGGGGGGCGAGCAACAGCGGGTGGCGATCGCCAAAGCGATTGCGCACCGGCCTAAACTGTTATTGGCGGATGAGCCGACGGCCAACCTGGATTCCCAAATGGGCGCGCAGGTCATGGCTGTATTCAAAAACATCATACATACGGAGCATATGACAATTTGTATGACTACACACGATCCTACAATCTTGGAGGTAGCGGACCATGTTTACGAAATGGTGGATGGAAAATTTATCGGCTAGGAAAGGGGGGATCGGTCGGACGCTGGGGCTGCTAGCTCTTTGTCTTGCTGTCGTCGCTTCTACAGGATGCGGCTTGCTTCCGAATGAAGATGAGGAAGAGGTCCTTCCGGTCATTACGCCGCCTACGATCTCGAAAAAGCCGGAATACGACGTTCGTTCGGAAACGATCGAGCTCAGCGTCAGCGCGGTTGGCAAGCTGATGAGCCAGCGGGAAGAACCGCTTTATTTTACGGAAGACGGACTTCATATTCAAGAGGTCAAGGTCAAAGCCGGCGATAAAGTAGCCCAGGGCGATGTCCTGGTCGTTCTGGATGTGAAGGATTTGCAGAAGGACCTCCGCAAGAAGCGGCTGGACTTCCGGCAACAGGAATTGACGATGAAGGAAACGCTGCGCACAAAGGATGAAATGAGCGAAATCGATTTTGAAAAAGCGTCCATCGTGTTTGAAGAGCAGCGTCAGGAACTGGTCGATCTGGAGCAAAAAATCGCGGACGGTACGCTGAGAGCCCCGTTTGCGGGAACGATCGTTTCGATGAGCGCCCAAAAGGGCGGCACCATAAAAGCATATGAATCGCTCGGAATCATTTCCGACACTTCTTCATTAGTTGTGGCCGCTTCTTTTGCCAAGGAAGATCTGGAGAAGATTTCCGTAGGCATGAAGGCGAAGGTAGATATCAATGCGGCGGGAACGTTTGACGGCAAGGTCAAAGTAATGCCGGTCGCTACGACCTCCTCGGACAATGGAAACGGCGGGGGGATTGGCGGAACGCCGCCCGAGAAGGATTCGATTGATAAGTATTTGATCGTTTCGCTTGATAAATGGCCGCAGGACGTGGAGCGCGGGCGTCAGCTCAGCGTATCCATCGTAACGCAGCGGAAAGAAAACGCCGTTTTGATCCCGATATCCGCACTTCGCTCGATCGGATCGCGTACTTACGTGCAGGTGATCGAAGAAGACGGGACGAAGCGCGAAGCCGACGTGGAGGTTGGACTGCAAACCTCGACGGACGTTGAAATCGTTAAGGGGCTTACGCCGGGGCAGAAAGTAGTGGGTCGCTAATGGGTGTTCCTCTATTACGATTGCTGTTCCGCAAAATGTGGAACACCAAATGGCTGACGCTCAGCACCTTACTCGGTCTGATCGTCGCGGTTTCGTTTACGGTCAGCATACCGATGTATTCGGACGGCTCGCTCAAACGGGTCGTGTCGAGCACGCTGAAGGCGGAGAGCGAAGGCCTTCCGGCAGGCTCCCTGATTATGAGCTACCAGGCCCCGGGAGGCGCAAAGACGGATCTCGCCGGGCTTGAAGCGGTGAATCAATATATCGTTGACGGGGTTCCGAAAGAAATCGGGTTTCCGTTTCAAAGTTATGTGAATACACGTTCGATCCGCGGGACGGAGGTTTATCCCGAAGATCCGACGAAGGTTGACGCCAGCCGGACCAGAGCCATGAGCATTTCCTCCATGAGCGGCTTGAAAGATCACGTTTCGGTGACAGGGGGGCAATTGTTCGCCGATAAAGCCGATGGGCCGATGATCGAAGCCATGATGCTGGAAGAAGCGATGTACCGGCAGGATTTGCATATCGGGGATGTAATGGAATACCCGGTATACAGCGGAGTCGATGTTACGCTCAAGGTGAAAATCGTCGGGGCATTCCAGCCGCTGGACGATACGGATGCCTATTGGTATCAAGGCATGGAAGGCATGATGAACACGTTTTACGTCGGTGAAGCGGCATTTAACGACGGTATCCTGAAACAATTAAACGTTCCGCTTCATAATTCAAGCTGGTACTATGCGTTCGATTTGCGCGAAATTCAGACGGGTCAGCTTTCGTCGTTGTCGAGCACGCTGGATCGGCTGAATATTGAACTTTACCAGAAACTGAAAGATACAAAAGTGGATATTTCGTTCGGCAGTCTGCTGAACGACTTCCGGAAGCAGAGCCTGCAAATGCAAACGCTGTTGTTTACGCTGGCGGCACCGATGATTGCCATGGTGTTTTATTTTATCGTTATGAACGCCCGCCAGTCCTTGGATAAACAGCAAAGCGACATTGCCGTACTGCGAAGCCGGGGGGCATCCACCAAACAGATTATTTTCATTTATTTGCTGGAAGGCTTGATTTTGGGGGCGGTCGCCATGATCGCCGGGCCGTTGCTCGGCTGGTTTATGTCGAAGAGCATCGGCTCCGCCGACGGCTTCCTGGCTTTCGTCAACCGGAAGTCGATTCCGGTTGGATTTAACTCCGATGCGCTGCTGTTGGGAGCTGCCGCGGTTATTATCGCGATCTTGGCGACGCTGCTTCCGGCGGTCTCCTATGCCCGTGCTTCCATTGTAAAAGCGAAGCAGAAGCAAGCGCGGTCGGATCAGCGTCCCGGATGGCAGAAGTGGTTCATCGATATCGTGTTGATGGGAGTTGCCGGTTACGGATATTATTTATTCGTCGAACGCCAAATGCTGACGTTCCAGACCGGGATGACCACGGATGAGCTCCAAGTGCAGCCGTTTCTGTTTTTTGTACCGGCGTTGGCTATTTTCTCGATTGGCTTATTCTTTTTACGTGTCTTCCCGTGGCTGCTGAAGCTGATCGGGTGGATCGGCAAAAAATGGCTTCCGGTACCGTACTATTTGAGTTTGACGCAGTTGTCACGGTCTGCAGCTTCCTATTATCCTTTGATGATTCTGCTTGTTCTTACACTGGGGCTCGGGGTGTATAACGCCTCCGCGGCTCGGACGATCGATCTGAACTCGACGGAACGGACGCTATACAAATACGGAGCTGACGTAGTCATGCAAACCGTTTGGGAGGCAACTCCCGAAATGACCAAAAAGCCGCAGCAAGGCGGCTCCGGTCAAGGCGGTTCAGGTTCGGGCGGCGGCCAAGGCGGAGCTGGAGGCGGCCAAGGTGGCGGCGGACAGGGCGGTGGCCAAGGTGGAGGCCAGGGCGGCGGTCAACAGCCGACCAAACTGATTTACTCGGAGCCGCCGTTTGAGGTGTTTCGTAAGCTTGAAGGCGTGGAGCATGCCGCACGCGTGCTGCAAACCAAAGGCAATATCATTATTTCCGGCCGTTCCGCGGGCCAGGGCAACATTATGGGGATCGATAATGTCGATTTTGCGAAGGTGGCCTGGTTCCGAAACGATTTATTCCCGGCACATCCGTATCAGTATTTGAATTTATTGGGGATGAACGAGAGCGCCGCGCTGGTGCCGTCGAATATGGCTGAGAAATATAAGCTTAAACCGGGCGATGTATTTACAGTCTCCATGGGCGAAGCTTCATTGGAATTTGCGGTATATGGTATTCTTCCGTACTGGCCTAGCCAATACCCGGACGAGAAGCCGTTTATTATAGCCAATCTGGACTATATTTACGATCAATCCCCGCTCGTTCCGTATGAGGTTTGGCTGAAAATGAAACCAGACGCCAAAGTGGCTCCGCTTGTTACAAAGCTGGCCGAACAGGATGTCGAGCTGTATTCCGTCAAGGATGTGCGCAGCGAACTGGCTGCTCAGAGCAAGCATCCGACCCGCGGCGGTGTCTTCGGGATTCTAAGCTTAGGATTCATTGTATCGGTCATCGTATCGCTGATCGGCTATGTATTGTATTGGTTCTTTAATCTTTCCGGCAGAGTAGTGCAATTCGGGATCCTGCGCGCGATGGGACTATCGCGCAAGCAGCTGACTTTCATGCTGCTGACCGAGCAAATATTGACCGCAGGACTTTCGATCATATTAGGGATCGTGATCGGGAAAGTCGCCGGCAAGCTGTATCTGCCGTTCCTGCAAACGACGGATAACGTAACGACCCAGGTACCGCCGTTCCGCATCATCTTTAACTCTTCGGATACGATGAAGCTGTACGTGGTCGTACTCGTGATGCTGATCATGGGGGCCGGCCTGTTGTTCTGGCAAATCAGACGTCTGCGCGTGCATCAAGCCGTGAAGATGGGAGAGGAGCGGTAAGATGAGTGACAACATGGATGACAACGTGAATGAAAATTCTGACAAGAACTCAACCGAACCTATGATTAGCTGTGAGGGACTTGTCAAAATTTTTAAATCCGACGAAATTGAGGTCGTCGCGCTCCAAGGTCTAAATCTGACGGTGGAGCAGGGAGAGATGATGGCGATCATCGGCAACAGCGGAAGCGGTAAATCTACGCTGCTGAACATGCTCGGAGGCCTTGACCGGCCTTCCGCCGGGCAGGTGAGCGTCGGAGGCTGGGATCTGCTCAAGATCCGCGACGATCAGCTTGTGGAATACAAACGCAATACCGTCGGCTTCGTGTGGCAGAACAATGCCCGTAACCTGCTGCCGTATTTATCGGCACTGGAAAACGTTGAGATGCCCATGCTGCTGACGGGCAAGCTGGATCGCGCATATGCCAAACAATTGCTCGAATGGGTTGGATTGAAGGACCGGATGCATAACAAGCTGCATCAGCTTTCCGGCGGTGAACAACAGCGCGTTGCCATCGCAATCTCGCTATCCAACAAGCCGAAAATGCTGCTGGCCGACGAACCTACCGGCTCGGTAGACACCGCTACTTCCGACCAGATCATGTCGATTTTCCGGAAGGTAAACCGGGAGCTTGGAATAACGATTGTCATCGTTACCCATGACCTCACATTAGCGGGTAAAGTGGACCGTGTCGTTGCGATTCGCGACGGCTTAACGAGCACGGAATTTGTAAAGCGGAATCCGAATCTGGATTTGGCGGCCGCAGATCCCGGATTCGGGGGCGGCGGTTTGCAAGAAGTGCATGAAGCGTTTGTCGTAGTCGATCGGGTTGGACGGCTTCAGGTGCCTAAGGAGTATTTGGAAGCCGTGGGCATCGGCGGTCGCGCGAGCATGGAATTTGATGGAGAGAAGATCGTAATTACTGCACCGAAATCACTGGAGGGGGATAAGTCATGATGAAGAGGGGATTTGGGAAACTGCGCAAGGCTGTAACGGTATCTCTGGCTGCTGCTTTGACACTGGGGCTTCTGGCAGGCTGCTCCGGCGGCAAAGCGGCGGACAAACAAGAAGAGAAGGTACTTCGCATCGGGGTGCTGTACGGAAGTACGGATGATTCCTGGTTCCGTCAGCAGTACACGGATATTTTCGAGTATACGAACAAAAATATTAAAATTGAAATCGTTCCGGCGGTTGATAACAACCAATACAGATATAACGACGGAACAGAACCGTATGTTCAGCCGGATTACCTGGAGAGCATGAAGAAGATTATGACCGGCAGCAATCCGGTGGACGTCGTTGTGGCCGATACCGGTACGCTGAAGCAGTTGATTCAAGAAAACTTGTTGAAGCAGCTTGATCCGATGATCCAAGAGGATAAATTTGATACGACCGATTATGTTCCATCCGTTATTGACGGGATCAAGGATTTGGGAGAAGGCAACATCTTTGCATTAGCGCCTTCGTTCTCATCCTCAGCCTTGTATTATAACAAGAAGATTTTTACGGATGCTGGCGTAGAACCTCCGACCGATAAGTCGACCTGGGACGATATTTTTGCGAAAGCCCGTCTGGTCGCTAAAGGCGAAGGTAAAGATCGCGTATACGGCTTCTCCTTTAACCGTTACAAAGGCAATGACCCGTTCTGGGATATGCAGTATACCTATGTCGGCGGCTTGCAATTGAAGACGTTTGACGATAAAGCGGAAAACATGACGGTCAGCTCACCGCAATGGGTTAAAGTTTGGGAGACAATCAGCAAGCTGGCTAAAGATAAGATCATTCCTGACAGCAACTCCGGCATGAACGACAACGAAGTATGGACAGCGGTAAGCAGCGACTTGTTCTTGTCCGGGAAAGTGGCTATGACGATTGGGGAAAGCAATTATGTGAATGAAGTTGCGGACGCCAATAACAATGCCTCTAAAATTAAAAACTTTACGCCTGTGGACTGGGACGTAGTAACTGTACCGGTTCATCCTGAGAAACCGGACGTGGGCGGAAACATTTATCTGAGCAATACGTTCTCGATCAACAGCAGCGCTCCGAATGCCGATACTGCATGGGATTATATCAAGTTTATTAACGGCGAAGAGTACGCTAAGCTGAAATCGCGGAGCAATACGTATGAAATGGTGTCGCGGAAGTCTTACATTCAGCCGAAACAAGGGCTGTCTTATAACATCCAGGCGTTCTATCTGCTCAAGCCGCTTCCGCCAACCAATCCTAAGGACGATAAGATGATGGCCGATAAGCCGGGACTTTACAACGTCACCAATATGGGCCGGACCTATTTCCAACAGGTGCTGGAGAATAAGAAGACCCCTGACGAAGCGCTCAAGGAATGGGCGGAGAAGGGGAATAAGATGCTTCAAGAAATTAAGCTTAATCCGAAAACACAGTTCCAGGAGGACGGTACTCCGTTCGTTCCTGACGAATCAGGAAATATCAGATATTAATAACAGGGCCGCCGATTTGTTTCGGCGGCTTTTTTTGTGTGTTTTTGGGTAATCTATAGATAAGGTGGAGATCATACCTATTATAAAGAAAGGAGTTTAGGGTATGCGCTGGATCTACTTTAATAAATTGTACAGAACCAAATTTCAAGCAGGCTGCCTGGCCCGGAGACTGGAGCATGATGGATGGATTTACGGATTCGACGAGATGAGGGTAATAGAAATATTTCGTTCCCGAAGAGGGAAATACGGCGTACGATTTATTCCATAAACCCTTGACGTAGTATGCTTAAATAGTGTATATTATTAATTGTCGCTATTTACTGACGCGGGGTGGAGCAGCCCGGTAGCTCGTCGGGCTCATAACCCGAAGGCCGCAGGTTCAAATCCTGCCCCCGCAATCCATTTTAGTTCCTGGAATCCGGGCCCTTAGCTCAGTTGGTTAGAGCGGTCGGCTCATAACCGATTGGTCGGGGGTTCAAGTCCCTCAGGGCCCATAGTTTGAAAACCCCTTGCGTAGCAAGGGGTTTTTGCTTTGTTTTGAAGTTGATATGGATGCTGAGTCATGCAAGGTATTCTAGCGGTTATATGATGCTTTTAATGAGCTCTTCGGAGTTATTCCGGACATTCCCGACAGTTGCAGACACGGGGTAGGCGCGCATTTTATCCGCATCATAAGGTCGTAGCAGGCGCAAAAGCGTGGATTCGTCGTGGTTATCGCGCGCTAGCCATTCGCCTTCGTCTTCCTTGCGCAATATAACCGGCATCCGGTTATGAATATCTGCCATAAGGGAGTTCGGCTCCGTCGTAATGATCGTGCAAGTTGCGAGTTTATTTCCGTCTTCATCCGCCCATATATCGTACAAGCCCGCGAAGGAAAATACGCTCTCATCACGCAGAACAATTCTGTACGGTTGTTTCGTTCCTGAGTCTTGCTTCCATTCGTAAAACCCGTCGGCTGGAACAATACAGCGGCGGGATAATGGTAAGCGATTAAATGCCGGTTTTTCCGTAAGGGTTTCCGCCCTTGCGTTAATCATTTTACTTCCGATTTTCGGGTCTTTGGACCAAGACGGAACGAGGCCCCAGCGCAGCTCCCCGAGTCGATTACCGTTATTTCCAGCCACCACCGCAGGAACATACTGCATCGGGGCGACGTTATATGATGGTTTATAGTTGGCAGTCGTAGCTTTCTCAATGAGGTAAAGAATGATTAATTCGTCGAGTGGGATTGTTATCGTATACCGTCCGCACATATCCGTCCCTCCTTAAGGTTACTATGTCTATTGTAACCATTCAGAGGAAAGAGAAAAACAAGTAATTATTAGCTGAACAAACCGTAGAGTTAGTAGTACAGCTAGTTTTTATTGTCGAATCGTAACGCTCGTTCCGATGGAAACAAGATTCGCCAGTTGAATGACATCCTGATTGTGCATGCGAATACATCCGTGGGAAACCTGTTTTCCGATTGATGTGGGATCATTAGTTCCATGAATACCATAGTGAGGCCTAGATAATCCCATCCAGTACGCTCCAAACGGTCCGCCTGGATTAGGCGCCTTGTTGACAATCGTGTAGACTCCCTCGGGTGTTTGCGTCAGCATAGTTCCGATACCCACCGGGAATCCCCGTACAACAGTATTATTATCCAGTAGATAGAGCATTCGATCGGACAGGTCAACGATGATTCGGTAATTAGGCATTTTCGTCAGGCCTCCTTTTCTGCATTTAATGTATGATAATTAGGCTAGAGTTGATTGGGCGAAATGATATAGTATGTGTTTTGGAAGTCTATGCAGGTTAGGAGGGGACGGATTGAAAGCCATTACTATACACCAACCCTGGGCTACGCTTATAGCTCTTGAACAGAAAAAATTCGAGACCCGCAGTTGGAAGATAGCTTATCGGGGCGAGCTGGCGATCCATGCAGGAAAGAAAATCGATAAGAAGGTATGTCGATTGGAACCTTTTCGCAGCGTGCTTGCCAAGCACGGATATAATGAGGATAATTTGCCGACCGGGGCCATTGTTGCGATATGCAGGCTCGAGGAATGCTGGTCCGTTTCCCGATCTTCGGAAACAGAAATTCTCTTAAGTTACGATAGACCTGACATTTCAAAGGAAACATCTATAGGAAAGCAAGAAGAAATCTTCGGAGATTACAGCGATGGGCGATATGCTTGGGAATTAAGTCATGTTCAGCGGCTGCCCGAGCCGGTTCCGGCTACGGGGAGACAAGGGCTATGGACTTGGGAGGCCCTAATCTGATATGAATAGAAGAGAACCGACCGGATCTATCCGGACGGTTCTTCTTTTTTTTCATAACTTCGTTTATATTAAAAATCCGATAGGGCGCATATATATTAAAAATGGTCATATCAAAAGGGGGAACGAGTATGAAAAAGAAACGGTGGCGGAATTATGCACTTTGGGTGAGTGTGGCCTCGCAAGTTGTATTGCTTATCCAGTTGATCGGTCATTTAACCGGACTTTTTATATTGACGGACGTGATGGCACAGGAGATTTTAACGGCTGTCGATATTTTACTTGGAATCCTCGCGACACTTGGCATTATTTCAAACCCGACCAAGCCGGATTCAAAGGGCTATAATCTTTAGATCTGTAAATTTCCCTCTAAGTAAAGTACGGCGTGCCCGCCTATAGAGACTCTGTCCGCAAGATTTTCGCAATAGAGAACTCCGCCCCGCTTGGATAGTTGTCTGGCGAGCAGCTTGTTCTTTCCGAGCTTTTCCGACCAGTAAGGAATGAGTGTGCAGTGTACGGAACCCGTTACGGGATCTTCATTAACTCCGGCATGGGGAGCGAAAAATCTTGAAACAAAATCACTGCTGCTTCCCTTGGCGGTAATGACCAGCCCGAAGGATTGCGGCAGTTTTTTTATTAGCTCGAAGTCGGGTACAAACTGTTCGACCTGTTCCTCCGCAGCAAGCACGGCATAGTAACGAGTTCCCCCCTGATTCCGGGTTGCGTACAATTCAATCGGCGCTGCTCCCAAAATTTCCTCGATCAAAGGGAAGGAGTCGATCTTTTCCGAAATTCGGGCAGGAAAGTTTAATTCAAAGAGGTCCTCCTTTTTTACGACGTTCAATATACCGCTCAACGTATGGAAATTCATCTCCATCAGACCGGGATAGACATAATGGTGAACCACATAAGCGCTTGCCAATGTCGCATGTCCGCAAAGATCCATTTCAAGCTCAGGCGTAAACCATTTCAAGTCAAAATACCCGTCACGAGGCACGACAAAGGCGGTTTCCGACAAGTTATTCTCGTAGGCAATGCTTTGCATGAACGAAGTATCAGGGAACTCGTCCACAACGCATACACCAGCCGGATTACCCTTAAATATTTGATCCGTAAATGCATCCACCACATAGTACTTCATTATTGTTCTCCTCCAATTCTGCAGCTTTTAATAAAACAGCATAAAACATATTTTCAAAATAGAACAGAGGAAATTACCCGCCGCATAAAGGTCCTGATTCTCGGGAAACTTACGGGATGTAGTCACTAATTCAGGAGGTGCCTTCCTTTGAAAAAGAGTTTGACCGCAATGCTCGTTACAGCATTGATTTCCGCAGTGCTGGTTCTGCCCGCTTCGGCTTATGGAAACAATACGAACGTCCGCGATATGAATAATAACAACACGACCGGGGGCAATTATTCGACGAATAAAGTCCGGGCTCACGCGGTGAACGGCAACAATAACGGCTCTAATTGGGGATGGCTCGGTCTGATCGGCTTGCTCGGTCTTGCCGGTATGCGGAGAAGAGAAACCGACCGTTCTTAGGAGTCCATACTTGGTAATGACACATCGAACAAAAAGGCTTCCAATATGGAAGCCTTTTGTTTTGACGCCAGGAGCCGGTCGGCATTACCTGTATTCCTTCTCGGTTTCTTCGTAGGCGATCAACGTGATTTTCTCACCGGTCATACGCTTAAGGGATTCTTCCGCCTCTTTGATAATGACAACCGCCTCGGCGCCCTTATCCAGCGGGGCTACCTTATATTTATCCGTTGAAATTTCCATTGCGTTTCCCTCCATTTAAGGATAAAGCTTAGTCTATCCACAGGTGGTTAGTTTCATGAAAATAAAAAGAGTTGAATCTAAATGAATTTCCGTATATAATCATACCTACGGGAATTTTTCTCGATCACCCTTGCCGGGGTGGCGGAATTGGCAGACGCACAGGACTTAAAATCCTGCGGTAGGTGACTACCGTACCGGTTCGATCCCGGTCCTCGGCATCTATGAAAGAGTTAAAGGTCGCAAGACTGCGCGAAAGCGCCGTTTTGTGACCTTTTTCTTTTTTTATCGCGTCTGACATCTACTAACGTGGTAAAATGCTGTTGTAATCTTAATTGATACGTGAATTTATTTTCAATAACAGCCGGGGAGGAGACTGGATGATGTTCGGAAACGATTGGGACGAGGTGCTTAAGGAAGAATTGGGCAAGCCCTATTTTAAAGAGCTGATGAACTGGCTTGACGGGGAATATGAGGAGCACACAGTATATCCGCCTAGGGAGTTTTTATTCCAGGCGCTGAAGCTGACAAGCTATGAAGATACGAAGGCGGTTGTTTTGGGACAGGATCCATACCACGGACCGGGTCAGGCGCATGGGCTCAGCTTTTCCGTACTGCCGGGAGTCCGGATTCCTCCGTCGCTCCGCAATATGTATAAGGAGTTGGCGACCGATCTCGATTGCCCGGCTCCGACGACGGGAACGTTGACGCCATGGGCGCAGCAGGGAGTGCTGCTGCTGAATACAGTGCTGACGGTACGGGACGGACAGCCCGGTTCCCACCAGGGAAAGGGTTGGGAGAGATTTACGGATGCCGTGATCGAAGCATTGAACCGCCGCGAACGGCCGGTTGTGTTTGTGCTGTGGGGGAGCCATGCCCAGAAAAAAGGGCAGATGATCGATACGACCCGGCATGAAATTATAACTTCGGCACATCCCAGCCCGCTGGCGGCAAGAAGAGGCTTCTTCGGAAGCCGTCCGTTTTCGCGAATGAATACTTTTTTGGAACAGCAGGGGGAAGCACCCATCGATTGGTCGGCGAATATGACGGAGGATTAAAAATATTAATAGGACCAAGGTCTCGTTTTTGGCTAAAAAGGTTACTGAAAATATCCTAAAAACCGATATAAAACGCATAGGCCCGGAAAGGAAGGTTTTCCGGCAAAGATGGAATTAAAGGAGAGAAATGAATGACTGCTAAGAGGAAGATGACAGGTTGGCTCCTGGCGATGGTACTGCTGCTTACCGCAGCATTTCCAAGCGGCGCATTTGCGGCAACCGGCGATGTAGTGTCGATTGACATCGAGGGTTCGGGAACCACGGTTGAACTTACGGTAGGCAAGACAAAACAGCTTAAAGTATGGGGAACAACCGAAGGCTCCACCGTAAAGAAAGATTTGACGAATGCGGTAAGCTGGTCATCGAGTGACAGCGAAATCGTTAAAGTAACGAATGGATTTTTGACACCGTTAAAAGCGGGGACGGTAACGATCTGGGCGGATCACGCACAAGGCCCTAAGTCCAGCATTCAAGTCACTGCAAAAGATTCCTACAAGGAATTAACGCTCGAATATTCCCAAAAAGGGAAATACATGCTGGGGACCAGCGATAAAAACCTGACCGTAAAAGCGCTGGCCGCGATCGAAGGCTCTGACGGCGCTACGAAGGACGTATCCGCGGATACGGACTGGTCCAGTTCCAACTCCGGCGTCCTGACCATTGAGAAAGGGCAAATCACCCTTGTAGGCGAAGGAACGGCGACCATTACCGCGAAATATTCAGGCCTTACGGCGACTTACAAAGCTACCGTTAGCTCGCCTTATTCCGAATTGACACTGAAATATCTCGTTAAAGGCAGCGATGACGTAGTTAAGGAACTGCCTGCCGAGGATATCGAGCTGGTCGTTGGCGACAGCGAAGCTACGTTGAAGGCGGAATCCACGTTGGCTAGCGACAGCACCTCCAAGTCGGACGTGAGCGATAAAGCGAATTGGACTTCATCCGATACGGCGGTTGCTACGGTCGAGAAGGGTAAAATCAAGGCACTGACCGTTGGTAAAACAACGATCACCGTCGATTATCTCGGCGTAAAAGCTCAAACCGACGTGTATGTTCGTACACCTTTTGAAGCTATTCTGCTTGATCCTTCCGGCGATCAGTCGATGTTCATCGGCGAGACGCTGGAAGTCGACGCTGAAGTTAGAAGCGGCGTGAACGAATCGGTTATCGTGAGTTCGGATGCGACCTGGACTTCCTCCAATCCGCTTGTGGCTACAGTCTCCGGCGGGGACATTTCCGCCAAGACGGCTGGAACAACTACGGTTAAGGTAAGTTATAAAGGGATCAGCAAGTCCTTCAAAGTTACCGTGAACCCGACGATCACCAAGTTGGCTATTGAGAAGAAGGAACTGGATCTCTTTAAGGGCGAATCGATCAGTTTGCCGAAAGTAACGGCAACGAAGCTGGATGAAGAAGAAGTGGATTTCAGCAAGGAAGTAAAATGGACGTCAAGCAATGAAGAAGTTGCCAAAATCAAAGACGGCAAGATCGTTGCGGAAGATAAAGGCACGGTAACCTTGACCGCGAAGCTGCCGGAGACGGGAGTAACCTCGCCGGCGCAAATCCGCAGTACGGAAATTACAGTAACGCTTACCGTAAAGGAAAAGGTGCTGGCGCTGATCACGGAAGACGAGAAGCTTAGCATCGTTATCGGAGAAGAAACGAAGCTTCCTGAAGTGAACGCTGTTTGGGAAGACGGAGAAGAGGCAAGCATATCCGATTCTATCGAATGGAGTGTCTCGGGTTCCAATGCCGTCATCAAAACGACGACTACCGGAAAAGTGATTAAAGGACTGACCAAAGGTACGGCTTCCCTGAAAGGAACGTACTCGAACAAGACGATCAGCATTCCGGTTACGATCGAACAAAAGATCGTCAAGGTCGTCGTTGATCCGGTCAATATCACTTTGAATGTTAAGAAGACCAAGGCAATTAAAGTAACCGGATTCTATAAAGACGGAAAAACCGTGAATCTGTCAAGCAAAGTAGGATGGGAATCTTCCGATCCGGAGGTAGCGACAATCTCTTCGACTTCCGTTAAAGCTGTGGCGGAAGGTACCGCGACGCTTAAAGGCTCTTACCAGGGGTATGACGTAAGCGTGAAGGTCAGCGTAGTACCGAAGCTGATGAAGCTTACCGTGGATGAGAAGAGTTTGAAACTGGCGCCAGGCTCCGCAAAAACGGTAGTTGTGACGGCGGAGTATGACAACGGCAAGAAGTCTACCGTAACAGGTAGTGCTTCTTGGACAAGCTCGAAGCCTTCCGTGGCCAAAGTTACGGCAGGTAAAATCGAAGCGGTTGCCAAAGGCAGCGCTACAATTAAAGGCGTGTATGACGGGAAGACGGTTACGGTTAGAGTAACGGTCAAATAGATTTCAAGTTACGGCAGCTTGCCTTCCAATATGAAGGCGGGCTGTCTTTTTATTTGCCATCTATGACTGTAACGCAGCGGCTTGCCTGTGCTATAGTATAAAAAAGGGATTTTAGGAAGAGGAAGAGGAATTAAATCATCTATGATTAGACGTAAAAGTTTTTGGCGGACACGTATTTTAACGGGAATTTGCACGGTTGTTATTTGGTCTTTGTTATCCGGATGTGCTTTAAATCTGGGGGATTTTTCAGTTCAAGGGGGCAATGGTTCGTCTCCTGTGTCCTCATCGTCCGGGAACAAGCTTCGCGTCATTTTTCTGGATGTCGGCCAGGGCGCATCACAACTGCTGATCAGCCCTTCGGGACGGACGATGCTGGTGGATGCAGGCAATAACAACATGGAGCAGCAAATGCTGGATTACTTAAGGCAGTTTGGCGTTGATCAGATCGATATCATGGTGGGCACGCATCCTGACGCGGATCATATCGGCGGGTTGGATGCCGTGATTGATCATCATGAGATTGGCGCCATTTACATGCCGAAAATCCAGAGCAACACGAAGACCTTCGAGTCATTGCTCCAATCGATTCGGAGTAAAGGTCTTAAGGTCAAGAGCGCCCGAAGCGGCCTCAGCCTAGACTGGGATGACGAGGTAAAGGTAGAGATGCTTGCTCCGGTAGAAGCTAGCGATGACAGCAACAACATGAGCGCTGTACTCAAAGTGTCTTATGGCGGAACGTCCTTCTTGCTGACGGGTGATGCCGAACGCGAGAGCGAGAAGGCCATGATGACTTCAGGCAAGGACTTACGGGCTGATGTACTGCTTGTAGGGCATCACGGATCGAAGTCGTCCACGTCGCTTTCTTTTTTGCAGCAGGTATCTCCGAAGTTTGCCGTAATTCAGGTTGGAGACAATTCTTATGGTCACCCCAAACAGGAAATTCTGAATCGTTTGAACAAAAACGGAGTCCAGGTTTATCGGAATGACTTGCAGGGGACGATCGAAATTGCATCGGATGGACAAAACTACGAGATCACGACAGAGAGGTGAACCGCCTATGCAGGCGATTGTGGAGGGCTTCGAAGGGGATTTCTGCATTCTCGAGATCGATGGACAGACGAAGGATGTTCCGCGGCAGCAGATGGATGAAAAAGCAAAGGCCGGGGATATCGTGGTTTGGAACGGAGAGAAGTGGATACCGGATCTGAAGCAGACCGAAGACCGAACAAGGCAAATCGGAAAGTTGATGGATGAAGTTTGGGAAGATTGACTACATAAACAAAGGGAGAGATGAACGATGTTGGAAAAACCGCAAGCGGGGGAATATGCAGTACATTTCGAACCTTATATTCAAAAGGTACCGGAAGATAATCTGCCTTCCCTTCTGGAAAAACAGGTTGACGAAGTGATTCAGCGGCTGGGGCAAATTACGGAGGAACAAGGATCCTACCGGTATGCGGAAGGGAAATGGAGTCTTAAAGAAGTGCTGGGGCATATTTCGGATACGGAACGCATTATGAGCTACCGCCTTCTTCGGATTGCCCGGGGCGATACGACGCCGCTGCCAGGGTTTGAGGAAAATCTGTTTGTGAGCCATGCGCATGCGGACCGCCAGACGGTAAACGCTTTGCTGCAGGATTTTGCTGCCGTAAGGATCGCGACTCTATCTCTGATTCGGCAGCTCGATGACGAAGCTTGGGCACGTATCGGCACGTTTAGCGACCATCCGGGATCGGCACGGGCACTGGCCTATATTATCGCCGGTCATTCCATTCATCATTTTGATATCATTGAGGAACGTTATTTGCGACGTTAAACTGCTGAATTAAGTCAACTCAAAAAAGACGCCCGGCTGTCTCCGTAGACAGCTTGGGCGTCTTTTTTATATGAGAAGGAAGTTTCGTTTTTACTCGCCTTCGCGAGAAATAATCAGCATGAGTTCGCCCTCGATTTGGAAAGGTCCGAAATCGACCGGCAGGATGAAATGGTCGCCCTTAGCCAGCGAATATTCCTGATCCTCGACGGAGAGCTTGCCTTGGCCTTCAATTACGCTGCAAATCGTATATTTCTCATTAGCCGGTACATTTGCGGTTCCGGTTACGTTCCATTTTTCCACGGTGAAGAAGGAATTGGATACAAAGGTAGTCACGGACAGTCCGTCGGATTCCTTACTGCTGTATTGGACCGGCTCGTACGCCTGAGGAATGGATGTAACGTCAATGGCTTTCTCCAAATGGAGGTCGCGCAGGTTGCCGTCTTTATCCCGGCGGTCATAATCGTATACCCGGTAAGTCGTGTCCGAGCTTTGTTGGGTTTCCAGGACCACGATTCCTTTGCCTAACGCATGAATGGTACCGCTCGGCACGTAGAAGAAATCTCCGGCTTTTACAGGGACCTGGGTCAGCAAATCGTTCCATTCGCCGTCCTCGATCATTTGTACGAGCTGTTCCTTCGACTTGGCTTCATGTCCGTAAATGATGACGGCTCCCGGCTCGGCATCGACGATATACCAGCACTCGGTTTTGCCCAGCTCGCCGTTCTCGTGTTTGCCCGCATATTCGTCATCCGGATGGACTTGGACCGAAAGATCGTCAGAGGCATCCAAAATTTTGGTGAGCAAGGGGAATACGGCGGAATCCGAACGGAACAGCTCTTTGTGGGAATTCCACAGCTCGCCGAGTTTCAGGCCTTGATATGGGCCGCTCTTAACAACGCTTTGGCCGTTAGGATGAGCGGATATCGCCCAGCACTCGCCCGTGCGGTCATTAGGAATTTCGTAGCCGAACAATTGCTGCAGCTTGGTACCGCCCCAGATTCGTTCTTGAAATACGGGTTCCAAAAAAATAGGTTGATTCATGGATAAAGTTCCTCCTCGTATTAATAATTCAAATGAACAAGAGCCGCCGCGCCGATCAGGCCGGCCTCCTGCTGTAAAGCTGCCGGAATGACCGGTGTATTGCGACCCGAAGGATTCAGGGCATGGTGTGAGACATAATCCTTTACAGTGTCAAACAACGGGCTTCCGATTTGCGACACGCCACCGCCGATCACAAGCAACTCGGGGTCCAGCGTGTTGATCAGTGTGACACAGCCGATGCCGATATTGCGGAACACCTGATTGACCAGCCGTTCCATGTCGGGATCTTTATCGTTCAAGGCCAAATCGAACACTTCTTTCGAGGTGACGGTGCGTCCCAATAGCTCGCTGGCTTGTCTGGCGATGGCCGTGCCCGAGGCTACGAATTCCCAACAGCCTTGCTGTCCGCAAACGCAAGTACCGACTGTAGGATCGACCACCAAATGACCGACGTCTCCGGCATTTCCGGTTGCACCGGTAATCAGCTTGCCATGGCTATAAATACCTGCGCCGATGCCCGTGCTGATCGTGATGTAGACGAAATTTTCGGCATTCTTAGCGGCGCCGATCCACTTCTCTGCCAAAGCTGCGGCCGTGGCGTCATTCTGAAACGATATCGGCAGTTCAAAATGCCGTTTGAAGGACTCAACGATGGGGAAGCCCCACCATCCCCGCATATTCGGCGGTTCCGTGATCTGGCCAAGTTTGGTGTTCAGCGGCCCGGGGGCCCCGATGCCGATGCCGAGAATATCCGATTCCTTGATTCCGGCCGCCTGAGCGAGCTGTTTGACGGCCGCCGCGATCCGGTCCACCATTTCGGATGGAGCAACGGATTGATCTGTGGGCAGCGTGTTCTTTGCAAGGACCTGCCCGCTTTGGTCGACGAGACCGATGGCGGTTTTCGTACCTCCGATGTCAATGCCAACTGCGTAACTCAAAAGTTATTACCTCCAGATGTACGGTACTAGTTTAGTTTCGTTACTTGACAAACTTGACAAAACTTAAATTTGTAAAGTAATATTGAGCATAGTTTATCATGTTTCGGAAGGATTGAAAAGAACATGGGCCGTAAAAAGAAAGTATCCATGCAAGATATCGCCAATCACCTGGAAATATCGAAAAATGCAGTATCGCTGGCCCTGTTGAACAAGAAAGGCGTCAGCGAGGAGATGCGTAACCGGGTGCTGCAAACGGCCCGGGAGATGGGTTATGGTTCATATTCGGATAAGCCACCCGAGAGCGGGAATATTCTGGTGCTGGTTCCCGAGCGAATTATGAGTTACCAGGATAACGATCATTTTCAGTTTTACCATGATATGATCTGGGGCTTGGAACGAAGCATCCGTAAAAAAGGACTGAACGCGGTGATTGCGCCCGTCGACCGGGATATGGAGTCCCGGCTTGAGCTGCCACGGCATTGCGCTGAAATTTCCTATCACGGTATTATTTTATTTGGAATCGTGGACAGGGGATACGCCAGGACCGTTTGGGAACTGGACACCCCATTGGTTATGCTTGATTCTTACCATCGGGATCTTCCTTGTCCGGTAGTTGCCTCGGCGAATATCGAGGGGGCTTATGAGGCGGTATCGGTCCTGATTCAGGCCGGCCACAGGGAGATCGGATTTATCGGGCCGACCAATTTGACGACCAGCCATGAGGAGCGTTGGTTCGGATACTGGAAGGCGATGCAAGATAATGGGCTTATCATCAGTGAACGTTTTATTTTGACATCTTCACCGGGTTTTGATTACACGGAGCAGGAGATCGGGATGTTTCTGGACGGGCTGGAAAAGAAACCGGGCGCATTCTTCTGCGGCAACGACCGGATTGCGTATTTACTCGCGAGACAGATGAGGAAGAGAGGACTTCATGTCCCTGCCGACATATCCATTGTCGGTTTCGATGATCTCAAATATGAGGAAGAGGGCGGCCTCAAAATGACCACAATGCGGGTAGAAAAAGAGGAAATGTGCGATGCCGCGGCAAACTTGCTATTGTCGCTGTCCGGGACATCCCGGGATGCGATCCATCAGTATGTGCGGCCAACCTTAGTTCTCGGCAATTCCGTACAAGGGCCGGTTCATTGAAAGGGGCGGAAATATAAAAGGCGGTTGGACACGGGCATAATACCCGGACCAACCGTCTTCTTGTTTACGTCAATATTATTTGTTCAAAGCAGCTTCATAACGTTTCTCAACTTCAGACCAGTTGACTACGTTGAAGAAGGCAGCGATGTAATCTGGACGTTTGTTTTGATATTTCAAATAGTAAGCATGCTCCCAAACGTCGAGGCCAAGGATTGGCGTTTTGCCTTCCATGATCGGGGAGTCTTGGTTCGGCAAGCTGTATACGGACAATTTGCCTGCAGCGTCTACCGCAAGGAATGCCCAGCCGCTACCGAAACGAGTCGTAGCTGCTTTCGAGAAATCTTCTTTGAATTTGTCAAAGCCGCCGAGTTCGCTGTTGATGGCGTCAGCAAGCTTACCGGACGGTTGGCCGCCGCCGTTTGGTCCGATCGTTTCCCAGAACAGGGAGTGGTTTGCATGGCCGCCGCCGTTGTTGCGGACTGCTGTACGGATGCTTTCTGGTACGCTGTCCAGATCGGCGATCAGTTCCTCTACGGATTTCGATTGAAGCTCAGGTGCGGATTCAAGCGCCGCATTCAGGTTCGTTACGTAAGTATTATGGTGACGGTCATGGTGAATCATCATAGTTTGTTCGTCGATATGCGGTTCAAGTGCGTTGTTTGCATAAGGAAGTGCTGGTAATTGATGTGCCATTGTTTATCATCCTCTCCATAGATATGTAAAAGTTATTTTGAACACTCCCTATTATAATTATCCATTACGGCTTAGTCAACATAAATGTATATTAAGTATGTTAAATCATGTCATGCATTGACAAACGGAGCTTGTTTTATCATAATGAGTCATCGGATATAGATAATTTCAGTTTGAGGTGAATGAAAATTGAGTATGGGCATCGTTGTCGTGGAAGTGTGCGACAGCAATCTGATGAGCGCGTTGGAGCTGGAGGATCTGGAGGAAGAATATCCGGAGATCGCCGTGCTGCGGTCGGACTGTATGAATTTATGCGGCTTGTGTAAACTTAGACCTTACGCAATGGTCAACGGGAATAAGGTATTCGCCAAGACAACCGAAGAATGCATTGCGCTGATCAGGCAATCGATCGAGGAAGAGTTAAAGGCATTTCATAATATATAAACGAAAATACAGATATACAAAACAACCTCCGAAGCCGCTGTTGCGGATGATCGGAGGTTGTTTTTTGTAGGGATTTCATTTTATGACGGCTTAATTACATAGACGCATTTACGACCTTCCTGTGCCAGGCATTCCGTGCGCTCTACTTTGGCATCCAATAGCGATTCGAACAGCTTGAGCTCGCATTCGCAAGCGTGGTTATAACGGTTTGCAATCTGGGAAATGGGACAGTTGTGCTCCATGAGAACGAAATGGCCGTTTTCCTGGGTTTCGCATTCTGTCATATACCCGTTTTCGTTTTGGATCTCCGCCAGCCTTCGGACTTTCTCCAAGAGGTCTTTACCCTGCATATCGGCTTCGTACTGCCGGTTAAGCTTATCTTTACGACGGTCAAACAGGCGATTTACAGTTTCTTCGCCGTACTCCTGTTCCAATTCATCAAGCAGATCCAGTGTCAGGGTATGATACTTTTTAGGAAACAACCCTTCAGCCAGTTCGGTCAGCCCGTATACGGCGGTAGGTCGGCCAAGTGTCTGACGCACCATCTTCGACTCGATCAGACCGTCGCGCTCCATCGTTCCCAGATGGCGGCGGACCGCCATTTCCGTAATGCCGAGCTGTCCTGTGATTTCTTTGGTGCTGAGGGGACCGGAGGTTTTCATCATTTGCAATATCCGGTCGCGGGTAGACAAATCCTTTGGTTGATTCAAGACATACACTCCTCTCGGGGCGCAAGATCAGCCGTGCTTAACAGCCTGCACGGCTTCCATGCACGCGTCGGAGCAGAAGCCCTGATGCTCATCTTCGCAATCTTCACAGCATACATATTGGAGGTTACATACTGGACAGTTGATATAACGATCATGTGTAACCCCGCAGTGATGGCAGCTGGCAATAACGATATCTTCATCCGTTTGGTTGATGGGAACGGAAATACGTTCGTCGAACACGTAGCATTTACCGTCAAACAACCGACCTTGAACCTCGGGATCCTTCCCGTAGGTAACAATTCCACCTTCCAGCTGGGCAACGTCCTCAAATCCTTCTTTGAGCAAGAAGCCGGTCAGTTTTTCGCAGCGGATGCCGCCCGTGCAGTAAGTCAAAATCTTCTTGTCTTTATGCTCGCTCAAGTTTTCGCGGATCCACTGAGGGAATTCCCGGAAAGACTCCACTTCGGGACGGATCGCTCCGCGGAAATGGCCGATGTCGAATTCGTAATCATTTCTTCCGTCGATCACGATCACATCTTCATCTTGAAGCTGCTCGTAGAACTGAGTCGGAGACAAGCGTTTGCCGCTCAGCGTATTCGGATCCAATTCGTGCTCGTACCGGAAGGTAACCAGCTCCTGCTTATGGCGGACGAACATTTTCTTGAACGCATGGCCTTCGGATTCATCAATCTTGAACACGATATCTTTAAACTCCGGCATGGCGCGAAGATCGGCCATATAACGCTCCGTTTGCTCGATCGTACCGGAGACGGTGCCGTTAATTCCTTCGGAAGCGATGAGAATTCGGCCTTTCAGGCCTAAATCCTTGCAATACTGCAGATGCTCCGCCGTGAAAGTTTCCGGGGAAGCGATCGGCGTGAATTTATAAAATAACAAAATGCGATATGCATGTTGACTCATGTTAGATCACCCGTCTATATTAGATTCTACTGAATTGTAGTGAATTTTATCAACTTAGTCAATATTAAAGTATAGTAAGTATAGTAAATATTGCACAGAAGATTAAAGGAGGAAATTAAAGATGAAAAAAAACAGAACCGTGGCCTTCATTTATGCGCATCCCGATGACGAGACATTCGGCTGTTCTTATCTGATCCGGGAAATCGCCGATGGAGGCGACCTTCCGGTCTTGTTTACGGCGACCCGGGGAGATGCCGGAAAGACCGGACGTTTAGGCGAAATGACGCGTGAAGAATTGGCGGCAAAGCGGGATATCGAGCTGGATAAGGCGGTTGAAATTCTGGGCATAACTACGTTGGAGCAGGCGGGGATGGGGGACGGGAAGCTGAAGGAAGCGGATCCGGCCGCGTTGCGGGAGCTGATCGCCGACTTTTTGCGGCGCCACGAGGCGGATGTGGTCGTTACTTTCCCGGAGGACGGCATTTCCGGCCACGCGGATCATATCGTGATTCATCATGCCGTGAATGATGTCGTATTCGGAGTGCAGGCTCCCTCGGTACAAAAATTGTACTATAACCAATTGAGCTCATTCGCAACGAATTCCTCGAGCGTCATCAAAATTGCGGAGAACGGAAACTGGGATGTCAAGCGCTGGGCGCTGGCGGCTCATGAATCGCAAATTCTCAGCATTGAGCGGGTATTTGGTAAACTTGGGCCGGACGTTCCGCCAAGCCAACAGGTTGAAGCATTTGAGTTGGCGTGGGAGCGGGGAGTTCATTTTCCGGTTAAAGCGGAGCGCACGATTTTTGATGACCTGAATTAGAGAAAGTTATGTGCAATAAGCTAGGCGTTAACATGAGGGAGGAAGTACTAGGTGAAAATTTGGCTTGCGGCCGGATTAATGGCTATCTGTTTTATTTTGCTTGGACTCGGTATACATATAGAAGGTTTACATTCGATCGACCGGGGGATCGGTGATTTTTTCTTTGGTCTCAGGACGGAGAGTTTAAATCCGGCAATAAAAGCGATGTCGGAACTGGGTTCTACAACGGGTTATATAGTTGTTCTTGCCTTTGTGCTGATCATTACGCTGCTCCTCCGGCGGTGGCGGACAGCCATCTGGCTGACGGTCAGCCTCGCAGCCGGCTGGCTCGTCAATAAAGGTTTAAAAGTACTGTATCATCGGGAGAGACCCCAGCTATGGGATAGCCTGGTGGAACCGGACGGGTTC
Organism: Paenibacillus sp. FSL R5-0407; assembly: GCF_038009185.1. Taxonomy (NCBI): domain Bacteria; kingdom Bacillati; phylum Bacillota; class Bacilli; order Caryophanales; family Paenibacillaceae; genus Paenibacillus; species Paenibacillus sp. FSL R5-0407. The sequence continues at coordinate 1,735,749 of NZ_JBBPAX010000001.1, read as the reverse complement.
AGCTTTCCGAGCGGAAACGCTATGGTTTCGATCGCTTTTTACGGATTGATCGGCCTGATTCTGCTGCGATCCGGTAGAAGATGGATTCGAGTCTGCGGAGTAGCGGTGTTTGTGATTATCCTGTTGATTGGACTAAGCAGGTTGTATTTAGGCGTGCATTACACCAGCGACATTGTCGGCGGCTTTCTGGCGGGAGGTTGTATCGCAGCTCTATGCTATAAGGGATGGCGAAGCAGCTCTGACAGTATGAAGTGAAGGGAATCTGCCTTCGACTAAAATAGGCAATAAAAAAGCCAGGGACTAGGATCCCTGGCTTTTTGTATTGTTTATGTGGACTGAGGCGTTATGCCGTATGTTTTACTTTCATCCCTTGTTTTGGTGCCGGGATTACGGGATTAGCAGTTTCTTTTTTGTGGAATAACCCACGGAGGTAAGGGAGAACATAACGGTCAAGACCGATTTTTCCGGCGTTGGCGGCAGCTACGACGATAAGTACTTCAAGCAAGAGCATTTGTGCGTTGGTGCTTACTGTACCCGAGAATAGGAAGGCTGCGTTCATGACCAGTCCCATCAAGGCTGCGAAAGTAGTGAATGTTCCGAGCAACAGGCCCAGGCCTACCAAGAATTCACCGTAAGGAACCATAACGTTGAAGATGTCTACGTTAGGAAGTGCTACATGTTGCAGGAATGTGGCCCACCATCCTTGAACGGCTGCGTGTTCTCCGGTACTGTTAGCGATCGCTCCATTCAGGAAGCCCGCGGCGTCGAATCCGCCTGTGATTTTGTGCCAACCGGCTGTGATCCATTGGTATCCAAGGTATATCCGAAGTACGGTTAAAAACCACATTGCGTATTTGTTAGTTCTGAGGAAATTGTTAAACATAATTACCACTCCTTGTGATTTGTATTTGTTTGTTTTTTGGATGATCATCTTTGATGTCTTAAGTATAAGTGATTATTTTCACATGATATGTGATTTAAATCACAATTATAAAAATTTTAGTATTTTAATTTGATTTAACATTGAATTGAAAGTTTAAATTTTGGATTGTTTTACGGTAGTTGGCTATATTTAACATATGATCAAAAACACCAAACGGGAGGTAAGCCTAGATGAGACTGTCCAACAAAGTGGCGATCGTGACCGGTGCGGGTTCCGGTATGGGAAGAGCAATTGCGGAATTGTTTGCCAAAGAGGGAGCCATGGTGGTAGCGTCGGATGTCAATGAGGAACGAATTAATGAAGTTACGGCTTCCATAAAGGAGGCTGGAGGCGAGGTATTAGGGGTCATGGCCAATATGGCCAAGGAATCCGATGTGCAGCAATTGATAGACCGGACTGTGGATGCTTATGGCACTATAGATATTTTGGTCAACAATGCGGGAATCATGGACAACTTTATCCCGGTCGGAGAAATCACGAACGAACACTGGGAACGAGTCCTTGGAGTCAATCTCAATGGGCCGATGTACGCTTCGCGCGCAGCAATCCGGATTATGTTGGACAAAGGGAAGGGTGTCATCGTCAACAATGCCTCCGTCGGCGGACTGTTTGGAGCAAGAGGCGGTGCAGCTTATGTGGCTTCTAAACACGGTTTGATCGGTCTTACGAAAAATACGGCTGCCGTATACGGTACGAAAGGAATTCGCGCGAATGCCATAGCTCCGGGCGGCGTGAACACGGCCATCAGCGGAACGATTACCGCGCCGAATCAGCTTGGCATGGAGGCTATCGGGCGGGCCGGAAACGCTCCTATGGGCGAAGCGGAAGAAATCGCCTATGCCGCACTGTTCCTGGCATCCAATGAGGCCAGCTTCATAAACGGAGCCGTGCTTACGGCTGACGGCGGTTGGACCGCACATTGAATCAATATGATAGAAGCCCGGCGCAGGATTTGCGCCGGGCTCTATTTTTCATTTATCCGCAGTCCGGTTTGATACATCCGCTTGTTCCTGTCGTTGATTCTTGTCTTGTTGATTTTCCTTCGGATTATTCAGTAAGACGTCGACTACCTCCGCCAGCATATCTGTGGAGGACACGGAATTGTCCGGGACGGGGATCGGGTTTACGCCTGGACCGCGGTCCAGACCTTCAAACTTATCTTTTTCCTTACTCATAGCATCCTCTTCCTTTCCGAAAAATCCTCATCTTAGGGTGTGCGCAGCCTTCCACTTCTATGTAAACCGATAACCCCCAGAGTGAGCCTTGAATCAATGGAGCTTCGTTTACGCAAACAGTAGAAAATACATCAGGAAAAAGAGCAGGCCAAATATGATCAGCATCAAAATAAGCATGAGGCTTACGATAATATAAGAAGACCGGAAGATATTCCGGTTGATTTGTCCCCGTTTGAGCCGGTACTCCAGGGTCGCTGCAATAATGATCGACGTTCCGAATATAAGGGAACCCATGCCCGTTATAATGGAGAACAGCCTGGCGATTCCGCTATAGGTAGAGTTAAAAACAAGCCCGGCGGCCAGAAAACCTATACCGATGATGGAGATGCTCGTACGGATCCAAGCGAGGAAAGTCCGCTCATTCGCCAAGTGTTGCTGAACAAAGCGATTTTCGGCAGAAGATTGATCTTCCATGCTATCCCTCCTTTGTCACCTATACATTAACCATATTCTCCGTCATGTTCTCCTTATGAACGGTTGGCATGGAAATGGAGAAGGGGGTGCCTTCTCCATCAATGAATTTCATGTGAGCCTGTTAAGGCATTAATGGCTGACCTTGATATGGTTCTTCGGCGCAACCTTGTGTGAAAGCAATTCCGAGATTGTAACGAATGAGTATCCGCGTTTTTTTAGCTCGGGGAGAATGATTTTTAATGCTTCTGTGGTTTGATTGCTGTTATAGACAAAATCATGCATCAAAATAATATCGCCGTTCCTAGCATTGTTCAGCACCTTGTTCGCGATCCGCGCGACACCGGGGGATCTCCAATCATTCGTATCCTGATGCCAAGACCATAGCACCATCTGTAAATGATGTTCCTTGGAAAGATGAATGATCTTTTCATTATAGTAGCCTCCAGGTGGCCGGAAGAGCACCGGCTTTTGCCCCGTTGCCTTATAGATGGCGTCTTGGGTCTTGATGAGTTCATCTTCCATAACATTACCGGGCAGGCCCTGAAAGGAGGGGTGGCGGAAAGAATGATTGGCGATTTCGTGCCCTTCCTGCAACTCCTGACGGACAACTTCGGGGTATCGCTCCACCCGGTCGCCGACCAGGAAGAAGGTCGCTTTAGCTTCGTATTGCTTCAGAACTTCCATGATTTTTAAAGTTTGCTGGGGGTCGGGGCCATCGTCAAAAGTCAGGGCCATATATTTCTCTTCGGTCGGCACCTCCCAGACAATGTCGCCCCGCTCCTCATAATAGCTGCGGTCTTTCATCTGAGTAGCGGGGTAGGGAGCGGCTTTAGCCTGCAGCGGAGACGAAACTGCGGACAAGGCAATAACGAGGGCGAGCACAGTTCGTTTTTTAAACATTGATACATTTTCCTCCATTACAGAACATGTTGTCATCCAACACAGCTGGATGCGGCCATCCTCAAGATTTCTTTATTTTGCTTCACGGGGGTGATTTTATCCAAGATAGCGGTAAAAAAGGTTTGACATCCGCTCCCCGCCCTGATAAGATAAATTTTGTCTTCACTATATATCTGATCTGTTAGCTCAGCTGGGAGAGCACCATCTTGACAGGGTGGGGGTCAGTGGTTCGAGCCCACTACAGATCATACCGAAAAAGTCCTTGATTATTAAGGGCTTTTTTGCTGTTTATAAGTTCACTTATTCGGAGCGGGATAACTCATTTAAGTCAAATGCTCACATTTTGATCACATACCCTATAGAATCAGCTTCCCAAGTTCTTTTGCAGCGTCTTCCTGCATGTTCGGCAGGAGATGGGAGTACGTATCTAATGTCATTTTAATTGTTGAGTGTCCCAGTCTCTCTTGAACAACTTTTGGATGCTGTCCGATCTTTAGTAATAAAGATGCATGAGTATGACGTAAATCGTGGAATCTAATCTGAGGTAGATCGGCTTTCTTTAAGAACGTATACCATGTTCTAGAAAGATTTCTTGGTGTAACAGGAGTCCCTTTGCTAGTACAGACAACCAAATTCAGATCTTTATAGTGTTCTCCTACATTAAGTTTCTCTGATAAAATCCGTGTTCGATGCTTCTTCAAAACTAAAGTTGTCTTCTCGTCAATTGCAATTGACCGAGTACTACTCTTTGTTTTTCCGCCTTGCTTAAACGATTTACCGTTATGACTAAGCGTTTGACAAACCACCAAATTTTGATTATCAAAATCAATATCAGACCAACGCAGTCCGAGAATCTCACCTTGTCTCATTCCAGTCATAATAGCTAAATGAAATGCGACATAAAACCTCGAATCACTTTGCTGAACTGTTTTTAAGAATGCTTGGGCTTGATCCACATCCCAGACAATTAGTTCATTCTTTGGTACTTTTGGTTTATCAATTAAGGATGCTACATTTTTTATTACCATTTCTTTCTTATAAGCATTGTTAAGGGAGGTATTCAACACAGAGTAAATGCGCTCTATTGTTGAGTGTGCCAGACCTTTACTCTTCAAAACCGAAATAAACCGCTCGATGTGTATTGCAGACAGCTTAGCCAAAGGGATATTACCCAATTCGGGTATTAAATAATTCTTAATGTATCCCTTATATATTTCGATTGTGTGGGCTTCCAACGAGTGTTGCTTAGTACTTAACCAATCGTCTAAAAAGTCCTTGTACAGCATCTTAGAAGCGTCTAGATAAGTACCTGATTTCATCTCGTACTTGACCTTATTGTATGCCTCCTCAGCCTCTTTTTTGGTTTTGAAGCCTCGTCTAAACTGTTGTTTCCTCTTTCCGTTATCGTCTTTACCCATTTCTAAAACATAAAACCATGTGTTTGTCTTTTTATCTTTTCTAATTGACATTGTTGTCCCCTCCGCAACTTATGAATATGCTTGAGAGGTTTCGCTTCTAAGAACACGTTAGGACAATAAAGATCGGTTGTCAACTAAGTCACTTTGTACTAAAACCTCTTCATCCTCCCTATCGTTTTGGATATTGATATAGTTGTGGTTCCAATCATATTTTATTGATGATAACTCTGTCACTTATGTTGAAAAATATGGTAAAATGTTGAGAGGTGTCAAAGGAGGGTGTCGTGAGTCGATCAGCGGACTATACAATTTCTGGTTTTCTCTATCAATTTAATAAGACCTTGCTTGAAATCTTACAAGCAAATGAAGATGCTGAAATCACTGTTGAAGGTATCATAGAAGATATAGAGGTATCCGATCAGGACGATTTAAAAGCTATTCAATGTAAGTATCATGAGGGACAAGAACAATTTAATTTAAGCACTATTTATAAACCAATATTACAAATGATCGAACATCACTTCGATAACAATGCATCTAATATTGAATATAGACTATTTACTCACTTCCCTTCTGAATTAACAGGCAGCCATAGAACCATAACTAAAGAAGAGATAGTAACAATCTTGGATTCTAATAATCAAAAACTACAAAAGTATACTCAGAAATTGAAGGGTAAAGTAGATATAGATTTATTTCTAACCAAGTTCGTTTTTGAATTTGGTCCTACTTTGGATGAATTAATTGATAGTGTCTACACATCGTTTGAGCAAAACGGGATCGCACCAGACGACATTGAGACTCTAATATATCCAAATGCTATTCAAGTCATATCTGAATTAAGTATTAAACATAACGAATCAGATAGAAAAATTACTAAGAAAATATTACTACAACATTTATCCAAAATAAAAAAGACAGCAGTTACCAGATGGACTAGGGCTCTTAAATCGTTTGAACAAATTGTTAAACAAAGAAGAAAACAACTACATACGAATTTAAGTAAAAATTCAAGGTTAAGGTATTTTTACATAAATGAATGTGAGTTAGAAGATTTTCAAGAATGTATCGTTACTTTTATTTCTGAATATATAGAGAAATATCATTTTAAAGATCTTCATGATAAAACTCCATTATTCCTGTTAGATTGTTCAGTAGATTCATACAATGATATACGTATCAGGCTCTATAAAAAAGGTATCAAATTTAACGATGGGTTTATTACTGATCAATACTTTGATAAAAACAAACTTTTTATTGAACCTATTCGAAGTAAAATTGGAAAGTCAGTCCAAATAGAATTTTCAATACGACTTTTACGTTATAACAGTAATGAAGACTTATTAAATGAAAATAAATGCCAAGACTTCTTTTTGTTTGGGGATAAAGATTTGATTGATCTTGACCAAAGAGATATAAACATAGAGAAAATAGGACTTAATAACATTAATCAAATAAAATTCGTTCTAGGGATGAGTGATACTTATGAGTAATGTCATCGGTAAAGTACTTTCAAGTGCTCCTAATTCAATCATTATTTCTGTAGAGAGTCTATCAACACTAGAAGAAAATAAAGAACATCTGCAGATTGGGAAGTATTTGTAAATATCTGATGGTAATCGCAATTTTGTAATATCAATTATTCAAAATCTAAAAGCTGTTAATTATGAGATTACAGCTGGGTTGAAATTCATCATTGAAAGCCAACCTATTGGTTGCTTAATTGATGGCAAGTTTCAGCGGGGAAGCCTTTCGTTGCCTGTACCCACAGAGCCTGTATATATAGTTGATACTGGAACATTGGATAGAATCTTTAAATCTGATGACGAATTTCACTTTCCATTTGGCGTTCTTTCTCAAAATAAAAATATTGAATTGAAAATAAACGGAGATAAGTTTTTTGGTAAACATATTGCAGTTGTGGGATCTACAGGAGCAGGAAAATCATGTACAGTTGCAAAAATACTTCAAGATGCAGTAGGGATAAGCCGGAGTACTAATACAAATATCCAAGAACAGAAGAATTCTCATATAATTATCTTTGATATACATTCTGAATACGCTTCAGCCTTTTCATTAGATTCACAACAAAACTTCAATTTAAATAATCTAACTATAGATGAACTTAAGTTACCCTACTGGTTGATGAACTCCGAAGAGTTAGAGTCTATATTTATTGAGAGTAATGAAAGTAACTCCCATAACCAGGTCTCACAATTCAAACAAGCTGTGATCTTGAATAAACAAAAGTATAATTCGACTGTATCTGAGATTACATACGATACTCCTGTTTACTTTAGCATCAAAGAAGTATATTACTACATTGAAAATGTAAATAAGGAAGTGATTAGTAAAATTGAGAATGAAAACTGCCCAAAGTTAGCTGATGGAACATTAGTAAGAAATCGATTAGATCATTATTTCGATAAGATCCATGAATTCATCCAACCATCACAGTCTAAGGAATCCAAAGCTAGTAATGGACCATTTAATGGGGAATTTAATAGATTTATCTCAAGGTTAGAAACTAAACTTGCAGATAAAAGATTATCGTTCCTTCTAGAACCTTTGAAAAGTGATAACACACCGTTTCAAACAAATGATTTTGAAAACATCCTTAAGCAGTTTTTGGGTTATTTAAATAAAGCTAACGTAACTATTGTCGATTTAAGTGGTATCCCATTCGAGGTGCTCAGCATTACCGTTAGTCTGGTTTCGAGGTTAGTATTTGATTTCTGTTTTCATTATTCTAAGCTAAAACATAACAACAATGAACTAAATGATGTTCCAGTTCTAATTGTTTGTGAGGAAGCACATAATTATGTTCCTAGATTAGGAGGCGCTGAGTACAACTCATCTAAAAAATCTATTGAACGTATAGCAAAAGAGGGTAGAAAATACGGCCTAAGCATAATGGTTGTTAGTCAACGTCCTTCCGAGGTTTCAGAAACAATTTTTGCACAATGCAATAACTTCGTATCGCTTAGACTAACAAATCATACCGATCAAACTTTTGTAAAAAAATTAATGCCCGAAAATTCTAGCGCAATTGCAGACGTATTACCAAACTTATCTCCAGGCGAGTGTTTAGTGGTAGGGGATGCAGTATTAATGCCAACAATTGTCCAACTCGACAAGCCAGATCCAGAGCCAAAATCCCAAAGTATAAATTTCCATAAAGAATGGCAAACGTCTTGGAAAGATGTTGTTTTCTCAGAAGTAATAAAAAGATGGCGAAAAGAATAATGATATTTACATTTAGTGTACGTACATAAGTTAAGCCAAAATTTATACGGAGCTAATGAGAGTCACTAATAAACAGTCAATATATAAATATGTATTCGATACCGGGTGGGGTATTAATCCCACCTAATTTAATTTTATGAGTAATCTCCGCCGAGGGCGGAAGTTAAAACATTTGTTTTATTTTGTTTATTTATTTGTTATAGAGATTTCTCAGTAGATAACATCTGTATAAAACTGTGATTTATGTGGAATTTTTTTCAATTATCTAGAAATTATTTTCTTTGTTATAGATTAAATTTTCTAAAAAAAAGAAAACTGCTTCTAAAAGTAAAAGCAGTCCCAAAAGTATATTTAAAAGGGTAGTGATCTAATAAGTTGAGATTTTGGGGCTGTAACGCAGACCTCATTTATAGTATTAGAATCTTCAGAGTCTTGTTGTTTATTAGATCCACTTTTGTTTAAGTATGAATACACTTGATAAATATTCTCATCATTTCCTATGAGAAATGCTTTTGGATCATACCCTTTATCTTTAGTGTAAATATTAAAAAATGTGTCAATGTGCTCTTTGACTTGTTGTCGATTATCCCAGTATTTATAGACTTTGTACAGTTCGTTTTCAACAACTTGTCTAGTAGCGGTATGAGGTTGGCCTGTCAGTTCCTCATACTTATTTATATAATAAGTCGTGAAATCTTCGAGTTTCCAATTAGCAATTTCTTTTATTGTACTCTCCGCAGTAGAAGAACCTTTAGACAACGGAGTACTTTTGTATTTTCTTTTCTCTGGCATAAAGACAATGCCCTCTTGTTGACATTTATTTATAATCACAGTCACATATTCATTGAGCACATGATTTATATCGGATGTACTTTTTATCATCTCAACAAACTCATCACCTTTCTCTTCAGAAATATTCTTAATTATGGAATCAAATCTGTCTATTGTTGATTCTTTGATAGGTTTATAAGTTGTCATTACAAAATTCTCAGCTTCTGAGAGTAAAAGATAAGGATTCTTATCTATTGATTTATTAAGTAAAAAGATGAACTCACCGTTCACTCCTTTAGTTTTCTCATAATGATCAATTAAACCTAGCTTCATCAATTCTTGAACATGATTATCTACACTCTTCTCTGTGCATTTTCCTAACGCTTTGCGCAGAATCCGCTTATTTAATCTTATAACCTCAGCTTTTTGAGTCGAAGCTGCATTAAAGATAATTTGTATCAAAGGAAGGTGTTTATAAAAACTGTCACACAAAATAACAGCGTTAAGGGTACGTGTGTACCCCTTGGTAACAGCAAAATCATTGATTGCTCTCTTGGCATATTGTTCTACATTAAATAGCATTTGAATAGTTTCCCCCTATAAGTTATGAGATGGTGCCCAAACTATTAGTAAGAGCACCTTTAGACTAGGTTAAAATAAAATAAGAATTGGGATGCTCACCCGCATTAGAACTTCTACGGATCAAGTTTGATTTGCAGAGCGAGTCAATAATCGTTTCGAAATCTAACGGGTACAAATAGATCGCCAAATTGTTATATGGAACGTAAGCAAAACCTTGATCTTCGATGTAATAACTTTTGATAAAGTAATACACATGGGCATGATCATTTAAGGTACGCTCCGTTTTCAGCGAAATTAAATCTAACATCTGCCTAACTCCTTCCGTGTGGGATATCTATATTAACTGGCAATTAGCCAGGAATTATTGGTCTTATTATCAAGTTTCTGTACATTTTTCTGTTTTAGACTTAAATCCAGAAAAATTGTGATAAAGCGAAGATAGCTAATTTCACCAAACCAAAGATGATATCTAACTAAATTTACTCACTCATGTAATATTTTCTGAAAGTAAGTAGGTTATATTCTTACATAAAAAAAAGACCAAACAACTCTATTAGGAGTCATTATGGTCTATGATTAATTTGTTATTTACCGTCGTTGCATTTCATAAATACTTTCAAGCAAGATGCCTTTTACAATTTTTCCTTTCCTATCAACAATTGGATCGATTACACCCTTAATACCATCTCTAAAATTTCCTCTTAATAACATATCAAATTCATTGTCATCAGCAATGATATTTAATTCATAATTACTTAACACAATGTTGGCATTTGTCCAATTATTTATAAAATTATTTAAGCTAAGAGGGTCACTGATAAAAACCAATCTATTATCAATTACCAGATGCTCTTCTACATCTAATTGAGTAATAGTTAATAAAGGTGCATAATAATTTTTGTTTGTATTATATAGATTACCTAAATGATCTATATAATTGTCCACTTCCGCTGATACACATTCAATAATATCTTCATCATCACCCTTAGTGCGTATTAAGAGAGAATAGCTCCCAAAAGTCATTTTCTTAGATGTATAACCTAAAGGATCATCTAGTTTTTTCTGTTTCTCTATCATTTGATTAAAATCTTTAACTATTTTTTTGGCCTCACTCTTATTTACTCTATTTATTTTTCCTCTTTCTTTTAAATAAGTAAAATCACCATTTGAGAGATTCATCTTAATACAATGTTTGAACTGTTCATTGGTTCCTCCAAAAGGATCCCATGCCATCCTTATTACAGATGGATAATTGCCACCAATAAGGCCACCCACCAATGCTTGAGATTCTTTTAGACTTTTAATCCATAAATTGTAATCGAATTTTTTAAGATATTCAAAATGATCAAATAAGTCACTTTTTGCTTCTCCTAAAACTCTGTCAACAGGTCTTAAACAATCTTTATGAACAAGTCCAAGTATTGAATGCTCATAAAAATCATCAATCTCCACTATTAAAGAGTTTTCAGAAATCCCTTTAGCACAATGAATGCAATTGTAGAATTTTTGTTTATTTGTCTCTACATATTTCTTACAATGTTCAAGGTGTATTTTTACAAATGGCTCCCCTTCAACATTTTCAATATCCTTAACATTAAAAATAACTACATCCTTTGATCTTGGAAGTAGACTTTCATTTTCCTCAACATACCTTATCATACCGACCATTGTAGCTGTTCTATGTAATACATTAAATTTTAGACCATTTTTTAGAATTATCTGGTTACCTTGATATTCAACTCTCTTGGTTCCGTCATCATCAAACCTATATAACTCCATAATCAAGAGTTTATCTGCAGCATCTTCACCTAACTCATAATTTCCTTCTACCAACACAACATCTTTGCCTACAGAAAAATCTAAATCTCCAAAAGAAACATTAACATACTCCTCCATAAGTTCTTCATCTATTTGTTCATCTGTGTTGGATGAATTTGAATTACTTATATAACTCTTCCAATTTTCTTTTAGTTCATTTTTTAAAACAGACATCCTGTTGGAAGCGAAGTTTATGCAACTTTTTATTATATATGACCATAATAGTTTTGGAGGAGTGTTTGGAGCATTATTATTCAACGTAAGAAGAACAACTTTTTCAAACGGCATGCCTTCTTCAATATCTAGAACCGTAATTATTACCTTAGTAGCAAAGCTAAGAAATTTTTGATCAGTCATTTCTAAGTTTGTATTTTCCCTATAAATATCGAGAACCATTGATTTAAATTTATCATATGTATTTCTTTCTTTTTGACTAAGAGGATTTTCAATAAAACTCAATGGGTTAATTCTGATACTTTCCAAAATCCTCTTCAATTCACTTGTAACGGGAGAAGAGGAATTGGAAGAAGTAACCAATACGTAATTCGTATTATCATTTTCTACCTTAATATACTGCTTTACAAATTGATTAATAGCTTTAAAGAAATCGCTGTTGTTTCTATCGGATAAATTTACTGTTCGTTTCATCTGGTAATAAAGTTTTTGATTAGTATTTGTTGTAACAACCAAATCATCAATAACATCATTAGTTTCGAAAGCAATTTTTTCTATTAAAGTATTGTTTGCGATATCAAATGAGTTGGATAGGTCAATGTCAAACAACATATTTATCATAATCCATGCAGAGATTCTTTGTTGAAAGTCTATCCCAGCATTAGTCGGTTGCGTACTCATGAACTTCTCTCCTAAAATAATATTAAAACTACAAGTTTTCTGAAATGTATTAATATAATGATACATTGATATTATACCATAAAGTGGAATAATTATATTTAATTAAATGATGTATCTAGGCGACAAAAAAATCCACAAAGTTATTCGTGGATTTTCATAATCAAGAAGCGAAACCAGTAATGAAAATAAAAATTTCTGTGCTCACATAATGCTCACATATTATTAAATTAGGTGTTACCTTACCATAATTAATTAAGAAACTCGTACTAAAAAAACTAAATTTTATTTTATAAAGTTAATATCTGTACATATGTTGTAATCAATAACATATCCCCAATTTTGACAGGGTGGGGGTCAGTGGTTCGAGCCCACTACAGATCATACTTAAAGAACCCTTACGGCGTAAGGGTTCTTTGCTTTTTTGTGACCAGTCTGGCAAAGGCGAATGGGGACAAACCGGGGACAAAACGATTGCCGGAACTTAGGCGATACCGTTATTTTGAGGCGAGATTGTACTAATATTTCAAATAGCCTGAAAATTAATCGGTCAGACTTCTCCCAAATGGAAATACGTACCTATTAAAACTTAGGGAAAAGGTTTATTATAGATGAAATATAATATCTCAAGCCTAATTTTATATTAATTAGAGGATGTGAAGTATGAAAGCCAAACGTTTTGTTTTTTTCTTTGTTATTTTAGTATTAATTATTGCAGTTCTTTGGTTATTAAATGACAAGTTCAAAGTAATATCTTTTGGCGGACCAAAGACGCCTGGTTATCATTATACGATTGGTGAATTTAAAAAAGAAGATTTGGGAATCTTCGATAGAAAGACAGGGAAAACCATTTATCTTGGAATGAAGAAAGAGGAAGTTGATAAGATCCTGGGAAAAGGTGAAGAAGTTAATGATATGGTTAAAATGCATGAGTACCCCGGAAAATTACAAATAAAATATAGATTGGATCAAGTTTGTGCAATTAGAATTGGCGACGATACTGATGGCGATAGATATTTAACACCTAGAAATATAAGCAAACAAAACAACCAAGGGGAAGTCAAAGTAGCATATGGAAATCCCAGTAGTGATAACAACGAAATAGTTGACTATTTCCTTAACAAAGATAATGAAACCTATAGACTTATTGATTCATTGCCAAGTGATAGAGACAAGCGTACTACTACATTTATTATTGACTTTACATACGGTGAAGGTAACAAGTTGAATATATACATAATGGATTATTTGTTTGCACAAACCTTTCAATAGAATATGAGGGTCCACTACAGATCATATTTAAAGAACCCTTACGCGTAAGGGTTCTTTGTTTTTTATTGCTTTTTGGACATGGCCCCAAGTTCCTTGTTAATGTGAGAGTATCGGGCTGAATTTATTCTAAGTTTATACTATGAGAATTCTTATATTCTTTGAGTAAATTAATCTGAAATTCTTCAAAACCTTGGATATCATTTATTACCTTTTCGCCAATCAATTTGTTATATAATTTGTCTATATAAAGAGTTTTTTCATATTCTTTAAATACTAAATCACTGTCCCAAAATTCCTCTTCAGAAAGTCCAGTTAATTTAATTCTCTGGTCCATAATCTCTCTAATAATAGCTTGATTTTGAGCATCAACCTCTTCACTATTAAGCATATTTTTTTCTCGATTTATAACCTCTTTAACTTCACCTTCTGTTACGGTAATACCTATTTCTTTAGCATGTTGTACCGAAATTCGTTTTTTCAGCATCTCATCTATTAATTCCTGGTCTCTAGGAAGACTGGCTATTTTGTCTGAAGAGTTGTCTAATGTTGCGTTCAACTGATTCATAAGTTTAATGTTTACTTTGTAAAAATCAAATTCCGGTTTGCTTATTACAATGTCACCTTCTGAGATAATATAATTGCTTTTGTCCATAGAACTATTTTGATCTTTCAGTTCACCAAATGCATATAAAGACGAACTAACTGCTACAAGTAATACTATAAAAGATATTATAAGAAATCTCGGTTTATTCATTTTTTCCCCTCCTTATTATTAGTTACTAATTACACAAGTATGAGCGGTCCAATTAAGAATGTGATGGTTGAGCCTAGGAGGAATTGCTTTGCTTCAACGAGAAGTTCAGCAATTTATTAGGAAAGTAACTTAACTTGGGCAAAAGTAACGGCTGTTCACAATCATTGAATGTTCGATACAACACGTCTTATGGTACGTACATGTAGAGTCAATGGAGAATACGATAGTTTTTGCTAAAAAGTTGGTATCAATTATTAAAGATTTAAAACCTTAGTAACACCTGTTTGAAGAGGGAAGTATTAGATCACCCAGGGCGTTCCACAATCGCTGAGATTATGGGAGTTTAAGCAGCCATGATTGTCCTCAACTTAATAGCTATTCAATAGCTTGTCAATCGCTTGAACAACTAAACCTAACGATTTAAGTCTTCTTTCTAAAAGCGTTCTTTGTGGACTGCCTTCTTTTGATTTAGCATAACTAGTTTCAACGGATGGGGTTAAACCAATAAGAACGTTCCGAGCTTCTATTAAATCGTGTTGGGTGTAATCATGAGGCTTTTGATTCCAAACTTGTTCAAGCATAGCCAAGCCAATAGTAACAGCTTTCTGACGTTTCTCTACTAGTGTGGTGTTTGCGCCTTTTTGAGCCATCTGGGAGAAAGCATTTTCGAGTTTTCTGATAGTCGATTCTAAAGATTTTATGGACTCCAATTTATCTAAACTAGAGATATCCTCCATATTTCCACCTTCGTTTCTGAATTATTATATATGTTTTATTCCCCAATCAATGAATCTTATTTTCTTTATCTTTTTAAATTGTACTACATTAATGCTAGTCCTATGGAATGTTCCTTTTAACAGGATGGGGACATCAAGGGGTTAGCCTACTTCAGATCATACTAAAAAGCCTTGAGGCGTTCGGCGTCAAGGTTATTTTATGCGAAAAATACACCGCTATTTTGGTGATGCAGGCGGGTGCATTGATACGAATATGATACGAATAGGGTCCGTGTTGCCGTTACTCCTTTCCGTTTAGCTCTGCTTCAGCTTGAAGTTCAGATCTTTTTTTATCTGCTTTCGACTTGAAATAATAGCCATACCCCAGTACAAAAAGTGAACAGGCTGAAAATAAAAAGATAGGGATCGATTCTTTTCCGAAGAGTAACGTCAGAATAAAACTAAAGATAACAAGCCCAAGCCCACTATAGAATATTTTGTCTTCCTTACTCATAGAATATCTCCTTGTTTTATACTAACTCTTCTAAAACCGTAATCACTCCGAACGACAAACTTGAGTTGAACCAGTAACTAATGATTTAAACACAAAAGAAGATAACGAATCATTAAAGCTTAATTAATGCGGTTTATTTGGTAATGAAAAACCCTTGAAGCCCATATGCCTCAAGGGTTTTCCTGCAAACTACTGATGATTCATAAAGTACAAAAACCATACCGCATGATTTTGTTCGTCGGCTGCGGCTTGTTGAAACGTATCCATGATAAGAGAATCATTGGATTCCCTTGCGATTCTATGATAAAAATCTACCGTTTCTTGCTCATCCTTAAATGAGGCAAGCACTCCGCTTCTAAAGTCAGCAGCACAAGGTTCAGTTAGTTGAGGGGAGAATTTATTCCCCGTAAGAGATATATAGATAGGGGAGATCAAGTGATAGTGTATTATTTCATCATTCCTTATTTCAAGGATTCGATTTTTTATCTCTTGATTTGGAGCCTGATTTGCTAACTGCTCATAGCAGTGAATAGCATGATACTCACCGTTTAGAGCCTTGGTTAAATCGGTAACAATTTTTGTGTTAGTAGAGGGCTGCCAGGTGTAGTAGTAATTCACCTTGCGATCACTCCTTTTGCATCAATGTATGCTCCAGCCCAAATTACCGAACCTTGTCTGTTCCATTTCAGTCAAAACACCTCTGCAACCGAATAATGGAGATAACTAGTAAGACGGGACCAAGACGTTACTGGAGTTTGGTGGGCAAGAGAGATTCTTTAAAGATATGAATTCGGGGGTATTCTTCGGACTTGACCCTGAAAATAAGTTCGAAGTTTTAAATACATTCATTGATCAAGCCGAGCAAAAATATTCTAAATAACAAACAAGCTCTGGGCGACCAGAGCTGTTTGAGAATCAACTTATTGGCAGATGTGTTTAGACAGGTTTAAATAAAACTCTTTAATATTTGCTGCTTTATCAAACTCTAATTCATGTTTACCAGCTTTAGTGATCACGTTTATTTTATTCGTCAAAGAGAAAGTGCCGGTAATTTCAAAGCCTATCTCTTCGATCTTGCTGTAAGGGATTGTAGTGACCTGGATTTGCTTGCTAAGCGGGAGTTTTCCGACGTAGATCATTCTTTTGTTGGTAAGTGCTACGAAATCAGATGAAAGTCCATATGTATGATTAACTTGCTCGCCTTCAAATAGAAACTCTTGCACCTGCTGTAAATGCTTTTCCCGATTTTCCCCGCTTTTAAAAAATGCCATCGTATACCCTCCGTCTTGAAATATTCCTGTTCAGATATTTTTTTACCATACCTAAGTTGTTCGCCAACTTCAGATGAATGTCCTTCCTATCAAGCTACAGGGGATAAGTTCAAACGAAGGATATAAAAGTTATATATAACAATTGGAAGTTTATATCATTATTAATACACGAAAGGGGCGGGAAGATGAAACTAAGACCGTTTATTGCCGAACGAAGAAAAAACACTATTTTTATATTCATGATCTTGGCCTTGGTTCTGGCTTTGGTAACTTTCATATATATCCGGCAAAATGATCGGCGGGAGCTTTCGTCGACCATCACATTCGTAGAGAAATACATGACGAATCCGAACGGGACGTTAGCCTCGTATCTTCAGGATTTCGAATCCGACAATCCGGATGTTGTGGCCGGACACGAAGCTTTGTCGGAGTCATTGGGACTGTGGATGCAAGCGGCGGTCCTTAATAAGGATAAGCAGCGCTTTGACGGAAGCTTCAAGCTGTTGCAGGAGCTATTTATTTCGCCTCAAAATTACGTGTACTGGAAGCTCCAACCCGACGGAAAGGCCGAGGTGAACACCAGTGCACTTGGTGATGATTTCAGAATCATAGGTGCTCTCCTGGACGCCTATGACCTCTGGCAGGAGAAGGAGGTTCTGGATACGGCCAAAAAATTAACGAAAACGCTGCGGTCCTCGTTGAGGGTAGAGGGTTATTTTGTCGATTATCATGACTTCAAGCATGAGACTTCAGCAGGTGAGCTGAGCTTGGTTTACGTGGATACGGCAGCGTTGCAGGCGATGCAGCGGCACGGGCTGATAGACCGCGGTATGCTGGACAAGCATACGGATTTGCTGCTCAACATGCCTAATGACGGGACGTTCTTTCCTAAAGCGTTTCAAGTCACTTCACGCATGTACCGCTACGACCAGGAGATCAATTTAATCGATCAATTAATCGTGGGAATTCACCTGGCGGAGCTGGGGAAATCCGTGGAGCCGCTTACCGCGTTTCTTAAACAGGAACTGACCGCGCGGGACATGCTCCCCGGGCGTTATGACCGCGAGAACAGGGAACCGTCGGTGAATTACGAATCTCCGGCTGTATACGGATTGGCTATATTGCTGGCCTGCGAAATTAAAGATCGCGCTTGGGCGGAGCAGCTTTACCCTCACATGATCGCCATGCGGGATAATGACCCCCGATTTGAAGGCGGCTATGTGTTTGATCGAAATTCGCATTTATTCGATAATCTGGTACCTCTTTTGGCTGAAAACGTCTATATGAAAAATGCATCAGAACGTGAATAAAAGTTTAATTTAATAGAAAACAGTCTTCCAGCGAAGGTAATATGTGGGTTCACCCGACTGGTAAGGAGGTATATCTTGGAACATCAAAAGAAGCTTCGGAGAATAGATATCGGTTTCCTCAGCCTGATGGCCCTTTTACTGCTTGAACAATTGGCGGTATATGCAAATCTGTACATGGATCAGAGTTTTTCTGGCTGGGAAATGGCCGCAAGCATTGGGGCGATCGCGGCGATCGCCATGGGCTTGCTATTGCCGGTCGGCTACTCGGTCGTACTGGTTTTTATTTTTGCCGTCACGTATCTGGTGTGGCTGACAACCCATGGACGCAGCGACCTGCTTGAAGTGTCTTGGCTGCTACTTATTCCCGCGAATGTACTTGTAGCCTCGTTTTTAAACAATGGACTGATCCGGACGAAAAATATGATGGTTCGATTGAAAGATTTGAATGATAAGAACCCGACCATTGATCTGGACACGGGGCTCGGGAACAAAGAAGCCTTTGCGGACCTGTTGTCCAAGCAAACCAATTTAGCTAGACGATATCCGGAGAAATATGATTTCTCCCTAGCTATATTTAAAATTGAGTTTTTGCCGCTCGTTTTGGAATCGCTAGGTCCGGAGCGTTATTCGAGATTTCTGCTTGAGATCTCCAACACCATCCAACAGCAAATCCGGATGGAGGATTCCAAGTTTTCGATCGATATGGGACGCTTCATCATCCTCTGTCCGCTGACGGACCGCAGCTTCTTTTCGGTGGTGGCGGAGCGAGTGAAAAACGCGATGATGAGCCTTGATTTTCAAGATAAAAAGGGGCAGCCCCTGAAACTCGTGGTACGTTCGGCAAC
The DNA here is from genome assembly GCF_038009185.1 of Paenibacillus sp. FSL R5-0407. Classification (NCBI taxonomy): domain Bacteria; kingdom Bacillati; phylum Bacillota; class Bacilli; order Caryophanales; family Paenibacillaceae; genus Paenibacillus; species Paenibacillus sp. FSL R5-0407. Next base: position 1,716,888 of record NZ_JBBPAX010000001.1, on the reverse strand, counting down.
GCTAGGATTCCAATTGGATCGGGCCGATTTCTTTTTGCAAACCGATGATGTCATTAACGCATTGGAAAGAGGCACGGAGACGGACCTGATTGCGGAGTATATATAGACTACCAGTAGCGGTCGAAAGGAAGTGGCAGCATGATTGACTATCAATGGTTCATCATTCTTTGCATCATCGTCTCCTCGATATTTACCCTTGCGGTCATTATATTAACGATCTTCACACTCGTATTTCGTGTCAGAGTCATTGAAAAATACGATCGGGGGAAGCCGAATGTCTGATTTCTTCTTGATTTTCTCCGTGATCAGTATTTGGATTGCGGTCCTGGAAGCTATCGTAATTATGGCGGGTGCGATTAAATTTATTTTCAGGCAGAATCGATCTCCGCTGACGATCCCGGAAAATATGGACAATTACCCGACGGTCAGCGTACTTGTACCGGCCCACAACGAGGAAATCGTAATAGCATCTACGGTAGAGCACATCCTGCAGCTTAATTATCCGTCCGATAAAATACAAATCATCGTGATTGCCGACAACTGTACGGATCGGACGGCCCACAATTTGAAGGTATTGAAGAACAAGGAAGCTTATCGCGACCGAGATTTTATGATTCTTGAACGAACGGGGAAGGGCGGCAAGTCCGGAGCGTTGAACGATGCTCGACAACTGGCCACCGGGGAGTGGCTTTGCATCTATGATGCGGATGCCGCACCGGAACGTAACGCATTAGCCTTCCTTGTGCAGAAAGCGATGGAGGAACCCGAGCTGTATGGCGCCGTCTTTGGCAGGAACAAGGCGAGAAACCGAAGCCAGAATTTCCTGACCCAATGCATTAACCTGGAGCTTGTAACTGTGCAACGGGTTCATCATACGGGTTTATGGGAATTGTTCGAAATCGGTACTATTCCTGGAACTAATTTTATCGTCAAGTCGGCGTTGATCCAGGAAATTGGAGGCTGGGACGAGGAGGCGATAACGGAGGATACCGCGATTTCTTTCGAGATTTTGACGCGGGGCCAGCTTATCGCTTTAGCGCCACAGGCGGAGGCTTATCAGCAAGAGCCGGAGCGGCTCGGTGTATACATGCGGCAGCGGGAACGGTGGTCCAAAGGGAATTATCATGTCATTATCGACAACATCCATCATCTGTTTAACAGGTCAAGCTGGCGGATCAAGCTGCATGTCCTGTATTATGCGGCCAGTTATTTCTGGTTCATGATCGCTATTATCATCTCGGACATTATTTTTATTACGAATATCGTTTATCAGATCATAGCTCTGTTTGTTCCGTCGATCGTATCTCCTTTTATTTTCGGAGGCGATATTTTTGTATTCTTAATGATCGCATGGGCATTGATGTATTACATTTATGTCCTGCAGATTAACCTGGCCTTGGCAGCGGATATCGGTCAGAGCAACATTCGAAATTTCATTGTTTCCGTGGTATCGTACTTCACCTATTCCCAACTGTTCCTCGTTATTTCCGTACGGGCATTTTATTCCTTGATTATGGATAAATTATTTAGGAGAAAAACAAAATGGTATAAAACGGAGCGCTTTGACTGAAGAGAGCATTCGTTTAGCGTAAAGCTTTCCGGGCAACACTGGAATCATAATATATGAGAACAGTTGCGAAGGGGGAATTCCGCCTTGATTAGCGATTATAGCAAGGATGCACCGTCCAAAGGTAACGACAGAACCAGAAACCGGTTGCTCTGCCTGATCGTCGGTTTCAGCGCGCTATCTTTAATCGTGGGATGCGGCCTAAAGGCCGACGAGGCCACGCTGCGCAGACAGGCGTCTTCGCCCTGGTGGTTCGTCGGCCCTTCGATATCGGAGGGAGTCTATTCACCGGCTGTGAGGGACGAAGTCTATTCCAAAGAAACGCTGAGTCATCCCTAATAAACGGGACGGAATTGGACTCGGGTTCGGGCTCGGCCCCGAATTTTCGTTCAATCTTCGTCCCATTTTCGGGAGTAGCCCTTCTTGGTGACATAAAACATGGAGACAATCAGCAAGATAGCGATTAGCACGGCAGCCGCGATGGTAACGCCCATGACCATTGGTAAGCTCCTTTCATCATCGGATACTGTCCCAACTATACATGAAAACCGTTTTTTTGTATAATGTTGCAGTTCAATTGTTTTTCATAGAAAAGGTACATGGGAGGCTGAGAAATGGCTGCTGTCATTATACATGTAGAATCGGAACAGCAACTGGAACAATGCTTGAATATCCGCAAAGAGGTATTCGTGGAGGAGCAGAAGGTTCCTATCGATTTGGAAATTGACGAATTTGACCGGATCGGCCCGGATGCACATCATGTGCTTGTGGACGTGGATGGTACATATGCGGCAACGGGAAGATTGACTTACTATAAAGACAATTCGGCTAAAATGCAGCGGATCGCAGTACGTCAAAGCTTTCGTTCCCAGGGGATCGGTAAAATCCTGCTGATCGCTATGGAAGAGCTCGCCAGGGAACTGGGCCTGAGTCAATCGGTACTTGACGCACAATGCCAAGCAGAGGAGTTCTATCGCAAACTGGGATATGAGACGATCTCCACGGAACCATTTGATGACGCAGGAATCCCGCATGTGCGAATGGTAAAGCCGCTAAAGGCATAGTTCATAGATTTTGCGAAAAAGGACATGCTATACACATCCCTTCCTCAGGGGGAATCCACGAAGAGGAGAAGTGATGCAGCATGGCACTCGATGCGAGAGAACACTTTATTGCGGTTCAAAAAAACGGCGATGGGGATTTGACAGCCTTTAAAACGTCAAGCGGCCGCATTCTGGATTATGATCAGGCAAAGCAGGAAGTTCAGGCCGGTGCGATTGCCAGTGTAAATTTATTCAAAGGAAGAGACGGGGAGATGTACATCCGGGGGGATGCCGACGGCGACCCTACCAACAACCTGGACGCGCTGCCCCGTTTTGATGCATAGTTTGCCGTTTTGCTGCTGAACCAAACACAGCGAAACAGCCCCGCGGATCACTTCCGGGGGGCTGTTTTTTTATAGGTCATAGATTTCATGCTGGCGAAGAAACTCCATTTCTGCGGTACGTCCGATATAGTCTTCCATTTCATCTCCATAGTGCATGAGCATAATTTTGCTGCGGATTTCCGGCGGCAGGGACAACAGTTCCTCCAGTGTCGTATGCACTTCGCCAGCACCGGTCAGCTGGACCTCGTGCAAGATTTTCCGGCAGTTTCTATCCTTCACCAGGTGGGTCAGCAGTTCGGGTTGAAACACTTTGTCCGCACTATAGAAAATTTCATCGTTAATATAGAGCGAATAGCTCGCTTTGCCCGGAATATGGGGCGTCCGGATGATTTCCACGCTCAAATTCGGCGACAGGCTGCAGGCATTTCCTTCCGTCAGCGGCCGGACCTCAAAGGCATCCTCCAGCGATGAAATCCCGTCCTGGCCAAGTCCGCCCTTCAACGTATTCTCCCAAAGCGGAGTGATCAGCTGTTCGGCAATGTAGAGCACTGGCTTGCGCCCGGCTCCGTATTTCATTCTGAACACAAGCTCTTCCAGACCGCCCACATGGTCCCCATGAATATGGGTTACGAGGATAGCATCGATTTCCTCCAGCGCCGGTTTCCCGAGTTGATGCAAAGAGAGCGGTGCGGTAATGCCGCAGTCGATCAGCAGAGTGAAATCATCGGCATAGATAAACCCGTTATTATTGTAGTATTTCTTGGCAAAAGCACCGCCCGTACCAAGCATTTGGAGACGTAGTGTCATATAATCCCTCCTGAGCTGTAATGCTGTTATTTTCCTTGTTCCACCTAATTTACACAATTTCGAATCGCAGTGAAAGTCTGCGTTTGTAAAAAATGTTCAATCTTTTGGTAAATCACCGCAACTTGATTCTCTGCATGGAGTATAAATTTACATCAACACGAATCAATTGGAGGGTTATAAAATGAGATGGAGAAGAGTTGCCTTGCTAGTCGTTGCGTTCTCCTTGATGGGAGGTTCACTGCTGTTTGCTGATTCCGCATCCCAGAAAGTCAAAACGCTTCTTAACGGCCGTGAATTGGAAGACGGGGGGTATATGATCGACGGAAAAACCTATATCCCTGTGCGCGAGCTTGAAGGTTTGATAGAATACGACGACTCCACCAAAACGGTAAAATACTATAAACCGAACGTCCACATGTTTTTGTTTACGGACGAGGCGGTATTTGGAGATATTAAGAAGACCGGGAAACTGAAGTTTAACGTATTTTCCCAAATCGATAATTTGCGGACGGACATTTCAGCGGTGCGGGTCTCCATTACGGCTCCGGACGGCGCTTCCAAAGTGATTCAAACGAGCGATATCAAAGAGCAGCGGGATAACTTCTGGTTCCGGACGGAAGATTACACCTATGATTTCAAATCGGCCGGAAAATATACCGTAGGCTTCTACATGAAACCTAGCGGTGGCTCGGACTTTACGCTCGTCTCGGAGAAAAGCATCAATGTGCTCAAATAAGCCTCGTGAACCTCTATTCCAAAATTGACCTGCCATCCTGAAAATGTTACGATACGAGGGAAACCGACAGGGTTCAACACATTAAATTAATCAAAGCGAGGTATTTCAATGAGCGACCACAATCACGAACATGGTGAAGCTTGCGGCTGCGGACACGACCATGATCATGACCACGAGCATGAAGAGTTCGTATTGACGCTGACGGATGAGGAAGGCAATGACGTAGAAATGGTTCTTGTCGAGACATTCGATGTAGGCGAAAAAGTATATGCGCTTCTGCTGGAACGCAACAATCCGGAAGCGGACGGCATCATCCTTCGTATGGAAGAAGAGAACGAGGAAATGGTGCTTTACAATATCGAAGACGAAAACGAATGGCGTCAAGTGGAAGAAGCTTATAACGAGCTTGTTGCACAACAAGGTGAAGCTTAATAACCGTTCCATAATCAAAAAGGTGGTCCCAAGCATTCAGCTCGGGATCACCTTTTTTGCGTGTTCTCTGTTAGAAGATCGGGTCGGCTTCCACGATGACCTTGACCTTATTGATATAACGGTCCTCGGGACCTTTTACCGGCAGTCCGACTTCCACGTGGTCGACGATGTAATCGATGTTGCTCTGGGAGATGACCTCGCCAGGCAGCAGAATCGGAATACCCGGCGGATAAACATAGATAAATTCGGCGATGATCCGGCCAGCCGATTCCTTGAACGGAATGACTTCCGTATCCGCATAGAAGGCGTCTCTTGGAATTAGCGACAGCTGCGGAATCTCCGGAATTTTGACGATCAGCTCGTTCGCGTTATTTTCTTTGTAGTAAGTTTCGGACAAATGCCGAAGCGCGGACAGCAGGGTATTTACCGATTCCTTTGTATCTCCCGGGGTAATGATACAAAGAATGTTGTACATGTCGCTGAGCTCGACTTCGATATTGTAATGCTCACGCAGCCAATTCTCCGTTTCATAACCGGTAATGCCCAAATGACGCACATGAATCGTCACCTTGGTCGGGTCCAGATCATAGGTGGCTTCGCCGCCCAGAATCTCCCGTCCGAAGCTGTACAAGCCTTCGATGTTGTTGATCTCGCCGCGGAGGTAATGGGCCAGGTCAAGCGCCTCCTGCACCATTTGCCGGCCGTTCAAGGCCAAGTTTCTGCGGGCGGTGTCCAGCGAAGCGAGCAGCAAATAAGACGTCGAAGTCGTCGTCAGCATACTGATGATCGTCTGTACTCGTTGCGGGTTGACGAAGCCGTTCTTGACGTTCAGGTTCAGTACCGAACTTTGCGTCATCGAACCGCCCAGCTTGTGTACGCTGGTAGCGGCCATGTCCGCACCGGCCTGCATAGCCGACATCGGAAGCTCCTCGTGAAACTGGATATGCACGCCGTGGGCTTCGTCCACCAATACAGGCACGTTGAAGCTGTGCGCCAAATCCACGATTTCTTTCAAGTGGGCGCATACGCCGAAATAGGTCGGGTTAATGACAAGCACGGCTTTCGCATCGGGATGGCGCTTGAGGGCGCGGTGAACCGACGAGGTCGTAATGCCGTGATCGATTCCCAGGTTCTCGTCCTGCGCGGGAGAGACGAATACCGGCTTGGCGCCGGCAAAAATAATGGCCGACATAACCGATTTATGAATGTTTCTCGGGACGATAATTTTATCACCGGGAGAACAAATGGATAGTACCATAGTCATGATGGCTCCGCTGGTCCCTTGCACGGAGAAATAAGTATAGTCCGCGCCGAACGCATCGGCCGCAAGCTTCTGCGCCTCTTCGATCACGCCCGTAGGCTGATGAAGGTCGTCCAGCGGCGCGATATTGATAAGGTCGATGGATAGGGCGTTATCGCCAATGAATTCGCGAAATTCTTTATCGGTTCCGAGCCCTTTTTTGTGCCCGGGAATGTGAAATTGAACGGGATTGCCGGCCGCATGCTTTTTAAGAGCGTTAAATAGCGGCGTTTGTTGATGATCCATAGGGCCGTCCCTGCCTTTCGTAATGTAAATTTTCAACAAGGTTGAGTATAGCAAAATGGGCCCGGAATGCAAGCGAAGTTTAGAGAGTGCTGATCGAAACGTTAGCGGGAGGTTAAGTTCAGGGCCTAACTGGAAAGACTAGGAGAAAGCACAGTAGCGGGATAAACAGGGGAAAGGGGAGGAACGCCGATGGAATTGGCAACAAAGTTTGTAAACAAAAAATTGCTCACACCAACCTTCGTCAGTCTATGGATTATTATGTTTTTGGTGGAATTTGTAAAAGGTGCCCTGATCGTCGCCATTCTTCCCGTGTATATGGGAGACGTATTGCAGCTTAGCGCATTTGCGATCGGCTTATCCTTCTCGTGCCAGTACATAGGAGACAATCTGTTCCGCAGCCCGGCAGGCTGGCTGATCGAGCGCATCGGGTTCCGATTGACGATGACGATCGGGCTGTGCATTACTTTGGGAGCCGTTTTTATCATTACGGTTATGAAAACAATGGGCTTTATCGTGTTGGGATGCGCCCTGCTCGGGATCGGCACAGCGCCGCTATGGCCCTGCGTCCTGATGGGCATAACGGCGGTGACGGAGGAAAACAAAAATTTCGGCACCGCCATGGGGGTCATCCAGATCTCGAGCCTGGGGGGGACAGGCCTGGGGCCGGTTATCATCAATTTTCTGGTCAGCGTATCTTATACAGTCGTATTCTGGGTGCTGCTGAGCTGCATGGGGCTTGTGGTCCTGGTATCGCTGTTTCTGCCTAGACATGCGGGGAACCGTAACACGGGCACAGGTACCGAGACCGTGGCGGACACGTCTGCCACCGCAGCGTTATGGCAAGGCGGAGCAGCCCGGATCTGGCAAAATATCAAGGAGACGCACCGTCATATCCGGACTCATCTGAAGGTGAGCCCGCTGCTTTATCCGGCGCTGTTCCTTCAATCCTTTGCCGTCGGGCTGCTTACCCCGGTCATTACGCTGTTTGTCCGCTCCGAGCTGGGCCTCTCGCCGGAAGCGTTCAGCCTGATGCTGATCTCGGGTGGCGGGGTCACCGTGCTCGGGTTGATTCCCGTCGGCAAACTCGTTGACCGGTACGGGACTCGACGGTTTTTGAACGCCGGCTTTGCGCTGGCCGCCGTATCCGTCGGACTGTTTGCCTTTATCCGGCCGCTACCCGTCGTGTGGACGCTGGTCATGCTGATTGGAGTCAGCTATGCGCTGATCCTGCCCACGTGGGATACGATGATCTCTCACCTGCTCCCGGAGGGGGAGAAGGGTACCGTGTGGGGGCTTTTCCTGACGATCCAGGGCACCGGCATGATCGTAGGGCCGATCGCCTCCGGCAAAATGTGGGACGCTCTTGGGGCCCCCGCTCCCTTCGTGGCGAGTTCGATCTCCATGGCCCTGCTGTTCTTCCTGCACTTGTATTTATCACGCAAACAACCCGCTTCTGCCGGAGTTTCGACCCGGTAAGAGCGGGGGGAGGAGCGAGATACTGTACAAGTGATCGTCCCACGTCGCTTCGCACCGCGAGCTGTAAGCACGCAGTTTTACACATGCGCGCTTACAGCTCGCGCTGTTTCGCTGCATGACGGCGTCCGGTCGCCCACTACTTAGCCGCTTGGATTAACTTGAAAACCTCCGGTTAGTTTCGGCTAGCTAGGTGTGTGCTGGCTCATTTAGCTGTAAAACCTGCAGTTAATTTCAACAATCTCGGCTTTCTAACCAAATTAGCTGTAAAGCCTACAGTTAATTAAGCTGTTATCGCTTGAAGATGGGGGAAAAGTCAAATTTAGATGCAGGTTATACAGTTATTTTCAATATTTTACTGGATACCGGCTAATTAGCTGTAGAAAATACAGTTAAATTATATTCAACAGTAATCAATCCGACATTGTATCAGCAACTAATGCCAACTAGAATCTTTCCGTCACAGTCACAGCATCAGCAGCTAAAAGGCACAAAGCAATCATCCGAAACAGCTTCAGCAACCAGTGCCACTCTAAGTTTTCTGACATTCATCATATCGGACTTTCCAACTCATTTAGCTGTAAAACCTGCAGTTAATTTCGGCAATCCCGGCTTTCTAACCCCATTAACTGTAAAACCTCCAGTTAATTGAGCTGTTACCACCTGCTGAGGGGGAAATAGCCAAATTTAGATGGAGGTTTTACAGTTATTTTTAATATTCTAATGGATACTCGCTAATTAGCTGTAGAAAATACAGTTAAGTTATTTCATGTTCCACTTTCGGCTCCCTTAATTATCAGAAAGAAGCCTGATACAGCGGAAGCAGGGAACCGAAGGTTTCTTCGATTTTTGCCGTAAGCTTCTCACCGTCACCCAAGATCGGATCATCCCGCTCAATGCGCAGACCGCACATGATCTCTGCTTTCTTTACTGTTTTCAGCTTCTCAGCCATGTCCTTAAGCGTTTGGGAGCTCGTGTCGGTATGAAGCTTACCGCCCGGATCCATGTGATCCATGGACCAGTAGAACTCGCCTGGTACGGCTTTTTTTATTCTGGCGGTGTGCTTCTGCACATAATCGGCGAATACCGCTTTATTCGGACTTTCATAAATGACCGCAAAAATAATAAACAAATGAGTCGAAAACATACCGACCTCGAAATGCGGGAGCGCCTTATAACCGCGTTTGCTGCTCGCCCAGGCGATCCAGGTGTCGATCGGCGGATTTACTTTCCGGCGGGCGTGCTTGGCAACATGCGGATACATGTCCTCGCCGCACAACACGGAGAGATATGGAGAGAGCGCGCCGCCCAAGGCTTCAAGCTTGGGTCTGACCCGACTGATGATGGCTTCCATCCGGGGCTCAAGCCCGGGAACTGTCAAACTATCGAAATCCTGCTCGGTAAAACCGTTAAACGTCATTTTAATACCTCCATCACTGGCTCTTGCTGGCTTGGCTTACTAACCGATTATAGCATATTTTGCAGAACGGTCCCGCCTGAGGGCGAATCCCTGGCTTCCTAGCTCCCCGGAGGATGAAATACCGCCCTTTTGAGTCAGACCCAGCCCGAAACGGGTAAAAATAATCAATAATCCAAGTTCCGCTACATAAGATGAAGAATAGGAAATGGTAAGCCGCAAGTGGGAGAAATGCGAGGCCCGGCCGACGCCCTGAAGCCCGGTTCGGGTTTGATCAAGAAAGGGAGGGAGTGCCATGAATAAAAGCTATGAAGTGGAATACTGCAACCTGGAACTCCGATTCGACCGCCGGCATATACAGCAGCTGATCCGTGATTTGATCCAAGACGGATATTCTTTATATTGGAGCGAGAAAGAATCCATTTTCATTATTTCCGTGCGAACGGGCCGCAAGCTAACGAAGCTTCGTTTTCAGCGTCTGGCGAAAGGATACAAGCTGGTGGGCGATTACGTAATCAAGGATGCCAAGTTGGCCGAATGGCTGGAGAAGCTGATCGGGGATCTTCGCGGTCACGCCGTGGTTAAGCGCTTTAAAGACCGGCAGATTCTGATCGAGAATATCCTGTTCGGCGAAGTGATCAGGCTGGTAGAGATCAACGGTATGGAGCATCGTGTGATTTTTCAGAAAGGCCCTGTTCTCGATACGGGAAAAATGGCGGAAATGTTCGCCTCACAATCGGCGGAGCAGCAGCTTGAAAGCTTGCAGCAGGAGCTCGACCGGGAGTTGGAGATGCTATACGAGGCGCTGCAAAAGGGAGACAAAGAACTGGCCGAGATTTGCAAAGAGAAGCTTCGCAAACTGCGGATCAAATTGATCCGGCTTGAATGGTAGCCTTCTTTTTAACGCAAACTAGGATATAAATCATTGTAAGGCCCCCTGATTTATGGGGGGTTGTTTTGTGGGTACCGGGTTCAAGGGGTTCACTTCTGTACTCAAAAGAGTTAAAATGATATTATTGATAAAAATAAAGTTTGCAAAGGATGGAGACCATGTCAAAACAACAGATTGGCGTTATCGGCCTGGCCGTTATGGGCAAAAATTTGGCCCTCAATATCGAAAGCAGAGGCTTTACCGTTTCGGTATTCAACCGCTCCCCGCAAAAAACGCATGACCTACTTGAGAACGAAGCCAAAGGCAAAAATCTTGTCGGTACTTTCTCGGTAGAAGAGTTTGTGCAATCCCTGGAAACGCCACGCAAAATTTTGATCATGGTACAAGCCGGTTCCGCGACCGACGCGACCATTGAGAGCTTGCTTCCTTATCTGGATCAAGGCGACATCATTATCGACGGCGGTAACGCTTATTTCCCTGACACTCAACGTCGCAGCAAAGAACTTGAAGCCAAGGGCTTCCGTTTCATCGGTACAGGCGTATCGGGCGGCGAAGAAGGCGCGCTTAAAGGCCCTGCAATTATGCCGGGCGGACAAGAGAGTGCTTATAAATTGGTAGAGCCGATTTTGACGGCGATTTCCGCCAAAGTAAACGGCGATCCTTGCTGTACATATATCGGACCGGACGGTGCCGGACACTATGTGAAGATGGTTCACAACGGCATCGAATACGGCGACATGCAGTTGATCGGCGAAGCTTACCATCTGTTGAAAGACGTGCTTGGCGTGGACGCCAAAGAATTGCATGAAATTTTCACTGACTGGAACAAAGGCGAGCTGGACAGCTACCTCATCGAAATTACCGCCGACATCTTCTCGCAATATGACGAAGAAACAGGCAAACCTATGGTTGACGTGATCCTCGACGCAGCCGGACAAAAAGGCACCGGCAAATGGACAAGCCAAAGCGCCCTCGATCTCGGCGTTCCGTTGTCCATGATTACGGAATCCGTATTCTCCCGCTTCTTGTCCGCGATGAAGGAAGAGCGCGTGGCGGCCAGCAAAATTTTGAGCGGCCCGGCTAAGAAATCGTTCAGCGGCGACAAAGCGGAATTTATCGAGAACGTGCGTAAAGCGCTGTTCGCAAGTAAAATCGTGTCCTATGCCCAAGGCTTCGCACAAATGCGCTCCGCTTCGGATGAGTACGGCTGGGACTTGAAATACGGCAATATCGCTATGATTTTCCGCGGCGGCTGCATTATCCGTTCGCAGTTCCTGCATAACATCAAAGAAGCGTATGACCGTGATCCTGCTCTCAAAAACCTGCTTCTGGACTCGTACTTCAAAAATGTCGTGGAAAGCTACCAGGATGCATGGCGCAAAGTGGTTGCAGCCGCTGTTGAGAACGGAATTCCGGTTCCAGGCTTCTCCAGCGCATTGTCCTACTACGACAGCTACCGTACGGAACGTCTGCCTGCCAACCTGCTTCAGGCGCAGCGCGACTACTTCGGAGCTCATACCTTTAAACGTGTGGACAAAGAAGGCGTATTCCATCACCAATGGTTCTAAGAACCAAACTTTGGAATCATGTATTGAACGGCTCGAACAAGGGCGCCAAGGCAACGGACATTCCGTTTGCTGCGGCGCTCTTTTTTCATAGGGGCAGGTTGCGGAGTCTTAGAAAAGTGATATTTTTCAGGGGAGAAGTGCCAAAGTTACCAGCCTGTGTTATGATATGAAAAAGTTAATTTGAGAACCATGGGATCAGGAAACAAAGTAGGTGAAAATTTGACAAAAAAAAGCGATGTTATCGTACTGATCGGGATGATGGGGACCGGGAAATCTACGGTCGGGGCACATCTTGCCGCAGAGACGGGATACCGTATGCTGGATTTGGACGCAATGATTGCGGAGAAGGCGGGCTGCTCCATTCCCGAGTTGTTTGAAGAGAAGGGCGAGTCCTATTTCCGCGAGCTGGAATCGGCTGTTCTGGTTGAAGCGCTTAAAGTTCCGGGATCGATCCTGGCCACAGGTGGCGGAGCGGTGCTTCGGGAAAGCAATTGCGGGGAAATGCTGAAATACGGCTGGGTTGTCGCGCTTGCGGCTACAGTGGACGAAATCGTTGCCAGGGTCGGAGAAGATAAGGGAAGACCGCTGCTTGCCGGCGGGGCCAGACAACGCGTCACGGCGCTGCTGGAAGAACGGAAGCATGCTTATGACTTTGCACATGTAACCATCGATACTTCCGGCAAAAGTGCGGAAGAAGTGTCTGCGGAGATTTTAATGCATTACCGCGGTTAATCAATCAACAACACATACAAAGGGGATATACATATGGATATGATCGTTAGGCCCACTGCGGAACTAAAAGGAGAAATCGGAGCGCTGTCCTCCAAAAACTATACGACCCGCTATCTGCTGGTAGCCGCTCTGGCGGAAGGTACAAGCACGGTGTACTACCCCGCCCACAGCGAGGACAGCGATGCGATGCGCCGGTGTATTCAGGATCTCGGCGCAGTATTGCAGGAAGATGACGAGAAGATCGTCATCACCGGCTTCGGCAAGAACCCGCGGGATGTGAAGGAACTGAACGTTGGCAACGCGGGAGCGGTGCTGCGGTTTTTGATGGCGATTGCAGCGCTTTGCCCGGATGTGACCTTTGTAAACACCTATCCGGACTCCCTCGGTAAACGTCCGCACAGCGACTTGATCGAGGCGCTGGAATCGATGGGCGTGGAGATTGAGCATCAAGAAGGCCGGCTGCCGATCACCATCCGCGGCGGCAATCCTAAAGGCGGGAAGATTAAAGTGTCCGGCGAAGTCAGTTCGCAATATTTGAGCGCCTTGTTATTTCTGACCCCGCTGCTTGAGGAAGACAGCGAGATTGAAGTGCTTGGCGACTTGAAATCGAAGGTCGTCATCGGGCAGACGCTGGAAGTGCTTGAGCAGGCGGGTATTAAGATCGACGCCGCCAGCGATTATATGAGCTTCCGGGTTCCGGGACGGCAAGCTTACCAGGCCAAGAACTATACGGTTCAGGGGGATTATCCCGGCTCGGCGGCTATTCTCGCCGCGGCAGCCGTTACGAAATCCGATGTGAAGGTGCACCGCCTGATGGAACGCAGCAAACAAGGGGAACGTGCCATTGTCGATGTGCTGCAAATGATGGACGTTCCGCTTAGCCATAAGGACGGCACGGTCCATGTGCTCGGCAACGGGCGGCTTCGCCCGGTTGAGTTCGACGGCGATGCCGCGACCGATGCGGTGCTGGCTATGGTGGCTGCAGCCGTATTTGCTGACGGCACCTCAAGATTCTACAACGTGGAAAATTTACGGTATAAGGAATGCGACCGCATTACAGACTATCTCAATGAGTTGAAAAAGGCGGGCGCCCAGGTGGAAGAGCGCCAATCGGAAATCATCGTTCATGGCCGTCCTTCGGGCCTCGAAGGCGGAGCGACGATCAACGCTCACTACGATCACCGGGTGATCATGGCTTTGACCGTCGTCGGTCTACGCTGCAAGGAACCGCTCCTTATCAAGGACGCGCATCATGTAGCCAAATCTTATCCGCAATATTTCGATCACTTGACTGCGCTTGGCGCTTCGGTCGAGTGGGTAAAATAACGGTAAAGAAAGGTGTGATCCCAAATGGCATTTGAAAATCCGAGCCGTGAGGAAATCAAGGGTATTTTGCAAAATGCGGGCAATATCGCTGTCGTCGGTTTATCCGATAAAAGTGACCGGACTTCTTATATGGTAGCCCAGGCGCTCCAGAACAACGGTTACCGGATCATTCCGGTCAACCCGGCAGCCAGCGGCGAAATTCTCGGCGAGAAGGTCTATGCCGCTTTGAAGGACATCCCCGAGCCGGTGGATATCGTCAATGTGTTCCGCCGAAGCGAATATACGCCGGAGGTGGCCCGCGAAGCGGTGGAGATCGGAGCCAACGTGCTCTGGCTTCAGCTTGGCATCGAGAGCGACGAGGCTTATGAGATTGCTTCCCAAGGCGGTTTAACGGTCATCATGGACCGCTGCATCAAGGTGGAAGACAGTATTTTGATCGGAAAGAGATAATTTATCACTACCGAGAGACTCGGCCCCTGCGGGGCCGGGTTTTTTATTTATGTATTCCGAATTCCTTTGACAAATTTGCAAACCTGGGCTTACCATAAAGTATTAGAGAGAGGGTATCCTATATTACGAAAGTAGGACATTAGGGGGTCGAAACATGATACAGGGTATCGGTGCAGCCGCGGGCGTAGCGATAGGCAAAGCTTTTGTGCTGCCCGCCTGGGAGTGGGATGTGCAGGATCGCCGGATGGAGAAGGTGGATCTCGCCAAGGAATTCGAGAGATTGTATGAGGGAATCCGCACGTCCAAAACCGAGATCGAGTTCATGAAGAATGAAATCAAGGAGACGGTCGGGGTAGCGGAGTCCAGCATTTTTGACGCGCATATCGCCATTTTAGAGGACCCCGTGTTTATGAGTGAAATTCAGGGGATCATCGAACGCCAGTACAAAGCGGCCGAGGTGGCTGTTAAGGAAGCGATCGACCATTTTGTAACGATGTTTGATCTTCTGGATGATGAATATATGAAAGAGCGGGCGCTTGATATTAAGGATGTCGGCAACCGGCTGCTGAAGCATCTGCTCGGCACGCCTGAGATTACTCTGCCCGCCGACACACAGCCGTACATTCTTGTCGCCAAGGAGCTTTCGCCGTCCCAATTAGTGCATTTGAATCCGGAGAATGTGCTGGGCATGGTCACGATGGCGGGAGGGCAAACTTCCCATTCCGCGATCATGGCCCGTGCCATCGGAATTCCGCTGGTGTCCGGCCTGGAAAACAAGCTTGTCGAGCCGCTTCAAACAGGGGATTTCCTCATTATTGACGGGGATGATGGCCGGATATATCTGAATCCGGAGCAGGAATTGATCGACCGGTTTACCGAGATTGCCGAAGGTCAGCGCCGCAGAAAAGAACAGCTGCAACTGCTCGCCTCCGTCGATGCGGTGACGAAAGACGGCTACCATTTGCGGCTGGCTGGGAATATCAGCTCGCTGAAGGACCTGGAGCAGGTAATGAAATACGGAGCTCATGGGGTAGGACTGTTCCGTACGGAATTTTTATATATGGACCGCCCCACTTTTCCAACGGAAGAGGAGCAGTATGAGGTATACCGCCAGATCGTTGAGAAGGCAGGAGGATATCCGGTAGTCATTCGGACACTGGATATTGGCGGAGATAAGCAATTGGAATATTTTGCGCTGCCGGAGGAAGAGAATCCGGTGCTTGGGTATCGCGGTATCCGCATCAGCCTGGACAGCAACGAGCTGTTCAAAACCCAGCTAACCGCCTTACTGCGGGCCAGCGCGCATGGCCACGTGAAAATTTTGTTCCCGATGATCTCATCCCTGGAGGAATTCAGGGGCGCCAAGCGGATTCTGGAGGAGGCTAAGCTGGATTTGGCGGTCCGCGGCCTTCCGTTCCGTTCCGACATCGAGGCGGGTATTATGATTGAAGTGCCGGCCGCCGCGGCGATTGCGGATCTGCTGGCAAAGGAAGCCGATTTTTTCAGCATCGGGACAAACGATCTGGTACAGTATGTGCTGGCCGTGGACCGGATGAACGAAAAAATCGCACATATGTATCATCCTTTTCATCCTGCCGTACTTCGCCTGCTGCGCCAGACCGTGTCCGCAGCGAAGGAAGAAGGGATACCCGTCAGCGTATGCGGAGAATTGGCCGGCGATGAGAGAGCGCTGCCGATCTGGCTTCACCTTGGTGTGGACAGTCTCAGCATGTCGCCGCAAGCTTTGCTCCGCGTGAAGCATCGCGTTTTGAACAGCACGCTCAAGGAGGGGCAAGAGGAAGGCAAACTCTGCTTCCGGCTTACCACGAGCGAAGAGATCGAAAGAGAGCTGTCCGGTTTTCTGGGCAAGGACCCGGTAGCGGGCCGCTAATATAAGCAATATTAAAGCCGGGGGAAGAGTGATCTCCCTCCGGCTTTTTCGTTCTTTATCCTATTTTGAGGCAGCAGCCAGAGCATCCACGAACGCCTTGCCGTATTCCGGCAAATCGGGCGGACGTCTTGCCGAAATAATATGCCCGTCGCTAACGACCGGTTCGTCTTTCCAGATGGCTCCGGCGTTCTCCATATCGTCGCGGATTCCCGGCGTTGAAGTGACTGTGACTCCCTTCAGAATGCCTGCCGATATCAACACCCAGCCGGCATGGCAGATCTGGCCGATCGGCTTCTTGTCGTTATGCATCTCGCGAATAATATCCAGTACTTTCCCGTAACGCCGCAGCTTGTCCGGAGCCCATCCGCCCGGAACCAGGATTCCGTCATAGTCGCTGGCACGGATTTCCTCGAACGCAAATTCGGCCTCAGCGGGTACGCCATATTTACCGATGTATTTTTTGCCTTTCTCGGCGCCTGCCAAATGCACCTCGGCACCTTCCTCCCGAACGCGGTAAATCGGGTACCAAAGCTCCAAATCCTCGAATTCTTCATCCACCAGAGCTATCACTTTTTTTCCAGTAAGTCTCAAAACTTTCTCCTCCTGTCTATTGAAACTCTTGACGAAAATCGTTTTCGATATTTTAATTGTATCAAAAATAAAGATTTCTTTCATGATGCTGTCGCATGGTTATTTATTCTTTACTTAGCGATTATTACATTAAATAAAATGTTGAGAATTAAATGAGGTGATCCTGTGCGCAAGCTTTGCCGCTGCGGACAAAACATGAACCTCGGTTTCAGGCTGGTTATTTTCGAAAACAAGTTCCAGGTCGACCGGGTTCCGATTCTAGAGTGCGAAGAATGCAATTACTATGAAGTGCTGCCTTCCTTTAAGGCGGATGTAATCGACTTGTTAAGCCAATTGAAGGAGCAAGGCGAGAGCGTGCGTGTTTATTTTACCGAAATCAACGAATTGGCGGACGTGCTATACGGTCTGTCTTCACAAGCAGCCAAGCTGGACCCTTCCGCATTTAGGGTGTTATTGGAGCAAAGCTGCAACGAACGGATCAATCTGCTGCTCGATCTATACGGATGCGCACAAAAAATGGAAGACACCGCCTGGATGAATGAAATCGCCGTCCGGCTGGCACCTTTGTCGAAATTTGTTAAAAAAGGACAGTCCCTTAGCGCGAAATAAAATGAAAATGATATGAATTTGTCGTTATAAGTTGTTTTTAGCTTTCCCTTTTTGGTAAGATATGAATAGAAAACGTGAAAATTATTTTCTGAAAGGGGACGGATGCGGGATGTCCGAATTGAAGAGAATAACTACTACTGAGGATCTTCAGAAGGCGTTTGAGCAATCGGCGGACCAGCCGCTGCTGCTGTTCAAGCATAGCACAAGATGTCCGATTAGCGCCGGAGCTCACCGGGAGCTGGCGGATTACCTGAACGACGCTCCGAATGAGAAGATTACATATGGGCTGATCTATGTGGTTGAAGACCGCGAAGTATCCAACGCGGCGGCGGAGAAGCTTGGCGTCAAGCACGAATCTCCTCAAGCGCTGTTGGTTAAAGACGGCCAAGCGGTATGGCATGCTTCCCATTCTAAAATTACCGCGGATGCAATAAGAGGAATTCTTGCAAAATGAAGCGTTATCATTGCGTAAAGTAATATTTTGTCGTATCATAAATTTAATTGAGCAGCAGGGACTTTGGTTGGACAACGATTGAAAATCTATTGGCAATGGAGAGAAGAATGTGACGGTTACCATTTACGATGTGGCACGTGAAGCGGGCGTCTCGATGGCAACGGTTTCCCGGGTTGTGAATAACAATCCCAACGTGAAGCCGCAAACCCGGAAGAAAGTTTATGAAGCGATTGAACGTTTGGGATATCGTCCGAATGCGGTGGCAAGAGGGCTTGCCAGCAAGAAGACGACCACGGTCGGAGTGGTGATCCCGGATATATCTAATTCGATTTTTGCGGAGATTGCGAGAGGCATCGAAGACATCGCTAACATGTACCACTATAATATTATTTTGTGTAATGCCGACAAGAAGAAGGAAAAGGAAATTCGCGTCATCAACACCCTGCTTGAAAAGCAAGTGGACGGGCTTCTGTTCATGGGCGGAACGGTGACGGAAGAGCACGTGCAGGCATTCCAGACCTCGGCTGTGCCGATCGTTTTGTGTGCTACGAGCGATGAGAACGGGGCGATCCCTTCCGTCGATATCGACCACGAAGCCGCTGCATTTGATGCGGTGAGCACGCTGGTAAGACACGGGCACCGGCATATTGCGATGATCAGCGGTACGCTGCAGGATCCAGCGAACGGCTATGCTCGGTTCCAAGGTTATAAACGCGCGTTAGAAACCGCGGGAATTCCGTACGATGAGGATCTGGTTCGCATCGGGAACTATCGTTACGAATCCGGCGTTGAAGCGATGAAATATTTCCTTGGGCTTAAGAAACGCCCTAGCGCGATTTTTGCGGCTACGGATGAGATGGCGATCGGAGCGATCCACAGCATCCAGGACGAAGGTCTTAAAGTGCCTGACGATTTCTCCATTATCAGCGTTGATAATATTCGTATGGCTTCCATGGTACGGCCTCAGCTGACCACGGTAGCTCAGCCGATGTATGATCTTGGCGCGGTGGCCATGCGTCTACTTACCAAGCTGATGAAGAAGGAAACGGTAGAGAACCCTCGCGTGATTCTGCCGCACGAAACGATTTTGCGGTTGTCCGTCAGCCACATTTAAAGGCTGGTTTTGATTATAAAGAGAGATACAACAGACAAATATATGAAAAAGGTTATACGGCAAAAAGCTCCTGATTCAGGAGCTTTTTATATGTTATAAAATAACGTTTCCGGAGTTAGGGTTCGGGTTACATTATAAATTGATGCTGAAAGTAAAGGAGCGAAGCACGAGTGCCGACAACCATCGGAATTATCGGAGCCATGGATGAGGAAATCGCCTTGCTTCTGCAAGGGATAGAAGGCCAGGAACAGGTCATGCAGTCGGGCATTTCTTTTGTAAAAGGCCGGTTTCACGGCAAGGAAGTGGTAGTTTGCAAATCAGGGGTGGGGAAGGTAAACGCGGCGATTACGACGCAAATCCTGATCGACCGTTTTGATATCGGAGCGGTCTGGTTCACGGGCGTGGCGGGAGCGTTGGACCCGAGTCTTAATATCGGGGATATCGTAATCTCTTCTTCTTGCCAGCAGCACGATATGGATTGCTCCCCGCTCGGCTTCAGTCGGGGGATTATCCCTTTTCAGGAAACCTCGGATTTCCCCGCTGATCACGGCTTTATCAAGCTGGCCGAGGAAGCCTGTTCCCGCGTGTGCAAGGAACAAGGCTATGTGATCGGCAGAGTGTTATCCGGCGATCAGTTCATCGCCGATTCGGAAAAGGTCCGCCTGCTGCACGAAACGATGGGCGGCGCTTGCGTGGAGATGGAGGGCGCCGCAATCGGGCAAGTATGTTATACGAACTCGGTGCCTTATGTCATTCTCCGCTCGATGTCGGACAAGGCGGACGGCACGGCCAATGTGAATTTCGCCGAATTTACCGTAGCCGCCTCGAAACGTTCTTTCGAGATCGTGGAAGATATGATCCGCCATTTCGAGGCATCCTAGATCACGTCTCAGGATATTCCTGCAACGCAACCGCGAGATTCTCGCGGTTTTTTGCTGTGATCTCGTCTCTTCGCGGAATTCCTTCCCACCGGGACAAATCGTCCAGCCATTCGGTAGGCAGCGTCTGTTGCGTCTGCCCTTGCCATTTGTCTATCCAGCTCCGGGGCAGGTGCGCATGGGCGGGATCCCCCTCGTCCAGAGCCTGCTTCAAAGGGTGGTGGCTCATTTCCAGCCACAACAGCCCCCAAGCGCGCGGAACTACCCGCCACATGTCGTAACCCCCGCCTCCCACGGCGACCCATCGTCCTTCACAGTAAGTATGGGCCAACTCGTGCAGAATCGCCGGCATCCGGTTGTAAATATCCATGCTGCAATGCATATGACTCAGCGGATCCAGCGCATGGGCATCGCAGCCGTGGAGGCTGACGATGAGGTCGGGCTTGAAGTAAGCCGTCAGACGTGAGATGGACTGCTCGAAGCATTCCATCCAGGAAGCGTCCTCGGTATAAGGCTGTAGCGGGACGTTCAGGCATGCTCCGTAGCCTTGGTGTTCCCCTCTTTCGTTGAGATACCCGGTTCCGGGAAATAAATACTTGCCCGTCTCATGGATAGAGTATGTACATACCTCCGGATCCGAGTAAAAACTCCACTGCACCCCGTCCCCATGATGTACGTCCGTATCCACATAAAGGACTCTGGCGTTATAATGCCGTCTGGCATATGAGATCGCTACGGCGGCATCATTGTATACACAAAACCCGGCCGCTTTCGCGGACAAGGCATGATGCAGACCGCCGCCCAAATGGAGGGCATGGGTAGATTTCCCGGACATAACGGCTTCCACGGCCGTTATTGTGCCTCCGGTTACATAAGAGGCCGCTTCGTGCATTCCGGCAAAATAGGGCGTATCCTCGTCCATCAGGCCGTATTGTTCGGCCCGCCCGATCCAGTCGGGCTCGGGCGTAGCTTGGCTCAAAGCTTTTACCGCTTCGATATAGGCCGGTTGGTGGATCCACATCAGCTCTTCATCCGATGCCGGACGGGACAATAGCATTTGCGAGGGCGCAAGCGCCCCTATGCTTGATAAGAGGTCAAGCGTGAGCTGCAGCCGGATCGGATGGAAGGGATGATGATCGTGAAACCGGTAATTCATCGATTTATCGTGATGAACAAATAAAGCGCTTCCAGACATGGCGTCACGCGTCCTTCCTCTTGAGTAAATAATCAATACATGAAGCGCTGCTGGAAACGGATTCTGTCAAACTGTTCTTCGGATTCGATCGGAACTTCCTTGCCGATCCGGACCATCAGGCAGTTGGCGGGGTGGGAGCAGATTTCCGGATCATCGGTCGCGTACCAGACCATATCAACGGTTTGCATCAGCCGTTCCATCATCTTGCGGTAATCCCAAACGGATAAGCCGCTGCTTTTAAGATCCCAATGCCAATAATACTCGGTAGTAAACACGATGTACTTTTCCATCTGACCGTCTTCAAACGCCGTGGAGATCATGCGGGAGCCGATTTTCAGGGACCGGTATTCATTGGACACTTCAATCGCGCCCAACTCGATCAGGTCAGGCATGTTCCCTTGAGACCACCGCTCCATCTCATCGGGATAGTGAAAAGTCACGTAGCCGATGATCACGTCATTTTCCCGGGCCAAAATAATCCGCCCTTCCGGAAGGCCAGCGATTTCAATCAGAGCCAGGTGCTGATCCTCCGGTTTGCGGAAGGCGTCCAGTTCGGGATGCATCCGCAGGGTACGGAGATGGGATGGCGTTACGGGGCCT
The DNA here is from genome assembly GCF_038009185.1 of Paenibacillus sp. FSL R5-0407. Classification (NCBI taxonomy): domain Bacteria; kingdom Bacillati; phylum Bacillota; class Bacilli; order Caryophanales; family Paenibacillaceae; genus Paenibacillus; species Paenibacillus sp. FSL R5-0407. Next base: position 1,695,223 of record NZ_JBBPAX010000001.1, on the reverse strand, counting down.
TCCAGGACAATTTCGTGGTTTTCATGGGGCAGGGTATGGCGGATATACGTTTTTCGGTGTTCCATCATTGCCGCCTCCTTTGCTCGTTCCACTCTCTTATAACAGAAAAATGAAAATTTGAAAAGTATAGCCGCTATGTAAGACGTATGTTATAATGTTTCCGACATAAAATTTTCACAATTTTCACTTGACATCGTGATTTTTGTTGCATACTTTTCTTTGCGGTCTTTTTCGCGTTTCTGATCAAACGGATGCCGTCCTATTAGCCGTCGCTCAGTGATCTTTCAACCACATGTTCTTTGTATCCGTTTTCATGATTTTGATCTATTCTATTAAACTTTTGTTCAGATCAAGGGAGGATGGAACGATGAGTCAAATGCAGGGAGAAATTATTTCAGCGGGAGCCCCTTCATCAAACCTGGGGAACTACGAAGAAGCGTATGCCAACTTTAACTGGGAGGACGTAGAAAAGCAGTTTTCCTGGTATGAAACCGGAAAGGTCAACATGGCTTATGAAGCGATCGACCGTCATGTAGACGAGGGAAGAGGCGACCGGATCGCATTGCGGTTTAACGACCCGACCCGGGAAGAAACTTACACGTTCAAAGATTTGAAGGAGAAATCCAATCAATTTGCCAATGTGCTCCGCAGTCAGGGGATCTCCAAAGGGGATCGCGTATTTGTGTTTATGCCGCGCAGCCCGGAATTATACGTCAGTATTCTAGGAATCTTGAAAGTCGGGGCCGTAGTCGGTCCTCTGTTCGAGGCGTTTATGGAGACCGCGGTCAAAGACCGTTTGGAGGATAGCGGAGCGGTTGCGCTTGTAACGACAACGACTTTGCTGCCGAGGGTGAAACGGGATGAGCTGCCGCTGCTGCATCATATTTTTCTGGTGGGAAAGGACATTGAGCCTGAGGCAGGCATTATTGATTATTTTAAAGAGATGGAGCATGCTTCGAGTGATGCCGAAATCGAATGGGTAAACCGTGAAGACGGACTAATTCTCCATTACACTTCCGGATCGACAGGCAAGCCGAAGGGGGTTTACCATGTTCATAACGCCATGCTTCAACACTATTATACGGGCAAGGTAGTCCTTGATCTTAAAGAAGGAGATGTCTACTGGTGTACGGCCGATCCAGGTTGGGTGACGGGGACTTCTTACGGGATTTTCGCTCCTTGGCTGCACGGCGCCACTAATGTAGTACGTGGGGGACGTTTTAGCCCCGGGGACTGGTATGATACGATTCAAAAAAATAAGGTCACTGTATGGTACAGCGCTCCTACCGCCTTCCGGATGTTCATGGGTGCAGGGGAAGATATCGTGAAACAATATGATCTGTCCACGCTGCGGCATATTCTCTCGGTCGGCGAACCGCTGAATCCGGAGGTCGTTCGTTGGGGATATAAAGTCTACGGACACCGGATCCATGATACTTGGTGGATGACCGAAACCGGGGGACAACTGATCTGTAATTATCCTTCCATGCCGATTAAGCCGGGTTCGATGGGCAAACCGGTTCCAGGCATTCAGGCGGCTATTATCGATGACAACGGCAAGGAGCTGCCGCCTAACCGGATGGGCAACCTGGCTGTGCGCACGCCATGGCCGTCCATGATGCGGCTCATTTGGAACAACGCCCCCAAATACGAGGAATATTTCCGAATCCCGGGCTGGTATATTTCCGGAGATACGGCCTATATGGACGAGGACGGATATTTCTGGTTCCAGGGCCGGATCGATGACGTGATCAACTCCTCAGGCGAACGGATCGGACCGTTCGAAGTGGAGAGCAAGCTGGTCGAGCATCCGGCGGTCGCCGAAGCCGGTGTCATCGGTAAACCCGATCCGACACGGGGCGAGATTATCAAGGCGTTCATTTCGTTAAGAGAAGGCTTCGAACCTTCCGAAGAGCTGAAGGCCGAAATATCCCGTTTCGTAAAGGAAGGCTTATCGGCGCATGCCGCTCCGAGAGAGATTGAGTTTAAAGATAAACTGCCAAAGACGCGTTCCGGTAAAATTATGCGGCGCGTGTTAAAGGCCTGGGAGCTGAATCTCCCGGCAGGCGATCTGTCGACGATCGAGGACTAATAATCCTAATAGAGCAAAAAAAACGGGGCTATCCCGCAGCCATTGGCTGCCGAGGGATAGCTCCGTTTTCTGTCAGAATCTGAAAGCAAAGGTAAAAACGACGGCGCTTGCTATTTGCCAAACTGGACGGAACTGGACGGCGTTGATTCTCCAAGCGCATTGACCGCTGTGACTTGAACCCAGCCGGTCGTATCGCTTTTGAAGGAGAACGATGTGCCCGAAGTCGAACCGAGCAGAGCAAATTGTCCGTCCGAAGTATTTGAATAATAGATGTTATAACTTGAAACTTGCTCAATGGAAGAAGACGCTGCCCATTGGATTGAAATATCGCCGCCGTTCCCTTGAACGACTACCTGGGCGGGAGCGGTAGGCGGCAGCATAATGCCTTCCTGGCCTGGTTCGCCTTCCATCCCGGAAGGATCTCCTTCCGTCCCCGGGAAATCAGGAATCCAGCTGTCTGAGCTGACGATCGCGCTAGGCTCGGATTCCTTGCCGGCTACGTCGACAGCCGTTACGTAGTAGGAATGGGTAAACCCGCCGGCTCCGGAATCGGAGATCTCGGTACTCCCTCCGGTTAGGGCTGCATGGCCCGTATACTTGAAGGAACCGCCGTCCTCGGAACGATAGAGGCGATAGCCTACCACGTCTTTTTCCGCATTTTTGCTAAATGTGACCTTCGAGTTTCCGCCTGATGACGTAAGCTTTACGTTCGTGGGTGCCGCAGGCGCGGCTCCGTCATCGACGCGAGGATCCGGTTTAGTCGGTGCGTCCTCGCCGGCATCCTTCGGCATGTAGTAGCTCAGCGGCTTGTGACCGCCTTTCATTTTGGCAAAGGCATTTTCAAGCTCATCGATCAGTTCCTTGATCGGTTTTTCGCGCTTCATCACTACTTTTTCGAGCAACATATCCGCCGGCGTAGCTTCCTGCGGAATATAGTTGACTCCTTCATAAGTGATGTATTTCATCCGGACCAGAACATCATCCGGTTCTTTAGGGACGTATTTGGCATTGAAAATGTCGGTAACCATTTTTCCCGCCTGTTTGGTAAGCTCCGTCGGCAGCTTGCCGCTGAAGCCCGATACGGTCGCGGATACGATGCCGTCGGGTTTGACGAATTCCGGCGTGACGAACAGATCCGGCTCATTCTCGGTCACTTCGTTCATGACCATGGCCCAAATCGAGCGGGCCCGGGACTTGCCGGGCTCCGACAGCGTATTGACCGGCTCTTTATAACCGATCCATACCCCGAGGGTAACGTCGGGCGAATAGCCCATAAACCACACATCGGCGTAATTTTGCGTCGTTCCGGTTTTTCCGACGATTGGAATTTCCCCGTACTTCTTGAAATCGCTCTTAATCGATTTCCCGGTTCCGTCCTTGATTACGGTCCGCAGCATGTCGGTCATGAGATAAGCCGTTTGCTTGGAGAAGACCCGTTTCGGCTCAACCTCATGCTTATACACGATCTTTCCTTTGGAATCCGTAATTTTGGCGATCATGTAGGCGTCGTTGAATTCACCGCCGTTGGCAATTGCCGTGTACGCGTTAGTGAGTTCCTCCACGGTAACCCCGTATTTCAAGCCGCCGAGTACGCCGGTTTGCGCCCCGTAATCCTGTTCATCGAGGGTGGTGATGCCCAGTTTCTTGGAGAAATCCCAAGCCTTTTCGATGCCCACAGTTTCGTTAAACAGCTTCAGGGCCGGAATATTGCGCGATTCGTTCAGTGCGGTCCGGGCGGTTACAAGGCCTTTATAGCCGCCGCTGGAGTTGACCGGGATGTGATATCCTTTTTGGTAATCGCGTAGAATCATCGGCGAATCGTCAATGATGCTCGCGGGCTGGATCAGCCCCTCTTCCATGGCCGGCAAATAGGCGGCGATCGGCTTCATGGTCGACCCCGGTTGACGTATCATTTGCGTTGCGTAATTCATTTGCTCCGTATAAAAATCCCGACCTTCGATCATTCCGAGGATGGCCCCGGTATGATTGTCGATCATCATGCCGGCGACTTGCTCAAGCCCCTTGGTTTCGCTGTATTTGGAGAAGTTCTTCTCGTTTTCCGAAACCTTGTGCATGGAGTTATAGACTTTTTTGTCGATCGTCGTGTAAACCCGATATCCTCCGGTCAGCAGCTCTTGACGAGCTTCTTCAAGTATTTGCGAGTTTTTGGCGACCTCTTCTTTGGTCATCTCCGGATTGTTCAGCATGGCGATCGTAATTGCGCTCTGACGTTCCGTTTCGAGCATCAGGTACGGAAACGTCTCGTAAGCTTTCTTTGTTTGCGGTGCGAGCGACCCTTTAATATCAAACGCCAGCGCATCGTCATATTGGGCTTTCGTTATTTTGTTCTCCTCAAGCATCCGCTGAAGCACTAGGCGCTGCCGTTTGAGCGCTCGGTCGAAGGCTTCCTGGTTGAACTCTCCTTTGCCGTTATAGGCGGAATAAGAAGAAGGAAGCTGCGGCAACCCTGCGAGATAGGCGGACTGGGCAGTGTTCAGATCATCAAGATTAACAATATTGAAAATACCTTTGGCTGCTGCTTTGATCCCGTAAACCTGATAACCGTTGGAGCCGTTCCCGAACGGTACTTTGTTCAGATATGCCGTTAAAATTTCATTTTTGCTCAGAAACCGTTCCAATCGCAGTGCGAGCAGAATTTCTTTTACCTTCCGGTTGTCTGTCCGGTCCAGATTCAGAAATACCCGGCGTGCCAATTGCTGGGTGAGCGTGCTCCCGCCGGTCTGGATGTCTTCTTTGAGCAGCTTTTGCTTTACGGCGCGCATGGTCCCTTTCAGGTCCACACCCTTATGTTCTTCAAAATGATTGTCTTCAATAGCGATGACAGCGTCTATGACGGAAGAAGGGATTTCGTCGAAGCTGACGGGCCGCCGGTCCTCTTCCGAACGCAGCTGGCCGATCGGCTGGCCGTCGCGGAAGTAGGCGAATCCGGTGATTTCGTTATGATCGATTTTTTGTTCAATATCGGTACGTGATCTCACGGGTTCGTCTATGACGATTGAGGAGACGTATCCGAATACTGCCCCTCCGGCAAACAAGGCCCCGGCAAAACCGAGCAAAACAAGCCATCCCAGCGTAGTCCAGACCCAGCGGCCGCGTCTGCGTTTGCGTACGGGCTTCTTGTTTCTGGATTCGCTTCGCGACTTTCTTTGCCCTCCCTTGCCGGAGTTGTTATCGTTTTCATGAACCATGGAATTCCTCCTTTTAACAGCAACATTATAGCATAAAAAAGGGCGTTTGACCGCTTTTTCCACCCATTCGGACACGATCCGACCGATATTCGGGAGAAGCCGAGGTTTGACTTGACGAAAGTTTCTGTGTTATAAAATAGCTAATTGCATATCGTCAAAGGCTTGGAAAGACTTAGTAGAAGGCGGAATCCCGCCGCTCAGAGAATCGGTGGTCGCTGCGAACCGAATGGGCGGATCCCTTTTGAATTACCGTCTGGAGCCGTCCGGGGGAACGCAGAATTGTCAGTAGTCCGGTACCGGGAAGACCCGTTATTGAAATGAGGTGAAAACCGTCTGTTTGCCTGTGCTCGGGTTATGGGCATTGATTAAGCAGCGGTTTTAATTAGGGTGGTAACGCGAGCAGCTCCTTCTCGTCCCTTGGGATGAGAAGGAGCTTTTTGTCGTTTTCGGCAGATATAAATTAATTGTGGAGGATGATTGAAGATGAAATGGGATGAATTGACACTGGCTCAGCAGGAAGAAGTAGAACGCCAACTGCAGGTGATTTCCCGCGGGGTTGTTGAAATTGTGCCGGAAGACGAATTAAGACAGAAAATCATGAAATCGGTGGTTACCGGAACACCGCTGAATGTGAAGCTTGGCCTTGATCCTTCAGCGCCGGACATTCACGTGGGGCACACCGTAGTTTTGCAAAAGCTGCGTCAGTTCCAGCAATTCGGGCATCAGATTCAGCTCATTATCGGCGATTTCACCGGGAAGATCGGCGATCCGACAGGGAAATCGGAAACCCGCAAGCAGCTGTCCGAGGAGGATGTGCAGCGGAATGCCGAGACGTACCGCCAGCAAATTTTTAAAATTCTGGATCCGGAAAAAACGAAGGTATTCTTTAACTCGGAATGGCTCGCGCCGATGACGTTTGAAGAAGTGGTCAAGCTGGCGGCAAAAGTTACCGTAGCCCGGATGCTGGAAAGAGACGATTTCACCAAGCGTTATCAGAACGGCCAGCCGATCAGTATTCATGAATTTTTCTACCCGCTCATGCAGGGGATGGATTCGGTTGCGCTGCATACCGATATCGAGCTTGGGGGGACGGACCAGAAATTCAATCTGCTGATGGGCAGAACGCTGCAGAAGGAATATGGCCTGGAACCTCAGATTGCTATTATGACACCGCTGATCGAAGGTCTTGACGGTGTGCAGAAGATGAGTAAAAGCCTTGGGAACTACATCGGCATCGACGAGGAACCGAATGAAATTTACGGTAAATCGATGTCCGTACCGGATGACCTCATGCTGAAATACTTCGAGCTGGCGACTGACTTGACGAATGAGGAGTTGGCCGTGCTTAGCGAAGGCGTTAAGCTAGGGGCTGTTCATCCACGTGATGCCAAAATGCAGCTGGCTTACACCTTCGTACGCATGTACCATGGCGTCGACGCAGCCGAAGCGGCACAGGAGCACTTTATTACCGTCTTCCAACAGCGGGCGCTTCCGGAGGATATTCAAGAGATTACGGTTGCTGCCGGAGAACTGAATGACGGTAAAATCGGTCTGATCAAGCTGTTGTCGCTCCTTGGATTTGCGGCTTCCAATAGTGAAGCCCGGCGCAGTATTCAGCAGGGTGCGGTCAAGGTGAACGAAGAGAAGCTTACGGATCCGAATGCCGAAATCGCTATTGCGGATGGAGATGTCATCCAGGTAGGCAAACGCAAATTTGCCAAGCTGCTCGTGAAATAAGAAGAAAGGGGCCCTGAGGCCCCTTTCTTTGATTTTATTAAATTGAGCCGTACGAGCATTAATAGGACCAAAAAAACCGGCCAATCCCCAAGGGAGTTGGCCGGTTTTGAATTCTTAACGGTTGTAGAATTCGACGATTTGTTTTTCGTCGATGTCTTGGGACAGCTCGGAACGCTCAGGCAGACGAATGAACTTGCCTTCTACTGCACTGTCGTTGAATTCCAGGTAAGCTGGAAGATGCGAGCGGTTTTCCAAAGCTTCTTTAACAGAAGAAAGGCTGCGGCTTCTTTCACGAAGACCAATTACGTCGCCAAGGCTTACACGGTAAGAAGCGATATCCACTTTCTTGCCGTTTACGGTGATATGACCGTGGGAAACCAATTGACGAGCGCCAGCGCGGGAATTTGCAAAACCAAGACGGTATACCAGGTTGTCCAGGCGGCTTTCAAGCAGCGCCATGAATGTTTCACCGGCGATACCAGGCATTTTTTGCGCTTTAGCGAACAAAGTGCGGAATTGCTTCTCGCCCAAACCGTACATGTGGCGCAATTTTTGTTTTTCCAAAAGCTGCATGCCGTAGTTGGATACTTTTCTCCGTTGGTTAGCACCATGTTGTCCCGGAGGGAAAGGGCGCTTCAAATCTTTGCCAGTGCCGCTCAGGGAAATGCCGAGACGACGGCTGAGTTTAAATTTAGGACCAGTGTAACGTGCCATTGTATAGGTAGACTCCTTTTAAATTGAAATTTTCGGTGTAGGGTTCTACTTGCGCGGGTTTTGTTTGGGCGGGCGGAGGATAGTTTAATCCGCTCTCTGCCAGGAGAGTTCAGCCGCTGTCCTGTCAGCAACAAAAACCGAGAGGGTGCTTCGCATGCGTTACGCCCTAATCAAGATCCTATCCAGATCTTTATCAACAATAAATATTATATGAAATTGGGCGGTAAAGTCAAGCGGGGGATTTTGTTTTAAAAGGAAGAATCGTGTCGATAGGGCTTACGTCCTAAAATAATTGGGTAAAATGAAGGAATTTTAATGCAAAACCATCTGGATGATAGTAAAATAACATATAAACAAGGAACGGATCAAAGCTTACTGTAATAAAGGCGCAACTCAAGGCAGAGTCAAACGGCTTCGTTTACATTATGTCGCTGCGGGCTGGACGCAGTGAAAAAGGAGCTTTTTCATGACAAAACAATCAAGAGATGACCCGACGCAGTCGTTTAAGCCGAATATAAGCAGTACAAGCATTTCTTTGCCGCATTTGACTGAAGGAGAAGAGCAGGAGGACCAGATAAATTGGCTGGGGTTGCTTGACATAACATCCTATGACTTTCCTTATATAGCTTCCCTGCTTCAGACTTCATACGCCGACTGGCTTGTGGAAATGACAGATGTTCCAGCTCCTTGCCCCGTTGAATGGTTTGCCGCGGACTTTAAAGGTGAACTCCTGAAACCGGGGACAACCTATCCAGAGGATGAGCGGGCTCTCGATATCGCTCCTGAGGTAGCCCAGGCCTGTCTGATTCGCCGGGAGGTTACCTCCACCTCCTCAGGAACAGGGCATTGCATCGCGGTTCCGATCGTGACACGGCATACGAAGGAAGTATTTGCGGTGCTGGGGTGTCAAATCGCAAACATGGATGAGGCCGGAAACAGTTTTGCGCAAGGATGGGTAAAGATGGCTGCCGGATATTTCCGGACATGCTTCTACAAGAGATTTGAATCTTTATTCGTATTGGACTTGCTTCAAGTCCAGAAGCAGGCCAAGCGGGAGGAATACAGAAGGTCCATCCTGTTCCAGGTAGTTCAAAAATTGCATGACCAAATAGATGTTGATTCGGTGCTTACCGAGGTGTTCGAACGGATTGCAGGCATGTATCCCGGAGCGAAAGTCGAGCTGCTCATGTCGCAGGATCATCTTAGCCGCGATCCCCGGGTCAAATCGCTCCAGCTTCAGGGAGAACGGGACCATATGTGCGTCCGGGCGTTTATGGAAGGCCGGATGCTGCGGACGGAGAAGCGGGGTAAGGATGACAATACTTACCTGGAAATCGCGGCTCCGCTGGTAGGCAAGCAGGGAGTTTACGGGGTGTTTCATTTGGTGATGCCCCGCGAGGAAGTCGAAGAGGTGGATCTGCAGCTGATCGGAATGCTGGCGGACACGGCGGGCTCGGCTTTCGAGAACGCGAAATTGTACGAGCAGTCCAATCTGCTGGTCAGTGAACTCCGGCTCATTAACGAGCTGACCAAACGGCTTAATCAGAGCCTCCGGCTCAAAGAAGTGTTCAAGTTCGCTACAGAGGAATTGTTGTCCATCTTTCGGGCGGAGTATTGCTGTATTTCTCAAATCGACAAAGACAGCGATTTCTTTGAAATTATGGCCTGCAACATTCCGTCGCTCTCCAAAGAGAATTTTCCGAAAGATTACGGTTTTAGCGGACTTGTGTTCTCTACCAGGGAACCTATCATTCTGTCCGACTACAAGGCTTACGGTAACATAACGTCCAGACTGATGGACGAAACTGGTGCCCGCTCGCTGATCGCAGCTCCCCTGGTCGTTCGGGGCGAAGTCATCGGCGCGATTATGCTGGCGCACCGGGCGGATCGTTTTTTTTCCTACGAGAATTATAGATTGCTGCAGGTGTTATCCTCGCATATCGGGCTGGCGATCGCCAACGCTTCGCTGCATGCCGAAGTACAGCGGATGGCCAATCACGATATGTTGACCGAGCTGTATGCCCGGCGTTATTTGGATGACCGGATTCAAGAGCTGATGAAGCGGGATGAGGGCGGCTCCCTGATTATCGTAGACATCGATTTGTTCAAACAAGTCAACGATACTTACGGCCATCAGACCGGGGACAAAATATTGAAGCAGGTGTGCTCCATCATTAAAAGCACGGTTCGCAAAACGGATATTGCGGCCCGCTGGGGCGGTGAGGAGCTGGCGATTTACCTGCCTGGAGCGGACGTGCACAGCGGCTACCAGATCGCCGAAATGATCCGTCTCCGGGTGGCGATGGAAACGGAACCCCAGGTTACGGTATCTTGCGGAATTGCGGAATGGAACCATGACAGCGAGAAAATCAGCGTTGAATCCCTTTTTTATCTGGCGGATATGGCTTTATACGAAGCGAAGAAGAATGGCAGGAACCGGACTGTAATCGGATTTCCTCCTAATGAATGACTTATCTGAAATGTTTGATGATTCAGAACGTCCCTCGGGACGTTCTTTTTATTTTGATATGCGAATAGATTCCTTTTGTCGGGTTAGGCTACAGCTAACATACCTTTTCCGGTTGCAGAGTCTGCTTCCCGGAGATAGAGAGGCGCTAATCACGATGCAAAGGACATATTTCAAGACGGGCTTGGTGTGGTGCGTGATTCTGATGTTGTCGGCTTGTGGCCTCAAAGACGCGAAAACGCCCGAAGAATGGTTCAAATTTTCCTGGGCGGGGTTGGCTGGATGCGATTCGCTGACATTTCGCGGCAGTGCGGCGATTTTTCGCGGAGAGAATTCCAAGATGGAGGATGCCGTGAATTTTACGGGGAAGTTGAAAGATCATCACCAACTGGCGATTCAAACCACCTTGCCGTCTTCTACGGGCAATAAAGGTGGAACCGACGGCGTACAAGCGGCCGGAACCCATCTTAATACGGTATATAAGGCAGAGCTTCAATGGAACGAAGGAAGCTGGAATCTGAAATCCAATAAAACGGATGTCAATAACCTCGGCATTGCGCGGCTGAACCCGCTGGATCAATTAGAGGAAATCCGATCCCAAAAGAAAACGATCAATGTGGAAAGCGGGGCTGCAAGGGGAACGAAGGTGCTGCGAATCGAGCTTGATCCGAAAGAATCCGCACAGAGGTTGCAGGCCAAATTGGCGGACGAAATGGAGGCGGTCAAAGCGGGTTGGGAAGAACAGCTTCTTAAAGTTAAGGCTGAACGTCGTCCGAAAGTGAAACTGGAGTTGGAACGCATATGGTCGGAGGGAAGGGGCCAGTTAATGTCTATGTTGGATCAGGCGGATGCCAGGGTCGTTTATCATTTAACCATTAATCGAAATTCCGGCCTGCCGATCCGGCTTTCTTCCGAAACGGAGTTGACCTATATAAACGCATCGGGAAATCCCGAAACGGAGGTGTTGCGGACGGACAGTCGGTTTGAACAATTCCGCTGAACCGGGGATGGGCTGACTTCAAAGAAACACCGTGTTACAATAGAAGGGTATAATTAACCAATGTTCAACTTTCTGCGGATTCTTTTTTGAAGCCGCTCCGGGCTCAGAGCCCGTTATTTTTTGAGGAGGCGAGTGCTGTTATGCGAGATCCAAGAATACAGAAACTGGCGGAAAACCTGGTAGGGTATTCGGTTGATGTCCAGCCTGGAGAAAATGTACTTGTAGAAATGATCGGCGATGAACGGGATCTGCTTAAAGCCGTGATCGAGGAAATCGGCAAGAAGGGCGGCAATGCATTTGTTGAGTTGACGGACAAAACCGTTCAGCGTACCCAGTTGATGAATGCCACGGAGGAAGGAATCAAGGCGTGGGCGGAATACGATCTTGTCCGGATGAAAATGATGGATTGCTACATCGGCATCCGTGCGGGGGCTAACGTGAATGACATGTCCGACGTGCCTGAAGATAAAATGAAGCTATACAATTCGCTGTATTCCCATCCTGTACATAGCGAGCAGCGGGTTAAACGTACGAAATGGGTCGTGCTCCGCTATCCGAATGCAAGCATGGCTCAACTGGCTAATGTCAGCACGGAAGCGTTCGAAGACTTCTACTTCGATGTATGCAACCTGGACTATGCGAAGATGGATCGCGCTCAGGACGCGCTGGCGGATTTGATGAAACGTACCGATAAAGTTCGGATTACCGGACCGGGAACAGAGCTTTCTTTTTCGATCAAAGGGATCGGGGCTGAGAAATGCTCGGGACAAAAAAATATTCCGGACGGCGAAGTGTACAGCGCACCTGTGAGAGATTCCGTAAACGGGACGATCAGCTACAACGCGGCCACGCTGTATAATGGCGTTACTTTTGAAAACATCAAATTCCGGTTTGAGAACGGAAAGATTGTGGAAGCGACCAGCAACGATACGAAACGCCTGAATGATATTCTGGACTCCGATGAAGGCGCCAGACATATCGGGGAATTCGCTATTGGCTTCAACCCTTACATTCTGCATCCGATGAAGGACATTCTGTTTGACGAAAAGATCGCCGGCAGCCTTCACTTCACACCGGGTCAGGCTTATGAGGATACCGACAACGGCAACCGTTCGTCGATCCACTGGGATCTCGTGCTGATTCAGCGGCCGGAATACGGCGGCGGGGAAATTTACTTCGATGATGTTCTTATTCGTAAGGATGGGATCTTCGTGCTTCCGGAGCTTGAAGGGCTTAACCCCGAGAATCTGAAATAAGAGAAAATCCCTTGCCTGGAAAGCGGATTCAATGTATCATAAGATTATGTTATTTCAAAGTTAGACACGGAGGGATCGCTATGGCCACTAACAATGAAGCAGTTGTGGAAATTGCTCAAACAGCAGGAAAGTATACTTCATCCATTGTACTGCAAGCGGACAACAAGTACATTGATGTTAAAAGTATCCTCGGTCTTTTTACTACCCTGGTGAACACGAAGAGTTATGAATTGCATGTTCACGGACCGGATGCGGAAGAAGCTAAAGCTGCTGTAGCTGAAGTATTCGCAAAACACGGCTTGGACGTGAAAATAGTGGCTGAATAAGCTAGTTCTGGAAATACTCCTGCCCTATCGGGGCGGGAGTATTTTTATATGTTAGCCGTTTATTTGGCGAGGTTCTTGTATTGGTCCCCGATTTCGTCTAATATTATGAATAGAGTAGATGTGTGGATTTTGGAGGACATAGGGGGGATGAACATGACTTCATCTGATTTACAGGAGCAACTGAATCTCAAAGCGCTCAATCTTCTGAAAGAAGATGCGGATAAAATAGAAAAGCTGATCGAAGTTCAGATGGAGAATCTGGCTACGCGTTACTGCCCACTCTATGAGGAAGTATTGGATACCCAGATGTACGGGTTCTCCAGGCAGGTCGATTATGCAGTGCGCATCGGATTGGTTCAGGAGACGGTAGGCAAACAGATCTTGAGCAGACTGGAACGTAATTTGGCTACGCTTTATGAGGCCATGAACAATAAAAATTAAAAGCCGGCATATAGCAAAAAGCGCATGACCTTGAAATCAAGGGCATGCGCTTTTTTTTGCCGCGAGGCGGATGGAACTATACCAGATAAAAAGAGAAACCGAGAATGCAATAAACCGCAATCAGAAGTAAGCCTTCATACCAGTTGGTCTGGCCGTCCTGGGTGATCGATTTCGCGATAAAAACAGCGACGCCGATCGCGGCAAGCTCGATGACCGTGAAGACAATGTCCATCGGTTTGCCGAACAGATGGCTGATGAAGATCAGTACCGGTGCAACGAACAAGGCGATTTGCAAGCTGCTGCCCACTGCGATTTCGACGGCGGCACCGATTTTGTTCTTCATGGCAAGCATGATGGCTGCGCTGTGTTCGGCGGCATTACCGACAATCGCTACGACGAAGGCGCCAACGAATATTTCGCTCAAGCCGAACTTGGTTGAGAAGGTATCGAGACTATGTACGAGCCATTCGCTGACAAACGCCACCATGACTGTAGCGACGACCAGGTACAAAATCGAACGCTTCTTGGACCAAGCCGGTTCGTGCTCATGCGGAAGCTCCTGATCTTGGCTTTCGGTAACCTCGGCAAGATAATTCTTATGGGTTATCATGGAGAAGACCAGCCAAAGGATATAGGCCACAATCAACACACCCGCAACGACGAGACTGAGGACATTCCGGTCTTCTTCGTGCAAGACGTGTGTATTCAGGAAGATGGCGGGAACAAACAGGGCGATGATGGCCACAATCATCAGGGAGCCGTTCATTCCGGCAAGGGAAACATTGTACTTCTGAACTTTGTACTTCAATCCGCCTGCGAACAGGCTGAGCCCAAGTACAAGCAGAAGGTTGCCGATGATGGATCCGGTGATACTTGCCTTAACCATATCGAATTTGGCTTCCCTAATGAGCATAATGGCAATGATCAGCTCGGCTGCGTTTCCGAAGGTGGCGTTCAAGAAGCCGCCCAGGCGCTGTCCCGCGTAATGAGCTACGCTTTCTGTTGCTTTGCCCAGGAAACCGGCGACAAAGATGACCGCAACCGCGGAGATGATGAATTCCAATGTTGCCGACCAATGAGCGTAGTGTCCAATGGCGCTTAGTACGAAGAAAAGGACGAGCAGTCCGGGAGATAAGTATTTTTTCATTTCAACACCTCCAAATTCAATATAACCAATAACGTAGTGATTATAAACGAAACTTAGAAAATGGTCTATATTTGCTTAAAAGGAAATTAGCATTTACAATGAAGAATAATGAGGTTGAAGGAGGAATGACCATGACCGAGCAGTTGCAACTCGATATGGGGCTTATTCGGATTTCAGATGACGTTGTTTCCAAAATTGCCGGAATGGCTGCCTTGGAAACTCCTGGTATAGCTGCTATGTCCGGGGGTTTATCTGAAGGATGGGCCAAACGATTAAGCGGCAAAAACGTGCAAAAGGGCGTTACCGTGGAAGTCGGTCAATTGGAAGCGGCGATCGATCTCCGGATCATCGTGCTGTACGAGACTCCGATTCATGAAGTATGCCGGATGCTGCAGCAAAATGTACGGGAAGCTGTGGAAAACATGTCCGGACTGAAGGTTGTTGAAGTGAATGTCAAGGTGGAAGGCGTCGCTTTTAAGGACGACGAGCTTTGATAGAACGGGTAAACGATCAATTCAGACAGGGTTGCCTCTATAACATGGGGCAACCTATTATTTTTGACAAATGCAAAAGCGCGAGTAACGGGGGTCCCCGATTGCTCGCGCTTTTTACTTGAGTATGTGGTTAGCCCTGATGGCGTCTCCGGTGGCTCCAGTCGTATGAAGCGGATTCCTTAACAACGACGGATTTCGTTCTCTCCTGCTTGGTGGGAAGTGTGGATTCCCGCGAAATGCTCAGGACGATCCCCATAGCTACCATCATAACGAGCAGGGATGAACCCCCGTAGCTGATAAAAGGAAGCGTGACTCCGGTCACCGGAATCGTTCTCGTGACTCCGCCGATATTAATGAACGCCTGGATGGCGATCAGACCCATGATGCCGACGCCCATCAAAGTACCGAAGGTGCTGTGGGAGCGAAGGGATACAAGCAGGCCTCGCCAAATAAAGTAAATATAAAAAATCAGGAAGATAATAGTTCCGATAAATCCGAATTCTTCCCCGATCACGGAGAAAATAAAGTCGTTATAGGCATTCGGCAGATAATGCAGCTTCTGAATGCCTTGTCCGAATCCTGTCCCGGCAAATCCGCCGTGCCCGATCGCGGTCATGGATTGGATCAGGTTATAACCCGTATGTTGGGGATCTTCCCATGGGTCGAGGTATGCTTGAATTCTTCCCATCTTGTAGTTATTCTCCGCAGCGGCTGATTCGCTCGGATTGATCTTGTCCCATAGCGCTCCGACGCCCATGACGATACTGGCGCCCAGGATCAGCAGGGCGATCGATCCCATAATATGCTTCAGATTAGCGCCGCCCGCAAAAATGATCAGTCCCGCCGTTGCGACGAGAATGAGACAGGAGCCAAGATCCGGCTGGAGCATAATCAACCCGGCGACAAAGCCGACGATGACCATGACCGGAATGTAACCGGTCCGCAGATCTCGGAAGCGTTCGCCCTTTTTGGAAATAAGAGCCGACAAATACATGATGGTAGTAATCTTGGCCAATTCCGTCGGCTGAATGCCCAGCGTCCCGACTTTAAACCAACTGCTGGCACCGTTGATGCTCCCGGAAAAAGGAACGATCATCAGCAGGATGATCGCCAGAATAAATATCGGTACAAACAATTTCTTATACTTCTCATAAGGAATGTTCATCGAGATAAACATACCGATGAGGCCGACCGCCCCGAAGGCGATCTGACGTTTGGTGAAGTACATCGGGTCGTAATTAAACTTTTCGCTGACCTGAGCAACGCTGGAGCTGGAGCTGAACACCATGACAATCCCGAAGCCCACCATCAGCAAAGTGAGAATGAGAAGCTGGAAATCGGGAGTTCCGCGCCGGGGCTCTTCTTTGTTGTCTCTCATGGATGTTATGCCTTAGGCCTCCAAAAGTTGCTTCAGCTCGGCAAGCTTATGGCTGGCGGTCTTCATAACCAGCGCAGGAATTTCGGATTCGTATTCCAGACCGTGAGGGAAAGTGGCCCGCCCCATGTAGACCGCTTCAATGGCCAGAACCGTGTCCGGACGCTCCAATTTGCCTTCAACGGCACGCGTATTAATGCGAAGGAAGTATTCTTCATTGTTAAACTCAATTTTATAATCGTATGTAGCTCTGTAATATTCCCATTGCCAGCGAATGAAGCCTACCTTCTCGGCAGATTCATCCAAATAGGCCAAATCGCTCTTAAGTCCATCCAAACCTGTATTTTCAACAATCATCTTTCCGAAGGCCTCCTCCAAAAGTTCGTAAAAAAGTCATGAAAGTTCTCTTCCCATGATATTATGTTTCCATCACTTGTGCAAGCATGGGAAAGCCTTGAAGAAAGTGACGTTTTCTCCAATTTGCCGCATTGAACGCCTCATATTAAGGAAGTCCGTTTTCTGATACAATGGGGGAAGGGATTTGCTGAAAAGGAAGTGAGGCAGAATGCAAAAGGAAGCGCTTCAAGCTTTGTTTCCATCCATGGTGGAGCACAGACGTTATTTGCACCGGCATCCGGAGCTGTCTTTTATGGAGAAGGAAACCTCCTCATTTGTCGCGGACCGGCTTCGCGGACTCGGGATTGAGGTTACATCCGGCATCGGAGGATTCGGATTGATCGGCATGATACGCGGCTCGAAGCCCGGCAAAACGGTGGCATTGCGGGCGGATATGGACGCCCTGCCGATTCAGGACGAGAAGCAGTGCGACTACGCTTCCCTGATGCCCGGCGTTATGCATGCATGCGGTCATGACGGGCACACGGCGGTCCTTCTTGCGGTGGCGGAATACTATAGTCGTCAAAAGGAAGAGCTAGAGGGAGAGATCCGGCTGATTTTCCAACCCGCGGAAGAGGTCTGCCCCGGAGGGGCGGTGTCGATGATTGAAGCGGGAGCGCTCAAGGGAGCGGACGTCATCTATGGTGTCCATTTATGGACGCCGATTCCTGTCGGTGTTGCCGGCAGCGCACCGGGACCGCTAATGGCCTCGACCGATGAATTTTTCATCGATATTCAAGGCCGGGGCGGACACGGAGGGATGCCGCATAGAACGATTGACAGCGTGGTGGCCGCTTCGGCTTTGGTGCTTCAACTGCAAAGTGTGGTTAGCCGATCGGTTGATCCTCTGAATCCGGCGGTGGTCACTATCGGCTCGATTCAGGGAGGGACCGCGCAGAATATTATCGCGGATCGCTGCCGTTTAGCCGGAACGGTCCGTTGCTTTGACGAAGAGACAAGAGCGTTGATCCGTTCCCGGATTCATGAGATGGCCGAAGGTACGGCTGCGGCTTATGGAGCTGAAGCGGCTGTGGATTATATGCTGGGCTATCCGAGCCTGGTCAACGATCATCAAGAGTTCGAACGATTCTATGGAACTGCGGCTACTGCGGCTGGCCTACTGCCTGAGGTTTCGCCAAAAATTATGCCGGCCGAGGATTTCGCCTATTATTTAAGGGAGATACCGGGCTGCTTTATGCTTGTTGGGGCCGGAAATCCGGAGAAGGGCATTATTTATCCGCATCATCATCCCAAATTCGATATAGATGAAGCAGCAATGTTGCATGCGGCTGCGCTATTGATCGCTATGCGAGATTCATACTGCGCTGAACATGACTCATCCTCTGGCGCATAAAAATGTTCCCTCTTTGGAATTCTATGTCCGAAGGAGGGATGAACATGAAAAAAGTAAGCGAAATTATGACCCACGATGTAGTTACGGTAACTCCTGAAGACAATGTCTACGAGGTTGCCGTTAAAATGAAGCAGCATGGGACCGGATTTATTCCGGTGGTGGAAAAAGGCGGCGACAAGCTGATCGGCGTGATCACGGACCGCGATTTGGTAGTGCGGGGGATTGCGGAGAAGCACCCGGGATCCACGGCGGTTGAAGCCGTGATGACCAAGGGAATTAAAACAGCCTCGCCGGATACCTCGGTGGATGCAGCGGCCGAATTGATGGCAGAACAGCAAATCCGCCGCCTTCCTGTAACTGAGGGGGACCGGCTGATCGGCATCGTTTCGATCGGCGATCTGGCGGTACGAAACATATTTGCCGACAACGCGGGCGAGGCGTTGGCTGAAATTTCGGAACATGTGCACTAATCCAGCTTAACCCGATTGATAGGCGCGGGATAAGAAGTTCGCGGCCGATGGCTGTCGGGCTTCTTTTTAATATATAGAGATTCATGGATTCGATTTTGGATTGGAGGGTGACAGACGGTGAATACGAACGGAGCATGCATTGTGCAGCGGGATCTGACGATTTTGCTGGAAAAGAATCACCCCGGATTTGAGGACGCCCGGGCACAGTTGGCGCTTTTTGCCGAGCTGGTAAAAAGCCCTGCTCATTACCATACATACAGGATCACGCCATTATCACTATGGAATGCCGCCGCGGCCGGCAGATCAGCCGAAGAGGTCATCCAGGGACTGCGTCGATTGTCCCGATGGGAAATCCCCGGCGGAATTACGGAGGATATCGTCAAATGGATGTCCAGATACGGAAGTTTAAAGCTATACGGCTACGATAAGGAACCGGATCGCTTATGTCTGGAATGCGTTACGGGTGACCCCGGAGTGCTGGAGTCGTTGACCCGAGAGAAAGGGTTGGCCGGATTCCACATGAATCTGATCGACCCTTTACGGGCGCTGGTTCCATCCTTGTGGCGTGGAGCATTAAAGCAGGAGCTGGCTCGTCTCGGCTATCCTGTTCTGGATGAGGCAGGGTATCACCAGGGACAAGCTCTATCTATCCAGTTAAAGCCTGTAACTGCCGGAGGAAAGCGATTTGACCTTAGACCTTATCAAGCGGAGGGCGTGGAGGCTTTCGCCGGAGATCAGGACAGCGGGGGAAGCGGCGTGCTTGTACTCCCTTGCGGAGCCGGAAAGACGGTGATCGGTCTTGCGGCGATGGCGCATTTTCAATGCGAAACCTTAATATTGACCTCTAACGTTACCTCGGTACGCCAGTGGATTACCGAAATTGCGGACAAGACGACTTTATCACCAGATGCCGTAGGCGAATATACGGGAGAGAGAAAGCATGTCCGTCCGGTAACGGTGTCGACGTATCAAATATTGACCCATCGCGGAAAGAAAGAGGAAGGATTCAAGCATATGAGTCTGTTTAACGAGCGGGACTGGGGACTCATCATTTATGACGAGGTTCACCTTCTCCCTGCCCCTGTGTTTCGCGCTACCGCGGATATCCAGGCAACCCGCCGTCTCGGGCTTACCGCAACCCTGGTTCGGGAAGACGGCTGCGAGCGGGACGTATTCTCGCTGATCGGTCCGAAGCGTTATGAAGTGCCTTGGAGGGCGCTTGAGGAGCGCGGTTTTATTGCCCAGGTGGAATGCGAGGAGGTCCGGGTAAGCATGCCTGACGGTTTGAAAGAGCGATACATCCAGGCTGAAGGCAGAGAAAAATACCGGATTGCTGCGGAAAATCCCCGGAAAACCGAAATTGTAAAGCGGCTATTGGACCGCCATGCCGGAAGGCAGATTTTGATCATCGGGCAGTATTTGGACCAGCTGCGGGAAATTGCCCGATCATTGGACGTTCCGTTAATTACCGGCAGTATGCCGCAGGAAGAACGGGGGAAATGGTTTTCGCAATTTCGCAAAGGGGAAATTCCCGTGCTTGCCGTGTCCAAAGTGGCTAATTTCGCGGTTGATTTGCCCGATGCCTCGGTAGCGATCCAGATTTCCGGGAGCTTCGGCTCACGCCAGGAAGAAGCGCAGCGGCTAGGGCGGATTTTGCGGCCGAAACAGGATGGCAGCGGCGCATTTTTTTATTCGCTTGTATCGGAAGAGACGCGTGAACAGGAGTTTGCCATGCGCAGACAGTTGTTTCTGATTGAGCAGGGCTATGAATATGTGGTGAGTTTCGAACGGGAGGAAGGGGCATGATCGGACATATTCTCCGGCGCTTCGCCGGACTTCCGTTCAAGCTGGAACGGTTGGATGAGGCGGCGTCAGGCCGGGTTACCGGGGCTGATTTGCGAGCGGCCCTACCCGGGCTTCTTCGAACCGGGGAACTGGCTGCGGTCAGGAAGGCCTGGGGCGAAAAGCTTTACTACATCCCTCCCGAGCGTTTGCCGCTGTTATGGGAGCAGGTTGAGCTCGCCGTCATGCCCCCCCATGACGGCGGTTCTGTGCACCTTCACAAGGAGGCTGGTCCGGGGCTGGTGCTTGATTTGTTCCGGGCGTTGACTTGGATCGCCCGGAACGGCCTGCCCATGACCTCCAAGGGTACAATTCACCAAAAATCGGTCGGTAAGCTGTCGGCCTACTTGTATTTGCAGGACCGGGATGTTGCCGGCCTTGGACTCAGATACCCACATCAGGAAGTATATCCTCCAGGGCTCGCCGTCGTGCTGGATTTACTCCAGTCACTCGGGCTCCTCACAAAGGAACGGGCCTTATGGGGGCTGGATTCAAGCCGGCTGACAGCTTGGCTGGATCTGGAGCCGGAGATCATGGAGGCCGTCTTGTTCCGCGAGTTGCTGCACAGGTATGTTCCTGACGAAGCGGTCATCCAGCATGCCGTTTACAGGCTGACGCAGCGAGATTTCCGGGAAGGGAACTGGTACGCGCTAAAGGATATGTATGCTTCCCTTCAAACGATGGGGATGACTTCGGAAGATTTGCCGGATCGGGTCACGGAATGGATCGAGAGCTGGGTGGATGCATTAAGCGGGTTCGGCTGGCTGGATATCGGTAAAAATTCCAAAGGATCAACGTTAGTCCGCTGGCGGCGTAAGCCGCAGCATGAGTTGCCGGAGAAAACGGCCGAAGTAGACCACATAGAGGATACGGCAGCAAACTATGAAGAGCCAGCACGGCCCTCCGGTGTGTTTTTCGTTCAACCGGATTATGAAATATTGGTTCCGCCCGATGTCTCTTACCGGATTCGTTGGGAGCTCGAAGCTTGCTGCGATAATCAGACGATGGATGCGATGTCCGTTTATCGGATCAGCAAATCCAGCGTGGCGCGGGCTGCTGAACTCGGCCGGACCCCAGATGTGGTGCTGGAGCTTCTTAAAGCCCATTCGGCGACGGGAGTTCCGGAAAATGTGTCGCTGGCCCTGGAGCAGTGGGCCGGTGAAATGGGCCGGATTGTGCTCGAGGAAAAGCTCCTGCTGCGTTGTCGAGATGAGGAAGCAGCCGAAACTGTCGCCGCTTTGCCGGCGCTTGCAGGAGTGCTGGAGCGGATCGGGCCGCGTGATTTTATCGTGGATGCCGGGCAAGATGCCAAGGTTCGCAGAGCATTGGAGGAAGCAAACCTGTCTCTGCCCAAACAGCGCACTGCAGGTACATCGGGTCCGGAGTATCCAAAGCTGGAGGAACCCGGATTAACGACCGTATCGGACTTGTTAGGCGGCAAGTCCGAAGAGCGGGCATGGATCTTTAGCGGTCAGAATCTTCATTTTTACGACCGGTCTGATGAGGTACCCGGGGCGGAACAATTATTTGCCGGCTTGAATGATATTCCTGTCATGTGGCGAAGCGAGATGAGGGATTATCATGCATCGACCGCAAGGAAAATGATGTCCCAGGCCATAGCATGGAAGACCAAAGTATCGCTGCGAATAGACGGGACGATTATGGAATTTATCCCGATCACTTTGACGGGAGAAGAGAAGTGGACCGTGAAGGGACATCTTTTTTCACAAGTTGACGGGCGGGACGGTGTGCAGGGAAATCTGACCGAACTAGGCCCGGGCCAATGGGAATCAATGCGCCTAATGCTGCCGGAAATGGTCGCCGGTAATGAATGAATTGGATAAAAACCGGAAATCCCCCCTCTTCTTCTTGAAAGCAGTTTGTGATATGATGAATTCGTCTACTTTCGGGTGGAATACTTTGAATAGAATCGAGTTGAAGATTCATGAGCGTAACGGAGATCAACACGGTCGACATGGCCGAGCTGCTTACAAACGCCTATGAATTAGGCGATATGATAAATCAGTCCGCCGCCGTTTCCGAGTATTTATATTGGAAGCGCCAGGTGGAGGAGGATGCCGATGTTCAGGTCCTCGTCAAGAAGTTGGCGTCGAAGAAGGAGCTTTTCGAGGAAACTCAGCGTTTCGGCCATTTTCATCCCAACTATCATGAGGCCAAGGATAAGGTGACCGAGGTCGAGATAGAGTTGGAGCAATTCGAGGCCGTGCGCCGGTTCAAGGCTGCGGAGAAAGAATTGGACGATCTCCTGCATCAAATGTCGGAAACGATCGCTTATGCCGTTTCGGAGAGCATTAAAGTGCCGAGCAACGATCCGAATCCAAAAGGCGGGGGATGCGGCAGCGGCGGAAGCTGTGGCTGCGGTTAAAAGCAAGAAGGATATTGAATCATCAGCAGTGGAGGGGAAAAACATGTTTCCGGAGCGTACAGGCTATATCATTTGGGTCAGCGATTTGAAGGCCGCAAGAAATTTGGACAAATACGGGAGCGTGCATTATTTATCCCGCCGAATGCATTATGTTGTGATGTATGTGAACGCCGAGCGGGCGGAAGAGACGATGAAGAATGTGAGAAAGCTTCCTTATGTTCGTAAAATCGAACGTTCCTACCGCAATGAAATCAAAACGGAATACAGCAAGGATACGGAAGACAAGACCCAATATTACGGTCTCTAGGTCTCTAAACTAATTGCATCACCTTACATCGATTCAGCGGCCAACCGGCCGCTTTTTTTAATATTATCCGTCCTTCCCCGCGCACTATAAATAGAAGTTTGACCCCCTAAGACGCCGTTAGGCGTCTTTCTTAATTTAGTCTTAGCCAGCGGGAAATTTTATTGTCGAATTGAAGGTAATGTTGTAGTATAGTAGGTAAATATACTTAGTTATAAAGACCTATTTGAATGCGAGGTGTTGGCATGAGAGACAAGGTTACGGAGCGATGGAATACCTATGAAGCGTTTCATGTTCTACTAGGGGATAAGAGAGTCGCTGATATCGTCATAACTCATCATGCCAGGCTGCGGTATCAGGACCGGATTGACCGGAGCAGCGCCGGTGTGGATTACATAGCCCGATGGGCATGGGACTGTTTGAAGCAAGGGAGAATCGAGCCTTATTACCGAAAAGAAGAAGACGTCTACCTTGTGGACGACGATCTTGTTATGGTGGCGGAGTTTTCAGAAATTCCGGGTGAATTTGACGTCAATGGAAATCCGGTGCACCGTATGATTATCGTTACGTTTTTGGGCCGAATGTCGGAAACGATCGAACTGCGGGACCTGAAGTCTTACTATTCCTGGCTTCGTCATTCGCGGCGCATGACATTGATGAAGAACAGTCGCAAAAGGCGATAATATCTAATGCAAAGGCATGTTCCCGGGGGAGCATGCTTTTTTTGCGCTTTCCGTCATGATATTGTTAAGAGAGAAGGAGTGGCTAACCATGGCGTTAAATTACCACCAGCTTCATATTTTTTATACGGTCGCGGAGCGGGGAAGCTTTTCGACAGCCGCACAGGCGCTTCATATGACACAACCCGCGGTGACGATGCAGATTCAGGCGCTGGAAGATTATTTCGGCAGCAAGCTGCTGGTCAGATCCACCAAGAAAATTGAACTCACGGAAGCGGGGCAGACGCTGTTTCCGTTCGCACGGCGAAGCATGGAGCTGATGCGGGAGACCGAAAAAACGATGTCCCGTTTTACGTCCATGCTGGAGGGCAGGCTTCAATTGGGAGCCAGTCTGACGATTGGGGAGTATGTGCTTCCCCGGTTATTAGGTCCGTTTGGAAAAAAGCATCCCCATATCTCGATTGCCTTAAAAGTAATGAATACGACGCAAATTATAGAAGATATCGTCAGTCACCAGCTCAACTTTGGTCTGGTCGAGGCCCCGGTGCATCACCCCGATATGGTTTCCGAGCCGGTGATGGAGGATGAGTTGAAGCTAATTGTTCCATCCGGGCATCCTTTGTCCGGCAAAGAGCGGGTCAAGCTTCATGAGGTCGTGGCTTATCCGTTCGTACTCCGGGAGAAGGGGTCGGGAACGAGACAAGTGATGGAAGCGGAGCTGGAACGCCAGGGAATCAAGCCGGAGCGGCTGGAAACGGTAATGGAGCTTGGCAGCACCGGAGCCGTAAAGTCGGCGGTTGAGGCCGGCCTCGGCATTACGATCATCTCTCCGTCATCGGTTAAACACGAACAGGCGTTAGGTTTGCTTAAGGTGGTTGACATCGAGGACGCGGAATTCAAACGGAAATTTTACTCGATTCATTTAAAATCCACGCTATTGCCGGTTTCGGCGGTGACGTTTCTGACCTTTTTGAAGGCTCATCAAAAATCTTTTTAATTAGGAGGCGCGGATTCCATGAATGGAGAACATAATCAAAACGAGCGATATGATCTACATACCCATACCCGGGCATCCGACGGGATGAACAGCCCTGCCGAGAACGTTAGGCTCGCCAAGGAAAAGGGCTTGACCGGCCTTGCCATTACCGATCATGATACGGTGGCCGGGCTTCAGGAAGCTATGGAAGAGGGCGAGAAGCAAGGGGTTATCGTTGTACCCGGAGTTGAGATCAGTACCAGGGCGGGCGGTAAGGATATCCATGTGCTCGGGTACTTCCTGAATTTCAACAATTCGGTGCTGCTGGAGAGATTGGAGGGGCTCCGAGCGACGCGGGACGCAAGGAACGAATTGATTATCCGGAAGCTTCAAGATCTCGGGATTGAAATTACGCTGGACGAAGTCGTTGCCGGGCTCGACCGGACGCTACGGGAGGATGAAAGCCTTGGCCGACCGCATATTGCGGATGCGCTGGTACGCAAAGGGTATGCTGCCGATCTGCGGGATGCTTTTGACCGCTACTTGGGCGAAGGCAAGCCGGGATATGCCTCGCTCCCCCGGATTGCGCCCGAAGAAGCGATGGATTGGATCCGCGATGCGGGCGGAGTCCCTGTGCTCGCTCATCCGGGACTGTACGGGGATGATGATCTCGTGAGTGCGATCCTGGAGCGCGGACGGCCAGCGGGCGTGGAGGTGTATCATTCCGATCACGGACCGGAGGATGTGGAACGGTATTTGCTGCTCGCCGAGCGTTACGGATTGATTCCGACCGGAGGATCGGATTACCATGGTGTCCGACAGGGCGTCGTATTTCACGGCGATCTCGGCAGCCGCCATGTTTCGGATAAATGCGTCGGGCTTTTGAAAGAAGCCGCGGGAATAAAATAAGTGCTCCTGCCGGATAAACGAACAAAAGCGCCCTTATTGGGCGCTTTTTCGATATCTCAGCCGTTTTTCACGGTATGGGGCAGACTTTTGATCAGCTTCTCATCCGGCGTCACGAATAGAGTGCGCTGATGATCGTAAATAACGAAGCCGGGTTTGGCCCCGCTCGGTTTGCGGACATGGCGGATCAAAGTGCAGTCCACCGGTACGCTGCTGGACTCTTTGGCCTGGCTGAAATACGCGGCGAGCTGGGCTGCTTCGTTCAGGGTAGGATCGCCGAAGTCGGAGCTGCGGATCACTACATGGGATCCCGGAATATCCTTCGTATGCAGCCAAGTATCGTTAGGACCTGCCAACCGATTGGTCACATACTCGTTTTGAAGATTGTTTTTGCCGACACAGATTTCGATGCCTTCCGAAGACGTATAGACGTGCAGAGTAGGACGGTCGTTCTTTTTCTTCTTTTTGCCCTTCTTTGCTCTGTCCCGCAAATAGCCTTGCTGGATCAGTTCCTCCCGAATCTCATCGACATCGCTTAGCGTGGCATAGGCCAACTGCTGAAGCAATCCTTCCAAATAGGTGATTTCCTCGCGCGTTTTTCCCATTTGCTCGTCAATGACGGCTAAGCTGTTTTTAAACTTGTTGTATTTTTTAAAATAACGCTGAGCGTTCTCCGACGGGGTGAGCAGCGGATCGAGCGGGATCGTCTCCGTCTTCTGATCCTCGTCATAATAATTGACCAGATCGACGCTCCGGTCTCCCTTGGAGATGCTGTGCAAGGAGGGCAGCATGAGCTCGCCCCAAATCCGGTAGCGCTCCGCGTCTTCCGCTTCCGACAGGTCCTTCTCAAGATTGGACATCTTCTTGATGTTCTTATTCCGTTCATTTTGCAGGAAACGCAGCAGGTCGCTGGTCTTCTGTTTGACCGTATCCCGAAGGGCTTTCTCTCCGAAATAATCTTCCATACATTCGCTGATGGAGTCATAGGTCTGTACTTCTCCACGAATTAGCGTCAGCCGGACGGCGGAAAATACGCTCTTTCCTTTGGCATTCTCCCCGGTAACGGGGGAATACCGGTTCTCCCGGACATCCTTCATCAATGCCTCAAAAGCGGCCCAGAGCTGCTCCGGACTCTCATCCGGGCTTGGCTCTTCATTCTGATCCTGCTGCTGCCCGGCCAAATGGCCGTAAGCGCGGAAATGGACTTCTTCCGCAATCAGCGGACTGAGGCCGCTGAATGTGCCGACCAGCCAGCCCGGACCTTGATTTTCTTCCTTGGCTGTTTTCCAGGCGGAGAGAAAGTTCTCTTTGTTCGTGCTCAGCGGATCCAGCTTATGCTGCTGCGGCGGCTCCGTGTATGAGAAGCCCGGCATAACGACGCGATAGCCGCTGATGGCCGGTGTGACATGATGAATACCGTCGAGCTGCGTCCCGGTTGCGGGATCAAGCAGGATGATATTGCTGTGACGGCCCATCAATTCCACGACAAGCCGTTTCTGCGAAACGTCGCCCAGTTCATCGCGCTGGCGCACGTCGAAATGAATGATCCGCTCCATCCCGACCTGGGTAATCGCCTCGATGACCCCGCCTTCGCAATGCTTGCGAAGCAGCATACAGAACATGGGGGCTTCCATCGGATTCGGAAAAGATTGCTCCGTCAGCTGAACGCGCGGATACGTAGGATTCGCGGACAACAATAACCGCCGTGTTCCGCCTGCGGAACGCAGCTGGATGATGATGTCGTTAGGGGAAGGCTGATGTATTTTATTGATGCGGCCGCCAACGACCGCTTGCAGTTCATGAACTATCGAGCGTGTTACGATTCCATCAAGTGCCATAAAGTGATAATCTCCTGTCTATTCTCTTATAGTGCATGTTCAAAAAGTCAGGTTTTCAGGACCGAGAAGGTTGGATGAAGTTAGGGCATGAGTAGCGGAGCGTACATGGGGTACGTGAGCAACGGAAGGCCCGGCTGAATTCAAGATTCGACGTCGAATCCGCTTCATGATCTGCTTCGTCGTGGAAAGATGACTTTTTGAACAACCTCTTATAGAGGATTCATGCTCTCTCTTATGATACATAACTTCAGGCAAAAACTTAAGTGCCCCGCTGTGATAATTTGGGACTGGCCGGAATACATTTACCCTAGGTGGAAAAGCCTTCGCGCTGTATATCGCACAAAATACGGGAGGGGAATTGGGAGGATGGAACAAAAAAACTGGCACCAGTGGAGTGGGGAAGAGCTTCTGGAGCGGTTCGGCGTCAAGCGTGAACAGGGCCTGACCCAGGAAGAAGCGGCTCGAAGACATGAGGAGTACGGATGGAACGAGCTGTCGGAGGGGCAGCGGATTTCCCCGTGGCTGCTGTTTTTGAACCAGTTTAAAGATTTTATGATGCTCGTTTTGATGGGCGCCACATTAATCTCCGGCATTCTTGGCGAATACCTGGACGCCGTTACTATTATAGCCATCATCGTCTTGAACGGCGTACTCGGCTTCATTCAGGAATTCCGGGCCGAGCGCTCCCTTCGCGCTCTTAAGGAATTGTCCGCTCCGCATGCGAATGCGCTGCGGGACGGGACAGTTAGGCATATCCCGGCGAGGGATCTGGTACCGGGCGATATCGTGGCATTGGAGAGTGGAGATCGGATTCCGGCGGATATCCGCTGGCTGGTTACGCACAGTCTTGACGTGGAAGAGTCGGCGCTGACAGGGGAGTCGCACCCGGTTGGCAAGCACGCGGGAACGCTCAGTGAAGCTGAAGTTCCGCTGGGCGATCAGAAGAACATCGGGTTCATGGGCACGATGATTACGCGCGGCAGCGGACGGGGCATTGTTATCCGTACGGGCATGGACACCGAAATGGGCAAAATCGCCGATTTGATCCAAAGCACCGACAGCCAAGAGACTCCACTGCAAAGAAGGCTGGAGCAGCTCGGGAAAATTTTGATCTACCTGGCTCTCGGTCTGACGATTATGGTGGTGCTTGTCGGAATCATGCACGGCCAACCGGCCGGAGCGATGTTCCTTGCAGGTGTAAGCTTGGCCGTAGCGGCCATTCCGGAAGGGCTTCCCGCCATCGTCACGATCGCGCTGGCTTTGGGTGTACAGCGAATGATCAAACGCAAGGCGATCGTCCGCAAGCTGCCTTCCGTTGAAACGCTGGGCTGCGCCTCCGTCATTTGCTCGGATAAAACGGGTACGCTGACGCAGAACAAAATGACGGTCACTAGAGTTTGGGTAGAGGGCCGTTCCATGGAAGTCACCGGGGAAGGCTATGAACCCGTCGGACATATTATGGAAAATTCACATCCTGTCGACCTGAAGAAGGATCAAAGTCTCCGCCGTCTCCTGCAAGTCAGCGCTCTGTGCTCGAACGCGGTCATTTTCGAAGCGGATCCGGATGTACGCGGACGTAGGAAGGCGAAGGAAGAAGGTCCTGTAACCCAGTGGAAGCTCAAGGGGGATCCTACGGAAGGAGCACTAGTCGTTCTGTCTTCGAAAATGGGGCTTTCCCCGGAATCATTAAGCGCGTCATACCAGCGTCAGCAGGAGTTTCCGTTTGATTCCCAGCGGAAAATGATGTCGGTCGTCGTTGCTCACCAAGGCGGGAAAATGGCGCTTGTAAAGGGCGCTCCCGATATGCTGCTCGATAAATGTTCGTACATTTTATGGGAAGGCAAAGTCGTACCGTTTACGGGGACGCTGCGGGGCAGAGTGCAAGCGGAAAACGAAGAGATGGCGCGCGGTGCGCTGCGCGTTCTGGGGCTTGCCTATCGGGATGTAAAACCGCATGAGAACTTGGATAACGAGGAGTGCGTGGAATCGCAGCTCATCTTTGTCGGTCTGGCCGGGATGATCGATCCGCCTCGCCGCGAAGCGCGGGATGCGATTGCGGTTTGCCGCCGGGCGGGCATCAAGACAGTGATGATTACCGGCGACCACCGACTGACCGCAGAGGCGATTGCGAACGATCTCGGCATCCTGCCTCGCGGAGGAGCATCCATGTCGGGCAGGGAGCTGGCTTTACTCAGTGACGAGGAACTGGATCGCCAGGTGGATCAAACTTATGTTTATTCCAGGGTTTCCCCGGAGCATAAGCTCCGGATCGTCAAATCGCTTCAACGCAAAGGACATGTCGTGGCGATGACGGGCGATGGGGTTAATGACGCGCCGGCAATCAAGGCTGCGGACATCGGCATCGCTATGGGCATCACGGGAACGGACGTATCCAAGGAAGCTTCCTCGCTTATTCTCAGCGATGACAATTTCTCTTCGATTGTGGCGGCGATTGAAGAGGGCAGAAATATTTACGAGAACATACGAAAATTTATTCGTTATTTGCTGGCCTCCAATGTCGGTGAGATCTTAACGATGCTGTTCGCCATGCTGGCGGGCTTGCCTCTGCCTCTTCTCCCGATTCAAATATTATGGGTCAATCTCGTCACGGACGGATTGCCTGCGATGGCGCTCGGGGTGGATCAGCCCGAGAAGGATTTGATGGAGCACAAGCCTAGAGGGGCTAACGAGAATATATTTGCCAGACGGCTCGGCTGGAAAATTCTCAGCCGCGGGTTGTTGATCGGGCTGTGTACTCTGGGCGCGTTCTGGGTGACTTTAAGGATTGCTCCGGACGATCCGGCACAACTGGCATTGGCGCAATCGGTCGCCTTCGCCACGCTGGTCATGGCGCAATTGATCCATGTGTTCGACTGCCGGAGCTCCCGCTCGATTTTCCACCGTAATATTTTGCAAAATCGCTATCTCGTCGTGGCTGTGCTGTCATCCGTCCTGCTGCTCCTCGGAGTTATGTATATTGAGGCGTTGCAGCCGATCTTCAAGACCGTGCCGCTCGGCACCCGCGAATGGGCGATTTCCCTGGTAGCCGCCGGCATTCCGACCTTCCTGATGGGTGCGGGCAGCGTATGGTCCGGCAAACGCCGCCGCAAATACAACGGGCCGCGTCCGATGGTCACCGCGAAAAGTACAAATATTCGTGCATAGAATCAATACCATTCCGCCCCGCTGAAAGTTAGACTTACCCCAATAAGCAAGCTTTGCCTGTTGATCCGATAGGATATGAGGCGGGCAAAGCCTTTTAAGGGGTGGAAGGTATGATGGAATTTACGAAAATGCATGGCCTTGGAAATGATTTTCTCGTTTTTTACGGGCAGCAAGAACTGCCGGAGAATGTTTCTGAGCTGGCGATACAGTGGTGCAACCGGTATTTTGGAATCGGCGCGGACGGATTGGTGTTTATTCTGCCTTCGGACAAAGCTGATTTTAGGATGCGGATTATTAATTCGGACGGCACGGAAGCCGAGCAGTGCGGGAACGCGATCCGCTGCGTGTCCAAATACGTGTTTGACCAAGGGTATACGGATAAGGAACGGATCACGATCGAAACGCTCGGAGCCGGTGTACAGCAGGTAGTTCTTCAGGTAGAACAGGGAACGGTCCAGCAAGTACGGGTCGATATGGGTGAGCCCATTCTCGACGGCCTATCGGTTCCTACGGTGCTGGAGGGCAGCCCCGTGCTGGCGCAGCCGATTGAAACGGCCGGCCGGAAGTTCGACTTTACAGCAGTATCGATGGGAAATCCGCATTGTATCATTTATGTAGAGGACGCTCCTAATTTTGAGCTTGATACTTGGGGGCCGAAGCTGGAGGTGCATCCTTATTTTCCGCGGAAAATCAATGTAGAGTTCGCTACCGTCACCTCCAGGGACCGTGTGGAGATGCGCGTATGGGAACGGGGCGCGGGGCCGACGCTTGCCTGCGGTACCGGGGCGTGCGCGACCCTGGTCTCATCGGTGCTTAACGGGCTAACGGACCGGGCCGCCTGGATCGGATTAAAGGGCGGGGACCTCTTTATCGAATGGAACGCGCAGGACAATCACGTGTATATGACCGGGCCGGCGGAAGCGGTATTTGAAGGAAGTATTGATATTTAAGTAAGAACCGGGCAGCCGAGGGGTTGTCCGGTTTTGTTTTGATGGTGGCTGATGGATTGAGTGATGATGGTTGATGGATTATAGATGATGGCTGGTGACTGGCGGTTGCTGACTGGTGATGGCCAATGACTGATGAGTAGTGAGTAAAGATTGATGAGTAATGATTCGTGAGTCGTGATTGATGGTCGAGAGTTGAGAGTTGCTAAATGCTGACAGATGATTGCTGATTGATGATGACCAATGACTGGTAAGTGATGAGTAATGATCGATGATCGATAATCGATGATCGATGAGCGATAGTTGATAGCTGCTGGATCCTGACTACAGATTTATGATGACCAATGACTGACGAATGAACTCTAACGGACATAGGAGCCTTTAAACTGACCTTACACGCTGTTTTTCAAATCTAACGGACATGAGAGCCGTTAATCGGGGCTAAATCCTCAAATTACAGCCTGTTCACTAGATTTAAGGTCCGCTGTGTCCGTTAGATCGGGAAAATGCGCAAACTGGGGGATTTAAGGTCCTCTATGTCCGTTAGCACTGAAAAGTGGAGAAATTGGTGGATCTGGCGACTTCTTGTCAGCTGGAGAACGTTTGAATTGGTAAGTTTGGCGACCTCATGTCAGCTGAAAAGTGTTCGAATTGGTGGCTTTGGCGTCCTCATGTCAGTTAGAAAGTGTACGAATTGGAGGGATTAACATCTCCCATGTCCATTAGCTCGGGAGAGCGTGCAAATTCGGGGGATTAACGTCCTCCATGTCCGTTAGTACCTATAGAAAGTAAAATCGAGGGATTATGCGGGCTATGAGAAAACAACCGAATCAAAAATTAACCAACAGCAGCCCCGCCACACGCCGAACGTGAAGTAAGCCGAATTTGTGATCAATTCTTATCATTCAGGTTGATTTATGATACATTAGAATGAAATTATGAACAGAATGGGCTTACATGGCTCTTTTAAATATTATTATAAGCCTCTGGAGGTACGGACAATGAGACTTGATTTGCGAAAGAGATGGGAAGACGGGGTGCTGGTTGGAGACGGAGCGATGGGCACATATATGTACAAATTCGGTTTTCCTGTAGGGATCGCTTACGAAGAACTGAATTTGCTGCAACCTGAGGTGATTGGCGACGTACATCGGCAATATATAGATGCCGGGGCAGAATTGATAGAAACGAACAGTTTTTCCGCCAATTATTATAAGTTGTCCAAATTCGGATTGGAAGCACAAGTGGAAGAGATCAATCGAGCCGCTGTCCGCATCGCCAGACAAGCTGCGGGTGAGGACGCTTACGTGGCTGGTGCGGTCGGTTCGATCCGCGGCGGAAGACGCGTAAGTGTGACCGATCAGGAATTGAACCAGTATTACGAGCAACAGATTGCAGCCTTATTGGCTGAGGGTGTGGATGCGCTCCTGTTTGAAACGTTCTATGATTTGAGCGAAATGCGGCTGGCGCTGGGACGGGCCCGGCAACTGTCCGATATTCCGACCATCTGCCAATTCGCCGTCGATCAGGTCGGACGTACGCTGGACGGTTATGAGATCTCCGACGCGTTCGCTATTTTGCAAAATGAAGGCGCCGATGTGCTTGGTTTCAATTGCCATTCCGGCCCGAAGGGCATTATGAGCGTAATGTCCGGACTGGACGGTCCGCTGAATGTTCCGCTCTCCGTCTTCCCTAATGCGGGTTTGGCGGATTATGTGGATGGAGAATATATATATGGAGCTACTCCTGAATATTTCGGGGAAAGCGCACGCTCTTTCGCTGATCTGGGCGCCCGACTGATCGGGGGCTGCTGCGGAACGACGCCGGAGCATATTGCGGCTACGGCGCAAGCATTGCAAGGCTACCGGGCGAAGCCGCTCCAGGAAGGCAAGCCTTTGCCGAAACCAAGGGAATCGGTTGTTCTATCTGGCTCCAATTCCGGTTCAAGTTCCGCCTCCGGCAACGCAGCAGATACGACTTTCCATCAGGGGCTAAATTCCAATCCCCCTATTACGGAGCTCGTCAAAGAGCGTCATACGGTAATCGTGGAGCTGGATCCTCCGCGGGACCTGGATATCGGCAAATTCATGGAAGGGGCCGCCGCGCTTAAAGAAGCCGGCGTGGACGCGCTGACGCTGGCGGACAATTCGCTTGCCGTTACACGGATGAGCAATATGGCGCTCGGCCATTTGGTTCAGCTCCAGCTGGGTCTGCGTCCGCTCATTCATATCGCCTGCCGCGACCGCAACCTCATCGGGACCCAATCGCATATGATGGGGTTTGATGCACTTGGCATCGATCATGTTCTTGCGGTAACGGGGGATCCGGCACGGTTCGGAGATTTGCCGGGCGCTAGCTCGGTGTATGACACGACATCCTTTGAGATCATCCGTATGATCAAACAGTTGAACGAGGGCGTGGCCTTCTCGGGCAAGCCGCTCAAGCAAAAGGCGAAGTTCGTCGTGGGCGCGGCGTTCAATCCGAACGTGAAGCATCTGCATAAAGCGGTGGAACGACTGGAGAAGAAAATCGCCTCCGGCGCCGACTATATTATGACTCAGCCTGTGTATGATCCCGAGCTTATCGTGGCGATCAAACAAGCGACGGCTCATTTGGATATTCCGATTTTTATCGGCATCATGCCTCTGGCGAGCGGCAAAAATGCGGAATATCTTCATAATGAGGTGCCCGGCATTCAGCTTTCCGACGAGGTACGCAAGCGGATGGAAGGATTACAGGGTCCGGAAGGGCGAGCTATGGGCGTGGAGATTGCCAAGGAATTGCTCGATACCGCGATGGAGCATTTTAACGGGATTTATTTGATGACACCATTTATGTTCTATGAAATGAATGTCGCTTTAACGAATTATGTTTACGAGAAATCGAAACAGATGTCGGGCCACTTGTCTCGTTCATAATTATCAATTACAATAGGGTAACGGATGTGATGCCTTTGTCTCACAGTATGACAGGATACGGTAGTTCCGCCAGAATCTTCGGCGGATATATCATTCAATTTGAAATAAAATCCGTCAATCACCGCTATTCCGAAGTCGTCCTGCGCATGCCGCGGGAATGGACATGTTATGAAGACGGATTACGGCGATTGGTTCAGCGTGACTTAAAACGGGGACGGGTTGATGTATATATCAGCAAAGAGCAGGATGACGACAGTTCCCTGCCTTTTGTTCTGAATTCCGGCGTGGTGGAGTCTTATTTACGGGCAGCTGAAGATCTGAAGGTGAAATACGGATTGGAAAGTTCGCTGAATGCCAAGGATCTGCTGTCTCTTCCCGATGTTTTGGTATCGCCGGATCATGCACTTGATGGGGATACCGCGGGCGAGGCCTGGGAGAGCGTACTCGTCGACGGACTGGAAGAAGCCTTGGCCGGACTGCTGGAGATGCGCAGAAAGGAAGGCCTTCATTTGGCCGCCGATCTGGAGCAGCGCTTAGTCAGGCTGGAGCAGATTCATGTGGAGCTTATCGCTATGGCTCCTCAGGTGGTAAGCGACTATCGGAGCCGCCTTAAGTCACGTCTATCCGAACTGCTCGAGGGAGCTTTTGACGAACACCGATTCGCTATGGAGGTTGCGGTGTTTGCAGATCGTTCGAATATCGACGAAGAGCTGACCCGGCTGGGAAGCCACTTCGTACAATGCCGGACGCTGCTGCAAGCTTCCGAGCCGGTGGGACGCAAGCTTGATTTTTTGATACAGGAAATGAACCGGGAAACGAATACGATTGGATCGAAAGCCAATCATTTGGCTCTGGTCAACCGTGTCGTGGAAATGAAAGCGGAGCTGGAGAAAATTCGCGAGCAGGCGGCGAATCTCGAATAGCGTCACATTTGACACTGGTGAGTCAAGTAAAATAGGGGGAACTACCTTAACATGGCTATTAAACTTATTAACATCGGCTTTGGTAATATCGTATCGGCCAATCGGATCATTTCTATCGTGAGCCCGGAATCCGCTCCCATCAAACGGATTATTCAGGAGGCAAGGGACCGGCATATGCTGATCGACGCTACATACGGCCGCCGCACCCGTGCGGTGATCATTACGGACAGCGATCATGTCATCCTGTCGGCGGTACAGCCGGAAACGGTCGCCCATCGCCTTTCCACTAAAGATGACGACAACGACGAATAAAATGGAGAGAAATATGGCTAAAGGGTTACTCATTGTATTATCAGGACCTTCGGGTGTAGGAAAAGGTACGGTATGTAACGAGTTGCGGCGTCGTTTGCCCGGACTCGTCTATTCCGTTTCGGCGACTACACGGGGTCCTAGGCTCGGTGAAGAGCATGGAGTGAATTATTTTTTTAAATCCCGCGAACAGTTCTTGGAAATGATCGAAAAGGATCAATTGCTGGAACATGCGGAGTATGTTGGAAACTATTACGGGACACCAAGGGATTTCGTAGAACAGACGATCGAGAGCGGTAAGGACATCATTCTGGAGATCGAGGTTCAAGGGGCGCTTAAGGTAAAAGAAAAATTTCCCGAAGGCGTTTTTGTTTTTCTGTTGCCGCCGTCGCTGGATGAACTGAAAGGCCGGATTCAAGGCCGGGGAACCGAAAATCAGGCAACGATCGATCACCGGATGTCTGTGGCAGCCCATGAGATCGGTCTGCTTGAGAATTACGATTACGCGGTCGTGAATGACGAAATCGAACTGGCATGCCAAAGAATAGAATCGATTATCGTGGCCGAACATTGTAAGGTCAAGAACAAGGCTAAAGAATTACAGATTGGCAAATGAGTCTAATAGAAGAGGTGTTTCTTAATGCTGTATCCATCGATTGATAAAATGCTGGGCAAGGTCGGCAGTAAATACTCCCTGGTTGTAGCGGCTTCCCGCAGAGCAAGACAACTGAGAGAAGGCGAGAAGAGCGAATTAAAACAGCCTAGATCCCATAAGCAGGTCGGCGTGGCTTTAGAAGAAATTTATGGTGACTACGTGCAGCTTAGACAAGGCAGCCAGGTTGAGCCTGACGAAAACAAATAGTTTCATATGACCTCGTGGGTCGAGGAATTAGAATAACAACCTCTTTAGGACAACCGCGAGGTTGTTATTTTTTTCTGTCGTTAAGGTTTTGGGAGAAAGCGAGGGGAACGGCATTGATGAACGGAAAAAAAATTCTGCTTGGCGTAACCGGAGGCATTGCCGCCTTTAAAGCGGCTTCGTTGTGCAGCAAGCTCGTACAGCAAGGGGCGGAGGTCCGCGTTATTATGACGGAATCGGCCACGAAGTTTATTACGGAGCTGACCTTGCAGGCCTTGTCTAAAAATCCGGTGTACACCGATACTTTTGATGAAAAGAATCCGATGGCTATCGCCCATATCGATTTGGCCGACTGGGCCGATCTGGTATTGATCGCACCGGCGACGGCCAACATCATCGGGAAAATGGCGGCGGGCATCGCCGATGATATGCTCTCGACGACGCTGCTTGCTACCCAGGCGCCAATTATGCTGGCGCCCGCGATGAATGTGCACATGTATGTGCATCCGGCGGTAACCCGGAACCTTGCCGAGCTCGCCGCTCGCGGCGTTATGATGGTGGAGCCGGGGGAAGGGCTGCTGGCTTGCGGGTACACCGGTAAAGGGCGGATGGAAGAACCCGAGAGCATCGTGGCTGTGGTGCGTTCTTATTTTGAACGTCAGGAACAGCGGAATACACTGCCTTTATCAGGCAAAAAAGTGGTAGTGACCGCAGGAGGAACCGTCGAACGGATCGATCCGGTCCGCTATATTAGCAATGACTCATCGGGTAAAATGGGCTTTGCGGTAGCGAAAGCGGCGCATGCATTAGGGGCAAACGTCACTTTGCTTGCAGCAAACACACATTTGCCTATGCCGGCTGGAGTCCGGGTCGTTCGTCTGGAATCCGCACAGGAGATGTATGAAGCGGCATTGGCGGAATGGAACGATACCGATATCTTGGTAAAAGCTGCTGCCGTAGCGGATTACCGGCCCAAGGAAGTGTCCGACCGTAAAATCAAAAAATCCGGAGATACGATGACTTTGGAGTTGGTGAAAAATATCGATATTTTGGAGTCGCTGGGCAAACAAAAGACGAAGCAGTTGCTAATCGGCTTTGCGGCCGAAACAAATGACCTGGAGAAGTATGCCATGGATAAGCTTAAGCGGAAAAATTGCGATCTCCTCGTTGCAAACGACGTGACCCGGGAAGGCGCCGGCTTTGGTACTGACACGAATCTGGTGAATATTTACGACAAGTCCGGTTTGGTGAAATCGCTGCCGCTTTTATCCAAGGATGAGCTGGGGATGCGGATCATGGAGATAGCAGCGGCACGTTTACCGGGAGTGATTCAATGACGTACAAGGTTGCCAAGGTCATAGTCGATGTGCCGAGCCGGGAGACCGATCGGCCTTTTGACTATTTAATCCCGGATGAGCTGAAGGGTTGGATTGAAGTAGGAAGCCGGGTCGGCGTTCCGTTTGGACGGAGGACGGTTCAGGGATTTGTTCTGTCGCTGCACCGGGAGTCGGACATGGACCCGGCTCGGATGAAGCCGATCCAGGAACTGCTGGATTTAATGCCTCCACTACCGCCGGACCTCGTTAAAATGGCAGAGTGGATGAGCCGGAAATATGCCTGCAGCATGATCTCGGCACTGCAGGTGATGATCCCCGCCGCGCTTAAAGGCAAGGCGGAAAGATATATTTCCGTGGCTGAAGATGAAGGCGGACAAGACGCTTTGTCGGAGGCTGATACATCGGCTGGAAATGCCTATTCGGACGGTTTGTTCGCTGTTCCTGAGCTGCTTACGGGAGAAGAAGAGGAGATCGTCGCCTATGTCAAAGCAGCAGGACAGGTGACGATGGATCATTTGAGCGCCCGTTTTGCAGACCGGGCCGGTGATCTTAAGGGACTTATCCGACGCGGAATTCTGGCGGAAACGCAGATGATCAAGGACAAGGTCCGCAAAAAGACGGTAAAGACGGTGTCTGCCGCAGTGAGCGGCGAAGAAGCGGAGAAAGCGTTGGCTTCCTTTAGCGGACAGGCCCGGCGTCAAAAAGAGGTTTTGCAATTCCTGCTCGAGGTCGGTGTTCCGTTATCCTTGCAGGAAGTGTTGTCAACGTTGCGGGTAACCGCGGGGACGGTAGCCAAGCTGGCTGAAAAGGGTTTTGCGGTCATCGAGGACGTCGAAGTGTTCCGAGATCCTTACCGGAATCGTCATTTCAAGGGTTCCGAGCCGCTGGAGCGGACGGCTGAGCAGGAGGTCGTGTACGGCAAGGTAACCGAAACTTTGGATGAGCGAAGCTATGGCGTGTTTCTGCTGCATGGCGTGACCGGCAGCGGGAAGACGGAGGTCTACTTGCAGACGATCGAACGCTGCATCTCATTGGGGCGCCAAGCTATTGTGCTGGTGCCGGAAATTTCGCTGACACCACAGATGGTCGAGCGTTTTAAAGGACGCTTTGGCGGCAAGGTGGCTGTTATGCATAGCCGTCTATCAACTGGGGAGCGTTATGATGAATGGCGCAAAATCCGCGAAGGCCGGGTTCAGGTCGCAATCGGTGCCCGGTCCGCGGTGTTTGCTCCGTTTGCGGATTTGGGCTTGATCGTGATGGATGAAGAGCACGAGACTTCCTATAAGCAGGAGGAAACACCGAAATACCATGCGCGGGATGTGGCGGTATACCGGGCACATCAACATAACGCTGCAGTCATTCTCGGCTCGGCGACACCGTCGCTGGAGAGCTATCATGCGGCGCGTTCGCAGGCGGACGACAACTTTGCTCCGCTGTTGCTGGAGATGAAGCAGCGTCCTTCCGGCAGCCATTTGCCCGGGGTAAATATCGTGGATATGCGGGAGGAACTGCGGGATGGCAACCGCTCGATGTTCAGCCGGGCGCTGCATGAGGGAATCGCAGCTCGGCTGGAACGGGGTGAGCAGACCGTTCTGCTTTTGAACCGCAGGGGACATTCCACCTTTGTCATGTGCCGGACTTGCGGCTATGTGGCCGGCTGTCCGGAATGCGATATTTCGCTGACCTATCACCAAAAATCAAACAATCTGCGCTGCCATTATTGCGGTTACGCCGCTCCGGCACCATCGATCTGTCCCGAATGCAGCAGCGAGCATATCCGGTATTTCGGAACCGGGACGCAGCGGGTTGAGGGAGAGCTTGCGAAGTTGTTTCCGGGAATCCGGGTCATACGGATGGATGTGGACACGACAACGGAGAAAGGCTCTCACGAGAAATTACTGCAAACCTTCCGGGAAAAAAAGGGCGACGTCCTGCTCGGTACCCAGATGGTTGCGAAAGGGTTGGATTTCCCCGACGTGACGTTGGTTGGCGTAATCGCGGCGGATACGGCGCTGAACTTTCCGGATTTCCGTTCTGCGGAGAAAACGTTCCAACTGCTTACTCAGGTAGCCGGACGCGCCGGTCGACATCAACTTCCCGGCGAAGTGTTTATCCAAACCTACATGCCGGATCACTATTCCGTCATTCATGCCAGCAGGCATGATTACGGATCGTTCGTCCGGGAGGAGCTCAATCATCGCAGAGCGCTGCATTATCCGCCGTACAGCCGATTGATTCTGGTGACGCTGTCGCATGAAAAGCTGCCGCTGCTGCTGCGGATGGCGGAGAATTTTGCCGGAGATCTGCGGGGCAAGGCCCAGCGGCTCGGCTGGTACGGCAACCTGGACCGCTTTGCGGCGGAGGCGCTCGACATCCTGGGACCCGTTGCTTCACCGATTCCGCGCATCAAGAACCGCTATCGGTTCCAGTGTATGGTAAAGTACCGCGGTCCGCTCGACGCTGTCCGGCTAGTTAGGGAAACGGCGGCGGACACGCTGGCTAATCTGCGCGACGCATCGCTGCAAATCAGCATCGATGTAGACCCTCAAATGTTGATGTAGGCGGTCGTTTTTGACCGACCATCTGGCTGGCTCAGCGAAAGCCCATTGGAAATATCCAATGGGGAGTGTGCCAAGTTGCTCGAAGTGAGGCTTTTATTGGATATTCTCTTAGGCCCCCTAATAAAACTGGAGTCCTCCTACCCAAAAAATTTATACTAGAAGTAAGGGAGAGGATCCAGTATGGGGAAAAAGCGGAAAGAAGAAATCAAAATTCAAATCGTTAAAGAAGCATTGTCTGGAATTAAGGTGGGGGTGTTGGCCCGCATGTATGATTTGCATCCTGAAACCATTCGTTTGTGGGTTAAAGAGTATCGTGATTCAATTCCAACAGAAGAAATCCCTGCAACAGATGAGCATTTGCAAGAACTACGGCGACTGCAAGATGTTGAGCAACGCTATGAAAAGGCGGTTAAAGTGCTCGGGGAGAAGGAACTCGAAATAGAGATACTTCGTGAATTATTAAAAAAGCAGAACCCCGCTTATCCGAAAAATTCGAAATAGCAGAGCAATTTATTAAGCGGGGAGAAGCAGCAGCAGTCGTTCTGCGGATCATGGGACTCTCGGAATCCACCTATTACGATCGTAAAAAGCGGATGAGTGACCCGGAAAGACGTTCCAGAGCAAGACATAGTGGACGTCCAGCGCCCGGATACTCATATACTTTTAACGGAGAACAAGTAAGTGACGACCAAATTAACAGTTGGCTTCTTGAGCTTATTGAGGGTGAAGAGCATGTTTATGGCTACAAATTTCTTGGACATTGCATCCGTGACCGATATAACGTAAGGCTGAATAAAAAGAAATCCCATCGCTTATGCAAGGAACTAGGGATCCTACAAAAAGCACGCCAACGTAAGCCGGCCCATCCACGGAGATTACCGAAAAATCGGGTGGTCACAGGATCGAATCAATTGTGGCAAATGGATATTAAGTATGGTTATGTAATCGGACGCGAACGGTTCTTTTTTGTACTTAGCATTATTGATGTATTTGATCGTGTCGTGGTTGGTCAATATAGAGGTCCTGTGTGTGAGGCAAAACATGCCGTGCAGACGCTTTGTCATGCATTGCAGAAGCGCATACAGCCAGGAGAACCCATGCCTGTAATTCGCACAGATAACGGGCCGCAATTTGTAAGTAAATTATTTGGGGATATGTGCGAGAGTCTGGAACTCATTCATGAAAGAATACCGCCACGCACACCAAACATGAATGCTTACATTGAATCCTTCCACAGTGTACTTGAGCGACATTTATTCAGTCTAAGAGACTTCATGACTTTTGAGGAAGCTTACGAGGCTTTAGATGGTTACATGGACTTTTACAACAACAGAAAAATGCATGGCAGTTTAAAAAGAATGCCTCCTGCGGTATTTTCTGTTTGGGTTAAAACGCAGGAGGATACGTCTGAATTTCATAAAGCGATGTAATTGTTTGAAATAGTGAGCTATTATGCGAACGAGCCATTTTTGGTGGGTAAGACTCCGGATTTAAGGGGCCTAGCCGTATTTCCAATTAGAAGAGATGCGTTAGGAACCTCTGGGGCGTATTACTAAATAATATATTAGGAATAATTTCTTGAAAGATGGTGGATATTGTGGCATTGAGAATTATCGTAATGGAACCCGATGAAGTGCTGCACCAGGTAGCGAAGGAAGTCAAAAAAATTACGCCGAACGTGCAAAAGCTTTTGACCGATATGGCTGATACGATGTACGAAGCAGAGGGAGTCGGCCTTGCCGCACCGCAAATTGGGATTCTTAAAAGAGTAATCGTCGTTGATGTCGGTGACGACAACGGACTGATCGAACTGATCAATCCGGAAATTGTCTCTAAAGATGGAGAGCAATTTGGTCCCGAGGGCTGCCTCAGTATTCCGGGCTACCGCGGGGATGTTCGCCGGGCGCAAACGGTGACCGTTAAGGGATTGGACCGCAACGGCAACGAAGTTACCTATACGGGATCCGATTTGCTCGCCAGAGCATTCCAGCATGAAATCGACCATTTGAACGGTGTTCTGTATACCGACATCGCGGAACATGTATATGAAATTCCCCCTGAGGAAGAAGAGAAGGAGTGATCTCTCCGTGAATATTGTTTTTATGGGAACTCCGGCATTTGCGGTCCCTTCCCTGGAGGCTTTGCTGAAGGAAGGTTATCATATCGTGGGAGTCGTGACGCAGCCGGACCGTCCGCAAGGCCGGAAAAAAGTGCTTACCCCGACCCCGGTAAAAGAGGCTGCCTTGAAACACGGTCTTCCGGTGCTGCAACCGCAACGCATGCGCGCCCCGGAGGCTGTGGAAGAGCTGGCTGCGCTGAAGCCCGATCTTATCGTGACGGCTGCCTATGGCCAGATTTTGCCCAAAGCGGTGCTTGACCTGCCGAAATACGGATGTCTGAATGTCCACGGTTCTTTGCTGCCTAAGTATCGAGGCGGGGCGCCGATCCAGCGTTCGATC
Source organism: Paenibacillus sp. FSL R5-0407 (assembly GCF_038009185.1). Taxonomy (NCBI): domain Bacteria; kingdom Bacillati; phylum Bacillota; class Bacilli; order Caryophanales; family Paenibacillaceae; genus Paenibacillus; species Paenibacillus sp. FSL R5-0407. The sequence continues at coordinate 1,652,335 of NZ_JBBPAX010000001.1, read as the reverse complement.
ATTAACGGGGAACAAGAAACCGGCATTACGTTGATGTATATGGCCGAAGGTCTCGATACGGGCGATATGATCGCTAAATCGGTCGTACCGATCGAAGACGAGGATACGGCTGGCTCTATTTTTGAAAAGTTGAGCGTCGCTGGGGCCGAGCTTCTAATCGAACAGCTTCCGCTCATTGTAGACGGAAAGGCGGAGCGGATTCCGCAGAATGATGCCGAATCCACTTACGCACCCAATCTGTCCCGTGAAGATGAGCGGATCGATTGGAGCGCATCGTCGCGGGATATTTTCAATCGGGTACGCGGGCTGGTTCCTTTTTCGGGCGGATTTACGACTTGGGATGGCGAAGTGTTCAAGGTATGGTCTGTCGCAAATCCTTCGCAAAGCGGGAAGGGAGCAGCTTCCGGACAAGCTCCAGGCACGGTGCTGGAACTGTCTCCTGCAGGAATCGAAGTTAAAACGGGTGACGGATCCGTGCTTCTGACCCGGGTTCAGCCCGCGGGCAAAAAGGCGATGGAGTCATCCGAATTTATCCGCGGCGGCGTGATGAAGAAAGGCACGGTCCTGTCATGAGCGCAGACAAATGGCCAAACCGGAAACAAGGAAAAAGCAGTGGAGCAGGAAGCGGGGGAGGTTCCAAACCGGGCGGCGGACGGACTAAATCCGTTCAAACGACTGCTAGGGACACAGCGCTTCAGGTATTAACGGCGGTAGAACAAGAGGGGGCCTACAGCAACTTGCTCCTGAACGGTGCGCTCCAAAAATCCGGCTTGTCCGGCGCGGATGCGGGACTTGCAACGGAACTTGTGTACGGGACGATCTCCCGGATGAACACGATCGATTATTTTTTGGAGCCGTTTATTGCCAAAGGATTGGCCAAGCTGCAGCCTTGGGTTCGGAATTTGTTAAGACTCAGTTTCTATCAGCTGTATTACCTGGATCGGATTCCACCTCACGCTGCGGTCAATGAAGCGGTGAATATCGCAAAACGCCGGGGACATCAGGGGATTTCGGGAATGGTGAACGGCGTGCTGCGTAATGTGCTGCGCAGGAAGGAAGAATTGGTGCTGCCGGAGGATTTGCCGCCGGTGAAGCGGATCGCGCTGCAGCATTCTCATCCGGAATGGCTGGTAGCCCGGTGGGTAAAGCAGTACGATGAAGCAACGGCAGAGGACATCTGCCGCGCTAACAATGAACCGCCTTCCGTCAGCGTTAGAGTCAACCGGTCTCGAGTTAGCCGGGAAGGGCTGCTTAATCTGATGCAAAAGCAAGGGCTTGAGGCTGTGTCTTCCTCTATGTCGCCGGATGGGATTCTGGTGGAAAGCGGAGGGAATATGGCGCTTACCCCTTGGTACAAGGAAGGCCTGTTGTCCGTTCAGGATGAAAGCTCCATGCTGGTTGGAGAGGCCGTGAGTCCTCAGCCTGGAATGAGCGTGCTGGACTGTTGTGCGGCACCTGGCGGTAAGACATGCCATATGGCGGAGATCATGGATGGCAGTGGTAAGGTTATCGCAAATGACATCCATCCTCACAAAGCGAAGCTGATTCAAGATCATGCAATCCGCTTGGGACTCGAGAATATCCAGACGTTGTCCGGGGACGCCTCCAAGCTTGCCGAGGAGTTCGAGGCGGAGTCTTTTGACCGTGTACTGCTTGACGCGCCTTGTTCAGGACTTGGCGTCATTCGCCGCAAGCCGGACTTGAAATGGGCCAAAACGCCGGGGGATATCAAGGAAATCTCTGGAGTTCAACGTGAATTGCTTGATGCTGTTTGCGGATTGGTTAAACCCGGAGGCGTGCTGGTTTACAGTACCTGTACCATTGAAAAAGCGGAGAACGAGGATATGGTCCGCTCATTTCTGGAGCGCCATCCGGAGTTCGAGCCGGCTGAAGAGCAGCCGGAGAGCTGGAATCATTTGCGGGAAGCTAGATCACGCGAATCGGTGGGGCTGCAAATTTTACCCCAGGATGCGCACTCGGACGGATTTTACATTGCACGGTTGGTCAAGAAGGCCTAAGCATTGTGATGTGATGTAAAGTCTGTTTATGATATAACCATTTACGAATTTCATTTACTGGTATATACTGGATTTGGTGAAGCACACCTTTATTGTCGCATTGCGATGGATGAAGGTGTGTTTTTTTGTTGTTTCATTTTCCTAATATTATCAAATTAGTAATTCAAAAGGAGGTATGTGTGATGCGATTCACGAAAGAGTAGGTATTTAGGATACTTTTCGGAGAGGAAGATTTTATCATGAAAAAAATGCTCGGATTATTACTTTGCTTTTCAATTTGCGTTGCTTCATTCCCTGGGGAGTCTATTGCAGAAGCAGCACCCTCGGATAAGGTCATCGGTAGTCCTAAGCTTGCGGTCTTGGTTGATGGCCGAAAAGTAAAGTTTCAGGGGGGAGACCCTGTATCTGAAAATGGGCGAGTACAAGTGCCGCTCAGGGGGATTGGCGAAGCGCTTGGCGCGAAAGTGAATTTTAATGGAAACATGGTGACCTATACGAAGGAGAGTAAGGAGATTGTCCTTACACTCGGAAGTAAGGTAGCCGTTGTCGATGGCAAGAACGTAATGATGGACACCGCTGCCAAGGCGGTAAAGGGACGTACTTACGTACCCTTGCGCTTTGTAAGCGAGAACCTTGGAGAGCCGGTGAGTTGGGACCAGGTTGGCAACTGGGTTTGGATCGGGTCGAAGGAAGTGCCGACTCTGGAGGAGATTGGGATAAAATCTCAAGAAATTGAGAGTTTTAAAGACCTTATAGACCCGGTAGATGGATTATACGATGGGAGAAAAGATGCATATGTATTTTCTTATGATCAATTACCACTAAAAATCGGTGATCGGGTTGTGTATGACATATGGCAGGTTAAACAAGCAGGAAATAGCGGAATTCGAATTAGATATTCTTCAGGCAAGTCTACAATTTATTATCTATCAGAGAATGTTAAAGGAGCACGTGTCCGGTATGATGTCGAAGGTATGCGGATAAAAAATGCAGATGGATCTATTACATTAACTTATCGCGTGGATTCTAGAAAAGATAAGGACTTAATTAATGATAACAACTATAAAAACTTCACAATCAATGAGGTGGATTATATAGCGTTCGATATTTCGTTTGAATATATGTACTTTTTGGAAAATCCTTTGAAATAAAGAAGGTGCATTTTTAGAGTGCGAAAAATGATTCTATTATACTCACTAATATCTTGTATTTTGTATTCATCTATTTCCGTTATTTTTATGCCTGCTTCGGTTTTTGCTGCAGGAAGTTTACAGACAACTCAGGATAAAAACAATCCAAATATTTATTATTTTGTAGGGAATTTTAGCCATGATATTTGGATGCGATCAAATGGTGAATGGACATCGGATGGATCTCCTAATACGATAAAGCCATTGGATTGGAACTATTCATTTGAGTTTCCTGGAAGAAAAATTAAAAGTGTAAATGTTAAGGCGTTCGATGAAAATGAAAATTTAACAATTGCTAATATTAGAGAAGGTTTAACAGGAGCCACTCAGGTATATGAGAATTCAAGATATCGTGAAAAGTGGGCTGACAATTATCAGTTTGTTAGTAAGGACTACAGGACTACCATTGGGCCTATCAGCGGTAAAGGTTCTAGCTCAGTGAGTTTTACGGTATATACGAATGGACTTTTAACTGCTCACATTATTCACAAAGATATTACTGAAGAAGGCGGCGATGGTTTAGCAGATGGTGTAGAGGGGCGGCGTTATTTTTTTCCTAACTTGCTAACCATCGAACTCGAACCCGAAATCACTCAAGAAGGCAAAGCCATTGTTAAACACTTCACGACAAGTAAACAACCGCTGGATGGGATTGAAGGTTTTGAAGATTACGAAAAAAAATTAGAAGTGGACGAGTTTTATAGTATTATGGCTACTCCGGGAACTACAAAGTACAAATATGAATATTACCGTAAGAGTACAATGGGAGATCCATCTGAAACTGCCCCGCTTTACGGGGATCCTATGTCATTTACTTATAGAGGGGATTTTCCGATTTACTACCTCAACTTGTATTACAGCGACGGCGGTGGACCTCCCGACCCTGGTGGAGGAACCACGAACCCGGGCGGCTGCACCGAGCCAAGCCCAAGCGGCCAAGTCAAGGAATCCTCGCTAACGCCTCCTGACGTCAGGGCCGTAATCAAGGCGGATGCTCGGGGGAATGAGCACTTTGATGTGCTTGATGGAATTCCTACTTCGGAAAGTTTGTACGGGAATGTATGGGCTAAGAGCTATCTTTCAAAAAATAAATTCGTGCAAATGAGCGGGAAATGTACATATGAGGTTACGGTAAACCGGGAATTTGAGCTGAAGTGGGATCCCGGAAAAAAGGTGCCCAAGCCGGATGGTACCGGGGAAATGGATGCGCCAGATCCGCAAACGGCAACGGAGACGCTGACGAAGTCATATACGATCGAGAGGCCTTATTCTTTTTGGGTAATTGACAATCTTGAGATATATCAGATCGATCAGGCGAAACTGTGGAATTACGCCTTTAATGGCGGCGGCATCACGATTACGCCCAGCGGGTATTCACCGCCAAGCTTCTTGGCATCGAAGTCAAGCGGGTATACGCCCCCGAACCCTCCCAGTTCGGTAGATGCGCCTAAAGGAAGTAAGTCGGGAGGTAAGGAAAAGCCGGATATTTCGAATGAAAATCTGGAGTCCTACGCGGAACAGGCCGTTGAAAAGGTTAAAGTCAAAAATGACAATCTCACATTTAACGGCTCTACTATTATGAACGGGGCTCAAAGTAATGAAAGCGGGCCAACACCAAATCAAGTGCCGCTGCCACCGGAAATCAGCCAAAATGTGCTTTATAGTCCTGGAAATACGATTCCAACGAGTAAAATCAACCAACCGAGCCAACCCAGCACGGGAACGATTTATTACGGCTTAATGAGCGGGAATATTAATGGCGGAGCAAATGTGAATTACGCTATTTACGGGATCAACCCGGTGACGGTCCATACTCCTGTAGTTATATATCCGGAGGTTTCGGATGATGCCGAGCATAACCAGAAGACCCGTCCGGCAGCAGGGCGGTCCGCGGTCATCCTTGACCGTCCGTTCAGTGTTGAAATGCCTAACAGCGGACAACATGCCAACTACAGGGGCTATGGGTACAATAACTATCTCAAATACATAGGCAGCAAGCAGGTCCGCTTTCCTTTTGATGTGTATGACGGGAGCCGGACAACGTTTTATCCGAAAAACACATGGATCGAAGTCGATAAAACGCGAGAGTCATTCACTTACTTTCTACCGGTATGGGTCGATGAAGGCTTTTACGAAGTCGAGTTTCGGACGATAGCGCATAATGCGCCTGCCGGCGCGAGTCAACAGAACCATGCGAATCTGGATCTTGCGCATCATATTGCTTATGATACGGTGCCCGTGGATGTTATCGGACGGGTATATGATTTTCGGATTACGGATATTTCCGATTATAACTGGGAGACGGTATTCCGCACTTCGGCGGGTTCTGCGTTGCCTACTGGCACGTCCTACTGGGTCGGGTTAAACGGCATTGACGGCGCCGCACGAGGAAATACGGGCAGATTCACACTGCCGATTCGGCCCGGCAGCCATCCGCTCTATCAAAACGTGGTCATCAAAACCGGATACCATTTCAAATTTGACTTAAAAACAAAAGGGAATATGTTTGGACCGAACGACCGCATCCGCATCACTCCTTCGTTTTATTTTGTCAGCGCCAAAGACGGTACCCGGATGAAAGCCGATTTGTATTATCATGCGGGCAACCGCAGCTATGTCAAAATTGGATCGCCTCGGGATCAAGTACAGCGTTACGTTATTCTGAACGAACGGTTGCGCAGCGTCCCGATGGAGGAATTGATCGATACCGCACTTTATAAATATGATCATGATTTTACTTTTGATCAAATATCCGGGATCAGCCGGACGCAATATGTACAGAATTATATCCGGAGAATTTCCGGGCAAAAGACGCCGATTGGCAGTTTAAGCATGCTGGAGTTGAATGAGCGAATTCGCACATGGATCGGGCCAAAGAGTGGGATTCCCTCAGGAGTTGATCCGGCAAGAGTCAATGCTTCCATGCAAAAATGGTACGGCGAATACAGTCTTCCCGCAGATCTCTATGTCGTGAAAGCAGGAACGAATGTTGCCGAATATGGCCGGACGCATAACGGACTGAGCGATCATTCCCCGGTTTTTTTAAAGGACGGGTATATCGTAGTCAATTTCAATATTGAAACTGTAAGGAACGGGGACGGGAGTAATCCTTATTTGCAATATATTAACGCTCCCCTCATGAATCAGTGGACTCAGATGGAAGGGTTTGCCCGCACGGTGACCGATCCTTACGGTAGGTCTTTTGCGCTTAGGGACGGAGATGTAGTCTTTTATGATGCGAACCGTTCGAGCCGGGATGATTTCAGTTCTATGGTTACGCATTGAGTTTAGGACGATTCGGGTTTGAAGAGCTTAATGAAGAGGGGCCGGAATGCACTGTCTAAGGGGTGCTCGCCGGCTCTCTTCTTTTCCTGGGAAGTATTCCATAAGATCGTGAAAAAGGGCTGCTCTTTAGTGTAATCGCGATTTATGCTAAAATAGGAGGAATGAATGGAAAACAGCAGATAAATTTATACGAATAGGTGTGTGAAAAGTGAAACCCTTTATATATGATTATAGCTTGGAAGAACTGCAGGAATGGGCGATTCAGCAAGGTGAGCCCGCTTTCCGCGGAGGTCAGATTTTTGATTGGTTGTATGTGAAGCGGGTTAATTCCTTTGAGGAAATGACCAACCTGTCCAAGGGACTGCGGCAGAAGTTGGACGAGCAGTTTGCGTTCGTGACGCTGAATGAAATTACGAAGTATGAATCCAAAGACGGCACCGTGAAGTTCCTGTTCGGTCTGCATGATGATCATGCGATCGAGACGGTCATCATGAAGCATAATTACGGCAACAGTATCTGCGTGACGACGCAAGTCGGCTGCAAGGTCGGATGTACGTTTTGCGCTTCTACCCTGGGTGGCCTGAAGCGGAATCTGACGGCGGGCGAAATTGTTGCCCAGGTCGTGCAGGCACAGAAAATACTCGATCCTCGAGGCGAACGGGTGAGCAGCATTGTCATCATGGGTACCGGGGAACCGTTTGAAAATTATGAAGCCACGATGAAATTTTTGCGAATTATGATCCATGAAAAGGGCTTGAACATCGGACAACGGCATATTACTGTATCAACGAGCGGGATCGTCCCGAATATTTATAAATTTGCCGATGAGGATACGCAGATCAATTTGGCCATTTCGATCCACGCGCCAAATGATGCTTTAAGATCCAAGCTCATGCCGGTAAACCGGCGCTTTCCTTTTGACGATGTCATGGAATCCCTTCGATATTACATCGCCAAAACGGGTCGGAGAATCACTTTCGAATATGCCCTGATCGGCGGGGTAAACGATCGCCCCGAACATGCCGAAGAACTGGCTGGCGTACTGAAAAGCATGCTTTGCCACGTCAATCTGATTCCGGTCAATCATGTGCCGGAACGCAAGTATGTTAGAACATCCAGAAACGACATTTTTCAGTTTCAACGCATTTTGGCGGAAAACGGCATTAACGTGACCATCCGCCGAGAGCAAGGCCATGATATTGCGGCGGCTTGCGGACAATTGCGGGCGAAGCACATGGAGACTGGTACGAGGTGATCGAATTTGATTAAGACGGTTTACGTAAGTGATGTAGGGCGTGTTCGCTCGGTAAATGAGGACAGCTCCTGGGTTGCCCGTTTGGAGCAAGGGTACACACTGGCGATCGTTGCCGACGGAATGGGCGGCCATCAAGCCGGAGACACCGCTAGCCGGTTAACGGTAGAGACGATTGTGCAGGATTTGCATAATCTTCCTTCGGGACTTTCCGTCGAGACTTGCGGGGAAAAGTTAAAGCAGGCGATCCTCCATGCAAATGATGTAGTTTATCGGGAAGCATCGGAACACGAAGAGTATCACAATATGGGCACGACCGTCGTGGCCGTGCTGATCGGGGACCGGGAAGGAATGATCGGCCATATCGGCGACAGCCGGGTTTACAAGTTCAGTCGGGGCGAAATGACCCAATTGACCGAGGATCATTCCCTGGTAAACGAACTGCTTAAGACGAAGCAGATCAGCGAACAGGAAGCCAACGTGCATCCGCACCGCAACGTGGTCACGCGTGCTCTTGGAACGGACCCGCAAGTCGTTGTCGACTTGTATCCTGTAATTTTGGAGCAAGGGGAAATCCTGTTGCTCTGCAGCGATGGACTTAGCAATTATGTAACACTGGAACAAATGACCCAAACGCTCGGATCGGAAGCACTTGAGCTCAATGACCGCGCCGACCGTTTGCTTCGGCTTGCCCTGCTGGCCGGTGGCGACGACAATATTACCGTCGCATTACTCGAGCATTGCGGAGAAGAAGGGTCAAGCGCAAAGGAGTGGAATTCATGATCGGACATGAGCTGGGTGGTCGTTACCAGGTTATCGAGCGAATTGGCGGAGGCGGGATGGCCCTTGTTTATAAAGCGCAAGACATCCTTCTGAACCGGTTTGTAGCTATTAAAGTGCTGCGGCAACAATTTGTGAATGACGAGGAGTTTATCCGCCGTTTTCGCCGGGAAGCGCAATCGGCGGCATCTTTGTCACATCCGAACATTGTTAGCGTGTACGATGTAGGCCAGGAAGAAGATATTCATTATATCGTTATGGAGTACGTGGAAGGCCAAAATTTAAACGAAATTATTAAAGAGCGCGCACCGCTGCAGGTGGAGGAGTCCATCCGGATCGCCTCGCAAATCGCTGACGCGCTGGATCATGCCCATCATAATCAAATTATTCACCGTGATATTAAACCTCATAATATTTTGATCGGTCGCAATGGACGGGTAAAAGTAACGGATTTCGGTATCGCCCGGGCGGTGACCTCGGCCACAATCACTCAGACAGGCTCGGTTGTAGGCTCCGTGCATTATTTCTCCCCGGAACATGCCAAAGGCGTAACCACCGGAGAGAAGTCCGATCTTTATTCTTTGGGGATCGTGCTTTACCAGATGCTAACGGGACAATTGCCTTTCCTTGGCGAAAGCCCGATTAGCGTAGCGCTTAAACATTTGCAGGAACATTTTGAAGAGCCCCGGAAGGTTAATCCGATGATTCCTCAAAGTGTCGAGAATATTATTCTGAAATCGATGCGCAAAAATCCTGCCGAACGCTACCAATCGGCCAAAGAAATGCTGCGCGACCTGGAAACTTGTCTTCTGCCGGAAAGACGGTTGGAATCGAAATTGTCTTTTGCCGATGAAATCGATGAAGACAGTACGCGAGTCGTTCCTGCGATTAAACCTCAGAGCAAAGCCGCGGCCTCAGGGTCCAAGCTTTCGAGAGATTCCCAGGGCTCCGATGAAGGAAAGCCGCAGAAGAACGGGTCAGGAAAAGGCAAAGCAGCCCTGTGGATTAGTCTTACAGTGATTCTGCTGCTTGCTATGCTTGGTGTTGCCTGGTATGTCAACAAGATGGTTACCGTTCCTGAAACGAAGGTTCCGAGCGTGCTAAATTTATCGGAACAAGAGGCAACCACAAAGCTTACCGAACTTGGCCTGCTAGTTGGAGACGTCAAGCGAGAGTATAAGGAAGGCGTCAACGAAGGCATCGTTTACGATCAGAGTAAGCCGGAAGGGACGACGGTCAAAGAAGGGGCAACAATCGATCTTACCGTCAGTACGGCCAAGCCGCTTGCCAAAATGATCACTGTGACTGGAAAGACCTACGAGGAAGCCGTTGCGGAGCTCGTTCAATTAGGAATTGATGAGGACCGAATCAGCAAAACGGAAGACTTTAGCGAGAAAGAAATCGGCGAAGTCATTGGGCAAAGTCCGAATGTCGGTGAGGAATTTGATTCCGCTACAGTGGATGTGGTCTTGAAAGTCAGCAAGGGTCAGGATAGCGTCGATATGCCGGATTTGATCGGAAAGACTCAGAAGGAAGCTGAAGCGATTCTGAAAGAACGCAATATTCCGCTTGCCAAGGATGGAATTCAGGAAAAATCGAGCTTCGATACTAAAGCCGGGTTAGTTATGGAACAGTGGCCGTTCAACCCGAACGATAAAGTGCCGGCTGACTATTCCGAAGGAGTTAGGATAACCGTAAGTTCGGGCTATCCGCCAGAGGCGCTGGAATATACATTTGAAGTGCCGGTCGGTCCCGCCGTGGATGGACAGAAGAGCAAGATTCAAATTATGTACGGCGATGCACGCGGCGAAAATCTGGATTGGGGCACCAAAACGGTCGGCAAACCGCAATACTTATCCGTCGACCTGGTACTGGCCCCTAACAAGAATGGTTATGTGTCCGTGATGCGCGACGGCGTGCTTCAGGATACGTACCCGATTTCGTACATCGATGCCAAGCAGGGGACTGTACCTGAGCTGCCGCTACCTGGAGAAGAACAGCAGGACGATGGTGTTATGGATTGGGAAGATGATGAGAATATTCCCGAAACCGGCATGATTAATGCCAATTCCGTTTCCAAAGCGGAGAATAATAAAGGGAAACCGAATGGCAAAGGAAACGGGAAAGGGAACGGAAAAGCTAAAGGAAACAAGTGATAAAGATGCAATAACCAATAAGGCAGACAGACATGAAAGTGAGGCCAAGCATGTATGCCTGAAGGCTTGATTGTAAAAGCGTTAAGCGGATATTACTATGTGAAGCCCGATGCCGCGGCACCTGGAGAAACAGTCCAGTGCCGCGGCCGCGGCATTTTCAAGAAGAAGGGCTTGAGTCCGCTGGTAGGGGACCGCGTTGTGTATACGCCTACGGAAAACGGAGAGGGAACGGTCGACGAAATTTTGCCCCGGGAGACGGAGCTCATTCGTCCGCCCGTGGCCAATGCGAGGCTTGCCGTTCTGCTGTTTTCTTTGAAAGAGCCGGATTTAAACCTCCAGCTGTTGGACAAGTTTCTGGTTCATATTGAGCACGCCGGATTGCGAACGCTGATTTGTCTGACCAAGGAAGACCTTCTGGAGGAAGATGAGGGCGCCCGGGATCAGGATCTGACGACTCAGGTCAAAGAACTGTATGAACAAATCGGTTACGAGGTCATTGTGACGAGTTCCATGACGGGATCGGGAACCGGAGAGGTTAAATCCCGTTTGGCTGGCGAAATCAGCGTCTTTTCCGGCCAATCGGGCGTGGGGAAATCATCGTTGCTTAACGCCATGCTTCCCGGATTGTCGCTCGAGACCAACGAAATCAGCATGAAGCTTGGCCGTGGCCGGCATACGACCCGCCATGTCGAGCTGATCGAACTGGAAAACGGAGCCTATGTGGCGGATACTCCCGGCTTCAGTCAGCTTGATTTTCTGGAGCTTGGGGTCGAGGAGTTATCCACTTGCTTCATCGAATTCCGTGAGCTTGCCGAGGGATGCAAATTCCGCGGCTGTAGCCATCTTCATGAGCCGGGCTGCAAAGTGAGACAGGCAGTGGACGACGGTGTTATCGCAAATAGCCGTTACGAACATTACGTTCAGTTTCACGAAGAGATGAAAGAGAAAAAACGGAGGTACTAGCATCATGTCGAATATCTATATCGCACCGTCTATTTTATCGGCGGATTTTGCCAAACTCGGCGAAGAAGTGGCTGAGGTGGAGCGCGGCGGAGCCGACTGGCTCCATGTGGATGTTATGGACGGGCATTTTGTGCCGAATCTGACATTCGGGCCGCTAGTGATGGGGGCGATTGCGCCGCTGACGAAGCTGCCGCTGGATGTGCACCTGATGATCGAGAAACCGGAGGAGTACGTGCCGGCCTTCGCGCAAGCAGGAGCGCATGTCATTACCGTGCACGCCGAAGCCTGCGTTCATTTGCATCGGGTAATCCATCTGATCAAGGAGCATGGCGTCAAAGCAGGCGTCGCGATCAATCCGGCTACGCCGGTTTCCGCGATCCGCGAAGTGTTGACTGATTTGGATCTGGTACTGGTTATGACCGTCAATCCGGGCTTTGGGGGACAAGCTTTTATCCCCGGAACACTGCGGAAAATCCGCGAGCTGAAACAATTGAAGACGGAGCTTGGCCTGGATCATTTGCGCATCGAGGTTGACGGGGGCATTGCCGCCGCTACCGCACCGCTCGTCGTGGAAGCGGGAGCTGATGTGCTGGTCGCCGGGAATGCGGTATTCGGCCGATCTGACCGGAGCGCCGCCATCGCCGAGCTAAGAAATAGTCTTAAGTAATTTGCCGGAGGCGGCGAGTATTTCTCGTCTTGTCCGTTGGCATAGGGATACATCGCTTCGCATACAATGGGTTACATGAGCAGGGTTCTCATGTAGCCTTTTTTTTTGCAGTGGAAATACACGGGTAAAAGGCTCGGAACATAGACTGTGGTGAAGGCATGAGAATGATGGGGAGGGTGAACGATGAAATTTTACACATTCAAGCTGCCTAAATTTTTGGGAGGATTCGTTAAGGCTGTGTTGAACACATTCCACAAAAACTAGATCGAGCGGATGCCTGGCCGAAAAACAAGATTTAGAGAGACAAAAGAAACACCAAAAAAGCACCTCTATTTAGAAAAGGTGCTTTTTGTCTATATGCTGATTTGATTCTTATACACGGGTCAGTTTACCGGATTTCAAAGCCCGGGTGCTGACGTATACGCGTTTCGGTTTACCGTCAACCAAGATCCGAACTTTCTGTACGTTTACGCCCCAAGAACGGCGGTTGCGATTGTTAGCATGGGAAACATGGTTACCGCTGCTAGGCTTTTTACCTGTTACATAACATTTGCGAGACATTCATTACACCTCCTGTTCCAATACACCTGTCTTGAAAATAACAGCTTATTAGCAAGTTCACAGTTATTGTTCAAACAAAACAATACTTAAATATAATATCATAGTAAAAAAAGCCCCGTCAACCGATTGTCAAACAATATTTCTTTCTCCTTGACCTTCTTTTATTTATTTCTCTTTATTCTTATAGTACAATATTGTTTAGTCCATAATAATTTCTAGGGGGGAGTGAGTGCAGGCGTGGCTATACAATTGGATACCGAATATGGACACATCGATATCTCGGAAGAAGCGATAGCGGTTATCGCCGGATCGGCCGCCATGGAATGTTATGGACTGGTAGGAATGGCAAGCCGAAAGCAATTTAAAGACGGCATAGCCGAGTTGCTTGGACGCGAAAATTTAGCCCGAGGTGTAGAAGTGAGCCTTGAGAATAACCGATTGGCAATTTATCTTTATATTATAGTCAGTTATGGCACTAAAATTTCCGAGGTCGCACACAACATACAGCAAAAAGTAAAATACGTATTAAGTGAAGTCGTTGGACTCGAAGTTGCCGAGGTGGGAGTCGTAGTTCAAGGCGTACGTGTATCAAGCTAGGAAGGGGAATTCTCTTGAGTAAGCGTTCTATAAATGGAACAGATTTTACCGCCATGGTACTGGCCGGGGCGGATCGGCTTGGACAGCATGCCGAGCATGTCAACTCGCTGAACGTGTTTCCGGTTCCCGACGGGGATACTGGAACCAACATGAATTTGACGATGACAGCCGGCGTAACCGAGCTGAAGAACAACGGAGCGGGAGGCGTTGGCAGCCGGGCGGGCGTTTTGTCCAAGGGGCTGCTGATGGGCGCGCGGGGGAACTCCGGGGTTATTTTGTCCCAGTTGTTCCGCGGATTTGGCCGTTATGCCGCATCGTACGAAGAACTGAATACGGTTCATTTCGCGGCCGCTCTGCAAAGCGGGGTGGATACCGCTTATAAAGCGGTTGTAAAGCCCGTGGAGGGAACGATCCTTACGGTGGCGAAGGAAGCTGCCAAGCATGCCGTCTTTTATGCCAGACGGACTACGGATATTACGGAACTTATGACCGAAGTGTTGGCCAAAGCTAAAGAAGCCCTTGCCAATACCCCGGAGCTTTTGCCTGTTTTGAAGCAAGTCGGCGTTGTAGACTCCGGCGGCCAGGGACTGGTTTATATTTATGAAGGCTTTTTGGAACAGTTGACGGGCAAAGTGCCGACTTACGTGCCGGCTCAAGCAACCGCTACCGTTCGTGCGTCTCAAGTGCCCCATCCGGCGTTCGACGCTGCGCATGCGATTTCCGCGCAGGCCAAGCTGGAAACCGAAGATATCGAGTTCTTGTATGATATGGAATTTTTTATTAATCGCAAACTGGGCGCAGGCCCAAGTTCGGTATTTGATGAGGATCAATTCCGGAAAGCGCTGTCAATTAATGGAGATTCCATTATTGTTATAGCGGATGATGAAGTTATTAAAGTGCATGTCCACTCCAAGGCGCCCGGCGAGGTTCTGAATCTTGCGCTGCGTTACGGCGAAATTACGCAAATTCATATTTTAAATATGCGCGAGCAGCACCGCGATCTCTTGACTACCGGTATGGATGCGGCTCCGATGCCTGAACTGTTTGCCGAGATTCCGGCGGAACCGGTTCGCTCGCTTGATCCGGCATCGCTTCCGGCCGATGAGATGGCTTCTTACGGATTTATCGCCGTGGCCTCGGGCCAAGGAATTTCGGATATCTTCAAGAGCCTTGGCGTTGATGTCGTATTGTCCGGCGGACAGACGATGAACCCGAGCACGGAGGATTTTGTAAAGGCGATTCATTCGATTTCGGCCCAGCATATTTTCGTGCTTCCGAACAACTCGAACATCGTACTCGCCGCTCAGCAGGCCCGCGACCTTCTTGAAGGGGAGCGCAGCGTAACCGTTATTCCAAGCAAGAGCATTCCGCAAGGGATTGCCGCGGCCTTCGCCTTCCAGGAAGATGAGAGTGCCGAGAGCAATACGGATAACATGTTGAATGCCGTCCAGCACGTGAAGACCGGACAAGTTACATATGCCGTCCGTGACACGGTGTTTGACGATCTCGAGATCACGGCCGGGCACTACATCGGAATCGCGGATTCCAAAATTGTAAGCACGGAAGAAGGACTGCTGGAGACGAGCAAGGAATTGCTGACCAAAATGCTTGATGGCGGCGATGAGATCATTACGATCCTGGTTGGCGAAGAAGCAGCATCCGAGACCACAGAATCGCTCGCAGCCTGGATTCATGAGGTATATCCTGACGCTGAAGTGGAAATTCACGACGGCGGCCAGCCGATTTATTATTATTTGTTTTCGGTTGAATCCTAAAGATCTAAGGAGTCCTTGAAAAAGGGCGGAGGAGAAAGGATGGGGATCTCTTTGAAGCAGGCTGTTATCGTGGCCGACAGTACGGCTGATGTTCCTAAGGCAATGGTTGAGGAATACGGAATTCATATCGTACCTATGCGGCTTTCATTTGGTGAGGAATCTTTTGTGGAAGGCATCGACATTACTGTCGAGGAGTTTTATGACAAACTGACCAAATCCAACGAGCTGCCGACGACTTCACAAACCTCTCCATCCCAGTATGTTGAGGTATACAGAAATTTGATGCAGGAGCACCCCGGGGCACCTATTATTTCGATTCATATTTCCTCCGGCATGAGCGGAACGTATCAGTCGGCTTTGCTTGCGAAGAGTATGATTGAGGAAGAAGACGGAGTGGATGCCGATATTACGGTAATCGACTCCCTGTGCGCTACTTACGGGTTTGGCCTGCAAGTCGTTTTAGCTGCCAGATTGGCTAAGCAAGGCATGTCCCCGGCTGAAATCAAAGTCGAAGTGGAGCGGGTCGGTAAAGAACGCAAGCTCTATTTCCTGGTGGATGTCCTGGAATATTTACAAAAAGGCGGCCGGATCAGAAAATCCGCCGCGATTGTCGGCTCCCTGCTGAATATCAAGCCGATTCTGTCGGTGGATCAGGAGGGCAGCATCTACCCGGTCGATAAGGTGAGAGGCCAGAAGAAGGCCGTTTCCAAAGTAATCGAATTGTTCATAAACGATTTGGGGGACCAAAAAGATTTGAACATCGCGGTTTGCGACGCCGTCAATCCGGAGGGCGCCGAGGAAATGATTCGCCTGATGTCGGAGCATTTCACTTTGCATGAGGTGGTTCGCACCAGCATTGGAGCCGTTGTCGGCACCCATGTAGGACCAGGCACCGTGGCCGTTTTCGTTTGGCCAGCCTAAAAGTTCGATGGAACCCATCTTGTTATGGCGGGAAATACATCATCGGGCGCTTTAAAGTGAGGGATCAAACGTGGATTTAAACGAAATCCCGGTAAGGCAAGTCAGCGGCGTGAGCGCTCTTAAAGCAGGAGAGCTTCACGCCTTTGGCGTCTTTACGGTAAATGATTTAATTGAATATTATCCGTTTCGTTACGAGGATTACCGGCTTCGCTCCCTGACGGAAGCCAAGGACGGTGACAAGATCACGGTCCAGGCCAAAATTATGGGCGTTCCCGTGCTGCAGCGGTACGGCAAGAAGTCGAGACTGACCTGTAAAATGGTTGCCGAGGATTGGATGTTTACGGCGACCTGGTTTAACCGCCACTTTTTGCGGGAGGAATTGACGGCGGGGCGTGAAATTATTCTAACGGGAAAATGGGATATGCGGCGTAGCCAATTGACTGTGTCGGACTCGGAGTTTCCCGACAAAGGGACGCTGCGCAGCGGCAGCCTGCAGCCTGTCTACTCCGTAGGCGGCAAGATCACGCAGGCCTGGATTCGCAAGACGATCGGACAGGCGTTGACGCAGTACGGGGAGATGATTCCGGAGAATCTGCCTTCGGAATTGCTTCGGCAGTATGATCTGATGCCGCGCCGGCGGGCGATTCAACGCATTCATCAACCGCAGGACAGCGAGGAAGGGCAGCTAGCCCGCCGCCGGATGGTGTATGAGGAACTGTTTTTGTTCCAACTCAAGCTGCAGGCGTACCGGGCGATGAATCATGAACGGATGGACGGCGTACGGCACGAGGTCGAGAATGCGACGGTGCGCGAATTTGTGCGCAGCCTTCCGTTTGAACTAACGGATGCGCAGAAAAAGGTGGAGCTGGAGATATTGCAAGACATGCGTTCGCCTTATTGCATGAATCGGTTGCTGCAGGGCGACGTCGGCTCCGGCAAGACAGTCATCGCTGCTATCGCCTTGTTCGCCGCGGTTAAATCCGGGCACCAGGGCGCGTTCATGGTGCCGACCGAAATTTTGGCCGAGCAGCATGTCCGATCGCTGACCAAGCTGTTTGAGCCGTTCGGCATTACGGTCGGTTTGCTTACGGGCAGCGTGACCGGACGGCGGCGCAAGGATCTGCTGGCCTCGCTGCAGATGGGGATGACCGATATCATCGTCGGCACCCATGCGTTGATCCAGGAGGACGTCTTTTTCCGCTCGCTTAGCTTAGTCGTAACGGACGAGCAGCATCGCTTCGGGGTGAATCAGCGGAGCGTATTGCGCCGCAAAGGATTTAATCCCGATGTGCTGACGATGACGGCGACGCCGATTCCGCGGACGCTCGCCATCACGGCCTTCGGCGATATGGACGTTTCGACGCTCTCGGAGCGGCCGAAAGGCCGGAAGCCGATTTCGACCTACTGGGTCAGGCACGGAATGATGGACCGGGTCCTCGGCTTCATTTCCCGCGAAATCTTGCTCGGACGGCAAGCGTATCTGATCTGTCCGCTGATCGAAGAGTCGGACAAGCTGGATGTGCAAAATGCAATCGACTTGTACGTGGGAATGCAGCAGGCTTTCCCGGATTTCAAGGTCGGCCTGCTGCACGGACGGATGTCGGCGGCGGAGAAGGACGAGGTAATGCGCTCGTTCTACGATAACGAGGTGCAGCTGCTCGTCTCGACGACGGTCGTCGAGGTCGGCGTCGACGTGCCTAACGCGACGCTGATGATCGTCATGGACGCCGACCGCTTCGGTCTGTCGCAGCTTCACCAGCTGCGCGGCCGCGTCGGGCGGGGGGAGCACGCGTCGTACTGCGTGCTCATCGCGGATCCGAAGTCGGAGGTCGGTCAGGAGCGGATGAAGGTCATGACCGACACGGACGACGGCTTCGAAGTGGCCCGGCGGGACCTGGAGCTGCGCGGTCCCGGGGATTTCTTCGGCACCAAGCAGAGCGGGGTGCCGGAATTCCGAATCGCGGACATGGTCAGCGATTTCAAGGTGCTGGAGACGGCGCGGGACGACGCCGCCCGGCTGGTGGGCGACCCGTCCTTCTGGACGTCACCGGAATACGCGCCGCTGCGGACCTTCTTGCAGCAGGAGCAAATTTTGCAAGGTGAGCTGATCGATTAATTTTAACTTCATATTATAATAGAAGAAATTTTACTTGGATTTAACATAGAGGAACCGGCGACGTTGCATGTCGCCGGTTCTTTTTGCGGTGTTATTGGACCTCAACAAGGAAATAATAATCGGCCTGACCTTGGTCCAGGAACCATTCGCAGTGAATGTTATACAAGTATTGCCCCTTGGTTTCGGGCACGATATACGAATCCCCGCTGAAATCTTTGCTTGTATTGGTTAATGTAAATTCTTTGATTCCCTGCGGGGCTGTCGTATCTATTACGGAGCCTGCCGGAACAATAGCCGCTTTCAATTCAGGGATGGAGGCGTCCACACTTACACAACTTCCCGGTGACGGGCACCAGCTATAACCCCCTCTGGCGACCTCGATGGCAGTCCCGTTAATCGAAATAGCCGGCAAAGGCGGTTGCTCCTCCTTCACCCATTTTGAACGGATGGCCTGATTAAAGGAGGACGGGTCCTCTGAGTCACGGCTTTGGTTGCCGACGATATATCCGAGACCGAATGTACAGGCCAGCACCATTAATGCGATTAGCGAGAGCAGCATTCTTTTTTTCATTCTATACCCTCCTTTTCTATTTCCGACGAAGAAAGGACACTAATTGTTCCAGGCCTCTTTCACGAAAAATCATTCAAACGGGCCCTTGGAAAATAGTTGTGCACTATGGACAGCCTGCCGCTCATATATTAGAGAGAAGGCCTAAGGAACGGGAGGTGTAAGCGCCTTTGAGTTATCAACAATATGGAATCAGTCCGCAGCTGGTGGAGCGGATTAAACTGAAAATGAAAAATCCGGCTACCAAGGAGCGCGTCAAAAAACTGGTGGAGGGATTGACTAAATCCGACCTGCAGGACCGCATGAAGGTCAGACGGCTTGTTAAATCGGCGGCTACCTTGCTGAATGAACGGTTGACCGGGGTTCAGGAAGAGCAGATCGTTCAATTTGTCATTGCCCAAAAAATCGATCCGAAAAGCACGCTTCATTTAATCAAGCTGTGGGGAATGTTTCGTTAATAGTTTATTTCGGTGTGTTAAGGGCAGAGTCGGACAGCCGGAGAAATCCGGCTGATTTTTTTAACCTCGGGCATAAGCCTGTTTTACGCTGAGTTAATGATCCGGGGATAATGCGGCTTGCATTTACCGGATTCCTGTTGTATTTTTAAATTGACATGACAGTAGGTCAAAATAAAAAATCTGGAGGCCAATGAATGACTCCACGGACCAAAGAGCAAAATGAACAAATTCGTATCCGGCGAATGGCCCAAATTTTAAAAGCCGCCGCGGATGTGTACCTGGACAAGGGCATGCTAATGGAGATCCGGGATGTTGCCGCGGAAGCGGGTCTGGGATATGGGACGGTATATCATTACTATAAAAATAAAGCCGATTTGCTGCATGATTTGTTATCTCAGGCGATTGAACGGGCTGGAAAGATTTTGGGTGTTTCGTCCGTGGGGGCAGCGGCCGCAGCGGGAGGGAGCGGCTCGATCGGCCGGATAAGACCGATTGCAGCCATGCCGGCCGGTCCGAAATCTTGCAGGGAGCTTGCAGGGATGCTGCTGGCATCCTGGGCGGACGACCATGCCTTTTATTTGGCCTGCCAGCTGGGCGCCGATCATTTCCGGACGCTGCCCCAGGCGGAAGCGGAGCAGCTTTCGGCCGCATACCGTGAGCAGGTGCTGCTACCGCTGGCCAGCCTGATGTCCCCGGCTGATGTGGCTACGCATGGAGCGGACTCCGGGCATTCGCCTCCGGATGCTCCCGGCCCGGGACGGCAGGCGGAATGGCTGCTCGCCGCGCTGGCGGGCTGCGCTTTGCCGTCGATCCGCCGCGGAACACTGCATAAAGAGGCGGAACAAATTATAAGGTTTCTATTTTAACCGGTTTACCGGCATTATTTAGATTATAGAGTGGAGCGAAGGCCAAATGATTATATTGAAATCGCCAAGAGAAATTGAAGAGATGAAGGCGGCGAACCAGATTGTGGCGGATTGTCACCGGGAGGTTAAGAAGCTGATCCAACCGGGTATCAGCACCCTGGAAATTAATGATTTTGTCGCGAGACATATCACGAAGCTGGGCGGCAAACAGTTTACCAAAGGCTATAACGGATTTCCTGCCGAAACCTGCACCTCAGTCAATGACGTAGTGGCCCACGGTTTTCCTTCTTCGGAACCGCTGCAGGAAGGCGATCTGCTCAAGCTGGATATCGTGGCGCAATACGGCGGCTGGTTTGGGGATTCGTGCTGGTGCTATACGATCGGTAAACCTGGCCCTGACGTGGAAAAGTTACTTAAAATAACGAAGGAATGCCTGGAGCTCGGCATCTCCAAAGCGGTTCCCGGCAACCGGCTCGGAGACATTACATCGGCGATTCAGACCCACGCGGAATCGAACGGCTATTCCGTCGTCCGCGATTTACTTGCCCATGGCATAGGCAGAACGCTGCACGAGGAACCGAACTACGAACATGTAGGGGTGGCCGGGAAGGGAATTCGCCTTAAGGAAGGCATGGTGTTTACGATCGAACCGATGATCAACGAAGGCACCTTCCGCATTTCGATCGACGAGGATGGGTGGACCGCCAGAACGGCGGACGGTAAACTATCGGCTCAGTTTGAGCATACGATTGCGTTGACCCAGGACGGGCCGCTCATTTTGACGGCTCAATAGGCTGCCTGGCGAGGGTTCGCTTTTCTGCCGTCCCAAGCTTAAGCTTAGACTGGAATCTTTAATCACATAGAACTTTGCACCATAAAACGGCTGAGACCTTAAATGTCTTCGGCCGTTTTTTCTATGCTGGGAGCCCATTTTTTGCAGCAGGATTACGATATCCAGCAATAACCTGTTGTCAAAGCGAATATTTGTTCGTATTATGAATATAATAAGAACAAATGTTCCGTTTTAGTGCGGAAACTCGGTTTGCGGGTATCACAAGCTTTTATGGAGGGGTCACCTATGTCAAAACAAATCTTTTTAATCGATGGACAGTCCTTTTATGCTTCGGTGGAGAAGGCAGCCCACCCGGAGTATCACAACAAGCCTGTTGCTGTGGGCGACCCTTCAAGGCTAAACGGTATTGTGCTGGCGGCTTGTCCCATCGCCAAATCCCGCGGCGTGACGACCGCTTCGCGAGTCGGTGAAGCGCTGGCGAAATGCCCGGATCTGGTTGTGATTCGGCCCCGAATGCGGACGTATATTCAAATCTCGCTCCTGATTACGGAAATTTTTGAATCGTATACGGATCTTGTGGAACCGTTCAGCATTGACGAACAATTTCTGGATGTTACCGGCTCGCTTGGTTATTTCGGATCTCCTTATGAGATGGCTAAGATAATTCAGGACCATGTTCTTGTATCGACCGGCGTCTGGACGAGGGTGGGGATCGGCCCTACGAAGGTACTGGCTAAAATGGCGACCGATAATTATGCGAAGAAAATGCCCGAAGGTATATTTGAGCTTTCATTCGAGAAGCTGGAGTCCACCCTTTGGAAGCTGCCCGTAAATCACATGTTCATGGTCGCCTCCGCGATGACCCGTCATTTTACCCGGATGGGCCTGTACTGCATCGGGGATATTGCGCGTTTGGAGCTCGCTGAGTTTAAGCGGCGGATGCGGCGGGAAATGGGCAAGCAGAGCGATATTCAGGCGGAGTATTACTGGCAAACCGCACGCGGAATCGATCCGAGCCCTGTCGTTTCGGGAATACGCCATCAATTGAAATCGGTCAGCCACGGCAAGGCGCTTCGCTGGAATCTGTATTCCAGGCTTAAGGACATTGAAATCGTCCTGCTCGAGTTGGTGGTGGAGGTATGCCGCCGCACAAGGCAGCATCATTTTCTGGGCGGCGTGGTTTCCGTTTCGGCCGTGGAGACGGATGGCACGCGTTCCTCTTCCTTTAGCCGGCAGATGACACTGTCGGAGCCGACGTCCCTGACTCATGAGGTTGCCGCCGCCGTCCATAAGCTGTTTAAGAAGCACTGGGGAGGGCTGCCGGTCAGTAACTTGAGCGTATCATTATCCCAACTGACCGAAGACAGCACTATGCAGCTTACTTTGTTTGATAACCGGCCCCGTGCCTATGCTAAAGAGCGGGCTATCGACAGCATCAAAGACCGCTACGGGAGCAGTGCGATCATCCACGCTTCTTCGCTGACGGAAGCCGGCGTCGCGCGGGAAAGAGCCGGGCAAATTGGGGGGCATTACAAATGAGCAAGCTTGACGGGAATGAGCGGTGGAAGTCCAAGATGCTGCTGACCGAGCACGCTGAACAGTATGAAGACCAGCATCGGTCTCAGGGAAGCAGCATTATTACAGCGGAAGAACGAAGGCTGCTCCGCGACTACACCCTGCTGCCTCACATGGAGAAGATGGTGCAGAAGAGCATTTCCGATGTGGAGTACTCCAACAACCTTTTCAAGCGTCTGCATCTTATGGTGAATCAGTACATTCTGAATCGGATCATCGGGGATTCCTATAAATTACGGCGCGAGCTTAAACAACGGAATATCCGAATTCTTAACGAAGAGCAGGCGGATATGGTGGTCTATTACCATTATTATTGCCGGGGATACCAGGAACGTTTCGGCATGACCCGGGATGTGATGCGGTCCGAGATCAGCCTGCGGCTGACAAAATACTCCTCGGAATTGGTCGCATTGCTGAAAGAACAAGCCAAAGAATCGGGAAAGACGCTCTGAATAGCATCCGTGAACAGCTGAATAGCTGTTCTTTTTTGCATTTAGGGTCCCAATCAAGAATAATTCCGGGTTGCAAACGGGACAGAAAGGCGAAGGAATTCCACCTGAAACTGGGAAATTAGTCACCAATTTGGGCGATAAGGGCATGGTCCGTAATTGGAGTGAAATTCAAGTAAGTAACCAATAGGCCCATTATGGGACCAGGGTATCTTTATTGTTAAGTTGGATGTAATTTCCATATCAGCGAAAATCCGCGTCGTTAAGCGATTTTCTAACATGACTTTTGTATCAATTCTGTAACCTTTATGGAAAAGGGTGTAAAAATAGATCGAAACTTCGAAATCTTTCGTGCGTCTAATAAGGGCGAAAGGCGCAAGCACCCCGTTCCATGAAAACAATGAATTGGAAACCGCTCATGGAATGTAGGGTTTTTCAGACTAACTTTCATAAAATGAGAAGGGCGCGGCGGGACAAACGGTGTTTTCCTGATTATGGGAAATATGGGCCACAATGCAGACAGGTCCCGGGGAAAGGACCCAGGAACAAAACACTTCCATTAGCCTAGTTACATTATGGGTTCACTTGGTTAATGATAGAAGTAATTTGAAGAGTGGAGGTGCGTGAGGGACCGTAACCGTACTGTTCATCGCCTGCATACAAAAAAATAGCGAGGTGAAAAATTAAAGACCGATGACTACATTAGCGCGAAAAAAGCTAGCCATCTGGATAGGGCTGGGCGCCGTATTGATCGCCGGCGGGATTTTTCTGGCAACCTTGATTTTACCTCCTGCCCACGTCAGTTTCGCCACTTCCGATGGCGCAGAGATGAAATTCCGGACCTCGGGCGACAAATTCATGGAGTACGAGGGCGACGGAACCTGGAATGAGCTTTTTGTAAAAGGCGTAAATCTGGGTGCCACGGTTCCTGGACATTTTCCGGGAGAATTCCCGATAACCGAAGACGATTACTTGCGCTGGTTTAAACAGATCGACGAAATGGGAGCCAATGTCATTCGGATCTACACGGTGCATAATCCTGTATTCTATAAGTCGCTGGTTAAATACAATCGGGACAAAGAAAAGGACCCGCTGTATTTCATTCAGGGAATCTGGTCCCCCGAGGAGCAGTTGATCGAGCTCAAGGACGCATACAACCCGGGGATTAAACAGAAATTCCACAAGGAAATTGAAAAAGCGGTCAAAGCGGTATACGGCGATCTGAAGATCGAAGCGACGCCGGGAGAATCGGGAGGAAAATATACCGCCAATGCGGGCCCTTATCTCATGGGCTGGCATATCGGCACGGAATGGGATCCCGAAATGGTCGATAACACGAACAAAGTGCATGCGGGGACGGAACCGTATCAAGGCAAGCACTTTGCGGCTGTCGCTGAAGCCAGTCCGTTCGAAAGCTGGCTGGCGGAGCTGGTTGACCAGACGGCGGAGTTGGAACGTTCCTACGGTTGGGAGCATCCGATTACGTTTACGAACTGGGTGACGACCGACGTACTGGAACATCCGGGCGAGCCGTTGTTTGAGGAAGACATGGCCAGCGTGGATGCCACCCATATCGAACCGGTAGATTGGGAAGCGGGTTATTTCGCCGCCTACCACGTATACCCGTACTATCCGGATTTCTTCCATCTGGATGAAACGCTGGAAACGATTCCGGACGGGGCCGACGATTACAACACGTACAAAGCCTATTTGAAAAATTTGAAGGCATATTACAAAGATATTCCGATTATGGTTACGGAATACGGAGTTCCTTCTTCGCTCGGCGTATCGCATCTGGGTCGTGGAGGCCGTAATCAGGGCGGACACAGCGAGCAGGAGCAGGGCGAAATCGACGTATCCCTTACGAAGGATATTTACGAAGAGGGATATGCGGGTGCGATTCTGTTCATGTGGCAGGACGAATGGTTCAAGAAGACGTGGAATACGATGCGCTTCGAGATTCCGGAAGACCGCCGCTCGTACTGGCTGAATGTGCTGACGAACGAGAAGTTGTTCGGCATTCTCTCCATGGGTGCGGGCAAGGAGGACCTGATTACGATTGACGGTAATCTGGAGGACTGGAACTCGCTCACCGAAGGAGAAGTGCAGGTATGGGACAATCCTTCGCCTGGCATGAAGCAGCTGCGCGTGACGCATGATGAAGCCTACGTATATGTGGGGTTGACGCTGGATGAGCCGTTCGATCCGGCCGCGAAAGAAATTTATCTCGGAACGGATATATTGTCCGGCGGGGATCAGCCGAAGACCGAGCTTCCCGGGAAAAGCCTGAGCGACGGCCTTGAAAATATGGTCGTAATTGGCAGCGATGAAGAAACTCAGGTCAAAGTGGCGCCTACGTACGATTTTCACCGCCGTTTGTACGGACAGTATGGCTACTGGATGCTAGACGATCAGACGGAGGAGCAAAAAGTTGATTTTCAACCGTGGAAATTGGCCGTCAGCTTGACGATGACGCCGCCGGATACCCGGTTTGCCCAACCGTTTAAGGATATGACGGTCGGGAAGCTGGTAAGGGGCACATCGGACCGCGAAAGCGAGCAGTTCAACTCGCTGACTTCATGGCAATACAGCGGCAATGAAGTAGAGCTGCGCATTCCATGGATGCTGCTTGGCTTTGCCGATCCGAGCTCGCTGCAGGTCATCAGCTACGGACCGCTGAAAAAGGACCGCACATTTACCACGGAAAAAACATCGGGCATCACTTTTGTGCCTTGGATGGTGGACCGCGCCAGCGGCGAAGCGTCATGGCCCGGTGAAAGCGGAACGCTGGATCTGAGTACCCAGCCGAAATACACCTGGTCCCCTTGGGAGACCGTCAAGTATACCGAGCATCTGAAATCGGGCTACTATGCCTTGAAGGCATACTATGAAAGTCTGCCGGATCACAGATAGCGGTAACGAATTTGTAGGTATGCAAATTGCTTTTGCGCATGTATCAGGAAGGAGGAAGTATTCTTTATGGACTCGCATCTTACCTTGGCAATCTATTTCGTTTACTTTTGCCTAGGATTGATTGGGATAGGCATGCTGTCATTGTTCTGGTTCAGAATCAGATCAAACCGCATGGAGAAGAAGCAAGAGCTTTATCTTCAGAAGCATCAGGACTATTTCAAGTTTATCCAAACACATCTCAACGGGGCTTCCGATTTGCCCCTGCCGCCCGGCAAGCTGACGAAGCTGGAGCGGAGGGTGATCCAGAACAAGCTGATCGAATGGATCGAGCAGTTTAAGGGAGAGATTCGCGACAAGCTGGTGAAGCTGTGTCAAGACGCAGGCTTCGTGAGCGAAGACATCAAATTGCTGGACAGCTTGTTCTATGGTCGCCGGATTTCGGCGGCGTACCGCCTCGGCGGCATGCGGGCGGCGGAAGCCGTCCCGAGAATGCTGCTTATGCTGGAGAAGCAGCGCTACAGCCCGCTGACGATTGTGATCGCCCGCGCCATCGCTAAAAGCGCGGAACGGGGAGATCAACTCAAGGAAATGCTGCATCATCTGCTCCGGCACGGCAAGCCGATTCATAATATGGCTGCCGACATTCTTATGGAGACGGGGCTGGATTCAAGCCGGCTGCTTCTGAAGCTGCTGGAAGACGAGAACCCGGATCTGGTCAAGGTAGCGCTTGTCGCCATGTGGGGGCAGGCCGTTCCCGAGGTCGTCCCGGCGCTCGACCGGCTGGTCGGCACGGGAGAGAAGGATGTGCGGGCCGAAGCGGTTAAGCTCTACTTGAGCTCCAATCCGGTGCTGAAGGACGATACGATTCGCGAGCTCATGGCCGACAGTGATTGGGAAGTCCGGGCCGCGGTAGCCAAGTCGCTCGGCAACACGCACGCAGCCGGCAGCATTCCGCTGCTGCGTACCGCCCTGCAGGATTCCAACTGGCGGGTGCGGAGCAATAGCGCCGAGAGTTTGGCGAAGCTGGGTGAGACGGGGTTTGAAGTACTGTGCCAGATCGCCAAGAACGGGTCGGGGATCGAGCGGGAAGCCGCCCTGCACCAAGTGGAGAAAGCTATGCTTGAAGAAGGCGAACATCAGAAGCTCGACCAAATGGTAGCCTACAACAAAAAAAAGCTGCTGTATGAACGGTATTTCGGGGTTTCCGAATCCAAACCGGTTCGACAGGTTGCAGCAGTCGGAGGGGATTACACTGCTTAGGGATATCTTGCTCATTTACGGGCTGTTCGCGACGTACTATGTGATGACCGTAAATGTGGTTTATTTTTCAATCATGGCATTCTCTTTCCGAAACATTATGACGATTTTCCGCCGGGCGGCTTACTCAAAATTCAATACCCTGTCCGGTTCGGAGCTCGTCCCGTCGATTTCGCTTCTGGTTCCGGCCTATAACGAAGAAGTGACGGTCATTGAGAATGTAAAATGCTTGCTGACGCTGAACTATCCGACATATGAGGTGATCGTGATCAACGACGGCTCAAGCGACGATACGCTCGGCGTACTCCGGAGGGAGTTCGGACTGGAGCCGCTGCCGAATCCGGAAATGAGAAACTCGATCGACTGCCAGACGATTAATTCGGTTTATTATAATCCTCAGTATCCGCATCTGTATGTAATAGATAAACCGAACGGCGGTAAAGCGGATTCGCTGAACGCCGGAATCAATTTGTCGCATTATCCGTTGATTTCTTCCATCGATGCGGACTCCTTGCTTGAGAAGGACGCGTTGATCCGGATGGCCCGCATGTATATGGAGAATCCGGAAGAAACCGTCGCGATCGGCGGCGACGTCCGTATCGCCAACGGCTGTGTTATCGAGAACGGGGCGGTTAAGGAAATATCGCTGCCTCGCAAAATGTGGCCGATGTTCCAGGCCGTCGAGTACCTGAAGGCGTTCCTCGGCGGACGGATCGGCTGGAGTCACATCAACGGGCTCATTATCGTATCCGGCGCTTTCGGATTGTTCCGTAAAGACTACGTTATTGCGGTCGGTGGTTACCGGGGCGGATACCCTGGAGAGGATATGAACATCATTATCAAGCTCCACCGCTACATGCTGGAGAACAAGCTGAAATACCGGATCGCCTTCTGTCCGGAAGCGGTATGCTGGACCCAAGCTCCGGATACGTACCGGATCCTGTCCAATCAGCGCAAACGCTGGGGACGGGGAAATCTGAAGAACATGATCGAGAACTATGACATGGCCTTCAATCCGAAGTATAAAGTGATGGGCTTGTTGACGATGCCTTACAACATTATTTTTGAGGCGCTCAACCCTTACTTTAAAATAACAGGGCTATTGGCTCTGATCGGATATACGATGCTCGATATGACGCATTGGCGGGTACTCGCGGTGTTTTGGCTGGTCAATTTCCTCAGCGGTTATTTGCTCAGCATCGGGGCACTGCTGCTGGAAGAGCTTGCATTCAAGAGGTTTAAAAAACTATCCGACCTGGTGCGCATGATGTTCTACTCTGCGATCAAGTTCTTCGGATATGCCCAGCTTGGCGGGCTATGGCGGATTCAAGGCCATATTCAATATTTGCGCAACAACAACTCCTGGGGGACGATGACCCGACAAAGCTGGCAAGAGAAAAGCGACACGGCGAAATCGGCTTAACCCACGTTCCGGTTACCGACTGGAAGGGAGTTGATAGCAAGGGAACGCAGCCAAATCCATGGCTAATCAATACAAATTTTAGGAAGGCGGGATGAATGATGCCAAATACGACATTGCAAAGTCGGCAAGAGCAAACCAGCATATATCTGGAAATTGAGCAAAGCGTGAAAGAAACCGCACAGGAAGTGAGCGGGATCCTGTTCATTTCTTGCGCGGGCGGTCCATCTTATATGGAAACGCAGGTGCGTGGCATCCTGGAATCCCAACCTGGTTTGACTTATAAAATTTGGAACGGTGAGGAGCCGGGAAGCCTGTTTATCTTGCTGCCGGGCCAAACGTTGGATGCCGTGCATTTTCAAGGGCTGCTGCTGAAACAGCGCCTGCAGGAAATCATCGCGGATTTTGATCCGCGGATGACGCTTGCGAGCTTCCCTGAGCAGGGAGAGCTTACGCAGCAGGTGCTGATCCAAATGGAGGATTCCGTCAAGGATCATGCTTCCGGAGAAATCCATATTTTCACGAGAGAAGAAGTGCGTGCTTCACGGAGCCGAATTCTGATCGTCGAGGGAGATGCCACAGTCCGCGAATTTTTGGAAATTCGCCTGCAAATGCAGGGTTACGAGACCGCCGTGGCGGATAACGGACTCTCCGCTTTGGATTTAATGGAGTCGTGGAAGCCGGACCTGGTGCTGACCGAACTGAATTTGTACGGGATTGACGGCCTTCCTTATATTCATCATATTCAGCAGCTGGATGTCGCCCAGGTTCCTAAAATCGTCGTTCTGACGGAGCAACGGGTGGAGCAGACTATCAGCATGTGCTTCCAAAACGGGGTTGACGATTATATTACGAAGCCTTTCTCGCCGGTTGAGCTGGATGCCCGGATTCGTCGCTGCATTCATTAAACGATCTAACAAAATCAAGCCGTTCAAACAGTGATTCTGAACAAGCAAAGGACCTATACAGATAAAACGGAGGTTGGAGCAGTGAATAAACAATATCGGACTTTACTAGAAGCCATCGAATCGAAAAACGCGGTACTGGGAGTGGTAGGCCTTGGGTATGTCGGCCTTCCCCTGGCCGTAGAAATGGTGAAGAAGGGTTTCAAGGTCGTCGGCATCGATCTGGATGCCTCCAAAATTGACAAGATTTATCGCGGAGAATCCTATATTCATGATATCTCCCCTGAAACTCTGGTCGAGGTGATGGGTACCGGCCGCTTCAAACCGACTGCGGATTATGCTTCCCTGCGGGAAATCGATGCCATCAGCATCTGTGTTCCGACCCCGCTCAGCGAGAATCAGGATCCGGATACTTCCTACATTGTGACGGTTGTAGATCAAATTAAGCGCTATATGAAAAAAGGGGTGTTGATCACCCTGGAAAGCACGACATACCCGGGGACGACGGAGGAGTTGATCCAGCGGGAGCTCGAGGCCCTCGGCCATGTTGTCGGGGAAGACTTCTTCCTCTGCTTCTCTCCTGAACGGGTAGACCCTTCAAATACAAAATTCAATACATTCAATACGCCAAAAGTAATCGGGGGAACGACCGAAGCCTGCCTGGCACTCGGCAATGCGCTGTACAGCAAATATGTCGAAACGGTCGTGCCGGTCAGCTCGCCAAAAGTGGCGGAAATGTCCAAATTGCTGGAGAATACGTTCCGCAGTGTCAATATCGCCTTTATCAATGAAATGGCGATGATGTGCGACCGGATGGGCATCGATATTTGGGAGGTCATCGACGCGGCGAAGACGAAACCGTTCGGATTCATGCCGTTTTATCCGGGGCCGGGAATCGGCGGCCATTGCATACCGCTGGATCCGATGTATCTGTCCTGGAAAGCAAAAGGCTTCCGCTTCTACAGTCAATTCATCGAGTTGGCGCAATCGACGAACGACAATATGCCTTATTATGTAGTGAACAAAACGTCCAAAATTTTGAATGAGTATGCGAAGTCCATTAAGAAATCGAACATTCTTATTTTGGGCATGGCCTATAAACCGGATATCGCTGACCTTCGCGAATCGCCGGCACTGGAAGTGTATGAGCTTTACAAAGATAGCGGTGCGGCGGTGGAATACTATGATCCTCACGCGTCAAGCTTCCGCGATAAGAACGGCGTAACCGTTTATGGCGTGCAGTACGATCTGGAGAAATTCAAGTCGTATGACTGCATCGTACTCGTAACCAATCATAGTAGCCTTGATTACGGGGCAATCGCTCATCTAGGCGTGCCGATCGTCGATACGCGCAATGCGTTCCGCGACTTCCGCTTGCCGCATATTTACAAGATCGGTCACTCGGTGCAGCATGTGCTGCAGCAGGACGAGGCGCTGATCGTAGGTTAAAACAAGCGGCTAAATTAAAGGGAGGCGGACAATGAAGATCCGGAATCTTGAGGCTGGGCGCAAGAAACAGCTCTTCATCCTGGGCGGGGGAATCGTATTGTTCTTTCTGCTTCTCGTTATCCGACCTTCCGCTTCCGAAGCCAAGGCGACCTGGCTTTGGAACACGAAGCTGATTCAGCAGCATAGTGAAGATATCATCGCTTTTGCCAAAAAGCAGAAAGTGAAGATCATTTTTTTGCAAATTGGCGGAAATGTTAAGGAGGAGAGCTACCGGAACTTTATCCGGGAGGCTTCCTCCGCCGGGTTGGAGGTGCACGCCTTGGACGGGAAGCCGGAATGGGCGCTGCGCGAACAACGCCGGGAGGCGGATGCTTTTCTCGAATGGGTAAAAGAGTACAATGCGGCGTCTCAGCAGGAAGAAAGGTTTACCGGGGTTCAGTTCGATGTGGAGCCCTACCTGCTGGATGATTGGCAGAAGCGTCAAACGGCCATCGTCAAAGAGTGGGTGGAGAATGCCCGGAGCTGGACCCAAAGCGCCAAAGAAATGGACTTGGAAATCGGCGCGGCCGTTCCTTTCTGGCTGAACGACATTGATTATCCCGGGGCGGAGAAGAAAAAGCCGCTGAATCGATGGATGGTCGAAGAATTTGATTATGTCGCCATTATGGCCTACCGTGATGAAGCGGATAGAATTTATACGGCTGCCAAGGCTACCCTGGAGGAAGGGGACCGGCAAAAAAAACCGGTGTGGGTCGGCGTGGAGCTCGGTAAGAGCAAGGAAGGGCCTGGAGTGTCTTTTCATGGGAAATCCTTTACCTTTCTAACCGGGGAAATCAATAAGCTGGTAAGGATGGTTAAAGGACACTCCTCCTTTGCCGGCATTGCGATCCATAGCTATGAACCCTGGCGTGATAAGCTTGCCAAATGGGAGCAATCGCTAAAAAAGTGAAAATAGATACCAAAACCCCCCGGGTAGATAACCCGGGGGTTTTGGCGTTGTCACATAAGAATTTATAGAATCGAGAAATTTTTGCTATAATGATAGATAACAGTGTAGTGTACATGGGGAATGGAGCGATAGAATGATATTGCACAAGGGAGAAGTTTTGTTCCGTCAGGGAGACGAAGGCGTGTTCCTGTATCACATCAAGAGCGGCTTGTTTAAAGTGACCCGGCTGCATGAGAACGGAAATATGGTATTATTTAATATTTTGTATCCCGGCGAAATGGTTCCTCACCATTCCTTAATCTCGCCAAAAGAAACGCACGGGACAGCGATCGCATTGGTGCGCAGCGAAGTGGAGACAATTCCCGCACAGGAATGGTACCGGGAATTGCAGGAAGACCCGAAGAAGCCGCTTGAGGTAGCGAGACTGCTGCAAGAGAAGGTGCGTTTCATGCAGGAACGGCTGGATCATTTAACGGTAGGCACTCCGGGAGAACGATTGGAACTGTTGTCCAAATGGTTGGGCCAGCATGCGCACGGCGTGCCTTTAACAGAATACCTGACCCAGGAAGAAATCGGCCAGCTGATCGGCGTCCGGCGGGAGACCGTTAATCGCCTGCTACGGCATCATTCATGAGCAGAACCCCCAAGGAATTCCGCATTTCATTTGCGGTTAGCCTTGGGGGTTCTTTAGTTAGTCCTTGTTATTACAGGCTGTCGGCAGGGCCGAAAAATTCAAAATGAATACGTTCTTGCGGTACGCCCCATTCTTTGAGGGCCTGATTGACGGCCCGCATAAACGGTACGGGACCGCAGAAATAGAAGTCCGCTTCCGGATCGGCGACCGTCTTGAGCCATGGGAGATCGATGAAGCCGGTCTTGTCGCAGCTTTCGCCGTCACCCGGAGATTCGTACACATGGTAAGAGCGGAGTCTGTCGGCATGCTCACGCGTAAGCTGGTCGATATGTTCCTTCATGGCATGGTGGCTTCCGCAGCGTGCAGCATGGATATAGACAACATCGCGGTTGGAGTCGCCTTCGACAAGCGTTTCGAGCATGCTGACCATCGGAGTAAGCCCGACGCCGCCGCTCAGCAGTACGACCGGAATTTGCTTCGATTGATCCAGCGTGAAATCGCCGGCCGGTGCGCTGATCTCCACGGTATCGCCTTCTTGAATCTGTTCATGCAGATAAGTGGATACGACGCCTGCCGGATTGTCACCAATGGCGTCCTCCCGTTTCACGGAGATCCGGTAATAAGGATGGCCAGCGGATGTAGACAAACTGTAATGGCGAAGATGAGTGAATTCCTGACCTTCGGGTTTGACTCGGACAGTAATGTATTGGCCTGGCAGGTAAGATGCAATTTCGCCGCCGTCTTCCGGTTTCAGGTAAAAGGACGTAATTACGTCGCTTTCCTTGACCTTGCGCTCAACTACGAAACGGCGGAAACCGCGCCAGCCACCTTTTTGTTGCTCGGCTTCCTGATACATTTCAGCCTCTACGCTGATAAATACGTCCGCAATGACGCCGTAGGCCTGAGCCCAGGCATCGATAATCTCGTCCGTTGCGGCATCTCCAAGCACGGTTTTAATTGCAGCCAGCAGGTTTTCGCCGACAATCGGATAATGCTCCGGTAAAATGCCAAGCGCGCGGTGTTTTTGTGCAATGTTTTTTACAACAGGAAGGATTTCCTCCAACCGGTCGATATGAGCTGCGGCAGCGTATACCGCATTGGCCAGTGCAGCTGGCTGTTTGCCTTGACGTTGGTTAGCGTGGTTAAAAACATTCAGCAGTTCGGGGTGATTTTTAAACATCATTTGATAGAATTGTTTGGTAATGGTTTGTCCATGCACTTCAAGCACGGGAACGGTGGACTTAATCACTTCAATCGTTTTTGCATCCAGCACGTGTAACCCTTCTTTCTTCAAAAATTATCGAGTACGTAACCAGTATAGAGTTGGGAAGTCCCACGCAATAGTGACCTTAATCACACGGAAATTTTCCGAAATGTGAACTATGTTCATTATGCAATGAAGAAAATCACATAAACGTCGATAATTTATTATTTGCAGACATAAGCTGTTTAGTCATCATTGCTTCTGTGGTATAATATGAATAGACAAAAATAGAAAGGATCAGGATACCATGTGTCCCCGAAGGACGAATCCCCAAAGGACGATTTGGAAACGTTGTGATCTCTCTTACACTTAGCTTTTTTCGTGGAGCGTCGGTTTATGGCCAACAACCCTACGAAAGAAGCGTGCTACAATGCGAAGGATGAAGCCCTCCAGGACCTTCTTTTGCGTAGGGAATGGCCGTAAGGTCAACCAAACTACGATAAGAGGGATTCCGAATGAGGAAGAAGACAGGATGGCAAGTTGACGGCAGACAATTATTGACGATGTTGTTCGGTTCATTTTTATTGGCTTTTACGTACTACCACATCAATTTTCAGAACGGATTGTCGGAAGGCGGGTTCGTGGGGCTAGCGCTCCTGGGCAAATATTTGTTCGATTTACCGCCAGCGCTTTCGATGATCGCATTGGATGTTCCGATTTTTATTTTGGCCATATTCTTGAAAGGCCGGAAGTTTATTGTGAATACGCTGATTGCTTCGATGGCGTTCTCGGCATTTTATGAATTGTGTGAACGGTTCTCGCCTTTGACGGTGAACTTAAGCGCAAATTTGCCGCTGGCGGCGCTATTGTCAGGCCTCCTGACAGGACTGGGCGCAGGCCTCGTCATCCGGACGGGCGGAGCAACGGGCGGAGATGATACTTTATCGATGATGATAAGTCAATGGTCCGGGATTAAGATCGGAACCGTGTTTATCATGATGGATGCGGTAGTGCTGATGGTCTCATTGCTATACTTACCGTTTAAAGAAACGATGTTTACCATTATGGCAGTGTTGATTGCCGGAAAAATGATTACCTGGACCGTCCATTACGGACGGAGAGAAATTGCACCACGTCAAATCCCTTACGGGATGAAGAAGAAAACAGCTTGAGCCGCAGGCTCAAGCTGTTTTTTTGTATGTTACCGATCGTCTTGAGGATGGTTCTTATCCCATTCCTCCGCCTTGGCCGTACCGATGGCGATCGCCCGGCCTTCCTCATAGCCCTCTTCGAGCAGGGCATTGGCAATTTCGACCGCTTTGTTCCTCACCCGGGGGTCCAGGTTCTTCATGGACGGCGGGTAATCATTTTTTTTCCAGGGCATGACGAACTCCTCCTTACCGGTGATTATATCTTGTCATTACCCCGATACGAAGCAAAGAAACTATTGTCTATGTCTAGGACCGCCATGAACCTTGCTGTCTGCGGATCAGCACAATCTGGCCGGCATGATAGGCGTCATGCAGCAGCCAGCGGGACAATTCCTCGCCGAGCTTTACCTCGCCGGATTTGTCCGAGTAAGGAGCCTGCAAATCGCTATCCTTCAGTCCGGAAATGGCCTGGCGAAGCTCGTATGCGGTTCGTTCCGTTTCGGCCAAAGTCGCAATCCAGCCCTCGGCGCCCGCAGGATGCTCCAGATTGGAGAACGTCTTTTCGTTAGTCTGAACTCCCGGAACGGAGGGGAGATTTTTAAGCCGGTTGAGGATCCGCTTGTTATAGTAATTGATATGGTTCACCGTTTCACGGATTGAATTGCCTCCGCCGGGAGGAGTCCATTCGGCTTGTTCGGCGGTAACGCTTTGAAGGGCTACGGAAAGAGGAACAATCCATTCTTCGCGATCCCAGGTATTGTCTTTTTGAATGGACAGCAAATCTACGGAATTGATGCTCATTGTTTCATCTCCTTTGGAAGATGGTAACTGGTTAAAATTGCTTTTAGAGGTTACAATGAGATTGTAGCACATCAAACATCGGAATGTAACCACTTATTTATTGTATAGATAGTTACATGCGTTTTGGAGGTAGTGGACGTGGAGACGCTGTGGAGCGATTTTCTGAATAGCGAGTGGCATGACTGGAAGGGGAGCGGATACTCCGAAGATCGGCTGGGTCAGGAAAAATGGCAAACCTACTATTTAAATCAATGGCAATTAAAAGCGCAGGTGCCTGCGGATGATGAAACGGTCGGTGTTATGCGGCAGTTTCGGAGTCGCTTGCATGACATGTCGGTGCGTTGCGCCGCCGGCGCCACACTACCCGCAGAGGATGTGGATGAGCTTAACCGCGTGCTGGATTTGGGTCCCGTGAAGCGGAAAGCGAAGTTGGAAGGCGGAGAACTTGGGATTGGCCTGACTCCGGTTCGGGAGGACTGGCATCAAGTGATGGCGGAAGTGGCCGCCAGTTTTTTACGGAGTCTTATCGAAGGGGAAGGGGGAAGGATTCGGATTTGCGAAAATCCCGATTGCAGATGGGTTTTCTATGATGATACCCGTAACCGGACCAAAAAATATTGCGATGATAAAACGTGCGGTAATTTGATGAAGGTACGCCGTTTTCGAGCAAAAAAGAAGCAGGAACAAGGCAGGACGCAAGACTCCGAAGAGGACAAGTGAGCCCGCCGAATCCCATCCCTAAAATAAAGAAAAATGCGCCCTTGCCTCGGATCATGACGGCAGGAGCGCATTTTTATGTTTAACGATAGCTTCACAATGGAAACTTATTGGAACAAATGTTTATACTCCCCGTAGCCTTCCTTCTCCAGATCCTCCTTCGGTACGAAGCGAAGAGCAGCAGAGTTAATGCAGTAGCGGAGACCGGTAGGCTGAGGTCCGTCATCGAACACGTGGCCCAAATGAGAATTGCCTTCCCGGCTGCGGACCTCCGTGCGTATCATGAAATGGCTGGTATCGGTCTTCTCCTTGATGCTGTAATCGCGCAAGGGGCGAGTGAAGCTCGGCCAGCCGCAGCCTGCATCGAATTTATCGCGCGAGCTGAAGAGCGGCTCTCCCGATACGATATCCACATAGATTCCTTCACCGGTATGGTCCCAGTATTCGCCGGTAAACGGGCGCTCGGTGGCACTGTTCTGAGTGACTTCATATTGGATCGGCGTCAGCTTGGTTTTGAGTTCCTCCGGATTGGCCGGGCCGGACCAGTGCCGCTCAATAAAGTCCTCGCGTCCGGAGCCTTTGCGATAACGTTTATAATGGAGCGGGTTCTTTTTATGATATCCCTGGTGATACTCCTCAGCCGCATAGAAAGGGGACGCGGGAAGAATCTGCGTAACGATCGGTTTGTCGAACCGGCCGCTCTCCGCAAGCTCTTTCTTGGACTGTTCCGCTTCTAACCGCTGCTGTTCATTATGATAAAAAATAGCTGTCCGGTAGGACGAGCCCCGGTCATGAAATTGTCCTCCCTCATCGGTCGGATCGATTTGCTGCCAGAACATTTCCAGCAGTTTCCTGTACGGAAATACGGCTGGGTCGAACGTAATTTGCACGGCCTCATAATGACCGGTCTCATCGGTACAGACTTGCTCGTAAGTCGGATTTTCGATATGTCCTCCGGTATACCCCGAGATAATCCCATGGATCCCCGGGAGTTCTTCAAAAGGCGACACCATGCACCAGAAACAGCCTCCGGCAAAGGTAGCGAGTTCCAGGCCAGCAGCCTGTGATGAATTCATGACGATCCCTCCGTTTCGTTGGGAGATGAAATGTCTCCCGTTACTTCGGCTTCCATTATATCGCTTTTTGCCAGAAAGCCAAAACTTGCGATATGATTTCCTCTTCTTCTTTTTCTATAAACCCACAATACCAGCAGAAGAAACAGCATGTACACGCATGCCGAACCTAATGCGATCCAGGGCCTGCTGAATAGCGACGCTCCCAAGAAAGCGTACAAGAAAACGCTGGGCAGCTTCCCGAACACGGAGGCCGAGAGGTAGGTGAAAAAGGGGATACCGTAAGCCCCCGCATAAATATTGACCGGGGTCTGGGGAAGCACGGGAATCAGTCTGCAAATGACGATCGCTTCAAACGGCCGAGAATCGATGGCCTTGCTTATCGCCTTCAGCGGCTTGATCCGGGCAGTCCAGGCTTGGGCCGCGTCCCGGAACCCGTAGGCCGATCCCCAATAAAGCAGAGCGCCTGCCAGGGTGGAACCGATTAAAGTCACGAGGCCGCCGCCTAAGGCGCCCAACATATAGCCTGCCGCAGCAATAACCAGGCGGTAGGGCATGATGGGGAACACGGCCAGCACAGTGGAAAGCACGATCAGGATCCACAAAGGAGGGTTCCCGGTAACCCAAGCGATCAGCGCATCTTTATATGTGTAAGCTAATACAAAAGCTGCGGCATACACCGCCAGAGTTGTCCACTTTTTCATGGTGCCTCCTTTTTCTCTCCTAATATCATATCAAATCTGAAAAGAGAAATGAGCGGAATTGATGAGACAGTGGCTGGTTTCTCTGAAATAACTATGAAAAATCTAGCGTTATCGCTCTGTTCATGCTATACTAACTTCAATAAAACATGCATGGTTCCCAAAGGGGAGTAGCTAGATACAATAAAGTCGTCATTACGGGTTCATCGCCCCGGCTTTATTGGCAACCTTTCGTTGTTAGCGAGACCTTTGCCCGGCGAGTATTGGGTAAAGGTCTTTTTTGATGCGATAATGCGTCGCGCCCAATATGAGCGCGGCGTATTTTTTTATGCCGAAAACCAGAGTATACAGAAATGTAGAGAACAGAAAGGGGAGAGAACATGGATTTTATGAGCCCGGAATTTTGGATGGCTTTGCTATCCATCATTCTGATCGACCTCGTTCTTGCCGGAGACAATGCTATCGTGATCGGGCTTGCGGCAAGAAACGTACAAAAGGCGGATCAGAAAAAAGTAATTATATGGGGGACCGTCGGGGCTATCATCGTACGTGTTATCATGACGTTGCTTGTACTGGAATTGCTTAACATTCCGGGACTTCGTCTCGTCGGGGGACTGGCGCTGCTATGGATCGCCTACAAGCTGCTTATTGACGAGAAAAATCATGAGATAAATGCAGGCAACCAAATGTGGGCGGCTATCCGTACTATCATTATTGCGGATACGATGATGGGGCTGGATAACGTATTGGCCGTGGCAGGTGCCGCACATGGAGATTTCCTGCTCGTCGTGATCGGACTGGCCGTTTCCGTCCCGATTATGGTTTGGGGCAGCACTATGATCCTGAAGCTTACGGAACGCTTCCCGGTAGTTATTACGATCGGGGCTGCGGTGCTAGCCTGGACGGCTGCAAAAATGCTGGTCGAGGAACCGCTCATTCACGACTGGTTTGCAAACGGATTGGTCAAATATGGTTTTGAAGTCATCGCTATTATCGGAGTCGTAGCTCTTGGCACCATGGTCAAGAAAAAGAAGGAACGCCGACGCCAGATTGAGCAAACCTTGAAGCACGGGAATCAGCCGACCTAACCGGCAGACCCTAAATCATAGGAAAACGCCACCCAACCTCCAAGCTGGAGGGTACGGTGGCGTTTTTTTAATGTATAGAAGTGCACGAACAAATAGCTTAATTAGCTGCGCCTGAACCCCTGGCGGCAAGCCGAAATTGCTTCGGGGACATCCCGTATCTTTTACGGAACACTTTGTGAAAATAATTGTAGCTTGGAAATCCCGAGCTCTCGGCAACATGCTCCAATGTCAGTGGACTGAATATAATCCGCTCGCGGGCCATGTTTAATCGGACTTCCAGCGTGTATTGAATAATACTCGTATCAAACGCTTCTTTGAACAGATGAACCGCGCGAGACACGCTGATCCCGACATGGGCGGCGGCGTCCTCCAGCTTAAAGGGGGAAGCGGCGTTTTCCTCGATATAACTTTTGATCTGATGGGCAAGATAGGTTGGGAAGGTCGGCAGCGGCTGTTGCAGCAAGTTGCGGTCGATATCCATGCACAAGATCTTCAAATAGTATTCCGCAATTTCCGGAGATGGATTGGAGATCCGCTGCTGCTCCAGCATAATTTGCCGGAAAGCTCCCAGTATCCCCTCGGAAAGCGGGAGTCTGATTTTTTTGGGCCGGGTATGCTTCTTCCACCAGTTATCCACCCAATCTCCCGACAAAAAGATATGATAATCCCCGCTGTTGACTACGGTTTCGCCAAGCGGGCTGTTCTCGGCTTCGATCCGCAGTTCGTAAGGCTCTCCGGGTTCAACGAGCAGCAAGTCCCCGGGCTCGACCAATTCCAGACGTCCGTCGATCCGGGTCCGGCAACGGCCTGCAGTCTGGAAACGAATCAGGTGGCTATCTAATCCGTCAGGCTGGATGCTATGGAACGGCTTTCTGTGCACCGAATAACCGGCTAGCAATATTTGCAGGTTTAGATGATCCATAAGGGGCATTCTCCTGTGCTTCTCAAAAAATAATGACCAGATTGTTCATGTTTCAATCATATTATTCATTTTACAAAGATGCAAATTGAAATACCATGTAGAAGAGTCGACTGACATCCGTATCGCTTCGGGAGGAGTGATGAGAATGACAAAAATGAAATTAGGAATTATTGGCTGCGGCAATATCAGCCCTGCCTATTTAACTTATCTTTCGCAGAGTGACGTGATCCAAGTTCACGCCCTGGCGGATTTATTGCCGGAGAAAGCGAAGGAGCGGGCAGAAGAATACGGGATTGCAAACGTATGCACTGTGGAAGAACTTTTGGAGCGGCAGGATATCGATCTTATTTTGAACCTGACGATTCCGTCTTCTCACGCATCGGTAAACCTGAGTGCGCTGAACAGTGGCAAGCATGTATATGTGGAAAAGCCATTGTCTGTTTCGCTGGCGGATGCGAGAGCGACCCTAGATTTGGCGGCGTCAAAACATCTGCGTGTCGGCTGTGCCCCGGATACGTTTCTGGGAGCGGGCATTGAGACGAGCCACCGGGCTATCCAAGACGGATGGATCGGCAAGCCGGTAGCTGCAACCGCTTTTATGATGGGAGCAGGCCCGGAGGATTGGCATCCTAACCCCGACTTCTTTTATGCGGAAGGCGGAGGGCCGATGTTTGATATGGGTCCGTATTACTTGACGGCCCTTGTGCAGCTGCTTGGACCGATCAGCCGGATCAGCGGCAGTGCGGGAAGCCCGCTTCCGGAGCGGGTGATCCAATCGGGTCCACGGGCCGGACAAAGCATTCCGGTACGGACGGCAACGCACTACAGCGGAACACTCGATTTTGTCGGGGGAGCCGTCGGCACGATGGTGATGAGCTTTGACATTCCGGGCGGAAGCACGTTGCCCTGGATCGAAATTTACGGTACCAAAGGAACGTTATCTCTTCCGGATCCGAACTATTTTAACGGTGAAGTCAAAGTCCGCCGTCATGGATCGCAGGAGTGGGAAGTACTGGCGCCCGTATTCGAGTCCGGACCGAATGAACGGGGCAGAGGGCTTGAAGATATGGCGAGGGCCATCTTCGAAGGCGTAGAGCACCAGGCGAGCGGCATAGTAGCCTATCATGTGCTGGAAGCGATGCATGCCTTTGAGCAGTCCTCCAGAGAGGGCCGACATGTTGAACTGGGCAGTGCGGGCCGGCTGCAGGTTGATAAGGATGGTCGTTTGGTAGAGGCCAGAGCTATTGAAATGAAATAGTCAAAAAATAAATACGGGGTGACTTAAAATGGTACAATTAGGATTGCAACTTTATACAGTACGCGATGCGATGGAACAGGATTTCGAAGGTACCCTTCGCAAAGTGGCCGGTCTCGGTTATCAAGGTGTGGAGTTCGCCGGTTATTACGGACGTCCCGCTGAGCAGGTTAAGTCCATATTGGCGGAAACCGGTTTGGCCGCGCTGGGGGCTCATACTCCTTATGCAAGGCTCCGCGATGCGCTGGATGGGGAAATCGCTTACAATAAAGAAATCGGCAACCGCTATCTTATATTTCCTTTCCTGGAGGAAGCTGACCGCACCCGCTGGGCGGAAGTGATTGAGGATTTGAAAAGAATCGGCAAACGCTGCGCCGAGGAGGACATGGTACTCTGCTATCACAACCATGAGTTTGAATTGACCCAGAAGCTTGGTGATGAGACGGTGCTCGACGCGATCTATTCGCAGATTCCGCCTGAATTGATTCAAGTGGAATTGGATTCCTGCTGGGTCAGCTACGCAGGGTTCAGTCCGCTGGAATACATCTCCAAGTACAAGGGTCGCATGCCGCTGCTCCATCTAAAGGACATGATTACAAAACCTGACGGCTCAGCGGAAACGGTGGAGCTCGGCAAGGGTGAAATTCCTATTGCGGACATTGCGGATGCTGCGATTGATGCGGGAGTGAGCTGGATTGTAGTGGAACAGGATTATTGCGCAAATGAACCGTTGGAAAGTATCGCGACAAGCATGAAATGGGTACGCGATTACGCACAAAAAGGAGGAAAACTCAATGTCTAAAACATTAAAAGTTGCAATTATCGGATGCGGTGGCATCGCAAACGGCAAACATCTGCCTAGCCTTGCCAAGCAGCCGCAAGTGGAAATGACGGCCTTCTGCGATATCGTTGAAGAACGCGCAGCCAAGGCGGCTGCCGAATACGGCATTGAAGGCGCAAAGGTGTACACTGATTTCCGTAAACTGCTTGAAGAAAGCGATGTTGATGTCGTGCATGTCTGCACGCCAAACGATTCCCATGCCGAGATTACCGTAGCTTCGCTGGAATCCGGCAGACATGTTATGTGCGAGAAGCCGATGGCCAAAACGGCTGAACAAGCCCGTCAAATGCTGGATGCCGCTAAACGTACCGGCAAGAAGCTCAGCATCGCCTATCAGAACCGGTTCCGCAGCGACAGCTTATACCTGAAGCAGTTGTGCGAGAACGGGGAGCTCGGCGATATCTACTTCGGCAAGGCGCTGGCGCTCCGCCGCCGTGCGGTTCCAACCTGGGGCGTGTTCCTCGACGAAGAGAAACAAGGCGGAGGACCGCTGATCGATATCGGCACCCACGCATTGGACTTGACCCTGTGGCTGATGGACAATTACGAACCGAAAAGCGTTACCGGCTCGGTATTCCACAAGCTTGGCAGCCGAGAGAATGCGGCCAATGCGTTCGGTCCTTGGGATCCGGAGCAATTTAAAGTAGAGGATTCCGCCTTCGGCTTCATTACCATGAAGAACGGAGCGACGATTGCGCTGGAGTCCAGTTGGGCGCTTAACGTACTGGATTTCGGAGAAGCGAGAACTTTGTTGTGCGGAACGGAAGGCGGAGCCGATATGAATGACGGTTTGCGTCTGAATGGCGAAAAAATGAGCCGTTTGTATGAAACGAAAGTTGATTTCGGTTCCGGCGGCGTAGCTTTCTTTGAAGGCGAGCAGGAAACGGACGCGGTACGCGAAGCCAGAGCCTGGGTGGAAGCCGTACTTGAAGACAAGGAACCGCTTGTCAAACCCGAGCAGGCACTCGTCGTAACGGAAATTCTTGAAGCGATTTATGAATCGGCTAGAACAGGCAAAACCGTTTATTTTGATTAATGCAGCACACATGAACTTATTATATAGAAAAGAGCATTTCAGTTACCTGAGGAGGTATGGATATGAAATTAGGTGTTTTTCTCGTACTGTTTGGAGGACGTCCGCTTGAGGAAGCGTTGGATCTGGTAGCCGCTCAAGGATTAAAAGCGGTGGAGATCGGCACCGGCGGCCATCCCGGCAATGCGCATTGCAACCCGGACGAACTGCTGGAGAACAAAACGGCACGCGATAACTTCAAGAAGGCGGTGGAATCCCGCGGCCTCACCATTAGTGCGCTGAGCTGCCACGGCAACCCGCTGCATCCGCAAAAGGCAATTGCCAAAGAGTTCCATGATGCGTATGTGAAGACGGTTCAATTGGCTGAGCTTCTGGAAGTTCCGGTTGTTAATACGTTTTCCGGATGTCCAGGTGACCATGAGGACGCCAAGTATCCGAACTGGCCGGTCGCTCCGTGGCCGAATGATTTCAAGGAAGTCCTGGATTGGCAGTGGGAGAACAAAGTGATTCCTTACTGGACCGAATGGGGCAAATATGCCGCAGATCATCATGTGAAAATCGGACTTGAGCTGCACGGCGGGTTCTCCGTGCACACGCCGGCTACACTGCTTCGTTTGCGCGAGGCGGCCGGCGAGGTCATCGGTGCCAACCTGGACCCAAGCCACATGTGGTGGCAAGGAATCGATCCGGTGCAGGCGATTTCCATTTTGGGCCGGGAGAACGCGATCCATCATTTCCATGCCAAGGATACAACGATCGATCCGGTCAATGTCAACCGGTATGGCATTACGGACATGCAGCCATATACGGCAATGCTGGACCGTGCATGGCAATTCCGCACGGTAGGCTACGGTCATGACCT
Organism: Paenibacillus sp. FSL R5-0407; assembly: GCF_038009185.1. Lineage (NCBI taxonomy): Bacteria > Bacillati > Bacillota > Bacilli > Caryophanales > Paenibacillaceae > Paenibacillus > Paenibacillus sp. FSL R5-0407. The sequence goes on along the minus strand of NZ_JBBPAX010000001.1, from coordinate 1,608,170 downwards.
CAAGACCTGGGCCGATATCATCAGCGCTCTAAGACTGCACGGATACGATTATGTGGTCAGCATCGAGCATGAGGACGGATTGATGTCCACAGAAGAAGGATTTACCAAAGCGGTTCGAAACCTACAGCAAATCCTGATTGAGGATTCCGCCGCAGATATGTGGTGGGTATAAGTTTCCGGGTACCGAAATATACTTAGCATGTAGCGGCTGCCGCCCGGCAGCCGCTTTTTCATATCAAGGAATTGTTGTATAATTCAAGATAGACGTGGCGTGAAACGCAGGTGTTCATTCCTTATCAAATATGCTATGATGAAATATACTAACTAATTGTAAGTCTCATACGGCTCCAATATCGGTTTATATATTAAGAGGTGAATTCAGATGGAAGATAATAATTTCGCGATGTGTCCACGTTTTGAATCCGCGTTTGTGATTCTCGGCAAACGCTGGAACGGTCTGATCATTCATACATTGATGAGCGGACCCAAGCGTTTTAAGGACATTTCTAACGGGATTCCGGCCATGAGCGATAAGATGCTCTCCGAACGGATGAAGGATCTGGAGAACGAGGGGATCGTTGACCGGCATGTCTATCCCGAAACTCCAGTACGCATTGAATACGAACTGACGGAAAAAGGAAGAGCGCTAAGTCCGGTCATGGAACAGGTGCAATGCTGGGCTGAGCAGTGGATCGAGTAGTCTACGTGCCGTTATCCCGCAGCGGAGCGGCACGAATTATATAGAAAGTGGGTGTACTTGTGGCTGAGGTAATAGTAATCGGAGCGGGACCAGCAGGATCTAGCGCAGCATTATTTCTGGCCAAGGCAGGGAAGGAAACCCTGGTTCTTGACAGCAATGCCAGTATGACGAAACGGGCATGGATTGAGAATCACTATGGAGCCAAGGACATTTCCGGACCGGATTTGCTAAAAATCGGTCGGGAGCAGGCCCAGAAGTTCGGAGCCAAGTTCATTGAGGAGAAAGTTACGGTAGTGGATACGAACGGCGGATCCAAAGTGACCGTAAAGACGGAATCCGGCCGAAGCTATGAGGCATCCCATGTCATCCTGGCAACCGGAGCATTGACGGAATTGGCGGGGGCGATCGGCCTTGAGCTTAAGGAAGGCAGAGAACCTAGAATCAAGACCGTGATCGATACCGACGGAAACGGACGCACAAGCAATCCGCGGATATGGGCTGCTGGTACGGTCGCCGGCGTAAGCGTTCACACGATTATTACGGCGGGTGACGGCGCTAAAGTAGCCATCGAGCTGATCAGTGAACTGAATGGCGAACGCTACGTGGACCACGATGTATTAAAGTCATAACGTTATAACATCCACCAAAACACATAAATGAATAGTGGCAGATTCAAAGCTTCCCAGAGTTAATGTCTCTTGGGAAGCTTTTTTGCGCAGAATGGACAAAAGGTTTGTGACGCCAATCACAAAGCAGGGGGTAAAGGTACGCTAAATTGAATATAGTTTGATTAGAGATGCTAAACAGGAGGGAATAGGTGTGATGGAGCAGAAGCTGCTATTCGACAAGAAAAGTTTAGTCCGGGATATCGTACTTGAATTCCCGAAATCAGCAGATTATTTTCGTCGCCGCAAAATTGACTTTTGCTGCGGTGGTAACCGGCCTCTTCAAGAGGCGGCAAAGGAAAGAAATCTGGAAGTCGATGAACTGCTATCCGATTTGGCAAAACTGGCCGTGGATCATCCGAATGCGGAGGAGAGGGATTCCTGGACCGATGCGGATTCGCAAACCCTTATCGGGCATATCGTGAATAAGCATCACGCTTATTTGCGTGAAGAATTGCCGGAGCTGCATAAGAGTGTAATCAAGGTCTCTCGCGTACATGGCGGGCACGATCCTCATTTAGTCGAAGTAGAACAACTGTACGGCCAGCTCCGAAACGAACTGCTTGAACATACAGCCAAGGAAGAAGCGGAAGTTTTTCCGAAAATGATAAATTGGGAACTGGGTCAAGAACAAGAAGTTCTAAATAAAATGCTTGCGGCGATTACAGAATTGGAAGCGGAGCATGACGGGGCAGGCAAGATTTTGAAACGCTTGAGAGATATTACCGGAGATTTTCAGCCGCCGGCGCATGCTTGTACGACGTACCGTACGACTTATGCACGATTGGAAGAGCTGGAAGGGATGACATTTAGTCATATTCACCTTGAAAATAACATTTTGTTTCCTCGTTACACGTCTTTATAAGCAGAGAAAAGTGGAATATGGACCTTCCCTCCTTGAGCAGGAGGGAAAAAATTGTGTTTTTCAATAGAAAAACATAAAAATGTATGAACAATATTGTGATAAGTTTCACATTTAGTGTGAAATAGATCACAATGTATTTTGAATTTTAAATTATAATTAAGTTATTAAAGAAAAAGAAAATGTTAGTGGACAAAGAAACGATTGCATTTTGAAGGAGGCAATTCCAATATGGGAACAGATAGAGAAAAGCTCGTGGTGATCGGTAACGGGATGGCGGGAATCAGCGCTGTCGAACAAATTTTGAAATTGACGAAGAGATTTGATATTACGGTGTTCGGGAGCGAGCCGCACCCCAACTATAACCGGATTATGTTGTCTTATGTTTTGGAAGGCAGCAAAACGATCGATGATATCGTGCTTAATGATTTGAACTGGTACCGGGAGAATGGAATTACGCTGTATACGGGAACTACGGTTGCCAAAATCGATGAGCAGACTAAAGAAGTAGTTACCGCGGACGGAATGCGGGTTCCTTATGACAAGGTGCTGATTGCTACAGGTTCCAACTCGTTCATTTTGCCGATTCCAGGCAGCGACAAAGAAGGCGTAGTTGGTTTCCGCGACATTGCAGACTGCAATCAAATGCTTGAAGCGGCTAAAACCTGCCGTACAGCAGCCGTCATCGGCGGAGGATTGCTTGGTCTTGAAGCAGCTAAAGGGCTGGTTCAGCTTGGGATGGATGTTACGGTCGTTCACTTGATGGAGGACTTGATGGAGCGTCAGCTTGATCACCAAGCCGCTTCGATGCTGAAATCGGAGCTCGAGCGCCAGGGAATCAAATTCAAAATGGGCGCGCAAACGGCCGAATTGCTGGGCGAAACGAGAGTCAGCGGCCTGCGGTTTGCCGACGATACGGTATTGGATGCCGAGTTTGTCGTAATGGCGGTAGGGATCAAACCGAATGTCGCGGTTGCCAAGGAAAGCGGAATTACCGTCAATCGCGGGATTGTTGTTGACGACTATATGCAAACCTCGATGGAAGGCGTGTACTCGGTCGGCGAATGTACGGAACACCGTGGCACCTGCTACGGCCTGGTTGCTCCTTTATTCGAACAGGGCATGGTGCTGGCTAAACACATTAGCGGCGTCGAAGCCCCTCCGTATGAAGGTTCGGTCGTATCGACCAAGCTTAAAATTTCGGGCGTTGACGTGTTCTCGACCGGTGAATTCATCGATGGTCCGGAGCACACCGTGATTGCGAATAAAGATGATTGGAAACGTACCTACAAGAAAATTTTGCTGAAAGACGGAGTTATGGTCGGTGCCGTACTCTTCGGTGATATTACGGATTCGGCTGAACTGCAAAAGCTGATTAAACAGAAAACGGTCATGACGGATGAATTGTACGGTACATTGATGGGAACCGGCTGCTGCGGCGGCGGGGCCAAGAAGACCACATCCGTGGAAAGCATGCCGGATGAAGAAATCGTCTGCGGCTGCAACGGCGTTACCAAAGGTACGATCGTAGATGTAATTACGAATCAAGGTATGACAACGGTTGATGAAATCAAAGCATGTACCGGAGCCACCCGTTCTTGCGGAGGCTGCAAACCGATGGTTGAGCAAATTTTGCAGTATGTGCTTGGGGACGGCTTCAAGTCAACAGCCAAACAAGGAATTTGCGGCTGCACTACCTTGAGCCGTGATGAAATCGTGGCCGAAATCAAGGAGAAGGGCCTGCAAACAACTAAAGAAGTAATGAATGTGCTGGGTTGGAGCCAACCGGAAGGCTGCTCGAAGTGCCGGCCGGCCATTAACTACTACCTCGGGATGATCAATCCGGATACGCATGAAGACGAAAAGGAATCGCGTTTTGTCAACGAGCGGATGAACGCGAATATTCAGAAGGACGGAACCTATACTGTCGTTCCCCGCATGTATGGCGGTGTGACTACACCGGAAGAATTGAAACGGATTGCGGACATTTCGCTGAAATACGATGTGAAGGTCGTTAAAGTAACCGGCGGCCAACGGCTTGATTTGATCGGCGTCAAAAAAGAGGATTTGCCAAAAGTCTGGGAAGAACTCGACATGCCTTCGGGCTATGCGTACGCTAAATCGCTGCGCACGGTGAAAACCTGCGTCGGTTCGCAGTTCTGCCGATTCGGTACCCAGGATTCGATGGGAATGGGGGCTACGCTGGAACGCAAATTCGAGCGTCTCGACTTCCCTGCCAAATTCAAATTGGCTGTGAACGGATGCCCGCGGAACTGCGCGGAATCGTGCACGAAGGATATCGGGATCGTCGGTAATGACGGCGGATGGGAAATTTTCGTCGGCGGTAACGGCGGGATCAAAGCCCGGCTTGCGGATTCGCTCTGCAAAGTGAAGACCGATGAAGAACTGATCGAAATTGTCGGTGCGGTTATGCAGTACTACCGTGAAACCGGCAACTATCTTGAGAGAACCTCGGAATGGGTGGAACGCATCGGTCTGGAACAGATCAAGACCGCTGTAGTAGATAATCCTGAGAATCGGAAGGCGCTTATGGAACGGATTGAATTTGCTCTGCAGCAAGTAGAGGATCCGTGGAAGAAAGCGATTCGCGACAACGAGAACAGCGACAAATTGTTTAATCGCTTGGAAGTTGGTAATCAACTGTAAACATTGGTTAATAGTGAAAGGAGAGTACGATACATGACTAAAGAGAATAACGAATTTATTTCTGTAGGTGCTGTGGATCATTTTCTGGTACAGATCGGACGTGTAGTGGAGATCGGGGGGCGGCAGATTGCCGTCTTCCGCCTCTCCGATAACCGGATTTTCGCAGCTGTAAATAAGAATCCTCATCCGAAAGGCGGACCGCTTGCGGAAGGGATTGTTTCGGGACATTACTTGTACGATCCGCTGTACGACTGGAAAATCGATCTGACCACCGGTCTGGTTCAAGCTCCGGACACCGGCCAGGCGCAAATGGTGCCGGTCAAGATAGAGGATGGGCAGGTATGGATTGGCGCGGGGGAATTACAAACTGTATAGCGGCTTGATTGCTGCATAGCAACGCACTTGGGAGAGAGAGTGGGGAAAGTCAAATGTTTACACAAAGCGTAGAATCCATTGTGGAAGCAGCCGTTAAAAAGAAAGAGAAGATGAATGAAAGTTTGCCCCGGTACTTTGTATCAACGCTCCTGGCGGGAGCGTACGTGGGACTGGGCATCATCCTGATATTTAGCGTGGGTGCGCCGCTGGCCGCGGTGAAGTCACCGTTTCAGAGTATGGTTATGGGGATGTCGTTCGGGCTCGCCCTCACACTTGTCATTTTTGCCGGTTCCGAACTGTTTACGGGGAACAACATGTTCTTTACTGCCAGTACTTTGGCTAAGCGTACCACGGTATCGGATACCCTCAAAAACTGGATAATCGTCTTTCTCGGCAACTTAGCGGGGGCGATTATCCTCAGTTTACTGATCGTAGGCTCCGGTTTGTTCAAAACCGCCGCTCCGGAACATCTGATCTTTGCGGCTGCAGCCAAGAAAATGGGCGCCCCGGTCATGGAACTGTTTTTCCGCGGCATTTTGTGTAACTGGCTTGTATGCCTGGCCATCTGGATGGCCAACCGGGCGAAGGATGACATTTCCAAGCTTGTCCTGATCTGGTGGTGTCTCTATGCCTTTATCGCGAGTGGTTATGAGCATAGCGTGGCTAACATGACGCTGCTCAGCTTGTCCATGATGCTGCCGAATCACCCCGAAACGATATCGCTTGCCGGATGGTTTCATAATATGATTCCCGTCACGCTCGGCAACATTATCGGCGGCGCCGTATTCGTAGGTATGGCCTACTGGTTTATCTCACCGGTGCGCAAGAAATAACCCCGTTCAAAAGCAAATAAAGCTGCTTAAGAGCTGCATTAACGGTCTGTAGTGACTGCTGATGCAGCTTTTTTGTTGACTAAAAATGGTTAGTCTCCTCCAGGAATTGATGATTAAAATCAATATTTAACTGGCTTTTTATTAAACTAGTTTCTATTATAAAATGCAGCGGGCTAGCTTATTATAGGAGGACGAATGTGATGCACAATATTAGATTTGCTCAGGATTATAAAAATAATGACCGTGCTAGAAAGAGCTTATCAGATTTAGCCCAAGGCACGTTTGGCATAAGTTTTGAGGACTGGTATCAAAAAGGGTATTGGAAGGAACGCTTTATCCCTTACTCTTATTTGGATGGAGATCGGGTTATTGCGAATGTGTCCGTAAGTATTATGGATTTAATTATAAACGGGGAAGTCAGCCAGGCTGTTCAAATCGGCACGGTGATGACGCACCCGGATTATCGCAATAAAGGCTTGTCGTCACGTTTGCTGACAAAAGTCCTTGATGATTATGAACATAAGTGTGAATACATATATCTTTTCGCGAATGAATCCGTATTGGATTTTTACCCGAAATTCGGATTTCGTCCGGTTCAGGAACAGCTTTTTTCACTGGAAAATATATCGGAATATCGATCTGGTCCAGCTGCAAATAAAAATGTCAGGAAGCTGGATATGCAAAATGAGGCTGACCGGGCATTGATGTATCAAAGATCTCTGGAAAGGCTCCCCAATTCTCAACGCTGGGGAACTGCTAATTCGGAAGGGATACTCATGTTCTATGGTTTGAATGTTTTTAGTGAGGAGATTTATTATTTGGAAGAGGAGAATATCATCGTTATTTATAAGAAAGAAGAGGATCGTATCGATCTGTTCGATATCATAAGTGCAAAGGAGTTTGAAATTCAGGATATCCTATCGCATATTGCAGACAAAGACGTTAGGAAAATCGTGTTTCACTATACTCCGGATTATAAAAATATGTATCTTAATCAGCAAGCGTATGATGGGGGACTATTTGTCAGGACGCGTAGCAGCGATATTTCCTCGTTCCACAACATAAAATACCCGATTACGTCTACCACTTAAGGCACCGCTGTTCAGAATATAGAATGGCAAGGTTAATATTACCTCTATACCAAACAGGACGGGGCAGATAAACTAAGGCTGCACCGTCCTTGTTATAAAGTTGTTTCCCCATAGACATCTCATTTTGTTAGATCCGGCAAATTTCATTCGGACAGAGCTCACAATGGCAAATGTCCTGCAGCATCACGAGGTCCTTGATTACGATCATGCCGTTCTCATATTCGAGTGCGTCCTTCTTGCGCAGATCGCTCAACATCCGGTTGACGCTTTCGCGGGTGGCGCCGATCATGTTCGACAGGTCGGTATGGGTGATTTTTTTGTTGATAAGGATATTGTCACCATGTTGTTCGCCGTAAGTATTGCTCAAGCGGATCAGGGTCGAGCAGAGGGCACCCGGTTTACCGTACATCATCAGGTCGCGGAACTTGGTTTGTGTCAGACGGTGATGAATCCCCATCCATTTCATAAAGTCGATCGCAAAATCGCAATGCTGGCAAATCATGATTTCCAGGTCTTTTTGTTCAATTACTCCGATCTCGCTGTCTTCAATAACTTCTGCAGTGAAGCTGTGCTTAGTGCTAAAGAAGGGATCCGCTTGGCCCACCATATCTCCGCGTCCATACATATAGAGGATGAGCTCTTTTCCTTCATCGGTCGATTTGGTCAGTTTGACGCGTCCGCGTTTAACATAGAACAGTTTATCGGAAAAGTCGCCTTCCCAGAACAAATGCGTTCCTTCGGGATATGCTTTTTCTTTCATAGTGACAAGAAGACGGTTGAAGTTTTGCTCTGTAAAACAGCTCGTATTGCCGCGGGGCAGCGTAGCGCTCACGATTTCACTCATCATTGATTTCCCCTTTGTGTTCCAAATTTTTCTGAAAATTTTAAATTAATTATATAACGTTTTTAGAGGTTTGAGGGGACTGTAAAGCCTGAAAAAGTGTCGAAATTTCAACATTGTGACTAATTTCACTTTTTTACCGAGTGTAATATTGCTCACTAAATAGGTTGGGAATATAGGCCTAGAAAGGCTGGAATGCAAATTTGAACTGAAAAAACAATCAAAGAACAATGAAAAATTTCATTATTTTAAAGTACGTGAAAAAATTCACTATACAAATCAAACCAGCTGTGCTATGCTAAGACCATAAGAGAAGCGCAAAGCTTCACAAGGATGGACCCGAACGTGAAATAATTCACTAGAAAGAAAAGGGTTGTCCATTACCCAACTTAGGAGGATGAGAGAAATGGCCGTTAAGAACGAAGTTACGACAAAAGCCGAGCTGACTGCACAAGATTACATTCAAACCTTGATCGACAAAGGTAAGAAAGCATCCGAAGCTTTTATGGGCATGGATCAAGAGCAAATTGATAAAATTGTGCAGGCTATGGCGCTGGCCGGACTTGACAGACATATGTATCTGGCGAAGATGGCGGTTGAAGAAACCGGACGCGGTGTGTACGAAGACAAGATCATTAAGAACATGTTTGCGACCGAGTATATTTACCACAGCATCAAGAACAACAAAACGGTTGGCGTAATTGAAGATAACCCTTATGACAATTTCCAAAAAATCGCAGAACCGGTTGGTATCATCATGGGGATCACTCCTGTAACCAACCCTACATCGACTACCATTTTCAAAGCTCTCATTGCTATCAAAACTCGTAACCCTATCATCTTCGGTTTCCACCCATCCGCTCAAAAGTGCAGCGCGGAAGCCGCAAAAATCCTGCTCGAAGCTGCCGTTAAGCACGGAGCGCCAGCAGATTGCATTCAATGGATCGAGAATCCTTCCATGGATCGTACGAACAGCTTGATGAACCATCCTGACGTTGCTTGTATCCTGGCAACCGGCGGATCGGCGATGGTTAAAGCGGCATACAGCTGCGGCAAACCGGCACTCGGCGTAGGTCCTGGTAACGTGCCTTGCTTCATTGAAAAGAGCGCGGATCTGGATCAAGCGGTCAATGACCTGATCCTTTCGAAAACGTTCGACAACGGCATGATTTGCGCATCCGAGCAAGCGGTAATCATCGAAGAGCCGGTGTTCGATCAAGTGAAGAAGAAGATGATTGCAAACGGCTGTTACTTCGTCAACAAAGATGAAGCGGCTAAACTGACAGCCGGAGCCATTATTGCAGACAAATGCGCAGTGAACCCGAACATCGTCGGCCAACCTGCCGTGAAGATCGCTCAAATGTGCGGTATCGATGTACCGGCCGGAACGAAGATTCTGGTTGCCGAAATCGAAGGCGTAGGTCCAAAATTCCCGTTGTCCGCTGAGAAATTGAGCCCGGTTCTGGCTTGCTACAAAGTTAAAACAGCCGACCAAGGCATCGAACGCGCGCTTGAAGTGGTTCAATTCGGAGGTATGGGGCACTCTTCGGTAATTCATAGTAATAATGAAGAAATTATTCAAAATTATTCGGATCGGATGCCTACTTGCCGGATTCTCGTCAACCAACCGTCTTCGCAAGGCGGGATCGGCGACATTTACAATACGAACCTGCCTTCGCTGACGCTGGGCTGCGGATCTTATGGACGTAACTCGACTTCGTCGAACGTAACGGCTGTCAATCTGATCAACGTGAAAAGGGTGAATCGTCGTACCGTGAATATGCAATGGTTCAAAGTGCCTGACAAAATCTATTTCGAGAAAAACTCGACGCAATACCTTGCCAAAATGCCGGATATTACCCGCGTACTGATTGTAACTGACCCAATGATGGTTAAACTGGGATATGTGGAAAGAGTGGAGCACTATCTCCGTCAACGCCAAACTCCGGTAGCGATCGAAGTGTTCTCGGATGTTGAGCCGGATCCATCGACTACAACGGTAGAGCGCGGTACTGAGCTGATGGCTAAATTCCAACCGGACTGCATTATCGCACTCGGCGGCGGTTCGCCAATGGATGCCGCGAAAGGCATGTGGCTGTTCTACGAATATCCGGATACCGACTTTAACAACCTGAAACAAAAATTCATGGATATCCGCAAACGGATCTACAAATACCCGCGCCTGGGACGTAAAGCGAAGTTTGTTGCGATTCCGACCACTTCGGGTACAGGTTCGGAAGTGACCTCGTTCGCGGTAATTACGGATAAAATCAACGGCAACACGAAATATCCTTTGGCTGATTACGAGCTGACTCCGGACGTAGCCATTATTGACCCTGAGTTCGTATACAGCTTACCTAAAGTTGCTGTAGCCGATACAGGTATGGACGTACTGACTCATGCTATCGAGGCTTATGTTTCGGTAATGGCGAGCGACTACACGGATGGCCTTGCAATCAAAGCTATCCAGCTGGTGTTCCAATACTTGGAGAAATCGGCGCTGACCGGCGACAAACTGGCTCGCGAGAAAATGCACAACGCATCGACTTTGGCCGGTATGGCCTTTGCGAACGCATTCCTGGGCATCAACCACAGCTTGGCGCATAAATGGGGCGGACAGTATCACACCGCGCATGGCCGTACGAATGCGATTCTGATGCCGCACGTAATCCGTTACAATGCGAAGAAACCTACGAAATTCGCAGCATGGCCGAAATACACTCACTTCGTAGCTGACGAACGCTATGCGGAAATCGCACGCATCTTGGGATTGCCTGCCCGAACGACGGAAGAGGGCGTGAAGAGCCTGATCAACGCCATCCGTGATCTGAATAAGAAGCTCGGCATTCCGGAAACATTCCAAGAACTCGGCTTCGATGCGAAAGATTTCGAATCGCGTGTAGATTACTTGGCGGATCGTGCTTTCGAAGACCAATGTACAACTGCGAATCCGAAGCTCCCGCTTGTGACAGAGCTTGCTGAAGTTTATCGTGACGCTTTCTATGGAAGATTTGAAGAATAAGTGAACATGTAAGGCTAACGTGACAAATATCACTTCAAAAGTGATATTTGTCACAATCTTTAATGGGGTATTGATATAAGATAATGATATAAATGATCCCCGGTACGGTGGTAAGTACAGCGGATGATGTTTTAAAAGCTAAGAACTTATCAGTGTCAGAGTTGTGAAAATTATCACAAATTTTAGGGATCATGAGACGCGGATATATCCTTCAAACCGCGTACTTCTAAACTATATGGAGGGATTACAGATGTCGGTGATTGAGAGAGAAGTACAACCAAAACAAGAAGTTGAAACAGCTTGGAGAGGTTTTAAAAAAGGGAAATGGATGAGAGAAGTGAACACCCGCGATTTCATCGAGACCAACATCCTGGCTTATGAAGGCGACGAATCTTTCTTGAAGGGTGCAACGGATAATACCAAAGCATTATGGGACATTATTTCCGATTTGACCAAGAAAGAAAGAGAAGCCGGAGGCGTACTTGACGTTGAAGTCAACAAGCCTTCCACGATCACATCCCATGCTCCCGGTTACTTGGACAAAACGAAGGAACAAATCGTAGGTGTACAAGGGGAAGCTCCTTTCCAACGTACGATTCATCCTTTTGGCGGTATAAATATGGTAATTAACGCCTGCAAGGCTTATGGATTCGACTTGCCGGGCGAGATCGTAGATATGTTTACAACGATTCGCAAAACTCATAACCAAGGCGTATTTGATGCCTATACATCCGATATGAGAGCTGCTCGTAAAGCCGGCATTATTACTGGCCTCCCAGATGCATATGGCCGCGGCCGTATTATCGGCGACTATCGCCGCGTAGCGCTTTACGGTGTGGATTTCCTGATCAAGCAAAAAAATAACGAACTGAAGAGCCTGGAAGTTGACGTAATTGACGAAGACGTAATTCGTCTTCGCGAAGAACTGTCCGAGCAAGTTCGCGCACTGGGCGAATTGAAACAACTGGGTGAAATGTACGGCTTCGATATTTCGAGACCGGCCGAAAATGCGAAAGAAGCTTTCCAATGGCTCTACTTCGGTTATCTTGCAGCAGTCAAAGAACAAGACGGGGCGGCAATGTCGCTTGGCCGCGTATCTTCTTTCCTTGACGCATACATCGAGCGCGATTTGGCTGAAGGAACTTTGACTGAAGAAACAGCACAAGAATTGGTTGACCATTTCGTAATGAAACTGCGGATCGTCAAATTCCTGCGTACTCCGGATTACAATGATCTGTTCAGCGGCGACCCAACATGGGTTACGGAATCGATCGGCGGCATGTCGGTAAACGGCGTAACTAGAGTAACGAAGAACAGCTTCCGTTTCCTGCACACTCTTTACAACCTGGGCCCTGCTCCAGAACCAAACTTGACAGTACTCTGGTCCGAACAATTGCCTGAAGGCTTCAAGAAATATTGCGCTAAGGTATCTATTGAAACCAGCTCGATTCAATACGAAAATGACGATCTGATGCGTCCTATCTATGGTGATGACTATGGTATCGCCTGTTGCGTATCCGCTATGGAAATCGGTAAGCAAATGCAGTTCTTCGGAGCACGCGCTAACCTGGCGAAAGCACTGTTGTACGCGATTAACGGCGGTAAAGATGAGAAATCCGGCGCACAAGTCGGCCCTGAATTCCCGGCCATCACTTCCGAGTACTTGAATTACGATGAAGTTATGAAACGGTTCAAACCGATGATGGAATGGCTTGCCAAACTGTATGTGAACACACTGAATGTAATTCACTACATGCACGATAAATATTGCTACGAACGGATCGAAATGGCGCTGCATGACCGCGACATTCTCCGTACGATGGCTTGCGGGATCGCCGGTTTGTCCGTAGCGGCCGACTCGCTGAGCGCGATCAAATATGCTAAAGTTAAACCGATCCGCAACGAACAAGGCATTGCCGTTGATTTTGAAATCGAAGGCGAATTCCCTTGCTACGGTAACAACGACGATAAAGTCGACCAAATTGCCGTGGGTCTTGTTGAATCGTTCATGAGCATGATCCGCAAACACAAAACTTATCGTAATGCGATGCCGACACAATCGGTATTGACGATTACCTCGAACGTTGTATATGGTAAGAAAACAGGAACAACACCGGATGGCCGTAAAGCGGGCGAACCGTTTGCTCCTGGTGCTAACCCAATGCACGGACGCGACAAGAAGGGTGCGCTTGCTTCGCTCAGTTCCGTTGCCAAACTGCCGTATGAACACAGCTTGGACGGGATCTCGAACACCTTCTCGATCGTGCCTAAGGCACTCGGCAAAGAAGCTGAGATCCGCAAATCGAATCTCGTATCAATGATGGACGGATATTTCGGCAGCAAAGCCCATCACTTGAACGTCAACGTATTTGACCGCGAACAGTTGATGGATGCCATGGAACATCCTGAGAACTATCCGCAATTGACGATCCGTGTTTCGGGTTATGCGGTAAACTTCATTAAATTGACCCGTGAGCAACAGCTCGATGTAATTAACCGGACTTTCCACGGTTCGATGTAAATAGAAACGGGTACAGAAATCACAACATTTGTTAAGGCAGTGCAATCAGAAAGGGTGACGAAAAATGCTTAAAGGTCGCATACATTCATTGGAAACTTTCGGAACGGTCGATGGCCCGGGTATTCGTTTCGTACTCTTTATGCAGGGCTGCCTGTTGAAATGCCAGTATTGCCATAACCCGGATACCTGGAGCCTCACGGAAGGTAAAGAAATGACAGTAGAGGAGGTATTGGCTGAAATTGAGCCATACCTCACCTACTACCGTTCTTCAGGCGGCGGGTTGACGGTATCCGGCGGGGAAGCAACGCTGCAAGCTCCGTTTGTAACCGAATTGTTCCGCGAAGTGAAGAAACGCTGGAATCTGCATACTACGCTGGATACGAACGGATACAACGAGGGCGACAAAATTCGTGATCTCCTGGACGTAACAGACCTTGTCCTGCTCGATCTGAAGCATATCGATAATGAGAAGCACATCAAGCTGACGGGTAAACCGAACGACCGGATGCTGAAAATGGCCGAATGGTTGTCAGAACACGGACGAAATATGTGGATTCGGCATGTTTTTGTTCCTGGCATTCATGACGATGAGCAGGATTTGCTAAACCTCGGGCGCTTTATCGGTGGTTTACACGGTGTAGAGAAATTCGAAATTCTTCCGTATCATCAGATGGGTGTATTCAAGTGGCAAGAATTAGGTTGGGACTATCCGTTAGAGGGCGTACCTTCGCCAACGGAGGAGGAAATCGAGCGTGCAAATCGCTTGATTGAAGAAGGAATGCAGCAGGCAGAGACATCCGTGAAATAATTAAGTGTCAGCTAATATGACATTAATATTTACTAAATGAGAAAAAGCGGTTAAACTCGACAATACATGTCAGGTTTAACCGCTTTCTTTTTGTCGGTTAGATGATATTATCCCCTGAAAAGAAAAATGTCCTCCTTATCAGAATTGGAGGCGCTTTCTATAATAAAGATGTAACACAAACTGCTCTTGAGGAGGGTCTTAGAAATATGAAGAAAAGTTTGATGCTGCTAATGACGCTGATTTTCGTAGCGTCCGCAATGCTCGCTGGGTGCGGTAAATCCGACAATAAAAACACACCCGCAAACGAAGGCCAAAAGGCGACAAACAATGGTGAAGCGGCAAAGGTGGATGATTCGCCGTTCGAAATCACCATTCGCCACACACAAGTAGGGGAGTCCAAGAAATTCCGTCTTGCATTGCTCGAAGATGTGGTTAAACAGACCCAAGACGCAGTACCAGGCTTGACGATCAAGCTTGATGCCGTTGATTCCGAAGTCAACCGGAAAGAGAAGCTGAGAGGCGAGATGGCAGCAGGGAAACCGCCGGAAGTATTCGACGTATTCGGCAGCCCGGATGCAGCGCTATATGCCAAAGAAGGTTTGATGCTCGACATTACTCCGATTTTGGATGAGCTGGGCCTCAAAGACAAATTTACTACACTGGCACCATTTACTCTTGACGGTAAGATTTACGGTCTTCCGATCGGGGGATCCATCGAAGGTTTCTTCTACAATAAAGAGTACTTTGAACAAAAAGGTCTGAAAGTGCCTGCGACGCTGGATGAACTGGATAAGCTTGCCGAAACGATCAAAGCAGACGGCAAAATTCCTTTCGCTCAATCTTCGAAGGATGCTTGGATCCCATTGATGACAACAAACAATCTGTGGTCTTACTATGCAGGACCTGAAATCACTTATGGCTTCAAATCAGGCGAAACCAAGTGGACGGATGAAAACGTGGTTAAAGCTGTAGCTAAGCATAAGGAATGGGTTGACAAAGGCTACTACAAAAAAGGCGAACTCGGCTTTGAATACGCCGACATGAGAAACCAAATCGTTACTGGCGAAGCGATCATGATGATGGACGGTTCGTGGGCTAACTCGGTGTTCAGAGACGCTGAACAAGCCGGCGACATGGTTGGCAAAATCGGATACTTCAATATGCCTCCTGTTAATGCAGGCGATCCGGTTGTAGTTATGCAGGACGCTAACAACGGTTACGGCTTCTCCAGTGCAGTTGCTGAAGATCCTCGCAAAATGCAAGCGGTTAAAGAATTCATCAAGAACATGTGGACAGACGAAATGCAGCTTCGCGGTCTGAAAGAAGACGGTGTGCTCCCTGCCATGAAGATGGATCTGGAGCAAATGAAAACTACGTCCGATGACCCGCTCATGCAAGATATCTTCAAGGCTGTCAGCGAAATCGGAACTTCGTTCCCAGCGTTCGACGCCCTTGTACAAGCGGAAGTGAATACGGCGCTTAGCATGGGTATCCAACAAATTATCGGCGGGGAAATCGAACCGGCGAAAATGCTGGAAAATGTACAGGCAGCTCAAGATGCGGCTAATGCGGCTGGGCAATAATCTTTAGCAAATGACGAAAGGGCGCCACCCGTCTCAAGTATGTGGGGGCGTCCTTTTCCACTAAATTAAGAACTAACATCTTAAATAAAATGTAGCACGAAGTTAATCCTGCATAAGCTACGGAGGTTTATCATGAATAAAGCGCTTAGAAATCCGCTGATCTATCTGATATTTGTGATCCCGGCGTTCGTACTGTTTCTTGCCTTCTTCATCTACCCGGTGTTTACGGCGGTCAATAACAGTTTTACGAGCTGGAACGGAATATCCAAAAATATTACTTATATCGGCTTCGACAACTTTGTAACAGCCTTCCATGATGTCGCATTTTGGAAATCCGTTAAAAATAACGTTTACTTCATTTTGTTTTCCTGCTTGGTTCAGGTCCCTTTGATCGTCATCTTTTCCTTGCTCATTGCAAACGTCAAGAAATTCAAGGGCTTGTATAAGACCGCGGTATTTATGCCGTCGATCATGTCAACGGCCGTTATCGGGATTTTGTGGGGCTTTATCTACAATCCGGACTTTGGCCTCGCCAACAAAATTTTAGGCGTATTCGGGGTATCTCCGATCTATTGGCTGTCCGACAAAAACTGGGCGATGATATCGATTCTGATTACGAACGCTTGGCAATGGACAGGTTTCTACATTGTTATGGTGTTGGCCGCGATTCTGGCCATTCCGAAAGAGCTGGAAGAAGCGGCTGCAATTGATGGAGCGACCGGCTTCCAAAGAGCTACGAAAATTACGATTCCGCTCGTTATGCCGATTATTTCCGTTGTTATCATGCTGTCCATCGCTGGTGCCATGAAGGCTGCCGATATCGTTCTCGTTATGACGAAGGGCGGACCTGCCGGGTCGACTGACGTTATGGCTACTTACATGATCCGGTATGCCATCACAAGCTTTAGACATGGCTTTGGCAACTCTATTGCCGTTCTGATCTTCATATTCACGATCATCATTACGGTACTGTATCAAGTGTTGATCTCCAAACGGACAGAAAGGATTGAATACTGATGAGAGCACTCAAAAAAACGATTCCGCACATTTTCCTTATGGCCTACCTGCTCGTCATCCTGTATCCGTTCCTGTTCGTGCTCTTCTCATCCGTCAAAACGAACAACCAGGATATCGCTTCGAATCCGTTCGGCCTCCCGGGCTCCATTACGTTTGACAATTATATTAACGCCTGGGTCAATGCTAAGATCAGCACATACTTCTTTAACAGCTTGTACATCGGTGTCCTTTCCGCGTGTTTATCGATTCTGTTTGCGGCGATGCTGGCCTTTGCGGTTACCCGGATGCGCTACAACAAAATCAGTGCCGTCGTGTTCCAGCTGATCTTGCTGGGGATGCTGATTCCGAACAACTCCTTACTGCTTCCGATTTATGGAATCATGAGAAAACTGGATATTTTGGATACGCATATGGCGCTTATTTTACCTTATGTAGCCAACGCCATTCCGTTCTCTGTCATTATTCTGGCGGCGTTTATGCGTTCGCTCCCGGGGGAAATTGAAGAGGCTGCTGTCATTGACGGACTAAGTTCGGCAGGGCTGTTTGCGAGAATTATTATCCCGCTTACGGTGCCGGCGATCGTTACAGTCTTCATCATCAACTTCCTGGGTAACTGGAACGAATTCTTGCTAGCCAACTATTTCCTGTCCAGCGAAGAGTTAAGAACGCTGCCTGTAGGGATGGTAGGTTTCAGAGACGCCTACAATACCAACTATGCGCAAATGTCCGCAGGGATTATTTTCAGCGTACTGCCGGTTATGATTATCTACGCAATTCTTCAGGAAAAGATTATTGAAGGAGTTACGGCAGGCAGTGTCAAAGGATAATAGTGGCGGGTTCAAGATCATAGGATAATATATTAAAATACTATTGTTATTATATGATTGTCCACGCACTAATCCGGTATGGGAGAATACATCCAATGAATCTGCGAATCAAACTGTTTACGGCGTTTCTGGGGCTAGTCATTATTCCATTGTTCATCCTGGGAATCATCACTTTTCTGGTAACGTTCCGATCGATTGAGACAAATTACAGTGAGCAGACCGAATATTCGCTGAAGGCGATCGGCTATAGCATCAAGAATATCTTCCATGAATTGGATAACGTGACGGACAACGGGATTGCCAAAGGCGTTTTTCAGGAAGCGTTGGTATCCCAGGACCCGGATTCGCAGGATTTGACGGATGCTGCTGCCAATCAATTAGAACTGAATGCTAACCAGCGGAATTTTCGTTCCCTGTTATACAACCATCCTGCCATTGATTATGCTTTTTTGTACAATGTTCATGGTTATAAGGATTCCAAAGTGATCACCATCTTCAATAAGGAAAACTTTGAGACTCTGCCCTATGAGCAATTCAAGGATCATCCTTTGTATCGCGAAGTTATGAAGTTGAACGGGATTCCAAGATGGATCGCGCCTCACGAATATCCGGAACTGACCGGCTCGGATAATGTATTCACACAAATTCGGCTGATTAAGGACTTGGACAGTTTCAAACGTGTAGGGGTGCTGGTCGTACAGATTAAGAACTGGGAATTCGAGAAGATTTTCCAAAACTTAACGCTGGGAAGTAAAATGCAAGACACCCGTTTCTTTCTGGTGAATAACGACGGGAAGGTTCTCTATGATTTTCATTCGGAGCTCAACGGACAGACCTTGCAGCCTTCCATTCAAAAAAAACTGGCGCTAACGAGCGACTCCCTCAGCTTTAAAGGGAAGTTCAACGGGGAAGAGAGCGTTATTTCGATTTACAATTTGAAGGAATATCCTTGGAAGCTGGTATCCGTCACTTCATGGCACTACTTGTCCCAAGAGGTAACGACCTTTGCCAAATGGTTTGTGGCTATTATCCTCGTATGCGTGCTAACGGCTATGCTCTTTAACGTGTTTTTCATGAACCGGATTACCGGAACTATTGGGGTCATTGTCAGATTCATGAGAAAAGTGGAGAGCGGCGATTTGAATGCACGGGTGGATGAAAAGGGCGATGATGAGCTGCTCCTGCTGCAGCAAGGGTTTAACAGCCAAATGGATAAGATTAACGAATTGTTCGATCAGGTAAAAAGAGAGCAGCTGCAAAAAGCGAATGCAGAGCTTCGAGTACTACAGGCGCAGATCAAGCCTCATTTTTTGTTCAACACGCTGGAGTCGATCAATGTATTGGCGGTTCAAAATGAAGGGCGAAAAGTGAGTGAGATGGTGCTGAGACTCGCGAGTATTCTGAGAATTAGTATCCAGGACAAGGAAGAAATCTCGCTTGGTTTGGAAATCGAGCATTTGCGCAGTTATCTGGAGATCCAAAAATTCAGGTTCGAAGAATTGTTTGAATACGAAATCGATCTCCCGGCAGAGATGAGAAATTGCATGCTGTTGAAGCTGACGCTGCAACCGCTGGTAGAGAACAGCATTCAGCATGGGTTTGAAGGCATTAATTATAAAGGGATGATCAAGGTAACGGGAATCCTTGAAGAAGACCGGATATTGCTGAGAGTGGAGGATAACGGTATCGGGATGTCGAACGAGCAGCTGTCTTCCATACAATATGCGGACCCCGAACTGGATCTGCAAACCGCCAAAGCCTATCCAAGCCATGAGAGACGTGGACTCGGACTCAGAAGCGTCTTCGATCGGCTAAGATTCCAATACGGCAGTAAATACGGACTATTCATTTGCTCGCAGCCTGGGCACGGAACAGTGATCCAGTGCGTAATTCCAAAATATGAATTGGGTGATAAAATATGAAACTGAAGGCATTGCTGGTTGACGATGAGATTCATATTTTAAACAACTTATCCAAGGTTCTTCCTTGGGAAGCCATGGGATTCGAGATTGTCGGGTTGGCCAAAAACGGCGTAGAGGCGTTAGAAGCGGCAATCCAGCACCGGCCTGATTTGGTGTTATGCGATATCCGCATGCCGATCATGGATGGAATGACGCTGATTCAGAAGCTGCGCGAAGAAGGTCTCGACAGCGAAATCTTGCTCCTGACGGGATATCAGGAATTTGAGTATGCGCGCACCGGTATCAGGTATGGAGTCAGGGATTATATTTGCAAGCCGATTAATTATTTTGAACTGGAAGAGATCGTAAAGAAGATCGCAGACCAGATAATGGAGAATAGGAAGAAGCGAAGCAAAGAGCAGCGTTTAAACCGTGTGGCCTCTTTAGCTAATGAGAACTATATGCTTCATTCTTTATTGGGACAGGAGACGGAAGAAGAAGGCGTATTGTGGGATGAAGAGGAGCGGGCCGGCGAACGGAATTATCGCGGGGTGCTGCTCCTGGATCTGGAGGGTTACGCCCACAGGTCGATATCCTGGACTTTGCACGAACGTAAAGCTTGGAATCTGCATATCAAAAACCTGTTGAAAGATCTGTTTAAACCGATAATTAAGGAGTATACGGTTTTGCAGGTAAGAGAAGGGGAATGGTGTCTCATTTTTCATTCCTTGGGGAAAGAGCAGATTACAAGGGATGATCTGAAGCCGGGCTATGATCAACTGCAAGGAATCGTCAGCGAGAAGGAAGGCATCTTGATCCGGATGTGTTTGGAGCAAAATCCGGTCGGTGTAACCGAGATGTCCTTCATTTACCAGCGCATGCAGCAGATGCTCATTTTAAGCCCGCCGCAGGAGTGGTTCTTGGATGCTG
Source organism: Paenibacillus sp. FSL R5-0407 (assembly GCF_038009185.1). Taxonomy (NCBI): domain Bacteria; kingdom Bacillati; phylum Bacillota; class Bacilli; order Caryophanales; family Paenibacillaceae; genus Paenibacillus; species Paenibacillus sp. FSL R5-0407. The sequence continues at coordinate 1,587,527 of NZ_JBBPAX010000001.1, read as the reverse complement.
ACCAGATCTTTGCAAAATCGACCGAAGCTCATTCGAATGAGGAAGGCTCCCAATGGCGGTTTATTGAACAAATCGGAAGCGGCCTCAGAAACGGAAGTCATGAACTGCTGGTTCAAGTCGTTACGGAACTGAAGTATTATGTAGGTCACTCGTCGGAAAACCGGGCGGCGGAAAAGCTGCTGCATTACCTGCTGATTCACCTGCTCCGGGAGATGCGCGAGCTGCAAATGCTGTCAGGCGACCAAGAAAAAGAAGTTTGGCTCAAATTGCAGGAATCGCTTAGCTTGAAGGACTTAATGTCTCTTGTCGTATCCATGCTGGACCGCTCCAGGGAATCCCTTTCAACCAAGAAGTCCTCGGAGACGCTGATGATGTCCGCGCAAAATTATATTCAACATCATTTGGGCGACGATTTTGGCATCGAGGACATTTCCGAGTATCTCGGGATTAGTTGCAGCTACTTCTGCTTGTTGTTTAAGAATCATTTCGGAGAGACTTTTGTCGAATATTTGACCAAACAGCGCGTCGAGATGGCTAAATGTCTGCTAAGCGGCAGTGACAAGTCGGTTACTCAAATTGGCTCCGTGGTTGGCTATCAGGAGCGGCGTTACTTCACTAAGGTGTTTCAGAAGTACACTGGGATGACTCCTTCGGAATTCCGAATCAAGGAATCGTCCGTATCTTGAGCAAAGAAGGTGATGGGTTTGAAAATGTCCAAATTATCTTTAGAAGAAAAAATCGGTCAGCTGTTTATTTGCGGCTTTCACGGGCTTGAGGCCGACGAGCAGATCAAAACATTAACGAAGGATTACCATATCGGCGGAACGGTTTATTTCCGCCGAAACGTGGAATCGGTGCGGCAGCTTGCCGCATTGTCCGCTAGTTTGCAGGTGCTTCCACGCAACAATCCGGAGCTTCCGTTGTTTATCTCCATCGACCAGGAGGGCGGCATGGTTGCGCGCTTGGACCATGAGGGAATGAGCCGGATTCCGGGCAATATGACGCTGGGGGCTGCTGGGGATGCCGGATTGACGGAGGAAGCGGCGATCTTGGCTGCCAAAGAAATGCTTGCGCTCGGGATTAATTTTAATTTCGCGCCTTGCATCGATGTCAACAATAACCCGTCCAATCCGGTCATTGGCGTCAGATCGTTCGGAGAAGATCCTGTGAAAGTGGCGGAGCATGGTAACGCAGCGATCCGGGGGTATCAGCAAACCGGAGTCATCGCGACCGCCAAGCACTTTCCGGGGCATGGAGACACGGCCGTGGATTCCCATCGGGGACTCGCCGTAGTCCCGCATGACAAGGAACGCTTGAGCTGTATCGAGCTGCTTCCGTTCCGGGAAGCGATTAGCGCAGGGGTTGACGCTATTATGACGGCTCACGTCATTTTTCCGGCTTTTGAGCCGGAGGAAATACCGGCTACCCTGTCCGGCCGTGTTCTTACCGATCTCCTAAGAGATGAGCTCGGCTATGACGGTGTCATTGTAACGGACTGCCTGGAAATGCACGCTATTTCCAAATCTTGCGGGATTCCGGAAGGTGCGGTGCGGGCGATCGAAGCTGGCGCGGACATCGTTCTGGTGAGCCACACGTTGAGTGATCAGATCGCAGCAATCGAAGCGGTCCGCGAGGCTGTCTTGAGCGGACGTCTTAGTGAGGAGCGGATCGACCAGTCCGTGGAACGGGTGCTAGGATTAAAAGCGAAGCGTCTTGCTGGATCTGCGAGTTCTTATGGTGGGGACCCGGCGTTTGTCCCTGTTCCGTTGACTCCTTCGGAGGAAAGCGGAGCGCTGCTCGCCAAGATCGCCGAAGGCAGCGTTACGCTCGTCAAGGATGAAGGGAACCTGCCGCTGAACTGCGCCGAACCGGTACTCGTCATTTGGCCGGAACTTCGACACCGGACAGAAGTGGATGAACCGGCGGTACACCGGTATAATTTGGCGGATGCCCTGCGGCCTTACGGGGATGGAGTCGTGTTATCCGTGATAGGGACGCACCCTGACGATGAAGAAATTCTTGCGGCCCTGAAGCAAAGCGCCGATTATGAGCAAATCGTCGTCGTCACTTATACGGCGGAAGGGGAAATTCCGGAAGGGCAGTCCCGGTTAATCGAAGCTTTGAACCGGGCTCACGGGTCCAAGGTCATCGTGGTTTCGACACGAAATCCGTATGATATCAATGCCTTCCCGGATACGGGAACCTATCTTTGCCTGTACGAGAACCGGTCGTTTTCCCTGGATGCGCTGGCTAAAGTGCTGACCGGCAAGCTCGCACCCACTGGGAAACTCCCTGTAGGTCTAAATGACCGGTATCCAGTAGGATACGGATTGTCATAATTGTAATCCGAAATTTAAGCAAAAACCGGCATCTCTCGCTTTGGCGCAGGGATGCCGGTTTTTTTTGAGTTTAGGATAGTATATTTTTAGAAGACGGCTCTAAGATGCCAAGGGGATTTAATTTTACATTGCTATGATATTAGTAGCAACTTTTCCCGAATTTGCGCGTTTAATAGTATGTGCGAATGATGAGAGAATTTATAAAATGGGAGTAGAGAAGGAGTCTAGCATGAATTTCAAACGATTGGTTATTGCAACATTTTTAGCGGCTTCGCAAGTAGCGATGGTCCTTCCCGCCAGTGCGGAAGAGGCTGTCCCGAATACCCCCCCGAGCGAGGCGAACGTATCCGGACAGACGGTGAATAATCCGGCTAACGGAAACCAGGACCCAAACGCTGTAACGGGTGAAACGGTGAATCCGGATCAAGGCCAGGTTGAAGGCCAAACCGAAGGACAGGTTGAAGGTCAAGTAACCGAGGAAAACGGTGGAACCACTGTTCCCGGGAACGAGCAGGAAGGTACAGGGACAGACAGCACTGTTACCGGAGGAAGTACCACGACAACCACGCCTTCGACTAATAGTTTGTCGAACGGCACCGGTGCCGGACAGCTCATTTTGATGATGGACAGCAAAAAGATGTATCAAAACGGTAAGGAATATCTCGCCGGTTATCCGATGGAAGTTAAAAAGGGAGTATCCTACGTCTCGATCCGCGCTATCGTTGAACGCGCCGGACTTCAAATTTCTTACGATAACAAAACGAAAGAAACGATTATTCAACGGGGAGCCGATGAGCTTCGTTTTAAAGTGAATGCTTCCAATTACAAAGTGAACGGCGTTACGACGAAAATGAGCGGTACTTCTTATTCCGCCAAAAATAATTTCATGGTTCCGCTGACGGCCATTACAAAAGCATTGAACATGCCTTATGAATGGGATCAAAAAGGAAAACGGGTTATTGTGAGCGTCTCGACGAAACCGATCGCTTCGTTCTCGATCGGGAACAAAGAGGTCATTTCCGGAGAAACTCAAGTTCAGTATTTAACGAACGCCTACTCTCCTTCTGGATTGCAAATCGTTAATGAAGAGTGGATCGGCCGCGAAGAAATGTATATGACTCCTGGGGCCTATACCGTAACTTACCGGGTTCAAGACTCCAGCGGCCAGTGGAGCGATCCGTTCTCGCTGACAGTGAACGTTAGGAAGCCGCATACGCCTCCAGTAGCTAACTTCACTACAGATAAAGATACTTACAAAATGGGCGAACTTATTACTTATAACGATCTCAGTACGGATGAAGTAGGTATCAAGGACCGGGATTGGGAGAACAAGCAACTGGCTTTCTTTTCACCGGGTCCCGTATCTATCAAATTAACCGTAACCAACGAATTCGGATTGACTTCTTCGATTGAGAAGACGATTACGATCACGAATGAAACGCTGTACACTCGAGATGATTTTAACAAAATATTCACGCCGGTCGGCGATAAATATGCTTTTGACGGTACTCAGGTTCCTACCTGGGAGAAAGTAAACTATACGTTTACTTCAGATTCTACGACGCTGATCCGTAGTAACAGCCCGGAAACAGTATTCTCCGAAGGGGTTGTGTACAGAGAATCGGCGATCGGGGATACCCGCTTTATGATCCATCACGCAAATGCTACAGGCAAGAACGTTAAGATGTATGTGATCGCAACGAACAAAAATACGACCGAAACCGCCCGTTTAACGCAGACCAATTTCGGATTCGCAGGACCTAACCAGTATGCGACTGGGGTGGGTAAGGCGTCGGTAGAGCGTTATTATCAGTCGATGCAGACAGGCAGCAAATACAAGGATATGTGGATTGCACCGGGCGAGAGCAAAATCATTCTTAACGACCTGAGTGCAACGGCCATGAAGCAGGGAGAAGTAATTTCCCTGTTTGCGGATCTGTACAGTGACCATACGCTTCAATATGACGTGATCATGATTGACTCAAGCAAGGATCCGTTTGTGTACCTTCCATATCTGAGCGTGCTTCCTTCGGATATCCACAACCGCGGGACGTACAGCGATGCAACGCGCCATATCGAATATGGCGATCTGATCGGTACTAAACCGGTTCGACTCCTGATTGGGGACAATTCAAGCGATCCGTTCCTGGTTGGAGAAGATGGACCGACCGGAGAATACAAACTTAATGCCGGTAACTTCGGCGTTGTATACACCATCAAGCTGTATCGTGTAGCTCCAAATACTTTGATTACCTTTAATCCGCGCGGCGGATTCTATACCGGTAATATCATGGTCAACGGAAACATCGTTCCGGTTGCCCTGAGCAGCGGTTTGAGTGCGCCGAATGAGAACAGCGTGCTGTTCCGGTCCGGAGACCGGGAACAGACCGTAGAATTCCTGTTTACAGCGGCACCGGGCAGCAATCTGTCCGTCAATCTGCTCTTCCAGCCATTGCCGGAAGTAAAACAGCCTTAAGACCAGCGCCTTAGCGCGCTAGGATAGAGTCCGGGACCTTGTCCCGGACTTTTTTTACTGGGAAACTCAAACACGAACTGGGTTTGTTTACTTATCGGGGCCGCTTTCCGGCTCGCTCTCCGGTTCATTGACGGAGAGATCATTTTGGTTCATTATTAAAGATGTGTTCATCTTGAATTGATGACTTTTTGAACTACCTTTAGAAGAGATTCATGGAAGGCTTATGACGGGAGGAATGTCGCATGCTGTCGACAGAGGAAATCATAGCCGTGATGTCCGCCCAGGGCTTGCGGATTACCGATCAGCGCAGAAGTCTGGCTAAACTGTTTGCCGAGCGGGACGGTTATTTGACGCCGAAGGACGTATATGAATATATGTGCAAGCAGTACAGCGGGCTCAGTTTTGATACAGTGTACCGTAATCTGAGAGTGATGGAGGAGCTTGGAGCTATTGAACAGATCGTTTTTGAAGACGGTCTTAAGTTCCGGGCAAGCTGCAGCAGCGAAGGACATCATCATCATCATTTAATATGTTTGCAGTGTCAAAAAACATACCCGATCCACTTTTGCCCGATGCCGCTCACGGATGCGCCGGACGAGTTCCAAGTGGTGAAGCATAAATTTGAAGTTTTCGGCTATTGTAAGGATTGCAGAAAGGACGGGGCCGGGGAGCAAGAGAAGGTCGTCCAGCAAAGCGGAGGGAAGTAAGATGGGCCTTGCACGCAAGACATTTCAGGGGCCGATTCGCTTCTACCGTAAATTCATTTCTCCACTGAAGCCGCCGACCTGCCGATTTTATCCGACTTGTTCCGCCTATGCGCTGGAGGCAATCGAGGTTCACGGACCGTTGAAGGGTTCCTGGCTGGCTGCGGTCAGGATCTCGAAATGCCATCCCTTTCATCCGGGAGGGCTTGATCCGGTACCGCCGAAGCGACAAAAAGGGGAACCGGTTCCGGACCTCGATGATCGACAATAATCATGACCTGGTTCTTTTCAGGAGCCGGTCACGAGATAGATTCGGGATGGAGAAATAAGCCGGTGATAGCAGTGCTGTATATGGCGGCTTGACAGAGATATTGTCTTTTCTTAATATTAGATCATAACATTCAATTCGATGAACGGATAAGTACAGGGCATCAGGTCCAGCAACAGAGAGCCGGGGTAGCTGCAAACCGGTCTGGAACGGTCTTGGAAGATGGTCCGGGAGAATCTGCCTTCGAGCCGTCTTGTTCTATAGGAACATTGACGATAAGGGGGCGGCGCGGCATCCGGCGTTAAAGGAGGGTCAGTAACTGACCGGCTGAGCCCGTTCGCTGCAAAGCGGCGGGGAATTTGGGTGGTAACACGTGAGAACTCTCTCGTCCCATGAATGGGACGGGAGTTTTTTGTTTTAAAAAGTGTGTGTTCAAAAAGGAGATGAAGATGATGTCAGACAAAAAGACATTTTACATCACAACCCCGATTTATTATCCCAGTGACAAGCTGCATATCGGGCACGCCTATACTACGGTTGCCGGGGATGCCATCGCTCGTTACAAACGGCTTCGGGGATATGATGTCCGCTACCTGACAGGTACGGATGAGCACGGCCAAAAGATTGAACGGAAAGCTGAAGAAGCCGGAAAAACGCCGCAGAAGTTTGTCGATGATATCGTGGCGGGTATTAAGGATCTTTGGAAAAAACTCGATATTTCCAACGACGATTTCATTCGTACGACCGAACTGCGCCACAAGGTAGTGGTTGAGGAGATTTTTGACCGGTTGCTTAAAAAGGGTGACATCTACAAGGGGGAATACGAAGGCTGGTATTGTACGCCTTGTGAGTCCTTTTTTACGGAGCGTCAACTGATTGACGGCAACTGTCCCGATTGCGGACGTCCGGTTGAGTTGGTGAAGGAAGAGAGCTACTTCTTCCGGATGAGCAACTATGTGGATCGATTGTTGAAGTATTACGAAGAGAATCCGGGCTTTATCCAGCCGGAATCCCGTAAAAATGAAATGATCAACAATTTCATCAAGCCGGGTCTTGAGGATTTGGCCGTTTCGCGGACTACGTTCGACTGGGGCGTGAAGGTCAAGGGCGATCCGAAGCATGTGGTGTACGTGTGGATCGATGCATTATCCAATTACATTACAGCCCTGGGTTACGGAACGGATCATGATGAATTGTTCAACCGCTATTGGCCGGCGGACGTGCATTTGGTGGGCAAAGAAATCGTACGTTTCCACACGATTTACTGGCCGATCATGCTGATGGCGCTGGATCTGCCATTGCCGAAAAAGGTATTCGGCCATGGCTGGCTTCTGATGAAGGGCGGCAAAATGTCCAAATCCAAAGGCAATGTTATGGATCCGTCCGTGCTGATCGACCGCTACGGACTGGACTCGACGCGGTATTATCTGCTACGCGAAGTGCCGTTCGGTTCGGACGGTTCGTTTACGCCGGAGAGCTTCGTTCAACGGGTGAATTCCGATCTTGCCAACGATCTGGGCAACCTGCTCAATCGTACGGTCGCTATGGTCGGCAAGTATTTTGACGGTGAGGTTCCGGCTTATCGGCCTAACGTGACTCCGTTCGATGCCGATCTGTCGAAGCTTGCGCAAGAGACGGTAGTCAAGGTGGAGGAAGTGATGGAGAATCTGGAGTTCTCCGTAGCGCTTTCCGCCATTGGCGCGTTTATCGGACGGACCAATAAATATATCGACGAAACGCAGCCTTGGGCTTTGGCGAAGGATGAGTCGAAAAAAGATGAGTTGGCCTCCGTTATGGCCCATCTCGTGGAATCGCTTCGGATTGCCTCGATTCTGCTGCAGCCGTTCCTGACCCAGGCGCCGGCCAAAATCTGGGCGCAACTGGGTCTCGCGCCCGGCGAGTTGACGAGCTGGGAGAGCGCCAAGACGTTTGGCCTCGTTCCGGCCGGAACGAAGGTTGGCAAGGGCGAGCCGATCTTCCCGCGGCTCGATGCGGAAGTTGAAATCGAGTTCATCGCGAACTCGATGTCCGGCGGAGCCGCAGCTTCGGCCGCGGCGGAAGCTCAGCCGACGTCTGAGCCTGCCGCGGCAGGCGGGGCTGCGGAGGCAGAAGCTGCCGCCAAGCCGGAGCTGAAGGCCGAAATCGGGATCGATGATTTCGCCAAGGTTGAGTTGCGCGTGGCCGAGGTGCTGGCTTGCGAGCCGGTACCGAAAGCCGATAAGCTGCTCAAGCTTCAGCTGGATCTCGGTTTCGAGCAGCGGCAAGTGGTCTCCGGCATCGCGAAGTTCTATAAACCGGAGGAACTTGTCGGCCGCAAAGTGATTTGCGTGACCAACCTCAAACCGGTGAAGCTGCGCGGAGAACTGTCCCAAGGCATGATTCTCGCAGCATCGCAGGGAGATCAATTGACGTTGGCCACCGTACCGGCCACGATGCCGAACGGTGCGATTGTTAAATAAAGAAGATTTACCGCCAAGGGCTTACCCTTGGCGGTTTTTTATTGTGTACGGTGGCAAGATAAGTCTATGGAAAAGAAAAGAGGGTTGACACCTGATTTAATATGACCCTATAATCATATTTGTAATTATTACGATTAAGAGGAGTGAGAGAGATGGCTTTATACATAAAGAGAGGCTTGAAACTTATTTTTCCACTGGCGGCAGTGCTGGTGTTGATGGTGGGCTGCGGGAAAAGCGCGGGCGGCGAAATCGTGGAAGGCAAGGTGAACGTGGTAACCAGCTTTTACCCGATATATGAATTTGCTACGGCGATCGGCGGTGAAGACGCCAATGTTATTAACCTGCTGCCCGTGGGTGTAGAACCCCATGACTGGACGCCGCGTAGCCAGGATATTCTGAACACCTCTAAAGCGCAGCTATTCTTGTACAATGGTGCCGGATTGGAAGGGTGGGCGCCGAACTTCCTGAAAGGAATGGGCAAGGATGCCGCCGTTAAAACCGTGGAGGTCAGCCAGGGCATCGATCTCATTTATGCCGAAGGGGATGACGGGCATGATCACGGGCATGGGGATGAAGGTACTGAGACTGAGGCGACACATGAGGAACATGGTGCAGACGAAGAACATCACGACGAAGAAGTAGGCGGAGACGGTGCCGATTCTTCTCAAGCAGGTGATGTGCCGGCTCATCACATCGATCCGCATACCTGGGTCAGTCCGAAATCCGCCAAAATTATCGCTGAGAATATCAAAAACAGCTATATTGAAGTAGATCCGGCTCACAAGGAAAACTATGAAGCACGCTATACGGAGCTAAGTCAAAAGCTTGACGCTCTGGATGCCAAATTCACCGAAGAACTGTCAAAGACGGCTAAGAAGGAAATCGTGGTATCCCACCAAGCATTCGGATATTTATGCCGGGATTACGGGCTTACGCAGCACGCCATTATGGGATTGTCGCCTGAAGCCGAGCCGAGAGCGCAGGATTTGGTGGCCCTGTCCAAGATGGTGAAGGAAGAAGATATCAAATATATCTTTTTTGAAGAGCTGGTCTCCGATAAACTTGCTAAAACTTTGGCGGGTGAAGCCGGAGTCGAGACTCTGGTACTGAATCCGGTGGAAGGATTGACCAAGGAACAGCAGAAAGCGGGAGACAATTATTTCACGCTGATGGAGAACAATTTGCAAAATCTGATTCTCGCTCTACAATAAAGAGAGGAATTTTAAGAACCGGAAGGACGAGGACTAATGAAATCAGAGACTGCCGCTCCGGCGGCATACTGCCATGATAACATCATCGAGCTGGACGGGGTTTCGTTCGCCTACAAGGATCAGCAGGTCATTACCGATCTCAATCTGGTCATCAAGGAACGTGACTTTATGGGTGTTATCGGCTCAAATGGAGCCGGCAAAACGACATTGCTGAAGATGATGGTTGGCCTGCTCCGCCCCACTCAGGGGGAAATCCGGTTGTTCGGGGAACCGATCCGGAAATTCCGGGACTGGGATCGAATCGGTTATGTACCTCAGAAGAATGCATTCAATCCGCTATTCCCGGCTACCGTCCGGGAAGTGGTCATGTCTGGCCTGTACAGCAACAAGAAGCTGTTTAGACGGGTCGGCAAAGCAGACCAGCAGAAATGCGAAGAAGCGATGGAGGTCATGCGCATTGTCGATATCGCCGGCAAACGGATCGGCCAGTTGTCAGGAGGTCAGCAGCAGCGGGTATTCTTGGCCCGGGCGCTGATCAACCAGCCGGATTTGCTGATCCTCGACGAACCGACAGTAGGAATCGATGCTCAAACCCAGGCCGATTTTTTTGAACTCATATTCCATATGCATGCCCATCACCAAATGACCTTCTTGATGGTGTCCCATGATATTGAAATGATTGAAGGTTATCTCGGAAAAGAACCCCGCGACCGCTGCGGAGGCATCAAGTTTTATGTGCGCCACTCGCATGATCAGAGCTGTGAGATTCCGGGCTTGCAGCACTCCCTTTTGGAAGATGCGCAGGTCCCTCTGGCCAGTAAATGATGTTGATGTGCACTTTTTTTGAAGTGATAGGAGATGTGACACTTGGAAATTTTAACAGCTGATTTTTTTCAAAGAGCGCTGACAGGCGGGCTGCTCATCGGGCTTACGGCTCCCTTGATCGGCATTTTTCTCGTTTTGCGGCGTCTGTCCATGATTGGAGATACGCTGGCTCACGTGACGATCGCCGGGGTAGCGCTAGGATTTCTCATCGAGGTGTATCCCATTGGAGTAGGGCTCGTGTTTGCCGTCGTGGCATCATTTGCGATCGAAAAATTGAGGAAAGCTTATAAAGGTTACGCCGAGCTGTCCATCGCCGTCATTATGGCGGGGGGAGTAGCGCTGGCTTCGCTGTTCTTTACGCTGGGGATGGGTTACAATAACGATGTGGTCAGTTACCTGTTCGGCAGCATCTATACCTTGGATACGACAGATTTGTACGTGGTTGGAGCAGTTACTATCGTTGTCGTAGCAATCATTTCGGTCTTTTTCAAAGAAATGTTCCTGCTTACGTTCGAGGAGGATGCGGCATCGGTCAGCGGTTTGCCGGTGAAACTGCTTAATCTGTTGATCACCGTGATGACCGCGCTGGTTGTCAGTACGGCGATCAAGATAGTCGGGGCGCTGTTAGTTTCCGCCCTGCTGACTATTCCGGCCGCCTGCAGCTTGCTGATCGCCAGGAGCTTCAAAACCTCGGTCATTTTTTCCGTTGTCATAGCGGAAATTGCCGTCGTTGCCGGCCTTATGACGGCGGGGATTTGGAATTTGGCCCCTGGAGCCACCATTGTGCTGCTGCTCATCGCGATGCTCATTTTGACGCTGATCGGGAAAAAGGGGTTTTCCGCCTGACACAATAATCACGAGAAGATTGCCAGGAGGTCGTTATGGCTGACATCAATATTTGGGTCGCTTTCGGCGCGGGGATTGCCTCCTTTATTTCGCCGTGCTGCCTGCCTTTATACCCATCCTATTTATCTTATATTACGGGCATGTCGGTACAAACGCTGAAGACCGAGCAAAACAAACGTGAGGTCCGTTTTCGGACGATGACCCATACGTTGGCTTTTATTCTAGGGTTCTCGGCCGTTTTTTACACCCTCGGTTTCGGTGCAGGCCTGTTTGGCGAATTTTTCAACAATAACCGGGCATTGATTCGCCAGCTTTCCGCGATTCTGATTATCCTGATGGGATTGTTTTTGCTTGGGATTTTTCAGCCGCGTTTTTTGATGCGCGAACGGAAAATGAATTTGAAATTTAAGCCGACGGGATACATAGGCTCCTTTATTTTCGGGATCGGCTTTTCGGCCGGCTGGTCGCCGTGTGTCGGTCCGATCCTGGCCGCCATTATCGCGCTCGCTGTCAGCGAGCCGGGAACTTGGATTGGCCTCATTACGGCATATACAATCGGATTTGCTCTACCTTTCTTTGTATTGGCGTTTTTTGTAGGCTCCACCAAATGGATTCTCCGATACTCCGGCTTGATGATGAAAATAGGAGGCGCCCTGATGCTCTTGATGGGCGTGCTGTTATTTACGAACCGGATGGCGAAGATTACAATCTGGCTTCAGCAGTTGACTCCGGACTGGTTGAAGTTTTAATTCTCCGGGCGGACTCCCGCTTGCAGGGGTTACGGACTTGCCAACAGACAAGCATAACATGTATCATTATACAAGTAGCGGGATTCCTATGTGGCAGGTCCGCGTGAACTCATGGAAAAGAGGTTATACCAGATGCCAACGCCCAGTATGGAGGATTATTTGGAGCGTATCTACAAATTGATTGATGAAAAGGGATATGCCCGGGTTTCCGACATTGCGGAAGGGTTGGAGGTTCATCCTTCATCCGTCACCAAGATGATTCAGAAACTGGATAAAGATGAATATTTGATTTATGAGAAATATCGGGGATTGGTTCTGACCAATAAAGGGAAGAAAGTCGGAAAACGGCTCGTTGACCGTCATGAACTGCTCGAAGAATTTTTGGAGATGATCGGCGTTGATCATGAGAACATATATAAGGACGTGGAAGGGATCGAGCACCATTTAAGCTGGGATTCCATCACATGCATCGCAGGCCTCGTCGAATATTTCAAGCGGGAAGATTCCCGGACCCAGGATTTGCGGAAAGTACAACAGGAGCTGCTGGGCGAATCTTGAAATAATCTTTTCTAGTAAAATACGTGAATCAGAGAAAGCATCTGTCGGCCAGAGACAGGTGTTTTTTTAATTGTTGTTGAAAAATACAAATTTTGCGCAACTCTTCCGGTACAGGGAGCGTTTACAGATAGTAGAGTCATTATGTCTATCACATCATTTGGAGGTTACTGATGAAATTTTTACGTACTTGGATGATTCCCCTGCTAATTCTGATGCTGATCTGGCCGGTTGCGGGAACCCGGAACAACGCTGCAGCTGCCACCGCCGGCGATATTCAAATCTATCTGGGCGGCGTGCTGCTTCCGAGCGATTCCGCTCCTTACATCAAGGCGGCCGAGAACGTTACGATGGTCCCGCTTCGAGTGATCAGCGAAGGCCTGGGGGCCCAGGCGGAATGGTCTCCGGCTTCCAAATCGGCCACAATCCGCAAGGACGGGAATCTTCTGGTGCTCGGAATTGGCCAGAAGAAGGCACAGGTCAACGGGAACTCCGTTCCGCTTGAAGTGTCTGTGGAGAATAAAGCCGGCCGGACCATGGCACCCTTACGTTTCGTAAGCGAACAGCTCGGTCTGGTAGTCGATTGGAATCAAAAGACGAAGACGATTTCCCTAACATCCTCGGATGCGGTAATCGTTGAACCGCCGGTAACAGAACCGCCACCGGAACCTGCGAATCCAGTCGAACCGGTACCACCGACCACTAACGATGAACTACGGGGGGCTTGGATTTCGACCGTCTCCAATCTGGATTGGCCTAGCAAAGCCTCCTACGGAAAAGAGGAAACCCAAAAGGCCGAATATATTAAACTACTGGATGATTTACAGGGAATGGGGATGAATGCCGTATTCGTCCAGGTTCGTCCTTCCGGGGATGCCATCTACCCGTCCAAGCTGGTTCCATGGAGCACATTCCTGACCGGCACTGCGGGCAAGGATCCGGGTTACGATCCGCTGCAGTTCCTGATTGAGGAAACTCACCGGCGGGGCATGGAATTTCACGCCTGGTTCAATCCGTTCCGGGCCAGCACGGGCAGCGATGCCAGCAAATTGCCGGCAAACCATGTAGCGAAGCAGCATCCGGACTGGATCGTTAAATTCGGAGGCAAGCTGTACATCAATCCGGGAATTCCCGCTGCACGGGAGCATGTCATCGACGCTATCATGGAAGTGGTAAAGGGCTATGATATCGATGGGGTCCATTTGGACGATTATTTTTACCCGACCGGGGAGACGTCCTCCTCGAAATTTAATGATGATACCACCTATAAGAGCTATAATGCCAACAAGATATCCAACAAAGGCGATTGGCGGCGCGACAATATCAATGAGTTTGTCCGGGATCTCGGGCATAGCGTGCGTCAGGCCGATCCGTCCATTTCCTACGGAATCAGTCCATTTGGCGTGTGGCGCAACAAAGCGAGCGATGTGACCGGCTCGGACACGAAGGCCAGCATATCGGCCTACGACAGCACCTATGCCGATGTCCGCACATGGATTCGGAACGGATGGATCGATTACGTAACTCCGCAACTCTACTGGAGTCTGACGCGTAAAGAAGTTCGCTATGACATTCTTGCCGACTGGTGGGCGGGCGAAGTAAGAGGTACGGGCGTCAAGCTCTATATCGGCCATGCTCCGTATAAGCTGGCCACTCCGGAAATCGGGTGGGGCAATGCACAAGAAATTATCAATCAGCTTGAATATAACCGCACTATCCCGGAAATTTCGGGCAGCATCTTCTTTAGCGCAAAAGACTTGAGAAGAAATCCGCTGGGACTTATTCCGCTGTTGCAATCCTACTACTCTGCAAATTGAGCTCATATCAACGATAATTAGCATACTGACAACCTCCGTCATCATACATAAGCATTAGACTTGTGTGTGGGATGGGGGTTTTTTTATGCTCATGAACGGAGTGTTCGAGGGCGGAGGAGTGAAAGGGATCTCACTGGCCGGAGCCGTGCGGGCTGCGGAATGCCATGGAGCTCGCTTTCATCAGGTAGCGGGAACGTCATCGGGCTCCATCGTGGCTTCTCTCATCGCTGCCGGATATAACGCTGAAGAGATGAAGACCATTATTATGGAAACTTCGTTTACCAGTTTTCTGAAGAGATCTCCTATATTTAATACGGCAATTATTGGCCCGGCATTTCGGGTATTGTTAAAAAAGGGGTTGTATTCCGGCGAGGCTTTGGAAGATTGGGTACGTCAAATTCTCCTTGCAAAAGGGATTCGAACGTTCGGTGATTTGGAGAGGGGCAAGCTAAAGATCATTGCTTCAGATATTACCGGAGGCAGAATTCTGGTGCTCCCGGATGATTTGCCGAAGATCGGTCTGCGTCCCGAAACTTTTGAAGTGGCCAAAGCGGTTCGGATGAGCTGCAGTATTCCTTACTTTTTCGATCCCGTATTGCTGCGTTTGCCGGCGAAAATGGCTAAAGGAAAGAAGTTCAGCGACCAGTTCCTTCATATCGTTGACGGAGGTCTTCTCAGCAATTTCCCTTTATGGCTGTTTGACCGCAACCAGTCGCCTAACGAGGAGAAATTGATTCCGACCGTGGGTTTTCAAATGGTAGGCAAAAATACGAACCAGCCGCATGTCATTCGGGGCCCGTTCTCCATGCTTCAAGCGCTGGTTGAAACGATGCTGTCCGCCCACGATGAACGGTATATTGAGCAATCCAACCGATATCGGACCGTAAAAATACCGACGCTTGGCATTTCTACTACGCAATTCGATATCGGACAAGAAGAAAGCCTGCTGCTTTATGAATCCGGACTGAGGTCCGGAAACCGGTTCTTCGGGGACTGGAATGCCCAGTATTACGAAGAACAGTTCATAAAGTATCAGCAGGCTAAATTGATTTAGTGGTATTTCGGAAGATCGTCGTCATTCTTTCCCTTCTGGCCTTCTATCACCTGGAAAGGATAGGTTTTGCGTTTACCTCCGGTTGCCGGACGGCGTTCGGCAGCGACCTTGGCCATCGTACGGGCTGACGGCTTGATCTTCGGAGCCGTCTTTTTGTATTTTCGCGGAGGATATTTATAGAGCAGGAAGACAATGGCCACAAGAACAAGCGGGACCAGCACACTCCCCAGATTCAAAGACCTTTTGCCAAACAGTCCATCTAAAATGTTGAATACGGCAAGTGCGATTACGATCCAGAATAGAATGGCCTGTTTTTTCATGCGTGCATCATCCTTTCACGGGATCCAAGGAAGAACGACCGACCGTTGTTTCCGTAGCCGAAGTCTGCTCCATACCGGCATCAATCTCACGCATCCGGTTGAAGGAAGCGATCGACACTTCGACCTGGTCATCGCTTGGTTCTTTGGTCGTCAGAAGCTGAAGCCATAGGCCGGGATATCCGAGGTAACGAAGTACCGGGATGTCGCGAACCGAATTCGTAAAGCGAAGCAGTTCAAAGGACACTCCGATGACTACGGGAAGAAGCAATACCCGGATGTACATCCGTTCCCATACATTGTCCCAACTGAAGATGGGCAAAGAGTAAATGATGACACCGACAATGACCGTCAAAATAATGAAGCTGCTGCCGCAGCGGTAATGCAGGCGGCTGTATTTCTGAACATTGGCCGGAGTCAGTTCCTCGCCAGCCTCATATGCGCTGATGACTTTATGCTCCGCGCCGTGATATTGAAACAACCTTTTAATCATAGGCGTTTGTGAAATAATCCAAAGGTAAGTCAGTAGAAGAATTATTTTGATAACTCCTTCAATCAGCGTATGCAGGGTCTGATTACTGAATGCATGCTGGAAGAGGAATTGCTCCAGAAGTGCCGGGACAAGCGTAAAGATCAGCTTTCCGACTACGAAGGACAGGACGCCTACGACCGCTACGCCTACAATCATCGAAAGAGAAAAGCCGGATTCCTCTTTTTCCTTCTGCTTAGCCCGTTCTTCCGGTTCGGTCTCATCATCCGCCAAGGCTTCGGCCGAATAGTTTAAATGCTTCGAGCCTTTGGCGCTGGAGTCTATAATGCTGACCAGACCTCGGACTAGCGGAATTTTGCGAAGCTTCTTCACCCAGTTCTTATCACTCTTGGGAACTTCCAAGAAGGTGATCTCTCCGTTTTTGCGGCGAACTGCAGTGACATTGACGTGTTTTCCGCCGAACATGACGCCTTCCATAACGGCTTGGCCGCCATAAATCGTTGGTGTGGATTGCTCAGGCAACTAATTCACCTTCCTAGAGTAGTAATAGAGGTAGTTCTGTATCCATTGTAACGAACTTTGGGGGCAAATTCTAGTTTGTTTAGTCTTTTTCAATTTGCGCATACTAATCGGCAATGTGATCGGAATTTCAAGGAAGGGAAGATTGAAATGAATCGGCAACGGAATAAGCGAAAAAAGGGTACAAACTTGTTGCGTTTCTCTCTGCAAATCGGTATTTTTGCGGGGCTTATTTGGGGGGCTGTCCAAGGCCTGTTTTACTACTTGAAATTCACGACTGTGCTGCCTGGATATCTGGTGGAACCGTTTTTTAAGCATCAATTTTTGCAGACTCAGCGGGGTTACTATGTCGGATGGCTGTTTTTTGTTTTGTTCTCCGTCATCGCAACGCTGATTTATACATTAGCCTTCAGGAAGCTGAAGGGTCCTCTCCCCGGTATGATTTACGGAATCGTATGGTGGGCTGTCATTTTTCTGCTGCTTGGCCCGATGCTGAAAATGACCTCCCCGATCCGGGAGTTGTCATTTAATACGGTATTCAGTGAATTTTGCCTGTTTCTGTTATGGGGATTATTCATCGGTTATACGGCGGCCGAAGAGTATACGAACGAGAGAGCCCGCGAACCGAAGGGAGCCCGGAAGGCCAAGGGTGCACTTCAATAGGGACAAAAAAGCTTCTCAACATCCGCTAACCTATGATAAAATAACTTTTGGTTATTTTTACAGTGCGTGTTCAAAAAATCCGGGTTTTCAGCTCTTTTGAAGTATCTTTGAACAGGAAGGGTGAGCAGGATGTTTCGCATCCTAGTGCTGAACGGACCGAATCTGAATTTTCTCGGGATTCGCGAGCCCGGAATTTATGGCTCCGAAAGCTTGGGCGATATCGAAAACAGGCTGAAAAAGCTTGCGGAGGAAGATGGAATAGAGCTTTCGTTCTACCAGTCGAATCACGAAGGAGCGTTGATCGACCGGATTCATGCGGCGTACGGGAATTGCGACGGAATCCTGATCAACCCTGGAGCATTAACCCATTACAGCTATGCGCTTCGGGACGCTCTTACCTCGGTAGGTATCCCGGCCGTCGAGATTCATTTGTCCAATATCCATGCCCGTGAGCAGTTCCGGCATCATTCCGTGATCGCTCCGATCGCGGTGGGCCAGATCGCCGGGTTTGGCTCTTTCGGATATGATATGGGCTTGAAGGCGATCCTGCGTCATCTGGATCAACGGCAGGGATGAATGCCCGGTGCGACCGCTTGTAAGTCGAACATGAAGGAGAGTTAATTATGGCGAGCACACGTGTTATCGGGCTTCGCGAAGCGATGAAGCTTCAGAACATCGAAGCCGTCTGGATTACCGGTGATGTGAACCGCCGCTATTTGACGGGCTTTACCGGTTCATCAGGATATGTTTTGATCACGATGCATAAAGCTTTTCTGTTGACGGATTTCCGTTATATGACTCAAGCTGCCGAACAGGCTGCCGGGTTTGAAATCGTGGAGCACGGTGCTTCCGTAACGGATAGTCTTAAGCAGCTTCTTGCCGCAGAAGGCATCAACCGGCTTGGTTTTGAGGAAGATATTGTGGTATTCTCCACTTATCGCGCATACGAGCGCGAGCTGCAGCCTTGCGAGCTGGTACCCGTGACCGGACTTGTGGAAGGCTTGCGTCAATTTAAGGACGAAGGCGAGTTGTCTTTGATGAAAGCGGCGGCAGATTTAGCCGACCGGACCTATCTGCATATGCTCGAACAGCTTAAACCGGGTGTTACGGAATGGGACATGGCGCTCGAGCTTGAGACCTTTATGCGCAAGAACGGCGCATCAGGCCCTTCCTTTGATACAATCGTCGCTTCAGGAGAACGTTCGGCCATGCCGCATGGGGTGGCGAGCGGCAAAGTCATTCAAAAGAACGAATTCGTGACGCTGGATTTCGGCGCGTTGATGAACGGATATTGTTCGGATATTACGCGTACCGTGTTCATCGGTGAACCCACCGCGAAGCATCGTGAAATTTATGACATTGTTCTCGAAGCACAGCTTCACACGTTGGAATTTCTTCGTCCAGGCATGACAGGCCGGGAAGGGGACGCACTGGCTCGCGATATAATTACTCGTTACGGGCATGGCGACCAGTTCGGACATAGTACAGGCCATGGTCTTGGGATGGAAGTGCACGAGAATCCGCGGGTGTCAAAACTGAGCGATACGGTATTGCAGCCGGGGATGGTTGTAACGGTGGAGCCCGGTATTTACATTCCTGGCTTCGGCGGCGTTCGGATTGAAGACGACGTCGTAATTACCGAGACCGGAGTAAGGCGTTTGACGGAGTCGACCAAGGATTTTATCGTTTTAGGCTAGGAATGTCATGCAATACTGAGGAATGGGTAATTTTAAATTAATAATAAATAGTTTAACCCACTTGAGGAGGTTCTTTTAGTGATTTCAGTAAACGACTTTAAAACAGGCTTAACCGTTGAGGTAGACGGCGATATTTTTACAGTTCTCGATTTCCAGCATGTTAAACCAGGTAAGGGTGCGGCTTTCGTTCGCTCCAAATTGAAAAATCTCCGTAACGGCAACACAGTAGAGAAAACGTTCCGTGCAGGCGAAACGATCGGGCGTGCGTTGATTGAGAACCGTGACGTACAGTATCTGTATGCCAGTGGTCAAGACCATGCATTCATGGATAACGAAACCTATGACCAGTTCACGTTGTCGGAAGAACAACTGAAATGGGAACTGAACTTCTTGAAGGAAAACATGAACGTGAAGATCGTCAGCTACCAAGGCGAGATTCTCGGTATCAACTTGCCGAACAGCGTTGAGCTGCGCGTCGTGGAAACCGAGCCGGGGATTAAAGGCAATACCGCAACAGGGGCTACCAAGAACGCCAAGGTTGAAACTGGACTTAACGTTCAGGTGCCGCTCTTCATTAATGAAGACGATGTGCTGCTGATCGATACCCGCGAAGGAAAATATATTTCCCGCGCATAGCCGTAAGTTCGGCAGGTCTGCCGGAATTATACAGGACTTATGTTCCGGCGCCGTCCTCCATCCTTTTCGGGTGGGGGAATTTTTTCTATATTCCGAAGTTTTATTGTATTGTCATCAAAAGCATTGACTTCTTTCCGGGCTTTCGTATTATACTGGGTTAAAGCGTTACGATAGAAAAATGCAAAGAAACCCGCAGGTTAAGCTTGCAGGATAGGATGAGCATATTAGGGAGGGTCCGATTTGGCTTTATATGTAATGAAATTCGGAGGAAGCTCTGTTGGGGATACGGAGCGGATGCAGCGCGTCGCCAAACGCGTCGTGGCTAAACAAGAGGAAGGACATCAGGTGATCGTAGTAGTCTCCGCTATGGGAGACACCACGGACGACCTGATCGACCAGGCAAAACTGCTGAATAATGAGCCTCCTTTGAGGGAAATGGATATGCTGATGACGACGGGCGAGCAAATCTCGATCGCGCTGCTGTCGATTGCGATTCATCAGCTTGGCAAGAAAGCTATGTCGTTTACGGGCTGGCAGGCGGGATTCCGCACAGAATCAGAACATGGGAAAGCCCGGATTACGGATATCCGGCCAGAACGCGTCATTCGTGCGCTGGAAGAAGGCAACATTGTGGTCGTGGCCGGTTTTCAGGGCATGACGGAAGACGGAGAGATCACCACCTTCGGCCGCGGCGGCTCCGATACGACGGCCGTAGCCCTTGCGGCGGCGACAAATGCAGATTTCTGCGAGATTTATACGGACGTCGACGGTATTTATTCCACAGATCCCAGAATTGTTAAGAATGCTCGCAAGCTGGATGAAATTTCTTATGATGAAATGCTTGAACTGGCTAACCTGGGGGCGGCGGTCCTCCATCCCCGTGCGGTGGAGTATGCCAAGCATAATCAGGTTTGCCTCATCGTTCGCTCCAGCTTTAACCATAATGAAGGTACAGTAGTCAAGGAGGAAGTCAATATGGAACAAGGTGTAGTTGTCAGCGGTATTGCTTACGATAAAAATGTAGCCCGGATCAGCATTCTCGGCGTGTCCCACGTACCTGGCGTACTAGCCAAAGTATTCGGATCTCTTGCCGAAGCTAAAATCGACGTCGATATTATCGTACAGAGCGGCGTTACGGACGGAAAAGCGGATTTCAGCTTCACTGTGGCACTGTCCGACCGTGAGAAGGCGCTGAACGTATTGAGCGGTATTCGCGGAGAGCTGCCGTTCCAGGAAGTGACTTCCGAAGACAATCTGGTAAAAGTGTCGATCGTCGGCGCCGGCATGGTAAGCCACCCTGGCGTGGCCGCTCAAATGTTCGACGTCATTTCCAAAGAGGGTGTAAACATTAAAATGGTCAGCACCTCGGAAATCAAAGTGTCCTGCGTCATTGAAGGAAACAAACTGCATGAAGTCGTTAAGGCGCTTCATACTGCCTATGGTCTCGATACGGAAAGCCAAGTATTTGTGGGCGGCCCACAGGACCGCCGGTAATTACCGGAGTTTTTCTTCAATTTAATAACTAGAGTAAAGCTGTTCCTTTAAGCGGTATTCCGCTTCAAGGAACAGCTTTTTTTGTTTAGACTCTCTTTTCTTGGATTCTGGCAGGAGCGCTGCATACTAATAGAAATAAAATGGGGGGCTCGGGCATATCGATATAAGAGCACATAGGGACAAGAAGGAGGTTATTATGCTTGATAAATTCGTAACCGGCATGGCTTCGCTCCGAATATTCTCGGGGACCATCGAAATATTGGCCGCACTGCTCATGCTGAAATTGGGGCGTGTCGACAAAGCGCTTGCGGTAAACTCCGCACTAGCTTTTGTTGGTCCTAGCGTTTTGATTATTACGACCTCGATCGGGCTGGCCGGCATGGCGGATAAGCTCTCCTGGGGGAAAATGATATGGATCGGCTGCGGCGTCGCGTGTCTCTTAATCGGCATTTTGAAGAAATGATAGATTTACCGTCATAAACATGAAGTACAAGCATAAATATGATGTATAACCCAGAGAATGATTACACATTTTGATTTACGAGAAAGAAGGTTTGGGGGTACGCCTATGGACCAAAGCTGGCTAACCGTATTTCCCGACAATCTCCGCGTCCTGCTGGCCAAGCTTCCGCCCAGTCTGTACGCAGGTCTGGAGGAGGTTCGAATCCGGGAGGGGCGCCCGCTTGAAGTGAACGCCGGCGGACGTTACTATTTTGTGACTCCAGAGGGAGGAATGACCCGTGAGCCCGGCGCCGCTTTCATTCCGGGGAAGCAGGACGGAAACCGGCTGCTGGATCTGATTACGAATCATTCGCTCTACACGATGGAAGAAGAGCTGCGCAAGGGCTTTATCACCATCGCGGGCGGGCATCGGATCGGACTGGCTGGCAGGACTGTCTTAAGCGGGGGCAAGGTGGAGCACCTCCGGGATATTAGCGGATTCAATATCCGGATAGCGCGGGAAATCCGAGGGATCGCCGATCCCATGATGCCGCATCTTCTGGATTTTAAACAACACAGTGTATTTCACACCTTGATTCTATCCCCTCCCCAGCACGGAAAAACGACCCTGATCCGAGATTTGGCACGCCAAATCAGCAGCGGAACCTGGGGACACTCCGAAGCGAAGTGGCCCGGCCTCAAGGTTGCGGTCATCGACGAGCGCTCCGAAATTGCGGGAAGCAAGCGGGGAGTGCCGAGCTTCGATGTCGGACCGAGGACGGATGTCATGGATGGCTGTCCGAAAGCGGAAGGCATCATGATGATGATCCGTTCTATGTCGCCGGACGTACTGATTGTGGACGAGGTGGGACGGCCGGAAGATGCGGAAGCGTTGGCCGAAGCGCTTCACGCCGGAGTTCGGGTCATCGCCACGGCGCATGGCTCAAGCATCGAGGATCTGGCTTCCCGCCCCGCCCTGTCGAAACTGTTCGAGGCCTCTTTCTTCCAGATGTACGCCGTGGTGAGGCGAAGTGAGCGCGGAATGGCTTTCCGCCTTTGGGACGGAAAGAGGAGAAGGGTGCAGGATCCGGAATGGAAGGGCAGGGAAGATCATGCTTAAAATTCTGGGAGCTGTCCTAGTCATAACGGCAGCCACGCTCTCCGGCTGGATTCAGGCCCGGCAGTATGCGAACCGGCCTACCCAGATCCGCAAGCTGATTCTGGCGCTCCGGCGTCTTCAGACGGAGATCATGTACGGCTTTACGCCTCTGCCTGACGCGCTCCAGCGCATCGGGGAACAGAGCGGTGATCCGATCAAGTCGATCTTCACCGGGGCTTCCACCGACATGAATCCGCCGTTCAACCGGACGGCGCAGGACAGTCTTCAGGCCGCCATTGAGAGCAACTGGAAGTATACGGCAATGAAAGCGGCGGAGAAGGATGTGCTGAACCAACTGAGCTTCACCTTAGGAACAAGCGACCGGAAGGACCAGCTCGGTCACATCGCGACTGCGGTCCGTCAACTGGAAAGCGAGGAAGCTGCGGCACGGGAAGAGCAAAACCGCTATGAAAAAATGTTCAAAAGCCTGGGGCTGCTGTGCGGAGCGTTCATCGTCATTTTGTTCTACTAAATCCTCAACCCTCCCTACTCCTGTTATCGCCTGTGAATATGATAGCGAGGTGCCAAATCAATGAACATAGAAGTGAACGCCATTTTTCAAATCGCGGGCATCGGAATCATTATCGCCATGATTCACACCGTACTGAAGCAGATGGGCAAGGAAGACATGGCCCATTGGGTGACACTGATCGGTTTCGTGGTCGTACTGTTTATGGTCATCCGGCTGCTCGACAGCCTGTTTCAGGAAATAAAATCGATCTTCCTGTTCCAGTAGGTGATATAAACCGTGGAAATGATTCAGATCGTAGGACTTGGACTCGTAGCGACGGTGCTGATCCTGGTCATTAAAGAACAAAAGCCGTTGTTCGCTTTCTTGATCGCCGCATGCACCGGCATTTATATATTCATGTACCTGATCGGCAAGATTGGCGGAATTATTGAAGTGCTGGAACATCTCGCGGAATCTTCAGGAGTACAGATGATTTACCTGAAGACAATTCTAAAAATCATCGGTATTGCCTATATCGCAGAATTCGGAGCGCAAATCGTGAGAGACGCCGGACAGGAAAGCATCGCCTCCAAAATCGAGCTGGCAGGCAAAGTGTTAATTATGGTTTTGGCCATTCCGATTATTAGCATCATTATCGAGACAGTCATCAAACTGTTGCCGGCTTAAGCGAAGGTGGGACAAGAATGAAAACGAAGGATTCCGAATGGCGGCTGAAAACAATGTTCCTGATTATCTTCGGCTTTCTGCTTCTCTGGACGCCCGTCCGGGCGATGGCTGAAGGTCCGGCCGGGGATTGGATGCAGCGCCAGGCGGAGGAACTTCCCACCGATCAGGTGGAGACGTACTGGCAGAGTTTGATGAAAGATTACGGCGGGTTCTTCCCGGACGGGAACATGCCTTCCTTTATGGATATGCTCTTTTCTCAGGATCAAGGTTTTTCGGTGCAGTCGGGATTGACGGGGTTGCTGCGCTACATGTGGCAGGAGGTGCTGTATAACGGACACATTCTCGTGACGATCGTCCTCCTCTCCGTATTCAGCATGATTCTCGAAACGCTCCAATCCGCTTTCGAACGCAATCAGGTCAGCAAGATAGCCTATTCGATCTGCTACATGGTCATTCTTGTTTTGGCCATAAACAGCTTTAATGTAGCGATAAAGTACGCTACCGGTGCGATTACCGGCATGATCGACTTTATGATGGCGATGGTCCCTCTATTGTTCACGCTGCTGGCTTCCATGGGAAATGTGGTGACCGTGTCGGTAACACATCCGCTTGTCGTCTTCATGGTGCATACCGTCGGCACGGTAGTTCACTCCGTCGTGTTTCCGATGTTGTTCTTCTCTGCTGTGCTTCACATCGTGAGCTCCTTGTCCGACAAATATAAGCTGACTCAGCTCGCCAACATGCTGCGGACCATAGCGATGGCATTGCTCGGCATATTGCTGACGGTGTTTCTGGGAGTGATCTCGGTCAAGGGCATTACGGGTTCTGTAGCCGATGGCGTCACACTGAGAACAGCTAAGTATCTTACCGGCAATTTTGTTCCGGTGGTAGGTAAAGTATTTGCGGATGCAACGGATACCGTTATCTCAGCTTCCCTTCTTGTCAAGAACTCCATCGGGCTTGTCGGAGTGATCATCCTGCTATTCCTCTGCGCCTTCCCGGCGATCAAAATCCTTACGCTGGCGCTAATTTTCAATCTATCGGCCGCCGTTATGCAGCCGCTGGGAGGATCGCCGATCGTAACCTGCCTCGAGACGATAGGAAAAAGCATGCTTTACGTGTTTGCGGCGCTGGCGGCGGTGGGAATGATGTTTTTTCTGGCGATTACGATCATGCTTACGGCCGGCAATGTCACGGTGATGATGAGATGACCCGGAAAAGTTCGGGCGAGGATGTGAATGTGGAGTGGACTTTCTAGCGGAATGGCTGAAAGAAATTATAATCGTAGTTTTGATCGCGGTGTTTATCGATTTGCTGTTACCGAACCGCGCGATGGAACGGTATGTAAAATTTGTGGTCAGCTTGCTGATCTTGTTGACCCTGCTGTCTCCGGTCCTGCGAATCTTCTCCTCCGACGCGAAGCAGAAGATTGAAACCGCATTTGCGGGCAGCTGGAGCGACCAGGACGGCGGGAATACTGCAAACAGCACAGAAGCAATCCTTCTACAGGGAGAGCAGCTTAGAAAGCAACAAGAAGCGGAAGCCCTGCAGTGGGCGGGCGAAGAGGCTGCGAGGCAAATGAAGGAACAGATAGAGCGGACAACGGGACAGCCGGTGGAACGGGTGACGGTTACTTTGACGGAAGAGAAGGCTGCTTCAAAGAAGGATGCTGACACAAAAACGGAAGGGACCGGGCCTTCTATTAAGCAAGTGGAAGTCGTCATGAGAGAGGTCTCGGAAGGATCGGAGCAGGCCGAAGCCGAGGAAAGCCGAAAAATCGAGATACAGCCCGTTGAGAAAGTGAAAGTGGATATTGACGGTGGTTCCGAGGGGTCCGTCAATCCAAGTGATAGCAAGAATTTGGATCCAGTGACAGAAAGCGATGATATTCAGGCCAGCGAGGCAATGGCCGAAACGGAAAACGCCATATCATCGAACCGTGAAGATCAGCTCGAGCAGCGGCAACTCCAGTCCATCCTGGAAGGGAAGGTCGAAGAGCTGCTGTATCGGGAATGGGGGATATCCCCGGAATTCGTTACCGTAAAGAGTGAAAACTGGAAATAACGTAAAGGGGGTGAGGCTGATGCCGGGATGGCTTAAGAAACTGGAGCAATGGATCGGCAAAGGCGCTGATGGTAAAAAACGGAGCCAGACTTTTCGTTTGCTGCTGATCGTAGGCCTGATAGGGCTGGCGATCATGCTGTTCAATTCTTTTGTCAATGTGAAACGGGTGGAGCCCGGCGGGGAGGGGAGAGAGCCTCCGGTTATGCAGGAAATGCCGGATTCAACCTTTGCCGGGGGCAGTCCGGATGATAGCTCCTTCTCAAAAATTGAACTTTCCTTGGAAAGCAAAACGAAAGAGATATTGGAAAAGATCGTTGGCGTCGGCGCAGTCGATGTGATGGTCACGATCGATTCCACGGAAGAGATCATCGTCCAGCGCAATATGAAAGATACCCAGGAAATGACGGAGGAGACTGACGCGGACGGTGGGAAACGAAATGTCACTCAGTACTCCCGCGATGGCCAAATCGTCACTTACGACGCCTCCGGGAATGAACAGCCCATCGTAACAAAGAAGATTAAACCTAAGGTCCGAGGGGTGCTGATTGTTGCCAGGGGCGCCGAAAACAAGACCGTCAAAGCATTGATTGTCGATGCCGTCGAGAAAGGACTGAATGTTCCGGCTTACCGGATTTCCGTCGTTCCGCGGAAGCAAGCGCAATAATATCCAATCTATTTATTAGGAGGAATATTCAATGAGATCGAAAAGACAAACGGTATGGCTGGTATCTATGCTTAGTTTGATGGTGGTTTTATCCGCATACTATCTCTTCACCGAGGACAGCCCGGCGAAAAATCAGGCAGCCGACGGCAAACAGGTGTCCACCATGGATAAGGGGATGACTCAGGAAACAGTAACTGACAGCGGCTTAGGCCAAGATGGAGAAGTGATTCTTTCGGAAGTCGTTACCGATGGCGAGCAAAGCCCGGTTATCACGGACGAAGAAGCCGCCACGGATCCTGTTGCAAATTCCGGGGGCGCTCCAGACACTGAAAAAACTGCCGATAGCTCAGATCCAGGCAAAGACAGTGCCGTAAAAGAATCGGATGGCAAAAAGGAAGAAGCGGCTGGGAAAGATGGCGATTCCTCCACTGCCGGAAATACGGGCACCGGTGATGAAGATGTGCTGAAGCAGCTGGAAACGCAGGGGGTAACTGCGACAGATTCTCTGACCGCTTATCAGTTCCAGCGTAATGCCGAGAACATGAAAAAGCAGGATGAATTGGTGCAAGCGATCAATGACGGAAGCAAAACGCTGGAAGAAGCGGCTATGGCTCAAAAAGAACTCAGTGCATTAGAAGAACGAGAAGAAAAAATATATTCGATCGAAGAAAAATTACAACAAAAATACGCGAATGCCGTTGTCGAAGAAACGGATAACAAATATAAAGTGCTTGTCGTTAGCGAAAAATTGGAGGCTAAAGACGCAGTAGGCATTATGGACCTGGTTATCAAGGAACTCGGCGTTTCCCAAGATAAAGTCAGTGTCCAATATATAACGCAATAGTGAACATTGGGCGGTAAATACAAGAATATCGAATAATGGCGACATGCGAAAACCGTGTCGTATGGAGAAGAGTCCAAGGAAATCTTGGACTCTTTCCATTTTAGTCGATTGTGATATAATACATAAAGTTAAGTGATGGGTTACTTCAAAATGTTTGATTTGAGAAGGCCAAGGCTTTGTTTGAAAAAGCTGAAGGAGTGAAAAAGCACATGTTTAAATTGGATGAAATCAAGGAATTGATTGAACTGTTGGACAAAACGTCCGTGCAAGAACTTGAAATTGAGAACGAAGGCGCTCGTCTATGCATTCGGAAGCCTATCAAGACCGAATTGGTCCAAGTGCAGCCGACGGTTGTTTCCGGAACCGCGCCTACAGCAGTACCGGCGGTATCGGCTCTGGCAGTAATTACAGAGCCCGAAGCAGCTGTAAGTCCTGGGGAAAAGGCAGCAAACCTACATACGATTGTGTCCCCAATGGTTGGAACGTTCTACCGGGCAGCATCTCCAGACGCTAATGCGTTTGTGAACATCGGAGATAAGGTAGGCGAGAAAACGACGGTTTGTATTATTGAGGCGATGAAGCTGATGAACGAACTGGAAGCCGAAATCAAAGGCGAAATTACCGATATTCTCGTAGAGAACGGACAACTCGTCGAATACGGACAGCCTCTCTTTCTGGTGAAGCCGGAGTAATTTGCGTACCTGCGGCTGCTTAATGAAGCGCGGTTAGCTTTCAAGGAGGATGGGAACTAGTGAAATTTCATAAAATACTGATTGCGAACCGCGGCGAAATTGCGGTTCGAATTATTCGTGCATGCCGCGAGCTGGGGATTTCCTCCGTCGCGGTATACTCAGAAGCGGACAAGGATTCTCTCCATGTCCGGCTCGCGGACGAAGCGTACTGCATCGGCCCGACCTTATCAAAGGACAGCTACCTGAACTTTACGAATCTGATGAGCGTGGCCACGTTGACGGAATGCGACGCCATCCATCCGGGTTACGGATTTTTGGCTGAAAATGCGGACTTCGCGGAAATTTGCGGCTCCTGCAACATCACCTTTATCGGTCCGTCTCCCGAAGCGATCACCAAAATGGGTGATAAAGCGGTGGCGAAGCAGACGATGAAGGAAGCGAACGTTCCGGTCATTCCGGGCTCCGACGGATTGGTTGACGATCTGGACCAAGCGATGGCGGTAGCCCGCGAAATCGGTTATCCGGTCATCATTAAAGCTACGGCCGGTGGCGGCGGTAAAGGCATTCGTATTGCCGAGGATGAGGAGTCGCTGGTCAAGCAGATCACGACGGCTCAACAAGAGGCACAAAAAGCGTTTGGCAATGCCGGTGTCTACCTGGAGAAATTTTTGACGGGTATGAAGCATGTCGAGATTCAAATTATAGCCGATAAGCACGGGAATGCCGCTTATCTTGGCGAACGGGACTGCTCCGTGCAGCGACGTCGCCAGAAACTGGTCGAAGAAGCCCCTTGTCCGGTGCTCTCTCCCGAAAAGCGTAAAGAAATGGGCGAAGCTGCCGTACGGGCGGCGCTGGCGGTAAATTACTCCGGTGCGGGTACGCTTGAGTTTCTGCTTGGTCCGGACGGCCAGTTCTACTTCATGGAAATGAATACGCGGATCCAGGTTGAGCATCCCGTTACGGAAATGGTCACTGGAATCGACCTTATCCAGGAGATGATTTCGGTTGCCGAAGGCAATCCGCTTTCCTTTACACAGGACGAAGTCAAGCTGAACGGCTGGTCGATCGAATGCCGGATCAATGCGGAGGATCCTTCCCGCAATTTCATGCCTTCTCCGGGCAAAATCGGATTTTACCTCGCTCCTGGCGGACCGGGCGTTCGTGTTGACAGTGGGGCTTATCCGGGATATACCATCTCGCCATACTATGATTCCATGATCGCGAAGCTGATCGTATGGGGAGCTACCCGGGAAGAAGCGATTGCCAAAATGAAGCGGGCTTTGGCCGAATTCGCCATTGAGGGAATTCATACCACCATTCCGTTCCATCAGAAATTGCTGGAGCATCCCGTGTTCCTAAAAGGGGATTTTGACATTAAATTTTTGGAAGAACACGAGATTTAGAAACAAGTCTTCCGGTTTGTCATAATGACCCCGAAATGATATAGTATTTATAATAAGTGCGCGGTCTTTAGCTGTAAAATTGAGAGCTATAAAGGGAGCGTCATACTTATTGAGAGGCGGATGATAGAATGAGTTCTTTACCTACGGAATTCGAACGGACAGAGATCGGCGAGATTCAAATCGCACCTGAAGTGATTGAAGTAATTGCAGGTCTGGCCACCGTCGAAGTAAAAGGTGTAGCGGGCATGAGCGGCGGCTTTGCCGGCGGCATTGTCGAGCTGCTCGGACGGAAGAATTTGTCCAAAGGCGTCAAAGTGGAAGTAGGCCAGAAAGAAGCGGCCGTCGATGTATCCGTTATCGTAGAATACGGTCACAGGCTGCCTGAAGTGGCTACGGAAATCCAGCTTAACGTCAAGCGTTCTATTGAAACAATGACCGGGCTGACTGTGGTGGAAGTCAACGTACATATTCATGACGTTATTTTCAAAGCAGCGGAACGTAACGAAGAAATTGAATTGAGCCATCGGGTGAAATAATACCTGGCACCAAACCCCCGACCTCCGCGTCAGGGGTTTACTATAGTTTCAGACATTTGATAAGGGGGCTGTTCCCGTCGTGGCCAAAATTTTGGACAGACTTCTGCTGTTTGTATACAGCTTGAGTATCGCAATACTATCCGTATTAGCCATCCTTCTGCTTACGGATATGGTACCTTTTTCCCTAAGCAGTCTGGAGGAAGACAAAGGTCTTTTTATTGCGACAATTGTGGTTTCTGCGATCCTCTTCTTAATCAGCATCCGGTTCTTCTACATTTCAATTCGCCGCGACCGGCGCTCGCTTACGTCGATTGATCAGCGGACCGAATACGGCGATATTCAGATTTCCACCGAGACGATCGAGAATCTGTCCTATAAAGCGGCATCCCGCGTACGTGGCATCCGTGAAGTGAAAACGAGAATCCGGATTACGGAAGCGGGTCTGGACATTATGGTCCGGGCGATGGTTGACGGCGATTCTTCCATACCGGCCTTGACCGAAGAAGTGCAAAAGCAAGTTCATGATCATGTAGAGGAAATTACGGGGATACCGGTGTCTTATGTGTCGGTGTATATTGCGAACCTTGTCCAGTCGCCTGTCATGAAAAGCCGGGTTGAATAGGGGGAAGCGCCGTGTTTTGGAAGCAGTTGTGGGAGAGTCACAGGGGGCGCCTGCTCGGGCTGGCGGCGGCCGTGTTTTTATGCCCGATCTATCTGTTTTTCGGATTTTGGAACATGATGTTCTGCGCCCTCTTACTGTTTGTCGGGTATACCGTCGGCAAGTACAAGGATTTGGACCAAGGGTCCTTCTTGCCATGGGGGGAACTGAAGAACTGGCTGGCTTCGCGCTGGCGCCCATTTAAATGATTCCTGTGATATGCTTTCTCCGGAAAAAGAGCACCGTCTTCATCTTGCCCGTTTTGTGGAGAGAGCATGTTACAGGTTTTTTTGCGTAATGAAGGCCGTTGTAAATTTTCAGAAGGCTCATCTTTTTAAAATAAGGAAATTGTGATGATCCAAGCGTTTTTGGCTCATCATTAAGATAGGTTCAACTTAATCAAGGAGGCAGTCCATGAAACGGAGATTGGCGAGAGAAATTGCGGTGCAAAGTTTGTATCATATGGAAATGAACGAGGTTGAAGCTGAGGAAGCGGTGACGATGCTGTTGGCCGAAGCGGCCGGCGAGAATGAGGGAGAAGTCGAGGTTACCGATTTGACCGGGGCTAAAGCCAAGGATTTCATTTTGGAGCTCGTGAACGGAACGTGGAGCCGGAAGGAAGCGATCGACGGACTGTTGTCCGATTATTTGAAAGGCTGGCAAATCAGCCGCTTGTCCAAGGTTGATCGTCAAGTACTCCGTCAAGCCGTGTATGAAATGATTTTCCGTGATGATGTTCCCGGGAAAGTAGCGGTGAATGAAGCGATTGAGCTTGCCAAACATTTCGGTACAACGGAGTCCGGCAAATTTGTCAACGGTGTGCTCGGTAAGATGATACAGGACCTGGATCAGCTTAAGGCCAAGATCTAAACATATATAAACAAGCCATAAAAGGAGAGGATATCATGTCAGCACCACTCATTAACGGTAAACAAGTTTCGGAAGAGATCCGGGGAGCGCTTCGCGGCGAGGTCGAGCTTCTGACGAAGCAGGGATTAACCCCTGGTCTCGCGGTTGTTCTCGTCGGGGAAGATCCGGCTTCTCAGGTATATGTCCGGAATAAAGAGAAGGCATGTCATGACCTCGGCTATTACTCGGAGGTTCATCGTCTGTCTGCATCGACGACCCAAGAAGAGTTGTTGGCTCTTGTGGACAAGCTTAACCGCCAAGACAATATTCACGGCATACTCGTGCAATTGCCGCTGCCTAACCATATAGATGAGAAGTCCGTGATCAATGCGATTGCTGTGGAAAAAGACGTAGACGGCTTCCATCCAGTGAACGTCGGAAACCTCGTGATCGGGGACGACAGCCTGCTGCCGTGTACACCGGCAGGAGTGATTGAACTCATCAAGCGGACAGGAATTGAAATGGCCGGAAAGCATGCCGTAGTTATCGGCCGCAGCAATATTGTCGGCAAGCCGGTATCCCTTCTTTTGCAGCGGGAGAACGCCACGGTGACGATGTGTCATTCGCGGACGGCCAACATGAAGGAATTGACGCAGCAGGCGGATATTCTAGTAGTGGCAATCGGGCGGGCCAACTTTGTTGACGCGTCGTACGTGAAGCCCGGTGCTGTGGTTATCGATGTGGGCATGAACCGTTTGGAGAACGGCAAACTGGCCGGCGACGTGGATTTTGAATCCGTGAAGGAAGTTTCCGGTCCGATTACGCCGGTACCTGGCGGTGTGGGACCGATGACGATCACGATGCTGATGCAAAATACGCTGATCGCGGCAAAACGGTTAGGCGGACTGGCTTAGTAAGAATATTAGGACCCAGGCCAGAGCGGAAAGGGGGAATGCCCCGTGGAACAGCGCGTTTTATCCATCAAAGAATTGAACCGGTACATCCGGATGAAAATGGAGTCGGACACCTTATTGTCCGAGGTGTGGATTCGCGGCGAGATTTCGAATTTCACGCACCACTCGAGCGGACATATGTACTTTACGTTGAAGGATGAAAGCAGCCGGATCAAGAGTATCATGTTCGCAACGCATAACCGGCGGCTTCCTTTCATTCCGAAGGAAGGCTCCCGGGTAATCGCCCGGGGGAACGTCACGGTTTACGAGCGGGACGGCCAATACCAGTTCTATGCGACGCATATGCAGCCGGACGGCATCGGCAGTTTGTACCTGGCTTACGAACAATTAAAGAACAAGCTGGAAGCCGAAGGTCTGTTTGCACCGGGACGGAAGCGGGCGTTGCCGCGGTTTCCGCATGTGATCGGCGTTATTACATCGCCGACCGGAGCGGCTGTCCGCGACATTCTTACGACGCTGCAGCGCCGTTATCCGCAGGCTTCCGTCGTCCTGTACCCGGTATTGGTGCAGGGGAAGGGAGCGGCTCCTTCGATCGTCAAGGCGATCCGGACGATGAACGAGAGCGGCGAGGCCGACGTCTTGATCGTCGGCCGGGGCGGCGGCTCGCTGGAAGAGCTGTGGGCGTTCAATGAAGAGCCGGTCGCGCGAGCGATTTACGAATCGGAGATCCCGGTCATTTCGGCCGTAGGGCATGAAACGGACTTCACCATCGCCGATTTCGTCGCGGATTTGCGCGCCGCTACGCCCACCGCCGCCGCCGAGCTCGCCGTGCCGCACACGGCCGAGCTGAAGGCGCAGCTGCGCCAACGCGAGCAGATGCTGCAGCAGGGCCTGCAGCATCGCCTGGCTCAGGCGCGCGAGCGGCTCCGCCGGCTCCAGCAGTCGCCGGCCATGCGGCAGCCGCAACGGGCGCTGCTCCAGCACGCGGAGCGGCTGGATACGCTGAAGACGCGGCTGCAGGCGCGGATGATGTCCCGCAAGGAGCTGACGGATGCCCGGCACGGCCGGCTGCATCAGCGTCTGCTGCGGTACCATCCGCAGGAGAGCTTGCTCTTCGCGAAGCGTCGCCAGAGCGAAGGAGACCGGCTGCTCCGCCAGGCGATGACCGCCCTCCTGAGGGACAAATCGCAGCAGCTGACGTCCGGAATCCGTCAGTTGGATATGTTGAGTCCTTTGAAGGTTATGGGAAGGGGATACAGCCTGGTGTATGACGAGCAAGGCAAAAAGCTGATCAAATCGATGAATGATGTGGAACCCGGCGATATGGTGAAGGTGAAAGTAACCGACGGGGAACTGGATTGCCAAGTATGGGGCATGCGGAAAGGAGCAGGTGACGATGGCGGAGGAACAACAGAGTCTTAATTTTGAAGAGGCGATGAATCAACTGGAAGATATCGTTTCCCAACTGGAGCGGGGAGACGTGCCGTTGGAACAGGCGATCGATCTGTTCCAAAAAGGTATGCAGCTGTCACAGCTATGCAGCCAGAAGCTGTCACAGGTGGAGCGCAAGATCGAAATGATCGTGGAAACGGACGGAGAGATCACCAAGAAGCCGTTCAATTCATTGGCAGAGGAGAGCGATTCGCTTGGATAAGGCTTCGGGTACTTCGATTCAAAGCTATATCGGAGAGATTTCGGGGCTGGTCGGTTCCCGGCTCGAGGAGTTTCTGCCGGGAGCCTGGAACGTACCTGAACGGCTTGCGAAGTCGATGCAATACTCACTGATGGCCGGGGGCAAACGGCTGCGGCCGTTGCTCGTCGTTGCCGCGGCGGAGTCGCTGGGAGCGAGCCGTGAGGCTGCGCTGCCCGTCGCCTGCGCCGTGGAAATGGTACATACCTACTCGCTGATCCATGATGATTTACCGGCAATGGATGACGATGACTACCGGCGCGGCAAGCTGACGAACCATAAGGTGTTCGGGGAAGCAATGGCGATCCTAGCGGGTGACGGACTGTTGACCCATGCTTTTTACAGTGTCGTTCAAGCCTCGCGCCAGTATGGAGTCAGCGCCGAAAGCGTTCTGTCGATCATTGAAGAACTTGCCGTATATGCCGGACCATCCGGTATGGTAGGCGGCCAGGTTGCGGACATGGAAGGGGAACAGGGAATTACCGATCTGGAACAGCTTCGGTATATCCACGAGCATAAAACCGGGGATCTCATCGTCTTTTGTTTGAAGGCCGGAGGCCGGATCGCGTCCGCCTCGGAAACGCAGCTCGCCGCACTCGAAACTTACGGGCGTTCGATCGGTCTCGCTTTTCAAATTCAGGACGACATTCTGGATCTTGTGGGCGATGAGACCAAGCTCGGCAAAAAAACGCAGAGCGACGTGAAGCAAGGAAAGGTTACCTATCCTTATTTTATAGGCCTGGAGGCATCTCGCGCCGAAGTGGACCGGTTGACCCGATCCGCCAAAGTCGCAATAACCGAAGGTAACATTCCGAACCCGGATCATCTGCTGGCCATCGCCGATTATTTATTGCAGAGAGATCATTAATGGGGTCATTTTCGACAATTCCGGATCATGTGCTATAATAAAGGCTATTATCAACAAGTTGATGTTTTAAACTTACACAGACAGAAATCCATATAGGAAAGCGGGGAATTTGGGTGCTGCTTTCGCAAATTAAAGGGCCCGGCGATTTGAAGTCATGTTCGATTGAGGAATTGACTCCGCTTGCGGCCGAAATTCGCCAATTTTTAATTGAAAAGCTCTCAATCACGGGTGGACATTTAGCTCCCAATCTGGGTGTGGTCGAACTGACCATCGCGCTGCATTATTGTTATAACAGCCCGCAGGATAAGTTTATTTTCGACGTAGGCCATCAGGCTTACGTGCACAAAATTTTAACCGGACGGATGGACCGTTTCGATACGCTGCGGAAGCAAAACGGACTTTGCGGTTTCGTGAAGCGCTGCGAGAGTGAGCATGATGTCTGGGAAGCCGGTCATAGCAGCACTTCTTTGTCGGCGGCCATGGGTATGGCTTTGGCTCGTGATCTTAAAGGTGAGCAGCACAAAGTGGTAGCCGTTATCGGAGACGGAGCGCTTACCGGAGGCATGGCCTTCGAGGCACTGAACCATATCGGGCACGAAAAGAAGGATCTCATGGTGATCCTGAACGACAATGAAATGTCGATCGCCCCTAATGTCGGCGCCATGCACAATTATTTGACCAAAATCCGTTCGGACCGCAATTATTTGCGTGCGAAGGACGAAGTGGAACAATTGCTCAAGAAGATTCCTGCCATTGGCGGCAAGCTGGCGAAAACGGCGGAAAGAGTAAAGGACAGCCTGAAGTATTTGATGGTATCCGGCGTGCTGTTCGAAGAGCTCGGGTTCAAGTATTTAGGACCGGTCGACGGGCATGATCTTCCGGGGCTTATCGACTCTTTTAATCAGGCTAACAATGTCAAAGGCCCTGTACTCGTTCATGTTCTGACTACGAAGGGTAAAGGATATACGCCTGCGGAGGAAGATTCCTTTAAGTGGCATGGGATTACTTCCCCGTACAAAATCGAATCGGGCCAGCTGCTGAAGGCCGTTGGAAATCCGATGTACACCGAGGTATTCGGGGAGACGCTGATCGAGCTGGCCGAACAGGATGACCGGATCGTTGCGGTAACTCCGGCTATGCCTGGGGGCTCCGGATTGGTTAAATTCGGCGAGCGGTTCCCTGGACGAATGATCGATGTAGGGATCGCCGAACAACATGCAGCCACGATGTGTGCGGCGATGGCGCTGGAAGGGATGAAGCCGGTCTTTGCCGTGTATTCCACCTTCATGCAGCGTGCATATGATCAGATCGTTCATGACATCTGCCGCCATAATGCGAATGTCATGTTCGCCATCGACCGGGCAGGATTTGTCGGAGCCGATGGGGAAACGCATCAGGGCGTTTTCGATATCGCCTTTTTGCGCCACATTCCGAACATGGTACTCATGATGCCAAAAGATGAGAATGAACTGCGCCATATGATGAAGACGGCTCTGGAATACAACGACGGGCCGATCGCATATAGGTACCCACGCATCAATGTTCCTGGTGTTCCTCTGGACGAAAAGCTGGTTCCGATTCCAATCGGAAGCTGGGAAATGCTTCGCGAAGGGGAAGGGCTGGTTATCATGGCTGTTGGACCGATGGTTCAGGTCGCTGAGGAAGCCGCCGAAATGCTGAAACGGGAAGGCATTCAGGCCGCGGTGGTCAATGCCCGGTTCTTGAAGCCGCTGGATGATAACATGCTGCTGAGTCTGGCTCGTCGTCCCGGAAAAATGATCGTACTGGAAGAGGCGTCCCAAGCCGGCAGTCTGGGCAGCGCGGTGCTGGAATTTTATGCGGAGCACGGACTTTCAGGTCTCGATATCAGCCTGATGGGAGTTCCGGACCGATTCATTGAACACGGAAGCATCAAGGAGCAATTGCAGGAAGTCGGTCTGACGGCGGAGAATGTTGTCGGTGAAGTTCTTAAGTACCGCTCCGGCCAGCAGTTTGCATTCGGCAAGAAAGCGAAGCCTTTTTAAGCTAAACGAGATATGAAGAACCATAAATCAAGAATGATTCAACAGCTTTTAAAATAGGGATGGTGAATGCTCGCAGACGGACTCTCCGTCCGCGAGTTTCTCCTTTCACCGGGAAAAGTCAGGAGAATTCGATGTCTGTATCCAAAGAACGTATCGATGTCCTGCTTGTGGAGCAGGGCTTTTTTGAAAGCAGGGAGAAGGCTAAAGCCGCGATCATGGCGGGTCTCGTTCTCAGCGGGTCGGAGAGGATCGAGAAAGCCGGAACAAAGGTCCCCCGTGATATTCCGCTAACCGTAAAAGGATCGGTCCATCCCTATGTGAGCAGGGGCGGGCTGAAGCTGGAAAAGGCGCTTAGAACATTCGGCATTGATTTGAAAGGGCGGACTATGCTCGATATCGGATCCTCGACCGGAGGCTTTACGGATTGCGCTCTGCAAAACGGAGCCGATTACGTATATGCCATCGATGTCGGATATAATCAGCTCGATTGGTCGCTTCGGAACGACGAGCGCGTCAATGTGAAAGAACGGACCAACTTCCGGTATATGACGCCCGATGATTTGGATGGGCCGACACCGGATTTCGCAAGCATCGACGTTTCGTTTATTTCGCTGAAAATCATTCTGCCTCCCTTGCTGGAATTGCTGAAGCGGCCGGCAGATGTCGCGGCGTTGATCAAGCCGCAGTTTGAAGCGGGACGTGACAAGGTGGGGAAATCCGGCGTAGTTCGCGATTCCAAAGTGCATCTTGAGGTGCTGGAAACGGTGCTTGGTTTCGCTGTGGAGCTTGGTTTTGCTCTGAAAGGACTCACGTTTTCCCCGATTACCGGCGGTGAAGGCAACATTGAGTTTTTGGCGCATTTCGGCCTGAACGAAGAGCCGGGTTCAGACGAAACAGGACCGGGGCAAATAACCGAAATGTCACGGCGCGTGATTGAGGAAGCCGCGCGGACATTTCATGCGAACCCGTCAAAATGACGGGTTTTTGATTACGGCTTTAGCCAGTTGAGCTCGCGAAGCGTGCGAAACAAAAAACCACCCGCTATGCGGGTGGAGGGATCGAAGGTTTGACCACCAAGACCATTC
The DNA here is from genome assembly GCF_038009185.1 of Paenibacillus sp. FSL R5-0407. Classification (NCBI taxonomy): domain Bacteria; kingdom Bacillati; phylum Bacillota; class Bacilli; order Caryophanales; family Paenibacillaceae; genus Paenibacillus; species Paenibacillus sp. FSL R5-0407. Next base: position 1,549,379 of record NZ_JBBPAX010000001.1, on the reverse strand, counting down.
CGATAAAATTGAGATGTTCAGGCTCAACAATGAAAGGAATGGTCTTAAATGGCAAACAAGAGCTATAGTCTAGCTCACACGAAGTGGATGTGCAAATACCACATTGTGTTCACCCCGAAGTATAGACGGAAAGAGATCTATAATCAAGTAAGGAAAGACTTAATCGAAATTTTCAAACGTTTATGTAAATACAAGGGGGTAGAAATAATAGAAGGCCACATGATGCCAGATCATGTACATATGTTAGTAGCGATACCCCCAAAAATCTCAGTATCTTCATTTATGGGATATCTGAAGGGAAAAAGCTCGCTGATGATATTTGAGAAGCATGCCAGCTTGAAGTATAAATATGGAAACCGGAAATTTTGGGCAGAGGGATACTACGTCAGCACAGTAGGCTTGAATGAGGCCACTGTCGCTAAATATATACGTGAGCAAGAAGCACATGACCAAGCAATGGATAAACTGAGTGTGAAAGAGTATGAGGATCCATTCAGCAGAAACAGTAACAAGAAGAAGTAAACCAGTTTAACTGGTAAGTGAAAGTGACAAAAACACTGAGCCTGAACAATTTTATTGTCAGGCTAGCGTCTTTAGGCGCAGTTTGGCAACAGGGGGTTATACCCCAAGAGCAAACCACCCGTTGGACGGGTGGTTATGATTTTTGGATATTGCCAACGGAACAGGCGTTCCCCTATAATATAAATATCTCGAGACATGACTTTATTGCTGACCTATATATTGTTTCTGATTGACAGGAGCTGAGGATTCTTGCGTCGAATAAGTCAGTTGAGGTGATTGAGTTATGGGGGATTATTCCGACGGTCTGCTGATGGTTGTCATTGCGGGGATCGCGCTGTATCTCGGCTATCGCGGTTTCCGCTCATGGGTCCGCAAGCCGTTTACTTTGCGCTCCGGGATCGGATTCATGATGAACGAGGAGATTGTGGAGCATCCGGCCGTAGATGTGCTGGAGACAGCCGGTTATGAGGTGGTCAGCGACAAGCTGAAGGTACCGCTTGCTTTTAAAGTGGATGGCCAAATTCTCCACAGCCGATTGTTTATCGACTATATCGCGGTCAAAGATGGGGAATTCTATCTGGTAAGAACCGCGCGGGAACGATTGCCCATCGAATGGACAGGCAGCGGCCTCCGAAGAGATCTGTTACCTTATCTGCTGCTGTATCCCGAGTGTGCGGGATTGCTGTATGTGGACAGTGAGCAGGGAACCCTCAAAGAAATTGCCTTAACGACAGACGAAGATGAAGACGAATCAGCCCATGAAGGGCCATGGAGGACGTTATGAAGGGTCAAAGACATATCAAAATACGTGAGATTATAGCAAACAAGGAAATAGAAACCCAGGACGAGCTGGTCGAAGCGCTAAGGAATGCGGGTTTTCAAGTAACCCAAGCCACGGTGTCCAGGGATATTAAAGAGCTTATGCTGATCAAGGTTCCGACGGATGACGGCAGATATAAGTATTCCATGCCGACCGCACAGCGGTACAATCCGGTTCAGAAGCTCCAACGCGCTTTGGTCGACAGCTTTGTTCATATCGATCATACCGGCAATCTTGTCGTCGTGAAATGCCTTCCAGGGACAGCCAACTCGGTCGCCGTCCTGCTCGACAATATGGAATGGCCGGATTTGCTCGGTACGATATGCGGGGATGATACGATCCTGATGATTTGCCGGGATGAGGAATACAGTCAGTTCGTGATCAAACAGATCATGAACTTCATTTCATAAGTAATACCTTCTATATTTTTGCGTTCGAAGGGAGTTGTCGTTGCGTGCTGGTCCATTTAAGTATTCGTAATTTGGCTGTGGTTGAAGCGGTGGATATTACGTTCCATCCGGGGTTTCATGTATTGACCGGGGAGACGGGCGCCGGTAAATCGATCATAATTGATGCCCTCGGGCTTATTGCCGGCGGCCGCGGCTCAGCAGATTTGATCCGTTACGGCTGCGATAAGGCCGAAATGGAGGCTTCATTTGACTTGCCTGAAGGCCACTCTGTTTGGGCCACTCTGGCAGAGTTCGGCATCGGGGGCGACCCTGCCGAGTCGCTGATCATCCGGCGGGAAATCAGTGCCCAAGGGAAAAGCACGGCCAGAATCAATGGACAGCTCGTTAATTTAACGATGCTCCGTCAAATCGGGGAAAGCCTGATTAATTTACACGGACAGCATGAACACCAAACCCTGCTCCGACCCGAACGCCATCTTGAGCTTCTGGATGCCTACGGAGCGAATGAGATCGGGCCCGTTAAAGCGGAATACCAGGAAGCTTATTCGGGTTTCGTAAAGGTAAACAAGGAATGGAATGAGCTCCGTAATACGAGCCAGCAGGCATTGCAGATGCTGGATCTGTATCGTTTTCAGCTGGAGGAAATTTCTGCGGCGGGTTTAAAACTCGGAGAAGATGAATTGCTTTCGGAAGAAAAGGTCAGACTATCCCATAGCGAGAAAATGATGGATTCCATCTCTCAGGCCTATGACATGTTGTACGGAGCTCAGGGGCTTGAGGCGGTAGCCAAGGCGATCTCACGGTTAAACGAAGTTGCGTCTTACGACAGCAAACAGGTTAATCCGCTGCTTGAGCAGCTTCAATCCGCTTATTATCAGCTGGAGGATGCTTCGTTCAGTTTGCGGTCTTACCGCGAGAACATCGAATTTAATCCCGAAAGACTGGAAGAAGTGGAAGACCGGCTGAATATGATCTCCACCTTACGCCGCAAATACGGGGACAGCGTGGAAGGGATTTTGGAATATTACGATAAAATCCGGCGAGAAACGGATACACTTGAAAATAAAGACGAACTTTTGGAACAGCTTCAACTCCGTCGGGAAAAGCTGCTTACAGGATTGATGGAAAAGGCAGTTAAATTAAGCGAGGTACGCGCCAGAAAGGCAGACGAATTAGCCGGTCAGATTGAGAACGAGCTGAAGGACCTGCAAATGGGCAGAACTTCCCTCCAAGTGAAGTTGGCTTGGAATGAAGATCCTCACGGTATTGAATGGAATGGTCAGAAGTTGCGTCCGGGCAAGCAAGGGATCGACAACGCTGAGTTTCTGATTTCCCCGAATCCGGGCGAGCCGCTCCGGCCGTTAAGCAAAATTGCCTCCGGAGGAGAGTTGTCGCGGATTATGCTGGCGCTCAAGAGCATTTTTGCAAGGCATGACGAGGTGCCCGTACTTATATTTGACGAAGTGGATACCGGTGTCAGCGGGCGTGCGGCTCAGTCGATCGCAGAGAAGCTGTACCGTCTGTCTCAGACATGCCAGGTGTTCTCCATCACGCATTTGCCGCAAGTGGCTTGCATGGCGGATCAACAGTATCTGATCGAGAAGGTTGTCGAGGAAGGCCGGACGATGACCCGTGTTGAACATCTTTCGGAAGAAGAGCGGGTAATGGAGCTGGCCCGCATGCTCGGAGGCGTAGAAATTACGGAAAAAACGAAGCATCATGCCCAGGAAATGCTGAATTTGGCCAAGGCGCAGAAGTTCCCGGTTTAAAGGGAAGTGGTGTGCCGGGACAATGATTGACAGTAATAAAAGGCCTGACCCGGGGTATCTTATAGGTACGCAATTGGCGACCACCTTTTCGTCAAGCGAAAGAAGCTAAGGGAGCGTGAAAGCCGTTGAACCCGAACCTCAGGAAAAGACTGCTCGGCCTTTTATTTGCCTTCTTCTTTTGTTTTCTTGGTACCTCCGCGGCTGAAGGCCGCCTACCGCAACTGCCCGATGAACTTCGTTTGTTTCAAGGGCAGGGCCGGCAAATCCATTTGGCTTTGCCGGTACAGGCAAGCGTCAGTGTAGATCGGCCCGACGTCGTCATGCTGAACGGTCAAGCGGTGCCGACCATGAAGGTATCCTTAGGAGACCCGCTAAACTTATCGTCCTTACACAGCGGAGAAGCCAAGCTTCGCATGAAATTATTCGGTCAAATCCCCCTCAAAACCGTAAAGGTTAATGTAATTCCCGATTTGAAAGTCATCCCCGGCGGTCAAACCATCGGCGTCAAAGTGAAATCGGCCGGAATCTTGATTGTCGGCCATCACCAAGTAAATGACAATAACCGGAGAGTCTCCCCGGGTGAAGCCGCTGGATTGCAGGTCGGCGATTTAATTACGCACATTGACGGCGTTCAATTGAAGGACGTTAAAGATGTTGCCGAAATTGCCGGAAAAGCGGGAAAAGCAAACAAACCGATGAAAATCACTTATAAGCGGAGCGGAAAATCGTTTAACACGTCGTTGACCCCCGCTTTTGACGGGCAGGACCGTGCCTGGAGGATGGGTCTGTACATCCGGGATTCGGCGGCCGGTGTCGGCACGTTGACGTTTTATGCGCCGGATCAGGGCGTGTACGGGGCCTTGGGACATATTATTACGGATATGAATACCCAAACTCCGATTGTCGTGGGCAGCGGAGAAATTCTTCAATCGAGCGTAACTTCGATTTCCAAGAGCGAGAGCGGCGAACCTGGTGAAAAACGCGCGCACTTCGTTAAGGAAGGAAAGACATTGGGGAATATTGAGCGCAACACGCATTTCGGCATTTTCGGGAAGATGGGGCAGAACCCTGACCATAGCGTGTATCAAGCGCCGATTCCGGTCGCCTTCTCTGATGAGGTCAAAGAGGGTCCGGCTGAAATCTTGACGGTCGTCGAGGGGCAAAAGGTGGAAAGATTCAAGGTCGAAATCGTTCATGTATCTAAGCAAAACGCCCCGGAGACCAAAGGGATCGTGCTTAGAATTACCGATCCGAGACTGATCGATAAGACCGGCGGGATTGTCCAAGGAATGAGCGGAAGTCCAATCATTCAGAACGGTAAGTTAATCGGCGCGGTAACCCATGTTTTTGTCAACGATCCGCGTTCCGGTTACGGATGCTTTATTGAATGGATGCTTCAAGATGCCGGCATTTTGCAAGGAAATCAGAGCTCTTCCCAAAATCTTAAGGCGGGTTAATCGCCTTAAGATTTTTGCTTTAAATCGGATTGGACGATGGTTTTTGTCGAATAAAAATGAATCAGATAAAATTGTGTAAATAAATGTATCATTATATATCATCATAATAAAAAAATAAAGAAAAATAATTTTCGACAGAAGGAATTTACTTTTGCGTGTCGAATCCTTATTCTGGAAGAAGAGAAAATAAAAATACTTAATCATTTTACTTAAGGAGGACAAAAGTCGGTGCAGAAAATTGAAGTGTTATTGGCGGATGATAATCGGGAATTTACAAATTTGCTCGCGGAATATATTTCGGGGCAGGACGATATGGTCATCTCGGGGATTGCTTACAATGGTGAAGAAGTGCTGGAGATGATCGACAATGCTCCAAAAGTTCCGGACGTGTTGATTTTGGACATCATCATGCCGCATTTGGATGGACTCGGTGTACTGGAGCGTTTGCGCGACCTTAATTTGAACCCGCAGCCGAAAATCATTATGTTGACCGCTTTCGGCCAGGAGAATATCACACAACGTGCCGTCCAGCTCGGGGCATCGTATTACATCCTCAAACCATTTGATATGGAAGTTCTGGCTAACCGGATTCGCCAACTTGTCGGCGTACAGACGTCCAGTGGAACTACATCCACGCCATTTACGAAATCCAATGTGGTACCGTTAGGAAAAGGAAAGAATCTGGATGCAAATATTACGTCAATCATTCATGAAATCGGAGTTCCTGCACATATTAAGGGATATCAGTATTTGCGCGAAGCTATAACGATGGTCTACAATAACATCGAAATTTTGGGGGCTATTACAAAAACTTTGTATCCGGCGATCGCAGAAAAGTTCAAAACGACACCATCCCGCGTCGAACGCGCCATTCGTCACGCGATCGAAGTCGCTTGGACGCGCGGCAATATCGACTCCATTAGCCATCTTTTCGGATATACGATCAACATCAGCAAATCCAAACCGACGAACTCCGAGTTCATCGCGATGGTGGCTGATAAGCTGAGAATTGAGCATAAGGTGTCGTGAAAGGATCCGATCCCCAAAAGGGATAAGGAATAACGGGTTAAAATGATGCAGACATCCAGAACGACTTTGCATACAGATATCAATATCATGTTGCATGCCGTATTTTTAGCTGTGAATCTCCTTTATTGGTTAAGGCTTACTCAACCAGTAGAGGAGATTTTTTATTATTCAAGGATTGACAATATATCCCGTTAGGATTATTGTATATATGAGCATATGCTCATATACGAATTCAGGAGTGATTCATGATGGATAAAAATACGCATTCTTTTTTAACGGACACTACCATTGACAGTGTATCGACGATTTTTAAAGCATTGGCCGATCCGACGCGTATCCGGATTCTATACTTGCTGTCGGAGGAAGAGTGCTCCGTTACGCACATGACTGAGGTTTTGGGATTATCGCAATCCGCCGTATCTCACCAACTAAGCTTTTTGCGGAATTTGCGGCTTGTGAAATTCAGAAGATCCGCGAATACGATGTATTATAGCTGCGATGATGATCATGTTATTTCGTTGTTAAGTCAAGCGATCGAGCATGCCAATTGTGATGAGGGAGGCGAAGGACATGCATAATCATAAAAATCATGATCACAATCATGGCCATCATAACCATTCCCATGGTCATTCTCACAGCCATGCTCATGGGCATCATCACGGAGATCATCATTCAGCAAGATCGGGCAACAAGAAAGGCATTCTCATTGCACTGCTAATTACGGCCTCGATAGCTGTTCTTGAGTTTTTTGGAGGGTTGATTACCAACAGCTTGGCCTTGCTCTCCGACTCAGGTCATATGCTCAGCGATGCCAGTTCTCTGGTGTTAAGTCTTATTGCGATCTGGTTTGCCGCACGCCCGGCATCTTCCCGGAGAAGCTTCGGTTATTACAGAACCGAGATTCTCGCCGCTCTGCTAAACGGGATTACCTTGTTCGTCATCGCCGGTTTTATCATCAGGGAAGCCTACGGCAGATTTTTCGATCCGCCGACTGTGTCCACCGGGCCGATGATGCTGATTGCCTTTATCGGTTTGGCTGCAAATCTGGCAAGTGCCTGGGCGCTGCTTAAGAAAGGCGATGTTAAAGGAAATATCAACTACAGGAGCGCTTATTTGCACGTCCTGGGTGATGCGCTGGGATCTGTGGGGGCTATCTTGGGCGGTATCGTAATGTGGGCCTTCGGCTGGTATATTTTTGATCCGATCATAAGTGTTCTTGTCGCATTGTTGATTCTTAAAGGGGCATGGGGCGTTATAGCCCAGTCGCTGCACGTGCTGATGGAAGGAGTGCCGGCATCCATCGACCAGAACAAGGTCAAGGTAGATTTGGAGCGTATTATGGGTGTCCAAGAGGTTCACGATTTGCATATTTGGTCGATTACTTCGGGTATGGATTCTCTTAGCTGCCATTTAGTGATCGGTGAGCAAGAGGATCAGCAAAGGATATTGCAGGAGGCGTTATCGATGTTGGAGGAGCAATATCGGATTACTCACGCCACGGTTCAAATTGAAACTCCGTTGATTCGCCATTCACCACTGCTGGTGTAGGAGATGAAGGAAATGAATATCAAAGACGTGATCAGTCTAATTCTATTTTTTACTTTCGTTATAAGTTACTTCATGAAACTCGTTCTGTTATCCAGAAAAAATGAGATTTCCGCCAATGTATTGGGCAAAGGAAACAAGCCGCCTGCTACTGTGATCGTTGAAACGGCCGTCAAAATATCTTCGTTTTGTTGGGCTATCCTATGGTTCTTGAACAGCTTGGGGATTGGGAATTATCGTTCCATCTCATTTGCCCGTCCTGTCGGATGGATGGGGGTTATCGTAGCCGGTATCGGTTTGAGCGTGTTTATCGCGGCGATGCTGTATATGAAAACATCCTGGCGTGTTGGCATCGATAAATCCACCGAAACGTCACTAGTAACGAACGGTATATACCGTTATAGCAGAAACCCGGCTTTTACCGGCTTCGACCTGATGTTTATCGGCTTCATGATGATGTACCCAAACCTGCTCGCGCTTATAGTCGGTGTCTGCAATTTGTTCTTCTTCCATCTGCTGATCATTCAGGAAGAAAGACATTTGAAGCAAACCTTTGGAGAAACTTACAACCGGTATGTCCGCAATACGCCCCGTTATCTGTGGTTTATATAAACAATTGTACGTGGTACAATGAACATGTTTTGAGCCAGAGATTGAGGAGGGGATAAGATGCCGGACAACAACGATTTGAACTTGGGTCCCCATCTGGAGTTATTGCAGCATCCCGCTTTAAACAAAGAAGAGCAGGACCTGATTAAGGAGCTTATTGAAAAGACGCAAAGCCTGAATGCGGAGAATGTCAGGCTGCGTAAAACAATTCTCCGGCTTTCCGCAGGGAGCAGCCCGAGAATGTCCAGCAAGCTGAGAGACGCCTTGTATGAATAAGGCGAAACCATCATAAGAAAAACGTCTATCGATGTACTTTCACGGAAGCCAGACCGCGTTTAGCGGAAGTTTTTCTTGCGATATCAGGCAGTTAATGCTACGAAGTTTATACATTCTGACATCTAAAAAAAATCTTTCCCACGAAATTGCGCGGGAAAGATTTTTTAATTGCAGGATTTGTCCGGTTCCTGTTCAGTTGGGTCGTCTTTCGTTCGAAGGCCGCGTTGACCTCCCGTTCGCGGGAACATAATCCCGGCCGCAATTTCGAAGATCGTGCCAAAGGTAAGACCGATACCTGCGAACACGTAAACCATCGTGAATACTTTTCCAAGCGAGGTTTGAGGGACAAATTCGGGATGGCCGACTGTAGTCAGGGTAACTACACAGAAATAAAGGGCGTCGAGCCAAGGTAGATGTTCCGCTTTAACATAGAATAAGGTACCCGATAACAAAGTGGCTGCGATCAGGAAGATCAGCACTTGAAAATGATGCTTCTTGAACGAATGACGCAGGCCGCTGAGCAGGCGTTTTAATGTCAGTACAAAAGATAGCATGTCCCACTCCTTACGGCTCGTTCAGCTAGACTTAAGATTCATTCAACCGGCAATTCAGGGCCGTGTTTCTGCAGCCTGCTTGCGGGCTTTTTTTCTAGGTCCGACATAATTCCGCTTGCGGTCCCTGAAGAAAATCCAGCCTCCAAGAAATCCGATACCGACTGCAAACAGCAGCAGGCCGACCGTAAAGTTCAACCAGTCGAACGTAACGGCGGAGAGAGTATCGTCTCCATGATCGGACATATATATAAACAAAGCGTCCTTCATCTTTAAAAAGCCGGTCATGGCGGCGATGCCGGGGATGACCAAAATGATGACGGCGATAAACCTGGAGATCATCAGTTTCATCGGATCAGGCTACTTCCTTTCGTCAAAACTTATTTTTATTATCATACCGTTTTCTTTAAATTCTGTCCATTTAGGAGCTTATTTGTATTAGGCTAAAAACAAGGTACAATGGTAAAAGATTATTATTCAATAAGAATGGTGGAGTGTAAATTATGACTATTTCATGCGATGTGGCGGTACTCGGCGGCGGAACCGGAGGTTATATCGCGGCGATCCGCGCGGCCCAGCTTGGCAAGGAAGTCGTGATTATAGAACAGGACAAGCTTGGCGGAACCTGCCTGCACCGAGGCTGTATTCCAAGCAAGGCGCTGCTTAGAAGCGCGGAGCTTTATGCCCAGATGAAAGATAGCGCCAGTTTCGGAATTGAGACGAGCGGCGTTACTCTGGTATTCCCGAAAGTGCAGGAGAGAAAACAGGGAATCGTCGATCAGCTACATAAAGGCGTTCAATATTTGATGCGTAAAAATAAAATCCAGGTTCTCCAAGGGAAAGGCCGGGTTATCGGACCTTCGATCTTCTCGCCCAAGAGCGGAGCCGTGGCGGTTGAACTGAGTGACGGCGAAATGGAGACCGTAGTTCCGGCCAATCTGATCATTGCCACAGGTTCCCGGCCTCGTTTCCTTCCCGGCTTGATCCCGGACGGCAAGCATATCCTTAGCAGCGATGAAGCTTTGTCCATGGAGGAGCTTCCGGAATCGATGTTGATTGTCGGCGGAGGAGTCATCGGCGTAGAATGGGCATCCCTGCTTAATGATTTTGGCGTTCAGGTCACGGTCGTTGAAGCGGCGGATCAACTGCTCCCGGCCGAGGACGAAGAGGTGGCACGCGAGCTGCAGAAACAGCTGCAAAAGCGCGGAGTTACGGTGATGACCGGAGTTAAAGTATTGACTGATTCGTACGAAGTGAAGGACGGCCTCGTACATATTTCCGCGCAGCGCGGGGATGATGTGACTATCCTGCAAGGGGACAAGCTGCTGGTGTCGGTAGGCCGGCAGGCCAACGTGGAAAATATCGGACTCGAAAACACCGATATCGGCCTGCAGCAAGGCTTCATCCGTGTCAACGAGCATATGCAGACGACGGAGCCGCATATTTACGCGATCGGCGATTGCATCGGCGGGCTGCAGCTTGCGCATGCGGCCAGTCACGAAGGTCTGGTCGCCGTGAACCACTTGGTTGGCGAGGCATCCCACGCCTACGAGGCGTCCCAGGTACCGCGCTGCGTGTATACGCGTCCGGAAGTTGCATCTGTAGGAATCACCGAGAAGGAAGCCAAGCAGCAAGGCCGGGAAGTGAAAACCGCCAAAGTACCTTTTTCAGCTATCGGTAAAGCGCTGGTGCAGGGAGAGCGCGAAGGCTTCGTAAAAATCGTGGCCGATGCCGTCACCAATGATCTTGTCGGCGTTCAAATCATCGGTGCACATGCAACCGAATTGATCGCACAGGCAGCTCTGGCACAATTGCTGGATGCGACGCCTTGGGAAATCGGACAAGCGGGATTTGCCCATCCTTCGCTTTCCGAAATTATCGGAGAAGCGGCGCTCGCCGTGGAAGGACGCTCATTATCCCTTTGATGGAACTATTATATTTTCTTTTTAGGCCGAAAGGGATTATAATAAGGTTAACCCAAGTCTTAGTACCAGGTTTTAAGATGAGATTAAAATCAGGCGAGGGTGCCAATTAAAGGAGGTAACTCCCATGAATGCAAAAAGTTCAATTAAAACTCAGCCAAAACATGAGCAGCTCGGATTGTCGGATGCCGAAGTGGTCGACATGTACAAATATATGCTGCTCGCGCGGAAATTCGATGAACGGAATTTGCTGCTGCAGCGGGCGGGCAAGATCAATTTTCACGTCTCCGGTATCGGACAGGAAACGGCGCAGGTCGCTGCGGCGTTTGCGCTTGACCGCGAACGGGACTATTTTTTGCCATATTACCGCGATTACGGCTTTGTGCTTACTGTCGGCATGAGTCTAAAGGAATTGATGCTGTCGGCATTTGCCAAGGCGGATGATCCGAATAGCGGCGGCCGTCAGATGCCGGGCCATTTCGGTTCCAAGCGGCTTCGTATCGTAACCGGGTCCAGTCCGGTAACAACGCAAGTACCGCATGCGGTGGGGATAGCATTGGCTGCCAAAATGCAGAAGAAAGACATCGTATCTTATGTAACCTTTGGGGAAGGCTCCAGCAATCAAGGGGATTTCCACGAAGGCTTGAATTTTGCCGGGGTACAGAAGCTGCCGGTCATTTTCATGTGTGAAAACAACCAATACGCGATTTCCGTACCGATCAAGAAGCAGCTCGGCGGTAAAGTGTCCGACCGGGCGCTAGGTTATGGATTCCCGGGAATCCGCGTCGACGGCAACGATGCGCTCGAAGTGTACAGAGTCGTTAAAGAGGCTCGTGAACGTGCTGTCCGCGGCGAAGGGCCTACCTTGATCGAAGCGATGATGTACCGGCTTTCACCTCACTCTACTTCCGATAACGATCTGGCTTACCGGACGAAGGAAGAAGTCGATGAGAACTGGAGAAAAGACGGGATTCCGAAGATGAGACAGTATTTGATTGAACATGGCTTGTGGAGTGAAGAACAGGATGAGGCGCTGAGCAGGGAAATTTCCCAACAGCTTAAAGATGCGATCGAATCGGCCGAGTCGGCTCCGTTCCCGAAACCGGAAGATACGCTCCTGCATGTGTATGCCAGCGAAGGGGAGGTTTAATCATGCCGGTTATGGAATATATCGATGCGATCCGTCTCGCAATGAAGGAAGAAATGGAGCGGGACGAGAACGTATTTGTACTTGGGGAAGACGTCGGTGTAAAAGGCGGCGTATTTACGACCACCAAAGGGTTGCAGGAACAGTTCGGTGAACTGCGCGTGATGGATACTCCGCTTGCGGAATCGGCCATTGCCGGCGTGGCGATCGGTGCCGCGATGTACGGTATGAAGCCGATTGCCGAAATGCAGTACTCCGATTTCATGCTTCCGGCTACAAATCAGATTATCAGCGAAGCGGCCAAAATCCGTTATCGCTCCAATAACGATTGGAACTGCCCTGTCGTGGTCCGCGCACCGATCGGCGGCGGGATTTTCGGCGGGTTGTACCACTCCCAGTGTCCGGAGTCGATCTTTTTCGGGACACCGGGATTGAAGATCGTCGCTCCTTATTCGGCCTATGATGCCAAAGGATTACTTAAAGCGGCTGTCCGAGATCCGGATCCGGTCCTGTTCTTTGAGAATAAAAAGTGCTACAAGCTGATTAAGGAAGACGTACCGGAAGACGACTACATCGTGCCGATCGGTAAAGCGAATGTATTGCGCGAAGGTACGGATATCACGGTAATCGGCTATAGTTTGCCTTTGCACTTTGCGATGCAGGCAGCAGCTGAGCTGGAAGCCGAGCAAGGCATCAGCGCTCACATTCTGGATCTTCGCACGATCCAGCCGCTCGACCGCGAAGCGATTATTGCAGCCGCTCGCAAGACTGGCAAGGTACTTATTGTTCATGAGGACAATAAAACGGGCGGCGTCGGCGCCGAAGTGGCGGCGATCATCTCCGAAGAGTGCCTGTTCGAGCTGGATGCGCCGATCCAAAGACTTTGCGGTCCGGACGTACCGGCGATGCCGATCAGTCCGCCGATGGAAAAATTCTTTATGCTGAGCAAGGATAAAGTTAAAGAAGCTATGACGCAATTGGCGCTTTTTTAACAAATGGGAGTGAGTAAATATGTCATCCAATAAACAATTAACCGATGTCCTTATGCCGCAGCTTGCGGAATCGCTCGTATCGGCTACAATCGGCAAATGGTTGAAGAAGCCGGGCGACAGAGTAGAACAATATGAACCGATCTGTGAAGTCATCACGGATAAAGTTAATGCCGAGATTCCGTCCACGCTGGACGGTATCATGGGCGAATTGCTTGCGGAGGAAGGCCAGGAGATTTCGGTCGGCACGGTCATTTGCCGGATTGAAACGGAGTCTGCAGACTCCGCTCCTGCAACTGCTGCAGGAGGCCATTCTCAGACATCGGCCGGAACCCCGGCTGCTGCGTCAACTGCTTCGGCATCCGCGGATCAGTCGCAACGGAGTCGTTACTCTCCGGCCGTACAAACGATGGCCGCGGAGCATAACATTGATTTGCGCAACGTACCGGGAACCGGTTTGGGCGGCCGCATTACACGGAAAGACGTATTGAATTATCTCGAGAACGGCGGAGCCGGATCTTCGGCCCCAGTGGCTCAAGCGCCGACGCAGCAAGTGCAATCCGTTTCCGCTCAACAGCCTCAAGCACAGCAATCGGCTGTACCGACGTCCAATCCCGGCGGCATTTCCGCAGACTTGAGCCGCGCAGCCTTCGAGCCTGTCCGCCATTCCGGTCTGCATTTGACCGAAACGCCGCGGATTCCGACGATCGAGGTAGAGGGTGGGGACCGCTCGGAGTATTTTATCGACGTAACCCCGATCCGCAATACGATCGCAACCCGGATGCGCCAAAGCGTCTCGGAAATTCCTCATGGCTGGATGATGATCGAGGTCGACGTGACCAATCTGGTCCAACTGCGGAACAAAATCAAAGACGAGTTCAAGAAAAAGGAAGGCGTCAACCTGACCTACCTCGCCTTTTTGCTTAAAGCGGTAGTCAGCGCCATCAAAGATTATCCGATCATGAATTCGGTCTGGGCCGTTGACAAAATTATCGTGAAGCGGGACATTAATATTTCTCTGGCTGTAGGTACGGAAGATTCCGTGCTGACGCCGGTTATCAAGAAAGCGGATCAGAAGAACATCGCAGGTCTGGCTCGTGAAATCGATGAGCTTGCCACCAAGGTGCGTGCCGGTAAGCTGAAGCTGGACGATATGCAAGGCGGTACCTTTACCGTGAACAATACCGGATCTTTCGGATCTATTTTGACCCAGCCGATCATCAATTACCCGCAAGCTGCGATTCTGACTTTTGAATCCATTGTGAAGAAGCCGGTCGTCATCAACGATATGATCGCGGTGCGCTCGATGGCCAACTTGTGCCTGTCGCTGGATCACCGGATTCTGGACGGCGTCATTTGCGGACGGTTTATGCAGCGGGTTAAAGATAATATGGAGAGCTACTCCCTGGACACTCAAGTCTATTGATTTGGAGGACAAAATCAGCATGACGAAATCCATTAGCATCTCATATATCGGAGAAATGGAATACGGGGAAGCTTGGGACAAGCAAAAGCAAATTGTAAAAGCGATGGATGAACAGCAGCAGGGGGAACACCTGCTGCTTCTTCAGCATCCGCCGACCTATACGATCGGCTCGCAGCGGCATCCCGAGCATTTGCTCCTTGGGCCCGACCAGCTTCGCGAACGGGGCATTTCCCTGTTTGAAATCGACCGGGGCGGGGATATTACATACCACGGTCCCGGTCAACTTGTCGGTTATCCGTTACTGTGGCTCGACAGCAGTAAAGGGCTTGACCTGCACGGGTACTTGCGGGACCTGGAACAGGTTATCATTGATTACTTGGGAGCATACGGAATTAAAGGATCAAGAAAGCCGGAATATACCGGCGTCTGGGTCGGGGACGAAAAAATTTGCGCTATCGGCGTGAAATTCAATAAATGCCGCCACCGCAAAGGGTTTATAACGAGTCATGGCTTTGCCTTTAATGTCAAGCAGGGGATTCAGGAAGAAGGGTTTCGGGGAATAATCCCGTGTGGCATTCAGGAATACGGCGTTACTTCCTTGGAGGATGTTACCGGACGTAATTTCACGGTAGAGCAGGCCGCAGAGGGGATTGTCCCTTATTTTAATGACCTGTTTGGCTATTCCGGATCTTTAAACCTGGTTTAGCGAAGGAAAATAGGTTCCAATAAAGCAAGTAGTGTAGAAGCTACCATCGCGAACAGCATTAAATATACAACGACTTTAAGCCACTTTCTTTGCATAATGTATATAACTCCTTCTTGGATTGATTTTGAACAGTCTATCTTATTTTATCGTAAAAATGAAAGTGAGGAAAGTCCAGTGATCAACAAGGACAGAGTGATTGCCCAGTTTCTGGAACTGGTGCAAATCGATAGCGAAACCAAACATGAGCGTCAAATTGCGGACATGCTGAAAGCCAAGTTCACGGAGCTTGGACTTGAAGTTGTAGAGGATGACTCCGCATCCCGGACCGGTCACGCGGCAGGGAACCTGATCGCAACATTGAAAGCTAGCGGAGAAACGGGATCTTCCGCAGCTCCCTTTTTGTTCACCTGCCATATGGACACGGTAGCACCAGGAAACGGAATCAAACCCATCGTTGGCGAAGACGGATGGATCCGCAGCGACGGCACGACAATTCTCGGGTCGGACGATAAGGCGGGAGTTGCAGCGTTACTTGAAGTCATTCAGGTGCTGCGGGAGAACAATCTGCCGCATGGACAAATTCAATTCGTCATTACAGTAGGCGAAGAGTCAGCGCTTACCGGGTCCAGAGCGATGGATGCCGGCCAGCTGGATGCGAAGTACGGCTTCGCGATCGATTCCAACGGGGAAGTGGGGTCCATCTGCATTGGGGCGCCAACCCGCGCACAAATCGATATTGAGATTTACGGCAAATCGGCGCATGCCGGCGTAAATCCGGAGGATGGCATCAGCGCGATCCAAGTTGCGGGCAAAGCGATTGCCAGAATGAATTTGGGGCGGATCGATGAGACGACAACCGCGAATATTGGAAAATTCGAAGGCGGGGGCGAGACGAATATCGTTCCGGATTACGTTAAACTGTATGCGGAAGCCCGGAGCACCTCGCTTGAGAAAATCAACAAGCAGATCGAGAGCATGAAGGAAGCGGTTGAAGCGGTCTGCCGGGAGTATGGAACGAAATTTGAATTCAGCAGTGATCTTGCCTATCCGGCATTCCACTTTAACGATGACGACGATGTAGTCGTTCTGGCGAAAAAAGCGGCCGTTCAGCTTGGGCTGTCAGGCAGCACTTTCATTTCAGGCGGCGGCAGCGATGCCAATGTATTTAACGGTTTCGGCATTCCAACCGTCAACCTGGCGGTCGGATACGAAAATATCCACACCACCGAAGAGCGGATCAAAGCTGCCGACATTGTAAAAGTGGCTGAATATGCTTTGGAAATTGTCGCTCAGTCCCTGAAAGTCAATTAATGAATCGCTTCATTTAAGTTACAAACAGCCGCCAGTTAGCTATTCGCTGATTGGCGGCTGTTATGATTTAACCTATTGTATTTCGCTAATGAATAACTTTAGACGGCTGAGGAGGGAGGTTCCGGCTTTGAGCGGGGCTCCAGCTTGTATGCCAATTCGTACGTTGAACAATGTTCAGGGCTTCGGAAATATCGTTCAAATACTTCTCAATCCTGAGCTGTTCTTCTTCTCCGGGGCGATAAAGTTCAATGCGTCCCATCAGTCGGTTCATCGTCGTATGTAAATAGCAGGAGCTTGCTGCAAAACGTGCTTTTGCCATATCCGGGAATTGTTGAGCAATTCGTTCAAAAATGACGGCAGCTTCCTCAAATCGACCTTCGTCATGCAGTATTTCGCCAAAAATATAGGCGGGGCGTGTAAAGGGAGGTTGTGCCTCCGTCAACAACGCAGCATTCAGTTGCATTAATTTGGACTTAGCGCGTTCTACGTAACCTTCAGTATATAGTGAGATAATTGATTCGCAAAGATGATATGTATCGTTACCTCCGGTTAATTCGTCTGCAAGATCCAACAGACCCAACTGGACGGAACGCTGAATGAGGGAGGAGATGAATTCGTAGGTGTTGGCTCCGGAATGAGTCAAAGACTGGACGGTGACGTCTCCCAGGCATAAACGGGCCAGAAGCGAAAGCTGCTCCAATGATTCAGCAAATTCTTCGGAGAATGGCCGATCGTTGTTTTTCCATTCCAGAATTGTATCTAAGGCTTGTTTATGCTCTCCGCAACGGATGAGACGTTCCAAATTTAGAAAAGATATATCGTCACCAAGCGAAACGGAAACCGAATGATGTGTTTCTTCGTCTTTCAACATAGATTTCAAATTCACCCCTTTAACCATTAACCATCTATTTGTCATTTGAACACTAATATTGTCGATTCAAGTCGATTTATTTTAAGCCGGAGCTATGCAGTTGAATGAAGTCTTTGACTTTAGTGCTTCCGCCGGCTTCTTTTTTCCATTGGGACAGAAGAATTCGAACTTGCCAGGCTTTGCCTCTTGCGGTCATCACATTGCTTGAAAAATGACTTTTCATGGAACTGCTCCTTTTCTGCAGGTTTGGTATAATAACACCATATGTTCGAAACGGACAAGTTATGACAGGGAGGATGATTTGAAATGACAAACGAGAAATTGCAGGAAAAAACAATCTCCACCGAGCCGGTATTCAGTGGTAAAGTGATTTCTTTGCAAATCGATACGGTAGAATTGCCTGACGGAACAAAGGCGAAGCGCGAAATCATTCGCCATCCGGGCGCCGTGGCCGTTCTGGCGGTGAAGGATGGACGGTTACTGCTTGTGGATCAGTATCGGCAGGCGATGGCTCGCTGCGAATTGGAGATTCCGGCGGGCAAGCTGGAGAAAGATGAAGATCCGATGGAAGCGGCTAGAAGGGAATTGCAGGAAGAGACCGGATACCGGTGCGGTAAACTTACGAAATTGCATTCTTTTTATACCTCTCCGGGTTTCGCGGATGAGATCATACATTTGTATGTGGCTGAGGATTTGACGGCAGGAGAAATGACGCCGGATGAGGACGAGTTTCTGGAGGTTATCGAAGCCTCGTTCGATGAGGTGCAGCAGTATATATCAGAAGGCCGGATCGCCGATGCCAAAACGATTTTGGCGGCATATATCTGGCAGCTTCAGCTAGCACAAACATCGGGTCAAGGACGGAAATGACGATGATGAATAGCGAACTGTCGTCCTTTTTCGCGGACCTGCATATTCATATCGGAAGAACCGGGCAAGGGGCGCCGGTCAAAATAAGCGGAAGCCGGGATTTGACGTTTGCGAATATCGCAAAGGAGGCGGCGGATCGTAAGGGAATCAATCTGGTCGGAATTATCGATTGCCACTCACCAGGGGTTCAGGAGGATATTAGGTTGAGCCTGCAAACCGGAGAAATGGAGGAATTGCAAGAGGGCGGAATTGCTTACAAAGGAACTACCATTTTGCTCGGCAGTGAGTTGGAAATTCGCGAGCCCGGCATGGGGCCGGCCCATTTGCTGGTGTTTTTCCCGGACCTTGCGACAATGACTTCCTTTACCGGCTGGCTGGAGAAAAGAATGAAAAATATTACGCTCAGCTCCCAGCGGGTATACGCTCCGGCCAAGGTTTTGCAGGAAGAGGTATATGCCAGAGGCGGTATGGTGATTCCGGCGCATATTTTCACGCCGCATCGGAGTATTTATGGCAGCTGTGCTCCCCGGTTGGACCATGTGCTTGACCCGGATCTGATCAGCGCCGTTGAACTTGGTCTTAGTGCAGACCACGAGATGGCGGGATGGATCAGCGAACTGGACAACTATACGATTCTGACCAATTCGGATGCCCATTCGCTTGGTAAAATCGGGCGGGAATACAACGAGCTGATCCTGCGGGAGCCGAACTACAGGGAATTCGAAAAGGCGCTGAAAGGCGTCGAGGGCAGAAAGGTTGCCGGAAATTATGGACTGAATCCCCGGCTGGGGAAATACCATAGAACTTATTGCGGGGGCTGCAGCTACATTATTGACGAATCGGAAACGGCCGTCGAGCGCTGCCCTTATTGCGGAAGTCCGAAGCTCGTCCGAGGCGTGCTGGACCGGATCATCTCGATCGCAGACCGCTCTGCGCCGGAAGTGCCGAGCCATCGTCCGGCATACCATTACCAGGTGCCGCTTGAGTTCATCCCCGGATTGGGCCCGGCCAAGCTGGAGCTCTTGCTGAAGTCTTTTGGCACGGAGATGAACATTTTGCACCAGGTACCTGAGACCGCTCTTGCCGGAGTTGTCGGTGAGGAATTGGCCGGTAAAATCACTGCGGCACGCTCCGGTAAGCTTCAGCTTGAATCGGGCGGCGGCGGAATTTACGGCAAAGTCTCCAAAACGCAGAAGTGACGGAAATATAGCATACGGAATAAGGCTTGTTCATAGATTAGTATAAGCTTAATCGTGAACAAGACAGGGGGCCTACCGTATGCTTCAACCTATCCGCCACACTCTAAAGGATCAAACACCGCTCTATATATTTGTCGGCGTACTATTTTTAATGGGAGTCGTATTTGGAGCGTTGATGGTAAATGCGCTGACGTTGGAGCAGCAGCAGGATTTATCCCGTTATTTAGGCAACTTTTTCGTATCGGTGAACGAAGGGGGAGAAGGCTTTATGCCTCAAACCTACTGGGAAGTAGCCGGTTTGCACTTGAAATGGCTCGGTTTGATCTGGCTGCTCGGGCTTTCCGTGATCGGTCTGCCGGGCATTCTGATCCTGGATTTTCTGAAAGGCGTGTTGATTGGTTTTACCGTAGGATGCCTGGTCGGCCAATATACATGGAAAGGGCTGCTGTTCGCGCTGGTCTCCGTCGCTCCGCATAATCTGATCGTTATTCCGGCCCTGCTGATCAGCAGTGTGGCCGCCGTGAGCTTTTCTCTGGGGATCATCCGCAGCAGGGTGCTGCTCCACCGTAACGGAAACGTCTCACGTCCGTTCCTGTCTTATACCGGTCTGACGCTGGCCATGGCGGCGGTGCTTATGGCGGTTTCTTCTTTTGAAACCTGGGTTACCCCAACGATGATGGCGTGGGTTACACCGATGATCGGGCAGAGTGCATTGTAAGTGCTGGTATATCAGGACTTGACTACTCCTTTAAAATAAGAAAAATCACATTTGCGGCGAATACTCAGAATCAAGAATGCTTCCGGAGTGAACTTTCACTTTCAGAAGCATTTTTTTCATTCAACTTTAAGATGAAGAATAGGATACGGCCGGCCCGAACTATCAGTTTCATCTTCGCTTACAACAATAAATCCATGTTTAAGATAAAATCTTTTTGCTTGCTCATTGTCCTTATTTACATCAACAGTTTCTACTTTGAAGTCATTGATAAGTTTTCTTAGAATTTGGGTTCCATATCCTTTTCCAATTTCATCAGGATCCAAAAATAACATTTCAAGATGATGGTTGTTAATGGATGAAAATCCAATGGTTAAATCATCGATATACCAAATCAGCACGTCAAGATGAGGTAAATACGAAGGGATTTCTTCTTTTATATCTTGCAAATCCTCAAATTTAACAAAATCATGAGTGGCAAACACTGACTTTTCCCACAGTTTTAATATATCTTCATAGTCATTGGAAGTGGCTAGTCTGTAATTCACTGTTAGATCATTTCCCTTCGTCTTTTCTATGTAATCCAAAATGCAAAAACAGGAATAAAGGCATAAAACCTTTTTTCAGCATTCTAACCCCTCCTCGATAAACTACATACATCAACACATTATCATTGTTTAGCAATTTTCAGGAGGGTTTTTGTGTTTATGAAAATTGACTATAGAGTGGATGAGGTGTCACTTACAGGCTGTCGAGATAATCTCGGCAGCCTTCCTTATTTATTTGATGCTATTCGCATGTTTTTCCAAAGATTCTCAACGAAACAAGCCGACGTTTTCCGTCTGCAGACCGATCCGAATCCAGCCTCAAGAAGGTTTTAGGGGCTGGCTAAGAAGCCATATAATTCAGACATACAAACACGAACCTGTTTAAATTCAGTTTATATTTGCGGGTTATTGTTTCAAGCATAAACAGTGATTGGAGATGTGGGAATGAACAAAAAACATAACGACGAGTGGGCCGTCGAAGCCCGGGGACTTGTAAAACTGTTCGATGACAATCGCGCTGTGGACGGCGTGGACTTGAACGTTCGCGCCGGTTCGATTTACGGTGTGCTAGGTCCGAATGGTGCGGGTAAAACAACGACGATTCGCATGTTAGCGACATTGCTGCGGCCGGATGCCGGGGAGGCGCGTATCTTCGGACACGATGTCGTAAAGGAGTCGCATATCGTACGGCAGCTGATCGGGGTAACGGGTCAATACGCTTCGGTCGACGAGTCGTTAAGCGCCACCGAGAACCTGATTATTTTCTCACGATTACTCGGACTGGGGAGTGCGGAAGCCCGGCGCAAGGCAAGTGATCTGCTGGAGGAATTCGGTCTGACCGAAGCGGCGAAACGTCCGCTGAAGCATTTCTCAGGAGGCATGCGACGTCGGCTGGATTTGGCCGCCAGTCTCATTGCGCAGCCTCCGCTCATATTCCTGGACGAACCGACGACCGGGCTGGATCCGCGAACGCGTTCGCAAATGTGGGATACGATCCGCCGTTTGGTGGACACCGGATCGACCGTGCTTCTGACCACGCAATACCTTGATGAAGCGGACCAATTGGCAGACCGCATCGCGGTGATCGATCGGGGACAGGTCGTGGCGGAGGGGACGGTCGATGATTTGAAAGCATCCGTCGGCACCTCGGCGTTGCATTTACGTGTCGATCAAGAACAGGATATCGCCTATGCCCGTGAAATTGTTGAACAGGTGCTTGATGTTCGAGCCAGTGTAACGGCGGAAGCCGGCAAGATTACGTCGCCTTTGACGGATCCCGATCAAGTGACCGACCTGCTGGTAGCTCTTCGTAACCGTGGAATACGGCTAACCGAAATCAGTGTGCAAAAGCCGACCTTGGACGAAGTATTTCTGACGATCACGGGACAAGGTGGAAACGAGAATAACATCGGTCCACAAACTTCAGAATCATCGAAAAGGGCGGAGGAAGTAAGAGTATGAAACAAGCATCAATCATGAAAAATACCGGGCGTCCATTAAAAAATCACTCAAGTTTCGGTCAGGCGCTTCGTAATTCGTTGACGATGGCCTATCGGGGGCTCTTGAAGATCCGCCGCACACCCGAGCAGTTGTTTGACGTGACGCTTCAGCCCATTCTTTTTACTCTAATGTTTACGTATATATTTGGCGGCGCCATCTCAGGAGATGTACAAAGTTACTTGCCGATTATCATCCCGGGGATTCTGGTGCAGACGGTCATTAGCACTTCCATCGTCACAGGCGTTCAGCTTCGCGAGGATATGGACAAAGGCGTGTTCGACCGGTTCAAATCGCTGCCGATCGCCCGTATAGCGCCATTGGCGGGGGCCTTACTCGCGGATACAATTCGCTATGCGATTGCCACTGTTCTTACCTTTGTTATGGGGTATCTCATGGGTTACAGTCCCGAGGGCGGTTTTGGATTCATCGTTATCGCCGCTTTACTAGTTATTGTTTGTGCATGGGCAGTCAGTTGGATTTTTGCCTTCTTCGGCGTCATCGCTCGTACGGCTGCAAGCGTGCAGGGGATTTCCATGATGGTCCTGTTCCCGCTCACGTTTCTTTCCAACGCTTTCGTACCTGTGGAAACCATGCCGAATTGGCTGCAGTGGTTCGTGCAGATCAATCCAATCTCGCATCTTGTCAGCGCTGTCCGTGAACTGGCCAATACCGGTATAATCGGCACCGAGTTCATCCTTTCTATCGTAAGCGCAGCAGCCATCGTAGTCGTCTTTGCACCGCTGACAGTACGCGCTTATATGCGCCGCACATAAGAAAGTCCCTTCCGCCGGTTTGGCGGAAGGGACTTCAGTACATTTTTGATAACTCTTCAAAATCTTACTTTCAGTTACCTGTCAGACGGTAAGAGAAATAAGGAATAGTATATTACTGGATTAATAAAATTGAAACGGGAAGAAAATGAGGTGATTTTATTTTAGAAAAACTGAGGAAAATTAATTTGAAAACTGCTGTATTTATGGGAATTGTTTTTTACTCTTTGACTATCTTAATCCACTTTCTTATTATAAGCAAAAGTATTCCATTCACATGGGTTAATGGTGGAAGGTCTGAATCATTCGCTGAACAGCTACCAATATCTGTTATAAATATGGTTATATCTATTATAGGTGTAGTTTTTACGTTGATTGTTGGTAGAATTAAATTATATAAATACAAAAGAGAAATAACCGTTATATGTTGGTTTTTTGTTGTACTTTGGTCTTTTGGATTTATACAACAATTGTTTGGAACACCTTTTGAAAAAATGGTTTGTTCGTTAGTATTGCTTATTGGAGTTATCTCGAACTTGCGAATGGCGATTGAAAAAAAATAGATATAACTATTTAGTTAATAAGTTGTGAACAATTACACTTAAACTAAAAGGGTTCGTTAGTTTAACAAGCAAATATTATAGAAATGGAAGTCCCGCAAATTGGGAACTTCCATTTTTATAAGTAATATCAACATTAAACTTTAACAGAGTCAAATTAATAAATCACCAGTTATTCCCTGACACTCTGATTACGTTGAAATTAGGGCTCTTGTTTTCACCGTAAATCGCCGTAATCCCCGGATTATTGATTTTTACATTGGTGAAGCTCGCTGACCCTACCGCCGGTCCTTGCCCGTCTTCCGCCTTGGCTACCAGTTTGATGCCATAGCGGGTCGGGTTATTGATCGTGATATTCTCCAGGCGGATATTTTGCATCGGGAGGTTTTCCGGAGACTTGGACTGGAACATCAGCCCGAAATATACCGGATTGTTGATGTCCACATTTTTCACCAGGATGTTCTTAAGGTCTCTGTCGCCGCCATGGAACCAGATGGCTCCGAAGTTTTGGTAATCGTTTATTTTGTCATCGGCACCGTTGCTGGTCCAGAAATCACCGCCGGTACGGTCTAAAGTCACTCCGTCGATGACGGTATCCAGCGCTCCAAACCCTAACGTATTATAACCGAAGCTCAAGCTGCTGATGGTAACGCCGGGGTAAGTCAGCGTGTCCGCGCCGTACAAGTTTTGGAACAGGTTATCTTGGCCGCCATAGACGGCAAATGCGGCCGCGCGTCTGACGTTGGTTGCTGTGAGATTGGTGTACTTATTGCCGACATTGTAGGAGCCGCCCGCATCGACCGCACTAAATAAGGCAAATGAATCGTCCCCGGTTCCCCGGGCATAGTTGTTATCGATAATATTGTAAGAAGATCCGTTGGTCATATTGATGCCGTCGGCGAACATATTTTTAATCCGGTTGTTTTTAAAAGTATTATGTGAAGAATTCACTCCCCAATAGAGACAAACGAAATGCTCGGCCCAGACGTTATCGATGGTAACGTTCTGCATGCCATTCCCGTCAATGAATTTGCCGGGTCCGTCTACCCTGTAGATATAATTGCCCCAAGCGGACAGGTTCTTGATGGTAGATCCGTTGGCGGCGGAGCTAATATTAAAACCGACATCGGTGTTTGTTTGATTCTGAGGGGCTGTCAGCTTTGTATGCCAAGGACCCGCGCCAATGATTTCAGTGGCTCGACCGTATAAAAAGATTTTTGACGAAATCGTCCATTCGCCGGCCGGAATGAAAATTCCTTTCTTGCCGGGATCTTGCCGGAATTCGTTCAGCGCTTGCTCAATGGATTTCGTCCCGGAAACCTGGACGTATTTATCCGGATCCGGATTTGAAGCCGGCGGGGCGACGTTTTCCGTTTCGATCATATCCACATAAATCCATGGGACATCGCCGGCGTCCTTCTGGATTTTGATTTTGGTCCCGGCCGGATAGACCTGGTCAAGCAGCAACTGGGCATCTTCGTAGAGCCAGTAAGCTTTGGAGCCTGAATTTTTGTATCCGAGATCCCCAAGCGTGCTGGGGGTTGCGTAGAGATAGGAGAATTTCGATGTGACGGTAAAGTTTCCTTTGTCGATGCCGTCTGCATAAATGCTGATCGTTCCGGTCGTGTTTTCCGCGACGGCGTTGCGAAGAACGAAGGCGTTAGCCGGCGAGGTGAGCGTAAATTCCACATATTCACCAGGGGCATCCAAATAAACGGCTGAACGCCCGGATGCTTCCCCGGCAAAGTCGCCCGGCGTAAAGTTCGGAGCCAGCTTTGTCCCGTTCGTGCCGTTTGAGGAGACTTCTGCTTCAAGGATGGTAAACGGCATATTTGCACCTCGACCGGAATATAAACTGGCCGTGCCGATGTTATTACTTTGCTTGATGGCCGCTTCGTTTGCATCGCTCGCGATCGTTGTTGTCACCGTATAGCTGCCGTTGACGGCAGTCCAGGTGCCCATAGTGACGTTGGCGGACGCTCCCGCAGCCAGAACCCCGTTATAGGCCCCGTTAAAAGTTTGAACCGTATTGCCCGCTCCGTTCTTTAATACGGTTGTAATGCTGTGGGCTCCGCCGGCGGAAGCGATATTCCCTTGGTTTTTGAGGTTCACGGTGAAGGTAACGGTATTGCCCGCGCTTGGATTACTCGGCGTCCATGAAGTTGTTCCGATCAAATCGGAGCTTTGAACCGAACCGACTACGAGCGGGGAGGAATGGGTGTAATTATTATTACTGTTATCGATCTCGACGACGACGTTGCTTTCGTCTGCTTTGGCGATCACTTCATAAGAACCGGCGTTCCGGGGTCCGACGTTGGCTGAGACAACGGTAGATGTCCCCGCGGCGAGCGGGCTGACGGAAGCCGTTCCGGCCAAGGAGCCGTCCAGATAAAAGTTCACGTCCGTTGCCGAGGCAGCCGCTGTGCCGATATTTTGGACGGTGGCTTGCAGCGTAATGCCGTCGGTTTCACTCGGAGAAGCAGGGGACCAGGAGATTCCGTTGACTGTTAGATCCGGGTTTGGAGCCGGTGTACCGAAGATCTGGAATTCGGCGACTTGTCCGGCTGGAGCTCCGGAATTAGCCGTAAACCGGAGTTGCAGGCTGCTCGCCGTCGCATTGACGGGAATCGTCACTGTATTTTGCGAAGCAGGATTAAATGTATATGAAGCAGAGGAGACCAGATTATTGAAAGTCGTGGAATTTTGAGCATGTCCAAGGACTTGAATACTCTGTGTGCGCGTTGACCATGAGCTGGCGGGATTGAGCTTGATTACGATCTTACTCACATTGGCATTGGCTCCAAGGTCTACGGTAAGTGTGCTTGGATGTCCGCTGCCTTCCCAATAAGTGCTTGTATCGTTGTCGTTGGCATTGGCCGCCACAAAGGTGAAGGTGGAGGAAGAGGCGGTAATCGGCTTGCCGATAGCAAGGTTCTTCTCAGTGCCGCTGTCCGACCCGTTGCGCGTTACTGAGTTGCTTGGAGAGGATGCGTTGCCTGCGGCATCTTTGGCGATTACGTAATAGGTGACAGTCGCGTTTGGAGGTTGCTGGTCCGTATACGTCAGCGTAGAAGCGTTGACGCTGACGCGGAGCTGGTTGTTTGCGAATATGTCATATCCGGTAACGCCGACATTGTCGGTAGCCGGGCTCCAGGAGAGTTGAACAGTTTCCGAAGTTGGTTGTGTGTAAGCGAGATTGGATGGAGCCGTCGGTGGCTGATTATCGGCGGGGGTTCCGCCCGGTGTGAAATTGATCCAGTTAATATTGAAATCGTATCCACTGGCATAAATACGAAGCGTTTGCGGCCCGGCACCAAGCGCCACGGTGGCAGTAACGGTTAGCCAATTTTGCCAGCCCCCGGTGTTCGGGATCGCTGTGGTAGCTAGCGTCGTTCCGCCGGTTTGGAGTTGAATCTCACCCGTGCCTGAGTTACTGGCTACCCGATACTCAACGGTGTAGATACCAGCGGTTTGCACGTTTACATTATAGTCCAGCCAATCGCCGGTGTGGATCCATCCCACATTAAGGCCGCCGCCGCTATCCCCGGTAGGCTCGGTTTCGATTCCGTTCATCCCGCTGTAGTTTTCCGCTTCGATCTTGCCCGGAATAACCGATGCCTCGGCTTGCAAAGCTCCGTAGACTTCCAGTTCGGAGAGCTGCGCCGCCGGCCAGCCGGTATTGGCGGTTACGCTGATCCGCACGTAGCGTGTGTCGGTTGCCGGGAAATCGACAGTCGACTTATTCCCGCTGTTTGGATCGAACGTATAGCTGGCCGCTGGCTTAAGATCCGTGAAGCTTGTTCCGTCTGTGCTGCCTTGTACGGACAGGGTTTGCGAACGGCTCTCCCATCCGGCCGGAAGTTTAAGTACAACTTGGTCAATTCGGATTGTGTTGCCAAGATCGACCTGTACCCATTGCGGAAAGGCATTGTTCGTGCTCTCCCAGTACGTACCTGAGTTACCGTCAGTTACATTGGACGCAGCATATACATCGGCATGTCCGGATTCAGCCACCGGTTTGCCTGCGGCCAAATTGGGGCCGCCTGCTGCGTGAACAGAAGCGGGTGACCCTAAAGAGACAAGGAACGATCCGGCAAGCATAGTTACGATGCAAACCCACGCGATAAAGACTCTTTGGCTTTTCACGATGTTATTCTCCTTTCATATTTAAAATAACTTTGCAGCTTAAACTCCAACACTAAATTCCATCACCACCCTTATTTACATTTTTACCGACTAAATTCCAATGTAAGCGATACCATAAAACTTCAAATCCCTCCTTCTATTATTTTGAAATAAATCATTTACATAAAGATCATAAATCGGGAGAGGATGCCAAATATAGTAGTGATTCTATTGAAAAGATGTGCAAGATTAAGAATCTTGCAGTGAAGTAATTCATAGAGAAACTTCTTTTGCCAAATTTATTTTCCTAGCTTCGGCTTGGACCAGCTTTACATCCGGCGCAGGCTCCAGTAAATGTTTGACTTTGTTGATTCGGACCCCCTATAATGAAAGAAGTGATTTATAGCGCAAGTTGCGGCAATCCTGGGGGGGAGAACATGGAAGCAAAGATCGATAAAATTAAACAGCAGCTGCAATCCCACGGTTATAAATTGACGCCCCAACGGGAAGCCACGGTTCGAGTTCTGCTAGAAAATGAAGATGACCATCTCAGCGCGGAAGATGTATTCATGCTGGTAAAGGATAAGGCTCCCGAGATTGGCCTGGCTACCGTATACCGGACGCTGGAGCTGCTTAGCGAGCTTCATGTGGTTGAGAAGATTAACTTTGGGGACGGGGTTGCCAGATATGACCTGCGTACCGATACGACCAAGCATCACCACCATCACTTGATTTGCGTGCAATGCGGGGCGATGGACGAAATCCGTGAAGACTGGCTGGGTCCATTAGAGGAACGGCTGGAGAAGGAATTCAATTTTACGGTGCTTGATCATCGTTTGGATTTTCAAGGCATTTGCTACCGTTGCAAAGACAAGAACGGGGATCAGCCGGGTAACGGCGGCAAGAAATCATAATAACATGAATGCAAGCTCCGAACGGCCGGACCGTTAGGGGCTTTTTTTAACGTGCTCGAGGGATCTTCAAAACCTGCATATACACCTAGCTCTCTTTATATACTGTTACAAATAGTGTCCAGGCTCCTATTGCAATGATAGGAAAATGGGTAAAGAAAGAGGGAGAGTTATGGTTATCTCGGTTCGCAGAATGCTGAGAACTCTGAAATATTTGCTCGTTTTTGTCGCATTGGCCTATACTTTATATAAAGGTCTGGGATTACTTGATGCGTATGTTTATCCCTTGGATAAATACCGGGTACCGGACGGATCCGCCGTTAAAGTGTTCCTTGCCGGGAGTGCGGAGGGCCATGAAGCGGAAACGATGGCAGAACAGTTAATCCTGTTTTTTTGGTACGGGGAATAGCGACTTTGGCAGCAGGGAAATGAGATCATGTGTGGAATTGAACAATAGAGTGCCACGGGTAAGACATCATTCGACGTTACGAAAGGAGGCGCTGAACATAGAACGATATGCAGCCTCTTTTATTTCATATTTGGCCGGGCAAAAAGATTTAAGCAACTCGACACTGGAAAGCTATAAACGTGACATACGCCAGTTTCTGGACTATTTGCACGACAAGGAAACCGAAGATTTACGGGAAGTTACCAGAGCGGGAATTCTGCTCTATTTCTCCGCGCTTCGGGAAGAGGGCAAGGCCCCGGCAACGATTACGAGGATTTCCGTGGCGTTGAAGGCCTTTTTTCAGTATCTTCTCCAAGAGCGGGTCATTGATCAAGATCCACTTATTACAGTTAAAATGCCGAAATTCGACAAAAGTCTGCCGGCTGTGCTAACGGTGGAAGAAACGGAGCTGCTGCTCCGTATGCCGGACTGCAATCACCCACTAGGGCTTAGGGATAAAGCCATGCTTGAATTGTTGTATGCTACCGGAGTCCGGGTGAGCGAACTGATCTCGCTGAATATGGAAGATATCGATACGAATGTCCGCTTCTTACGCTGCTCAGGGGATACAGGCAAAGAACGTATCTTGCCATTTGGAATAGTGACCGCGGATTGGGTGGGCCGATATTTGCGCGAGGTCCGGCCTGGCTTAGGCCCCAGCGGACCGCAAGACCCCTTGTTTCCAAACCGTTCCGGAGGGAAGATGAGTCGGCAGGGCTTTTGGAAGGTGATTAAGAAGTACGGCGTTGCTGCGGGGATATCCAAAGAAATTACGCCGCATACGCTGCGGCACTCGTTCGCTGTCCATTTGCTTGAAGGCGGGGCGGATGTACGTTCGGTGCAGGAGATGCTCGGACATGCCGATCTTGCCACGATCCAGATGTACCTTAATCATACCCGTCCCAATATCAAAACGGTTTATGATCAATTTCATCCAAGAGCCAAGGGCAGCGTTGAAGCTTGGACCGGTCAATCGTCAACATCGCAATAAGCCGGGAAAGAGAATGGATTTGGGACAAGCAGGGATAACTAACAAGCAAAGATTGAAGGAGTGAAAGACATGCATAATGAGAACGGCTTCGATAAAATTACCGTGATTGTGCTGGACAGCGTAGGTATCGGCGAACTGCCCGATGCTGATAAATTCGGGGACAAGGGTTCCCATACCCTGGGTCACATTCTGGAGAAGGTGCCCGGCACTCGTCTGCCCAATATGCAGAAACTCGGCCTCGGAAATATAGCGGAACTTCCCGGACTTGCTCCGGCGGAGCAACCGGCGGCTTATTTTGGGAAAATGGCCGAGGTTTCGTCCGGCAAGGACACGATGACAGGCCATTGGGAACTGATGGGCCTTAAGATCGAAACTCCGTTCCAAACGTATCCGAACGGTTTCCCGCGCGATCTGGTTGCCCGGTTTGAACAGGAAACGGGCCGGAAAATGATCGGAAACAAGCCGGCTTCGGGAACGGAAATTTTGGACGAGCTCGGCGAAGAGCATATGAAAACGGGAGCGTGGATTGTCTATACCTCCGCAGACAGTGTGTTTCAGATTGCAGCCCATGAAGAGATCATTCCGCTGGAGGAATTGTACCGGGCGTGCGAAATTGCCCGCCGGTTGACGCTCGAGCCGGAGCACTCGGTTGGACGCGTCATCGCGCGGCCTTTTGTCGGAGAGCCGGGCGCTTTCAAGCGGACGCCAAACCGTCATGATTATGCGGTAAGCCCGCCTGAACCGACTGTCCTGAACGCTTTGAAAAATGCGGACAAGGATGTGATCTCCGTTGGGAAAATCAATGATATTTTCTCCGGCGAAGGCATCACCGCTTCCTATCCGACGAAGAGCAACAGACATGGTATCGACGAGACAATTCGCCTAATGGGCGAATCGTTCAACGGCTTGCTGTTTACGAATCTTGTCGACTTTGATTCCTTGTACGGGCACCGCCGCGATCCGGAAGGTTATGCGCGGGCGCTGGAGGAGTTTGACGCTTCGGTTCCGGATTTGCTGGCGCAAGTCGGCGAACGCGATCTGCTCGTTATTACGGCGGACCATGGGAATGACCCAACGCACTCCGGCACCGATCATACACGTGAATATGTGCCGTTGCTCGTTTACGGAAAAGGGTTGTCCGCACCGGGAAGCCTTGGCGTCAGAGCGACCTATGCGGATTTGGCGGCGACGATCGCCGATAATTTCGGCGTACATGCCAGCGAGCACGGAAAGAGCTTTTTGCAGCTATTGAAATAAGAAACGGGAGAGATGACGATGACTACGATACTCACGATTGGCATGATACGGGAAGCTGCGGATTATATCCGCTCAAAAACGAAAACCACTCCAAAAGTAGGGCTGATCCTCGGATCGGGGCTTGGCGTGCTTGCGGACCATATTGAAGAAGCAACAAGCATTCCTTACCACGAAATCCCTTATTTCCCTCAGTCCACCGTGGAGGGACATGCCGGTGAATTGATGATCGGCACCTTAAACGGAACTCCAGTTGTTCTAATGAAAGGCCGTTTCCATATGTATGAAGGATACGGCCCGGAATTGACGGCTTTTCCAGTCCGGGTTATGAAAGAACTCGGGGTGCAGACGCTGTTGGTTACGAATGCAGCGGGCGGGATTAACACGTCCTTCCAGCCGGGCGATCTCATGCTGATCTCGGATCATATTAATTTGACGGGGACCAGCCCGCTCATTGGACAAAACGATAATGAACTGGGTCCTCGTTTCCCTGACATGTCGCAAGCCTATAGCCGCAGACTGCGGGAATTGGCCCGTAAAACGGCGGAGCAGAACGGGGTTCCGCTTCAGGAAGGCGTTTATGTGGGGTTGCTTGGCCCATCGTACGAAACTCCGGCTGAAATCCGTATGCTGCGCACTTTAGGTGGTGACGCGGTCGGCATGTCGACGGTATCGGAAGTTATCGTTGCAAGACATGCGGGCCTCGAGGTGCTTGGAATTTCTTGCATCAGCAATATGGCGTCGGGAATTTTGGACCAGCCTCTGTCCCATGACGAAGTTATGGAAACTACAGACCGTGTCCGGGAGAAATTCCTGAGCCTGGTGCTCGCGATTATTCCTGCAATGTAATTACGGGAGGTGAGGATGAAGATGAGAGCAGTTGATCTGATCCGCAAAAAGAGAGACGGCCAAGAGCTAAGCGGCGAAGAGATCGGTTACCTGGTCAAAGGCTACAGTAACGGAGAAATCCCGGATTATCAAATGGCAGCCTGGGCAATGGCCGTTTACTATCAAGGGATGAGCGCCCGGGAAACTGCCGATTTAACGCTGTCCATGGCCGCGTCCGGAGACATGATCGACCTCAGTTCCATTCATGGAATCAAGGTTGATAAGCATTCGACCGGCGGTGTTGGGGATAAGACAACGATCGTCATTGGTCCCCTTGTAGCGGCAGCCGGGGTACCGGTCGCCAAAATGTCGGGCCGGGGTCTCGGTCATACCGGGGGCACGATCGACAAGCTGGAGGCGATTAGCGGCTTCTCCGTGGAACTGGGGCAGGAGCAGTTTTTCCGCCAGGTGAACGAGATCGGTCTTTCCGTGGTCGGGCAAAGCGGAAATATGACTCCTGCCGACAAGAAGCTGTACGGCCTGCGCGATGTAACGGCTACAGTGGATTCAATTCCGCTGATCGCCAGTTCGGTCATGAGCAAGAAAATCGCTGCGGGTGCGGATGCGATTGTGCTTGATGTCAAGACCGGCAGCGGCGCGTTCATGAAAACGCTGGACGATTCGATCCGGCTGGCCAAAGCTATGGTCGATATCGGCACCCAGGTTGGACGCAGCACCATCGCTGTCATCAGCGATATGGATCAGCCGCTTGGCTATGCGATCGGCAATGCGCTCGAAATTCAGGAAGCGATTGCGACGCTGCGCGGAGAAGGGCCGAAAGACTTGGAGGAAGTTTGTCTGATTCTCGCCTCCCATATGCTCGTTCTTGGCGGCAAGGCAGAGACGGAAGAAGCTGCACGGGCGATCCTTCAGGAGAAGCTGGCCAGCGGAACCGCGCTGGACAGACTGAAAATGTTGGTAGAAGCCCAAGGCGGGGATATCACGCAAATCGAGAACCCCGAACTATTGCCACAGGCCGAGCTTCAAGTGGAAGTGAAGGCCGAGAAAGGCGGTTTCGTCGAGTCGATTCAAGCTGAAGAAATCGGCATTGCGGCGATGCTCCTCGGAGCTGGTAGGGAGACCAAGGATTCGGTGATCGATTTGGCGGCAGGCCTTACGCTTCGCAAGAAAATCGGCGATCCGGTCGAGGTCGGCGAAGTGCTGGCGGTTCTTCACTTGAATACTCCGTACGAGAGTCGGCTGGAAGAGGCGAGCAGCAAGGTGAGAGAAGCTTACGGAATATCCGAAGACAAGGTGCCTCGCAGACCGTTAGTGTTTGCGTTGGTAACGCCGGAAGGCGTTCGGAGATTTTAGCGGAATAAGGGGCTTTAAGCAACACAGGTTCGTGGATACAAAGGTGCGGGAGTGAAGTTACTCCTGCGCCTTTTTTTATGCAAATTTTAATACATAGGCGGTTGAACCCATCTTAATTTCTCTCGCTAGCTCCCCTTTCGTTCAACTAAACTCTTTAATGATCCCTATCAGGAATAATATGACAAGAATTAGCCCATACTAGGTTAGCAGAATCCTGATTTTTATTGAAAAGGGGGACTAATGTTGAAAAAGCGGTTGTTAATTGGATTTACAGCATTGATTCTCGCGTTCCAGTTTTGGCCTGCCACCGGGTTTGCCAATCACGGAGGACCGCATGAGGAAGTCGCGGCAGACGAGATCGCATTGGCCGGGAACGCCCTATCCGCCGTTTTAATCGATGCGGATACGGGGACGGTAATCTACGAGAAAAAGAGTCATGAACAGCTGCCACCGGCCAGCATTACCAAGATCATGACGATGCTGCTTACGATGGAGGCCATTGATAAGGGCAAGCTGAAGATGACCGACAAAGTTATGGCAAGCGAATATGCTTCCTCTATGGGCGGTTCGCAGATCTTTCTGGAGCCCGGCGAAGAAATGACGGTCGATGAATTGTTAAAAGGCGTAGCGATGGCTTCCGGCAATGATGCTTCAGTCGCGCTTGCCGAGAAGATCGCCGGTACGGAAAAGGCCTTCGTTCAGATGATGAACGACAAGGTGAAGGAGCTTGGGCTGAAAGACACCCATTTCTCCAATTGCAACGGATTGCCGGCGGACAATCATTATTCGTCCGCGCATGACATTGCCATGATGAGCAGGGAGCTGCTGAAATACGAGGGCATCACCAAGTATACCGGTTCCTATCAGGACTACCTCCGTAAACAATCCGAGAAACCGTTCTGGCTGGTGAATACGAATAAGCTGGTCCGGTTTTATAGCGGGGCGGACGGTCTGAAAACCGGGTATACTTCGGAGGCTAAATTTTGTCTGGCGGCAACCGCCAAACGGGACGGACTCCGGTTGATAGCCGTAGTTCTCGGGGAACCGAACACGAAGACACGGAACAGCGAAGTATCCGCTATGTTCGACTATGCATTTTCCCAATATGCCCTGCATCCGATCTACAAGGCAGGCGAAATTATCGGCAAGGTTAAAGTGACTAAAGGAGAAGCTTCCCAATTGGAACTCGCTGCTTCTAAGACGATGAGCGTGCTCATCAAGAAGGGAACCGAGCCGGGTTCGATTACGCAAAAGCTGGAAGCGCCAGAGAAACTGGCCGCACCGGTTAAACAGGGGCAAGTTATCGGCAAGCTGGTTGTCTATCAGAACGGGCAAGCGCTGACGGAATTTGAACTGAAGGCGGCTTCCGACGTCAAAAAGGCCGGCTGGTGGACCATGTTTAAACGAACGGCCTCTCATTTGTTTTTTGTAGATTCGTAGCGGTTTTCTTCTAGTTTTGTCACAGGGGAGGAATCCGCAACCGGGCTGTAGAATTGTTGTGTTCATGTCAGGGAGGAGAGTGAACAGACGTGAATTTGAAAATGGAAATGGAAAGACACCGGGAAACACTTGTAGTTCGTTTAGTCGGAGAGCTGGATCACCATACGGCGGACGATGTCCGAATGACTTTGGATGAAGAGATCGGCCGCGGGGTCTGCCGCCATCTTGTTCTCAGCCTCGAGTCTTTGCAGTTTATGGACAGCTCGGGCATCGGAGTGATTTTGGGCAGATACAAGCTGATTAAACAAAAGGGCGGCCGTATGGTCGTTTGCGGGGTAAATCCGCCGGTCTACCGGCTGCTTGAGATGTCAGGTCTGTTCAAGATCATGTCCGTCTACGAGAACGAGAGCACCGCTCTTTCGGAATTGGAGGTCGCCCTATGAGTCAGACCGACCGCAATTTCATGACGCTGCAATTTGCCGCTAAGTCGGAGAATGAATCGTTCGCCCGCGTGACTGTCGCTGCCTTTGTGTCTCAATTGGATCCGACCATGGATGAAATCACCGATTTGAAGACGGTGGTCTCCGAAGCGGTCACCAATTCCATTATTCATGGATATGACGAAGATCCGGAAGGTATCGTTACGATCTCCGCGTCTATCGAAGGAGATACGGTGACTCTCGTGGTGGAAGACAAGGGCAGGGGGATCGAAGATCTGGAGTTAGCCAAGCAGCCGTTGTTTACGTCGAAACCGGAGCTGGAGCGGTCCGGCATGGGTTTCACGATCATGGAGAATTTTATGGATGAATTTGATGTCACCAGCGAGATGGGCGGGGGTACTTCCATCCGGATGAAGAAGAGGATTGTATCTAAGAAAGCTTTGTACAATTAGGGGTTGGAGCTATGGATGCCGAAGTGAAGCAAGCCTCGAGAGAGTATTTGGACGACACGGAAGTGAAGCGGTTGATTGCTCTGAGCCAGAACGGGGATTCCGCGGCCAGAGACCGGCTTGTAAACTGCAACATCCGGCTGGTTTGGTCAGTCGTGCAGCGTTTTATGAACCGGGGTTACGAGCCTGAAGATTTGTTTCAGATCGGATGTATCGGACTGCTGAAATCGGTCGATAAGTTCGATCTCAGCTATGACGTGAAATTTTCAACCTATGCGGTTCCGATGATTATCGGTGAAATCCAGCGCTTTTTGCGTGACGATGGTACCCTTAAGGTAAGTCGCTCGCTCAAAGAAATGGCGAACAAGGTACGCAAAAAGAAAGATGAGCTGTCCAAGCTATTGAATCGGCTTCCTACCGTAAAGGAAGTGGCCGCAGAGCTGGGAGTCACCCCGGAAGACGTCGTGTTTGCCCAGGAGGCGAACAAGCCGCCGGCGTCCATTCATGAGACCGTATTTGAAAATGACGGGGATCCGATCACGCTGATGGATCAAATCGCCGACGAGTCGCAGGAACGCTGGTTCGATAAATTGGCGCTCCATGAAGCGATCGACGGATTATCGGAAAGGGAAAGGCTGATCGTATATTTGCGGTATTATCGCGACCAGACTCAATCCGAAGTTGCCAACCGGCTTGGTATCTCGCAAGTACAGGTATCGCGGCTGGAGAAGAAAATTTTGCAGAGCATTCGCGACCAGATCGCGCAATAGCACCAATTTTACAGGATCCCCTTTAAGCAGATCGTCGCAATAAGCGGCGGTTTGTGAAGGGGATTTTTCAGCGTCAATGAACGGATATACTCGCAAGGAAAGAGGACATCTTATATACTAGAAGTAGATTCGCCATCTAAAACAGAAGGAGATCATAACATGAGCGTACATATTGCAGCCAAACCAGGCGAGATCGCGGAAACTATTCTTTTACCGGGGGATCCGCTCCGGGCCAAGTATATTGCCGAAACGTATTTAAGCGACGTGATTTGCTATAACGAAGTCCGGGGGATGCTGGGATTCACGGGCACCTATCATGGGAAAAGAATCTCTGTGCAAGGCAGCGGGATGGGGATTCCGTCCATTTCGATTTATGCGAATGAACTGATTCGGGATTACGGAGTGAAGAACCTGATTCGCGTCGGCACATGCGGCGGCATGCAGGAGCATGTCCATGTCCGCGACGTTATTCTGGCTCAAGCTTCCTGCACCGATTCCAGCATGAACCGTCATGTGTTCGGCGGCTTCGACTTCGCTCCGATTGCGAGCTTCCCGCTATTGAAAGCGGCTTATGACCGCGGGGTGGAAAAAGGATTGAAGCTGCATGTCGGGAATATTTTCAGCTCGGACATGTTCTATAGGGACGATACGACCGTGACTCAACTGCTGATGAAATACGGCGTGCTTGGCGTAGAGATGGAGACGACCGCACTATATACTCTGGCCGCCAAATATGGAGTCAATGCGTTGACTATTCTGACTGTTAGCGATCATTTGCTTACCGGTGAGGAGACCACTTCGGAAGAACGGCAAACTACCTTTAACCAGATGATGGAAGTTGCTTTGGATACAGCTGCAGCGCTATAAGGCAACGGGAATTCCACGAATATTAAAAAAAGCACCGCCGAGGTGATCGGCAGTGCTTTTTTTCGTTGTTTAAGTGCATCCTATTCTCCCAGGACCTTTAGAACCTTCGGTTCAAGTAAACTATGCTATCAGAGTACTTGAGCTCGTATAAGAGTTCGCTTAGGGAGCCTTCCCCCTGCTTAATTAACTGTAATTCCTACATCTATTTTTACTCCAAATGCTACCTAGGCTAATTTAACTGTAAAAGCTACAGCTATTTCAGAGGATTTAGGTCATTCCGAGCTGAAACCGCTGAATTAACTGTACATTTTCCAGTTATTTAGCTCGAATGAGCTCATTTCACAAATATAACTGCAGGTTTTACAGTTAAGTTGTTGTCGATTGAATAGCTCTGAATAGCAAAGAGGACTGCCGAAGGTATCGGAGTGCTCTTCTTTTCAATTGTTCAGCTTATATAGCGGAGCCCCTCGAAGAGTAAATCGCAGGCGGGCTTGGCATACTATGGGCAATACGGCAGTAAAGGGGTGTCCATTATGGAGAAAGGGACGATCTCTCCCGTTTATCTGCGCCTGCGCAAGCAGGTAAAGCTTCCGATTGGCGCACCTGTCCGGTTGGGGGATATTGCGCGCATACTGGCCGATCCCCGTTATGAAAAGGAGCTCCTTGGGCTCATCATGGACAGGCCGGAGTATAGCGACGGTAACTTGATCGTCATCGACATGCTTCAGGTCATAGCTTGCATCCGTCGAAAGTTCCCTTCGCTGAAGGTTGAAGTGTTGGGGGAACCGCATGTTCTCGTTGAAATGATAACCCGGGAGAAAAAGCCTTCCATCTCTCTTTTTGTTCTCGTCTGGCTGCTTCTGTTTTTCGGTGCCGGTCTGACGATCATGAATTTCCACGCCGATGTCAGCATGCCCGAGGTCCAGGTCCGGATCGTAGAAATGATTACCGGGGAAAGGGACGAGCATCCTTATTTATTTCAAGTGGCATATTCTGTCGGGCTCGGGCTTGGGATGATCATCTTTTTTAACCATTTGTTCAAGAAAAAATGGAATGAGGAACCTACCCCTCTGGAAGTGGAAATGTATCTCTATCAGGAAAATTTGAATCAGTACGTGATTGCCGAGGAATACGAAAAAATGCGCCGGTCCGAAGCGCCTGGAGAGGAGAAAAGGCATTGACTCCAACGCTCTCCCTGATCTTTTCTATATTCTTCGGACTGGCGGGAGGCATTGCGGTCGGAGGCGGGGTGATTGCCCTTTATATCGTGCTGGACATGATTCCGCGTCTGGCCCAAATCACCAGATCCTATGACAAGGTTCACTGGTACGAGGGAGCGATGGTAAGCGGCTCATTCCTCGGTACGATCGCGGATTTTTGGAACTGGAACATTCACGGTCCCTGGATAGGAACCGGTGTGGTCGGCCTGTTCAATGGCATTTTCGTCGGCATGCTGGCAGCCGCGCTTACTGAAGTGCTCAATGTGCTGCCGATATTGGCCAAAAGACTGCATATGCAAAAGTATTTGCTCGGGCTCCTGATGGCGATGGTGTTCGGAAAGGTAGCAGGATCTTTATTTGAATGGTTCGTGTACAGGCGTTAATACAGTTAAGGAGGTATGTCAGCGATGATGGATCACGAACGGGGTGGAACAGGGCAGGAGGGCCAATCCCAGGATATTCCGGAATTCATGCCCGGAACCGGAGAGTTTGCCTGGCCGGAGGATGAAGATCAGGCGAAAGAGGACCGGAGGCATAAGGTGGAGGCCGAACGATCGGATTCTGTAAAGGAGTCGATCCAATATTGGCAGAAGAACGACAAGATCAGCCGCAGTTTGACCACGACTAAGAAAACGCTGGAGGAAGTCGTCGGCCTCGGTCAAGGTTTTGATGTCGTTTTCCGGGAAATGACTTTTGGCGGTAAACGAACGGGTCTCTTTTTTATCAATGGATTTGCCAAAGATACGATAATGCAGGAAATCATCAAGCGATTGACCTACTTGACACCGGAAAATCTGACGACAGGTGCGCTTCGATCCTTCTTCGATCTTTACATCCCGCATATTCAAGTGGAAAAAACGGAGCATCTCAGCTCGGCGGTTAACAATGTGCTGATCGGCATGAGTGTTCTGTTTATTGAAGGTGAACAATCGGCCATTGTCATGGATACTCGTTCTTACCCGGTCCGCAGCCCGGAGGAACCGTCGCTGGAAAGAGTTGTTCGTGGCGCTCGTGACGGTTTTACCGAGACGCTGCTGACGAATGTAACGCTTGTACGGAGAAGGCTCCGCGATCCCGGCATCAAATTCGAAGCGATGAAGGTGGGACGGCGAAGTCAAACCGATGTTTGTATCGCATATATTGACGACATTGCGGATAAGGTACTCGTGGATGCGGTGAGAGAGAAACTCAAGGGCGTTGAAATGGACGGTATTCCCTTGGCCGACAAGCAGCTTGAGGAAGCGATCGTGAAAAAAGGGTGGAATCCCTACCCGCTGGTCCGTTACTCCGAACGTCCGGATGTGGTCGCTTCCCATCTGATGGAGGGCCGGGTCGTCATCTTCGTCGACACCTCGCCAAGCGTCATGATTTTGCCGACAACGTTCTTCGATTTATGTCAGCATGCGGAGGAAAACAGGCAAACCCCGTTCATGGGCACCTATTTGCGTTGGGTGCGTTTCTTCGGAATCTTTGCCTCCTTATTTCTGCTTCCGATATGGATGCTTATGGTAATCCATCCGGAGCTGAAGCCGGCGATGCTGGATTTCATCGGCCCGCAAAAAATGGCCAAAATCCCGATTATCGCCCAGTTTTTACTGGTGGAATTCGGGGTCGACTTGATGCGGATGGCAGCCGTACATACGCCGACTCCGCTCGCCTCAGCCATGGGTCTGATCGCGGCGATCCTCATAGGCGATATCGCCGTTAAGACCGGCCTGTTCGTGAACGAAGTCGTGCTATATATGGCTGTGGCCGCCATCGGGATGTTTGCGACGCCGAGCTACGAGCTCGGACTTGCCAATAGGGTAGTCAGGCTGATCATGCTGGTACTGGTTGCCATATTCGGCGTACCTGGCCTTGTAGGAGGAGTCACGGCGTTCATTATTTTCCTCAGTACCCAACGTTCGTTTAACTCCTCTTATTTGTGGCCGTTTATTCCGTTTAATGCAAAGGCGATGGCTGGAATTCTGATCCGGGTTCCGGTGCTTACCTCGAAGCAAAGACCGTCCTTCACCAAGACGCGAGATAATACCCGTATGCCGCGCAGTGAGAGATGATTTGGGCGTGTCCAGAAAAAAACACAAATGATAATCGAAAAAATCCATTTTTCAGTTCGCGGGTTGTTTGATATACTGGTGAAAATTGAAAGTGGAGGACTGCATAGATGTATTTACATGGTACCAGCAAAATCAATCCTAAAGGACATCTGGAGATCGGCGGCGTCGACACGGTCGAGTTGAAAGAAACTTACGGCACCCCGCTGTATATCATGGATGAAGCGCTCATCCGGCAAAGATGCCGTGAATATATGGAAGCGTTCCGTGCTTCGGGATTGTCGTTTCAGGTGGCCTA
Source organism: Paenibacillus sp. FSL R5-0407 (assembly GCF_038009185.1). Lineage (NCBI taxonomy): Bacteria > Bacillati > Bacillota > Bacilli > Caryophanales > Paenibacillaceae > Paenibacillus > Paenibacillus sp. FSL R5-0407. The sequence goes on along the minus strand of NZ_JBBPAX010000001.1, from coordinate 1,508,388 downwards.
TGCCAGCAAAGCATTTTGCGTGATGGCGATGTGCCGTCTGGTCGAGGAAGAAGGACTGTCCCTCGATGTCGTTTCAGAGGGAGAATTGTACACCGCCCTCGAGGCTGGCTTCCCTGCAGAGCGAATCCATTTTCACGGGAACAACAAGACTCCTGAAGAGCTTGAAATGGCGATTCAGGCCAATATTGGTTGTTTTGTCGTTGATAATTTTACTGAAATTCATATGCTGCAGGCGTTGGCCGCAGACAAAGGACTCTCGGTTAATATTCTCCTGCGCGTAACCCCTGGTGTGGAAGCTCATACGCATGAGTATATTTCTACGGGCCAGACGGATTCGAAATTCGGTTTCGATATCGGTAACGGATCTGCATTTGAAGCGGTAGAGCTGGCTTCACGCAGTTCGAATCTTCGTCTGCTCGGTTTGCATTCCCACATCGGTTCGCAAATTTTCGAGGTGGAAGGCTTCCAACTGGCGGTAGAACGTGTGGCCGAGTTCTCCATTCAAGTTAAGGAAAAACTGGATGTCTTATTCAAAGTGATCAACCTAGGCGGAGGATTCGGAATCCGCTATACGGAAGAAGACACGCCGCTTCAGGTTTCGGATTATGTAAAAGCGATTACCGATGCCGTAAAATCGTCATTTGCAAGCGCATATCCGCAGCTCCCTGAAATTTGGGTGGAACCGGGCCGGAGCATTGTCGGAGATGCCGGTACGACGTTGTATACCGTAGGAACGAGCAAGGATATTCCGGGTGTTCGTAAATACGTGTCCGTCGATGGCGGAATGACGGATAATCCGCGTCCTGCATTGTACGACTCCAAGTATGAAGCTATGTTGGCGAACCGCAGCTTGGATGCTGCCGAAGAAACGGTATCCATTGCAGGCAAATGCTGCGAAAGCGGGGATATGCTGATTTGGGATTTGGAGCTGCCTAAAGTGAATTCGGGCGATTTGCTCGCCGTTGCATGCACGGGCGCGTACAACTATGCTATGGCCAGCAACTACAACCGGATCCGTCGTCCGGCGGTCGTATTCGTTCAAAATGGGCAAAGCGATCTTGTCGTAAAGCGTGAAAGCTTACAGGATATTACTTCCTGCGACGTGATCCCCGAGCGGATTGCAAAGCAGCCGTCGTTCAAGTAAACGGAACTGAACTGTGAAATACAGGTGTAACAGCATCATACGACTGGCCGGGAGGCCGGATTGGATGATGCTGTTGCATTTTTTTTGCGCCATATTTTGCTACGGACGTCATTTCATAGTACACTTGAAGAGGTTTGTCTGAAGTTAATACAATGATAATTCGAAGAAGGAAGTGACCCATATGAAAAAAGGGAAAATTGTTTTGGAAAAAGGCGGAGAGGTTGAAATTCAATTTCTGCCCGAAGAAGCGCCAGGAACGGTAGCCAACTTCGAAAAGCTGGCGAATTCCGGATATTATAACGGCTTGACTTTCCACCGCGTTATTCCGGGCTTTGTTGCTCAAGGCGGATGCCCGGTCGGTAACGGCACGGGTGGCCCTGGCTACACCATCAAATGTGAAACGTCGACTAACACGACAAAGCACGAGCGCGGCGTATTGTCCATGGCTCATGCAGGCAAAGACACCGGCGGCAGCCAGTTCTTTATCGTCTACGAGCCGCAGCCGCATTTGAATGGCGTCCATACGGTATTCGGCAAAGTAACTTCCGGCATGGAGCTTGTCGATCAGGTTCGCCCTGGCGACAAAATGAAAGAAGTTACGGTTTGGGACGAAGCGTAATTGAAATAGAATAGAATCAACAACAATAACCCCTCTGAAGGATTACTCCTCAGAGGGGTTTCGTATTTGCACAATTTCGGCATATTTTAACTGTTAGTGGTCTGCCGCTTCGTCCTTAACCTCTTCGCGGAACCCGCGAATGCTGTCGAGGCGCCGGGCGTTCTTTTCCTCTATTTGGTGTTTTTCTTCGCCGGAAATTTCGTCGGCATGCTCACTTAAATAATCCTGGCCTTCCCGGAAATTTTTAATCGTATTTTGAATGCTGGACTGTAGTTTTTCAACATTATCAGAGCGATCATCAGGTTTTGCCACGAATGAATTCCTCCTAATGTAGATGAAATTTTTATTGAATTAACGGGTGTCGGAGTTATTTTCGCTCAGAGGCGGAGTTTTTATTCCCGGACGGGGGCGGGAGCAATGTCCTTGATTTTTTTAGGGGTTAGTGATAACATTCGGGTTGCAACAAATAATTAACTGAATAGCATTCCTTCGGGGCAGGGTGAAATTCCCTACCGACGGTGATGGCTGGCTTCGATGACCGTGGCATCCTTTGACTGGATGTGATTTGAATCGGAGCAAGCACGAGTCCGTGACCCGTATGCGAGCTTAACCAGCAGCATATGGCTGAGCCGGTGTGATTCCGGGACCGACAGTATAGTCTGGATGGGAGAAGGAGACGCGGAACGCATGGGGTTTAATGAATTTTTAGACACGCCATGTGTTCAAATATAGGAAGCAGTTCTTAAAGTAATTGTTTTCACAATGTCATATTTGCGTTGGGAAAATATTGCTTTATGAGGACGGCAGACGTTTGATTTGTCATGCATCAGCTTTGACATCTTCTATTTGCGTTTGCTTGCTTTATTCGCGTACATACATTTCTCTCAATTTACCCTGCCGGAATGCTCCGGCGGGTTTTTTTACATTTTCGCAAGGAAGGAGGACATTCAATTGAACAATATCAACGACGAGTATTATATGGGACTGGCGATTCAAATGGCGGAACGATCCCAAGGCCAGACGGGCATCAATCCGGTCGTCGGGGCGGTTGTGGTAAAGGAAGGCGCGGTCGTTGGCTTGGGTACGCATCTCAGGCGCGGTACGCCGCATGCAGAAGTACACGCTCTTAATATGGCCGGCGAAATGGCCGAAGGCAGCACGGTTTATGTAACTCTTGAGCCATGCAGTCACCATGGGTTGACACCGCCTTGTTCCGAACGCTTGATTCGGGAAAAAGTGGCACGGGTCGTCGTTGCCAGTGAAGATCCCAATCCGCAAGTGGCGGGACGGGGAATACGGAGCTTGCGGGAAAATGGGATCCAGGTGGATGTCGGCGTTCTCCGCGAAGAAGCAATTAGGTTCAACAAGGCATTTATCAAATTTATTACAACAGGGCTTCCTTACGTCACGATCAAAACCGCAAGCACGCTGGACGGCAAAATAGCTTCGAGAACCGGAGACAGCAAGTGGATTTCGAACGAAGCAGCAAGGGAGATGGTCCATACGATGCGGCACCGGCATCAGGCCATCATGGTCGGGGTCGGAACTATCATAGCTGATGATCCGCAGTTGACAACCCGGCTTCCGGTGCCGGGGCTGTCACCGGTTCGTATTATCGTCGACTCGCAGCTGCGGATCCCGGAAAGCGCCAGAGTGCTTAACGACGGCGCAGCTCCGACAGTCCTTCTAACGACGGATAAAGCTGACCCGGACAAGGTGCTTGCTTTGCGTGAGCGGGGGATTAAGGTCATTCCGTGCGGCGAGGGACCGAAGGTTGATTTGAAATTGGCTATGGCAAAGCTTGGCGAGCAGGAGATTTCATCCATTCTCGTAGAGGGCGGGGGGAGATTGAACGGCTCTTTGATTCAAGAGCAATTGGCCGATCAAGTTGTCATGTTTTTTGCCCCTAAGCTGATAGGAGGGCTCGAGTCTCCCGGGAATTTTATGTTTGACGGTTACAGCCTGATGAAAGACGCAGTTCATTTAACCGATTTGGAAGTGGAGCAAATGGGGGATAATGTGTGCATCAAAGGAACACCTGTCTGGTCAGGCGCTACTAAGGAAGGACTCAAAATTTAGGAGTAAGGAGGGGAGCTTATGTTCACCGGACTAGTAGAGGAGATCGGGACAATAAAATCGGTTAGCCGCAAAGGAGAAGCGATGGTCCTTGGCATCTCGGCCAGCGTGGTAACGGAAGGCTTGAAGCTGGGAGACAGCATCTCCGTCAACGGAGTTTGCCTGACGGCCACCTCCTTTGACTCTTCTTCTTTTGCTGTCGATGTGATGCCGCAAACTTACCGCCACACGAACCTCAAGGATTTGAAGCCGGGTAGCCGGATCAATCTGGAACGGGCCATGGCGGCAGGCGGAAGATTCGGCGGCCATCTTGTTCAGGGGCATGTGGACGGAATAGGGACGATTATCCGGGTCCGCAAAGATCAAAATGCGGTCGTATATGAGATTGAACCGGCAGAATCGTCCATGTTCAAATATATAATTCCCCAAGGATCGATTACGGTTGACGGAATAAGTCTTACTGTAGTGCAGACTTCGGGCGGGCGGTTCTCGGTATCCATAATTCCTCATACTCTCGCCGAAACGGGGCTTGCATTCAAACGTCCCGGCGATACGGTAAATATGGAATGCGACGTCCTGGGCAAATATGTGGAGCACTTGCTCAAATTCGGAAGGGCCCAAAACGGAACTGCTCAGGACGACGAATCGGAAGATAGTAGAGGCGGCATCAATCTTGCGTTCCTCTCGGAGCATGGATTTGCGTGAAGAAAGTTGAGAGTGGAGGGGATTTAGATGAGTGATAGTGATATCCAGTTGGACCGCGTTGAGGAAGCGATTTATGAATTGATGCGCGGAAAAGTGATTATAGTCGTCGACGATGAAGATCGTGAAAATGAAGGGGATTTCGTTGCGTTAGCCGAGAAAGCTACGCCCGAAGTCATCAATTTTATGATTACTCAGGGGCGCGGGCTGGTCTGTCTGCCGATTACGCAAGAGCGTGCCGATGAGCTTGAATTACAACCGATGGTAGCGCAAAACACCGATTATCATGGGACAGCCTTTACGGTTTCCATTGACCATAAAGACACTACGACGGGGATTTCCGCGTATGAACGTTCCCTGACAGTACGCGGGATTATGGACCCCGAGGCCAAACCGGCCCATTTCCGCCGTCCGGGTCACATGTTTCCGCTGATCGCCAAGAAGGGCGGCGTTCTGCGGCGGGCCGGCCATACGGAAGCCGCGGTGGATCTGGCGCGGATGTGCGGAGCATATCCCGCAGGAGTCATCTGCGAGGTGATCAAGGAGGACGGAACCATGGCTCGGCTCCCCGACCTTATGGAGATCGCCAAAACCTTTGATCTCAAGCTGATCAGTGTCAAAGACCTGATTCATTACCGTAATGAAAAGGAAAAGCTGGTCAACCGGGAAGTCGAGGTTCGTATGCCAACGGATTATGGGGAATTCCGGGCAATTGCCTACACAAACGACGTCGATACGAAAGAGCATGTCGCCCTGGTAAAAGGGGAAATCGGCGGAGACGAACCGGTGCTGGTGCGGGTGCATTCGGAATGCCTGACGGGAGACGTATTCCATTCGCATCGCTGTGACTGCGGGCCGCAGTTCGAAGCGGCGCTGAAACAGATCGAACAGGAAGGCAGAGGGGTATTGCTCTATATGAGGCAAGAGGGACGCGGTATCGGTCTTATTAACAAACTGAAGGCCTACAAACTCCAGGAGCAAGGCCTGGATACCGTGGACGCCAACCTCAAGCTTGGTTTTCCGGCCGACCTGCGCGATTACGGCATCGGTGCCCAGATATTAAAGGATCTTGGCGTTCGCCAAATCCGTCTGCTTACCAACAACCCGCGCAAGATCAAAGGGCTGGAGGGTTATGGCCTGGAAGTGGTGGAGCGCGTACCGATTCAAATGGAGGAAAATGAAGATAATTCCGGTTACCTTCATACTAAGCAATCGAAGTTGGGGCATTTGTTGAAATTCGATGACCTGGAGCAAAACGAGTCTTCTGAAATATAAAATAATAATTTCCTAATAGTGGAAGGATGGTATTCAAAATGATGAATGTATATGAAGGAAATCTAGTATCAAACGGCTTGAAATACGCGATTGTAGTTGGACGGTTCAACGAATTTATTACCAGCAAGCTGCTGGGCGGAGCGCTGGATGCGCTGAAGCGCCATGGCGTTAAGGACGAAGAGGTCAGCGTAGCTTGGGTGCCAGGTGCATTCGAAATTCCGTTTGCGGCACAGAAGCTGGCGGAAAGCGGAAAGTATGATGCAGTGATCACGCTGGGCACCGTCATTCGCGGTTCAACTTCGCATTATGACTATGTATGCAACGAAGCGGCTAAAGGCGTTGCCGCGGTCGGACTAAAAACGGGAGTTCCTACTATCTTCGGCGTCGTGACTACCGAAAACATTGAACAGGCGATCGAACGTGCCGGCACCAAGGCCGGGAACAAGGGATGGGATGCCGCAATGGCAGCCATTGAAATGGCGAACTTGACGAATCAGCTAAAATAGTGCTTATTTAATGTAGTACCCTTCTTTTTCGGGGTACTGCATTTTTCTTTTATAAGCTATTTTGCATGTCATGGGTGGGGGAAGTTCATTGACGACAGTATTATACAAGCTGGAATCATTCGAAGGACCGCTGGACCTTCTATTGCATTTGATCGATAAAGCGGAGATAGATATTCACCAAATTTCGATCAGTGAAATTACGGACCAGTACCTCGAATATTTACACAATATGCAGGAGCTGGAACTGGAAGTGACCAGTGAATTTCTTGTCATGGCGGCGACGTTGCTGTCGATCAAGAGCAAGCAGCTGCTGCCCAAGCCGCCAGTGATCGAATTTGACGATGATTTCGATTATTTGATGGAGGACGAAGAGGATCCCCGGGATGAACTCATCCGCCAACTGATCGAATACCGCAAATATAAAGGGATTGCCGAGCATCTTCACGAGCGCGAGTGGGAACGCAGTTTGATATTTTCCAAGGAGCCGGAGGATCTGACACCGTATTTACCCGAAATCGAAGAGAATCCCGTCAAAGGCCTGCATGCCGCGGACCTGATTGCGGTTTTCCAGAAGGCGATCCGGAAAGCGGTCAAGCGCAACACGGTAGCTCGTATTCACCGGGATGAAATTTCGGTCAAGGACCGGATCCGGGAAGTCGTTTCCGCGCTGGAAAGTGTAGGAAAGGGAGGCAGGCTCCTGTTCTCCAAGCTGCTGCATCAGGAAATGTACCGGCATGAAATTGTAGTTACTTTTCTGGCGATTTTAGAACTGATGAAAATGAAACAAATCGTATGTTATCAAAACAAGTTGTTCGATGATATTGTCATGGAGTGGAGAGGGGTAGTAAAGGCAGATGAATTATCAGGAATTGAAATCGATTATTGAGGGGTTGCTATTCTTAGCAGGTGAGGAAGGAATCAGTTTGAAGCAGCTTGCGGAGGTGACTGAGCAAAGGCAGGATTTAGTCGCGGATGCGCTTCAAGATATGAAGAATTCCTTCGAGCGGGCAGGTCGGGGCTTGCAAATCGTCCAGATCGCCGGTAATTATCAGCTCGCTACGTTGCCGCAGCACGCGCCTTATTTCGAGAAGCTTGCCTATTCACCCTCACGTTCCTCTCTGTCCCAGGCGGCATTGGAGACGCTCTCCATTATCGCATACCGTCAGCCGATTACCCGAATTGAGGTGGAGGAAATTCGGGGCGTAAAGTCGGAACGAGCCATCCACACCCTGGTAAACAAAGATCTTATTGAAGAGGTCGGCCGGGCGGAGGCGATCGGACGTCCTATTTTATACGGAACGACCAAAGCTTTCCTCGATTATTTCGGTCTGGCCAGTTTGAAGGATCTGCCGGATCTGGCCGATTTCGAAAGTGCTGAGCAATTAGAGGAAGAGACTCAGCTGTTATTTCAGAAGCTTGAGGAGCAGCAGCTCACTTTTGACGATGTCGACAAGACGGGGCAGGAAGCTAATCCGGAACAGGAACAGCAGCAAGAGGAACAAGAACAAGAGAGTTGATGGGGAATGATCGTGTACCCGTATCAGCGCAAATGAATAGTCTGCTCAAGCCGCCCTTACGGGCGGCTTTTTTGTGTTGCATACTACGCCAAAATGCCAAACTTGGAATTTTTTAATGATAACCGTGCCATACTATTCGGAGCTTGTTATCTGATTATGGCTTGGAGGGCACTCCCGTGTGGATTTGGCTCGGAAGCATCCTGGTCCTGTTGCTGCTGGTCCTGACGCTGATTTTGTTATCCAAAATAACGTTTCATATCAAGCTCAAGAAGGAAAACAAGGATGAGACGATTATGATTGATGTAACGCTATTGTTCGGGCTGCTTACATATCATTATCGGATTCCGGCCCTTGGGCTGAATAAGCTGCAGGACGGCTTATGGGTCGAGAACAATAGTAGCGATAATTTCTTCAAGACGCATACTTCGGCCGGGGAGCAGGAAATCGATAAGGAAAAAGTAAACCTCTGGGCGGAGCAATTTCGCGATATGATCCGGGCAACCAGAGGATTGAAAAAGTGGCTGAATACGACACTTCGCCGGGTCACCTTGGTCAGCATGGAATGGTCTACAAATGTGGCGCTTACCGATGCAGCCCATACGGCAACCCTTACCGGCGCGTTATGGGCTTTGAAAACTACGCTGATCGGATGGCTTTCCTACCATATTTCCTTGCGGCAACGTCCGAAGTTGTTTGTCGTTCCCGTATTCGGCGGTTCCCCGTTATTTTCCACCGAGCTCAACTGTACGGCTGAAATACGTCTCGGGAATGCTGTTTATGCTGGAATGGTTCTGGTGGTCCGCGTATTGAAAGTTAAGGGCGGAGTGAAGAAGTGGAGAAGCCTCCTTTCGAAGGGCAATCAATCAGGAGAGTAAGTCCCGTTACGATTTAGGAATAAAAAGGGATGGTGCATACTCCTCCTTCAAAGTGCCCACAATACGAAAAAGCGATGGTAAGTACTTATCTATATCGCACTGAGGAGGAATTTTTATGGTTGAGCATCCGATACAAGGGCTAATGAAAACCGCGATGGAAAACATCAAGGATATGGTTGACGTGAATACGATTGTCGGGGAGCCGGTCGAAACGCCGGACGGCAGCGTCATTCTTCCGATCAGCCGGGTCGGTTTCGGCTTTGCAGCCGGGGGCAGTGATTTCAACATTGACGAGAAACCCGAAAAGAGCGGGACGACCTCTGAAGGAGGCAAAGCCCGGCCGTTTGGCGGCGGCAGCGGCGGCGGCGTGTCGATCAATCCGATCGCATTTCTCGTGGTCGGTAAACAGGGGGTTCACATCGTTCCGCTTGATAATCAAACCCACTTGATGGAGAAGGTGATCGATGCGGTTCCCATGCTGATCGATAAAATCCAGACCATGTTTCCGAATGGCTCGGTCCAAACCGTGACAAGTTCGGTAACCACAGGCAAGCCGGATGTTGCAAGTGCCGCGGAAGCGGCTATCCATCCTTTTGCCTAAAGAGCCGTTCCCTTCCGGAACCCCGGAGGGGACTTTTTTTGAAGAAAATGATTGGAATAAATTAATAAATTGCGGCTTTACTACGGTTACCTGGCTTGGACATACTCCAGGAGCCTGCTGCATATAGTAATTACTAGTTCGCGCAAGCGAGAGTCGGAGGAAGATGACGATGAGAATTTCATCCAAGATAAAATTAGCCGGATTGCTGACGCTCGGCCTGCTGCTGGCCATTCCGCCGGCCGCCGGGGCTAAGGAGAAGGCACCTGCTGCACCGTCCACCCATGCGCAAGCGGCTGCACTGATTGATGTCACTTCCGGAAGAATTTTGTACAGCTCCCACGGAGATGACGAGCTTCCGATTGCAAGTTTGACCAAAATCATGACCGCCATAGTCGCTATCGAACACGGACAAACCAAGGAGAATGTGAAAGTCAGCCGAAATGCCTTCGGCAAGGAAGGCTCCTCCATTTATCTGCGTCTCGGCGAAGAAATGAGCCTTGAGAATATGCTGTACGGTTTAATGCTTCGATCCGGTAATGACGCAGCGACAGCGATCGCCGAGCATGTCGGGGGCTCCGAAGAAGGTTTCGTTCATCTCATGAATGAAAAAGTAAAGATGCTCGGACTTGAGCATACACAGTTTCAGAATCCGCATGGCCTGGATGCGAAAGGGCATTATTCGTCTGCCAATGATTTGGCCAAGCTGACAGCCTATGCGCTTCATAATCCGCTGTTCAAAGAGATCGTGCGCACTCCTTCCAGAAAAGCGCCAAACCCGAATGATCCGTGGGATTACCGCTGGGACAACAAAAACAAAATGCTGCGGTTCTATGAAGGCGCAGACGGCGTTAAAACGGGCTATACCAAAATTGCCAGACGCTGCCTAGTCAGCTCGGCAACGAGGAACGGACAGCAAGTTGTGGCCGTTACGATCAACGACGGCGACGATTGGAGTGATCATCGTAAGCTGCTGGATTATGCGTTTGCCCATTACCCGCTCAAATCGTTGGTGGAAGAAGGGCAAGCCGTTAAAGACGGATTAAGAGCAGGCACAAGCTTCCGTTATCCGCTCTCCGAGGAGGAGAAGGATGAAGTGGAGCTTAGGCTGATATTAAAGAGCGGAAAGTCGGATTCATTCGGTTACCGTGGAAAGATTGCGATTTCTATCGGGAATAGCGAAGTCGGATCGGTCCCCGTATATGAAGTGGCGCAGGGGACATCGAGTCCGTCCGCAAAGGCGGGATTCGGGAATCCGGTTGCCATGCCGACCGGGACAGGGGCCAAGGTTGTTCCGGGCGGATGGTCGGATTCGTTTGAAATGGTCCTGAAAACAATGCTGCTTGCAGGATAATCTTCAGTGGCACAGACAGTCTGAAGAGCAACGCCAAGCAATTGTGGAGAGGGGGGAGAATAATGATCAATAAGATTTGGCTGGCCCTAATCTTGATCGGTTTTGTGTTCGCTGCGGTGAAGGGAGATATCAATGTCGTGACCCAGGCCGCGTTTGAGGGAGCCGCGACAGGTGTTACAGTCTGCCTAGGCTTGATCAGCGTCCTAGTGTTCTGGATGGGCATCATGAAGCTGGCTGAGGAAGCCGGACTCGTAAAGGGCATCTCCAAGATTCTTGGTCCGGTCGTTTCCTATCTGTTTCCTGATGTGCCGAAAAATCATCCCGCCATGGGCTACATTCTTTCCAATATGAGCGCCAATTTGCTGGGGCTCGGCAATGCGGCCACGCCGATGGGAATACGGGCCATGCAGGAGCTTCAGGAGCTAAATCCGGATAAGGAAACGGCTTCTCCAGCCATGTGTACGCTGCTGGCGCTTAACACGGCAAGCATTACGTTGATTCCGACTACGCTGATTGCCATCCGAATGAATTTCAACTCGGCGAATCCTGCTGAAATCGTCGGATCGACTCTGCTCGCTACAGGCATCGCCACTATCGCGGCGATCGCGGCGGATCGATGGTACCGAAAGCGGCATGCCTGGAAGCAGCCTCCGGTGATTCCTCCGCCTGCGTCTACACTATCGTTAAAGAGGTGAGACCCGATTGCTGAACTGGATTAATATGTTGTCCGCCTGGGCCGTGCCTGTCATGATAGCATTTATTCCTTTATATGCTCAATTGAAAAAGGTTCCGGTATACGAGTCCTTCGTCGACGGGGCTAAGGACGGATTTTCTACCGCGATCGGCATTATCCCCCACCTGGTCGGTATGATGGTGGCGATCAGTGTGTTTCGCGCATCGGGAGCACTGGAGTTTTTTGTAGGGTGGATGACTCCGTTTCTTGAGAAGCTCCAGGTACCGGCTGAAATTCTGCCTCTCGGTTTTCTGAGGCCTTTGACGGGTACAGGCTCTTTGGCTTTTACGACCGATCTGATCAAAACCTATGGTCCCGATTCGATGATCGGCCGCATTGCTTCTACCATACAGGGCAGCACGGATACTACGCTTTATGTGCTCACCGTATATTTTGGAGCGGTTGGAATCAGAAACGGAAGATATGCCTTGAAGGTGGGGCTCTTTTCCGATGTGGTCGGCTTTATTGCCGCGATCGCGGTTTGCTTGCTTTTGTTCGGATAGGGCATCATACATAACTTTCATAACTTTTGCATCAAGTTGAACGCCGTTCCGGGGAGACTCCCGGTTCGGTGTTTTTTGTGCTCTCTTGTGTGACTAAAGTCTCAAATATTAAAGATTTTCATAAAATTCGATTTAATCAGGAAGTTGGTGGGTATATAGAACGGGTCTGCATTTTTCAAAATACATAAGGAAAAGAGAGGGAATTCACAGCATGTGGAAGAAGAAAAGATTCATAGGAAGGCTTGGAGCGGCCTCCATTACTGTCATGATGCTCGCAACCATTTTTACGTCTAACGGCGCCTATGCCGAAACGGAATTGAACTGGATTGAAGGAACGGGACAAAGTGTTACGCTCGGGGATGATCTGGCTGAACTGAAGCTGAGCGAGGATTTCGTGTTTCTTAACGGAGCCGACACTCAAACTTTCCAACAGGAATCCGGCGGAGTTCCAAGCGGGATGGAGATCGGGATGGTATTTCCGATGGATGATGCTCAGAATTGGGCGGTCATGTTTGAATATGAAGACTCCGGACATATATCCGATAAAGAAAAGAATGATATCGATGCGGATGCGCTGCTTGAAAGTTATATAAAAGGAACGGAAGAGAGCAATAAGAATCGTGATGAAGCGAATCATATGTTCGTGGACGGCTGGGAAACGCCGCCGAAATATGATGAGAAGCTGCGGAGCCTGACTTGGTCGCTCATCGGGCATGATGCCTATGATGAACAGATTATTAATTATAACGTTCGAATTTTGACGCGCGAAGGCAATGTATCCGCTGTGTTGATCTCCGATCCGGCAGAGCTTGCTCAGTCGAAGCAGATTATGGAGGATCAGATTCTGACGGCGTTTACTCTGAAGGATGGGCAGCGGTATGAGGATTTTGATCCCAAAGTGGATAAAAAAGCGGAGTATGGCCTCACCGCTTTGATCGTAGGCGGCGCCGGCCTGGCCGTGGCGAAGAAGGTCGGACTGATCGGCGCCCTGGTCCTGATTATCCGGAAGTTCTGGGTAGTTATTATTGCCGCGTTGGGCGTGGTATGGAGATTTATTACCGGTAAGAAGAAAAAGAAACAGGAACTCCAAAGTAATCTGACGCAAGATCCCCCAGTTGGCGGAACAGCGCCGGGAAATCAAGATCCCTATGCACCTGCAGCACCAAATTCCGGGCAAGGTCAGCCGCCCCAGACTCCTCCGGCTCCCCCGGCGGACTGATTAGCTTGACGGCTGCTATTGTGATTTTCGTTTCCTATGGGTATCATGTGTATGAGGTGACTTATAGACATGGAAAGATTGCAAAAAATATTGGCGGGAGCCGGAGTAGCATCACGCCGTAAATGTGAGGAATTGATTCTCGGCGGGAAGGTGCAGGTCAACGGGGAAACCGTGACTACTCTTGGGACCAAGGCTGATCCGGCTGTAGATGTGATTACCGTCGGCGGGAAAACGATCGGCGCGGAAAAGAAGATTTACATCGTATTTAACAAACCGAAAGGCGTTATTACGAGCGCATCGGATCCCCAAGGCCGCAAAATCGTCACCGATTATTTAAAGGGCATTACCGAACGGCTTTATCCGGTTGGCCGTTTGGATTATGATACCGAAGGTCTGCTGCTCTTGACGAATGACGGAGATTTCGCCCATTTGCTGACCCATCCGAAGCATCATGTTCCGAAAACGTACCATGCAACCGTAAAAGGCGTTCCTCATGGAACTGAACTGGACAAGCTGAAGAAGGGTGTAATGCTGGAGGATGGCATGACGGCTCCGGCGGAAGTGGAATATCAAGATATTGATCCCGAACAGAAGCACTCCACCATCTCCATTACGATTTACGAAGGCAGAAACCGGCAGGTGCGGAGAATGTTCGATGCGATTAAGCATCCTGTTACTAAATTGAAACGGATTTCTTTCGGCGATCTTTACCTCGGCAACCTGAAGAGAGGCCTTTATCGTCATCTGACCAAGGAAGAGATTGAGGGTCTGCTCAAACAGGCCAGAATTGCAGGCAATAAGTCCGCAAAAGGACAAGCGGACAGATCGAAATAGAAATGCAGGGCATGGAATCCGTAAAGATTCTGTGCCCTGTTTTTTTGCGCTTGGCTCGGATCGAAGATTACCGCTTAGGAAAAGCTGGTTTTTTTGCACTCCAGCCTCGTAAATTGCAGAAAAATGAATTTATTATATAATGATAAGGACACATAATATTCAAATTTCCCCCGGCTGAAACTATGGCAATTTTCGTTATAATGTTCATAGGATATTCACTTTTTGTCCATTGATTATGATATTTGTCATAGAAGGAGAGTTGGTTATGGGGAAGGCGAGACGTCCGGTACAAATCGTCATTTTAATCTTTATCGTCATCCTTGGCGTCTATGCCATCGGATCGGCTGTATCCGGCGGCGGAAGCGGTAAACCTAAGATGGGTGACAAACCTCCCGCGATCAAATTGCTTGGGATGGATGGTAAGGTACATACCCTGGAAGAGTACAAAGGTAAAGCGGTGGTCGTTAATTTCTGGGCTACCTGGTGCACGTATTGCGTTAATGAAATGCCCGCGCTTCAGGCGCAGTGGAAGAAGTGGAGCGATCAGGGCGTGGTGGTGCTAGGCATCAACACTGGCGAAGACGAGATGACGGTGCGGAATTTTACGCAGCAGCTCGGCATCGATTTTCCGGTGCTTTACGATACGAACAATGAAGCGGTTCAGGATTACGGCGTTGTGCCGATGCCGACGACTTTCTTTGTCGATAAGAAAGGCAAAATTGCCTCTATCCATGAAGGCGAGCTGAATTTGGCGACCTTGGACGATCAAATCAAGCGGCTGGTGAATCCTTGATGGAGATAGGGGGACTTTCTTTTGATTAAAAATACGAAGTGCGAATGCGGGCACCAGAATCGGGTCGGCACGGTGCTTTGCGAAGCCTGCGGCAAGCCGCTCGACGAACATGCGGATTCCAAGGAATTGCTGGAGATGCGTTACGACGGCGTAGCCCGGCGTTCGCAACGCGCAAACCCGAACTTTATCGATAAGATTTGGAACTTCTTTTCCTCGGTCAAGGTGGCTATTTATCTAATCATATTCACTTTGATCGGGGCGATTTTCGGTACAATTTTTGAACAGGAAAGCAATTTCGTGAGTTTTGATCCGTCAACCTTTTACAAGGATAAGTATGGAACGATCGGCGATATTTATTACAAGCTGGGCTTGTCCCACACTTACGAGTCCTGGTGGTTCGTCTTGCTGCTCGTGATGATCGGAGCCTCTCTTGTCATCTGCAGTCTGGACCGGGTGCTTCCGCTTTACAAAGCGCTTTCAAAACAGAAGATTCGCAAGCACATGCAATTTCTTACCCGGCAAAAGGTGGTTTACCAAGGGCCGGTCGAGGGAAACGGCGAGGAATGGGTTCAACAGGCCGTGAAGCCGCTTAAGAAAAAGGGATACCGTGTGCATACGGACGGTTCCGCCCTCCTGGCCGAGAAGCAGCGGTTCAGCCGTTGGGGCCCTTACGTGATTCATATCGGCCTGATCGTGTTTTTGCTGGCCGTGCTATTCCGGGGTTTGCCGGGTCTGCATCTCGACAAGCATTACTGGTTCCCTGAAGGGGAGATCACCAAAATTCCCGACACGAATCTTTACTTGAAGAACGACAAATTCACGGTCGAATACTACACCGAAGAAGAAATGTCCGATGATTTCCGTGGTACCGGCAAGATCGTTCCGAAGCTGTTTGAGACAAAGGCGATCCTGTATGAATGCACGGCGGATTGCGGCGATCCTTCTAAGGAGCCGAAGCTGAAAGAGGTTCAACAGCATGCGATCCGGGTCAATGACCCCTTGAACTATAAAGGCTTTAAGGCGTATCAGTTCGACTTTGACTTGACGCCGAAGCTGCGGTCGGTACAACCCGTGCTTGTTAATGTTGAGACAGGCGAGCAATACGGAAAGTTCAAGCTTGATATGACGAACCCGCAGCAGAATTTCACTCTTGGCCCTTATACGCTGGAGCTGAAAAACAAGTTCATGGATTTTGCCTTAAATGATCAAGGTCAGCCGATTTCCAAATCCAAAGATCCGAATGCTCCGGCATTTTTGTTTTTGGTCAAGGGACCGGATTTACCGGAAAAGGGAAGCCAGTACATTTATTTTCCCAAACAGATCGATAAAGAACGATTTCAGCAGGATGCCATTAACGAAAAGCTCGGCGGTCTGCAGAACAAACTGCAGCTGGATGTAATCGGAATGGAAGATGTCGACTTTATCGAGTCCTCCAGCTACTTAAATATCCGTATCGACCGGGCGATGCCTTATGTCTGGACGGGTCTTGGAATCGTAATGCTCGGGCTGGTTATGGGATTTTACTGGCAGCACCGGCGGATCTGGCTTCGCATCGATGACGGCGTATTGACCGTGGGGGGCCACACTTCGAAGAACTGGTTCGGCTTGCGCCGCGAAGTGGCTTCATTTCTCAAAATGATGAATGTGGAAGTGGATGAGAAGCAATTGGATAACGGGGGGAATCGGTCATGAGTTTTTTAGAGGTCAGTAGACAGGCTTTTGTAATTGCGTTTTATTTATATTGTTTATCTTTTATTTTTTATGTAGTGGCCGTAACGGGGAAAACCTGGAGAAATCGCGATCCGAAGCAGCATGAACGCAAATGGGGGATTATCTCGTTTGCGACCTCTTCCCTTGGACTGCTAGCCCATCTGGTCTATTGCGGTACGCGTTGGGCGTACAGCGGGCATGTTCCGGTGAGTAATATGTACGAATTCATGACCTTCTTGTCCATGATGGTTATGGTAGCCTTTACGGTCGTCTTCTTGATTTACCGTAAAATTTTGCTCGGTATGTTTGCTTTACCGATCGCCATAATTATTATGGCTTATGCAGCGGTATTTCCGCAGGATGTTCAGCCTTTGATTCCGTCGCTTAGATCCATCTGGTTGTACATACACGTTACTTTGGCGGCTTTGGGAGAATCGTTCTTTGCGGTCGGTTTTGCCGCCGGTTTAATGTATTTGCTACGGACAATCGACTTCAGCGCAAAAGACAAAATATCCCGCCGGCAAAAATGGTGGGTTGAATTTACGCTTTTTTCTATTATTATAGTAGTGGGCTTCATTGTCTCCGTATTCGCATTCCGCGCTTCCGGTTATGAAGCTGTTTTCACGCAAAATGCGACAAAGATTGACAGCCAAGTAGAGCAAGATAGTACAATAGACAAGAAGATGTACTCTATGCCTCCGATTGTGGCTCCGCATGACAGCAGTGTAGAATCCATTCAACCGTTCCTCGGCCTGGATAAACCGTTGTTTGAAGCGCCGGCGTGGATGAAAGGCGATAACTCGGGCCGCAAGCTTAACACGGTGTTGTGGGCGCTGATTTCCGGCGTAATCATTTACGTCCTGCTTCGTTTGATTCTCCGCCGTTCGCTCAGCGAATTGCTGGCACCGACGGTGAAGAGTATAGATCCGGATGATCTGGACGAGATCAGCTATCGCGCGATTGCAATCGGGTTCCCGATCTTTACGCTGGGAGCTCTCATCTTTGCGATGATTTGGGCGCAGCAGGCATGGGGACGATTCTGGGGCTGGGACCCGAAAGAAGTATGGGCTCTCATTACCTGGCTTTTCTATAGTGCATATCTGCATCTTCGTTTATCGCGCGGTTTTCAGGGGCGCAAGGCTTCCTGGCTCGCCGTACTCGGCTTCTTAGTCGTTATGTTTACCCTCGTAGGGGTCAATCTCATCATTGCGGGTTTGCATTCCTATGCGGGCACAGACTAATGATATAATAATCTAACCAATAATGAACTACATTCAGTGCTCAAGCGTAAGAAGATGAAGGGGTTGTTGTCCATGTCAGATCAAGAAAACCGTATTCTGGTAGTCGACGATGAAGAACGCATCCGCCGATTGCTTAAAATGTATCTGGAAAAAGAAGGATATGAAATCGATGAAGCCGAGGATGGAGAAATAGCTCTGAAAAAAGCGACCGCCAACGATTACGGCTTGATTCTCCTCGATGTGATGCTGCCGGGAATCGACGGGGTAGAGGTATGTAACCGTCTTAGACAAGTGAAGTCGACGCCGGTGTTAATGTTGACGGCCAAAGGGGAAGAGATCAACCGGGTGCAGGGATTTGAAGTCGGTGCCGATGATTACGTCGTCAAGCCGTTCAGTCCCCGCGAGGTGATTTACCGGGTCAAAGCGATTATGCGCCGCGCTTCGGCGACAGCCTACTTGACCAAGGAAAACGGTACTAGCAACAATATCGTGTTCCCTCATCTCGTTATTGAGCATGACGCTCACCGGGTTACGGCCAGCGGGCAGGAAGTCAGCTTGACGCCGAAGGAATATGAACTGCTGCATTATCTGGCAGTCTCCCCGGATAAAGTGTTCTCCCGGGAAGAGCTCTTGAAAGATGTATGGAACTACGAATTTTTCGGCGACCTGCGTACGGTCGATACGCATGTGAAACGCCTTCGCGAGAAGTTGAACAAAGTATCTCCGGAATCCGCTGCCATGATCACGACGGTATGGGGCGTAGGTTACAAGCTGGAGGTAGCGAAATAAGTGAATTTCTTAAGAACGCTTGTCGGTAAGCTGTGGATTACGATCATTTGTCTGGTGGCATTTGTCCTCCTTTCCGTGGGATTGTTTTTTCTTCCCTATATCGATACGAATTTTACGAATCCGGGAGCCATCAAAAAACTGTTCGTCCTCGTTTCGATGATCGGCTTCTCGCTGACAACGTTCTTTGCGTTATTTTTGATCACCAAAATTACGCAGCCGATGCAGCGGCTTATTCAAGCCACGGATTCGATTCGCAAAGGGAATTACGACACCCGGCTTTCGCTGAAAACCAGCGACGAGATCGGCGTGTTGTCTAATACGTTCAACCATATGGCCGAGGAATTGGAGAAGACGATCCGAAGTCTGAACCATGAAAAAGAGCACCTATCCAGCGTGCTTCGCAGCATGAATGATGCGGTTATTACCTTGGACGGGAGCGGCTATGTCATATTGACCAATCCCCCGGGTGAACGCATTCTGCAGATGTGGGGCGATTTGCCGGATGAGGAAAGCGAAACGGCAGAAACTGTTCAGGGCTCATTGCAAAAGATTCCGCGTCCGCTTCAGCAGATGTTTCGTAAAGTGCTGGATCAGGAAGGCGACCAGAGCATGAACATCCATGTAAAAAAAGGCGTCTGGTCCGTGCATATGGCCCCCCTTGCTTCGGATGGAGGCATTCGCGGGGCGGTAGCTGTTCTGCGCGATGTTACCGAAGAAGTGAAGCTGGAAAAAATGCGCCGGGATTTCGTAGCTAATGTTTCGCATGAAATCCGGACACCGCTTTCGATGATGCAGGGATACAGCGAAGCGTTGCTTGACGGAATGGCGACATCTCCGGAGGAGAGCGCAGAGCTGGTCCAGGTTATTCATGATGAATCGCTTCGAATGGGGCGGCTTGTCCGGGACTTATTGGACTTGGCCCGTATGGAGGCTGGTCATACCGATATGACTATGCAATCTGTGGATATTCGGGAGCTCGCCGAACGCGTATACCGCAAATTTCTCGTACGCTCGAAGGAGAATGACATCGCTTTGCGGCTGGAGCTTAAGGACGGTCCCCTGGAACTCCAGGAGGCGAACGAGGATCGTCTGGAGCAGGTGCTGACGAATCTGCTGGACAATGCTTTCCGTCATACTCCTGAAGGGGGCACGATCTCTATTGAAGCGGGAATGGCTGAAGGGGGACATGGATCCGAGCTGCACTTGTCCGTTAGAGACAGTGGAGTCGGGATTCCGGCGGACGATTTGCCGTTCGTCTTCGACAGATTCTATAAAGCCGATAAAGCACGCGTCCGCGGTGAAACCGGAGGAACGGGGTTAGGCTTGTCCATTGTGAAGAACATTGTCGATTCCCATGGCGGCTCGATCTATGCCGAGAGCGAAGTGGGGAAGGGAACCGCATTTCATATGCTGCTGCCTGTCGAAAAGCCGCAATTATCGTAAAAATGTAAAAACACCCTTTGTAAAAAGGGTGTTTTTTTGTTGAACCGAAGAGATTAATCTTGTTCAACGTGGAACATATTGGATTGAATCTTAGTTCAGAGACTTATTATTCAAAAGCGATTTGTTGAGCTTTGTTGACTTCAGCCAGCTTGGTCAGCTCAGCAAGGACTTCCTTAGGCGTTTCCTTATCAACGGTGAGCACCATGATCGCTTCGCCTCCAACGATTTTCCGGCCAACCTGCATCGAAGCGATGTTGACATCGTTTTTGCCGAGCAACGTGCCTACGCTGCCGATAATACCCGGCTTGTCGTTGTGCGAGATGAAGATCAGATGTCCTTCCGGAGCGATGTCAACCGGGAACTTATCGATTTGAACGATCCGTGCGCCGTACCCGTTCAACAGCGTACCCGCGATGCGGCGTTCTGCACCGTCCTGAGTTTTAAGCGATACGCTGATCAGGTTGGTGAAGCCTTTGGTAGCCGAAGCCTGGGATACGACAACGTTCACGTCGCGGGCTTTGGCGAGGTGCATCGAGTTGACGATGTTGACGTCATTTCCGAAGTGGCGCGAAAGCACACCTTTAATGATATAACGAGTCAGCGGCTGAGTGTCGACTTCCGCCAAGTCGCCAGCGTAATCGACATGAATTTCTTGAACCGCCACATCGTTGAGCTGAGCCACGAATGCGCCGATCTTTTCACCGAGCTCAAAGTAAGGCTGAAGCTTATTCATTACGCTAGGAGCTACCGGAGGCATATTCACGGCGTTCTTGAACGGTTCGTTGCGCAAAATATGCAGAACTTGCTCCGAGACGTCGATAGCCACATTTTCCTGGGCCTCAATCGTGGATGCGCCGAGGTGAGGAGTAACGATGACTTTCGGATTGTTCAGGAACGGGTGATCCGCTTCCGGCGGTTCCTTCTCGAATACGTCAAACGCCGCACCGGCTACGATCCCTTGATCGATCGCTTCAACAAGCGCCATTTCGTCAACTACACCGCCGCGGGCACAGTTGATAATGCGCATGCCTTTTTTCATAACTTCAAATTGAGGACGCGAAATCATATGCTTCGTTTCCGGTGTCAACGGTGTGTGAACGGTGATGAAGTCAGCGTTCCGGACGATATCGTCCACCGAAGCCAGCGTAATTCCGAGCTTCTCAGCACGCTCTTCCGTCAGGAACGGATCGTAGCCGAGAATATCCATGCCGAACGCTTTTGCACGCTTTGCGACTTCGCTGCCGATCCGGCCCATGCCGAGAACGCCGAGCGTCTTGTTGCGCAATTCCACGCCCAGGAACTTGCGGTCCCATGTGCCTTGGATCGTCTTGGCGTACGCTTGCGGAATGTGACGGGCCAGCGCCATCATCATTGCGAAAGCATGCTCGCAAGTTGTGATCGTGTTGCCATCGGGAGCATTGATGACGACAATCCCGCGCTTAGTAGCCGCTTCGAGGTTGATGTTGTCAACGCCGACGCCTGCGCGGCCGATAACTTTGAGGTTTTTTCCGGCTTCCATAATCTTCTCGGTCACTTTGGTCTGGCTGCGGACGAGCAGGCCGTCGTATTCGGCGATGATAGCAACAAGCTCATCCTCGCTAAGTCCTGTCTTTTTCTCCACGACGACGTCGCTTGCGTCCATGAGCTGCTGAATTCCCATGTCGCTGATTGGATCCGAAACTAATACTTTAAACATGATTTCTAGCCTCCTAATTTGTCTTTTGTTTATAGGATTGCTTCTTCGGGATTGCGGACTGCCCGCAGCAGCCTGCATACCCCTGAAAGCATTACCATACGCACTTGCTTTTCTCCATTACCGTTACACTGTGCCAAAGGATAGAGATAGATGAGCACCGCAAACAAAGAATTTGGCGCGATTGGGCGAAAGGTACTAAAAAAACTCCCAATCCGCATACTACTGCCGTAGTAAGGGACGAGAGTTGTTCGTGGTACCACCCTAATTCACTGGACCTTTGCAGGTCACAGCCTCAATGTCATAATGACGGAATGATAACGGAATTATTCCGACTGCGCCTACAATCTGATAAGAGGTTCAACGCAGTGACTCAGGATCGCTAAAGTTGTCGTTCCACTGCCGGTTTCCAGCACCACCGGCTCTCTGGGAGCTTCCGGACGACTTTGTTTCCTTCACAGTATTTTGCGAAATCTAATTTTTCATAATGTATCATGCGGCGTCAGAGGTGTCAATACTATTTCGTCCGATCGGTTTCGGGCGCAGGGAGCGGCCTTGAATCCGACCGGTTTTTTGGGTATGATTTTATTAATGTCGAATTTGCTCATTTCCGGACGAGCCGGGTATTTTTTTGCCCTTGGCTAACTGATTGACTTATTGACTTGTATTTCTATTACAATAGACAGGGTTTGACAAAATTATGAAAAAATTCAAATTCGGCAAAGTGAAGATCCAGAGAGTGGATCCCGCTCAGATTGATGACCGTTTGCTATTGATCAATCTTTATTTTACTCAAGGTTTAGCTTTGTTTATTGGACTGATTATTCTCTTTTTTCAAAAAAGAAATCCGCTTACCGTGCTGAAATTTCCGCAGACCCCGGAATTCCTTTATTGGGGAGTAGGGCTTGCGGGGTGCATGCTGGTCATTGACTTGCTGCTTTCAAAAATCGTCCTTGAGGAAGCTTTGGATGATGGGGGAATCAATACCAAGCTGTTCCAAGCCCGCCCCGTGTGGCATATCGTTTTGATCGCTTTCGTTGTGTCGATTTGTGAAGAACTTTTGTTTCGCGGAGCGATTCAGCACGGTCTGGGACCTTACTGGACCAGCATCCTGTTTGCCGTGATCCATATCCGTTATCTGAAGCACTGGATCCCGACGGGCTGGGTGTTTGCCAGCAGTTATGGCCTTGGATTTATCTACGTACAGACAGGGACGCTTTGGGCCCCGATCGTCTGTCATTTTCTCATCGACCTCATCTCAGGACTAGCTATCAAATATCGGAGGGAAACATGAACGAAAGGCTGAGCAGATCGGAGCGGCATGCTCGAAACCGCAGCTCCGCTAATGGGACGCGTAAAAGGACGCGCCGAACCGAGGCGTCCGAAACGCTTGAGCGTAAAGCATCGGGGACATCCTATGTTGAAATGGCGGTGTCTTCAGAAACCGCACCAATTATCAGTGATACCGAATATTTCACGGAAGGCAATGAATCTGACGTAAGCGAACTGCCGACGAGAAAAGAGATGTTCCCTTCCCAGCGTATCAAAATTACCAGATGGTTTTACAATTCGTTATTGTACATATTCATCGCGATCATGATTTATTTGCTGTGGTGGGGGATCAGTGACTCTCCTTGGGGAGAAAGCCATGGTCTCTAATCCGGGGTTGCGCTTGATTTGCAAATCGGATATACTGTGAAAAATTTAAAATTCTTAAAATGCCGATGATGAGCATCCAACTCGGAGGCGTTTTCGCCAAGAAAATCAAACCGAATTTTCTAAGTTTACCGGCCCGCCCGTTATCGCGGATCCAAAGTGATTGCAGCCGTATGCGCTGCAATAAGTTGGGTGGCACCGCGAGCAGAGCGCTCCTCGTCCCAAGGATGAGGGCGCTCTTTGTGTTTTTTTAAGAAAAGGAGCGGTGGTAATGCTTGATATTCGGTGGATTCGCGAAAACGCGACACAAGTACAGGAAGCGGCCGATGCAAAAAGGTTGAACCTGTCGGTGGAGGAACTTTTAACGTGGGATGAACGTCGGCGTCAGCTGTTGCAGGAATCGGAGGAGTTACGAAGACGGAGAAATGAAGGGTCGAAGGAGGTAGCTATAGCGGCCCAAGCTGGCGAATTGTCCAAGATGGAGAGCATGAAAGTATCGCTGAAGGAATTGAACGGGCAATTGGAAGAAGTGGATAAGGAATTACAAACCGCGGAATTGGAATTCAACCGGTTGATGCTGCTTGTTCCGAATGTACCTTCGGCCGATACTCCGGCTGGGGCAAGCGATGCCGACAATGTGGAGATCCGGAGAGAGGGGGATCTGCCGGTATGGAATTTTTCGCCTAGAGATCATGTGGAGCTTGGCGCGCTGCACGGAATGATTGATATTCCCCGAGGGGTAAAGGTGGCTGGCAGCCGCAGCTACTATTTGAAAGGACCGGGCTTGCTCCTTCATCGGGCCGTACAGCAGCTTGCACTTGATCTGCTGCTTGATGCGGGTTTCACCCCGCTTGAGGTGCCTTTGCTCATGAAAGAGGAGCAAATGATTAATACGGGGTATTTTCCATCGGGGAGGGACCAGGCCTACTCGGTAGATAATGAAGGAGCATGGTTGGCTGGAACAGCGGAGGTGCCGCTTGTATCGTATTACGGGGACGAAATTCTAGATGTGAAGGAGCCGATCAGATTGGCAGCCGTGTCGACCTGCTTCCGTAATGAAGTCGGTTCGGCGGGACGGGATGTTCGGGGATTATACCGGGTTCATCAGTTTTCTAAAGTAGAAATGGTAGTGATTTGTGAGCCGAACGATGCCGTCTCGGATTCGCTGCATCGCGAAATTACCGGCCATGCGGAGCGGCTACTCTCGCTGCTTGAGCTGCCTTATCGGGTGATGGCTGTCTGCGCCGGCGACATGTCGCCTAAGACGTTCAAACAGTATGATATTGAAACCTGGATGCCCAGCCGGGGCGATTTCGGGGAGACCCACTCGTCTTCGAACCTGCATAGCTTCCAGGCGCGTAGATCCAATATCCGCTGTCGTGATGCAGATGGACGGCTTGTATTCTGCCATACCCTCAACAATACGGCGGTAGCGTCGCCGCGCATCCTGATTCCGCTGCTGGAGAATCATCAGCAAGAGGATGGGTCGATCTATATCCCGGAGGCGCTTCGTAAATATTTGGGCGGAAGAGAGTTGTTGGTTCCCGGTCTTGTTGAAGCAAGGAACGACTGACTTCTAAAGAGATTCAAACCCAGGGGACCTCAAGCGCAGCGCTTGGATGGATCAACACGGAACTGAAGTACAAGAATTTCAGGATTCGTGCTGGATGCAAATAACTGTAAAACTTACAGTTATTATCCGATAGAAAGGCAAATTGAGTGAATTAACTGTAAAACCTCCAGCTATTCAGCCCCATTTCCCGATGTAACAGGGATAGCGGCTAATTAACTGGAGGTTTTACATCTATTTTTGAATTTTGAATAAATTACGTGAAATTAACTATAGAAAATCCAGTTATTTGAAGAACATGGCCTTTCATTATTTAGCCGTTTCCGGTTTTTCAGAAATGGTGCGCGGGTCCACGAAACTGTAGCCTTTGGCTTCCAGCTTGGTCAGGAGCTCATCGAGTGCCTCAACGGTCCAAGGAAGCTCGTGCATCAGTATATTGCTGCCGGCATGCAATTGATCCATGACGTTCTGGATCACTGCATCCGGCTTGTTTTTATTTTTGGAATCCCAATCAAGAGAGCCGTTGGACCAGGTCATGTAGATCATGTCATTCTCTTCGACGATTTGATGCAGCTTGTCGTTCCCCGAGCCGAATGGCGGACGGAAAAAACGGGGTTTCTCGCCGATCGTTTCCTCGACAATGTTTTGAACGTCTTCGACTTGCTTCCGGGCGCTGGCTTCCGTTTCCTTTTTTAGATCGATGTGATCCCAGCTATGATTCCCGATGATTTGACCGCGGTCATGGATCAGCTGCAAAAGTTCGGGCTTCGATTTGACGCGGTAGCCGTTGACGAAGAAGATCGCTTTGGCGTTGTGCTTATCCAAGGTATCGATAAGACCGTCGATCATTTCTTGTTCTTTTGGTCCGTCGTCAAAGGTCAGCAGCACCACTTTCTTCTCGGTGCCCTCTTCATTGGGAACCACATTGTAGGCTTTGTTGATATGGTAGAGGTTTGCCGGCTGTTCTTGCCCATTTTGCTCGTCATCCTTGTTTTGCCCGTCGGTTCCTGCCGGATCGGTGCCATTCTCAGGTTCTTGCTCAGCCTCCAGATTTTGTCCGGTTTCCGATTCAGGTGACGTTGTCGAAGTGCCTCCGGACGGAAGGGCAGCGTTGGATTCGGTTGCAGAGGGAGTCGGTTCCGGGGTTTCCTGTTTTTGGCCGCAGGCGCTTAGCAGCAGGCATGCGGCTGCAAACAACACCAATTTTTTGCTGATCAAGTGGATCATCTCGCTTTCCTGTATTTATGCAGTATGAGTTTGTTTTAAAGTGCGAATAAAGTGGAGATACTAGTAATTTGTGAGTCGGAAGAGAGAATTGTTCCCCAGGGATGGATAAGTTAATTGCCCGTTCCCGGATTATCAGAAATGGTACGCGGATCCACGAAACTGTAGCCTTCAGCTTCCAGTTTGGTCAGGAGCTCATCAAGTCCCTCCACGGTCCAAGGGAGTTCGTGCATAAGTATGTTACTGCCGGGATGCATCTGATCCATGATGTTCTGGATCACAGCTTCCGGCTTGTTATTCTTGGGATCCCAATCAAGCGAGTCGTTGGACCAGGTCGTGTAGATCATGTCGTTCTCTCCGACGATTTGTTGCAGCGTGTCGTTCACCGAGCCGAATGGCGGACGGAAAAACCGGGGTTTTTCACCGATCGTATCTTCGACGATGTTCTGTACGTCCTCGATCTGCTTACGGACGCTGTCTTCCGTTTCTATATTTAGATCGATGTGGTCCCAGCTATGATTCCCGATGATTTGACCGCGGTCATGGATCAGCTTCAAGAGTTCGGGCTTCTCTTTGACTCGGTAGCCATTGACAAAAAATATAGCTTTGGCGTTGTGCTTGTCCAATGTATCGATAAGGTCGTCGATCATTTCTTTTTCCTTTGGACCGTCGTCAAACGTCAAAAGCACCACTTTCTTCTCGGCGCCCTCTTCAAGGGGAACTACATTGTTGGTATGGTCGATATAGTAAAGGTTGGCCGGCTGCTCTTGCCCATTTTGTTTGTCATTGTTGTTTTGATCGTTGGGTCCTGCTGGATCGGTTCCATTCTCCTGATTTTGACCGGTTCCGAGTCCGTTGACGTTGCCGAGGTGCCTCCGGAAGGAGCGGCAGCATTGGATTCAGTTGCGGAGGGAGTCGGTTCCGGTGTTTCCTGTTTTTGGCCGCATGCACTTAGCAGCAGGCATACGGCTGCAAACAGCAGAACTTTTTTGCTGATCAACTTTATCATCTCGCTTTCCTGTATTTATTCCGCATGAGTTTGTTTCATTGCGCGAACACTACAATTGATTCTAACATATCCAAGGAGGTTGTTTAGGTGAAATCTTCCTCATTTTTATGCGGTGTATTGTTTGGTGCCGTAGCCGCCGTCTGGGCATCGCGCCGCAAAGGTGGTCTGATGTCCATGATAAACGGAGCGGGGTCCGTTCTGAAGACGCACGAGACGAACTCGAATTCATCGCAACCCAAAACGTCGCAGGCCGCCACAGGCCAGGATAAGATCGGTGCCGCTGCAACGGCCCAGGTGCATCCCAGTCCGGTTTCTTCGACCCATGAGAATCATTCGAAGGAATACAATCTGAAGCAGATTACTGATTTTATTAAAGGCAATCCGGATGTCCGCCGCGAGGTCGACGCCATATTGAAGGAAACTCATTCCACAATCCCCGGTTTGTAATCCTTGCCCTGCATGAATCATTTTCGGTTTCTCTTTAGGGGAACCGGAAGTGATTCTTTTTTTGACTATTTTATTACGTGCATTTACCGAAAATAAATGATAACATACTTACAAAGAACCATTTCCAGCACACATTAGAGCAGGTTTCATAATCTGTTATAACAAGGTATGGAGAGGAGGATCCTGTATGAGGATTGAGAGACTTGGCCAGGATAAAATACGGATTTTCCTCACGTTTGACGATCTAAGCGAACGCGGTATTCAAAAAGAGGATATGTGGCAGGAAATTCCGAAAGTCCACGACCTGTTCACCGAGATGATGGACCAGGCATATAACGAAGTGGGCTTTGATGCAACTGGACCTCTTGCAGTGGAAGTGTTCGCCCTTCCTGCCCAGGGAATGGTCGTCATCGTTACACGAGGCAAATACGATCACCATCATTTTGGGGTCGGATCGCCATATGAGGATGAACTGCCCGAAGAAGTATATGAAATGGAAGTGACGCTGGAGCAGAGCGATACAATTCTCTACTCTTTCGATGATTTTGAAGTATTGATCGAAGCGGCTCACGTTCTGCGGCATATGCATGATGAAGCCGGCAGACTGTATAAATATAACGGGAAATGGGTTCTGAGGCTGGAACCTGACGAGCTTGACGAAGGGAAGATCCCGGCTTTGATTGCCGTTTTGGCCGAATTCGGCGAGGCAACCTCGGTTACCCCGGCTATGCTGGACGAATACGGAGAGGTAATCATGGCCGAGAATGCGATCGACGTCATCTGCAGCCATTTTAAACGTCAGGATTAATGTCATTCCATGAAAATAGGGATGGCATACAACATGGGAGATAAGGGACGGTCGGATGACTGTAAGGGGGGATAACCGTTGCTCTTTTTCTCGATTGCCACGGCAGCGGTTGCTCCCGGTATCGCGCTTTTGACCTACTTTTATCTGAAGGACAAGTATGATGCCGAACCGCTCTCTATGGTCATTAAAGTTTTTTTGCTTGGTTTCTTGATTGTATTGCCGGTTATGATCGTGCAGCGTGGATTAGCCCTTTGGCTCGGTGACGGTCCATTGATATCGGCTTTCGGTATTTCAGCCGGTGTCGAGGAGTCGTTAAAATGGTTCGTATTGTTCCATATGATTTATAATCATACGGAATTCGACGAGCCATACGACGGAATCGTCTACGCCGCAGCGATTTCGCTAGGTTTTGCAACCGTTGAGAATGTGATTTTCGCCCTGGCGAGTCATGCTTCGATCGGGACGATGCTCGTACGCGCCTTGCTCCCGGTTTCGGGGCATGCGATGTTCGGTGTCATGATGGGCTACTACCTGGGTCGTGCCAAGTTTTCAACGGGCAGGAAGAGCCGAAAGTTTTTGCTGTACTCACTGTTGCTCCCCTTGTTTTGGCATGGGGTATACGACTGGATTCTTGAGAACGTATCGCTGTACTGGATCTGGTATATCATTCCGCTGATGGCCTTTTTATGGTATGGAGGTATCGGTAAGATGTACAGGGCTAACAATCGTTCGCCTTTCCGGATTACAGAGGCGAGAGGGCAAGATTAAAGTTGTCTTAAAGAGGGCATCCTTATTTTAGAAGCAAGGCTACGGGCCGCTGTTCTGGAAGGGGTGCCTTTTTGGTGCGGGTAAAAGTGAAAATCATCTGTAAAAATTGCGGGGAACGTTTTATTCTCCGGGGGAAAAAAGAAAAGGGGCAGGTCGATACGGGCTTTAAGCAGTGCATCTGCGACAATCGTCATCGGTTTGATATTGAGGAGGAGGCGCTGTAATAAACGGCGACCTCCTCTTCTTGTTTATTAACTGCACGCTCTGAATGCATAAACCTTCTATCTTCTTGTCAAACTATCCTCAGACAGTTGAAGAAGGGAGTGCGTTTAAGGATGTATAAACGATTGAGTGCTATTTTATTTCCGATCGCCGCGATTCTATTGATCGGTTCGCTGGTCTGGGGTTATCAGGAGAACCAGGAGAAAAACGCGATTTTGATTAAAGCGGAGAACCAATACCAACGGGCGTTCCATGATCTGTCGTACCACGTGGACAGGCTTCATAGCGAACTCGGCAATACGCTTGCCGTCCATTCCGCTTCTACAGGGGCCCATCGCAAGGGACTCGTCAACGTTTGGAGAATTACGAGCGAAGCTCAAAATGAAATTAACCAGCTGCCGCTGACATTGCTGCCTTTCAACAAGACCGAGGAATTCTTATCGAGAATCTCCAAGTTTTCTTACCAGACTGGGGTTCGTGATTTGACGAAAGAGCCGCTTTCGGATGGAGAGGTTAAAAATCTGAAAGAACTGTACAAAAGCTCCGCCCAAATTTCAAAGGATCTTCAGGCCGTTCAGAACAAGGTTATCAATAACCGCTTGCGGTGGATGGACGTAGAGACCGCACTGGCGAGCGAAAAAGAGCCGCGGGACAATACGATCATCGACGGTTTTAAAACCGTGGACAAAAAAGTGAGCGAATATCCGGAACTGGACTGGGGACCGTCGGTTTCCAGCATGTACAACAAACGCTCGGTAAAAAAGCTGGGCGGAACTCCGGTCACCGTGGATAATGTCAAAGCTGATGCTGCACGTTTTACGGGTCATAACGATCATGGAGCCATTAAAGTGGTGGAAAACGGCCGCGGAACGGAATGGGCTTCATTTACGGCTCAAGTTCATGGAAATCAGGGGGATGTTAAGACTCTCGATTTCACAAAGAACGGAGGTCATTTGATCTCTTACTCCGACAGCCGGACGATCGGGCCGAAATCCGTGAACGTCGCAGCAGCGAGAGGACAAGCGGAGAAATTCCTGAAAGATAAAGGCTTCCAGGATATGACGCCGGTTACGTATGACGAGTATGACAATATCGGGACCTTTACCTTTGTAAGTAAACAGGGTGATATCCTGATCTATCCCGAGAAGATTACCGTCCGGGTAGCGTTAGATAACGGCCAGGTATCAGGCATGCAAGCCAGCGACTACGTTTACGAGCGCGAGAATCGGGAGACTCCGGCAAAACCGAAATTGACGCTGGAACAGGCACGTAAGTTTTTGAACTCGGATTACAAAGAGAAATACCACCGTCTTGCGCAAATCGAAAACGATATGTCGGAGAAAGTGACGACTTACGAATTCGGAGGGTCGATCAACGGCTCGGATTACAAAATTTTCATCAATGCCGAGACCGGCGGCGAAGAGACGATTGAAGAAATTCGCAATGCCCGTCAGGCTGCGCCTGCACGATCATAAGCCAAGAAGGGGAACATCCGCTGTCGGATGCTCTCCTTTTTGTATTTTTCGACCCCGATTAAAAATCTCGCTCCAAAGTCTCGCCCTCATGATATAATTGTTCAATATGCAGCAAGATTTCATTAAGGGGTGGGTGGGAAAGTTGTTGCCTAAAGTAAACGATCTGGTCTATATCCAAGTCGCCTCTGCGGATAATAAGGAAACGGATAAAGAATGCAAGTCCCGAATTGCCGATGTCGAGGAAGAGTTTTTTCTGATCGAGATGCCGATCGAAATCGGAAGCGGGCGAATCAAGCGACTGTTTGTCGGGGACGAGCTCTCTGTTTATTTCTTGACTGATGCCGGTGTAAAAAATTATTTCAATACATATGTGCTTGGGTCCGTTGACGATGTCGTGCAACTGATCCGGATCCGCAAGCCGGAGCCGGAATCGATTACCAAGATCCAGCGCCGGAATTTTTTGCGTGTCGTCGCTGAATTGGAAATTGCCGTAAAGTTGAAGGACAATACCCGTTTTGTGGCGCATACCGACGATGTCGGCGGTGGCGGGGTTTCTTTTTTGTGTGACGGCAAATATAAATTGACTCAAGGGGATCAGTTGTTTTGCTGGCTGTTGATACCATATAAGAACGGTTCAATCGAGCATGCGCCCTTTGAAGCGGAAGTGGTCAGGACTAAAATGCTGGAGACCGGGCGAATGTTGGTTATGTTGAAATTCGCCAGCATTTCGGATATGGAGCGGCAGAAAATTATCCGCTATTGCTTCGAACGCCAATTCGACTTCCGGAACCGGTAATTTTTTATTTAAGAAAGGAAGCGTATTTCCTTCATTTGGATATGCTATGAATGCAGACTATAGCGATCGAATGATGGAGGGCTTCCATGCATAAAGGCGAAGAGGAACAAGACTATACGGCGCTGTTCATAAGCTTCTCGCAACAAGCCGAATTATGGATGAGGCGATTGCTGATCTGTCTCATTATAGCCCTATGTCTATTCCAGGCGGCGTTGACGATACCGGGTTTTCGGCACTTGCTTTCTTCGGCTGAGAAGTTTGAAGGAGTGCCCGTTCAGCGGCTTGATCGTCACTAGTAAACAATTCCAATGTACTCAACGCTTTTGCATCCATTTGCTATGTGTGGTATAATTTTCACGTCGCAGGCAATGCCTGCTTTTTTCTTGAGACCGTGTTTTGAGGAGGAATGCCCTTTTGGCAAGCGGAGCGTCATCATCTTATGGCAAGATCAACATCGCGATTGACGGGCCTGCCGGGGCAGGCAAAAGCACCATAGCCCGCCGGGTTGCCGGCTTGCTGTCTTATGTATACGTCGACACCGGTGCGATGTACCGTGCGGCGACCTGGTATTTTAATCAATTGGGGATTGAACCTGAAGATGAAGAAAAAGTGCTTCAAACTTTACCCAATCTGGTTATTGAATTAATACCAGGAGAGAATGGACAGCGGGTACGGGTCAATGGTCAAGAAGCGACGGAAGAAATTCGTTCCTTGGCGGTCAATGCCAAAGTATCCCGATATGCGCAAATCGAGGGGCTGCGCAACAGGCTTGTCTCTCTTCAGCGGCAAATGGCTTTGCGTAAAGGCGTCGTGATGGATGGACGCGATATCGGCACTACGGTTCTTCCGGATGCTGAAGTCAAGATATTCATGACAGCCAGCGTCGAAGAACGGGCGCGGCGGCGCTACAAGGAAATGAAGGAACAGAATCAGATTACAATGGAGCAACTCATTGCGGATATGTCCGAACGGGACCGGCTGGATCAGGAAAGGGAAATTTCCCCGCTGCGCCAGGCAGAGGATGCCGTATTGCTGGATACCACGAACATGACGCTGGAAGAAGTTGTCGAATCCATCGTTTCCATGTGCAGAACTTTTGTGAGAGAGAGAGAACTGGGATGATCTACGGTTTTTGCAGAGGCGCGCTTCGCCTCATCTACAAACTGCTGTTCCGTTTGGAGGCAAGCGGTTTGGAACATATCCCCGCAGAAGGGGGCGTTCTGCTCTGTTCCAACCATATCAGCTTATTGGACCCGCCTACTATAGGCATATTGCTGAAGCGCAAGGTCCATTTTATGGCGAAAAAGGAACTGTTCGATATTTTCGGATTCGGCTGGCTTATCAAGCAGCTGGGAGCATTTCCCGTCAAACGTGGCGGCGTAAGCAAGGAATCGATTAAAACCTCCCTGTTGCTGCTCCGCGAAGGACATGTAATGGGAATTTTCCCGGAAGGCACCCGGAACAAGGGTGAAGACGAAGGGGTCGGCAAGAGGGGTGCGGCAACTTTTGCGCTCCGAAGCGATGCGGCCGTTATTCCGGTAGCTATCATTGGAAATTATAAGCTTTTTAGAAAAATGAGAGTGGTTTACGGAGCTCCTGTCGACCTGACGGTTTTTAAGGAAGAAAAGGGCCCGGATTCAGCTGAATTGGCAACCGCGGCGATCATGTCCCGGATTGCGGAGCTTAAATCACGAGGATAAGGATGTCTCATGCATGAAGGCAGGGGGCATTTGGAAAGCTAGGATTGAATAGTTTTGAACTTCGCTATCAGCGGGTTTAAATAAATGGGTTTTTCTGAATTGAGGAGGGTATTCACATGTCGGAAGAAACAAAGAATGAATTGGAAGCCGCTGAGGTGGCAAGCCAGGAAGAATTGGAACAAATCGTATCCTTGAAAAAAGGGGACACCGTTAAAGGAACGATCGTCAAAATCGAAGATAACCAGGCTTATGTAAGCATTGGATATAAATACGACGGCGTTATTCCTATTCGCGAGTTGTCCTCTGTCCACCTGGACAGCGCAGCTGATGCCGTTGAGGTTGGTCAAGAAGTGGAAACCAAGGTTGTCAGCATCGACGACGAGAAAGAACGCCTTGTTCTGTCCAAACGTGCGATCGACAGCGAGAACGCTTGGGATGAGTTGCAAAAACGCTTCGACAGCCAAGAAACTTTCGAAGTAACGGTAGCCGACGTAGTTAAAGGCGGAATCGTAGCGGATGTAGGCGTACGCGGATTTATTCCTGCTTCGATGGTTGAACGCCACTTCGTTGAAGATTTCAGCGACTACAAAGGCCGGACTCTTCGCGTTAAAGTGAAGGAAATCGACCGTGAGAACAACAAGGTCATCCTTTCCCAAAAGGATGTACTTGACGAAGAGTTTGAAGCTAACAAGCTTCAAGTAATGGGACAATTGAAAGAAGGCGAAGTTCTCGAAGGTACTGTTCAACGCCTGACTCAATTTGGCGCATTCGTAGACGTAGGCGGAGTAGACGGTTTGGTTCACGTGTCCGAAATCGCGTGGAATCATGTCGATAAGCCTGCTGACGTTCTTTCCGAAGGCGACAAAGTGAAAGTAAAAGTGTTGAAAGTGGATCCTGAGAAAGGCAAAATCAGCCTTAGCATCAAAGCGGCTACTCCAGGTCCTTGGGAAACGGCTGCCGAGCAATTCCACACCGGCGACATCGTGAGCGGCGAAGTGAAGCGTCTTGTCAATTTCGGTGCATTCGTTGAAATCGCACCGGGCGTAGAAGGACTCGTTCATATCTCTCAAATTTCGCATAAACATATTGGCACACCGCATGAAGTGCTGAAAGAAGGTCAATCCGTTCAAGTGAAAGTACTGGATGTGAATCCGGGCGAGAAACGGGTAAGCCTCAGCATCAAGGAAACCGAGGAAGCTCCTGCTCCGACTCCAAGAAGCGAAAAGCCTTCTAAGGGCAGCAGCGTAAGAAAAGAAGATTTGGGAGACAACCCGAATGTTTCGTTGAGCAACCAAGGTCTGAGCATCACGCTGGGCGAACGTTTCGGCGACAAGCTGAGCAAATTGAAATAGTCTTGACATAGGCAGGCTACGGATCGGCGGACCCTTTGAAGCGGGTTCGCCGATTTTTCGTTAGCTTTGTTTTATTCATGGCACCGTTAGCCAATTGATCTTTTTTTTGCTATGATGTTCTAGGTATAACCTGAAATCGTCATGAAAGATTAAAATATAAATACATTTTGTAGGAGGTATGTGCATGGCAAGACCTGTTGTGGCCATTGTAGGCCGGCCGAATGTCGGGAAATCCACGATATTCAACCGGATCATCGGCGACCGCTTGGCCATTGTGGAAGACAAGCCGGGGATTACGCGCGACAGAATTTATGGCGCGTCGGAATGGAACGGCAAGCCTTTCAGTATCATTGATACCGGAGGCATAGAGCTGGACGATGAGGAACCGATTCTGAAATCGATCCGCATGCAAGCGGAATTGGCTATTGAGGAAGCGGACGTCATCGTCTTTATGTGTGATGCCAAAGCCGGGGTTACCGGATCCGACGAAGAAGTCGCCGGGATGCTATACCGTTCGGGTAAACCGATTGTCGTTGCGGTAAACAAAGTGGATAACATCGGCCGGATGGACAATATTTATGAATTTTACAATTTAGGTTTCGGGGACCCGATCGGGGTATCCGGGAGCCATGGTACGGGAATCGGCGATTTGCTCGATGCCATCACCGATAAATTGCCGGAATTGCCGGATGATGAATATGAAGACGATGTTATCCGCGTCGCCTTGATCGGTCGTCCGAATGTCGGCAAATCCTCTCTGGTGAATGCGATCCTCGGCGAGGAACGCGTTATCGTTAGCGATATTGCCGGAACGACGCGTGATGCGATCGATACGCCGTTTGAGAAGGATGGCCAGAAATACGTCCTGATCGATACGGCTGGGATGCGCAAACGCGGCAAGGTATATGAAACGACCGAGAAATACAGCGTGATGCGGGCGATGAAGGCGATTGAGCGGGCGGACGTGGTGTTGGTCCTGATTAACGGCGAAGAAGGCATCATCGAGCAAGACAAGCACATTGCCGGATATGCTTATGAAGCGGGTAAAGCATCGCTGTTTGTAGTCAATAAATGGGATGTCGTCGAGAAGGACGATAAGACGATGCACCAGTTTGAACAAAAAATTCGCGATCACTTCCTGTTCATGACCTATGCTCCGGTCGTATTTCTATCCGCGAAAACGAAGCAACGGCTCCACAAGCTGCTTCCGGTCGTACAGCATGTTGCCGATCAGCATAACAAGCGGGTGCAGACGCATCTGTTGAACGATGTCGTATCCGATGCGATTGCAATTAACCCTCCACCTACCGACAAAGGGCGGAGACTGCGGATCAATTACGTCACCCAGGTTACCGTGAAGCCTCCGACGATCGTGGTGTTTGTCAATGATCCGGAGCTCATGCATTTTTCGTACGAACGGTACCTGGAGAACAAAATCAGAGCAGCTTTTGATTTTGAAGGAACGCCGATCCGGTTGTTTACGCGGCGTAAGTCTGATGAAGGTTAGGGGAGTAGAAATCAAGTGATTTTACCCATCATTGGAATCATTGCAAGCTATTTGCTGGGCTCGGTCAGTTTTAGCGTCGTCCTGGCGAAGGCTTTAAAAGGAATCGACATACGTCAGCACGGGAGCGGTAATGCGGGCGCGACCAATACGCTGCGCGTGCTGGGCAAAGGACCGGCGATCCTCGTGCTGGCACTTGACGTGTTGAAAGGGATCGCGGCCGTTTGGATTGGCCGTTGGCTCGGCGGCGGGTCGGAATGGGCGGCAGCGCTGTGCGGCATCGCCGCCATTATGGGGCATAACTGGCCGCTCTATTTCCGCTTTCGCGGAGGTAAAGGCATCGCCACGACTATCGGGGTCATGGCGACCCTGGTCTTTTTACCCGCATTATTTGCGGGAATTATTGCGATCCTATCCATTGTGTTTACCAGATATGTTTCGCTGGGTTCATTGATTTTCGTGTTTTTGACGCCGGTCTTTCTTGCGGTGACAGGTGAATTCGGACCCTATTTTTGGACTAGTCTGATCATTTGCATATTCGCCTTTTGGAGACACCGCACCAATATCGTGAAAATCGCCCAAGGTAAAGAGAACAAACTGGGCTCCAAAGGAGGAAAACGCGTTGTCTGAAAAAGCTGCTGTGCTAGTGGCAGGCAGTTGGGGGACGGCGCTTGCCAGCGTTCTTGCTGACAAGAACATGGATGTGGCCGTATGGACCCGGAATGAAGCGCAGAGAGATGAAATTAACGGTCTGCACCGGAACGAGCGCTTTTTGCCGGGGGTAGAGTTGCCGCCCAATTTGCATGCGACTACAGAGATGGAGGAAGCGGTTGCCGGAGCTAAAGCGGTAGTGATCGTGGCCCCGTCATCCGCTGTACGGGAGGTAACCCGCTCGTTAAAACCATTCTGGCATGAAGATATGCTGGTGGTTCATGCGACGAAGGGGTTTGAAACGGAGAGCCTGAAACGGATTTCCAACGTGATTGCGGAAGAGCTTGAATGCAGCGAGGACCGGATTG
This sequence comes from Paenibacillus sp. FSL R5-0407, assembly GCF_038009185.1. NCBI lineage: Bacteria > Bacillati > Bacillota > Bacilli > Caryophanales > Paenibacillaceae > Paenibacillus > Paenibacillus sp. FSL R5-0407. Next base: position 1,471,214 of record NZ_JBBPAX010000001.1, on the reverse strand, counting down.
TCGTATTGTCCGGACCAAGCCATGCGGAGGAAGTCGTCAAACGTTGTCCGACCACGGTCGTGGTTGCTTCTATGGACGAAACTCATGCCAAGGCCGCACAGGACTTGTTCATGAATTCCTATTTCCGCGTATACACGAACAGGGATATGGTCGGCGTGGAGTTGGCCGGAGCTTTGAAGAATATCATCGCTCTTGGTGCCGGTATGTCCGACGGGCTCGGTTACGGCGACAATGCCAAGGCTGCACTGCTCACCCGCGGATTGGCGGAAATCACCAGAATCGGCGTTGAAATGGGAGCTAATCCTCTTACTTTTGCAGGACTTGCCGGTATCGGTGACCTTGTAGTGACGGCGACAAGCCGACACAGCCGGAACTGGCGCGCAGGGTTTATGCTCGGGGAAGGCAAATCGGTGGAAGAAGTGCTCGGCTCCATGGGCATGGTGGTCGAAGGTATTCGGACTACGAAGGCAGCCCATACGATTTCAGAGAAGTACCAGGTTCAGATGCCGATTGCCAAACAGCTCTATCACGTGCTTTTCGAGGGACTGGATCCAAGAACCGCCGTGGAGGCACTTATGGGTCGGGACCGCAAGACCGAGATGGAAGTAATGTCTCTGGAAACCTGGGAGCAGTGGCATACTTAGTTTGACTGATCGAAGTCCTAGGCTCCGCGGGAATCGTAATCCGCAAGGGCCTAGGACCTTTTTCGTCTCCGCCTCATAAACTGATGGAGAGGACAATGGAGGAGGCGAATATATGGGCAAAGTATCCAAGGACGCTTTGAATGCGATCAATAAAAAAACCGGGAAAAACATATCAGAAGGCGCGGTCAAAAAGCTGGCCAGCACGGTGAAGCCCTCAACGATGCAAAGTGAGGCTGAGCTGAGAAAGCTGATCAAGCAAGTTTCCGCCATGGCCAAAGTGCCTGTTTCGGAAGATACGATTAATGAAATCGTCGGGGCCGTTAAAAAGAGCGGCATGAACCCTTCCAATATGGAAGCACTGATGAAAATGATGATAAAAAAATAAGATTGCTTTTAAAGGACTTCCCGAAAGCCGTCACAGGCCCAAGGCAGTCCTTCTGCTTTTTCAGAGTTGGTTGTTCAATAAGTCATCTTTTGATCACGAAGTGCATCAGGTAGCATACCCGACATCGAATCTTGAATTCAGGCGGGCCTTCCGGTGCTCACGTAGGTTTTGCCTACGCTCCGCTCCTCAGTCCCCCCTTCATCCAACCTTCTCGGTGCTGAAAAGCCGACTTTTTGAACTCATATTATAGTAAAGAATGCATGCAAGCATTCTGTCAATTTGAACGCGTAGCCTGTTTAAGATGTAGATGCTATAATATTCATCATATGAATGCCGTGAAAAAAAGATTGGGAGTGTAATGTTCATGGACGCAATGACAAAAATGTGGTTATCCTTGGCAGCGATTCTTGTAATGGGCTTGTCTGTCTTTTTGATTACGTTTGCGCGGACAAAAACGAAAGGGGTTCTTCGGGGAGTACTGTCGCTGATCGCATTTGTAATTATGCTGACCGGCTTTTTGGCAGGTATCGTTTCCATAACTTAAGGCCCGGACAGAAAGAGAAGAGGATAGGAATATGATGATGGAGATCGAAAGCCCGGGGGAAATGTACCCGAAGGTCAATCAGGCGATTCAAAAGCTGTCTCAGGTCTGTAAGGATGCCGAGGGAAGCTGGCTGCTGGGAGGAAGTTGCGCCCTATGGCTGCAAGGCGTGCCGCTCTCTGCCGCACCCAGAGATATTGATATTTACGCCGATACACAGCATGCCGGCACACTGCACAGTTTATTGGAAGCTTTCGCGTTGGACGAGCCTGAGCTGGATGAGAGCGGATTGTATAAATCCCGTTTAAGTCATTACAAGCTTGGCAATTTGACGCTCGAATTGGTCGGCGGATTTCAGGTGAAGACAGAGGGTGCTCTGTATCGGACGGAAGTTGCCGATATTCTTGCACCTGCGGCCGGAACGGTTTCATTGGAATCTGAGGTCGTAATGCTGATGCCATTAGCGCATGAGTTTATTTTTAACGTGCTAAGGGCGCGGCCTGACCGTTATTTGCCAATAGCCGGGGAGATCCGAAAGAACCCGAAACAGCATTTACCGCTGTTGTTCCTCCTGTTAGAACGGAATTACTGGACATTCGAAACGATTGCCAGAATGGCGGAATTGCTGGATCAGCCGCTGCTTTCGAGCCGGTGGGGCGAACTGGGTAGCCATGAAGCATAAGGAGGGTCCGGTGGAAACGCAAATCACATTTTTACCGCAGAAAAAGACGTTGAAAGTCCGACCCGGCTCAACTGTTCTCCGGGCCTCGCGCGAGGCTCGGGTTCATATTGCGACCCGGTGCGGCGGCAATGCCGGCTGCCTGATGTGCAAGGTGAAGGTGGCTCCGGATCAAGCGGACGCACTGACGCCGCCGACGGAAGCTGAACGACGGAAGCTGGGTCCGCTGCTGAACCAGGGGATCCGTCTGGCTTGCCAGGCTAACATCATCGGCTCCGCCGTAGTCGAGCTGCCCGAAGATCCGCTTAAGGCGGCGATCCGAAAACAGCTGGAGCGGCAAAACGATGATGATCTATGGTGAACAATAACAATAACATATAGCAAAGGATGAAGGCATTTTGGAATGGCGTGGAAGAAAACGAAGGTACCTCGTATGGGCTCGTCCCCTATGCACAGCAGTCATGCTTGCCGTTTTTGTTGGAATGCTTGCCGGCTGTCTCTACCCCGGCGAAGAGCGGCAGGAGAGAAGGGTCTCCTACCTTGAAAGCGTTGACAGAATTCAACGGGCTGTGGACCAGTTCCAAGCCGATCAGGGTATTTTGCCGATTATCACCGCAGGGCAGGAAACCCCGCGTTATGAGAAGTTCCGGATCGACCTGGATCTGCTGAACAAACAGGGGTATATCGATGAGATTCCGACGACCGCTTTTGAAAAAGGCGGCAGCGCTTATTTTTTGATTATCAATGAAGAATCCGATCCGGCAGTAAAAGTACTGGACTTGCTGACGACCCAGAAGATTAACGACGTCCAGCGGTTGGTGGACAAATACCGTAACTCGCAAAATGGCAAACTCCCGGTAACATCAGAGGAAGAAACCTACCCCGGGCTATTCACGGTCGATCTGAAGCTGGCCGGGGCACAGGATTACAGTCTGAAGAGCGTGTATTCCGGTCAGTCCCAGGACTATCTGGTAGACAAAGACGGACGGGTTTACGCGGACTATGCTTTTGACATTATGCAAGCGGTGGACAAGTCGGAATCCTCTCCGCAGGCGGATAAGGATTTGCGGGAATATCTGACCGAACAATCTTTTTTTGTGCCGGTCAAATCGCTTCCGTACCGTATGATCGATGGAGTACCGGTACCTCAGCCGGAATGACAAACATAAAGAAACGGAAGCTGTAGACAGTTTTAACGGTTTACAAGCATCCCTCGGGCCTAGCAACTTTGTTGCAGGCCTTTTTTGCGTTTCCTGTTCACATTCGCCCTGGCGCATAAGAATACATTTATAGATAGAGTAATATTATTGATTTATTACATACATAGCCAGTTTAGGAGGGAATTCCTTTGCTAGAAATCACAGAGAGCTGGGTAGATTCACTGGCTCCCAATAGTGCGGCCATTAAAAACGGACATGAGCTCGTAAAAAAAGGAAAGTTTACTGCATTTCATCAAACCGAGGACCGGCAAGTTTTGTTTGGGATCTGTACAGGCAGCGGAAAGACCCCTTATATCCCTTCGGCCGATTTTATGACACCCGGCAATCCGGTAATGCGCTGCACTTGTCCAAGCAGGCAATTTCCGTGCAAGCATGGACTTGGGCTGTTATATGCCTATGTGGAGGGCAAGTCCTTTACTCAAGCCGGGGTGCCGGAGGAGCTTGCCGCGAAGCGCGAAAAGGCGGGGAAACGGGAAGAAAAGAAAGCCAAAGAACTGGCCGGAGAGGCAGAATCGAAACCAAAGAAAGTAAATAAATCGGCGCTCAAGAAAAAGATTGCTGCACAGCTGGAAGGCTTGGACGTACTGGAGAGGCTGACGCATACCATGGTCCGCAGAGGCTTTGGCTCCTTGGACAGTAAGGAACTCAAGATGATTCAAGAGCATGTGAAGCAAATGGGAAGCCACTATTTAAACGGGGCGCAAATCCAGCTTCGAAAATTGCAATTGATTTTATCCTCAGAGGATAAAGAAAAAGCATATGCCCATGCTGCGGAGCAGCTTGCGGTGATCCATGCTTTTATTAAAAAAGGACGGGCGCATTTACTTCAGAAGCTGGAAGATCCGGAGCTTGCCCTGGATCATGAATCGACGATAGAAGAATGGCTAGGCCATGCCTGGCAGATTGCGGAATTAAGAGCAGCTAATTTGACCACACATGAAGTTGAAATGATTCAGCTATCGTTTATTAGCTATGATGACCCGAGCCGGCAAGAGTTTGTCGACCTTGGTTACTGGATTCAGCTGGACAGCGGGGAGATCCACAGCACGGTTCAATATCGTCCTTATAAAGCAGCCAAGCTGATGAGGGAAGAAGACAGTTTTTTTGATGTAGCCCGTATTCCCCAGCTTTACAGGTATCCCGGAGATATGAACCGACGAGTGCGTTATGAAAGCTTTACAACAAGAAAAATCGAGGATACGGATCTGTCCGGAGTCCTGAAGTTTGCCGTGAACTCATACGCTGAAGCTGTGAAAAAGGTTAAAAATCAGCTCAAAAATCCCTTGGCTGATCCCAACCCTGTAATGTTGCTTCATTTTGAAGAGGTGACGGCAGATGAAGCAGGCAGGTTATTCATCTCCAATTCCCGAGGAGAAAGTCTGGAACTTTTTGATTTGCTTGAGATTTCCACCGTGCCTTTGCTAAAGCTTATACCCCAAGACCAACTGCAGGATACTGTAACACTTGTTTTATTCGATCATCATACGCTGAGCGGCAGATTGCGTGTTCAGCCGTTAAGCCTGCTTAACGGGAAGGAAATCATTCGTTTCATTTACTAAATAAAAGCATATGGAGGGACCGGGGCAAATGAGCAACACGCCGTTGATGGAGTTAAACGAAGAATTCAGGCGCTTGTATATAGCCGGAAGCGATTTGGCTGCCCGAGACTACAGACTTAAACGGCTTCTGCCCGTTTTGCAGCAGATGGGCCAGCGGGCACCGGTTTTTATGAAACTGTCGGAAGGGGTCGCGGAGCTGATCGAGCCGGCGGCCAATAATCCGGAGACCGACTCGGCCAAACGCCTGCAGGATGTCAACCTGCTGTTGCAGTCGATATTACGTACCCAGGGGAAGGGAGCGGCGGAAGGAAAGACGGCACCGCTTGTCACCAACCCGATGCCGTTGCGTACTTTTTTATCCTATCGCAAACTTTCTGCAGTCCGGACCGCCTTGACGACCCGGGGAGGAGGTCGTTACGAGATCATTTACGAGGCTTATCAGTCCGGTTATTTTCAGGACCTCAGACTGGTTCCCTTGGCGATACAAGCGCTAAGTGATCCTTATACGGAAATTGCCGATCTGGCCATGGACCGGATCCTGCCCGCTTACGGACCCGCCATCGTACCGCATTTGCTGGATAGCTTTCACGCTGAAGGAGGGAGGCTTGAAGCTCGCAAGCTGACCGTCGTGGCGAAGTGCGGCGGAAAAGAAGTACTAACTGCAGTATATGAAGCTGCCGTCTCTGGTTCGGACGAGGTAAGAACTACAGCGATCCATTTGCTCGCCGGGCATAAGGAATACGAGGAAGCCCTGCTGGACTGGAGCCGCGACAAGAAGAAGGGCATTCGCGAGGCAGCCTATGCGGCTTTGGCGGAGAGCGGGTGGGAGAGTGCGGTAGAAAGGCTCTATGAAGCATCCCAAAGAAAAGACAGCGAACTCGTAAATCCTTCCTTGTCCCGCTGCCAATCTCCATTACTAACACGAATGCTCGCTCAGGATTTCGCAAAGCTGTTGAAGTCACAGCAAGAGATACCTCCCCTTTCAGATAAGCAAAAAACAACGGACAATGCGGCCCAAATCAAGCGTTATCTCTGGTCGCTCCATCTCAAAGAAAGCCCCGAGCTCGAAGCGCTCTATCTGGAAGTGCTGCGCCGGTATGAATGGTACATGTTTAAACTGGATTGGTCATATTTGGCCAATGAAGCCATTCGATACGTGAGCAGGACGGGCACCGCGGAGGGGCGCCGATTAGTGGAGGAAGCTTTGGAGTTGGATTTTGCCCGATCTGCCAATACCGTTCATTTTACATGCGAAATCTTTGTTAAAGCACAGCCGATCCTTTCTCCGCAAAGGCTGTACGAGGTATATGCAAATGTACTGGAACAGGGAACCGGGGCGTCCGCATTAAGCGGGAGCAAGAAAAATTGCAAGCGACTGCTGGGGACCATAGAGGGGCTCGTAGTTTCACGAACCTATAAGCGCTTAGCTCAGGATTGGGCCCGTGGCGAAGAAGTCTATGTCTATGATGTGGAAATGCCATCGCCAGAATCCATTGCGGCAAGCTGGGATTCAAGATGGCTGGATCATTTTATCCTACTAGATCATTTGGCACTGGTAAGTGCATTTGCCCGGCCCGGTCATGAGGGTGCGATATCATTTTTGCTGGACCGGTTGAAGAATTCACCGGAATTCCGCAACCGTTTTGCCAATTTGGTGGTGATCGGGCTTGTAAGGGCGGGCATCCCGGAACACGACCTTCATGAAGCTCTGGTTTCAGCTATGGAGGATGAGCGGAATACGGAATGTCACGAAATCGAGTTGTTTCTGTTCGGGCAGCTTTGCTGTTTGCCGGCGCGTTATGCGGAACGAATTCGCGCGGTGCTTCCGAAATTTAAAGGCCGTGCCGAAGAACAATTGACTTCTATTTTGAACTCACAAAACTAATTCACAAGGAGTGTCGGATATGAGCAACGTGGATAGTATGCAAGATGTGATGCGCCTGCCGGCTGAATTGCTGTTTCAGGATGAGCTTAAGGCGCTGATAGCGGAAGATCGAGGGACAATCCCGACTGGATGGCAGATGTCTCCTCAAGCCGTATTGAAGTTTATCGTCGGGGGCGTGGCCGGCAAGCAAAAGATCACTCCCAAATATATCGGGAACACGCGGATTGTCGAAATGGCGATCGCTACGTTGGTGACGGACCGGGCCCTGCTGCTGATCGGCGAGCCCGGAACGGCCAAATCCTGGCTGTCCGAAAATTTAGCTGCGGCTATATACGGAAATTCGGGCTTGGTCGTTCAAGGAACCGCAGGGACTACCGAAGAACAGGTGCGTTATTCCTGGAATTACGCCATGCTTCTGGCCCAAGGCCCTACACCGGAGGCGCTTGTGCAAAGTCCGATCATGAGAGCGATGGAGGCAGGGGGAATTGCCCGGTTTGAGGAAATTTCACGTTGTGCCTCGGAAGTTCAGGATGCGTTAATTTCAATCTTATCGGAAAAGACGATTTCCGTTCCGGAGCTCGGCAAGGAAGCGCATGCACGGAAAGGTTTCAGCATCATCGCTACCGCCAACACCCGTGACCGCGGAGTCAATGAAATGTCGACGGCTTTGAAGCGCCGGTTCAATATGATCGTACTGTCTGCGCCGGCGGATTTGGAGACCGAAGTCGAGATCGTCAAGAAACGTGTTGCCGAAATTGCGTCTTCTTATGATCTGCAGGCAGCGGTTCCGGCAGACGAAGCGCTGCACAAGGTGGTCACGATATTCAGGGAACTGAGAAGCGGAATGACGCTGGATAAAAAGGAAAAGGTCAAATCCCCTGCCGGCGTCATCTCGACCGCTGAAGCGATTTCGCTGCTCACGAACAGTATGGCGCTTGCCGCCAGCTTCGGCGATGGAGAGATGACGGACGAGGATTTGGCGGCCGGCCTCCAGGGGGCCATCGTCAAGGATGACGATAAAGACCGGCTCGTCTGGAAGGAGTACCTGGACCATGTGATGAAAAAACGCGGGGCGGGCTGGCGAGGGCTTTATAACGCATGCAAGGAGATCAATCCATGAAAGGGGGACGCGGCGCCGGAGTTCATATTTTTGGCGTCCGGCACCTGTCGCCAGCCGGTGCGTTTCATGTTCTTGACTATTTGGAGCGTGTACAGCCTACGGCGGTTTTGATTGAAGGTCCGTCGGACGCCACCTCGGAAATCGTTCATTTGACGAGTTCTTCTACCAAGCCTCCGGTGGCGATCCTGGCTTTTACCGAGCAATTGCCCGTGCGTACCGTTCTATGGCCGTTTGCCGATTATTCACCAGAATTCCAGGCGATGCGTTGGGCTCGGAAGAAGGGCGCAGCCTGCGCATTCATCGATTTGCCATCAGCTTCAGCCATCTGCCTGCAGGAGGCACGGTGGGAGAGAGTGCGTCCTGACCGATCGGATGACGAGGGATCTCATCGAGAAACTCAAGAAAGTCAAGGGTCCGGAGACGAACCCCTTGATCTATATCAGCGGATTGCGGAAATTTCCGGAGAAGTCGATTATGACGCCTTTTGGGAACGGAACTTTGAGCATAATTTGAGCCCGGATGCCTATCGCCAGGCGATATTGGCTTATTCAAGGCAAATGAGGGAGTTGACGGAGGAGCAAGAGCGAACTAACGAAACGCTGGCATACGCCTACAATGCTGTCCGTGAAGCTTATATGTGCAGGCGGATTGCCGAGACGATCGCGGAGGGACATAAGCCCGACGAGATTGTTGTCATTTGCGGGGCTTATCACGCTTCGGCGCTGTCCAATTTAGAGGGCGCCATGAGCGATGAGGAACTGAAGCGGTTGCCTTCCCGGTGGACTAAACTGACGCTGATGCCTTATTCGTATTTGAAGCTCTCCTCGCTTACCGGTTACGGAGCCGGCAATATTGCGCCGTTCTATTTTGAAATGATGTGGAAGCAGATGATTCGCGGAAGACTTGGGGATTTGCCTTATCATTATTTGACCTCCATTGCGGGGGATTTAAGAAATGTGGGTACGAATCGTTCAACAGCGGAAGTGATCGAAGGGGTGAGACTTGCTGAATCCCTGGCCGCTCTGCATGACGGATGCCAGCCGTCCCTGCGAGATTTGCGGGATGCGGCAAAGACGCTACTCGGGCGGGGGGAACTTTCGGTGATAGCAGAGTCCCTGGCACGTGTCGAAGTTGGCACAGCCATAGGAGAATTGGCGGAAGGAGTTAGTCAGACACCCATTCAGGAAGATATGAACCGCCAGTTGAAACGGCTCAAGCTGGATAAGTACAAAACCGCAATGGCGAACGACTTGGTGCTCGATCTGCGGGAAAATCGCAGGGTTTCCTCGGAGGAAGCCGCTTTTTTGGATCTGAACCGCTCGTTATGGTTTCATCGTCTGAAGCTGCTCGGCATTCATTTCGTCCAGGAACGAAGCAGGGCCCAAGGCCAGGCTGAGTGGGCGGAGCATTGGATTCTGCAGTGGTCCCCGGAAGTGGAGATTGAGGTTGTTGAATCCACGCTGCTCGGCGAAACGGTTGACGTTGCAGCCGGGTTTGTATTTCAGCAGCGTCTGGAAAGTTGCGAAACTATAGAGGAGGCTTCCAGCCTCATTACGGTCGCTTATGAGTGCGGCATGATTCATCAGATGGAGGCGGGGCGTCAGACGCTGCAAAAACTGGCGGTAGAAAGTCAAGACGTCGTCCAAATTGCCGCAGCGGCCGGAAGGCTGTCCAGGTTGATTCGATTCGGCGGGATACGGAAAATAGACACTGCGCCGCTAACCCCTCTGCTTCGGCAAATGTTCATGAAGGCCTGTCTGTTTTTGAACGAAGCAAGCCGGTGCAATGACGAGGTGGCGCAAGCCATGGCGGCCTCGATGAATGAATTGAATTTTGTTGCGGCCGAGCATGGCGATGAAGTGGATGAAGAACTGTGGATTCAGGTGCTTACGGAATTGTCCGACCGCGATGATGCACATGCCCGGCTCTCGGGCTTCGCTTGCGCGATCTTGCTGGAGCGGGGTCAAATGACCGCGGCGCAATGCTCGGCCGAAGTTTCCCGTCGTTTATCCCCGGGAATTCCGGCGGACCTTGGAGCCGGCTGGTTCGAGGGCTTGGCGATGCGCAACCGCTACGCTCTTATATCCCGAATGAGTTTGTGGGAACAGCTGAACGAATACATTGGCAAGCTTGAAGATGAAGAATTTATGCGGGCGCTGGTCTTTTTGCGGCGGGCCTTCAGTGCGTTCAGTTCGAAGGAAAAGACGATGGTCGCAGAGCTGCTTGGAGAGCTTTGGGGCAGAGACATTGAACAAGTGGCGGAGATGTTGACGGACGATTTAAAGGAGGATGAAGCCCGAATGCTGGATGAATTGAATGATTTTGATTTTGAGGATTATTAAAGATGGAACATGCAGTGGAACGTCAAACCTTATCGCGTTGGAGGCTGATATTAGGCGCAGCCGCTGAAGAAGAGCTGAACAGGCACTCGGGAGCCGATCCGTTGAGTTTGACCGCGGAGGAGCAGATCATGGACCGTGCGCTGGCTGCCATCTATGATCAAACCGATGGATCGGGAAACGGAGCGAATTCAGGCACCGGCTCTCATGGACGCGGGGCGGGGAGAGGCAAATCCGTTCCCCGGCTTGCCGAGTGGCTCGGGGATGTCAGGACTTTTTTTCCGGAAGATGTCGTCTCGGTAATTCAGCATGATGCAATGGAACGCAAGGGTTGGAAACAACTGCTGTTTGAGCCGGAGGTTCTGGCCAGCGTGAAGCCGGATATTCAACTGGTCGGCACCTTGCTGTCGCTGAAGGGCAAAATTCCGGAGCGGACGAAGGATACGGCTCGCATGCTCGTACAGGCCGTGGTGGACGAATTGATCAAGCGTATGGAGAATGAGCTTAGAAGGGCTGTGACCGGTGCCTTGAACCGCAGGCAGCACACGCCGATCTCTTCGTTAAGCGGTATCGATTGGAAGCGTACGATCCAGCGGAACTTGAAAAATTACGATACCGACCGGCGGGTGATTATACCGGCACGATTCTATTATTTTGACAGGGTGAAAAGCAACAAGGAATGGACGGTGATCGTCGATATCGACCAGAGCGGCTCTATGGCGGAATCCGTTATCTGGGCATCCGTGATCGGTTCGATATTTGCCAGTATCCCCGCGCTCGACACCCGGGTCGTCGTCTTTGATACCGAAGTGGTCGATCTTACGGAGCAATGCGCCAATGACCCGGTAGATATGCTGTTCGGGATTCAGCTTGGAGGAGGGACGAATATCGATAAGTCGGTGGCCTATTGCGAGCAGTTTATTCAAGAGCCCGGTAAGACGCTATTTATATTAATTTCCGATCTCTACGAGGGAGGGAATCAGTCCAGGTTGATTCGCCGAATGCGTGAAATGAATGAGTCGGGGGTCAAGACGCTATGCCTGCTTGCGCTGTCCGATGAAGGAAAACCGTTCTATGACGAACGATTGGCCAACACTTTTTCGAAGAACGGCACCCCCAGCTTTGCCTGCACGCCGGCTTTGCTCCCGGAACTCGTGGAAGGCGCGCTGAAAGGGCAGGATTTGACGGAGCTGGCCAAGCGGCTTGAGGCAAAAGGGAGATAAAGCGGCTCCGTTGTCATATTGGAATCGATAGACTCATACTCATTTAATATGGTGGAAATTGAGCCGCCTTGCTCGTGACGAAGCGCCGGTTAAAAAAAAGTAGACTCGGACGGTGTATTCCGTCATAAATCCGCATCTGGTACATATGATGATACTAGTCCAAATGCATGTACGAGTTACGCCGCTTCGTTTTTGTTCTCTCCACCGGGATTTGCGGCGGCGGACACGGGTACGGGGAGCTGCCGCTCCTGCTGTAGCTAAGATTTCAAAATGTTGGTGAATAACGAAGCGGATGCTCTCAAAGCATTTTTCCTTCGGCGAATTTTGAGGAGGGGATATCATTGGTATTGGAGAAAGTGGACATTTTTAAGGACATTGCCGAACGTACCGGAGGGGATATTTATCTGGGTGTCGTCGGAGCTGTCCGCACCGGCAAATCAACGTTTATCAAACGATTCATGGAAACGGTGGTGCTCCCGAACATTTCCAGCGAGGCGGACCGGGTAAGGGCGGTGGATGAACTTCCGCAAAGCGCAGCCGGCAAGACGATCATGACGACCGAGCCGAAGTTCGTTCCGAACAATGCGGTGCAAATCAAGGTCGCCGAAGGGCTTGAGGTCAACGTTAGGCTCGTGGATTGCGTCGGATACGCGGTAGAAGGCGCCAAAGGATACGAGGATGAAAACGGTCCGCGGATGATATCCACGCCTTGGTTCGAGGAACCGATTCCGTTTCAGGAAGCGGCCGAAATCGGAACCCGTAAAGTCATTCAGGAGCATTCCACTTTGGGCGTCGTCGTAACGACGGACGGCACGATCGCCGACATTCCGCGCTATTCCTATGTGGAATCGGAGGAGCGGGTAATTGCCGAGCTGAAGGAAGTCGGCAAACCGTTTGTGCTTGTCATTAACTCGACGCGTCCGAGCAGCGACGAAGCCCAACAACTGCGCGGCGAACTGGCCGCCAAATACGATATTCCGGTCATTACTTTAAGCGCCGCTACAATGACCGAAGAAGACGTGACCGGTGTACTGAGAGAGGTTCTTTACGAATTCCCGGTTCATGAAGTCAACGTCAACCTTCCGAGCTGGGTCATGGTGCTGAATGAGAACCACTGGCTTCGGAGTAATTATGAGAATTCCGTTCGCGACACCGTAAAAGATATTCGCAGACTCCGGGATGTCGATCGTGTCGTCAGCAATTTCATGGAATACGATTTCATCGATCGCGCCGGGCTTAGCGGACTGAACATGGGTCAGGGCGTGGCGGAGATCGATCTATATGCTCCGGATGATCTCTATGACCATATCCTTATGGAAGTGGTCGGAGTAGAGATCCGCGGCAAAGATCATCTGCTTCAACTGATGCAGGATTTCACGCATGCCAAGAAGGAATACGACCGGTTTGCGGAAGCGCTTGAAATGGTCAAGACTACCGGCTACGGCATCGCCGCGCCGTCGCTTGCCGAAATGGCGCTCGACGAGCCGGAACTGATACGGCAAGGCTCCCGGTTCGGGGTAAGACTGAAAGCGACGGCGCCTTCAATTCATATGATTCGCGTCGACGTAGAGTCCGAGTTCGCTCCGATTATCGGGACGGAAAAGCAAAGCGAAGAGCTCGTCCGGTACCTGATGCAAGATTTCGAGAACGATCCGATCAAAATTTGGGAGTCCGATATTTTTGGCCGTTCGCTGCATTCCATCGTGAGAGAGGGAATCCAGGGCAAAATCGCCATGATGCCTGACAATGCCCGTTACAAGCTGCAGGAAACTCTCGGCAGGATCATCAACGAAGGTTCCGGCGGACTCATCGCCATCATCCTTTAAATAAAAAACAGGGCAGGCTGGTTCATTCAGCCTGCCCTGTTTTTTGCCGTCCGGCCACAATAGATGTTATATACTTTTGGCCTATTCCATCTAAAAAACTTGAAAATATCGATGGGCTGTATTACTATAAGTTTGTTCCGCGCCCCCGAATCGTGGTCAAAACTGCGGTTTTACTGGGGATTTGCACGTAATATGCGCGGTTCAACGTATATTCTACGGCAAAACGGAAACACAGAATATCAGAATGATATAATCCATTTGGTAGGGAGGTGAACCCTGATGAATAAATCCGACTTGATTTCTCAAGTAGCTGAAAGCGCGGAATTGTCCAAGAAAGACGCAACTAAAGCGGTTGATGCCGTTTTCGAAGCTATTTCCGAAGCTCTTCAAAGCGGAGATAAAGTACAACTGGTAGGTTTCGGCAATTTCGAAGTCCGCGAGCGTTCCGCCCGTAAAGGCCGCAACCCGCAAACCGGAGAGGAAATCGAAATCCCTGCGAGCAAAATCCCGGCATTCAAACCTGGCAAAGCGCTCAAAGACGGAATTAAATAAAGATTTCTACATATCTTCCGTGTTAATAAAGTCCGTGGGCATTTTGTTCACGGCTTTTTCTTTTAATACGTGTTCAATAAGTCGACTTTTCAGCACCGGGAAGGTTTGCGCTATATTATGTTGGGGAGGAATGCCTTCATGGATCAACAGCATGCTGATCAAGCGGGAGGAGCCGAGCGGGGCGTCAGCAACGGAGACTACTTTGTCGTCAAGGCGAAGGAGCAGGGCGTCACGGTAATCGGGCTTACCCGGGGCAAAGACACTCGGTTTCACCACACGGAAAAGCTGGACAAAGGCGAAGTACTGATCGCACAGTTTACCGATCATACATCGGCTGTAAAAGTAAGAGGCAAAGCCGTTGTCTATACGAAGCTCGGTGTCATAGATACGGAAGAATGATTTTGAAATTGCAGGCATAGCCTGCTTTTTTCTTTTGTACAATGGGATATAGACTCTAATGTCTGTCCGGTAATAACGGAAGACGATGGAAGAGGGGGAGTCCCGTGAAAGTGAAATGGATTCTTCAAAGCCTGTTGGTTACACTTGGAATCGTACTGCTGCTCTCGGTAGTTACTAGAGCCGGAGGTCCGGTATTTGAACATAGCCGGCCGGTATCAGCGGCTGTGTTCGAGCCGGGTAAACCGGCGGAGTTGAACGACGGCAATCTGGTCGACGGCTTGTCCGCGATTGAGTTGCCCGTCCCGATCGCTAAGGTGGATTTGAACGGTTCGGTGCTGTCCGTGGATCTAAAAGTGACTGAGGAGCGTTTCGATAAAGGTGAATTATATCGCGGTATTGCCGAACTGATTTCTTTTTCCTTCGAGCGGACGTCCAATATCGATCAGTTACTGCTGCGTCTCGTTGCGGAGGACCGGTGGCTCGGAACGAGATATCTGCTGCTGGCCGCCGATGTGCGCCGGGGGGAATGGTCGGATTCGGCGATGAATGAACTGCGGAATGCCGGTGACCATGAGCTTCCGAAGGAGCTTCGTACGCTTTTCAGAATGACGGAAACCCATCTCTGGAAGCGTGGTATCAATTAGCTTACGCTTCGTGCGCTCCCCAAAAACATATGCTATAATAGACAAGATTGTGACATCTTTAAGCATTTTTGAAGAATTGCAGATGTCAGGAATAGCGGCTCGGAGGCAGAGGATGAGACCTGATCGCATAACAGAATTGGCACAAAAGTATGTCGAATACGACATGATTTCAACTCACACGGAGCTACCGGAATTCCCGGTTCCCCGTGTTCGTTTGCTTTATACGTTTTTAAACGACGGCGGGCGTGAAACGGCCCGTTCGGCGGAAACATGCGCGCTTGCCGCTTTTCTTGTGCAGCTTGGCTTGGATACCCACGACAAGATCGACGTGGACGACAGCTGCAAAGAAGAGCAGGAGATGCGATCCCGGCAATTGAAGGTATTGGCGGGCGACTATTTCAGCAGCGTGTTCTATGAACTGCTGGCGCAGAAAGCGGAAATCGGAACGGTATCAAAAATGAGTGCAGCGATTTGCGAAGTGAACCGGCTCAAGGTGAGACTCTATACCGGGCTCAGAAAAATGCTGCTCCCTGCAGAAGAATACTTGAAGGAGCGCGTTCAGCTCAAAACGGTGCTGTTCCATTCATTTACGCAGCAGTTGGACAGGTCCGTACAAAATATTTGGAAATTGCTGCTGACCGAGATCAGCCGCTGCGAAGTCATGCTGGATGAAATGAAGCATTATTCTCTTTCGCCGGAGGAACACAAAGGCTTCGCGTTCCTGCATATTTGGGAGACGGGAACCGCTGAGGACAAAGAAATGATATCCGCCCGGAAGATCGGGGAACGGGATTGGAGCTTGTTGCTCACGAAATACAAAATCAGAGAGCAGCTTGCGTCGATGCTGCGGCAATCGGTGGAACGGGTGCAAGGTCTGGTTCCGGAATGCCAGAGCGACAAGATCCGCTCCGAGATTGGCGGGATTGTGGAACCGATGCTGTCCGTATTGTCATCGCAGCGACGTGCAATTCAAGAAGGGTAAGGTGAAGAGTTGAAATGAGTAGTCTGTCCTCTAAACCAAAGGAGAAGTTCGTACACTCCGTATTTGAGAGTATTGCTCCCAATTACGATAAAATGAACGATATTATTAGCTTTGGCCGCCATAAAGCCTGGCGAAAATTTACGATGAAGAAAATGAATATGTCGCCGGGCGATACGGCGATTGATCTCTGCTGCGGGACTTGTGATTGGACGATCAGCATGGCACAGACAAGCGGAGGCAGCATTACCGGGCTGGATTTCAGTGAAAATATGCTCGAGGTCGGTCGCCGTAAAATCGCCGAGCAAGGTCTGGACTCTTCGATTGTTCTCGTTCAGGGGAATGCGATGGCTTTGCCTTTTGAGGATAATACGTTTCAATACGCGACGATCGGATTCGGTCTGAGAAACGTGCCGGATCTTCGCCAGGTCCTCAAAGAAATGCAGAGGGTCGTCAAACCTGGGGGCATGGTGGTCTGCCTGGAAGTGTCCAAGCCGACGTGGCAGCCGTTCAAGGGGCTATACTACTTTTATTTCAAACATTTGTTGCCTTTGCTTGGAAAGCTGATTGCCAAGCGATACGAGCAATACAAATGGCTACCGGAATCCCTCATACAATTTCCCGGCCGTGAGGAGCTTGCTCAGATTTTTCGGGAAACCGGACTTACCGAAGTCGAAGCGTATCCTTTAACCGGCGGAGTAGCCGCTTTACATATCGGAACGAAGGAGACGCAAAATGTTTAGGAAAGCAGCAGTTTTTTTACAGATGATTAAATTTGAACATACGGTGTTTGCATTGCCGTTCGCCTTCATGGGCGCGCTGCTTGGATCCGTGGCGATTAACCATGAACTTCCTTCCTGGGCCCAAATCGGTTGGGTGTTGCTGGCGATGTTCGGAGCCCGAAGCGCGGCGATGGGACTAAACCGGCTGATCGACCGGGTTAGCGACGCTAAGAACCCCCGCACGGCCGGACGGGCCATTCCTGCCGGACTTCTGAAGATCGGCGAAGTTGTCCTCTTTATCCTTATTTCATTTGCACTGTTGTTCTGGGCGGCTGCCGAGCTTAATCCGTTGGCGATGAAGCTGCTTCCGATCGCGGTGGTTATGCTTGTGGTTTACTCTTATACGAAACGCTTCACATGGCTTTGTCACGTTGTACTCGGCTTGACGATCGCCTTGGCCCCACTGGGCGGCTGGGCAGCCGTAACCGGCAAAGTGGACGCAACGGCCATGGTGCTGTACATCACCATCGCTTTATGGGTGGCTGGCTTTGATGTGATCTATTCCTGTCAGGATGTCGAGTTTGACACAAAAGAGGGACTATACTCCATACCGGTCCGGTTCGGTGTCGCGAACTCACTCCGCATCGCCCAGGTATTTCATATCATTTCCGCACTCGGATACATTGCGCTGCTGCTCATGGCGGATCTCGGCTGGTGGTATATCGCCGGCATGCTGATCGCGTGCCTGATCTTGTTTTATGAACATTATATCGTCTCTCCCAGCGACCTCAGCCGGCTGCAGACAGCCTTCTTTACAATGAATGGCGTGCTCAGCATCGTCGTGTTTTCGTTCACGCTAATCGATTTGGTGGTGCGGCAATCCTGATGAGCGAAAACAAGAACAGGGCGA
The DNA here is from genome assembly GCF_038009185.1 of Paenibacillus sp. FSL R5-0407. Lineage (NCBI taxonomy): Bacteria > Bacillati > Bacillota > Bacilli > Caryophanales > Paenibacillaceae > Paenibacillus > Paenibacillus sp. FSL R5-0407. The sequence goes on along the minus strand of NZ_JBBPAX010000001.1, from coordinate 1,453,587 downwards.
TGGTGGTCGGAATTACGGGAGCGAGCGGGGCGGTATACGGCGTGAAGCTGGTCAAAACGCTCTTGGGTCTCGGCATCAACGTTCACCTGGTGATTTCGAATGCCGGCTGGCGGGTGATGAAGGAAGAACTGGGCTGGGAAACGACGGACCGGGAAGCTGTGCTGCGATCTCATTTTGACGGATTTTCTGGCAGCTATACTTACCATCCCGTAGGGGATATCGGGGCATCGATCGCCAGCGGTTCCTTTTTGGTAGAGGGTATGGTCATTATGCCTTGCTCTATGGGAACCCTCTCCTCGATCGCCAACGGTTCCTCGGACAACCTGATGACCCGCGCGGCGGACGTGATGCTTAAGGAAGGCCGACCGCTTGTGCTTGTTCCTCGCGAGACGCCGCTTCACGCGATTCATTTGGAAAATATGACCAAACTGGCCAGGCTTGGAGTCCGTATGATCCCGGCCATGCCTGCGTTTTACTTCGGCCCGCAAAGTATTGATGATTTGGTTGCATTCTTGGTGGGTAAAGTACTGGACAACTTAAAAATAGAACACGCTCTCTTTACTAGATGGGGGGATCACAGTGAACAACCGGGAGAATGACGACATCCTCATCGGAAAAATTAAGTACACTAACGTATGGCCTGTATTTCATCATTTCAAAACTATCGATTTGCCGCAGCCGGCGAGCCTGGTAACGGAGGTTCCTTCATTGCTTAACCGGAAAATGCTGAAAGGGGAACTGGATTTATCGCCCGTCTCCTCCTTCGCTTTCGGTTACGGCTCGGATCGCTTCATCCTTTTGCCCGATTTATCGGTCAGCTCCGACGGACCTGTAAACTCGATTCTTCTGTTCTCGCGCAAGCCTCCGGAGGAAATCAAGAACGGCGTCATCGCGCTGACGAACACTTCGGCAACGTCGGTAAACCTGCTGAAAATCATTATGGAAAAAGCTTATGGCGGACAACCGACCTACTGGGACAGCGAGCCGGTGCTTGACACGATGATGGAACAAAGCGATGCAGCGCTATTGATCGGCGATCATGCCATTCAGGCTTCCTGGAGAGATCACGGTTATATCGTCACTGATTTGGGGGAAGTCTGGAAACAATGGACCGGTTACGGCATGACCTTTGCCGTTTGGGCGGTTCAGCAGTCGTTTGCCGAGAGTCATCCCCGTTTTCTCTCCAAGGTTAGCGAGGCATTCGAGGAGAGCAAACGCCGCAGCTTGGCGGATTTGAACCCGCTTGTGGATAAAGCCTGCCGCGAGATCGGCGGGACGACGGATTATTGGCATCATTATTTTAATAACTTATGTTATGATTTTAGTGAACAGCGGCAGAGCGGTTTGGCCTTATACTTCTCGTACGCTTATGAGATGGGGCTTCTGCCGAACAAGGTAGATATGAACATTTGGAGTGACAATACGCTGACACGGGTGAAAGAATGAAATTAATGGATATTTTCGGCACGCTGAAAAGGGATATGGACTTTATTGAACGGCAGCTGTACCGGAGCATTGAAGGCGATGACGAGCTGCTGAGCGAGACGTCTCTGCATCTTCTGAAAGCCGGGGGGAAACGGCTGCGCCCGATTTTTGTGCTGCTAGGCGGGAAGTTCGGTAATTACGATCTGGAAAAATTGCAGCACGTGGCGGTTCCGCTCGAGCTCATCCACTCCGCTTCGCTCGTTCATGACGATGTGATCGACGATGCCGGCACGCGTCGCGGGAAACCTACGGTTAAAGCAAAGTGGGACAACAAAATCGCCATGTACACCGGCGATTATATTTATGCCAAGGCGCTGATGCTGGCGACCCAGCTTGAAAATCCCCAGCTTCACCGGATATTGGCTAAAGCGATGGTGCAGATGTCGGTGGGTGAGATGGAGCAGATCCGCGATTTCTTTAATACGGATCAATCGGTCCGCCACTATCTGCTGCGTATCCGCCGCAAGACGGCGCTGTTGATCGCGATCAGCTGTCAGCTCGGAGCTTTGGCATCGGATGCGACAGCCAAGGTGCATTCTTTACTGTACCGCTATGGATATAATGTGGGGATGGCATTCCAGATCCGTGACGATCTGCTGGACTTGTGCGGAACGGAGAAGAGTATCGGCAAGCCGCCCGGCAGTGATATGCGGCAGGGGAATATTACGCTGCCTGTCATTTATGCGCTGCAGGAGGAGGGGCTTAAAGTGCCGCTACTGCGGGAAATATCGGCAATCCGGGAACAGGGTGCTGATGCCGATGCCTCCAAGGCAATACAAATGATCTTGTCGAGTCAGGGCATTTCACGAGCGGAGCAGCTCGCCGACCGGTTTATCGGCAAGGCGATGGATGCGCTTGATGAGCTGCCTGAGAGCAAAACTAGAACTCATTTGAAAGAAATTGCACTATTTGTCAACAAACGTTCCTATTGATTACGGATCAAGTCTCTAAATGAAGCTTATCAGACGACGGTTTTTTTGGTAGAATACGGTTATTGCAGCCTTTCCATATTATCTATTATCAATGTTGTCTAAATCAGGAGGAGAACCATGGAACGTACCTTTTTAATGGTTAAACCGGACGGAGTCCAACGGGGATTAATCGGCAGAATTATCAGCCGTTTTGAAGACAAAGGATTTAATCTTGTGGCCGGAAAGCTCGTACAGGTGTCGAAGGAACAGGCCATGAGACATTATGCGGAGCACGAAGGTAAACCCTTCTTTGACAGTTTGGTCAGCTTTATTACCTCTGGACCCGTGTTTGCCATGGTCTGGGAAGGAGACGATATCGTTACATTATCGCGGATCGTCATCGGCAAGACCAAAGTGACGGAAGCGTTGCCAGGTACCATCCGCGGCGACTTTGCCGCCCACACGCCGTTCAATCTGATTCACGGCTCGGACGGACCTGAAAGTGCGGAACGGGAAATTGCAAACTTCTTTGAAGACCATGAACTGGTTGCTTATTCGAAGAGCATAGCGCCATGGATATGATCAAATTAGACGAGTCTTCCCGGAGCAGGGGAAACGAGGCTGCGGATCCGGATTATGCGGGATTTATCCAAAGCATCAAGAAAAGCACGGGAATTGATTTGGCTCAGTACAAGGAAGCTCAAATGAAGCGCCGGTTGACGACGCTCCGCAACAAAAACGGATACCCAACTTTCGATGCTTTTTATAATGCAATGATGGTTAATAAACCGCTGTTCTATGAATTTCTGGATAAAATGACGATTAACGTATCCGAATTCTGGCGTAACCCGAACCGCTGGGAAGTGCTCAGAGATACGGTGCTTCCGGGCCTGTCCGCAGGCAGGTCACGCCTTCGGGTATGGAGCGCGGCTTGCTCTACCGGTGAAGAGCCGTATACGCTGTCCATGATCCTCGCAGATCAAGGATTGCTGCAGCATACATATTTGCTTGCCAGCGATATCGATGAAGGCGCTTTGGCCAAGGCTGCCGAAGGATTGTACCTGGATCGTTCGCTGAAGGACGTCCCGGCTGACGTGGTTAAGCGTTATTTTACCCCGGAAGGCGTTCAATTCCGGTTTGACGCGAAATTGAAAAAGGCGGTCACCTTCAAGAAACAAAACCTGCTTCTGGATCCTTTTGAAGACGGCTTTGATCTGATCGTCTGCCGAAACGTGATGATTTATTTTACGGAAGAGGCCAAACACGCGCTCTATCACAAATTTGCGAAGGCTTTGCGTCCCGGAGGTATTCTTTTCGTCGGCAGTACTGAACAAATCTTCTCCCCGTCCCAATATGAGCTGGAGCCGGCCGAAACGTTCTTTTATCGCAAAAAAGCGTAGCCGCTGTATATTCCTCCCTTTGTTTTCCAATAATGACTGACAAGAGAGTTAGGGAGGTCAGCTCAGCCCATGGACAAGAGAAAGGTCATCGACGCTTACCGTCGGGGATTCCTTACGCTGCAGGAATGCGCTCAGGTTCTCGGCGTGGAAAAGACGCATATTATAGATTTGCTGGACCATACTCCGAACGAGAATCAGCGGGGCCCGCTGCTGGACAATCAGCAAGCTACCGGCAACTAATGCGGGGCTTATTCTGTAAATTTTATATCCGAAATTTGACGCGCGGTTTCTTCTGTGGAATGACAGGAGGGGCGGCGCGTTTTTTTTGCTTAGGGCAGACTGTTGGAAGAAACGTTAGGACTGTTCTGTGTAGAATGCCTTTCTTGTCAAAAGATTGGTCCTATACTATAATGAGCAAAAGAATTATCGGATTTTAGCTCTTTACAGTTTAACAGTTTAAAGGGGGAACGCATCATGACATTACGTTATTTGACCGCGGGGGAAACACATGGACCCCAGCTTACAGCTATTATTGAAGGTTTGCCAAGCAATTTGAATCTGGATTTTGAGGCGCTTAATTTTGAACTGGCCCGTCGCCAGAAGGGTTATGGGAGAGGCCGGCGGATGCAGATCGAGAAGGATACGGCGCAGATTGCCGGCGGTGTGCGGCACGGATATACGACCGGCGCTCCGGTGGCTCTGATTGTAGCCAACAACGACTGGACGCACTGGCGCAATATCATGAATATTGAACCGATCGAAGGAACGGACGAAGAGAAGCGTCGTGTACACCGTCCGCGCCCAGGCCACGCCGATTTGAACGGCGGACTTAAGTACAACTTAAAGGATCTCCGCAATGTGCTGGAGCGTTCCAGCGCACGTGAAACGGCGATCCGGGTAGCGGTAGGCGCCGTGGCCAAACAGTTTTTGGAGAAATTCGGAATCAAAATAGCGGGACAAGTCATTCGAATCGGTGAAATCGAAGCTCCGCCGCATAATTTGCCGCTGGATGAAATGGCCAAGGTGACTGAACAGTCCTCCGTCCGGGTAGTCGATCCTGAAACCGAGAAGAAGATGGAAGCTTACATAGACCGGATTAAGGAAGAAGGCGATTCCATCGGTGGAATCGTGGAATGCATCGTAGAAGGCGTGCCTGTCGGACTCGGCAGTCATGTTCAATACGACCGCAAACTGGATGGCCGCATCGCCCAGGCCGTGATGTCGATCAACGCGTTCAAGGGCGTGGAAATCGGAATCGGTTTTGAAGCCGGGAAATTGCCGGGCTCCAAAGTGCATGACGAGATTCTGTACAGCGAAGAACGTGGATACCACCGGGCAAGCAATCGCCTGGGCGGATTTGAAGGCGGGATGACGAACGGGATGCCGATCGTGGTCCGCGGCGTGATGAAGCCGATTCCTACGTTATATAAGCCGCTGCAAAGCGTGGATATCGATACGAAAGAACCGTTTACGGCCCAAGTGGAACGTTCCGATGCCTGCGCAGTACCTGCGGCCAGCGTCGTGCTTGAGCATGTTGTGGCTTGGGAAGTCGCCAAGGCGTTTCTCGAGAAATTCGGCGGTGACTCTATGGAAGAAGTCGAGCGCAATGTGAAAAGCTACCTCGCTCAACTGGAGAACTACTAATGCGGACGCTGCAGGTGGATTTGGGTGAACGGTCCTATCCGATATACATCGGCGGCGGACTGTTGAACGAAGCCGGAGATTATTTTGAACGGCACCAACTGAGCAAGAAGAGTCCGGTGCTTATCGTTACGGATGATCATGTCGCTCCGCTTTACCTTAAACGAGTGGAAGAATCTCTCGGGAATAGCGGGTTTACTACGGTAAGCAAGGTCGTTAAGTCGGGGGAGAAATCGAAATCGCTCGAAGTATTCGAAGAAGTCATGACGGCGGCGATCGAGGGCGGTCTTGACCGCCGGTCCGTGGTGGTGGCTCTTGGCGGAGGCGTGGTCGGCGATCTGGCCGGATTTGTTGCGGCATCCTATATGCGCGGCGTTGCCTTCGTGCAGATGCCGACAACAATACTGGCTCATGACAGCAGCGTCGGCGGCAAGGTTGCCGTCAACCACCGGCTGGCGAAGAACATGATCGGTGCTTTTCACCAGCCGGAAATGGTTCTGTATGATGTAGACACTTTGCAGAGTCTTCCAGAACGGGAAGTGCGGGCCGGCTTGTCCGAAATGATCAAGCACGGGCTGATCTGGGATGCCGAGTTTGCCGAGTGGTGCAGGGAGCATACCGCAGATCTGTTGTCATTGGACCCTGATGCTTTGGGATATGGTCTCACTAAGGGATGCTCGATCAAAGCGCAAGTTGTTTCCGAAGATGAGAAGGAAATGGGTTTACGGGCGATCCTCAACCTGGGTCATACACTGGGCCATGCATTGGAAGCGATCGGCGGCTACGGAGAGTTTCTGCACGGCGAAGCGATCTCGATCGGGATGGCGGCAGCGACCCGTATCTCCGTAAACCGGGGAAGAGATCGGTCCTTATACGATACGACTACGTCCATACTCCGTGGTTTTGGGCTTCCGACAGTCATGCCGGGTCATCTGGAAGAAGACCAGATCATCGGAGCTATGATGCACGACAAGAAGTTTAAAGAGCAACAGCTCGTTTTTGTGCTGCCGACCGAAATAGGGAAGGTTGAAATTGTCTCGGATGTGAAGGTGGAGGAAGTCCGCCGGGTCATTTCGGAATTGAAAGAGGAGGGGCATCATGTATAACCGGGGAATTCGCGGTGCCACAACGGTAACCCGCAACGAAGAAGCTGAGATTTTGGAGGCTACCGCCTCATTGCTCAAGGAAGTCGTCGAGCGGAATCAGATTGAACCTGAGGATATCTGCAGTGTCTGGATTACGGTGACACCTGACCTGGATGCGACATTTCCGGCCAGAGCAATCCGAGTCTTGAGCGGATGGGACATGGTTCCTCTGATGTGCTCCACGGAAATTCCGGTGAAAGGCGGGCTTCCTAAATGTATTCGCCTGCTAATCCAAGTGAACACGAACAAAGGGCAAAGAGAAATGAAGCATGTTTATTTGAATGAGGCGCAAAGCTTACGTCCCGATTTGACCGTTTCTTGATCCGATCGGGGTCATTGGCAACTTTTCCAAATCGGGAGTTGCCAAAGCGGCGGTCATCATGTATAGTAATTTTAAGATTTTGTAGCGATTGATTTTGGACCTGCAGGAGTGCCGGTCGGAATTTATCGCTAAGCGAGTATAGAGCTGAGTAGAGTATAGCTGAGTTGAGCAGAGTTGAGACGAGAGATGTTCCGGCAGTTTTTTTGGAGTCTGCATGAATTACGATGGGGGAGCAGGTTTATCCGTTCCTGGATCGTAATGCTATGCTGCTGCATTTCACTGCATGGGGATATCACTAACATAACTTACTGCAAATTAAGCCAACCTCTACTTCGGTAGAGGTTTTTTTGTTATATATAACCAACGAAAAGGAAGTGAGCTATTATGACAACCCCGCAAGTAGAACAGGTCATTGCGATGGCCAAGGACTATAACCTGATTCCGATCGTCCGGACGCTGCTCGCCGATATGGAAACTCCGATCCGCATCTTCCGCAGAATTGCCCAGCGGGACCGGGCATTTTTGCTGGAGAGCGTGGAAGGTGGCGTGCAATGGGCACGTTACTCCTTTATCGGCACGGATCCGTTCCTGATGATGACGGCGAAGAAGGGCGAGGTTGTCATGGAGCGCAAGGGCGTGAAAGAGGCATTCGTCTCTGCCCGGCCTGTAGACGATTTAAAGGCGATCCTGAGAGGCTACCGCAGTCCTGAGCTTCCGGAAATGCCGCCGTTTACGGGAGGTGCAATCGGCTTTTTCGGATATGATTTGCTGCAGTATTACGAGAAGCTGCCAGCCCATCGGGTCGACGATCTGGGGATGCAGGATATGCAATTTATGTTCTGCGATCAAGTCATCGTATTCGACCACGTCAAGCAGCGGATCCTGTTGGTTTCAAATGTTCATATCAAGGATGGCGACCGGGATGAAGATATCCGCAGAGCTTATGCGGAAGCAGAGCTGAAGCTGGATGAAGCGGCAAATCTGCTGCAGCAGGAAGGGCCGGGTGAGAGCTTTAACCGGCGGCCGCTGCCGACGGAGGTTGGGCTCGGGGATGTCCGGTCGAACCTGACGAAAGAACAGTTTATCGCCAACGTGGAAAAAGGCAAAGAATACATTCGCGCCGGAGATATTTTTCAAGTTGTACTATCCCAGCGCTTTCATATCGAGACCGAGGTTGACCCGCTGCACGTCTATCGGGTACTGCGGACGATGAACCCATCACCGTATATGTACTACCTCAAAATGGACGATGAAATCATAGTCGGCACGTCGCCCGAAGCGCTTGTCAAGGTGGAAGGAGATCGGGTGGAGACCCGTCCGATCGCGGGAACGCGGCCGCGGGGAGCGACGGAGCTGGAGGACGCGGCACTGGAAGCCGAGCTGCTGAAGGATGAAAAAGAGCGTGCCGAGCACCTCATGCTCGTGGACCTGGGCCGGAACGACCTAGGGCGGGTTTCGGAATTCGGATCGGTAAAATGCGAGTCTTACATGGAAATCGAGCGTTACTCGCATGTCATGCATATGGTTTCAAAAGTATCCGGCAAACTTGCGGACGACAAGGATTTCTTCGACGCTTTCCTGTCCTGTCTACCGGCGGGAACCGTGTCGGGAGCTCCGAAGCTGCGGGCGATGGAAATCATCGCCGAGCTCGAAAACGAAGCCCGCGGTACTTACGCCGGGGCCATCGGTTATCTCGGATTTTCCGGCAACATGGACTCCTGCATTACGATCCGTACCATCGTCTTTAAGAATGGTAAAGCCTATGTCCAGGCGGGGGGCGGCATTGTGTGGGACTCTGTACCCGAGAACGAGTACCAGGAATCGGTCAACAAGGCGAAGGCGCTGCTTACCGCAATCCGTACGGCGGAGATGATGTTTCCGCCGCAGCCGAAAGCCGACGCCATAATTAATCAAGACTATCTTTACGAATATACCCCGAGAGGATAAAAGAGAGGAGAAGGACGATGAACGGACAGGAAACGGTACAAAACGGGTTGGGTCGGCTGATTGAAGGGCAAAGTTTGAACCGGCAGGAGGCGCGCGGTATTATGGAAGCGATCATGAACGGGGAATCGACGCCCGCGCAGATCGGCGGATTACTGACCGCGCTGCGGATCAAGGGGGAAACCGTGGAGGAAATTACAGGTTTCGCGGAGGCCATGCGGATGCATGCCAGCCGCTTGAACACGGAAACCCGGCAGCTTCTGGATACTTGCGGAACGGGAGGCTCTGGCATTCACAAGTTCAATATATCGACGACATCGGCCATCGTGGCCGCCTCGGTTTCCGTTCGGGTGGCAAAGCACGGGAACCGATCGGCATCCGGACGCGCGGGTAGCGCCGATGTGCTTGAATCGCTGGGCGTGAACATCCAGTTGAGTGCCGAGCAGGCTAAACGTTGTCTGGATGACATCGGTATCTGTTTCCTGTTTGCTCAGCTTTATCATCCCTCGATGCGTCATGCGGCTGCCCCCCGCAAAGAACTCGGAGTAAGAACGGTGTTCAACATGCTGGGGCCGCTTACGAACCCGGCCGGAGCGGATCGTCAAGTACTGGGTATTTATGACAGGAACAAGACGGAAACGATCGCTAGAGTGTTGCGCGAGTTAGGCTCCAAACGGGCGTTAGTCGTCACAAGCGCGGAAGGACTTGATGAGATCAGCATCTCGTCGTCCACCCGGGTGTCGGAGCTGAAGAACGGGGAAGTTGTGACCTATGAGCTGACGCCGGAACAGCTGGGACTCAGAACGTATCACCTAACGGAGATGATGGGCGGAGACCCGGGGACGAATGCCAACATTATCCGGCGGGTGCTTCAAGGAGAGCAGGGGGCATACCGCGATGTAGTGCTTGCTAATGCAGGTGCCTGCATCTATGTATCGGGGCTTGCGGACAGTATTCGCGAAGGGGTCGTTATCGCTGCGGAATCGATTGATTCCGGCAAGGCGTACAGTAAATTGGAACAGCTTATTCAAACAACGGGGGAACTGAGCTATGTATCTTGATCGGATTGTAGAGACGAAAAAACAAGAGGTCGCACGCTTGGCTTCGAGCTTCAATCTCGCCGAGGTGGAGCGGAGAATTTCAGCCATGGAGCCGACGCGCGGATTTTACCGCGCGTTGACGGAAGGACGCAAGCGCGAGTTAGGCTTGATTGCCGAGGTGAAGAAAGCCTCGCCTTCCAAAGGTCTGATCCGACCGGATTTTCATCCGGTTCGGATTGCCGAAAGCTATGCCGAGGCCGGCACGGATTGCATCTCGGTGCTGACGGATGAACTCTACTTCCAGGGAAGTCCGGCGTATTTGTCCTCGATTCGCGAAGCCGTCGATGTCCCATTGCTCCGCAAAGACTTCATCATTGACGAGCGACAAGTATATGAGGCGCGGATGATGGGTGCGGATGCGGTACTGCTTATTGCGGCAATTTTATCCGATGCCCAGTTGCAAAGTTATATACAGACCGCAATGGCGATCGGGCTGGATGTTCTCTTGGAAGTCCATGACCGCGAGGAGTTGGAGCGTGCGCTCGGTCTTGGCACCGCCAAGTTGATCGGGATTAACAATCGGAATCTGCGGACGTTCGAGACTTCGCTCGAGACAACATCTTCTCTTGCGGAACTGGTTCCGTCTGACGTAACTCTGATCAGTGAGAGCGGGATACAATCCAGGGAAGATATTGAATATCTGATACAAGCAAAAGCGAAAGGCGTACTTATCGGAGAAACGTTTATGCGTAAAGAGCGGGTGGAAGAGGGGATTTACGAGTTGCTGGGGCCGATAACGAACGGTTCAGGGACTCGGGGTCCCGAAGGGAGTTTGTCTCGGAATGGGTAAACCAAGCGTAAAAATTTGTGGACTTCAAAGCGTTGAAGTGCTAAAATCTATGATAAACTTGCCGATTGATTACATCGGATTCGTTTTTGCCAGAAGCAAGCGCCAGGTCAGCGGGAATCAGGCTGCCGAACTGGCTGCCGTGCTGGGGACTTGGCAAAGCGGCAAAATCCCGGAAAGCGTCGGCGTGTTCGTGAATCCTTCCATGGAAGAGCTTGAGGCGATTCTGTCTTTGACACCACTGGACATCGTACAGCTGCACGGCACGGAAAGTCCGGAGTTTTGCCGGGAAGTCAGGGAACAACTCGGAGTTAAAGCATTCAAGGTTCTCTCGGTGAAGCCGGACGGAACGCTGCATGGGGGACAGCCCGTTGAAGACTATGAAGGTGTCATCGACGGGCTGCTGCTCGACACATATGATCCTCATTACGGAGGAGGTTCGGGAGTAGCTTTTGCCTGGGAACAGGCCGAGCCTTACCGATTGTGGGCCAAAGAGCGGGGAATCCCTTTTTTGGCCGCAGGCGGACTGCATCCGGGCAATGTGGGTGAACTGCTTGATGTCATGTCTCCTGACGGCGTAGACGTGTCCAGCGGCGTAGAAACTGACGGAATCAAAGATCTGACTAAGATAACAGCATTTGTGGAGAGGGTGAAGGGGAACATGACGCTGAATAAACAGGTACCCGACGAACATGGCCGTTTTGGACCTTTCGGAGGACGTTATGTGCCGGAAACGCTAATGAACGCTTTGATCGAGCTTGAGGAATCGTACCGTAAATTTCAAGATGATCCCGAATTTCAGGCGGAAATCGATTATTTGCTGAAGCAATATTCCGGACGTGAGACCCCGTTGTATTACGCGGAGCGTCTGACTGAACATCTGGGCGGCGCGAAAATATATCTCAAACGCGAAGATTTGAATCACACCGGGGCTCATAAAATCAATAATGCGATCGGTCAAGGGATTCTGGCCAAGCGGATGGGCAAACGCAAGGTGATTGCCGAGACGGGAGCTGGCCAGCATGGCGTGGCTACGGCGACTGTGGCGGCTTTGCTCGGACTGGAATGCAAAGTGTTCATGGGCGAAGAGGATACGAAACGCCAGCAACTCAATGTATTCCGTATGAAGCTGCTGGGCGCCGAGGTCGTTCCTGTGCTATCGGGAACCCGTACGTTAAAGGATGCTTGTAACGAGGCGCTTCGCTACTGGGTGAGCAATGTGCACGACACGTTCTACATTCTTGGCTCGGCGACCGGACCTCATCCTTATCCGATGATGGTCCGCAATTTCCAGCGGATTATCGGCGACGAGACTCGCCGGCAAATCCTGGAGGCGGAAGGTCGTCTGCCGGATATGCTGATTGCCGCGGTCGGGGGAGGCAGCAACGCGATCGGCATGTTTTATCCGTTCGTGGAGGATACCGACGTTCGTTTGGTCGGTGTGGAAGCCGCCGGTAGAGGCGTGGAAACGGAATATCACGCCGCGACGATGACCAAGGGAACCAAAGGCGTATTCCAAGGCTCCATGAGCTATTTGCTTCAGGATGCCCACGGGCAGGTTCAGCCGGCTCATTCGATTTCGGCGGGTCTGGACTACCCCGGAATCGGACCGGAGCACTCTTATTTGAAAGACATAGAGCGGGCCCGGTATTATCCGATTACAGACCGGGAGGCGCTGGATGCTTTGCAGCTGCTCAGCCGTCAGGAAGGCATTATACCTGCGCTGGAATCTGCGCATGCCGTTGCTCAGGCCGTCAAGCTCGCACCGGAGATGGGAAGGGATGAGCTGATCGTCATTTGCTTGTCCGGACGCGGCGATAAAGACGTGGAGTCGATTATGGCTTATACCGAAGGGGGCGCTGAGCTATGAACGGAGCTGCTGTGAACTTGATGGAGAAGACATTTTCCGACCTGAAGGCCAAGGGTGAAACCGCCCTGATCCCGTTTATTTCTGTCGGAGATCCTGATCCGGAAACAACCGTCGATATTATCGTAGAGCTGGAGCGCGCCGGAGCGGATGTTCTGGAACTCGGCGTTCCTTACTCTGATCCTTTAGCTGATGGCCCGGTCATCCAGCGGGCCTCGGAGCGGGCGCTGGTACGCCAGATTACCATTGAGTCGTGCATCGATACGGCTCGAAAAGCCAGAGAACGCGGCGTGAACATGCCGTTCGTATTGTTCACTTACTACAATCCGGTATTGCAAACCGGATTGGACCGGTTCTTCGGTCTGCTGCAGGAAGCGGGCATCAGCGGTCTCATTATCCCGGATCTTCCGTTCGAAGAGTCGGAAGAGGTTTTGAGACTGGCCGACCAGGCTAATATCCTGCTCGTTCCGCTGGTAGCGCCTACGTCAAGCAGCAGAATTTCGATGATCCTTTCCCGTGCCAGAGGATTCGTCTATTGCGTCTCCTCCTTGGGGGTAACCGGGGAGCGGAGCGCTTTTCACCAGAATGTGGATGAGTTTATTCAATCGGTGAGAGCGCAGACTGAATTGCCTGTGGCCGTCGGTTTCGGAATCTCGAATAGAGAACAGGCGGAACGGTTCGCGAAAATTTGCGACGGTGTTGTCGTCGGCAGCGCGATTGTACGCAAGATCGAAGAAAGCCTGCCATTGCTGGAAAACGAAGCAACGAAGGAACAAGGGTTGTTGCAAATTCGTGACTTTGTGGCACAATTAAAGATAAAAAATTAACCAAACCGGGCTATTTGCCCGGTTACTTGGAATGAGGGAGGAAATACACATGTTGCCCAAACCCCAAATCGTCAATTTGCCGGTCTACCAGCCGGGGAAACCGATCGAAGAGGTCAAGCGCGAGCTTGGACTCGAAGAAGTTATTAAGTTAGCCTCCAACGAGAACCCTTACGGCTGCTCTCCTAAAGCCCGTGCGGCGATAGAAACTGAACTCAGCAATCTCAGCCTTTATCCGGACGGCAGCGCCGCTGAATTGACCGAAGTATTGGCGGGTCATCATGGCGTGAACCGGGATCAGATTATTTTCGGCTGCGGCTCCGATGAAATTATCGCGTTGATTACTCGTGCGTTCTTTTTGCCGGGGGATGAAACCATCATGGCGGATTCGACATTCTCGGTATACAAAAGCAATGCCGATATCGAAGGTGCTGTCAGCATCGAGGTGCCGCTTCAGAATGGAACGCATGATCTCCAGGCGATGCTGGGAGAGATCGGGGAGAAGACAAAGGCGGTCTGGATCTGCAATCCGAACAACCCTACGGGAACGATTGTTTCGAATGCCGAATTGATTTCTTTTCTGGATCAGGTGCCGGCCAATGTGCTGGTCGTTCTGGATGAAGCTTACGCGGAGTATGTTACGGATCCGGATTATTCGAACGGCATCAAGCTGCTGTCCCAATACCCTAATCTGATTGTTCTGCGGACTTTTTCGAAAATTTACGGTTTGGCTTCCTTACGGATCGGATACGGGGTTGGTCAACCGAACGTTATCAAGCTGATCAATCAGGTGCGCGAGCCGTTCAATACGTCGCGGATCGGCCAGGCTGCCGCCAAGGCGTCGGTAACCGATCATGCATTTGTATCCGAATGCCGGGAGAAAAACCGTGAGGGCATCGAATATTTGTATAAACAATTTGACCGGATGCAGCTGTCCTATTTTCCGGCACACGGCAATTTCATTATGGTCGATGTCAAATCTCCGGCCGTAGAGATGTTCCAGTCCCTGCTCAAGCTGGGCATCATCGTTCGGTCGGGATTCGGAAAGTATCCGAATCATATCCGTGTTACGGTGGGTTCTGCGGAACAAAACGCCAAGTTTATCGCTGCTCTGGAGCAAGTGCTGTCCGGGCAAGGGGCACGCGTCTAATTTGCCATTTTACTAAACAGAAATCGAGTGAACAATATGACAATTAAAGTAGCTGTTTTCGGAGTAGGACTGATCGGCGGATCCCTGGCGCTTTGCCTTAAAGGCAAGCCGGGGATCACGGTGATCGGGCACAGCCACCGTCCGGGCTCCTTGAACCGGATGATTGAGCGCGGGGTCGTGGATGCCGCCACTCTTTCCATGGAAGAGGCAGCGGCGGACGCCGACTTTATTTTTTTGTGCGTGCCGGTCGGGAATCTGGAAGAATATCTGGAGAAGCTTTACTCGCTTCCGCTAAAACCGGGCTGCATAATCACGGATGTTGGCAGCACGAAAGCTTCGGTCGCGGAATGCGCCCGCAGACTATCCAAACCGGATATTCATTTCATCGGGGGCCACCCGATGGCGGGGTCGGAGCGTTCGGGCGTGGATGCGGCATCCACATTGCTGTTTGAGAACGCCTATTATGTGCTGACACCGTCACCCGACGTACCGGAAGAGGCTTATTCGCGTTTGGAGCAACTGCTCGCATACACGAGAGCCCAAATCGTCCGGGTCGATCCGGTGATGCACGACCAAATCGTCGGTGCAATCAGCCATTTGCCGCATATCATTGCGGTGGCGCTGGTCAACCAGGTGTGCGATTACAACGGTACCAACGGTTTGTATCGTACGCTGGCTGCAGGCGGATTCCGCGACATCACGCGTATCGCATCAAGCGACCCGCTGATCTGGAGGGATATCCTGCTCAGCAATAGAGACGTGCTATTGTCTCTGCTTAGGGATTGGAATGATGAGATCGGCAGTTTTATCGGACTTCTGGAGGGACAAGACGGCGAGGGAATCAGGCAAGCATTTGAAAAAGCCAACCTGTTCCGCGGCGAGCTGCCTGAACGGAGAAAAGGTGCGATCACTTCCTTGTTCGATCTGTATATCGATGTACCGGATACGCCGGGGATCATCGGACAGATCGCCACAGAGCTCGGTGTTCGCCACATCAACTTGAGCAATATGCAAATCATTGAAAGCCGGGAGGACGTTCCCGGTGTAATGCGTCTTTCGTTCCGTCAGGAAGCTGATATGGAGCGGGCTAAAGAGCATTTGGATTCCTTAGGATATTCCGTATATGTATAGTTGTGCAGGGCTGTAAAAGCCCTGTATTCCGCAAAATGTAAACGCTTATAAAAAAGTGTTGACAGAATGAAAACGTATACATATAATAAAAGTACAGTATGGTTTCTCTCCACTCCTATCCAATATCTTTTGCTCGGTACTGAGCAAAGACCGCTTCTTACGAAGCGGTTTTTTTTTGTCTTCTGAAGCTATTTGTAATGCGACTGTTGAACAACTTATTGGATATATCCAATGAGATAAGAGGTTTTGTATGGATGTTTGGAGTTTAATTGGAAATTTCCAATATGAATAGATCAAAAGGGCTGTATAGGAGCTGTTGCTTGATGGTTCATTGGAAATATCCAATGAAACCGCAAGACCGGAGCGAATAGGATCATATTCATTGGAAATATCCAATCAAAACGCCAGATCGAAGCGTATAGGGTCACTTTTATTGGAACAAATCCAAACAAACCGATGGAGCGAGGCGTTACGGATCATTTCTATCGGAAAAATCTAATCAGAAGGCGAATCTATTGCTGTGAAATTAGAATGTCAGTGTAGAATGATTTACAATAGACGGAAGACGAATTTTTGAGCTGGAGGTTGATACTATGGATTTGGGACTGCAGCATAAAAAGGCGATTATTACCGGAGGCAGCAAGGGAATCGGACTAGCGACGGCGACTACGCTGGCATCCGAGGGGGCGCAAGTGGCTATTGTGGCACGTAATGAAGACAATCTGAGGGAAGCCGCGAAGTTGATTCAGGAAAAGACGGGCAACGCCCCAATATGGATTTCCGCAGACGTGTCCGTCCGTGAAGAAGCCGAGCGGGCTGTTCAAGAGGCGGCGGAGCGGCTTGGCGGCCTGGATATTCTCATAAACAATGCCGGTACGTCGGCAGCACGCCCATTTCCGGAGGTGGAGCATGATGCCTGGACAGCGGATCTGGATTTAAAGCTGTTCGGCGCGATTCATTTCTCGCGTGCGGCTTTACCGTTTTTGCGAAAGGCGGAAAATGGAGGAGCGATCGTGAATGTCACAGCGATCGGAGGCAAAACTCCTGGGGCCTCGTCCATGCCTACATCAGTAAGCCGGGCGGCCGGCCTGGCTTTGACCAAGGCGATGAGCAAGGATCTTGCAGGGGACGGCATACGGGTCAACGCGGTGTGCATCGGCTTAATTCGCAGCGATCAAATCGAACGAAAATGGAAATCGGCCGCACCAGAACTGGAATGGGAAGAGTTTGCCCGGGATCCGCGCCATGATATCCCGTTAGGCCGGATCGGTGAAGCGCAGGAGGCTGCGAATGTCATCGTTTTCCTGTCTTCGGGAGCGGCATCTTATATTACAGGGACTTCGGTCAATATTGATGGCGGGAAATCCACAGTATTATAAGCAATATAAGTAAATCGAGCGGAACATCTTAACGGAACAGTACATCTATAAGGCTGGAGGAACAGTTATGAATATTGGCGCCATTGAAGCAGGCGGTACAAAAATGGTATGTGGTATCGGGAACGAACAGGGGGAGATTCTGGACCGGGTCAGCTTTCCGACCACTCAGCCCGAAGAAACTTTGGCGCATATCATCGGCTATTTTTCGGATAAACCGGTTAGCGCGATCGGGATCGGCAGTTTTGGTCCCATCAATATAGATCCTAACAGCCCTCATTACGGACATATTACGACGACGCCGAAGCCAGGGTGGGGAAATTTCGATTTCTTGGGGACCATGAAAGACAAATTCCCGGTGCCTTATGGCTGGGATACGGACGTAAACGCGGCAGCGCTGGGTGAAGCGACATGGGGCGCGGCAAAAGGTTTGGACAGCTGTGTATATTACACGATCGGAACCGGGATCGGTTTGGGCATCGTGGCGGAAGGCCGAGGAATTCACGGATTGGTACACCCGGAAGGCGGACATATTCCGGTAAAACGTCATCCCGAGGATACGTTTCAAGGCGGCTGCCCTTATCACGGTGATTGTCTGGAAGGTATGGCCGCAGGACCAACGCTGGAGCTGAGATGGGGAATACCCGGCAGTGAGCTTCCGGATTCACACCCTGCGTGGTCGCTTGAAGCCTATTATATTGGCCAGGCCGTTACGACCACCATTCTAACCTTATCTCCTAAAAAGGTGATTTTGGGAGGAGGAGTGATGGGACAGAGTCACCTTTTCCCGCTGATTCGCTCGGAGGTGCAAAAGAACCTGCAAGGTTATGTCAGCGCTGCTGAGCTGGGCGCCGACATTGACCGGTACATTGTTCCGCCGGGGCTGGGAAATGAAGCCGGCCTGAAAGGTGCGCTTGTTCTGGGACTCCAGGCATTGAAGCGCACCTAATCGGCAGGTCATCACTGAAATGTGACACCTGGACTATATAAAATATAGTCCATACATATAAGGGAGCTGAACGGTAGTTGGATTTTCGCTCAGACCTGTTGGCTTAAGAACCGGACTTTCCGGGTCGAACAGCACCGAGCATAACTCGGAGTTCCCGTTGATCGGGATAGTGTGATCCCCTATACGGAGTTCGAATTGGCTGTCCGTCAGGACGGAAATGACCGGCTTGTTCGGCTGGCCGTCTTCCGAGAATCCAGCCTGGGTGATCAAAGCGGCTGCATCGACGATCATCACGGTTCCAGCGTTGTTCTGATTGTCGGGACGAATCTGGAATGCTTGTTGAAGCACTTCCGACAAAACGGCATCATGCCAGGGTAAAATGGCCGTAAGCTCATCCAACCGGAAACGGGAAACCGCATCGGAGATCAGCAATGGCATGGCCTCCGGGTTACCGCCCCACTCCAGCAGATGGCCGTTGCGAAGGACGTCCGCATCGGCTGTCGGAGGTGCCCCGGTAACAGGAATTTCAACCTCCGGAACTTCCGGATCCATCGGAACCGCAAATACCCCCATAGCTATGATCTGACCGGTCAGGGACTCTACGACCCGGATGTGCTGCCGGAGTCCGCTAACACCTGCGTACGGGGCTGAGCCTATAAATTGCTGTAATTCCTGGAGACTCCATTCAATCGTTGCAGGCCGCTGCTGTAGCAGATTATGTACATTAAATATATCTTCCGGTATCATGTCGCGGACGGTCGCTGTTGCTGATCCTGATCCTGTTTCTCCCGCAACCTCGAGCGGCTTGTCTGAATTTGATTTGATCACAAACTTGCTGGCTTTACCGAAGGCCAAGCTGCCTGCTCGGGTATAAAGCGAGCGCTCTCCCGAAATGAACAGCAGCGAAGCGCCTGAGCGCTCAGCGTGCTCCCGGCAATGATTCAGCAGTTCACTGGCAAGTCCCAAGCCTCGGGATTGAGGGTCCGTACAAACGGCCCCCACCGAGAATGCAAGGATCCGGCCCGTCCCCGACTTAATTTGAACAGGAACCAAGCCCATAAAGGATACCAGGTTTCCAGCCGGGTCAAAAGCTCCGTACGAATGGCTTACCCCCGTCCGAAACAGGGTGGGGAAGAAAGCCCCCATATCCCCTTGCATCCCGCTGCGGAATACTTTATTCGCTAAAGCCGCAGCCTCGTTTAGTTCATTTTCCCTAACTATTCTGATTTCCATCATTCATCATTCCCTTTAGTTTTTTTCCTTAATTTTAAAAAAGAGAGCCCTTTTATTTTTTTAATCCCTAGTTTCATGCTATAATATGGATTGATTGTTGGAAACCTGCTGTTATAGTCATATTTTAACCTTTTTAAACTAATAATTAAATTTTGTTACATATCAACCGCAACTTTTTGAATCCTGTTCGGTAATAATGAAAGAAGAATCGAACGGGAAGAAGCGCATGGATGGGCGAGGAGGATCGCACTCAGATGACGGATTCCCAAATGATTCGTGAGATCAAGGAAGGCAATACGGAGCTGTACTCGGAGCTGATGCGAAGGTACCAGCGCAAGATATTGGCCTTTGTATATCACATGTTGAAGAGCGCTCATCTGGAGTTGCTCGCAGAAGATATATGCTCGGAAACGTTCTATAAAGCATTCCGCAGTTTGGATTCATTTCGCGAAGTAGACGCTTCTTTCTCCACCTGGCTGTACACCATCGCAAGAAATACCGTACTCAGTGAGCTGCGTAAGCAGCGCAGTGCCAATGTACCGTTGGAAGAGAGCGGTTTCGTGCCGGTAGCACCCGGCGAGGCCATTCCTGAGCAAGCCGTTTTGCGGAGCGAAAAGGTTGGCAAAGTACGGGAAGCGATTAACAATCTGCCTGAAAAACAAAGGTCGGCTCTTATTTTACGCGAATACGACCAGTTGGATTATCAGGAAATCGCCAGCATTTTAGGACAAAGCGTCAGCGCAGTGAAATCTCTGTTGTTCCGTGCGCGGAGTAGCGTTAAAAGTCAGCTTGAACCCTACTTTTATGAACCGATTTACGAGCATTACGAGGGGATGAAAAGCAGATGAATTGTAGAGAGGCCCAAGAACTGTTCGGATTGATGCCGGATCTTCCGGATCGTCATCCACAGCGCAAAATGCTGGAATGGCATCTTTTGGGCTGCGAATCCTGCGCGGCTGAATATCACATCTGGATGGAAAGCCTGGAAGCTGTTCAAGCTTTGCCGATTGAAATCAGCGAAGAGCAGGCCGAAGCCGTGAATCGCAAAGTAATGGATCGCATTTATGCGGAATCCCCGTGGCTTGCCCCGGATATTCGGGACAAGGGTCATTCCAAACGTCTGCGCCGGCGTGTCTCGATATGGGCGGGTGTTTTCCTGGCCGTTTTCCTTTGCAGTACGCTGTTGTTCGCTATTGGGGGTTCTCTAAAGGGCAGTAATGAAGCCAGCAAGCCGACGACCGGAATCGTACCCGCCGCGGTGGCTGCTGCCGATACCGAGATTTCGAATGATTTCTTGTTTGCGTTACCGAGTGTATCGCGTGGAATCGTGGAGCCGTTCGTCGTTCAATTGGGGCCTGCATATCCGCAATACTGGATGCTTTTATCGGCGGCAGGGATGGCCTTGGCTTTCGTTTCCTGGAATGGGATTCGCCGTTCGAGAAGATAATGGCTTCCGTAACTAGCAGTGAACGCTTCCTCCGCAACGCCGCGGTGAGAAGCGTTTTTTGTTTTATTACATGTTATAATGAACTTCACGAGAATTCTTCATCAGGATTAGGAGGGGAAATCATGTTGGTGGGATTGGTACGTCATGGGTTGACCGATTGGAATGCGGCCGGAAGAATTCAGGGCCAAAGCGACATTCCGCTAAATGAAGAAGGCCGGAGACAAGCACGGCTTTTGGCTTCACGTCTGCTTGATGAAAAGGAGTATCATTGGAATTATGTCATTACGAGCGGTTTGATGCGCGCGGAAGAGACAGGAAAAATTATTGCCGATAAACTGGACATCCCTCTCCTTGAACCCGATTCACGGATTAAAGAAAGAGCTTTTGGTCAGGTTGAAGGCTTGACGGCTCTGGAGAGAGAGGCGAAGTGGGGTAAGGATTGGAACCTGCTTGAGCTCGGACAGGAAAAAGAAGAAGGAATCCGGGCCCGGGCGCTTGCTTTCCTTCAGGATCTGGAAGGGAAATACGGGGACAGTAATGTATTGGTCGTGACCCATGGAGGACTACTTGCCCAGTTGTTTACGGCATTATATCAAGATCAGTGTACCCAGCGGATTGGCAATCTATCGCTTACCGTCCTGGAGAAATCAGAGATGGAATGGGCGCTGCGATTATATAACTGCACCCGTCATTTGGAAGAGATCATAGAAGAATCGAAGTAAAATATTCAAGCAATCCGGCAATCGTCCGGGTTGCTTTTTTTTATGCTGCCGAATAAATGCCGAAAAAATTCCCATAATGGTAGTAAAACGGCGAGGCGGTTAGGATATGAATCTGGCGGATATGCTTACATTTGCCGACATCGGACAGCTCAGCAGAATAGCAAACCATTACCAATGCGAATGCAACGGGAATTCCAAGCACGAATTGATTCAATCCATTCTACAGACGATCGGGCGAAGGGAATTTATAGAACACCATGTAGAGGGAATGAGTTTGGAAGATTTGCGGTTCCTGAATGGGTTGATCTTTGACGGACGCCGCCAATTCAGTTTGGAAGAATTGATCGCCTGTGCCCAGCAGTCACGTTTTACGGAAGATGCCAGAGAACGGGAAAGCCCGAGAGATGTCATCGCCAGATTCAGGCAGCGGGGATGGTTATTCCAGGGGATGACCCACAACACACGTTATTTGTTCGAGGTACCCGAAGATTTGAAGCGGCGTTTCCGTGAAGCCCTGGAGAACCGGTTCAGATCCGAACTCATGACCGCAAACGGAGAGCCGGCGATGTACCGGGAAGAGCCCGAACTGCTCTCCGAGGATTTGATCCTGTTTCTGCGCTATGTGCAGGAGCATGAGATTCCTCTTAACAACGAAGGGGTGATGTATCGCCGGAATCAACTGCAGATTCTGGAAAATCTCCATATTTCAGAAGCACTTGTCGGTAAAGGATGGCGTTTCGGATACGGCCGCCGTTTTAAGGATTACCCGAACCGGCTTTCCTTATTGTACGACTACGCCAGTCATTGCGGATGGATCCGGGAAAATACGGACCGTTTAATCCTGACGACGGCGGGAGAGACATTTTTGGCGGAGGAAAGACGCGAGCCGATGATGCAGTTCGTCTACTTTTGGTTAAGACTTTATAAAGGGCCTATCCCTAACTTGCTCTCTTTGGCATATTGGATTGAACGCTGCTCCAGAGAGTGGGTAACCGCATCCTCGCTGTATGACAGGATGTCGTCCCTGATCAAGCCTTTCTTCTATGATTCGCCGGAATCCATTTTCGAGGAACGCATTTTGAGAATGATGCTTCATTTGGGGATGGTAAGGCTCGGAGAAGACGGCCAGGGGGTAAGGTACGTGCAGACGACTCCATTCGGAAAGTCCGCAGTACATAAGCTGCTCAAAGGCTAACACGTTTACCTTAACGCCGTTGACAACTGTCGTGGGTATTGTTAAAATCACTCCCAATTAAGGTAGCAGTTCATAACCAGGGGAGAGTGGTCGGCATGTTGCTGGGATATCAAGGGAAAAAGCCTTTGCTCGATAATTCGGTATTTGTAGCGGACGGAGCTAAGATAATTGGCGACGTCAAAATAGGCGCAGAATCTACGATTTGGTACAATGCCGTGCTCCGAGGCGACTTGGCCGGTATTTCCATCGGGAAGCGCAGCAATATTCAAGACGGGGCAATCGGTCATGTTAATACCAATCAACCGTTGATCGTTATGGATGATGTCTCGGTAGGCCACGGGGCAATCATCCATGGCTGCACGATAGGCCAAGGCACATTAATCGGTATGGGGGCGATCGTCTTAAACGGCGCCGAGATCGGTGAATATGCTTTAGTAGGAGCAGGTTCTCTAGTTACGGAAAACAAGATTATTCCACCCTATACTCTTTCCTTGGGTTCACCGGCCAGAGTCGTTCGCGAGCTGACCGAGGAGGATCTGCTGCGAATGAAATTAACGGCGGAGAGCTATGTGGTGAAAGGAAAAGAATATAGGATCTCTTAACAATAGGTTGGAGGTGCATCCTATGGATCAGATGAAGGTTACTTATGAAGCAATGCTCAGTTTGGCGGCGGAGATGGTATGGGACGAGGCGTTACGCAAACATCGGTCGGAGCAAATTTACAGCGAGATCGACAACGCTCTGGCAAAAGGCGATGAGCTGGCCTTCCGGCTTCTTACGGATGAACTGAAGACATTGGAAAAATAAAAAGAAATGCCCGAAGGCATTTCTTGGGCTGCCGGGAAAGTCTCGGCAGCTATTTTTTTAAGGTTTAATCGAATCTGCGAATGGATGGCAGCGACAGGACCAACAGAACAGTCAGGATACCCATCCCGGAGAAAAGAGTCATGGTCTCCGTTCCGCCGATATGATCGGCCAACCACCCGATGGCGATATAGCCTAGCGGGAGCAGGGCGAACGATCCCAGCATATCGAGGCTGGCTACGCGGCCGAAGGCCTGCTCCGGTACGAGTTCCTGGAGGCTCGTCTCCCAGATCAGTCCGAACATCATAATACCGAATCCCTCCAGAGCAAAGAGGGCGCAAAGACCGATCGCCGACGTGGTAAAGGCCATCAGAAACAGGGCCAAACCGCTTAGGAAGGCTCCGCCGTAGGCTAAGAGGCCACGACGGCGCCATTGGCTGCGCGTACCGAACAGTAGCCCGGCGAGGATCGCACCGGCACCCGAACAAGTTACGGCGATGCCATATATGTAAGGGGTCATTTCAAGGTGGACTTTAAATAACCACGGAATGAGGACGATCACCAATCCGCCGTAACAAATATTAATGAAGGAAAATGCCAGAATCGTAACCCAAAGCCATGGATTGCTTTTCAGGACGTTTATGCCTTCCGCAAAATCTCCCTTAATATCGGAGCTCTGCTTGATCTCCTTTTTATGGGCTGGAATCAGCCTGCGCAGGAATAAGAGACATCCGAAAGAAGCGGCGTAGGTCAAAGCGTCGAGCCCGATTCCCCAGCCCGCGGACAGAAAGGTCACCAGCAGTCCGCCAAGGGAAGGGCCGATCAGCCGGACGGCCTGGTTGCTGATCTGGGTCAATGCATTGGCGGAATTGCGAATATCGGGTGTAAACACACTGGCCCGCACAGCGGCATATGCAGGCTGAAAAAGGCCGTCCATCATCCCGTATAAGGCAACGAGCACAAACAGAATGCCGATGGACAAGCTGTCGGTAAACAAAAGAATGGCGATAGCCATCATCAAGACGAAGCGCGCCGCATCGGTGAAGAGCATGATGCCGGTCCGGTTATAACGGTCCACGATCCATCCGGACACGGGGAGCATCAAAATGTTGGGGAGCATGTACGTGGCCATAATAAAGCCCATAATGGTCGTCGATCCGGTAATGGTATAAACGACTACCGGAAGAATAATCATCGTAACGGAGCTGCCCAGGAAAGAAATCAGCTGCCCAAGCCAAAGGAAGGGGAATGGTCGGGATTGCCGGAAAGGCGCGGCAAACTGGTCTATAAATTTTATCCTTCCGGTTGCCCGGGGCTGGCTTTGTGTTTCAATTTCCATAAAAGGGACTCCTCCATAAGCGCTTTTTTCTATATATTATAAAGTAAAGATAATAGGAGGGGGATTTTTTTATGAAATTCAGCGAAGTGGAACCCGAGACATGGGAAGAACTGAGCCCATACCTGGATACATGCTTGATTCCTGTTACCGGCCTTACCGGAGAAGAAAAACCGTATGAAGTGACGGGGGCTTTGGAAAGGCTAAGAGATATCATGGATTGGGTGGAGCTCCCTTTCCAGGGGAGAGTTGTCACATATCCTTCTTTTCAATACGGACGGGAAGAGATTGCCGAACAGATCAATTCGGTTTGCCGTCAAGTCAAGAGTTCCGGTTTTGCTTTCGCTATCGTGATCTCTGAAAATGTGGAATTTACATCGGATGTGCTGCCGGACGCCGATCTGATCATTACTCCGGGCCGTTATTCCCCTAATGACAACCGTGCGGCGACTCTGGAGGTCAAAGGTCAAATTCAACAAATGTGGCAAACTGGCCGCAAGTAATGATTGTGACAAATTATCGACATTTTCAGAAGGGTTAGCTCCCGGAAGGTGGAAAAGATGTGTCAAATTCTTGACGCTCTTAGAAGGCTAATATATTATTAATATGTCTTACACATAAGTGTGATTAATGTCATTGAAATGGAGAAAGAATTGGCTGGCAAAGGGGGTTGAAGACAGTATGAGCAATCAGCACGAAGAGCATGAATCATCGCATAAACCGCCCGTACGTAAGGAAATGTCCCGTCGGCAGTTTCTTACATATACTCTGGGAGGCGCTACCGCTTTTATGGCAGCCGGTGTGACGCTTCCGATGGTTCGTTTTGCCGTGGACCCTATTTTGCAGAAGAAAGGCGAAGGCGCTTTTGTAAAAGTGGTCGAAATCAGCAAAATTACGAGCGAACCACAGGAATTTACATTCGAACTGAAACAGCAGGACGGATGGTACTTAAGTACGGCGAATCTCACGGCCTGGATCCGGAAGGACGAGAGCGGGAAAATTTATGCGCTTTCACCGATCTGTAAGCATTTGGGCTGCACAATCGGCTGGAACAACGACAAGAATTTTCCGGACGAATACCACTGTCCGTGCCATGGAGCGCATTATACGAAGGAAGGCAAACAGCTTGCCGTTGCGTCGAAACCGCTCGACGAGTACAAGGTAATGCTGAAGGACGACTGGGTCTATTTGGGCGAGATTATCCCGAATACCATTGTGAAATAAGGAGGCGTAGATTCAGATGTTTAAAAATGTGTACAACTGGATTGACGAACGTCTTGATATCACGCCGATCTGGAGAGATGTTGCCGATCATGAAGTACCGGAACATGTCAATCCGGCGCATCATTTCTCGGCGTTCGTATATTGCTTTGGCGGCTTGACGTTTTTTATTACGGTAATCCAGATTCTTTCGGGGATGTTCCTGACGATGTACTATGTTCCCGATATCATTAATGCTTACAACAGTGTCGAGTATCTGCAGACTCAGGTCGCGTTCGGACAAATCGTCCGCGGGATGCACCACTGGGGAGCGAGCTTGGTCATCGTGATGATGTTCCTGCATACGCTGCGCGTGTTCTTCACCGGCTCTTACAAAGCGCCGCGCGAAATGAACTGGGTAGTGGGCATGCTCATCTTTTTCGTTATGATCGGACTCGGTTTGACGGGATACTTGCTTCCTTGGGACAATAAGGCTTACTTTGCGACCAAGGTTACACTGGAAATTGCGAATTCGATTCCCGTATTGGGACCGATACTTAAGGAACTGCTGCAGGGCGGTACAATTGTCGGCGCCGAAACGCTTACCCGTTTCTTCGCCATCCATGTGTTCTTCCTTCCTGCCGTGCTGTTGATCCTTCTGGTTGGACACTTTATTATGATCCGCAGACAGGGGATTTCCGGTCCTCTGTAAGATGTAATAGAGCGCAAGAAGGTAAACTGTGATCATTTCAACAAATTGAGAAGGGAGGCATTTACATGGCTCATGGAGACAAATCGAAACAGGAAAAAGTCGTATTTGTCGGCGATTCACGGGTCCGCAGAGGAAAAGGGTTCATTACTCCTCCCGACTATACGGCCTATCCGGGTAAATCGGAGGCCTTCATTCCAAACTTTCTGCTCAAAGAATGGATGGTTGGGGTTGTCGTTCTTGTCGGGTTTCTAGTACTGACGATTTCGGAACCGGCACCGCTCGGTTTTCCGGCCAATCCCAGCGCTTCGGTTATTCCGATGCCGGACTGGTACTTCCTGTTCCTGTATCAATATCTGAAATACCCTTATGCTTCCGGTGATTTTGTCGTATTGGGTACCCTTGGTATTCCTACCGTCGCTTTCGGGGGACTGCTGCTGGCTCCGTTCCTGGACCGCGGCAAAGAACGGCGCTTTTACAAACGTCCGATTGCATCGGCACTCATGTTTCTGTCGCTGATTTCCCTGGTGTACTTGACGAACTTTGCATGGACGCATTACAAGCATGAACTTGAAGCTTCGGGAACTGAGCCGGAACATATCCAGCGTGAAGAAAAAGCGAGGGAGAACCGGGAGAAAGGTCTGCCGACCTCAAGCGGAACGAAGCAGGAAGAAGTCGCGATCGTGGATAAGGACGATCCGGCGATGGAAGCCTATAAGACTGCAACGTGTATTTCTTGTCACGCAGCCGACCTAAAAGGCGCGGGCGGTCCTTCGCTTCGCGGAGTTGGCGACAAGCATGATAAGGATGCTATCCTTGCTATAATTAAGGAAGGCTACAACGGCAAGATGCCACCGATGTACGACACGGCGATCAGCAACGGTCTGACCGATCAGGACATCGACCATTTGGCCGAGTGGCTTGCGAAACAAAAAACGGAACAGTAAAATAGTAGTAAACGAAAACCTGATCGTTTTGGCGGTCAGGTTTTTTTTAGATTTTACATAGGGAAAAGGGGTAGAGGTTTGAAATTATCACTCTTCTGGAGCCGTTCATTCTTATCTTCGCGGCTGCTGTTGTGGCCTTTGTTTATTTGTAATCTACTTGGTACGATCTACGGATACATATGGTATGAAAGTCAATTGCGGGACACCTGGGTAAATCATCCGAAATGGCAGCTTGTTTTCGTTCCGGACAGTCCGACGGCAAGTCTTTTCTTTACATTGGCCCTGTTGTTCCTACTGTTTCCGGCCCAACTGGGAAAATATCATTTCCTCCGCACTCTCATTGAAGGATTGGCTGTAGTGACCAGCGTGAAATATGGAGTATGGGCAGTCAGTATGATTTTTGGCGGATATGCTCAAGGCGGGGAGTTGGTCTGGCAGGACTGGATGCTGGTCGCTTCCCATTTGGCTATGGCCGTCGAAGCCCTATTGTATGTCCGATTGTTCAAATTTGGGACAAGCATGCTGCTGTGCGCGGGTGCCTGGACGCTGCTTAACGATGCGGTAGACTATATTTTTGAAGTATATCCCTGGCTGCCGCAGCCGCTGTGGGATGACGTTCCGGCCGTCATGGTCTTTACCATTTGCCTGACCTTGGCCAGTGTGGGAGCCGGCTGGCTCGCCCTCAGAGGCGCTAAAAGAAATAGGATCAGCCGAGTTCAATAGTTCATCTTAACTGGACCCAAGTTCTAAGGTTGGACAGCCCGCCATACCATGGTGGTAGGGAGGGGATTGTCCGTGAAAAATGCAATTAGGAAATTTATATTGTATTCGTTACTGGGTATTTCGTTTATGCTCGGCGGATTGCTGCCATATGGTGCCGGATCGGTCGCAGCCGCCTCTGATTCGCCAAAGGAAACTACCAAAGGCTTGGTACAGGGGGATAAGGAGAAGCTGGCCCTATTTGAGCAAGCGGCCGAAGAACTGTATCGGGATATGCAAGAGGGGAATACGCAAGGGGCTCATCTGCAAATGGAGCGTTTGACCGACTCTCTGGAGGGACTCTCTTTTAAAGGGCTGACCTCGGTTGAGGGAATACATGCCCTGGCGGAGAGCATCATAGATGTCCGTGAGACGCTAGCCAGGGTAGAGGTTTCTCCCGAAGAATGGGCTGCATCGTCCGCTAGGCTCAGATTGGCGGTAAACAGCCTAGCACATCAGGATAATGCGCTTTGGCTTCAATACTACAAAGTGATGGCTGATGATATGGAGAAGATGCAAAGAGGCAGAACCAAGGGAAGTCCCGCTTTGTTCCGTGAGGCTTTTCTGGCTTTGCAGTCGCATTATGCTATGATCCGGCCCGCTGCGGTGATTCGCAAGGACGCTTCCGAAATCAACCGCTTCGATTCCTGGATGTCCTATGTCGAGCGGCTCAGCAATGATAAAGCTTGGGATGAGCCATCCGCAGGCAAGGCGGTGAGCCAAGGCGAAAGACTGCTCAAGGAGCTGTTTGGACGAAAAACGGGGGAACCCGTATTTTTGCCGATTACCGGATTCGGAAGCCCCTGGTACTGGAGCGTGCTGATCGGCGGGTGGATTGTGCTGGCGCTGGCTTATACCGGACTCCGGAAATACCGAGCCGACCAGACCGTAATTTCGGTCCATGCCAAAAAAGACAGGGCGGACAGCTACCGGTTTTAAAGTGAAAGTTCAAAGTCCTCCATATAAAAAAGACGCCGTTTAAGGCGTCTTTTCTTTGCTCTGGACACGGTTTTCATATAGCAATAGACAGAACCCTTGTAGAATATTCTAATCCTCCTTGAAGCCTTCTCCATGCACGTCATGCACATCGCTGATGATGATAAACGCCCGCGGATCGACCGATTTGGCGATCGCAGTGAGGCGTCTAATCTCCTGCCGGGATACGACGCAGTAAGCCATGTGCTTGGCTTGCTTGGAATAAGCGCCGATCGCTGGAATCAGCGTAACCCCGCGGTCCATGTCTCGTGTAACAATGTCCGCGATTTGCGGAGCATGGTCGCTGATGATCGTAAGCGCTTTGGCTGCGTAAGCCCCCTCCTGAATGAAGTCGATTACTTTGGAGGCGATAAATACCGCGACGAGGGTGTACAGTATATTTTCTTTGGCTACATAGAATAGAGACAAGCCGATAATGATGATATCGATCGTCAGGATGACCTGTCCCATGCTGAATCCGTATTTCCGCCCCAAAATCCGGGCAATAATGTCCGATCCCCCGGTTGTCCCGCCAAAGCGGAAAACAATGCCGAGCCCGGCTCCGAGAGTGACCCCGGCATACAAAGATGCCAGGATATAATCCGTTTCAAACGTCTCGATCCATCCGGAATCAATCATTTTTTCAAAAATCCATAGAAAGAACGAAAGCGACCCGATTCCGATTCCCGTATAGATAATTTGGCGGCCGCCGAGGATTTTCCAACCCAGAAAGAACAACGGGATGTTTATAACCAGGTTGGAAAGCGAGGGGGAAATCCCGAAAGCGTATTTGAGCAGGATGGTTATGCCCGTTACGCCGCCCTCCATCAATTGATTGGGTATAATGAAATAAAGAAGCCCGAAGGCATAGACGGCCGTCCCCAAAAGAATTGGAAGTATCGTCTTCATGTAACCTGAGAGTTTACCAGTGTTCATTCAATTAATCCCTCACCTATCGTTTGTATGATGATTTTTAAGCAGTACACCTTAGTATACCTTTTTACGGTACGATTAAAAAATGATTTGTTTTCAAATCTTCTTTACGATAACATAGTTATGATATCAGACCTTAAACGGAGGGATGGCCCTTGAAAGAGAAGTCTCTCGCCGAGCTGCAGCGTGAAGTGGACCAATACATATCCCAATTTAAAGAAGGTTATTTCAGTCCGCTCGCGATGCTGGCCCGGATGAGCGAAGAAGTCGGCGAATTGGCCCGCGAAGTGAACCATACTTATGGTGAGAAGCCGAAAAAGGCGGACGAAGCCGATAATTCGATCGAGCTGGAATTAGGCGATATCTTGTTCATCACGATGTGTTTCGCCAATTCGCTCGGTATTGATTTAACGTCTGCACACGATAAAGTGATGCATAAATTTAATACCCGCGATGCTACACGTTGGACCAAAAAGAACACCGATTAGGACCAATCTTCATATGCTGTAGTAATATCAGCCCATCGACAGGGGGACGGCAGATGAAGTCAGAGGAATACTTGAAAAAAGCTTACCGGAGCATCTACGAGAACGACTTTGAACAGGCGATCCAATGGTTTGAGCAGGCGCTTGCCCTCGAGCCGGACAATGGGGATATCCACTATAGATGTTCGATAACCTGCGCTAGAAGCAACCGCTTGGAGAAAGCGCTGGTCCATGCCCGATTGGCGGCGGCTTTGGCTCCTTTGCAGGAGGAATATATGCTGCACTTTGACCGTTTGCAGTCCAAGGAACTGACCCTTATGGCTAAGAGATTGCTGGAGGGAGAATCCGGAGGAAGCTCGGTGAATAAAGCGGGAGCCGCAGAGCCTGCATCAAGACTGCTGGAACGGGCGGTGGAGTTGGATCCGTTGTCCGTGGACGCCCAAATCTGGCTGGCGATCGCGTATACGGAATTAGAGCAATACGAATCGGCTTTAAACGCCGCCCAAGAAGCGGCCTCTTTGCCGCAGGATGACGGGATTGCCAAACAACTGCAAGAATTGGAACAAAGAATCAGGGAATATATGGAGTAAAATAATTTCTAGAGAATGCGGGGGATCTCGGGTGGGTGAACAGATTAGAGTAGCTGTTGCAGGAGCGGCAGGCAGAATGGGTAAAGAAGTAATAAAGATGGTTCTGGAAGATCCGGAACTTCTATTGGTCGCTGCTATCGGCCAAAGTGATGAAGGAGTTGACGCAGCCTCTATCGTCGGGCTTCCGGCATGCGGCGTCCGGATGACTACGGATCTGGAGCTTGCTTTAGTTGAGAGTAAACCTCAGGTATTGGTCGATTTTACTACCCCGGCGTCCGCTTATGACAACACTGCATTAGCGGTCAAGCACGGGGTAGCTCCGGTGGTCGGAACGACCGGATTTACTCCGGAGCAAATCGAGCTTCTGGACAAGCAGTGCAAAGATAAAGGCATCGGCGGATTGATAGCTCCGAATTTCTCGATCGGCGCCATTCTTATGATGAAGTTTGCGGCGCAGGCCGCGAAATACTTCCCTCATCTGGAGATCATCGAGTATCATGGGGATCAGAAGCTGGATGCCCCTTCCGGTACCGCGGTCAAAACCGCGGAGTTGATCGCAATGAACCGTGAGGAGCTTCGTCAAGGAAATCCGAAGGAAGAAGAAACGATCGAAGGCTCGCGGGGCGGTTACTACAACGGATTCCGTATTCACAGCGTCCGCCTGCCCGGCGTATTCGCGCAGCAGGAGGTGATCTTCGGCGGCTTCGGACAGACGCTGAAGATCCGGCATGATTCCTATGATCGCGCGGGTTATATGCCCGGCGTGAATCTGGCGGTTAAAAAGGTGCTGGAATATCAAGGCATGATCTACGGATTCGACCATTTTGTGGATTGACAGAGGGAGAGTTAAACATGTTGAATATTGCTTTTATTGCCCATGACCGTAAAAAAGAAGATATCGTTAATTTTGTAATTGCGTACGAGCATGTCTTTAAGGATAAGAAGCTGTACTCCACCGGGACAACGGGTCTGCGGATCATGGAAGCGACGGAGTTGAAAATTCATCGATTTCTGTCCGGTCCGCTCGGCGGCGATCAGCAAATCGGATCTTTGATCGCGCAGAACGAAATGGATCTCGTGATTTTCTTCCGTGATCCGTTGATGGCGCAGCCGCATGAGCCGGATATTACGGCATTACTGCGTCTTTGCGATGTTCATGGTATCCCGGTAGCAACGAACCTTGCGACGGCGGAGATTCTCGTAAGAGCGCTCGATCGCGGGGATTTCGCATGGCGAGAGCTGGTCGAGAATAATAAGCCGGGGCTGGGACAATGAGCGAGAAACTGGATATTCTTATTTTCGGCGCTCATGCCGACGATGCGGAGATCGGAATGGCAGGTACGATCGCCAAGCAGGTAGCCGCAGGATATAAGGTGGGCTTATGCGATTTGACCCAGGCGGAGATGTCATCCAACGGTACCGTGGAGCTTCGTAAGCAGGAAGCGTTGGCGGCGGCCGAGGTGCTCGGAGCTTCGCTCCGCATAAACCTGGGATTGCCGGACCGTGGATTGTCGGGAACACCCGAACAAATCGCGAAGGTGACCGAAGTAATTCGCAAGTATGAACCTTCGGTAATTTTTGCCCCGTATTGGGAGGATCGTCATCCCGATCATGTGGCTTGCAGCAAACTCGTGGAAGAAGCCGCGTTCAACGCCAAGCTCCGCCGCTATATGCCGGACAAGCCGGCGGTACCGGCTCCGGAGCTGTATTATTATTTCATCAACGACTGGAAAACCCCGGATTTACTGGTGGATGTAACGGATTGTTACCCCAGCAAGATAGAGGCACTCGGCTGCTACCGTTCGCAATTCGGACAGGCTTCCGCAGGAGAGGATGTGGCTCTTACTCCGCTGAATCAAGGTTACGTGGAGCGGGTTCAAGCCAGAGACTCCCTGCTAGGACAGCGCAAGCTGATTCCGTATGCGGAAGGTTTTGCTGTTAAAACACCGTATCTGGTTAATCTATTCGGGTCCGGCCGCTCATAAACTATACAGGATCAGAACAAATAAGGAGGCCCCCACCATATGGACCCATTTTTGAAAATAGGAATTACCTGCTATCCGTCGCTTGGCGGCTCGGGGGTAGTAGCGACCGAACTGGGTAAACAGCTGGCGGAAAAGGGACATGAGGTCCATTTTATTTCCCACAGCGTTCCTTTCCGGCTCGGCAGCTTTCACAAAAACATTAAATATCATGAGGTCGAGGTCAGCGATTATTACGTGTTCCGGTATCCTCCTTACGATTTATCCCTGGCGACCAAAATGGCGCAGGTGGCGAAAGAGCAGGAGCTGGATGTGCTGCATGTCCATTATGCCGTTCCTCATGCGGTGTGCGCCTTCTTGGCGAAACAGATGGTCGGGGACAAACTGAAGGTTGTCACGACGCTGCACGGGACGGATATCACGGTCTTGGCTCAAGACGAGTCGCTTAAGGATCTGATACGTCTTGCGATTAACGAAAGTGATGCCGTGACTTCGGTCTCCCTGGATTTGATGCGGGAAACTCGTGAAGTACTGGATATTACGCGGGATATCGATTTGACTTACAACTTTGTGGACGGAAGAGAATACTATCCGCGGAGCGCTTGCGAATGCCGCCGTGATTTTGCCGATCCGGAAGAGAAAGTGCTGATGCATATTTCCAACTTCAGACCGGTGAAACGCGTAAGCGACGTCGTTGACGTCTTTAATTTGGTCAATCAACAAATTCCATCCCGATTGCTGTTTGTCGGAGAAGGCCCGGATTTGCCTAAAGTACAGTGGAAAATCAAAGAGATGGGACTCAGCGACAAAGTCCATTTCCTTGGCAAGCAGGACGACATCGCCCAAGTGATCTCGATGGCCGATGTGCTTCTGCTTCCTTCGGAAAAGGAAAGCTTTGGTCTCGTGGCTTTGGAGGCGATGGCCTGCGGCGTGCCGACCGTCGGATCGATAGCAGGCGGGATTCCGGAGCTTGTGGCTCACGGGGAGACCGGATTTTTGGCGCCGATCGGGGATGTTCGCCAAATGGCCGACTATTGCATTTCCTTGTTAAGTCAGCCGGAGCTGGCAGCAAGAGTTCGTGAAGCGTGTTTGAAGCGGGCGAAGTCCGAGTTCAGCAGCGATATTATTACAGCCGCCTATGAATCGATTTATTACCGCGTGTTGGACCGTAAGCTGCCGCAAATTAAGCCGGCCTGCGGTTAAACGGCAAGTTGGAGGTTTATGGAACATGAGCCTTTGGAAAATGGCAGACCCCCTGATGCGACATCAGGGGGAAAAGGTGCTTGCGCGCCTGCTGGAAAACGGATACCAGGCCTATTTCGTCGGCGGCTGTGTCCGCGATGAAATTATGGGTCGGCCCGTCCATGATATGGATATAGCAACTTCGGCCAAGCCTGAAGATGTGATAAGGCTGTTCGATCGCACCATTCCGACGGGACTCCAGCATGGGACGGTTACCGTGGTATCTGGCGATCATGTCTTTGAGGTAACCACGTTTCGTAAAGAGGCGGAGTATGAAGATCATCGTCATCCCTCTAGCGTGGAATTCGTAGAGAGGCTCACCGAGGATTTGCAGCGGCGCGACTTTACGATGAATGCAATCGCCGGAGACGGGGAAGGCAGGCTTACCGATCCTTTCGGCGGTCGCGAAGATATTGAAGCCGGCCTGATTCGCTGCGTGGGCGATGCTTCGGAGAGGTTTGACGAAGACGCCCTGCGGATGATACGAGCTGTCCGCTTCGCATCCGTATTCGCGTTCCGTCCGGTGAAAAGCCTATGGTCGGCGATGCGCGCCGGCAGATCGAAAATCGCCTTCATCGCCATGGAACGAATTCGAACCGAGCTGGAAAAGATCGTGCTGGGCCCATATCCGGTGCGGGGACTGGCCATGCTTCAGCGCAGCGGATTGCTCGAATATGTGAAGGCACCGGTGCCCCAAGCTGCCCTGGTTCCTTTTTCGAAGACGGAGGAGCGCTCGCCATGGATTGCTGCCTTGGAACGATGTTCGTCGGACCAGCCTGAAATACGATGGTCTCTACTGCTGCAAGCACTTGATGTAACTGGGGATGAGTCTGCAAGCTTGATGAAAGAATGGACATTCTCCAATGCAGCGGCGCAAATGGCTGCCGCACTCGTCCGGTTTGACGAGCTCTGGAGTACCGTGAAATTGTCCGGGATGGAAGAGCGGCTCAAGCGGCAAAACTGGATAGAACTGCAGTTGGCCTTCGGAAAAGCGGTTGCCGCCAATTGGCTGCTTCGTCAGGAGACTCTGCTGGGAGCCCTTAGTACGGACACTACCACTCATGAGAGACTCCACCTACTGGAGCAAGAGGAAGCGAAGTGGCATGAGGAAGTCGTTATCCATACGCTGCAGGAGCTGGCCGTAACCGGCGGGGATGTGATTCAGCAACTCGGTAAGCGGGGCGGTCCGTGGCTAGGGGAATTAATGAACCGGTTGCTGCTCGGGGCCGCTGCCGGGGACTTGGCAAACGAACGGGAAACTTTGCTGGAACATGCGAAAGTTGTGGTGAATGATAATGGAACATCTTAGATTGCTGGACATTCTGCGCGAACACCGCGGAGCGTATATATCGGGCGAGGAGATCAGCCGGCGCTTGTCGATCAGCCGAACGGCAGTATGGAAGCAGATCAATAAACTTCGTGAAGAAGGTTATGAATTCGAAGCGGTGTCCCGTAAAGGGTACCGACTTGTTTTTGCACCGGACAAGCTGGAGGAAGGCGATGTGCTGGAAGGACTCCAAACAAAATCTTTCGGCAGGCATTTGAACCTGATGGAAGTAACGTCGTCGACGCAGGAGGCAGCAAGGCTGCTTGCGGAAGAGGGCGCACCCGAAGGAACTTTGGTCATCGCGGAGGAACAAACCGGGGGCCGCGGCCGCCAAGGGAAGAGATGGTATTCTCCCGCCCGTAAAGGGATATGGATGAGCTTGCTCCTGCGACCGCAGCGCCCCTTGTCATTTGCGCCGCAGCTCACTCTGTTGACCGCTGTGGCGGTGTGCCGGGCGATTAGAAAAGTTACCGGGGTGGATGCGGGAATCAAATGGCCGAACGATTTGCTGGTTCAAGGCAAAAAAATATGCGGGATCTTGATCGAATCCGTCGGCGAAGATGAGCGGATCAAATATTGTATAGCCGGTATCGGAATCGATGTGAATGTAGAGTTGGAAGAACTGCCCTCGGAGCTCCATAAGGTCGCTACTTCTTTAAAAATTGAGAGCGGCCAAACTCAAAGCCGCGCAACCTTGATTTCGGCCGTAATGAATGAGTTGGAGCAGCTCTACAATCTCTATGAAGAGGAAGGCTTCGCACCCATTGGCCATTTATGGGAAGCCTTATCGGTGACGTTAGGCAAGCGCGTGACCGTAAAGACCCCACGCGGCGAGACGGAGGGGACGGCCGAGGCTTTAGACGAGTCCGGCGCGCTGGTTCTGCTGGACGATACAGGCAATCACATCACGATTTTCTCAGGAGATGTACAACTTGCATGATGAAAAATGCAAAACATTTTGTTATACTGTCCTCAAGAGGCGATATCGGTATTCGAATTGCACTCTTGAGGGCACAATATAGCTTATTTTGAGTTGATGAGATTTCCACGGTGACGTTGGATTCTGCTCTGAGCCGAAGAGGACCGAGAC
Organism: Paenibacillus sp. FSL R5-0407; assembly: GCF_038009185.1. Taxonomy (NCBI): domain Bacteria; kingdom Bacillati; phylum Bacillota; class Bacilli; order Caryophanales; family Paenibacillaceae; genus Paenibacillus; species Paenibacillus sp. FSL R5-0407. The sequence continues at coordinate 1,416,579 of NZ_JBBPAX010000001.1, read as the reverse complement.
AGAAAGAACGAGCGACAGTGACTCTTCTTTGGATTTCGGACCTTTTTAGTGCCTAAACTAAAAGGTTTTTTTGGCGTGTCCGCGAACGAAACGCTCACGACCGGAAAGCCGGAGGAGATGGAGAAACAATGGCTGTTAAACATCCACTGAACATTGTAAAGATGAAAAAAATGAAGCAGGAAGGCAATCCGATTACGATGATTACCGCCTATGACTATCCTTCCGCCAAGCTGGCGGAAGAGGCGGGCATCGATGTGTTGCTGGTCGGCGATTCGCTCGGGAATGTGGTTCTCGGATATGATTCCACCATACCGGTAACGACCGACGATATCGTATACCATACCCGGGCGGTTGCCCGCGGAGCGCAGCATACCTTTATCGTAGCCGACCTGCCTTTTATGACATATCACGGAAGTATTGATGAAACTCTGAAGACCGTGCGGCGGATCATGCAGGAGGGCGGCGCCCATGCCGTGAAGATGGAGGGCGGCCCCGAAATTGCCCCTGCGGTTCGAAGAATTGTTGAGGCCGGTGTCCCTGTACTAGGCCATATCGGGTTGACGCCTCAGTCCGTCAACCAGATCGGGGGTTATCGCATACAGGGTAAGGATGAGCGCGATGCCCGGCGATTGCTGGAGGAAGCGAAGGCGTTGGAGAGCGCCGGAGTGTTCGGCATCGTTCTGGAACTGGTGACAGAAGAAGTAGCCGCAGCAATTACGGAGCAGATTTCCGTTCCGACGATCGGCATCGGTGCCGGCCGGAAGGTTGACGGTCAAGTGCTGGTATTCCATGATGTACTGAAATACGGCTCGGATTACCGGGAGAAGCGGTTCGTCAAAACTTACGCCGATATCGGTGCCGAGATTCGCACTGGCATATCACAATATGTAAGTGAAGTGAAGGGCAAAGCGTTTCCGGAAGAAAAACACGGGTTTGCCGCCGAAGACGGTGTGATCGAGCAATTATACGGCAAAGGGAAGGTGGAGTCCCGGTCATGAAAGTGTTTAGAGAGATCAGGGAACTAAAGGAATACTTAAAGATCGAGCGGATTAAAGCCGCTAAAGATAGAAAATTTCCCAAAACGGGACTTGTTCCTACGATGGGATTTCTGCATGAGGGCCATGCGAGCTTGCTGCAGCGGGCACGTCAGGATAACGAAATCGTCGTTCTTAGCATTTTTGTGAATCCGATCCAGTTCGGACCGAATGAGGATTTCGACCGCTATCCCCGCGATGAAGACAAGGATCTGGCGCTGGCTGAACGCGAAGGCGTGGACGCCGTGTTCCTGCCAAGCGTGGAAGAAATGTATCCCCATCCTACGGCGACAAAGATCAAGGTGGAGGGATTGACGGAGCGGTTGTGTGGAGCTTCACGCCCGGGACATTTTGACGGAGTGACGACTGTCGTGGGCAAACTGCTTCATATTGTTCAGCCTACTAACGCATATTTCGGACAAAAGGACGCACAACAGGCGGCGGTGATCGCGCAAATGGTTCAGGATCTCAATTTCGATGTCGAGATCATACCTTGTCCAATTATCCGCGAGAGCGACGGCGTCGCGTTAAGCTCGCGTAACGTGTATTTGAGCGCTGAGCAGCGGGAAGCAGCCAAGGTGTTATCCAGAAGCCTGCAGAAGCTGCAGTCCGGCGTGGAAGCCGGTGAGAGCATTACTGCGGGGGAAGCACTCAAGGCATTGACGGAGGCGATTCAGGCCGAGCCACAGGCGGTAATCGATTATGTGGAGATTGTCCATTATCCGCGCTTGAATCCTGTTGAGGAGTCGACAATTCTCAAGGATGCGAAAGAACCGGTCCTCGTTGCGCTGGCCGTAAAATTCGGAACGACGCGCTTAATCGATAACGTAATTTTGATGAAGAAGGGAGAGGCGCTGCATGTATAGAACGATGATGAAATCGAAAATTCACCGCGCTACCGTAACGGAGGCGAATTTAAATTATATCGGCAGCATTACGATCGACGAGAGCTTGATGGAATCGGCCGATCTGCTTGAAAACGAAAAGGTGCAAATCGTCAACAACAACAATGGTGCCCGGCTGGAAACCTATGTTATTCCGGGACCGCGCGGAAGCGGGGTCATTTGCTTGAACGGAGCCGCTGCACGGCTGGTGCAACCCGGCGATCAGGTCATTATTATCTCCTATGCACAAATGTCGCCGGAAGAGCTGAGAAGCCACAAGCCTACGGTCGTGTTCGTGGACGAGAATAACTTTCCGGTCGAAACCGCGAGCCAGGAGCTGCACGCGACGGTACGCTAACCCCTTCGTATGCAATTAATGCCTCCGGGAATGAAAAGCCCGCCAAAGACAAAAAATGAACGTAAGGCTCAAGCTGCTTTCATTTTCGTTAAAGGTGGGATGCGAATGATGTTTCAGCATGTATTTGCGGAAATGAATGACATGTTGGATGAAATCGTGACCTTATACCCTGTTGCCCAAGGCGACCAGAAGCAAGAACTGGCTAAGAAATGGCATTTGCTCAAGCATATGAGTGACGGCATTATTGAGGAATGGCTTAATTTTGAAGAGAAAATGGGCGATTTCCGCCAGAGCTGGGCAAGTCCGGACAGCGGAAAAAGCGCCCAGCTTCCCGAAATGAATTGCGCTGCTTTTATTAAAGGACAAGGGTATTATAAACTTTTAATGTTTTCCCAGGCATTGCCTCAGTTTGAGATTTCTTTGGAAACCTATCCAGAAAGCACGGTGGTTCGAACCTATTTGGCGATGTGCCATATGCATCTGGAACAGTTTGGAGAAGCGGTTGCTCATTTCTGGAAAGTGCTGGAGGGTTCCGGTAGTAAACGACTTCGTTCGATTATTTATAACGCGCTCGGCTGCATTGAAGCCCGGCAAGGCGTGCGCACGAAAGCGAAGGAATATTTTACTTTGGCCCATTATCATGATCCTTCGCTGCCCGAGCCTTTGGCCAATCTGGAAGCCTGTATGAAGAGCTCCGGGAAGCTCCAGTACGGAAACGAATTGACGTCGCTGCTGTAATGTAATCCGGTCACCTGAGTTACAAAAGCCATGATTCAGAAGAGCGGTGCATGTCCCCTTTCAATGGGGGAGCATCGCTCTTTATTGTGTCCGCATTGCCGGGGATACCGTCTACACCGGAATTTTCAAAACGGCTTACTTCTGTTATGCTGTAAAAGAGACTGGAACGAAAGGGACTTTGGAACTCATGAAATATGCCGTACTCGATTTTGAAACGACGGGGAACCAGTCCTCTGATGAAATTATTCAAGCAGGGCTTGCCATTATAGATGAAGATTTGAAAGTATCCCGGGTCTATAGTTCCTATGTGAAGCCGGGAATACCCATACCTCCCTTTATTACGGGACTTACGGGAATTTCGGAAGACGATGTCAAGGATGCGCCGGATCTGGACGAAGTCATGATGGAAATGGTGCCGTTACTTGACGACGCCGTTCTTGTGGGACATAACGTCGCTTTTGATTTTAATTATTTACAGAGTGCACTCGATAAAACCGGGTATCTGCCTTTTACGGGACGCATTCTCGATACGATGGATTTTTTGAAAATATTTTTCCCTTCGTTGACCACTTATCAGTTGGGAATGGTCGCATCCGAGTTTGGGGTAGAGCATGACCGGCCCCACCAGGCGGATAGCGATGCTTTGGCGACCGCGCTCATTTTCTTGAAATGTCTCGAGGAACTGGCCGATTTGCCGCTGATTGTCTTGCAAAGGTTGTCAGACCTTTTTGCCGGAGAAGACAGCGATCTGGGCTGGTTTTTTGATGCCATGCTTCAAGAAAAAGAACGGGAGGCCGATCAAAGCCCTGACGGTTATACGTATTACCGGCAGTTTGCGCTGCAGGTGGAGGACTGGATGGACATCGAGCCTGCCAGAAACTCCATGCTTGGCAATCCGCTTCGCGATGTGTCCTTTGAGCAATTCATGGAGCAGGTCCGGGAGAAGCTGCGCGCCAAGCTGCCCGATTATGAGGAGCGCGAAGCACAGAACCTGATGCTGAACGAGGTGACCCGGGCTTTTGACGAAGATAAGCACTTGCTGATCGAGGCGGGGACCGGAACGGGTAAATCGCTCGGATATTTGCTGCCGGCTATTTACCACAGCGTGAAGAATGATGAGAAGGTAATGGTCAGCACGCATACGATCAACCTCCAGGAGCAGCTGAGGGAAAGGGATGTGCCCCTGTTGACGGAGGTCGTGCCTTTTCCGTTCAGCGCAGCCGTATTCAAGGGAAGACAGCATTATTTGTGTTTGCGCAAATTTGAACATAAAATTAATAGAAGAGACTTTGCGACACCTAAAGAAGAGGTGATGACGGCCGCCCAGATGATCGTATGGCTGGCCCATACGGAGACGGGCGACGACGAGGAGCTGAACCTTGGAAACCGTGGTGGAGATTTTTGGGAAACGGTGGCGAGTGAATCGGACTCGTGCCTTGGCCGCTCTTGCCCGTGGTTCCGCAAATGTTACTATCACAAGGCCAAGCATGAAGCGGGTGTTGCCGATGTGGTCATTACGAACCATTCCAAGCTGTTCACCGATATTCAAGCCGGCCACCAGCTGCTGCCTGGATACGAACGTCTGGTAATTGACGAAGCGCATCATTTGGAAGAAGTGGCAGGCAAGCATTTGGGACTTCAAATGAAGTATTTTACCGTTGTCCATACGCTCACCCGGCTGTTTAAGGATAGTAATACCGGGCAATTCCCGAATCTGCGCAGTATGCTGCAGCAATCGGGAAGTGAGAAATCTGCGGAATGGTGTTCGGTTATTGACGGATTGTATCCGACCCTTGTGGATGTGAAGGAGAACTGGGATCGGCTGGCCGAGCTGATGTTTACGCTGATGCCTGAACGCAGCGATGCAGCGCCAGGGGATCCTGGACAGTTTGTGCTGCGCTTGCTGCCGCAAAAGAAACCGAAGGCGTGGGATACGCTTGCCGCGCTGGAGAATCAAATTTTTGTGGCTATGGGCGACGTTCTCCGCAAAGGCGAGCGGATGATCAACGAGCTTAAGGAAGACGACCATGATTACGGCTATGAGAGCCTGATCACCGATATTAGCGGACTCTTGAAGGATCTCGGAACCGAACGCGATGCGCTGCGATTTTTTATTAAGCTGGAGGACGAGAATACGGTATACTGGATAGAAGGAAACGGTAATTACCGTAGCCGGTCCCTGCAAATTTTCGCGGTTCCGATCGACGTGAGCGCGCAATTGAAGGGTTATTTCTTCGACAAAAAGAAAAGTGTAGTCATGACCTCGGCTACGTTGTCGGTCGACAAATCGTTCCAGTATATGATAGATCAGCTTGGATTAACCGAAGCCGCGGCGGAGGACAGACTGATTACTTCGATGCTGCCTTCTCCGTTCAATTACCGGGAACAGGCGCTGCTGGTCATTCCGCGGGACTTTCCGAGCGTAAAGGGAAGTGTAGGGGACGATCATTTCGTGGCTACTCTGGTTCAGTCCCTCGCCGACACAGCGGTGGTAACGAAGGGCCGTATGATGGTCCTGTTTACTTCGTACCGGATGCTGAGGCAGGTATATGATCCTTTGAAGGAGCTGCTGGCCGGACAAGGAATTACCGTGATCGGGCAGGGAATGGATAGCGGAAGCCGGACCAAGCTGACCCGTCGCTTCCAGGGACAACATGCTTCGGTGCTGCTCGGAACGAGCAGCTTCTGGGAAGGCGTGGACATTCCGGGGGAAGCTCTGACGAGTCTCGCTATTGTCCGTCTGCCTTTTCAGCCACCCAACCACCCGCTTGTGGAGGCAAAGAGCGAACGGCTGCAGCAGCAGAAGAAGAACCCGTTCATGAAGCTGTCCGTTCCGCAAGCCGTCATTCGGTTCAAGCAGGGCTTCGGACGTCTGGTCCGGTCTTCGCAGGACCGCGGGATCGTGGTTGTTTACGATACACGCATCTTGGAATCTTACTACGGGAAATACTTTTTATATTCTTTGCCCGGACCGAAAATGGAGCATATGCCGCTCGGGCAGATGATTCCGCGAATTTCGGAATGGCTGAACGCAGAGGAACAATAAACGTTCTTCAAATCGCGCCTATTAGGGGGATAACCAAATGAAATCGGAAAAAATTTCTGACGCCGTAGTACGCAGATTGCCGGTGTATTTACGTTTTCTTAATGAACTGAGCCGCCGGGAGGTCCCGACGGTTTCTTCCCAGGAGCTTGGACAAAAGCTGGATCTCAATCCGGCGCAAATCCGTAAAGACCTGGCTTATTTCGGCGACTTTGGCCGAAAGGGGATCGGATATGACGTTTCCTATCTGATCGAGAAAATCCGCCAGATTCTGAACCTGGACCAGCAGATCAACGTGGCTTTGATCGGAGCCGGTAATCTCGGACAAGCATTGTCGAATTACAACGCTTATTTGAAGGACAATATGAAAATCGTCGCCGTATTCGACGCATCCCCTGGTAAAATCGGTACCCAGATCAACAATATCACGATTCAACCGATCGAAGATCTGGTGGATACGGTAAGAGGCAATCAGATCCGGATCGGAATTATTACGGTTCCCGCACCGGAAGCCCAGCGAGTAGCTGACCAGCTTGTGGCCGCTGGAATTGGGGCTATCTTGAATTTTGCGCCCACGATCCTTAAGGTACCTTCTGAGGTGCGGGTGCATGCGGCCGATTTCACAACCGACTTGATGAGTCTTGCTTATTATTTGAACGGAGGAAAGGAACATTCGGAACATGAATCGGAAATGGTTGATTAAAGACGGAACCTTCGCCGTGCCGGACCGGGAGAAGCCGGTCATTCGCGGATATATGCTGGTAGAAGGCAGCACGATTACTTATATAGGCGAACAGCGTCCGGAAGAAGGCGTGGAGGGCGCCGAAACCTTCGACGGTAAAGGCCTGCTCTTCTTGCCGGGACTCGTCAATACCCATGGTCATGCCGCCATGTCTTTGCTTCGCGGTTATGGGGATGACATGGTGCTTCAAACCTGGCTGCAGGAAAAAATGTGGCCGATGGAAGCTAAATTTACCGGGGAGGATGTCTACCGCGGCACAGCATTGTCCGTTCTGGAAATGCTGAAAGGCGGAACAACGACCTTCCTGGATATGTACGATCACATGGACCAAGTGGCTTCCGTTGTCGAGCAATCGGGGATCCGGGCGGTACTGACGCGCGGAGTCATCGGGCTATGCCCGCCTGACGTTCAGCAGCACAAGCTGGATGAGGCGGTGGCTTTTGCCCGTAATTGGCATGGTAAAGCGGACGGGCGGATTACGACGATGATGTCGCCGCACTCGCCATATACCTGTCCGCCGGATTATATCGAGAAGATCGTTCAGGCGGCACATGACCTGAATCTGCCGCTGCATACGCATATGTCGGAAACACGGGCCGAGGTCGAGCAGAACGTAGCGGATTACGGATTGCGTCCGGTTCAGCATTTGTTGAACCTGGGATTGTTCAGCCGTCCGGCACTTTTGGCACATGCTGTGCATTTGACGGATGAGGAGATCGAAATTTTGGCGGCGCACAATGTGGCCGTTTCCCATAACCCGGGCAGCAATCTCAAACTGGCAAGCGGAGTTGCCCGCGTACCGGACCTGCTTAAAGCGGGCGTAACCGTATCCCTGGGCACAGACGGACCAGCTAGCAATAATAACCTAGATATGTTCGAGGAAATCCGCCTGGCAGCTCTTATTCACAAAGGAGTCTCGGGCGACCCGACCGCAGTTCCGGCTGCGGAAGCGCTCAGAATGGGTACGGAATACGGAGCGAAATCGCTCTTCCTTCAAGATACGGGCAGACTGGCCGCGGGCATGAAGGCGGACTTCATCGCGCTGAATACGGAGCAAGCCCATTTCTTGCCGCGGACGGATTATATTTCCCATGCCGTTTACTCGGCGGGTTCGAAGGATGTCGAGCATGTTTGGGTGAACGGTAAGCAGGTAGTTAAGCACGGAGCTTGTCTGACACTTGACGAGGAGAAGGTCCGGTTTGAAGCCCAGGCTGCCTTTGAGGGCCTGTTAGGCCGATAACATGCCGCAGGGTATGAAAGAGAAACCGGAATAAGCCGGCATCGGGGAAAGGAAGAGTAGGTTGAAGAACAGAACCAAATGGATCCTGCTCTCCATTGTGATTTTGGTGCTGGTGCTCATTGGCCTTCACCGCTTTTATCTGTATGTCCACGAGGATATATGGCAAGGAGAGAATGAAGCCGTTCAACGGGCCAGACAGGAAGCCGGACTGACGGAAGCCGAAAAAGTGTGGAAATCGGTCTGGGACAAAGTATGCTGGGTAGTGGAAGGCAAGGATGCAGACGGACAAGAGATCATGGTCTGGCTGCCGGAGGGCGGGCAGGCTGAAGTAAAGCTGCTGTCCGAGGGCGTATCGGAAAGCCAAGTCCGTACAATCATACATGATCAATATCCCGGTATTGAAGTCGTGCGGCTTTTGCCGGGTATCTACAACAATGAATTGGTTTGGCAGCTTTTTTATAAGGAAAAGGCGCATCATTATTACCGTTTTTTCCGGTTTAGCGACGGCCAGGCGTTGGAAGAGGTATTCACATTGCCGAACCGGTAAATGTTGCATAAGAAATGATAACAGCCTTGCGCTGAATTCATGGACCTGTCAAGCGGTCCGTGCTTCAGTGCAAGGCTGTTTTTAGAGCACTTTTATAAAAATTTTAAATATATTCACAACTTTATTCGATAATGTATATACGATGTGATATACTCATATTTGTAAGTTTGATATATATACTAATGTGGTTTTAATGTATTATTTGATATATGAATTTAATATTACATCAAGGGGGATTATGCCGTGAAATTGCGCGTTGGACCAATTATCGCGAGCGTGGCTGTTTCCGCGACTCTATTATTCGGAGGATGGTTTGCCTATAAACAATGGGCTGTCGAGAGCCCGTTTGAAAATAAATTGAATCAATACGAGGGTGTGAAGAGCGTCCAAACAGATATTACCCAGAAACAGGCCCTGGTGAAACTTAATTTAGAACCGGGAACCGATTTTGGCAGTCTGGTGAAGCAAATTCAGAATGACGGCCGCAAGTGGATCGGAAATCGGGAGTTGAAGCTGGAAGTGCAAGATAACGCATCTCAGGAGCTTAACGATTTGTGGGAAGAGGCGTTGTTCCCGATCGCGCAGGCGATGGAAAATAAAGAGTATACCGGTATTACCGACACTCTGGATAAATTGCGGGAAAAAGACAGCAATTTGTCAGCCAAGGCTGAAATGGACGATCGGAACGTCTATATTACGTTGAGTGATGGACAAGCGAGCAAATTTATTATTTTACCTCGCGTACCGCAGAATATGGGGGTGTGGCCGAATGCGTAAGTGGATGCTGGAGCTGGCGGCCGGGTTTGTACCCGTCCTGTTCATTTTCCTCGCTTTTATCGGATATAATGCCATTCCGCTGCTTGTCGGCATAGTTATGCTGGGGGCATTGTTCGCGGCGGTCAAGATGCGCGGCGGCATCGTTGCCACGGCTTCCCAGGAACGTAAACGCAAAAAAATCGGCTCGTCCAATTTGACTTTCGACGAAATCGGCGGGCAAGACAGCGCCAAGCAGGAATTGCGCGAAGCGCTTGATTTTATGGTTCGGCATGAAGAAATCAAAAAATTCGGCATTCGGCCGATTAAAGGGATTTTGCTGACGGGGCCTCCGGGAACCGGTAAAACCTTGATGGCCAAGGCTGCGGCTCAGTATACAAACGCCGTGTTCGTTGCGGCATCGGGTAGTGAATTCGTAGAGATGTACGTAGGGGTCGGCGCCAGCCGGATCCGTGACTTGTTCAAAGATGCGCGCACTCGCGCGGCTAAGGAAAATAAAGAGAACGCCGTCATTTTTATCGACGAAATCGATGTGATCGGCGGCAAGCGGGAAGGCGGCCAGCAGCGCGAGTATGATCAAACGCTGAATCAGCTGTTGACCGAGATGGACGGTATTTATACGTCCGAAACACCGCGTATTCTACTGATTGCGGCAACCAACCGTAAAGAGATGCTGGACAGCGCTCTGCTGCGTCCAGGCCGGTTCGACCGCCATATTCAGGTCGATCTGCCAGACAAGAAGGGACGCCGTCATATCCTCGAGCTGCACGCTAAGAACAAACCGATTTCGTCCGACGTCAATCTGGAAAAGGTTGCCGAGGAATCGTACGGATTCTCCGGTGCCCAGCTCGAGAGCGTCATGAATGAAGCGGCGATTTACGCCATGCGCGATGAGAGCAGCGTGATTGATCAGCGTCATCTGTCGATGGCGATCGATAAGGTCATGATGGGTGAGAAGACGGACCGTCAATCGACGGAAGAAGAAAAACGCCGGGTTGCCGTTCACGAACTGGGACATGCCGTAGCGGCCGAAGTCGTGGCACCGGGCAGTGTGAACCAGGTAGCGCTTAGCCCTCGCGGCAGAGCACTCGGTTATGTAAGACATAATCCGCAGGAAGAGAAATACCTGTATACGAAGCAGTATCTTGAAGGGCAGATCATGATCGCCCTCGCTGGAGCGGCGGCGGAAGAAATCTATTACGGCGGACGGAGCACCGGCTCGAGCAATGATTTCGAGCAGGCGCTGAACCTGGTGCAGACGATGATGACTTCCGGCCTTACTTCACTCGGGATCATCCATATGGATATGGTCACCAAGGAAGTGCTGATGAACGAGAATTCCAAAATTCTGGACGACCTCGGAGCAAGGACAAAACAGCTTTTGGTCGACAATTCAGCTGTGTTCGATCAGTCGTTGGAAATCCTTCTAAGAGAAGAACGGCTCTCCGGAGACCAATTCCGTTGTCAATTTCGTGACAGCTTAACTTTACCGGCATAATTCTTTATGCCGGTTATTTTTTTTTACTTTTCGGCCGTGCTAAGATATTATTATATGTTGGGTATAAAATGATGTATTATTCGACATCAGGGGTACAATATTATGGAGAGACCATGAAAGGATGGAGCGAGAGGACCATGAACTTCAAAAAAATAGGTGTCATTGGTGGCGGCACGATGGGCCAAGGGATCAGCGAAATGCTGGCAGCCAAAGGACTCGATGTGCTACTCGTTGAAGAAACGACCGAAAAATTAAACCATGCGTATAGCATGATAGAAACGAGTCTGGACAAGCAGCTTGAGAAATGGGCGATTACCAAGGCCGAGAAAAAGCTGATCTTGAACAAAATTTATAAAGTTACTCATTTTGCCGAACTCGGAACCTGCGATATGGTGATCGAGACCATTTCGGAGGATTTGAATGCCAAGAAAGAGGTATTCAAACAGCTGGATCAGGTTTGCCCAAGCAACATTATTCTGGCAAGTAATACATCGACGCTTAGTTTGACCGAAATCGCCGGTTCGACAATGTATCCGGAGCGCGTGATCGGTATGCACTTTATTTATCCCGTTGCTAAAATTAATCTGGTTGAAATTATCCGCGGGCTGAAAACATCCGAATCCACATTTGAAGAAACGAAACGATTTGTGGATGAAGTTGTCGATAAACACGGAATCATGGTATATGAATCGCCGGGCTTCGTAACGTCCCGGATTATTTGTCTGATGATCAACGAAGCGTTGCATGTTCTGGGCGAGGGCGTTGCTACTGCCGAGGATATTGACGACGCTATGCGGATCGGGTACCAGTTCCAATACGGACCTCTTGAGATGGCCGACCGTTTCGGTCTGGACTCCGTTCTGGCAGCTCTGGAACGCATGTTCCGCGAATTCGGGGAACTGAAGTACCGTCCTTCTTATGTGTTGAAGAAAATGGTTCGCGCGGGCTCCCTCGGGGTTAAGACGGGCGAAGGATTTTTCAAATACGACAAGGATGGTGACCGGATATGAAAGTTCTAGTAATTAACGCGGGAAGCTCTTCCCTTAAATATCAGCTTTATGATATGACCGACGAATCCGTATTGGCCAAAGGTCTGGTGGAGCGGATCGGCATGGACTCCTCCATCCTGACGCATAAGCCGACAGGGAAGGAAGAGGTTACGGAAGTTAGCGACATTCTTGAGCATACGACGGCGATCCGTAAGGTGCTGGAGAAACTGGTCGACAAAGAGCACGGCGTGCTTGCCTCGATCGATGAAATCGATGCTGTCGGACACCGCGTTGTTCACGGCGGCGAAGCGTTTAAAGGTTCCGCCCTGATTACCGGCGAAGCGAAATCCGAAATCCGCCGTTTGTTCGACCTGGCTCCGCTTCATAACCCGGCTTGTATGATGGGGATTCAAGCGGCTGAAGCGAACCTGCCGAACGTACCGCAAACCGTAGTATTCGATACAGCGTTTCATCAAACGATGCCTGAGAAGGCTTATTTGTATGCTATCCCGAAAGTGCTGTACAAAAAACATAAAGTCCGCCGTTATGGTTTTCATGGCACTTCGCATGAATACGTAAGCAAGACAGCCGCGGAATTTTTAGAGCGTAAGATTGAGGATTTGAAAATCATTACTTGTCATATCGGTAATGGTGCCAGCTTGACCGCCGTCATGGACGGCGTATCTGTGGACACTTCCATGGGGATGACCCCGCTGGAAGGGTTGATCATGGGTACGAGAAGCGGTGATCTGGATCCGGCGATTGTTCCTTTTGTCATGAATAAGGAAGAGCTTACAATTAACGAAGTAAACTCCATGCTGAACAAGCACAGCGGACTCTTGGCGATTTCGGGATCCAGCAGTGATATGCGGGATATTACCGACGGTATGGCTGAGGGCGAACCGAATGCGACGCTGGCATTTGAAATGTATGAATACCGTCTTCGCAAATACATCGGCTCTTATGCAGCGGCAATGAACGGCGTCGACGTCATTGTATTTACGGCCGGCGTAGGCGAAAACTCGGCGATCGTACGGGAAAAGGTTTGCGAAAACCTGACTTATCTCGGCGTTGAGATCGATAAAGAATTGAACAAAATCCGCTCGGGAGACCCGCGCAGAATTTCCACATCGAATTCCAAGGTGGAAGTGCTGGTTGTTCCGACGAACGAAGAGCTCGTGATCGCCCGCGATACGTTGCGCATCGTTCAGGAAATGAAGTAATCTGTAAGCAGGCAAGCAGATTTAATATTAGGGACCTTAGAGGAGAGATAGAAGCATGGCGATCAAAACTGTGATCCGTCAGGTGAACGAGCACGTCGGGCAAACCGTCGTGATCGGAAGTTGGTTGAATAACAAGCGTTCCAGCGGCAAAATTCAGTTTCTTCAGCTGCGGGACGGAACCGGGTATATTCAGGCGGTTGTCGTTAAGAGCGAGGTGTCCGAGGACACTTGGAATAATGCCAAGAGCCTGACCCAGGAATCATCGATGTACGTAACGGGCGTGATTCGTGAAGAACCGCGCAGCCAATCGGGATATGAAATGACCGTAACCGATTTGGAAATCATCCACTTGACTGAAAATTATCCGATTACTCCGAAGGAGCATGGCGTCGATTTCCTGATGGACCATCGTCATTTATGGCTTCGCTCGTCCAAGCAACGGGCGATCATGGTGATCCGTTCGGAAATTATCCGTGCGGTTCAGGATTTCTTTGACAAGAACGGCTTTACCCTGGTGGATCCGCCGATTCTGACCCCGACTTCCGCAGAGGGTACAACGAACCTGTTCCATACTAAATATTTTGAAGAAGACGCCTATTTGACCCAAAGCGGTCAGTTATATATGGAAGCCGCGGCGATGGCACTCGGGAAGGTGTACTCTTTTGGCCCGACATTCCGCGCGGAAAAGTCGAAAACGCGTCGTCATTTGATCGAGTTCTGGATGATCGAACCGGAAATGGCGTTTACGGATCATGAAGAAAGCCTGAAGGTACAGGAGCAATTTATTTCTCATGTCGTGCAATCGGTCCTGGCCAATTGCCGGACGGAGCTGGAAGCGGTTGGCCGCGATGTATCCAAGCTGGAAAACATCAAAGCGCCGTTCCCGCGCATTACGTATGACGAAGCGATTGAATATTTGCATACGCAGGGCTTTGACATCCCTTGGGGCGAAGACTTCGGGGCGCCGCACGAAACGGCGATTGCCGAGCGTTATGACAAGCCGGTGTTCATCACCCATTATCCTGCCGGCATCAAGGCATTTTATATGAAACCGGACCCGAATCGTCCTGAAGTCGTGCTGTGTGCGGATATGATCGCACCGGAAGGCTACGGCGAAATTATCGGCGGCTCGCAGCGGATTGATGATCCTGAGCTGATGGAGACCCGTTTCAAGGAACATAACCTGTCCATGGAAACCTATCAATGGTATATGGACCTGAGAAAATACGGTTCCGTACCGCACTCCGGCTTCGGACTGGGATTGGAACGTACGGTAGCGTGGATTTGCGGACTCGACCATGTACGGGAAACTATACCGTTCCCTCGTACATTGTACCGCCTGTATCCATAAGAAAGGTGAGAATGCATAGGTATGACCGATAGCTGGAAAGTATGGGGCAAAGGGATCTCGTTCGGCCTGGAATCGGGCATAGTGAATGTTCCCTTTGCGCTGCTGGCTCATTACCGGAATCTCCGATTAACCGATATGGAGGCCATGCTGCTCCTGCAATTGCTTGCGTTCCAGCAGGTTGAACGCAATGACTTTCCGACCATGGATCAACTGGAACGGCGGATGGGCACGAGTCCAGGCGAGCTTGCCCCGGTCATCCGCCGGTTGATGAAGGAGGGCTGGCTCAGTATCGACGAAGCCAGAGAAGAGTCGTCCGGAGTTCATTCGGAGTTTTACAATTTGTCGGGCATGTACGTCAAGCTTGGGCAGCATCTGGCTGAGGAGCGTTCCGCTGCGATTAATGAGCAGAAATTGGAGAAGGAATTATCAGGGTCACAACGCGGCGAGCAGGAACGTAACCTGTTCGTTATTTTCGAGAAAGAGTTCGCCCGTCCGTTATCTCCGATGGAGTGCGAAACGATTTCCGGCTGGGTGGACCAGGACGGTTACCTGGAGGAATTGATTTTGCTGGCGCTAAAGGAAGCGGTCTTTGCCGGCAAAGTTCATTTTCGCTACATCGACCGCATTTTGCTGGAATGGAGCCGCAACCGCGTCAAAACCGCTGAAGATGCTAAGGCCTACACTCAAAAGTTCCGTAACGGCGGTCGGTAAGTCTGTCGTTAGCGGCAGCGTGAAAATTCCGCAATGATGTTGAATCAGTAAATAGTTTATATGCAAAGACCTCCGAAGCAGGATTCGGAGGTCTTTGTTGTGTTTTTTAAACATTTATCCATGTTTCATTGGACAAAATCCAATGAACAACCGCCAAAAGACAGAGAAGCCCAAGCTTGATTGGATTTAATCCAACCAATGCTGAGATTATAGAGGGAATTTGATGCGCAACACCGATTTCATTGGAAATTATCCAATATAGCATCCGAATCCCCTGTCATAAGGGAGAGCTTGTTGGAAATTATCCATCGAAGGTATGGGGGCAAGCGGGAGGGGACCGAAGTCCCTAAGGAATGAAATATACTTTTTACATGAAAGTTACAATAATATCATATAAATCAATCACGGATATGATATGTTAAAAATGTGCAAAGTTAGCATTCTATTAAGGGGGCTTGACCGTTGAAAGGTTGGATTATTTACAAGCATTTACCCCAGGATGTAAAACCCGAGACGTTTGAAATCAAACGTCTGGTTGAAGAGGCGGTGCGGCAGGAGATCGATATCCGCGTACTTGCGCCTGAGCAATTTGAACTGATCGTTACACGGGATGACCGCAAAAGCGTGATGGTCGACGGAGAGGTGTTGCAGCTTCCCGACTTCGTACTGCCGAGAATGGGAGCGGGCACGAATTATTTTGGACTAGCCCTGATCCGGCATCTGGAACGACTTGGTGTACGAACCTTCAACTCTTCCCAAAGTATCGATACGGTTAAGGACAAGCTGTATACCCAGCAAATTTTGGCCGAGCATAATCTGCCGGTTCCCAAAACGATGCTGATCCGCTCCAAGGTGGATGTCAATCTGGTAGAAAAGCACCTCGGATTTCCGGTGGTGGTAAAGACCATTTCCGGTTCCCAAGGCAGCGGAGTGTTTCTGGCGGAGAACAAATCGAACTTTATCGATCTTCTGGAGATGATCAACGCTTATAAGGAAAATGCCACGATGATCTTGCAGGAATTCGTAGAGTCCAGCCGGGGAACGGATTTACGCGTTATTACGATCGGTGGACGTGCGGTCGCCGCCATGAAGCGAAATTCCGGCAGCGATAGCTTCAAAGCAAACTATTCCCGCGGAGGCACGGTGGAGCCTTATGAAATCAATCCGGAAATGGAATGGCTGGCCCTTGAGACTTCCCGTCTACTGAACTTGGACATTGCAGGGATCGACTTACTGTTTGACGGAGACCATTATAAAATATGCGAGGCTAACTCTTCGCCGGGATTCGAAGGAATCGAGTCCTGCTGCAATGTGAATATCTCCGAGGAAATTTACAATTTTCTAAGAGTGAGACTGAATCGTTTCTAGTATGAAAAAGAAAAACCATTCCCGGGAAAGAATAGTTTCTTTTGGGAATGGTTTTGTTGTGTGCGGGAATTGCAGTCTTTATATGCTTTTGCTTCGTTCTATCTTGGAGAGGGGCTTCTCCTGCTAGTCGAGTCTGTACGGAGGGGCTTATTTCGCGGGAATTTCAATTTGTCCATACCCGTAAGTCGCAAACCAATCCTGAATCGTGGCGAAGTCTTTGGAGAAGGACAAGCTGAGGAGCAGCATGATTCTCGCGTGGGCGGCATTCAGATTATCTCCGGCGATGATGCCTTTCCCGCTGGAATAGTTGCTGCCCGAACCCGTGCGCGTGGTCATTACAAAAATAACACCTTGCTCTATCGCTTTGGCACGTTCTTCACTCATGGCTTTCGAAATCCCGCCCGCTCCGGTTCCAGCGGTTACGACGCCTTTGGCGCCATTGGCTACAAAACCGCTGATGGCACCTGGACCGGCATCCTGATAGGAATAAGCGATCTCCACCTTGGCAAGATCATTTTTGGTGATTTTGCTGAGATCAAATGGGGTGGACCATTCGCTGGCAGGTTTTAAAGCCCTGAACGGAGCGCGGTAAACCCGTATATTGTTTTCGTCGATATAACCGAGTGCTCCGACTTCCGGGGTAACGAAGGTGTCGGTGCGGTAAGAATTATTCTTGGTGACTTCGCGAGCTGCATGAAATTCATCGTTTAACATCAAGACGGTGCCGAAGTATTTGGTTTTACCGCTAGCTGCGAGTTTAATGGCGTTGTACAGGTTTGCCGGGGCATCGGTCCCGATGACGGTCCATGGGCGCATGGAGCCGGTGACCACAACAGGTTTAGGACTTCTTACCGTCAGATCCAGAAAATAAGCGATCTCCTCCATGGTATCGGTGCCGCTGGTAACTACGACGCCATCTTGCGTTTTCAATGCTTCATCGACTTTTAGTGACAACTCGTATAACTGTTGAATGGTATAAGCGCTGGAACCGGAATTTCCGAACTGATACGTACTTACTTCCGCTATTTTATCTTTATTAGGCAATGACTTAACCATATCTTCAATCAACAACGTGCCGGCCTTATAAGTAGTAAAGCTGGTTTCGTCCGTTGATTTGCCGGCCAGCGTCCCGCCTGTGGCGATGACTTGGACCTTGGGCATCTTTTTTTCGGCTTTTGTTATTTCGCCGCTGATAGAAACTTCGGCTGCGAAAGCCTTGGACAACGGGATACTCGGTAGTACCGCAGAAAATGCCAGTCCTGCGGCAAGAAGCATTTTGAAGCTTTGCGATTTCCATTTGTTCATTGGTTCAACCTCCACTATGTTTTTTTAGTCAGCTTTATGTAATATTAACTAACATTTATTAAGCTAACTTTGTTTGAATTGTATATTGATGTTAAGTTTATTAACAAATCTAACATGTGGGAAAGAAAGCGTTTAAATCTTATTAATGCTAATAAAATCGAGGTATTTCTCGATTTATTAAATAAACATGAATAGAAATTGTGGAATTATGTGTTAGGAAATATAACGCGAGTTAGTGATCTGCGATTGAGTTGAAATATTTTTATGAAATTTTGCAGGGGTAAGCCCAATTGGCGTCGTCTATTCTATTGGAAGGAGGGGAGAGTTATTGGCGAGGAGTCTTTGATAGAAAAAATGAGGCAGGGCGACCGAGCCGCTTTTCGCGAATTCGTTAAACAATACGGAAATTTCGTTTTCCGTGCTGCGTATTCCGTTTTGCATGACGAGAAAGAGGCGGAAGATGCCGCGCAGGAAACGTTCCTTCAAGTTTATAAATCTCTCCCCGCTTACCGTTCTCAAGGAATTAAATCGTGGGTAACACGAATTGCAATCAACAAAGCGATTGATTTCAAACGGCGCAGAGACCGGCGGCGCGAAGAACAGTGGGATTCCGCCGATGTGGCTGAAAAGCTACCCGCGGTGGAGGACGATCTGCTTAAGGAAATGATGATTGACGAACGAAGAAGCGAGCTCCATACGAAAATATCACAGCTTCCGCCGGGTCACCGGCAAGTGGTAACGGCCTTTTATTTGGATGGCAAAAGCTATGAACAGATTGCGAGTGATCTGGAACAGACCGTAAAAACTGTAGAATCGAAGCTTTACCGGGCCAGAGCCTGGATTCGCGAGCATTGGAAGGAGGAGGAATGGCGATGAAAGATACGGGCAACACATCTGAAGAAATGTGGAAGGCTTATATCCGCGGCGAACTGAACCCTGAAAGGGCAGAGAAGCTGGATCAGTTGCTGCAGGACGATGATGCCATGTTTCAGGCTTATATGACGGAACTCATGGCCAACCAAGACGAACTTCCAAGTCTCTTTGATGAAGAGCGTTTCGCTAATGACGTGCTTTCCGCGCTTCCCGCTCAAGCCCGGAGTCGTGCCAACAAGGAACACCGCAAACGTTGGCAAAATCCTTTGGTCCACTATGTGATCGCCGCTTCCATAACACTGTTATTGCTTGGAGGAGGCGTGTTCGATCTGCTGTCGGCCGGTGCTAATGCGGCTGTCCAGCGGCAGGAGGGAGATACTCCGCTGAGCGATCAGCTTATGCAACGGGCAACGAAATGGATGGAAAAGATTAAGCCGTCCGACACTCCTTAAAAGTGATTGAAAGAAAGGATGAACGAAATTGACTTATTATCGAAGCCGAATGCTGGCATTTCTTTTGAATTTTATCCCGGGTCTGGGCCATTTCTATTGGGGGCGCAAAGCAAGGGGGATACTCTATCCGATTTTCTTTTTTGGCGGACTGCTCGGTGGATTTCTTATCGCCATGGCTACCAATGAAGGAGAGTTTTTTCTGGCCGTCCTTATCATGGAATTGATTCTTTGGGTCATATCCATGCTTGACCTGCTTATCCTCATGCTTCGCGAGCCTGCGGCTCAGGAAAGATCGCCTTATGACCCACGAGGGGGCGGCAGACGGGGGGATGCTGAAACCGAACGTTTCTTTACGATATTGCTGTCCTTTATTCCGGGTCTGGGCCATTTTCAAATGGGTCTCATGCAGCGCGGATTATCATTCCTGATCATGTTCTTTGGCCTGATCACCATGATGTTCTTCGTCACCGGCATTACGCACGAAACCGTGTTCCTGCTCTTCCTGGCACTGCTGCCGATCATTTGGCTGTATTGCATGTTCGATGCCGTTCAGCTCATTCATCGCAAACAAGCCGGGGAAATTGTGGAGGATCGCTCCCTGCTGGATGAATGGGAATCCGGACGCATCGAGGGTCGGCGCAGCAAAGTGCTCGCCACACTGCTCTCGGCTTTTCCCGGGGCCGGACAAATGTACCTGGGCATGCAAAAACGCGGCCTGCAGATGATGGTGCTGTTTCTCGGAAGCTTTTATATCATCGATGTATTGAGGCTGTCCCTCTTTTTATTCTTAGTGCCTGTGATCTGGTTTTACAGCTTCTTTGACGGGTTGCAGCAGACTAGCAGGTATGGCATTCTTCCCATGGAAGATATTCCTTTGATTAAGGGTAGAGGAAACGGACAGCATTGGCTGGGGGTTGCCTTGCTCCTGCTCGGTGTCTACTATGTGGGCATGGAGTTTATCGTCCCGGCGCTGGACCGCTGGTTCCCTTATCTTGAGCTTAGATATATGATTCGCGAATACTTGCGCCCGGTTCTTGTGGCTGTAATTTTGATCGGCGGGGGTATCAAACTGCTCTCGAGCCGCAATCGGGTACAAAGTTTGAAGTGGGATGACGAGGAGATTTAAAGTCAAAATTGTTAGACGTAGAAACTTAACTAGGTAGTCAACTAGAGAGTATAGTCAGAAAATAGACTTGTTATTGCCAAATGCGATAACAAGCCTATTTTTATTTTTACCCTGTGGTTGAGAAATCTAGTGTATGCTGATAATAGGAAGACTAGAAGAGAATGCGCAAAGAGACTGGATGATTTGTCTTGAAGCTCGCTTAACCGATGGAGGGTGGTACTATGAAGAAATCTACGTTAGTTATTGCGGTATTGATCTTTGTAGTCCTTGCAGGTTGTTCTCAAAAGGAGAATCATTCAACAAAAGAATCTATATCCAATATAGAAGCTCCAGTTGAATCGCCGGAGAAATCGGAAGCAGAACTACTAAGTGAATTGGCTAATCAAGAGTTTACGCTGAAAGCAGATCAGCTTGGTGAAGATGATTACGATACAATGGAGGACTTTGGAAAATCCTTCGTAAATCTTTATACCGGGGCTGTTGCCAATCAGGAAAGAGTATCGTTTAATAACTATATCTCTAAAGAAAAACTCCTTCACTTTACTAATAAAATGCTGGAGCTAGAACAGCGGCAGGTATTAAAAGGTGGATTTAGTGTGACCTTCGGCCTCAGTAATGAGTTTCAAGAAGTAGAGTTCAAGAGGCTGGACAACAATCTTTATCATCTGGACTTAACCTTTTCAAACCAGGGGTCTGGAATGAGCTGCAAGCTATTAGTTCAATCTGTAAACAAGTCATTAAAAATCGTAGATTTGTATTTTGGAAACAAGGATGGCGTAGATACGATGGCAACAGGCCACCCTGCGGAAAGAAAACTTGATAATCCTGAATTGTGGGATGACCAGGAATGGGTGAATGGTGTCATGGAGAAGCTTGAGGAATATGAAACCAAACTGGGCGACTGATGAATACAAAAACCAATATTACAATTAAGGAGTTTAAATAATGATAGATCAAGAAACCAAGAAAACCGAAGTCCTATCAGCCTTTCAATTCAGACACGCAACGAAAGATTTTGATCCCGACAAGAAAATAAGTGCCGCAAACTTTGATTACATATTGGAGACCGGGAGATTGTCGCCTAGCTCCTATGGCTTTGAACCCTGGAAGTTTGTTGTTGTGCAAAATAAGGAACTTCGTTCCAAGCTTGCGGAGTATGCAACTGGAGCGAGAAGGCAGCTACAGTCTGCCAGTCATTTTATGATTATATTGACGAGATTGCCGAAGGATATGGTTGCCGGCTCTGATTATATTAAGCGCATGTTGGACGATGTCCAAAAGCTCCCTCACGAAATTGCACAGGCCAAGCGGGAAAACTATGATCATTTTTTAAAAACAAGCATAGCCATCGAGGACGATCCCAGAGTGATGTTCGAATGGGCTTGCCGACAAACTTATATTGCATTGGGTAATATGTTGACCGCTGCCGCCTTGATCGGCATTGATTCCTGCCCCATTGAAGGATTCAACAGAGCAAAGATCAATGAACTGTTAGCTGCGGAAGGAATTATGGACTCTGAACATTTCGGGATATCGGTTATGGCGGCGTTTGGCTATCGATTGCATGCTCCGTCCGATAAGACCCGCCGATGCGCGCAAGAAGTGGTTGAATGGGTGGAATAGGCAGTTTTGAACTTGAACAAAAGGATAGGTAGAGAGGACTGCGCTGGCTGCAGGGCCTCTCTATTTCCTTTCAAGGGCCTAATTTTGTTACAATGCAGTCAGGGTGAAGGTTTAAGTAGAGGTAGTTTCTAAAGGAGATTATCATATGTTCAAAATATTTATCGTCGAAGATGATCAACGACTGGCCGTACTGTTGCAGGAATATTTGCAAAGGTTCGGCTATAGTACGCATATCGTTCAAGATTTTGACCGGGTGAAGCAGGAGTTCGAAGCGGCAGCCCCGCATCTGGTTTTGCTTGATGTGAACTTGCCGAAATACGACGGGTATTATTGGTGCCGTCAGATCCGTAACCTCTCCACTTGTCCCATTTTGTTTATTTCGGCACGCGAGGGGAAGATGGATCAGGTCATGGCCCTGGAAAACGGCGGGGACGATTATATTACGAAGCCGTTCGATTATGATATCGTCATCGCGAAGATCATGAGCCATTTGCGAAGAGCGTACGGGACTTATGCCGGAGGAGGCGGGGAGCGGAGCGTGAATTTTGACGGTTTAAGGTTGGATAAAGACCGCCTTTATTTAAGTCTGAACGATGAAAGAGTGGAGCTCAGTCTGACGGAAGTGAAAATGCTGGAGGAACTGATGCAGCGGGGAGAAGAAATCGTCAGCCGCGACCGATTGCTCGAAAAGATATGGGACGATCAGACCTTTGTCGACGACAATACGCTGAATGTGTATGTTACGCGGGTACGTAAAAAGCTGTCTGCGCTTGGCATCGAGGATGCGCTTCAGACCGTGCGCGGTCAGGGCTACCGCCTCGTTCCCCGCTGGGAGGAGAAACAGTGAAGCTATTTTTGAAGGATCAGCGGCCTTTATTTTCGTTTTATATTCTCCAGCTTTTGACCGTGTCCGGAGTATACTGGCTGGACGGCTACCGCAACATCGCTATGGTGCTTTATGCCGCCCTGCTTAGCGGATGCTTGCTGGCCGTGTATTTGGTGTTCCGCTACATGAGCAACCGTTCGTTTTACCGCTGTCTGGAGCAGGGGGAAGGGCTGGATGCCTTTAAGGAAGTGTCGCCTCAGACACCGCTATCCGAATACTTGCACCGGTTATTAAAGAAGCAATACCGGCATTATGTCTCCGAACTGAACCGCCAGCAGCATAAAATCAATCACCATTTACAATTCATTACACAATGGGTCCACCAGATGAAGACGCCAGTGTCTGTCATTCATCTCATGGTCCAGGATAGCGACGATTCAAAATCGACGGCAATCGGAGATGAGGTGGACCGGCTGCGTAAAGGTCTGGATCTTGTTCTGTATACAGCCAGACTGGATTCCTTTTCCCATGATTTCGTGGTGGAGAAGCTGGACCTGGAGAGTCTTGTGCGCGCGGCCGTGTCGGCGCAAAAGCGACTTTTTATCCGCAGCAAAGTATTCCCGCAGCTGGAGTTTACTTCGAAGGAGCCGTTATTCATTGCCACGGATGAGAAATGGCTTACGTTTGTGCTAACGCAAATTCTGACAAATGCGGTCAAATATACTACCAATGAGCCGGGAACCATTGCGATCCGGGGCTACCGTAAGGAAGATGAGGCGTTTCTCGAAATCAGGGACGAAGGCGTGGGCATACCGGACAGCGATTTGCCGCGTGTGTTTGACGCTTATTTTACGGGAGAGAACGGGCGGAATTTCAGAGAGTCCACAGGGATGGGTCTGTATCTCGTGAAACAGATTTGCGGACAGCTCGGACACCGGGTGGAACTGGAATCCGCCGTCGGTCAAGGTACATTGGTCCGTTTGATCTTCCGATCCGAATATAGCAACCTTACAAAGGAGTAAGGTGATTGTAAGATTGATCCATGGTTGCTGATTTAGGCCAAAAGTATAATGAAAACATCACCGACAAGGAGTTGCATCCATGGCTGTTTTGGAGGTCAGAGAATGTTCCAAAATTTATGAAGGTACGATATCGACAAGGGCGCTGGACAATGTGAGTTTTGCTTTGGAACGGGGGGAGTTCGTCGGGATTATGGGCCCCTCGGGGAGCGGAAAGACGACTTTGCTTAACGTCATCGCGACGATCGACGAGCCGACATCAGGTGATGTAATCGTTGAAGGGCACCATCCTCACAAACTGGATCTAGAAGAGATGGCTCTGTTTCGGAGACGTGAACTGGGCTTCATTTTCCAGCATTTCAACCTGCTTGATACGTTGACGGTAGAAGAAAATATCGTTCTTCCTTTAACCCTGGATGGCGCACCTGTAGCGGAAATGAAGAAGAGTAGTCTCGAACTGGCCCGCAGATTGGACATCGAATCCGTCTTACATAAGTTTCCCCAGGAAATCTCCGGAGGACAAATGCAGCGGGCAGCGATCGCCCGGGCTATGATTCATCATCCTTCGCTGGTGTTAGCGGACGAACCCACCGGGAATCTGGATTCCAAAGCGTCCAAGGATGTGATGGAGGCCTTTGGCATGATGAACCGGGAAGAACGGACGACGATCTTGATGGTTACGCATGATGCTTTCGCCGCGAGCTTTTGCCATCGGGTGCTTTTTATTAAGGACGGCAGGCTGTATAACGAGATTTACCGCGGGGAGAACCGGCAGGCTTTCTTCCAAAAAATCATCGATATGATGTCGCTGCTGGGGGGAGAGACCGATCACCTTTCGTCAATTCGCCTTTAGCCATGTGTTGCGCAACAAGCGTACCTATGCCGCTTATTTTTTGAGCAGCGCCTTCTCGGTTATGGTCTTCTTCGTGTGCTCCCTGTTCCTGTTTCACCCGGACTTGAAGGCCCAGGTGGCCTGGAACTCCGCATTATTGGTGCTTGCACAAGCGGAAGTCATCATGTTTTTGTTCTGCTTTCTGTTTGTGCTCTATTCCGTCGGGTCGTTTCTGCGATCCCGTAAGCGGGAATTCGGAATTCTGCTGATGAACGGGATGACTGTGAAGCAGCTGCGCAAGATGGTGTTTATGGAAAATATGCTGGTCGCTGCAGGCTCGCTCGGAACCGGCATCCTTGCCGGACTATTGACCGCCAAGCTGTTCCTGCTCGCCGGATCCAATTTGCTCGGCATCGAGACGCTGTCTTTTCACGTTTCCCTATCCAGCCTGATGTTGACGATCCTGTCCTTCTTGCTGCTCTTCCTAGTCATCTCGCTCTGTACGACGGTTCTGCTAGGCTCCACCCGGCTGATCGATCTGCTCCAATCGGGGGTCAAGCGGGATGTTAAACCGAAGTTTTCGAAGCTACTGGCCCTGCTTGCGGGCATATTGCTGCTTGCCAGTTATACGCTGGCGGTGACAACGACGGCATCCACCGTTAAGGTTCGCATGCTCCCGGTGACCGCGATGACGATCGTGGGGACGTATCTGTTTTTCACCCAGGCCAGTGTAGCTCTGCTCGGTTTGATGAAGCGAAATCTGACCCGGTACTGGAAGAAAAGCAATCTGGTACTTGTATCCAATTTGTCTTACCGGATGAAGGATAACGCGAGAATGTTCTTTCTCGTAACGATAATTACGACGATTACGTTTTGTGCTGTAGGCGTATTTGCATCCATTAACCGGTTGTCCGGCGATTTTGCCTTGGACCATCCCGCTCAAATCGGTTATGTATCCAAGGAAGACGGGAGCCTGGAGAAGGAACATTTGGAGGAAATCTCGGCAGAGCTGACGGCCCGGGGAGTTTCTTACCATACGGAAAAGATAGACTTGGTCTATGTCCGCGTGCTGTCGTCTTCACTTGCTTCCGGACCGGAGTGGCTCCCGGTGATATCTTATTCCGACTATGGCCGTGCGTTATCGGCTGCGGGGTACTCCGTCGGCGAGAAGCCGCCGTCAGAGGATGAGGCTTACGTGCTGCTGAACTCGCACCGGGAAAAATTGCTTCTTCAGGAAAGAAAACCGGCAAGTTACCGATTGGGTGAGGCGGGACTCCTGTTGCATGAAATCGGGATAACCGAGCGGGTGTCCATTGCCGACCATCTGACGCAGGAACTCGGGAATGGGCGGGAAGGTTTCTTTTCGGGGCTTGTAGTGAACGATGCCGTAAAAGAACGGCTATGGATGGAGGACGATTCCTCCAGAGTCGAACGGTACACGGCTTATTACACGGATTCCATGGAATCGACCGAGGGAATTGCATCCCGTTTGACAGAGAACGGAAAAATGGACTACGAGAAGAACGAACCTTATGCCATGTCGGTAAGCGGAACCTTGTTCGAGGTCCAGCGGACCACGTTTGGAGCGCTGTTGTTTTTTGCGCTGTTAGTCGGCACCGTTTTTTTTATCGCTGCAGGAAGCTTTCTCTATTTCCGGTTATATAGTGACCTGGATTATGATCGCAGGCAGTATCTCGCCCTAACCAAGATAGGAATGACGCGCAAGGAAATGGAAAAGATGGTGTCCCGCCAGTTGGGCTTGCTGTTTTTCCTCCCTGTTGGCGTAGCTATGGTGCACAGCTTGTTTGCCTTTATTGCGTTGCAACGTTACGTATACTTATCAATCGCTTGGGAAGCAGGGGCGATCCTGGCCAGCTTTTGTTTCGTGCAGGTCATCTATTTCTGGTTTATCCGCGCCCGCTATTTGCGCAATTTACAAAAAGTACATCAATAAACGGAATCATGAACATGTTGGAGGTAACCCGTGGAAAATTGGATTACGAATATTATGGAACAGTTCGGTTATGCCGGAATTTTGCTTCTGATCGCGCTTGAGAATGTATTTCCTCCGATCCCTTCGGAAGTGATCTTGACCTTTGGCGGGTTTATGACCACTTATTCCAGCTTAACGATAACGGGTGTCGTCATCGCGGCAACGGTCGGATCCGTTCTCGGTGCGGTAATCTTGTATGGAGCCGGTTATTTGATCAACGTGGATCGGCTGGAGGGCTGGATTGACCGGTACGGACGGTTTTTGCGCCTGAAAAAAGAGGATATTCGCCGTGCTGACGCCTGGTTTGATAAGTACGGATACTGGACGGTGCTATTTTGCCGGATGATTCCGCTCATTCGCAGCTTAATTTCAATCCCGGCGGGCATCTCGAAAATGAAGTTCGGTTTGTTCCTGCTGTATACGACGATCGGTACCTTGATCTGGAATATCGTGCTCGTCTCGGTAGGCGCGGCGGTAGGCGGATCGTGGGAGAAAATCGTCGGGTTTATGGATGTGTATTCGAACATCGCCTATGCGGCCATCGCCGTCTGCGGGCTTGGGGGAATCTATCTGTTTTTGCGGAAGAGAAAAAGAGCCTAGATCAGAGATACAGAAGGGGCTTAAAAGATTCAATGTGAAAGATGGAGAGGTCAATTCATGGATATTATAGCTATAATTAAAGCGATTATTCTCGGCCTGGTGGAGGGGCTGACCGAGTTTGCTCCAGTCTCCTCAACGGGACATATGATTATTGTGGATGATATGTGGTTGAAGACGGAGCAGCTGTTTGCTTCGAAATATGTGGCCAACACATTCAAGGTTGTCGTTCAATTGGGCTCCATCCTGGCCGTATTGGTCGTATTTAAAGACCGTTTCATAGATTTGCTGGGCTTGTCGCGGTTAAATCGCAAGGGGCGAGCAGAGGCAGGAGATAGGCTTGCAGGCCCCCGCCTCAAGCTGGGCCAGGTCATCGTCGGTCTCATTCCGGCCGGGATTCTGGGTTTCCTGCTGGAGGATGTTATCGACGAGTATCTGTTCTCCACCGCAACCGTCCTGATCGGACTTGTTGTGGGAGCGCTGTTGATGATTGCGGCAGACCGCTTTGGTCCTACGAAGCCGAAGACCGAGTCGGTTGATCAGATCACTTACAAACAGGCGTTTGCAGTAGGTCTGTTTCAATGTGTCTCGATTTGGCCGGGCTTCTCCCGATCCGGGTCGACGATTTCCGGCGGCGTCTTGCTCGGTTTAAGCCATAGGGCAGCGGCGGATTTCACCTTCATCATGGCTGTGCCGATTATGGCCGGGGCCAGCGGGCTGTCTCTACTGAAAAACTGGGAATACTTCACGATGGACGCACTGCCTTTTTTCATAGCCGGTTTCATTAGCGCTTTTGTGTTCGCGCTCTTGTCGATTCGCTTCTTCCTTAAGCTGATCAACCGGATCAAGCTGGTTCCGTTCGCGGTGTATCGCCTGCTGCTCGCGGCTGTGATTGGATTGATTTACTTTTTGTGATTATGGATTGATTGAATGATTAATAGTCTATTAGGTTACGGTATAGAATTAACGAAAAAACCTCCCTCTAATTTGAAGGATTGAACGCCTGGATGGCAGACAATCGGCAAATTAAAGGGAGGTTTTGTTTATGCTTAACGACGCGGCGGGAGAAGCAGCCCTCGGTATACGACCTCGAATATGAACTCGAACGCCTCCAGATGGCGTTTGGCTTCGAAGGCGTCTCTGCCCCATGCGAAGATACCGTGATTACGAAGCAGAATACCGGGGATTTCCGGCTTGAAGGTGCCGGGAATCAGCTTCGCAATCGATGGAATATCGGCATAATTCGGAAGCACCGGAATTTGAATTTCCGTATTCGCTTCCCAGATGCCGAGTTCCTTGATCATTCCGATGCCTTGCGCGGGTACATAGCCCTGATCCCCGAAAAATTCGCTGAGCAGGCTGTTATACACGGTATGTACGTGGAATATGGCCCCGCAGCCGGTCATCCGATATATTTTGGCGTGAATCGGCGTTTCTTTGCATGGCTTGAGCCGGGTCGTCTCGCACGGATTTCCGGCGGTATCGGCAAACAGGAATTCTTCGGAGGTGTTGACTGGCTTATCTGTACCGGACGCGTTGATAGCGAAATGAAACTGATCCGGCGAGTAGCCGCCGACCCGCAGCGACAAATTCCCGCTATTCCCCGGGAACCAGTTCCGAACCGCGAGCTCTGTCTTAATGCTGTGAAGCTTGCCTAGGGCAGCTTGCTTTTCCTCCAAAGGAATCTCTGAAAACTCCATCTATCGTTCTCCTTCCCGGCCGGATAAAATCGGTCGCTGACTAGATCCGGCAAGTCTCGGCAGGCTCAGCTATTATAGCAGTGATTCTTTTACCGCTTCGCCCATCTCGCGGGAACGCTCCGCGCAGCGGTGAACGGCGGCTTTGACGGCTTCGCTAAAGCCCTTCGCGCTGAGCACTTCAAGCGCCGCCTGGGTCGATCCGTTCGGCGAAGTAATATCCTTGCGCAGTTTGGCAGGGTCTTCGCCGGTTTCGATCATCATGGAAGCGGCGCCGAGTACGGTTTGCACGGTCAGCTCACGAGCTTGTTCCGGCGATAATCCGCCTTCCGTTCCTGCTGCGATCATAGCCTCCATCATGTAATAAATGTATGCAGGTCCGCTGCCGGACACGCCGGTTAATATCTCCATTTTTTCCTCGGGAATGACGCTTACGGTGCCCACGGCCTCAAACATGGATAACACCTGATCCTTTTGATCCTGCGTAGTCTCGGACGAAAAGGAGATTCCGGTTGCACCAAGCCCTATAGAGCTCGACGTATTAGGCATTGTTCTCGCCACGGGTGCTTGGACGCCAAGCAGCGCCTGAATCGTAGAGATCGACAGGCCGGCAATGAGAGAGACGATGAGCTGGCCTTCTCGGAGTTGCGGACCGAGCGCTTTAAGCGCTTCGCCAGCGTCCTTCGGTTTCATGGCCAGTACGATGACGGAAGCGTCGCCGAGGTGCTTGCTTTTTTGCTCCTCGCTGTTGCCTGTCATCACGCCGTATTGCTTCTTTAAGTAGTCCAGCCGTTCCACGCTGCTGCGGTTCAGCATGGAGATCCTTTCAGGAGCGGCTACCTGTTTGTGAATAAGCCCGCGCACGATCGCCTCGGCCATGGAGCCGGCCCCGTAAAAACAGATCAATTGCTGTGATGTCGAAGTATTGGAATTCATCGTTAGCCCCTCCTATGGTTTGTAAGGATACTTTTTTATTGGCGAATTTGTCCGTTTCCATGAATGATGTATTTGGTGGAAGTCAAAGCCGGCAGACCCATTGGTCCTCTAGCGTGGAGCTTCTGGGTGCTGATGCCGATTTCCGCGCCAAAGCCGAATTCAAATCCGTCCGTAAAACGGGTTGAAGCATTATGGTAAACGGCTGCGGCGTCCACTTCCTGCTGGAAGCGAGCGGCGTTTTGCCCGTCCGCCGTCACAATGCATTCGGAATGCTTCGTGCCGAAGGAGGCGATATGTGCCAGCGCTTCATCAAGATTGGAGACAACCTTAATGTTCAAAATGTAATCATTGTATTCCGTTGCATAATCCTCGTCGGTTGCTTGTTTTGCCCAAGGGAGAATATTTCTCGTAGCGTCGCATCCTCTGAGCTCAACCTTGGCGTCCTTAAAGCGTTCCGCCAAATCCGCCAGGTGTTGGCCCGCAAAGTCTTGATGAACGAGCAAAGTTTCCATAGCGTTGCATACGGAAGGGCGCTGTACTTTGGCATTTAGGGAAATGGCAGCAGCCATTTCCGGGTCCGCTGTCGCATCCAGGTACGTATGGCAGATGCCGGCCCCGGTTTCGATAACCGGAACGGTGGCGTTCTGGACGACATTTTGAATCAGGGAGCTGCCGCCGCGCGGAATGACCACATCCAGCAGGCCGTTCAATTTCAGCATTTCGTCAACGGAGGAACGGTTAGGGTCCTCAATGAGCTGTACGGCATCCTGCGGAATGGCCGTCGTGGCAAGCGCCTCATGAATGATCTCCACGATTTTGCGGTTGGAGGAGAGGGCGGAGGAGCCGCCGCGCAGCACAACTGCGTTACCGGTTTTCAGGCAAAGGCCGACGGCATCGACCGTCACGTTAGGCCGGGCTTCATAGATGATGCCGATAACGCCAAGCGGTACACGCTGTTTGACGATATGCAGGCCGTTAGGGCGGTCAATCGTCTCGAGCACGTCTCCAACAGGATCGGGGAGCTCGGCGATTTGCCGCAGACCCTCGGCGATGCCGGCAATACGGTCCTGATTTAATGCGAGCCGGTCCAGCAGGGATTCCGACGTGCCGTTCTCCCGGCCGCGCTGCAAATCTTCACGGTTGGCCGCGATGATAGCCTCGCTGTTCTCGACCAGCGCTTTTGCTGCCGAGAGCAGGGCTTCGTTCTTTTTATCCGTGGTCAAACTGCCTAATGCTGCAGCCGCTTTACCGGCTAACTCCGCTTTTTGTCTTACTTCACTCATTGAAATACCTCCTCTATAATTTAAAATGATTTAAGATTTTAAAGAAATCCACTCGTCCCGGTGAATCACTTCCAGCCGATGAACATCGTTCAGCCGCTTCATGACTTCGCCGCTAGGCAAGCCAAGAATTTGCCCCAGCTGGTCCGCATCGTAGTTCACGATTCCCCGG
The DNA here is from genome assembly GCF_038009185.1 of Paenibacillus sp. FSL R5-0407. Taxonomy (NCBI): domain Bacteria; kingdom Bacillati; phylum Bacillota; class Bacilli; order Caryophanales; family Paenibacillaceae; genus Paenibacillus; species Paenibacillus sp. FSL R5-0407. The sequence goes on along the minus strand of NZ_JBBPAX010000001.1, from coordinate 1,385,348 downwards.
CCCAGTACTTCGCCGTCTGAATTTTGCACTTCTACCACATCGCCGGTCTGAAAATGGCCTTTAGCGCTGCGTACACCGACCGGCAGCAGGCTGCGTCCGTTACGGAGCATCGCTTCCTCGGCCCCGGCATCGACTGTCAGCGTCCCGATCGGAGTGGACAAAAAGCCCAGCCACTGTTTTTTTCGTGGAAGAGCGGAGCTATGGGTTTCAAAGTAGGTGCCTCGCCCGATTCCTTCAAAGGATCGCTGCAGTTCGCCCGGGAGATCCACTTTGCCGACAAAGACCGGAACACCGCCCCGGGAAGCGATTTTAGCCGCATCGATTTTGGAACGCATACCGCCGGTGCCGACGGAAGAACCCGCGCCTCCGGCTATGGCGTAAATTTCTTCGGTAATTTCCTGAACGCGTCCGATGCGAACGGCAGCAGGATCGATTCTCGGATCCTTGGTGTACAGCCCGTCGGTATCCGTAATAATGAGCAGTTGCTCGGCTTTGATCAGGTTGGCGACCAATGCCGACAAAGTATCGTTGTCCCCGAATTTCAGCTCATCGACCGAGACGGTGTCGTTCTCGTTGATGATCGGCAGAATGCCGCGGCTGAGCAGCTCTTCCAGCGCCATGCTGGCATTTCCCATCCGCTTCCGGTTCTGAAAATCCGAACGCGTAAGCAGGACTTGGGCTGCGGACACTCCGTGGACCGCCAGCGCCTCCCGGTAGGTCTGCATCAGCAGCGCTTGGCCGACAGCGGCCGCGGCTTGCTTTTCGTGCAGCAGCTTTGGCCGTTCGGTATAACCGATTTCGCGGAAGCCCGCAGCGACGGCGCCGGAGGTCACAAGCACCACTTGGACATCCGCCGACTTCAGGGCGGCGAGCTCCGAGGCGAAGTAAATGAGGGAATCCCGGTTCAGTCCTCCTTCCGGGGTAGTCAGCGAACTGCTCCCGATCTTGACAACAATGCGGCGTAGCATGGAGATCACTCCTTATGAAATAAATCTTATAGAGGTTGTTCAAAAAGTCATCTTTTTTGAACACGCACTTATAGATAAAACAAAAAAACTCCCGCCTTTGCATGCAAAGGACGAAAGTTTAACTTCCGCGGTACCACCTTTATTGATGATTCATCATCCGACTCGATGCCCGGTAACAGGGGCGCTGTCCGGCTTTGGCGCCGGCCGTTCGGGGATAGGGTTCGAAGAAGCGCGGGTTGCAAATTCTTACAGCCAAGGAATCTGCTCTCTGGGGGCCGCTTTCATCTCCTACTGGTCCCGTCATCACGTTTTATTGTTAGGATACCATGCCATTCCAGGCTTTGCAAAAGAAAAAGACGAGGAGGAACAAAACAATCCCAGTTCGCCGATCCGTTTTACACTTCACTTCGGTACTGTACCCGGGCATGCCTGTTTACCGCTTTCGGCTTGCACGCTTGCGCGGTGGGAGGAAGGCCAGTATGATGAGGGAAATTAATGTAACCGTGAGCGAAACGTGATTTCGGTGAAAGGATGATAGCTAAATGGTGGAGAATACAAGCTGTTGGGAGATTGCACTGATTCAATGCGAAATTGTTCCGGGAGATCCCAAGCTTAACCGTGAACGTCTGGAAATAAAAATGGAACAGGCCGTTGCCGCTAAAGTTAAACCTGACTTAATGATGCTGCCGGAAATGTGGAATACAGGATACGCCCTATCGCAAATACAGCAGCTGGCGGACCCGGAGGGAAGTGATACCCGAGGCTGGATGTCCGATTTGGCCCGGCGCCACGGGGTTTATATCATCGCTGGATCGATCGCGGAGAAGCGGGAGGGCCGTGTCTATAACACGATGCTGATTTTTGACAGGGAAGGCCGTGAAATCGGCACCTATTCCAAAATTCATCTGTTCCGGCTCATGCAGGAAGAGAAGCATCTGGCTCCCGGCGAAGCGCCGGTGTTGTTTGAGCTTGACGGTATCAAGGCCGGCGCATCGATCTGCTATGACATCCGGTTCCCGGAATTGGCCCGCACGTTGTCGCTAAACGGGGCCCGGGCTTTATTCGTGCCTGCACAGTGGCCGCATCCCCGGCTTCATCATTGGCGGACGCTGCTGATGGCCCGCGCCATCGAGAATCAGATGTATGTCATTGCCTGCAACAGCACCGGAAAGAGCGGAGACGATTCATTTTTCGGGCATTCGCTCATTATTGACCCTTGGGGCGAGATTGTGGCCGAGGGCGGTGAGGGCGAAGAGATCGTCACCGGTAAGATAAATCTGTCCCTGGTGGACCAGGTTCGGGAATGCATCCCTGTCTTTGCCGACAGACGGCCGCATCTCTACGAATTGTAACGTTGTGCTAACGTGGTCTTAAAGGTTTCGATGAACGCCTCCGCCGCTTTGGATAAATAGCGACCACGACGGTACGCAATTACGAGCGTACGGCTTGGCGAAGAGGCCAGCGGGATGTACACCGGAATCAGTTCGCTCCGCTTGGCGCGGGCGATAAACCTCGGTACGAGGGTAATACCCATCCCGGCGGCTACCAGGGATTGCACGGTTTCGATATTGTTGCTCTCGAAGACAACGTTCGGCTCAAAGCCCGCACCCCGGCACAGGTCCATGGTCAATTTTCGAAAGCCTTGACCCTTTTTCAGCACGATGAAGGGCTCATCTTTCAACTGTTCCAGGGAGACTCCGTCGGAGCTGCTTTCCAGAGCTGCCAATGGATGCTGGGGAGGAACGGCCAGATCGATAATTTCTTCGCCAATCGGCTCGTACGTAAGGCTGGGCTCCTGCAGCGGGAGGGATAGGAGGCTAAGATCGGTTCCGCCCCCCGCGGTCAGCTTTTCCAGGTTTAAGGATGTATCTTCAAGCAAAGTTACCTGGATGTCCGGATATGCAGCGTTGAAGGCGGGCAGGACATAGGGAAGCAGATGCGATCCCGTAATCGGCATGCTGCCGATGACAACCCGGCCGGCGCGAAGCTGTGAAATGTCGTCCATCTCCTGGCGCAGCTGCTGTACCGCGTCCATGATCTTCCGTGCATGTTCAATAAAACTGGCTCCGGCGTGAGTCAGTTCTACGGTGCTTGTATTCCGCTGAAACAGCTTTACGCCAAGCTCGTGCTCCAGCTTGGACAACTGCTGGCTAAGCGAAGGCTGAGCGATATGAAGTTTGTCCGCAGCCCGGGAAAAATTACGCTCCTCGGCAATCTGCAAAGTATATTGAAGCTGGCGGAGTTCCATTAACTTTCACCTCATGAAGTTTCTTATTTTATTATTAGGTTATTCAAAAAGTCATCTTTCCACGACGAAGCAGATCAAGAAGTTGATTCGACGTCGATCTTTGCTATTATAACCTATTGCCAACTATTTGAGATGAACGTTGTTTTCTATGTATAATAGAATCAAATGAATTGCTGTGGAGGTAGGAGAATTGAAGAAGGTATGGAAAGAGATCCAAGGATGGGGCATTGCCGTCGTCATCGGTTTTGTGCTCAGCTTGTTCATCGGCATCTTTATCATTCAGCCTTATAAGGTAGACGGACATTCCATGGAGCCGACGCTCAACGATAACCAGCGGATCTACGCCTGGAAGGTAAGGCATGCGCTGGATAAGTTGCCGGAATACGGGGATATCGTGATTATCGACAGCCGGGTCGACCGGGACCGCTCTTTTATGGATGATTTTAAGGAACACCCGTTAATCAAACTGCTTTCAGGTACGAAAGAGGAAGAAATTTTTTATGTCAAAAGAGTCATTGGCTTGCCGGGAGATACGATTGAAATCAAGGACGGCGAGGTTTACCGGAACGGCGAAGCATTGCATGAGCCTTACATCAAGGAGCGGATGGACAGCGGAACGAATCAGGTTTGGGAAGTGCCTGCAGACCATATCTTTGTAATGGGCGACAACCGCAATAACAGCAATGACAGCCGGAGCATCGGACCGGTGCCTACGGATCATGTCATGGGTATAGATTCGTTCTAATTGCGGAGTTCCGCAGAGGTTACGACAGAGGAGAGAAAGAAATGTCAGATGTATGGGAAACATGTCCTAGATGCAAATCCGATAAGGTGGTAACCCGGGGCAAGTTGTATTACTTTCTGCTATGGTTCGCTTTAGGCGGCATTTTGATGTGGGTCGGTTTGCTCGTTTATTGGCCGTCCATGATTCTGGGATTCGTATTTATAATTGTGTCGATCTTCAGCTTTATGATGCCGAGGGTCAATCGCTGCACTTCTTGCCGTCATAAATGGAAGCCTTAGGCGGCCAGTGACGTTGAATAGTATATAGATGAACTCTTAATTTAAAGAGGCGGTGCAAACCCCCAGGGTTGGCATCGCCTTTTCATTTATATATAGAACAAAGCAGCACATAGTCTATCGGCCAGGATAAAGTATATTTTTTTGATAGGTTAAACCTATTACAATTATAGTTTTTATATCTTGGAACAATGAGACAGGAAATGTTATATTAATTTCAACAGACAAATAGGATATTAAATAGCTTTTCCACTATGTTTCAGTTTCCTGTTATGTCGCATGTTCGAATTCTTGTGTGGGGTGAATTCTATGACCAGCAAAAAGACAATGTATGAGAAAATTTGGGATAATCACGTAATCTATCAGGAAGAGGGCAAGCCAAGCATTTTGTATATCGATCTGCATCTTGTCCACGAAGTAACTTCGCCTCAGGCTTTTGAAGGCTTGCGTCTTAGCGGGCGTAAGGTTCGCCGTCCGGAACTTACGTTTGCAACGATGGACCATAACGTGCCTACGAAAGACCGCTTTAATATTACGGATCCGATTTCCAAGCAGCAAATCGACACGCTGTCTCAAAACTGCCGCGATTTCGGCGTTACTTTGTACGATTTGGACACGATTGACCAAGGGGTTGTTCACGTCATGGGTCCTGAGCTCGGACTGACGCATCCCGGCAAAACGATCGTTTGCGGCGACAGCCATACTTCTACGCACGGGGCGTTCGGCGCACTTGCCTTCGGGATCGGTACGAGCGAAGTTGAGCATGTTCTCGCAACTCAATGTCTGCAACAAGCCAAGGCAAAAACGCTGGAAGTTCGTTTCGTCGGTAAACGTAAACCGGGCGTAACGGCCAAAGACTTGATCCTCGGTGTTATCGCGCAGTACGGAACGGATTTTGCGACCGGCTACGTTATCGAATATACCGGGGAAGCAATCCGCGAGCTGTCGATGGAAGAGCGTATGACCGTCTGCAACATGTCGATCGAAGCCGGAGCGAGAGCCGGGCTGATCGCGCCGGACGATACGACCTTCAACTATCTGCGCGGCCGGGAACATGTGCCTCAAGGAGAGGCTTTCGAAGCTGCCGTCTCCGTGTGGAAAGAACTGACTACCGATGAGGGAGCCGAGTATGATCGCGTCGTAGACTTCGATGTGGACTCCTTGATTCCTCAAGTAACCTGGGGAACCAGCCCGGGCATGGGTACCAGCATTAGCGATCGTGTGCCTAACCCTGCGGACTTTGCTTCCGATAACGAACGGAAAGCGGCCGAGAAGGCGCTTGAATATATGGGTCTCACTCCAGGTACGCCGATGACCGATATCGAAATCGACTACGTATTTATCGGATCCTGCACCAACGGCCGGATCGAGGATTTGCGCGCGGCAGCAGAGGTTGCCAAGGGCTACAAAGTGTCCGACAAAGTGACGGCCATCGTAGTGCCGGGCTCCGGCCGCGTTAAGATCCAAGCGGAGAAGGAAGGGCTCGACAAGGTGTTTATCGAAGCCGGATTTGAATGGCGTGAAGCCGGCTGCAGTATGTGTCTGGCAATGAACCCTGACGTTCTTCAGCCGGGTCAGCGCTGCGCTTCCACTTCCAACCGTAACTTCGAAGGCCGTCAAGGCCGCGGCGGCAGAACGCATCTTGTGTCGCCGGCAATGGCAGCGGCAGCGGCGATCAAAGGCCGTTTCGTCGATGTGCGCGAGTGGAATGTGAAGAGTGAAGTCGTAAGCTAACCAAGCCGAAGAGGGGAGAAACCTACCATGGAAGCATTTAAAAAAATGACCGGTGTCGTAGGTCCTGTGGACCGCGTAAACGTCGACACTGACGCAATCATACCGAAACAATTTTTGAAACGCATCGAACGTACGGGATTCGGACAGTTTCTGTTCTATGAATGGCGTTTTGATACAGAGGGCAACGTAAACCCTGAATTTGAGCTCAACAAACCGCGTTACGAGGGAGCATCCGTCCTGATTTCGCGCGTCAACTTCGGTTGCGGCTCATCCAGAGAGCATGCTCCCTGGGCGATCCTGGATTACGGCTTCCGCTGCGTGATCGCGCCGTCCTTTGCCGATATTTTCTACAATAACTGCTTTAAGAACGGAATTTTGCCGATCAAGCTGTCTGAAGAACAGGTAGAAGATTTGTTCCAGCGTACGGCAGCGAATGAAGGTTACCAATTGACGATCGATCTCGAGAACAAGAAGATTTCGGATCAATTCGGTCTGGAAATCCAATTCGATCTCGACGAGCATCGCCGCCAATTCCTGCTGCAAGGATTGGACGATATCGGTCTGACACTTCAGCATGAAGATTTGATCTCCGCTTACGAGGCAAAGAAGTTTGCCTAAAGAAAATCATTATCTGCTAAAACGCAAGCCGTCCGCAGGATTCGAGAGAATCCGGGGCGGCTTTTTATTTTAATTGCAGTGTTTGCGGCAGTCAGGCGGATACCGTGTCCGAAATTGTCTCTCTATGAAAATATAAGTCTATCAGCCTGGTCTATTTTCTGATATTATGGAAGCAATTAGTAATCTTGCGGAGGATTCCATGATGAAGAAAATCGGATTTTTGATGGTATTGACATTTTTTCTGCTTGCATTTCCGGGTATGAGCCAGGCCGCTTCGGCGGGTACTCATATTTACCTGGACGGGGTCGAACTGGAACAGCCTGTCAAAGCCCAGGCGGGCAATGTAAACGGAAGCGTCATGGTTCCACTACGCGTTATTATCGAAAGCCTTGGTTATGACGTGAATTGGGAGCAGAAGAGCGGTATCGTTACGATTCGACAAGGAGACAAGAACCTTCAACTGACCGTAGGCAGCAACAAAGCGACGGTTGACGGCGAAAGTGTTAAATTGTCGGCTGCTCCGATGCTTCAAGGAGGCTCCACGATGGTTCCGCTGCGGTTTGTCGGCGAACAGACGGGCCTTAAGGTCAGCTGGGACAATGATTCCAAATCCGCATACCTGTATAGCCCGGATGGCGGGGCGGCCGGTGCGGTCATTCCCGGAATGGGCAGTTCTTCTCCCGACTCGAGCAACGGACAGTCCGAAGCGACAGAAGAAAGCGGTTCCGAGCAGGAAGAAGCTTACATACCGGAAGCTCCGATCGGGAACGGAAGCGTTGGTGTAGCGGACTTAAGCATGATTCAAGGAATCAGCTTCAGCGAGAACAAGCTGATTATCGCCGAAACGGGCGGGATCAAACCGAGCGTGTTTACTATGAATGGGCCGGATCGCCTGGTAGTCGATATTCCTAATGCCACATTTGCGGATACTTTTCAAAACGCTCACCCATTGGATCAGACCTTAAGAGGTCAGTTTGCAGTTACAGATTACCCGGATGTGTCACAAATCCGTTATTCCATGTTCGACACTAAAACTTCCACGATTCGCATCGTGGTGGATTTGAATTATGCGACTCAATTTCAGGTTACAAACGTCGGGGACGGCTTGGTCATCATCGACCTGTCCGCCACTTCATCAACACCGATTACGCAGCCAGGTAACGGCGGCAAGCCGCTTGTTGTTATCGACGCGGGCCATGGGGGAAGTGCCCCTGGAGCGATCAGCATAACGAACAAAAAGGAAAAGGACTTTGCTCTTGCAGTTGCGTTGAAGGTAGAGAAGCTGCTAAAGAAAGAAACGGGACTTGATTATGTTCTTACCCGTTCTACAGACGCAACGGTATCCTTGCAGGACCGCGCAAAGCTGGCTAACGACCTCAATGCGACAATCTTTGTATCGATTCATGGTAACAGTGTGGATGCCAAGACTAGTCCAAGCGGCTCGGAGACTTACTATTCAAGAGATGAGAGCATCCCTCTTGCCGATGTAATGCATCGTCATCTTGTCGAGTCCACGAAACTTCCGGACCGTAAAGTTCGTAAAAAAAGTTTGCATGTGACACGGGAAACGGTGATGCCGGCCGTTTTGCTGGAAGTGGGTTATCTGAAAAACAAAACAGACGAGGCTCTGATGTACTCGGAAGATTTTCAACAGCGTGTTGCTGAAGGAATTGTTGCGGGCATGAAGGAATATTTGGGGGTTTAATCCTCCAAAGCGCAACCATAAGTTCTGTAAAAGGGGGTTAGGGTATGAAAAAAATAGGAATTTCGGGAATGCTCCTAATCATGCTAATCGTTGCAGCCGGATGCGGCCAGAAGCCGCAAGCGGCTCCAGTAGGCGAGCAGTCGTCTGCAGCAACGAATATTACCGATCCTGCTGAAACGGTTGAAGCCGCGAACGGAGGTCAAACCGTACAGGGAGCCGGAAATGGCGAAGGGTCCAAGCAGGAACCGCAAGAACCTGAGAAAATTACGAAACAAATCGAAGTGTTCTTTACGGACGATGATATCATGGAGCTTCATGCAACAGAGCGGAGTATTAGTTTTACGGAGGATCTTTTGAAATATAAGGAGGCCTTCAAGGCACTTCAAACGGCGGAGCCGGGTATGATCTCCCTCTGGGAGAAGGTTATTCTGAACTCGGTGCAGTTTGCCGGGGGAGAGCTCGCGATTGACATTTCACTTCCGGATGAGGCTCGTTTGGGGTCAGGTGGAGAAGCGTTAGCCATTGAATCAATTAAACAGACGTTTTTCCAGTTTGAAGAGGTGGAGAAATTAGAATTGACCGTGGATGGAGAGAAGCTTGATTCCCTGATGGGGCATGTGGACCTGGAACATCCGATACAAAAATAATACGTGGCAACCCCGGAGCGTTCTTCCGGGGTTCTCTTTTTTTGGTAAGAAAAATAGCATATTATCGCAACTTTTGAGGATTTTGGGCGTCTAATATGTCGTCTGGTGGTGCCTGGGGAACTAGGCTGTTCACCCGGTCATCATGAGGCAAAATCTAAGGATGGTAGGGGTGACGGATGAAAAAAATTGGGTTTACCGCGTTAATGTTTTTTGCCATGTTTTTGTTTGTTTTTCCGCAATGGGGACAAGCCGCGGCAGGGAGCACCAGCATTTATCTGGACGGTAAGGCGCTGGAACTGCCTAAGAACGGACAAGTCCAAAATGTGAATGGAAATGTGATGATTCCGATTCGTGTCGTCGTAGAGGAGCTGGGTTTTGACGTCGACTGGGATAAAAAGACGCGCACGATAACCATACAGCAGTCCGATACACAATTGAAACTGGTCGTGGGTCAGAGCACGGCATTGGTGAACGGCACTAAAGTTAAGCTTGCCGCCGCACCGAAACTGGTTAGTGACACTACGATTGTCCCGCTTCGGTTTGTAGGGGAGCAAATGGGTCTTACCGTTACATGGGATAATGTTAAGAAGTCTGCACATCTCATTACCCCGAATTCCGGCAGCGGAAACGGTACAGGTTCCGGAGAAAATGCGGGAGGCGGAAACGAAGAACAAACGCCTGATCCGGTTCCCGATCCTACGGCTAATCTGGCCAATGTCGGCGGTATCAGCTTTAGCGACAATCGCTTGATGATAGCAGTCGATAAGAACGTTAAGCCAAGCATTTTTACAATGGCCGGACCGGACCGGATCGTCATTGATCTGCCGAATACCAAATTTGCGGATACGTTCTCAAACAATCTAATGCTGGATCAAACCCAGAACGGATATTTTGACGTAACGGAATACCCGGATGTTTCCAAGGTCCGCTACGCCCTGTTCGATGATCAGCCGTCGACCATTCGTGTAGTTTTGGATATGAACAACTCCAAAAAATATGAATTGATCAACAACAATGATGGACTCATTATCGTAAACTTGAATACGGAGTCTTCCACTCCTGGAACCGCTCCTGGCGGAAACGGGAAAAAGCTGGTCGTCATTGACGCCGGACATGGCGGCAGCGATCCTGGTGCGATTAGCGTCACCAAGAAGAAGGAAAAGGATTTTAATCTCGCTGTCGTATTGAAAGTCCAGGAATTGTTGAAGCAAGAATCCGATATTGATTTTGTGCTGACTCGCAGTAGCGACACCTATCCGACTTTGCAGGACCGGGTGAAGATTGCGAACGACCTGAAGGCGGATATTTTCATTTCGGTCCATGCTAACGCCGGCAGTGCCACTGCAAGCGGGGTTGAGACCTATTATACGAGATCGGAAAGTCTCTCTTTGGCTAAGGTCATGCATAAATATTTGGTGCAGTCCTCCGGACTTAGCGATCGCGGTGTGCGCTCGAAGAGTTTGCATGTCACGCGGGAAACAAAAATGCCGGCCGTACTGCTGGAATGCGGTTATCTCAGCAACAAAAACGACAATGCCGTGCTTTATACGGAAGATTTCCAGGATCGGGTTGCTGAAGGTGTTGTTAAAGGAATCAAAGAATACCTAGGCTTGAACTGATAGCATTCGGTAAAGGAGGAAGCGACAATGAACAGAAAACTATATATCACCGGGGTGATCGTTCTCCTGCTCGCTTTGAGCACCGGATGCGGGCAAAAGCCCGGTACTTCTTCTCCGGTAGACAATTCCGCAGAGGGGAACGTTCAGGGAACTACTACAACCACCGACACCACAACTGCCGCCGGATTAGCGGAAGGCGGAAACGGGACGGATGCCGGAACCGGGGAGCAGGTTTCAACCGAGCAAACGGTAACGAAAACGATCGAAACCTATTATACGGATGATGAAATGCTGGAATTGACCAAATCTTCCGTAGAAATCAAGTACACGGAAGAGCAAGAGAAGTACCTGGCAGCGCTTCAAACTTTGAAAGGCAGCGCCGACACCGATTTGTTCGCTTTGTGGAAAAATGTTGAGTTTCATTCGGCCAAGCTGGAGAACGGTCAACTGACGATCGATATTACGCTGCCCGATGAAGCTCGCTTGGGAGCCGGCGGCGAGGTGTTGGCCCTGGACGCCCTGAAGCAAACCATGTTTCAGTTCGATGAGGTGAAATCGATCGAACTGCTCGTTGACGGCAAACAAAGAGATACTTTGATGGGCCATGAAGAGCTGGAACATCCGATGACAAGAAATTAGTCGATTTTTAAAGGAACCGGGGGGCCGGCCGTCGAACATGGTAAAGTGAACTTTTTTTAAAAGGGGAGAATGTAATGTCATCTTATAAACGCACTTTTAGACGCAGCACCAAGAAGGCAGTATCCACCATGCTTGTGACGGCAATGTGCCTTGGCGGAGGAGCGGCGGCATTTGCGGATCAGGCCGGAACATCGGCAGCGACAACGCAAAGCTCTGTGTCCTCTTTGATTTTTAGTGATGTGAAGGACGGCTTTTGGGCGGAAAAACATATTTACAAGCTTGCTGCAGAAGGGATCATTCTTGGAGATGCAGGGAAATTTCGTCCTGCCGACAGTGTGACTCAGCAAGAAGCCATTACGATGGCAATCCGTTTCATGAATCTGGAATCCAAGCTTGGGGACGGAGCAGGCGCGCCTGCGGATATGAAAGTGGGCAATTATTTCAAACCTTATCTGGAGCTTGCCGTACAGCAGAAGCTGATCGATAAAACCGAGGAAGTTCAAGCAACCGGAGCGAAGGAATCCTGGGGCGAGAAAAAAGCGTCCCGCGAATGGATCGCCAAAATTCTGGTGCGCGCACTGGGCAGAGATACGGAAGCGAAGGCTGCTGCCGGAGCTTCAACCGGTTTTGCCGACCAATCCAGCATCACGTCGTCCGCTCGTGGTTACGTCAATGTAGCGGTACAGCTTGATCTGACCAAAGGGGTAGAAGGCAACAAATTTGACCCGCTTGGTAAAGTTACGCGTGCTCAGCTAGCTACCTTCTTTAGCCGGGGAAGTGAGTATGTAACTCCGGGTTATTCCACAGTCTACGAGGGCATCGTTACCGAACTGACGGACAATAAGCTGACTTTGTTTGCAAACGGCAAATTGAAGAGCTTTACGCTGGATAGCCGTACCGTGTATTTTACAAAGGATTCCGAAGTCAAGAGCACCAAAAACGAGCTTCAGCTCTATACCAAAGTGCTTGCAGTTGATAAGGTAGGGTCTGCGGCTTATGTAGAGGTTCGCGATCCGAAGCAGCAGCTGGAACAAACGGAAGGGACTTTGCTTAAAAAACTTTCGGGTAACCGCTTAGTCATGCTCATTAATAATGACACCGTCACTTACACATATGACGCTAACACAAGCTTTATCGATCAAAATGGGAATTCGATTAACATTGATAGCTTGACGGAAAATAGCACGGTTGTTGTTCAACGCGAAACATTCAGTGCTGAAAAGAAGCCGGTAATTGTTCAGGTGAAATCGGCTATTGTCAATAAATCCGGCAGTGGAACTGTGGATTCGGTCAACCTAACGGACAAAACCATACGCTTCAAGGATGCTTCCGGAAACGTTGAAACTTTTAAGTATAGCGACAATTTTGTAATGATCTACCAAAATCAGCTTTTGAACAATGCAGGTGAGATCCAGACCGGAGCTTCCGTCAAATACACGGTTGAGAATAGCTTGATTACCCGCCTGGAAATTACACAAGGCATGGAGCGTACCGTCACCGGCACCTTGCTGGACGTCAATGACAAGTTTATTAGCTTCTCTAACGCTTCCGGTAAAGCCGAAATCAAATCGCTTGCCGACAAGCCGGCCATTGTGATTAACGGAATCGCAGAAGCGACGCTGGATGATTTGATCGATGACGAGAATGGCGGAGACAAGGTTGAATTGACGATCAATCCTAACGACCAAATCACGAAAATCGTGGTGACAGGTCGTCAATCGGAGCAGTTGAGCGATCTTTCCGTTGTGAAGTACGAAGCCAAATATAAAGCGCTGATGGTTGTCGATGCCTCCAAAAAGGTTCATGCCTTTACACTGGATGACAAAACTAAAGTAGAATATAACTCTACGACGCCTACGCTTTCCGGTGCTGAATCCTTATTGTCCGAAGGCAGAAAGATCAATGTGACGCATATCGGGGATCGCGTATTGTCCCTGCAGGTTGTCTATAAATATGATGGAACATTCTTGTCGGCGGATACGACCGCAAAGAAAATCTCTTTGTTGACTTCATCCGGCAAGACGGTAGTCGTGCCTTATCAAGGAACCGCTCCTTCCATCGAATTGTATGGCAAAGGCAGCGCTACGCTTGCGGATATTAAAGTAGGAGACCCGGTCACCGCTATTTTGTCCGCGAACCAGGACGCTTTGCAAACCTTGGCCGTGAAGAAAGCCGTTCAATTTAAGGTCGTATCGGTGAACACGGCAAACAGCCGGATTCGCGCAACGGCGAATGGAATTACGGATGACTTCTACGTAGACCAGGCTGCACTGTTTGCGGACAACGGAGGAGCTATCAAAGTTGCCGACATCCAGGCCGGTCAAACGATCAACGTGGTCTTTAACGGCCGGACCGCCAGCTCGGTGCAAATCGTCAAGCTGACGCTTGGCAAGGTTCTGAGCGTGAATGGAACTTCCTTGGTTCTGAAGCCTTTCGCCGGGGCTCAGGAGACATTCTCCTTAAATAGCGGAGTGAAGGTTGTACGCGGTACTTCGGTAAGCACCGGCGTGACCAGCCTGACTACGTCGGATCATGTCGAAGTCAGCAAGGATACGGACGGATCGGTAATTATTCAGGTTCTGTCTCCGCTGGAACGGAAATTTCAGCGTTATGACGGGGTAAGCAAAGAAATTATCGTCTACAGACCTTCTCTGACCGACAACAATTATCGCTTTGTTGTGACACCGGAAACATATATTCACCAAGGTGACACGACATTATCCGTGCAATCCCTCCAAGAAAATGATAAAATTGTTCTATATTTCAACGGCGACAAGCTGGTTGAAGTGGAAAAACAATAATCATTTTTGTGAGAATAACCGTCTTGATGCGGGATATTTCCCGCTCAAGGCGGTTTTTTGGGGATTATAGAAAGTATAAGTTCTACTCAGAGCTAATCCATTCTATAATCGCCAGAAAGGCTTCTTTTGGGCGGTAGAAGGTTGTTAGAAGGATGAAGATTTAATAATTTGGCTTTTCAGCGCCGAGAAGGTTGCAAGAAGCTAGGGACAGAGGAGCGGAGTGTAGGAGAAGCCTACATGAGCACCGGAAGGCCCGGCTGAATGCAAGATTCGATGCCGAGTTTACTTCGAAGCAATTCATCGCGATCAAAAGACGAATTAGTAAATTACCTCAGTAAAATGAAGAATTAATAATTTGGCTTTTCAGCGCCGAGAAGGTTGCAAGAAGCTAGGGACAGAGGAGCGGAGTGTAGGAGAAGCCTACATGAGCACCGGAAGGCCCGGCTGAATGCAAGATTCAATGCCGAGTTTACTTCGAAGCAATTCATCGCGATCAAAAGACGAATTAGTAAATTACCTCTAGGGGGTGGGGGAATGAATGCTGCAGGGGTGCGCCATATATTGGACACCATAGCCGCTATGTTTCCGGACGCGCATTGCGAGCTCGATCACAGCAACGCTTTTGAATTGACGATCGCTGTGCTGTTGTCGGCGCAATGTACGGATGCGACCGTTAATAAAGTGACCGCGGATTTGTTCCAAAAATACAAGACACCCGAAGACTATGTCTCTGTCCCGCTGGAAGAGCTGGAACAGGATATCCGCAGAATCGGCCTGTTCCGGAGCAAGGCCAAGCACATCCATAATCTGTGCCGTATTCTGATAGAACAGTATGGCGGAGATGTGCCGAGCGAACATGATAAGCTCGTTGAATTGCCGGGAGTCGGAAGAAAGACGGCAAACGTAGTCGTTTCAAATGCCTTCGGAGTGCCTGCGATCGCGGTCGATACGCATGTCGAGCGGGTCAGCAAGCGGCTTGGACTGGCGAATTGGAAAGATTCAGTGTTGGAAGTCGAAAAGAAGTTGATGAAGCGGGTTCCTAGGGAAGAATGGACTTTGACGCATCATCGGCTGATCTTTTTCGGACGATATCACTGCAAAGCCCAGAACCCCAACTGCCAGGTTTGCCCGTTGCTTGACGTGTGCAGGGAAGGCAAGAAACGTATGAAAAGGTCACAAGTCAGTAAAAATATAGAAGAGTGACAAAAAAGACAACGATAGTAGAGGATGGGAACCCATGAAATGTATTTCTGTTTATACTGACAATTTTGAATTGTTTTCCGATGTATTTGAGAAAGTCATTGAGATCGATTTGCAGGAAAATGACGAGCGCGAACTGGAAGGTGTGACAGTCAGCGATTCTGGTGAAGTGCCTAAGCACTATCTTGAGCGTATGTCCGTTAAACCGGAAGTGGTAGTTATGAAAGACCGCAACAAAGGTATCACGATTTTGCAGCACGGTAAAGTGTTCGAAATTTTGATTCCGTCCGATGCGGATGAAATTGAAGCGGCTTCCTTGTAAAAAATTAAGATGTTGTTGATTCGGTCGTCGGGACTTTGTTCCGGCGGCCGATTTTTATTTAGTCGGAGAATTTTAAAGTGATTTATGAATTAATTTGACGGATTAAAGGCAGAAGACTTCCAAGTCGAATTAAGGTAGGTTAAAATGAATGTGTTTAAAAAAGTGTTAGAGAAAAATTAAGACAATTGGACTTTCCGGCCTTGTCTTAGGATCAAGACGGAAAGAAGGAGTGCTAATGATGGAAACGATTACAGTCCGCTCTGACATCACATTGCAAGAACAACTTGAACGGTTGGAAAAATGGTACGCCTCTCACGGCGACGCTTTGGTACAACGAGAGAATTCGGATCTCCGCCAAAAATTGTCGGAAGGAAATTTAACGCTGTCATTCTGCGGGCATTTCTCAGCGGGAAAATCCAGCCTGATCAATACATTGTGCGGCAAGCCCATGCTGCCATCCGGTCCGCTTCCGACAACGGCAAATATAGCGGCACTATATAACGGACCGCCCAAAGCGATGCTAACCCCGGCTATTGATCCGTTAAATCCGGAAGGAAAACGAAAACAACCGCTTGAAGTAAGGCGGGATCAGTTGGACGAATTCTGCCGGGACGGGGCTTCCTATGAAATGGTGTCTGTTTGGGATGACATTCCGCTTCTGGGAAGCTACGGTGTGCTGCTGGATACGCCGGGCGTGGATTCCGGGGATGCCGCCCATGCGTTAGCGACAAATTCGGCGCTGCACCTGGCTGATGTCGTCTTTTATGTGATGGATTATAACCATGTCCTGTCCGAAAGCAATTTGTCCTTCGCCCGGAGGCTCGCTGACTGGGGCAAGCCGCTTTATCTTGTGGTGAATCAGATCGACAAGCACCGGGAACAGGAATTGAAGTTTGAGGCATACAGGGCTTCGGTGGAACAGGCGTTTGAACTGTGGGGGATTGTTTCCGCAGGGATCTTTTACATTTCGCTCAAAGAGCCTGAACACCCGCTCAATATGCTTCCATTACTGAAACAAACAATACATGATCTCCTGAAGGATCCTCAAAGGCTTCTGGAGTATAGCGTTGCCTGCTCACTGCGTCACGGTGGCGAGGAGTTTCTTAAACGCTGCACGGCAGCAGAAGAAGAAACGGAAGAACGGCTGCTTTCGGAAGCAGGAGGCGAAGGACGCGTTGAGATTTGGCAACAAGAGCTTACTGCTCTTGATCAGGAGCTGGGTGATAGCGATGACAAGATAGATAAGCTTCGCCGTGAGTGGATCGGGGAACTTGATACACTTTTGGGAAGCGCGTATTTGATGACTCCGGCGCTTCGCGAAGCAGCGGGAGAATATTTGGAAAGCAGACAGCCCGGATTCAAGACGGGGCTGTTGTTCCAACGCGGCAAAACGCAGCGGGAACAGGAGCGTCGAAGAGATGAGTTCCTGGCGAAGCTGAAGGAACAAGTAGACGCGCAGGTTGACTGGCATGTACGGGATTTGCTGCGCAAGTTTGGCCGGAGCCTCGAGCTTTGGGACCCGGCTTGGGAAAGCCGGATGGAGGAAGCTCTTCCCGTGGCGGAGGAAGCTTGGATCAGCGATCCGGCTAGGGAAGGCGCGGTCGTGTCCGGCGAGTATACGCTTCACTATACCGCCGATGTCGCGGCCGGCATTACCGGCCGATACCGCCGCGCAGCCCTCGTCCTCGCGGACGGGCTGCTTGACGCCTTCGCGCCGCGCCTTGCGGCGGCGCAGGCGGACCATGCCGCGCAGCGCGAGACGCTGCTCGCGCGGTCCGCGGCCGCGGCGCGCCTGCAAGCGCAGCGCGCTGCCGCAAACGAGCGGGCCGAGCGCCTTCAGGCGCTGCTCGGCCCTCCGCCGTCCCTCCCTCCCGGCCTCCTGCCGGAGGTGAGGGACGTCACGGCGCGGCGGCCGGTTGCACCGCAACCGCCGCAACCGCCACAGCCGCAGCCGGCGCAGGCGGCGCGCGTGAACGCGCCCGCGCCGGCTGATGCCACCGCGGCGGGCTTGACACCACGCGCCGCCTTGGCGCCGCAGGCCGCCGCCGCAGGCCGGCAGCGGCTCACGAATGCGGCCGCGGCCCTGGAAGCCGCGGCGGAGGCGCTGGCCCCTTACCAGGCCTTCGGGTCGGGGGTAAGGGAGCTTCGCGCCCGCGCGGCCCATCTGTCGGGCGGCCGCTTTACCGTTGCGCTGTTCGGAGCATTCAGCGCGGGCAAATCCTCCTTCGCCAACGCGCTGCTTGGCGCGCAGGTACTGCCGGTATCGCCGCATCCGACAACCGCGGCGATCAACCGGATTCTGGCTCCGGCGGACGGCATGGAGCACGGGCAGGCGGCGGTCATCTTCAAGTCGCCGGAAGCGATGAAGGGAGACCTTGCTTACTCCTTTGAAGCGCTGCAACTGGGGGCTTGGAAGGAACGAAGCTGGAAGACCGAAGTTCAGAAGCTCCGGGCCGTGGACGTCCCGCCGTCGGGGCGCGCCCATTACAGCTTCTTAAAGGCTGCGGCTATCGGCTGGGACGACAACGCTTCCCGTCTGGGCACTAGAGAAACCGCCGGACTTGAAGGCTTTGCCGCTTATGTGGCGGAGGAGAGCAAGGCTTGCTTTGTGGAGCAGATGGATCTCTACTATTCATGCCCGTTGACGGAACAAGGGATAGTGATCGTTGATACGCCGGGGGCCGATTCGATTCATGCCCGTCATACCGGCGTGACATTTCAATATATTAGAAACAGTGACGCTTTATTGTACGTGACTTACTATAATCACGCTTTTTCCCGGGCAGATCGCCAGTTTCTGGCCCACCTGGGAAGAGTGAAGGGAAGCTTCGCACTCGACAAGATGTTCTTTATTGTGAATGCCTCGGATTTGGCATCGACCCGAGAGGAATTGGCTTCGGTCATGGAACATGTGGAGGGTGGTCTACGCGGTGCCGGGATCGAACAGCCGCAAATTCATGCTGTTTCCAGTCTTACCGCATTGACAGCCAAAAACTCAGGCGACGCCGGTTTGTTTACAGCTTCCGGATTTGCCGGGTTCGAAGAAGTGTTCTTTGATTTCATCGGCAAAGAGCTTACCGGTCTTGCCTTCGACGCTGCCGGACGTGAACTGCATAACGTGATGGAACGGGCGCAGGAGTGGAACGATGCGATGGCTCAGAGTAAGGAGGAGCGTGAGGAGAAGCTGAGTTTGATCCGCGCGGACAAACTGGAGTTCGCGGGGCTGCTGAAAAACCTTGCGGAGAGTGACCCGGGCCCGCTGCTCCGGCAGGAGGCCGGAGAGCTGTTGTTCCACGTTCGCAATCGGCTCCAGCTTCTTGCTGGAGACCTGTTCCACGAATTTTTTCATCCGACCCTGCTTCAGGAAGAGGGAGGCGATCTCAAAGTAAAATTCGCATCTTCTTTTCGCGGTTGGCTCGGCCAATTGTCGGTAGAACTGGAGCGCGAGCTCCAAGCGACTTCCTTAAGACTGGAGAAGAAGGGTGACGCGATCCTGACACTCCGTAATAAGGAATGGCTTGACCAGGTGAAGTCCGCGTTAAGAAATGTTCCTGCTTTCGGAAGCTTGGATACCTCATCTTATTCATGGGTTACGCCGGAATTAAAAGAAGGAATGCTGGAACAGCGGATGAGCGCACGGGACTATGCAGGTTATTTTAAAAGTCCTAAATTTTTCTTCGAAGGCGGCGGCAAGCAGAAACTTCGTGAAGCGCTCGACAAGCCGATCGGTGATATCCTGAAAGAAGCGGTGGAGGAAGCCGGTCACGGACTTGGAGAGTATTATACTCTGGAAACCACGCGGCGTTTTGCCGCGCTGGCCTCACGATATGAAGCGGAATGGGCGGAATGGGAAACAGGCCTTACGAATCTTGAGTCGGATACCGGCAAAGAGAGCGACTGGACAGCCGTAATGGAACGGTTAAATCAACTGGCTAAGACTTTTGTTAATTAAACGGCTAGAAGACAAAGTTGTCTTATCTTGTCGTCAACAGTAAGCAAGTATTTTTGGCATAGTTTCGAATTTTGTAACTTTTTGTCGAAAAAGCGCTTTCCTTAAATTTGGACTATTGCATTATTCGGCGTAAACCATGACAATAGATGTAGATAGATGTCTAAACAAGGGGGGACCGAAAACTCATGTGGGGTGCTCCTGTAACAGAACGCGCCAAGAGCATTATGCTGCTTGGCGGCGGGGAACTGGGCAAGGAAGTCATCATAGAGTCACAGCGCCTTGGACTCCGGACTATCGTTGTCGACCGGTATGAGCATGCGCCGGCGATGGGGGTAGCCCATGAAGCCTACTGCATCGATATGCTGGATGGAGAGGCTTTGAAATCGCTGATTGTCCGGATTAAACCGGACCTTATCGTGCCGGAAATCGAGGCGATCGCTACTCCGACACTCGTGGAATTGGAACAGGAAGGTTTTACGGTTATTCCTACAGCTAGAGCCGCACTGTTGACCATGGATCGAGAAGGGATTCGCCGGCTTGCGGCAGAAGAGCTTGGTTTGCCGACCGCCGCCTACCGCTTTGCGGACAGTCTCGAAGAGCTGGAAGCCGCCGTGGCGGAAATCGGCGTTCCTTGTGTGATTAAACCGCTGATGAGTTCGTCGGGCAAAGGCCAGAGCGTTTGCCGCAAGCCGGAAGAGGTATCCACTTGCTGGACCCTGGCTTTGGAAGGCGCCCGCGCCAAGAAGATGCGAGTAATCGTGGAAGCATTTGTTCCGTTTACGAGCGAGATCACACTTCTTACCGTACGATCCGTTTCAGGCACGGTGTTTTGCCCGCCGATCGGTCATATTCAACAAGACGGGGATTACGTGGAATCTTGGCAGCCGCATCCATTAACGGAAGAGCAGCTGCTCGAGGCCCAGTCCATCGCGGGAAAGATAACCGAGGCACTTGGCGGTTATGGTATTTTCGGCGTTGAACTGTTCGTGACCCGGGAGGGTATTGTCTTCAGCGAGGTGTCTCCACGACCGCATGATACAGGTATGGTAACGATGGTGACCCAGGATTTATCGGAATTTGCCTTGCATGTTAGGGCTATTCTAGGATTTTCGATTCCGTCGGTGGAACTGTTGACCCCCGGAGCATCGGCTACATTAAAAGCCGACCGCGAAGGGGAGGACTTTGTAATCGGCGGAATGGAGGAAGCGCTCCGCTTGCCAAGAACGCAAATTCGCGTCTTTGGCAAACCGCTTTGCAAACCAGGCAGACGAATGGCTGTCGCCCTTAGCAGCGCCGATGATGTAGAAACAGCCCGAAGCCGCGCCAAGCAAGCGGCAAATATATTAAAGGTGGTATGGTCAAATTGAGTAATCAGGTTTGTGCCCCGGCCTTGGCAATCCGCAGATGTTGCAGCGATGATGTACATCATATGCTTCCTTTGATGCGTCAGCTTCGCTATCCAACTACGCCAAGCGTGCTGAAAGAACGCCTTACGATGTTGGAAGGTCACGAACAACTTTGCAGTTTGGTCGCTGAAGTGGATGGAGTTGTGGTTGGAACCATATTTCTAAAGCAGCATCAGACGCATGATATGATGAAACCTGTTACTAGCATTACGGCATTGGTAGTTGACGAGAAGCATCGGGGAACCGGGATCGGGAAACGTCTTCTTCTTGAGGCGGAGACCTGGGGCAAAGAGCGCGGCAGCTCGCAGATGTTCGTATCCGTAGCCGGAGACAACAATATTACGTCCAAATCATTCTATGAGTATTCGGGATTTACCTGCACAGGCTACCGTTTAAGCAAGCCATTGGCATAACCGAAATAAAAGCTATGGAAAAGGGATTCCGCCCATTTTCCATAGCTTTTTTCATGTTATTTCACCTTTGAGACAGGGATCCATATCTCACTTCTGAAATGAGGAGAGGATATCTCCTTACTCTCGTTCCACAGTATTTCCGGTCCTTCAATCAGTTCATAAGCCGAGGAGGGGAGCCATTCGGCATAAATGCGTCCCCAAACATTTTGCAGTGTATCGGGAAAAGGACCCACTGCTTCGAAAACGGCCCATGTAGAAGCCGGAACTTCGAGGCACGCCATTCCCTCCGGACACGCCTTCGTAGTCACAGCTCCGATATAATGATCCAATTCCCCTTTTTCCTCCATACGTTCCTCCGAGAAATTTACCGATGCGCTGATCAGGCCATGAGGCTCGACATCCGATAATTGTTTCAGCGTGACAATTTTCTCCTCATTTAAACTGGCCCACATCGAAGCGATCTCCGGATTGACTCCATGGAATACTATCGGGACCCTTTTCATGATTCCCACGATACGAAAATCATCTTTCTCTACGATTCTGTAATTCATCTCGTTCCCTCCTTGAATGGTCAACTGAAAGGTCATTTGCGGATACGCTTTGAGCATTGAACCATGATTGCGGGCATCGGAAGGGGTGATTCCATGCATGAGTTGAAAGGCTCTGGCAAAAGAATCGGGGGAATTGTAGCCGTATTTCAGTGCCACATCTATAATTTTCAGGTCTTTATTCTTCAGATCAAATGCAGCAAGCGTAAGGCGTCTGCGGCGGATGTACTCCGATAGTGGAACCCCGGCGAGAAAAGAGAACATTCTTTTGAAATGGTATTCCGAGCAACAGGCCGTCCGGGCTACCTCCCGCATATCGATTTCCCCATCCAGGTGCCGTTCGATATATTCCATTGCACGGTTCATGCTTAGTAACGAATCCATGGTTTTTCCTCCCTTTCAACGTAAGATTAACAGAGGGTTTTAACGTGTTCCCGACAAATCCAGTGCAAGTTATGCAGGATAAGCTGCGTTTAGCGAAATTTTTCTTGCGATATCAGGCAGCTAGTGCTCCGAAGTTTAAACTTTCTGATATCTAAAAAAGACCGTCCGGCAATCGGAAATTGCCTAACGGTCCTTTGTGACATCATCCTGTTAATTTGCCGCATAAACGGAAACCGGCTCCAAAGCCGCAGCACTTCTACGGTGGCAATAATTCCGGCGATAGATTTCCATTTCCCCCCGAAACATCAGTTTAAGATGACAGCAGCTGGAAAAATCATGGGGTGTTGTAAGCCCGGCGGATTTGTCGAGGAGCTTGACGCCCGCATTTTGAAAAACGCTGCTTACGAACTGGGAACAAAAATAAGAATTTTCTCCGCCCAGCTCCATATTGAGGACGATTCCTAGAATTCCCAGGAAGTTATAGCTGTAAAGATCGCGATTCTCTTCGAATTGCCGGACGTAATTTCGCATATCATTATAGGTTTCCTCGCTGACAGTATAACTGTAGACTGCACAGGTGGCTCTTTCGAACACGCGGGCATGAATATTCTCTTGGACGAAGCCGCCGAGCATCGGAAGGAGCGGGTGTTTTCTGCCAAAGCTGTATACTTCCCGGAGCTCGGGATCGAACGCGATAGATGCATGATTATAAGGCGCCCGTGTATATAAGCCGATCATTTTAGCTACAACCGTATTCGGATTGCTTAGTAAAATATAAATTTGTTTGTTCTTTGTCATTAGTATTCAACCGCCATTATATTATTGGTTATGTATTCCAGATATTTCTATGTTCCATTTGATATTATCATGGTACGGCGATTCGGGGAATAGCGAAACGGACCGAAGACGGAAATAAAACTGGACTAAGGTCGTGGTTTAATTTGGGAAGCTCCGTTCCGAATCATTTACAAAAGCTGGTTGATAGGATAAAATCGGGGGGAAATTAAGGCACTTAGGCGGGCAATGCGAGAAGGAAGAGGATGGTTGTCGATGTACAAGTTAATTTTGGCTGATGATGAGGAAGATGTAAGAGAAGGGCTGCTGCAGTTAATCGATTGGGACAGCCTGGGCTGCCAAGTATCCGATACCGCGGAGAACGGAAAAGAAGCGGTGGAGCTGGTGGACAAGCACCTGCCAGATATCGTGGTCACGGATATCCAAATGCCGTTTATGAACGGCCTGGAGCTCTCCGAATGGATACGAGCAACTTACCCGGATACCAAAATCATTATTTTGACCGGTTATGAAGAGTTTGAATATGCCCAAAAAGCAATCCGCCTCGGCATTGACGAATATTTGCTCAAGCCTTTCTCGGCCGGTGAATTGGCTGCTGTGCTGCAAAAAGTCAAGGAGCAGATGGATGAGGAGAGGGCGGCCAGGGAAAATGTTCAGCTTCTGACCGAGCACTATCGAAAGAATCTGCCTGTACTCCAAAGCTTGTTTCTCTCTTCCCTGGTATCACGGCGTCTTCCGAAACGGGAGATTCGTGAAAAAAGCTGGCACTATGATCTTGATCTCGAGGGTACCGGTTATATGATCTCTGTTTTGAGAATCGATGACGCTTTTTCGGACGAAAGCCGCGAAACAAGGTCTAGTGTACGAGGTTCATCACTTTCACTGAGAGAAACGAACGATACTCAGCTCCAGCTGTTTGCCGTATTGAATATAGCTAAAGAAATCGTCCGCTCGATACCGGGTGACCACCAGGTATTTATTCATCATGACGAAGTCGTGCTGCTCAGCATTTTTGACAGCGCTGACATGGAGCAAATGGTGGGCCGGAGTCTGGATTTGCTGGAGGAAATTCGGATCAGCGTGGAGCGTTATTTGAAGCTGACTGTTACGATCGGAGCGGGCATGGCCATTTCGGATATCGGGGATGTGTCCTTATCCTATCAAGAAGCGCTGCGAGCGCTGGATTATCGATTGATCCTGGGCAGCAACAAGGTGATCTGGATCAATGATGTGGAATCCCGTCAAATCATTCCCTTTGTGTTCGATGAAGTGAAAGAGAAAGAACTGATCCGATCTTTGAAGGTGGGCAGCGATAAGGAGCTTGGAGATCTTCTTGATTCCCTGTTCGGCGGGCTGCTCGACAGCCGGATTTCGTATCAGGATTTCCAGGTTTATTTGCTGATGATGCTCACTGCCGTCATTAAAGCGTCTCAGGATGTCCATGTGGATATGGACAAGCTGTTCGGAGACGGGGCGGTGTTTCTCGGCATGTTATCCAAATTGTCGCATGCGGCGGAAGCGAAGGCCTGGTTCGCCGGAATATGTATGAAGCTGAAGCACTCCATTGCAAGCGAGAGACAGACGAGCTATAACAAGCTGGTGGAGGAAGCCAAGGAATACATACAGCTGCATTTTGGTGAGAGCGATATGTCGATTAACAAGGTGTGCAAACAGCTCCATATCAGCACCGGTTATTTTAGCAATATTTTTAAAAAAGAGACCGGAATGACATTCGTAAATTACCTGATGGGTGTGCGTATGGAGTCGGCTCAGCAACTGCTGCGGACTACGGATTTAAAGGCATTTGAAATTGCGGAGAAGGTCGGATTTACCGATCCGAACTATTTCAGCTTTTGCTTCCGTAAAAAATTCGGTATTTCGCCGAAAGAATACCGGGGAGGAGCCGGTAAGGCATGAAAGGACCGCAGACCATTTCCCGCTTTCTAAGAAATTTTCATGTCAGAAAAATTCAAGTGTTAATCTCTTTATCTTCAATTACCATTACCATTCTCGCCGTCGTGCTGGTCAGTGCCCTGCTCTTCAACCGCTTCTCCAAAGCGGCGGAAGCGAACGCATATCTCAATCTGGGACAGATTATCGAGCAGGTGAACGCCAATCTGGAACTCTATGTCAGCGGGATGCAGGATATTTTCGATTTAGCCCAAGAGCAGATCAATGCCGCTACCGATATTCCTGACGACCGGCAGCTTGGAGAACAGCTCGGGACGATTTTGAATACGCGCAAGGACCTGGTATCCATGGCGCTGTTCACCAAAGGCGGGAACCTGGTGCGGGGAGTTCCGGAGCTTCCGATGCGGCAAAATACGAAGCTTACCGAGCAGCTCTGGTTCGAATCGGCGATTCAGAACCCGGGGACCCTGCAGTTTACTCCTCCACATATCCAGAACTTGTTTAAATCGGATTACCGCTGGGTGGTATCGATGAGCAAAAGCATTACCTACCGCGACGATTCGCGTATAAGGCAAGGTGTGCTTGTCATGGATATTAACTTTCGTACCATCGATGAACTCAGTCAAAGGGTTGGACTTGGCAAAAAAGGATACGTCTACATCATCGATAGCGTTGGAAATATCGTTTATCATCCTCAGCAGCAGCTGATTTATGCCGGTCTCAAATATGAGAATCTCGAACCGGTGCTGAATTACGCATACGGGAGTTATCTTGACGATTCCGAGGGAGAACAACGGCTCATCACGATCCAGACGGTGAAGCCGGCGGGGTGGAAAATCGTCGGCGTCGCTTATGCGGATGAATTTTTGACCACAAAAAAGGAGCTTGGCGGATTCCTGTACGGTTTTTTACTTGCCGCTATTGCCGTCATCCTTATTATTAATTTGTACGTCTCGGCCAGAATATCTCAGCCGATCCGCCGTTTGGAACGTTCCGTGCAGATGGTGGAAAAGGGCGATTTCGGTACGAACGTGTATGTCAGCGGGGCCTATGAGGTCGAGCAGCTGTCGAAGCGGTTTAACCTGATGCTGCGCCGGATACGGGAACTGATGGATCAGATCATTCAGGAGCAGGAGGCCAAGCGCAAAAGCGAGCTCGATGTGTTGCAATCCCAGATCAATCCGCATTTTCTATACAATACGCTGAACTCGGTTACACGCATGGCGGAGCTCGGCCGTAATGAGGAAGTGGTGACGACGATCACGTCCCTGTCGCGGTTTTTCCGCATCAGTTTGAGCAAAGGAAATCATATTATCCCGGTAGCGGACGAGCTGGAGCATGTGCGTCACTATCTGATTATCCAGACCATCCGGTTCAAAAATAAATTCCGTTACGAAATCCAGGCGGAGCCGGATACGCTCGATTGTTTGATCCTGAAGCTTATTCTTCAGCCTTTAGTGGAAAATGCGATTCACCATGGCATTGAGAAATCGGCCGAGGATGGTTTCATCGGCGTTTACGCCCGGATAAACGGAAACAACCTGGAATTGGTCATCAGGGATAACGGCATCGGAATGACGCAGGATACCGTAGACAAGCTGTTGTCCGGAAGACTGCGCAGCGAAAGCGGCTCGGGAGTCGGTGTCACCAATGTCCAGGAGCGGATCGCCCTTTACTACGGTAAGGATTACGGACTGCACTATGAAAGCGAGCCGGAAGAAGGGACTACCGTTACCATTAAACTGCCGATCGTCAGACCGGAAACCCCGAAGAAAGAGGGGGATGAATCATGAAGCTCGGTTACTGGCTGAAGAATGGTCTGCTGCTGCTGTTATTCATGTTGCCGTTGACGGCTTCCTGTGCGCCGGCAGGCAACCTGCAAAAAGGCGAGAAGACGACCGTGATCGATATGATCGTCAAAATGGACCGTGGGGATTATTGGAGCACGATCAAAATGGGAGCCGAAGTGGCGGCGAAGGAATATAACGTAAAACTGAATTTTCTCGCCCCCGAAAATGAGAACGACTACAAGGAACAAATCCAGCTGATGGAACAGTCGATCGCTCGCCGGCCGGACGCCATCATTCTGGCCGCGAGCGATTATGAGGCCCTGGGACAAGTGACCGACCGCAGCTCCTATTACGAGATCCCGGTGATTTCCATGGATTCCGAGGTCGCTTCCACAAAAGTGAAAACTTATGTCGGAACGAACAATTATGAAGCGGGGCAGAAAGCTGCCGAACGCTTGGTGAAACTCACCGGCAAACAAAGCGATATCGGAATCGTGAACTTCGTAAAGGGGGCCCGCAATGCCGACCAGAGGGAAGAAGGCTTTTTGGATTACGTGGCGCGATTCTCGGGTATCCGGGTGGTGGATATCCAGTATTGCGGATCTGACGAGGAGCTGGCCTACAGTTTAACGCGGAATATGCTTACAGCTTATCCAGGTCTGGACGGGCTGGTATCTCTGAGCGCGGAATCCTCGATCGGAGCGGGCAGAGCCGTGGAGGAAATGGGGTACGGAGGCAAAATCAATATGATCGCATTTGATAATCCGCCTGAAATGCTGGAGTTGCTTCAGGAAGAAACGGTTCAGGCGATGGTCGTGCAAAATCCGTTCAATAATGGATATATGGCGGTCGCGGCCGCGGTTAAAGCTGCCCGTGGAGAAAAGCTGGAGGATCGAATTCCGACCGATACGAAGCTGATTGATCTGGAAAACATGCTGTGGCCCGAAAATCAGAAGCTGCTGTTTCCTTTTGTTAAATAAGCGGCAGCATCATATACTCCCCTGCCCGGCAGGGGAGTATTTTTGTATATTCGGGGTAAATTACTGGAGAACCAGAAATTTCCGCAATTATATAATCGGGAAGGAGATCATGATGAGCGATAAGGATATGCTGCACACGGGAACTGTCGATACGACCAAGGTGCTTGATGACTTATGGTGCGTCCGGACCCTGATCGTAAATACGGTATTTGTGGGACATCCGGAACGGGGAGACTGGGTGCTTGTCGATACCGGGCTGGGCCCCTTTAAGCATGCACTAATACAGGAAGCCGATCATATTTACGGAAGGCCTCCCAAGGTGATCATTTTGACGCACGGGCATTTTGACCATGTCGGGTGCGTGATCGAGTTATCGGATTACTGGAAGGTTCCCGTCTATGCCCATGTTGAGGAATTCCCTTATTTAACAGGGCTTCGGGATTATCCGGAAGGTGATCCTTCCGTGGGCGGCGGGCTGATGGCCGGAGTGGCCCCGTTGTATCCGAACGGCCCCATAGATATAGGAGACAGATTGCAACCACTTCCGGAGGATGGCACCGTCCCTGGAGCGCCAGGCTGGAAATGGATCGCCACGCCGGGACACAGTCCGGGGCAGGTTTCTTTGTACCGGGAACAAGACCGCACTTTGATCGCCGGGGATGCTTTTATTACGGTCAAACAAGAATCGGCGCTTGCGGTGATGCAGCAGAATAAAGAGATACATGGGCCGCCGAGGTATTTTACCCCGGATTGGGGGTCCGCGAAAGAATCTCTGCGCAAGCTGGCTGCATTACCCCTGGAAACGGCGGTTACCGGCCACGGTTTGCCGATGTCGGGCGAGGAACTGCGCATCGGGCTCAAGATGCTAAGCGAGAATTTCGATGAACTCGCCGTCCCGGAACAAGGTAAATATGTGGATGATGATCGGCATTAAAGCGTGATGGCGCCAGCTCCGGGATAACCCCGGGGCTTTTTTAGTATGAAATGATCAATATAACATCCTCAGAATTTTCATAGAACATCTCAGAATATTTGATTCGCAATCTTGAGGATTCCATGCATAATGAAAACGTAACCAACAGGATAAAAAGAAAACGATATCAGTTCAGGAGGTCAAAAGAATGAAAAAAGTCGGTACAGCATTATTAGTTGCAGCAGTGCTAGGGGCCACGATGGCAGGCTGCTCCAGCGGCGGAAACAAAGATAGCGGCGGGGCGGGCGAGCCGAAGGTAGGCGTGGCCATTTACAAGTTTGACGATACTTTCATGACCGGCGTGCGGAATTCCATTGAGAAGAACGCAAGCGGCATCGCTAAAGTGGACATTGTCGACAGCCAAAATTCCCAGCCAACCCAGAACGATAAAATCGACTTATTCCTGACGAAGAAAACAAATGCGTTGGTCATTAACCCGGTTGACCGTACTGCAGCTGGAGTCATTATCGATAAGGCCAAAGCTAAGGATACTCCGGTTGTATTCCTGAACCGCGAACCGCTTCCGGAAGATATGAAGAAGTGGGATAAAGTGTACTATGTCGGTGCGAAAGCGGAAGAATCCGGTACCTTGTCCGGTCAAATTATCGTCGACTACTGGAAAGCCAATTCATCGGCTGATAGAAACGGTGACGGCGTTCTCCAATACGTCATGCTGAAAGGCGAGCCGGGTCACCAGGATGCCGAGCTGCGCACGCAATATTCCATTCAAGCGGTGGAAGATGCAGGCATTAAGGTAGAAAAAGTAGCCGAAGATACTGCGATGTGGGACCGAGTAAAAGGGCAAGAGAAGATGGCCGCGTTCCTGGCTGCCAATGGAGATAAGATTGAAGCCGTATTTGCGAACAATGACGACATGGCATTGGGTGCCATCGAAGCGTTGAAAGCTGCCGGATATTTTACAGGCGATAAATTCATGCCGGTAGTCGGCGTGGATGCTACTGCGCCAGCTCTTCAAGCACTGGAACAAGGAACGATGCTAGGCACGGTGCTCAACGATGCCGAAAACCAAGGCAAAGCGGCTGTGATGTTGGCTTCCCTGCTGGCAAAAGGCAGCGAGATTAACAAAGACAGCGTAGGCTTCGAGATTACGGACAATCAATATGTATGGATTCCTTATCAAAAAGTAACGAAAGATAACGCAGCTAATTTCAAATAAAACGCAGCGTACGCAGCAGGACTTCTCATAAGCAATTTAAGCATGGGAGGTTCGAACCTAAAGGGACGGACCTCCCAATTTATATGGATGGCTTGAAGGATAGAGTCTTGGAGGGAACGCTTGCTGTGCCTCTTTAGGAATAGAACAATTTAGGGGGCGGAACCATGATGGAACAGAAATATGCGTTGGAGATGAAGGATATCTCCAAGGAATTTCCCGGCGTCAAAGCGCTGGATCAGGTAACTCTGCAGGTTAGACCAGGGACCGTGCATGCGCTAATGGGCGAAAACGGCGCGGGCAAATCAACATTAATGAAATGCCTGTTCGGAATCTATAAACCCGACGGCGGAGAAATTTATTTGAATGGACAAAAAGTCGAAATTAACAACTCCAGCGACGCACTGAGACTTGGAGTTTCGATGATTCACCAGGAGCTGCACCCGGTGCCGTTCCGCAATGTCATGGAAAACATATGGCTCGGCCGCTTCCCGCTGAGGGGCTGGTTTCCCTTCAAATTTGTGAACCATAGCAAAATGTTCAGGGACACGGAAGAGCTGTTTAAACAGTTAGATATTGATATAAGTCCGGATACGCTGGTAGGAAAGCTATCGGTTTCCAAAATTCAATCCATTGAAATTGCGAAAGCGGTTTCATTTCATTCGCAAATCATTGTCATGGACGAACCTACCTCGTCATTGACCAGTGTGGAAGTGGAGCATCTGTTCCGCATTATTAATGATTTGAAGAAACGCGGCGTGTCTATCATTTATATTTCGCACAAAATGGAAGAAATATTACGTATTTCCGACGACGTGACGATCATGCGGGACGGTAAGAAAATCGGAACTTGGCCGGCGGCCCAAATGACGACCGATTTGATTATTTCCAAAATGGTCGGGCGGGATTTGACACAGCGATTCCCTGACCGCCATAACGTTCCAAACGGCGTAATTATGAAGGTGGATCATCTGACTTCCCCTGATCCGAAGTCGTTCAAGAATGTGTCTTTCGAGCTTCGAAAGGGAGAAATACTCGGCGTGGGCGGTCTTGTGGGAGCCCAGCGGACCGAATTGGTTGAAGCCTTGTTCGGGCTTCGAGACATTCAGTCCGGCAGCATTTCGATCAATGGCAAAGAGGTCAGAATCAAAAGCGCCGGCGATGCGAAACGTCACGGGTTGGCGCTGCTGACTGAGGAACGACGTACAACGGGGATTTTCCCGGTATTATCCGTACACGAGAATGCGGCCATCGCCAATATGGACCGGTACGTAAAGCCTTACTTACTGATCGACGACCGCAGAAAAAAGATAGAAACCAACAAAATGGTAGAGAAGCTGCGGACCAAAACACCTTCTCCAAAGACTCTGATTATGGATTTGTCCGGGGGAAATCAACAGAAGGTTCTGCTCGCGCGCTGGCTCCTTACGGAACCGGAGATTCTGCTGCTCGACGAGCCGACCCGGGGAATCGATGTCGGGGCGAAATACGAGATTTACTCTCTTATCGCGGAGCTGGCCCAGCAAGGTAAAAGCATCATCATGATTTCATCTGAGATGCCCGAGCTACTTGGCATGTCCGACCGGGTGATGGTTATGTCCGAAGGTCGACTGACGGGCATATTGGATGGAGACCAGGCCTCGGAAGAGGAAATTATGCGGCTGGCTGCCCAGCATTAGCGAGAAAGAGAAGGAGGAGAACATCATGGAAATTAGAAAAGTACAAAATTTCGTAACCCAAAATGCGATATATATCGTGCTAGCGGTGCTCGTCATCGGGATTGCCGTGTACGAACCAAGCTTTATCGGACTGAATACGCTTCAGGATATACTGGCTCAATCATCAACCCGGGTGATTATTGCGCTAGGCGTAGCCTTTATCCTGATTACCGGAGGGACCGACTTGTCGGCCGGACGGATGGTGGGTTTAACTGCGGTTATATCAGCGTCCATGCTTCAAACGGAAGAATACGGGCGGCGGTTCTTCCCGGATCTCCCGCAATTATGGATGATCCTGCCGATCATCATCGCCATCGTCGTAGGTCTAATCTTCGGCATGATTAACGGAATCATAGTGTCCAAATTCAAAGTTCCTCCCTTTATCGCCACCCTCGGTACCATGGTCGCGATTTACGGTATCAACTCTTTGTATTTCGATATGGATCCCAACCAGTCACAGCCGATCGGCGGACTGCGCAAGGATTTCACGGACCTTGGTTCAGGAAGCATCCACATCGGACAATTTTCGCTGCATTATATTGTCATTATTGCGATCGCCGTTTGTTTCATCGTCTGGGTCATGTTCAACAAAACCCGGCTCGGTAAAAACATGTACGCCATCGGGGGCAACGTACAGGCAGCGAAGGTATCCGGCATCAACGTAAACAAATACCTGATTCTGATTTACTCCATCGCAGGAGCGCTGTACGGGTTGGCCGGCGTCCTTGAGGCCGCCAGAACGGGCGGAGCCACCAACAACTACGGGAATATGTATGAGCTTGATGCGATCGCGGCCTGCGTAGTTGGCGGGGTATCTACGACAGGCGGGATAGGTACGGTTCCGGGCGTCATGGCCGGCGTGCTGATCTTCACGGTAATTAACTATGGACTGACCTTTGTCGGGGTTGGCCCGTACTGGCAGCAAATCATTAAAGGTGCGATTATCGTTGCCGCTGTTGCATTCGACATGCGGAAATATGCATCCAAAAAATAAACGAATTTTCATTTTTTATTTCCAATTTTCCAGTTATTTCTCATGCGTATTAACGGGGAACATGTTAAAATGTGACAAGGAACTCATTTTTTGTGGAATCATCTGACTAAGGAGGAGAAACTTCGATGAACAAGAAGTCTCACTTAAGAAGAATTTCTGCGGGCCTTGTCTTCTCCGTCTTGGCAGGATCTTTGATGCTGGTACCGGCAGGAAGCGGTACGGCTGATGCGGCTTCATCTAAACAAATAGCGGCAGTTTATGCGAAAATTCAGACCGAACGGGCTGCTGAAGTAGTTGCCCTGGTCAACAAGGAGCGGGCTGCAGCGGGATTAAAACCGCTTACCGTGCACACTAATTTATCGAAAATGGCAAAAACCAAAGCGATCGACATGTTTAAAAACAAGTATTTCAATCACACATCACCTACTTACGGGTCCCCCTTTGACATGATGGATTCATTTAACATCACATACCGTTATGCAGGCGAGAATATCGCCATGGGGCAAAGAACCGCCAAAGAGGTAGTGGAGGACTGGATGAACAGCCCGGGCCATAAAGCCAATATTTTAAATGCCAATTACAATCTCATCGGCGTCGGTTATTACAACGGGTACTGGGTTCAGGAATTCATCGGTACAAAAGATTGAGATGATTGAAACGCGAAAGCAATAGACACGCCAATGAGGCGTGTTTTTTGCTTGAATAAAAATATTTTTAATAAGGATGAAACCTTGAAACAATCGCTACGTAAACATTTATCAAGAAGTTAAAATTTTTAGGGAGGCAACTAAACCATGTCGATTTTTAAAAGATTACGTGATTTGACCATGTCTAATATTAACGCGATGATTGATAAAGCGGAGGATCCGATCAAGATGACGGATCAATATATTCGTGATATGCAGGAGGACCTGGAGGACGCCGAGAAGGCGGTCGCCGCTCAAATCGCGATTGAGAAGAAATTCAAGGCGCTTTATGAAGAGCAGGAAGCTTTGGTAGCCAAGCGTACGCAGCAGGCTCATACGGCCGCTCAAGCCCAAAACGTAGAATTGGCCCGCCGTGCGCTGGAAGAGAAGAAAGCCGCTGAAACGAAGATGAACGAGTATAAAACGAACTACGACCAAAACAAGACTTCCGCCGATAACCTTCGCGCTAAGCTGGAAGAGATGCGTAAACAGCTTACCGAGATGAAGAACAAGCGGGAGACGCTGGTAGCCCGTTATAACGCGGCTAAGGCTCAAAACGAGATCAACAAGGCGATGACCGGCTTTAGCTCGGACTCCGCTGCCAGCGGTCTAAAACGCATGGAAGAAAAAATGATGCAGATGGAAGCGCAGGCCGAAGCAAGCAACGAATTGAACTCCAAAGGATCCGATCTGGACGACGAATTCGAAAAGCTCGGCAAGGACCAGGCGGTTGAAGATGAACTGGCTGCTTTGTTGAAACAGTACGACAACAATCAAAAATAAGAACGCTTTGAATTGAACGTAAAGCGAGGCAATGTAGCTCATGAGTATGTGGAAAAGAATCGGAAACCTGTTCGCGAAACCGGAGCCGCCACAGGTGGAAAAGAGCATGTTGACGCTCTCCCCCGGAGATATGTGCGAAGTGTCCTTGGTTACTTATGAAGTGACGGGACGGGTTCATAACCGTGGACGGAATGCGGTCGTACTGACACTGCAGGACGGCGCCAAGATCAGCTATTTGCTGATTGAAGAACGGGAGACGCTGCAATATCAGCTCTACCGCCCGATCGACGGCCGGCTGGATACGCCTGACGAGGTTCCGTCTGAAATGGAACTGGACGGAAGAACTTATTACCTGGATGAAGAGTATGTTGGCTCGGTAACCGTTACCGGCCGTACTCCCTTTATGCAGGGAGGCGAGCAGTATGTATGGCAGTTCCAGTCCGATGATTTTGCGCTGATGCGCATCGAATGGCAAAACGGACGTTTCATGCTCTATGAGGGTGAGAAGGTAATTACTGCCGACGTTAAGGTAATCAGAGCGAGTTAAAAGCTGGTAGAGCAGTGCCCATGGGCACTGCTCTTTTTGCGATACTATATAGGACTAAAGAAGAAAATGATAAAGGCAAGGTAGTAAAATGATTCCGAAGAAGCGGAGCGTTCGCCTTTGGTTGCGGATTTCAACCGAATTGGATTTTATAAAATCAAGAAATCTGGAACCAACAGCGATCGTAGGAACATTTTACGTACTTGCCCCATATCAATTTCGCCAGTCCATCTTATATAGTTTATGATTAGCAAACAGCATCCCATGGACTGCGATAAATTTGATTCTTGGTTCAAGAAGTTTTATGGTAATTACATAAATTGGAGAGAATAAGAAGGGGCTATTTCTACAGGAGGAGAGTTGCAGATGAACACTACGTCCCGGATATGGCGGGCGGCGGGTCTGATTTCGGCCGTGTCGACACTGCTGTTATTATGCGGATTTATATATGCGGTGCGTGACGTTATTTATCCTGTAACAAGCGAACCGAACGGGGCCGGATCCCCCGGGGATCATTCATTAAATGTCCCGCTACAAGTGTCCGCAATGGATGTAACGGCAATCGGAGATTCTTTGGCTAAAGGCACCGGAGATGATACGGGGAAAGGTTTTGCCAAAAGAACCGTCGAGATATTGAAGAAGCAGGGTACGGAAAGTAAACTCGTAAACAACTTGGGAATTAACGGGCTAACTACTAAAAAGCTGCTGCCCATGCTGGACGAACCGGGGGTTCAATATGCGCTTAAACAGGCCGGCATGATCATGCTCTCCATAGGAGCCAACGATTTGTTCGAAGGAGGGGAGCCGCTGCAGACCCGGACGGAGCTGCCCTCGGAAGCGGAACTGAATGCAAAGGTGAAGAGCGCAACGGAAAATTTGAGCGAAATTTTGGCCAAGCTTCATGATATTAATCCACAAGCCCGGATCGTCTACATCAGCCTGTATAACCCTTTCTCGGATATGAAAGAGTTGAAAAATGCCGGGGATAAAGCAGTAGCGCAATGGAACAGTATTGCGGCGGAAACGATGTCTTCCATAGACGGCGGCCTGGTCGTGCCTACGTTTGATTTGTTTACTTTACAGGCCGGCCGGTATCTCTCCGGCGACCATTTCCATCCGAACGGGACGGGGTATCAGGCCATCGCGGAGCGCATCGTACAGGGGATCGGCGTACAAGAGTGACACAAGGAGTGAAGAACTTTGGCAGCGCAGAATAAAGCCGGGCAACAGCCGCGGCAGATCGTTTTGAAGGTAGAACACTTAAAGAAAAAGATCGGTCGTACCTGGATTGTCAGGGATGTGTCGTTTGAGGTGCGGGAAGGGGAAATCTTCGGGTTTTTAGGCCCAAACGGAGCCGGTAAAACTACGACGATCCGGATGCTGGTTGACCTGATTCGCCCTACGGAAGGAAGCGTAAAGGTATGCGGACACGAAGTGAACCGGGAGCCGGAACGCGCATTAGCCTATGTCGGTTCGATCGTGGAGAATCCGGAAGTATATAATTACTTGACCGGCTGGGAGAACCTGGAGCAGTTCGCTAGAATGATGAACGGTGTGGATGCGGCGCGGATTGCTGAGGTAGCGGAAATGGTCGGACTGGACGAGCGAATTCATGACAAGGTGAAAACTTATTCCCTAGGCATGCGCCAACGCCTAGGGATCGCGCAGGCTCTGCTCGGCAGGCCTAAACTGATGATACTGGATGAGCCGACCAACGGTTTGGATCCCAAGGGGATTAAGGAACTCCGCCAATTTATCAAGGGCTTGGCGGATGAAGGGATGGCCGTATTCGTGTCGAGCCACTTGCTCAGCGAAATCCAATTGCTTTGTGATCGTGTGGCGATCATTAGCCGCGGCAGCGTTCTTGCTGTAGGAACGGTCAACGAACTTATCCAGGGAAGCTCGAATTACGTGGTCTGGGAGCTGGAGCCCCGCCACAAAGGGGAAGCGTTGTTAAAGGCGGCGGGCGTGACTGTGGTCTCAAAAGCGGGCGATGTGCTCGACGATGCGATTATGGCCGGAATCGGCGACAACGCCGTCGTGGCCCAAATGCAGCCCGAGGACATTCCACGTTTGTTGGCCAGTCTGGTCGGCGCAGGGATTCATGTAGGCGCCGTGCATAAAATCAATCCTACACTTGAGCAACTGTTCCTGGAGATGACGGATGGTGAAACTATTGAATAATCATATGTTATCGCTTGTTCAAAACGAAACGATCAAAATGATCAAGAAGAAACGATTCTATGTTGTCGTGTTGGTATTGTTGATTTTGGTTCCTATTTTTGCATATGCCCAAATGAAGCAAGCCGAGGACAAACGAGAAACCTACGGGGCGGACTGGCGCCGGGAAGTGCAGCAGGCGATTACCGACAATCAGAATTCTCTCGGCAGCGACCGGGTGCCGGAGGAATGGAAGAAATACCGCCAAATCTATATTCAGCAGATGAAATATTATTTGGAGCATGATGTAAACCCGGCCCAACCGGGAGGCGTCTCGTTCACGCGGGAGTTTCTGGACAATGCGTCAACCCTGTTCATTCCATTGCTGATCATGGGAATAGGCTCAGACATCGTGTCCTCGGAACGGACGGGCGGAACGGTGAAGATGCTGCTGACCCGGCCGGTCCGCCGTTGGAAGGTGCTGCTCAGCAAGCTGATTACGCTGTTGCTCTTTGTATCGCTGATCGTGGTTTCTTCCTTTATCATCTGCTATCTGATATCGGGTCTCTTTTTCGGATATAAAGGATTCAATTTCCCTGTATTTACGGGCTTTCAGCTGCAAGGCGCGGACGTGGACATGTCGGCGGTGCACTCGGTGCCCCAGTGGAAATATCTCTTTATGCAGGCGGGCCTGATCTGGTTCGTCGGCATCGTTGTCGCGATCCTCGCATTTATGGTGTCGGTGCTGGTAAGGAGCACTGCGGCTAGCATTGTCATCATGATGGCGGCGCTAATCGCGGGGAATATTCTCAGCAATATGGCTTCTTCCTGGACAAGCGCCAAATATTTGTTTATGGTGAATCTTGGACTAACCAATTATTTGGCAGGAACCCCGGCTCCGATCGAAGGAATGAACCTTGGATTTTCACTCGTAGTGCTGGCGGCTTGGGCGGCCGTTTCATTGGTTGTTTCATTCCTTGTCTTTACGAAACAGGATATATTGAATTAAAATGGACAAGGATAACAAAACATTTGTTTGCATTGTAGTACAAATCATGGACTACATAATAGCTAAAAGGGGGAGCATGAATGGCCGAACAAATCGATTTGTTCGAAGACGCCTCCGGTGCAAAGCCTGGCCATGCGGCTTCGGGATACGACGCGGACGACATTCAGGTGCTCGAAGGGCTTGTCGCGGTACGTAAACGACCAGGTATGTATATCGGCAGTACGAGCTCGTCGGGACTTCATCATCTGGTATGGGAGATTGTGGATAATGCTGTCGACGAGCATTTGGCGAAATTTTGTACCAAAATCGACATTACGCTGAACAAAGACGGTTCCGTTACGATATTTGATAATGGCCGCGGCATTCCGACCGGAATGCACAAGACAGGCATTCCAACACCGCAGGTGGTATATACGATTTTGCATGCCGGGGGGAAATTCGGCGGGTCGGGATATAAGAAATCCGGCGGCTTGCACGGGGTTGGCGCATCGGTGACGAACGCGCTCTCCGAGTGGCTGGAAGTCGAAATTTACCGGGAAGGTAAAATCCATCGCATGCGGTTCGAGTATTGGGTGGACAAAAAGGGGATAGAGCATGTCGGTGAGCCGGTGACGGGCCTGGAGGTATTGGGAAATACGAACCGGACAGGCACCAAGGTTACGTTCAAGCCGGACAAACGCGTGTTTGTCAATGGAATCGGACTGAGTTACGATACGCTCGCGGAACGTTTACAGGAGATCGCATTTCTGAATTCGGGCCTCAAAGTGACCTTGAAGGATGAGCGGTCGGATCGTTCCGACGAGTTTTTTTACGAGGGCGGAGCCAGCCAGTTCGTTCAATTTTTGAATGACGGGAAAGACGTGCTGCATGATGTAATTCATTTCTACGCCGAGCGCGAGGATATCGAAGTCGAAGTCGCATTGCAATATAATGCGGGCTATACGGAAACGCTGGTTTCTTTCGTCAATTCGATTCCAACTCGCGGCGGAGGTACTCATGAGACGGGCTTCAAGACAGCCTATACCCGGGTTATGAACGACTATGCGCGGAAGAATGCCATGCTTAAGGAAAAGGATAAAAATCTTGATGGCAACGATTTGCGCGAAGGCATGATGGCGGTCATCAGCGTTAAAATGTCCGAAGTTGAGTTTGTCGGTCAAACGAAGGACCAACTCGGTAGCGCTTCCGCGCGTAGTGCTGTGGACGCAGTTGTGGCCGAGAAAATGGCGTTGTTCCTGGAGGAAAACCCGCAGGTTGCTCAGACGCTGATCAAGAAAGCGATTCAGGCTTCACGTGCCAGAGAAGCGGCTCGTAAAGCGCGGGACGAAATGCGCACGGGCAAGAAGCGGAGCGAAAGCTCCAATCTCGGCGGCAAGCTGACTCCTGCGCAGTCCAAAGATTTTACGCGCAATGAGCTGTTTATCGTCGAAGGCGATTCTGCCGGCGGCTCGGCCAAACAGGGACGGGATTCGAAGATCCAGGCGATTCTGCCGCTTAAAGGAAAACCGATGAATCCGGAAAAAGCCAAACTGGCCGATATTCTGAAGAACGATGAATACCGGGCGATCATTTCGGCGATCGGCGCGGGCATCGGGCCGGAATTTGCCGTGGAAGACAGCAATTATTCGAAAATCATCATCATGACCGACGCCGATACGGACGGAGCGCACATCCAGGTGCTGCTGCTCACTTTCTTTTATCGTTACATGAAGCCGCTGATCGACGCCGGACGTGTCTATATCGCTCAGCCTCCGCTCTATAAGATTACCCGCCGGTCGGGTAAACTGGAGACGATCCGTTATGCATGGAGCGACGAGCAGCTTCAGAACTATCTGAAGGAATTCGGCAAAAACTTCGAGCTGCAACGGTATAAGGGGCTTGGGGAAATGAACCCGGAACAGCTGTGGGAAACGACGATGAATCCGGAAACCCGCACGATGCTTCAGGTGCAGATCGAGGACGCTGCCAAGGCAGAGCGCCGCGTATCTACGCTGATGGGCGACAAAGTCGATCCCCGGAAGCGTTGGATTGTGGAGAACGTAGATTTCACGGAGTATGAGGAATAGAAGGTGACATGATTTGAGTTCATTGGAGAATTTTTTACCGGCTTTTCTCGAAGAAGTCGTCGGAGACCGTTTCGGCCGGTATTCCAAATATATTATTCAAGATAGAGCTATTCCTGACGTCAGAGACGGCCTAAAGCCGGTGCAACGACGCATTCTGTATGCGATGTACGACTCGGGCAATACTCCGGACAAGCCTTATCGTAAGTCGGCCAAAACGGTCGGGGACGTTATGGGTAACTATCACCCGCACGGCGACTCTTCGATTTACGAAGGCATGGTCCGGA
Source organism: Paenibacillus sp. FSL R5-0407 (assembly GCF_038009185.1). Classification (NCBI taxonomy): domain Bacteria; kingdom Bacillati; phylum Bacillota; class Bacilli; order Caryophanales; family Paenibacillaceae; genus Paenibacillus; species Paenibacillus sp. FSL R5-0407. The sequence goes on along the minus strand of NZ_JBBPAX010000001.1, from coordinate 1,345,257 downwards.
TGGCACAGCCATGGAAGATGGGACATGTATTAGTAGACGGTCATGGCAACTGGGGTTCCCAGGATGATGACCCGGCCGCTGCTATGCGGTATACGGAGGCACGCCTTTCGCCGATTGCGATGGAGCTGCTCCGTGATATCGAGAAAAGAACGGTCCCTTTTAAGGACAACTTTGATAATACGGCTATGGAGCCGGTCGTGTTGCCTGCCCGTTTTCCGAACCTGCTGGTCAACGGGGTAAGCGGGATCTCCGCCGGTTTTGCGACCGAGATTCCGCCCCATAATTTGCGCGAGGTGATCGATGCCTGCGTAGCGATTATGGAAAAGCCGGGGATTTCTATGGAAGAGATCCGTTCGTATGTGAAGGGACCGGATTTTCCGACCGGCGGCATTATTATGGGCGAGGATGGAATCCAGAGCGCCTATGAGAACGGGAAAGGGCGGATTTACCTCCGCTCCAAAACGGAGATCGAAACGATGCGCGGCGGCAAGCAGCAGATCGTCATCACGGAGATCCCTTATCAGGTCGTAAAATCCAGACTCGTTACAGCTATGGAAAACATTCGGCTGGAGAAAAAGGTCGACGGGATCGCCGAGGTACGTGATGAGAGCGGACGGAACGGCCTGCGCATCGTCGTTGAGCTGAAGAAAGACGCAGACGCTCAAGGCATCCTTGCGTACTTGCTTAAGAAGACCGATTTACAGGTCACTTATAATTTCAACATGGTGGCGATTGTAAACAAAGCGCCGCGTCAGCTTGGACTCCGGGCGATGCTGGACGCTTATATCGCTCACCAGCGCGAAGTGGTCACTTTCCGGACCCAATACGAGCTTGAGAAGCTGGAAGACCGGGCCCATGTGCTGGAAGGTCTGGTTAAGGCCCTGAATATTTTGGACGAGGTCATCGCCGCCATCAAGGCGTCGAAAAACCGCCAGGACGCTCAGAACAATCTGCAGTGGATGTTCGGATTTACCGAACGCCAAGCGGATTCCATCCTGACGTTGCAATTGTACCGGTTGACCAACCTGGAAATTACATCGTTGCAGAAAGAACTGGACGATATTCAAAAGAAGATCACAACGCTTCGCGGAATTCTTGAGAGCGATAAGAAGCTCATTGCCGTCATCAAGAAAGAACTGATCGAGATCCGTGACAAGTACGGTATTGATCGGCGTTCGGATATCCAGAGCGAAGTGGAAGAGCTCAAGGTTAATCTTGAGGTTATGGTGGCCCAGGAAGATGTGCTGATCACGCTGTCTCACGAAGGATATATCAAACGGACGAGCATGCTTTCGTTTACGCGTTCCGGCGGGGAGCGGGAAGGGTCCGGAGTGAAGGAAGGCGATTATATCAAGCATGTGCTTGATGTGAATACGCTGCAGAATCTTCTAATCTTCACCCAACGCGGCCAATACTTCCTGTTGCCGGTGCATCAGATTCCGGAGTTCAAATGGAAAGATAACGGTACCGCGATCGTCAATGTCATTCCGATGGCTAAGGAAGACCGGATCGTCAGCGTGGTTCCGCTGAAGGACTTTGACTCGGCTGATACGAGCTTTGTCTTTGTCACGAAGCGCGGTCAGGTGAAGCGTACTGAGCTCAAAGAGTACGAAACGAAACGGTCGGGAGCCATCGCTGCCTGCAAGGTGGCCGACGGGGACGAGATTATTAACGTGACGCTTAGCCAGAATCGCCAAGACATTCTGTTATTGACGAAACAGGGGATGGCCATCCGTTTTGCGGAGAATGAAGTCAACTCCATGGGACGTGTCTCGGCCGGCGTTCGCGGCATCGCTTTGAAGGAAGAAGACGAGGTCGTAAGCGCATTGTGGGTTGAAGGCGAAGAAGGTGAAGTGCTCGTTGTATCCGATCTGGGCTACGGCAAACGGAGTCTTCTGCTCGATTATCCATTGCAAAGCCGCGGAGGCAAAGGCGTTCAGTCATTTGAATTCAAGGAAGGCAAACGGGTTAAGCCGAACGGCAGCCGCTTATCCGGCGGGTTCCATTGCAAAGAACCGCTTGCGCTGCTCGCCGTGACCAAGGAAGGCGCCATGCTTTCATTCAGTTCCGAGGATGCGCCTTTATCCGATCGCAAATCGATCGGCAAGGTGTTGGCTCCAGTCGACAAAAAAGACGAGATCACGGATTTGCTGCTTCGAAGTCAATAATAATAAGCTTCACGGAAATAGATTGATTCCGTGAAGCTTTTTTTCTTTTTTTCCAGATGTAATGTCAGTTTTCAGCCAGTAGATGAGTGATGAACGCCTGGATCGTATGATCCAAGTACATATTTTTTCGATAGACTAAGCCGACTTTTTTTCGCGGCACCGGTTCGGCGAATGGAATGACCGCAATGTCCGAATTTCGCAGTGTTCTGGCGTAAGACAAGGGCAGAACCGTTCCTCCGACATTATGCCCGACCATTTGAACCTGGGATTCCATCGTGGACAGCTCCATAACCGGCTTCAGGATGAGGCCTTGGGCTGCGCAGGCTGCATCGATGATTTGCCGCACCAAAAACTTGGACTGAAACAGTACAAGCGGCAGATCGGCGAGCTTTGTCAACTGGACGGAGACGTTCCCGGCCAAAGGATGATGTTTGGAGACAATAAGAGCCAATTCTTCATCATAAAGAGGGAGGCTTACCAGCTGCTCGTCTTCCAGCGGCAAGAATACGACGCCGAGATCGAGCCTGTTTCCAAGCAGGCCGTCGTGGGTCTCGTCGGTCGCCAGCTCGATTACGTTAAGATCGATGCCGGGATGCTGGCGATGAAAGGAGATGAGCGCTTCCGTAATCAGATGATTGCCGGAACACCCGATGCGCAGCCTGCCGCGCTTCAAACCAGCCAGCTCCCCGATCTCAAACCTTGCCTGCTCCAATTCATGAATGACCCGGCGCGCATGTTCCATCAGAATCATGCCGGGTTGGGTCAGGTGAATTCTTTTGCCTGAACGGTGAAACAGCGGAGTGCCGACTTCGTGCTCCAACAAACGAATCTGATGGCTCAAGGTCGGCTGGGTAATGCCGAGTTTGTCCGCTGCTTTCGTAAAATGAAGTTCCTCGGCCACAGCCAGAAAATAATCGAGAAGCCGGTGCTCCATGAAAACATCTCCATTATAGATAATTTCTATGATTATAGCAGATAATACTAGAATTAGTGATAATATGTGATTTGTTTAATGGTTACATAATCATTTAATGCTTATAATCCTTTAAAACTAACTAATAGGAGAGACAATATGGTTGGAAAACACAGAGCGGCAGCATTATTGGGGCTTATCCTGATCACGACTATTGTCATTCTTCTTTACTATCAATTTAAATTACGTGAAGTTCCAAAAGTATATAGCTTCACTGTTGAAACTGAGGATTTACGAATAAAGGATGTTGAATTTGTTGTTTATTCAAACGCAAACTCTGTTTATATAGCAGGACATAATTTGGAGAAAATCGGAGACGATAAACAGTTTTCAGGTGTTACCTACGGTATATCTGTTGGCGGAACAATGATTTTGTCATTAAGCCAAGCGGACGATCCTTTTACATTACCGGATTCCTTCCAAGGAAAGATGAATGATAACACCAGAAATTTAATACAAAATGTAAAAGCTCGGGAACATGATACAGTGAATATTGAATTATTATATATGGTAAATGGAGGTGCTAAAAATGTAACTGGAACCGTTAATTTAAGCAAAATAGCCAAATCTATATCCTCATCAGACAATAAAAATGTTATTCGACTATAGATGCAATATGTTAAAATGGACAGCGTGATAGAAGGCTGTCCATTTCTGTTTGAAATGTTTTGTCCTATAGAAGTAATCTATGATAATAATTGATATCATAATATTGATCAATGCAACGGATAAGGGTATAGTTAATTCAAACGAAACGGTTAAGAGAGGAAGCGTATCTCAGTGAATAAATTAACTATTGTAAAAGCAGAGAACTTGAAAGCTAAGCCGGATAGCGATCATCTCGGATTCGGTCAATATTTTACCGACCACATGCTGGTTATGGATTACACGGAAGGCAAAGGCTGGCATGATCCAAGCATCGTGCCATACGGGCCGATTGCCCTGGATCCTTCGGCTATGGTGTTCCATTACGGCCAGGAAGTGTTTGAAGGCATGAAAGCCTATAAAACGTCTGAAGGTCAATTTTCACTATTCCGGCCTGACATGAATTTGAAACGCCTCAATATTTCTTGCGAACGGATGAGCATTCCTCAAGTGGACCCTGAACTGCTGTTGGACGGAATTACTCAACTGGTTAGCCTTGATAAGGACTGGATTCCTGAAGGCGAGGATACGTCCCTGTATATCCGCCCATTTATTATCGCAACCGAGCCGTGCCTGGGCGTGCGGGCTGCAAAGCAGTACAAGCTGCTCGTCATTTTGTCACCGGTCGGATCGTACTATCCGGAAGGGATTCATCCGGTCTCCATTTTCGTGGAAGACGAGTACGTCCGTGCGGTTCGCGGCGGGACCGGGATGGCCAAAACGTCCGGCAATTACGCGTCGGGCATCAGAGCGCAGGAAATTGCGAAGCTGGAAGGGTTCTCGCAAGTGCTGTGGCTGGACGGCGTTGAGAAGAAATACATCGAGGAAGTTGGCAGCATGAACGTATTTTTCAAGATCAGCGGAGAAGTGATTACTCCCGAGCTGTCGGGGAGCATTCTAGCCGGGGTGACGAGAGATTCGGTAATGACGCTGCTGCGTTCGTGGGGAATTCAAGTGATCGAGCGGAAGATCTCTGTAGCCGAGCTGTTTGAAGCCGCACGAGAGGGGAAATTGGAGGAGGCTTTCGGTACCGGAACAGCCGCTGTAATCTCACCTATCGGCACGATGAAATGGGGAGAAGAGCAAATTGCGGTTGCCGGAGGGCAAACGGGCGAGATCTCCAAAAAGCTGTATGATTCCATTACCGGCATTCAAAAGGGCGTTCTTGAAGATCCATTCGGCTGGCGGAACATTATTGTTTAATCTGTCTATACCAAAACAAGTCATTCGGCCTGAGGTCGGACGGCTTGTTTTTTTGTATGTTAATCTCCTTGGTTTTTCGCATTAACATGGCACGAATTTAGGTTTCATCGATCAGAGGAAGGAATTTCCGGTCTGCTTGTCGAATTATTCATGACGTAAATCAAGAGAGAAGCCGGCATTCATTTCAAGAAGATTAGGGGGGACATCATGCATACTACCGAGTTTGCCAGACTTTTGGGGATTATCGTCAAGGATTATCAGACGCATATGGAGGAAGAGCTTGCGCCTGCATTGACAACTTCACAACTGGCTGTACTTGAAGTGCTGGAGCGGGAAGGGAATTTGAAACCGTCCGAATTGATCCCATTCCTCTCGACCACGCCGGCTGCGGTCACGATGCTGCTTGACCGAATGGAACGCGGCGAATTGATTCGCCGGGACAGGGATGAGGGTGACCGCCGGATAGTTTGGGTCTCGATAACCGATAAGGGTAAACGGGAAGCGGAGCGGGGCGTTCAGGTCCGCAATAAGTATTTGAGCCAAGTGCTGGATCGGATTTCGACGCATAATCAGCAGCTTCTTGTGTATTTAATGGGTAAAATCTCCGGGACGAAATAATCCTTGGCAGCTAAGAGTAAGAAGGCGGAGCGAACGAATACATAAGAGATGTAAAAGAGAGGCTGTCCGCAGTTCATTGAATTCCAATGACTACGGGGCAGCCTCTCTTTTTAGTTATTAAAAGTTACCGTTGTAACCCGCCGTACAATTCTCCGCAGTCTGCTTGTAAATCGTCTCTTCCCAAAGATTCCAAGGATACTGGCGCGGCGGCATCGAAATGAGATCGACCGGCTCCTTCGTGATTGGGTGAGGGACGCCGACATACAGTGACCACAATGCAATTTGCTCACCGGGTTTGTTGACCGCGCTACCGTATTTCTGATCTCCGTATAGCGGGCAGCCGATGTGACTGAACTGGACCCGGATCTGATGCGACCGGCCCGTAAGAAGCGTGATCTGCACCAGGGACAAGTTGTCCTGAGGCGAGCTGCCCAGCACGCGGTAATCCAGAATCGCTTCTTTGCTGTCCGGCGTACCTTTGGGAACGACCCGGACGGTGTTGGTACGTTCATCCTTCAAAAGGAAATCGGTCAACCTACCGCTCTGTTTACCTGGAATCCCCCGGACCACCGCCATATAAGACTTGTCGAATTTACGGCTGCGCACCGCTTCGGACAATCTTGAGGCCGCTTTGGATGTCTTGGCGAAGATCATCGCTCCTCCCACCGGACGGTCCAAACGGTGGACTAGTCCGAGATACACATTGCCGGGTTTGTCGTACCGCTCTTTGATATCTTCCTTCAGCAAGCTGAGCAGGTCCGGGTCACCGCTGGCATCCTCCTGGGTCGGCACGTTCACCGGCTTCTCGATCCCGAGTAAATGGTTATCCTCGTAGAGGATTGCCATCCGAGGGTGCCCTGACGTGTGCAACGGTTCGGCTGGCATGCTTATTCCTCCCAGCGGCCCAGAATCCCGCAAGGAAGATTTAGGCCGGACTTCGTAATCGGCAGGCCTAATTCGCCTGAGGAAATGACTCCGCCATGCTGGCGCTTCACGGTCATCGACAGAATGTTGTGAAGAACCGTTGGAGAAATTCCTGTGGTATAGGAATTGATGAGGAAGAACAAAGGCGTATCCGATAGGATCGACATACAGGATTCCACAAACGGATACAGGCTCGTCTCGAGTTTCCACATCTCGCCGTTCGGTCCGCGGCCGTAAGACGGCGGGTCCATAATGATCGCGTCGTATTTGTTGCCGCGGCGTTGTTCCCGCTGCACGAATTTGAAAACATCGTCCGTGATGAAGCGGACAGGTCTGTCGCCAAGCCCGGATAACGCTAGATTCTCCTTCGCCCACTGCACCATGCCTTTGGCCGCGTCGACATGAACGACCGAAGCGCCGGCGGAAGCGGCTGCCACGGTGGCACCGCCTGTATAGGCAAACAGATTAAGTACTTGGATCGGGCGGCCGGCCGCGGAAATCTTGTCCATCATCCAGCGCCAGTTGGCCGCTTGTTCCGGGAATAAACCGGTATGTTTGAAATTGGTTGGCCGGATATAAAATTTAAGCCGGTCATAGGAAACCGTCCAGCGCTCGGGAAGCTGCTTCTTCATTTCCCATTGTCCACCGCCGGATGAACTGCGATGGTAGTGGCCATGAACTTCGCGCCACTGCCGGCTCTCCTCGCGGATCGGCCATATAATTTGCGGATCCGGGCGCCGGAGGACAACATCGCCCCAACGTTCCAGCTTTTCGCCATCTCCGGTATCAATGACTTCATAATCTTGCCAGTCGTTTGCTACGTACATTTCATAATCCTTCCTTCCGTCTAAAGAACGGTCTGCGCCGCTCTAATTGAACGATTCCAGAGTTCTCGGGTTCGCTAGTTATTGTACCTTATTTTTCTATTGCCATGCCAGCCTTCGGCGAAATTCTCCAAGCGTCAAGGGCAGGAAACAACTAAAGCCAACCTGGGTCTTTGAATAGACGGTGTTCTGTGATAGTCTGAACAGCAGTAGATGCATATAGATGGGAGAGAGTAACGATGCTTCGCCGATTTTTTTCATATTACATTCCGTACAAAAAACTGTTTATTCTGGACTTTACCTGTGCAGTGGTAGCGGGGCTGCTGGAGCTCGGCTTTCCGATCGCTGTAAACCAGTTTGTGGACAAACTGCTGCCGGGCAAAAACTGGTCCATGATCGTATGGGCTTGCGCCGCGTTGCTGGGCGTTTATGTTCTGAATACGGTATTGAATTATATCGTCACCTACTGGGGCCATATGCTGGGCGTTAATATCGAGACGAAAATGCGTAAAAGCATGTTCGATCATTTGCAAAAGCTGTCGTTCCGCTTCTATGACAACAATAAGACGGGCCACTTGATGTCGCGCATTTCGAACGATCTGGACAACATCGGCGAAGTGGCGCATCACGGTCCCGAAGACGTGTTCATCGCCGGGATGACCCTGATCGGTTCGTTCCTGCTGATGCTGGCGATCAACTGGAAACTGGCCGTTCTGACGTTTCTTGTCGTACCGGTGCTGGTGTGGACCGCGCTTTATTTTAACGGGAAAATGACGAGCACGTACCGAGGGCTATTCTCGGCCCTGGCGGACTTCAATTCCCGGGTCGAAGAGAACATCGGCGGAATTCGTGTCGTACAAGCATTTGCCAACGAGGAACATGAGAAGGAACTATTTAACGAGAACAACAGCAGTTACCGGAGCACCAAGCTCCGGGCTTACAAAATCATGGCCGGCAGCCTGTCGGTCAACTATATGCTGATGCGGCTAGTTTCGTTGTTTGTCATGATCTGCGGGACGTGGTTCGTCATTCGCAGCGAGCTGTCCTATGGCGAGTTTATCGGATTCCTGCTGTTGGCCAACGTCTTTATCCGGCCGATCGAGAAAATTAATGCAATCATCGAGAGCTATCCGAAAGGGATCGCTGGGTTCAAGCGATACCTGGAAATCATGGATACGGAGCCCGATGTGGCCGACGCGCCGGATGCGGTCGACGCCGGCTGGCTCCGAGGGGATATCCGGTTCAACGAAGTGAGCTTCGGATATGAAGACGGCGCGCATGTGCTGAGCAACATCAGCCTCAATATTGCTGCCGGAGAAACGATCGCTTTCGTCGGCCCTTCCGGAGCCGGGAAAACGACGCTGTGCAGTCTACTGCCGAGGTTCTACGAACTGGCCGGCGGCAATATTACGATTGACGGAAAAGACATCCGCAGCATGACGCTGTCATCATTACGGCGCAATATCGGGATCGTCCAGCAGGACGTCTACCTATTCTCGGGCACGATCCGCGAGAACATCGCCTACGGCAAGCTTGGAGCCGACGAGGAGGAAATCTGGGCGGCGGCGCGGCGCGCCCAATTGGAGGACTTTATTCAGGCGCAGCCCGAAGGCATGGATACGGTAATCGGCGAGCGGGGGGTCAAGCTGTCCGGCGGGCAGAAGCAGCGGCTGGCGATTGCGCGGATGTTCCTGAAAAACCCGCCGATCCTCATCCTCGATGAAGCGACATCGGCGCTGGATACCGAAACCGAAATGGCGATCCAAAAGTCCTTGGCCGAACTGTCGGAAGGAAGAACGACGCTGGTGATCGCCCACCGGCTTGCCACGATCAAAAATGCCGACCGGATCGTCGTCGTGACGGAAGAAGGCATATCGGAGCAGGGACGCCATCAGGAACTGGTCGGCGCCGGCGGCCATTACAGCCGCTTGCATCAGGCTCAGTTCGGGGCGAATTAATCTGAATTGCAGATTGGAACCATATGCGTAGATCAATGTTTTCGAAGCAGCCCTGGGTTGACAAACCGGAGATGCGGGAGTAGCTTGAGGTTACTGTTATTTTTTTCGGGGGGATAGGGCACATGAACGAATGCATTGAAATGAAGAATGTCAGCTGGATGCGGGAGGGAAAAACCGTCCTCGACGGGATTGACTGGAAGGTTGGCGAAGGAGAGCATTGGGCTCTGTTCGGCTTGAACGGTTCCGGGAAGACGACGCTGCTTAATTTGCTTTGCGGATATATTTGGCCGACCACAGGGGAGATTCACGTTCTTGGCCATAAGTTCGGAGAGATCGATTTGCGGGAGCTCCGTAAATCGATCGGCTGGGTAAGCTCCTCGCTCCAGGAACGAATCCATAGCGGGGAAAAAGCCCAGCATCTGGTGGTCAGCGGCAAATTCGCTTCTTTCGGCTTGTATGACAAACCGGAGGACGAGGACTTTGACCGGGCGGCGGCCTTGATGGAACAGCTTCGGTGCGGACACTTAAAGGACCGGACTTATCAAACCTGCTCCCAGGGTGAACAACAGAAGCTTCTGATCGCGCGGGCGTTGATGGCTTCGCCGAAGCTGCTCATTCTTGATGAAGCCACCAACGGTCTTGATTTTATATCCAAAGAAGGGCTGCTGGACAGCATCAACGAACTGGCTCGTCAGCCTGACGCTCCCAACATGCTTTATGTGACGCATCATACGGAGGAGATTTTGCCGATCTTCGCGCACACCCTCCTGCTCCGGCGGGGACGGGAATTCACGCAAGGGAAGACCTCGGAGGTGCTCAGTACCGAATCGCTTTCCGAGTTTTTCGAAATGCCGGTCCAGGTTGACTGGAACGGAAACCGCGCCTGGTTGTCCCGGAAATAAAAGATGTTTTTCGCGTTCTGTTTTTGCCACCTTTTTCCGCTTAGTACGTATTAACCGTTAATGGAAGTTATCTTCTGTTACAGCCGAGAAACGGCAGCAATAGATAAAGCGGAGGGATGCAAATGGAGACAGGAACGGGAACCAACAAGGGGCCAAAAAAGGAAATCAAATTGCGGGGGGCGGCTGCAACAGTCCTCATCGGATTACTAGTGATCATTGTAGGGGCAAGCAGCTTTGCACAGGTAGAATATGGACATGTCGGATTGTATAAAACGTTCGGCAAGCTGAACAGCAACATATTATCACCGGGAATCCATTTAAAGGTTCCATTCGTGCAGTCGGTGATTCAGGTAAACACGCAAGTTACGAAGGCGGAGACGGATACGAGCGCCTCGTCCAAGGATCTTCAGCCGGTTTCGACTCATGTTGCGGTCAACTACTCGGTCAATAAGGAATCCGCCTATAACCTGATGAATAATATCGGCGGTAACTTCGACGCCATCATCATTAACCCGGCCGTACAGGAGATCGTCAAGGAAGTAACGGCCCGTTATCAGGCCGAGGATCTGATTGCGAAGCGCGATGTTGTCGCCGGGGAAATCAGCGAGCATTTGACGAATCGGCTGGCTAAATACGACTTGATCGTCAATGAAATCAACATCGTCAACTTTAAATTTTCCGATGCGTTCAATCAATCGATCGAAGCCAAGCAAGTGGCACAGCAGCAAGCTCTTAAAGCGAGCAATGACCTCAAGCGGATTGAGATCGAAGCGAAACAGAAGATAGCGCAGGCTCAGGCCGAGGCGGAATCGTTGAAATTGAAGAAACAGGAAGTAACGCCTGAGCTGGTTCAGTTGAAACAGATCGAGGTGCAGGAGAAGGCACTCGAGAAATGGGACGGACGTTTGCCGTCCGTGACAGGCGGAGCCACTCCGTTTATCGATATTCAGTCGCTTACCGGCGGACAACCGTAAGCGATATCCCTCAGGAACCCGCCGACTTGGTCTCGGCGGGTTTTGATTTGTTCTTTTTTCGCCGTATGAAGTACATGATCATGTAAATAGCTGGGATGACATATTCAGCGGTAAGCACGAATGGAGAAAGATTTTTGGCCGTGAAATTAGACAGTTCCTGCTGCGATCTGGCCATCGCGATGGACAGTACGCCTACGAAGGCAACGATAGGCAGGGATAATGATTTATAATCCTTCACCCCGGTCAATTGTGCTATACAGATGACGGCCGTGAAGCACAAGAATGAGATTTTGACGAAAATGCTGGTCAACCAGAGTAGAATCAGAATCGGGTCAAGCGTTTCTATAAATGAACCTGCCCGAATAAACCGAATTAACTCCAAGTCGGGATATACGAGGTTCGAACCCAAGTCCACCCCGAACGTAAGCAGAACGGGAATGAGATGGGACAAGATAATAATGAGAGAACTAAGCGTCGTAAAGAAATAGGTTTTCATCACTTTCTTGGGTTCTTTTAAGTAAGGGTACAGAAGAAAGAGAAAAGCAAGCTCGCCGAACATTCCTAAGTTGTAAATTACTCCATGGGTTATGTCTGTGAAATGTAAATGACTTGCCAACGCAATGAGAGCATCCTTTTCTATTTCCTGCATGGCCAGAAACGGGATCATCAGAAACGCTATGGCACTGATCAGAAATATGCCCTGTGCCGCACGGAAAATTGTACTCAGGCCGGATCTGACGGCGTAAGCGATGCAGATTCCGAAGATCAGTACGACGGACCAGGAAGGTGTATCGATCAAATAGATGGACAAAAGGAAATCGGACATCTCTCTCAGATTTAAGGCTGAAAGCAACAATTTAATCAGCACAATGATCAGAATAAATATCGTGTGCGGACCTCTGCCGACCAGTTCCCCGCCGAATTCCGTAAGAAACTCATTCGGGCGGGAAGAAGCCACTATATAAGAAGGGTAGACGAGCGCAACGGCAAGAAATGCGCCGATCACCGTCGCAACGGGAGCTGAAAAATGACTGCTTGAGATCAGCATGCCGAGCAGAAAGGCAATGACCGTGGTAAAAATATGCAAGTTATAGAGTGAAAAGATTTGGGTGCTGGAAACGCTCTTTTGCATGATGATTCACTCCCTCCTTATTCAAGATCCTCAGCCAGATATCCAGACATCAATGGATTTGCCGACAAACTCAAATAACATGGTTACATTCCACTTGTCTTTGAGCTTAAATAAAACTTCCGAAAGCAGTAACAGACCGACCGAAATCCCAAGCACAATCCACTTATCGCGGCGTTTAACCTTCGCCTTCCGTTGACTCAGCCACTCGAACACGATGATCACGAGAAACATGGCACCTATCCAGATCATTGTTTCACTGCCTTCCGTTATTTTTCTTCATATTCTTGTAAATTGACCGAACGAATTTCACCGCCGGTACGTTTAATGGTGATCTTTACGGATATATCGATCGGCATTTTCTCGGAATAATAGGTTCTCCACTCGTCTTTTATCCGGTTCCAAGCCTTTGGATATCTCCAGAACAAGTATTGATTCATTAAAAATGAATCGGATTTGGCTTTTCGTGTTTTATCGATGACCTGTCGCAGTCTCTTCTCAATGTTTTTTTGAAATGCTTCTTGCATCTGATTGAGCGCCTCCTGGCTTTTCAAATCGATATCGGAACTGGAAGAGAGGATATATGCGCTCGCGCTGCTCTCGATTTTGAAGGAGATTTCGCCGTTCTTTATGACGGGTAAGATTTTTGTTCCAATGCCTTGCGCAACGGCGGTAACCTCTTTTCCATCGGTTGGAGAAGAAGAGGTGACGATGGAGGTGTCGAGCTGGGAACTAATCCAGAGCGCGCCTCTTAATTCCTCATCAGTCAGGACGATTTTGCTCATTTTTCCTTCACGCATAATGGCAGCTCCGTCGGTACCCATCCAATGTTTCATCTTAGAGGAATCCGCTGCGCCCACTTCGGGTTTATATGAAAAACTTAGCAACGGAAGAAGAATGTCTCCGCCCTTGTACCTCGCCATTAAGAAATCCTTGACCGTCGTGTCGAGGGTCTGCTTCTGTGTTATAAATTTCAGTAAAATATCCGCAATGAAGCGTTCGAATATGGTTGGCACTTGTGAGACCTCCGTCGCCTTATTCGGAGTTATGAACAGATTGGAACTAAGATGAAAGGCGGGTTGCCGGGAAACGAATTCCAGCACTGGATCAATCCCCTTCTCGGCAAACTTGCGGCCGACTACGATTACCCGGGTTTGACCGAATGAGATCGTTCTGGAGTTATCAAGCTGGATCAACTCCACGGCTTCGCTAATCGTTTTCGCCTTTCTGGTCGTAAACGTATAAGGATCACCGGTGGTGGCTCCGCCTCCCCCTCCTGCCGAGCCTGGTATCATCCGATTGGGCAGGGGAAAGCCAAGCGTTATTTCCGTTTGACCGTCCTCCGATTCATCTACGATCATCATCATGGCGAAGGCTCGGTTATTGATTTCCTCGGCCGACCAGCAGCCGCAAATGGCGGTCAGCAACAGAATAGCCAAAGCTCCGCGAAAGGCCGGTCTTGTCAGAAGCTTCATATCTCATCATCCTTTATCTTTGGCCCAACCTCGAGAGTCTTTTTTCTGCCTAGTGGGGTTTACAGCAGCTGTTTGAAGCGGGCGTTTATGCATTTTGTACCAAGGTGCCCGGACAACGGTATCTTTCAAGTCCGAAACCACTAGCGGAGCTACCGGGGACAAATAAGGAACTCCGAACGACGCCAGATTGTTCAGATGGATATAGATCAGGATCAATCCGCACGCGATACCGTAAAGGCCAAACATCGCAGCAAGAAACATGATCGGAAACCGCAGGAGCCTGAACGATAATCCAAGGTCAAAATGCGGGATGATAAAAGAGGCGATCCCGGTCAGCGAAACGATAATGACCATGGCGGCGGAGACGATACCCGCTTCCACGGCGGCGGTGCCTATGATTAAGGCTCCGATAATGGAGACGGCTTGGCCGATTGATTTCGGAATCCGGACCGAAGCTTCCCGGAGTGCTTCAAACGCCAGCTCCATCATGAACGCTTCCAAAAAGGCAGGAAACGGAACGATCTCCCTAGCGGCTGCGATGGTTCTTAAAAATTGCGGAGGAATCATCTCCGGATGGAACGTTGTAATGGCGATATACAGAGAAGGCAACAGCAATGAAATGAAAGAAAAAAAGAAACGGATCCAACGTATCCATGTCGCAGCGATAAAGCGTTGGAAATAATCCTCCGAAGATTGCAGCAACATAGTAAGCGTGACCGGAACAATAAGTGCCATCGGCGTTCCGTCTACAAAGAGCCCTAATCGTCCTTCTAACAATGCAGCTGACACGACGTCCGGCCTCTCCGTATATTGCACCTGAGGGAAGGGGGAATAGGGATTGTCTTCGATGGATTCCTCCACATAAGACGAGCCAAGAACGCTGTCGATTTCGATATAGGAAAGGCGCCGCTTCATCTCATCTACCAGTTCGGGCTTGCATATCCCATCGATGTAGGTGAGTACGATGTCGGTCTTTGTTTTTGTTCCCAAGATCAGGGATTCCGTTTTGAAGTCCTTGTTCTTTAGCCGTCTGCGCATGAGGGTGAGATTAATTTCCAAATCTTCAATGAATGCTTCCCTTGGTCCGCGGATGACAGACTCATTCGGAGGTTCCTCAATCGAGCGGGTCGGATAAGACGAAATAGAAAAAGTCATCATCCGGTTGTCCCCGTCGATCAGCAGCAGAGCGCCTGCGTCCAAAATCGCGGCCAAGCCTTCGTTCATGTCCTCAATAATTTTGTTTTGGGATACGGACAGTCCCTTGTCTTCAAACAGAAACTTATATATTTCTTCATGTTTTTCCAAGCTATCCGCTTCTTCTTGCAGGCTCCGAATGATGAAGTCTTGGGCGGTAGTCTGGTTGATCAATCCGCGAATGTATATCAGGGCGCTGGATTGTCCCGAGCTGAGATCAAATTGACGTACGATCACATCCGAGCAATTCTCAAATTGTTGTTGAAACCAGTCGAGCTTATCCTCGAGACTTTTACCTGTCGATGGCCGGGAAGGAGGGAGTGTATTTGGCGGCTGCCCGTTCGTTTTCTTCGATTTGTCTCCGCCGGTGGTCCCGGAATGCTTCGGACGTCTCCAAATTGGCAAAATGATGACCTCCCATGTGAATCATATGATGCATATAAAATTCTCGAAAATCAGGAAAATTATTCTGTGAAAGGAAATACAGACTTTGGAACTATTTATTTGTGATGTCGTTTGATCGATATTTAAGATATAGCAGCTAGCATAAATCCGCCTTATTCCGGCAAACAGCGAGAATCCGCTATCATATAATGAAGTAACGAGATAAGAGGGGGGCTAAATTGAAAACTCATGTAATGGAAATTCAAGAAGGGGATCGGCTGCGGACGGACATATTTAACCAGGCAGGTCTCCACGTTCTTCCCAAAGGAACAAGCATACATAAAGAAGAAATTGCACTTCTCATCCGTCAAAACATTAACTATGTGGACATTGAGCCCAGAGAAGACGAGCTGTCTCTCTCAGGCCTGAACCGACAGGATTTTACGAACCGGCTGAAGGAAAATTTCGAGCGCACAGTGCTGGGCTACCAGTCCATATTTCTCGAAGCGCTGACGACGGGGAAATTCAACCAGTCCATGGTGGAAGAAAAGCTCCAGCCGATGCTCGAAATCATTGACAGTAAAAAAGACGTCGTATCCCTGTTGATCACTTTTGGAGAAAACGACACCAATCTTTACACGCACTCTTTGCAAGTGGGTCTTTTGTCCTATTACATTGCTTCCTGGCTCGGATACACGCCGGCGGAATGTTACGAGATCAGTAAGGCAGGGTATTTGCACGATATCGGTAAAAGCAAACTCCGCCAAGAACTGCGCAATCATGCCGGTCCATTCAATGAGGCGCAGATTGACGAATTGAAGCGGCATACGAGGTACGGCTACGAAATTATACGTGATTCCATGACGGATGAAGTTCCGGCTCTGGTTGCGCTGCAGCATCATGAACGCGAGGATGGCTCGGGTTATCCTCAGGGATTGAAGAAGGACGAGATTCACCCGTACGCTCAAATTGTCGCTGTGGCCAATACTTATGTGGAAATGACCTCACCGGACAATGCGAAGGGCCGCTTAGGTTTGCTAACGGTGCTCCGCAAAGTGTACGAGCTTGGGTTCGGTGAACTCAACGAACGGGCGGTGCAGGCGCTTGCCCGCCATTTGATTCCGCAATTCATCGGGAAACAGGCTCGCTTGAGCAATGGCGAAACCGCAACGATCGTTTGGAACAATCCGAGCGATTTTTTCAGACCGCTGGTCCAGGTTAAAGACCGTTTTCGGGATTTGGCGGTGGAACGCGACATTGTTGTAGAGGATATTTTTATGTAGTTAAGGCATTAAAAAGCCGGGTTCCGCATTTAAGCGGAACCCGGCTTTTGCATTGTCGTACTCCTGTCGTTATTCCAGCAAGCCAAGCTCTTCGTAAACCCGAAAGTCGACAACCCCGTTGACGGGCAATTGGCGGTCATCCTGAAATTTTCTCAGGGCGGAGGCGGTGTCCGAACGGAACTTGCCGTTGCATACTCCCTGGAAGTAACCTGCGCTTTTCAAGCGGGATTGAATGAGCTGGACGTCTCCGCCCACATCGCCTTCAGCCAGATTTCGCGGCTCCTGGCTGGCATAGCCGAGAACATGTCCGTAGATGGTAACCTTGGTCCCGACCGGAATCAACTCATACAAATCAAGCACATCTCTATTTTGCATTCGAATGCAGCCATGGCTGAGATGCTGGCCGATCGAATATGGCCGGTTCGTTCCGTGTATGCCGTAAATGCCCCAAGGGACATTGAGACCAAGCCAGCGCGGGCCAAAAGCGGGCCCCCAGTTCTTACCCTTGTAAACAACCTGATATTCGCCTACAGGGGTTGGGGTGGAGGGATTGCCTACGGCAATCCTGTAAGTTTTGAAAGGCTCCCCTTGGACGAGCACGACCAGCTTGTGCTGAAGCGGATAGATTTCGATCGCAAAAATGCCGTCCTCCTTCTGAATCGGCAACGAAGGGTCGGCAGCGACCGGTTGAGGGTTTACGAAATTAACGGCATATCCGTTCAACAGCACAAACAGAACGGAAGCCGCCAAAGTAACCCGTCGCATAAGACAAACGATTGTTGAGATCATGGCAGTCCTCGAAATGATTATTTGAGGATAGGATACCCATGACAATTATTTTCATTCCAGGTATCCCTGATCTTCTGCCAAGAACAGAATTCGCATCGATGCCAATATAGCATACGATTCATAAAACTAACAATAAAATACAGAAATAAAATTTATTATGATAGTTAAATACTGAAATTTAATTTCAACAAAACAATGACAATTTCCAGATTTTATATCTTTTTCGCTTGTCTTTTAAATGAAAACCGCTTAAGATATGAGTGCAAGTTCAGTATAGATTAATAGGGTGAGTAGGGAAGCCAATGGCGATTAACGATAATATTTTGATCAAAATCCGGGAAATGAAAGAGAATTTGACCCCCGTAGAGAGACTCGTAGCCGAATATATTTTGGCCAATACGGAGGAAATCCCCCATCTATCGATCAAGAGCCTTGCTAAACAGAGTAAGACCAGCGACGCTTCCGTGCTGAGGTTTTGCAAGACGATGGGTTATAGCGGGTACCGTAATTTTATCGTGAGCATTTCCGCAGCAGTGGGTTCCATGGATGAGGAGCGGAAAGACGTATATACCGACATTCAGCCGGGGGATGATCTGTTCACCATTACCTCCAACATTTCACGAAACAATATCAAGTCGATCGAGGATACGCTGAGCGTCATCGACCGCAATGAGGTGGCTCGTGCCGTCAAGGCGCTTCGCGCCAGCAGCAGGATTGTTTTCTTCGGTATCGGCGCTTCCGGATTAATTTGTATGGACGGCGAACAGAAGTTTTCCCGCATCAACAAGCACTGTCACGCCTATACG
The DNA here is from genome assembly GCF_038009185.1 of Paenibacillus sp. FSL R5-0407. Classification (NCBI taxonomy): domain Bacteria; kingdom Bacillati; phylum Bacillota; class Bacilli; order Caryophanales; family Paenibacillaceae; genus Paenibacillus; species Paenibacillus sp. FSL R5-0407. Next base: position 1,327,008 of record NZ_JBBPAX010000001.1, on the reverse strand, counting down.
GACGGACACAGCCAGCTTACCGCGGCAACCTTGCTGGGCAAAGGCGATGTGGCTATATTCGTTTCCAATTCGGGCGATACCGTGGAAATTCTGGAGACTCTGGAAATCGCGAAGAAAAATAATGTGTCCACGATAGCCATCACCCGGTATAACAAGAGCGAGCTGGCGGACAAGGCGGATATACTGCTCGGCATCTCAACGCCGGAAGTCACGATGCGAAGCGGGGCCATGGGCTCCAGAATCGCTATGTTGACCGTTATCGACATATTATTCGCCGGGGTGGCCAGCGCGGATTACCAGAATGTAAAGAAGTATTTGACCAAGACGCACAATATTCTAGCGGGGAAGCACCGCAGCCGGAAATCCTGACTTGAATCCTATCGTTAAAAAAGGCATCGACCCACGAGGGCTGATGTCTTTTTTTGTAGGAAAAAAGAATTAAAAAAACAAAATAAAATTTCACGATAAAATTTTATTTCAAAAACTATTGACTATGTAAGCGGTTTCCATTTAATATAAAAACCAAGAAACGAGGCCTTGAGTTCATCATCAGTGAGGAGAAAGGATCTGCTGCTATGGAACAATATTTTGCAGGACTGACTACGGAAAAAATTAATCCAAACACGCAAATGATTGATGAGTGCACGACCGAGCAAATGCTGCAACTGCTCAATCAGGAGGATGCCAAGGTTCCGGCTGCAGTAGCTGCGGAAATTCCACAAATCGGGAAGGCGGTGGATGTTCTACACCAATTGTTAAAGAACGGTGGAAGAATGTTTTATATAGGAGCGGGTACTTCAGGGAGACTTGGCGTACTGGATGCATCCGAATGTCCGCCAACCTTCGGCGTGGATCCCTCATTGGTACAAGGACATATTGCCGGAGGGGATATGGCCTTAAGGGTAGCCGTGGAAGGATTCGAAGACAGTGCGGAGGAGGGGATGGCCCTAATCGATCGCGTCGGCGTCACGGCAAAGGATGCCGTAATCGGCATTTCGGCAAGCGGCTCCGCGAGCTTCGTTATCGCCGGGCTGCAAAGAGCCGCGGAACTCGGTGCGGTAACGATCGGTGTCGCTAACAACAAAGGCTCCCGACTGGAGTCCGTTTGCGACATATGCATCGCACCCGTCGTCGGGCCGGAGTTCATTACGGGTTCGACGAGACTGAAGGCGGGTACGGCGCAGAAGCTGGTGCTCAACATGCTGACGACATGCACGATGATCAAGCTCGGAAAGACGTACAACAATCTGATGGTGGACCTAAAGGCTAGCAACAAGAAGCTGTACGACCGTTCTTTACGGATCATTAAAGTCGCTACGGGCGCGGACAACGAGACGGCAGCCAAATATTTGGAGCTGGCCTCGATGAACTGCAAGCTGGCGATACTCATGATCAAAACGGGACTGGATGCAAAGAAAGCGGAGCGAGCGCTCCAAGAGAACGATGGGAATTTGAAAATGGCTATTCGTACTACCAATAAAGTAGTTTAGCAAGATATCCCGGGGGGAGGATTTTTCTGATGACAAGAAAAATGCAAGTATTGGCTTCCGTATTGGCTCTCTTTATGCTCTTGACGACATTATCGGCATGCAGTTCAAAAAACAGCAATTCAGGGAACGGCAATTCAGGAAATGGCAATGGGGGATCGGCAGGCAGCGAAGCCAACGGAAACGCAGGGAAATCGGAAGCTAAAGATACGATTACTGCGCTGCTTCCGCCGGTTTCGGGCAATTATCAAAACAATTTTGCGCAAATGGAAAAGGATTTTAATGCGCAATATCCGAATCTGACTTTGAAAATCGAGCCGGCAAGTTGGGAAGACATGACCCAGAAGCTCGATACGCAAGTCAACGCCGGCAGCCCTCCCGACATCGCCTTTATCGGCTCTGACGGCATATCCAAGTACGTGCAACAGGGCATGCTGATGGACATTAAAGATACGGCGACCCCGGAGATGGTATCGGATTACGATCCCGCTCCGCTCGAATATATGAAGAACGGCGACGGCCTCTACGGCTTCCCGGCCTACATGGAAGTGCACGCCATCGGCGGCAACAAGGAGTATCTTGAAGCTGCAGGCATCGATTGGAAAAACGTGCAGAAGAACGGCTGGACGTTCGAAGAATTCCGCGAAGCGATCAAAAAAGGCGTTGTCGAAGAAGGCGACACTACGAAACGGTACGGCTTTGTCTTCGCAACATCGGGCGTTACAGCTAAGGATTATTTGAACATTTTGATCAAAAACGCGGGCATGCCTGCTCCTTTCAACAAGGATTTGAAGTATGCCTACACCAGCAAAAACTACCTGGAAGTGTTAAAAGCGGTCCGGCTCATGATCGACGATGGCTCGATGCCGAAGGAGCTTAGCTCGGTGGACGCGGGCAAGCGCTGGAACATGTTCCTCACCGGTCAAACGATGATTACCGGGAAAGGGCTGGCGACTTTCGAAAACTCGGCCAATAAGAACAATGAAAAACTGAAGGCGAATGACGGCAGCGCCGTGCAGGGCAGCATTCCGGTAGAGTACATCGTCCTGCCTGTCCCGACCTTCCTCGGTCAGGAGCCGGTCTCGAGTACTGTAGTTGACGGGTATGTTACTTTCCGCGGCAAAAAAGAGCCTACGGCGGAGCACAAAGCTAATGTGGTAAAAGCGGCATACTTCTTGGCCAGCGGTCAGGTAGCGGCCACGACGAACAATGACCTGTTTGCGGCTCATATTTCGAAGTCGGGCAGGGAAGCCGCCGAAAGCATGACCATTGACCGGAATCCGGACAACGTAGCCGCGGTCGAAACCCTGCTGTCGCATGCCAATCCTGCCCGTCCGGACATTCCGGTCGAGCTTGGCGCCAAGGCGATTAAAATGGAAGACGAAGTCATCATTCCAAAATTGCAGGCCTTGCTTGCGGACGAAATTACTCCGGAAGAAATGTATGAAGCCGTTAAAGCCGCAGCGATCAAGAACTTTGGCGAAGACGGCATCGTAAACGATTAGTCTATTCTGCTCGGATAGTCGCGGGTCATTCTGCGGCTATCCGGTCCATTTTTTGCAAATGTGATGAAAAAGGGGTTCAGACATATGGCTCAGTTGGCAAAAGCACCGATAGCTAAACCCGTTAAGCGGCGGAGATGGAAGGGAGACGGAGGCTGGGCATATGCTTTTATCGCGGTTGCGTTGATCGTCTATGCGATGTTTACGGCCTATCCGGTAATCAGCGCCTTTATTATCAGCTTTCAGGAATACCGGCCGCTCGGCTCCGTTTTTATCGGCTTCGACAATTACACCAGCACCTTCCGGGATTCCCTGTTTTGGAAATCGATTAAGAATACGATCGTGTATACCGTGTTGACCGTACCGGTATCGCTACTTCTCTCGTTTGCTGTCGCCATTATGATTCTTCCGCTCAAAAAGGGACTGCAAACGACGTTTAAGGCAGTCTACTATTTACCTGCGGTTGCTTCCGGCGTAGCCTTGTCGGTCGTATGGCTGTGGATTTTCGATCCGATGACATCCGGAATCCTGAACCAGTTCCTCGCGCTGTTCGGTATTTCCAATCAGAATTGGCTCGGGTCCAGTGCGTCGGCGATGTTCTCCCTCGTGCTAATGGCTTGGCTGTCGAGTCATGGAACCAGCATCATCATCTATCTGGCAGCATTGCTAGGTATTGATGGAAGTTATTATGAAGCGGCCGAGCTGGATGGTGCCTCTTTTTTTCAAAAATTATGGTACATCGTAATCCCTTGTCTCAAGCCGACTACGCTGTTTCTTCTCGTCACCGGGGTCATCGGTTCGTTTCAGGTGTTCCAGAACGCTTACCTGATGACGGGCGGCGGACCGGATAATGCCACGACGATGGTCGGTCTGCTTATTTTCAACAATGCGTTCAAGTACTTCGAGTTTGGCGAAGCGGCGGCACAATCCCTGATTCTGACAGTCATTATCGCCGGGATATCCCTGATTCAGTTCAAATTCCTGGGCAATGACGTGGAATATTAGAGGAGAGGAGAATGATCCATGGCGTTGTATAGCACACACACGGGCAACAAACCGGTCAAATACATCCGTAATACAACGATAACTGTCGTTCTTCTGCTCTTTGCGCTGGCGACGCTGTTTCCGATTTACTTCATGATTATTTCCTCCTTCGGCGATCCGGTGGAAGCGGGAGCTTTAAGCTATTCGCTTTGGCCGAGTAAAATATCATTCGATTCCTACAAGTTTTTCTTTGATTACAGTGAACATTCTTACCGCTGGCTGCTGAATTCGCTGATCGTCGCAAGCTGCGTCACCGTATCCAATGTGATCTTTGCGACGCTGGCCGGCTATGCCTTTTCGAAAATCCGCTTCAAGGGCCGGGAGATTCTGTTCTTCATTCTGCTCTGCGCGATGATGATTCCGTATCAGGTCACCCAGGTACCGCTTTATATATTGATCGTCAACGTTTTTCAGATAGAAAATACGTATTCCGCCCTGATTATGCCGGGCCTTGTCACCGTCTTTAACATCTTTCTGGCCAAACAGTTCATGACCTCTATCCCTACGGAAATCCTGGAGTGCGCGAAAGTCGAAGGCTGTAACCAACTGCAGATTTTCCTCAAAGTCATCGTGCCTTTATCCAAAACGGTCATGGCGGTCATGGCGATTCTTACCTTTATGGAAAGCTGGAATACGTTCTTTTGGCCGTTCCTGGTCACAAATACGATGGATATGCAGACGATCCAGGTCGGGTTGAAGAACTTCCGTTTTGCAAACACGACATATTTTGCTCCGATGTTGGCCGGGGCTACTATTTCTGCACTTCCGATGTTCATCCTGTTCTTTAGCCTGCAAAAATACTTCCTCGAAGGTGTTACCGTAGGGGCGGTGAAGGGGTGAGTGATACAGATATCCTGCATGCAGCCCAGTCTCACTATGCGGTCGGGCTAATGTCCGGCACGTCCGTGGACGGTATTGACGCCGCTTTGGTCAAAATCACGGGAAAGCCCGGTACTAAGGTAGAGATTGAGCTCGTTGCGTTTAATAATTCGCCGTATCCCGTGCGGGTCAGGGACGAAATCTTTGCCCTGTTCGATCCGGAAAAGGCGACGATTGACCGCGTGGGCCGGTTAAACGTCTGGCTTGGGGAGCTGTTTGCGGAAGCGGCGCTCTCGGTCATCGCTATGTCAGGACTATCGCCAGAAGACATCGCCTTCATCGGCTCCCATGGACAGACGCTGTACCATTCGCCCGAAGCGGAGAACATCGACGGCTATGACCTGCGCTACACCGTGCAAATCGGAGAAGGGGCGGTCATTGCGGCAAGGACAGGCATTACATGCATATCCGACTTCCGGGTGGCCGATATGGCGGCCGGAGGACAAGGCGCTCCGCTGGTTCCCTTTACCGAATACTTGCTATACGGGGAGGAGAAGCGAACCCTGCTGCTGCAAAATATCGGCGGTATCGGGAATATGACGGTAATTCCGGCCGGCTGTGCGGCGGAGGATGTCTTTGCTTTTGATACCGGGCCGGGGAACATGCTGATTGACGGAGTGGTCACCTGTTTGACTCATGGAGCGAAAACGATGGACGCCGGCGGTGTTATCGCCCGCGGGGGTAGGCCGGATTCCGGATTGTTGAGTCTGCTTATGCAGGAGCCTTATTACAGCCGGGGTCTGCCTAAATCGACGGGCAGGGAGCTCTTCGGAACGGCTTATGTCGACAGGCTGCTGAATTATCAACAGGAGTTCGGGTTGTCGGATGCGGATCTGGTGGCGACGGTTACCCGGCTTACTGTCCGGTCCATCGGTGATGCGTATCGCCGCTTTGTCCGGGACCGATATTCCGCGGACTTGCTGATCGTCGGCGGAGGAGGGAGCTATAATCCCGTGTTAATGGAGGGCTTGAAGCAAGAGATGGCGTCGCTGGGCGTCCAGGTGCTGAGCCAGGAAGATCTCGGTTTCAACAGTGATGCGAAGGAAGCGATGGCATTTGCCCTGCTTGCCGATTATACGCTAGCGAACCGGCCGAACAATCTGCCCGGCGTGACGGGAGCGGAAAAGCCGGTAGTCATGGGAAAGATCAGCTTGTTTAATTCTGGAGGGGACAGGGAAAGAGGTGCAAAATCTTGATAAGAATCTGGGAACACCGATACATCCCGGAGACGCTGGAGTTATGGAACAGGGAAGCCGTGAAGGACGGATATAAAGAGTTTTCGGAGGAGACCTTCTCGGAGCTTATTCTGGAAAACAAATATTTTGATCCTGAAAGTGTTTTTTTGCTGTTTGATGAGGATGAACGATTGAAGGGATTCGCTATAGGATGTACGGGTGCGGATCTGCCTTTGGGCGCCGAAGCGGGTTATATTACCTGCATGGTTAGCGAGGGAAAAGCAGCTGAGGGAGATTCCATTGAGGAAATCTTCACTCTTCTGCTGGAAGCTTTGGAGACGCGATTCCGCCTGCTAGGCAAGACGCAGGCAGATGTATTGTTTTTCAATCCGATGATGCTGCCTTGGTATATTCCGGACACGCCGGGTCATGAGCATAATAATGCCCCCGGCGTGCCGGTCGGCAGCCGGATGCATGAATTTCTGCTGCGCAGCGGCTATGCGGAACGGGCCATAGAATGCGGGATGTATTTGCGTCTGGATGATTTCGCCATTCCCGAGACGATCATGTCAAAAGCGCAGAAGGCGGAAGCGGAAGGATATCGGGTGAGTGTCTACGATCCTTCGATTCACAGAGGAATGGAAGAGATGCTGGAGAGTTTAAGCAATCCGCTTTGGCGGAAGCAAATTCCTGAGTTTGCCGCGGACGGCGCTCCGCTGATTATTGTGGAGAATAGCGGAATGTTGGCCGGATTTGCCGGGCCGGTAATCAGGCAGGCTAACGGGCGGGCTTTCTTCGCAGGTATCGGCGTTCATCCGCATCACGAAGGGCACGGTCTGGGCACCTTACTGTTCTTTAATATGTGCGAAGCGTTCCGGATGGTAAGTGCGGAGTACATTTCCCTGTTTACGGGCAGCGAAAATCCGGCTAAATCCATCTATGAAAAAGCCGGGTTCCGGACGGTCAAATCATTTGCAGTCATGAGAAGGGAGTTGTAACGATGAGTGAACAACCATTGACGATATTAGCAATCGGAGGACATGTAGGGGATATGGAATTGACGGCTGGCGGGGTGCTGGCTTCCCACTCGCTTAAAGGCGACAAGATCGTGACACTTGCGCTTACGGCGGGGGAAAGAGGCGTTCCGGCCGGGCAGGATATGAAGGAATACCGCAAACAGAAAGTGTCCGAGGCCGCGGAATTCGCGGAAATGCTCGGCGGCGAATCGATCGTGTTCGACATTCCCGACGGAGAGTTGTCCAACAACGAGGACATGCGATACCGGGTCTGCGATGTTATCCGTAAAGTGCGGCCAAATGTCATCATAACTCACTTCAAAAACAGCATGCACAAAGACCATATGACGACGCATCTTATTGTGAATGACGCGCGTTTTTTTGCCGGCCTTGCTTCTATTGAACGGGAAAACCCTGCACATTTCGCTTCCAGGCTGTATTATGCGGAAAATTGGGAGGATGCGGTGGATTACAAACCGTACGTATATATCGATTTCGACCAGGAGGCTTATGATCTGTGGGTGAAGGCGGTGTCCCGGCACTGGTTCGTGACCGGGAGCAAGTCGTTCCCTTATCTGGAGTATTACAAGCATCTGGCTAGAGTCCGCGGGATCGAGGCGCGGAAAACGTATGCTGAAACATTTATGATTCCGGCGGAAACGATGCGCGTCCTAAAGACCGAATTATGAGAGTTGAAAACGGGGCTGACCGTATCGTAGACTATTCCCGGTTGTTCAAAGGCAAAAAGATCGGTCTGATCACCGCTCCCACCGGACTCACCGCCGACCTTGTATCCACGATTCAAATTTTCAAGGATAACTTTCATTTGGCGGCATTGTTTTCGCCGGAGCATGGAGTCCGGGGGAATCTGGCCGCCGGGGCGGAGGTGGAGACCTATCGGGATCCGCTCACCGGGGTACCGGTCTACAGCATGTACCGTAAGGATTCCAAACGGATGACGCCGGAAATGCTGGACGAGGTTGACCTGGTAGTCTACGATATTCAGGATGTGGGCGTGCGTTATTATACTTTTATATATTCGATGCTGTATGCGATAGAGGATTGTGCCAAAGCCGGCAAACCGTTCGTTGTTCTTGACCGCATCAATCCGTTGGACGGTGTCACGGTGGAGGGCAATGTGCTCAAACCGGGCTATGAATCTTTTATAGGGAACTTCCCGCTTTGCGTGCGATACGGTTTAACGCCCGGCGAAGTCGCCGGGATGGCGAATGACAGGATGGGCTGGAATGCCGATTTACATGTCGTTCCTTGCAAGGGGTGGGAGCGAAGCCAGCTCTTTCCGGAGACCGGACGGATCTGGATACATCCATCGCTAAACATTCCACGATTTGAGACCGCCCTGCTGTACGGAGGCACCTGCCTGTTTGAGGGGACTAATTTGTCGGAGGGACGAGGGACGACGTTCCCGTTTGAAATGATCGGGGCTCCGTTCATCGAACCGGAGCGGCTGGCGGACGAAATGAATGGCTTGGATCTGCCTGGAGTAAAGTTTCGCCCGGTTTATTTTACGCCGACGACGTCCAAGTTCCAAGGGGAGCTATGCGGAGGCGTTCAGCTTTATGTGACGGATCTCCGGGCGTTTCATGCCGTAGAAACCGGAGTAACTCTGATGTACACGATCAAGCGGAACTATCAGGAATTTAGCTATTTGCCTCCTATCCGGGCCAATTCCCGACCGTTTATCGATCTGTTGTGCGGAGATAAGCTGTACAGGGAAGGGACGCTGGATTTGCCGGAGTTGTTGGAATCATTCCGTGAGGAGAGCAGGGCCTTTTCCCTGGAGAAGAAGAAGTATCATCTATATTAACTGTGTGTTCAAAAAGTTGACTTTTTGAAGAACCTCTGGAAAGGGGGAGCGGCGATGAGAGACGGGATAGATTCCAGCGGTTCTACCCCTGGAGAAGGGAAGATGGAATCGAACGGTGATATAAAGATAAATCCCCAACCTGACCATGCCGTGAAATATGTAGCGGGTTTGGATGGAGGCGGCACGAAAACGAACGTCGTGGTCGCAGACGAGCAGGGAAAGGTACTCAACGCTTTTACTTCGGGCGCTTTGAACCTCAACGGAGAGGATCACGAACGGGTGCGCCAAAATTTGCGCGAGATTCTGTCATCAATATCGAAGCTTTGCGGCGGCATGGATCATTGCGTGCATATTTGCATCGGTGCGGCGGGCATCAGCCATCCGGAAGCGAGAGCGCGATTGACGAATGCGATCAGAGAGAGCGGCTACCACGCCGGACTGACCTTGGTCGGCGATCATGAGGCGGCTCTCTATGGCGCGTTGGAGAATCCGCACGGCATGATTCTGATCGCGGGTACCGGCTCGATCTGCTACGGAGTGAACGAGCGGGGGATTTCTCACCGTACCGGCGGCTTCGGCCACCTCATCGACGATGAGGGGAGCGGCTACAGCATTGGCCGGGAGATCCTTAGTGCCGTCGTCAAGGCGCATGATAGACGGATTCCTCCGACTTTGCTTGAAGGAATGGTCACAAGACAGCTTCGGATTCCGGAGGATTCCGATCCTTTGCGGGGGTTGGTGGGTTTCGTTTATGACAAGAACCGAAACAAGCGAGACATCGCCGCGTTAGCCCCGCTTCTGAACGAAGCGTGCGCCCTTGGCGATGAGGCGGCGATCGGCATCGCTCACTCCAGCGCAGAGTCTTTGTCCGACCTGGTCGTACCGGTGGCCGAACGGCTATCCTTGCAGGAGGGCCGGCTCGCATTCGCCGGCAGCGTGCTGCTGCACAATACGTATGTGCAGTCCGCATTGCGTGAAAGACTGGCCCGGCGTTATCCGCGCCTGGACATGGATTTGCCGCGGCATGATGCGGCATGGGGTGCAGCGATGATGGCCTTGAGCTTGAAATAAATATTATAAACTTCAATAAAAAGCCGCCTTTTACGGACGTACCGGAAAGGCGGCTTTAGTTCGTTATTAAGGGGCTGAAGGTGTGGCCGCTTATCAAGGATTGTGTCTTACAAGGCTCGATTCAACAAATCCATGATATGCACGGCTTCCATTCGATCCTCCAAGCCTGCGCGGATAATGCCTTGCTTCATTTGCAGCAGGCAGCCAGGATTGGAAGTGACGATGATGCGTGCTTGCGTTGCTTCGGCATGAACCATTTTACCGTCCAATATTTGCATGGACATCTCATATTGGGTCAGATTATATGTGCCGGCCGAGCCGCAGCAGCTGTCGGCCTGCCTCATTTCTATCAGGTCGAGACCGGGAATGCTGCGCAACAGCTCCCGGGGCTGGGTGCGTATGCCTTGGCCATGAGCAAGATGACAGGAGTCCTGGTAAGTAACCCGCGCCGGGACCGGTTTGGTGAAGGACAGCGGCGGCAGCTCCGCCAAAATTTCCGAAGCGTCGCGGTTCGCGAGCGCAAATCGATTCGCCCGTTCTTCCCAGGCCGGATCGCCCCGGAACCAATGGACGTATTCTTTCAAGGCCGCTCCGCAGCCCCCGGCATTGTTGACGAGGTAATCGACGCCGGAGCGCTCGAAAGCCTCGATATTTGCTTTAGCAAGCTCCTTGGCGCCGGCCATTTCGCCGGAATGGGCATGCATGGCACCGCAGCAGCCTTGATCCTTTATGAACACGACATCGCAGCCGGCCTTCGTCAGGAGACGCGCCGTGGCTTCATTTGTCTCATAAAATAACATATCCATGAGACAACCCGTGAACAGACCGACGGTCATCGTCTTTGGCGTTTCCGCCGGCATCACGGTTTGGCGTTTGGACCGTTTCCATGGCGAAGCAACGCGGGAAACAGCCTGCTGCATTTCCGCCATCGGCCCGGGCAACATCCGGATCAGCCCCGTGCGGCTCGCAAGCTTTTGCAGACCCAAGGCCTGTGCGCTCCAAAGTAAAGTCCCGAGCCGTTTGACCCGTTTGGGATAAGGGAACAGATGCCGGAACACCAGGCTTCTAACCGCCGACGGTTTCCCGGCAGTATGATGATAGTCCTGCACGACTTCGCGGGCTGTTTCGAGCAGTCCGCCATATGGGACGCCAGCGGGACATGCCGTCTCGCAGGCCCGGCAGCCCAGACAGGCGTTCATGTTGTGCTCAAACTCCGCGTCAACGGGCAGTTGCCCGCTTGCTACCCCCTTCATCAGGGCAATGCGCCCCCGGGGGCTATACGTTTCCAGTCCGGTTTGAGCATATGTCGGACAAGCGGGAAGACAGAAACCGCAGTGCATGCAGTTCAAGATTTCGTCCATATTGAACTTTGCAAGGACAGGTCCGGTTCCGGCGATGTCTTTATGACCTGACTTCATCTCTTCACCACCAGTCTGCGGCGTTCGCTGCGCGCGAAGATTTTGCCGGGGTTCATAATCTGATGGGGATCAAAAGCTTCTTTGATCCGTTGCATCAATTCGATTCCGGCTTCGCCGGTCTTCAGATGAAGGTACTTCATTTTGGCGAGTCCGACGCCGTGTTCGCCGGTTATCGTTCCCCCGAATGAAATGGAAGCGCGGAAAATCTCTTCAAACGCCAATTCCACCCGGGCAATTTCCTCGGGGTTTCGCTCATCGGTCATGCAGGTTGGATGCAGATTTCCGTCTCCGGCATGGCCGAAGGTGCAAATTTGCAATCCGTACTTCACCGCAACCCGCTCCACCTCGGCGACGATATCGGCAAGGCGGGAGCGGGGGACGGTGGCATCCTCCATAATCGTCGTCGGTTTCAGACGAGACAGAGCGGACAAAGCCGCACGCCTTGCCGTCAGCAGCTTTGCTCCCTCCTCCGGGGTAGCGGCGATCTCAACGCTTGCGGCTCCGTTTAAGGCTGCAATTTCGGCGATTCTGGCAATATCGCGCCCGACAAGCTCCTCCGGTCCGTCCTGTTCAATCAATAACATGGATTTCATATGGAGCGGAAGGCCCAGCTTGGCAAAGTCATCGACGACCTGCATTGTTCCTTGGTCCATGAATTCCATGGTAGCCGGAATAATTCTGGAAGCGATTACATTTTCAACCGTTCTGGCTGCGTCTACCAGATTCGTAAAATAAGTGACAAGAGTGCGTTTGCTTTCCGGCAAAGGAATGAGCTTCAATGTAATCTCCGTAATGACGGCAAGCGTTCCTTCGGAGCCGACCAGCAGCCGGGTTAAATCATAGCCGGCAACGTCCTTGACGTTTTTCCCGCCGCAACGCATAATTTCCCCGGACGGCAGCACATATTCGAGACCCATGACATAGTCCTTGGTCACTCCGTATTTCAAGCCGCGCATGCCCCCAGCGCATTGCGCTACATTTCCGCCAAGCGTGGATATTCGCATACTTCCGGGATCCGGCGGATAGAACAGGCCAAGACTTTCCACGGCTTGATGGAAATCGGCGGTGATCACGCCAGGTCCGACGGTCGCGGTCAAATTTTTAACGTCGATTTCATGGATTTGATTAAGACGGTTCAAATTGAGGACGATTCCGCCTTCAACCGGAATGGTGCTTGCGGCAAGATTGGTGCCGGAACCCCGCGGAATGACGGGTATGCGATGTTCGTCGGCCAGCCGGAGAATTTCGGAAACCTCACGGGTATTGGCTGGATGAACGACCGCCTCGGGCATGGACTGAAACATAGGGGTGGCGTCATAGGAATAGGCATATAGCTCGTTCGGAGTATCCCGAACCCACGATTCTCCTGAGATGGAGACAAGCTTGCTTCTGATTTCCGGTGTGATCATCTGTACATTCCCTCCCGGATAATGATAGAATAAGTGTAGATTAAACAGGTCATCTGATGAATTTGAACTCACTTTACCATTATTTAAAGGGAATGTATAGATAGTTATTTAAAATTTTTATTACTTATAGGGAACAGCCGGAAAGGAACTATAGAGATGGATTTAAGTAAAAAAAATGTAGATATCGTAACCGAGGAATTGCAGAGAATTATTGAATCCGGTCTGGTTAAGCCGGGGGAAAAGCTCGACACGATCGAGAATATGGCGGTCCGGTATCGCGTAGGACGTTCTACGGTACGAGAAGCAATCAGTCATTTGAAAGCCCGGGGCCTGATCGAAACGAAACAAGGCGGCGGCACCTTCGTGAAGGCACAGGCGCTGGAATCGATCCAATCGCGGAAGATCAATGATCGGCAAGAGCTGATTCAGTTGCTTCAGGTGCGTAAAATCGTGGAGGTGGGAAGTATCGAACTGGCGGCTGAGTTTCGGACCGATAAGGATTTGGAGGAGCTGGGTGCGATTGTCCGCCATATGGAAGACGCTATAGGAAATGAAGAAATGAGCCAGGTCTATGACGTGAATTTTCATCTTGCCATTGCGAGAGCAGCGCAAAATAAAATGCTGGAAGGGATGATGGAAAGCGTCTCCGACATGATGTTCCGCACGATGCGGGATACCCGCAGCTTATGGATGTTCAGTGAGCAGGAATCCGCCCGCCGTTTGTTCCAGGAGCATCAGCAAATGTTCCAGGCCATAGCGGACCAAAACAAAAGTGATGCCGCTAAAATTATGAAGCTTCATTTGGCCAAAGCCGGGAAAGAAATGATGAGCGGCATGAAAATTTGAGCAGATGATGTGGCTATAATTTTATGCGGTGTAATTGAATTGACGAAGGGGAAATGGAATATGGAGAATCAAGGAACGATTACAATTGACGGTTATCCGTTGACGTATCTCATAGAGGGAGAAGGCGTCCCGGTGATGGTCATCGGAAGCGCGGCCTACTATTCCCGTTTGTTTTCTAGAGAGCTCAGAAATAGCTTGAAGCTGATATTTATCGATCACCGGGGTCATGCCCCGTCTCCAGCGGACACGGAGCTTATGGCACCAGAAGCTCTGCTGGATAAAGTGCTGGACGATATCGAAACGATCCGCAATGATTTAGGGCTGAAGGATTTCGTCATAGCCGGGCATTCGGGCAATGCGTTCCTTGCCGTGGAGTATGCGCTCAAATATCCGGCTGAGGTCCGGCAAGTCGTGCTGCTGAATACCGCCACCAGCAATAGTGCTGAGAGGCAGCAACAAAGCATTAATTTTTTTGAGCAGACCGCATCCTCTGAACGCAAGCACCGGTTTGAACAAGAATTCGCTCTCTTACCTGCTGATATCGAACGCGAGCCTGAAAGGCGATTTGCCCATATGTGTATCCGGTTTGGAGCACACAGCTTTTTTGATTACGACTTTGACGCTACTTCTATGTGGGATGGAGTATATACGAATATGCCGATCCTTGATACTCTATGGGGCGAAGCTTTCGCGCAGCTGGATCTTCGGAAACGTCTAGGCGAATTACATACTCCAGTCTTTTTAGCTCTCGGCCGGCATGATTATCTCGTGGGTCCGTATACTTTGTGGGATGGGATGGAGGATAAATACCCCAATATCCGCAAAGTGTTGTTTGACCGCAGCGGACATAATTCGATGATGGAAGAGCCGGAGCTATTCGATGCCGAGCTTAAGGAATGGCTTTGTTCCTTGAACGGCCAAGGTTCATAATCTTGTTCTTTTCCGCCTTCATGTTACACTAAAGAGTGACCATGGAGAAGGAGACTGACAAGATGGAATACGAGGACATGACATTTAAAATCCCCCAGGAAAGTCCCGACTATGAAGAGCAATCGAACTTCGTCGTCAAAAATATCGAGGCGGTTATAGCGGACAGCATCGAGAAGAACACGAACAAAATCGTTCTGAATACGAGTCTGAAGCTGGGCTTGCCTCTTGAAAATATTAATAAAATCGCCGGTCCGATGATCGAAGCGTGGGCAGCGGAAATTTTTACGGATGTCCGTGACGACCTGAACAATCCGTATCATCTTATTAATGTCGATGCGCAGCCCCGGCTCGGGATGGCGGATATCGTGCTGCAATTCAAACAGGACGAAACGGTTTATACAGGAAACGTTGACGTGAAGGCAACCGCCGGGGACATACCAAAATCGGGCCGAGGGCCGAATATTACGTCTTTTTCACGAATTAGAACCGCTTATGTGGATGACCCGGATTTTATGTTCATCATTCTAAGTCTGAAGCACAAAGTGTACTCGGTCAGAAATGAAGAGACGTTCCTGATGGATGGCATTATGGAAATCACCGATTATAACGCCTATGATCTCAAATTTATCAGCGATGGGGATATTAGCTATAATCCTGCGCTCGGCTCCGGACAAATTCAGATTAAGGATATCCACTACATCACTTACCAGCACAGAACGACCTGGGAATTTTGCCAACTGCTGGACGCCAAATATTTGCGCAGTTCCCGCAGAACGATGGACGACTGGTACAGGGAGGCCACGAAATTCAAATGGATAAAGAACTGAGACTGGATGCCATTTGCGGAGACAGCTTGCAGGTTATGAGAGAGATGGAGCCCGAATCCGTAGATCTCATCGTGACGGACCCGCCCTATAACCTTTCCAAAGACTATGGAAATACGAAGGACAATCTGGAATTTGACGAATATCTGGATTTCTCCAGAGCATGGCTAACCGAAGCTAAACGGATTCTGAAAAAAGACGGGACGATCTACGTGTTCATGGGTGTAAGATACATTTCTTATATCTATGCCATTCTTGAAAGGGAGCTCGGCTTCGAGTTCAACTCGTGGATTACCTGGTATTATACCCAGGGGATCGGAAAGACGAAGGGCTTCAGTCCGCGCCATGACGATATTCTCATGTTTACGAAGAGTAAGAAGTTTAACTTTTATCTGGACCAGGTTCGTGTGCCGCAAAAATATTATCGAAGCATCAACAACATGCGGGGGGCGAATCCGGGGAATGTATGGGAATTCAGTCATGTGCATTATTGTCAGACGAGCCGTCAGCCCCATCCGACCCAGAAGCCGGAGGGCTTATTTGAAAGGATGATCCTGGCCAGTTCGAAAGAAGGGGATACGGTGCTCGATCCGTTCGTGGGAAGCGGGACCGCGCTTCGGGTTTGTCAGCAAACCGGCAGAAACGGTATCGGTATCGACATCAACCGGGAATATATCGAAATGGCGAGTGAGCGGCTGAATCTGGAGTTTAACGGGTTCGACAGTATCGACGACCGGTTCGAGCGGGTTCCCAACGACCTGAATGAACGAGAAATCCGCCGGGAGTATATCCGCAATCATATCGAATGGTTTTTGGAGCATCATCGGGGTTCGCTGGATACCTTCGTCGATTCGGTCAAGGAGAAGTATGGACATAAGATGGATGCCGAGGAATTGAAGGAGCTGGAGAGCCTGGTCCGACAAAATCCGAAGCCTGCCAATAAGCAGCATTTGAAAATCCGGAGTGATAAGCCGGGAACGGAGCAGGTGGAGCAACTTGAGTTTTTGTGAACAGAAAAGGGTCTTCCGGAATGAAATGAACCGGAAGACCCTTTTTGATCTGTTAGATTATTTTACCCGTTTGCCAAGCAGAATCAGGAGCCACACGAACCCGGCGCCCAGAATCGTATGACCGAGTCCGGCGATATGCGGCAGGAAGCTGATATCGGTTCCGTTAATTTGCAGCATCCCGCGGGTCGCCATGGCCCCGATCGTAATCAACAGGCCTAAATTATATACGATATACCAGGCGTTAAAAGATTTGGCCTCATGGACTTGAAAAAGTTTGCCTAAGATCAAGGTTATGAGGAAAAACAAAAATCCCAGCACTAGAATATGCGTATGAAGCGCAACCAGGATCGTATCGCCGGTAAAATCACTGTGCTTCGTAATCTCGCGGTAGGATATTCCTGCGAGCAAACCGAGAATGGCGTAAAAAAATGAGGCGTAATATAGTTTTTTCATGTCGCTTCTATCCCCTTCTTGAATTTCTTCTTGATCCAAGCATAGCAAGCAAATAAGAACGGAATATGAACGGATGATTACATTTGGAGGTTGCGCCGTAATTTGCGATAATAGAGAAGTATAAACATTACTTTGATTATGCCGGGAGAGGATTAAAGGATGTCTGAATCGATGGTAAGGCAGTTTTGGCCGGGATGGAAAGGACCCATCAAGGAAGGCGATAGCGGCTGGAACAATACAACCCGTTATATTGAAAATAAAGGACGCAACTGTGTGCTGCGGATTTACGAGACTCATCGGGACCGCGAGAAAATAGAGTTTGAGCACGAAATACTGGCTCGCCTGCAGGATATCCCGCTCAGCTTCCAGGTCCCTTTTCCCGTTAGAACGCCGGAAGGGGACAGCATTATCCGGATGGAAGACGGCAGCGGCCGGTTTGCTTGCCTGTTCGAATATATCGAGGGAGTACGACCGCAGCATGAGGGATTTGTCGCTGCCCATTCATTTGGACAAGCGGCTGCGGAGTTGGTCGAAGCTTTAAAGACGGTCAATACCGATTTGGCTCCCTCATACCGACCATACTATGAACTGCATCAATCTTATCCGATTTGCGATTACGAAACGGTCCGTAAATTTTGCGAGCATCCTCCGGAGGCTTTCCGGGAACAGCATGACGCTATTCTTGTATTGGGTGAAGCCTATGACAAAATCTGCGACCGTCTCGAGGATTTAAGAAACCTGCCCCACCAGCTGGTGCACGGTGATCTGAATCCGTCGAATCTGCTGGTATATGAGGATCATCCGGAAGAAATCGCTGCGCTGCTGGATTTCGAATTCTGTACAAAAGACGTAAGAGCCATGGAACCGGCCGTCGTGATCTCGGATCTGCTTGGTTACGGAGATAAGCGCGAGAATATTCGGCAATTTTGCGAAGGCTTCGGCAAACGGCTTCGTCTGAAAACCGAAGAAATCGCCAATATTCCGAGCCTTATTCGTTTAAGAAAGGTGGATGTATTTCTTCATTTCCTGAGCCGGTATCTGAAGGGAACGGACGGTCCCGCTGTGCTTAAATCTCAAGCTGAATCGCTGGCAGCCGAGTTGGAAGAGCTGAAACGGGATGAAATCTGGATCCGCGAAATCTTAAGGGAGCATTTGTTGGACCGGTTAGGATTGGATTAATTGTTTAAAAGGAGGGGCTCACTACGGTTCCTTTTTGCGGCATTGGAACGGTGTCCGTCCCCTCAAAATAAAGCGGAAGCCCCTCAGCCAATACGGGATGCGGCGTCAAGACCGGATTTTGGCGCTGATGATGAATATGCAAATGCGGTTCCGAGGTGGAGCCGCTGTTGCCGACTCGTCCTAAAAGATCACCGGTTTGTACATGATCTCCTATTTTGACTGTCAGACTATTCTGTTTCAAATGATTAAGGAGCAAGTAGGTGCCGGTTTCATCGAGCTTTAGATAGACGTGATTTCCTTCCATGGAGAGAAATGACTCGCTCCCCGGCTCTATATCGTGTTCTTCATCATAGGCGGCAATGACAATCCCCGACGCCGGAGAAAGGATTTCTTGATTCCATATTCCGTAATCCTCCGGGTTGTGGCTTCCTGTGTTGAAAGGCTCCATGACGAGGTCATAGGCCCAGCGTTCGGATGCCCAAGTGATGTGAGGCAAGTTCGTATTGAGGGAATCACCACCCCAACCGACAACTGTTTTTCCGGCAAACGGCCAGTTTACGGTAACCGAGGGCTGAGCATTTTGAATACGTGACGGGTACGGTAATTGTATGATGTTCATAAGCAATAACAAATGGAGGCTTAGGAGGATTGCGGCAATGAAGCCGATCCTTCTTTTTTTCGTGCTTTTCTTTTTGATGACATTTATGACCCACAGAGTAACATTCAAAAGCAAATAGGCTATACCTAAAATGGGGATGACCATTTTGAGTGAGAACCATGCATAGGCGCGCGGTAACCCAGCCCCGGCGTAAACGAAGATCCATGTCAAAATAAGAACGGTAAACATGGCGGCATTCATAAGACCTATTTTTTTAAGTAGTTTCATAAGTAGGAAACAACTCCTGTCCGTTATATGTAAAACTCTATCACTACTGATAGACGATGAGGAGAGGGGCAAACCCTGCATCCGCATAAATATATCACCCAGTTGTTCGGTGACCAGCTTCCGGTAATATGGTAATGGAAAGGCCCTTTTTGCTTTTCATGGAATAGGGTTGGGGCTATAATGTTCCTGAAAGATTTGATTGGGAGAGTAGGAAACCTGCGATGAAAGACAAATTAAATAGCCTTCCTTCATCACCGGGGGTATACCTGATGAAAGATTACCATGGGGGCGTTATTTATGTCGGCAAATCCAAGAACCTGAAGCAAAGAGTGCAGTCGTATTTTTATAAATCAAAGTCCCATTCCAATAAGGTTAAACGGATGGTCAGCCAAATCAAGGATCTGGAGTACAGGGTGACGGACACGGAGTTTGAAGCCTTTATGCTGGAATGCAAATTAATCCATGAAATCAAGCCCGTATATAATAAGAAGATGAAAAACCCGCTCGGTTATACTTATATCCTGATCCATGCCGGGAAGGGACTTAGGAGCATTGAAGTGACGAACGTTTTGCCGGCAAACGAGACTCCTGTCAGTTTTGGACCTTATACGGCCAACAGGAACACGGTCGAAAAGGCGGTGCAAGGCATTCGGGATTGCTTTAAAATTGCGTGCAATCAATCCGGCTTCAGCGGTTCACCTTGTCTGAACCATTCGCTGGGCTTGTGTTTGGGAATGTGCGCAGGCGGGGAAGCGGAGGTCAAGGAATATAACGAGATCCTGGATCGTTTCATTTCCCTGTTAGATGGTACTGACAGAGGGCTGTATACGGAAATGGTGAAGCGCATGCAGGACGCTGCCGAGAGATTCGATTTTGAGGCTGCGGCGAAGTACAGGGATCAGCTCGATACAGTAAATTACCTGTTGAATAAGGAAAAGGTCATCGGCTTTACCGAAGAAAATAGAAACATCGTCATTACTGAAAAATTGGATGATAATACCGTCAAGCTCTTTTTGGTTAAACGAAATCGGGTGCTTATTAGTAAGAAGTTTAACTTGCAAGTTCATCCGTCTCCTGAAGTACTGATTAAGGAACAAACAGAGCTAATCCTATCCTGTTTTAGGGAAGACCCCGAGACAGCCGCTGCTTGTGCCGGTGACATTACCCGCGACGAAATCGATGAAGCTCAAATCATATATAGCTACCTGCAAGGCAGTTCCTGCAATTACTTCCATCTCCCCCAGGAATGGATAGATTCGCAGGACACTGCCGGAATCGAAGAGGCACTGATTAACTTGTAAATCATTTCCTTGACTGCTGAATGTATAATGAGAACAGGTAAATTTAGTAAGGAGGGTAACATGAATCATTATCCGAACGAAATTCAGGATTTTCATGACACGGTATTAAAATTAAGAGGAATTACAGGCATTGAAAGCGGGGTAGACAATTTAGAGCCAATCGATTCGGTCATGCTGGGATTTCCTCCGTTTGCCCATCTGCCCCATGGAGCCCTTCTGCGGACCAACGGCGGATTGGAGAATGAAGTATTGATCCAGTTTGAGCTGGAGACCGATTATTCATTGGATAGCTTGCATTCCATTGAATTTCTGGCCTGGTTCGTTCGGGATTCCGCAAGAGGAGGAACGGCTATTCAATTAAGACCTTTTGCCCTGCCGCCGGATTCTCCGCATGGAAGACAACTCGGAACGTCTCTGAAATATCACTTGGATCTGTTTGTCGGCGGGATCGAAGAGTCACTGGAACCGGCATATGAAATCCTTCGTAAGCTGACCCAATCCCTTGAATTGGCGATTACGTTATATGAGATTCCTATTAAATAAGAATGATAACTGGGGGAGAAAAGATGAAACAAACGAAGACAAAAGGTCATCCGATTCTATTTTCACTTATGCTGGGCATTTTATTAACCTTCCTCGTCGCAGCTGCATCTGCGGTGGCAACGATCATGGAGCTCGGGGACAGAGGGATCATGATTGCCCAGGGCGGTGCTTTCTTGATTATGGCGATCATCGTGACCTTGTATATGAACAAGAAAAGTAGAACTTGGGCAAGCTTTGGATTTATCAAACATGATCTTCGAAAAGGAAAAGCGACGCTCTATTATATCCCGCTGCTGATTATTGCGGTTGTTCAGCCGATCATGGGCGGCTTTAATCTGAAACTAACGTTCTTGGATATTCTCATCATTTTGGTCTTTTCGCTGATTGTCGGTTACACGGAAGAGTCGGTCTTCAGAGGCATTATGCGGGAAAAGCTGCAGCATAAAGGCAGGGTGTTCTACATAGTTTTCTCAGCTCTGGTTTTCGGAATTTTACATATGGCCAATGCGCTGAACGGTACCAATATCATATATATCCTTCTGCAAGTCATTAATGCCCTGCTGATCGGCTTCATTCTTGCGCTGCTGATCGAAACCTCCGGTAATATTGTCCCTTTGATCGTTTTCCATTTCTTGTTTGATGCTCTCGCTCAAATGACGAGCAACGCTCTTTTGGATCAAGAGGTGCTTGTAGTTTCGATTTTGAATATCCTGTACTTTTGTTACGGAGTTTATCTGGTTTATGGTTTCATAAACAGAAAAAAGACGGGTTCCATGAATCTGCAAATTTGAGGTGATCAACGATGAAAGACTTCAGATATGAAATTGTGTCCATCAATACGGGCAAGCCTAAACCGCTGCCTTATCAAAACAAAGAAGTGTCGAGCGGGATTTTCAAGACTCCGGTCACTGAACCGTTGTTTCTGTCGGAGGTAAATTTCGATGGGGACGGGCAGGCGGATTTGGTGCATCATGGCGGACGAGACAAAGCCGTATGCGTGTATCCGCACGAGCACTACTCTCACTGGGAGAATGTATTGAATACCGCTTTGGAATTCGGTGCTTTCGGTGAAAATCTGACTACGCGCGGATTGCTGGAAGACGAGGTCTGCATCGGCGATATATTTCAGTTAGGTGAAGCGACCGTTCAGGTCAGTCAACCCCGGCAGCCATGCTACAAACTATCCGCCAGATACGGCGCGCCTGATATGCCTCTACAAATTCAGGAGACCGGCTTCACCGGGTTTTATTTCCGGGTTCTGAAGGAAGGAATGGTATCTCAAACGGATGGCCTGACTTTGGTAACGCGCCATCCTCAGGGAATAACCCTTTCCTTTGCCAACCGGATCATGCATCAGGGGAAGGACCGGTTCGAGGACATGAAGAAAATTTTGGAGGTAGCGGAACTCTCGGAGAGCTGGAAAGCTACTTTTCTGAAACGGCTCAAAGGTCATGAAGACAGTAACCGGGAGAGATTGACCGGTCAAATCGAGTAGACAAGGGCAAGGAAGGAAGCCCGATCTACCAGTTTACAATCCGGCGGGGCGGAATTAATGCTCCCGCCGGAGGAGCAAAGGCGCGATGAACTGCCGGAACACATCTCCGGGGAATTGCGCTTTTTTTCGTTTATCATCGGTCAGAACAACTACGATCTCAAGCGAGGGAATGACATGAATAAATTGCCCTCCGAACCCCCGTGCATAGAAGTAATCGAAAGAAAGCTCCGAAGTATTCTCCGCTTCCAAGGTATACGAATCCGCCCACCAGTGCCAACCATAAGCCCCGCGACGTGGAGCTTCCACGGAAATGGCAGGTTGAACCGACCGTAAGGCCAGGTCTTTAGAGATGAGTTGTTGATTTTCCCATGACCCTTGCTTCAAATAGAGCTGCCCGAATTTCAACATATCCGATGGACGCAGCCATAATCCGAAGCCTCCGGTATGAATACCTTGAGGATCTTGTTCCCATTTATAAGACTCAATGCCGAGCGGACCGAATAAATTCATCTCGGCAAACCGGGCTAATGTCATGTCCGAGGCTTGTACGAAAATGGCGGACAATAGCTGCGAGACTCCGGAGTTGTATTCCATTCTGCTCCCAGGGGTATCGCGCAGCGGTTGATCCAGCACAAATTGTACCCAATCGGGCGTACGGGTCATCCGCGGAAAAGAGTTAGCGCCGCCAAATTCGGTCCACTCGAAGCCGGCTGTCATCGTTAAGAGGTGATGTAGCGTCATTTTCCGGTAACGGGGATCCTCTTTCGCGTCAAGCTGCGGAAAAAATGTGCTGATCGTTGTGTCGGCTTGCGGAAGCAACCCCTGATCTATGGCGATACAGATGAGAGCGGATAATATGCTTTTGGTGCATGAATTGGTTTTCGCAATTTTCGATGCCGTGTCCTGATCCCTATAATGCTCATAAATAATTTCGCCTTGTTTGCTTATTAAACAGCTTCTAAGATCCAAAGGGGAAATACCCGAAGTCAGTGTTTGTAAGTTCATATGATCCTTCCTTTATATGAGTGTTCAAAAAGTCGGCTTTTCAGCACCGAGAAGGTTGGATGAAGGAGGGACTGAGGAGCGGAGCATAGGCAAAACCTACGTGAGCACCGGAAGGCCCGCCTGAATTCAAGATTCGATGTCGGATATGCAACCTAATGTACTTCGTGATCAAAAGATGACTTTTTGAACAACCTCTTTAATTCAAATCTGCCGATAGGTTGTCCAGTTCAATTATGATCAGTTTACTTTACTTTTCGTAGAGCAACAAACCCGACGTGCAAATCCGGAGTGATGAATGATTGAATGATCAATGTAGAGTGAGCTACAATAAGTATTGTAAAGGAGGGGATACAGATGGAGAGAATCCAATCGCAAGAACAGTTCAATGAACTGACTCAGAGAGACCAATTTACGGTAGTGAAATTTGATACGACATGGTGCCCGGATTGCAAAAATCTGGACCGGTTTATCGGGGGCATTATCGAGAAACATGACGACAAGGACTTTTACGCAATGGATGCGGAGGAGTTCCAACCGCTTGCGGAAGCCAATGAGGTTCGCGGGATTCCTAGTTTGCTGGTATACAAGAACGGGGAAAAAGTAGGGCATTTGCACAGCAAGTTTGCGAAGACGCCAACTCAAGTGAACGAATATTTGGAGGCTTTGGAAGCCCAGAAGTAATGAAAGGCGGAATTGATCGCCTATGTAAATGAAACAAACAGGACCGCCCTCTATTATAAGGGCGGTCTTTGATGTTTGTGGAAGAAACCGGACCATGAGGAACAGGATTGACGTAAACTCACCGGAAATAAAATATGGCAATAAAGATGAATGGCGATCCGCTTCCCGTGACAAAATGTATTAAAAACGGGAGAGTAGCCGCTATGTGGAAAATAGATCGACAGATTCTAGGAACAATCACAATATTGGTTTTAATTTCGATCATAATGTCCGGATGCCATAATTCAAAGCCGAAGGAACAGGATTTGCTGCGGTTAAAATCAGCCAGCGGTGCGCAGCCCAAAAAGGTTATATATGTGTTGGTTGACTCCTTGATGCCTCAAGCCATTGATCGTGGCATCCGCGCCAAAGAGCTTCCGACCCTTCAATTTCTCACCGAACACGGGCAATATTACAAAAATTTAGTCAGCTCCTTTCCGACGATGTCCGTTTCGATTGACAGCACCTTGTTGACCGGAAAATATCCGATCGACCACCGGGTGCCTGGACTGACCTGGTATTCAGCAAAAGACAAGAAAGTGATCAATTACGGGACTGGGCCCGTCGAAATTGTTCAGCAAGGCGTTAATCGCGTGTTGAACGATGCGATCATTCATTTAAATCAAGACCATTTGAACAACGGCGTTACGACGATTCATGAGGATTTGACTAAGCGCGGGTTGAAATCCGGCTCGGTTAATGGCTTGGTTTACCGGGGAGCAAGGGATCATACGCTGTCGCTCCCCGGCTGGATTCATATTCCCTCGACATTACCGAAGGAAATCCATGTGAACGGGCCGGACTTCTTAACCTTGGGATCGTTGTCCAATCCGTTGAAAGGTCTAATTTCCTTGCCCGAAAGCTTGACCGATAAGCTTGGCTTCAATAACGATTATGCCATCGAAGTCGTCAAATATTTAGTCCAGTCCCGAAAATTGCCTGATTTTCTGTTCGTGTACCTTCCAGACCTGGATCAAGAACTGCATAAGAACGGCCCCTCGGCATCAAAGGGGCTAAAAGCCTTGGACCGGCAGCTTGATTCCTTACTCCAATCCTTTGGTTCGAGAGAGCAAGCGTTGAAAGAGGCTGTAATTATTGTTGCCGGGGACAGCGGAATGACTGCCATTCGCCCGTCCGATCAGAACCCGGAAATCGACTTGCCTGACCTGATCGGCGATGCCCGGGTGCTTAGCCCGGGTGAAACCGGGTCCAAGGAAAAGGATATTTTATTCGCCGTTAATGAAACAATGGCTTATGTTTATTCGCTAAAGGGGAAAGCCTCATTAAATAATGCCGCGGCTCTGCTGCAAGCCGATTCCCGGATCGACTTCGTGGCCTGGAGGGATCGGGACCGGATTCACGTCAGCCAAGGGGGAACCACAAAGCAGCTCAGTTATAAGGCTGGCGGAACGTTGAAGGATCCTTACAAGCAATCCTGGACACTAGAGGGAGATGCCGAATTATTGGATTTACGGGTGAATCAGGAAGATCAAACTTTGGATTACGTTGACTACCCCGATGCACTTATGAGACTGTCGAGCGCACTCCATTCGCACGAGGGTGACTATTTGGTCGTTACGGCCAAACCCGGATATGAACTGACGGACAAAAGCTCACCAAAGCATGAAGGAGGCGGCGGCCACGGTTCTATCCGAAAAGCGGAGTCGCTTGTTCCCTTGATCATCGGCGGGACGGCTCAAAGACCTCAATCTTTGCGCGTGGTGGATTTGAAATATTATTTGCTTGACCTTCTTTCAAACGACCTTCAAAATAATGGAATGAAGTAGAAGAAAGAAGGTGGAAGATAGCAGATGTCGACTAGTAACTGGAAGAGAAATATTATTCTCTTCCTAAGCAGCCAAACGATTTCCCTTTTTGGTTCAGCCTTGGTTCAGTATGCGATCATGTGGCATATCACGCTTTCTACCGAGTCGGGTGTCATGATGACGCTGTATATCGTTTGCGGGTTTATCCCGACCTTTATTTTGTCTCCTTTTGCCGGTGTCTGGGCGGACCGGTTTAACCGGAAGCTCCTCATTATGTTGGCCGACGGCCTGATTGCGGCAGCTACCTTGATTTT
The DNA here is from genome assembly GCF_038009185.1 of Paenibacillus sp. FSL R5-0407. Lineage (NCBI taxonomy): Bacteria > Bacillati > Bacillota > Bacilli > Caryophanales > Paenibacillaceae > Paenibacillus > Paenibacillus sp. FSL R5-0407. Next base: position 1,300,907 of record NZ_JBBPAX010000001.1, on the reverse strand, counting down.
AGCTGTTTTATTTTTAATGGGACATGATTCGATTTGGCTGCTCTTTGCAATGGCTGTTGTCCGGGCCCTCGGAACAGGAGTGCAAACACCGGCGGTCGGCGCGATCTTGCCGCAAATTGTGCCTACCGACAAACTGACTCGAGTCAACGGTATTAACGGAACATTGCAAGCGATTATGACGTTTGTAGCCCCTATGGCCAGCGCGGCTTTAATGACGATGGCTTCTCTTGAAATTATCTTCTTTATCGATGTCATCACCGCGACGATTGCTATTTTGACCCTGCTTTTCTTCTTTAAAATTCCAGTACATGAAAAGGCGGCTGAAAAACAGACCACGAGTTATTTCAGCGATTTTATGCACGGCATATCCTACATTAAACAACATGATTTTTTGAAAAGCTTCTTTCTGTTCTTTGCCGTTTTCTTTATATTGATGGCTCCAGCCGCATTTTTGACGCCGCTTCAGGTTACCCGAAGCTTCGGGGACGATGTCTGGCGCTTGACCGCTATTGAGATCGCGTTCTCGGTCGGTATGATGGCAGGAGGCGGGTTTATTGCTAGTTGGGGCGGTTTCCGAAATAAAATTCATACGATGACCCTCGCAAGCCTTCTTATGGGAGCATGTACGCTGGCGCTTGGCCTTGTTCCTGTCTTCTGGATCTACTTGGTCTTCATGGCCGTATTTGGTGTGGCGATGCCCCTGTTCAATACCCCGACCATGGTTCTAGTACAGGAGAGGGTAGAAGAGAGCTACTTGGGAAGAATCTTCGGGGTGTTCGGGATGATTTCTACCTCAATGATGCCGTTAGGAATGCTCATTTTCGGCCCGATTGCCGATGTGATCCAAATCGAATGGCTGCTGATCGGGACCGGACTGCTTATCTTGATTCTGGCGGTGTTCTTAGGCCGGAACAAAATATTACTTGAGGCCGGAAAGCCGATCGCGAACGAGCAAGGACAGGTTTAAGCCATGCCCCGATATTCAGGGCGCAAGCATCGCTTTAAATATCATTTAGCCATGAACTTTGACCACAACGGTTAAGGTTCATGGCTTTTCTTTTTTACTTTATTAAGAAACATAAGTTTAGAGGCTTGGGGGAATATTTAATTTATGCTGCTATAAGGAAAGAGAGTGAACAACAAATGGAATTGTATCGCGATCACGGAACCTACCAAGCCGGGGACATCGTTTATGTCTTTTATCGCAATCCTCATACCCAGGATGTTGCTAATATACAGGAGGCCGCAGTAGTGAATCATCCGGAGCAACCCGGTGAGCTCGCAGTGTTTCTTTATGAAACATATTATCCACTGACTCAGGAGATGGCCGTCTACGCTACGGCGGGTGAAGCGGAGCAAGCATACGACCATTACTTTGGTAACGCACCGGAGGAGACGCTGGAATGATCAACCCGTTTATGCCTAAGCTGGTTTATTTTGAACCGGACGCCTTGGAATATCCGTTGGGCAAACAATTGCTTGAGAAATTCTCTAATATGGACGTCGAAATTCGCTATACGACCTCGCATAACCAAGTGAGGAATCTTCCGGGGGACAACGATTTTCAAAGATACCGGGTGGCCAAATCGACGCTGGTGGTCGGAATCCGGAAGACGCTGAAGTTCGACACCTCCAAGCCGTCGGCCGAATACGCCATCCCGTTTGCCACAGGCTGCATGGGTCATTGCCATTACTGCTATTTGCAGACGACCATGGGGAGCAAGCCGTACATCCGCACCTATGTCAACGTGGAAGAAATTTTGGAGGCAGCCGACAAATACATGGAGGAACGTGCACCCGAATTCACACGCTTTGAGGCAGCCTGTACTTCCGATATTGTAGGAATCGATCACCTAACCCACACCTTAAAACGAGCTATCGAGCATTTTGGCAATTCCTCCTACGGGAAATTGAAGTTTGTGACAAAGTTCCACCATGTGGATCATTTGCTGGATGCTAAGCACCAGGGAAAAACGAGATTCCGTTTTAGCGTCAATGCGGACTATGTGATTAAGAACTTTGAACCCGGAACCTCGCCCCTGGAAAAAAGGATTGAGGCCGCCGGGAAGGTTGCCCGGGCCGGTTACCCGCTAGGATTCATCGTTGCTCCGATTTATATTCACGAAGGATGGGAGCAAGGTTATCGCCATATGTTTGAACGCCTTGATGCCGAATTGCCTGCCGATGCGCGGGACGATATTACGTTTGAATTCATTCAGCACCGCTTTACCAAACCCGCCAAGCGGGTAATTGAGAAGAACTATCCAATGACCAAGCTGGAGCTGGACGAAGAGAAGAGAAGATATAAATGGGGGAAATATGGCATCGGCAAATACATTTATCAGAAAGAGGAAGAAGAGGACTTGAAAAGTCATCTTTATACCGACATGGAGAAGTTCTTTCCTAAGGCTAAACTGGAATACTTTACTTGATGCGGAGCTGGATGTCCGGGCTGATGAGGATAAGCAACTAGTTACATATAGAAAAACGGGCTGTTCTCTGTATGAGAGACAGCCCGTTTTTAGATCTCTAGACAAATTGGAACCATTTAAAGTCAAACTGGCTGCCGGGCAAGAAGACAAAGGTCACCGTTTGAACGCCAGTGATCGGCTCAAGCGTGAATTCCCTCTCGCAATAATCCTCGGAGTACGCAAACTCCACGATCTGCCGGGATTCCCCATCCGCACCCTTGAACAAAACATGCAGCGTATTCTTGTCGAGCGGAGATTGTCCGCTGATTACGAGTTTCGTGGCACTGGTCTCACCAAAGTCCATATCATCAAAGACCAGTGAAACGTTGTTGCCTATATCCGTGATGGCATCCGCCGTAATCGTATAAGAATCGCCATAGATGTCATCATGGTCCAGCGCGCTAAGCCTTTGAAATGCTTTGTCCGGCTGTTTGAACTGAAAGCCTTTCAGATGGATCTTCCGGCGTAACACGAAACAGAGGGAAGTGATCCCCTTCAATCGTTTCGGTAACCGGTAAGTCTCGTCCTGATAAACGTTCCAAATGGATGGCCGTTGATAGGTAACCTCCGTTAGTAATGAAGCATCCGCTTCATCCGGATGGCCTTCCCAGATTTCAATTGGAAACTCCTCGCTATCCAGGGAGAAGATAGGCAGCGTGATTTCATCCGAACCAAAGCTGCCAAAATTAATGTTGTCAAAACAGATCCAGCTTTCACCGTCGCGGGATGTAGCGACGCCCCGATCATTGCCGTTCGTCAAATTCCGGCTGGCATCGCTGTGTAACCCGGCAGAAACGAACTCATAAGGATTCGTGTGCGCTTGGCCTAACCCGTCGATATGGAATTCCATCACCGAATATAACCGGATGGCGTCAGCACCGTTTCTGGTTCCGCAGCGGAGGTAAATATCTCCGTCCCCCAAAGCTGTTAATACCGCTTCATGTTCATTCACTTGCAGGAATGCGATGTTGGTATCGACGCCCGCCGCGTTCGTGACGCGCCATTCCACCTCCCGATAAGTCGTATCGGCGGGATGGAGCTGTACCCGGACCGGCAGTGTTGTTTTGTCTTTGTGCAGAGTGTTCCCTTCAGGGCAGATAATCTCCAGCTTGCGGACTGGAACTTCATCTGTATTCCGTTCCACGGAGACCGGTTCTTTTTCCTGGAGTTGGGTGGCCAGAGGGGCGTGGCCATAGAGCGTGAGCTCTTCCGCTGTACAATTGTCGGTCGGTTGTGCAGAAATCGATTCCAGCTTAATCTCGCACGGCAGCAATCCTTTGGATTCTGCCCGTACTTTAACCGTGCCAGTCTCCATGTTGGCCGCAATGACGGCAAGGAGTTTACCGCTAAACAACCGGCGGTTTGTTCCTTTATAGGAGTCGTAGTCGGTACTGTCTCCGTTATCCAAACCCACCAGCCGGGCAGGTCCTTCCACCGTAAGGTGAACCCGGTTATTTGCGTTTTCTACGGGATGACCGGCTTCATCTTTAACCGAGATTTCAACAAATACGAGATCTGAACCGTCCGCCGTGATCGTCGCTTTGTCTGATTCCATGGCAATCGCAACGGCATCCCCGAAAGATGATTTCACATCCTCGGCAATCTGAGCGCCATTCTCATCATAGGCTACCGCCCTGAGGTCACCCTTGGTGTATGGAATTTGCCATTCTCCCAACAGCTGTTGTCCATGAATGTGATCAATATCTCTGGTTCCTAGTGATTCTCCGTTTAAAAATAATTCTATTTTAGGAGCATTGGAGCAGACTCTTACATCAATAATCTGCCCCTCGGAGAAGTCCCAATAAGGGAAGACATGAATCATCGGGTTTGCTTTATAATCTCTCCATTCCGCTTGGTAGATGTAAAAGGAATCCTTTTTGAAGCCCGCCGTGTCCAGTTGCCCGAAATACGAGTTCTTGGTGTGATAGGGGGTCGGTTCACCGATATAGTCAAAGCCGGTCCACAAAAATTGTCCGGGAGAGAAGGCAGCATCCCGATCTGCAATGATGCAGGCTTCCGTGCTTTTTGCTCCCCAACTGGTGGAGCTGTTTCCCAAGGAAGAGCATTGCTCGTCGTCATCCGACAACATGGATTGCGCAAACGGAAAGTGATAGATCCCTCTGCTTTGAACCGTTGAGGAGGTCTCGCTTCCATAGATAATCCAGTCAGGGTGCTCCGCATGATGCTGCTCATAGTATTTCTCAGCATAGTTATACCCCGCAAACTTGACGAGATCGGCGCATTTTTGGGCGTTTTCCCAAGGCATAAAATTGGAACCGATCGTTACGACAGCATTGGCTTTAGGATCGTGGAGCATGACTTCGTCTCTTAGCTGCCGAGTCAGCTCCTGACCGCGTTCATCGGCATGGGTATCGTAAATCTCATTTCCGATGCTCCACATCAAGAGGCTGGGGCGGTTCCTGTCCCGCCGCACCCAACTTGCCACGTCTTTTTTCCACCATTCCGGGAAAAATCTCGCATAGTCATAAGTGGTTTTCTTCCGCTCCCACATATCGAACGCTTCCGAAACGATGAGGATGCCAATTTCGTCGGCCAGCTCCATCAGTTCCACGGCAGGCATATTGTGGGCGGTACGTATCGCGTTTACACCCATCTCCTGAAGGAGGACGATCTGTCTTCGTAAAGCCGCTTTATTCACTGCGGCACCAAGACAGCCCAAATCATGGTGCTGGCAAACACCGTGAATTTTGACCTTGCGGCCGTTCAGGAAGAAACCTTGCTGGCTGTCAAACTTCATGCTCCGGAAACCGAAGCTTTGCATCTCTTCATCGGTGAGGCATCCGTCCGCGAATAGCTCCGTTTTGATGACGTAACTATAAGGCCGGTCGATATCCCAAAGCACCGGGTCTTCGACTTGGAGAAGTGAAGGGATGTTGATGATCCCGTCCTGAAGAGGTAGGAAATCGTTTTCCGTTTGGGCGATCATACATCCCGAATCATCCAGAATGCTATGGCGCAGCTTATATTGAGATGCGGATTTCAACATCGTACCCGCATGGATTTCAGTTTCCACTTCAACATGCCACGCTCTCTCTACTTCTCTCGCCGCAATATAGATTCCATCCGCAACAAGGTGGGTATCCGGGTAAGTTTTCAACCAGACGTTCCGGTAAATTCCCGCCCCAGAATACCAGCGGGAGTTGGGAGCCTCATGGATAACTTGGACATGGATTTCGTTAGGACCTGCCGATAGATAAGGTGTAATGTCCAGTTCGAAGGTAGAGTACCCATATTTCCATGTGCCTGCAAGGCGGCCGTTAACATAGAGCGAGGAATTCATGTAAACGCCTTCAAAACGAAGAGACAAGCGGGTACCCGGTTCAATTTTGTCCAGATGCAGTAGTTTTCGGTACCAGCCTTCGCCGTCTTCGTATAAATTGTTAGCGTCGTAAATCAGCCAGTCATGGGGCAGAGTTACCGGCTCCCAAACCACACTGTCTTTAGTGGCATCTGCAAATTCCGTATGTAGCGGTTGTTTGGCAAAAAACCAGTCATTATTAAATTTTGTCTTCTGACTCATGCGCATATACTCCTTTGTGATATGAAATAAGACATGAATTACCGAAGGGTATGAATGCCATACTCGATCATATAATTGCACACTTCAGATAGCTTGTCGATGTATTTATGTGTTGAACCGGGCGTTTTCTTGCGGCAAGGCGACCGGTTTGATGAAGGACAGCAAGCATTTTTTTCGTAAATCTTTAGAAGATGAAATAAAGCGGAGAAATTGTTCGAAAGAGGAGGATGGGTGAAGGAAAAAAAGAAATAGCGGCTATTATTCCAATATAGCCCAAGTTATGAAAGTTTAACTTTTTAAGAGATTGCGTTATGATATAGACATCACCAAAAGGAACCGCAGGTTGGCGGAGCCACAGGTGATAAGCTCTACCTTGAATGAAGAGATAGATTTCAGAGAGGAGAGAATTCCGTTGACCTAGGTAAGCGAAGCATACCGGAATCGGCTGCAATTGAACGGAAGACGGAAGTGACAACGTCTTTTAGCAGATCGTAGGTATGTGGGAACCCAAGCAAACCAGCTGCCAAGAAATAGGAAATGCCATTCAAAGCAAGGAACAAGCTTGCCAAGAAGGAGCGCGATTCCGATGCAAACGGTTAGCGAAGCGTACGGATACGATGGTTCACTCTAGGAGTAACGTCCGTGAAAACGTTGCTCGTGAAGATCGTGTACGCGGGAAATTACCCCTATATGCAGGACATGGATCATTACTCCAAAGGTGGAGTATCAAGGGAAATCGAAAATTTAACAATTGCCATGTCGTGGATATGGATTGTTGGTGGAGGAATGGATTAAATTGAATAGCAATTTCAATACGTAAATCCCTGGTAGCGAAGGCTAGCAGGGATTTACGCGTTTAAGCTGCAATTATTTTTTTAAAGCCTGAAGCATGTCATTAATATGATAATACATCAGTTGTTTAGCTTGCTCCGGTTGCCGCTCTTCAATCGCGATAGCGATCAGGATGTGGTAATTGGAAGCTTTGGTCCTCATATGCGGCAAGGTATTGGTTTGCTTGCGTCCTTCCGCCAATAAGGGATAAATCGATTCCATCATCCGCAGCAGAACGGGATGCTGAGCCGACTCGGCAATTAACCGGTGAAAAGACAGATCCGTATCCAAAAACGGACCTCCGTCTTTCATCTGAAGGACCATGGACTCGGCCAATTCCCGAAGCTGACTGGCTTCAGCATGCGTGGCCCGTTCAGCGCACAACGCGGCCAGTTCCGGCTCGATCAACAGCCTTGCCTCCAGTAGCTTGACGAGTGAAATATCCCCGAGTTCTTTCAGATTTGCAGTTGGGTCCTCTAACAATAACGGATCATTTCTGACATACATACCCCGGCCATGTTCAATGCTCACATTTCCCTGGCTTTCAAGCGCCCTCAAAGCCTCTCTGACGGTTGTCACGCTGACCTCCAATTCTTTGGAGATCTGCTGAAGCGTGGGAATTCTTGAACCGGGTGGCCATTCTCCGTCTACGATTTTCTTTTTTAGCAAATCTATCGTCGTTGTGAATGTACTTTTTTTCATCATCGGCGTCCCCTGTAAGTTCTGATATCATCCTCATTCTATCATAGCCATACTTGAACTTGCTAATAAAAACGATATTGACAACCAAGATTATAGATACTATGATACCACCATAAACATAGTATCTATTTTGCGTTTTATAGTCATATTGATATTAAATATGCTTAAACTCTAGAAATAGATAGGTTCTATATGAGATTATTAATTTGTATATCTATATAGATGCGATCAATTTTTCGAGGTAGTTAAGCATACCATCAGTTGCTTGTACAAAGGAGGACGTTGGATGGAGGTTGTAACTTTCGGAGAATCGATGGTCCTGTTTAGCGGAGACCAGGAACTGCCGCTGGAGTATGTTCAACAGTTTCATAAACAGATGGCTGGAGCCGAATCGAATGTGGCGATCGGGCTGGCAAGATTGGGCCATTCCACTGGCTGGTTCAGCAAGCTCGGTCAGGACGCCTTTGGACGATATATCTTGCAGAGCGTTCGCGGCCAAGGCGTGGATACGTCGCGTTGTACATATACCGACGCCGCCCCGACGGCCGTGTTCTTCAAAGAGCGCGGACGCGGCGGAAAAACGAAGGTTTACTATTATCGCCAAGGGTCTGCCGCCAGTTTGATGACTAAAGAGGATTTGGATGAATCCTACCTTACCCAGGCAAAAATTTTGCATGTTACCGGGATCACTCCGGCTCTGAGCAAAAGCTGTTTTGAGCTGACGAAGCATGCGATGGATGTTGCCAAGCGCAATCAGGTGAGCATTGTGTTCGATCCCAATATCAGGTGGAAGCTGTGGGATCGCGATACGGCGAAATCCAGACTGCTAGAACTGGCGGCTAGGGCCGACTACATCCTTCCCGGATTGGACGAAGGCGAGTTCCTGACAGGACGGCCTCGAGCGAAGGAAATTGCCGAGTTTTTTCTTAAGCTTGGATCTAAGGCGGTTGTCGTAAAGCTGGGCAAGGATGGAGCGTATTATCAGTCACTGACGGAGAGAGGACATGTGCCGGCCATTCCCGTTCAGGAGATCGATCCCGTGGGAGCCGGCGACGGGTTCGCTGCCGGATTTATTAGCGGACTGCTGCGTAATGACACTTTGGCAAATTCCGTTACAAGAGCGAACGCCGTGGGAGCTATCGTTGTTGGGGTTCATGGCGACACCGAAGGTCTTCCCAATGAAGAAGAGCTTCAAGCGATGTTGTCCGGGCAAACCGGTTATCAAAACGTTCAACGTTAAGGGGTGACGAAATGAATAAACAAGAGAAGTTAAGGCTGCTTAAGGAATCCGGCGTTGTTGCCGTTGTGCGCAGACCTCCTTATGAAAGGGCAGTCCGCATTACGGACGCGCTTGTTGCGGGCGGAGTCAAAGCGCTGGAGATCACGGTGGATAGCGACAGGGCATTTGAACTGATCTCTTTGTTAAATGAAAGATACGGGGAAGAGGTCTTGGTAGGTGCAGGCACCGTTCTGGACGCCGAAACCGCCGAGAAGGCGATTGAAGCCGGCGCGCAATTTATTTTTTCACCTATTTTGGATGAAGAAACGATAAAAGCCACGATCCGCCATGATGTGATTTCCATTCCGGGCGTGATGACACCGACCGAGGTCGTGAAGGGGTACCGGTTGGGTGCGGACCTGCTCAAGATTTTCCCGGGGTCTTCGCTTGGCGTCAATTATATCAAGGAACTTTCGGCGCCGCTTGGCCATATTCCGATGATGCCGACGGGCGGGGTCACATTGGACAATGTGGCACAGTTCATTCAGGCGGGCGCAGTTGCGGTAGGGTTGGGCAGCTCGCTGCTCGACAAGAAATCTATGGAAGAAGAACAGTATGACGATATCACCAAGCGTGCAGAGCAGTTCATTCAAGCGATTCATCAAGCAAGAGAATAGGAGAAATCAACCGTGAAAATTACAAAGTTTAGCACTTATATCGTACCGCCGCGTTGGCTGTTTTTGAAGATCGAAACCGATGAGGGCATTGTGGGCTGGGGAGAGCCTGTAATTGAAGGAAAAGCACATACGGTGCAGGCTGCGGTCGACGAATTAATGGATTATCTGATCGGCAAAGATCCGCTGCGTATCGAAGATCATTGGCAGGTCATGTACCGGAGCGGATTTTACCGGGGGGGACCCATCCTGATGAGCGCGATCGCCGGGATCGACCAGGCTTTATGGGATATCAAAGGAAAGGCGTTTAATGCGCCCATCCATCAATTGTTAGGTGGCGCTTGCCGGGATTCCATGCGCGTTTACTCGTGGATCGGCGGGGATCGTCCGACTGATGTGGGTCTAGCAGCCTTGGACAAACAGAACGCAGGTTTTACGGCGATCAAAATGAATGCTACCGAAGAATTGCAGTATATCGACAGCTATTCCAAAGTGGATCAGGTCGTGGAGAGGGTTGCTGCCATTCGGACGGCGACTGGGCCGGATTTCGGGATCGGCGTCGATTTTCACGGACGCGTCCATAAGCCAATGGCCAAAGTATTGGCAAAAGCGCTGGAGCCTTACCGGCTCATGTTCATCGAAGAACCAGTGCTTCCGGAGAACAACGAAGCGCTTCGCGAAATCGCCAATCACACCAGCACTCCGATCGCTACCGGGGAGAGAATGTTCTCCCGCTGGGATTTTAAAACGCTGTTGCAAGACGGATATGTCGATATCATTCAGCCGGATTTGTCGCATGCTGGCGGGATTACGGAGTGCAAGAAAATCTTTGCCATGGCGGAAGCTTACGACGTTGCCGTCGCACCGCATTGCCCGTTGGGACCTATTGCCCTTGCTGCCTGCCTGCAGGTAGATGCGACGGCGCACAATGCGGTCATTCAGGAACAGAGTCTGGGGATACATTACAATGCGGGTAACGACTTGCTGGATTATATCGTGGATCCCGGCGTGTTCTCCTATGACGACGGGTTCGTAAAAATTCCTCAAGGGCCCGGACTGGGCATTACCGTCAATGAAGAGTATGTGATCAAAATGGCGAAAGAAGCGCCACACCGGTGGAGAAACCCGGTTTGGAGACACCAGGACGGATCGGTAGCGGAATGGTAAGAGGCACCCTGCACGGAATCGAACAAAATGACTCCGTAATCGAACAAGAGTCGGTTTGAGAGCCCTTTCATTTCATATACAATTAAACCATTCAAAGTACTTTCTTGGAGGGGAGAACCAAAATGATCCAGATTCCAAAATACTGGGAAGATCTGAGCGTACTAGAGAAAAACCGTGAAGCTCCCAGGGCTTACTATATTCCTTATGAAGATGCGAAATCTTCCCGCAAACAAAAGCGGGGGGCTTCCCCTTATTATCGGACATTGAACGGGAACTGGAAGTTCAAATACAAGGAGTCCGTCCGGCAAGTCGACGATGCCTTCTACCGGATCGATGCCGATGTCAGTGATTGGGACGACTTGATCGTTCCTTCCTGTTGGCAGGTCAATGGATACGACCAGCTCCATTATACGAATGTCAATTACCCGTTTCCTTGCGATCCGCCGTTTGTGCCGAACGACAATCCCGCCGGTTTGTATGTTCGTGAGTTCAATATCTCCGGCGCATGGGAAGACAAAAGCAAATATATCGTTTTTGAAGGCGTAAACTCTTGCTTTTATTTATGGGTAAACGGCATTTGGGTCGGCTATAGCCAAGGCAGCCGCGTGCCGGCCGAATTCGATATTTCCCCTTACGTTCATACAGGTAGCAATAAAATTGCAGTTATGGTGTTGAAATGGTGCGACGGCTCCTATATTGAAGATCAGGATCTGTGGAGATTCTCGGGCATATTCCGGGATGTGTATTTGCTGGCCCGCAGCCCCGAGCATATCGTAGATGTGTTCAACCGTGTGGAGCTGGATCCGGACTTCGGGACCGGAACGGTTACTTGCGAACTTACGGCCACCGGTCAAGCGGATGCCAGGATCGAGCTTACCGATGCGGACGGTGTGCTGCTGCATGCGGAATCCGTAACCGTTGTCGGAGAAGGAAGCGTAGCCCTTCAAATAGATCAACCCAACCTGTGGAGTGCCGAGACGCCATATTTATATCATCTTTACATTACGGCCGCAGATGAGGTTTTGCACTTTGAGGTCGGATTCAGGAAGGTTGAAATCGTTGACGGGGTCTTCATGATTAATGGAACGGCCGTCAAGCTAAAAGGGGTCAACCGGCATGATTCCCACCCCGTACTTGGTCAGACGGTTCCGATCAATCATATGATCAAGGACCTGAAGCTCATGAAGCTGCACAATATCAATACGATCCGGGCGTCCCACTACCCGAATGATCCGCGTTTTCTGGAGCTGTGCAATCAGTTCGGTTTTTACGTCATTGATGAAGCGGACCTCGAATGCCACGGGGTGTTTCATGCGATAGGGAATTTCAATATGCTGACCCGCCTTCCGGAATGGGAGCATGTCTTCGTCGAACGCGCCGTACGCATGGTGGAGCGTGACAAAAACCATCCTTCGGTCATTATCTGGTCGATGGGGAACGAATCCGGCTACGACGTGAATCATATGGCAATGGCGAGATGGACCAAGTCCAGGGACGCTTCCCGGCCGGTTCATTACGAAGGCTCCGATCCCCGTCACCTGGGAAGCCCGGATACGGAAGTGCTGGACATGGAAAGCCGGATGTACTCCTCGCCGGCTTACATAGAAGCTTACGCGAAGGATGAGAACAGCACCAAACCTATGTTTATGTGCGAGTACAGTCATGCGATGGGTAACGGACCAGGGGATTTAAAGGATTACTGGGACGTCATTTATAAGTATCCCAAGCTGATGGGCGGCTGCGTCTGGGAATGGAGCGATCATGGCATCCTGACGAAGAACGCTCAAGGAAAACCGTATTATGCGTATGGGGGAGATTTCGGAGATCAGCCGAATGACGGCAATTTCTGTATCGACGGACTTGTATCTCCCGACCGGGTTCCTCATCCGGGATTGCTGGAACTCAAGAAAGTGATCGCTCCAATCAGGGTAGAAGCAGACGATCTGGCTGCCGGGTCCCTCCGGATAACCAATCTGTATGACTTTGTGGACCTCGGTCATCTTACGTTACATTGGACGATTGAAAAAGAAGGGGAGCTGTACAGTCAGGGTCAAACGTTGGTAAGCGGAGTTGAGCCGCACACGTTGCAGCTAGTGAAGCTAGATTATGATTTACCGGAATTTTCGGAGCAAGCCTTTTACCTCACCGTGACTTTCCGCTTGCGGGAAAAAACGCTCTGGTCCGAGGTCGGACACGAAGTGATTTCCGAACAATTCAGACTGCCGGTGAAAATCCGGAAAGCCGCTGAAGCCAAATCCGCAATTGATGGTCAACCACTACGGATTACGGAAGAGAATGATTTGCTCACGATCGATGGGTTCGATTTCCTCCATGTATTTGATCTCTATAAGGGAAGCTTTACCTCCATTACGAGGCACGGGGTTGAAATGATCGGCAAACCTTTGGGCTTCAATATTTGGAGAGCTCCGACGGACAATGACCGTAAAGTGAAACGGCAGTGGATGGAAGAGGGTTATGACCGCGCGCTGCCTCATATTTATGAAGCGGTTGTGACCGAGCGGGAAGAGAACTCCATACAAATTAGGGTAGCTTATTCCCTTGGTGGATATATCAAACCGCCGTTATTGCACGGCGTAGCCTACTGGCGGGTAACCGGCAACGGGGAAATCACGCTGAAGACGGAAGTTACCGTGCGCGAAGATCTGTTGTTCCTGCCCCGGTTCGGGCTGCAGGTTGCGATGCCGGCGGGTACCGAGGAAGTGGAGTATTTCGGAAACGGCCCTCATGAGAGTTATATAGATAAAAGCCAAAGCACGCTCAAGGGCAAATACCTGACAACGGTGGACGAGTTGTTTACGCCTTACATCATGCCACAGGAAAACGGCTCGCATGATAACACCGATTGGGTTATCGCAACGAACGAGCAGGGCATGGGTTTGAAATTCACGAGCAATCGGCCGTTCTCGTTCAATGCCAGTCATTATACGCCGGAGGATTTAACCTTGGCACAGCATGATTACGAGCTTGTCCGCCGGGATGAAACGATACTCCATCTGGATTACAAGATGAGCGGCGTAGGTTCCAATTCTTGCGGACCGGAATTACTGGATGCTTACCGGCTGGATGAGAAGCAGTTCACCTTCGAGCTGAACATCATGCCTATATTTAAAGAAGACTAGATATTACCATATAATGGTGCTCCCTCATTGCGAGATTTTAGGGGCACCATTTCTTCAAATTTCATTACTGTTTTGATATACTGTGAAGAATTCAGTTCCTAGTAACTAACTCTCTTAATCGAAGTCAGAAGAGGTATAACATGAAGCATATTATTGAGAGGATGGTTTCGCGCATCAGAAAAGCCGGCACCGTCAGAACAAAGCTAATGCTGGCTTTCTTCATCGTGGCCACGCTGCCGGTAGGGGCGTTAGGTTATTTTTCTTTTCATCAGTCGTCCAAGGTCGTCAATTCCCAATTCGGCAGCTACGTAATTTATGCAGTGGATCAACTAAAATTGCATGTTGACGGCAATCTCAAGCAAATGGATGACATGACCGGCAACATTTTGTCCTATTTAATCGCTTCTTCAATCATCGTAGGAGATGAAGTCCCGACCACTTACGAGCAATACGTGGAGGAAAGGGATTTTCAGAATTACATCACGTCCCTGGAGAGCACGAATATTTTCAAAGTGGCGGTAATTACGCCTTCGGGCAGAGTGATCGGAAACAACCTCATTAACGCGGAAAGTCTGGAATCATCCTCATTCTGGTCCGATATTTCGAAATATAACAATAAGCATGTATTGATTCATATCCCGGACTATTACTCGACTCCCGGGAACGAGTATATGATCAGCATGGTGGTTCCGTTAAACAGGTCCTTCGGGCTACCGGAAGGAAGCCGATTATTGATCGACATGAAAGCGGATACAGTTCTGGGGCTGATAAAATGGTTCGAAAAGGACACCAAGTCTCATCTTCAGATTACCGATGCATCCGGTGAAGTTCTGTTGCATACGACGTCGGACTTTGTGAGTCGGGAGGACGATAAAGTTTGGTCGAGGGTACTTGTTACGGAAGGCTGGGTGGTGGAAGCAAGAGTTCCTTATGACACTTTTTACGAGTCCTCGTCTGTAATTTTGCGGTATTCGGCTTTTATTGCCGCGTTAGCCATCCTGCTCGGAGTCATTATGGCCAGCTTCTATTCGATCCGCTTTACGATGCCTATCAAAAAATTGGCCCATTCCATGCGCCGTTTCGGCGAAGGCGATCTGTTGATCCGCACGCCGGTCATGTCTTCGGACGAGCTTGGTTTTCTAAGCGAATCGTTTAACAAAATGACGGAACAGCTCGTAGAACTGGTTCATGAGATCAGCAGGACCGAAAAATTGAAGAGCGACGCCGAATTGAAAAGTTTGCACTATCAAATCAACCCGCATCTTCTGTTCAATACGTTAAATTCGATTCAATGGAAAGCCAAACTGGCCAGGCAGCCGGACATCCAAAAAATGCTGCAGCATCTGATCGTGGTGCTGGACGGAAGTTTGAATTTCAAGCAAACTCTTCTTCCTTTACAGAAGGAGCTCGACATCGCCAAGCATTTCATCGAGATTCAGCGGTACCGCTATGAGGATACTTTTACCTTCCGGTTGGAGGTTCAGCCCGAGCTTGAAGACTGCCTGATTCCGCGCATGGTATTGCAGCCTTTGCTGGAAAATATATTTTTCCACGGTTTTCAGGACGGGCAGGGCCATATCGAAATGAGGATTTTTGAGGAAAAGAATATTTTGTACATGATCCTGGAAGACGATGGCGTAGGCGTTACGCCTGAACATATGGAATACATCGGTTCCGGGCAGAAAGTGCCCGGGAAACGGGGCGGATTAGGCCTGCGTAATGTCGATGAACGGTTTAAGCTCCACTACGGAGATGCTTACGGATTATCCATAGAATCAATCAGAAATCAAGGAACGAAGGTGACATTGATATGGCCAAAGACAACGGAAACCAATTCCCTATCAAAGTATTGATTGTGGATGATGAACAGCTGGTGAGAAAAGGACTTCGAATGACCATCGATTGGGAACGGCATCAAATGACCGTATGCGATGACGCTCCGAACGGAAGGATCGGCTGGCAAAAATTTCTGGAGCATCGTCCTCACCTGGTGATTACGGATATCGTCATGCCGGAAATGAGCGGGATCGAACTGGCGCAAAACATCAGAAAAGAATCTCCTGACACCTCGATCCTGTTCCTGAGCTGCCATCGGGATTTTAACTACGCGAGGCTCGGCATTCAATTAAACATTCACGATTATATCGTCAAGACCGATATGGACGACGATCATATCCATGAATCCCTGGATCTCATTTATCAGAAGTATAAGGAAACCATGTTGAACCATCAGGACGCTCCGAAACCGGAAGCGAAATCGCCGGATCGAACGAAGGAGATCTTAAATGAATGGCTGGACAAGCAAAGTTATTCAGCCAGGGATCTTTTGCTGAAGCAAGTTCGGAGTGATTGGAAGTGGATGCTGTCTTCTTCGTTTCTCATTCATATTTATCAGTCCTCCGGGAGTGACAGTTCGCCGGAAGCGCAACTGAAACGATGGGAGGATTTATCGCTCGCTTATCCTGGTCAACTGAAATTGCTTGAGTTCGGCGACGGTTCCGCGTTTCTTGCTTGCAGCAGGGACCTTGCGGACAAGGTCTTATCCAAGCTGGTTGAATTGAAAATCAACGAACGCGATTTGGAATGGCGTCAAAGCAAACCCATTACAAGCGCAGAAGGTTGGCTGGACGCCTTAAGTCGGCTGCATCGGATCCGTCAGGTGGAACAAAGCACCCGATTGTTTAGCACGGCGCACAAGGAAGATATCATTCAGGCCATCGATTTCATCGACGAACATCTGGATCAGGATATCCGGGCGGCGGATGTCGCTGCGGTGATCGGCGTCAGCCGCAGTTATTTCAGCACGATTTTTAAGGAAGCGACCGGCTGCAGCATCATTTCTTTTATTTCGGAGCGCAAGCTGAGACGGGCGAAGGAGTTACTCAGTGTGGCTTCGATCCGTACCGAAGAGGTTGCTGAAAAAATCGGTATTCAAGACGTGAAGTATTTTTCCAAATGGTTCAAAAAACAGGCGGAGATAACGCCAGGGCAATACCGTCTGCAAACAAAATGACGGATTTATCAAACAAATAGACACTGCCGCCTGGCTTGGCCGGGCATTTTTTTATTTATCGGAAAAGATGACACTTAAATCAAACATCTGTCGGTGTGAAAGCCTTTTCAAGAGATTTATTATAAACCATGTAAACAAACGATCTTATTGACACAGGGGGTTATCATTCGTGAAAAGAAAACGGATATTGTACGTACTCATCACTTGTCTGCTGGTTTCTTTGCTGACGGCAGCCTGCTCCTCGGACAACAAAAAGGCTGATTCCAAAGATCCGGCTACAGGCAACGAAAAGGTGAAATTGGTGGTCTGGATTTGGGAGACTGCGAAGGACGGACTGGATTTGAATATGGACGCCTTCAAGGCCAAGTATCCGAACATCGAAGTCGAATTCCAGACGATGAAATCAACGGATTTGTATTCCAAATACTTGATTACTTCGAGTACCGGAGATGCGGTTCCGGACATTATAACCGTGGAATCGACCAATATGTCCCAGATCGTTCAAATCGATTCTTTGCTTGATATTACCGATCGCGTGGCTCCCTACAAGGACAAAATGAGTGCCTATAAATGGGAAGATGCGACGAAGGACGACAAAGTGTACGCCATGCCGTGGGATAGCGGTCCGGTCGTAATGTTCTACCGCAACGATTTGTTCGCTCAGGCTGGCTTGCCAACCGATCCTGCGGATGTAGCCCAAGAGATTCAAACTTGGGACGACTATTACGAGGCTGCTAAATTGATCAAGGAAAAAACGGGAGCGATGATGTACGGGGATTCCAAGACGAACTCCAGCAACCGGATGTTCGAGTCGATGATGTGGCAGCGCGGACTGTGGTACTTCGACGATGAAGGCAATGTCGCCGTCGATTCGCCGGAAATCAAGGAAAGTGCTGATTTCCTGATCAAAATGCAAAATGAAGGACTCGTTTTCGATGCCCGCGCAAACACCGATCCATGGGGAAATGCGATCCGTGACGGAAAAATCGCTACCGTTGTAGGCGGTTCCTGGCACGATGCGATCATTGAAAACCAATATTCCCCGGCGGATAAAGGCAAATGGTCTGTAACTTTGATGCCGAAATGGTCCAAGGATGATAAGTATACGGGTGCGAACCAGGGCGGAGCGAACCTTGCGATCAACAAGAACTCCAAGCATCCGGAAGAGGCATGGCAGTTCATTGAATTCATGCTGGGAAGCGAAGAGTCCCAAGTTAAAATGATGACTGAAGCCGGATTGTTCCCGGCGATGCTGTTGAGCGATAACGCGTCTCTTGAGGATCCGTCCGAATATTTCAACAAAGAGCCGATCCGCAAAGTATATGCCGAGTCGCTTGCCAACACCTATCCGCTTGCGTATACATCGGACTTCCCAATGGCCAACAAGCTGATGACCGATGTGTGGGCAAAGGTCTTCCTGAACAAAGTCAGCTCGGAGAAAGCCCTGAAAGACATGGCGGATGAGCTCCGCAGCAAAACAAAGAGAAATTAAACTCATCTTGATAGGATTGGAGGGAATGATATGAAAGCATCCAAGTTAAACAAGCAGATGTTGGTTGCTCCTTACATCTACATATCACCCTATTTCATCTTGTTCTTCGTCTTCTCGTTATATCCGATTCTGTATTCGATCTATATCAGCTTTACGGATTGGAACGGCTCCGGTGAGAAGCTATTTATCGGGTTCGAAAATTATATTCAGTTGTTTAGCGACAATGACTTCTGGTTATCCCTGTGGAACAGTACGCTGATCTTTTTGATGTATGTTCCGATCATGTTGTTTGTGGGACTGATTCTGGCGTCTATGTTGAATTCCAACTGGATGGTAGGCAAGGGCTTTTTCCGGATGGCGCTGTTTGTTCCCAATTTCGTCTCCGTCGTTGCCGTTTCCTTCGTCTTCATCCTGTTGTTGAACACCCAGGACGGCCTGGTCAATAGCGTGCTTAGAAGCATCGGCCTGATCGACAATCCGATTCCTTGGCTGGAATCGCCTTGGTGGGCGCGGTTCTCCGTTGCCATGATGGTGCTGTACCGCTGGCTTGGTTATAACATGCTGCTGCTTCTTACCGGACTGCAGAACATTTCGAAGGATTTATATGAAGCCGCTTACGTTGACGGAGCTACGAAAATCAAAAGCTTCTTCTTCATTACGATTCCGTTAGTCAAAAAGATGCTGTTGTTCTGTACGGTGCTCTCCACGATCGGAACGTTCTCGCTCTTTACCGAGCCGTTCATTCTGACCCAGGGCGGGCCGTTGAACTCGACCTTGACTCCGGTACTCATGCTGTATAGAGAAAGCTTCCAAAACTTCAATTTCGGTTACGCATCTTCCATCGCCGTCTGCTTCTTTATTCTCATGATGGTTATCTCTTTGTTGCAAATGCGTATCTTCGACGATAAAGAGTAGGCGGGAGGATACTATGGAAAAAACACTAAAATTAAAAGCTGCCGGCACTTCCGGCAGCAAACACATCTGGTCCTCGTCATTGGCTTTTGTATTAATGGCGATTGTCTCCCTGCTAACCTTGTTCCCGTTGTTCTGGCTGTTCAGTTCATCGTTGAAAGACATCAGCGAGATCTTCGTGAATCCGCCGATCTGGATTCCGTCGACGCTGCATTGGGAAAATTTCAGGGAACTGTTCGTGGAACGGAAATTCGGAATCATTACCTGGAACAGCTTCTTGTTATCCACGACTTCTACATTAATCGCGTTAATCTTCTGCAGCTTGGCCGGATTTGCTTTTGCCAAATACAAGTTTAAAGGTAAACAATTCTTGTTCGTACTCGTGCTGGCATCGCTCATGATCCCGCATGAAGCAACCATGGTGCCTTTGTTCTCGATCTATAAGAACATGCATCTTATCGATAACATTTGGGGCGTGATTCTGCCGGATTTGGCCAACGCTTTCGGGATTTTCTTCATGCGCCAGTACTGCATGTCGCTTCCCGATGAGATGATGGAGGCCGCCCGGATCGACGGTTGCAACGAATTCAAAATTTTCCGCAAGATCGTGCTGCCGAATCTGAGATCCGGTTTCGCCGGTCTGGGTATTATCCTGTTCGTAAAGCAATGGAATAACTTCCTGTGGCCATCCGTCATTTTGAGATCCCAGGAAAATATGACCTTGTCCGTAGCACTTAAAGCGCTTGAGGACAGCAATAATACGCCATACCATCTCATTATGGCCGGTTCCGTAATCAGCGTACTTCCGCTGCTGATCATCGTTCTGATCTTCCAAAAGCAATTGATTGCCGGGATGATCGATGGCGCAATTAAAGGCTAATGCAAAAACCCCTGAAGAGATTCAGGGGGTTTTGATTATTTATTTACTATTAAATAATTGCATTTGAAGAAGCAGCTTCAACTCGTCCATATTTTTTACGGAAGTGAACGGAATACCTAGCCTATTTAGATTATCTTTCAATATATTCCCGCAAAATAAGTGGATGGATAAACCGTTAAGCAATTCCTCCAGAAATTCCTCTTTATCGGCACCCTTAATTTCAAGAAATGCTGAGACCAGTTCCGCGTCCCCTAAAAAGAGCTCAAAAATTATCGCAGGCAGTTCATAATCTTCAGGAGCGATCATACAGTCCGCAAAGTCAATCAAGGTAAGTGTTCCTTGAGAATCCAGCAATACGTTATCCCTTGTAATATCCCCGTGAACCAGCACTTTACCGGAATAATTACGTTCAGAAGCACGAATCTCCAACTCTTGAATCAACGAGGGATGTAATCCATTCATACGTTCGGTGCGATAGGGATGGTTCCTTAAATCGGGTTGGGGCGGCAAATGATCAAAAGGTTGATTTAAGCGCGACGTGATCTCGGATAACCGCATCAGAAATTGCTTCTTGTCCGCCTCAGGAAAAGACAGTACGGTTTCCAAAGGCACATTGGCGACTACGTAATCCATAACAATATAGCGGAACAAATATTTATCCTCCAACTCGCCGTACGCAATAATACGGGGAACAGAGATCCCTTGTTCCATGGCGAACTTCATTACGGAAAGTTCGGTATAATAATCTTGTTCCGTATGGAACCCGCTCTCCCTAGGCGCATAAATTTTGATGACCAGCCGGTCCGCTTTGAATACCGCGTTGGTCCCCGGAGTCAGGTTTTGAATCTCTTCCTTTACCGTCAGGCCTTCTTTTTGGAATATGGCCTTTGCCAATGGGGCAAAAGCTTCAGTGGAAGTAAATATATTTCCCCAGGAAGTAATCCCGTTCAGGGTTTCTTTAAAAAACATCTACAGCGCACCTCGCTTAATCGTTATACAATGAAAGTATCATAATAAAGGAGAAAGGCTCAATGACAAATCTACTGTATTACGACTCAGCCTATTTAACCGAATGGCAAACCGTCATCCAGACGGTTTCAGAAAAAGAAGACGGGATATACTTAACTCTGGAAGAGACGGCTTTTTATCCGCATGGGGGAGGACAACCCTGCGATGAAGGGACTATCGGGGGCATTCCCGTGCTGGACGTGTCTAAGGAAGACGAGACCATCTGGCATAAGATCGAGAGCCTGCCTGAGGAAACATCGGTCGTATGCCGGTTGAATTGGGACCGGAGATTTGACCATATGCAGCAGCACAGCGGCCAGCATGTGCTTTCGGCGACTTGCCTTGATACGCTGGGGGCCCAAACGTTGAGCTTTCATCTTGGAGTGGATTATGCCACCATCGATGTAGAGCTCCCGGAGCTGTCATCGGAGCGGCTTGTTCTTCTCGAAAAGGAAGTAAATCGTCATATTTATCTCAATCATGAAATCACAAGCTACTTTGTAACGGATGAGGTAGCGGCAAGGCTGCCGTTAGTAAAACAACCGAAAGTAACCGGCGATATACGAATCGTTGAAATAAAAGGTGTGGAGTATAACGCCTGCGGCGGAACCCATGTATCTTCTACAGGAGAGATCGGCATGATCAAGCTGTTGAAGGCGGAACGCCAAAAGGGGAATACACGGATCTATTTCTTGTGCGGATACCGGGCCTTTCAGGAATTTAACGAGAGTCAGCGGATTTTAACGGCGTTGGCGCAGAAATTCAATACCGGGAAAGATGGAATTTTGGATCGTTTGGACAAATGGGAGCAGGAGCACAAGCAGCTTCAATGGGAACTGAACGCCCAAAGGGAGAAGAATGACGAGTTTGTAGTGAAAGAGCTTCTATCCCAGTCGAAAGGCGGCCTTATTGCGCAAGTGTTTGAAGATCGCAGCCTGAAGGATTTGCAAAACCTGGCGACCAGGCTAGCCGCTGAAAGCAAAGTTTCCGTGTTATTCGCAGCCGGTGGTGACAATAAAGTCTTAATGGCCTACGGCGGCGATGGAGGATTTTCTTGCGGAGCATTTTTCAAAGAGCATCTCAGCGGCTATAACGGTAAAGGCGGCGGCAGCGACAAACTGGCGCAGGCGGGTTTCGGCTCTTGGGATGAGGCGTTAGCTTTTTATGAATTTGCCAAGACGGGATGGTCGGTTTAAAAGGGAGGAGTTACATTGGCGGAGAGCAAAACGAATGCCATGCGAATATTGGACAAGTCCGGCGTTCTTTACGGTATTCTTGGATATGATCCCGGGGACGGGGAAATCCACGGCACGGCTGTGGCGGAGAAAATCGGCCGCCCCCCCGGTTCCGTATTCAAGACGCTCGTTGCGCATCAGGGAAACCAGATCTATGTGTTCGTCATCCCGGTAGCGGAGGAGCTGGATTTGAAAAAAGCGGCCAAAGCCGCCGGCGAGAAAAAAGTGGAGATGCTGCCTGTAAAAGAGCTGTTGAAATGGACCGGTTACGTTCGCGGCGGCTGTTCGCCGGTCGGGATGAAAAAGCTCTATCCCACTTTCCTGGACGCGAGCGCGGAAGGCTTGGACAAAATGGCGGTAAGCGCGGGAAGAATCGGCACCCAGATGGAGCTGGATCCTGGAGAGCTCGCCCGGCAGGTAAATGCGCGCTTTGTGCCGCTGATTAAAGAAACAGATAACGAATAAGGCAAAGGAAGTGCAATTCAACATGATTAGACCGGCAAAAAAGGAGGACCGCAGTCAAGCTGCGGTGCTTATGGTTGACGCGATCCATGATATCGCAAATGCATTGACGGCAGAATCCGACAAGTCCAAGGTTTTGGAGCAAATGGAGAAGTATTTCTGCGAGGAAATCAACCGGTTAAGCTACCGAAACTGTCTGATCAAGACAGTCGGGGAGCAGCCGGTAGGCATTGTAGTTGCTTATCACGGCAAAGACGCTCCGGCACTTGACGCGCCGATTCTGAAACACCTGGAGAACAGTAATGGAGGAGCACCCGCAACCTTGGATAACGAAGCGGACCCCGACGATTATTATATTGATACGGTTAGCGTCAGTCCGGAATTCGGCGGCCGTGGTTTTGGGACCGAGCTGCTGGAGGCGTCGATTCAGCTCGCAAAGGAGCAGGGCTACCGAACCGTATCCCTGAATGTTGAAGAAGATAACGTTAAAGCGCGCAAGCTTTACGAGCGGCTCGGTTTTCGGCACAAGAAAGACATCGTTATTCACCATCATACTTATGCTTATATGGTGAAGACGTTGTAAGCATAGTTTTATTCCTGTCTTTGAAAATCGCTTTTTGGCTTGCGTTCGGAAAGGTAGGAGCCGGCTAGCGTCAAGCAGGTTCCTGCCAAGGTAGCCAAGGTTAATTTTTCATTCAGGATCAAGGCGGAGGCGGCTACAGTAATTACAGGCACGATGTAGATGTATATGCTTGTTTTTACCGCTCCTAAAATGGCTACGGCCCGATTCCAAGAGACAAAGCACATGGCGGAAGCGCCGAGACCCAGGAAAAGCAGGTTAGTCAAATTTGTAATATTGCCGAAGCGGTCCAATTCGAAATGGAATTCAGTCATCAGTACGACGGGCATCATCCCGATCAGTCCATAGAAAAAAACTTTGCGGGTAGCCCCGATGGTGTGAACTTTCAGCGCACTGATTTTTTTCATCAATACGGAATAAAATCCCCAAACGACGGTGGCCAGCAGCGCAAGCAGGTCTCCGACCGGATTAAGCTTTAATAGCAAGCTGCCGTTCAATCCGATTAAGACAATGCCTGTCAGAGCCATCAAGAAACCTGCAATAAAGGTAGCGTTTAACTTCTCTTCTTCCAGAAGGAAATGCGCTATTACCGCTGTTACGAAGGGGGCAATCGAAACAATCACGCCCACGTTGGAAGCTAGCGTATACACAAGCGCGATATTTTCGAACAAAAAATACAGAGTGACCCCGCATAGCCCCGCCCCGATAAACAACAGTTCTTCTTTAAACGATGCCGTCCGGATAGGCCGCGAATAGATCAGAAGCAAGACGACATATCCAATGAGAAAGCGGTAAAACAATATTTCGATAGGGGCAAAGTCAATGAGCAGGATTTTGGTGGAAATAAAGGTAGTTCCCCAGATGACAATCGTAACTAGCGCCAGCAAATGTCCCGTCGTGAATTTCGGTTGCTCCGTCATCGCAATATCTCCTCGGTCCTGATCTGTCGCGTTTGCTTGAATATGCCCATATATTGCTTGGGGGTTAAGCCGATCAATTTTTTGAAGAAATTCGTAAAATGGCTTTGGTCGCTAAACCCGGTTTGGAAGGCTACCTCAACAGGCAGGATACCATGCTCCAACAGCCGTTTCGCCTGATTGATCCGAATCGTTTCCAGGTAGCGATATGGGGAGATGCCCTTCTCCTTCGTAAATAAACGCAGCAAACGAAATTTGCTTAGCCCGGTGAGTTCTATAAGGTGATTTAAGGTAATATTCTCCGCATAATGCGATTCCATATATTCGCAGATTATTTTGATCTCGGCAGACAGTTCCTCGGCATGACTTGGTGAAGCGGTAGCCGAATAATCCCTAAGAAGCTGTTCCATGAGAAAGAGCAGCAATTCTTCTTTTTGAAAATCGGTTTGTCCTTCCAAAATCATCTGATGGAGTTCGTGCAGGGAAACAGCAAGATCGCTCTGGTAGAGAACGGTTTGTTTAAAACGGGGCATATAGGACTGTCCGGTAATTTCCTGAACATACTGGCTCATCACTTCGGGCTGAATATTGATGCAGCGGTAATCCAGGGTTCTCCCGTCAATTTGTTCGCAGGCATGGGGATCCTGAGGATTAAAAATAACGATATCCCCGCTGTTCAAAGTATACTCTTCGTTGTTGCAGGTCAAAAATCTTTTGCCTTGTTCAATAAAACCAATGACGTAATATTCATGAAAATGATTCGGGAATTTCTGCATGATCCCTTCAAATTGGTAGGCTTCTATCTTCAAATCTTCATCGAAGACGACCGTTCGAACTTCATGAGTCAATTTTCTGCACCTTCTTTTCTGCTGATGGATAGTGCTAATTATAATATAGGGACAAAGAACGTTCTTGAATGATATTGCAGGATCGCTTGTAGAAGGCGGGAGTACGATTCTAATCCTTCATAAAAATACTTCGTCTATTTACGTTAAGCTGGGAGGATGTTATATGAACCGCGGTTTCTTCCACCGCGGAAAGTATTCCGACAAAGCACGCAGGCCAAAACACAGCCGGGTTGTGGGATATTAGGAACAAGGGCGGGCCTAGAAAAAGAAGCAATCCGGCCAGCTTATTCCCCCAAGTATGTAGAATGGCGAACGATCGATATTTGCAGGCGGCTATGATCAAGTTGACGCAACGTACGAGCGTTATAAGGATGACCCAGGGGACGAATGGCAGAATTTCGGTTCCATGCCGAAGGATCAAATATACCAAAATGACAGCAACCAGCATGAGATCCGCTACGGTGTCCAGTCTGGCGCCCAGTTCACTTTGGGTATTCGTTTTTCGTGCAACCGCACCGTCAAGTACGTCGCTTAACCCGGATAAGAGAAAAATGACCGCAAATAATCCGGGACGTTCAAACAAGAATATCAAGGTTATCACTAGAATCATTCTGCTTATGGAAATGAGATTTGCCGCATGATTCAACGGACTTCCCCCTTTGGGAATGATGGGACTTAACTTTTTTTGATCACTGTTCTTCCGGATTCTTCAAGTTATAATATTATCATCTTATTCGACTGGAGTCTGGTCATATACGATGGACAAAATACTGTTAATAGAAGATGATCACAAACTACAGAAATATATCAAGGACTATTTGGAAGCTTATGATTTCGAGGTGGAGTCGGTTTCGGATTTCGGGAAGGTTGTTGAGCAGGTTGAAGAGAGTAAACCGGATCTGATTCTTCTCGATATCAATCTGCCGATCTTTGACGGTTTTTATTATTTGCGGGTCATCCGAAAAAAGTCTTCCGTCCCAATCATCATTCTTTCTGCGCGCAGCGACGAAGGGGAACAAATCCGCGGCATGGAGTACGGTGCGGACGATTATGTGACAAAGCCGTTTGTGATCGGAATCCTCTTGGCGAAGATCCATGCCGTGCTCCGGCGCGCCCATCATCGGGCGGAAGAGAGCCAGTCGGCCGGAGAGCTCAAACTGCTGCAAGACAGCATGAAGCTGCAATATAAAGAACAGATCATGGAATTGAGCAAGAATGAATTTCGTCTAATGCTCCTGTTTATGAAAAAAGCGGGAGGGATTGTCACCCGCGAAGAATTGCTGGAAGCGTTATGGGATGAACATGTGTTTGTCGATGACAATACGTTGACCGTAAATATTACCCGGATTAAAAAGAAGCTGAGCCAGTACGGACTTCATAACGTCATATCGACCAAGCGGGGAGTGGGCTATGTCTTTGATCCGAATGCTTGCTGATTTTCTGAGCCTAAAAAAAGGAATGATCTTCGTTTACGTTTTGAATACGGTGCTCCTCCTATTTTTGTCTTACGTTTTCTATGACGTGAACGACATCATGTATCCGCTTCTTGTCAGCTGCTTTATTTTGTTCATTTATCTCGTGATTTCGGGCACCGGTTATTTCAAATTGTGCGTCAAACTTCAGGACTGCAAGAGTAGTCCGCAGATGGAGCTTGATGAGTCGAAGGTGCTGGACAAGCTTCTATTCGGGAAGATCAACGAGATCCATGAGCAGTACAATGCCAGGATTTATGAACTGAAGAGCTCCGTTAAAGAAAGAAACACATTGTTCTCGCAGTGGATTCACAATATGAAAGGTTCCGTCTCGATTATTGGTCTGGCTTCGGAACAAGGTTCGAAACAAGCCATGGAAGATATTCAGGAAGAGAACGGCAAACTGATGGCGAATTTGGAAGAATGTTTGAACGTGCTAAGGCTGGATGATTTTTCGCGGGATTACTTGCCGGAGAGGGTAAACTTGCATCGTGTCGCCACGAGGGCCATCAATGCCCGAAAGAAAGATTTTATATATCAAGGGGTTTATCCCAAAGTGGAAATCGATGAAGCGTTGCATGTATATACCGATGAAAAATGGTGCGGGTATATGCTGGAGCAAGTGTTGTCCAACGCGGTCAAGTATAGCCGTCGGGAAGGCCTGGTGACCGTCAGGAGCGAGGTGAAAGGGGATCGCGTCCTCCTTACCGTACAAGATAACGGGATCGGGATATGCCCGGAGGAGCTGCCGCGGGTATTCGACCCTTTTTTTACGGGGAGGAACGGAAGAGAGGATCGCTCCGCTACCGGGATTGGCCTGTACATGGTGAAGTATATCGCGCAGAGACTTGGCCATGGCGTTAGCATGGAGTCGCATAAGGGAGCGGGGAGTATGTTCACTATTTCTTTCCTTGCAAAAATGTAAGGTTATGAAAGGGAATTGCATTCATGAAGACGAGCTTTCCTTTTATACTTCTCATATCAGACCATGAGGGGGAGCAAAAGTGGACATCATTACGATAAATCATTTAGTCAAAGTCTATAACGGGCATAAAGGGGCCAATGGCGTTACGGCGATCGACGGAATGAACCTGAACGTGGAAAAGGGCGAATTTGTCGGAATCATGGGGCCAAGCGGAAGCGGAAAAACTACGCTGCTGAACATTTTGTCGGGTGTCGATAAAGCTACGTCCGGTGAAGTCATTATCGACGGGCTAGACATTACGAAACTGACCAAGGACCGGATGGCGCTGTTCAGAAGGGAGCGGATCGGGTACATTTTCCAGGATTTTAACTTGCTGGACAGTTTGACGCTGCGGGAGAACATCGCATTGCCGCTGATTCTGGACAAACAGGCCCCGAATGAGATTGAAGACAAGCTTGCCCCGCTGATGCAGTTTTTGGGCATCTTTGATCTGAAGGACAAATACCCCTACCATATTTCCGGCGGTCAAAAGCAAAGGGTGGCCGCTGCCCGTGCGATCGTAAATGAACCTGCGGTTGTTTTGGCGGACGAGCCGACAGGCAATCTGGATTCCAAATCCGCCAATCAGCTGATGAGTACGATAGACTCACTGAATGAACAATGGGGCAGCACGATCCTGATGGTTTCTCACGACCCATTCGCCGCGTCGTTCTGCAAACGGATCATTTTTATTAAAGACGGTAACGTCGAAATGGAAATCAGGCCGGCCGGAGACCGGAAACAATTTTTCGATCAAATCCTGGAGGCGCAGAGCGTGATCGGAGGGGGGAGAGCATGAATTTCTCAACCATCGTCCGCAAAAATTTTCTTTACAATGCCAAAAAGTACCTGTCTCTCTACTTCGTAAACAGCCTTACCGTAGCGATCTTGTTCATGTTCGGCAGTTTGCTCTACAATCCGGACGTCTTAAGGCAGGTGGGAGATACGACCCTTTACGGCATCGTCCGCTTTGCCTTGGTCGGCGTCGTGTTATTCTCCTTCGTCTTCATTACGTACAGCAATCTTTCTTTTTTGAAATACCGAAGCAAGGAATTTGGCATGTATATTACGCTGGGGATGACGACGAAAAATCTAATCAAGATGCTGTTTCTGGAAAACGTAGGTATCTTCGCAGTCTCGTTGGCAAGCGGGCTTGTTACCGGCGGCGTATTCGGAAAGCTCTTTTTCATGGGTTTGAATCAGATCCTGATTTCCAAGCCGATTTCATTTGAATTGAACGGGTCAAGCCTGTTGTT
This sequence comes from Paenibacillus sp. FSL R5-0407, assembly GCF_038009185.1. Taxonomy (NCBI): domain Bacteria; kingdom Bacillati; phylum Bacillota; class Bacilli; order Caryophanales; family Paenibacillaceae; genus Paenibacillus; species Paenibacillus sp. FSL R5-0407. Next base: position 1,272,123 of record NZ_JBBPAX010000001.1, on the reverse strand, counting down.
AAGCAGCGGCATTTTCCTGATCGTATTTTCGGGAAATTTTATCTTCAACATGCTGTATCTCCGTAAAATTTCGATAGTCGACGTACTTCAAGCCGCAAAGAAAAGAGAGATAATGAAAAGCAGCGTAGTCATGGGAAGCCTTGCGATCCTCGTGTTTGCCGCGTCCGTTTTTCTTCTGCCGCAATTGATGCTCGGAAAACTGTTCGACGAGGCTACTTTAATCATCATCATCCTTATCGTCCTGACCATGGTTACCCCTTACGTGATCTTCGGGACGCTGATTTCGGTGGTCAAGTCGGTTATGAAGCATTTCAAGAAAACATATAACAACAACCTGATCGTGATGTCGAATTTGAGTCATCGGTTCCTGTCCTATAAAACGACGATGTACATTGTATCTTTGCTAATGGCCGGTGCTCTTTTTTTTATTGGCATGACTTATGCGATGTATGCCACGACCGACGAAAATAATGATCGGGACCATCCGTTCGATGTGATGTTCGTGGAAAGCAACCGCTTCAACCAAATGGATGACGGGGAGATCAAGTCGATCCTTACGAAACAAGGAAGCACGGTGGAACAAAATGAAACGCTGGAAATTTTACAGCTTCCCGAGTTTCGGGATTATGGCGGGTCATGGGTACTTTGGGATACACATGCGGCGATCATCAGCGAGGGAAATTACAACCGGCATATGGGAACAAGCTATAGCTTGTCGCCAAGCCAAGCCCTATTCGCAAGGGTTCATCAGGAGAACAGGGAATATGCCGTTCCGGATAACGTTCTGGCGGTCATGGATCCGGAACTTATCAGTGAAGAGCTCCGGGAGAAAGGAAGCAAAGACGACTTACTGAAGGCGTTGGAGGGCTATCCTGTCACGGAATATAAGAGCGGAAGCATCAAAGTAGTTTCGGAACCGTACATCAATAGTGTGCAGACGGCCAATGCTTATTTTGGTCATGCGCTCGTCGTAGACGATATAGTATACGAACAAATCAAAGCGGCTGCGGCAGAGTCTCAGGTAATCAAGGCCCATTTGGTTAAAGGGGATATACGGGAAGCCGGATTTCAGGCGCTGGTTCAAGCGCTCAGGGAACGGAACGGATTTGATTCATCTTACTGGAATAGCCCTTCTCAACAGCATGAGTACCAAACTGATGGAAAAAGAACAACTTTTGAAGCATTAAGACCGATCTACAAGGATGAACAATTAAAGAGTCAGCTGGAAACCAACGGGACGATCTTTTTTATTATCATCTTTCTGGGCTCGCTGTTCGCGATTGCTTCAGGCGTGGTATTGTATCACAAAGTGCTGTCCGATATTGACGATCATAAAGAAAGTTTACTTTCCTTAAAGAGAATTGGCGTAACAAGGTTGGAAATCATCGTCATCGTCTCCAAAGAATTGGCCGTGACTTTTTTCTTGCCGAGTATTTTTGGAGTGGGCTTGGGTCTTTATTATTTCTATGTATTGTTTAGCAATCAGAATCTGGTAGGTCAATTAGTGGAAAAAGCGGCCTTGGTCGCGTCGCTGTTCCTTGTTCTGCAGGTGGTATTCTATTTTGTCAGCCGCAGGAAATATGTTTCCGAACTGGGCAAGTATTTATAATCGTGGATGTCAAACGAATGAAAAGACGCCGAAGGCTGCATCGAAGCACCTCGGCGTCTTTTTATGTTAATAATAAATTGAATTATTCCGTGTCCTCAACAACCCGATCAGGCAACTGCGTCACATAGCTGTCGGATAACTGAAGGAGCTCCAAAGCCCGATTAAACTCATTCTCCGTTGACTTCACGGGATTGGCTTCATTGACATCAACACCATTCAAGGGGAGATGTTGACCATCCTCAAAGCCGCTGCCCGACAGGAAGAGCTCTTCGTTGTTGACGAAAGATCCCGTCGGCAAATAGTAGCGCTCAGGAAGCAAGTTATAAGCTGTATGATTCAACAAATCCTGACCGAAATGGAGATGATTGTCTAAAGGTACGCCTAACAGGTTGCAGACGGTTGGCAGGATATCCACCTGCCCGCCGATTTGTTCCTTTACGCTGGACGTTGTCACGCCCGTCGAAGAAATCAGCAGCGGGATGTTTATCAGCTCCCGTTCCGAATATTCATGTCCGAAAATTTCTTCCAGTAAGGCTTTGTCGTCCTCTTCGAGAGAGAAAATCGGCAGCCCCCGGTGATCGCCGTACAACACGATCACACTGTTATCCCAGACCCCGTTCGCTTTAAGCTCATCGATAAAGAGTCCAAGCGCGTAATCCGCATAATTTTGTGCCCGAATGTAGTCGCCGACCAGCGTTCCTTCATATCTTTCGGGGAGCGTCATCTTGTATTTGTCCTCCGGAATGGAGAACGGATTATGCGCCGACATAGAGATCACATGCGAGTAGAACGGCTGTTCACTCTGGTCCAGTCTAGCCAGCTCTGACGCGGTTTTTTCATAAAGCACTTCATCTGACGGCCCATAGAAGAAGGTATCCTCTTCGCCAAAAAAGTTGGCTTTGTCATAATACCGGTCAAAACCTAATGCGTCGTAAAGTTCGCCGCGGTTCCAAAATTCTACGTTATTCGTATGGAAGGTTGCCGTATCATAACCTTGCGCTTGCAGTAGTTTGGGCAAGCTGGGAAGCTCTTTAGGAGCGTACATCTGTGTAGCCGCGCCATCCTGCGGAACGTAGAATGAGGTATTTACCATAAATTCGGCGTCCGAAGTATTTCCTTGTCCGACCTGTTGATAGAAGCGGGGGAAATAGAAGCTGCTGTCGGCCAGCCGGTTCATATTCGGCGTAATCTCCTGACCGTCAATCGACAGATGAATCAGAAAGTTCTGAAAAGACTCCATTTGCAGGATGATCAGGTTTTTTCCTTTGGCCGCCCCAAACATGTTAGGCTGATCCGGAGCGTGGATTCCTTTTAAATCATCAATAGCCGATTGAGTTATTTCGGATCGTTCAATAGGTTCTTCCTCCTGATCCGTTAGCAAGGAATAGGCTTCGTAATTAAGAATCCCCATTTGTTCGGCCTTGATCGTTTCATTCATGCTGGCCCGGTTTGGAAAAATATTCACCGTACAAATCACGACGGACACACAGAATAAGGCCGCGACGAGTTTGCGGTTGCTCGGACGGGACATGGAAGCCTTCCAATCCTGCGCCTTTTTACGGCTGAACATGATCAGGCTGATAATGACGATGTCCAGAAAGATGAGCATATATTCCGGACGAAGGACGGAGAAGATACTCTTTTTGACGGCTCCGACTTGTTTGACTTGATCCAGTACTTGGGAGGTCGCTATAATTCCAAAATGATTATGATAAACAATTAGTGAGAAGAACAAAACGGATATCAATAGATTGACCAGCATATAAATCGCAATTTTCCGTTTCGTAGCAAACCATTCAATCAGGCAAAATACGAGCAGGACGCAAGGAATTTCCTTCAGCCACGTGGTCCACGTCGGCCCATCCTCGAACAAGTAATACCAGGCAAAATAACTTTTCGCGAGCATGATCAAAGAAAAAAATAGAATCGATTTTTTGCTGAGTGTGCGTGGTACGTTCACCGACATTGCCGTTGCGCATCCTTTTCTATATGATTTTAGATCATTTTATTACATGGAAATGATAGAAAGCAACTGAGAATATTACATGGATTTTCACAAAAAATAGAATAGCTTGTTTCACCCAAATTTACCGACATCCCAGACCAAACCTGTCCCGGGGACATACAATAGATCATCCAAGTTGAAAGGGATGATAGAGTTGCCTACTTTTGATAATGTGCTCGTTACCGGAAATCAGACAATTCAACAGAATTTACAAGTCAACCTGGATGCGACGGTCCAGGATTTAAATGTGACTGGCAGTGAAACCATATTGGGTCATTTGCAAGTGAGCGGAACTGCAAGTGTAGGTGGGAATGTGTTCGTCGGCGGGACAGCGGGTGCCGCGCAAAGAATATCTTCCAGTAACCAGCCGACTGTTCCGGGAGGGGGGAGCAGCACGCAATCCGTTCTTTTCTATCCCACCGGGGCTGCAAACCAGCCGGGAGTGCAGCTCAAAGGAACGGATGGGCTCGATTATGTGCTGTTCGTCGTCGTAATCGGGGGAGTTCCTAGTCTAGGGATTCAGAGAGCTTAACGTTTTACTTAAAGATGATCAAGTGAAAAGGGCCTCCTTCTCAGGCAGGCCCTTATTTTTCGTTCAACGCATTTTTCACGGCCTCTAAGTATTGAAAACCGTAGTGTTGATCCGGCTCCAAAAAGGCGCCTTCCGCCCATTCGTTCCAGGCGTTGATGAATAGGAATTCACTGTTGTATAAGGTTTTGGCTCGTTTGATTTGTCGGGACAGGTACCATTCAAACTTTTGCGGGGAGGCCCCGATCGTGCTTTGACCCCGGTCTCCCAGGCGCGGGGTGTTGTCCCAGGATACAAAGGCTCCAGGGAAAATGGGCTGCCCTCTATCCCTCCGGTGGGATCGGTTGATAATCAACTCCCATGTATTATCGTAGTCGATGACCAGGTGTTCCTTGTCTCCGGTTTTTATTCGGCGCCAGAACGCGTTAGATCCGCCATGGGCAAACGTATAGTGCGGCTCGAATTCGACACTCGCGTCAAATCCGTCCAGATTGGAGATGGGGAAACCGCCAAGCGTTTGGACGAAATACATTCCTTCAAGTCCGTTCTCACATGCAAGCTTATTCCAAAATGACAGCATATCCTGACATCGGGGGATATTGCTCGGCCTGTATATCAGGAATAGGGGTCTCCCATTGAGTTTGATATACCTTGGATCGCGGAAGGCATCCAGCAGTTCGTAAAAATGCTGGCTCCATTCCTCCTCCTCTCCATAGGTTTGCTCAATCAAAATGTGCCGGTCACCGCCGTCCCATTTCCGGGTCCAGGTCTCGTTGGCCCAGGACAGGCAAAAAGGGAAATCGGGCTCTCCACTCCTGAGTATTTGCTTCACAGGCTGCTCCAGCAGCTGTTTGCCGTGAAACCAATAATGATAATAACAGAATCCGTAGATACCGTAGGATTTGGCCGCCATAGCCTGCCATTGCCGGGCTGAGGAGTCCATAAGATTATAATAGTAATTTTCCAGCGGAATTCTTGGCTGCAGATGTCCCGGGTATAATGGAACTGCTTTTTTTGTATTAGTCCACTCGGTAAAGCCCTCTCCCCACCAGGCGTCATTTTCGGCAATTTGATGAAATTGGGGTAAATGAAAAGCGATAAGCTTCAAACGGCTGCCACCTCCTGATGTTGTATTTATTCTTAGGGGAGGAAAACGGCGTAGAGTAGTCTGGAGACCATTTGAAGGTAGGAGTAATCGTACCGGCTTTTCCCAAGTGCCCGGCTTGAATAAACTCGTCTTTGATCCGGATGGTCCAGATAATAGATGAGCTTTGCTTCAAGTTCATTCAGTGAATGATAGATCACTACATCTTCGCCGGGGCACATATATTCATACAAATCAGGATGAACGGAAGCGAGCTGAAAGGCTCCGCATGCGGCTGCCTCAATCACTTGGCGTACCTGTGGCTCCAGATGAATGATGGCTCCGGCTCCATTATAATAGTTTGCGGTTTGAACCGGGGATGGCTCCCGGATCCATTCAAACGTCTCCAGTGCCGCAAGCTCGAGGCTCGGTGCATCACTGCAGATCACTTTGATTTTCAAGCCTTCTGCCATTTTTGAAATGCTCTTAAAACAATACAAGTGCTTGGAGCTGTCTCCGATAATGAGCAGGTCTGACCGATAGTCCTCATCAAACGGCTTAGGATAATAGAGCTCGGGGTCAGAGGAAAAGGGGAGATGACTCACCCGTCTGCAGCCCACGCTTTGATAGAATGGAATATGGACGGTATGCTGCGTAAATACGTGTTCGAAAAAGGCCGCCGCCCGGCCCAACGCTTCCGATGTGCCCTCGTTATCCGCCAGCCACACGGCTTTGACAGCGGGTGAGCCTTGCAATGCCCCTAAGTCTTCTTGACTTATTCCGTCCGGTCTGCCCATATAAACGATGAGATCGGGGTTAAGCAGCGATAAGGACATTCCAAAGCTCGGTCTTGCCTTGATCGTAATTACTTCTTTAACGAGACGTCTGAGTTCATCGGCAGCGATTTGTTCGGATCGCCAATCTTCATCCGGCATTCCGGAGCACAGAAGCACTCTAATTTTTTTATAGTCCACAGGTAAATGGGGCTTCTCGGCGCTTACTATCGGAGATACCGGAATTTCCTTAGTTTTGGCCTGTTCCAGCAAGTCGGACATCATTCTCGCAAGCTGCTCCTCAGAGATGCGGTACCACCCGACCGGCGGAGCCGCTCTTTTGGTGATCCGCTGATTTTTTTTCATCATGGTCGAGCCACAGTCCCTTTCTGTCGATGATTCTGGATATTCTATGTGTCCAGGGGGTGATTGTCATGGGACAGATGTACATGCGGCGAAAAAAAAGATCAACCCTTTAAACGGATTGATCTTTATAAGCATATGAGGTTATTTGTTTCTAGCGTTCACTGCGGACGTAAACCGATCCAGCGCTTCGGCAAGCAGGTCCCGAGGACAGGCCAGATTGATGCGCAGAAAGCCCTCGCCTTCACGGCCGTAGATAGACCCCTCGTTAAACGCGATTTTTGCTTCTTTATACATAAGCTGCTTCAATTCTTTCGAGTCCAGTCCCAATGCGCGGCAATCCAGCCATAGCAGGTAGGTTCCTTCGGAGCGTACGGGAACAAGCGCCGGAAGATGATTGGATAAATAGGAGATCGCAAACTCCTGATTGGCGGCAACGTACGTCAATAGCGCATCCAGCCAAGGCTCGCTATCATTGTAAGCCGCAATGGTTGCCGGAGGACCGAAGAAGTTGACGGAGCCGATGGACAACGCATGGATCCGCTCATCGAACCGCCGTTTGAGCCGGGGATTCGAAATCACGGTGAACGAAGTAGAAAGTCCCGGCATATTAAAGGTTTTGGAAGGAGCAAGACAAGTAATCGTCCGTTCCGCGAATTGCTCGGATAGCGAAGCAAAAGGGAAATGTTGATGTCCGGGAAAAACGAGATCGCAATGAATCTCGTCGGCGATGACTTTGACGTCGTATTTGACGCATAGGTCACCGAGACGTACAAGCTCTTCTTTGGTCCACACCCGGCCTCCCGGATTTTGAGGGCTGCAGAGCAGGAGCAGCTTGGCACCGCCGCTCATCAGCGTTTCCAGCTTCTCATAATCCATCTCGTAACGGCCGTTCTTCAAAAGGAGCGGACTTTCGGCCAGTTTTCGGCCATTTCGTTGAATCACGTCATAAAACGGGTTGTATACCGGTGATTGTAAAATGATCTCATCACCCGGCTCTGTCAGGGATTGTACCGCAAGACTCAGCGAAGGGACCACGCCGGGCGAATCGGTCAGCCAGCTCTCGTCCACGTTCCAGCCATGGCGTCTTTGAAACCAGCCGGTAATGGCGTTCAAATAATCTTTGCTGCGGATGGTGTAGCCGTAGATTCCCTGGGCTGCGCGTTCGGTTACAGCCTGAATGATGGCAGGGGAGCATTTGAAATCCATATCAGCCACCCAGAGCGGGAGCACCTCCTCATCTCCGAACAGGGTTTGTCCCTGATCCCATTTGTAGGAGAGCGTCCCCCGGCGCATGGTGCGTTCATTGAATTCATATGTCATCGTCTTCTTGTCTTCCTTTCGGCAAGTCGTTGAATGGTTCCATCTTCTGCAGGATGCCCTTAAAAAAGGACGCGAACCGCATAAGGTCCGCGTCAAACAGAAAGAGATGTCTGTTACGAATTGTATCCGTCAACGACGAGCTCCAATCCTCCGGTAGTGGAGTCGATGAGCATGCCGTGAACGGGTACATGGGGGGGAAGCAATGGATGATTTTTTACAATCTCCACAGTTTGAATTACCCCGTCTTTTTCACTGTCAAACCCGCGAAGCCATTTTCTTAGCTTTATGCCGGAATTCTCGAGGGTGTTAAGCACATCGTCGGAAATCCCGCTGTCTTTGATGGTGCCGATCATATGCTCCGCATTCAGCGAGGCCATGCCGCAGCCGGTATGTCCTACAATAAACACTTCCTCCGCTTGCAGCTCGTAAATGGCAACCAGCAAACTCCGCATTACACTCCCGAACGGTTGGGAGATGACGGCACCGGCATTTTTGATGATTTTGGCATCCCCGTTCCGTAAATTTAAAGCTCTGGGAAGAAGCTCGACCAGTCTCGTATCCATACAGGTGACAATAACCATTTTTTTCTGCGGAAACTTATCGGTAATAAATTCTTCGTATTCCTTGTTGGCAACAAAACTACGGTTGAATTCCAAAATTGTTTGAAGACGGCTCATAATGATCTTCCTCCTTAATGAATAATGTTCGCTTAGCGCCGATCGATTAGTCGGATATTCGACTTATAAAACTGTGACACGCCATCCAGGCGAAACGTTCCGCCGCTTTCCTCACCGGTAAGAACCAATTGTTCTTCAAAAAAAATGGCTTGCATCCGGTCGATCCAAAATGGAAAGGTCTCATTTTCTAACGGAATGTCGTAAGCACCGGGTTCTCCGGCAATTTGTAGTCCGGGAACGCCGCTCATGCCGCAACCGCAATCTTCCGTATCATAGACAAGACGCATCAAGCCGGGCTCCTGGCCCATAGCTGTGCGAATCATCTCTTCGGCGCGGGGATCCAGTTCTATTTTCAACCTCGACAGCTCCTTTAAAAAAAATGACGGCATTTCAACAAATTTGTGAAAAAGGTCGTCTTAAAATTTGATTATACGTTTTGTAAAAAGTATCATCAAGAGGAATGGATAAATTCATCTGTAGAGGTGGGACTTGTCATGAAGCAGGAAACGGCAGACCAATGGAAATCATTTCTAGAGCTTCTCCGTAAAATCAAGAGCTATCAGGAAGCGGTCGCGCTGATGCATTGGGACCTTCGCACAGGCGCGCCGAAAAAAGGAGCGGAAGCCCGTTCCGAAACGATCGGCTTGCTCTCGACGGAAGCTTTTAAACTGCAGACTTCCGCGGAAATGGGAGAATATTTAAGCTATCTCAACCATCAGACGGTTCTCGGTGAACTGGATGAAACCGGACGCCGCATGGTGCAGCTGGTACAAGAGGAATACGACCGCAGCGTTAAGATTCCGCCGGCGAAATATCAAGAATATGTTGAATTGACGGCCCATGCGGAAACGTTGTGGGCGGATTATAAGGAAAGCGGCGATTTCGCGGGCTTTGAGCCTTATTTGACCCGAATCGTTGCGCTTACGCAGGAGTTTATCGACTACTGGGGACCGAAGGAAACCCGCTACGATACGCTGCTCGACATGTATGAACCGGACTTGACCGTCAAAAAGCTGGACGAGGTGTTCGGTCAGCTCCGCGACCGTCTGGTTCCGGTTGTGGATGCCATTACCGCCTCGCCGCACAAGCCGCAGGCTCCGTTCTTGAACCAATTGTACGACAAGGATCAGCAGGAGAAAATCGGTCTGTATTTGTTGGAGCAGATCGGTTACGATTTCGAAGCGGGACGCGTCGACGAGACCGTGCATCCGTTCGAGATTACGCTGAATCAAGGCGACGTGCGCATTACGACGCATTATTTGCAAGACGACGTGACCAGCTCGATCTTCAGTTCCCTGCATGAAGGCGGTCACGCCTTGTACGAACAGAATGTCGCCAAGGAGCTTGCAGGAACGCCGCTGAGCGAAGGGACCTCCATGGGTATCCATGAATCCCAGTCCCGTTTCTGGGAAAACTTCGTCGGACGCAGCAAGGAATTCTGGGATCGCTACTATGGTGATCTTCAGCAGCACTTCCCGGAACAGCTCAAAGACGTTACGGCAGAAGAATTCTACCGCGCCGTCAATCGGGTGGAGAACTCGTTGATCCGGATCGAGGCGGACGAATTGACGTACAATTTGCATATTATCATCCGCTATGAAATCGAAAAAATGATCTTTAACGAAGGGCTGCCGGTCAGTGAGCTGCCTAAAGTGTGGAATGAGAAATATAAGGCTTACCTCGGATTGACCCCGCCGAACGACGGGCTCGGAGTGCTTCAGGATGTGCACTGGTCCGGTGGAAGCTTCGGTTATTTCCCATCCTATGCACTAGGCAACATGTATGCGGCGCAAATCACCCAAACCCTCAAGAAAGAACTGCCGCAATTTGAAGGCTTCATTGCCGAAGGCAATTTTGCGCCGATCAAAGAATGGCTGACCGACAAAATCTATAAATACGGTAAGAGCTTGAAACCGGCCGAAATCATCATGAAGGTGACCGGGGAGGAACTGAACCCCGATTATCTGGCTGATTATCTGGAGCAGAAATACAAAGGCATTTACGGCTTATAATCCGGTCAATGCCGAAATCCGGGAGAACCTCTCTTCATTCGTGAAGAGAGGTTCTTTGTGCTGCAGTCCATTAGCCCGCTTAACCATTTGATGGGCAGCCGCATACACTGAACCAGAGTCTATTCTTTAGCAAGAAAGAGGTGGAGGCATGTTCATTAAGCGATACTCAGTGCTGGTATTGGCGCTGATTTTATTGATTGCGGGGTCGCTCAGCGGATGCGGCGGAAGCAAAGAGACCACGAAGGTAAGGGTCGGGGAGGTGACCCGTTCCGTATTTTACGCTCCGCAATATGTGGCTTTGGAAAAAGGTTTCTTTAAAGATGAGGGGCTGGATGTGGAACTGCAGACCACGGCGGGGGGAGATAAAACGATGACTGCCTTGCTGTCGGGAGCGATTGATGTGGCCCTGGTAGGAGCTGAAACGTCCATTTATGTATACCAGCAGGGAGCCGAGGACCCGGTCATGAATTTTGCTCAGTTGACCCAGACAGACGGTACGTTCCTAGTCTCACGGGAAGAGTTAAGCGGTGACTTTGACTGGGAAGGTTTGAAGGGCAGCGTCTTCCTCGGTCAAAGAAAAGGCGGAATGCCGCAAATGGCCGGGGAATTCACGCTGAAAAAACATGGCATCGATCCGCATGCCGATCTCGAGCTGATTCAGAATATTGAATTTGCCAATATCGCGGCGGCGTTTGCATCCGGTACGGGCCAATATGTACAGCTCTTCGAGCCGCAGGCTTCCATCTTCGAGCGGGAAGGAAAAGGGCTTGTGGTAGCCTCCTTCGGAACGGAAAGCGGCCAGCTTCCTTATACCGTGTTTATGACAAAAGGAAGCTATATCAGCAAAAATAAAGAGAACGTGCAGAAATTTACGAATGCGATTCATAAAGCCCAGATCTGGGTGCAAGAGCACACTCCGGAGGAAACGGCCAAAACGATTGCGCCTTACTTCAAGGATACGGATGAGGATATCCTGATCAGTTCCGTCAAGCGCTACCTGGAGCAGGGCAGCTATGCAGAGTCTCCCGTTCTGGAGGAGGATGCTTGGAACAATCTGCTAGATATTATGGAAAGCGCAGGTGAATTGAAAGAACGGGTTGAACCCGCCAAGGTCGTTGATAACAGTTTCGCCGAGGCGGCGGTGAAAGCCAACCCTTAGTTAAACCGGAAGAAAGGAGCGTGAACCATTTGACCCAAGTTCCTGTCGTTGAACTGAAAGACCTGGATCTGGCGTATGTAACGGACCGGGAAGCCGTACTAGCGCTGGAAGCGATGAATTTGACGGTAAGTTCCGGCGAATTCATCAGCTTGGTCGGCCCCAGCGGTTGCGGAAAAACCACGCTTCTATCCGTTATCGCCGGACTGCTCCCCCCGTCGAGGGGGGAGATTCTGGTCCACGGGAAGCCGGTCCGGGGTCCTTCGCCGGAGGTAGGGTATATGCTGCAGCAGGATTATTTGTTTCCGTGGCGGAGTATTTTGGAAAATGCCTTGCTTGGTTTGGAGCTGACGGGGCGCTTGAATGAAGAGAGTCGAACCACGGTGTTGGAGCTGCTGGATGGAATGGGGCTTGGGAATACGGCGAATCAGTATCCCCATCAGCTGTCCGGCGGTATGCGGCAGCGGGTGGCCTTAGTCCGCACGCTGGCGACCAACCCGGATTTGCTGCTGCTGGATGAGCCTTTCTCCGCTTTGGATTATCAGACCAAGCTCCAGCTGGAGGATCTGGTTGTGGATACGCTTCGGCAGCGCGGTAAAACGGGAATACTGGTGACACATGATCTGTCGGAGGCGATCGCGGTCAGCGATCGGGTGATTGTGCTGGCGGCCAGGCCGGGAAGAATACGTAAAACCTACGTAATCCCCGATAATATCGCCAAGGCGCAGCCGTTTTACGCCCGGGAGGAAGCCGGATTTAACGACCTATTCCATGAAATCTGGCGGGACCTCGAAACGCTGGAAGGAAAGGGGGAGTAGGGTTGGATCATCCAACAGCAAACCGGGAGAACGGCAATAGCCGGGAGACATGGACGCACGCTAAGTGGCAACAGCATCGGAGAAAAAAGCGGCGGATGAGCCGCCTTGTTCTGATGACGCAGCTTCTGCTGCTCGTAGCGTTTATTGGCTTATGGGAGCTGGCAGGTCGTTTAAAATGGGTGGATACGCTGATCTTCAGTTATCCCTCCAAGGTCGGAAGACAGATTTTGAAGGATGCCTTTAACGGGGAGTTATGGCCCCATCTGGCTATGACCGTCGGGGAAACCGCGGTCGGTTTCCTGCTCGGGACCTTGATCGGCACTCTGCTGGCGGTAGTGATATGGTGGTCCCCGTTTTTATCGAGAGTGCTTGATCCTTATATGGTGGTCTTCAACAGTATGCCGAAGGTCGCACTCGGCCCGATCTTTATCGTCCTGTTCGGTGCGGGCTTTACAGCCATCGTAGTGACGACGCTATCGATCACCGTCATCGTCACGACGCTAGTTGTCTTCAACAGCTTTAATGAGGTTGACAGCAATCTGATCAAGGTGATCCGCACGTTCGGAGGCAACCGCCGTGATATTTTTGTCAAAGCGATTCTTCCGGCCTCCTTCCCTGCCATTGTGTCCACCTTGAAAGTTAATGTCGGCATGGCCTGGGTCGGCGTAATCGTCGGGGAATTCCTCGTCGCCAAAATCGGGCTCGGGTACTTGATCGTTTACGGATTTCAGGTATTTAACTTCACACTCGTGCTATCCAGCCTGGTCATTATCGCCATTGTCGCTACCGGGATGTATCAATTGGTCGTGTATGTGGAACGCAAGTTACTCAAGGAACGATAAACGTTCCTTTTTCAATAAAAAACCGCCGGGGCTTCGAGTCTCGGCGGTTTGGTGTTGTTCGGGGATAGAGGGGATAGATTGAGGTGAACAGGATGAGGTGGGAAGAGTTGTGGTGTGGTGATTGGATGAGTGGGTTTCGGTGATAGGAGGAGTGATGGATTAGGCGGTATAGAAAAAAATGTGGTGTGATGGATGAGAAAAGTAAAGGTGAAATTAGTGTAGGGTAGGGTGTTGAGTAGCTAAGAGGTCCATCCTATTCTATCCTGAAGGCTCTATTGGATATATCCAATGGAGAACTGTTAGTTTGGGATAATCCGTGCTGTTGATTGGAAATATCCAATCACATATATGCAAATTCTTGATTTTCGGCGTTTTTTAGTCAGATTCATTGGAAATATCCAATGGAACAACTCATTAGAGCAATTTACCGGCATTTTCATTGGAATTTCGGCTAGGCCCCTTAAATCCGGAGTCTTACCCACCAAAAATGGCTCGTTCGCATAATAGCTCACTATTTCAAACAATTACATCGCTTTATGAAATTCAGACGTATCCTCCTGCGTTTTAACCCAAACAGAAAATACCGCAGGAGGCATTCTTTTTAAACTGCCATGCATTTTTCTGTTGTTGTAAAAGTCCATGTAACCATCTAAAGCCTCGTAAGCTTCCTCAAAAGTCATGAAGTCTCTTAGACTGAATAAATGTCGCTCAAGTACACTGTGGAAGGATTCAATGTAAGCATTCATGTTTGGTGTGCGTGGCGGTATTCTTTCATGAATGAGTTCCAGACTCTCGCACATATCCCCAAATAATTTACTTACAAATTGCGGCCCGTTATCTGTGCGAATTACAGGCATGGGTTCTCCTGGCTGTATGCGCTTCTGCAATGCATGACAAAGCGTCTGCACGGCATGTTTTGCCTCACACACAGGACCTCTATATTGACCAACCACGACACGATCAAATACATCAATAATGCTAAGTACAAAAAAGAACCGTTCGCGTCCGATTACATAACCATACTTAATATCCATTTGCCACAATTGATTCGATCCTGTGACCACCCGATTTTTCGGTAATCTCCGTGGATGGGCCGGCTTACGTTGGCGTGCTTTTTGTAGGATCCCTAGTTCCTTGCATAAGCGATGGGATTTCTTTTTATTCAGCCTTACGTTATATCGGTCACGGATGCAATGTCCAAGAAATTTGTAGCCATAAACATGCTCTTCACCCTCAATAAGCTCAAGAAGCCAACTGTTAATTTGGTCGTCACTTACTTGTTCTCCGTTAAAAGTATATGAGTATCCGGGCGCTGGACGTCCACTATGTCTTGCTCTGGAACGTCTTTCCGGGTCACTCATCCGCTTTTTACGATCGTAATAGGTGGATTCCGAGAGTCCCATGATCCGCAGAACGACTGCTGCTGCTTCTCCCCGCTTAATAAATTGCTCTGCTATTTCGAATTTTTCGGATAAGCGGGGTTCTGCTTTTTTAATAATTCACGAAGTATCTCTATTTCGAGTTCCTTCTCCCCGAGCACTTTAACCGCCTTTTCATAGCGTTGCTCAACATCTTGCAGTCGCCGTAGTTCTTGCAAATGCTCATCTGTTGCAGGGATTTCTTCTGTTGGAATTGAATCACGATACTCTTTAACCCACAAACGAATGGTTTCAGGATGCAAATCATACATGCGGGCCAACACCCCCACCTTAATTCCAGACAATGCTTCTTTAACGATTTGAATTTTGATTTCTTCTTTCCGCTTTTTCCCCATACTGGATCCTCTCCCTTACTTCTAGTATAAATTTTTTGGGTAGGAGGACTCCAGTTTTATTAGGGGGCCTAAGAGATTTTCCAATGAGCGTCTAAGAGAAATTCACCTTATCCAACAAACAGGTCAGTTACTCCGGCTGTGGCCTCAAATTAAAGACATCTCATTGTACGTGAACGTGAAATCAAGTACGATTAACATTAAGACTATTTAACTTAGGACGTAAAGGACAGGGTGGTTTTATGGGGTTCAGGGTCATCAAAACAGCGATCGCTACCTTACTGGCGATTATTATAGCGGATGCGGTTGGCATTCAGGGCGCGCTGTCCGCGGGATTGCTGGCGATCCTTGGCGTAGACGTCACCCGAAAACGGAGTATTGCCACGGTATCTTCGCGGTTTTTCGCTTCGGTGCTGGGTTTGATTCTTGCTTTTGTACTTTTTTATCTGTTCGGTTTCCATCTGTGGGTGCTCGTCGTATATATTCTGATCGCCTTCCCTCTGATCACAAGAGCGCATTTCAAAGAGGGGATTGTGACCAGCTCCGTCGTGGTATTCCGCGTGTTCGGCGGGGAGGAGCTCAGCTTTGCCGTCATGCTGACACAAATCGAGTTGCTGGTGATCGGGCTGGGGGCCGCCATGCTGGTGAATCTGGCGTATATGCCTAAAGCGGAGGACAAGTTGCTGGAGATCCGCAGGAAGGTGGACGGGCTGTTTTCGATTATTTTCAGCCATATCGCCGAGACACTCCGGGACCCGTACCATCTCTGGGACGGCAAAGAACTGATAGAAGCTGGAAAATTGGTGGACAACGGTCTGACCTCGGCCAAACGTGCTCTGGAGAACCAGCTTATCTCCCCGAGCGATACATGGTCCGTTTATTTTTATATGCGAAAAGAGCAGCTCGGCCGCATTGAAAGCATGCTGGAGCTGATATCCCGGGTGTACCAACGAATGCCTCAGGGTGAAATTACGGCCAACCTGTTCGACCGGCTCAGCCGGGACGTAAGCAGCGAAGAGTACACGGGGCAGACAGAGGTCATGCTGAACGAACTGGAGCAGGAGTTTAAACGGATGGAGCTTCCTTCAACCCGGGAGGAGTTTGAAATGCGCTCCGCGATTCTTCAGCTCTGCCGCGAGCTGGCCAATTACCTGAATATTGCGAAAAAGGATAAGGCACCGGCATCGCTCAAATCCTCCGGTAAAGGTGAGGCAGCAAAACACTGAAACAATTTAAGCATCCTTCGGGATGCTTTTTTTAAAATGAACGATTTTCCGTTCTTGATGGTCTTATAGGTGAAAGCCCACAAAGAGGAGGTGAACGGAGTGAACGACCGGGAAATGTTCGAAACCTACAAGGAGCAAGTGTTCCAATTATGTTATTACATGATGCAAAACCGATCCGATGCGGAAGATATTTGTCAGGAAGTGTTCGTGAAAGCCATACTTGCGGACAGAACGCAAATCAGGGACCTGAGACCGTGGCTGCTAAGAATAGCTTCGAACGAGTGCAGTAAGGTTCTAAAGAGAAGAAATAGTGGATGGACCAAGGAGATGTTCGCCTATTTGATGAACCGTCCGCAGGTCGTCAATCCGGTAGAGGAAGATTATGACCGGAAGGAAATAGCAAATGAGTTCAACGAAATGATTAGCCGGTTGCCCGAAAAAATAAGGATTGTGGTCACATTGCGTTTCGTTCATGAAATGACGGTGCCGGAAATAGCCGGTGTAATCGAGGTGCCGGAAGGAACCGTGAAGTCCAGGTTGAACAAAGGGATGCGGCTACTGAGGGATCGGAATGAACATGAATTAAAAAACAGGATGTCAAACAAAGGAGATGAGTGGAAATGGAAAGGGTTTTTGAAAGTAAAGTAAGAGAAGGCCTTCAGGCTCCCTCCGCTAACACGGATTTCGATGCCATGTGGCTCACCATTGAACGTGAAGTTTCCTATCGGAAATCGGTTCCTCAAGGGACGCTGAAACCCGCCATCAGCAAAAGAAAGCTGGTTCCAGCGCTAGTATTATCATGCTTTATGTTTATGGCGGTACCAGCCTTTGCGGGTGTGGCCATGAATTGGAACAATATCATGGGTTTCGTAGGCATAGACAATGCATTGAACAACGGATACGGGCAACGATTCCAACAGAGCGCAACCAGCGCCGGAATCGCTATGAATTTGAACGGGGTCGTTACGGACGGGGAGAAATTGAAAGCATTGGTCTCTTTTGATCCGGACGAGGGCTTGGACCGGTATGACGCCTATCAAATCGGAAGCGTCGGTATAGCTGACGAGTCGGGAAACACGGTGCCCGCCAGTAGTAATCTATATTTCGATCAAAGAAGCGGCAAGCTGCTCGGCATGATTGAATCGAATGATATATTGCAGAAATCGGAAAAGAAACTGACGATCACCGCACAGCAGCTGATATTGTATAACTATAAAGAAACTCCGCTAAAAACGGCCTTTCAGACGGGAGATACCATTACAACAGGGTCCCCGGACTACCCGAAAATGCACATCGAATCTTTGACTAAGGAAGATGACCGGCTAATTGTCCGGTATATTGTATCCGCAACTTCTCCCGATCCCTTGCGTCTGGATCCTCATTTGATTTATGGGAGCGGTAACGGTAGCCGCGGTGAACTGACCGTACTTCCTTATGATGGAGAGGGTTTGCTAATTCAGCAAATTTTCCAAACTGCGGAAGTAAATCAAAACGAAACGGAAAGCTTCCGTTTGAGTTATCTGGACCAGGCGGAAACCAAGGACGGAAAGTGGTCGTTTACTTTTAAAGGCGATGGCAAAAAAGCAAGTAAAGCGGTTTATACGAAAAATCTGAACAACGGGGAACAATTGCAGGAAATGGCCGGCATCCGGCTTGAGAAGCTTATCGTTTCGCCGCAAAAAATAACGTTGAACATCGAGGAAGATAATAGCATGGAGCAGTATAAGCATGGGGTGGTCTGGTACAACTCGGTTACGCTCGCCGTCGGAGACAAAGAAATCCAGGGAGGTTTCGATCTGATCGGCAGCGATCCGAAGCGTTACCAACATGCTTATCAGTTTGAATCTTCGGTCTGGTATGAGGATTGGTCAACCGTTCCCATGAAACTGATTTTAGGGGATGCAAGGGTGACAAAACGGGATACGACTCAAAATTGGACCCCGTTAAAACAACCGGCCGAATTGAAGCAGTCTCTCGAAGTGTCGGTTGACAGATTCTTGATTCATTTCACCTATTATCTGGACGGCAAGGATTTGGTGGTGGAATCCTGGTCGGATAGTCCGGGATTCGGCGGCATCAGCCAGAGCATGTTGAGCGTCAACGGAAATGAAGTTTATCCGGAGATGGTATCCAATGGCCCTAATTATACCGGTAAAAAGGTGGAGCGTTATAAAGGCGGCTCCGGATTCGAAAATATTTTGTGGAATCCCGGATTTTATAACTATTATGATTCTCAGAAGAATGTGGAAGTGAAGTTGAATTAGATAGCGTAGAAATAAGCCCGGAGAACGCTCCGGGCTTATTCTTTTTTTGAGCAGGAATCGTTATTTCTTTACGTTTTTTCCACTCGTACATATTTATTTATCATGGGCTATTCAACATTCGCCCAGTTCTTGCATACATATGTAATGAATGATGTATGGAGGAGGTTTAAATCATGTCATCGAAATATCAAAGTAGAGAGATCATCACGAAAGCGATCTGCGGAAAAGGTCGTAAGTTCTCTACCGTAACACATACCGTGACTCCGCCACACAGACCGTCGAGCATACTGGGAGCGTGGATTATCAACCACCAGTACGAAGCGGTTGCAGCCGGAGACGGAATTGAAGTTATTGGTACTTACGATATCAACATCTGGTATTCCTACGACAAAAACTCGCAGACAGAAGTAGCCAAAGAGACGGTATCCTATGTTGAGAATGTGCCGCTGAGTTATCTGGATTCCAGACATCGTGCCTCAACGGTCGAGGTTACTGCGGATGCAACGCAGGAACCAAGTACCGTTGAAGCGAGCGTATCAGGAGACGGCCGTGTGGCGATTCGCGTGGAGCGGGAATTCGCTGTTGAACTGGTGGCCGAAACCAAGTTGAATGTTCTTGTCGTACCTGGCGGCGAGGACGGGGATAAAGATTTTGATTTTGGATCCGAGCTCGGCGATTACGAAGATCTGGATCCGGACCTCCTCGACGACGAACTCTAAGGGACTGTAGCTGTTTTTACCTTCCCGGCAATATTGAATACGTAGTTATGGTCTACTATATGCGGCAGGGGCGTCGTCGTCGAGGGCGGCTGCCCTCTTTTTGTTTATTTTTCGTTATACAAAATTGTTGGAGCGGCAATGGGACCAGATCGGCCAACCGGGGGAGGCATTATTGTTCATGACAGTGAATCATGTGTTGAAGGTCTATCTTGAGCGTGGCGTGTTCCGGAGCAGGCTGCTTCGGGCGATCGAGGGCCAGGGCGGGCCTTATGGAATACTTCGTGATCCTGTTTCTTCAAACGGCATTAAATCCGGTTCCCGAGGAGATGAAATTTGCTTCGGGACACCGGAAGCCTACTTTGGGCAAGAAGTAAGAGAATGGATCATCAACGGCAATTTGACGGATTTTCTGGCTTTACAAGTACCGAAAAGGCAAAAACGACTCGGTGCGGCAGGAATCCCCGCCTCATTGTCCGGCCGGAAAGAGACTGTCGGGGGAGGATTTCAAAGACGGTTCGCGGTCAGTGTCTTCCATTTGCAAGCATTAAACGCAACTCCTATTCAGCCCGGAGGGACCGTAATGCCACTCCCCGGAAACGGGGCGGGGTCTGACCTGGACCGGGAATCCACTCTATGGAAAAGGTTGGCGAGAACGGCCGTCAGAGCGTTATACGCGTTCGGTCTTGACCTGGGTGAAGTCGTCATCCATGCGGGAGAAGAGGGAAGGTTTACGGTGGAAGAAATTCATCCTTCCGTGATTTATGGAGGGAACCGCACAGCCTGGCTGGTAGCGGAGGCGATGACACGCATGCTCGGGGAGTTGGAAAAGTACTCGCTTCAGGGACAAGGGATTGAGCAAGGTCAAGGGCGAGGAGGGGGGCAACGACAGGGGCGACAGGTTCAAGGACAGTGGAAAAACTATGCGCAACGATATGACCAAGGAGAAGGTATTGGGCAAGACGCCGGCTCCGACCGGGAGCGGTTGATCGGCATGGACCCTGAATTCCTGCTCTTTGACAGCAGAACCCGGAAGGTCATCCCCGCCTCGCGGTATTTGGGCCGGCAGGGGATCGCCGGCTGCGATGTGCTGCGCTACCGGGGCCGCCGCTTGTTTCCGTTGGCCGAGCTGCGTCCCGAGCCGGGAAGTGAGCCACGGGAATGCCTGAGCCATTTGATGCGGGCGTTTCGCTCGGCACAGGCGGCGATTCCCGACAGCGAGCTGCTGTGGCAAGCCGGGGGCATGCCGCAGCGCGGCTTTCCGCTTGGCGGGCATCTTCATTTCAGCGGCGTACCGCTCACCGCTGAGTTGCTGCGTACGCTAGATAACTATCTCGCGCTGCCGGTAGCCCTGATGGAGGATAGTGGAAGCCCCCGGCGCCGTCCTTTGTATGGCTTTCTGGGTGACTTTCGGCTCCAAAGCTATGACGAGGACGTGAGCGGGTTCGAATACCGAACCCTTCCCAGCTTTCTGGTTTCCCCGATGGTGACCAAGGGAGTCGTTGCCTTGGCCCGATTAATAATCGAGGACATGGCTTCCTTCAAGGAGCGTCCGTTGCAAGAGAATCGGGTGTTCCACGCTTTTTACTCCGGTAACAAGGAGATATTGAAACAGAAATGGGAGCGGCTGGCCGCGGATATTACCGGCGCGCCATCCTTTTCCAGATATGAAGAATATATCGCTCCATTCTTGGCGGCTGTGCGGTCCGGCCGAAGTTGGGACGAATCCGCCGACATCCGGCGGTCGTGGAAGTTGCATTCCGATTCCATATCGACGTTGTCATAAGGGATATTTACTCGTAAGCCTCCTTGCCTTTCTGTTATAATAGAGATCTATGAATGGTTATTTGGAGGTTGCACATGGCTACTTATACGCCGATGATACAGCAATATTTGAGTGTAAAGGCCCAGGCTCAGGATGCGTTTCTCTTTTTCCGGCTGGGCGACTTTTATGAGATGTTTTTTGATGACGCCTTGTTGGCGTCAAAAGAATTGGAAATTACGCTAACCGGCCGGGAAGGCGGCGCTGCGGATAAAATTCCGATGTGCGGCGTGCCCTATCATTCGGCGGATAACTATATTCACCGGTTGATCGAGAAAGGCTACAAAGTCGCCATTTGCGAGCAGGTAGAAGACCCGGCCTCGGCCAAAGGCGTCGTCCGCCGCGAAATCGTGCGCGTGGTAACGCCCGGTACGGTGATGGAAGGCAAAACCCTCGGCGAGCGTGCGAATAATTACATATTGTGCGTGACGGAGCGGAACGGCTTGATGGCGCTGGCGACCTGCGATTTGTCGACCGGTGAACTGTACGTCACTTCGGCTCCGGCCAGTAAAGAGTGGCTGCGCGACGAAGTCGGTTTGTACGATCCATCGGAAGTGATCGGGGATGAGGCTCTGCTGAATTGGATCGCAGAACAAGCCGCCCCGCTCGGCAAGACGGTCGTATATACCCCTTGGGTCAAGACGAAGGAAGAAGACAGCCGGGCGCAATTCGGAGAGGCGCAGTGGATCAGGCTGGAGAGCGAACGCAGGGACTGCATCGCTCTACTTGTCGGATATCTTGGCGAAACTCAAAAACGTTCGCTTGGACAGCTCACTAAAATTTCATCCTACGAGCCCGAGCAATACATGATTCTCGATCCGTTTACCCGGCGGAATCTGGAGCTTGTGGAGACCGTTCGGGAACGGTCCAAGAAGGGCACGTTATTGTGGCTCCTGGATCGCACCGAAACGTCGATGGGCGCGCGCTTGCTGCGGCGCTGGATCGATAAGCCTCTCCTGCAGCGAAGCCGGATCGAGGAACGGTTGGAAGCGGTGGAGGCGCTGCATGGCGGGTTTATTTTGCGGGAAGACCTTCGTCAGGCGCTGCTTGAAATTTATGATTTGGAGCGGCTTACTGGAAGAATTGCTTACGGCAGCGCGAACGGCCGGGATTTGATCGCTTTGAAGTCATCTTTACGCCAGGTGCCGGCGATTAAGGAACTGTGCGCCGCGTCCTCATCGACTACGTTACGGGGAATCGCGGAAGGCATGGATGCTTGCACCGATATAGCTGATATGATCGAAACGGCGATTGCGGACGAGCCTCCGGTCTCGGTCCGGGATGGCAATGTGATCAAGACCGGGTTCCATTCCCGACTCGATGAGCTGCGTGAAGCAGGAAGCAACGGCAAACGCTGGA
This sequence comes from Paenibacillus sp. FSL R5-0407, assembly GCF_038009185.1. Taxonomy (NCBI): domain Bacteria; kingdom Bacillati; phylum Bacillota; class Bacilli; order Caryophanales; family Paenibacillaceae; genus Paenibacillus; species Paenibacillus sp. FSL R5-0407. The sequence goes on along the minus strand of NZ_JBBPAX010000001.1, from coordinate 1,249,774 downwards.
TCGCGGAGCTGGAGGCTTCGGAGCGCCAGGCGACAGGCATTAAGTCACTGAAGATCGGTTACAACAAAGTGTTCGGCTATTACATCGAAGTTACGAAATCCAATTTATCATCACTGCCGGAAGGCCGTTACGAGCGGAAGCAGACGCTGGCCAATGCCGAGCGTTTCGTGACTCCTGAGCTAAAAGAGAAGGAGACGCTCATCCTTGAAGCGGAGGAGCAAATGGCCGATCTCGAATACAGGCTGTTTAACGAGCTCCGTGAACGTATTGCAAGTGATATTGAGCGGTTGCAGCGCCTTGCCGAGCGGATCGCGGAAATCGACGTGCTCCGGTCTTTGGCGGCCGTTGCTTCCGAGGGCGGGTTTGTGAAGCCGGTCCTGACGGACGGGTATGATTTAGTCGTCGAACAGGGACGTCATCCGGTGGTTGAATCCGTGATGAAGGATACCGCCTTTATTTCCAACGGCACCAAGCTGCAAAAGGATGAGGCGGGTATCCTGCTCATCACCGGTCCCAATATGGCGGGAAAAAGCACTTATATGAGGCAGGTGGCTCTGATCTCCATCCTGGCTCAGATCGGCAGCTTCGTTCCGGCCGCCAAGGCGGAAATCCCGCTGGTTGACCGCATTTTTACCCGAATAGGGGCAGCGGATGACCTGATCGGAGGCCAGAGCACCTTTATGGTGGAGATGGCCGATATTCAGGTCATGACGGAAAAGGCAACCGCCCGGAGCTTGATCATCATCGACGAGCTGGGCCGGGGCACATCGACCAGCGAAGGCATGGCGATCGCCCAGGCGGTGATTGAATATGTGCATGATCATATCGGCTGCAAGGCGCTCGTTTCGACGCATTTTCATGAACTGGCCCATTTGGAGAGCAGTTTGTCCGGGTTGAGAAACTACCGGATGGCTGTCCAGGAAAGCGGGGACAAGGTGCATTTTCTCCGCAAGCTGGTCCCTGGAGCAGCCGATACGAGCTATGGTATTTATTGCGCGCGGCTTGCCGGACTTCCCGGAGGAATTATCGAAAGAGCCTACGGATTGCTGCAAGGCTTTGAGCAGGCGGCTGCCGCGGTAACCGCCGGGGTTCATGGGGATGCGGAAGCAGCACCGACCGCCAATGTGAATGACACCGAACTATCGGACAAGCAGGTTGCCGGTAAGGTTGGAGCAATAGCAGGCGAAATGAATAAAGTAACAGGCAGTGGAGACACCTCGGGCTTTACAGTTAAAGAGAATGAATCGGAGTCGTTGTTTGAGCAAGACCAGAAATTGGCTGAAGGGGATAAACAGGAAGTAGTTCAGCTGTCGATCTTTGCGGACGAGCTACCAGTAAAGAAGGCGAAATCCTCTCAGGAGGATCCGGGACTCCGGCTAATCGTCAATATGGTGAAAGAAGCGGATTTGATGAATATGACGCCGCTGGAGGCTATGCAGCTAATTAATGATCTGAAGCAAAAGGCGAAGAGCTTATAATTTGTAAGGTATTGTTGCCGATTCGCTGAACGAGATATAAGGGACTTTATGGGCGCTATTTGCGTGATTTTCAACAAAATAGTAAAAAAAGAGGATTTTAAGGGGCTTATTTTTCTGATCGGGCGCTAATAGTCGATTTTAAAGCGTTATGAAGACAAATAAGGCCCCAAAAGGATTTTAATTTTGAACTCGGATCTGAATTTGGAGAAATAAGGCCCAAATAGTCCATTATTATACCGGGTTAGTAACTCAACTAATTGATTTCGGTACGAGTCGTTAATCATCTCGGATTATCGTTTGCAATTTATGACAATTGCTTTCAAATCACCGAGCAGGTGAGCAAGGAGGGAATCATCGTGGCAAAAATAACGATACTGGACGAGCATATTGCCAACCAGATAGCGGCGGGTGAAGTGGTGGAGCGGCCCGCTTCCGTGGTCAAGGAGCTTGTGGAAAACGCGGTTGATGCCGGGGCGACGAAAATCGAGGTACTGGTGGAGGAAGGCGGTCTGGAACTGATCCGGGTAACCGACAACGGTTCGGGGATCGAACCCGAAGACTGCGAAACTGCTTTTTACCGCCATGCTACGAGTAAAATCGTATCCGGACGCGATCTGTTTCAGATCCGCAGCCTCGGATTCCGCGGGGAGGCCTTGCCGAGTATTTCGGCCGTCGCCAAGGTCCGGCTGGTGTCGTCCAGCGATGATACCGGACTTGGCCGGGTTGTTGCGATTGAAGGCGGCACTCTGAAAGAGAATGAGGAAACAGCCGCACCTCAGGGGACGGACATTACGGTAAAAGAATTATTTTACAATACGCCGGCAAGGCTGAAGTATATGAAAACGATTCAGACCGAGCTCGGACATATCTCCGATGTGATGTATCGTCAGGCGCTGGCGCATCCGGAGATCGCCTTCAGCCTGAAGCATAACGGCAATTCGCTGCTGCAAAGCCAGGGCGGCGGCGATCTGCTGCAGGTTATCGCTTCGATTTACGGGATCAATACCTCCAAAGGGATGATTCCCATCTCGGCCGAAAACCTTGATTACAAAATTTCCGGTTACATCGGGCTACCTGAGATGACGCGTTCCAATCGCGGAGGTATGTCCACGATGGTAAATGGCAGATTTATCCGCAATCAGGGCTTGCAGCAGGCGATTCTTCGGGCCTATCATACGCTTTTGCCGATCAATCGCTATCCTTTGGTCGTGTTGTCGCTGGACATGCATCCATCCCTGGTAGATGTCAATGTGCATCCGGCGAAGCTGGAGGTGCGGTTCAGCAAGGAAACCGAGTTGAACGCCTTCGTGGAGGCCAGTTTAAGGTCGGTACTGTCCGAGCAGGTGCTCATTCCGCAGGTCGTCAAGCAGCAGCTTGGGAAGTCGGGTTCCGGATCCTTGATCCAGGAACAGTTTCACTTCCCGGCTGCCCGGCTTGAGGCAGCGCCTGCGAGCGCGGCGCCTGGCATGAGCGCGTCCGGTCCGGCTGCGCCGGCTAGCGCGAGCGGCGGGCGCCCGGGAGCCGCTCCGGCGGCTGCCCCAGGCAGCGCTGCTAGCGCGCCTTCCGGCGCAGCCCCCGGCAGCGCCAGCGCCTACGGCGGCGCTTCGGCGGCGCGCACCGACGGCAGCGGCTTCGCGCTGCGCGAGCAGGCCGCGCCAGGCGCAGCCTACGGCGCCGGCCCGGCCGCGGGCGCCTATGCGCCTTCGGCTCAGCCGCCGCGCCAATCGCAGGCGCCGGGCCAGCCGGGCCGGGCGCCGCAAGGCGGCTACGCCGCTGCGCCGCAGCCCGTGCCTCCGGCTGCGCAGGAGGCGCTCTATGGCGCGCCCGGTACGGCGCCGGAGCTGCCGGCTTTTCCTGAGCTGTCCTTGATCGGACAGCATCACGGCACTTACCTGATCGCCCAAAATGAGAACGGGCTGTATCTGATTGATCAACACGCCGCTCATGAGCGGGTGAATTATGAATATTATTACGAGAAATTCGGCAATCCGGCGGATGCTTCCCAGGAACTGCTGCTGCCGATCACGCTGGAATTTACGCCGGGAGAGAGCGAGAAGCTTAAGGAACGGCTGTCCTGGTTTGAACGGGCGGGGGTCATTCTGGAGCATTTCGGAGGCGGAACCTTTCGCGTCGTGTCCTGCCCTTATTGGTTTCCGCAAGGAGACGAAGCGGCCGTGATCCAGGAGATGGCCGAATGGGTGCTTAGCGAACGGGCGATCGATTTGGCGAAGCTGCGCGAGAAATCTTCGATCCTCGTCTCCTGTAAAGCTTCGATTAAGGCCAACCAGAAGCTGACCAAGGAAGAAGCGGATACCCTGCTTCAGCGGCTAGGGGCATGCAAGCAGCCCTATACCTGTCCGCACGGCCGGCCGATCGTCATTTCTTTTTCCAATTACGATTTGGAGAAACTGTTTAAACGGGTTATGTGAACGGAGGAAATTGCTAGTGATTATTACAACGGGGGACCACGCCGTTCAGGAAGCTGTACGAAGAGCGTCGGCCCTCTCTAAAGAGTCGGGGATACAATACGTCCCAAGGAACCGCACATCGCTTCCCAAGCTGTCGGCGCAACATGGAGACACGGACATTCTGGTCATTCTGGAAGGCGGAGCAAGGCTCTACCGACCGGATGGAGAAGCGATGCTGTTTCATCCCAGCATGGCGTTTGTCCGGGCCAAGCGGCTGATTAAAAAAGGCGAGAGCGATCCGATGCTTGAAGCCGCCCGGGTTCAGCCGGGCGATTCCATCATCGACTGCACGGCGGGTCTCGGGTCGGATGCCGCGGTATTCGCTTTAGGCGCAGGCCCGGAGGGCCGCGTTCTGGCCCTTGAAGATTCGCTTTCACTATGGAGTTTGATGCGGGAAGGTTTTGCTTACTATGTATCTGGGGTAAAAGAGTTTGACGAGGCTTTGCGCCGGATCACCGTGAAGCGTGCGGAGCATCTGGAGTTGCTGCGCGGACTGCCTGACAAGAGTGCGGATGTCGTTTATTTCGACCCGATGTTCCGCGATCCGATTCAGGAGTCGTCCGCCATCTCTCCGCTTCGTTCCTATGCGAACAACAATCAGCTTGACCCCGAAGCGATTGCGGAAGCTTGCCGGGTAGCGCGAAAGACGGTGGTGCTGAAAGAAAAAAAAGGGAGCGGAGAATTCGAACGGCTCGGATTTACGACGCAGTCCCGTTCCCATACCAAAATTGTGTACGGAGTGATTTCGCTTGACCAATAATGCAAAACCGAAACTGCTGGTGCTCCTCGGCCCAACCGCCGTCGGCAAAACCAGTCTGAGCATCGAGATCGCCAAGAAGTTTTCCTGCGAAATCATTTCCGGAGATTCCATGCAGGTATACCGGGGGATGGATATCGGAACCGCCAAAATCACGCCGGAGGAGATGGACGGGGTTCCGCATCATTTGATAGATGTTTTGGAGCCGGATGAGCCGTTTTCCGTGGCCCGTTTTCAGGAATGGTGCCGTGAGCTTATCCCCGAAATTCACGGGAAAGGCAAACTGCCTTTTATTGTGGGCGGAACGGGGCTTTATATTGAATCCGTGTGTTATGAATTCCAATTTACTGAAGCGGGCGCGGATGAAGAATTTCGGGCCGAGCAGCAGCGGATTGCCGATCAAGAGGGAGCGGAGGTACTGCATGCCAAACTGGCCGAAATTGACCCTAAGTCAGCGGATCGGCTGCATCCCAACGATGTCCGCAGAGTGATCCGTGCGCTGGAAGTATTTCACTTGACCGGGGAAACATTATCTTCCAGTCTGGAGCGGCAAAACAAGCAGTCGCCGTACGATCTTTGCTTCATCGGTTTGACAATGGACCGTCAAATGCTTTATAACCGTATTGAACAGCGTATCGACGGAATGATTGCCGCCGGTCTGATCGGTGAGGTTCAGCGATTGCTGGACCGCGGCTTCTCCAGGGATCTCGTGTCCATGCAGGGACTCGGGTACAAAGAGATCGCGGAGCATCTGGTAGATGGCTTACCGCTGGAGCTCGCGGTGGAGAAGCTGAAGCGAGATACCCGAAGATTCGCCAAACGGCAGCTTTCCTGGTTCCGCCACATGAACGACATTTCCTGGGTCGATGTGGGCGACGGCAGAAATTTCTCCGCGAATTTCGAAGCCGTACGTGCTATAATAGCAGGAAAGTTTCCAACTGATCTTGAATATAATTCTAAACACTAATTGATTCCTATTGGGGGTACGGCAAATGAACAAGTCCATTAACATCCAAGATACATTCCTGAATCAAATGCGCAAAGAGAGCATCCCTGTTACCGTATTTTTGACGAACGGTTTTCAGATCAGAGGAACGATTAAAGCTTTTGACAACTACATTATCGTAATCGACAGCGACGGACGCCAGCAAATGGTGTACAAGCACGCCATCTCCACATTCCAGCCGCAGCGCAATGTTTCGCTGATGCAGGAGTCCCAGAACGAAGGTTAATCCGAATATTGAAACTTTTTTAAAATCAGTACGTTTAATGGTATAGGAAAAGGAGCGGAGCAACCTGATAAGAGGTTGTTCTTTTCTTTCCGGGCTAAATTGGGTATTGGACCAGTAGAATCCACACACAAACATGATGAAACTGGTATGAAGGGAGTCAGAAGAATCTATGCCTACCAAAAGACCATCCAGACTGGAAAGGAACAGTAAGCCGACTCGCAAACCGAATGCGCCGAAAGGACCTAAAAAGAAAAGGCTGACGGCAAAACGGGTACTGTGGACTTCATTTTTCACAATTGCATTTGCTATATTTTGCGGGATTGCGGGATACATGTACATCACCGTAAGCGGCGAAAAAATATTGAACGAGAACAGGGACAAGCTGTTCATTTATGAAACGTCCAAGGTCTATGACCGGACCGGCAAGCTGATGGGCGAATTGTCCGTGGACCGGAGCGAACCGGTGGAAGAGGACCAGATTCCGAAACTGGTCAAGGAAGCTTTTATCGCGACCGAGGACCGGAGATTCAACGAGCATAACGGGGTCGACCTGTGGTCGATCGGCCGGGCGGCGGTGAAGGATATCATGGCGCGTTCCCTGGTGGAGGGCGGCAGTACGATCACCCAGCAGCTGGCCAAGAACATGTTCCTTGATTTTGACAAGACGTTCTTCCGTAAAGCGACCGAAATGTCGATCGCGATGGCGCTGGAGCGCCACAACACGAAGGATGAGATTATTACGCTATACCTGAACCGGATCTTCTTCGGTCAAAAGGCGTACGGCATTAAAGCGGCATCCCAGCGTTATTTCGGAAAGAGCGATCTGAACGAGTTGGATCTGTGGGAAGTCGCAACCTTGGCGGCAATTCCTAAGGGACCGTCCAAGTACAATCCGGTCGCGAATCCGGATCTGTCGAAGCAGCGGCGTTCCGTCGTGTTAGACCTGATGTTCCAAGAGGGGTACATTACCGCTGAGGAACGGGATGAAGCGAAGGCGGTGAATTACGATTATGTGCCACCGACTAAGAATGACAGCTATCAGGCGTTCAAGGATTATGTAATCAAAGAAGCCGAGGAGAAGTTTGGGCTTTCGGAAGACCAACTGAACCGCGGCGGCTACAAAATTTATACGACGATGGATGCTCAGGCACAAAAAGCGGTAGAAAAGGCGTTCGCCAACGACGACTTTTTCGAGAAGAGCAAGGATGACCAGCAGGTTCAGGCTTCGATCGTCATCCAGAACCATGAAAATGGCAGTCTGGTAGCTTTGCTTGGCGGTCGCGATTACGAACGCAAAGGCTTCAGCCGATTGAACAGCCGCCGGCAGCCGGGTTCGGCTTTCAAGCCGATCGTATCCTATGCACCGGCACTAGATACCGACAAGTTTGATATTAATTCACCGTTAAGCAATGAGAAGCAGTGCTTCGGGGATTACTGTCCGCGTAACTTGCACGGCTACTCTAAAACCATTGACATGACCACGGCGCTAACAAAATCGGAGAATATTCCTGCCGTTTGGTTGCTAAATGAGGTTGGCGTTGGTACCGGTGTGAAATATGCACAGAACATGGGCATAAAGATGGACAAAGACGACCGGAACCTGGCTATCGCGCTTGGGGGCTTAACCCATGGCACGAATACGCTGGAAATGGCTGGCGCGTTTAGCGTCTTCGCCAATGGCGGTGAATACAACCAGCCATACACTATTAAAATGATTAAGGATCATGACGGCGTAGAGAAATACAAGTACAATGCGCCGAAGCCAAAACGGGTGCTCAGCGAGCAAACCGCGTACTACATGACTCAAATGATGCAAAATGTCGTCAATGACGGGACGGGGAAACGCGCGAAGCTGAATCGCCCGGTTGCGGGTAAGACGGGAACTACACAGCATGGTATTAAAGGGTTGAACAGCAGCAAGAACCGGGATGTCTGGTTTGTAGGTTACACCCCGGAATGGACGGCATCCATCTGGATGGGCTACGATAAACCGGATAAGAACCATCTGCTGAACGGCAGCAGCGGTCAGGCCGCGGCCTTGTTCTCAGCCGTCATGACCGAAGCGCTTCAAGGCGTACCGGTGAAGGACTTCCCGGTACCGGGTAATTTACAGGCTCCGGAACCTCCGGAACAAGAAGTGGAGGAAACTCCAACCGGGCTCTCTGCTTCTTATAATCAGGACTCGGGAGTCGTTACTCTGAACTGGACGGGTGTAACTACCGAAGGGGCAATTTACAAGGTTTACCGGAAGGAAGCCTCCGAGGCGGACTTCTCTCACTATATGGATTCGCCTGCAACAACGGCTGAGGATATCAGCGTAGCTGTCGGAACTGGTTATGAGTACTATGTTACGGCATACGATGCGGTGAATGATGTCGAGAGCGAACCTTCGAACGTTGCTCAGGTGATGCTTGTGGCGGATGATCCTCCGATGGATGAGGTTGATCCGGATGAGAACGGCAATGGCGACTGGATCGGCGATCCGGGCAACGGCAGCGGTAATTCCGGTCAGGAAGGCGGCCAGGGCACAAATCCGCCGGGCAATAACGGAAACGGCGGGCAGGGGAATGGCAACGGCCAAGGAAACGGCCACGGTCAAGGCAACGGTAATGGCCAAGGCAATGGAAATGGTAATGGCTCCGGCAACAGCGGGGGCACCGGAACCGATTCGGGTACCGGAGGAGATACGGGGGGAACCCCGCCTTCCGGAGGTGAATCCGGAGGCGATTCAGAGACCGGGTTACCGGTGGATGACGGAAGCGGAACACCGACCGACGGCACGATTGTCGACCCGACGGGAACCGGCGGCCTGAATTCCGGAGGCTAAACAATAACGTATAAAATCAAGTGGTGTCCTCAAGCAATTGATTGCTTGGGGGCACTTTTTTTGTTTTTTTGACGTATCCGGCTTGGAGCACAACGTTCCATTTCGATGACATTTGCTGACAAGTTTATATAATATTAAAATTTCGTTTTTGAGACTGACTTTTAAATGTGATAAGCTGAAAGTACATTGTGTTGAAAGGGATCAGTCTTATGAAACGAAAATTCGGAGACCGTGCGAATTGGCGCCGCGTGACGCAGCGTCAGTTCAAATCCAAGTACGTGGATAGCGACATATTCAGAGGTTATGTGACATCGTATAGTATTCAAGCTTTACGAGATCCGCTCTGGAAAACTTATGGAGGGAATACATTCCGTATTGCCGACAAAGGATTTACCTGGTTGCAGTACTATCCAAAAGGAGAGCACTACGTGGTAACCGCCATGTTTGACGACAAGGGAGACATTGTCGAGTGGTATATCGATGTGTGCAAAACCCAGGGAGTGACGGACCAAGGTGTCCCTTGGTTTGATGATTTGTACCTGGACATTGTTGTGCTGAAGAACGGTGAAGTGTTCCTGTTGGACGAGGACGAATTGGATGACGCGCTCTCACGCGGTCATATCACCGTCCGGGATTATGACATGGCCACGGAAACGGCGAGGGATGTTATGCGAAGTATCCGGGAGCAGCATTTTCCTTATTTTACGATGTCTCTAGACCATTATCGCAACGGGTTTGTGCTTAAGGATGCTCAGCGTCAGGGAGGGGAGCATGGTACGGAGTAGAAGAAACGGATTTTATGCGGTTGGAACCCGGCAACGAAAGCCACGTCGCCTGTGGATTTGGATATTGGCCTGTATTCTGGCTGCGGGAATAGGTTGGCTGCTTTATGTGCTGGCCCAAATTGGCAGCATCGATAGCAATCCGGCTGCGTCTAGGGAATATGCACAGCCGGCAGATGTCGGGATCGTACTTGGCGCTTCAATGTGGGGAGACCAGCCCAGCCCCGGGCTCCAGGAAAGACTGGAGCTTGCTCTGCAGGATTATAAGGAGGGGAAGTTCTGCCTCTTTATTTTGTCAGGTGGATTGGACCGGGCCGATTACCGGTTTACCGAAGCAGAGGGCATGGCCAATTATCTGGAATCCAAGGGTGTGCCGCGTTCGGCCATGCTGCTGGAGAACAACGCTACAAGTACCTATGAGAATTTAAAATTCAGTCAGGAGATCATGAAAGAAAAGGGACTGAAATCGGTCATTATCATTACCCATACTTATCATGGCAATCGGGCATATGAAATCGCCAAAGCTTTGGGCTACGACAACCCGGGACTGTCAGTGACGAAGACTCGGGTCATAAAGCCGATGCAAGCCACGGTTCGCGAAGTTCTGGCCTATACCAAATGGAAACTCGACCATATCGCCATCGCTTTTGGCTGGAAATGAGAAAACTTCTAATAACGGAGCGGGAGAGAGAATACATTTTAAAAGAAGTTTAAGCCCTCCCGGCAACATACAGGTTCAAAAGTCGTTTCTTTGAAACTTCATAGCACTTTTGAACAACTCCATAAAGAGGTGATTCATAGATGTCAGGGCCTGTCATGGCTAGAAGCGGATCTTCCGAGGAGAGACCTTCCAGACAGATCAATGTCATTCTCCGCAACACCGAGCCACCGGTCGTTTCGCAAAGCGTTCCGGATGTCGAATCTACGGCAGGAGCCAAGAGCATCCCTCAGCAAGGCTTGTTCGCGGATTTGCAAAAGGAAATGGACGGTCTGGTCGGGCTCGATCATATCAAAGAGCTGATGTTTGAGATTTTTGCCCTGCTGCAAATAGCGGCGATGCGTTCCGAGGCTGGACTGTTGTCCGGAACCCAAGTCTATCATATGGTGTTCAAAGGAAATCCGGGAACCGGCAAGACTACCGTTGCCCGAATTGTCGCCAAGATGTTTCAGAGAATGGGTGTATTAAGCAAAGGACATTTGATTGAAGTGGAACGGGCCGACTTGGTCGGAGAGTACATCGGTCATACCGCGCAGAAGACACGTGACCTGGTTAAGAAGGCGCTCGGCGGCATTCTTTTCATAGATGAGGCATACAGTCTGGCGCGGGGCGGAGAAAAGGACTTCGGCAAGGAAGCGATCGATACGCTGGTGAAGGCGATGGAAGATCAGAAGAATCAGTTCATTCTAATTTTAGCGGGCTATTCCGATGAGATGGAATATTTTCTTGCTACCAATCCTGGATTGCCTTCACGGTTTCCGATTCAGATGGATTTTCCGGACTATAGCATCGACCAGCTCATTCAGATTGCTGAAGGAATGGTGAAGGAACGCGATTATATTCTGATGCCACAGGCGATACTCAAATTAAAGCAGCATTTGCTGCGGGAAAAATGCGAAAGCGAGCATCTGTTCAGCAACGCGAGGCATGTACGCAATATTATTGAACGTTCCGTCCGCCAGCAGGCGGTCCGCCTGTTGAATCAATATAGCGGAGGATCGCCGGGGAAGCTGGAACTGATGACCATCCGAACCGAGGATTTGAAGCTGGATAAGAAATAAGGAGTCGTGAACCATTGTCAAAATCGCCGTACGAAACCAAGACGATATTACCCGACAAGGCAGTGCTGGTTAGTCTGATAACTACGGAAGTCAAGCAAAGCGGGCTTCATCCCGAATACTCGTTGGACGAATTGGTGCAGCTTGCGGAAACCGCTGGCGTGGAGGTAGCGGACCGGATGACGCAGAATCGGGAAAACCGGGATCCGCGTTATTTGATCGGTAAAGGAAAAGTGTTTGAGCTAAAGGAACTCATGGAGCAGCATGGAGCCAATACGGCTATTTTTGATCAGGAATTGTCGGGGGCGCAGGTACGAAATCTCGAAGAGATGCTGGATGCGAAAATCATTGACCGCACCCAGCTCATCCTCGATATTTTTGCCCAGCGGGCCAAAACGCGGGAAGGGATTATTCAGGTGGAGCTGGCACAGCTCACCTACTTGCTGCCGCGTTTAGCCGGACATGGCAAAAACCTGTCCCGGCTCGGAGGCGGTATCGGGACGCGGGGGCCGGGCGAGAGCAAGCTGGAAACCGATCGCCGCCATATCCGCCGCCGGATCGGCGAATTGAAGCGCCAGCTTGAAGAGGTAACCCGGCACCGCAAGCTGCACCGTTCGCGCCGCCAGGAAACCGGCGTGGTGCAGCTCGCGCTCGTGGGCTACACGAACGCCGGGAAATCCACGCTGTTGAAGGCCCTCACCGCGGCCGACGTGCTGGTGGAGAACCGGCTATTTGCTACGCTGGACCCGACTACCCGGATCATGGAGCTGCCTGGCGGCAAAGAGGTTGTATTGACCGATACGGTCGGTTTTATCCAAAACCTGCCCCATGATCTGGTCGCCTCCTTCCGTGCAACGCTTGAAGAGGCGAATGAAGCGGATCTGATTCTTCATGTGGTGGATGCTTCTTCACCTATGCGCAAGGAGCAGATGGAGGTTGTAGAACGAATTCTGGATGACCTGGGAGCCGGGGGAAAGCCACAGCTCGTGTTGTACAACAAAATCGATTTATGTGATCCAGAACAGCTCGAGATGCTGCCTTCCACAAAAGGCTCGATGAAGATCAGCGCGTTCGATGAAGACGATTTGGAGCGCATCCGGCAGGCGGTTCAGCAGGAGTTGTCAGGCGGGATGCGAACGTTCCGGATTCCGGCCGATCGCGGCGATTTGACGCCTTTCCTATACCGGATCGGCGACGTTGTAGGGCAGCAGTACGATGAGGACAATATTATTTATTCGGTGGACGTGAATCAGGGGGATTTTGAAAAGTATGGATACATGCTGGCTCCCTTCTCGATTCCGGGTCACGAGAACCCGTTGAATCCATAAGGGACGAAGCGATTTATAAGCTGGATAGACACTCTAAAAGATGAACTATAAGAGTCACTAGATAAACGCAGAATTGAGTTGCTGCAGGGGAGAGGTAAGGACAAAATGGCGGTTTTTTCAGAAGAAATTGTTGAGTGGATGGAGCAAGCAGAGCAGCAGGTTGGAGATCAGTTTCGTGCAATCGACCGGATTGTCGATCGTAACCAATGGAAAGTAATCGAAGCGTTTCAGAAGTATCAGGTAAGCGACTTTCATTTTGCAGGATCTACGGGTTATGCATACAATGATCGCGGACGCGAAGTGCTCGACCTTGTGTACGCCGAAGTATTCGGCGCCGAGGCGGCGCTGGTGCGTCCGCATTTTGCGTCGGGTACGCATACGATTGCAACGGCGCTGTTCGGAGTGCTACGCCCGGGTGACGGATTGCTGTATATTACAGGACGGCCTTACGATACGTTACATAAAGTGATCGGCAAGCCGGGAGATGGTACCGGCTCGTTGCAGGATTTCGGAATACACTATGATGAAGCGGCTTTATTGGGAGACGGCTCGGTAGATTGGGATACGGTAGCTTCTAAAATAACGGAAAAGACCAAGGTGATCGGAATCCAGCGTTCTCGCGGTTATGACTGGAGAGATTCCTTTACGGTAGAACAAATCGGTGAGATGGTCGCCAGGGTGAAGGCGTTGAATCCGGATTGCATCGTGTTCGTCGACAACTGCTACGGAGAATTCACCGAAGAACAAGAACCTACTCAAGTAGGAGTTGATCTCCTTGCAGGTTCACTCATCAAAAATCCCGGCGGCGGACTGGCCGAAACGGGAGGATATATTTGCGGCCGGGCGGAACTGGTCGAACTGGCGTCGTATCGTTTGACGGCTCCTGGAATCGGGGGAGAGGTCGGCGCGATGCTGGGGACGACGCGCGGGATTTATCAAGGGCTGTTCCTGGCTCCAACGACGGTGGGACAAGCGGTCAAAGGAAGCGTCCTGGCGGCGGCTGTGTTTGAGCGCGCCGGGTTTGAGAGCCGCCCGCGTTGGGACGCCAAGCGGACGGACTTGATCCAAGCGATTGCGTTCAGCGGGCCTGAACAGCTCATCGCCTTCGTGCAAGGTATTCAGCGAGCGGCCGCCGTGGACGGCCATGTGGTGCCTGAAGCTTGGGACATGCCTGGGTATGAGCACCCCGTTATTATGGCAGCGGGCACTTTCATCCAAGGCGGAAGCCTGGAACTGTCGGCGGATGCACCGGTCCGGGAGCCATTTATCGCTTACATGCAGGGCGGTTTAACCTACTCCCACGTTAAATTCGGCGTTCTGACAGCCTTGCAGACGATGAAAGATCGTAATCTTCTTTAATTTAACGGATTTATCTTCTCTTCCTTGTAAGTTATCCTGACATTCTTGTTGACATGTCAGGTTAGTTGACATAGAATAGAAACATGATTATTTAACTGGAAGGTTGAGAGCGATGAGTGACGATATTCGCAGAAATATGGCCTTGTTTCCGATTGGTATCGTAATGAAGCTTACGGATTTAACGGCTAGGCAAATTCGTTATTATGAACAGCATCAACTGATCGTGCCGGCTCGCACTTCGGGCAACCAGCGGTTATTTTCCTTTAATGATGTCGAGCGCTTGCTTGAGATCAAGGGTTTGATCGACAAGGGCGTTAATATTGCCGGGATCAAGCAGGTCATGGACCCGATGGCAAAGGATTCGCAGGAAGCCACGGTCATGACGAAAGACACCGAAGAGAAACGCAAAGAAATGACGGATTCACAGCTTTACCGCATGCTTAAGCAGCAGCTGGTTACCGGGCAAAAGCCGGGTCATGTTTCTCTGATTCAGGGAGAATTGTCCCGCTTTTTCAAAATATAAACGTTGGGAGAGGTTATATTGAGTTATTCAAAAGAAGACATTTTACGCATTGCCAAAGAAGAAAATGTTCGCTTTATCCGATTGCAGTTTACAGACTTGCTCGGGACGATCAAGAACGTGGAAATTCCCGTCAGTCAATTGGAAAAAGCGCTTGATAACAAAATGATGTTCGACGGTTCCTCGATCGAAGGATACGTTCGTATCGAAGAATCCGACATGTATCTTTTCCCTGACCTGGATACCTGGGTAATCTTCCCTTGGGTTACGGAAGACCGCGTTGCCCGCTTGATTTGCGATATTTATATGCCTGACGGCACACCGTTCGAAGGCGATCCGCGTTATATTTTGAAGAGAGCTTTGAAAGAAGCGGAAGAGCTTGGATTCACATCCATGAATGTAGGTCCCGAACCGGAATTCTTCCTTTTCAAAACCGATGAAAAAGGCAACCCGACCATGGAGTTGAATGACCAGGGCGGTTATTTCGACCTTGCGCCTACGGATCTCGGAGAAAACTGCCGCCGCGAAATCGTTTTGACGCTGGAAGAGATGGGATTTGCCATTGAAGCCTCCCACCATGAAGTAGCTCCTGGTCAGCATGAAATTGATTTTAAGTATGCAAATGCAATTAAAGCAGCCGACCAAATTCAAACTTTTAAACTTGTCGTTAAAACGATTGCCCGTCAGCATGGTTTGCATGCGACATTCATGCCTAAACCGCTGTATGGTGTCAGCGGATCGGGGATGCACTGTAACCAATCTCTGTTCAGAGACAAGACTAACGCCTTCGTGGATGAGAGTGATCCGCTTGGTTTGAGCAAAGAAGCTCGCCATTACATGGCAGGGATTCTGAAGCACGCAAGAGCTTTCACTGCGGTAACAAACCCGACCGTGAATTCCTACAAACGTCTGGTTCCAGGTTACGAAGCTCCTTGTTACGTCGCTTGGTCTTCCAGTAACCGCAGTCCGATGATCCGTATTCCTGCTTCCCGCGGCCTCAGCACACGTATCGAAGCCCGGAATCCGGACCCTGCAGCCAATCCTTATCTTGCCTTGGCTGTTATGCTTAAAGCAGGCCTCGACGGCATTAAGAACGAATTGCCGCTCGCAAAACCGATTGACCGCAATATCTACGTGATGTCTGATGAGGAACGCGTGGAAGAAGGCATCCCAAGTTTGCCTGCCAACCTGAAGGAAGCCCTCGATGAGCTGATCCGCAATGAAGTCATTTGCGAAGCTCTAGGTGATCATGCTTTGACTCACTTCTTCGAATTGAAAGAAATCGAGTGGGACATGTTCCGCACGCAAGTTCACCAATGGGAACGCGACCAATATATGACGCTGTATTAATAGAGGAATCCCTTGCGCCGTAAGGCGTGGGGGGTTTCTTTGTTTGGGGGCGTTTTAAAAGGATGGGGTGATGATTAGTGATTGCCCCCATAATGCCCCTCTATTTCAGAAGAAGGACTTAAAATGTTTTTTGTATACTCCTCAAATCTCTCGATGTTCCGTTCCTCAATTTTTATAGAGATGTGAGAGTAAACGTCCGAGGTGATTTGGATGCTACCATGACCTAGCTGCTCCTGAACATATCTCATGTCAGCTCCAGCTTCGAGTAACAGGACAGCGCAGGTATGGCGGAGAGAGTGGATAGGAAGCTTTGGCAGACTTGCTCGTTTACAAATACGTTCAAAGGCATTAAACAGGCTGGACTTTGGCATGAAGTTTCCGTCTTCGCGGCAAAGGACCAAGTTCAGGTCGTGCCGATAAAGATCGGGAAGGTTGAGCTTGTTTTGTTCTGCCAATTTGCATGAAACTTCAAATCATTTATCAGCGACTGGCTAATTCGAATTGTACGGGTAGACCGGTATGTCTTCGTATTTCCGAATAGCTCGGAATTGTCTTTGGCTGTGAAGTCGAGAGTCTCGCCAATTCGGATCGTCCGCTTTTTTAAGTCAATGTCGGTCCATTTTAGCGCTGCTGCTTCGCCTTTTCTAATTCCAGTTTCGATCATAACTATAAAAAACATCCAATAGATATAGCCATACTTGTGTGAAGCTTGCAAGAAAGCAGGAATGGCACTATACGCAATAAATTTGATTTCGTTCCGGCTATCCTCGCCTTTGATTTCTACACCAATACAAGGATTATTCTGTATCTTCAAAAGTGTGACAGCTTTTTTCATGGCGTTCGTCATCGTGGTATGGATGATCTCAATGGTTCGCTTACTCAACGCGCCTGATAGGTGGTTCAGAAACTTCTGGTACATCTCCGGGTTTAACTCGCTGAGCATTAGATTCATAAAATATGACTTAATGTGGTTGTTGACGTTGTTTTCGTGCAGTATAATTGTGTTTTTTGAACGGTGCCGCGCTTATACTCATTCAGCCAACGTCCAGATAGTCAGCCAGGCGCTGATCTTCGCTTAGACCATACCTTGCTAAGCTTTCGCAAAAATTCCGCAGCAGCCATCTCCGCCTCTGGCTTTGTCCGAAAACCACGTTCAGACTTCTCTCTAGGCTTTTTTGTAAAATGGTCTTTGTACTTAAGACGGTATTTCCATCCGGTAGAGTGTTTTTTGTAATTAGCCATAATTCCCTCCTTAGTAAGAACATACGTTCTGTTACTTGGGTATGTGAAAACGCCTTGCGGCGGTGAAAGCGCAAGTAAAAGTTAGTAAAGATGGTGTAGTTCTTTTGGGATACCACAACGCATCTGCAATCCTAATATGTAAGAGAAAAAGTCAGAAACGTAAAGTTAGAACTTTACGTTTCTCTCCGCTTTGGGACCATCCAAGTCTACCGCTCTTTTCCTATTAATTATTCACAAGACTTTCACAGCTTTTATCTTTACAATAATATGGTTGTAGTGTTATTTTATAATAGAAATTATACTAAAATATGGAGTAGATGTTTTTATGAGGAAGCACAAGTTATTTATTTCACTAAGTTTGGCGCTTATTTTTATGATGAGCACAGTAATGGGGGCGTCAGCTGAAAGTATTGATACCTCAGCAAAAGTAATTGGTAATAATGAGAATAACATCACTCATTCTGGAATAATTGAACTAGAAAGAAGCGACTTTGACAAGATATTTGAAAGTGATGGACCTGTATATTTAGGGGATGGGTTATGGGCTGAAGAATTAACATATGAGGAAATGGCTCAACAAATAGCTAAAAATAGAAACGTATCTGAAAAATATGTTAGGAGCTTATTAAGCGAAAGATCTTCTGAGCCAAATTACTATTATACACACTTCTATCAACAGTTTGAGGTTGGTGATACTGGTTGGTTCCCGCAAATAGACTTTTATATTAAATGTGAAGGAATATATAGGGACTTCATCAAAGTTGAAGATCTTAATCTCATTAGATCATATAATTATATATCCAAACAATTTACCGGAAAGTTGCAGGCAAAGGTCGAAGATGTCAAAAGTATTTATTGGGTCATAAATGGTGATTTTTATAATAATGGCACTACAAAACAATCATTTAGTGGAGGAGTTTCAGCAAGTGATTATGCCACGTTGAGTTTCTCTATTGAAAGTCAAAACAACCATTCTGGATATGTATATAAAACTGGTAATTTAAGAAATAGATAAAATGAAATAATCAACTATAGGATGGTAGTCGTGAAAAATAAATTACTAACATGTATCGTAGGAATTTTAACAGGTTTTTTTGTTCTGTTCATTCCTAATTATGTCGCCGAAACCATGTATGATTCTCCTTATGAAGGCGCTTTTTATATAACGTATTTTATTATAAAATGCTTATTTTTATTGTTAGGAGTATCGATAATATCATATGGTATCTGTTTCATTATAAATAAACGTGATTAGAGATAATCGCTGCTGGCTAAGGAGAAAAGTATAAATTAAAAAAGCCCACGGAACCTATAGTTTCGTGGGCTTAAATCCGTAGTTTAACCGTTGTATAAATATTTTACAATTTAATCAAGCCAACCATAGGTATTATGTAACTTTTGAAAATGATGTGGTGGCGGTCACTAAGGCCAAGGGAGCCGAGAAGGCCGAAAAATGTGCAATATTCCCTTGCCCATATCAAATTTAAAGAGGTAATTCACAACCTTCCTCCATAGCCGTCCCTTATGGGAAGGCATTTTTAATGATGTATAGCCGAAAGTCATAACATATATTACTTTCATTTAACCGAATACTCCACATCTAGTTGTACGCGAAGTTGACATTCAAGCGTACCGCTCATACCCTCCCCCTGGGCAACCGTGATCCCAGCGGCTCAAGGTGTGGATCGGGAAGGCTGCCGCTGCCTTAGTAAATGGGTGTACATAAAATAAGGAGTTGATTGGATGGATTTGAGGAGGATTTACAAAGGATTCTTCGTATTTGGCTGCATTCATTCGGCATCAGCGCTAATCCTGGCGCTATGTAATTACTATCTTCCAGCGGCTATATTGGTGGTAACTGGCGCGTGTTTAGTATGGTCGGCAGTGTCGTACAGAAAATGTTACATTGAGTCACTAAAACTGTCTCGATAGGAGCTGGTGCTTATGGGGTTGGAACACGAGTTGCTTAATCAAATGCCTTGGTATCATAAACTCTGTTTTATTCCTGTTGATGTTGTCATTGTTTACTGTGTAATTGAAGTGTGGAATTATTCGAAATCTATACTTGGTCGCTAATAGGCGGATATTTTGCAGGGAAATACCACTTGATGTCGAATAGTGATGTCGGGAGGATGAATATAAGAGACTTACGCAAGTAGATTTGTGGAATACATTGCAAGGAGACAAAATTCTTGGTTTGTTTGGTGTTTTATTAATCTGGGCATTGTTATGTGCTGGTGTAGCTAAACAACTTTCTCTTAGCAAAAAATCGGCCGGCTTTGTTGCTTCGGCAGAATGTTTGCTAATCTTTTATTTCTGGATGAAATATATAATTAAATTTTGAAAGTGAAAATAGTTACCTGGACTAAAGTGGGACTGACCCCCTTTGGGCTTCAAGGGTTTTTTTATGCCATATCATTACATGACGACTGATATTGTTTATCTTGCTATTGGTTTTCCGTCATTTTTTTGAAAATTGGATAATTGTGAATTGCAATTCCGTTGAAGCCGCTGTGTTCCAGATAATAATCGATGATCGTATTTAATTGCTGGTTCATATAATGTATACCTTTATCATAGTACGTAATTTCATTAGGGATACTGCCGCCGTTGGGTGGGCTGGTCTCTGCACCGATATAGATGCTCTTGCCTATGCTTGCGGCGTAATCGGCTTCCGCCTGGGCAGCACGAATCTGTCTTTCGCCCGTGTCACGATATGCCATGACAGTTGCGGTATCTACGATGTCTAATACGAAATAACTCAGCGGCTTTCGTTGTCCGCCGGTCTCCACAATAACCGGGTTTTCCCCATTTGCATACCAGCTCGGAATGGCTGCATTAAACTCCAGTGGATCCTTGCTTTCGGCAATTTCCTTCGCGATCCGTTTCAATAGCTGCAGATATTGATAGCTTACCGAGCCTCTCTTGGTCTTGAATTCAGGCAGGGTGTGCGGCTCAACATCATATTGGATTCCGTCAAATGTGTTATTAGGATGAGATGCATTGAAGGAAAGAACTTGACGAACTTCTTCCAATGCTTCGCGATGTTTGCCTTCCAGCGCCCAATTCGCTCTTCCTACTACAGCAAACACCCTAATTCCTTCTGCATGCGCCCTTTGGATTAGTTCATCATACGTTGCCGGTTGATCCGGCAGCGTTTTTCTCGTCCCAATAAACAACAAGTTAATCTCATGTTCATTCAAAAAATTGAGCAATTGGCTGATCTTATCCGAATCGGATGCCGCTTCATAAAAGTCCCAGGCCCATAAAGCTTTAGAATGGCTATTGTCCGCTCTAGCCAGCGAAGGGAACAGGTTCATTACCGTAAGACAGAACGCTAAAAAAAGGATGGGTGCCTTGTTTCTCATCAGTTGTTCTACTCCATTTCTTATATAAAATTATTTTCCTCCTATACACAAAGACCACATTATCATAAAAATGCAGTCAGACGAATGATCTGTTGGGACTAAATAAGGTTTATGGACTTAAGTAGCAAGCATGAAGGGGAAACAGGTTAAGGAGTGAAAGGATCAGATGCAGGAGGCTGTGAATTGACGGTCAAACAGGACCAAATTATCAGGATCACTTGAATTGGAGGATTTAGCAGCTGTTCGTCTAATATACATATTTGTAGATTATTATGAAATCGTAAATTAGAGCGAGTGAGGGGAATTAGTGAATTCGGGGAAGGGACGTTATGTGAAATTCCTGAAAGAAATTAATATTAGAAATCAGGTGAAATCGAAGATGATTAACTTAAAAGATTATATAAATCAAAAGGAACTAATAAGTTTACTATCCGAATGTATATATCCAAATGAAGAACGAGTACTACAAGAATATGAACAGTATAGAAATGATAAATCAAGAAAATTCAATAAGGAGAATTGATGCCGAAACCGATATGGATGCAGTAGATTTTTATAGAAAAATCGGTTTTCAAATAATAAGGTTAGGGGAAAAGTATCCCGGAATAGAAAGATTTAAATGCATTTTAACAAAGGACTGATTTTGAAAGCAGATACAAGAGGTCAGGAACTTCACATAACACCATATTCACGCTGTGGGGCTATCGCCCCTTGGTTGCCAGATGTATAATCATGGAAGAAGCTCAGACAACAAACGACCCAGCCTAAGATAAGAGCTATCTAAGGCTGGGTCATTTCGTGAATACAAGAACTTTATCGGAAAGATACGCAGTAATTATCTAAACCTCACAAGAACAAAGGCCTAAAAATCATTGAAAAATATTATCAAAAACTGGAGGATAACCATTATGGATTTTGAAATCAAACCTTTAACACCGGATCTTGCTGAGGAATTCTTTGACTTTTTCGAAAACCGGGCATTTACTGACAATTCTCCTATGCAACCATGTTTCTGTTGCCGTCCTCAAATGACTAAGGAACAGGAAGAAGTAGAACTAATTGAACTTATTAAGGCTAGCCCTGGGGTAATGCCTCGGGACATACCCAGTTTTAAGTCTACGCTTCGCTATATTGCTGAACAGCAAATTTTATCCGGTGTCTTACAGGGATACTTGGCATTTGAAGGTGAAGTATCGATCGGGTGGTGTAATTCTAACAAGAAGGATAATTACTCGACACTAGGTATAGATGAGGAAATCAGACATGCGTATAAGGGTAGTCCTAATGAAAGAATAAAGTCCGTATTATGCTTTGAGATTGCACCCAATTATCGTAATAAAGGTGTTGCTTCCGCTTTGCTTACTCATGTATGCGAGGATGCAAAGGCTACTGGCTTTAATTTGGTTGAGGGGTATCCTCAACTTCGAACCCAACGTGAAAATTTTGATTTCGTTGGTCCGGCCCGTTTATATGAAAAAGTCGGGTTCGTAAAAGTGGCTGAGCAAGATAATATTGCAATTATGAGGAAAATTCTCTAAAAGCACCTCAAATAGATAATTTTGAACATATTAAACAGATTATTGAATGATTCATAAATCATATTCGAAGAAGGCGTATCCATCCGATAACACCGTATTCACGCGGCGGGCCTGAAGGCCCTTGGTTTGCAAGGGGCATTTCGAGGAAGCGAATTCAGCAGACAACCCTGCGAGGCTAAATGGCGGAGCCACCCGACGCTTGCGCGCCTTAAGCCTCTCGGGTTCGTGAATACCTGAAAGTTATCGTATAAGCTATCATTTACTCAAAATATTACAAACTCAAGGGGGTTCTAGTATGGAAAGAAGGCATGAGGTCTTGTTCGAGCAATTGAATACATACCGGGAAGAATTACTGGAAATGGTAGCGGGGGTATCTGAGGAGGAGGCAGAGATTATACCAAGAGGATTTAATAATAATATTCGGTGGAATCTTGGTCATATCTTTGTGGATCAATACTTATGGATACGAGTGCTTACGAAAGACGAAATACCTATTCCTATGAAATTCATTGAACGGTTTGGATATGGTTCAAGTCCTTCCCGGTTTAATGAGGAAACACCGACATTTTCTTAGCTCATTCCGATGTTACAACAGCAACCGGTTACCATCCAGGAGAAGTATCAGGACCGTTTGGAGGAGGAGTTTGCCCCTACAGAAATGGGGATCCATACAATTGAGCAAGTACTAATCAGAACAATTTACCATGAAGGACTGCATTTGAGTGCGATCCAAGCAATTAAACGGCAGTTGGACAGTAAAGCAGGACGTAATTAATTCGATGTCTCGTAATATTAACAAAAAACGTTATAGTTTCTCAATGAAGGCAACATCTTCGTTTAACACCGTTGTTCACGCATCGGGCATTCGCCCTCGATCCCGGAAGTGGATTCAGACAAATATAAGCTGTGGACACATCCAATGGACGTCGTGAACACAATAACGTTATCTGAAACAACTGCAATATGGTAATGTAGGTAATCTCGAGGAGGTAGAATGAAAAACAAGATATTTCTGTTACTTAATTTGATAGTAATTTTATTTATATTTCTATTTGGAAATTCGATGACTACTACTCCAGGACACATTTCTGGGAATGGAAACCCAGCTATTCTGTTATTATTTCCTCTTCTCATACTGTTTATTTTATTGATAGTTCAATGGAAAACTCTCTTTAGAAAATGGAGAGTAAGTCAAACTAAAAAGATAACAGTGCTTGTTTTAATTTTTATCCATTTTATTGTAGGAATATATTATCAAAGCGTGAGTCACGGTAAATATCGGGAATTCCTTGCTAAAGTATATCAGGATCAGTACGGAAGTATAGATTGGGTGTACATAAATAGTATAACTTCAGGATTTTCAATACACATAAACAACCAATTTTTCAATTTGAATATTTATTTTCTGTTTGTGAGTCTATCCATTTTTATGTGGATGATGAGTAATCTGATTAAGAATCTTATAAAACCAAAGAAAGACTAATGAATATATGGGCACCCCAAAGAAGGCATTTGCATCTGATAACAATGTGTTCGCGCATCGGCGGACAAGCCGCCTCGGTCCCGGAAGATAAGTCGAGGAAGTGAAGCCGGGACACATCCGCACCACCTAACCGCTTTGCGTCCGCTCACTACGTTCGCTTAAGGTGGTGGGACGTCGTGGATACAGTCACGTTAGCTGAAATCCCCTGAGAGCTTAAAACGTTTATAGTTAGGAGATTCTATGAAACGAACAATTATGATTAGCGATATTCATGGCTGTATCGATCAATTAAATCAGATGTTGCATATTACCCAATTTAATTCGATTGATGATCAGTTGATTTTGCTTGGTGATTATGTAGATAGAGGGCCTAATAGTAAAGCGGTAGTTGATAAAGTAATCGAATTAGTAAGTATGCATAATGCCATTGCTTTACGAGGCAATCATGATCAACGATTGGTTGATTTAATAAATAATGATAGCGCATTGATTCGATCTAAATTTATTGAACATGGGGGAGTACAAACCCTCCAAAGTTATTGTGAATTCAATATATTTAATAACGAAATCTCTAATGAGATATTTAACCAGGCGAAGGATACAATTAAGAGTTTTTTTGGTCACCACATAGACTTTTTAAGTGAACTACCTTTATATCACGAAGATCATAATCACATTTATGTTCATGCGGGATTGAATCCCCATTTTATAGATTGAAAGAACCAGCCAGAACATGATTTTATGTATATTAAGGATGAATTCATTCGACATACTTTTGAGGATCTAAACAAAAGAGTTGTTTTTGGACATACAAGAACTATTGATATACATGGCACATCAGATATTTGGTTTAGTAAAGACAAGATAGGAATTGATGGCGGATGTGCATATGGAATGCAGTTGAATTGTTTAATTTTTCAAGAAGGATCGTATATAACGGAACAGATAAAGAACTGTTGAAAGTTAATCCAGGGAGCGGGAACATCACCTAACATAGTATTCACGCTTCGGGGCTTTCGCCCCTCGGTTGTCAGATGTATAATCATGAATAAGCTCAGACAACAAACGCCCCAGCCTATGATAAGAGCTATCTAAGGCTGGGGCGTTTCGTGAATACAAGAACGCTAGATGAAACAATTGCCAAGATCAAAGGAGAAATAGCGAAATGCAATTGTATGCCGTAAAGTTCGGAGAATCGTTATTAAGCTCTAAATATATTTTTCGAGATGAATCTTCAGAAAAGTTAATTAGGATTTCATGGTCATACTACATAGCTAAGCATAATAATAAAACGATATTATTTGATGTTGGATTTCGAGACCCAATTACAGCTAATGAATGGGGAATAGAACTGTGTAATGTCAACGAAGAAGTAAAGAAAATAATAAACCTAAATCGCGTTGATGTTATTTTTATTACTCATAGTCATTTTGATCATATTGATAATATTGACTTGTTCCCTGATGCACAAATAATCATTAGTTACGAGGAATATCTTCATGCTTTGAAAAGTGTAAACCCCAATGTTAAAAATAGACTTCTTAAAGAAAATGTAGTGAAAATAAAAGATGAATATTTGTCTGAGGATAAATTTAAGTTTAAGGTCATAGGAGGGCATACAACCGGTTCATCTGTAGTCTATTTTGAACATAATAATAAAGATTATGTAATTACTGGGGACGAATGTTACACTTGCGATAATCTAATAAAAACAAGACCAATTGGAGTATATTCGAGTTCAGAGAATAATAAATCATTTATTAATGAAGCTTTTGAGAAGGGGTATATTTCATTACCTTACCATGACATAACAATCTTTCAAACACATAATAAAGTATCCAATAATATTGTCCAGATCTTTTAGTATGTATCTAAAGGAAGCAGGCGCCGGACAACCCTGCACTGGCTAAGTCCGACAGACCCCGGTGCTGCGCCTCTTAAGCCTGTGAGGGTTCATGAATAAGGGGACGTTATATGAAATCACAAGTAATAAGAATAAAAAGCCGATTTTAGGAGGATCTTTTGTGGGATATATCATGGAGCTTCGAAAGTTGGTTGGAACAAGACCCATAATTCTGGTTGGCGTGACAGTTATAGTTAAGAACTCAGAAGGACACTTATTACTACAGAAGAGAACGGATAGTTATGACTGGGGAACAATCGGTGGCTCCCTGGAACTCGGAGAATCATTTGAAGAAGCTGCAAGACGTGAACTTTTTGAAGAAGCAGGATTGAGAGCTGAAGAATTAAAATTTATTACTAATCTATCTGGACAAGACTTTTATTATAAATACCCTCATGGTGATGAAGTTTATAATGCAATAGCTGTATTTGAGGCGATTAAGGTACAAGGAATACCAACAATAAATGATGATGAAGGACTTGAATTAAGATATTTTTCACTTGATGAATCAATAGAAAACCTAAATTCAAACAGTTATATGATTCTAAAACAATTAGGATATGTAAGGAATTGGTGAGAGTCTAATCATTGTAGCTTGTGACATCATATAACACCGAATTCTCGCTGTGGGACTATCGCCCCTTGGTTGTCAGATGCATCATCATGGAACAAGTTCAGACAACAAACGACCCAGCAAAAGATAGGAGCTATCTAAGGCCGGGTCGTTTCGTGAATACAAGAACGTTATCTGAAATATTGTTAAATCGATAAATTCACTTTAGAAAGTGGTGGTCATGGATGATTCAAATAAAGAAATGCACACTTGATGATTATGATATCGTTGAAAATTTATTTAAGAGACTGATTAATGAAATTATTATTAAGACAACAGGAGATCCGAGTCTGTTTAGTTTGTCTGATACAAGAGAGGCATTTAATCAAGGCATGGAACAAGGAATTTACTCGGTGTTTATGGCGATAACTGGTGGTCAAACAGTAGGTTTTATTTCAATGTGCGAAAGTTTTTCTCTATACACTGACGGTAGATTTGGAATTATACAAGAACTATACGTACTTGAAGATTATCGTTCAATGAATGTCGGTGGAGAATTATTAAAGTTTGCAGTAGATTATGGCCAGGAGAAAGAATGGAAACGACTTGAGGTATGCACGCCACCTATACCAGAGTTTGAAAGAACATTAAGGTTCTACAAGAAGAATGGATTTTCAATTACAGGTGGAAAGAAACTAAAGATAATGATAAGCGAGTGAGTTGTTCAGTGAAGAACATGACTTCAGCTAACACCATATTCACGATTTAGACATTGGCCCTCAATCCGGCAGGAATTAGATGAGGATTCGGAGATGCATAGGCAGATTAGAGACTACTATTTATTTCATGAAAATAAAGCAATATACTATGAAAGTGAGAGATCAGAGAATATCGACTAGGAGGAGGTAATTGTTGATGAAAAGACCTGTACAGGGAAAGTATCCGGATTTTTATGATGCTTATATAAAATTGGTGCCTGAAGGGAATATTCAAAATATTCTCGCAGAACAACAGAAGGCTGTAGAAGATTTCATTCCAACGATACCGGATTCCAAGGTGGATTTCCGTTATGCTCCAGGAAAATGGAGCTTGAAGGAAGTATTTGGGCATATCATCGACACGTAACGGATTATGAGCTACAAGCTTCTCCGAATCGCCAGAGGCGACAAAACACCACTTGCCGGATTCGAAGTGAATGCCTATGTAGAGAACGCCTATTATGATCAGCGCAATCTGGCTAATCTGCTCGAAGAATTCGTGTCGGTGAGAAGAGCGACCCTGTCGTTAATAAACGGATTAGCTGAGGTAGCGTCGGAGAGAGTTGGAGTCACTAATGATAAGCTGGTTACAGCTCGTTCGATAGCATTTATAATTGCGGGGCATGAACTGCACCATTTGAATATTATAAAGGAACGTTATTTGGCGTATTGATAGAACTAAGGATTAAGTAATTTATGAATTGAGTTATAGAGGACGAGAAAGGACACTGAACTGAAGTCAGTGTCCTTTTAGTTGAATGCTTTATTAGAACATTCAGGAAATTATGTAGACGATATGGGCTAAGTAAAATGAGCAAGCGAAGAAGCAATAAGAAAGTAATATTGTGCCTAGTCGAATTGGCGTGTGGTACAATCAGGAAAAGGAACCAATAAATTAGTTGGAGTAATAGGTAGGTGTATCGGAATAGGGTTGTGTAGAAGATAGAGATACGCCCTATATAGAGGCACCGCGTACATCAAACGAGAGGTGAAGCAATTGATCTTATGGATTAACGGCGCATTTGGATCGGGTAAGACTACAATTTCTTTCGAATTGCATAGAAGAATACCGAATTCGTTTGTTTATGATCCCGAAAACGCG
This sequence comes from Paenibacillus sp. FSL R5-0407, assembly GCF_038009185.1. Lineage (NCBI taxonomy): Bacteria > Bacillati > Bacillota > Bacilli > Caryophanales > Paenibacillaceae > Paenibacillus > Paenibacillus sp. FSL R5-0407. The sequence continues at coordinate 1,221,950 of NZ_JBBPAX010000001.1, read as the reverse complement.
GGTTATTTTATAAGAAAAAATGCACCAAAACAAATCCTGAAAGAAGACTTTCAGGATCATGTTATATGGAGGGAGATTAACTACTCACTTCTTAAAACTATAAGTAATGAATTTCCTGGAATAATCATTGTTCCAATGACTATTGTAAATCCTCAATATTTTGATGAGATTATTGTTAAGTTAAGAACGAATGGAATTGAAGTTTACCATTATACATTACTTGCAAGCCGCGAAACATTATTGAAGCGATTGAGAAGTCGTGGAGATAAGAAGAATTCATGGCCTGCAAAACAAATTGACAGATGCATCTCTAACTTATCTCAGGATGTTTTTAAAAAACATATTTATACGGATAATCTAAAAATAGACGAAATAATCAATCAGATTGCTAAGGAATCTAACATTGATTTGCATCCCGATAATAGAAGCTTCATAGAAAAGAAAATGGATCAATTAATAACAAAGATAAAACATATAAGATTTTAAAGTAAGACGAAGAAGGCAATAACATCACCTAACAACAAATATTCACGATGTCATGGCTACCGCCCCTTGGTTGCCGGATGTATAATCATGGAAGAAGCTCAGACAACAAACGCCCAAGCCTAAGATAAGAGAGCTATCTAAGGCTTGGGCGTTTTGTGAATACAAGGACGATATGAAACCCCGGAAAAATCATAAAAGAAAGGACGTTGGAAATTTTGAAATTTACTGGAGTGTGTTTAATTACGGATGATGTAATCAGCCTAATGGATTTTTATAAGAATTTATTACAAGTTGAGGCCGTAGGGGATGAAGTTACAGCACGCTTAGGTGTCGAGGGGAGCTATCATATTGATATTTGTTCCAAACAAGGGATGGAGAATTTGGTACCAGGCAGTACAAGTGAAATTGGTCATGGTGGATGTACTCTTGAATTTGAAGTTGATAATGTTGATGAAGAATATGAAAGACTTAAAAGTCAAAACATCAAATTTATTAAACTCCCCAGTACTTATCCTTGGGGAAGGAGATCGTTTTGGATTCAAGATTTGGATGGAAATATAGTAAACATATTTACAAACGTAAATATGGGCATTGCATAACACTGTATTCACCTCAGCAACACAAAGTGAAAAACCTAAACAAACATCGCGAAAGGAAGATTACATGGAATCCTTTAACCAAGAACCGGTTGTAAAATCTGAAATGCTTATTAGAAAACCAGTCGAAGTAGTATTTGAAGCCTTTATAAACCCAGAGATTACAACGAAATTTTGGTTCACTAAAAGTAGTGATCGGTTAGAAATTGGAAAGCGTATTCTTTGGGAATGGGAAATGTATGGCGTCTCGGATGAAATCTACGTGATCGATATCGAGAAAAACAAACGGATTCTTGTTGAATCGTCGGATGGAACTAAGATCGAATGGCATTTTACCCCAAGAAGTAATCATGAGACTTTTGTTTCGATTGAAAACTACGGATTCACAGGAAATACTGAGGAGGTCTTAAACCAATGTATTGACTCAATGGGAGGATATACGATAGTACTGTGTGGACTAAAAGCTTTCTTAGAGCATAAAATCATACTTAACCTAGTCATGGATAAAGCTCCTGATGCCCATGTGAGCAAATAGTATTAAGGATAAGTTCAAAGACTGAGACATTCTATAACAATGACTAAAAAATGATGGAAACTAGGTGTCCCATTGATCCTTGAAACTAAGAGACTTATTTTAAGGGATTTCTATAAAGAGGATTGGATAAAAGTTCATCAATATTGTTCGGATGAAGAAGTCACTAAATATACTTATTGGGGACCCAATTCTGAAGATCAAACAAGGGAATTTATAAATAAGAATATTGGAAGCCAACATATTGTCCCGAGAACGAATTATGAATTGGCAGTAATAGATAAATCTAATGACGAACTAATTGGAAACTGCTGTATTAACGTGGACGGATCTAATGCAGAGATTGGATATTGTATTTCTAAAAATTATTGGGGTTGTAGGTATGCGACAGAGGTTTCCAAAGCGCTTTTATCATATGGATTTAAAGAATTAGGGATACAACGTATTTATGCTACATGCAGACCAGAAAATTTGAGATCTGCAAGGGTTATGGAGAAAATCGGAATGAAGAAGGAAGGACATATCCGAGAACATTTCTATACCAGAAATAGATGGTACGACTCCTATTTGTATTCAATAATTAAACTGGATGTCGAAGGTTAACAACGATTAACGGATTCTGTGTAAGAATTTTAATACAATTGTATAGGGGGATTCTTGTGGAGGTCTTTTTCAAAGAATATCTAATAACGGATGAAAAGGAGAAAATAAATAGGCAAGTAGTTCTGGACTACTTGGCCCAAAGTTACTGGGCTAACAGAAGAACACCAGAGCGTATATTAAAATCTATTGACAACTCACATTGCTATGGAGTGTACCATAATGAAAAGCAAATAGGATTTGCACGGGTGGTCACCGACGAGGCAACAGTTTATTACTTATGTGATGTATTTGTAATAAAAGAGTATCAGGGGCAAGGCATCGGAAAGAAACTGATTGAAATTATTACTAAGTCAGAAGAATATGAATGGATGACAGGAATACTGGGGACCCTAGATGCCCATGGATTATATGAGCAATATGGTTTTGAGAGAGATTCAGAACGTTTTATGAGAAGGATACCTCAAGGAAGAGAAACATAGTTTGTAGATGTATAAATCATGAAGAAGCTCAGGCAACAAATGACCCTGCCTAAGATCGGAATTATCTAAGGCTGGGTCATTTTTCGAAAACGATATATAGCTACCTTTTTACTTAATCCATTTTTCTAGCGAACATTACAACAAAATTATTGTATTTGTAAATACAATCCGCTTCTGAGAACCCAGCGTCAGTTAGCCATTGTAACTGTTGATCAAGTGTAGACATTCTATCAAGTTTTGTTCTCTCAATGGCAGATGAGATCTCGGTTTGGTCAAGTCCAGAATTATGAATGTAATTTAGCCAATCCGCTTTGTATAGGTTATCTAAGTACTCGGTGGTTCCGAGCACTTGATCAACATTTATGAATATGCTGCCTGGGTTCATAATGGAATACAACTTCTGAAATAATTCTTGTTTTTCATTATCGGTCAAGTGGTGTATAGAGAGTGACGATATTACCAAATCAAATTTTAACTGTATTCGAATTGCGTGTAGTCACTTGCGAAATACTTAATGTTCGAGTGAACACTGAATCTTGTTTTAGCAATTTCAAGCATACCCTCAGATAGATCAATCAGTGTCAGTTTTGACTTGGGGTATTTTTGAAGAATAAAACTGGATAAGAGTCCAGTTCCTGCACCTAAATCCAGGACGGTTGGAGAATCATTCTTTGTAACAGCTAAAGCAGTAGCAGTTCCATAGAGATCTTCAAAGCAAGGGATCAGTTTTTTTCTTTGCTCGTCGTACTTAGAGGATATATTATTAAATTGCTGTTTTATGTCGAACTTGTCATTCATCATATAATCAGCCCCTTACTTATTTTAACTTCATGGTATAGTAAAACTAAATCAATAACCAATATTTGTAACCGATTAAACCGATAGGCTGTATCTATAATAGTTAATCGGCCGGCCATAACGTGTAATGGGGAGAAGTCATTTTTTAAGGAGCGGATTTATGTTTATAGATCTTTTAAAAAAACTCAACATCACATTACCTGTTGAATTAGTTGAGGAATTAGAAACTCACAAAAAGAAACAGAAGGATCAAATTTTCTTTTTAAGATTAATGGAAAATGACGAAATAATTGAAGTAGCAGAGTTTATGTCTGAAATTGAGGTTTATCAAGATATAATTCCTTTATGGACAGATGATAATTCGAACTATATAGGCTTATATATTCAGGGTGCATGCAAATACAGGATATGTTATATCAATCATGAAGAAACGGATTTATCGCCAGGTTTTAGAAGTATAAGTTCATTTATAACTAAACTAGAACTGCATCCTAACTTTGATTGGGAAGAAGTGGAGAAAGACTATCCTTCAGAAATTGAAATTAGTAGTACTGATATGGATGAAGACCTCAGTTGTATTGATGAGTTAAACAATTTGATAAGTTCTAACCAACTCGAAAATGATGATATTCGTTGTCAGTATATATTTTCAATCATGGCTTTGACACCAATAAAACATCTTGAATCATTAATAAAATATTTAGATGATGAAGATATGTATGTTCAAGAGAGAGCATGTGAGATGATTGGTTATCATAGATACATTCCAGCCAGAGAAAAGTTATTAGAGGTTTCCAAAAATGGGATGCATAATGGGAAATTAGCAGCCAAAAGAGCATTAGCAAGAATAAGAGAAAAACAAAAAGAAGAGATTTGAAAAATGGAGTTTATCCACGAAGGTTTTACGTGTGATGTTGATACTTTTTATCATAATCAAGATATTATTATTAGATTTTATGATAGAACCAGGGAGCAAGAAGAGAGTGATATTATTAATTTGGTTTTTGTAGATCCTGGTTATGGATATCTGCTTATTAAAAATAAGGGCGAACACTCAGCTCTGTTAAGTGGCTTTTTAGATGAGGATGTATTTAGTACCGATGAAATAGTTGATGCTGCAATCAGTTTCATTGACAATTTATCTCCTGATTCAAAGAATAAATATATGCCCTATCATATAGAAAGATTTAAAAAAACAAGTTTTGTTGAATACAATGGTGAGTATTAAGCGTATTTACGTTATATAATCATGGAAGCAGCTCAGACAACAAATGACCCAGCCTACGATAAGAGCTATCTAACGGCTGGGTCTTTTCGTGCATACAAAGGCGTAAGATGAAACCTGAGGATAGCATATAAAAATTAAAAATAAAAAACTTTTAAAGGAGTAAATGATGAATCCTCCAAAACATATCGTTTCTGCAGCTGCCGTTGTAATTAATGATAAGAATGAATTGCTGCTTATTAAAGGACCAAGAAGAGGTTGGGAAATGCCTGGAGGACAAGTTGAAGTTGGGGAGTCCCTTACACAGGCAGCAATCAGAGAAACAAAAGAAGAGTCAGGAATAGACATAGAAATCATAAAATTCTGTGGGATTTTTCAGAACACTGGAAATTCCATTTGTAATACTTTATTTTTAGCGAAGCCGATTGGTGGGGAACTAATAACAACAGTGGAGAGCTTGGATTCCGGATTTTTCCCAATAGAAGAGGCACTAGTAATGGTTAGTTGGAAGAACTTTAGACAAAGAATAGAGTTTTGTTTAAACCCTGAAATTCAGCCATTTTGTATTGAGTTTAATGACGAGATGAATATTTGATAGTATTTCACTTAAGCCGAAGGCATCATCTAACAGCATGTTCACGCATCGGGAATAAGTGCGATCGAAGCATTAGATATATATCTGGATGAAAAAAGAAATCGAAGGTTTTAGTGTTGGGCCGTAAGGGAGGGATTCGATGGAAATTAAAAATTCAAATATTCAGATCGAAGTTCACCGGGCAACAGAAGAGGATAGTCAGGTCATCCTTGATCTTTGGAGAGGATCTGCTGAATGGTTACAATTAAAAGGAATTAATCAATGGAATCCGGATGATTTTAATATTAATCAAGTTCATGAATGCTTCAGCAAAGGGTATGAGTTTTATTTAGCTCGATTGAATGAAGAAGTCGTAGGAACAATATATATTTGTTGGTCGAATCCTGTTTTATGGGGAGAGCTTGATAATAACGAATCAGGATATATACATAGATTTGCGGTAAATAGAAACCATATCTCGAGGGGAATAGGAAGACAATTAATTACTTGGGCTGAAGATTATATTAGGGGTTCAGGTAAGGGCATTAGACTTGATTGTATGGCTGAGAATGCTAGATTGAACCAATATTATCTTGCTCTCGGATATAAACATATAAAGCTCTTAAATTGGAGTAACGGGTGGAAAATTAATTTATATGAGAAGAAGTGATGATAGTAAATAACAGATTGCTCGAGGAGGATCAACTTGAACCATATTGGACAGGGTAGGACGGCTGATATTTTCGAATATAAAGATGATAAAATCATAAAGCTTTATAAGAAGGATTTTCCAGAGGATGCCATAAATCAAGAATTTCTTATCAGTAACTTCGCTTATTCTCTTGGTATTCATACTCCCCAACCGTTCGAATTAAAGGACATCAACGGTAGGCAGGGTAGGGTCTGTCAAGATTTTTGTGTAAACTCATTGTCAAGCAAATCCCCCGAGGGGGATTTGGCGTTTCTAACGTAAATAGTTACTGATGCGATCCGGAAAGAAGACGGATAGCTGGAGTAGCATTTGCCCCCAATTTTGGACACGACCTGTCCATTTACGAGTAACATCCATTGTGGCTAGGTAGAGCATTTTAAGCAAGGCTTCATCGGTAGGGAAAATGCTTTTTCCTTTGGTCACTTTACGAAGCTGCCGGTGGTAGCTTTCAATCATGTTGGTAGTATAGATGAGTTTGCGGATCTCCGGCGGGTATTTGAAAAACGTTGAGAGCTCTCCCCAGTTGTTTCTCCAAGAGCGAACAATGAGCGGATACTTGGTGCCCCAAACTTCCTCGAACCGATCCAGTTCAAGCAGGGCGCCTTCTTCCGTGGCTGCTTTGTAAATCGGCTTCAAGTCAGCGGTGACTTTCTTAAGATCTTTGTACGATACGTAGCGAGTGGAATTACGGATCTGGTGAATGATACACTTTTGGATTTCGGTCTTTGGATAGCAAGCTGCAATCGCTTCAGAGAAGCCACTTAGGTTGTCCACACAGATAATAAGGATATCTTGGACCCCTCGATTTCGAAGGTCATTGAGTACGCTGAGCCAGAACTTGCTGGATTCGTTCTCGCCAATCCACATACCCAGCACATCCTTATTCCCATCCAGATCAATTCCGATCACCATGTATGCAGCTTTATTTACAATAGCTCCGTCCTGTTTCACTTTAAAATGAATCGCGTCCATGTATATGACCGCGTAGACACCTTGAAGTGGCCGATTTTGCCATTCCTTGATGAGAGGTACGATTTTGTTCGTAACATTGGATATGAGTGTAGGCGAGACTTCGATTCCGTACAGATTTTGGAGATGATCCTGAATCTCCCGAGTGCTGACACCTTTAGCGTAAAGAGCTATAATCTGATCTTCGATTCCGGTCACATTCTTCTGATGTTTCTGTATAACCAAGGGCTCAAACTCACCCAAACGATCCCGAGGGACCATGATTTCTTGCTCACCGTACTCGCTAACCACTGTCTTTTTACTCTTGCCATTCCGGCTATTGGGTGTTACTTTGGCTTTAACTTCATGCTTCTCATATCCAAGATGTGTATCGAGTTCTGCCTCCAACATCTCTTGAATGGTCTCTGCAAACAACTCTTTCAAAGCGTTCTGTGCATCTTGAGCCGTTACCAGTTTGTTCTCCTTAATGAAAGCTCGTAATTGCTCTTTTGTCCAAAGTCCCATGTGTTCCCCCAACCTTTCTATTACTTTCCATTTTAGTAGAATTGGGAGTTTACACAAATTATTTTACAGACTCGCAGGGTATTATTTTTCAACGTATATCTGGTTTAACTTTACTAAAAATGATGACTATGAAGCCTTGGTCCATCAATAAACATTCCAGAACATTAGCGACATTACATTCTGAATTGCATACTCATGATGCGGCTGGAGCACTAAAAAAACAGAAGTTAGTACTTAGTGGAAACATAAAAGCTACCCCACTCCTTACAGAAGAAGAGAAAGTGAAGATAATCAATTATTTAGAAAGTCTACCTGACGATAATAAGCTTTGTCATGGTGATTTTCATCCGGATAATGTGCTATTTGACGGTGATTATTGGATTGTTGATTGGATGACTGGAATGTCAGGTAATCCCGCTGGTGATGTTGCTAGGACTGTTCTTCTTTTCAGCCTTGGTTCGATGCCAGATGGTACTCCCGGTATAATTAAAACTTTCGTTAATTTTCTAAGGAATAGGATGAAGTCTGAATACATAAAGAAATACCTCTCTATTACGGGAAAAGATTTCTCTGAAATTGATAAATGGGTTTTACCAATAGCTGCAGCAAGATTAGTAGAGTGGATCCCTAAAGATGAACAAGACGGATTAGTAACCTTAATAAAGGATAGATTGAGGGCGATTTCTTAGAAAGGCGCTACTGCGTTTAAGAAAGCAGGGAAACAACACTCAACTAGAGGAGAGAGAGCATATATGGGTAAAAAGAAAAAAAACTTACCGAAAAATTTTGATGAGCTTATTGATGCAGGCGATATATCAGCATTAAAAGAGGTGTTTACCAAATGCGAACTGGATGCCCGTGGCGGTTATAGTAAATCAACAGCCTTGAGCTTTTACCAAGTACCGAATGAATTGGTTAGCTGGCTCGTGGAACAGGGTGCAGATATAAATGCGAGAGACAATTACGGAGCAACGCCTTTGCACAAACATGCAATGAGTTGGTGTGGTAATACGGAGCTGCTGCTTGATTTGGGTGCGGATATAGAAGCCGTTGATTATCAAAACGAGACCCCCCTATTTGCCGCAGCAGGTTCTTTTAAACCAAAAGCGGTTCTCACCTTGGTTACTAAAGGAGCAAATATTGGCGCAAAAAATAAGATGGGCAAAACTCCATTAGAAAAAGCTTTGGCAATGTGCAGGAACGCTGATATTGTCAATGTGGCGGAAGTTGCCGATATTTTGCTTAAAGCTGGAACAACCATTACACAGGAAATGAAAGACTCTGTAAAACGAATCGGAAACGACTTTGAGTTTCACAGAGAAGGCTTTAATAAGGAATATTTAAAACAAACCGATGAGGCACTTTTACGGCTATATGAGCTATTTGATGTTCCACCAGTCGAGAAGCGGAAGACGCACGACTGGGCCTCCCCAATAACTGTGTCAACAAAGGGATGGGAGGCACAACATAATGAACTCTGGAATTTACTTATTCCTTCAAAAGGACATGCAAAAACCGTCCAGGGTGAAGTTATCCGGATCACCGGTAAAGTGTCATATGAAATTTTGGATAATGGCGGTATTAATTGGGATAACCAATTTCGTAAAATGCTCAATAGTTTGATACATTACTTTAGCTTGGGTACACCATTAAAACCTGCTTTACTTCAGGAGGCAGCAACATTAGCTCAAGAGCTACATAACGGAAATGGTAATGATGAACCTGCGAGACTGTGCGAACTGGCGGTAAGTTGGGTACTCAGCAATCCGAATCCTATTGCTATGGAACAGCCTGAATATAAGCGATAAACAAATACCCCAGCCTATGATAGGAGCTATCAAGGCTGGGGTACCAATCGTTTGAAATTATTGTCTTATAACAAGAATGTCTCTAGGTGGTCTACCTGTGCTTTGGATTTCAGCGATCTCCGAGTTAGTAAGATTGCGGCCAACTAATATGAACGAAGATGTGACGTTATTGAAGTTGAAATTGCCTAAGTTAGCTACATTTTGACTGCCCCGGAACACGCGGAAGGACCCTTGAAAGTTAGTACCCGAAAACAGTACCAGTGTTACTTGGGAACTTTGCACATTGTTTCTGAGCCTGAAGCTTGACAGCGCGTTGTTAAACCGGAACGCTCCAAGATCACGAACTGCGACCCCACCGCGTCTAAAGAGAATCCGACGACCCGTAAAATTGGTACCTGACCATAAAGCAAGACGCACATCACTGTTTGCCAAATATATCACTCCTTTTCAAAGGTTGATATAGCATATTGCAGTTTCTAAGAATCGGTGTAGACAAATAGAGCAGGGTGATAGTTTGATTTTTTTATTGGAAGAATAATGAATGAGGATAGATGTGGCATTGGATTCTGATTATGAATTTATCATTAATAGAGATAGGCACGTTACTCAGCATACGAGGGTTCTCAACATTTTTATAGGAAACTGGGGTACAAAGATATAGGCTGTTTGTTACAAAAGAATGATCCCTAGGAAGTGATACTGTCTAAGGAGCTTTAATGGTTTAATAAAAATTTAATTCATGCTTCAAGGCTGTAACACCGTGATTATCAGTTGTATAATCATGGAAGAGGCTCAGACAACAAGCGCACCTGCCTAAGATAATAGCTATCAAGGGTAGGTGTGTTTTGTTGCATGAAGGGTGGTTAATAGATGCCGATCGATTTTCATGACAGTAGAAATCAATCAACGTATACAACTCGTGTAGCCGAAGAACAATGGCTGCGGACCATTGAAGAATATGTTGATTTCAAAGGAAAACATGTACTTGACGTTGGTTGTGGCGGAGGTATTTACTCCAAAGCATTTGCTTTGTCAGGCGCAGCGCATGTTACAGCAATGGACTTTTCCGTGGAAATGTTAAAAGGTGCGAAAGAAAATTGTAAAGATGTAAATAATATCAGTTTTATACAAGGGAGTGCCCTAGATACAAATTTAAATGAGCAGCAATTTGACATTTTGTTAGAACGAGCATTAATTCATCACATTGCTGATCTTACGGCATGTTTCCAAGAAGCCAACAGAGTGCTTAAACCAAATGGAATATTTATTATTCAAGATCGCACACCGGAAGATTGTGCCCTTCCAGGAAGTGAGACGCATATCAGAGGTTACTTTTTTGAAAAGCATCCTAAATTAATTGAAAAAGAGAGCATTAGGCGCTACTCCAGTCATAAAGTTAAAACAGTATTAGAACAAACAGGGTTCCATAGGATAAAAGAATTCCAATACTGGGAAACAAGAAAAACTTACAATGATTTTGACCAACTAAGAGATGATTTATTAAACAGAACTGGACGGTCCATATTGCATGAATTGACAGATGATGAATTAATGGATCTGGTTAAATTCATAGAAACTAAAATAGGTCACTTGCAACATATAAATGAAAGAGATAGATGGACTATATGGATCGCAGAGAAGTAAAGAAGTCGATAAAAAAACGATCGGCAATTGAAAAATCAGGGTGCGAGAGACAGCGCAACTATAGTCTGCTAGGAGTTTTTTAATGATAAGCAGGGGCAGCAACCATCAGATTAATCGAATCGTTATAAGTACTAGGCGCCAAAAATTCGAAAGAGGTATACTATGTTTTCAAAATTAATTAACCTGATCCCTAGAGATTGGCTTGTTACTATGTATAAACACATGCCGTTTACCGGTTTAAAGAATTGGATTGTTTATCGTGCGCAGCATAAGTTTTTAGTTGCAGTATTGGGGATAATTACAAATGATAAAGGACAAATTCTACTGCTTAAACATGAATATAGAGAAAAACCATGGGGAATCCCTGGTGGCTGGATGGAATTAGAAAGTCCTGAAGATGGCTTGGAGAGAGAAATCAGTGAGGAAACAGGACTTAAAGTGCAAATTGCTGGACTAGCAAAAGCGATATATGGGACAAGACCGAATCGAGTCGATCTGATATTTAAAGGGAAGATCCTCGAGGGAACCTTTAAACCGAGTTCGGAAATATCCGAAATTTGTTATTGTGAAGTAGATCATTGGCCAGTGGGATTGCCGGCTGAACAAATAAAGTTAATAAAAGAAATACTAAGTGATGGTTAAATGGGAAACCAAAAGGGAGATTAATATGATGAATACGGGGACAGTGATTTTCCTGAATGGCACTTCGAGTGCAGGCAAAACCAGTATTTCTAATGAGTTAATGCAAATACTGAATGAAGATTTCATATACCTCTCTGTCGATAATGCCATTGCAGGTGTAAATGATATGTTGATGAGTATGTTTGGTAAACAGATAACTAGGGATGAAATTAGAACTATCGAACATGAAGAGATGATAGAAAATCCAGTGATATCTCTATTCCATCATTATATTATGGCTTTTTCCAGGATCGGAAAGAATGTAATAGTTGATCATGTGTTAATCGATCAATTGTGGTTAGAGGAATGCATTAAGCTGCTACATAATACACAAACATTTTATATTGGTGTCCATTGTCCGCTTGAAGAACTCGAACGAAGAGAACGGGAAAGAGGAGACAGACCAATAGGGTTGGCCAAAGCCCAATTTGAAATGGTTCATAAGCATAGCAGATATGATTTCGAAGTGAACACAAGTGATAACTTGATAACTGAATGCGCAAATATGATTAAGGATTTTATAATTACAAATCAACCTAACGCTCTTAAAGAACTAAAAGTGAAAATGAATTTGTGAGATTTGAGGAAAGGTGATGGTTAGAATGGATACTTCAAATAAAGATTTAAGAACGTGCAGCCAAGGTCATAAATATAATAAAAGCAGCGATTGTCCCACTTGCCCGATCTGTGAGAAAAACAGCAAACCGGCTGACGGATTTCTTTCAATGCTCTCCGGACCGGCAAGACGGGCGTTGGAACACCATGGGATAAACTCATTGCAAATTCTCTCCACATATAGCGAAAAGGAGATTTTGAAATTCCACGGTATGGGACCAGCATCTTTACCTAAACTAAGGACTTCTTTGCAGGAGATAGGATTAACATTCAAAGAATAATTAGAAAAGATGATGATTTAAGCTATTTTGGAGGAAGAAATGAAAAAAGCGTTGGTCATTGGATGTCCTGGATCTGGCAAGTCAACTTTTTCTTCAACACTGGGCAAAAAATCTGACATTCCCGTAATTCATTTAGACTTATTTTACTGGAAGCCAGGATGGATCAGTTGTAGTACTCAAGAGTTTGATGAAATTCTTAGGAATTTATTACATCAAGAAACTTATATTATGGATGGGAACTATTCAAGGACTATAGATTATAGGATATCTTTCGCGGATACGGTTTTCTTTTTTGATTTTTCACGATTCCTATGTATTTATCGGGTAATCAAAAGGAGAATTTTGAATCATGGTAAAACCGGAGAATACATGGGGAAAGATTGCCGGGAAAGAATCGATTATGAGTTTATCAAGTCCGTATGGAATTTCAGGAAAAGACAAAGAATGCAAATCATTAATATATTGGATAAGTACAAGCAGAGCAAGAATATTGTTATTTTCAGAAAGCCAAAGGATGTAACCGACTATATGAAGAGCTTTGAACGCCCCAGCCTGAGATAAAAGCTATCTAATGGCTGGGGTCGTTTCTTGAATACAAGAACGTTATAGCAATCAGTGCTCGAGGAGGAGATCCATTTGTCAGAACATGAGGAAGCAATGAATGGTGGAAATATAAATAAGGTTGTAAGGGCAGGAGAAACCGTACGACGAGAAGCGAAACCTAATCCTTTCGTACATGAGTTACTTGAACATCTTGAAAAGATGCAATTCACTTATTCACCAAGATATTTGGGGCAAGATGATCAAGGAAGGGAGATTCTTTCTTATCTTGAAGGCGATGCGCCAGGTAATAAGTATCCTGAAATTGAGGAATACATGTGGTCTGATGAAGTCTTAATAAGCTTGGGGAAGTTGCTAAGAATTTACCATGATGCAACGGTAGGGTTAAACCCTCACAACCCTCTATAAACAACTATCCTGATGAAAGCCTACATGAAGTCATTTGCCATAACGACGCTGCATTGTATAATATTGTATTTAATAATAAGCTGCCTGCAGGAATTATTGATTTTGACATGGCTGGCCCAGGTCCGCGTTTGTGGGATATTGCCTATACATTGTATACATTTGTTCCGCTTGCTGAGTTTTCACCGGATCATCATAATAGAGCAATTGTCAGCTATGACAGGGAAAGTCATGCATCAGAGCGAAAGAGACGTATAGGATTATTTTTCAGTTCGTACGGGATGGAAGTTCCTGCTGATCTTAAAGATTGGGTTATTACTCGTATTAAGTTCATGTGTACGACTCTATCAGATCGAGCTGAGGCTGGAGATTCTGCATTTATTAAGCTGGTGGAGGATGGCCATTTAGCTCACTATGAGAAGGAAATCATATTTCTTGAGAAGCATTTTGATGACTGGAGAAAATAAGTATTCATTACAATAAAATCTCATAAAGGGGGAAAAAGCGTGAAGCTTTTAAAGAGTAAAAGCAAAATTATCGGATTGATTTTAGGACTGTTCATTTTTTCAATTGTTGTTTTCTCTCTAACGGTTTACGCAAAGCCAGTTAACGCCATGTTCGTTAATTATTCAAATATGGAGCAAATCGATAAAGATGTTTATGTGGAACCTGATTTGAAGAGCGATGAAAGAACGGAGTTGTTGGAATATGTAATGTCCTCACAAGATAAAGTGGCAGATGTTTTTGGTGAAAGAGTTTCTTCTCCCTATTTAATAGTCACTCTTAGTCAACAAGCATTGAAGAAATATGCGGAAAATCCGACGGGGCAAACTTATTACTATCCATGGAAGAATTATATCGTTGTTGGACCAAAGGGGTTAAATGTTAGCGTAATATCACATGAATTCACTCATGCAGAGTTAAGAGAAAGATTACATAATAAGAATAAAGTCCCCGTGTGGTTTGATGAAGGTCTGGCAACCATGGTTGACGGCAGATATTCCAACTACGAAAAGGTATGGATGCAGTATTCGAATAATGGCGAGATACCTGTTGATTATAGCCTGCTTGACTCACATCAAGCATTTCATTATGGAAACGCCGAGGCTTGGACTAATTATCATTTGGCATGTTACGAAGTTTCACGCTGGTACACAATTGTGGGAAGTTCCGGTCTTATCAAATTAATCGATGAATTGAATGAGGGTGAACAATTCGATGTTCAGTATAAACTATTAGAAGCTGAAGCAAGTCATCGGGATTAACAAATAGGAGAGGTAATCATGATCATTTTTCAAAATCAGGAATTATGTCTAAGAAGTCTTGAATTCGAAGATGCTGATTTACTTGTAAAGTGGCTCTCTAATCCCACAGTACTCCAATATTATGAAGGCCGCGATCGGGCTCATGATGAGGAGTTAGTTCAAGAGCATTTTTACGAAGATAGGGATGGAATTACCCAATGTATCATCCAATATCGATCGATTGACATAGGGTACCTGCAGTTTTATGTGATAGATGAGGAAGAGATTAAGAAGTACGGGTACACAGATTTCAGCGGAAAGATTTATGGGATGGATCAGTTCATTGGCGAACCTTCTTTTTGGAACCAGGGAATCGGAACACAACTCATTAAAGAAACCGTCAAATATCTTATAAATGTTAAAGAGGCAAAGATCGTAGTCATGGATCCTCAAGCCTGGAACACTAGGGCATTAAAGGTTTATGAGAAATGCGGTTTTATTAAGAAGAAATATCTTAAGAAACATGAATACCACGAAGGACAATATAGAGATTGTTGGCTGGTTGAATACAAAAATAATGAATGATTTCAGGAGAAGATCGTTGAAAAAGTATATCGAGATTGGATTTGGCAACAGGTGGATCGTCAGAACGGAACTGGAGCATGAAGATGGAACAGAGACCGAAATTAAAGGAATCGTGAAACCGTTTAAATTGAAATCAGTATATTTAAGATTATGGATAGGAAGAAGAGTCTTGATTATTGATCTTAAAGAAGGAATAAAGCTTCAGACCAAAAGCAGAAAAAGTTTCAAGTTAATAATAGGACTCTACGGAGTTTAAGAAGAGGAGGTCCCTTAATGCATGAGTTAGCTCAAGAAGATTATTACATTGTATTGGGATTGTTCACTAGATAATGAACCTTCTAAAAATCTTGCGGAAAGATTAGGGTTCACTCTGGTGCATCGCTATACTGGCAGTTTTTTTGAACTTTAATTTGAACTTTAATTTGAAATTCATATGGAGAAGGGCGGGAAAACCATGATACTTGGATTGTACGAAGCACATCTACCTGTTAGCAATTTACACAGATCCATCGAATTTTACTCTAAATTAGGATTAGAACTTGCCTGGAGAGATGAAGATACAGCTTTCTTCTGGATTGAGAAGGGGAAGAGTTGGATTGGTTTATGGCAAGGAGAGGAACATAAAACTTCGTATCACCCCTCACTAAGACATTTAGCATTTCGTGTTAGTTATGAAGATCTTAAAGAAAGCGTAAAATGGCTAAAAGCTATCGAGATAGATCCTGTACCGTTTGGCAAAAGAAATTCAGTACATCCTTTTATCCGTCCAAATCAGGGGAATGCTTCCGTTTATTTCGATGATCCGGATGGAAACAGTTTAGAATTGATGTGTTTTATAAGTGTCCCTGAAAAGTTTAAAAATGTAACCAATAAATTATCAATAGAAGAATGGGAAAATCTTTTGAAAGATACCGATTATTAAGGAGTTGAACCTAATATGAAGAAGATTCTTTTTCTGTTTATATTACTTGCTATCGGACTTATCACTGGCTGCAATGAACATAATGAATCTGATTGGAAACTAAGTTCAACTTTTGGTGTGCCTTATACAGATGATCAAGGTGTAGAGAGAAGTTTTACCCTAAGAGGGATTGAAAACAAGCTTGGAATAACGGATGCACCCCTTACTGTAGGGGTCTCCCAGAAGGTTGTTTGGCATTTTTGGGATCAGGAAGACAACCTTATCGGAAAGTCATTTAAAGTCGAAGGTATAAGTGCCAAAACCGGAGAGCAGGTTACTTTGTTTGAATGGGATCCCCTTGTGCTAGCTCCCAATTTAGGGGCAACAACATCGTTGCCATCAGGAATTAAACTGACCTCGACGGGTCTTTGGAAACTCAATATTTATTTAGATAACGAGCATTATGAATCTTTATTTGTTGAAGGTAAAGAATCGAATTAGTGACGAAAGGTTTCTGACAAATGAAAAAGCTTAAGCGGTATCGATACCGCTTAAGCCTTATAAACTAGATAAACAATCCCCGAAAATGATTATTGACGAAATCATATGGATTGCTGATCTTGTCTTTTCATTTAATCAACAAAGGAACGATAATCGTACCACTGTAAAATTAGATGAATGTACGAGAAACGATCACCAGCAGAATGAACAGTACGAGGATTACACCTGTACTTGTAAACAAGCCAGCGCAGCTACAGCTGCCAACTCCACCCAGTTCTCCCATTGCGATTTTCCCCCCTTCGCCGTATATATCTAAATTGTATGAATGTAAACGGCAGGTGGATTGGACTCCTGTCTAGAAATACGGCGAATGCCTTAAGAATTTTGCCCTTGCCTAAGGAAATGGATGCGGATATGGATTGAGCTCCTGCAGAGTCAGCCTGTGGTCTGTATAACCTAACTTCATCGGTATGTCCAATACCCTATTTAGCCCATGAAGCCGGGTAAGATGGTGACCAAATGTCATGGGTAACATTCCCGGTATAAGCACCTTCACACAATGGAGTCCATTGCGTAGCGTCTCGCTCGATGACTGGTCAACAACAATGACATCCATCTGAAGACTGAGGAAAACTTGAAGTATTTGTTTTAAGTCCTCTGTTAAATCTTCCTGCCAAGGAATCGAAGGAAACTCTTCTGCAAAAGTTCGGAGGGGGTTCTGTTCATCGATTAAAAAATGAAGCCGTTCTTCTGCCTGTGGCAAGCTATAGAGCAGGGAGTGGTCTTCCATTTGCTGCACAAGGAACGAGTCATCAAGCATAGCTTCGGCTTCTGGTCTTCGTTCCTTCAATCTCTTCTCCGCCGCCGGGATCATGCCCGCCAGCTCGTGTATGGCGCTCTTGGCTGCCCGAATTGGATCGAGATGAGCTCCAGCAGAGCAGAGGAGGTTTACGTTTTGTGCTGCGTTTCCTTTTGCGATTGCCCATATGCTGGGAATTCCGTTTTCCATCGTGGTGTTGTATAAGCTCACTTCATAACCAGTAACCGCTTGTAAACGTTGAATCATCAGGATCAGTTCCGGGTCTCCAGAAGAATCATAGTCAAGCCGGGGAGCATGGAGTTTCGCAAACCAGGTCAGCAGAAAGGAATCTCTCTCAACCACTTCGAAAATCCCATACAAAATAGCTTCTTCCAGGCTTCCTCCTACAGCACACCCATTCGAGTTCTCATACACAAATCCTTCTCCTTCCCCCATGCTATAATAGGCCAGCAGTTCAGGAACCAGAATGGGACGTGAATGTAGAAACGAATATCCCCAGACCCAATCCATTGAAGCATCCGGATCATATGGGCTAAAAGGGAAGTCAGGCTGATTGTACTGCTCCTCTGCATGAAGACCTACCACAGTTGGATCCAGGGCGGTATCCTTAAGTTGGGAATAGCTGCCCTGCACGATGGTTCGCTTGCCGCGAGGAGTCACGCCGCAATAACGCTCCAGCCCTTCTAAGATCCCCGCAAGCTCGCTGTCTACATAAGAATGTGAGCGTCCCCCGGTAACCTCATCGTAAAAACCTAACGGAAGGTTTACACCGGCCATTGCAAAGACAGAGTCGAGCCCCCACTTTTTATCGTTAAAAATTCCGGTACGACGGTCCCAGTAATCTCTAAGCAAAACATTCTTTAAATCACTTATTGAGCGGCATCGGTAACTGTTGCCCACCTTTAGGCACTTCTGTAGTGATATTTCCGCTAATTCAGCGGAGTCATCCGACAATTGCCCGCAAACGGAACAAGTCCCGAGCGGCATGACATAATGGATCGAGCAGCTCAGATGATCCAAGTTGACCAAATAGAGATGTTCTTCCGTATTTGCTCTATCGCCTCGCAAGACCTTATCCGTTTCCGAGGAGATAATATGCGCCATATAACAAGCAACCGCCGGAGATATCTCAACAGTATTAGAGGAAACATAATCTTCAGACACGAGCTTCAAAAGTAAATCCTCGACCTCTTTCCGATTGCTCCCCGCTAAGGATAATCGCGTTTCTGCACATTGGAAACATCCGGTCGTTCCAGGAACCCGTAACGGCCCTATGATTCCTTCCCCTAGAGATATATAGGCGTTTAACCATGGAATGCCCCGTGAAGTCAGCTTTTGTTCAGCTTCATAAATCGTGGAGGAGTTATCCTCATCATTCAGCACCAAGACCAAGTCTACTGCGGGAATCTCTTCACTAAAATCCTTTCTTTGAATAGGCGAGTATTCAGATAAAAGTTTAGATACGGCTGCGGCAAGCGTTCCCTCCCCAATAATAGCGACAGAATTCATGAAGTTTCCTCCTCTCCAAGAACTACACCGTAGGCTACGAACGGCCCTTTTCCCCACAACGATTCATTATGCACTTCAAATACCTCAAGGCACTTATGCGAATGCTTAAGAGTCTCCATGGCTGAGACTATCAATGAACTATAGCATGGAGGATCACCGACTTCAGAAATAGGAAAGTTGTAATCATCATGACCTTTTTGTAGAAGGGGAGGGACCGCTGTGGGCTCGGTTATACTCAGTGCCTTCAGCAGTGATTGGCGAAGTGCATGCGTGAAACTAAGATCCACGCTGCCATACCATGACGAATCTGCGCAGACCCAGACGGTCGGAAAACCGAACACCGGCTCACCTACTGCAATAAGAGGTTCCCTTTCCAAGGTGGTTAATGCTTTTGAGTAATACTGACTACGGATGTCTTCCATTTGCGGGCATGCAATACGCTGAACAACAATCGGTCCATCAGACACAATCCGCTTACTTAACTCTTTCGTTAAACAAGCCCTAAGCCCACGGCCTACGGCTTCATTAATATCGCATCCAGCTCCAATGCTGATTCTTTCTTGCTTATCATCAGGTAAGTTGGTAAATATCCGCGGAATCAGGCGGGTCACATAAGCTTCTAACCCAGCCAATCCCGATTCTCGCCGAGCCTCAACATGCGTCAGGCCACTCCTGATAATGGTAGGTAAGAGCTGCTCAGATTCTTGGGGCAAGGGGTCTACAGGTTGAACAAGACACTGTGCCAGCGGAAGCTGAATTAAGTCCGACTCTTCCCATGCATGAAAGATTCCGGTTACCCTGGAAGTCAGTTGGTTGAACGCCGTAAACCATACCTCCGGACTTATCTTTTCATGATTAATTAGCAGCCTACGCGCTATATCCGTCACCGGATGGGCCAAGGTAAACCCGGATACTAAAGGATGTGAGAGTACAGAATGCCAGTCTCCAGTTAGTGTTAAGGGGTCGAGTAAGAAGCAATGATTCTTATAGTCCATTTCATGTTCATTCGTAATGTCTTTAAGCCTTACATGAACTAGTAGACTTGTTAAGATTCCAATAGCCGCCGTGGAGAAGACCACCGGTGTTTGCTTTTCGGGAAAAGTGGAGTAATGGATTCTCATCCATGCTGACTCCCATTGGCCGTCTCCGTCAGGGTGCAGCAACGGACCTGCCATTCCAATTCCTCTTATTACGATGGCAGGGAGCATTTGTTTCCTTTCCGCTATACAAGCAAGCTGAATACTCCGCAGTTCGTCCAAATCGCCATGCTCTGAAACGTACAATATAAATTGAAAAGGCTGAACGATTACCCTCCAATCCGGCTCCTCTTTTTCTTCGGTGTCTGTTGATTCTTTATTTGTTACATAAACGACGAGATCAGACAAACCGGATTCATACCATGATTCAGCAAGCGAGAGCAAGATGCGGCCGGAACCGATAGCGAGTGTACCCTCTTCTTTAAGAGAAGACATCCTGCACAACTCCTTCCCAAACTTTTTGATGCATAATGCACTGTTCAAGCTAATCAAATTTCTCTACTTACGAACGATAAAATTCATTTAAAGATATGAAGCTTGCTGTTCTTGTATGTATTTCATCGTTTAAAACCGTATTCACTGTGAAGGGCAATCACCCTTTGTCAGTCAGATGTATTATAATGGAATAAGCCTAATTGAATGCGTTTTCGCTTTGCCGGCTAAAAAAACGTAAAGGGGTTAGTTTCTATGTCAAATGAGGTAAAAGAACTGCTTATTACTTTTGAGGAATGGATCCAATTTGTTCAGTCCCTCCAGGATCAATCTGAAGAGTTTTGGCATTCAAGTATTGAAGCCGGGAAGTGGACGATCAAAGATATTGTCTGTCATATCATGCTCTGGGATAAGTTTTTTTACGAGGAAGCCATACATAAGATTGCTTCGGGCAAATCTATTACACTTAAACATACCGATTATGATGAATTCAATAATAAAGCTGTAGTTTACGCAAAGACTATCACTATAAGCGAATTGGTAGGGGAAACCGTTTCATATCGTGAAAAAATTAGTTCTTCCATTCGAGTTATACCTGAGGAAATAATCAATCAGAATTTTAAAGACGGGGATGGAAACGATTTTAATGTGACTCAGTATTTAAAGGATTTCATCTGGCATGATCAACATCATATGAATCAAATAACCAGCTTAAGATAGATAGTTATCTGAAGTCGAGACTTTTCGTGAACCGGAAAGGAGATCAAAAGATGTACAGCAATGAAGAACTTATCAAGCTGGCAGAAGATTTTGTGAAGGAAGAACTGGGCCCTGACCCGTCAGGTCATGATTGGTGGCACTGTGACCGGGTTAGAAATTTAGCTTTAGAAATTGCAAAGAACGAGCAGGCGGGCGCGGATATTTTTATTTGTGAATTGGCAGCGCTTCTTCATGACATAGCTGATGTTAAATTAAATGAATCAAAACAGGCAGGTATAGATAAAGTACGGAACTGGATGCAACAGAGGATAGATGATAAAGAATGCATAGATAAAGTCGTAACCATCATATCATCCATCTCATATAATGGCGGACAAAATAAACCAATGGAGACCATTGAAGGTCAAATTGTTCAAGATGCTGACCGATTGGATGCACTAGGGGCCATAGGGATCGCCAGGACCTTTGTATATTCCGGTTGGAAAGGGCAGCTAATCCATAATCCCGAACAAGATTTCACGGATAAGGATTACAGATCGAATGGAAAAACGGCAATATACCATTTCTATGAAAAACTATTGAAATTAAAAGATTTGATGAATACAAATTATGCGAAAGAGTTAGCGGAGAAAAGACATAAATTTATGGAAGAGTATTTAAATCAGTTTTATCAAGAGTGGAATTTTAAAGAAAACCAACCCTAATAATGAGCATTGAACATCCGTCGAAATCTTTGAACACCTAAG
Organism: Paenibacillus sp. FSL R5-0407; assembly: GCF_038009185.1. Classification (NCBI taxonomy): domain Bacteria; kingdom Bacillati; phylum Bacillota; class Bacilli; order Caryophanales; family Paenibacillaceae; genus Paenibacillus; species Paenibacillus sp. FSL R5-0407. The sequence goes on along the minus strand of NZ_JBBPAX010000001.1, from coordinate 1,199,982 downwards.
GGAGATTATCAATGAAGTATTATTTGTATCACTACTATGAACGAGAGCATGGACCATTCAGAAATTTATCAAGTTTGTCTCTAGAAGCTGGAGAAGAAGTACTTCGTAAGTTAAAACAGGAGCCTGATGTATTTGCAAGCAATCGGTCAGACGATTATTTAATAATTCGCAGAGAATTGGAAAATACGGCCCGAGAACGTTTTATCACTAAGGGAGGAAAACCGAAAAAAGAATATCCTCATTATATGACGCTTGGTAAATGTGAATGGATCCGAGGATGGTATAAAGATGGGTGCGAACTTCGCATAGATCTAGAGGAATTTAGTCCTGAGATTCTAAGTTTTACGTACGGGGACTTGTTTCCGACAATGAGATATAAAGACGGTAAAGAGTATAGGGGACAGGTATATACGAAGACAGAAATTATGGATCTTATAAAGCGGTACGGACTACCCCAACAATGGAACCCGGAAGGGAAGAAGGGGCCGGAAAGGTATGTAGAAGTACAAATATGGGACGATAAAGCAATAAGGGGGACGTTTAATGAAGGTTCGCCTTACGGAATATGATGATAAATGGATTCAAATGTTCGAAGAAGAAGTCAATTTAGTAAAGCTGATCTTTGGCGAAGAGATTATTACTTTTGAACATTTCGGAAGTACGTCAGTTCCAGGAATGAAAGCTAAACCTGTCATTGACATGATGTGTATAGTTAAGGACATTAATAAAATCGACAGCTTTAACGAGAAAATGAATTCGCTGGGGTATGATGTAGCCGGGGAGTGGGGGTTACCGGGAAGAAGGTTGTTTCGAAAAGGCGGGGAGAACCGAAGTCATCATATTCATTTTTACCAATTTGATAACCCGCAAATACATAGGCATTTGATCTTTCGAGACTATTTGAGATCACATCCGGATGAGGTTGAACTTTATACAAACCTGAAGGTAGAATTAGCGGAACGATTTGATGATACAAGTTTTTATAGTCAAGCCAAAAAACCATTTGTTAAGGAAATGGAGAATAGAGCACTTCAATGGCATTCAAATAAGAACCAATAAAAGAAGAGTGGGGAAAAGACATGCCATCCAACAGGAGTATAACGAAAGAAGAGATTAAGATATTAATAGACTATCTTGAATTCTTTCAGAATACGGATAGTATTTTTTTTACTGTGGAAAAAGGTTATTGGGTAGAGAGCTCAGAAGTCAGTGAGTTTAGAAAACAGCTAAGCGATACTAATTTCTTAATAGTTTTTGATTGGGTTCAATGGATTAGTGACAATAAAGAATTTAAAGATATAAACAACGATTTGTACAGTGAAATTATGAATGCAGATCTCGAAACGCTTAGAAAGTTAATGACTAGCTATATTCGCGGTGACAGATTCAACGAAGGTTTGTTTATTAATGTGATTTTAAAGGGGCATGTCACCAATATTTTATTAAGACTTCAAGAGCTATCGAGATCCTGAGGGAGTCCTTAGTAAAAGTAAAACAAATGATGATCCTAATAAATCTGTGTAAAAATCACGAGAATTCAAAGGAATTGCCAAGGGTTGACATGGAAAATAATTGTATGTTACCATCTCTTTAACTGATACGAACGGAGGGGTTACGTGTGTTAAACTAATTCTTCGATCTTCTTTGCACAATGAATATTTCAATGCTTTAAGGCTATTTGTGTGCATAGTAATCGAAGAATGGTTTGCCTGCGCGGTAACCTATTTTAGTTATATGCGAGTGGGAACAGCGGTAACTGAATTCTCATATTGCATAGACTGGATTTGAAGAAAATGTAACGAAATTTATGAGGATATATTCTTTTACTGACTTAATAGAGTCTGTCATTAGAATAATCTATTTATTTCGTACATTCTCCATTTCCTATTCGATTACTGACTGCACAGGCCAATAGCCTGTGTTTTTTGTTTTGAATATATATAATTGGAGGAATTTACGTGAACGAACGAATTATTGAAATAGATGGAATTAAACTGTGCTCGGATACTTTCGGAAAACCGGACGACCCGGCTATTTTGCTCATTATGGGTGCCCAATCCTCGATGATTTGGTGGGAGGAAGAATTCTGCCAACGATTAGCAGATGCAGGTCGTTTTGTTATTCGTTTCGATAACCGCGATGTTGGGCGTTCAACCACTTACGAACCTGGTCAGCCAAAGTATAGTTTCGAGGACATGGCCGATGATGCCGTAAGAGTATTGGATGCTTATGTAATAAAACAAGCACATATCCTGGGCATGTCCATGGGCGGAATGCTGACTCAAATGATAGCTCTTCGGCATCCGGAAAGGGTTATAACCATTACCCTCCTTGCCACGTCGAACTTTGCTTCGCATCTCCCTCCGATGGAAGATAAGATTATGGACTTTTTCTCGAACATAGGGGATATAGACTGGAGGGATGAATCATCGGTAATCCAATTTACGATTGATAAATCAAGGATTCTTGTGGGTTCAAAGCATCTTTTTAATGAGAAGAAAATTGAAGCTTTGGCTGCAAATGAATTCGCAAGAGGCAGCAATATGGCCAGCATGAATAATCATGCCTTACTGGCAGGCGGGGAATCCTATCTAGCTAGGACAAGTGAAATTAATGTGCCCGCTCTGATTATACACGGTACGGAGGACCCTATCATTCCTTTTGAACACGGACAAAATCTAGCCAAAGAAATCCCGGGCGCAGTGTTACTTTCATTGGAGGGTGCCGGGCATGAACTTCATTATGATGACTGGGATTTAATACTGAATTCTATTGTGGAGCATACTTCGAAATCAAATTAATTAAGTTAAAACTGTAATGGTCGCCCCGGTCTATAAATTGTGCGATCCATAGGCTGGGGTCCTAACTACTCTAACGTTAAAGAGTTCGCATTAATGAAAACAGGAGGGTGCTGTTATGGATTCTGAGCTTATCAATATTTTTAATGATCAAAGAGAGCCGATAGGTGTCGCAACTCGAAAAGAAGTCCATAAACATGGTTATTGGCATGAAGCTTTCCATTGCTGGTTTATTAGTAGGGATGAGATAGGTGACTATATCTATTTGCAGCTTAGAAGTAAAAATAAACGGGATTACCCTAATTTATTTGATATTACGGCCGCAGGGCATTTATTATTTAATGAATCTGTAGCGGATGGAATAAGAGAAATTAAAGAGGAGACCGGCATTGACGTTGCTTTCGATGATTTAATTTCAATGGGTATATTGGATTATGTTGTAGTAAAAAATGATTTTATTGATAAAGAAATTGCCCATGTATATATACATAATTACAACAGGTCGCTTGATGAATTTACGGTTCAAAGTGAAGAGGTTGCCGGGATGTTTAAGACGCGCTTTTCTGATTTTTATGAATTGTGGATGGGCCAACGGGATCAAATAGATTTGCAAGGATTTATTATGGATGAACAGGGAAATAGAATCAAAGTAAATAAAGTGGTAGGAAAAGCACAGTTCGTCCATCATGATGAAGAATTCTATAAATTAATAGTCGATAAAAGCAAGAGTTTTCTAGAACTTGAGGAGGGATCATATGAAAGTAAAACGAATAGTCGCTAACTTTTATACAGAGCAAACTGCAGCAGCTAAACAGTTTTATCAGGACATTCTGGGATTAGATAGCTTAATGGATTTTGGGTGGATAACTACCTATGGTTCCCAAGAAAAGATGGACGTGCAAATCAGCTTTATGTCTGAAGGAGGGAATTCAACGGAAGTGCCCGATATCTCGATCGAAGTAGATGATGTCGAAGAGGCATTGAACCGAATGAAAGAGGCGGGTTACTCAATCGAGTATGGACCGGCTGATGAGCCTTGGGGTGTCCGCAGGTTTTTTGTTAGAGATCCGTTTAATAAACTTGTAAATATTCTTACTCATAAACCTCGCTGAGAGTTCAGTGAAAGAGTGAGGGGTTAATAATGGAATTAACTTATGGAAAAACATTTAAAGAATTTAGATCGCTATATCCAATCACCTTCATTATTATTTCAGTAAACTCATTGCTGTTTATAGCTACCCTAGCTACGAACTTGAAATATGGAGATGCATTTGTACAGTCAATATTCGGAATAACAAATGAGAAGTATGAACCTTGGAGGTTTGTTACCTATGCCTTTATTCATAATGATGTTCAACATTTTTTAGGTAACAACTTATTTTTTTATTTAATGGCTCCTCCCATAGAGATCATTCTAGGTAGAAAAATGTTCATGATTTTTATGATGATAACTATTTTAATCACTCCGATTGGGGACTTTTTGTTTTTTTTAACTGAAAATCTGGTTGGATCATCTGGAATTGTTTTCGGGATAATGGCTATATACTATTACTTGTTTGTTATAAGAAGAGATTTGTTTAGTAAACAAACCATCATAATCATAGCAATTTGGTCTCTAATGGGTTGGGGAAATACATTTTTCATGAAACATGTTAGTGTTAGTGGGCATGTAACTGGTTTTATTTTTGGACTACTATTTTCTGTTTTAGTTTTGAATAAGCATGAGATCAATGAGAGAATGGGTAGGGAACTGTAAATGTTGTTCAAAAATTCTATAGAGGAAAAAAGTCCTAGTTATCGAATGTTGTAAATTATAACATTCGATGGAGGGAATACTAATGGCAAGGAGAAAGAGTAAGGCAAAACAGCAAGAAGAATTCATACAGGCACTATTAGTTCTGGTATTATTCATTTCAATTTTCGGAACTTATGGGCTGACTAAGTCGTTACAAGCGACAGTGATTATCACGATGTTGGCTTTTTCTATTTTCGTTGCAGTGCTTATAATGATTGGCATACAAAGAAAAGAGCGGCTAAAGAGTTCTGGTATTGCAGATATAGATAAAATGGAGGGCGTTCAGTTCGAAAGATATCTGGGCTATTTATTCCAAGCACAAGGATATAAATGTCTAGTTACTAAGGCAGTCGGTGATTTTGGTGCAGATCTTCTCCTTCAAAGAGATGGCAAGAAGATCGTTGTCCAAGCGAAAAGATACAACAAGAATGTCGGCATTAAGGCTGTGCAGGAGGCTCAAGCATCTATTGCGCATTATGGTGCTTCTGAAGCCTGGGTCGTAACTAACAGCGATTATACAAGTGCAGCCTATGAGTTAGCAAAGTCCAATAAGGTTCGTTTAATAAACCGGGATGCATTAGTTGAAATGATTCTCTCGTTGAATCCCGGGGCTTCACCGACACCAAAAGCGATTATTTCTGCAATTCCAGTTGATGAAATGACTTGTCCTAGGTGCGGCAATAAATTGCTCTTGAGAAATAGCTCAAAAGGTCAGTTCTACGGTTGCAGTAGCTTTCCTAAGTGCCGATTCAATAAGAAGAGTCAGGCTGGTTAGAATTCAATTTTTCTAAGCTTCTTGGAAATACATAATGCAATAAACAACCCATCATGCATAGATCATGGTGGGTTTTTCGATTTTCAGTTAGGTCTGCAAAACAAGGATTCTCAAAGACCCGAAATTTCATCCATGATTTTTGATTTTTCGGGCATTCTAAGGGCAAGGAGCTGATGGACATGGTACTTACCCTGAAAAAATACCACCGTCGCAGACTGTGGCTGAGGAAGCTGTGGCGGGGCGAACGTTCCGGAATGAACCGGCAGTTGCAAAATGATGATATGTGGCCTGTGTAAAGGAGTTAGAAATTTCAGAACTTAGTGCAAACAAAAGAGGCTGCCCATTATAGGGAAGCCTCTCTGCTTAATAGCAATAATTAGTGCAAATCACGGAATAGTCCGACAACCTTACCAAGAATGCTCACATGCTTCAGACGAATCGGTTCCATCGTAGGATTCTCCGGCTGTAAGCGGATGTGATCCTTCTCTTTGTAGAAGGTCTTAACGGTTGCTTCATCGTCTTCGGTCATGGCAACCACGATATCGCCGTTATTGGCTGTCTGTTGCTGCCTTACGATCACATAGTCTCCATTATGAATCCCGGCTTCGATCATGCTGTTTCCAATTACGGATAACATGAAAACTTCGCCATCTGCTGAATAATGATCCGGCAGCGGGAAATAATCCTCTATGTTCTCGGTGGCCGTAATCGGTACACCTGCAGTAACTTTGCCAACGACCGGAACGCGAGTCACGCTATGAGCGAACATTCCGATCGTATCGGAGTCATCCTGACCCAGAAGCTCGATGGCCCGAGGCTTGGTCGGGTCGCGGCGGATGAAGCCTTTCTTCTCAAGCCGGTCTAGATGGCCGTGTACCGTTGAGCTGGAAGCTAGTCCAACTGCTTCGCCGATTTCACGTACGGAAGGAGGATAGCCTTTCATTCGGACCTCGTTGCGGATAAATTCTAGTATTGCCTGTTGACGGCTGGACACCTTGGACATAACGATCATCAACCCCATTAGTAACGTTTGGAAAAATTATAACATAGAACTTCCGTTCGTACAAACATAAGTTCTAAATAAGAAGGGAACAATTGTTCGAAAAACTATTGAATCAAACAAGTGTTCGTGTTATATTGAAAACAAATATAAGAACATTTGTTTGGAGTGATGAATATGCTGAAATACAGTACATATCAAAGTATCTATGATAAACCTCAAGCGACCCGTTCCAATTGGGTTGATGGAATAAGAAGTTCGAGGCTGGGCAGAAGTATGGTTAAGATTGCTTTGTTGCTGATCGTATTAATGTTGACAGGGACAGGGGTTGTCTCGGCTTTTGCGGCGGCTTCCGATGGACATGACCGGACTGAATCATCTACGTTCGTGGTGAGACCCGGAGATACCTTGTGGGAAATTGCCGTTGATCATAAACCTCGCGGCAAAGACACCAGAGTTTATGTTGAAGCCATTAAACGGATTAACGGGTTAAACAGCAGCGGCATACAGGCGGGCGACACTCTAATTCTCCCAGATTAAGCATATAATTGCGTGAACTTTCCTTTATATATATGAATGTTTTACTAAGAGCTTGGTACAAGGGCAACTCGCCTTGACAAGCTCTTTTTATCATGTCAAAGTAAGAATTGTTGCCTTATGAAATATTTAAAGAAACAGGAGGGAAACCATGGATATAGATACATTGGTGAACCGTATTAATGAACTGGCACGTAAAGATAAAGCAGAGGGTTTGACCGAAGACGAGATGCTGGAAAGAGCCCAACTGCGCGAAACTTACTTGCAGAACATACGGAGAAATTTCCGCCAACAGCTCGAATCAATCGAAATCGTGGATAAGTAAAGCATGGCCGCCAGGCCTTGCATACATAACCATACATTTTAGGAGGAAAGATCATGGCTTCGTTTGACAGAAAGGTAGAAAGAAATCAGATTCGAATGAACAAAAAGGGGAAGGGTCCCAACCTGAATAATAACCGCGGAGGACAAAACTCCCGCAATGCATTGGGGTCGAAGGGTGAAGGTGATATTTTCAAGGGACGGAATCTGATCTTGCCTGCTGTCTTGGTACTGTTAGCTCTGCTGTATGCTGCGGTTGGCCTGGTTGGAAGCGCTTCGGAAGTAAATTCGGGATTGTTTTGGTTGACGATCGTGCTGTATCTCATTTTGGCTCTGGCTATTTTCCTTAGAAAGCCGTATTTGCGGATTAACAAGGAATGGCTCTATACCTCCAAGTTCAATCGGGATAAGATCTTGCAAGCGAGCAACATCAGCAAAATCAAAATTGATCGCAGCAAAGTGATGATCGTACCGAAAGGGAAAGAAAATAACTGGGTATTTTTGCGCGTTCGCAACCGTTTTGATACGGCAGCTATGGGTGATCGCTTGGAACAATATGCAAAAGTCCATCATGTAACGTTTGAACGGGAATAGAGACAGATAGCAGGTTTTTTATGAGGTGAATATATTCGGGGGAGAGTGTAAAGAGAAATGGCGATTAAAGCGGTATGTTTTGACCTGGACGATACTTTATTGTGGGATGAGCGAAGTGTGAGAGAAGCGTTTGAAGCGACTTGCCTCCGTGCTAAGGATGCTGCCGGAACCGATCCGGCTAAACTGCAGCAGGCGGTGCGTAAAGAAGCGCGTGAGCTTTATGAATCTTATGAAACCTTCCCGTTTACGAAAATGATCGGTATCAATCCTTTTGAGGGATTATGGGCGAATTTTACCGCCGGAGAACAGCCGGAATTTCGCCAGCTTGAACAGCTCGCTCCGGTATACCGTAAAGAATCCTGGAGACGCGGTTTATTAGCTCTGGGAGTAGACGACGATGTCTTGGCTGGAGAACTGGCGGAGCAGTTCGGCCGGGAACGGCGCTCGCGTCCGCATGTATATGAAGAAACCTTTACCATTTTGAACGAATTGAAGGGAAATGTGAAGCTGTTGCTCCTAACGAACGGTTGCCCGGCCCTTCAACAGGAGAAACTGGATGGAGTGCCTGAGCTCGCCGGTTATTTTGATGAGATCGTAATTTCCGGAGCATTCGGCAAAGGTAAACCCGACTCCACGATTTTCCGCCACGCTGTGGAACGTCTTGGCGTTGAGCCTGAGGATAGCCTTATGGTAGGGGATAAGCTGACTACCGATATTTGCGGCGGGATGAGCGTCGGAATGACGACAGTATGGGTCAATCGTGACGGGAAATCCCGTACGGATGAAATCGTCCCTGACTATGAGATTCAGCATTTATCTCAATTGCACGATATTATTGCTAAATTTAATTAATTTTTCAAAAGTCCAATTTGTATAGTGATCAAAAATCGATGAGTAATTAGGAGGGAATAACTTGAAAAGGATGTTCTGGCTGCCGGTCAGCCTTGCAGTGCTGCTTCTAGTGCTGGGCGGTTGCGGTAAAAAAGAGAATGAAGCTCATCATGCCTCTGCCGACAATAATTTGGAACCGATCAAAGTGGAGCTTAAAGTCGATCCGACCGAGGGTCAAATCGGAGCAAAGGTAACTTTCGAGGCAACTGTGACACATCAAGGAAACAATGTGGATGATGCCAATGAAGTGATGTTCGAATTTTGGAAGGACGGCGACAAGGACGAGGACCATAGCAAGGAGATCGTAACCGGATCCGGAAACGGGAAATATGTGTTCGAGACTTCTTTTGATGAAGCGGGCCAATATCACGTCATTTCCCATGTTACCGCTCGTGACCAGCATTCCATGCCTTCCGCCGACTTTACGGTGAAATAGGAACAAGTTATTCCTTACAGTAAACTCAATAAAGACTGCCTTTATTCCAATGGGAGGAGGCAGTCTTTGTTTATAAAGGAACCGACCTATAGCTGACGAATGAATTCACGAACTTTATTTAGCATAAAAGCGAGTTTGTTCGTGTTTTATATCCTGATTTTATTTATGGGATTAATAAGCTTTTTTATGAGCTGCACTCCGCTTCGTTCAATGAATCGCGTGCAGACGGCTTATATTATTTTGCGGTAAAAAACCCATCAGTTAAGGACTGGCGCGGAGTACAGAATACATATTGTGTCTTTCCTTAAACGCTGCATTCTGATAAACTAAAACTTAACGTTTTACGGGAGGGTATTGATCATGAGTAAACCTAGCTTGGAATCCTTAATGAAAGAACGAATATTGATCCTTGATGGAGCGATGGGTACCATGATCCAACAAGAGAATCTGACAGCGGAAGATTTCGGAGGCGATGAGCTGGACGGCTGTAACGAGATTCTTGTACTCACGCGTCCTGACATTATACAGTCTATCCACGAGAGATATTTAGAGGCAGGGGCCGACCTAATTGAGACAAATACGTTTGGCGGGACCTCCGTAGTGCTTGCCGAATATGATTTGCAGGATCGGACGCGGGAAATCAACCTCGCCGCTGCACGTCTTGCGGTTGAGGCTGCCGAGAAGTATAGTACACCCGACAAGCCGAGATATGTAGTCGGTGCACTGGGTCCGACGACCAAGACTTTGTCCGTAACCGGCGGAGTAACGTTTGATGAATTGATTAACAGCTATGAGGAGCAGGCTGCCGTCCTGATCGAGGCCGGGGTGGATGCCCTGATGCTGGAGACGTCGCAGGATACGCTGAATGTTAAAGCCGGCAGTATCGGGATTACACGCGCTTATGATTCAACCGGTAAAAAGCTTCCTCTTATGATTTCCGGAACAATCGAGCCTATGGGAACGACGCTAGCGGGTCAAAATATTGAATCTTTCTATATTTCGCTGGAGCATTTAAAGCCGATCTCCGTCGGTTTGAACTGCGCAACCGGCCCTGAATTTATGCGGGACCATGTGCGTACGCTGTCCGAGATGGCGAAGGCAGGCGTAAGCTGTCATCCTAACGCTGGCTTGCCGGACGAGAACGGGAACTATCACGAATCCCCGGACTCACTGGCCCAGAAGATGGCGGGCTTCGCGGAGCAAGGCTGGCTGAACATTGCGGGCGGCTGCTGCGGAACGACGCCGGCTCACATCAAGGCGCTTGCCGACAAGATGAGTCAGTTTAAACCCCGGGCTATCGCCGGGACTCATCCGCCTGCAATTTCCGGAATCGATCCGGTATACGTCGAATCTGCAAACCGTCCATACATGGTAGGCGAAAGAACCAACGTGCTTGGCTCGCGCAAATTCAAACGGCTTATCGTGGAAGGCAAATATGAAGAGGCTTCGGAAATCGCACGTGCTCAAGTGAAGAACGGCGCCCAGGTTATCGACGTTTGCGTCCAGGACCCGGACCGGGATGAAGCCGAAGATATTAAGTTATTCCTTGAACTGGTCGTTAAAAAGGTTAAAGTTCCTTTGATGATCGATACGACCGATCCGCAGGTACTGGATTTGGCGCTCAGCTATTGCCAAGGCAAATCGATAATTAACTCCATTAACCTTGAAGATGGAGAAGAAAAATTCGAGAAGGTAACCCCGCTTATTCATAAATACGGCGCGGCCGTTGTAGTCGGTACGATTGATGAAAGTGGTCAGGCGATTACGCGGGAGGACAAGCTGGAGGTCGCCAAGCGTTCGCATGACTTGCTGGTCAACAAGTATGGCCTGAATGCCGAGGATCTTATTTTTGATCCTCTTGTTTTTCCGGTCGGTACGGGGGATGAGCAGTACATCGGCTCTGCGAAGGAGACGATCGAGGGCATCCGTCTTATCAAGGAGGCTTTACCTGCCTGTCATACGGTTCTCGGTGTAAGTAACGTGTCCTTTGGCTTGCCTGAAGCGGGTCGGGAAGTGTTGAACTCCGTCTTTTTGTATGAGTGCACCAAAGCGGGCCTGGATTATGCGATCGTCAATACGGAAAAAGTGGAACGCTATGCTTCCATTCCTGAAGAGGAACGCCGATTGGCGGAGGAACTGATATACAATACGAATGATGAAACACTTGCCGCATTTGTGGCTGCATTCCGCAATAAAAAGGTAGAGAAACAGGTCAAGGCCGTCAACTTAACCATGGAAGAGCGTCTTGCTTCCTATGTAGTGGAAGGGACAAAGGAAGGACTCCTGCCGGATCTGGAAGAAGCCTTGAAGCGGTACAGCGCTCTTGAGGTCATTAACGGACCGTTGATGGCGGGGATGGAGGAAGTCGGAAGGCTCTTCAACAATAACGAGCTGATCGTTGCGGAGGTTCTGCAAAGCGCCGAAGTTATGAAGGCGTCAGTAGCTTATCTTGAACAATTTATGGAAAAGAATGAGACGTCCGTCAAAGGCAAAATTCTGCTTGCGACCGTAAAGGGAGATGTCCATGACATCGGAAAAAACCTGGTAGAGATCATTCTTTCCAATAACGGTTACCGGATCATAAATTTGGGTATAAAAGTACCACCGGATCGCATTATCGAAGCCTGCCGGGAAGAGCTGCCAGACGCGGTTGGCTTATCGGGTCTTTTGGTGAAATCCGCCCAGCAAATGGTAACGACGGCTCAAGATTTGCGAAATGCCGGCATTGAAGTGCCGATTATGGTAGGCGGCGCAGCTTTAACGAGAAAGTTCACCAGAACGCGGATCCGTCCGGAGTATAACGGTCTCGTTCTTTATGCGAAGGATGCCATGGATGGCCTGGATTTGGCGAATAAGCTGATGGACCCTGAACACAGGGAGTTAATCCGTCAAAATATAGAAGCCGAGAAGACGGCGGATGCGAATGCCGCGCCGGCGGCACCGTTGCCGGAATTAAGCCGTGCGGTAAGATCGAACATCTCGACGGATGCGCCGGTGTTCATTCCGCCGGATTTGGATCGCCATGTGCTTCGCGATTATCCAATTAACCATATCATTCCTTATATCAATATGCAGATGTTATTGGGACATCATCTTGGACTGCGGGGATCAGTGGATCAATTGCTGGCCCAAGGAGATGATAAGGCCGTACAGTTAAAAGAAACGGTCGACACGATCCTTCAAGAGGCCATTAACAAGGGCATTATTCGCGCCCAGGCCATGTACCGGTTTTTCCCGGCCCAGTCATCGGGCGATGACATCTTGATCTACGATCCTAACGATACTACAAAGATATTGAAAACATTTACGTTCCCGAGACAGCGTGTGGAGCCGTTCCTGTGTCTTGCTGATTTTCTGAAGTCGGTCGACAGCGGCGTCATGGACTACGTCGGATTCCTGGTAGTTACGGCGGGACAAGGTATACGGGAATTGTCCGATCAATGGAAAGAGAGCGGGGATTATCTGCGTTCCCATGCGCTGCAATCCGTGGCGCTAGAAACGGCTGAGGCGTTGGCCGAGCGGGTTCATCACATTATGCGCGATATTTGGGGCTTCCCGGATCCGCAGGAGATGACGATGAAGCAGCGTCATGGCGCAAGATACCAAGGGATTCGCGTATCCTACGGCTATCCGGCTTGTCCGGATCTGGAATACCAGCAGCCGCTGTTTGAGCTGATGCAACCCGAAGATATCGGGATTCATTTGACGGAAGGATTCATGATGGAGCCGGAAGCTTCCGTATCGGCTATGGTGTTTGCTCATCCGCAGGCCCAATATTTTAACGTGGACAAAGCTTAAAGATATTGGCCAGGAAACCCTCCGAATCTTCGGAGGGTTTTGGCAATAATATTGGTACAAATGATATGTGTTTCATATAGATGAAAAGCAGGATGGGAGGCATCGTGATGGAATTGTATTTTATGGGAACCAACGCCGGGGTACCTTCCCTGGAGAGGAATGTAACGTCACTCGCGCTCCGTTTGCTGGATGAACGTCGTTCCTTTTGGCTGTTTGATTGCGGGGAAGGAACCCAGCATCAAATTCTCCGCTCCCCGCTCAAATTGAGCAAGCTGGAGAGTATTTTTATTACCCATTTACATGGCGACCACCTCTTTGGCCTCCCCGGTCTGCTCTCGAGCCGGGCTTATCAGGGAGGGGATACCCCATTGTCCCTTTACGGCCCGCCGGGGCTTAAGAAGTTTGTAAATACCGCCATGGATCTCAGCGAATCACGGATCAGCTATAAAATAGACATTGTTGAGCACGAAGGCGGCTGTTTGTTTGAAGATGCTACGTTCCGGGTGGAATCGGCGAAGCTGGATCATCGGATCTCGAGTTACGGGTACCGGGTTATCGAGAAGGATCTTCCGGGCAAGCTGGATATTGAATTGCTTAAAAGCCATGGCATTACCCCGGGACCCCTATACGGTAAGTTGAAAAGAGGAGAGAGTATTGTTGCTCCCGATGGAACGACCCTAACTCCTTCCGAAGTGCTTGGCGGTCCTAAGAAAGGGCGAGTCGTGACAATCCTTGGGGATACCCGGCCCTGCCCGTCCGTGATCCCATTGGCGAAGGATGCGGATGCTCTTGTGCATGAGGCGACTTTTTTGCATGAGCTGGCGGATACCGCTCACACGTATCATCATAGTACGGCAAGGCAGGCTGCGGAGGCTGCTAAAGAGGCTGGTGCAAAAAATCTTTATCTTACGCATTTCAGCTCTCGTTATAAATATGAGGATCAACTGCAAGGACTGCTGCATGAAGCGGAGATGATATTTCCGAATACGAAGCTGGCGCGGGAACATGTAGTGTATCCTGTGCTGCGAAGCGGGGAATAAAGAGGCTGATCCGCAGAATCTGAATGATTATTTTCCGGGAAAGCGCAGGAAATGACAGGCAGTATCAATCTTTTCCATATGGGCCGGTCCCAAATTTGGCCTGCTTCGATCTCTTTCGACGAATGATAGTCATGATTTCTATATTTTGACACAAGAATGGCGAATTAAGGGCGGGAAATTTGCTTGCCCTTTATTAATATATGTACAATGAGAAGCAAGAGGGTGGAAACATGAATACAACCAACCTATCCTGGAAGGCATATTTAATCGACCTGGATGGAACTTTATACCACGGCAGCCGTATGATACCTGAGGCTGATCGTTTAATCACCGAACTGCAGGATAACGGCATTCCCTTTTTGTTTGTGACGAACAACTCGTCACGAACTCCCGAAGATGTCGCCGAACATCTTAAAGCGATGGGGATCCCGGCCAAAGAGGAGCAGGTATGCACCTCAGCCGTCGCCGCAGCGGAATATATCGCCGGACAAATGCCGGGCTGCAAGGTGGCGCCGATCGGGGAAACCGGGTTGATTACAGCGTTAAAGAATGCTGGATTGACACTGGATAAGGAGCATCCCGATTTTGTCGTTCAGGGGATTGACCGGAATTTTACATATGAAACCTTGACGAAAGCTGCCCGCTGGATCCTGGGCGGTGCCCGCTATGTATTAACTAACCCGGATCTTCTGCTGCCGTCCCAGGACGGTCTCATGCCGGGTGCGGGTACGATTTCAGCGGCCATTCGGGCTGCGTCCGGCGTAGAGCCGATCGTGATCGGCAAGCCGTCGGATATTTTGATGAAGCACGCCATCGCACGTTTGGGGCTTCGGAATGAAGAGGTCGCCGTTATCGGAGACAATATGCTGACCGATATCTCGGCGGGCGTAAATGCCGGCTGCGGCACGATCTTGACACTGACCGGGGTAACAACAGCAGAGAACTTGCCTAGCTTTGTAGCTTCCTCAGGTGTTAATCCGGATTTAATCTGCAGCAACCTGGATGAAGTCCGCAAGCTGATTTGTAATAACTCACACTAATACACGCTAATTTACATTGTAAAACGAAAGGGAAGATGAACCATGCCGGAATTGCCGGAAATGGAAAACTATCGAATCCAGCTTTCAAAGCATATTTTGGATCTGCCTATTACTGAGGTGGTCGTAAACCGGGAAAAGTCGCTGAATTTGGACCAGGAAGTATTCGTAAATGAACTGACCGGAAGACAAGTGATCTTTGTCGAGCGGCGTGCGAAGCATTTGCTGTTCCATTTGGACAATGGCCGGCGCCTGATTCTGCACCTGATGCTGGGGGGGCTGCTTTATTTGGGATCAAAGGAAGACCGTCCCTCCAGAAGTACGCAAATTGAAATTGTCTTCGGCGACAATCTGGTGCTTTATTTCATAGGCCTGAGACTTGGATATTTGCATTTGCTTAGTGCGAAAGAGGCGGAGGATTCTTTAGCGCACTTGGGCCCTGAACCGCTTGGCCGCAAGATGAACGAAGAGATCTTCGTGAAGCTAATGAGAAAGCGTCGGGGGAGCATCAAGACGGTTCTGGTGAATCAGGACGTTATTGCCGGAATCGGCAATTGCTATGCAGACGAAATTGCTTTCGCCGCAGGGCTAAGACCCACTGCTAAGCTGCAAAACATGAGCGAGGAAGATCTTTTGGGGCTATATCGGGCGATGAGAGAAGTACTCGTAGAAATGACCGAAGGCGGCGGCTATATGGAAATGCCGTTGACCAGTGAAGATACGCTGACCGGTGGAGCAAATGATCTTTGCCGCGTTTATGACCGGGAAGGAGAAGCTTGTCCGCGCTGCGGCGATCAAATCGTCAAGACAGAAATGAACGGACGTAAAGTGTTTTATAGTCCGGGATGCCAGTATGACCGTTAAAGTAAGCGTCGGAGGACATCTTAGCATTAGAGGCGGATATGCCAAGGCCGCCGAGGTCGCATATCGACTCGGTGCCGGAGCTTTTCAGTATTTTCCCAAAAACCCGCGCAGTTTAACGGTAAAAAGTTTCGATAAAAGGGATGCCGAGCGCTGCCGGGAACTGAGCTGCAAGTATGACCTGCTATCCGTGGCCCATACTCCATATCCGAGCAATCTGGCGGCAACTCCAGGGGACGCGGGCGGACAATTTGAACGAACGGTAGCATCGTTGCGCAATGATCTGGAGATTGCCGAGGCGTGCGGTTCGGTGGGGATTGTTGTTCATTTTGGCACATATAAGGAAAGAAACCCCTTACAAGGTTACCAAAATATTATACAATGTATAAATGAAGTGTTAAACGGTTGGCAGGGCTCCGCTAAGCTGCTGATTGAGAACCAGGCCGGCGATCACGGGGATATGGGCATGACCTTGGAAGAGCTTGTGCAAATCCGCAAGTTATGCACTTCGCCTGAACAGATCGGATTTTGCCTTGATACCTGCCATGCTTTTGCGGCCGGGATGTGGACGGGAGAAGCGGATAAAGATTTTGCTTCAAAGGCCGAAAAATTGGGATATTGGGACGGCTTGGCCGCCGTGCATTTAAACGACTCGAAATATCCGGTCCATTCCCGCAAGGATCGTCATGCCAGGGTCGGGCAAGGTTACATCGGCGAACAAGGATTTTTGAAATTGCTTGAAATGAAGGACATTCGGCGGCAACCGCTGATTCTGGAGAGCGAAACTGGTGAAGACGGAACTTATAGAGAAGATATAGAACGGGTAAAGCGATGGGTGGAAGCCTAGTGCTGGAAATACCGCGGAAAGGAAGAACAACTGTGATTCATGTATATATGGACGACTTTCGACGATGTCCGGAGGGCTTTACATTGGCCAGGTCCGTGGATGAGTGTCTGGAACTGCTGAGATTAATGGAAGTCGACATTCTGTCGCTCGATTACGATATGGGACCAGGGGAGAAGACCGGCTCCGACGTGGCGGCAGCCATGGCTCGGGAAGGCCTGTATGCCCGTGAGATTTACCTGCATACCTCTAGCATGTACGGTAAAAAGAGCATGTACGAAATCCTTTACCAGAACAAGCCGGAACATGTCATCCTGCATAACGGACCCATTCCGTTTGATTTGCTGGATGAGATTGAACGTAAAGCGGGAGGTTGCTAGTTTGAACAACGAGAACGAACAGGAAGTCCCGGAACAAAACGGAACGACTACTAAATACTTATGCACGGCCAATCACGGATTTGCTCCTTACGCCCAGGAAGAACTTAGAAGAAGGTTCGGAGCCGTTAAAAGTACGTTGCTTGTGCCTGGAGAAGTATTCGTCGCCACGCTTAAAGCCACAGCTTCAGAGGTGACTTCGCAGTTAAGTCATCCGGAGCCGATGTTCCTCCGCCATTTATTTCTTGTAGGATGGGAATGGAACTCGGAAGGACGTCTTGATTTGGGAGAACAACAAAACGATGGCTGGTTGAGTGAACTGCAGCATTATTTGTTGGGTGAATCCCGGCTGTCGGGGGCCAAGGTGGCTATCCAAACCCGAAAAGCCACGCAATCGCTTTGGGAAGGCAGTGCCGCCGAACTGAAGGACGCATTGCAAGCCGGCCTTGGCGAGCTTGATGCGGATTATGTGGTTAAGGATGCCGATTACATCGTCTCCGTATTCGCCGCTAAGGACAGCATTTTCGTGGGAATTGCCCGGCCGGAAGAAAATTTGTCCGATTGGAACGGTGGAGCCGTGCGTTTTCAACGCGAGGAAGGTCAGATCTCCCGTGCCAAATTTAAGCTTCTGGAAGCTGAGGCTGTATTCGGTATCGATTTCGCGGCGTTCCGTGAAGCGCTGGATATTGGAGCTGCGCCAGGCGGATGGACATCATTTTTGCTGGAACGAGGTCTCAAAGTGACTGCGGTGGATCCTGCAAAACTGCATCCCGACGTAATGGCTTCACCAAGGTTGACCCATGTTCGTAAAAATGCGAACGCCGTGAAATTTCGTGATCATCAATTCGATCTGCTCGTCTGCGATATGAGCTGGAGCCCGAAGCTGACGGCCAAAATGGTGACCGAGCTGCTCTACGCACTCGTACCGGGCGGAACTGCAGTCGTTACTGTGAAGCTGCTCAGCAAAAAGCCGATGGCTCTTATCAATGAAGTGATCGGAACGTTCCAAGAGGCTCAGCTTCAAGTACAACGGGCTAAACAACTGTTCCACAACCGTGACGAAATCACATTATACATGATTAAATATTAATCACATGAATTATATTTTTTTGAAAATCGCTTTACAAACCCTGTGAGTTTGTTCTATACTGATTCCAAAATTATGCAATTCGATTAAGGGAAAGTATCCCTGTCTGTCTACAGCTCTAATCAGCTGAGGAGGACAATGGGTACTTTCCCTTTTTGCGTTTCGAAAAAGGAGGGAGCCGGTTGCCGTTTATTCCGAAATATGAACGCGGCGGAATTTTGGCAGGCCGCTACAGGATGGAGAAAATTATTGGAGAAGGGGGCATGAGCCGGGTTTATCTCGCCTCCGATTTGAAGCTGCCCGGGAAGCGTTGGGCTGTGAAGGAGAGTCCGTTTACACCGGAGCATGGTCTCCGGTTGGAGGATGAAGCTGAACTGCTTATTTCGTTAAATCATCCTCGGTTGCCGAGAATTTCAGATTTTTTTCAAATGGAGGGCGGATATTCATACTTGGTGATGGATTATGTGGCAGGTGTTCATCTGGATAAGTATGTATTGGGCAATAAGGAAGCTTTAACCCCTGACAAATTAGCCAGGCTAGGATTGCAAATTTGTGAGGGTCTACATTATCTTCATAGTCTTCATCCGCCGATCATTCATCGGGATCTGAAGCCGTCCAATCTGCTGATCGATGAGCAGGAAGAAATCATGTTTGTTGATTTCGGGATTGCCCGCAAATATAAACAGGAAACTCTTGAGGATACGGTTAAACTCGGAACGATCGGATTTGCGGCACCGGAACAATATGGAGGGCGACAGACGGACGGCAGAACGGATTTATATTCGCTTGGCGCCGTGCTGCTCTATTTGGGAACCGGGTGCAAATATTCTTATTGGTCGGAAGAGACAGCGGCCATACTCCGGCGTAAAGGTTTAGCTTTGCTGGAACCGATTATTTTACGACTTCTGCAACATGAACCGGAAAACAGATACTCTTCGGCGGAAGAGACGGCGGAAGCACTGAGAGCTGTGGCAAGCACGCTATCTAATGCAACTGCAAAGAATGCAAACCTGGAAGATGCACGGCGGAGCGATTTCCGTCGGACGCCGCGCTCTATTGTAATTGCCGTAATGGGGGCGGCACCCGGTATCGGCACAACGCATACCTGCATCACATTGGCCCATCTGTTATCCAAGTTTACGCCGAGGATCTCGGTTGTGGAGATGGAGGTCAAATCCAACGCTTTCCGGACGCTGTCCGTTCTTGTGGAAGGGACTGATGCATTTACCCGCGAAGCGGGACCGCAGCGTTTCCGGTTTCGGAGCGTCGATTACATCCGGGCTCCATCGCGACAGGAATTGCTGGATTTGATTGCGGGAAGCAGCGAGTATGTGATCTGCGATCTCGGATCAGGCAGGCGCAAGGAACATTTAGAGGAGTTTGCCCGTGCCGATCTGTCCATTCTTGTTTGTCCGGCGGCGGAATGGCGTCATGAGGATCTGGCGGCTTTCAAAGCGAGTTCGGGTCCCGTCAGAAAAAATTGGGTATGCTGCATACCGTTTGGTTCCAGGAATGCCGTCCGGCGTATCCGCAAAACTTTTAGTACGGGAAAAGTATACGTCTTGCCAGCCGAACATGATCCTTTTTCCCCGGGGAAGGAAATGGAGTCGGCTCTGGCCGAAATATGCGGGGGATTGTTTCCGCAAAGCGTACTGCAGGGGAGAAGCGGACTACGCTGGAGGCGAAAACGCAGGAAAGGAAGTGAATAAATGTTCAGGATGAGACGGAAAACGAAGCACCTAATTTATGCCGGCTTAGCTGGCGTGATCGCAACCGGAATTATATTTGGCGGGTTCATGTTCGTTAAAACTTCGAAGATGACAGAAGCCCGAATAGAAATGCAGGGTAGATTGGAAGCTGAAATTCGCATTCTTCAGGAAGAGGCGGGCCGATCCAAGGTTCAGGGCTGGACGCCTGCCCGGGAACTCCCGGCAGGTCATGTGATTTCTATGGAGGACCTCGTATCCGTTGAATTGCCGGAAGGCAGCGTACCGAGTGATTGGCTCAAGACCAGAGAACAAATCGCCGGTAAAACGGTCAAGCTGTCACTTAAGCCGAATACGCTGCTGACAGGCACGCTTTTATATGAGGAAGAGCCAACGCCTTCCGATCTCCGTTTCCGTGAAATGGGTTTTATCCAGCTTCCAGGAGCGCTTAGCGAGCAGGACGTCATTGATGTGCGTATCCAGTTTCCGACGGGACAAGATTACATATTGTTGGCCAAAAAAAAGGTGAACTCGTTAGCATCAGGTACGGTTACGATGACCCTGAATGAATCGGAAATCCTGTCGCTGTCCAGCGCAATCGTCGACGCTTATTTGCATAAAGCCTCGATCTATGCCTTGCTCTATGTGGAGCCAAGCCTTCAAGCAAAAGCTATTCCGACGTACCCGGCCAACGAGGCCGTGCTGAAATTGATCAAGCAGGACCCGAATATCGTCGGTCGTGCCGAACATGCCTTGAGCAACTCCGCCCGTACTGGTCTTGAAGCGGATCTTGGAGGGGTATCGGCACAATCGGCCGCAGAATATGCGGGATATCAAGCAACTCAATCGTCACCGCCACCCTCTTCCCGGGCCGACTCGCCAACAGGCGGTCAAGAACAGTTTGTCATGGGGCCGGCGGAATAAAAGGAGGTACCAAGGGTGAAAAGCTGGATTTTTACAGGTAAGAGCGATAAAAGGGATCTGCTGCTGTACATTTGCAAGGTGCTGTCCGGAACAGGCAAAAGGGTGTTACTGGTGGACATGACCGATGGCAGAAAGTACCGTTATTTGGCCAGTAGCGTGAAAAATTGTATACCTCTTACCGAGTATAACGGGTTTGATATTTGTGATGGAATCACCGCCGCTGATCCTGAACATTACGACTACTGTCTGTATGATCTGGAGACGATGCATTTTGGTTCAATTGAAATTTGGAAGCGGGTTGATGCCGTTATGTGGGTCACTTCATATGACCGTTATGAGGTGGAGAATAGCGCCGAGTGGTTCAGTCATTTGTTACTCCGATGGCCTCAACTTAAATCGCTGCGGATTCAGCCGGTCTTTATACGAACGGTCGACAGCTTTTTGACCCCCGATTACATTATGGGCTACGTGGAGCACTTGCCTATTGAATGGAGTAAAGAGATGGTGTGCATTCCCTGGTGCGAAACTAATGAAATCGTGCAGATGGAGAATGAACATGCGCAAACTTTGCGGATGGGGCGAATCTCCAGATCATATAAGAAAGCGATTCTATCCTTGATCGTGAATCTCGCAGGTCTGTCTATGCCGAGTACGAAAAAAGCGCTGCGGTCGGCGGACAGGAGGAGGGCATGAGCAGGATCATCTTTTGGGATTACGGACATGAAGGATCGGCCGAGGTTGCTGCGGCGGCAGCGATAGGGATGTCTTTGACACATCCGGGAAGGATTCTGTTGCTGAATGAGGTTAAAGCCGGGACTAGTGTTGAAGCTGGCTTCTCTCTGTCTGACCAATATCAGGACAGGGGCGCTCTTCCGCTTACGGAATACGGGATTGACGCCTTGCTGCGTTTAGCCGCCAATCAACGTTTAGGTGCAGCGAACTTCTCGGATTATACTCAACCGGTCATCAAGGGGAAACTGGATCTTGTTTCCGGAAGCCGAGAAGAATGTCTTGAAAATCCACTTGAGTCAGGTGAGAAGCTGGGCCGTGTTTTTGCCGCTGCGGAGCAGGCTTATAACTTTATTTTTACTGCAAGTCGATTTTCCTCTGGAGCTGTTGCTGCAGCAGGCCCGCATAATTTGCCGATAGGAAGGCTGCTGAGTGTCGCAGTACTTCGGCAAAATCGTTTGGAGTTGGAACGTTTTTTTGGTGATGTGGTCAGGGAGACTAACGGAGCAAATGTGACGGATGCTATCGTGATTCAGCATTATGATCACCGTTCGCAATGGTCGGCTGGCAACATTCGAAGGCGGTTTGGCTGCAAGCCGCCGCTGTACGTCATTCCGCATAGCACAGAGTTTATGGATGCTTGGAATAACATGAATATCCTCCGATTTATCCGATTGCACCGGCTGTTACCGCGCAGGAGACCCGCGAAAGAAGAATTTATGTCGGGGCTTGCCAACCTTTGCGACGGCCTATACCGGCTCGCTGCTGATCGAGATGTGTATTCCCGAGGAGGAGAAAAGGGGGCATGACCTTGAATGCAGCCGGAGTAAATTTGATAGGAATCATCATTTTAGTTGCCGTCTGTTTGGCTTGTCTCTGGCTGAAGGCCAAGTCTTCAGGAGAATCTTTCTTACATCGTGCGCCTGGAAGGGATCGATATTCTTTTACGGAACTCATCGCTTACGTCAAGCATCAGATCCATGAGCTTAGCCGCAATCCCTCTAACGAATGGGGGATGAACGAGGAAGCCTGGAACCGAAAAGTAAAGGTTCGGGCCGAGCTTCGGCAAGCATTACGCGGCTGTACGTATGGCGACCAGCAGGATAAACGTTACGTCAAATCCTTTATTCGCGATTTGCTAGTAAGAGGGTACGGTATCTCGGAAGAAAATATAGACCTTATTATTCCATTCCGCGACCGGGAACGATTAAATGCGCAAGACAGATTTGAAATTGTGCTGTACTTATACGGAAGACGGCATGGGGAAATGGCCTTATCCACGCTGATCGAAGACTATGACTTGGACCAGCCGAAGTGCCGGTCCGACGAAGATGGTACAGGGATATTTGAAATTAATGCTGAGGATGTGGACTCGGTTTTTTACAGGGAGTATCGCCTGCTTTCATTTCCCGAGAAGCTGGACCTGGTCGTTCAGCGGGTCTATCAAATGTACAAAGGATTTTCCGTGATCGACGCGATTCGGGAACAGAACATTGACGGGGTGAGCGGAGGAGTCAGCGGGATTCCCGGGAATCATTCCCTTTGGCAACGGATAGAGGATGAAATCGAACCGGGAGGGCCGGAAATTCCGCTAGATCAGGACGGAAGGCAAATAACTCGCTCCTGGGACAGTGTTTGGATTTTTTATAAAGGTAAAAGCATACGTTTATCCTTCTTATCTTTCGGAAGTGAAGCCGAATTGAAACGGGTGTGTCAGAACATTTACAAATTCAATTTGCCGGGTCAGTTATCCGAGGCTAACGGATTTAAAGTAAACGAGTTGAAGGACGGCTCCCGGGTCGTTGTGGTGAGACCGCCTTTTGCGGAATCATGGGCATTTTTTGTACGTAAGTTCGACGTGAAGAACGCAGTCCTTGAAGGGCTTATTCAAGGGAATAACTCCAACCTGCCGATCGAACTGTTGAAATATCTGATGAAAGGAAGCCGGATTACCTCGATCACCGGTTCCCAGGGTTCAGGCAAAACAACGCTGTTAATGGCCATGATCAAGCATATTTATCCTTCTTACACTTTACGCGTTCAGGAGATGTCATTCGAGCTTCATCTCCGGAGGATTTATAGTACGAGAAACATTTTAACCTTTCGTGAAACGGAATACATATCCGGGCAAGCGGGATTGGATTTGCAGAAAAAAACGGATGGCACGGTCAATATCCTCGGGGAGGTAGCGACGGACGAGGTTGCGGCTTGGATGATACAGATGGCGCAAGTGGCAAGTTTATTTACCCTGTTTACCCATCACGCCAAAACCTTCCGCGACCTGATTGAATCCCTGCGAAATTCCTTATTAAAGACCGGCATGTTTAGGGATGAAAAGATTGCCGAATATCAGGTAGCGGGTGTGCTGGATTTTGATATTCATCTCTGCAAAGACTATCAGGGGAACAGATACATAGAACGAATTACGGAGTGCTGCCGTCTGAACGAGAGTTACCAGGAAAGGGTAATTGTCGAGTATCGTAACGGAGCATATGTACCTGTAAAGCCGATCTCTGCGCATAGCCTTAAGGAAATGTCCAAAGAGATGACACCGGAAGATGCAGCGGCCTTTGAAAGGTTTGCGGGTATGTATTGGAGGGAGGCCATTGGAGCTTAAGTCATTTCTCATGATTCTTGTCGGAATGTCATTATGCTGTTTTTTGCTGCTGCTCGGTTTGGGAAAATTAATTGCCAAACGAGAAGAGGAGCAGGGGTTATCGTTAGCTGATCGCGGACACCCATCGTCCCGCTTGATCCGCGGCGGATTGAATGTTCTTTTTCTGAGGTCCTATGCGTTATTCATGAAGCTGCCGCCGCTTAGATTTTATGTGTTGAAGGTTCGATTCCGCTTGTCCGTTCTCCAAGTTTATGACGAGTTTAGTTTACGAAGGCAAACGATCAAGATTGTTTATCTGATCCTGGGTACCCTCACATTCGTGATCGGCGTACTGACGGCAATGAATCCTAACTTGATCTTCTTTCTTTCCTTGTTGATAGCCGCCGTTGTCATTCAAGGTCTGATCCTGGACGGGTATATCAATCGGTTGGAAAAGAAGCTGCTGGAACAAATGCTAGATTTGTTCGGCGCCGTCAGGCTGGCCTATCACAGGCACGGTATGGTTGAAGACGCTATAGATGAATCCATCGAATCGGTTGGAGAGGAAATCGCTCTGCATGCTCATAGGATTTATGACGCTTTAAGTGATGTTAAACCGGATGAGGCGCTGGAGAAATATTATGAAGTCGCGCCAAACCGTTTTCTTCGAGCGTTTGCGGGGATATCAAGGATGATTATGGAATTCGGGGACCGCAAAAAGGATAAGGGTTCGTTGTATTTAAGAGGTCTGGCCAGCCTTACAGGGGAAATTCAGCTTGACTTGATTCGTCGAAGTAAGCTCGATTATTTGCTGAAGGGGCTAAATTTAATTGCTTTAGTGCCGATTTTTTTTACCAAGCCGATTGAGATTTGGGCAAGGAGAAATTTTCCGCTCATGGATCAGTTTTATTTGAGTAAGGCAGGGATTCTGGCCAAGCTCGGGATTTTTCTGATCATTCTTATTTGCTATTTGCTGCTTCAGAAGCTGAAGAGTGAAGAGGAGACGGATTATAGGGCAGGTAGAAACCGGAATCCATGGGAATCAGCCTTGAGAAAATGGCACCTTGTCCGGAAATGCTCGGCATGGTTCACCCCAAGGTTCAAATCTGCAGCCTATGAGCGAATTCATAAACTGCTGAAAGACAGTAATCATCACTTAAGTGTAGAAACGTTGCAAATCAGACGGCTTGTCATATTTCTGTTATGTGTGGTTGTTACGACGGGTACTTTTTCTTATTTACATTTGAAGAGCCGGTCGTGGATTTTGAATGAGCCTCCGGCAAGCTATGTGTTTTTTGGAACTATGTCACAGGACGATGCTGAGGCTGCGGCGGAAATCGTCGACATGGACAAGCAGGTTATGGTGGAGACAGGAATGGATTCTAATAGAGAGTATGATCAAATAGCTGCCTCCATCACACAAGTAATGGCGGAAAGGGGATTACAGCCGAACGATAAACAGCTTGAGGCAACGGCGGAGCGTGTGATAGATAAATTGAAACGCTGGAACGCGGAGTATCTGAAATGGTGGGAGCTTCTCTTGTCGCTGATTGCCGGATGGATCGGATACTGTGTACCGGTCTGGACGCTGATGTTCCAGCGGAGGATGCGGCTTATGGATATGAGGCAAGAAGTGTACCAGTTTCATACGATGATTTCTATTCTGAAGGAACTGGAACGAATTTCAGTCGAAGAGATTTTGGACTGGCTGCATTCGTATGCCGTGATTTTCAAAATTCCGCTGCAGAAATGTCTGCTCCATTTCGGGCATGGCGGCGAAGAAGCATTGAAGCAGATGAAGGAGGAGGCCGGGCTGGACGAGTTTAGGCAATTGGCGGACAAGCTGCTTCTCGCTACGGAGAAAATAACGATCTCGGATGCCTTTGATGAGCTGGAGAGTGAGATGGCGTATCATTTTGAACGGAGACGGCTCGATTATGAAAAATCGCTGGATACGAAAGCGGGGATCGGCCGTATCATCGGTTTTGCGCCGATGTATTGTCTCGTGTTTGTCTACCTGGTCATCCCGTTGATCTGGATGAGCTTTCAACAGATGGGCATTTATTTTGAGCAAATTCAACATATTTAACAAGGAGGTATTTTAATATGAACAACGCATCATCCGCTTTAAAGGTAGCGGCCGGTATTTTTTTGACGATCGCTCTGATCACTATTGTTGTAATCTTGTTTGTATCCGCCCAGGAAGCTACGAAAACTGCTCAAAACAATTTTTCCGATATTCAAACAGAACTGTCACAGGCCTCATTTACGGTTTATGACGATACGACAGTCAGCGGGTCCCAGGTCACGAATGCTTTGAGAAAATTCAAGGACCGGGAAGAGTTCGGTATTCAGATTAAGACGGGGAAAAACAGTACAGGCCAATGGTATGGAGACATTCTCAAAATCAACGGCACTCTGACGAACGAAGAATACGGTTCAGTGAGTGGCTCCAGCTTGGCGGATATAGGCAACACCTGGAACGAAAAGCTTAACGAATACGTCAATCCAAGCGGTAAATTCAAGGCAAAAGTGATCAAGGATAATTCCAATGTAGTTAGGGGACTGATTTTTACCCAGACTACGGTCACTCCTTAGCCGAGAAGCCGAATCACACATGCTGAAGAGCCTGAAAGATTTTCTGTGGTTAGGTACGGCGGTTTCCTTAACTCTTGGAGCTGTATTGTTTACCCTTGATTTTACACGAAGTTATGATGGCCTTTTACAAAATCTGTCCTCTTTCATTCAAACGCACAAGCGAAGTGTGACCCTATCGGGGGCCGGCTTAAGCAACGAAGCATCGAATTTCGATACATATACAGGATTGGATATATTATATGGCCTGAGAAGCTGGAAGTTGGATGGGGCGGAAGTCTCGATTAACGGCACTGTCATTCCGGATGCCAAAGATGATGGAGCATTGCCTTCCGGTCTCTATGATCAAGATCTAGGATTGGCCGTAGCTTTGCTGGACTTGGAGGAAGACTACGAGGCATACTCCCAGCTCGATAAGCAGGGGCGCTTGGCTAAGATATCTTTTAAATTAAAGTGAAGGGGCCGAAGTATGGGCAATGCTTTATCGAAGATCGCGGCGGCTATCCTGGCGGTGGTACTGATCTTTCTTTTTCCCGCGTTCCAATCCGCTCAGCGTCAGGAAGATATCAGGGTACTGTCGGCTTATAACACACTTGTCCAGTTTACGGATGCCGTAAGAAGCAAAGGGTATGTCTCTGCGGAAATGTACGAGGATTTTGCGCGTGAGCTGGAGACCACAGGCGCGGCTTATGACATCGAACTAGAACACCGCCATAAGAAATATCATCCCGAATATAAGGATCCTGCCGATCCAACTACATTTATGGACGAATTCAGCGTGGTCTACGATTCAAATTACACATCAGACATCCTTAAAATGTTGTTTCCTTCAGCTCTCCCTGCGGGTGGGCCGGTTTTAAGAAAATATAGGTTGGAGGCCGGAGATTATTTGAGTGTAACTTTAACGAAAGTGTCACGGTCCCCGTTGGAGGTTCTGTCAGGTTTTATCTACGGCACGGCACCAGAAGGCGGCCAAACGAAGCATTTGTCCTACGGAGGCATGGTGTTGAATGAAGATTACTGACTGGGCCATCATTTTTGTACTGATTGCAGGTCCGTTGCTTTGGATTTCAAGTTGGAATACGGAACAGCTTAGAGAAGCTAATCGGCTTGAAATCCGGTACAACTCGGTTTTAAAGACGGCTGCTCAGGATGCAGGAAACCTGCTTAATCGTAACGAGTCGCAGCATTATGAATCGGGGTACGGATCCGCAAAATTCATGCGGGCCGACAAAGAAGCGGGGTTGGCGGCTTTAAAGGAGACCTTGGCACTGAATTTCGGTATCGCTGACGATCCGCTGGCGATGCAAGCTTTTATGACGTATATTCCTGCTGTAGTGGTTATTGATTATGACGGTTATTATATCTATGCGATGGAAGAGCTGACAGGGACAGACGGCTATTCCGTCGCCGAACATCGCTGGCGTCCAAAGAAGCCATATGTATACCGGGATCAGGAGGGGAAAAGTCTTTCCTTTACACTGGATCAGCGGGTTACTGTTGTAAATCCCGTTACGGGTGAGTCGGTAACCGGGTTGCGGGAGACTGTTGGCTCCGAGTGGAGTATTCCGGTTCTTCAAAATGAGGAAGCCTTCGAGCAAGTGAGAAGATCGGTAATCGTCCGGAGTATAGAAGATGATCTAGCGGGTATCATTCATCGTCATAATGAAATTTCCCGTAAGCTCGGCGTGAGTTATACGTTTACGCTTCCGGTAATTCCCCAAGAGGAATGGAACAATACAGTCGATGACGTAGGTGTGCTTGTTTTCCTGCAAGGGATTCCTGTCGGAAACCAATACTTTAACAATTATGCGCTCGGCGGCGGGAGACTGGTCAAGCGTCGGCCCGTGTACGGCGGCATACATCTGGAAACCGGGATCAAATATGCATTTAATGATAAGTGTCCGTTCCCTTTCCAACCGGTTGAAGTTTTCACGAATGCCAGAGATGCGGCAGCTTCCGGATATTTTGAAGCGGAATGTGGACAAGGAGTCCACTGATTATAAGTGCAGGATTCGTCCACGTAAGTTCACATTCATTACCGACAGAGTGGTTACGGCGTTCTTCTTCATATGCTAAAATTCGTAATAGAATGTAGCTGAAAGGAACGTGAAGCAAGAATGAAAGCTAATGAGGACCGTTATTCACGTCAGCAGTTGTTTCAACCGATAGGTCCTGAAGGGCAGCAGAAGCTTGCGGAGTCTTCGGTGCTTATTATCGGGGCAGGCGCCCTCGGAACGGGGATCGCCGAAACTCTTGCCCGCGCAGGTGTGGGGCGACTGGTCATCGCGGACCGTGATTATGTGGAGTGGAGCAATTTACAGAGGCAGCAGCTGTACACCGAGGCCGATGCGTTGGCCAGGCTGCCGAAAGCCGTGGCGGCGGAACAACGACTTCGCGCTGTCAACAGCGAAATTATAATCGAAACGCATGTCGTGGATGTAACTTATGAGGAGATCGAAGAGCTGATTAAGGATGTAAATGTGGTTATGGACGCCACGGATAATTTCGATACCCGGCTTCTGATCAATGACATCGCACAAAAATACGGAATTCCATGGGTTTACGGTGGCTGTGTGGGTAGCTACGGGATGACGTTTACGATTTTACCGGGCCAAACGCCATGTTTGAATTGTTTATTGGGGACGATTCCGCTTGGAGGCGATACATGTGATACCGTAGGTGTCATTCCGCCTGCCGTGCAGATCGTCGTTGCGCATCAGGTTACGGAAGCGTTGAAGCTGCTGACAGGTCATCCCGAGTCACTTCGAGGCACATTGCTGACCTTCGATGTGTGGCGGAACGAGCAATCCTCAATCAAAGTAGGGTCCGCCAAACGGGAGGACTGTTTATCCTGCGGTACGCATCCGACTTATCCGTTTCTGTCCGCAGCAGGTACCCGTAAATCGGAGGTGCTGTGCGGTAGGGACACGGTTCAGATCCGGCCTGCCTTCAAACGGAAGCTTCCTTTACCCGAAATTGCCGCGAGATTTGAACGTCTGGGGGAAGGGAAGGTGGAACTCAATCCTTTTCTGGTCTCCTACACGATCGGGGATCGGCGAATCGTCCTGTTCGAAGACGGAAGAGCGCTTATTCACGGAACGAAAAATACGGCGGAAGCCAAAGCGATATACGATCGGTTTTTGGGTTGAATATTTCTATATTGTTAATGAACGGATTAATTTGGCAAACCATTCACGCACCTTGCGGAATGGTTTGTTTTTATTTTGACCATCTTAACGATAAGTGCATAGAACCCTCTATAAAGGAAGTTCGGAGATTAAAGGGCAGAGGCGGGAACTCATATGAAAGACATCGTGCTGCTGATGCAAAAAAATGATTTTGCAGCCACCCAAAGGCAATTATTTCTGGAACAGGCCGGATTTGAAGTTCGCCGTTGCCACGGCCTGGAGGATACGGCAACAGAACTGGATGAGGAAATGCCTGGCGTACTGCTGCTGAGTCCGGAGACCGGCAGCCGTGTTGTTTATGAACTGATGGACAGAGTTGGGGAGAATCCTCCATTCCCCGTCATGGTTATTTTGAAGGAATGGGATACGGATGAGATGGTCTCCTTACTTGAAGCAGGAGTAAACGAAGTTGTGGACATAGCGGTACCCAATATAGAATTTGAAGCAAGAATCCGCAGTCTGATCAGGCTTTTCCGTCGTTTTGCCGACGGTTATTTGACGGAGTTGAGGTATGAGGATCTTGTTATTGAATTGAAAGGGCGCAAAGCTTATCGGGATGGTGATCTGATCAAACTTACACCGAAGGAATTCGATTTGCTTAGATATTTAGTGAAGAGAGCGGAGCAGGTATGCCAGAGAGAGGCGATTCTGCAGGAGGTATGGGGATATGATTTTTCTACGGGAACGAACGTAGTGGATGTGTATATCCGACATTTACGCAAAAAAATCGATAAGGGAAGATCCAGGAAGCTGATCCATACCGTCCGCGGAACCGGATACGTAATACAGTGATTCGCACAAAAAATAACCCGATAGAGAGGCTATCGGGTTTGATTTCATATATGAGGACTAAAGGACGCGACGAGCTTTCAAGTAAGTTCTTTTCCAGTTACCGGAGTTCAGATTAGAAATCGTAACCCCTGGTTTACCATAAGTGTGCAAAATTTTACCGTTGCCCATATAAACAGCTACATGCGTTACGTTTTTGCCGTTTGCGCGGCTGCCGCTCGAGAAGAATACCAGATCGCCGGCTTTCAAATTCGATTTGGATACGGCACGTCCGACTTTAGATTGAGCTACTGAAGTCCGTGGAAGATTTACTCCATATTTTTTGAAGATGTGTTTCATAAAGGACGAGCAATCGAAGTTTCTTGTAGTTGAAGTTGATGCACCGAATTTGTATGGAACTCCCATATATTTTTTGCCGTAGTTTACAACTTGGGTTCCTTTAGATGTTGCTACGCTTTCTGCTGCTTGGGCCGGTGCTGCTCCAGCGCCGCTGGCAAGCAGGGAGCTGAATCCGATAGTTGAGACGAGACCTACCGTCAATACTTTTTGGAATAGATGTTGCATTCTCATGATGTATATACCTCCAAAGTTCTTGTTTTTGTTGACCGGTTCGAAATGAAGTATAACAGCTTTTAAACTTCCGAAATTATGGCAAGGACCGGTCAATCGCTTGGTAGGTAAGGGTTTGACCCCGATTATTAAAATATGATTAAAGTTTACAAAAACGTAAGAAGTTCGTTGTTTCCAATGTAAAGAAAAATGAAAGAACCCTTGATATTTCAAGGGTTCTTTCACGTTTTGATCTGTAACATAATCCGAAGAAAAGGTTACAAAAATGTTTTATTCTTTTGGCGAAATGCTAGTGTTTCTTTCTTTCGTTAGTCTTTGCTCTGGATAATAAGCAGCAAGCCGCTCTCGATCCGAATCGTTCCCCGTTCCCCTTTGAGACGGTTGCTTACGCCTAGAGATTGGCCCATTTTCAGGGTGGCGTTGTCCAGCGGGTACATGAACCCTTCCAAATGGATACCTGTGACCTCCGGGGTGAGAGGAAGCAGGGATACGTAAGTATAACCGCGGTCTTCGATTTCGCAGGTCGTGCCTGTAAGCGTGACATAGTTGTTGGTATCCCAAATGACGCTGGTAATTTGATGCTGCATCCCCCGCAACATCATTTGAATGTTCGATAGAGTGTGGTCCAACCTGGAACCGAGAACGCCAACCATGACGATTTCGGAAGCATGTCTTTGGATAGCGACTTCGAAAGCCAGTTCGGTGTCGGTTAAATCCTTGTTTACAGCATCACACTGAATAAGCTCTTTGCTGCTTTTTTTAATTTTCTCCAGTTCTTCAGGGCTGACTGAATCGAAATCCCCAACCGAAATGTCAGGAGATATCCCATGCTCAACTAAAAATAAGGCTCCTCGATCCGCCCCGATAATGATGTCGTTCTGAGAGATGTTCTTCAGAAATACTGGATCGATGGTACCTCCGGCAAAAATAAGCACACGATTCGCTTCCATGTAAAAACTCCCTTTCTGTTCATAAGCCCGAATATTACCAGTATAGTTCAGTTTTTAGGCTTGCACAATTGAAGGCGTCGGGAATACAATGGACACAGCAATTTAGCGAGAGAGAGGGCAGGGGAGCAGGGAAATGCATTTATTCGATATATTCAGTATTATCGGAACGATCGCCTTCGCCATGTCGGGAGCATTTGTGGCGATGGAAGAAGAGTACGACATACTCGGGGTACTGGTGCTGGGACTAGTTACCGCTTTTGGAGGGGGAATTATCCGCAATGTGTTGATCGGCGTGCCGGTTACTACCTTGTGGGCGCAGGGCGATTTGATATTACTGGCTGTTTTGTCCGTTTTGGTCGCTTTTGTGCTGCCGCTCCCTTGGATTCAGCATTGGAAGAAGACGGAGGCGCTGTTTGATGCGATCGGGTTGTCCGCTTTTGCGATTCAAGGTGCACTTTATGCGAGCGGAATGAAGCATCCGATCAGCGCGATCCTGGTAGCCGCGGTTTTGACAGGGATCGGAGGAGGGATCATCCGGGATTTGCTGGCCGGACGAAAGCCGCTTGTCCTGAGGGACGAAATTTACGCGGTATGGGCGATGATCGCCGGACTTGTCATCGGTCTTGGCTTTTTCACTTCGACCATCGGACTGCTGCTGCTGTTCGTACTGGTTGTCTGTTTTCGGATGCTGTCCGTCCATTATAAATGGAAGCTCCCGAGAAGGTCGCTTAAGACGGGCAATATTGAGGTTGAGGCCAAATCGGAGACATTGTAGACCATTTCCGCAAATCATCTCCTACTATATAAAGAAGAGGATCCGTGCCCGTTTCAAGGCCATAGGTCCTCTTCTTTATTATGTCGAGCCTATTTTTTTGGATACTGTTATTCGAGAAAATAAACCAGCGCTTCAGGAAGTTCTTTCTGCCAGAAGCCCCACAGATGCTGTCCGTCCTTCTCGTAATATCTTACTTTGGCTCCGCGCTCTTCCAGCAATTCCTTAGCCCGGCGATTTAAGTCCACAAAATTGTAAGTTCCCGTATCGGTTGTGTACTGCTGCTCCTGTAATCCAACTATCATATAGAGAGAAAGAGTGGACAAGTCCTTTTCGGCAGCGATAAGTTCCAGGGAGGCATCGTAAAACGCGCCCGATAAACTGATGATTTTGGAAAACAGCTGCCGGTTTTTCATAGCGAGATGCAGCGAAAATGATCCGCCCAGGGAATCGCCGGCCAATACTCGCTGGTCCGGTTCGCGGCGAACCGGATAATTGCGCTCCACAAAGGGTATAATTTCTTCAGTAATACAGGTGCTGTAAGCCTCGAACCGATTGCCGAAAGGAGCGTATTCTTCCGTCCGGACCGAGACATCGACCTCGATTCCTACTATAATGAAAGGCTCGATTCCTTCATCAAGAATAAGTTGGTTCGCGAGGGTAGCGATCCGTCCGAAATTGAAAAACTCTTCGCCATCCTGACAATAAACGACAGGATAACTTAAAATTTCATTGTAGCCAGGGGGGAGATAGATGCGAAGTTTCCTTTTTTCTCCCAAGCTGTTGCAGTCGACCTCCTCTTTAACAATCGTCCGTTTTAAATACCGAGAATCCGTCATATTATGACACGCCCCTTGTCGTCTGTTTTTTGCTTTTGACCTCTCATTAAGTTAAGATAACCCTGGAAGCAATAAACGCATACACTTCCAGAAAGTCATTTGTGTTACATAATTATGTTTCGTCTGTTATACAAACAAAAATAAATAATTAAGTCATTTCAGCGCAATTCCTTTGACTTAATGACTACAACAGATGTATAATAATTCTATAACAGCGGAACATGATAATCAAATATTTTGTCGAGGTGAAGAAAATGAGCAAGATTCCTTATGAAGTATATACGGAGGAAGTCGAGGCTTTGGCCGTCCTTTCGCCGGATGGTGAAATTGTAAACAAAGATAAAGTCCCGAACTTGACAGATGATCAATTGAAAGAACTAATGTACCGTATGGTATTTACCCGTACTTGGGATGAGCGTGCTATCAACTTGGGACGTCAAGGACGTCTCGGTTTCTATGCTCCGGTATCCGGACAAGAAGCCACGATGGTAGGCAGTGAATTCGCTTTGGACAAGAATGACTTCGTTTGCCCGGGTTACCGCGATATGCCGCAGCTCGTATGGCATGGTCTTCCGCTTTATCAAGCTTTCTTGTATTCCCGCGGTCATCAACACGGCGGTCAAATTCCTGAAGGCGTCAACGTACTTATGCCACAAATTATTATCGGCGCGCAAGTTCTTCATGCTATGGGCATCGCCATGGGTTATAAATTGAAGAAACAAAAACAAGTCGCCATTACTTACACCGGAGACGGCGGTTCGTCCGAAGGCGATTTCTACGAAGCGTTGAACTATGCTGGAGTATTTAAGCTTCCGGTTATTTTCTTTGTGCAAAATAACGGCTATGCCATTACGACTCCTTTCTCCAAACAAACGGCTGCTCTTTCGATCGCTCATAAAGCGGTAGCTGCCGGTATCCGCGGCGTGAAAATCGACGGGATGGACGTGTTCGCAGTTATCAGCGCGGTTCAAGAAGCTGCAGAACGTGCACGTAACGGCGAAGGCGCGACTTTGATCGAAGCGGTCACTTACCGTTTCCGTCCGCATTCCCTGTCCGATGACACAAGCAAATACCGTACTAAAGAAGAAGAAGGACAATGGAGCGAAAAAGATCCGATTGCCCGTCTTGCCAAGTATCTGGAGAAGAAAGGTCTTTGGACCGACGAAGATACGGCTCGCGTGAAAGAAGAAGCCAAGGCGAAAGTCAACGAACAAATCAAGAAGGCTGAGCAAACCGAGAAAATGACCATTCCTGGCCTGATTGACAGCATGTTCGAACAAACGCCTAAACATTTGGAAGAACAAAAAGCCGAATTTAATAAATAAGCCTTGAAGAAGTTCTAATGAGGAGGATATGAGCAATGGCACAAATGAATATGAAAGAAGCAATCCGCGATGCGATGCGCGTAGAGTTGAATCGGGATCCAAACGTCCTGCTTTTCGGGGAAGACGTAGGTAATGTCGGCGGTGTATTCCGCGTAACAGAAGGTTTGCAAAAAGAATTCGGCGAAGATCGTGTATTCGATACGCCGCTGGCTGAATCCGCAATCGGCGGTATGGCAGTAGGCCTCGGGATTCAAGGATTCCGTCCGGTTGCCGAAATCCAGTTCGTCGGCTTTATTTTCGAAGCTCTGGACCAAATTTTGGTGCAAGCTGCACGGATGCGTTACCGTTCCGGCGGCCGTTACAACGCGCCGATCGTGTTCCGTACTCCATACGGCGGCGGCGTTAAAGCGGCTGAGTTGCATACGGACGCCCTGGAAGGTTTGATTGCGCAAACTCCGGGTATTAAACTGGTAATCCCTTCTAACCCTTACGACGCAAAAGGTCTCATGATTTCCGCGATCCGCGACAATGATCCGGTATTCTTCATGGAGCACCTTAACTTGTACCATGCATTCCGCGCTGAAGTGCCGGAAGGTGAATATACAGTTGAACTTGGCAAAGCCAACGTGGTTCGCGAAGGTTCCGACGTGACGATCATCGCTTACGGCATGATGGTTCACACGGCTGTAAAAGCTGCGGAAGAACTCGAAAAAACTAAAGGCATCAAAGCTGAAGTTATCGACTTGCGCACATTGGTGCCGCTGGATATCGATACGATTCTTGCCTCCGTTAAGAAAACGAACCGTGCGATCGTTGTGCAGGAAGCGCAAAAATCCGCCGGTATGGCTGCAGAAATCATCGCTCAAATCAATGAAAAGGCTATTCTTCATTTGGAAGCTCCAGTGCTTCGCATTACGCCTCCGGATACCGTTTATCCGTTCGCGCAAATCGAAGATCAATGGCTGCCGACTCCGGCTCGCATCATTGAGGGCGTAAACAAAGTTCTCGAATTTTAATGAAATCGATTCTTAAACTAATTAAATAACAGGAGGTCTTCCAGGTGGCAAAATTTGAATATCGCTTCCCAGAGCTGGGCGAAGGTTTGCATGAAGGCGAAATTATTAAAATGCATATCAAAGCAGGCGACAAAGTTACAGACGAAGATATCGTGATGGAGGTACAGAACGACAAGGCGGTCGTAGAAGTACCTTGTCCGGTAAACGGTACGGTGCTCGAAGTGTTCGGGACCGACGGTGCCGTGTTCCGCGTTGGCCAAGTAGTGGCTGTTATCGACGCGGAAGGCGATGTTCCTGAACAGGAACCGGCTCATGAAGAAGCTAACGCTCAAGAAGCTGATGCAGCGAAAGGCGGAGCGGATACGAAGGATTCGCCTGCAGCTTCCAGCCCGGCTGAAGCTAAAGAAGGCGGCGCTAACGGCGCGGCAGCACCTGCTGCACCAAACCGCGAAGTGCTTGCTACGCCTAGCGTACGCAAATTCGCCCGCGAGCAAGGCGTTGATATTGCACAAGTAAGCGGCACAGGCAACGCTGGTAAAATCACTCGCGAAGACGTGGAAGCATTCAAAAACGGCGGCGCGGCAGCAGCACCTGCAGCTGCAAGCAGCAAAGACGAAGCAGCGAAGGCTCCTGCGGCATCTGCAGCTTCCGCGGCCAGCGTAAGCGCAGAAGAAGAACGCGTACCGTTCAAGGGTATCCGTAAGGCGATTTCGAACGCTATGGTGAAATCGGCATACACAGCTCCGCATGTAACGATCATGGACGAAGTGGACGTTACGGAATTGGTAGCTTTCCGTACTCGCATGAAACCAATCGCCGAGAAGAAGGGCATCAAAGTAACTTACCTGCCATTCATCGTTAAGGCACTCGTAGCGGCTTCCCGCCAATTCCCGGCGCTGAACGCTTCGATCGACGAAGAAAATAACGAAATTGTTTACAAGAAACATTACGATATCGGGATTGCTACCGATACGGATAACGGTTTGATCGTACCGGTTATCAAAGATGCCGACCGCAAGAGCATCTGGATGATCGCCGACGCTATCCGTGATCTGGCAGCCCGCGGCCGTGACGGCAAGCTGTCCGCAAACGAAATGAAGGGCAGCACGATTTCGATTTCGAACATCGGTTCCGCCGGCGGTATGTTCTTTACTCCGATCATCAACTACCCTGAGGTAGCGATCCTGGGTACAGGCCGCATCAGCGAAAAACCGGTTGTTAAGAACGGCGAGATCGTTGTCGCTCCGGTTATGGCTCTGTCCCTCAGCTTTGACCACCGTCTCATCGACGGAGCAACAGCTCAAAACTTCATGAACTATATCAAACAGCTGCTCGCTAACCCTGAGTTGCTCGTTATGGAGGTGTAACAATATGGTAGTAGGAGACGCTTCTCTAGATATTGATACATTGGTTGTAGGTGCCGGTCCCGGCGGATATGTGGCGGCCATTCGTGCCGCCCAACTGGGCCAAAAAGTAATTATCGTGGACAAATCGGAACTCGGCGGCGTGTGCTTGAACCGTGGCTGCATTCCGTCCAAAGCTTTGATCTCCGCAGCGCATGCATACGAAAACGCACAGCATGCCGACGCTTTCGGCGTAACTGCTGAAAACGTGAAGGTTGACTTCACGAAAACGCAAGAATTCAAGAACGGCGTAGTTAAGAAAATGACCCAAGGCGTATCCGGTTTGCTTAAAGGCAACAAAATCGAAGTTTTCAGCGGTGAAGTGATGTTCATCAACGAAAACGAAGCACGTGCTTTCAACGATCACGAATCGCCGCGTTACCGCTTTAAGCATTGCATTCTTGCGACCGGATCCCGTCCGATCGAACTGAAGCCTTTCCCGTTTGGCGGACGTATCCTGTCCTCGACGGAAGCTTTGGAACTTCCTGAAATTCCTAGCAGCCTGATCGTTATCGGCGGCGGCTACATCGGCGCTGAATTGGGCCAAATGTTCTCGAAATTCGGTACGAAAGTTACGATTATCGAGGGTATGGATTCCGTACTTGCCGGCTTTGATAAAGATATGACCCGTCTTGTAACCAAGAGCATGGAAAAAACGGGTATCGAAATCATCACCAACGCAAAAGCTGAAAGTGCTGAGCAAACCGACAAGAACGTTACTGTGAAATACACCGTAAACGGCGAAAACAAAGAAGTTACAGCGGATTACCTCCTCGTAACGGTTGGCCGTCGTCCAAACACGGATGGCGATCTCGGCCTTGATCTTGCCGGCGTTAAGCTGACTGACCGCGGTTTGGTAGAAGTTGACCACCAAGGACGTACGAGCAACCCGAACATCTTCGCTATCGGCGATATCGTAGCCGGTCCTGCATTGGCTCACAAAGCTTCTTATGAAGGTAAAGTGGCAGCAGAAGTCATTTCCGGACTTCCGTCTGTAGTGGATTACAAAGCTATTCCAGCTGTAGTCTTCACGGATCCTGAATGCTCCAGCGTGGGCTACACGGAGAAAGAAGCGAAGGAAAAAGGCTACAAAGTCAAAGCCGGCAAGTTCCCGTTCGCGGGCAATGGCCGTGCAACTTCGCTGAATCAGCCTGACGGCTTCATCAAGATTGTAGCTAACGCTGAAAACAATCTGGTAATCGGCGCGCAAATCGTCGGTATCGAAGCTTCCAACTTGATTGCCGAGCTCGGCCTCGCGATCGAAATGGGCGCTACGCTTGAAGATATCTCGCTTACGATCCACGCTCACCCGACACTGGGTGAAATCGTGATGGAAACCGCTGAACTGGTTGAAGGCCATCCGATCCACGTGATCTCCCGTTAATTTTTGATTTATCACTCCGGCGCGGCTATTTATTGACGACCAGGAGTTCTCCTAAGCTAATTGACAGGGCAAGACCGAATTTCATCGGTCTTGCCCTTTTTTTAACTTGTTTCAATCCGCCGTCCAATGGGTAAGTATCATTTTGCTTTATACATAGTTTGATAAGTAAAATTGATAAAAACGAAGGGATGGGAAGAGGGCAGTGAGGAATTTAGGCAAATGGATTCCGGCTAGAACGTGGAAAGGGCTGATTGTCGGTCTGACCGTGGTAATGATACTTAGCGGCTGCGGAAACGGAAAAGAGAACACCGGAGATCCGGAAAAAAACGCCGGGCCGGAAGTTATGGCTCAGGATGAAACAAAAGGGAAGGCAGCAGCAGACGGGAATGTAAGCGATAATTCCGCTTCAGCAGAGAATAAGGTCGATGTTGAAATCGTGTCCGGAACCTCATCCGAGCATGCACCCAAAGATCAGGGAGCGTCGGATGTCTGGCTTCAAGGAAGCGCTAAAATAGAACAGGACCAAATCGTAATCTCGGGAAAATCCAATCTGGTTCCTGGTGCCAAAATAGAGGCGGAAATCGATGCTGCCGGTTATACGATGTTCGGTTATCGGAAACAGGCGGAGATCAACAACGACGGTACTTTTGAGATGGATATCAAACGGCCGGACATTAAAGAAGGAACCTTGGAAATAACGATCAGCTTTAAACCGGATCAGCAGTCCGCAGATCTGGAGCCTTATGGCGCGAATGGAGAAAAAATGACCGGCACGTTTATCCATCAAGTTGAGGAAGAGAATCAGACGCTACACAAAGCGGTAACCTATATTTACATGGATGCCGCTGCTGAAATCGGCTCTGAATGGAAGGCGGAGAATCCGGTCGGTGAAAAGCCGGATGACTATGGAAATCCCGCCATATGGATGAAGCCGGAGGTAAACGCCGAAGAAGGATTTTATTTGATTAAGGTGAAGAGCAATCTGCTTGAAGGTACGGTCGTTTCCGGCGATATCGACATTCCGGATCACGTCCATTTCGGATACGGTGAGAAGACGCAGGTACTTCCTGACGGCTCGTTCCAGGTCCGGGTAAAGCAGCCGAAAAAAGACGTAGGCAGTTTTTATCTTGTGCTGCAATTCAAGCCTGACGAGAATTTATCTAAATCGGCGCTAGCGGCCTATGGCAAGCTTGGAGAGAAATTATCAGGTGATTTAGTCAAGACGGAGCAAACCGATGAGGGAGCGCTGAAATATATTGAACTTCGCATGAAGGTGGACCCGAACAAATAAGAATAATAAAAAAGCTCACTCCGTCAGCGATGGAGTGAGCTTTTAGCTTTAGATGAATAGATTAATGCCGGATTGATCCGCTTTCCCTAAATAGTAACCGACACCGCCGATTTTCACGCCGTCGATCAATTCTTCCCGCTTGATGCCCATGACGTCCATCGACATTTGACAAGCCACGATTTCGACGCCTTGGTCGATTGCGGATTGCATCAACTCTTCAAGCGAAGCGATATTGCCGTTCTTCATGACGCCGCGGATCATTTTCGCACCCATGCCCATCATGTTCATTTTGGACAGGGACAGCTTGCGGCTGCCGCGCGGCATCATGGCGCCGAACATTTTGCCGATCATGTTTTTCGGGACATTCACCTTTTCCGGTTTGCGGATGACGTTCAGGCCCCAGAAGGTGAAGAACATCGTTACCTTTTTGCCGCTTGCCGCCGCTCCGTTGGCAATAATGAATGAAGCGATGGCTTTGTCCAGATCGCCGCTGAATACGACCATCGAAGTACCTTCCTGTGAAGAGACATTACTCGGAGCAGGATTGGAGGCTTCAATCTCAGGCAGTCCCCCTTTGCAAAGGTAGGCCTCGATCATGCCGTCCGCCTTTTTACTGACCTGTAGTATCCGATTCTTAGACATAGTCGCCCAGGCTTGCACATCTTCATAAAATCCAGGGTCCGAAGCGGTCACCCGTAGAATTTGCCCTTCCTGAATCTGATCCATTTTTTGTTTCACCTGAATCAATGGGCCGGGGCAGCATAAGCCACAGGCGTCCAGCTCAGCATCGGCCCGCAATTCTTGGTCGCGCACTCGCAGGGGCTGCGCTGTAGCTGCGGTTTCCCGAGCCGCTTCAATAACAGGAGCAGGGGCGGAAATAGCCGCTGTTTTCTCCGGTTGATCTCCGCCGTGTCTTTGGCCGGCCTGATATCGCACTAACTGATATGTCTTATATCCGCCGGTCAAATTGCGGACACGGAAACCTTTTTGCTGCAAAATCCGGGCAGCGGTGTACCCGCGAAGTCCAACCTGACAATAAACCCAAATTTCTTTTGAAGGGTCCA
This sequence comes from Paenibacillus sp. FSL R5-0407, assembly GCF_038009185.1. Classification (NCBI taxonomy): domain Bacteria; kingdom Bacillati; phylum Bacillota; class Bacilli; order Caryophanales; family Paenibacillaceae; genus Paenibacillus; species Paenibacillus sp. FSL R5-0407. Next base: position 1,158,647 of record NZ_JBBPAX010000001.1, on the reverse strand, counting down.
ACTCGGAGAGTCGGCTACGCAGATCATCGACCGGAATGTTCAAGGAATCCGGAATATGGCCGTTGGCATGCTCGATTTCCGAACGGACATCGACAAGCAGGGTAGAGGCGCTGTCACGGCTGTCCAAATCTTTCGGAACAAAGACTGCGGTTCTACCGGTCAACACGTTCTCGGCTGTGTACCCGGCCATATTAACCGGATCTTTGGCGGAAGAGTACGGAGGAGCATAGGCCAGCTCAAGTTCGGTAAGATCACTTACCGTGCCGCGGAAACGGATCGTTGTGGCGATATCGTCGATCCGTTTATCCACACCGTCGTGCCCAACCGCCTGGGCGCCGAGAACGGTTCCCTCGTCGTTGAACAGCAGCTTAAGTGTTAATGGCGTTGCTCCCGGATAATAAGCAGCATGGGAATTCGGATGGACGTAGGTTACATGGTATGGCAGACCGAGACGCTGCAGCGTCTTTTCGTTATTTCCTGTTGCCGCACCGGTTAAACCAAACACTTTGATAATGGACGTTCCCTGGCTACCCTTAAACGTGCTGCTCAGCCCGCTTACGTTATCCGCGGCGATTCGGCCCTGTTTATTGGCCGGACCCGCAAGCGGAATGGCCGTGGTCGTGCCGTTGACATAATCCGTAACTTCGATGGCGTCGCCTGCGGCATAAATTCCGCTTACGCTGGTCTCCAGCCGATCATTGACGATAATATGGCCTTTGGGCCCCAACTCGATACCTGTTCCTCGCAGAAATCCGGTATCCGGGGATACCCCGATCGCAAGGATCACCATTTCAGCGGTCAAGTTTATGCCGCTAGCGGTACGAACTTCGATGAGCTCACCTTTTTCCTCAAAGCCTTGAACGGTTTGGGATAGAAGCAGCTTTACGCCATGATCCTCCATTTCCTTAGCCAGCGCGTTTGCCATCTCCGCATCGAAGGGAGCCAAAATTTGCGGACCGCCCTCAATCAAGGTAACGTCCAGACCGATTTCCTTCAGATTTTCCGCCATTTCGGCGCCGATAAATCCGCCGCCGATGACGATGGCCGATGAAATTTTGTCCTCGCTAACCCTTTTTTTGATCCGGTCCGTATCAGGAATGTTTCGCAAGGTGTGAATTTTATTACTTTCAATCCCAGGCAATTGAGGGCGGATCGGTTTGGCACCTGGGGATAATATAACCGCATCATAGGTTTCCTCGTAATCGCCGCTCGTTTTGCTGCGTACGGTTACCGTTTTGTTCTCCGGGTTAATGCCAATGACTTCACTATCGATCCGGATATCGATGTTAAAACGTTTATACATGGCTTCCGGAGTCTGTACAAGCAGCTTTGAACGATCCGTAATCGAATCACCGATATAATAAGGAAGACCGCAGTTGGCGAAAGAAATATAGGAATCCCGTTCGAACATGATGATATGCGCTTCCTCATCGAGACGGCGTAAACGAGCCGCAGCCGATGCGCCGCCTGCGACGCCTCCGACAATAATAACTTTTTTACTCATGATTAGTTTCCTCCAATAAGATGCGTATTAATTGTTTGATTCGTTCATCAGCAACGTGATATTTGACTTCAAGTCCGCTCCGTTCGGTTTCCAAGATGCCCATGCTGCGCAGCTTCTGCAAATGCTGGGATACCGTCGATTGCGGTAAATTCAAACACTCTTGCATATAAGAAACATTGCACTCCGGTTTTTCGATCAGGCCCTTAACGATACATAACCGAACCGGATGGGCCAATGCCTTCAGGATTTCGGCAGCTTCTTGGTAGGACTTAAAATTGCTGTCCAAACTGGATCACCTCTGTTCTCTAATATATCACTATATCGCAATATTACGATATTTAGATTTTAAAGTCAAATGCCAAGTTGAAATTTGGCCAGCGTTGAACGGAAGGGTGACACTAATTTGACAAAAGATATTACCCATCATATCATACCCCTTAGGGTATATTTCGGATGAAAATCGCTTTGGAAAAGGAGGAAATGGATTGCAAAATATTCAATTAGGCCCCTTTTTATTAAATGGCTCTCTTGTTCTGAATCTTCTGTTTGGGGCAGGAGGGTGGATAATGCTGAAGCTTTGGGGGCGGATAGTTACTGACCGCTCGGAAACTAAGACGATAGCGGAATTGCTGTCCAATGGATTTTTGTTATGGCTTCTGATTTGGAAATTTAGTTATTTGCTCATTCATCCAGTAGAGGCGGTATCCGAGCCCATGTCCTTGCTTTATTTTGATGGTGGTGAAGCGGGCGGCTGGATCGCCAGTTTGGTTGGGGGGCTTTATATATGGCTGCGTTCTCGGAAGAAAGAGCTGCACTTTGCTATTGTGGTGCACGGTTTTGCCGTATATTTTCTTGGGGGATGGTTTGTGTCTCGGCTGCCGGAGCTGATGTTTCAGGAAGGACCCTCCATCTCATGGATCGCCAGCATCTGCTGGACCGGCATCCTCCTGCTCCAAATGTTAATTGCAAAGCGCGAAACGCCGGAGGCAAGAATTCATTTTGCCGCACTTTGGTTTTTGATCGGTAACATTGTGTTCCAATTTTTCAATCATGAACGCGTCATCTGGATATTGTCTTTCAGCAAGCTGCAGGTCTTATTTTTGCTGCTGGCCAGCGTTCTTGTTTTCTGGAAAGGACCAAAGAGGGATTAGTGAGTCCAAAATCTTTTTTAGGAAGGGGAGGAAACAGTTATGAGAAAGAATGTAATTATCTTTGTCATCTTATTGGGACTAGTCGCTTATAGCGCTTATGATTACATAAATAATAGAACGAACTCGGATGGAAACAAACAACAAACGGTGCAAGATGGAGGCGCAACTGTTGGGATTAAGGAGGGGGAGCAAGCCCCTGACTTTACGTTAAACGGGCTGGACGGTACTCCGGTGTCCCTGTCGGATTTCCGCGGGAAAGTGGTGGTCTTGAATTTTTGGGCGTCCTGGTGCCCGCCATGCCGGGTGGAGATGCCGCATATGCAGCGATTGTATGAGAAGTATGACGCTAAAAATGTCGTCGTGCTCGGTATTAATTTGACATCCACGGAGAAAAGTTCCGACAATGCGCAAAGCTTTGTAGATGAACAGGGACTAACCTTCCCCGTATTGCTTGATTCGAAGGGCGAAGTCATGGACAACTACCGGATCGTTGCCTATCCGACTACCTATTTTATTGATGAAAAAGGCATAATCCGTCAGGTCTCCCAGGGCGCGATGAATGCCGATATGTTGAAAAAGGCCATCCAACCTCTCATTTAACGTTATATAATGTGGCAAGCTCCAATAAAATAAAGGGAGTAGCCTGGCTGCTTATTTTTATGGTAGGATAAAACCTGCGATTGAAAATCGGTAACACAATGTAGTTACTAGTAAGTTTGTTTGAAAAGGAGAGCTTGGTGGCATGGAGACGATTTTTTCGATACTGAAATCAATTATTTTAGGGATTGTAGAAGGGATTACTGAATTTTTGCCGGTATCATCCACCGGTCATCTCGTCATTTTCGAGAATTTCCTGGGCTTTACCGGAACAACGCCATCTTACGTCGAGATGTACACGTACGTGATTCAGCTTGGGGCGATTTTGGCCGTAATCGTGCTGTACTGGGGGAAAATCAAGGACACGCTGGTCAACTTTTTTCCGCAAAAGGTCGGCTTTGCGAAGTCCGGATTCCGCTTTTGGCTCATGCTGGCGATCGCATGTATTCCTGGAGGCATTTTCGGCGTACTGCTTAATGATTGGTCGGACGAGCACCTGTTTACGCCGGTAGTTGTGGCGTTCACGTTGTTCTTCGGCGGTTTATGGATGCTGTACGCGGAGAAGAAGTTCCGTAACAACGGGCTTGGCGGCGGCGGTGACGAGCTCAATGTCACTGTGAAACAAGCGCTCATTATCGGGGCGTTTCAAGTTTTGGCGATCATTCCCGGCATGTCCCGTTCCGCTTCCACGATTATCGGCGGCTGGGTAGCCGGCCTGACGACGGTGGCGGCGGCTGAGTTCTCGTTCTTCCTGGCGATTCCCGTCATGGTAGGTATGAGCTTTTTGAAAATTGTGAAAATCGGCGGTTTTTCCAGTATGACGTCAACGGAGCTCATCTCGCTCGGAGTAGGCTTCCTGGTGTCCTTCCTGGTTGCACTTGCCGTCATCAAGAAGTTTATCGCTTACTTGCAGAAGAAGCCGATGAAAGTGTTTGTGTATTATAGAATGGTGTTCGCGATCATCGTATTGGTGGCCGGGATTGCCGGATTCTTCAAGTAGTTATAATAAGCCCGGGTTAGGAATAAGCAACCATTCCTGCCCGGGCTTCGTCATGTAATAAAGTAAATATGAGAAGGGTTCCTCCGGATCGGCATCCAAACAAATCCCAATAAGATTCAATTTAAGCGGGATATTTACGGGCCAAAAAATACGGATATCAGGAACCAGACACCAAATCCGGTAATAAGCGTGGCTGAGATTAAATTAACGGCGCGTAGGGCTGCGGGTGTCAATAAACGAAGGCGCAGCTGATTAACCGCCGTACACAGCAGAATCCACCATAAGGCGGAACCGAGGAAGATCCCGGCGGTGAACGCTGAAGCCCCCTCCGAAGAACCTGGTAATGAATCGATACCCAAACCTGCGGATAGCGCAGCAAAAGAGATTACCGTCATCGGATTTGCCAGGGTAAGCAGAAAGGTGGAGCCAAAGGTGAACAACTGTCGAGTTTGCCCGGGGATATCGCGATCGGTAAAAGGCGGTTTGCGGCGGAAACCCACAAGGCCGAGAACAAGAATGAGAAGACCGCCGATCATTCTGAAACCGTCCTCGAACCGGATCAACTGCGAGGAGATCACATGCATGCCGAAACCGGCAACAGCTGCATAAATCGCATCTGCACTTGCCACGCCTAGCCCGGCAGCCAACCCCTTTTTCCAGCCCCCAACCAAGGTAGACCGAATACACAACATGCCTATTGGACCGATCGGGGCCGCGATGGCGGCTCCGATTAGAATGCTATTTAGAAGAGTGATCATGGCCATGCCCACTTGACTCCTTGCACAAAGTTTTATGCTTCCTTTAAAGTGGATAGTACGATCGTCGTTTTCGTTTTTTGAACCCCGGCCAAGCCTTTTAAGGTTTCGGAAATGAAGACTTCAAGCGAGGAGATGTCCGGAACGCCGACTTTCAATAAATAATCGTAATCACCGGCCAGATGATGGCATTCTATAATGCAGGATTCATTAGAAATCTGCTCTTTGAATGACTCGATGTACTTCGGATGCTCTAAAATGACGGATATGTAAGCCAGCAAATGCCGTCCGGTGATTTCGCGGTTCAATCTGATTGTAAATTGCTCAATCATCCCTTTTTCCTCAAGCTTACGAATTCTTTCCGAGACCGAGGGGACAGACAGATGAATCGCTTTGCTGATTTCCGAGCTGGTAATGCGGCTGTTGCGTTTCAGAAGTTCTATAATTTGAAGATCGACGCTATCCATTTTTCACAACTCCCGCTTTAAATTCTTTAATTAATTATAAACTATAGTTAAAATAATTTGGCCCTTTTTAATTATAACCGTAAAATATTAGGATTAATGCATTATTATATTAAAATATTTACAGTACCTTATTCTTTTTTTGTGAATGACTTAAATTATTTAGGGCTTCAAGATAAGATGGACATTAATAGTTCATCTTATATACTTTGAGGAGGATAACAACCATGAGTGTATCCGTACATATTTCGCAGGCAACCTATAAGGATCTTGCGTCCGTTACGCATTTGTTTGATCAATATCGGCAGTTCTATGGACAACCCTCCGATCCGGAAGGGGCACAAGCTTTTCTGTTTCGGTTAATGGAGCATAGGGAGTCCGTAATATTTGTGGCCAAAGACGAGGAAAACGGCAAAGCGGCCGGTTTTGCTCAGCTGTATCCGGTATTCTCTTCGTTATCGATGCAGAGATCCTGGATATTGAACGATTTGTATGTGTTGAAGGAATATCGAAACTCCGGTATAGGCAAACAGCTGCTTGATGCGGTTTCGGAGTATGCAGTCGAATCGAAGGCTAAGGGAATCGCATTGGAAACCGGAGTCGGCAACAAGGGAGCTCAAAAGCTGTATGAACAGCTGGGATATACCCGGGATGATGAGTACTATCATTACTATTTGAACTTATAGAAGGTGGCGCACTATGAAGCGAATCGATATCGTATACGCGTTGATCGTAAGCCCTGATAAGAATAAGGTGCTGATGGTTCGAAACCGGGATAACCGGGATACGTGGACGCTGCCGGGCGGCACGGTCGAGACCAGTGAAACACTGGTTCGGGCACTGATCCGCGAGGTGAAGGAGGAAGCCGGCGTTGATATTGAAGTGTTCGGTGTCATGGCCGTAAACGAGGTCATTTTTCCGGAAAAAGAGGAACATTTCGTTCTTTTTACCTTCCGTGCGGAAATTACGGGCGGCCGGGAAGAGACGATGATGCCGGATGAGATTGCCGAGGTGGACTGGGTGGACTTAGATCGGGCGGATGGATTGATGCCGTATTATGAAGAAGGGATAAGCGGCCTTGTGCGCGGAGAGCGGGAGATTCCTTATTTTGACGAAGGAAAAGGATAGGCTGGTTTGGTTCAATCCGCTTGATTCCTCTGCTATAATAGACAAGATGTCATACAAACAAGTGCGGGGTGTGCGATAGATGAGAAATTATTTGGATTTGCTTCAAGACGTCTTGGATAACGGGACTCCGAAAGGGGATCGGACCGGAACAGGAACGATTTCCGTGTTCGGGAGACAGCTTCGCTTTGATCTCAGCCAGGGGTTTCCTTTGGTGACCACAAAAAGGATTCATTTGAAATCGGTTGTTCATGAGCTGCTATGGTTTCTTAAAGGAGAAACCAATATCGCCTATTTGAAAGAGCATGGCGTCCGGATTTGGGACGAGTGGGCGGATGAAAACGGAGACTTGGGGCCGGTTTACGGATCGCAATGGAGAGCTTGGGAAGCTCCAGACGGCCGTCATATCGATCAGATCGCAAACGTTGTCGAGGCGATCAAGAACAATCCCGATTCGCGCCGCCACCTGGTCAGCGCCTGGAATGTGGCGGAAGTCGATAACATGAAGCTGCCGCCATGCCATTTCGTATTCCAATTTTATGTGGCGAACGGAAAGCTGTCCTGTATGCTGACGATGCGATCGGTCGATACGTTCCTTGGACTTCCGTTCAATATTGCGAGTTACGCATTGCTGACTCATATGATGGCGCAGCAATGCGGCCTTGAGGTCGGCGAATTTATCTGGTCGGGCGGCGACGTGCATATTTACAGCAACCATCTTGAACAAGTGAAGACGCAGTTGGAGCGCGAGCCTTATCCGCTGCCGAAGCTCATCATCAAGCGGAAGCCGGATTCGATATTTGATTATGTGTATGAGGATTTCGAATTTGAAGGTTATCAATATCATCCAACGATCAAGGCTACGGTCGCTGTTTAATAACAGGTCGTTATCCATTAGGGGACAAACAGGTTGAAAGGGGCAGTATTTCATGGGAATTACTCTCATTTGGGCAATGTCTCGAAACGGGGCGATCGGCCGGAACAATCAGCTGCCTTGGCGGCTGCCGGCGGATTTGAAATTTTTTAAGGAGCAAACGACCGGCAAAACCATGTTGATGGGCCGGAATACATGGGAATCGATGGGGAGCCGTCCGTTACCGAACCGGAAGAGTGTCGTTCTCACGGCCGATCACGCTTACCGGGCAGAAGGAGCAGATATCGTTCATTCCGTAGAAGATGCTCTGGAATATGCAAAACAGGGTGAGCTTATGGTCATTGGAGGGGCAGGCTTATTCCAGCATTTCTTTCCCTTAGCCGATCGATTGCATGTTACGCGGATTGACGAGGAGATTGAAGGCGACGTATTTTTCCCCCACTTCGACTGGTCGGAGTTTGAGGTTGTCAAGGAAGAAGAGGGAATTCGTGATGAGAAGAATCCTTATTCTTACCGCTTTCTGACCTATGAACGACGTAAGCCCGCTGCACTTTAGTGCAAATTAAAATAGAATTAATCCATTAATAACGTTCCCCCCGGATGCTAACATCAAGATACACTGAAATGTGAAAGTTTCAATGCCTCTTGGAAGCTTTTGCATCATACGGATGGGGGAAGTTATAGATGTCTACACCAACGGGGTTTATGGAATATAACCGGCAGATACCGGGAGACCGGAGCCCTTCCGAAAGGGTCAAGGACTGGCAGGAGTTTCATAAGCATATGTCAGCTGAAGAACTCCGGACGCAAGGCGCACGCTGTATGGATTGCGGCACGCCATATTGTCATACGGGAATGGATATGGCGGGAGGTACCTCGGGCTGTCCGGTACACAATCTGATTCCGGAATGGAATAATCTGGTCTACCGCGGACTTTGGAAGGAAGCGTTGGAACGTCTTCATAAAACGAACAATTTTCCTGAATTCACCGGCCGGGTTTGCCCCGCGCCTTGTGAAGGCTCCTGCACCGTCGGTTTGATCGGGCAGCCTGTCACGATCAAGACGATCGAGCAGGCGATCATCGATAAGGGCTTTGAAGAAGGCTGGGTCGTTCCCGAACCGCCGGCTCGGCGGACAGGACGCAGGGTTGCTGTCGTAGGCTCCGGCCCTGCGGGCCTGGCTTGCGCCGCGCAGTTGAACAAGGCCGGGCATGAAGTGACCGTATTCGAACGGTCAGACCGGATCGGCGGCTTGTTGATGTACGGCATTCCGACGATGAAGCTGGACAAGGCGGTCGTTCAACGCCGGGTGGATCTGCTTTCCGCCGAGGGCGTGAGATTTGTAACGAATACGGAAATCGGCAAGGATATTCCGGCGCGGCAGCTCGTAGAGGAATACGATGCAGTCGTATTGTGCGGAGGTGCGACGAAGCCGCGTGAATTCAACATTGAGGGCAGCGATCTGAAGGGCGTGCAGTACGCCATGCCGTTCTTGAACGGAACGATCAAGAGCTACCTTGACTCCGAGCTGGAGGACGGGAATTATTTGTCCGCCGAAGACAAAGATGTGATCGTTATCGGCGGCGGTGATACGGGCTCCGACTGCGTGGCTACCTCGCTGCGCCACGGCTGCCGCAGCATCACTCAATTCGGAACGCATGCCATGGCACCTCAGGAGCGTGACCCGATCAGCAACCCGTGGCCGCAATTTCCGAATGTTTATACATTGGACTATGCCCAACAGGAAGCCAAGGCGTTGTTCGGCAGCGATCCGCGCGAATTCTCGATCATGACGACGAAGTTCGTCGGCGATGGAGAAGGGAACTTGAAGGAGCTGCATACGATACAGATCCAACGAATCGTGGACGAGACGGGACGCAAAATCTATCAGCCGATTCCTGGGACCGAGAGAGTGTTCCCGGCGCAGCTGGCTCTGATCGCGATCGGCTTCGACGGACCGGAGCAGGGGATTGCGGGTGAGCTCGGCCTTGAAACCGACCGCCGTACCAATGTTAAGGCACGTTACGGAAAATATAATACGAACGTCGATAAAGTATTTGCCGCCGGGGATATGCGCCGGGGACAAAGCCTCGTCGTATGGGCGATCCATGAAGGCCGTGAAGCGGCTCGGGAAGTGGATAAATACTTAATGGGCGCAACTGTACTATCCTAGGAAATAAGGGTGATACAGTACAATCCGAAAATATGATATAATAGATTCCAGCTACAGGGCTGCGCAGAGCGCGGCCCTTTTTATTGGAATTATGGATATTGGTATTTTAGGATCTGCGCAAGAAGCAAGAAAGTGGGGCCCAAAAAATATGAAAACGCTCGTTATCGCCGAAAAACCGGATATGGGGCGAACGATTGCCGCGGTCATCGAGCCGAGGGCGAAGAACAACCGGTCTTATTTGGAGGGGGATCGTTATATCATTACCTGGGCGATCGGCCATCTGCTCGGCTTGGCCGAGCCCGACGCTTACGATGCGAAGTACAAACGCTGGAATTTCGGCGATTTGCCGATCCTTCCGGAGCAATTCAAGATTGTACCGAATCCGAGAACGAAGGACCAGCTAAAGACGATCGGGGAACTGGCCAAACGGTGTAATGCGATCGTGAATGCCTGTGACGCCGGGCGGGAAGGACAATACATATTCGCCCTCATCCAGCAGCAGCTTAAATTAACCCAGCCGGTAAAAAGATTGTGGATTTCCGACCTTACCGCGGAGAGTATCGCGAAAGGCTTTGAAGGTCTCCACGACAGCTCCGAATTTCAAAATCTGGAGCTTGCCGCAAGGGCGCGCAGTGAGGCCGATTGGCTGGTAGGGATGAACGCTTCGCGGGCGTTTACGACCAAGCACCGGACATTGCTGTCGGTCGGACGGGTTCAGACGCCGGTGCTTGCGCTGATTTATGATCGGCAAAAAGAAATCGAAAATTTCGATTCGCTCACGTATTACGAGATAAAAGCCGATTTTGCCCAAAACGAACGTAAATATGTCGGCTCCTGGCAGGGCGAACGATTGACGGACGGAGAGAAAGCCGCCTCGATCGCCGACAAGGTCCGTGGCAAGCAGGGACGTATCGCGGAATACGAAGTGAAAGAAACCCGGGAGTATCCCTTCAAGCTTTATGATCTGACTTTGCTTCAACGGGAAGCAAACGCGAAATACGGCTATTCGGCCAAGAAGACGTTGGATTTGGCCCAAGCGCTGTATGAGAAGCATAAAGTCATTACCTATCCCCGGACTAGCTCCAACTATGTAACCGAGCAAAATATCGACGGGATGCACAAAACTCTTCATATGCTGAAATCATCGCCGTATCGGGACTTGGCCGAAGGGGGAGACCCGCGGATTGTGCATGTCAACAACAAGTCCGTCTGCAATCCGTCGCGCGTCGAAGATCACCATGCCATTCTGCCGACTCTGAGACGCGCGGGAACGCTCAGCAAAGAAGAGCAGCATATTTATGACCTTGTCGTACGCCGCTTCTTATCCCATTTCTATCCTCCGGCAGAATATAAGCAGCATACGCTGCTTACGGAGGTCGAGTCCGAAATGTTCAAGACGAACGTGAAGGAGCTGCTATCGCTCGGCTGGAAGGTCTGTCTGCCGGGAGAAGAGAGCACGGGCAAATCTTCGGGCTCCGGACGCGGTAAAAAGCAGGAGGATGAGGACGAAGCGGAGGAATTGGTCAGCGAGCCGTTTTCAATCGACCGGGATGGTCCGGTTCAGTGTACCGATGCGCAGGCCAAGGAGAAGGCGACCCAGCCGCCGAAGGCATATACGGAAGGAACACTGCTGAAGGCGATGGAGAGCGCCGGGAAACAGCTGGAGAACGAGGAGCTTCGCGAGGCGATGAAGGAAGCGGGTCTCGGAACGCCGGCTACCCGGGCGGCAACGATCGAACGGCTCAAAAAGGTCGGCTACATCACGATGCAAGGCAAGCGGATTACAGTGACCCAGAAAGGCCGGACGGCGGTGGAATTGATCCGGCATGCGGGCGTTGAGCTGTTGACTTCCCCGGAAATGACCGGGCAATGGGAGCGGCGGTTGCATCAGATTTCGAAGGGAGAAGCGGCCAGCGAAAAGTTCATGGAGAACGTCAAGCGGTTTGCCGTTTCCATCATCGATAAGGTAAGGACGCAGCCCAAGGCGGATGCCTCGCTGTTCGAAGCCGGTGAGGACGAGAAAGGCAAACGGAAACGGGGAGCCGGTAAAGAAGCAGGCCAATCGGCCCGTAAACAGGGCGGTAACGGCGGCGAAAGTGGAGGCCAGACCGCTTCCCGCCGCACAGCTTCCAACGGTACCGGCGGCGGGCTGCAGCCGCTGGCTCCTTGCCCGCGCGAGGGCTGCGGCGGCCAATTGATCGAAGGCCGCAAAGGGTTTGGTTGTACGCATTTTAAACAAGGCTGCGGCTTCGTGATCTGGAAGGAATTTGCGGGGAAGAACATATCGCAAAATATGCTGAACGCTTTGCTTGAAAAGGGACAGACCCAATTGCTGACGTTCAAGCAGCCGGAGGGCGATTACAAAGCGAGAATCCGGTTAGTTGACCGTATAAGCGGCAAGCTGGAGATTCAACGGGAAGAGTCTTGATATAAAAGAACAAGGCAGCTGCTCTAACAATGAGCGGCTGCCTTTTTTTTATGGCAAGAATATATCAGAAAAGCGGTTTATCTACGAAAAACAAGCATGTCCATATTAGCGGCCGATGCGACCGGAGGATGCACTCTGACTAGCTTGGGTAAGCGTCAGGCTTCCGGCGATCACACCCGGAACGGCCTCCAGAGAGGATACGGTATACATGGAAGTGTCCGTCTCTTTTTTTAGGTCAATCAGATTATAGGTCCATTCCTTCGGATGTTTGATATAGATGGCGTTGATTCCGGCGGAAAGGGCCGGCTCGATGTCCGTGCGCAGGCTGTTCCCGATCATCCAGGTAGAACGCCGTTCAAATGTACGGGAGGTCAGGATTTCTTCCAGCGCTTCAACATTTTTATGCTGCCGGATGTAGATACGGTCCTGGAAATAATCGGCCAGTTTCATCTGTTCGATTTTACGCTGCTGGATGGTCGTTTCTCCTCCGGTATACAGGTATAGCTCATGACCTTGCGATCTTAAGAGATTCAGTGTTTCCACCATGCCTGGATACGGCTCAACCTCGCGGTCATACACGCTCATTCCAAGCTTCATCAGTTTGTCTTCTTCCGCAATATTAAGATCCCGGCCCAAAAGTCGGCAGAAATAACGATAGGTGTCTACAAGGGATTGTGGAAAATGGCTGCTGACGAAGCCGATCAGCTCCACGCCGGCGACATCGATTTCAATTTGCTTGTTGCGGATTTCCTCGGTCGTGATGCGGAATTCCTGAAACCAATCGGCCAACAGTTCACTGAATTCGTCAAGAATTTGGTCGAAATAAATATTGCAGTGGACAAGGGTATCGTCCAGATCAAAAATAATTTGCTGCCGCAGCGGCCTATTCAAGTTAAGTCACTCCTTCTGAAGGGAAGCGGGTAAATTTTTGTATGTATCCTACCTTAGCAGAAGGGCCGGCGCAAAAGCAAATACCTAAAGTCGAATATAAGATTCAAGGAACATCTGCAGTTCGGACGCTCCGTCCGGCCGGATGCTGAATTTCTCGTTGTCCCGGTCCATCAGGTGGACGCGAAGAAGACCGGCTACCCTAAGCCGCATCATATGATGCATCAGTTGTTCCTCGGTCTCGTTCAAATTCTGAAGAAGTTCCTGCAGGGATTTCGGCTCATCAGCCACGTAGCGCAACAGGCGCAATCGTTCCGGGTTGGCGAGGGCACGCGTCAGTCGCAGCAGGCAGATTGGCGGCTCGTCTTCGTCCAGTTCCGGCAAATCCAGCGGATACTGGATCAGCAGCGTACTTTCATAGAAGCAATATGTATTTATCGGACGAAAATGGATGGAGGGGAGCAGAACTACTTTTTTGATCGGCAGCTGAGGTTCCAGCACCAATCCGCCGGAGGCATACTCCAGCAGGGCATCGGGATCCATCTTGTGCATTAAAGCCTGTTTCTCGGCCGCATCCTCTTCCAGCAAGGAAGCATACTGCTCCTCAATTTCGCGGAAATATTCATCGTTCCACAGCCGCAATAGAGGTACGTAGGATCTCAGGCGGGAAATATCCTCACTATTCACAGCGGGAACATAGGATTTGAGTTTGTGAAGCAGCGTATCCTCTTCGTCTTCGGCAAGCTCGTTCAAAAAGGAATCGATATCTGAATCTGTGCTTCGTTCCAATACCAGGGCATATAGCAAATCATAGTCCGTAAAGGGCAGCGCTGCGGTATCGGTAAAACGTTGCCGATCCTCTTCGCTAAACCGGGAATCGAGGGACTCGATCCATTCGGTACCGACATCTAAATTGTTCACCCATTTACGGGTCGTGTATATAATAAAGCTGCTTAGAAGTTCATACACCGGTGAAACATCGATTTTCACGTCATAGTACATGACTAAACCTCCCACGGGTCAATGCATACATTTTCATTATGGCTTGTTGGCGTGGAGGTTGTCTACTATAATGTTTGTATAGGGTTTAAAAAGCGTGACTTTATTTCATCTAAAAGCTAACATGAATGCCACATTACGGAAGTCGCCGGGTTATCCAGCGATTTTCTTTCTTTATTGTTGCCAATTATGAAGATGCTGTAATGGATTTTGAAGCCTATTTCCAATAAACTAAAGATGAGAGCGCAGTTAAAGGAGAATCGGACAGATGATCAAAGTAAGCCACTTGAAAAAATCGGTGGATGGCAATAAAAAACAGGTTTTGCGGGGAATCACCACCCAGTTTGAGCAGGGAGAAATCATCGGCGTCGTCGGACCGAGCGGCAGCGGCAAGAGCACGTTGCTCCGTTGCCTCGCATTGCGGGAGAGCTGGAATGGTGGGGATTACTCCTGGGACGGTAACCAGATCATTAAGGGCGGGGGCAAAGGCTCACAGAAATACCGTTCCAAATGCGCCTACCTGGAGCAAAATCCATCATTATATCCCGACAAGACAGCGCTGAAAAATGTGCTGATCGGACAAGTCGGCCAGACTTCTTTTCTGAGACGAATCACCGGGATGGTTCGATCCGACGATTACATGGGTGCGATGGACGAGCTGGAGAAGTTCGGATTGCTCGATAAAGCTCATGTAAAGGCCGGAAAGCTTAGCGGGGGAGAGCGACAGCGCGTTGCCATCTGCAGAGCACTGGTCCATGGAGCCGGATTTATCGCAGCGGACGAGCCGGTAGTGGGTCTCGATCCCCAATCGGCGGAACGCGTACTGAATACGCTTCGCTCGCTGTGCAGCGAACAGGGCAAAACAGTCGTTGCCGCATTGCCGATTGAACTGGCTGAGCGCTATTGCACGAGAATTTGGGGACTCTATGAAGGAGAACTTAAGCTCGATGTATCGGGCAGACGGTTGACCGCTGAAGAGAAGCGTTCGATCGATCTGGTATGAAGAGAGTGATGAAATTGTTCCACAAAAGCTGGATTACCGCAGCAGCCGGAGGTTTTCTGCTCTTTGCGCTGAGCGGATGCAATATCATTAAAGATCCGAAATCGCTGATGGAGACGCCGCAGCTGTCCTCGGACAAAGAGTCGCTCATCAGCGTTATTAACGCCGAGATCAAAGGGGCACAGATCATCCGGCCCCGGGACGTCAGCGACATCAGCTCGATCCGGACACCCGATCTGAACAACGACGGAGTCAAGGAAGCCGTAGTATTCTACGAAACTCCGGACGAAGCGGTCCGGATTCACGGGATGATTCTGGAACATACGGGAGACACCTGGGTTCCTAAGGTTAAATTCGACGGAGAAGGACAAGTACTGGAGACATTTGAGGTCCGCGATATTACCGGAGACGGCCACCTGGACATTATCGCCGGATTTACCAGCGGAGAAGAAGATCCCCAGAAAGGACTTACCGTCTATACCTATAACGGATCAGAAGTGGAAAATGTACTGTCCCTGCCGTACAACAATTTTCTTATCGATGATCTCAACCAGGACGGTCTGCTCGACTTGACCGTTGTAACCTTGAAGCGGGATCAAAACGCTACGGTTACGGTATACCAATATAATGAAGGTTTTCAAGAACTGGCTCACATCCAATTGGATGATCCGATTAAGCAGTACTACAATACGGTCAGCGGCAACATTACGCCTAAGCTCAAAGGAATCATCCTCGATGCCGCCTTCGGAACGCATTACGCTTATTCGCATCTGGTCGTCATGAAGGACGGCAAGCTGATCGACCTGCTGCCTTCTCAGGACTCCACATTTAAGAACTATCCCGTTCTGAGCGGCGATGTGGATGGAGACGGCATTCTGGAGGTCGGCCGCTCCGAGAAGCCGAAAGGCTGGGAATCCCGGCCGTATGATGATATACCTCTGTTTTCTTATTACCAGTGGGAAGAAGATGCAGGTCTTAAATTCGTTATGCAGCAATATATGGATTTAGCGGGCCGTTTTTATTTCAACTTCCCGAAAGAATGGTGGGGGAAGGTAACGATCGATCCGAAGTCGGATCAAAACGAGCACCTCTGGTTTACCAAGATTGACTCGGGTGAAACGGTGGCGGAAATCCGGTTCTTCTCCCTTTCGGAATGGGAACGAAATAAAGGAGACTGGGAACTGATGGCCCGGGATAATGACAAGGTTATCGGATTCCTGAGCCATACCGATTTGAAAATTAATAAAGGCGAAAAAGAGATCAAGCGTTAAACGCTGGCGAATAAGAGGGAGGAGACCAAGTTGAGCAAAGTATTGATTTTGGAAGACGAAGAATCCATCCGCAGTTTTATTGTGATCAATCTCAAGCGCAACGGGTTTGAGGTGATTGAGGCGGCGGAAGGCAACGAAGCCCTGGCGAAGCTGCAGAGCATTCCGGATATAGATATCGCGCTGCTGGACGTCATGGTGCCGGGAATCGACGGGTTTGAAGTTTGCCGGAGAATCCGGGAGACGAATGAGCGGATCGGGATTATTTTTCTGACCGCAAAAGTACAGGAACAGGACAAAGTTTATGCTTTGTCTGTCGGGGCGGACGATCATGTGAGCAAGCCGTTCAGTCCGACCGAATTGATCGCCAGAATTCAGTCGTTGCTCCGGAGAGTGAACGTATACCGGGAGAGCAGCGCCAAAGTATCTTTTACTTCAGGGCCGTTTACCCTGGATTTGATATCCAAGCAATTTAAAAAGAATGGCCAGCTTATAGAGCTTACGCCGACAGAATTTTCGCTGATCCAGTATTTCCTGGAGCAGGAGAACACACCGCTTAGCCGGGATCTGCTGCTGGATCATGTATGGGGCAAGGAATATATGGGAGACCCCAAGATTGTCGATGTGAACATCCGCAGGCTGCGGCAGAAGATCGAGAACAATCCGTCGGAACCGGCTTTTCTGCAAACCGTGTGGGGACACGGCTATAAGTGGAAAGGCGAGGGACAATGATCAAAAAAGGCATAGGCCGGCAAATCGTATTACAATATTTCATCGTCGTATTCGTAACCTTGTTCATGGTGGAATTGATCTTTTCATTGGCGATCCGGGTTTATTATTACGACACGATTTACAATCATATGTATACACACTCCACTTGGGCTTCCGACTTTTTTCAAAAGTTCGTGCGGTTGAATGCGGAACGTGATCCCGATTATTTCACGGAAATGCTGCGCACGTTTGAGTTGGATAATACGGAGCTGATGATATTAAACAAAAAGGGCGAAGTCGAGGCCAGCAGCAACGCGTTTCAGGCGGATAAAGCGATCCAGACGAGCGATGTCTCGCAGGCGGCAGCCGGAAGCGTGGGCAAATGGATCGGCCGGCAGCCGTCTACAGGCGAAATGGTGATGGCGGTTTCCACGCCGCTCCAGGTGCGCGGGGAGAACCGGTATATCGTCAGGTTCGTCACTTCGCTGGAAGCCGTAAATTCAAATTTAATGAAGCTTACGCTGTTATCGGGGGCGGTATGCCTTGCGGTACTGGCTCTCGTCACACTTTTTAGTATCGGATTGGCCAATTCGATCGTTAAGCCGATCAACAACATCAGGGCGGTCTCGGCCCATATGGCCAAGGGGAAGTTTGACGTGCGGATCAAAGGGAATTACCGCTATGAGCTCGGCGAACTGGCCGCCACGTTAAACTATATGGCTCAAGAGATCGTGCGCAGCAACCAGATCAAAGACGACTTCATTTCATCGATCTCGCATGAGCTGCGTACGCCTCTGACAGGGATTAAGGGCTGGAGCGAAACCTTGACCCTGGGCGGCTTCGACCCGGAAGAAACAAAGATAGGCATGGGCATTATCGCCAAAGAAACCGACCGCCTCATCGGCTTGGTAGAGGAAATGCTCGATTTCTCCAAGCTCCAGCAAAATGAAATGAAGCTGGTCATTGGACGTGTTAATCTGAAAGAACTGCTTCAGGAAACGATGCTGAACGTTTGGGCCAAGGCGGAACAAAAAGGCATTCAGATTAAGCTGGAGGACCGGACGGTACAAACGATTATCGTCGTTGGAGACGGGAACCGGTTGAAGCAGGTATTTCTGAACCTCGTTGATAATGCGATCAAATTTTCCAATGAGAACAGCTGGATCCATCTGGTGATTACCCGAACTGAACCCGATTGGGTGCTGATTGAAGTGGTCGATAACGGAATCGGGATCAGCGATGAGCATTTGAACAAGGTTAAAGACAGGTTTTTCCAGGTCAACCACCAAGGCGGCGGAACCGGGCTGGGGCTGGCCATCAGCCAGCAACTGGTTGAACTGCACCATGGAGAAATGGATATTCACAGTGAGCTGGGCACCGGTACTACAGTATCCGTCAAGCTGCCGCTTGCTGAACCGGAAGAGGGAACCGAAGAAAGCGGTGAACCTGTATGAGAACGCCATTAGGAACGATTATGACCTCAGCAGGAGAATTGGAGATATGCCTGGCGGACAAAGATGATGCGGAGCTCGTTCGATCTCTGTTGGTTGAAGCTGCAAATTGGATGGCGTCCGTCGGGATCAGGCAATGGAAGCCGGAACAATTTACCGAGCAAGAAATCGCGACTTATTTTGCTAAACGGGAAATTTATTTGGTTGTGGGACCCGATGAGCCGGTCGGTATGTTTACGCTTCAACAGAGCGATCCGGATTATTGGGGCTCCCTGAACGAGGAAGGCTACAGTTATCTGCACCGTTTAACGGTCACGCCTTCCTTTCGGGGGCATGCTTTGGGCCGCGATTTCATTTACTGGGCGGCCAGACGGAGCCGCGAACTCGGGCGTAAAGGCCTGAGATTTGACTGCTGGAGCGAGAACCGCAAGCTGAATCCCTATTACAGGGAACTGGGCATGGAAACGCGGGGAAGAGGAGTACTGAACGGCAGGGAGTATATACTGTACGAGATGAACAGCGAGCTCTACCGAAAGTTGTAATGAATAACGCACAAAGGGTGTCGGCCTGGGCCGACACCCTTTTTTTATATAAAATATGCAGCTATGTCGTATTAGGAAGACAGTCCTTCGGCACGAAGACGGGCCGTCTTGTCGTATACTTCCTTGAGCAGGCGGGCAGGCTGAGGGCGTGCGGCCGGTTTGGCCTGAACGGTCTCATAAGGGCCTACAACGACGATTTCGCCTTCGGTTCCTCTGACTACGGCGCCGTCGTGAATAATGGCTCCTTCACCGATGATGGCCCGCTCAATCAAAGCCCCGCGACCGATCCGGGCATTAGGCATAATGACGCTGTCCTTGATTTTCGTATAACGACCCACCTCGGTGCCGCCAAAAATAACGGATCGCTCGGAATAACCTTCGAGCGCACAGCAATCATGGATCATGGACGATTTCGTCTGAACGCTGCGTGTTTTAAACGGTTTTGCTTTCAAACGGGCATGCTCCCGGGTATACATCGGCCATGCTTCGTTCATCAGCTTCCAGTCCGAGTCTTTGGCCAAAATGTCCATGTGAGCTTCCCACAGGCTTTGAACCGTACCGACATCGCGCCAGTAGCCCTTGAATTCATAAGCATGCAGCGCTCTGTCCCCGGCCAGCATTTTCGGAATCACATCTTTGCCGAAATCATGGCTGGAGTTTTCGTCCATTGCATCTTCAATCAGATGCTGCTTGAGGAAGTCCCATTTAAACAAATATATTCCCATCGAGGCCAGATTGCTGGCCGGTTGCGCTGGTTTCTCAGCAAATTCGGTAATTCTGGAATGCTCATCCGTAGACATGACTCCAAACCGGTGCGCTTCTTCCCACGGTACAGGCATTACCGAGATCGTCGCAGAAGCGTCCGATGCCATATGGAAATCAAGCATTTCCCGGTAATCCATGTGGTAAATGTGGTCGCCCGAAAGGATTAATACATTTTCGGGTTCGTGACCGTCCACGAAATCGATATTTTTAAATATGGCATCAGCAGTACCTGCATATTCCTCTACCCCGGCGTTATAGGATGGCAAACAGGAAATTCCGTTATTGGCCGTCCGCGGAAGGTTCCAGGCATCTCCTTCGCCGATGTGTTCATGCAAGGATTCCGCTTCATATTGGGTAAGAACACCAATGGTGTCAATTCCGGAATTCACGCAGTTGCTGAGAGGAAAATCGATAATCCGATAATGGCCGCCAAAAGGAACGGCGGGTTTGGCAAGCTTGGACGTAAGCGGCGACAATCGTCGGCCCTCACCACCGGCCAGAAGCATAGCAATACAGTCTTTCTTTTTCATTTCGTTTCCCTCCCGTAAGGTTTCGTCTGTGTAGTACATACATAAACGAGATATAATGTAGTTGAAACTAAAATTATGGAAATCCCAAGAAAATATTACATTTATTTTTTCATTTTTAATTTTCCTGTTCAGTTTCGGGGAGTTTTGGGTAAATATTTAAGTGGGACTATACATAAAAGCAGGTGATAAATTGTTAGAGCCATTCAAAACGAGCGCCGTTTCGGACACGGACGTGTATTTATTCCATGAAGGAACACTTTACCGCAGCTACCGGACGTTCGGTGCCCATGTCGCCCAGGAAAACGGCGAGACTGGAATCCGTTTCACGGTTTGGGCGCCAGCCGCGCGCCAGGTCTCCCTGGCCACCGATCAAAACGGCTGGAACGGGGAGAACGATTTATTATATAAGATACCCGATTCGGGGATTTGGACTCGCTTTTTTCCGGGACTTGAAGAAGGGATTTTTTACAAGTATGAAATTACGGGTCCGGACGGCAACAAATTTCTTAAAGCCGATCCTTATGCTTTTTACGCAGAAGTAAGACCGGCAACCGCCTCCGTGGTGAAATCCCTGGATGAGTACAGTTGGGGGGATGCGGCATGGAGACGTAAAAAGCGGGCACCGTACCAGAGGCCGTTGAACATTTATGAATTGCATTTCGGTACATGGAGACAGCGGGAAGACGGGAGTTTCTACACTTATCGGGAGATGGCCGATCTGTTAATTCCTTACGTCGAAAAGATGGGATATACCCATATTGAAATTATGCCCCTGACTGAACATCCATATGATTTATCCTGGGGTTATCAAACGACGGGCTATTTCGCCCCGACGAGCCGATTTGGTGAGCCACAAGATCTGATGTACTTTGTCGACCGTTGCCATGAAGCGGGGATCGGTGTGATTCTGGACTGGGTTCCGGGTCATTTTACGAAGGATGCCCACGGTTTGCGGATGTTTGACGGTACGCCGCTGTATGAATATGCCGACCCGTCCAAAGCGGAGAAACCGGGTTGGGGCACACTCAGCTTCGATTTCGGGAAGCCGGAGGTGCGCGCCTTCTTGATTTCAAATGCGTTGTATTGGCTGGATATGTATCATTTTGACGGATTAAGAGTCGACGCGGTGACCAGCATGCTGCGGTTGGATTTCGAGAAATCCGAGGGCCAGTATAAACGAAATGAGCAGGGCGGCATCGAGAATCTGGAGGCAGTTTCCTTTTTGCAGCAATTGAACGAGACGGTATTCCTGTATTATCCTCATACTTTGATGATGGCGGAGGAGTCCAGCGCATGGCCTATGGTTACGTCTCCCGTACACGAAGGAGGGCTAGGCTTTAACTACAAGTGGAATATGGGCTGGATGAACGATACGCTCGCTTACGTGGAGACACCGTTTTGGGAACGGCCGGCTCGCCATCATCTGCTGACTTTTCCGATTTGCTACGCTTATTCGGAGAATTTTGCATTGCCGCTGTCGCATGACGAGGTCGTTCATGGCAAGAAGTCGCTGGTTGACAAAATGCCGGGCGGTTATGAAGAAAAATTTGCGGGGCTGCGTTTGCTGCTCGGTTATCAGATGACCTCTCCGGGCAAGAAGCTGCTGTTTATGGGCGGTGAGTTCGGCCAATTTATCGAATGGCGGGATCAAGGGGAGCTCGACTGGTTTCTTCTGGAGTACGAATCGCACAGAAAAATGCAGGAATATACTGCCGCTTTGAATCACTTGTACCTTCAAGAGCCGGCGCTGTGGGAATTGGATCATACGTTTGAGGGCTATCAGTGGATTAATGCGGACGACGCTGATCAGAGCGTGATTTGCTATCTCCGCATTGGCAAAAAAGTGAAGGATACACTGCTGGTTGTCATCAATTTTCAGCCGGTGGAGCGGAACAATTACCGCCTTGGCATTCCCAGAGCAGGCACGTATGAAGAGATATTTAGTACAGAAAATCTAAATTACGGCGGAAGCGGAAAGGTGAATAAGAAAGGCGCAAAGAGCGAGAAAACGCCATGGCATAATCAGAAGCAGAGCTTGGTATTGAATTTGCCGCCGCTTAGTATGTCGATCTGGAAAAAAACCGCAACCGCTGCCGCCGGATCAAAGACGGCAAAGACCAAATCAACGCCGCAAGGGAGGAAGAAAAAATGAAAATTTTGTTCGCGGCCGCCGAAGCGGAACCGTTTATTAAAACCGGAGGACTCGCCGACGTGATAGGTGCTTTACCTAAGGCGTTGAAGCAGGCGGGACATGACGTGCGCGTGGTCCTGCCGAAATATAAGGACATACCGGCAGCTTATACCGAGACTTTGCGCCATTTGGGCGAAGTGGTTGTCCCCGTGGGCTGGCGTCAACAGTACGGAGGCATAGAATACTTGGTGTGGGACGGAATTCCGGTGTATTTTATCGATAACGAATATTACTTTGGCAGAGACGGGGTATACGGTTATTGGGATGACGGGGAACGGTTTGCTTATTTAAACCGTGCCGTCCTGGAAATTCTTCCGGCCATCGACTTTTTCCCTGACGTGCTTCACTGCCATGACTGGCATACCGCTATGATTCCACTTTTGCTGCGGGAACATTATCGATGGAACCCGGCGTATGCTGACATTCGTACCGTATTTACGATTCACAATTTGCTGTACCAAGGGATATTCCCGTACGAAATTCTTGGCGATTTGCTGAGCTTGCCGCATGGCTACTTTACACCGGATGGGGTAGAGTATAACGGGAATGTGAGCTTCATGAAAGCTGGGCTCGTGTTCGCTGATCATGTGACGACCGTGAGCCCGACCTATGCCTCGGAGATCCGGACGGAGCATTACGGATATGGCTTGGACGGCCTGCTTCGTTCGCTTGGAGACCGGATGTCCGGAATTGTAAACGGGATCGACGTGAAGCTATACAACCCGTCGACAGATCCGGAACTGGCTGCACGATACCGCACTAGCCTGAATAAAAAGAGGGAGAATAAAGCCGCTCTTCAACGGGAAGTGGGGCTGCCTGTGGCTCCGGATGTACCTCTGGTCGCCATGATTACCCGGCTGGTTGAGCCAAAGGGACTTGATTTGGTCACCCGGATTATGGACGAATGGCTGCATTTTGACGACGTTCAGTTCGTTGTGCTGGGGACCGGAGACCGGGCCTATGAGGATTGGTTCAGGGAAGCGGCACACCGTCATCCGGAGAAGCTGTCGGTTCAAATCAAGTTCAGCGACGGCCTGTCCCGCCGTATCTATGCGGGAAGTGATCTGTTCCTGATGCCGTCGCGTTTCGAGCCTTGCGGAATCAGTCAATTATTGGCGCTTCGTTACGGAAGCATTCCCGTTGTCCGGGAAACCGGGGGGCTGAACGATACGGTTCATGCTTACAATGAGTATACCGGAGAGGGCAATGGATTCACCTTCAAGGACTACAATGCCCATGATTTGCTGTATACGCTGCGCAGAGGCGTTTCGTTTTATCATCAGCCCGAAGAATGGAAAAAGATCGTGGCTAATGCATTCGCTGGAGACTATAGCTGGAACAATTCGGCGGAGCAATATATCGACATTTACAGGAGCCTTACGGAATCGGAGTAGATATTTCGATTAGGCGGTTAGCCAGGAAACTTATAGCATATACAAATCCCCCCGATGCGAAGGTAATATCACATCGGGGGGATTTATGTTGTATTTATTCTTAATTACGAGATGTTTATTTTAACTTGCGGTAGAGAATCCGGAAACCAAACGGATCGAGACCGACATTCATCATGCCGTCTTTTGGCTTAACACGGTCCTCTGTAAGTGCGTCGCGCCAGTCTTCCGTTTCCATAGGATGGGTCAAGGTCCGGTATTCCTCCGTATTGTTCATCCAGATCGTAAAATGCATGTGATCATCCATACGTTCATAGACGATGCAGGGATCATTCGGATTCGCCTGCAGGAAGCGGAATCGCCCATGCCGGAGCGCACCATGCTTTCTGCGGAGCTCGATCATCATTTTGTAAAAATCGTACAGCTCGCGGTCCTGCTTCTTTGGATCCCATTCCATACACTTCCGGCAGTCCGGATCGCCGTTCCCGGTAATCCCCACCTCATCCCCGTAAAAAATGCACGGTGTGCCGATATAGGTAAACAGGAAAACAACACACAGCTTGAGTTTCCGCTTATCCGTACCGACCCGAGTCAACAGGCGGGGGGTATCATGGCTGCACAGCATATTGAATACCACTTCATTCGTCTGCTGCGGATACCGCATAATTAAGGAGCCCATCTCATTGGAGAAATTGTAGCCGTCCATCCCGCCGTTGAAGAACTCCAGCACTTTGTCAGCAAAGGGGTAGTTCATGACGGAGTCAAACTGGTCTCCAAGCAGCCAGTTCAGGGAATCACTCCATACCTCGCCGATAATATAGGCATCCGGATTGGCCTCCTTGACCACCTTGCGGAAGTCGCGCCAGAAATGGTGGTCGACTTCGTTGGCCACGTCCAGCCGCCAGCCATCGAGCTTGATTTCGCGAATCCAATACTCAGCTACGCCAAGCAAGTATTCCTTAACTTCCGGATTTGCGGTGTTGAATTTGGGCATGTTTCCGAAAAAACCGAAGGTATCGTACGTAGGAATTCCATTATGGATCTGAGCCGGAAACTCGTTGATGTGGAACCAGTCGGCATACTTGGAATCCGCGCCGTTCTTAAGCACATCCTGGAAGGGAGGAAATTGTTCGCCGCAGTGATTGAACACGGCGTCGAGCACAACGCGAATGCCACGGTTATGGCATGCTTCCACGACCTGTTTAAGCGTCTCGTTGTCACCGAAATGGGGATCGACCTTTTTGTAATCTACGGTATCGTACTTATGGTTGGAGGGGGATACAAAGAGCGGCGTGAAATAGATCGCATTGATGCCGAGATCGGTCAGGTCGTCCAGATGATCCAGCACGCCTTTTAGATCCCCGCCGAAAAAGTTGTCCGTACCGGGCTGTCCGCCCCAAGGCTGGGTATTCTCCGGGTCGTTGCCGGGATCGCCGTTTGCAAACCGTTCGGGCATAATTTGATAAAACACGGCCTTTTTCGCCCATTCCGGAACCTTAAATACATCGATTTCATGGATATACGGGAATTCATACAATTCGCCGGGCGGAGTCGGGCCTTCATGCTGAATGCCCGTATCCAGCATATACACGGTTTCTGTTCCCGCAGTCAGTTTAAAGGCATAAGACAAACGTTTGAACCGGGGCTTCACGGCCACTTCCCAATAATCGAACATCCGGTCATGGGCAGCTTTTTCCATCGGGATTTCCTGGTACGTTCCATCCCAATCATACTTATCGCCGGTCATCGCAAATACATTTTCCACGTCGTCCCGTTTGGTTCGAACGCGCAAATGTATCGTACTTGTGTCGTAAGCATAGGCCCATTTATCCCTGGGTACATGATATAGCGCTTCTAGCAGCACAGGGGCCACCTCCTTACGTAGCATGAAAATCAACTTAAAAACCGAGCAGGTTTTTCAGCTAATTAATAACCAAATGAGACCCTTTATGAACCATTATTCCCCCACTTAACCCATGTATGTTTCTTTTTGAAGAAGAGTGCGTTAATTAATATTTATTACAAAATTTAATAAAAATACATTTCGTCATTCACTGTGCTGCATATTTGATAGGAGGGCATTCATAAAAGAGTATGAATAAAATTCAAATTAAATGTAAAATTTTATATTAAAATCTTTTGATTGAATACGGTTGGTCTACATATTGAATTGACCATGGTTTTATAAAATTTAACATTTTTATGATTATTATCCGTGAAGTATGAAAAAATGATGAAAATGATAAAAATAGCTTTGCATATATATACAGGTTGATTTATAATTAGCCCAGTAAATCGAATGGTGGTTAATAAAAAAATACCGACGGGAGAGAGACAGATGAGAAAATGGGGTATCTTAATTGTAGCGTTAATTATGGTAACAAGCGTGCTTGCCGCTTGCGGACAAAATAAAAACAATGCGGGCGGAAACACTCCGGCTAATGAAAGTCAAGGATCGGCCAATACCGGTACGGCTTCCAAAAAGCTGATCGTAGGATTGAGCGCGGATTTCCCGCCTTACGAATTTAAAATCAAAAATGAGAATGGTGACAATGAAATCGTCGGTTTCGATGTTGAGATCGCCAAGGAAATCTCGAAGGATCTTGGAGCCGAAGTGGAATTCAAGGATATGCTTTTCGACTCCCTGCTGAATGAATTGGACAGCGGCCGTGTGGACCTCGTCATTTCGGGTCTCAGCCCGAAACCGGAACGCGCGAAGCAAGTCGACTTGTCCCAAATTTATTATAAAGCGGAGCAGTCGGTCGTATCCGCGACCAAGGACAAAGATAAATACAACACAATGGAATCATTGGAAGGTCTGAAGATCGGCGTACAGAAGGGCTCCATTCAAGAAGACATTGCCAAGACGATCACAGGCGCCAAGCTGACTTCTCTTGGAAAAATAAACGATATCATCATGCAACTGAAATCGGGACGCGTTGATGTGGCGATTATCGAAGGCCCTGTGGCCGAATCTTTCGTCAAGAACGTAGAAGGCATCAGCATTACGGACGCCAAACCGGTAACCGAGGACGAAGGCTATGTCGTCGGCGTGAAGAAAGGCAACAAGGAAATGCTTGACCAGGTCAACGCCACATTGGATCGTCTGATCGGAGACGGTTCGATCGATAAGTTCGTTACCGAAGCAAGCGCACTTGCTGAAAAATAACCGGTGACCGATTTGCAGAAAATAGCGGAGCCTATTCGCTATTTTCTGTTTTTTTGTCAAGGCTTTTGAGGTAAAATAGGAGGAATGATTGGGACATGGAGCTTTTTACAATGTTTTGGGAGTACCGCAGCTATTTTTTGACCGGTCTGCAGTATACGCTGCTACTGGCGGCTCTGGGGGTTCTTTGCGGTTTTATTTTGGGCCTGCTTGTTACGCTCTTGCGGATGGCCCCGTGGAGAATTGTCCGGTTTATCGGCCATGCTTGGGTTGAATTTTTACGGGGAACGCCGATGTTGGTCCAGCTCTTAATAATTCATTACGGTTTTTCGACGGCGTTCAATGTCAACTTCTCCCCGATTGAATCCGGAGCGATCACGCTTTCGATCAACAGCTCGGCCTACCTTGCGGAAATATTCCGTGCCGGGATCCAGGGCGTAGACCGGGGGCAAGGAGAAGCAGCTCGGTCCCTAGGCATGAATCGCTGGATGTCCTTGCGTTTTATCATTATTCCGCAGGCGATCAAGTCGGTGCTGCCCGCAATCGGGAATGAGTTTATTACGATTATTAAGGAATCTTCGATCGTATCCTTTATCGGTATTACGGAGCTGATGTTCCAGTCCGGTGCTGTGGTCACGATCACTTACGACGGCATGACGCCGTATCTGATTGTAGCGGTTATGTACTTTATTCTGACATTCACACTGTCCCGTATTTTGGGTCTGTTCGAAAGGAAGTTGAAAGCCAGTGATCACCGTTAAAAATTTGCATAAAAAGTTCGGCCAGCTTCACATTTTGAAGGGGATCGACCTGGAAATCGCCAAAGGAGAGGTCGTCGTTGTGATCGGCCCCAGCGGCTCGGGGAAGAGTACCTTTCTCCGCTGTTTGAATCTGCTGGAGGAACCAACCGAGGGCGAGATCACTTTCGAAGGGGAATCCATTACCGGAAAACGCCACAATATCAACAAAACCCGCGAAAAAATGGGAATGGTATTCCAACAGTTTAATTTGTTTCCGCATAAAAATGTGATCGATAATATCACTATGGCTCCCATCCGTGTAAAAAAAATCGAAAAGAACAAAGCGGAAGCTTTGGCCATGGACCTGCTGCGCACGGTCGGACTGGAAGACAAGCGGGACGCTTATCCTTCCCAGCTGTCGGGCGGACAGAAGCAGCGGATCGCGATTGCTCGCGCGCTCGCTATGGAGCCGCATGTGATGCTGTTCGATGAGCCGACCTCCGCGCTTGATCCGGAGATGGTCGGAGAGGTGCTGGACGTGATGAAGAACCTAGCCGACAAGGGGATGACGATGGTCATCGTCACGCATGAAATGGGCTTTGCCCGCGAAGTTGGGGACCGGATTCTGTTTATGGATCAGGGTGTCATTATGGAGCAAGGGACTCCGCAGGAGGTCTTCGGTTCGCCGAAGAATCAGCGGACCAAGGATTTTCTCAGTAAAGTGCTGTAACTTAACTCTATAACATGAATGAACCGCCGGAGAACGCTCCGGCGGTTTTTTTTGAGTTCGATCGCTTTTACAGAATTGTAATCACATCATCGGTGAAAATAGTCTGATTGGCTGCTGCTTAACGCATCATGGAAACATTTGCTTGCCCTATTGGTTACAAAATTGTGATATATTGATTAGGCCAAAACCTGCCAGCGCAGGTGCGGGGGACGATTTTCCGATTAGCTGTACCCGTCCAATGACGAGAACATGGCTATCTTGGGGTGAAGCGAAGTAAATGCGCAGGGGCCTATCCTTTTTTCCCTAACCCGACAACTAACTCCGCAGGCGATAGTAGAAGGAGGACATCATGAATAAGCATACTAAATTAGCACGCGCCGTTAAGGCGACAATTATTGCAGTCGGATTGGCAGGAGCTTTGCAGTCGGTACCTGTCCATGCGGATTCGATACATAAAGCGAAGGAAGGAGACACCTTTTACCTTCTGGCTAAACAATACGGCGTGGATATGAACAAGCTGATTACAGCGAATCCATCCATCAAAGCATCGAATATTTACGGCGGCCTGGATATCGTTATCCCTGGAGAAGGATCCAAAGCCCTTATGTCAACAGCTTCTGCAAGCGCAAAGGAAAACATAATTCCTCAGCCGTTATCAGCCGTAAAAGTCTCAAGTGCGGATAAGACCGTAGAGGCTTGGGGCAAGAATTTCTCTTACTCCAAAACCGTGGAGGTTAAGGCTACGGCATATTCTTCCGCAGCGAGCGAGAACGGAAAGTGGGGAGCCGTTGATTACTTCGGCAAACCGTTGCAGTTGGGGACGATCGCCGTTGACCCGAAAGTAATTCCTATGGGCACTAAAGTGCTTGTTACGGGACATAGCCATTCCAATCTGCCGAAAAACGCCTTCGTTGCGACCGCAACCGATCAGGGCAGCGCGATCAAAGGGAACCGCATTGATATATTCATTCCGGGCAGCCCGCAAACCGTTAATGAGTTCGGATTTCAGGACGTTAAATTGTATATTTTAGATAAATAATTGAATGCGGCAGCTCCCAAGGGAGCTGCTTTTTTAATTCCTACTCTCCGTTATTTGTACTTCTTCGTTTGCAGAAGCTCGGGAAGAGTCACAAAGTGATAGCCTTTTGCTTTCAACGTCTGAATGATCTCAGGCAGCGCCTGAATCGTTCCGGATAAATCCGACCCCGTTCCCCCTCCGGCATGCTGCAATACAATAGAACCCGGGCCTGCGGCCTTGAGGACGTTCTGTTTCACCTTCTCCGAATCGAGTCCTTTCCAATCCAGCGAATCGACATTCCAGTTCACGATAATATAACCGCTTTTCTTGGCCCACTTAACTTGTTCCTCGTTAATTTCTCCATATGGCGGGCGTATCAACTTGGGCCGATAACCAACGAGATTAGCGATAATATTCTCGGTTCGCAAAATTTCGTTTTGAAACTGACTTCGCGAGCGGTTTTTGAACAAAGCATGGCTAAAGGAATGGTTGCCGATGATGTGGCCGTCCCGGTGAATGGCCCTCAGCAGCTCCGGATGCTTCTTCGCCCGGTGCCCGACGACGAAAAAAGTCGCTTTGACTCCTTCTTTGCGAAGTGCAGCCAATACCTGGGGCGTAAACCGCGGATCGGGCACATCGTCAAAAGTCAGGGCGATCTGTTTCACTTCTGGACCGCGGAATTTAAAGGTTTCGGAATATTTTCGCCGAAGCTCTCCCAGATTTAAGGGCTTTGCGGAAGCAGGTGCGGTATCCAATGAATCAGTATCCTCTGTTAAGGGGCCTTTCGTAGTAAACGCATTGGAGGAGTCGGGGAATAAGCAGAGGATACAGCAAAACAAAGCCGTCATGACGGCGCAGATTCCAGCGGAGATCATCCGCCGTTTGGTCGATCTAGACATAGCAAATCCTCTCCTTTTACCCGGAAACCGTATTATAAATTGGTATGCCCAGGAAACTGGCTAATTATGTGTATTATGCAAATGTGAGGTTTATCACAGACTCGGATAGCTGAAAAATTGCATCTTAATATGAAGCAAGGAGCAGCAAACAAAGTGGCGTTATTCGGGAAGGAGAGAGAATTTTGTCGGAAGTATTGGCTAATGAGCAGGTAGCAGAAGGCGTTTATCGACTCGCCGTGGCGGGACAATTCGCCGGAACAATGGGTCAATTTTACATGCTGCGGGCATGGGATCACTATCCTCTGCTTTCCAGACCGCTAAGCATTTTTAACGTAACCGCGGAATACGTGGAATTTCTATATTTAGTGGCCGGAGAAGGAACGGAAATGTTCTCAAAGTTGAGAAAAGGGGATTCTATCTCCTTGGAGGGCCCGCTGGGTAACGGTTTTTCGAGACCTTCAGGGAAGACGGCGTTTGTTGGTGGAGGTATCGGTATTGCTCCATTTTATTATGCCTTAGGGCAAATTCCTGATGCAGACGTATATTTAGGCTTCAGCAGAGAGGCTTACATGGTAGATGAATTCCGGGCCGGAACCACGGGGCAAGTGGTAGTGAACGTGGGCGGAATTATTTTGGATGAGATAGATTTTAATGCTTATGACACGATCATTGCCTGCGGCCCGCACAAGATGCTGGAAGCCGTGCAACGGAAGCAGGCTGATTCCGGAACAAAGGCGGAGGTTTATGTGTCGCTTGAGAATCGGATGGCGTGCGGGATCGGGGCCTGTCTCGTATGCAGTGTCCAGTGCCGCGATGGACGAAAAAAGGCCTGCGCGGACGGACCTGTGTTTCGTGCGGAAGAGGTGGTGTTTGCATGATGGACATGTCCTGCAATATTGCTGGAGTTCACTTTAAAAACCCGGTCGTAATGGCCTCGGGAACGTTCGGATTCGGTAAGGAGTATGGCAATTATTATGATTTGAACCTCTTAGGAGGCATTTCCGGAAAAGGGTTGACCCTTCATCCCAAGGAAGGAAACTCAGGCATACGCGTTTATGAAACTGCGTCAGGGCTGTTGAACAGTGTGGGACTTGAAAACCCGGGAATCCCCATGTTTTTGCGCGAGGAGTGCCCACGATGGGAAGACTTGGATACCGCGCGAATTGTCAATTTGGGCGGTAATACGCTTCAGGATTATGTTGATGGCGCACTGATGATCGAGCAGGATGAAGCTGCAAGACGAAGAGAAGGACGTTCGGCCATCGATATGATCGAACTGAATATTTCCTGTCCGAATGTCAAGGCCGGAGGAATGGCTTACGGAATCAAGACAGAGACGGCCAGGGAGGTTGTACGGGAAATCCGTGCGGTTACTTCGCTGCCGCTTGTCGTCAAACTTTCCCCGAATGCCGAGGATATCGTCGGAATGGCAGTGATGTGCGAAACGGAGGGAGCGGATGGTATATCGCTGGTCAATACGTTCTCGGCCATGAAAATCGATATCCGCAACCGCCGAAGCGTATTTGACAACCTGTATGCAGGCTTATCGGGCCCGGCGATCAAACCGATCGCTCTCCGGATGGTACATCAAGTCAGCCGCGCGGTCAGCATTCCTATCATGGGCATGGGCGGAATATCGAGTGCGGAAGACATCGTTGAATTTATTATGGCCGGAGCCGCCGTGATTCAAGTGGGCACGTTTAACTTTATAAATTTGAGAGCAGGCAAGGAGCTTATCGAAGGCCTTGAGCAATTTATGACGGAGCAAAAGGTAAACAGCTTGGACGAAATTCGCGGCATCCTTTAGAATAGATAGAAGGTAATGCTAAGGAGGTCTCGCGAATGCACAGCTTTGACGATATCAATCTGCAGGCAATTCCCGCCGGGCGGGATTTATTATTGATGATAACAGGGGGAGAAGCTCATATCGGCGCGGCTTCCACCGCTTATGCCGAGGGCGAGGGAATCCAGGTTCAGACAACCGCTGTTCCGGGGCACAAGGAGCATGTTTTGACAGCGGGTATGGCCAAACGGGCTGCAGAGGTGCTTAATCGTACGGTTACCGTGGTGATGGGCATTCATTACGATGATTTAAACAGAGAGGAAATAAACCGGATTTCGGAAATCACGGGGGCTCTCTTGGAACAATGGTTAGAGCAAGCTAGAACGGAGGAATCCAGGTGAATACATCCTTTTCGGACGGAAAAGAAGAAAAATTCAAAAGAAAAGCGATCTCGGTCAAGGAAGGGCAAACGAGAATTTTATCTTATGTACGCCGCTCAGAGACGGAGCGAGTACCCCTGCCTGAAGCGCAAGGGCGCATTCTTGCCGAGGACGTCCTGGCCCCGCATCCATACCCGCATTTTCGCCGGTCCGGAATGGACGGTTTTGCTGTAATCAGCAGCGATACGCTCGGCTGCTCCGCCGAAACGCCGGTTTTTCTGGAAGTCGTGGACGAGATACCTTGCGGAAGCTTGCCTTCGGTAGCTCTTGTTCCGGGAACGGTCTCCCGGATTATGACGGGCGCGAAGGTGCCTGATGAAGCCGATGCGGTAGTTATGTTCGAAATGACCGAATCCAGCGAGAGCCAGGGCAGAGCGTATATTCAGCTCAAAAGAGAAATTAAACCGGGCAGCAACGTTACACCGGTCGGCTTGGAGCTGCAAGAAGGCGAGCTCATTTTGGAACAGGGGCGTCGCCTTTCCGCCGGGGAAATATCAGTGCTTGCGACGTTCGGTATTTATAACGTTCCGGTCTTTAAACGGCCATCCGTCGCTATTTTCTCAACCGGCTCGGAGCTCCTTGGTGTGGAGGAGCCGCTACAGGACGGCCGAATCCGCAACAGCAATACGTACATGCTGGCCAGTCAAATTCGCGATGCCGGAGGAGAGCCGTTCATTCTCGAAGCGATTGCGGATGATTTGGGGACAGCCCGGCAAAAAGTGCAGGATGCATTTGAGCTTTATGATTTAGTGGTGACTACCGGAGGCGTTTCTGTCGGCGATTTCGATATTATGGCCGATCTGGTCGCAGGAGACGACGTGGAGATGCTGTTTAATAAGATCACGATGAGACCGGGCAGCGTTACGACCGCTGCGGTGAAGAACGGTAAACTGCTGTTCGCGCTCTCCGGAAATCCGGGTGCCTGCTTCGTTGGATTTGAATTATTTGTGCGGCCGGCGATCGGAACCATGCTCGGAATAAGGGATCCGTTTTTGAAGGAAATTCAGGCCGAATTGGGCCGGGAATACGTTAAAGTCAACAATTTCACCCGTTTCGTTCGGGGACGACTGGAGCTGAAGGAGGGGCGGTTTGTGGCTTTTCCGGCTGCTCTCGATGAGTCCAGCGTCATGATTACGATCAAGGATAGTGATGTCCTGATAGTCATCCCTCCGTCAAGCCGTGGGGTTGCGGCCGGGGAAATGGTGTCCGTGTTGCAGCTTCCGGGGGCGCGATGAAGCAAGTAATACAGATTTGCGGCTACAAAAACAGCGGGAAAACGACGCTGATTGCCGGATTAGTGAATATATTCAAGGGAATGGGTCTGCAAACGGTTGTCATCAAGCATGATGTCCATGGCTTTGAAGGCGACGTGGAGGCGACAGACACCTATAAGCTCCGCAAAGCAGGTGCGACGGCGACGGCCATCACCTCGCCTTGGAGAACGGCTGTCGTAGAGGAGCGCGAGACTCCGCTTGCAGAATTGGTCGAACGGTTTCGCACCTATGACTTAATCCTCGTGGAGGGCTTCAAACAAGAAGATTATCCAAAGCTTGTTATGCTTCATCAACCGGAAGATGTGGAACTAATTACACAATTGAGCGGAATTGTCGCCTTGATTTGCCGCCGGGACGCAGGGATTGAGGCGTTGAGAGAGAGCGAGTCCAACTTGGGATCGGATCCGCTATTGCCGGAGGGAGTAGAGGTACCTCGTTTTTCTGCTGATGAGGTGGAGCAAATTGCGGATTTCATCCTAAAGCATGTCAAAGCGCAATAAACGTAAAAAAGGTGGTTAGCTGGAGTCGGACTCCGCTAAATCACCTTTATTTGTGTTAATATAATGGATCTTTGTTTATGATCCGGTGTCCGCCGCTTCACTCCGGCGCTCAATCGCCTGGGACATCGTCTTGTCGGTAAGATGGGCATAAACTTCGGTCGTCTCGGTAGAAGCATGACCGAGCTGCTCTTTCGTTTTGTAAATATCATTTTGCAAATAGTAGTCCGTAGCAAATGAATGGCGCAGTTTATGCACTGTCAGGTAAGGCTTGCCGAATCGTTTGGCGTATTTGATAATCATCGCCTGAATCGCCCGTTTCGTCATTCGTTTACCTTCTTTTTGCCCGTTTGGGATCGTAACGAATAAGCCCTTTTCCCGCTTGGGCGTCCGGTAGCGGCTTTGCCGCAAGGCCAGATAATGGCTCAAATCGTCCTTCGATTGTTCCCGAAAATAAACGGGAGTCTTGAATGTTTCGTCGTTATTCCCTTTTCGGAACACATAGAGGAGCTTATTCGCCAGATCGAGGTCATCCACATTAAGATTGACGACTTCCGATACCCGCAACCCCGAATTGAGGATCAGGCTGGCAATGCAGGCATCCCGTTCGCGATTCTGTTCATAAGAAAACAACGCTTGCTTATTATCTTGAATGTCCTGTCCGTAGCCTTCGGCAATGTAAGATACAAACTCCAGAATTTCATCCTCTTCTAATATTTTTCCTTTGAGCTTGGCTGCCGTATCCTTCGGCTTATGAACCCGCTTGATTTCTACCTTGGCCATAATATTGCGTTTAAGCAGCGGATAAAAATCCTCATCCTCGGCAATTTGGCTTAAATAATGAAACAGAGAGCGAAGCGAGGACATTTTTCGGGAAACCGTAATCCTGGCATTCGTCCCCTCCGTACGGGTCGTTAAATGCAGACGGTAACCGACAATGCTCTCCATATGTAGTACTTCCAGGTCTTTAAGGGTGATTTGCGAGTTACTCTCGGCTTCAGAAAGCCCTTCAGCACGCAACCAATTAAAGAACTGCTCATAATCCCGGATATATTCCAACAGGGTGGAGGGGGAAAGGTCCGGCAGCTTATAATCGATGAATTGCTGTACGAACCAGGGCATAAATACGACGCGCTCGTCTAACTTTTTTCGATCGATCGTTTTTTGAATATTCATTTGCATACCTCCGCAAAATAAACGACGGGCAACTCCGCATTCAAATCTTATGTTTCCAGCGAAAAAAGGATAAATTCGAAGAATTCTGATGCCCAGCAACTCGAATAATAGAGGACCGGAACCACGTTGTCAAATTGAGATTAATTAATTCGAAAACAACAACATATGAAAAATTCACAATAGAAATACCAAAATATACTTAGCTACTTTCGACAAATTTCCTACTTTTCACATATCTATAAACAATCTAATCTCGAAAAAAGAAGGTTAGTCAAAGGTCCGGTTTAATCGGGTCAACAATTCCCCGAAGATTTGCTGCTCTTCTTCCGTCCAATCGCGGATCAGGCGGCCGATTCTTTCGGTACGAGCCTTTTTGGATTCGATTAATTCCCGTTTTCCAAGCTCCGTAATTTGCAAAGAATAAGCTCTCCGGTCAGTTGGATCTGGAGTGCGGAAGACATAACCTTTTTGCTCCAAAGCGGCAGCCTGCCGGCTGACCGTAGAGACGTCCAGATGAAATTCATCCGCTAAAGCCTTCACCCCGGCGGCACCATAAACACTTATTTGATGAAGCAGCAAATAGGCTGAGCGGTCCAAATTACCGTGTTTACGGTTTGAAATACGGCGATAAAGGATCGCCAATTCAACTTCAATAACATCCAAGGCTTGTTCGTCCATGGTTTTAACCTCACTTTATTTAAATGGTTAGTATGTTGACATATTTACTTATAGTTGTATAATACAATAATGTACTTTCATCATACAACTAGTTATATTGAAAGTAAAATGTGAATCTATTCTATATACAGATTAAGGGGAGAGATCATGAATGTCTAATCATGTCGTAAACACCGATTCAACCGATGGATCGGCCAAACTGGAGGAAGGCGGCTTTTTTAAGCAGCCACGGGCCGTTTGGGCCGTTTTTTTTGCCGGAATTATCGCATTCATGGGGCTTGGACTTGTGGATCCGATTTTGCCGGCCATCGCTGAAAACCTGAATGCAACCCAGAGCCAAGTCTCTTTATTGTTTACAAGCTACAATGCAGTTATGGCGGTAGCCATGTTGGTTACTGGTACAATATCATCAAGATTAGGGATGAAATGGACGCTGTTGCTCGGCATTATCGTTATCGCGATTTTCTCGGCTCTAGGCGGACTATCGGATAATATTTGGACAATCATCGGACTACGAGGCGGCTGGGGATTCGGGAATGCTTTATTCGTAGCTACCGCATTGTCTGCCATCGTGTCCTTGTCCAATAGCGGTACCACACAAGCCGTGATATTGTATGAAGCTGCGGTTGGCCTTGGTATTTCTGTCGGTCCGCTGCTCGGCGGATGGCTGGGCGCGATCACATGGAGAGGACCGTTCCTCGGAGTGGCTTCACTCATGGTCATTGCCTTTATCGGGCTGTTTACCTTGATGCCTAAGTCTAACGTATCCCGTAAAGACCGGCCGAAAACCTCCGTACTGGATCCGTTCCGTGCACTTAAACACCGTTCGCTCGTTATCTTCGGATTAACTGCCTGTCTCTATAACTTTGGATTCTTTACTCTAATGGCTTACGCACCTTTCGTTATGGGACTAGATGAACACGGTCTTGGCTTTGTATTCCTGGGTTGGGGCGTCCTTCTGGCGTTTACCTCCGTGTTTATGGCTCCAAGACTGCAGCAGCGTTTCGGAACCGTTAAGTCTATGAGCGTAATGCTCTTTCTGTTTGCGTTGACGCTGTTGGTTATGGGCATTTGGACAAATGAACAATGGGTTGTCATTGCAGCGGTAGTATTTGCCGGCGCGTTGCTTGGAAATAACAATACCCTGATCACCGCGGCGGTAATGAACGCTTCACCTGTAGAACGCTCCACGGCTTCGGCTGCTTATAGCTTCTTGCGTTTCCTTGGCGGTGCGATCGCTCCTTTTCTGGCAGGGAAGCTGGCGGAATGGTTTAACCCGCATATTCCTTTTGTAGTCGGCGCGGGTTTTGTACTATTGTCTGTGGTCCTCATTATGGCCAACCAGCATCATGTGAAGCATGTCGATCAGGCAGGGAGTGGGCATTAAGATAGATGTAAGGTAGAAGGAAATAATAATAGTCCTGTACCGTAATAAATGTTATGTGAACTTAATTAGGGAGAACCCTCAGCCAGCGCTTTGGGTTCTTTTCCTTGTTAACGTAATTTACAGCTGAAGGAAACGATGTGTATCTTTGCAAAGTTCTTAGTAAACAGAGTTGAACGGCAATAGAGTTAAGGCGCTTAGGTGACCGACATGTTATATGTTAATCCATGCGAAACTTATGCTGTGGCAGGCTAGGTGGCGGCTTATGGTGTGATAGGAGAGAGTAGCGCGTAGTGTGTTGTGTGTTGGGCGAGAGTTTTAACGGACACTACAGCCGTTATTGGGATCAAAACAGCATATTTAACAATCTAACGGACATACAGGCCGTTATTTCTCCCAAAACAGGCCTATCACTCGACAAATCGGCCGATTAAGGTCCATGGTGTCCGTTAAGTTTTAAAAAAAGCGGAATGTTGGTTGATTAAGGGTCGCTGTGTCCGTTAGAACTTTAGAGGTGCTCGTGTGGTACTTTTGCGGATGAATAGTGTGATGGGATGGAGGAGCGTGAAGAATGTAGTGTAAGGGTCGAGAGTGGTTCGAGAATTCTAACGGACACTACAGCCGTTATTTAGAGCAAAACAGCCTTGGTAACAATCTAACGGACATACAGGACGTTATTTCTCTAAAAACAGACCTATCACTCAGCAAATCCGCCATTTAAGGTCCTCGGTGTCCGTTAAAATAAAAAATAGCGAAATATTGGTCGAATAAGGGCCGATATGTCCGTTAGCACTTGAAGGGGTGCTCGTTTGTTCACCAGAAGGCTCGTTATAACTCGTTATAAGCAGGAGACACTCGTCGTTGTACTTTTGATTAGTAACTTAAGCAGGAACCAACTCGCAGCAACTGGAGAAGGCTCGATAGAAATAGGAGCTATTTTTATGCACATGAAATGGATTTAATAAAAGCAGGGAACAGTTCGGAGTACTTTGTGGGAGTTTGTTATTAGCAGAAAGCTGCTTGTGATTGTTATGGTGCGCTCGTTAGAATCGGAGAGCTACTCGAGCACTCGAAATGCGATCAATAAAATCAGTAGCTCCTTGTAACACCCGGGGTATGCTCGTTAGAAGCGTGAACGAGTTAAGAGGGATTAGACGAAACGGCATTTCTTTAATCACATTAATCATCTATAATTAATACTATTAACTATTATCCATTAATCACATGAATTATTAAAATAAACTCCTATTCTACGGTCTTTATATAAATTTTCAGCAGCATT
Organism: Paenibacillus sp. FSL R5-0407; assembly: GCF_038009185.1. Lineage (NCBI taxonomy): Bacteria > Bacillati > Bacillota > Bacilli > Caryophanales > Paenibacillaceae > Paenibacillus > Paenibacillus sp. FSL R5-0407. Next base: position 1,119,774 of record NZ_JBBPAX010000001.1, on the reverse strand, counting down.
TCTCTACTCGGTGTTGACTATTGTAAAAAAACCGGCATATAATAACACCAAGTTTTTATTAACGTTACAGGCAGTGAAGAGGAGCAGGCCATACCGGGCCCTTATGTCCAGAGAGCGGCGTATCAGCTGAAATCGCCGTCTTAATCCCGAGTGCCGACTCGCCTTGGAGCCGTTGTCCCGATTTCTGAACGTAGGAATAAGGACCGCCGGAATCGCATCCGTTATCGTGCGCGTCAAATGGACCAAGTCCTTTTGACAATGAGGCCATATTCAGATTCAAATGATATGGTGAACATGGGTGGTACCACGGAAGATAACCCCTTTCGTCCCTAAAGTACGCCGTTTGGCGTGCGGGATGAAAGGGGTTTTTAGTTTTCTTATGATTTTATTTTTTATATTGCAAGCAATGAAAAGGAGCAGGCCAAACGGGCCCTTATGTCCAGAGAGCGGCGTACCAGCTGAAATCGCCGTCTTAATCCCGTTGCCGACTCGCCTTGGAGCTGCATTCCCGAATCGTGCTACAGTTGCATGACTAAGGAACGCCGGGTCGTACCCGTTATCGTACTGGAAACCGTGCTTTTTTCGCGCGATTTTCGTTAAGGCCGCCGATATGTTGGCGGTAAAATCAGGGTGGTACCGTGAAAGTAACCTCTTTCGCCCCTGTTGCAGTTGAATTGGCTGCAGCAGGGCGGAAGAGGTTTTTTCAATATTTCAGAGAAGGTGGGATTAAGTATGCGGAAAATTTATGTGTTTGACACGACTTTGCGGGATGGAGAACAATCACCAGGCGTCAGTTTGACCATCGAGGAAAAGGTGGCGATCGCCCTTCAACTGGAGCGGCTTGGCGTCGACCGGATCGAAGCCGGCTTTGCCGCAACTTCGCCCGGAGATTTGCAAAGCATCCGGGAGGTGGCGAAGCAAGTTAAGAATGCAACCTTGCTCAGCTTGGCCCGCTGTCATACGAAAGATATCGATGCGGCGGTCGAGGCGCTGAAGGATGCTCAAGATCCTTGCCTGCATCTGGTGCTGGCTACCTCGCCGATTCATCGCGAATACAAGCTGCGCATGGACAAAGCAAAAGTGATGGAAACTGCAGAAGCCGCGATCCGGTACGGCCGGAAGTTTTTTGACAAGGTCGAATTTTCCGCTGAGGATGCCAGCCGGACTGAAGTCGACTTTTTGTGCGAAATGACGGCGATGGCGATCCGAGCCGGGGCGACGGTAGTAAATTTACCGGATACGGTCGGATTTGCGACACCGGAGCAATTCGGGGAAATGTTCAAAACGATTAAAGCGAATGTACCGGGCATCGAGAAAATTCAGCTCAGCACTCACTGTCACGATGATCTCGGCATGGCTACGGCTAATACGTTGGCAGCCATCGCGAATGGAGTGGACCAGTTCGAGGGAACGATCAACGGCATAGGTGAGCGTGCAGGTAATACCTGTCTCGAGGAGGTGGCTCTGGCACTAGAAACAAGAAGCGACTATTACGGAGCGAAAACGACCTTAAATCTCGGAGAGATCTATCAAACCAGCCGGATGGTCAGCAAAATGACCGGCATGAGCGTGCCGGGGAACAAGGCCATAGTCGGCGCTAACGCATTTGCGCATGAATCGGGAATTCACCAGGACGGAATGCTCAAGAACCGCAGTACGTACGAGATCATTACCCCGGAGACGATTGGCGCCAGCTCCAGCAAGCTTGTGCTGGGCAAGCATTCGGGCCGCCATGCCTTCAAGGAAAAGCTCATCGATCTCGGCTATTCGTTGGATGAAGAGCAGCTTAACATCGCTTTTGCCAAGTTTAAAGAGCTGGCTGACCGGAAGAAAAACGTTCTCTCCGAAGATATCCGTGCACTGCTGGATGATAATATGACGGAGGGACCGAAATTCTTTGTCCTGGACAGCATACAGGTTTCCTACGGGAACAGATCGATACCTACCGCTTCGGTACGCATCATTAGGCAGGACGGTACTATTGCCGATGAAGCGTCTGTAGGCAACGGATCGGTTGACGCAGTGTACCAAGCGTTATCCAAAGTTATTGGTATCCAGGCGGAACTGGAAGAGTACTCGATTCATTCCGTTACGCAGGGAACAGACGCCCAGGGAGAAGTGCATGTTGTGCTGAGACAGGGTGAGGTTACGGTATCGGGAAGAGGCGTGAGCACCGATATTATCGAGGCCAGCGCCAAAGCTTACATTGAAGCAATTAACCGTCTGGTAGGCCGTCAAGAACGTGAAAGGGACGGGAATATCGTAATCTATTAATCATGTCGTTTGTCTAAGCTAGTTACTTTAAAAAAAGACGCCCCTAGCATTAGGGGCGTCTCCAATTTGCTTAAAGCTCCAGTTTGGCAATTTCCGATTTCAGCTTGTTCGCCGAATTTTGGAACTGGACCAGTTCCTGATCGCTAAGTTTGAGATCAAGCACTTCACGAACACCGCTACGGTCAACGATGCTTGGTACTCCGAGATACACATCGGAAACGCCGTTGTAGTTCTCCAGCAGGGTGGAAACGTTAAGAACCGATCCTTCATCCTGCAGGATGGATGTGATAATCCGGTCCAACGCCAGAGCAATCGCATAGAAAGTAGCTCCTTTGGCGTTGATGATTTCGTAAGCGGCATTTTTTGTGCTGTTGAAAATATTCTCACGGTCCTGATCGGAGAATTCAAGATCGATACCAGCGACATTCGCAAGACTCCAAAGCGGAAGTTCCGAGTCGCCATGCTCGCCGATAATATGCGCATGGATACTGCGCGGGTTGATTTTTTTGTTTTGCCCGATCAGATACCGGAAACGAGCGCTGTCGAGCAGTGTGCCGGATCCGATGACTCGGTTCGAAGGGAAGCCGCTCTTTTTCAAAGTTACATAAGATAAAATATCGACCGGATTCGTCGCTACCAAAATGATGGCGTGATCATTATATTTTACGATGTTCTGGATGATGGTTTCGAAAATGCCTGCATTTCTTTTAAGCAGATCAATTCTGGTTTCACCCGGACGTTGGGAGGCACCGGCAGCAATGACGATCACATCGGCGTCGGCGCAATCGCTATAGTCACCCGCCCAGAGCTTCACACCGCCTGTAAACGGAAGGCCGTGGTTCATATCCAGGGCTTCACCAAGCGCCTTGTCTTTGTTGGCGTCAATCAATACGAGCTCGGATACGCGTTCCCGAAGCAATAATGTATAGGCAGTTGTTGCGCCTACGGCCCCGGTCCCGATAATAACGACTCTACTGGAACGCAATTGAGTTTTCATTAGTTCATCTCCTTAAAAGTTAGTTTTTCCTGCCTAAGCGATGTATAGTGTAGATCCCATAACCAATTTTAGGGGATCCCTAGGCATAAAGATCAAAGCTCCGCTAGTAGTGTTAGCAGATATGTACTTATTACTCCCTACATTGTACATGAAACACTCAAAATTTAAAGTAAAACATGAAATAATCATTTTTTTCATAAAACTTGTGAGAGACTATCAAGAAAATATGATCCATAATAGTTATTATGTAAACTAAAGTGGATTATGAGTACTTTGTAACCTCAGATGTAACCATTCTGTAAGGACGCCGGACTCTCTTTTATATTATTCTAGTAGTATTAATAGAGAGAGGATAAGTGAAATTTAATGTCTTACATAAGCCGAATTGAAGAGGAACAAAAATTGCAGCAATCCAGACGCAACCAGGAGAAGAAGTCAACCCGTAAAATGAAATCCATGGTTATCGCTGCATTGGTACTGTCCTCCGCCTCATTAGTCTTATCGGCTTTTGCGGCGACGACAGTTATTCAGGGTAAAAGTGCCGGCTATGGCTCAGCGGCCGTAGTGACGCCTAAATATGCAGGCTCTGCCGAGAGTCCGACTATTAAAGAGGGACAAGTAAGCGGCGAAGGTGTTGATACTATACAAGACCCAGCTTCTGAAGGGGAAAGCTCAAGCGTTCCCGAAGCATCAGAAAACTCCATTCCGAACGATAAGGAACCTCCTGCCACTATAGAGAAGAACGACCAGAGCTTGCCCCCAAGCAAAACGACCGAGTCAAAAGGGGAAGAGAAACCAGACAAACCGGCAGTAAAAACCGATAAAGCTACAGCCCAAAAAGTCATTTATCTCACCTTTGACGATGGGCCAAGCAAATATACGAATCAAATCGTTGATATATTGAATCAAAATGGAATCCATGCCACCTTTTTTATGATCGGAAGACAATTGGACGGGAATGAGAAAGCTGTTAAAAACGCGGCCGAAAATGGCAATTATGTCGGCTTGCACAGTATGACCCATGATAAGAAGAAGTTATATCAAAGCGGTAACTCGGCGAAATTTATCAAGGAGTTCAAGCAGGAACAGGCTCTCATCAAAAAGATCACAGGGACCACACCGTGGCTGATCCGGGCGCCTTACGGAAGCAAGCCGGAAATCGGAGAGAAATTCCGAGACGACATTGCGGCTGCCAAATTTAAAATGTGGGACTGGACTGTCGATTCCAAAGATTGGAGCTATACAGGAAAGCCCGATCGTATCATCAAAGAGGTTAAGAGACAGGTTCACCGGGATACCGAAGTTATTCTGATGCATGAGAAATCGCAAACGGTACAGGCTCTGCCAGAAATCATAAGTTATTTGCAGAAGAAGGGGTATTCCTTCGCGGTCTACAAGCCGGACCAGCACTTCTCTGTGAACTTTGCGAAGGACCAGCGTTTGTAATCTACGATTCTTCCTATGGTATAATTAAAATAATCTGCGAGATTCTTGAAAGAGAGGTGGTTCCTTGGTGAGATGGTGGTACAAAGCGGCAGGATGCGCCGTCATGGCGGGTTTGCTGCTGACTGCTTGCTCTTCGGGGCACCTGCCGGCGAACAATAAGCCTGCTCAGCAAGAGGAAGAGATGATTGAAGAAGGACAGACACTGACCGTTATCAATCCGGAGTCATCGGTGAACAACTCATCCGCTTCTCTTCCAGCGGCTGAAGAAGGAAAGAAATATCAGATTCAAACCCGGCTCACCGATTTCCGGCTGCTAGGCGCCTCAAAAGGGCTGGCCTGGGGTTCAACCCGCAGTGAGCTTCGGTTATATGTTACTCAGGATAGCGGCAAAACGTGGACTAATATATCGCCGTCCGCATCGGTCCAGTTTCCGAATAATCCGGAATACGGCACCGACTTGTTTTTTGTCGATGCGGAGCATGGTTGGATCGTCCGGGATTCGCTCGGTTCCGGGGAAGCGATCATTCTGCGGACAGGTGACGGTGGCTTAACCTGGAAGATGGCCTCACTGCCCGAAGCGGATGATGTGGCTTCCATCTACTTCCTGGATCAGGACCGCGGCTGGATTCTGACGGTCGGTAACGGTCCGGACAGCAGTGAAGCCAAAGCGCTGTATTCAACCACTAACGGCGGGGCCACTTGGACCAAAATAATGAGCACGCCAATTCTTCCGACGGATACGTCATCCATCGATCATACACTGCCTAAGCTTGGAAATCCGGTCGGAATGATTTTTACAAATAAAACTAACGGATATATCACGATGATCGAAGCCGGGCTGCCCGCTTTATATGTAACAACAAACGGCGGAAGTCAGTGGACAAAAGATAACGGTTTTTTTGAAAAAGATAAATTTAGTACCTGCAGTCGTTTCTCAGTAGGGGCTCCGAGTTTTTTTAACGGAAGCGGCTCTGCCGGTTGGATCTCCATTGGTTGCGAACGGGAAGAGGCGGTCAAATATAACGGTTACTTTTCCTCGGATTCCGGTAAGAGTTGGTTGCTTTCGCCATTTGGCTTGCCTTGGAGAGACGGGAACGACGCTCACCTATCGATGACTTTCCTCAATCCTATGGAAGGGTGGGCGATTCAAAACGCAACCTTGTATCATACCGTGGATCAAGGAAAGAGCTGGACATTGTTTCCCGAGAACGTAAAATTGAAGGAAGTGCTAGCCGATTATCCCGAAGTGGTAAAGATTCAGTTCTTCTCTCCTAAGGTGGGCTGGTTACTCGTAGAAAAAAGCGACAAAAAACGATCGCTGCTCTTGCAAACCCAAGACGGCGGAGCCAGTTGGCACGTACTCTAAGAGGCGTGCTGACGGGCTTTTTTTTATTTTGGTGCCCGACGACAAAGAGGGGAAAATACGATGTTCATTAATTTGTGAAATTTATCACGTGCACTAATTAAACTTTGTGATATATTTAACTTGTAAGAAGGAAACACATTCAAGCCAAACAAATCAAAAACAAACCATTAGGAGTGAGCCAAAATGAAAACTATGAACGCTGAGAATTTAACCCGCAATTTCCTCCAACTTTGCTACACTTGCGACGACGCTCATCTGTGCATGACCGAGGAAGCTTGCCAAGCTTGCTGGGCGGAGCAAGGACTTAACGAGATGGAAACAGAGGGTGTTCATGAAACCCGCGAATTGCTTCAATTCTATTATGCCTGATACAATAGCTTCCTCATCATCTAAATAACCTTCGGTTCTGCCCAGGAACCGAAGGTTATTTGTTTTTTCATGCATATAGAGGAATGTCCAAAATATAGGGACAAGGGTGGCATATTTTCACAGGGGCCGGAATAACAAGTTTTGATTTGGACGGCATATACATAGGAGAGAAGGGGAGGCAGTCAGGCTATCGTAATAGACCGATGCTTGTTAAGGAGGGAGAAGCGTGCAATCTTGGATGGAAATGTTCGGGGTGATGAATACGGCTTTCCCGGTTTTTGTTGCTGTTATTCTCGGGATCATTGCTTTAACGGCAGCAGGCGGCATCAAACGGCATTGGACCAATAACCGGCAACCGGTGCTTAGTGTTTCGTCTGTCATCGTCGGTAAACGGACCGAGGTCTCCCACAGGCATGATACGGATATCTCCGTAAACCGTTCGGACAGCAAGTATTACATTACCTTTGAAGTCGAGAGCGGGGACCGGATGGAATTTGGTGTGAGCGGGCAAGAGTATGGCCAATGCTCGGAAGGGGATGAGGGGAAGCTTACGTTTCAAGGCAGCCGTTACCTGGGCTTTGAACGCCTAAGCAAAACATATCGGGCCTCGCTTCAGGAGTATCGCCATTATTAACGGGCTTCCCATAAAATAATAAAGAGCTGTCCATCGGACAGCTCTTTTTGTTTGAAAGATGATGAATGCTAGATCAATGCGTCAGTGCCTTAGTCTTAACTTTATCGGACAGCATCATTTGAGCAGCGGCACGCCCGCTGGAGAAAGCCCGTTCAGCGAGCTCGCCTTTGCCTTCGCAGCCGTCCCCGCAGAAGAGGAACGGAACGCCCGGCAGTTTGCTTGGGAGCAGCTTGTTGGTGTGGATGTTCTTGACACTCGACACCATGGCTTTCTTAGAAACGCGTTTTACAGCCGTATGTTCCCGCCAATCCGGATAATAAGTATCGAATAACGCTTCCATTTGCTGAGTTTTACTTTCCAGATATTCTTTCTTCTGATCCTCATCCTGGAAATCGTCATTCAAATAGGCGATCCCTTGCAGAAGCTGTCCGCCTACTGGAACGACCGTATAGTCGGTAGCCGACACGTCGCTTATAAATACTTTGTTGTCCATATCGCTGATATAGTGGAATGGACGGGCAACTACTTTGGAGAAGCCTACGTCATAGACGAGGACCTCCGTGCATGAATTGTCCTTAAACGGTTCCAGAGCCCCGGCCCAAGGGGAGGATTCCAGCAATTTGTATACCTGTTGGACAGGCATTGCAAATATAACCTGATCATACTCCAGGGCTTCCCGGGTTTTGGTCTTCAAAATAAACTTCCCATTCTCCATTACAATCGATTCAACCGGTTCTTTAACCGCAATATCCCATTTCTCATTGTCATTGATCTTTTGAACCAGCTGTTCCGTAATCGTCGCCCAACTGCCGAGAATATAGTTGACCGGTTTACTGGAGAGAAACAGATTGTGATAGTAATCGGCAATCACTTCCCCTGACACCTTGCGAGCGTCATCCGGCGTAATAAAGAAGTTCGAGCTCACCAGATGCTCCCATAATTCCTTGACATCGGAGGAGGCATTGGATTTATCCAAATATTCTCCGAGTGTCCGGTAGTGCTTCAGTTGGTGAATGTTTCCGATTACTGCGGCAATTTCCGCTACGAATCTTACTTTTTCCATCGTGGTCAGCACATCGGTCTTCATAATATTCACGAAATCTAGCGGAGCGGGTGTCAAATTACCATGCTTGGCATATACGACCTTCCGTTTATCCACTTGCTTGCTCTGGAATTTAAGCTCAAGCTCTTCCTCCATATGCTGCAAGGTATGTCTGTCGATGCCGTAAACCGCATGTGCTCCATAATTGAGCGTAAAACCGGATTTCTCATAAGTAAATGCGCGCCCGCCCAACTGCGGACTGCGTTCAAACACCGTGCCTTCGGTGTCCGGGCTGTCGGAAAGATATGCGGCAGCCGTCAAGCCGGCCAAACCGCCGCCAATGATTGCGATTTTCATGGGAGAACCTCCTAAAAGGAAAATCCTTATTCCTTATCAGTATATGCTATTCATGTAAGCGCGTCCATAGAAACGGTCACTAAATATTCAAAATTGCAACCGCCTTCATAGCTGTAATGCGATTTCTTCCTTGACAGCCTGGTCAATTTGTTGGGTGTTTGCACCAAGATAGGCATTAGCACATAGGATATAGCGTTGAGAAGAGAGGAAAGGGGGGAACGGAATTTGGCAGTTATTAGAACTAATTCCGAGGATGTCAAACTTCTTGCACGGCTTATGCGGGCGGAAGCCGAGGGAGAAGGCGAGCAAGGCATGCTGATGGTCGGCAACGTCGGGGTCAACCGGATTCTCGGAGGTTGTCTGGATTTCAAGAACATAAGAAACATGAACGACATGGTGTTCCAATCGCCGGGCGGCTTTGAAGCAACGCAGAAGGGTTACTTTTATCAAAAGGCCCGGGAACGCGATATTCGACTCGCCCAGCGCGTAATCAACGGCGAGAAGATATGGCCTGCATCCAATGCTCTTTGGTTCTTCAGACCTGCTGGGGATTGCCCGGACACCTGGTATGATCAGACTAACACCGGACGATTCAAGGCGCACTGCTTCTTTGCCCCGAGCGGGGAAGATTGCCCGGCCGTGTATTGAGGAAACAGCGACGCTCCGCCCTTTAGGATATTCAAAGAACATAAGTAAGATCATTTTGAGGAGGAATTATTTCCATGTTTAATCAACCTTATCGGCCGGTCACATACCATATCGGAGGAGGAACTCCATCCGGGACTTATCCATCGGGAACAGGAACTATGGGCGGCCAACCGCCTCAAGTTCCGAGTGGCAGTCCGATGACACCATCCGGAACCGTGGTGCCGGTACAGTTCCCGTCGAGTGAACAGTCGTTTATCGAGAACATACTTCGTTTGAACCTGGGCAAAGTAGGCACTTTCTACATGACATACGAGAACAATTCCGAGTGGAACGCCAAAATCTTCAAGGGCGTACTTGAGGCGGCCGGCCGTGACCATATCATCATCAGTGATCCTAATACAGGCGTGCGCACCATTCTGCTGATGGTCAATCTGGACTTTGCTACGTTCGATCAGCCGCTGGTGTATCAATACCCGGGCACGATCGGGAACCCGCCGACAAACCGGAGATAATTTGTAATATGATGGGGCCTTCATACTGGAGGCCCTATTTCGCGTCAAATCAAAAAAAGTGCGTAACCCAGCCTGTTTCCTTGGCATACGCCGGGGTTTGACTGTGTAGTGTATAATTATATAATTAATAGTAATACACTCACCAAAGTTGTTTCATTTGTTGAGGTTGTTTAGAGGCTAAATTAATGATCTGACAAGGAGATGAATCCATTGGGAAGTTGACGATATATTTCGAAATCAGACATCAATATCATTTCAAACCGCGAAGGAGGTGCACCTATTCACCGCACTGATTGCGGCGAATAGGAAACGTATTGACTGACCCTTTACCGAGTCTTTTTTCTATAGGACTGATGCTGTTACTGGTCCTGCTGAACGGATTTTTCGTATCTGCTGAATTTGCAATCGTAAAAATCAGAAGCGGCCGAATCGATGCCTTAGTCGAAGAAGGACGAAAAAATGCTGTTATCGTGAGGAGCTTGCTGAATCACCTTGACGGTTACTTATCCGCTTGTCAGGTTGGAATCACACTTTGTTCTCTTGGCCTGGGATGGCTTGGCGAACCGGTCGTAGCCCGGCTCCTGAATCCGTTATTCGTGTTTGCGGGGTTTGGCGATAAACCGGTGCATATTGTATCATTGTTTGTTTCCTTCTTGCTGATTGCCGTATTGCATATCGTACTCGGCGAACTCGCGCCCAAAACGATTGCCGTACGCAAAGCGGAGCAAATTACTCTCTTGTCGGCAAGGCCGATGAGAATGTTCTATAAGCTGATGTTCCCCTTCATATGGACGCTAAATCGACTGTCGTCCGGACTGCTGAGATTGTTCGGCATTGCTCCGGTGTCCGAGCAGGATTCCCTGCATACCGAGGAAGAAATCCGTGTGATGATGAAGGAGAGCACAGAAAGCGGCCTTATCGATAGTACGGAAATGTCGCTCGTTGACAATATTTTTGAGTTCGCCGACACAACGGCGAGGGAGATTATGATCCCAAGGACGGAAATGATCTGCCTTTATACTCAGAATTCATTGGACGAAAATCTGACGATCGCTTTGGAAGGCACCAGGACGAGGTATCCTGTATGCAGTAACGATAAGGATCATATTATTGGATTCATTCATATTAAAGATTTAATCCGTTCGAATACCTCGGATTACCTAGATCTATTACGGCCCATCATGGCTGTGCCCGAATCGATCCAGATCAGCGATTTGATGAAGCGGATGCAGCGGGGGAAAACCCAGATCGCCATCTTGATCGATGAATACGGAGGCACTTCCGGCATGGTCACTCTGGAAGACATCGTCGAAGAGATCGTTGGCGAAATCCAGGATGAATTCGATGAGGAGCGACCGGGCATCGAGCAGCTGGATGAGAATGCCTATTCCATCGACGGGCTGATGCTGATCGAATCCATCAACGACCGGTTCGGTTTTGAACTGGATTCCGACGATTACGACACGATCGGCGGGTGGCTGTATTCCCGAATTGAAATTCTTCCGCCGCAAGTCGGGCAAACCGTGGAATACGATGGCTATTTATATGTGGTGGAGGAGACCGACAACAAGAGAATTTCACGCGTCAAGCTGCTGAAACAGCAGTTTATTCCGATCGAGGAAGCCGGCGCATAAACATAAAAGAAACATGCAAGGCGGGCAGCCCTTTGAAGGACTACCCGCCTTTTTTACATCCAATGATTACTTATTGGTTCAACCCGTTAGCGATCGCAAGAATTTCATCCCTGTCCACATTGCCGATCACATTAAAATATACATTCCCGAGCATCATATTGATTTCGCTCATGTCTCCGCTGCTGATAAACGCTATATTTCCATTATTCAGTTCAACCTCTTCGGTATTTTCCTTACTCATCGTTGACAGGATTTCGTTATTCATCAACAGATCGAACGTCAATCTGAGTATTTGGCCGTCTTCGGTTCGGTAGAGCAGGTGAGCGCTCTTTCCGAAGGTATTCGGGTCTTCCGGCGTTCCGGACGGAATGACCACCTCGAGTGATTCCAAAGTAAATCTTTCCGGAATGTTGGTAATCCGGGGAAGAGAGAAGGCGAGTGTATCGCGGGCGTCCTCCATGTCCATTTTTACCGTTTCATAAGTCCCCGCATCGACAAGGTGTACCTCTTTGCTCATTTCTCTGAGTTCATCCTCAGTGAAATCTTCAGGCGGAGGAGGTGTCTTGGCCATTGATGGATCCGCTTGCGGCTGTCCATTGCCGAACACCATTTGCGACATCCCGCTGCCCAGATTTTTGAGCTCCTGAAAAATAGGGGAGATGGCCTTCGTTACTAACGGAGGACTAAACAAAGCGGCCCCCAAAAGCATGGATGCAGCTACAATACCGAACAACTGAGCTTTACGGCGTCTATTTAAACGGGTCCGTTTCCGGTTAAGCTTCTTCTGAACTTGTTCCCAGGATTTGCGGCGATCGGATTCGGAATAAGAGGGAAGTGACTCAATGGCGTTATCAAATGCATCATTAAATAGGGCTTCAAACTCATCGGGATACTTTTGATGTTCCATTTTCTCGTTTTTGATAGTCGCCACCCCACTCTCTGTATAGCATTTTCTTGATCCCTTCCCGGGTTCGGAATAGACGCTGTCTGACGATATTCTCGCAAAGATCCAGCCGCTCTGCAATCTCCTTATAACTTAAGCCTTGCTTCCAACGCAATTCCATCAATTGGCGGTATTCCGGCTTCAACTTACTCAGATGAGAGAGGATGGCTTCCTCCATCATCTTGATTTCAACCGTCTGCTCTACGGATGGGACCATAGGACCAATAGGCTCTATATCCATATAAACACGTTCCACGTCCAAGTGGTTACGAAATTTTTTATTTTTTCTAAAATAATTAATCGTCGTGTTGCGTGCTACGGTTTTCATCCATGATTTCATTCCGCTGACACTTTCAAATTCAGGTTTTTTCGTGACAACTTTAATAAATGCCTCTTGAATTATATCCTCGGCAGCCTGATGATCCTTTACCAGGTAAAAAATCGCCCCATAAACAAGATCGTAAAATGCATAGTAGACATCTTCCTGAATGGTCTCAGACAGGTGATGATAGTCGGCTCCGAGCAGCCATTCTAACCGTTCCGGCATGGTTCTCCCCTCTCTTGCCGTTAAGGCGCATGAATCTAAAAAGCCAATATCTCGATTTTACTATAAGCCGGACGCGAAAGGAATGATTTTCCATGATAACGTGAAATAAGGGAGTCCCCCCGAAGGAGAACACCCTTGATATTTAACGTTCTATTATTAGTGCAGGAAAGGCTTATATAAATGATCAGTCGTCTTCAACCGTTAAGGAATCGTAATCGGTTGGGTTACGTTTAGCGGCCATAGCGGGGGAATCGGAATTTCCGTACTTTTCCAAAGTATGCCAGGCCTCCGCGTCATCAAAATTCCCGGCATCCCGCTGCCTGTTTTCCCCGGCTCCCTTAGGGGGCGGAGTGATGACATCTTCTTCTACAGGCCGGTAGTCGGATACGTTCCGTTCCGGCGTATGTTCCACGCAATAAGCCGTATAGGGAACCGCCTCCAGACGCTCGTAAGGGATGTCCCGGCCGCATACGGCGCATTGTCCATAGCTGGAATCCTCGATCCGGTCCAATGCCGAATTTATTTCCTCAAGTCGTCTTTCCAAGTTATCATCAACCGCCATGTCGCGGCTTCGTTCAAATGTTTCCGTCCCGACATCGGCAGGATGGTTGTCGTAAGCAGACAATTCTCCCGTCGAAACCCGCAGCGACTCTTCCTGACCTTGGGCATTGCCGTCCGCACTAAAATGTCTCTCGAGATCGCTCTTCTCCTGTTGAAGAGATTCCTTTAATTTCGTCAGCTGTTCGTTTGTCAGATGGCTCATGAACTTTCCCTCCTTCTGAAAATAGGCCAAGTTCTTTCAATCGCCTATGTATGCTTTACCCCGGAATGAAGTAGGGTGACGCAATGTCGACTTTATCTTACAATGGAGTTAATACTTAAAACTGTAATTACTTCAAGTAAGGATGCTTGAATGAAAGACGCGGTCTTGGCATCATGAGAGGAGTTTTAATGAAGAGGTTGATGTGGTTCGGTTGCTGGGCCTATTTATTGATCGGACTGGCTCATGTGGTCGTAGGATCGATTATGCCTAATCTGCTTGAGCATTACGGCAAGGATTACAGCGCAGGGGGGACCCTGATTTTTGCACAGTTTACCGGCTTTTTGATCGGAGTGCTTCTTTCTCCCTTGCTCATTGGAAAATTCGGAAAGCGAAACGGGCTGCTGATTGCCACAGGCATGTTATTCGTTGCCGAACTGGTATACACTCTGCTCCCGCCGTGGGAATGGATGTACGCGGTCGGCGCGGTTGCCGGCTTCGGCTTCGGAATGATTGAGGCCGTCATCGGAACACTTATTCTGGTAGCCGTTACGGAGGGGACGGCAGTGGCGATGAGCCGGCTTGAAGTCTTTTTCGGGGTTGGAGCGCTTCTGATGCCGCTTGTAGCCGGGTGGCTCATCCGGGCGGAAATGTGGCGGTATTCCTTTCTGTTGGTCAGCACACTTGCTTTCGTGATGCTGCTGGCGTGGGGGAAAGGGAATTTCAAAGAATTGAACGCCGTATTAAATGCCAGGGAAGAGAGACGCAAAGAAAAAGGAAGCCTGCTTCGCCAATATCAAGGCAGCCGAGGGTTGATGCTCCTTGTCTTCATCCTGTTCTTCTTCCTCTATGTGGGGACAGAGATGAGCTTCGTCAATTTCCTTCCATCGATGCTGATTGAGAAGGTAGGGACGGATAAAGCGACGGCCGCGCTCAGCGTCACTTTGTTCTGGATCGCCATGACGGTAGGCAGACTGTTCGCGGGAATCATTGCGGAAAAAATATCCTACAGCAGATATGTCATTAGCGGGAGTTTGATCAGTTTCTTTCTGATTTCGTGCTTTGCGCTCGTCGGGGGATTAACCGGTCTGATCGCTTTGATTCTGCTGCTTGGATTGTTTATGTCCGGATTGTTCTCCATCGCTTTGGTGTTCGCTAACAAGATGCTGCCGGGTTCGGAGGAAACGACACCGAGTCTGCTGATCGCATCCGGCGGCATCGGGGGCGCGGTACTCCCGCTGTTGATGGGGAAGAGCATGGACCTGGGAGGAGCAGGCGCTTCGTCTTGGCTTCTCGCAGGGTTTATTGGGGCGCTGGTGATATTCAGCACGGCTGCCGTATTGATCAAGCGGGTAAATTCAAATCCGCTGGGATTGCCGGAAAAGGAATAACAGCAGGGAAGAAATGAAATGAAGGGGGAGAAGCAGGAATGTGGCTGTATATCGTTATTGTAGCGCTTGTGGCTATTGCCGCGGCAGGTACGCTAATTATCGGAAATTCCAAGGAGAATCGAACAGGCAATCCCGACTATGACAAGCGGACGAAAAAGAATCTGATTAAACTGACGCTCATTTATGGCGGTTCTATTTTAATTATAGCTCTGCTCCTGGTTGGCTTATTGGATTTATCTTCATAAGCACAACTAAATGCTGCATCAGAACAAAAGAGCACCTCGCCGATCTTCGGCGGGGTGCTCTTATTCGTGAATAAATAAAGTGAGAGCTTATTAAAACGCCCAGTTTCCTTTTTTGAAAATTTGCTCTTCTTTGCCGTCGCCCGTTACCCCGAAAATGTCCATTTCCGCGGAACCGACCATAAAGTCCTCATGCGCAAAGCTGGCATTCAATCCATGCTTGTTCAATTCTTCGCGAGTCATAGACTTTCCGCCTTCCAGGTTAAAGGCGTAAGCATTGCCGATCGCCAGATGGTTGGATGCATTCTCGTCGAACAAAGTGTTATAGAACAAGATGCCGGATTGCGAAATCGGCGAACCGTGCGGCACGAGGGCGACCTCGCCCAAATAATGCGAGCCTTCGTCCAGCTCAACGAGCTGTTTGAGCGTGGATTCTCCCACCTCTGCAGAGAAGTCAATGATACGGCCGTTTTCAAACGTAAGTTTGAACTTATCGATGATGTTTCCATTATAGCTAAGCGGCTTCGTGCTAGATACGGTACCGTTGACACCGGTTTTCAGCGGTGCCGTAAACACTTCTTCGGTCGGGAGGTTCGCCAGGAATGTGTTGCCTTGGGCATTGATACTCTCTGCAGCGACCCAGATATGCCCTTCGGGCAGTTCGATCGTCAAATCGGTTCCTGGTGCAAGATAGTGAAGCTTCTTATACTTTTTGGAATTCAGGTATTCGGATTTCTCATTCAGATTTGCAATATGATCGCGCCATGCGCCGATCGGATCAGGCTGATCGATGCGTACGGTACGGAAAATCGCCTCCCACAGAGCATTCACCTGTTCGGCTTCCGGAAGATCCGGGAACACTTTGGCCGCCCAAGTTTTCGACGGAACGGCAACGATAGACCAGCTGAACTTATCCGACATTTGGAGCTCGCGATATTTGCTCATGGCTTTGCCGTAAGTTTTCTGATGATTGGTGATCCGCTGCGGATCAATACCGGTCAGCAAGTCGGGGTCCGAGGAAATGACGTGAAGAACAGCCGCGCCGCCTTCTACATATTCGAGCATCTCTCCGGCGTACCATTTTGGATCATCCAGGAAGGATTCATCCGCCGCATGCTCATAACGCAACCGGGTGACGGTGTCGTCGCTCCAGTTGACTTTTACAAATCTTGCTCCGGCTTCATAGGCTTGCTTAACGATCAAACGTACAAGTTCCACCGAATCTACTGTGGCGACTACGATCAGGTTTTGACCGGGCTGAACATTGGCACCTACTTTAACAGCCAACTCAGCATATTTCTGTAGCTTTTCTTGAAAATCAGACATTGTCCTACCTCCGTAATCTAAAAAATGGTTATTGATATATCATACTACGATTTTTTTAGACTATCCAATTAACCGATGGTTATTTTTCCTTCCGGATACTTGAATAGCTCTTTCTCCGATTTCGGTGCCAGGGCATACGCCAATGTAACCGGGCCGACCCGGCCCAGGAACATGACCAGACAAAGCACGCCTTTGCTCGTGTCCGTCAGCCGCGGAGTCAGGTCAAGACTGAACCCTGCCGTTGCAAACGCCGAGGTGGTTTCGAACAGCAGAGGGAGGAATTCCCTGTCCTCAATGGCAGACAGCACCATGGCCACGAAGATGACAAGAAACAAGGCGAGCCAGGTTTGGGTGATCGCACGCATAATCGCTCCCTTGGAAAGACGTCTGCGGAACAAGACGATATCTTCCCGGCCGCGGAGCATGGAATACATCGCACCGAGAAGAACGGCGAACACCGTAACTTTGATTCCCCCGCCAGTAGAGCCGGGAGCCGCTCCAATGAACATGAGCAGGATGAACATAAACTGGGTGGAATGCTGCATATCCGCCATACTAAGCGTACTCACGCCGCCTGATCTGGAACTGATCGAATGGAAGAAGGAGGTCATGATTTGATTCCCCCAGCCTAACGGCTTCAGCGTAGCTGGATTTCCCATCTCCAGGATGAACATCATCAGAGCTCCGCCAATAATCAGGAACGCGGACATGCTAAGGACGACTTTAGAATGCAGGGACAGCTTCCGGGTACGGGAATAGTGAAGCAGATCTGATATCACGATAAACCCGATGCCGCCCAGAACGATCAGAATCATTAAGACGACGTTGACGAAAGGGTCGTTGGAGTACTCGGAGAGACCGCTGAATTCCCCGTGAAGGGGTCCGAATAAATCAAAGCCCGCGTTATTAAAGATCGATATACTGTGGAAAATGCCGTAATACAACGCCTTGTGCCAAGGCATGTCCAGCATCCATCTGGCGGCCAGCAGGAGTGCGCCCGTTCCTTCGATCACAACGGCGTATGTAATGACCCGGCGGATCAGGGTAACTAGCCCTTCCATGGAGTTATAGTTCATCGCCTCCTGGAGCACCAGCTTCTCCCGCAGTGAAATTCGGCGGTTGAACGCCAGCGCGATCAGTGTGCCGAAGGTCATGAAGCCGAGCCCTCCGAGCTGGGTCAATGTCAGAATTACGATTTCACCGAAGAGGGAAAAATGGGTGCCCGTATCAACGACGGCAAGCCCGGTCACACAGGTAGCCGATGTTGCCATGAAGAAGGCGTCGATCAATTTCATCGGGCGCCCGTCGGCTGACGCCGGGCCAAGGGACAACAGAAATGTACCCAGAATAATGATGATGCCGAAGCCAAATGATAGTGTTTTTGCCGGAGTAAGCGGATTGGATTTCCTCTTCTTGCTGGTTTTACTGCGATGCTTTGACAATGATTATTCACCTCATACATGATCTTGCTATTGACGTAAAACATGGTACGATATTTCAATAAAGGTTGGCTACATCTTTCCTCAATAACAACCATTATAGTAGAAACCTTAAATTAGATCGACATTTAAAGAGAAATTACAGGAAAAGGAGTTATGGCTGATATGAAGTTGAACATTTTGCAAGCGGACATGCATAAAGATGATGAGGGAGCTTTTTTGGGTAAAACAATATTTGAAGTGGAGGGACATAAAGCCGCCTATGAAATCACGTTTTTCAGCAAAAAAGGCAAGGAATGGGACTACAGCCTGAATTATGCCCGGGAATCCGGGATTGAGGCGGAATTTATGGCTGTCGACGAATGGATCGAGCAGGACGATGACGGATTTGACGAACTGTTGGACGCTGCCCGGAACACGCTCGCAGAGTAAGGCAGACCTATATTTAAATAAAGGGGGGATCGCTATTGATGGAAAAACCATTCTACAGAAGATGCCTTGGAGCCATTATGGTCCTGACCATCATCTATTTGGTTCACAAGGTTCATTTTATTTTTAACCCGATCTCCACGCTCGTCCAGATTTTGATTGTGCCTTTGACGATTTCGGGCTTCTTATATTATTTGCTGAGGCCGATCGTCCAGTTTCTTGAAAGTAAAAAAATGAACCGGATCCTATCCATCCTGTTTATTTATTTGCTGTTTGCCGGAGTTGTCACTATATTTCTGATGGTCGTGTGGCCTCCGCTGCAGAAGCAGATCACGGAATTCATCAACAACGTGCCGCAGCTTATCGACGGTTTGCAAAGTCAGATGAACGAAATTCGCAACAATCGTTATTTTTCAATGTTTGACAATAAAGATACGCAGCTGATGGATAAAATTACGGAATACGTGAACGCGGGAATTGAAAGTGCTACCGGTTACATCTCGCATGTGTTCAACTTCCTGAATGATTTCTTCATCGTCGTCGGTACGGTTCCGATCATGTTGTACTATATGTTGAAGGAAGATCATCGGGTAACTCCGTCTCTGGTACGCATGGTACCGAAGAACTTCCGCCGTGAAGGGGAAATTACGATCCATGATATCGACACGATGCTGAAGGGCTTCATCGCCGGAAGAATGATCAGCGCCGTGGTGCTGGCCGTCATGAGTTTCCTCGGTTTTTGGCTGATCGGTCTGCCGTATCCTTTGCTATTGGCGATTGTCGGAGCATTGTTCAACTTTATCCCGTATTTCGGATCTCTGCTCGGAGCCATTCCTTGCGTAATCGTCGCGTTTACGGTATCTCCGTCCATGGTCCTGTGGGTCATCATTATCGTGTTTATCGCACAACAGATTGAAGGAAACCTGATTTCTCCTTATATTTACGGAAAGACGATCAACATCCACCCGTTGACGACGATTGTTCTGCTCTTGATCGCCGGTGATTTCGGCGGAATTTTAGGCATGATCTTAGCGATTCCCGTATATATGATGCTTAAAATTATAGTCGTAAAGATATATCAGATTTATTTGTCCCAAAAGACCGAGGATTTAAACACATAGGATTTAAACACATAATCCAAAATATTTCCATTTCTGATGGAATGGTGACGAATATCATATCACCAATTCCACTCCTTGAGTGATGATTAACCTAATAAATTGGTTAGTAAAAATTCTCGGGGGATGATAAGAAATGGCAGTAACCGCCAAAAACGGGAAGTATTTTTACGCATGGAGCAAAATACTTCCTGATGGATCCTTTTACCTGCCGGATCAAGCCCTGCAGGAGTATCACATCCAAACGAATTCGAACGTCATTCTCATGTCAGGGCGCAATACCGCGAAGGGATTCAGCGTCGTTTGCAAGGAACTGATCGACAATTCTCCTTTGGCGAAGGTGTTCGCAAGCTTGCCTCAGCTGCAAAGCTTTTCGATCCCAGCAGGGGAAACGCTTACCTTCAAAGAGCGGGTGTTCTGCTGGACCTATCTGGCCAGTGATCATTACATCCGTTTGCCTTTGCAGACATGGGAGGAATTCGGGGTACGTCCCGGGGAACAGCTTCTAAGCTTAAGAGCCACACATTTGGCTTTTAACAATCTGGCTGACGGGCCCTACATTGAACTGGCAAAGCAAGTAAAAGGAATGCCGACCTACGAGTAAGTGATAGATTGGATGAGGCTAAACCCATTGAAATAACTTAAAGGCTGCCTGCGATATGATCGCGGGGGCCTTTTTTATTTCTTTCTTGTACTTAGGTCGTTTCAATATGGTTTAGGTGCTTACAATGAACGCGAATCAAGAAGGGAGCGAGTTCATGAAAGCGGTAACCTATCAAGGCAAGAAGAGCATTCGCGTGAAAGAAGTGGAGGATGCCAGGCTTCAAAAGAAAGACGATATTGTTGTTCGAGTCTCCTCGACCGCCATTTGCGGTTCTGACCTGCATATTTATAACGGGGAAATTCTCGGCATGTACGATGATTACGTAATCGGCCATGAGCCGATGGGAATTGTAGAGGACGTAGGTCCTGAAGTGACACGCGTGAAGAAAGGAGATCGGGTCATTATTCCTTTCAACGTAGCTTGCGGGGAATGATTTTTCTGCAAAAATCAACTTGAGAGTCAATGCGACAATGCGAATGAGAACCGGGATACCGGCGGATATTTCGGGTATTCGTCCCGTTATGGGGATTATGCCGGCGGCCAGGCGGAATTAATGCGCGTACCTTTTGGAAACTTTGTTCCTTTCGTCATTCCCGAGAATGCCGAAATGGATGACGAGAAGCTGCTATTCCTGTCCGACATCGTTCCAACGGCTTATTGGAGCGTAATCAACGGCGACTTCAAGGCGGTTCGCTCAGCGCATTCAATCTGGCAACCAAGGTGGTCCGCAAAGGGGGGACCATTCAGGTGACGGGCGTATACGGCTTGAAATACAACCTGTTTCCTTTCGGCGATCTGTTCGAACGGAATATCAACATTAGAACCGGACAAGCGCCGGTGATTCATTTGATTCCCGAGCTGTATGAACAAATCCGGTCCGGCCGGTTTGATCCGACCGATATCATAACGCACCGTTTGCCGCTGGATCAGGGGGAACATGGTTATAAAATATTCAATGACAAGGAAGAAAACTGTATCAAGGTTGTTTTAAAGCCTTAGCTTAACCTTCGAATATAGAACAACGGGCGGCCCATTAGGGACAGCCCGTTGTTTGCTTTAATCATTTAGGCATTAATGTGATATTTTTCGATCATTCTGTCATATGCTTCTCTAGGTCTTAATCCTACCAGCTTCTCTACGGGCTCACCGTTATGGAACATAATGACGGTCGGCAGTGACATGATCCCATAAGTCGAAGCCAGTTCCGGCGATTCATCGCAGTTTACTTTGACCAGGTTGAGGGCTCCCTTATAATCTTCATGCAGTTGATCCAAAAGCGGGCCGAGCACTTTGCAAGGCGGGCACCAAGGGGCATCGAAATCTACCAAAGTAATACCTTGAGGCAGCAGCTCTTGACTGAACTCGGCAGGTGTGGACACTCTTTTAACGCTCATGATTCATTTCCTCCTTCAATTTCGGATTTTCCTCCAAAAGATAGGTAATCCGTTCTTCCAGGTTTGACTTTATCGACGACAACAGAGCAATTTGTTCTTCAATTTCTTTGAGTTTGGTGCGGTAGACGGGCATGATTTGTTCGCAAAACGCTTCCTTGCTGGCCATGACACAGTTCAGGAAGCCTGAAATCTGTTCGGTCGTCAACCCGAGCTGCAGATAAAACTGTATGGTCTTGACCGTATCGACCGATAATCCGCTATAGTCCCGGTATCCGTTATCCATTCGCCGTGAAGCAATCAAACCTTGCTGCTCGTAGTATCGCAGCGAGCGGATGCTTGCTCCGGTTGCCTTGGATAATTCGCCGATTTTCATAAATGGGCTTCACCTGCCTTCAGTTGCTGATTCGGTATTGTAATGCCATTATAAACCCTGACACTAGTGTGAGGGTCAATCCCATTTTTCTCCTGCTCCCGAACCGTGTATAATAAAGTGAAGTGAACTCAGGCAATCAGTCATTCCATGCTGAAAACGGTAAGGAGGGAGTATCGGCTTGTTCGATCCAACGGTATTTGATAATTTAAAAGTCGTTCTTGAAGGCGCTGTCTATGATTCGGACCTGCATGGGCAGCTTCAGATCATTGGACGAAGCGACCGGGTCGAGTTGTCGGCCATGTCCCGTTATTACGCCATTCAGTTCTGTTTGCCGGGGAAACCGGAGACTTGGGCGGAACTCCGGCTATGGGCGGACACGGAAGATTTGGCCGGAGAAATTATGGAGCTGGATTCAGTGACGCTCGGCTGCCAGATGCAACCTGTCTTTTACAAGCACCTGAAGGATCCGGACAGCGAGTGTCCCGCCATCGAAAGACTCACCACCGAGATATGGGGAAGCCATGTTCACCAGATCCAAAAGATCACTTCCGTTTACGGCGACAGCAACGCACCCCCGCTGAACGAAATAACGGTACAATTTCATAGAAGATTCGGGGAAGAGGTCATTCCCGATCTGCCTCAAATGTTAGAACATATGCTTTACATGCTGGAGCGGTTATAAGCACAATTATTTTACATAAATTAATATGATTAATTATTATTGGAGGCGGAACTGAATGAATGCTCATGAAATCGATTATCGGATTATCGGCGAGGAAATGCAGTGCGTGGAGGTCGCGCTTGATCAAGGGGAGAGCGTCGTAGCGGAAGCCGGGAGCTTCATGATGATGGATCCGGATATCCGGATGGAGACGATCTTTGGCGACGGAAGCAATCAAGGCGGCGGCTTAATGGGCAAATTGATGGGGGCCGGCAAACGCCTGATTACAGGTGAAGGGCTGTTTATGACGGTATTCACGAATGCCGGATATGGGCGGCAAAGCGTGACGTTCGCTTCTCCTTATCCCGGGAAAATCATTCCGCTGGACCTGCAAATGCTCGGCGGTAAAATTATTTGCCAGAAGGACTCCTTCCTTTGCGCAGCCAAAGGCGTGTCGGTCGGTATCGAGTTCCAGCGCCGGCTTGGAACCGGATTTTTTGGCGGGGAAGGATTCATTATGCAAAAAATTGAGGGCGACGGTCTTGCATTCGTGCATTCCGGCGGTCTGGTCATCGAACGCGATCTTGCGCCGGGCGAAGTGCTTCGCCTGGATACCGGCTGTCTAGTGGCTATGACCGCTTCGGTCGATTACAACATCGAAATGGTCAAAGGCGTGAAATCCGCATTGTTCGGAGGAGAAGGCCTGTTCTTCGCAACGCTGCGCGGACCCGGCAAGGTATGGGTACAATCGCTTCCGTTCAGCCGTTTGGCTGACCGTGTTCTTTCCGCAGCGCGTGTCGGAGGCAAAGACGAAGGCAGCCTGCTTGGAGGCCTCGGTAATTTGTTCGAACGTTAAGAGACGTTCGGCAGCGATGCTGTGGCAATTGACGTTGACATTTCCCCCTTTGTGTAACTATTATTGTTACAGTGAGATAAGGGAGGGATAGCCATGACGATCAGTTCGCGTTTTTCCGTTGCCATTCATGTCTTGTCCCTGCTTGAACTGAACAAGGATGGCGTCAATACCTCAGAGTATATCGCTGACAGCGTAAATACAAACCCGGTGGTCATCCGCCGGATTATGGGCATGCTGAATAAGGCGGGGATGGTGAAGGTCCGCTCCGGTGTTGCCGGAACGAAGCTGCTCCGGCCGGTATCGGAAATTACTCTGCTGGATATATATCGCGCAGTTCAAGTTGTGGAAGAGGACGCGTTATTTTCTATTCATGATAAGCCAAATCCGAAATGTCCGGTCGGCCGTAATATTCAATCCTCGATCGAACCGATTTTCTCTTCGGCCCAGGCGGCATTGGAATTAACTTTAGAGCGGGTAACGCTTCAGGATATCGTAAATTCGATTCAGGAGACGGAAACCAAATGTGAATAATCAAAATGATTGATTTAAAATGCCCCTTTTAGGGGCATTTTTTTATATAGGCGGAAGCTGCTCATGGTTGACAGGATTCTTAACTGTAACTATACTAGTTACATCGACGTGCTGTAACCACTTAAGTTACACAAACGCGATTCAAAATAAAATATTCTGTTTGATTATAATTTTATGAAACTAAGGAGGATGAGGTCGTGCCCACATCTATTCATCCGGAAACTGTAATTGGCGCCGTGCGCTTGAAAATTACGAATATGGAGATTTCGCTCCGCTTCTATGAGGAAGTCATCGGCTTCCGTCTATTGAAGAAGGACGGCGCTGTCGCCGAGCTTACCGCTGATGGACATACTCCGTTACTTATCCTGGAGGAAAACAATCAATTCCGCCGGATGCCGGAGCGCTCCGTGTCGGGCCTATACCATTTTGCCATTCTGGTTCCCGATCGTATTAGTCTTGGAGCTGCACTGCGCAATATGGCCTACCACAAGATCCCGCTGGGTCAAGGCGATCATTTGGTCAGCGAAGCTCTCTACTTGAACGATCCCGACGGCAACGGCATCGAGGTGTATGCGGACCGTCCACGGGATACTTGGCAAAAAAATGAGCAAGGCGAAATTTTGATGACCACCGATCCGGTAGATATCGACGGGCTGTTGGCCGTTTCTGAAGGTGCGGAGTGGAACGGATTGCCGCCGGAAACCAAAATCGGACATGTGCATTTTCATGTCGGGGATTTGCAAGCCGCCAAGCATTTTTATTGCGATGTGCTCGGTTTCGACGTGATCGCCCGATACGGCAGCGCCGCGCTGTTCATATCCGCAGGAGGCTATCACCATCATATCGGCTTGAACCTGTGGGCCGGCGCCGGTGCTCCTCCTACCCCTGAAGATGCCGTCGGTCTGCGTTATTTTACGATAAATGTACCTGACCGGGACGCCTTGCTTGAGATTGAGCAGCGGCTCACCGCTGAAGGGACGGCATTTGAGCGTCAAGCCGACGGGAATGACATCTCATTGAGTGATCCCTTCGGAATCGGGATGAAAATTACAGTAACTAAGAATGAGAAGGGAGAATAAATCATGGCAAATATCGCAGTCATTGGAGCAACAGGTAAAGCAGGAAGCAGAATAGTGGAGGAAGCATTACAACGGGGTCATGAAGTGACCGCCATTGTGCGGAATGCCTCCAAACTGGATAACAAGCATGTTTCCGTCGTGGAAAAGGATATTTTCGATTTGAAGGCAGAGGACTTGCAGCAGTTTGATGTAGTAGTGAACGCGTTTGCCGCTCCTTTCGGCCAGGAGCAGCTGCATGTCGATGCCGGCAATGTCCTCATTGAAGCCTTGAAGGGGGCGAAGGCTACCCGATTGATCGTAGTTGGCGGTGCGGGAAGTTTGTATGTGGACGAGGCAAAGACGGTTCGGGTCATGGATACGCCGGATTTCCCCGCCCTATTTCTGCCGACGGCTTCAAATCAAGGCAAGAATCTGGACATACTGCTTGGAACCGAAGGAGTAAACTGGACGTTCCTGAGCCCTTCGGCAAACTTCGCGCTTGGTAAACGTACGGGATCCTATCAGACCGGAACAGACCAATTGCTGATCAATTCCAAAGGGGAGAGCTATGTCAGTTACGAGGACTTTGCAGTAGCTGTTGTAGACGAAATCGAGCATCCCCGTCATCTCAATCAGCGCTTTACCGTCGTGTCCGAATCGTAAGTTACTAGAAAACCCTTTCACTGCTTCGGCCTTTCGCCTATAATATAGAGTACTATTTCAGTACGAAAGGACCGAACGCCATGCAACTGTTCCCTCAATTGGAGACGGAAAGATTCATATTACGTAAGCTGACCTCCGCGGATGCCGGCGATTTGTTTCATTATTTCTCTAATGATGAAGTAACCAAGTACTATGATTTGAACAGTTTTGTGGAGTTACGTCAGGCGGAGGACCTGATCCAATCCTGGAACAGCCGATACTTGGAAAACAAGGGATTCCGTTGGGCCATCACGGTCAAGCCCGACAACAAGGTAATCGGGACTTGCGGATATCACAATTGGGCCAAGGAGCATTATAAAGCAGAGATCGGTTACGAGCTGAATCCTTCTTATTGGCGCCAAGGTGTCATGACCGAGGTGCTTCAAGAAATTTTGCGCTTCGGGTTCGAAGATCTCGGTCTTAACCGGATTGAAGCCTTCATCGACCCGGACAATATCCGGTCCCGGTATCTGCTTGAAAAAACAGGCTTTCATGAAGAGGGCTATTTAAAACAATGCTTCTATGAAAAGGATCAATTCGTGGATGCCGTAATATTTTCCCTGCTAAAGAGTCAATACTTAATTAACCGGGAATAGTACGAAATGAAGTTGACTGATATTTCCCGTTATATTAAAATGCATATATCCTTTATAGGCGATGGAGTTCGCCATAACCGCTGAGAAGCTGATGACTCCTACCAGAGAATTTGCAACACTTCCCTGGTAGGAGTCTGTTTTTTTGTTCCATTACGATCGGAGAGGAAGAGAGAAAGAGATGAACGAATTTAGACAAGCCTGGGCCAAATGGTCCGAAAAGTGGACTCTGCTGGCACTGGCCGGTACGCTGCTCAAGTGGATTATTCTAGGGAGCGGGGTAGGGATTCTTACCGGTACGGCTTCCGCGTTATTCTTAAAAAGCCTGGATGCCGTAACTAATCTTCGTTTAGAACATTCATGGCTCTTATTTCTCTTGCCTGCAGGCGGAGCATTGGTCAGTTATCTGTATTGGAAGTTCGGTAAAAACAGTTCCAAGGGGAACAATCTCATTCTGGAGCAGATTAACGACGGACAGGAGACGATACCGCTTCGGATGGCGCCGCTGGTCCTGTTTGGCACGTTGGTCACCCATTTGTTCGGCGGCTCCGCCGGGCGGGAAGGAACGGCGGTGCAAATGGGCGGAAGTTTGGCCGAATGGTTCGGGAAACTCCTGCGCGTCGGACCTGTCGACCGTAAAATCCTGTTGATCTGCGGAATCAGCGGCGGATTCGGATCGATATTCGGGACGCCTTTGGCCGGCACGGTGTTTGGTCTGGAAGTGCTGGCTATCGGCCTGATCAGCCACGAGGCGCTCATCCCCGCATTCGTAGCGAGCTTTGTCGGCAATCTCGTTACCTCCTCCTTCTGGGGCGTCTCGCATCTTCACTATTCCATCGGAGAGGTTCCCGCCTTGGATTGGCTCGTAGTGCTCAAGGTTGTGTTTGCATCTATCCTGTTCGGACTAACGAGTATTTTGTTTAGTGAATTAACTCATTTTTTGAAGAAATGGTACACCCGGCTATTTAAGAATCCCATGCTAAAAAGTGCTGTCGGGGGATTTATCATCATTGGACTTGTATATATGATCGGGAGTCGTGACTACCTTGGGTTGGGAATTCCGTTAATCCAAAGCTCCTTTACGGAAAACGTGTCCCCGTTCGCATTTTTATTTAAGCTGATCTTTACGTCTCTGACGCTGGGCGCCGGATTCCAAGGAGGCGAGGTTACGCCTTTATTTGCGATCGGAGCTACGCTCGGGAACGCGCTCTCCGGGTTCCTTCATTTATATGCTCCCTTTCTGGCGGGACTGGGTTTTATCGCGGTATTTAGCGGTGCGACCAACACGCCTATTGCCTGCTTTTTGATGGGGATTGAACTTTTTGGCTCTGAAGCAGCTATTTACTTATTTATAGCCAGTATCGTAAGCTACCTGTTTTCCGGGCACACGGGCATATATACATCGCAGCGGATCGGTATTTCCAAAAGCCACTTTATTTCGTTGCCAGGAGGAACTACATTGTCTAGCGTGAAAGGGATACGGAAAAAAATTAAGGACGGAGACCGTTAAGGTGGGGAATAATCGAGGCTAAATTTCGGATTGCGAAATGAAGTATAAATAAACGCCCCCGCTTCAACAACGGGGCCTGGTAACAGGAAACCATTCCCTTGGCCATCATGGAAGCTTCCCATACACTAAAGATCTCTCCATAATGCATGGGTTCATTTTTTGGATTGCCACTTAAAATTCCCATATCATCTCTCCTAAGTTTCGATTCATCCGATATTGTTACCCGAGTTCTTGAAACTCATCCTTTGGCTTTAATGGCATATCCCCTAATTATGCTATAATCTTAGATTGTACATATGAATTCATAAAGTGTGGTGACCGCCTTGTTTAAAATCATGCTCATTGAAGACGATATCACCTTGTTTCATGAGGTAAAAGAACGGCTCTCGCAGTGGTCCTACGACGTGCATGGAGTCCAGGACTTCAGTAAAGTTACCGAGGAATTTACGGAATTGCGGCCGGATCTGGTCATTATCGATATTCAACTGCCCAAATTTGACGGCTTTCACTGGTGCCGAATGATCCGTTCGCATTCCAATGTACCGATTATTTTCCTGTCGTCCCGGGATCATCCGACAGATATGGTGATGTCCATGCAGCTGGGTGCGGATGATTTTATCCAGAAGCCGTTTCACTTTGAAGTGCTGATCGCGAAAATTCAGGCGACTCTCCGCCGGGTTTATAACTACAACACGGAGCGCGTCGAGCTGCGAACCTGGCGCGGGGCGACTGTGGAATATGTGAAGAATACGATTACGAGTAGCGCGGGATCCGTGGAACTGACCAAAAATGAGATGTTCATCCTCAAACTGCTCATCGAGCGGAAAAACCAGATCGTAAGCCGGGAAGACCTGATCAAGAGTTTATGGGACAACGAGCATTTTGTCAGCGATAACACCCTGACCGTGAACGTCAACCGTCTCCGCAAAAAGCTGGAGAACCTTGGATTGGATCCCTATATCGAAACGAAGGTTGGCCAGGGGTATATGGCAACGGAGGAGGCGGCTCCTCTGTGATTGGGAAGTATTTGAGGGAACGACTGAGCTGGATCCTGCTGTTTCTGTGCCTGCAGCTGCTCATTCTGTTTGTCGCCGCTATCGATGCCACCATACCTTTTATGCCGATTCTATACATTGTCTTTTTGTCATTCCTAATTTTCATAGCATTCCTGGTGATCAGGTATCCACGGGAAACCCGGTTTTACGCCAGCCTGGAATCCTGGGACGACATGTATGATCTAGCCTCCGTCGCAGATCCGGAGAGTCCGTTCGAGACAATAACTACGGAGGTGCTCACCCGGCAGACGGAACGGTATAAGAAGGAAGCCTCGCTCTATATGATCGAATTGGAACAAGAGAAGGATGACCTTCTGTCCTGGATTCATGAAGTTAAAACCCCGCTGACCACGCTGAGGTTAATGATCGAACGGCTGGATAACGAGACTCTGAAATCGCAGATGATGTACGAGTGGCTGCGGATTCATTTGCTGCTGGACCAGCAACTGCACCAGAAACGGATATCTTTTATCAAGAATGATTTGTTTATTGAGCAGACGGCTCTCGAACCGATCATTTATACCGAGATCAAATCTCTGAAATCATGGTGTCTGCAAAAAAACATCGGCTTCGACGTCTCCCTACCCGCTGCGGAGGTGCTCACGGATGTGAAATGGTTGGGTTTTATTATCCGGCAGCTGCTGACGAATGCTGTTAAATACAGTGATGCTTCGGATATTGTAATCGAAAGCAGGGTTAAGGACGGACAAGTGCATCTTCGGATTCAAGATTTCGGGCGAGGGATTGACCCGAAGGATTTACCCCGTATTTTTGATAAAGGCTTTACTTCGACGACCTTACACAAGGACAGCGCAGCTACCGGAATGGGGCTGTATCTGGCACAAAAGGCCGCCGATTCCTTGCTGATCCGCATCGATGTTGTATCCAAGCCGGGTGAGGGCACGGTCTTCACGTTGTATTTTCCGAAAAAGAATGAATTTCTGAGCCTGACAGGCATGTGACAACAATGTCACATGCTTTTGTGCTTTGTTCGGGGAATCGAGGGAAAAGGTTCCGCCTTAGGCATTATGATAAATGCATGAGGTAAAGATAAGTTTAGGAGTGATTAAAGTGGCGATTTTGGAAGCTAGCAAAATTCATAAAAGCTATGGCAACAAGTTCAATAAACAGGAAGTACTTAAGGGAATCGATCTTCAGGTGGAAAAAGGGGAGTTCGTCAGCATCATGGGCGCTTCGGGCTCCGGGAAAACGACGCTTCTGAACGTGTTGTCTTCCATCGACAAGGTCAGTAACGGCAGCATCAAAATTGAAGGCAAGGAATTTACGGGGCTAAAGGAAAGAGAATTGGCCGAATTCCGGAAGCACCATTTGGGCTTTATTTTCCAAGAATACAATCTGCTCGATACGCTGACGGTTAAAGAAAACGTACTGCTGCCGCTATCGATCAAGAAAGTGTCCAAAAAAGAAGCCGATCAAAAGTTTCAAATGGTGGCCGCCGAGCTCGGCATCTTTGACCTAAAAGATAAATATCCGAACGAAATATCCGGCGGACAGAAACAGCGGACCTCGGCGGCCCGTGCGTTTATTCATGATCCGAGCATTATTTTTGCGGATGAGCCGACAGGGGCACTGGACTCCAAATCCGCTTCAGACCTGCTCAACAAGTTAAGCGATCTGAATCAGAAAATTTCATCGACCATCGTTATGGTTACGCACGATCCGGGTGCTGCGAGTTATTGCAGCAGAGTCGTTTTTATTAAAGACGGTCAAATCTATACCCAGTTAAATAAGGGCGAAGAATCCAGACAATCGTTCTTTAACGACATTATCAAGACTCAAGGCGTATTGGGCGGTGTTCAGGGATGAATATCAACTACCTGATTTACCGTAATTTGAAGAAGAATATCAAAAACTATTATCTGTATGTATTTGCGCTTATTTTTAGCGTGGCTCTGTATTTCGCCTTCGTGACCCTGCAATATGATCCGGCATTGGATGAGATGAAAGATACCGTGAAGGGGGCCGCGGGCATTGGTACCGCATCCGTCCTGCTCGTAGCGATCGTAGCTATTTTTCTTCTATATGCCAACACAATTTTTATTAAGCGACGCAGTAAAGAAATCGGTCTGTTTCAATTAATTGGATTAACAAAAGGGAAAATATTCAGAATTCTGAGCAGTGAAAACCTGATCTTATACTTCGGCTCGATGCTGATCGGGATCTTCATCGGATTCTCCTGTTCGCGACTGCTGTTGATGGTTCTGTTCAAGGTGATCGATGTGGAAGCCCAAGCTTCCCTGAATTTTTCAACTCAAGCTTTGATTCAAACCGTGATTGTGTTTGCGGCCATTTACTTGCTTATTATGATTATGAACTTCACGTTCATTAAGAGACAGAGTATTCTGTCCTTATTCCGCGTCGTATCAACTACCGAGAATAACGTCCGGAGAAAGCCCCTGATCGAAATCATTTTGGGTATACTCGGAATCGGTCTTATTCTGTACGGGTATTACGTATCAACGAAGCTGTTCAGTGGGGATTTCTTGGAAATGACCGAGCTGTTTATGGCGATGATCCTGATTCTGGGTTCCGTCATTATCGGGACATACTTGTTCTACAAAGGCTCTGTCAGCTTTATTTTCAATGTGATCCGCAAAAGCAAGGGCGGTTATCTATCCCTGGGCGAGGTGCTGTCGCTCTCATCGATTATGTTTCGCATGAAATCGAACGCCTTGCTGCTAACGATTATCACAACCGTTTCGGCGCTGGCAATCGGATTGTTGTCCTTAAGCTATATTTCTTACTATTCGGCGGAAAAGTCAGCCGAGCAAAGTGTGCCGAACCACTTTTCCGTCCTGTATGAAGACGATGCCGCGAAATTTACCGAGGCGCTTCAGAAGAACAATATCGAGTTCAAGGAAACCCGGCGGGAAGTCACGATGGTGGATATGGACGCCTCTAAAATTATCAGTTCCGATATAGGCAAAAAAGACAACAACATCATGACCCTGGCCATCGTCAGCGATGCTACCGTTGAGGGAGTGGACGTCAGTCCGGGAGAGGCACTGTTTGCCGGCACCAATGATGCCCTTACTCAATTTATGGGTCTACGCGATAAAGGCGAAATCGAGCTCCTGGGACAGACCGACTCGGTGAAGCTAAATCTGATCGGTACGGATAAAGAAGGTGTAGTGTCCTGGTATTATTCGGGCAGCTTGTCGGCGGCCATCGTGGACCAGACGGTCTATGAGCGGCTCGCCAAAGATTTCAATCCGGAGTTGCAGAGAGAAAGCCGGATGTATCTTGGGATCGATATCGTTGATTCCTCGAAGCTTCAACAGGCCAACGAGCTTTACACGGAGATGGGATTCGCGGACAAACCCGGCTATTTGTCGCAGCCGCAGCTCGTTATGAATCAGAAGAGCAATATGGGCTTGATCATGTTTATCGTTGCCTTTCTGGGCTTGACCTTCCTGATCACCTCGGGCTGTATCCTGTATTTCAAACAAATGGATGAAGGGGAAGAGGAACGGCCGAATTATACGATCTTGCGGAAGCTCGGGTTTACACAAGGGAATTTACTACGCGGAATTCAGTTCAAGCAATTGTTCAATTTCGGTATTCCGTTGATCGTCGGGCTAAGTCACAGTTATTTTGCAGTAAAATCGGGATGGTTCTTCTTCGGTACGGAATTATGGATGCCCATGATTTTGGTAATGCTGCTGTATACGGCTTTGTATTCGATCTTCGCACTATTGTCGGTCCTGTTCTATAAACGGGTCATTAAAGAATCGTTATAAAACCAAAGATAAAGATATAGATAAAGACAGGATCGCCATGTGAGCGGTCCTGTCTTTGTATGTTAGCCTGCAAATATATGATTGCCTATCTTGATCTTCTGTGGACGAGACCAAATCCATTCGCTCGTTGCGGTTTCCGGATTAAAATAATATAGCGATCCATACGTCGGGTCCCATCCTCGTACAGCATCCTGTGCTGCCAGATAGGCCGTTCTGTCGGGTGTCAAATAGTATTGTCCGTCATCCACGGCCGTGAACGCACGAGGCTGAAAAACAACATCCTTAATCGTGTCCGGGAATTGATCGGATTGGAGCCGATTCAAGACGACGGCACCGACAGCTACCTGTCCTTTGTAAGACTCTCCACGCGCCTCGCTATAGATCACTTTTGCCAGAATATCCATTTCACTCTGATTCAGTGAGTATTTTTTTAAGGCCTGCCAGGTTTGGGGACCGCTTACCCCGTCAACTTGCAGTCCATAAGTCTTCTGAAAATTTTGTACGGAGCTTTTGGTGGAGGTTCCGTAATAACCGGTAAGCTCCAGGTTAAATAAACCAAGCGCTTTAAGCCTGTATTGCAGATCCCATACATCGCCGCCGTTACTGCCCACATTTAATTTACCCGGAGCTGCCGCTTGCGTGGAGCCGCCGAACAATCCTATTGTAAATGTTGCAATAATAAGTATGATGAACGTACGGAAAATTTTCATTTGCGAATCACTTCCTTTCCTGACTGATTTTATGTTGGAAAAGGAGAGAGAGCAACCCACAACATTTGGCACTGTGGCAATTTGTGGAGTTTAAAATTACTAGGCACAGCTCAATACTAAAGCGAATATGGTAAAGTGGGCGCATAAAAAAGTAAATTAAGTAATTGACGGTTCTGCAGAATAAGCTAAGATGTTTACTGGGGGAAACAATTTTTTCTTACGTCATCTTTTCGGCAAAAGGAGTTGTTCAATTGCTAGATTTTTTTCAGAATCTTAATCCGATCTTACAAGCTTTACTGGCAACTTTGTTTACATGGGGAATGACAGCGCTAGGTGCCGCTCTCGTGTTTGCCACAAAAACCTTAAACCAGCGACTGTTGGATAGCATGTTGGGTTTCGCCGGCGGGGTCATGATTGCCGCCAGTTACTGGTCCTTATTGGCTCCCGCCATTGAGATGTCGGGGAACAATGCCATCGGTACCTGGTTTCCGGCAGCATTTGGATTTTTGTTAGGCGGCGTGTTTATCTGGGGAATCGATAAAATATTACCTCACCTTCATCCGAATACGTCGATCGGCAAAGCGGAAGGTTTACTTCCGAATAAAAGAAAGCGAAGCACCTTGCTGGTGCTTGCCATCACGCTTCATAATATTCCGGAGGGCTTGGCTGTAGGGATTGCCTTTGGCGCCCTTGCTAACGGCGGGACCGAAGGGGCGCTCATCGGAGCCGTGACTTTGGCGCTGGGAATCGGTATCCAGAACTTTCCTGAGGGAGTTGCCGTGTCCATGCCTCTGAGAGGCGAAGGAATGTCGCGCAGAAAGAGCTTTTTCTACGGACAATTCTCAGGTATGGTTGAACCGATCGCCGCGGTCATTGGGGCATTTGCCGTTGCTTTTGTCGAACCTTTATTGCCTTACGCGTTAAGCTTTGCAGCTGGGGCCATGATCTTCGTCGTAGTTGAAGAAGTAATTCCAAGCTCACAGGAAAAGGGCAATAAAGATCTGGCATCCATGAGCTTGATGTTCGGTTTTATTTTAATGATGATTCTCGATGTGGCTTTGGGATAGAGGTAAAAGCTCCGGTCATAGGGACGGGAGCTTCTATTTTTGTTGAACCTTTATACATTTCCTGTCGCTGAGGACTTGTTGTATGCCGCGGATTACATATATAATATGACGAGTATATCTAAACAGAAAAGGTGTTAAATTCATGAGTATATTAAATGTAGAAAAACTTAGCCACGGTTTTGGGGACCGTGCGATTTTTAACGATGTATCTTTCCGTCTCCTTAAGGGGGAGCATATCGGTCTGATCGGTGCCAATGGGGAAGGGAAATCCACCTTCATGAACATCATTACCGGCAAGCTTCAGCCGGATGAAGGAAAAGTCGAATGGGCCAGACGTACCCGTGTCGGTTACTTGGATCAGCATGCGGTGCTTAGCAAAGGAATGACGATTCGGGATGTCCTGCGCGGCGCCTTCCAATACTTGTTCGATATGGAACAGGAAATGAACGACATGTACGGCAAAATGGGCGATGTAACACCGGAAGAACTGGAGCAGCTGCTTGAGGATGTTGGAACGATCCAGGATACGCTGACGAACCAAGACTTCTATTTGATCGATTCCAAGGTGGATGAAACTGCACGCGGTTTGGGTTTGACGGATATCGGACTCGACAAGGACGTAAACGATTTGAGCGGCGGGCAGCGGACGAAGGTACTGCTAGCGAAGCTGCTGCTTGAGAAGCCGGATATTCTGCTCCTCGATGAGCCCACCAACTATTTGGACGAGCAGCATATCGAATGGTTAAAACGGTATTTGCAGGAATACGAGAATGCCTTCATTCTGATCTCGCATGATATTCCGTTCCTCAATAGTGTAATCAACCTGATCTATCACATGGAAAATCAGGAACTGAACCGTTATGTAGGCGACTACGACTATTTCCAGCAGGTTTACGAAGCGAAGAAGCAGCAATTGGAATCCGCTTATAAACGTCAACAGCAGGAAATCGCGGATCTGAAGGACTTCGTGGCCCGGAATAAGGCGAGTGTGGCTACCCGTAACATGGCGATGTCCAGACAGAAGAAGCTCGATAAGATGGATGTCATTGAACTGGCCAAGGAAAAGCCGAAGCCGCAGTTCAATTTCAAGGACGGCAGAACATCCGGGAAGATGATCTTCGAAACGACGGATTTGGTCATCGGTTACGATTCGCCGTTGTCCCGCCCGCTGAGCCTCCGTATGGAACGCGGTCAGAAGATCGCGCTCGTCGGCGCAAACGGAATCGGTAAGACAACGCTCTTGCGCAGCATTTTGGGTCAAATCCAGCCTTTGGAAGGCTCTGTTCGTCTGGGTGAGAACCTGGAGATTGGGTATTTCGAGCAGGAAATGAAAGAAGCGAATTACAATACTTGCATCGAAGAAATTTGGACCGAGTTCCCATCCTTTACGCAATTCGAGGTACGGGCGGCGCTTGCCAAATGCGGATTGACTACGAAGCATATCGAGAGTAAAGTTGCGGTATTAAGCGGGGGCGAGAAGGCAAAGGTACGTCTTTGCAAGCTCATCAACCGTGAATCCAATTTACTCGTACTCGACGAGCCCACCAACCACTTAGATGTTGACGCCAAGGACGAACTGAAGCGTGCGCTCAAAGCATACAAGGGAAGCATTCTGCTCATCTCCCACGAACCGGAATTCTATCGTGATGTCGTGACGGAGACTTGGAACTGTGAGTCCTGGACGACAAAAGTGTTCTAATTGTAGATATAGATACAACGCGGCCGTTTAAGGGGTCGCGTTGTTTTTTTATAGTAGAACTCCTACCCGTTGAAGGAATTTCATGGAAAGTGTCAAATTCAATATATTAAAATCATTTCATTTATGAATTGGAACACATCATTTATTCGAATGGAGGAAATTCCTTTGTCTAATCATGAAAGCGTATTCCCGACGACCTCGTCGATTCCGCTTGAAAACCGGGTTGCCAGCGTATTTGTTCATGTCACGGATTTGCGTAAATCAGCGGAGTGGTACAGCAGTTTACTTGGACTGCCAATCAAGGAAGAGCGTTTGAACGGAGGACCTGTATATTGGTTCGATTTTCAAGGCACGCACTTAATTCTTGATTCTAATGCAGCCAACCACCAAAACCCGGACTGGAATGAGGGAATGAAGCCACGGATGATGTTCCCGGCTCGGGATATTGATCAAGCGTACCGTTATATCCAGGACAGTGGGGAGACCTGTTTCGAACCGGAAAGACATGGAACGATGGCGTACTTCAATTTCCGGGATCCTGAAGGCAATTGTCATATGGCCTGCTGGACTGCGGTTCAAGAAGACAGTCCGGAGTTTGCGGCACAAAGTCCAATCATTCCGAGGATCGGCGGAGTTTTTGTCGATGTAAAAAATATGCCGGAAGCAGCGAAGTGGTATACCGACCTGCTCGGGGTGCCGTTGGATGAAGCGGCTGCATCACAGAATATTTACTCGGTGCCGGTTACTTCCGGAGCCGCTCTTTTACTGGACCAACACCGCCATTTAAACCAGGACTCGTTCACGGAGCTATTCTTTTTTGAAACGGAAGATTTCGAAGGCGCGCTTGAGTTTGTGCGAAATC
Source organism: Paenibacillus sp. FSL R5-0407 (assembly GCF_038009185.1). Taxonomy (NCBI): domain Bacteria; kingdom Bacillati; phylum Bacillota; class Bacilli; order Caryophanales; family Paenibacillaceae; genus Paenibacillus; species Paenibacillus sp. FSL R5-0407. Next base: position 1,082,864 of record NZ_JBBPAX010000001.1, on the reverse strand, counting down.
ATGGGTTTCAACTCGCAGGGGAGCCTAACTACTTCCCCGATCTGCGTGAATTTTCCCTGATCGATCCCGATGGTAATCGAATTGTGGTTGCTCAAATGAATTAAAGAGGAGAATCGGACAAGATGCCTAAGCAAATCAGCAGTTCATTGAGCGTGTTATCCGTATCGGATTTGGAACGCTCAAGAGCCTATTACCGGGATGTACTCGGCTTTGAAGTGACAGACTGGTGGGCACAGCGAGACGGCTTGACCGGCCTTGCGCTCAAGCTTCATCAAGCTCCGGATCCTTCTCGGATATTTCCAAACCCGCCGGAGCCGGGTTCGTCTATAGGCATCGATGTCTCCGCCTATGTTGAAAACTGGGCAGGTTTGGACAGCCTTTACCAAGAATTCAAATCCAAAGGGGCCATTATCGCTATGGAGCCTGTCGTCTATGCAGACGGAGGACCATGGAAAGAATTCGTAATCGAAGATCCGGACGGGTATCATTTGGCTTTCGGCGGGATCGACGGATCTCGTGAGCATGCCGATGATTTCCCGGAAGCGCTCGAAGATGGAGAAATGAACGTTGAAATCATAGAGAGGCCGGAAATGAAAGCGGCCGTGCTGCGTATTCCGAGGGACGGCCATCAAGTTCGCGAAGCCTGGAAGAAGGTAGATTCATTGCTGGAGCATCACCCCGCAGTAACCGACCGGGAGCATGGATACGTCTTTATTCCGGAATGGCAATGGTCCTCGGAAGTAACCACGTTATGGGTTGGCATGGCCTTAGAGCATTTTGACGGGTTGCCGGATGAGCTTGAGCAGATCACCATTCCCGCCAAACGCTTTGCCCGTCTGAGGGTTGATGGAGACCGGACCCGCATGGAACAAGCTTACGGGTATCTGTTCAAATGGTTTGAGCAAGGGCCTTACGAGAGGGATTTGCAGGAAGGTTCCTTCGGGTATGAGATGAACCGGCTTCAGCCGATAAATCCCTTCGAAATTCCGGCGGACGAGATCAACTACTTTGATTACGATATTTACGCGCCGATTAAGGAGGATTCAAAGTTTCTTGCTTCGGATCGCTATCCCGGAGTCATCAATGTGGAGATTCGACAGGGGAGAACCCGCAAAATTATCGGAGTAGAAATGTTCGTTGATCGTAAACAGACGATTCCGGAGCAGGCGATTCCGAAAATGTGGGGGGAATTCATGCCGCGGATCGGGGAGATTACGGATGGTAATACCATACGGCCGCTTGGCACTGTTGGATTATACCTATATGAACCTCCTTTTGGACCACGTCAAGATTTCAGCTACGTTGCAGCAGTGGAAGTGGGGGATGATTCTAATATCCCTATCCCGGATGGCATGACGGAACTTTCTATCCCCGATCATGACTGTGTGGTGATCACTTATCGTGGAACAAGCGATGGGCTTGGCCAGGTATGGGATTACTTCCATGGCCACTGGTTTCCGCAGCAGACGGAATATGATGCTGTTCATGATTTTGAATTTGAGTGTTATGATCAACGCTACCTTGGAGCGGATAATGGAAACTCGGTGTTCGAGATGCATTTCCCGGTTCGTAAGCGGGTGGCGGATAAACGCCTGACCGATAAAACGGTCGTCGATGAAAAAGGCGGACATGTACTCCAGGATCTGCGGGGAGAGAATGTCAGAATGGTAAGCTTCCAGGATGCCGTTCTCCACGGGATCGATATGAGAAATGCCCGGTTAAGGCATGTGAATTTTGTGGGCTCGAATTGGGAGCATATTTACTTCTCTAACGTACACATCAACGAAACTCAGTTGGGCGGTACGATCTTCGAACATATCCGCCGGCCTGATGCTGTAAAAAGCCATCTTGACGGGGAGCCGGGTACCGAAGGTTGGGTAAATGTAGAGCCGGTCATTTTCCGCAACAGTGATCTTAGTACAGCTAAGTTTGAAAACTGCAATTTGAGTGATGTTGATATCCAAAACTGTCAACTTGATGGAATGCGGATTAATGGAATACCAGTTACAGCTCTTCTGGGGCATTATTTAAAATAGATGTTGCAGAACGAGTACAAATAAAACAAAAAACAAAACCACCTGTAATTCATATCGAACAATATGAACTACAGGTGGTTTTCTATTCGTGAGTAAGGGTGTTTCCAATGTTAATGTCTTTATGGATATTCTCCGTGCCGGCTTCCAGGGCCGTCTTGTAGTAAAAGCATTTATGATCGATTATTTCCATTGTTTTTCTTAGATCAGCTATCTGTGCTTCTACGACTGCTTTCCTTTCCAGGAACATTTCATATCTTTGTTGTAAGCTGGCGTCTCCCTCCGAACACCAATCAATAAAGTTTTTTATTTCCTTGATCGGCATCCCTGTGGATTTTAAACATTCAATAATTTTCAAAGCTTCGATATCGGATTGTTTAAACAACCGTATTCCACTGGAGGTCCGTTCTACAAAGGGGATTAGTCCTTCCTTATCATAGTAACGTAAGGTAAATGTCGTTAGATCCAATTCTTTTGCAACTTCGCTGATCGAATATGTTTTCATCGTGGTATCTCCTGGTATTAGTCTTAGAGCAAACTCTATACTATGAAAATTTATCACTGTAGGATGTACAGCGTCAAATCTAAATTTAAATCAAGCACTTGACTTAGAGTTAACTATAAGGATTAACATAGTTCTGCAAGAGAGTTCTAGTACATTTTTGATACAACATTTATTCTAGGAGGTTTCTATTATGATAATTGCTAAAGCACGTGCTGTTGACGGTCCGGATCAATCGTTCCGAGCAGCTGAGATTAAACGGCGGGATCTGGATTCGCAGGATGTTCTGATCGAAATTAAATATGCGGGTATTTGCCATTCAGATATCCACACCGCCCATGGCGAATGGGGGCCAGTGAATTATCCTCTTGTTCCTGGACATGAGATTGCGGGAATTGTTACAGCAGTCGGACCTCAGGTTACAAAATACAAGATCGGTGATCGAGTAGGGGTTGGCTGTATGGTCGATTCATGCGGCGAGTGTGCGAATTGCCTAAAAGGGGAAGAACAGTACTGCCTCAAAGGAAATATTCCAACTTACGCGGGTGTTGATAAATATGGCGAACCTACACAAGGCGGATACTCTACCCATATTGTCGTAACAGAGGATTTTGTAGTCAGAATTCCGGATTCTATGGGTCTCGACGCGGCGGCTCCGTTACTTTGCGCAGGGATTACGACTTATTCTCCGCTTCATCACTGGGGAGCCGGTCCGGGCAAAAAAGTAGCTGTTGTCGGCATGGGCGGACTTGGCCATATGGCAGTCCAAATTGCATATGCAATGGGGGCAGAGGTCACCGTTCTGTCTCAGACCTTGAAGAAAAAGGAAGACGGTCTAAAACTAGGAGCAGACCACTACTATGCCACTAGCGAACAGGAAACTTTCGAGAAATTGGCCGGAAACTTTGATCTAATAATAAATACGGTAAGTGCAAAGATTAATATGGATGCTTACTTAGGGCTGCTAGCGCTTGACGGTACACTTGTAAACGTAGGGGCTCCTGCTGAACCATTGTCACTGTATGCGATCAATCTGATCGGACATCGTCGTTCATTTGCTGGTTCCATGATCGGCGGCATTCGCGAGACCCAAGAAATGCTTGATTTTTGTGCAGAATACGATATTGTCCCTATGATTGAAGTGATATCCGCCGACCGGATTGACGAAGCCTATAAACGCGTTTTAGCATCCGATGTTAAATATAGATTCGTGATTGATATCAGCACGATGTGATTTTGAAAGGATGATCTTTCTTGGAGATGATAGATTTTATTAATTACTGTAGAGAAGGAAATCCTATTTCGGGCGAAGAAAAAGAATTGCATCGACTATTGGTTCAGTGTAGTTTTGAAGCTCAAAAGATCACGATGGCTCTGAACACATCTTTCCATTCACACGAAGAAATAGTAACGATTTTTGGTGAGTTGACAGGTCGTCAAGTCGATCCGTCTTTTATGTGTTTCCCGCCGTTCTATACCGATTTCGGCAAAAATATCACAATTGGAAAAAACGTGTTTCTGAATACCGGGTGTTCCTTCTAGGATCGCGGCGGAATTGTCATAGGAGACGGTTCGCTGATCGGTATGAATGTCACGATTGCTACGCTTAATCACGGTTTAGATTTAGAAACTAGGAGTACAACTTTCCCGTCTCCAGTTACCATCGGGCAAAATGTCTGGATTGGGTCGAACGCTACAATTTCCCTGGAGTAACGATCGGAGACAATTCCGTCGTTGCGGCAGGGGCTGTCGTCAATAAGAATGTTCCTGATAATAGTGTTGTTGCCGGCGTTCCGGCAAAAGTCATAAAGAATTTATAATGTTCGTTAATCCTATGCTTCATATTTTCGTGAAAATGGAGGTTTGATGAATGGAGTATATCAAATTTGGAAACACGGGGATGGATGTCTCCAGAATTTGCCTTGGCTGCATGAGCTTTGGAGAGGTGTTGCCGGGAGGTCATCAATGGGTACTTGATGAGGCTCGAAGCCGCACGATTATTAAAAGGGCTCTTGAGCTCGGCATCAACTTTTTTGATACAGCGAATGTCTACGCAGGCGGTACCAGTGAAGAGATTACCGGAAGAGCTTTAAAGGAATATGCGAACAGGGATGAAATTGTTCTGGCTACGAAAGTCTGGGGGCGCATGCATGATGGCCCTAATGGTGCCGGTCTATCCAGAAAATCCATTATGAGCGAAATCGATAAGAGCTTAAAAAGACTGGGGACCGATTATGTGGACCTTTACATCATCCACAGATGGGATTATAGCACACCTATTGAAGAAACAATGGAAGCCTTGCACGATGTTGTGAAGGCCGGAAAAGCCAGATATATCGGTGCATCCGCCATGTATGCTTGGCAATTTCAAAAGGCATTGCATGTAGCTGAGAAAAATGGCTGGACACGATTTGTTTCCATGCAAAATCATCTTAATCTCATCTACCGTGAAGAGGAAAGAGAAATGATGCCGCTTTGCAAAGATCAGAAAATTGCAGTGACTCCTTATAGTCCTCTTGCCTCAGGAAGGCTGATCCGTGATTGGTCTGAAGCCACGCTTAGATCAGAAACCGACCAAATACAGAAATCCAAATATGAGGCGACTGCAGATGTGGATAGAGTAATCGTTGAACGAGTGGCATCCATAGCAAAAGAACGTAATGTTCCGCGTATTCATATCGCACTCGCATGGCTGTTACAGAAGGAAACGGTTGCAGCTCCGATTATCGGGGCTACTAAAGTCGAACAGCTTGAAGATGCTATTGGAGCTCTAACGGTGAAATTAAGCCCTGACGAAATCGCATTTCTGGAAGAGCCTTATGTCCCACATCCTGTAGTGGGGGCACAGTAGAAGATCAACATGATAAATAAGGAGGATACGCTGATGGAATATGTAACTGTTGAGTTTTTAACCGAGTACGGTAAGAAAGGTTTAGTTTAAGAATCATTAGTGCGAATGCTTTTAGTATAGTAGTACATCTTTTTGTTTGTATGTGCCTCCTATCCGTTAGCCGGAAAGGAGGCTTTTATGTGGGTAAAATTGACTCTAAAATGAGTGATGCCCGATGAATTGTGGTGGAAAAAGTTATGACTCATGTGTTCTTTGAATGTCGTAATTTTATATAGATAGTTGTCGCATAAATTCACTATATTAATCGCTATGAATGTGTTACTTTAATCAACAGATGTCAGAATTTTATACAGATGAAGGAGGCAATGAAATGAGTATAAGAATCGGCAAAATCAGCTTCTGGCATGTTCATGCTTGGGAATATACCGAACAGGCACTGGAGCACCCGGATACCGAAATGGCGGCTGTGTGGGATGAAGATCGTGTGCGGGGAGAAGCGGCGGCGGGGAAGCTGGGCGTTCCTTTTTACGAATCGCTCGACGACATGCTGTCTCAGGCCAATCTGGACGCTGTGATCGTGGATGCGCCAACAAACCGGCATAAAGAAGTGATATTAAAAGCTGCGCAAGCGGGTAAGCATATTTTCACGGAAAAGGTAATCGCGCCGACGGCGGATGAGGTTCAAGAAATCATGACTGCCGTGGAGGAGAACGGGGTTACTCTTACTGTGTCGCTCCCAAGGCTGAATGCGGGATCTACGCTTGCGATTGAGGATATTTTGGAAAAAGGGCTGCTCGGCCAAGTGACATACGCAAGAGTGCGTTTGTCCCATAACGGGGCGCTGGCGGGATGGCTGCCTGAGCATTTTTACAATAAAGAACAGTGCGGCGGCGGAGCGATGATTGATCTTGGCTGCCATCCGATGTATTTAACAAGCTTGTTCCTCGGCGAGAAGGTTACCGGTGTCAGTGCCAACTTTGGCTATGTGACCGGCAAGGAAGTGGAGGATAACGCTGTCGTGACGTTGTTTACCGGTTCAGGAGCAATTGGCGTCGTAGAAGCCGGCTTCGTGAACAGTCATTCACCTTTTACGATCGAGATTCACGGCACGGAAGGCACGCTGCTGTTCGGAACTCCGGAGGAGAAGCTTCTACTGAAGTCCAACAAGGATGAGAGTGGAGGAATAGGCTGGGGTGAATGGCCGCTGCGAAGCCATCGGGAAAGCGCTTTCGATCAATGGGTGGGCCATATCCAGAACGGCACGACAGCCCGTACGAATTTGCAAATCGCGGTGGAATTGACCCGTCTGATGGAAGCCGCTAATATTTCGGCCCGCGAAGGACGCGTGATTTCCTTGGAAGGAAGCGCTCTACATCCATGACCGGTCCTAGGGTGAAGCCGCCGTTTCCGTATGAAGTGATGTTTGAGAAGCAGGATTTGTTGGAGCGGCTAGATATCCAGATCGTCTGGGGCCACTACAAGATTAAAGTGCTGCGGTTTCATTTAACTTCGTTTGAGCCGGGACGAATCATCGATTTTCACAATCATTCCGAATTTGAGTTCCATTTCATCCCGAGGGGGAAGGGGCTTGTCATCCTTGAAGATCAGACCTATGCACTGTCGGAGGGGATGTTCTATCTGACCGGCCCTGGCGTGATGCACTATCAGGCTGCATCTTCGGAAGAAGCCATGGATGAGTTGTGCCTGCATGTCGACATCATCCCTTGGGAGCGGACGGAATGCGATCCGTGGGAAGCGGCGGAAGCGGAGGAATGCATCGGGAAGCTATGCCGATTGCCGCTTCAGCCGAAGGAAGACTTGCATGGCGCGATGGCGTGCTTCTTGGAAGCTTATCAGGTGTGCGATGACAAGTACTCAGGATATTACACTTCGATAAAGCAACTGGTGCTCAGTATTCTGATGAAGGCGGTAAGGGCTTACGATGCCGGCGTTATCACCGCCGAAGCGCCCATCCGGAACATGATGACATACCGTTACCAATATGCGGTTCAGTACATGGAAGCCAATTCTTCGGCAAACTTGACCTTGGAAAATGTGGCGGAAAAGCTGAATATCAGCGCCAGACAGCTGCAGCGAACGTTCCAGCAGATGGATGCGAACAAGCCCTTCAGCAAATTGTTGGAGGAGATCCGGTTGAATGCGGTCTGCAGCCGGCTGGAAGAGAGTGATCTGTCCATCGAGCAAATCGCCCTGTCGGAAGGCTTTGCGAACGCCACTTATCTGCACGCTGTGTTTCGCCGACGAATCGGCATGACCCCGACAGAGTATAGAAAGACCAAATCGCTGGAGCGATGAATCATAATTTAGGAGGAATCATCTATGAGCAAGATGTATCGAATCGGAATTATCGGCTGCGGCGGAATCGCTAATGGGAAGCACTTACCAAGCTTAAAGAAACTCGGTAACGTGGAGCTTGTCGCATTCTGCGACATCGTCCCGGAGCGCGCGGAGATAGCTGCAGCCGAGTACGGCTGTGAAGGTGCACAGGTCTACTCCGATTATCGTGAACTGCTGAAGGACGAATCACTCGATATCGTCCATGTGTTGACCCCGAATGATATGCATGCGGAAATTACAATTGCCGCCCTGGAGGCCGATAAGCATGTCATGTGCGAGAAGCCGATGGCCAAGACGGCCGCCGATGCGCGCAGAATGGTTGAAGCCGCCAAACGTACGGGCAAAAAGCTGACGATCGGCTATAACAACCGGTTCCGTCCGGACAGCCTGCATTTGAAAAAGATTTGCGAATCCGGGGATCTCGGCCATATTTATTTTGCAAAGGCCCATGCCATACGCAGAAGAGCCGTACCGACCTGGGGCGTGTTCCTGGATGAGGAGAAGCAAGGTGGAGGTCCGCTCATCGACATCGGTACACATGCCCTCGATTTAACGCTGTGGATGATGAACAACTACAAGCCGAAAGTAGTTCTGGGAACGAAATATCACGAGCTTTCACAAACGGAGAATGCAGCTAATGCCTGGGGGCCTTGGGACCCGGCGAAGTTTACGGTTGAGGATTCCGCTTTCGGCATGATCATCATGGAAAATGGGGCTACCGTCATGCTTGAATCGAGCTGGGCTCTGAACACACTGGATGTGCATGAGGCAAAATGCACTTTGAGCGGCTCTAAAGCCGGAGCCGACATGAAGAACGGGCTGCGCATCAACGGCGAGGAGTTTGGACTTCTATACACCAAAGAGGCAGAGCTTGGAGCCGGCGGTGTTGCCTTTTATGAAGGGAAAGCCGAGAACGATGCGGATTTAGAAATGAAAAGCTGGATTGAAGCCGTGGATAATGATCTGGAACCAGTAGTCACACCTGAGCAAGCCTGCGTCGTCTCCGAAATTCTGGAGGCCATTTACGAATCGTCGAAGACGGGCAAAGCCGTATACATGAATTCGTGATTCACATTTAAGAGGCCGCTGATTAGCGGCTTCTTTTTTGTACAATTGTAAACAGGGGAAGCGGCTGGTCAGTTTTGGAGTTGATTCTTATAATTACGTAAAATAATAATTTGACGAAATAATAACAATGGATTAATCTAGAAACATGAGGTGAATGCTGAAATGGATAAAATCACGAGATCGCATTATATGAGCCGAATCGATGAGAAATTAATGGAACTGCCGTGGTACGTCACCGAATACATAGATACGCGCAAACGCAGATTATCACATACTACATTGTTGAATTATTGCCACGACTACATTATATTTTTTGATTGGCTGGTGTCCGAGAAGTTTGCAGCTCCTACACGTAAAGAAATCGAATTGTCGATTCTGGAGAAACTGACTGTGCGGGAAATCGAAAGTTTCTTGACGTTCCTGGAGTATCAATTAGGCAACACGAAATTGACAATCAACCGGAAATTGTCCGCTTTGAAGTCGTTATTCGATTATTTGCAAAACAAAGCCGAAACCTCAGATCTGAAACCATATCTCGAACGAAATGTGATGGCCAAAATCGAATTTAACGCAATAAAAGAAAGCCAGGAAACGATCGCCAATCGAATTGAAGGTAAAATCCTTCGGGCCGATGATTTTGAACTGTTCCGGCAGTTTATAGCGTATGATTTCGGTGTTCAAAATCAGGAAAACAAGCGTTTGTATCAATTCCATGAGTTTAACCGCGAACGCGATACAGCAATCGTATCGTTGATCCTGGGCTCCGGATTGCGTTTATCGGAAGTTGCCGGCATCAATATCGAGGATTTGGATATGAACAAAGGTTTAGTACGGGTCATCCGTAAAGGTAATAAGGAACAATATGTATATTTTAGCGAACAAGCAAAAACGGACCTGGAGAATTACGTTCAGATCCGCAGTGACCGATATAAACCGGAAAAATCAGAAACTTACTTATTTATGGCAGCACCGATCGGACGCAAAGGCAAAAACCGGCGATTAACACCGAGATCGATTCAAAAGCTGATCGAAAAATACGCTAAAGCATACGGTAAACCAGCACTAACGGTTCACTCATTGAGGCATTCTTTCGCTACACGTTACCACCAGGAAAACAACGATGTCCCGCGACTTAAAAATCAGTTAGGGCATTCATCAATCCAAACGACAATGATCTACACGCATTTAACAGATGAAGAGATGCAGAAAGCCGTAAACAATATGGATAAATAATGGACTGGGAACAAGACCGAAAATCTGCGGAAACCTTGTTCCTGTCTTGTTTTTATTATACTTATTCACAAAACCCGTATTTTGTACATATGTAGTAGCGAAAGAAATAACCTTGTGGCTGACACTTCCAAGCATCATTCCTTTTACGCCCCTTAGCCCACGGCTTCCGATAATAATAAGTTGCTGCTGCTCGGTTTCCCTTGCATAATTCAATATTTCATATCCAGGATCTCCCTTAAGGTGAACAGTTTCCGGGTTAATCCCCGCAGACTTTAATTTAGACTTGGCTTGGTGCAACTGTTCCAAACTCGCTTTTTCCATTTCGTTCAGTATGTCTTCCAAAAAATTCTCTGGTACATATGTCATTCCGTTCGACACATAATCCTGGCTGACATTAACCAAGGTAATGTTCTTGTCCTCAGCAGCTGTTTTAAGTCCAATATTTCGCCTTTTTAATACCTAGCAACCGTGATTAACCTCTCATCTTATCAATTTTCACATAACAATGTGAACGCACTAGGTGCGGGTTCTTTTGGGACTATGTTCTTATCCACCGACACACCTTTAGGGCCATTCTTTTGAGGAATGGCCCTTTCTTTTTGATTCGCTTTGATCACGCCTTTTAGGTTCTTACTTAGATTCGATGCGACCTAATGTATTGGCCCTCTCCTCCAGATCCTTCCGGGCTGCTAACCAGCTTGAATCGTCGAGATTGAGCGCATCGCGAAGGTAAGACCACGTGAGCTGCTGGAGCAAAGCAACTCGTTCGGGGTTCTCGTCCGTCGTCTCAGCGACGTTGTATCCGGAGATTCCGCCAAGTATATGCTCTGCCCCGAAGAGGATGAGCAGGCTCTTTCTGCCCGGGCTCAGGAAGTAGGGATCTGTGAACCAGTCCGGCCCCCGAGTGGACAGGTGAGATTGATCATGATCTCCCGCGACCACGAGAGTCGGCGTCCTCATATCGGAAAAGCTCGGGTTCATAAATGGGAAGTGCTCTGCCGCGAACGGACTCAAGTCAGCTCCACCAAGGCCAGTCGTGGAAAGCAATATGCCCGCCTTGATCCGCGAATCGGACATGTCCTCACCCGGTTCGCCATTAGCATCGAGGACTCGAGCGCCAAGCAGCATGCTCACCGTTTGGCCTCCCCAGGAGTGTCCGGCTGCGGCGATGCGGCTGCGGTCGAGACGTCCGCTGAGGCCTGGAACGGATGCTTCAATAAGATCAAGTTGGTCAAGGATGTGCTTCAGGTCTTGGACGCGAAAACGCCAGATCAGTGGTGTACGGGGATCGTCAGGAGGAAGGTTCAGTGTCCTCGAGTCGAGATGGGTGGGTTGAATGACCACGAAGCCATGAGCAGCCCAGTAATCGACTAACGGACCGTAGCTGTCCATCGACCAACCAAATCCATGCGAGAAAATAATAATAGGCAATTGACTACCCGTCGCTGGCACTGATACCCGCACTTGCAAATCCTCTCCGCGGCCCGGGGCTGACAGCACTATCGGCTTTACTGAGAGGACTGGAGTAGACGTACTTACGTGCATTTTCATAATAGATATTCCTTTCTTGGTCTTCTCAATTTAAACACAGGTTGACGTGTCAACCTTTAGTGATGATAACATGTTGAAGTTGTCACGTCAACCGTGTTATTATATTCCCATGGATAAGAGCAAACTGAACGATGAAGAAATTCAATTATGGTATAAGTGGAAAGGATCCTTTCATAGCATCTTCGGCCGAGTAATTAAAGAGATGTCCGAGCGCACCGGACTATCCGAGGGTGATTATGGGGTATTGGATCGGTTAGACCTTTTGGGGAACGGCTGCCTTCGCCAACAAGAGCTGGCCGAATCTATGGACTGGGATAAGAGCCGATTGTCACATCATCTGACGCGTATGGAAAAACGAAGCCTTGTAATGAGGAAGCCATTAGACGCAGATCGAGGTGTTCAAGTCATTATCACCCCAATAGGAAAGTCAGCATTAGATGATGCCCGGCCCATTGTCTCTATGGCCATACGCAAACATTTCCTAGATCAGTTAACCGACTTAGACATTGAATCGATTATGAGGCTGTCGGAAAGAACAAAAAAAGGGCCTTCAGCGTCTAGTAATCCCTCGAAGCAGTGACCGCGCTTTTTGAAACAAATTTGTTGAATGTTAATTGAACTGGCCCCTTTCATCAAATAACGGAGGGGGCTTTTGCTTCAGCAAGCTTATAGAAAAAAAGCAAAGACTGTCACCACTCGCTAACACCCCGAGTGTGACAGCCCTTATATTACAACCTTAACTCCAGATATTATGTTCTCCGCTTTTAATCTGCCTTTACTCCACTTTGCTGAGCTTCATAATAATGCGAGATCTCCACAATTAAAGCACCCATTCGTTCTATCTCCGGCACGATAATCCGGCTGATCCCTCTATCTCGAAGCGCCTCAGCCGTTACTTTGCCGACAGCGGCAGCCAGCACATCCTGTTCAAAGACGGATTTCACCTCTTCCTCACGTCCATGTTCTCTCGCATAATCAAATAAATATCCGACTTGAACTCTTGTCGTAAAACAAACGGCATCCACTTCTCGCTGAATCAGTTCATTCATAAGCGATGCAAGCGTCTCCTGCTCAGGAGCATGATATCGATAAGGCAGTACGGCTTGAACATCCATGCTGCCTTTGCTTTGGATAAACTGATATAACTGCGACGACAACTCGCCATGAAGCTGAATCCACACCTTTTGATCGGTAAAATCAAACACCTCAAGCTTTTCGATCATACTGGCAACCGTTCCATCATCATCACAGACAACCGGATGAATACCGGATTTCTTTAAAAAGGCGTTTGTTTTATAACCGCGGCAGGCTATCTTAGTTTCTTTCAATCTCTCTTCGAATTCAGTTACGGCGTTAAGCCTCTCCGCAGCCTGAATCATGGCTTCAAATCCAATGCCTGTCGTGAAAATAAACCAGTCTGCCCCCTGCCGGATAAAACGCTTTACATCCTCTTCCACTTCAATCGGATCACAATCCGTTAGCCCCTGAAGTGAACGGATAAGGGGGATTCCACCTCTTCGTTCAATAATTTCAGCCATTTCTTCTGTTTTTTGCGACCCGGCAATGACAATTTTTTTGTTCTGAAGGTCTTTACTCATGGAACAGCCCTCCCTCTTTCGTAAGTAATCCAATCCGTACCTCGTTCCCAAGAACTTGAACCGGATAGGCCCGAACCTGTCCCGTATCGGGATCAAGCACTTGACCATCCGTCAACGAAATTTTCCAGTCACAGATCGGGTCGAACAGGACCTCTCCGGATATCATTCCTTCCGCAATTGTGCCTCCGCGCGGCCCAGGGCTTTTATTCTCAAGCGCATAGATTTGTCCGTCCGTTGTTTTGAATACCGCAATCACTTCCTTACCCAAGCGAACAACTCTTCCCAGTCTCTCCGGGAAATCATCCACATGGCCAACTAGGTAATACGTATATTCATTGCTGTTCAATATTGGTTTCATCTTGCAGCCCCTTCCTATTTCAGTCCTGGTTCGTGGAGACAGTGATTTCATCAAACATCCGTTCTCGCAAATTTGAATTGTTCAGGATTTCACTCCAAGGTTCCTTCACCTGAGCCAGGGCGACCTCCATTCGCTCAGCCAAAGCCCGGCGGTTATCCAGATCATGGACTACAGCTTCTGTGACGGACTCTAGTCCCACCCGTTCGATCCAATCCGAGGTCCGCTCCAGATATTTGCCTGTTTCCCGATAGTACTGCATGAACGCGGAGACAATCTCCAGCAGTTCTTCATCTGTTCGCACCTTGCACAGCAGTTCAGCAAGTCGGGCTTTAATCCCGCCATTACCGCCAACGTAAATTTCCCAAGCCCCCTCATTGCCGACGATCCCAATATCCTTGGTTGATGACTCCGCGCAGTTACGCGGACAGCCGTTTACGGCAAGCTTGAACTTGGCTGGCATATCTAACCGCTCGAACTTCTTCTCGAGTAATATTCCCATTCCCATCGAATCTTTCGTGCCAAAACGGCAGAATTGTGATCCCACGCAGGTCTTGACCGTGCGCAGCGCCTTCGCATACGCATAACCGGACGGCATGCCAAGGTCCTTCCAGATCTTCGGCAGGTCCTCCTTTTTGACCCCAAGCAAGTCAAGCCGCTGACCACCGGTTACCTTAACCAGCTTGACATTGTATTTTACCGCTATATCAGCAATCAGTCTGAGATCCTCCGGAGTGGTTACCCCGCCGTACATCCGCGGCACAACGCCAAATGTTCCGTCCTTCTGGATGTTCGCATGCATACGTTCATTTACAAAACGTGAATCCTTCTCGTCCACATGCTCAGTCGGCCAGATCATACCCAAATAGTAATTCAGCGCCGGACGACATTTGGAGCAGCCCTCCGGGTTATCCCATTCCAGCGCATACCTTACTTCTTTAGAGGTGATCAGCCCCTTTTCTTTAATCGCCGTCACGACTTCATCTTTGCTCAATGTGGTACAGGAACAGATTGCTTCCTGTTTCGCTGCTGCTGAATCATATTTGTCTCCGAGCACATATTGCAGAATCTGCTCTACAACAGGCCGGCAGCCTCCACAAGAACGCGATGCGCTTGTCGCTACCTTGATCTCTTCCACTGTGGTTAATCCTTTTTCGTTAATGGCATCGACAATGTGTTTCTTCGTCACACCATTACATCCGCAGACGATTTCTTCGTCCGCCAGCTCAGCGGCCGTGTTCCCGGTCTCCACCGAGGCTTGTCCCACAATCGCATCATGGATGGCTTCCGTCATAACCGTGCCCGTTCGAATCCACTGCTGCAGTCTGGATGATTCCTTCCCGTCACCGACCAGAACACCGCCGACGATCCGTCCGCCGCGGAGCAGCACTTTTTTGTAAATACGTCGCCAGTCATCATGCATCCGCACAATGGACAGCCCTTCTGCATCCATAAACTCACCAGCGGAGAACACGTCTACACCAGATATTTTGAGCTGAGTAGATACCACAGATCCTTCATACGGCTTCGTATCCACTCCGCACAGATGCTTCGCAAGCACAGCCCCCTGCTCAAACAGCGGAGCTACGAGCCCATATGTAATGCCCCGATGCTCGTTACATTCCCCGACTGCATATACATCCGGTACCGAAGTACGCATATAATCATTCACGAGAATACCCTTATTAACAGCTATACCGCTTTCCTTAGCTAACGCAATATTCGGGCGAATTCCTACCGCCATGACTACGAATTCCGCATCCAATGTCGTTCCGTCGGAGAAACGAATGCCGCTGACTCGCTTGTCCCCCAGAAACTCCTCGGTCTGCTTGCCTGTTGCGAATTTCAAGCCTTGGCTTTCCAGCTCTGCCTGAAGCATCAGCGAGGCGGTATGGTCCAGCTGACGCTCCATGATCTCCTCAAACAGATGGACCACTGTCACATCCATTCCCAGTTTAAGCAGCCCCTTAGCTGCCTCTAGTCCAAGTAAGCCTCCGCCAATTACGGCAGCCTTCTTGTACTGATCAGCCGCACGCAGCATATTCTCGCAGTCCGCAATGTCCCTGAAACCTACAATTCCTTCTTTATCTGCTCCCGGAACCGGAAGGATAAACGGGTTGGAGCCGGTTGCAATGATCAGTGTGTCATACGGAACTTCCATACCGTTGTCTGCCTTCACGGTTTTTTGCTCCGTATCAATATGCGTTACAGTCGTTCCCGTATACAGCTCTATTCCGTTCTCAAGGTACCATTCCCTGTCGTTTAAAATGATGTCTTCTACCGCTTTACTCTTCTCTAGCACATACGATAATTGAATACGATTGTAGTTGGGATAAGGCTCGCTCCCAAAAACGGTGATCCTGTAAGCGCCGGGTGCCAGTTTTAATATCTGTTCCACCGTGTTGATCCCGGCCATCCCGTTACCAATCAAGACTAGATGCCGACGTTCTTGTGCTTCCACCATGCTGAAACCTCCTAAATATATAGTCCTATCCATGCAAAAGTGAACTTGTAACCTTCTAAACATCATACGTAGAAGCGAACCAGTTTTAGCAGATTTTCTCTGTTTCCATCATAAGAAAAAATGGGTGTGAAGGGAACTGTTTATTTTAATTTTTAACTAAATGATTCATCATATGGAATCCTCTTTCTTATTATTTATTTCATTAGAGAAGTACATCAAAAAAGAAAAAGAACTTGGTTCTTAAAACAAAAAGACCGCGCTAGTGCGGGTTCTCTTGGGACTATGTTCTTGTACCCCGACATCGACAAAATACTTTTTGATTAATAAATAGCTTACTCAACTTCATAAATCGTATTAAGCGCGTGAAAATAACAAGCACACCGGTTAGCTTTGAGTAAGCTCAAATTAACGGTGTGCTTGTTAAAAAACTTTGTAACGTTCAATGCGATGAATTCTAACTATTATTCCAACGAAATGTTAAATGTTGATCCGACATTGCCTGCAAATACGAGTGTTCCGTTTTCTGGGAGAACAACTTCATTATTTCCGCTGATTACGGTGTAATTCACGCATGTTCCATTTTTGTCATACACCGCATAGGATCCTTGTTCTGGCATCGATACGATCATCTTCTTACCAGCTATTTCTTGAGGTATACTATACCATTTCGAGTATCCATCTGTTTGCACAGTAACCTTAGATTGTTTTCCTTTATAGAGAGGCACTACATTATCTTCACTTATATACAAACTTCCAGCCGATTCAAAGTATTCGATACCTTCTTGAGTATAAAAACGATACTCAGCACTATCCCGGCTTCCCGTTCCAGGGACTTGATGTTGACTCACTGCAGTATTCGGTCCAGTAATTTTCTTATCCCCCAAATAATCCGGCAATTCTTTGTTACGGGAAATCTTGAGGGTTGGATTTATCATGTAAACTAGTGAGCTATACTTCTCGTTCACAGCGTAATAGGCTTTGCCTTCTCTCTTTGCCCATATATCTTCCGTCTCTTTAGATAGAGGCTGACTCTCCAGCTTCTCGACTACGTACTGTGATATTGCCAGTTGCCCTAACCCCGGAACGGTTGCATATTCTCTACTCCACAGGTAGGTGCGTCCATGATCGCTTACGATACTAACCTTTGAAGTTCCCTCTTGGTTAACAAAGGACCCCTCCGAAGTATATACAAATTTCTGCTCTGGATACCCTGGGACAAGCGGCACCGATAATGTTAGCTCTCCATCCTGTATAGCAATTTTAATCTGTTGGCCGGTTGAGCCATAATAGCCTGAGTACTTTGTAATATCGTCCGGCATGTCAGCCTTAACTGGAGTAACGAATGATTTCTCCGGTTTAATGTCTTTGATTGCGCCCTTCTCTTTCAAGGCCTGAAGAAGAAGCTCGTGTGCCAGAAGTTCGTTTGTCGAACTGCTTCCGCCTGATGACAAAACAGCAGCAGCCATGTTCTGCTCAGGGAGCACCACGAGTGAAGCATGATAAAGAATTGTGTCTCCGCCCTTGCTGAGGCCCTTTATTTTATAATCACTGAAAGGAAATAATCTAACACTATCCCAACCGAGTCCGTAGTCAATTATATTATCCGCTTCTTCTGGCCAGATTCCCTTCTTGAATTCCTCTTGCTCCATCGCCAGTACCGCGCTGTCCGAGAGAATATCTTCTCCTTGTCTCATAAAGATTTGCGCAAATTGTACCAAATCCTCTGCTGTGGAGTAGATCCCGCCTGTTCCAATCACATTAACGGTTTCATTTGGAAGCTGCTTTTGATAGGTTGGATAATAAAGTCCAGGAAAATCGCTTGCTTCCAATTCGTCTTGAGTAGTCTTCGTATGTTCCATATCCAGCGGTCCAATGATATGTTTTTGAAGGAATGCGGTAAATTTCATCCCACTGACTCTCTCTACAAGAATCTCGGCCAAAGTAAATCCATCGTTACAGTAAACCGAGTATGCCCCCGGATCGGCTTTCAAACTTTGTGTAGACAATTGCTCCAGCAGATTATCATGAGCGTAGGTGTCATTGTCATTGAACAGAAATGCATTACCCAGGCTTGACCCTTGAAGTCCGGAAGAATGATTCAGCAGCATACGCGGCGTAATTTGCTTATAGCGTTCATCTGCCATTGTGAAATCAGTTAAGTACTTTGCAACCGGGGTATCCAGATTGATTTTCCCTTCATCCACCAATTTCATGACCGCAACCGTCGTAAACATTTTACTCGTTGATCCTATCCCATACATGGTTTCCGAGGTCAAAGGGATTTTCCCTTCTTGGTCGTTTAATCCCGTCTGTCCTGACACTGTAATCTTGCCGTTGTCGATCAGGGCATACTGTACGCTGGTCGTACCATACTGCTCGGTCAGCAATGCCGCTTTCTCAGAGGCACTTGCCGCCTGTGTCTGACCAGAAGTTGAGGTTGCAACAGTCTCATTAGATGCCAGTGCCGCTGTCGGGACAACCGGTGTTAGTGCAACAGCAGCACTAAGAATCCAGACCAACCTTTTTTTCATGCAAAAACCTCCCTATTTTAGAAACTATGATGTATTACGATTCACCAGATAAAATGGTTCATATTTCCACAAAAAAAGCCTACTCCTCCACCCTACCAAGACGGTTTAAGCCTTGAACCTCTTATTTTTCAATTCGTTCCTCTCTTAGAATGGCCTACTCGACTTCCCTTCGATCTGACCGTTGACCGATGAGCATAGGCTTAAAAACGCCATTATTTCTAGGTAGTACGATGAATGGAGCAAACTTTTTCTCTAATTCCGCACTCCTGTCTTTGTAACCGAGCAAATATTCATCATACCCCGGCAGAAAATAGATTCGTTACCTTTTCTGTTTAGCATTTTCTGCTGATACAAGGTAATCGGTTCATGTTCTTGTCCACTACGTCAATCGGTTCTTGTCCTTCACTCGGGACAAGAACCGATTGACGTTAAAATCATAACCACCCGTCCAACGGGTGGTTTGCTCTTGGGGTATAACCCCCTGTTGCCAAACTGCGCCTAAAGACGCTAGCCTGACAATAAAATTGTTCAGGCTCAGTGTTTTTGTCACTTTCACTTACCAGTTAAACTGGTTTACTTCTTCTTGTTACTGTTTCTGCTGAATGGATCCTCATACTCTTTCACACTCAGTTTATCCATTGCTTGGTCATGTGCTTCTTGCTCACGTATATATTTAGCGACAGTGGCCTCATTCAAGCCTACTGTGCTGACGTAGTATCCCTCTGCCCAAAATTTCCGGTTTCCATATTTATACTTCAAGCTGGCATGCTTCTCAAATATCATCAGCGAGCTTTTTCCCTTCAGATATCCCATAAATGAAGATACTGAGATTTTTGGGGGTATCGCTACTAACATATGTACATGATCTGGCATCATGTGGCCTTCTATTATTTCTACCCCCTTGTATTTACATAAACGTTTGAAAATTTCGATTAAGTCTTTCCTTACTTGATTATAGATCTCTTTCCGTCTATACTTCGGGGTGAACACAATGTGGTATTTGCACATCCACTTCGTGTGAGCTAGACTATAGCTCTTGTTTGCCATTTAAGACCATTCCTTTCATTGTTGAGCCTGAACATCTCAATTTTATCGGAATGGTCTTGGTGGTCAAACCTTCGATCCCTCCACCCGCATAGCGGGTGGTTTTTTGTTTCGCACGCTTCGCGAGCTCAACTGGCTAAAGCCGTAATAAAAAAGCCGCTAAAATAGCGACTTTCAATGAAACTATGTTCTTGTCCCCCGACAAGGTTCTTACCTTCCTCCTATCCGGCCCGTTATCATATGAAGGGCATATGATCAATCTGACCGGCTGCTCATCTTATCTTATGTTAATTGTTGCGCAATCTCCCAAATATGCCCGCCCGGAT
Source organism: Paenibacillus sp. FSL R5-0407 (assembly GCF_038009185.1). Lineage (NCBI taxonomy): Bacteria > Bacillati > Bacillota > Bacilli > Caryophanales > Paenibacillaceae > Paenibacillus > Paenibacillus sp. FSL R5-0407. Next base: position 1,062,950 of record NZ_JBBPAX010000001.1, on the reverse strand, counting down.
CGACGAAGCTTGCAGTCCGCACTCCCCATGGCCGGTTCATTGGACCGTTGAGTAGAGTAATACCGCGCGAATTAAGCTCGGCGCAGACAGCATCCACGTCGTCTATCCGAATGGTGAATTGAAACCGCGACCCATCCTTTTGATTTGCGACCTCTTCAGGAGCTATAAGACCCCGCGCAGCAGTAACTTCAAGCAAGTTAATACTCATGTTTGCGAAGTCAAACACAGCAGAGTTCTCATCCTCATAAGCGGCGGAAAGACCGAAGATCTCATGGTAAAAAGACTTCGCGGCGTGTAAATTCTCTACAAACAATGTTATGACGTTAATACTCATGGACCCTAGAGTAATCATCGCTTCACTTCCTCATGATTTTTGGAAATTCAGGTAAAGATCCCGCCTAATCGATCATCGGCAGGAGGCGGGAAACCCAGACTTCTCGCCATCGAGACGATTTGACCTTTGTGATGAAATTCGTGAGTCTCCACATGAGTTAAAAGTAGCAATGGAGTCGGTGCCTTCGGGTAACCTTGCCAGCTCTCGTCTTGCTCGACCGGTTCAGACCAACGATCGCTATATTCGTTTAAGAACCGTTCCACGATTTCATCCACTTCCGTAAATCGTTCACGGATGAATTTAACATCGGCGCGTTCAACCTCATGTACAGGAGTATCCCTATGTTCGTTTATCTTGTGAAACGCAAAAGATCCTAACCAGAACGTATAACTGTCAACAACATGAGCATAGGTTCGAATAATCGTTCCACGCCCGAAAACGGGAGCCTCCTGATTTAATATGTGGGGGGGCAGTTCTTCCAAGAACGCAAACAAGTTTTGTCTAGCGGATCTGATCAAATCGTATTGTTGCTGCAATATTTTCAACATCTGAAATCACTCCTATACGCTTCTCTATTTCATCATCGCTCGTAAAATTCCTGCCAGAAAAAAATCATAACCACCCGTCCAACGGGTGGTTTGCTCTTGGGGTATAACCCCCTGTTGCCAAACTGCGCCTAAAGACGCTAGCCTGACAATAAAATTGTTCAGGCTCAGTGTTTTTGTCACTTTCACTTACCAGTTAAACTGGTTTACTTCTTCTTGTTACTGTTTCTGCTGAATGGATCCTCATACTCTTTCACACTCAGTTTATCCATTGCTTGGTCATGTGCTTCTTGCTCACGTATATATTTAGCGACAGTGGCCTCATTCAAGCCTACTGTGCTGACGTAGTATCCCTCTGCCCAAAATTTCCGGTTTCCATATTTATACTTCAAGCTGGCATGCTTCTCAAATATCATCAGCGAGCTTTTTCCCTTCAGATATCCCATAAATGAAGATACTGAGATTTTTGGGGGTATCGCTACTAACATATGTACATGATCTGGCATCATGTGGCCTTCTATTATTTCTACCCCCTTGTATTTACATAAACGTTTGAAAATTTCGATTAAGTCTTTCCTTACTTGATTATAGATCTCTTTCCGTCTATACTTCGGGGTGAACACAATGTGGTATTTGCACATCCACTTCGTGTGAGCTAGACTATAGCTCTTGTTTGCCATTTAAGACCATTCCTTTCATTGTTGAGCCTGAACATCTCAATTTTATCGGAATGGTCTTGGTGGTCAAACCTTCGATCCCTCCACCCGCATAGCGGGTGGTTTTTTGTTTCGCACGCTTCGCGAGCTCAACTGGCTAAAGCCGTAACAAAAAAGCCGCTAAATTAGCGACTATGATGGGGATAATGTTCTTGTCCCACAATGAATTGCGGAGGCGTAACAGTTATCATCTATTTTGATTGGTTGACCTCCTTCTCCTTCTACTTCATGTGATTTCGTGAATCATCCCTTGTTCGATGCGGCGATCTGAAGTGCTACCCTTTCGGCTAATGTTGCATCAGCCTGGTATAAATAGCCTAACACAACCCTCTGTATCTCTGGAGAAGCCGCCGATAAATCACCGGCGAGGTTCTGAACAAGATGATCCTGCTGAACCTGTGTGAGTGATTGGTAGAATTGTCCCGCTTGCGTGAAATTATCGGCCTTCGGTATTTCGGATCGAACGAGCCGGCCGGCAACATAGCGCCCTGCCCCGCTCGTTACCTGATCAGTCGGTGACCAGTTTGCTTGATGGTTAATCGGAATTTTGCGGAAATCCGATCCAAGGCGATGCCGCTGTGAATCCCAATAAATATTACTGCGGCCTTGCAGCATTTTATCATCGGACAGCTCGGCACCATCCAGAAGATTTGACGGGGAGAATGCCAGCTTCTCGACCTGCTCCTGATAATTAGTGGGGTTCTTATCCAATACGAGTCGACCAACTGGCAGCAGCGGGTATTGACGCACATCCCACACTTTCGTGTCATCCAGCGGATCGAACGACAGCGTTGCCTCATCCTGTGGGTTCATCAACTGCACATATAGCCCGTATTGGACGGGTGTGCCTTTAGCAATCGTGTCATACAGATCTTTACCCGAATAATCCGGGTTCTCGCAGGCCAAGCGAGCCGCTTCTTGCGCATCGATATATTGCTCCCCAGCCAACGGAATCCAGTGATATTTGACGTAGAAACGGGCGTTCTGTGCATTTTTCCAAACATAGGTGTTAACACTGTGTCCTGGCATATGGCGGAAACTTTTGAGCGTCCCTTCGTCCGAATATAGACGTACAACGAAATGGGTTGCCTCTGGTGCTGTAGCAATGAAACCCCAAAATCGATTCGGATCGATGAGATTGTTGACCGGTGATGGTAGAAAAGCATGAATTGACTCAGGGAACCGGATCGGGTCTCGTACGAGGAACACAGGGATATGATTACAGAGCAGATCAAAGACGCCATGCTCGGTATAAAATTTCGTCGAGAAACCACGCACATTACGGGATGTATCTGGTGTCCCTTTGTTACTGACCGCAAATGAGAAACGAACTGTAACAGGTACCCTTTGTCCCGGCTGCTGCAAAAAGCACAGGTTCGTATAATTGGCCATCGAGTGAAGGGTTTCAAAATAACCCAAGGCACCAAACCCCTTCACGTGGACCGGACGCTCTAAAATCTTTTCGTGGACAAAGGTTTCAAGCGTTTCATGCAGCATGCTGTCCTGTTCCAGAATCGGTCCCCGTTCCCCTACCGTCTGCGAATGGTGTTCCGGCGACTGCTTTGCATTCCATTGTGATTGAGCATTGCCTCCCTGCCAGCTTCGACCGTTTGCCTGATTGTTAGCTTTGTTACCGTCCATTGATCCGCCTCCCATACCTACATTCACGGGGATATATATGCATGGCTACGTACGGTTATGACAGCATGTCAAATTGTACCGAAATGAGTCAATGTGCATTCTGTCCGCATCATTCTACTATTCAAATTTTAGCTGGAGCGAATCGCAAATCGGCATATAGCCTATCTTTTGATAGATGCTATTTGATGTGGGATTTGCTAAGTCCGTATATAAGACGCACTTAGTAAATCCTCTATCCAATGCAAGTTGGCTTATTTGCGCCACAATTGAAGTAGCGTAACCCTTCCTGCGCTCATATGGAGGAGTATATACAAACGCAACGCCAATAGCCGTCTGCATTTCCCTTGTATATCCTGCCATAGAAACGGGTATCCCGTTGTCCTCTAAAATATAGAGTTTTTTCGATGCTATTCGGTAGAGGTATGGGTCTGCATGTTGCGGGATGGACATTTCTGTTTTGCCATAACTCCCCGCTGCATAAAATGCTTCAGCCCAGTATGGGAAAAAGTGAATATCCTTTTCATCCAGCAATCGAACGATACCAACCTTTGGAATGTGCGGGTTTACTGCCGTAAGTTCATATATACGTTGGCTCATGGTTGTTTTAAAGGTTATTCCCTTACGCAAGGTATAATCTTTGGCAAAATACTCTGCCAAGGTTTTTTCCGTTATCACACCTGGAATTTCACGGTCCTTCATCCGATCTATCAGACAGTTTATAGCTTCCGGGTTAATTATGTTGTCTGTTGCATAAAGCGTAATGTTGTGTGGCGGTGTCATTATGGCGGTAAGTTGTATGCCGTTTGCATCCGAAATAGTTGCCATAAGCCAATTTACAGGGTCACGCCAGTCTGTTTTGTCTTTTCCTTCATGCCCAATTATGATATTGCCAAGAGGAATCAAATTTTGTGCTTCATGACGCATCAGCACATCGTAGGTATCATTGTAAAATTCATGCACATTCGAATACAACTTGAATTGCATTGCAATATCACCCTTTCATTCTCTAGAGTTTACTTCTGAAATTTAACCAAGCCTGTTGAACTGCACTAATTCCTACCCAAAGATCAATTTTCTCATTCGATAACCCCCCAATTAAATATTACATTTATGAAGACGCAAAAAAGCCCCATCCCATTAAGGGACGGAGCTGCTCCGCGTTACCACCCTGATTGACGTTTATAATAAACGCCCTCTTAGCCATCGTCCAACAACGATGCTTCTTTGTAACGGTAGAATCCCGGGCCCATCTACTATAATTCGGGGGCCAGCTCTGAGGTGATTTTTTGATTCGGATATCCGCTGCCTCGCACCAACCGGCAGTTCTCTGAACGGCGTTTCCGGATCTACTTGTCCTCTTCATCGCATTTGGTAATTAATAATTAAGTTAAATATATAGATATGCGCAATATTCTATCAATAACTCAAATAACAACAGCTCCTAGGGTATATTGCTGCCGAATATAATTGAACCAGTTCTTTACCATAATCCGTATACCTAGAATTAATCGATCAATCACTAACTAGGAATTATTAATCATCTAAAACTAATTTCTGCCTCAACGTTTCATCAATTCCGGCATTTCGATAGCCACTGCGACATTGCACAGCATTCCACGGGCAAGGAACAGCATGGTGCGCTCTTCGGGGTTTGCTATGCCGGCGTTGTAAAAAGCCTTAAGGACCATCTCTCGTACTTGTTTAAACCCTTCACGCATCGCCTCTTGAATGGCTTCCTCCCGAATGCACTGCGCTTGTAACTGCAAAAACATCTCATTTTGGTGTTTCATCTGAATGCCCTCGTACTCTTGGATTAATAGCTGCTCAAGCGTTTCGGAAGGCGCCGTCTCCACTATTTTACGGAACGATTCAATGACCCGAGTCCAGGACACCTCAATCGCTGTCAACAGTAGCTGCTCCTTTGTCGCGAAGAATCGGAACACATAAGGCTGGGAGATGTTCGCCCTTTTCGCCACCTGTGCTGTCGTCGCCCGGTAATAGCCTAATTCCGAGAATACTTCGATCGCTGCGGAAACAATATCCGCTTTTCGATTGACCGCTGTAGTTTCGGATTTTCCCATTTTATGTTCCTCCCTGTCGAAGGTGAATTGGTCAATAAAAGACTATTATACTAAGGACGAAGAATCAATTCAACGTGCACAATTGGTGAAACTAGCGTCAGTCAATAATACTATTACTTACGCTTTACCTATTAACTCCTCGAGCTGCTTCAACCAAGCCGTTCGTGTCATCTCGTCCGAGCTCGGTACAGACTCGAAAAATATATGGTGCAAAACTTCTAAGCCGCAATATTCAAAGATGCCTTTATCGGAAGTTAATAGTAGCGCCTTATCCATGCCAATGGCTGCATACTGGTCATGCGATTTCCCTTGCGTGTTAATAATGGCGACTTTTTTGCCCTTCAGCAATCCCTTCTGCTCCCCATTCACGTAACGGTAGGCAAATCCGTAAGTAAAGACACGCTCAATATAGCCTTTGACGATAGCAGGTAATCCGGTCCACCATATTGGATAGATGAAAGTGATGACGTCCGCCCACTTCAAATATTCTTGCTCCTGTTCAATGTCCTCGCCGATTCCACCCAAAATTTCACTGCTACTGATGACGGCTTGAAACTCCATCGCGTACAAATCGCGCACGACCACTTCATGCCCTTTTTCCTGAAGGCTACGGACTGTGGTCTCTAGAATGGCATGGTTAAAGCTTTCTTTTCTCGGATGGGCATACACAATCAAATGGTTCATAGGGATGTCTCCTTTCAATTTGCAAGCTTAGTAAATTGGTTATTGATTGATCAATCACAATTATTGATAATGATAATCTGTAGTGAGCCTCAACCTTAATTTATGGTTAAAACACTTTTCTCCATTGATGCGTTCTTAACGGATAACATCAGTAAACCTGAGTCAGTGAAAAAAATGAATGGTCCACAACAAGGATCAAAGGGAATCGTTTGACCTTATTCAAGGTGAGGTAGTCTCTACAATCAGTTAGTGATTGATCAATCACTAACATGTTGATATTGTATGTTATCTTTTCCAATAATGCAACCCATATTCCATCAGAACGTATTTTCAAGTTAGCCATTTAGTTAGTTTGACCTCAAAAAGAAAACAGCCACCTCCTCCCCAGTGGGCGGAAATGGCTGATATGTCGATACTGACGAACTTGCTTACCTCTTGCTTACCCTCAGCTCGCCTTCGCGAGTTTCGTGGCGCGAACCGATGCCGCGGCGTATACGACAAGCGCTGTCCAGATAAGTGCAAAGCCGATGAGAAGAACCGGCGAGACCGATTCCTTGAACACGAAAACGCTCAGTAACAGCATGATCGTCGGCCCGATGTATTGTACGAAGCCGAGCGTGGACAGAGACATCCGGGCTGCCGCTCGCGCGAAGAAAAGCAGCGGCAGCGCTGTTACTACGCCTGATAGAAGCAGTTCAATGAATGTGGACGCAGGTAGCGTCCATGCCGTCGTCCTTCCCGCGGCGGCCAAGTAGATCCAGTAGCCGAGTGCAATTGGCAGGACTACAGCCGTCTCCGACAGCAAGCCTACAGAAGCGTCTTGTCCGATTTTCTTCTTCGCGAGGCCGTACAAGCCAAACGTTGCGGCTAGTGAGATCGAGATCCACGGGAATCTTCCGTAGTCGATGGCGATGATGAGCACCGCGGCGCCGGCGATGGCAATCGCGAGCCATTGGCCACGGTTTGGCTTCTCACGAAGGAAGACAACCGCAAGCAGCACGTTCAGTAACGGGTTCAAATAATAGCCGAGACTTGTCTCGACGACATGGTCGTTGTTGACAGCCCAAATGAAGATGAGCCAATTGGCAGCGATCAGCAGTCCGCTGGCGGTGAGCGACAGCAGGAGCGAGCGGCTAGACGCAATCCGCTTCATGTCACCCCAGCGTCGCTGGATTGCGACGAGAATCCCCATAAAGACGAACGACCAGACAACCCGATGCGACAGAATCTCGCCTGCTGGCACATCGTTAAACAACTTCCAATAAAGCGGGAGAATCCCCCACATGATATACGCGATAATAGCATTGATCAATCCGTTATTCATAATCACATTCCCTCTTCTCACTTCGATGTCTTAACGGATTATACGCCTCGATCATTGTCTAAGTAAAGAGATTCATATTTTTACCGGACAAATCCTACAGATTTTTTATTGGAATAACATCTATTAATAATGTTCAGGACTTTTATTACGAACCAAGGAATCTAAGTAATTCTTATATTGGTCCCAGTCCATAACGTCAGTGCTAATACCGAGTATTTGATAAATTAACATTCAACGGTCCATTAACTTTTTATCCATGGTGACAAAAAGATCCGTCCCCGCTGGTATAGCTCATATGCTCGATATCGTGTGCACTGCTTTTTATTGCACGTTTCTTATCTGTCTCCAATAACAGTTGGATGGTTAAATACCTGATCAAAGGTTAATTTGCTCAGGTAGACTTCATCAGTACGTTCGGGATGAAATATTTTACGATCATCCGTAGTAATAATTCGATAAGCTTCGACGTCCGATGCGAATTCACTTAACTGTCCATATCCCATTCGACGGCTAATATTTTTCAACTATTTATTCTTCTGCTTTGCAACTTGCATACCGCCGATGATCAGCATGATAATCCCAATTACTGCCAGAATAATCCGCACTAAGAATGGACTCAGTGAAAACAAAGTTTCACCTTGCAAATGCAATCCGAACAAACTTTCATCCAGCCCCACAATCGCCAATAGTGGATGGAGAAACAAACTCAGGATTAATAACACTGTCCCCCAAATAACAAAGCTATTGTTCATTGATTTTAAACCTCTTTTCCAATTAAGATAAATGAAGACAAGTTGTCTATTATTCTCTGTAATAAAATCCTTCCCCTAGGTGTCATATTATTTTTATATCGGAGGAGCCGTCGAGATGCTATCAGAAAAAGTAGTCAATTACTGTAAAAGCAAAAACTGGTGGTTTGAAGACATATTAGAAGAGTATAAAAATGCTTTAATAAAGTTAGGCATCGATTTGGAATCAGATTTTGCTGCATTCTATTTGCATGCAGAGGACGGGCCGACTTTCATTCATAGACGACGTGAAATCTATCAGATTTGTTGGTTTATGGTCAACTCTTCAGATTATAGGTTAGGCATGGAGCGAACTCACGCGGTTTTAAAATTACCTGAAGAATATATTCCTTTGGATAATTTTGAAGGGGAGTTCGGCTTTTTCTATAATAAGTACACAGACGAAGTGTTAGGCTTAGGATTGGGTCAGCAGTTAGAAGATTTTTTTGCCGGAAAATTGAATTCGCAATGGAAAAGCTTTAACTCTTTTCTAGAATGGTATTTCGAACTAACAGATTCGTCAGTGACAATATAGTATTGCGAATCAAGTCCAAGACTAACAAGGAAAAAGGCTCACTTTCAAAGTGGGCTTTTTTTCCTTGTTATTTTTAGAATTGTTAATCATATCGATCGTTTTTTTATCCGATTGTAGATACCACATTTCCATCTTGATCCTTGATGTATGTTTTGAGGACTCGTAGAATTATACTTTTATTAGAAGACAAAGTAAGTTCTCCTTCTTTCGACTGAAGTTTGTGTATCAGCTCGTTGACAACCGTTTCATCAAGTTTCACAGTGATCTTGTTCTCGTCTATTTCAAAACCGGTCGATGAAGCGGTCACTAAGGTTATGCATAACTCTCTGCTCATAAGAATCAAATCTTTACCTTTAAGCAAACGGCCGTGCAGCAGCTTTCCAATCGTACCGGCTTGCTTCGCTCCTAATGTGAGTACAGACGGCTTCTTACTGAAGATACCACTCTTCCCCGATTCCCATGCCAATTGATCCACAAATAAAAATCCGGTGCCCGATCCATCACGATCTATTCCTACTTGAACACTTTCCTAAACAGCTGGAACTTGGAGAACAGAATTACGGGATAAATCCGTAATATAACCCGGAAGTTCTTCTTCTGCGGCTTCAAGGCTCCCAAACATATAGGTCCATTTGCATCAAAAAAATCACCTGCAGAAAATATATTACCGCTGTTAAATACATATCGCGCCATATTTTGAAGCAGGTTTATCGCCCATGCCGGAGGCTCCTCCTCGTCCTTACCGCGGACAACGCGAAAAGTAAGTTCAAATCCATAACCGCTAAAGTTAAGATCTTTCGATTCCTTCTCATAGAGCTCGGAGAAACCAAAGGTTACAATATGCCAGTGCGGTAGAGGCTTTTCCGCTTTATAAGCACTTAGACCAGCTAAGGGATCTTGACCTCCAAGAAAATAAGGAAGTGAGTTAATATAATGCTTCGGTTTCTGTTCCCCGTATAGTTTTGTTACCGCTTCTTCAATTGCATCCCATCCTGTCGTGTTTTCTTCGCTCATGATTATCCCTCAATCTCGTCTTGTATTAAATCCACCTAAATCTATTATCTTAAAATTTAACAATATAAATAAAATAGCCACCGATTTAATGTCGGTGGCATAACTTACGATCTATTTCCGAAAAGCAAATCGAGTATTTTATCATCCGCTTTTCGATTAACACCTTGATGTGGGTAACAATGAATGTGAATGGCCGGATTAAAATTAATCTCGATGATGCTGTAATTCTGATCCGTTGCTTCAACGTTAATATCTTTTATCATCATGTCTACGCCACAAAATGTAGCACCGGAAGCCTTGGCGGCGAGAACTGCGATCCGCTTATAACTTGCATCGATTTCGTCCGTAAAATCAATGCTGTCCCCACCGGTACTAATATTGGAGTTTTCTCTTAAATACACGGTCTCTCCTTTGTCAGGAACATCGATAAGACTCTTGGATTGATTTTTTAAAAACATCTTCTCGGCTTCGCCTAACTGAATCTTTTCAAGTGGAGTTTTATATCCCTTCCCTCTTAACGGATCTTTGTTCTTATCATGGATTAACTGCTCGATTGTATGGATTCCGTCACCAATGATGTTAGCAGGTACCCGATGTAGAATACCGACGACTTCATTACCCATGACCAGGAATCGATACTCCTTCCCCGTCACGAATTCTTCAAGCAGTACGGTTCGATCATGTTCAAACGCTATTTTAAATGCTTGCTCGAAATCTTCCTTAGTGAACTGGTTAGTGAAAATCGTGATGCCAAGTCCGAAGTTTGTCGACTTTGGTTTTATTACAATTTGTTTCTCTCGGTACATTTCATAATCATGAATTGCATCGTCAATATTTCGGTATGAAGTACCTTCAGGTACTTGAATCCCTTGCCCCCTCAAAACTTGTTTAGTAACAATTTTATTTTCCATAATCAGTACTGTACTGTACGAGTCTAACGAAGTCTTGGTTGCTTGCTTAACGTACTCCTTATGGTCTTCTTTTTGCAGAAGGATGAAGTTTTCATCGCGATCCATGATCTCAAAACGGATTCCACGTTTGACCGCTGCTTTTAATAATAACTGTGTTGACAGTTCCAAGTCTTCAAATCCGGCAAACTTATATCCTGTTTCTATGCTTTGTTTTGCATATTCCTTAGCTTTAGTTAGATGATATTGCAAGAAATTTGACCCATTGATTTCAGATTTCAAGATAGACGCAAAACCAAGATCAGGATTGAATATAACTTTTCTTTGATCCTCGATCAAATCGATTTGTTGCTGACTTTCCGGAAATATCGTCTTCATCATTTCTTGCATGTTATTAAGGAGTTCCAGCGCCTTTTCCTGCATTGTTGCTGAAGAATCGCTCCCGCACCATTTACCGTAAATCCCCTGGATCATAAGGGTATCCACATTGAGATTCGCCTGGAGTTGTTCTTCCTTGTTAAACGGCTCATCTTCTTTAAGCAACATATATATCAGGAATAAGTGAATGAATTTCATGGATTGAAGACTTATCCCATTTTTATAAAGTGGATTTAGATCGAACATGCGAAGTTCAAGATAATCAATTCCGTTTTCAAGAAGGCTTTGCAGTTGATTATCCCCTTTTGCCGACTTGATTCGAACGGGACTATAATACTCTTTCGCACTCAGCAGATCCTTGGATTGAACCAAATATTGCAGATCCTGAATATATTCATGAATGGAGTTAAATGAAACATAGTACGGTTTTTCGTTCCGATATCCGCACACACTGTTTCGAAGTGAATTCATATTAGGAAAAAAACGGCTCTCGGTATCTAAATGATCGCTTAAGGATACGCATTGTTCAATGTAAGACTTACTGAATACCGGGCTAGCGCCTGTTAGAAAAATGAGCAGCCAGCGGTATTTCAACGTATTTCTCGCTACTTTTAGATATAATTGATCTTTGAACGTCTTGAATTCATCATGGCTTTTGGATACTTCATATAACTTTCGTAGAAATCCATCATCAAACGAAAAATTGAAATGAATCCCGCTGAGCAATTGTCTTTTTCGGCCATATTTTTTAGCTAACTCGATTCGGTATTGGTCTTCGAACGGATCGTTCATATGAGCGATAGGAATTTCTTCTTCGCAAGGCAATGCCGGCGGATTGCTGCTGGGCCATAAATATTCATCCGTCAATTCCTGAGTAACAATATCTTGTAGCGCTTCAAGGAAAGAGAACGCTTCTTCTATAGTATTAAATGGCGGAGTAATCAGTTCAACTTGGCTTTCAGAAAAGTCGGTTTTGATGTAAGGATTTTCGTTTTTGTCGCCAAACACCGCAGGGTGAGGGGTTAAGGCAAGGTTGCCGTCTTGGTCAACTCTTACGTTCTCCTTTTCTAACCCAAATTGACCTTTAAGAATATCACTATTCAAATGTTGCTCGATGATCAAGTTCATAAATTCCTGATTTAATGAAGCCATCTCCGGACCCTTCTTTCACTCATTTTAAACAGCTTGATTAAGTAATTTTGAAGACATTTTACTTAGATATCCTTTAAACCACCCCACGAGGATAATTCCTTTAAGGATGCTTGTTATTGCAATAGATAGCCAAACCCCATTCAACCCGAAGGGTCCTGACAAAACGATGGCTAGAGGGATGCGAAGCCCGGTCAATATAATACTAAAAATTGGAGGTACATAGGTTTTTCCTACTCCGTTAAACGCTCCTACAGTCATTAATTCCATACACATAAAGACTTGGGAGTATCCAATGATCTTCATGTAATCAGCACCCAACTTAAGACTGGATGGATCATCTAAGAATATTGAGAAAAATTCTTTCGGGAATATGATAAACATGAGTGAAATTAACATGCCAAAGACAGTTGTTAGTAAAAAAGAGATGTGATAACCATCTTTTATTCGTGTTATCTGTCGCGCTCCAAAATTTTGGCCAAAGAAGGCTGCTACAGCCCCTTGGAGTCCTCCGATCGTCATATAAGATATAGATTCGATTTGAATTCCCACCCTTTGAACTGCTATGGCATCAGGGCCCCAGTTTACAATTATTTTAGCTATGATAATGGAAATAACGGTAAAAGTAACTCTCTGTATTGAAACAGGTAATCCCAACTTCAATACCTCTTTCATACTTGCCTTATCAACCTTTGTATATCTTGAGAAAAATTCATTGTTTTTTGTTTTATAAATAAAAAGCAAAGTTACAGTCATATTTGCTAATACCGTGGCCAGTGCAGCTCCACTAACACCTAGTCCATCGAACGATCCAAAACCAAAGATGAATAATGGATCAAGTATCATGTTTATTAGAAACCCGACAGTAAAAATTCGAAATGGTCTTTTACTGTCTCCGAGTGAGTTCATGACTGTACTAAATAGCAGATTAAACAAATTGAATAGATTCCCAATCATCGAAATTACTAAAAACTTAGTGGCCATCCTCTCTATTTCAGCATCCGCCAACTCAAAATAGCCAATAAGCTTAGCTTTAGTCATGATAATAAACAACATATAAACGATCCCGACTAATGCTGATATTAGAAATCCGTTTTTAATATATGTTTTGGCCCGATCAGACTGCTTCTCGCCAATACTATGCGCGACTTTTACCCCTGTTCCGATCGTTATCATCGTAGATATTGCTACAGCTAAGTTCACATAAAAATTAGCGGTTCCTACCGCTGCTACCGGGCCACTTCCCAATTTTCCGACCCAGATCATATCTACAAGTCCATAAGTTGTTGATATAAAATTGGTAGCAATGATGGGAAGGGATAATTTCATCAGTACAGGCGTAATGGGGCCTTCCGTTAAATTTAGCATTCCTTTAATTTGCATCTCCTTATTCATAAAAACATCTCATCACATCAAAATATTTTGATGTATAAGTTAAAAAAACAGAATATTTATTGTTGGATAAATACACAACAGAGCTTTCCAGAAATTAAATCTCGAATTTCATTATTGTTTAATTCATAGTAATTCCACTTACCGATTCGTTCCATTAGAATCAACTCTGCATCTAATAGCATTTTCAAATGATACGAAAGCTTGGATTGAGGCAAATCAAGAAGGTCAGTCAATTCACAAACGCAAACCTTCCCCTTATTATTTAATTCATGGATTATTTTTAACCGATTCTTATCGGAAAGAGCCTTAAATTTTTGCTCATATTTACTAAGTATTGCATCATCAATTGTTGATTGGTTCAATGATTTCACCTTCTTATACAAATCAATTTTATTTGATGGGTAAATTGTAACGGATTTGAAAAACAACGTCAATCATCAATTTTTTTTGATGGATCAGAAAGAGCCTCCCGAAGTAGGGAGCTCTATTAGTTAAAAGATAATGAATCTAAGGACTTTTTGGATAAATTGTTCTTAGTGCCCCTCGCATTTCAGGTTTTATTGCAATTTAAGAGCGAAGTTCTGGTACGGTTGCGTCCTCCGGAACAATGAAAATAAACCTTTTGGTTGTTACTCACTCCATTTTTTTGCCACTGTACTTTCTCTGGCTGATAACTAAGCCGAGAAGAATGATTCTCGGCTTAGCAAATGCTTACTCACCAGTTTCGGCAAACTTTTTGATGCGTTCTCCAATTTGATCCCGGACATTTTGAAATACAGCCCATTTTTCAGTATCCGTTCCTTGTGCTTTTGCCGGATCATCAAATCCCCAATGTTCACGACGCACGGTTGGAGGAGAAATTGGACATTTATCTGCCGCATCCCCACACAAGGTAACTACTAAATCTGCACTGTTTAGTATTTGGTGGTCGATTATATCGGATGTTTGTTGGGAAATATCTATCCCTACTTCATTCATAGCTTTGACGGCATTCGGATTCAGCCCATGGGCTTCAATGCCAGCGCTATAGATATTCCAGTTGTCTCCTAAGTGTTTTTTTGCCCATCCTTCGGCCATTTGGCTGCGGCATGAGTTTCCTGTGCATAAGAAATAAATCGTCTTTTTTTCCATTGTCATCTAGTCTCCTTTATTCTCCTGATAATGAAGAATCAAAATATTTTCTTTTGATACGTAGCGAAACATTAACCAGTGCGATTAAGACTGGAACTTCAACTAAGGGCCCAATAACCGCGGCAAATGCTACACCTGATTCCAATCCAAACACGCCAATCGCAACTGCAATTGCTAGTTCAAAGTTATTACTAGCTGCGGTAAATGACAGAGACGAAGCTACCGGATAAGATGTACCTGATTTTTTTGATATCAAGAATGACAACAAAAACATCACGACAAAATATATGACCATGGGAATTGCTATTCTAACGACATCAAGTGGCAAGGTAATAATCAGATCAGCTTTAAGTGAAAACATTAAGACGATAGTAAATAACAATGCAATTAAGGCTAATGGGCTGATTTTTGGAATGAACACCTTCTCATACCACTCTTTTCCCTTGACTTTGATACCTATAATTCGCGACAACAATCCGGCAAGAAAAGGAATACCCAGATAAATCAAAACACTTTCGGCTATTTGCCCCATGGATATATCCACTTCAGCGCCTTGAACACCGAACCACCCAGGTAGGACGGTAATAAAAACATAAGTAAATACAGAGTAAAACAAAATTTGAAAGATGGAATTAAAAGCGACAAGACCTGCAGTATATTCAGGATCCCCTTTTGCTAAGTCACTCCATACCAGTACCATTGCAATACATCTCGCAAGACCGATCATGATCAATCCGATCATATATTCAGGCATATCACTCAAAAAAAGAATGGCTAACAAAAACATTAAAATCGGTCCAATAATCCAGTTTTGGACTAGGGACAGCAAAAGAACTTTCCAATCCTTGAAAACTCGCCCTAGTTTTTCGTACTTTACTTTAGCTAGAGGTGGATACATCATTACGATTAGTCCGATGGCTATTGGGATTGAGGTTGTTCCGACCTGCATTTTAGATAAAACTTCGGAGAAATTAGGAATTAAAGTACCCAGTATCAGGCCAACACCCATGGCTCCAAAAATCCAAAAAGTCAAATAACGATCCAGAAAGGATAACCTTTTTGTTGATCCTTGACTCATTTCGCTACGCTCCCCATCATTCAGTATCATTGTTGCATTATAATTAAATTATACATACATTATTATATAATTAAATAATTATATGTTTATGTAATTTTCATCAACGATTCATCATTGCATCCTTAACGACATATAAGCCCCGTTCGAAAAACGACGGGGATCTTAGACGAGTAATTAAATTTTGGACCAATTTAATGCGTATAAAGCAACATTAATCGCAAACTGATTCCTGATTATCAAGCCATTCAATTTTAGAAGATTGGGATGGTATGTGACTAAGAATTTCATTTACAAATGGCTTATCATCGATTGTTAAGGCATAGTAAGTCCACTTACCTCTTCGACTTTCACTCACCAGTCCCCCAGCTTTCATTTTACGAAGGTGCTGACTTATACTTGGTTGAGACATTTGCAGCATATCTACAATATTACAGACGCATAATTCTCTCTCTTTTAGTAACGAAAGAATGGTAAGTCTTGTTTTATCGCTAAGAAGTTTAAATGTCTCTGCCATAGTGTCCAATGTATCCATCTGGTCACCTCCAATTAAGTAATTATATGCTTATATAATTGTATTATAATATAACCTCATTATTTTATACAATTCGCGCCTATTTCAATTGAGTCATCGTTATCGTTCGGAATTAGCTCATAAAGGTCACGAATTTCACAACCAATGGAATCGGCAATCGATATGGCCATTTTGAGCGGCATCACTCTTTTGTTTTCAATAAAGTCGTAAACTCGTTCCGGTTTTATTAGTAAGTCTTTTGCCAGACATTCCGCTGACTTTCCGGATTCCATTAATCGTTCATTCAGTAAGCACGTCCAAGTTCGAATTTCATGAAGCGCTGACCTCCCATATAGGAAACTTAACCTAAAGCTTTGTCCATTGCCGGCATGAATATACTTCATAACTAACGATGAAGTTCCCCATACGTCTCTCCACCGTTTCTTATATTGCAATCTTCAGTTTATCCACGAGTTACTACATCCGTAAATTTAGCAATTATATAGCTGTTTCTGTATATGCTCAACAAATTTCCCTGCATGAAAGCCATCTATAAAAGATACGCATCCGGTTAATGAGGAAACCCTCTACTCCTTTTCATTTCGTGAGCAGGGCTTAATTCATACGAGCACTGGGATCAGGGTGGAACACTATTTATCTGAATTTCATGATTACTACCGAGACCATTTCGACAAGTATAAGGATCAGATCGGCATTTCACCTCGGGAAATCGTTTTGTGCAAAAGTTTAACGATGGAGCTGCTAAGAACTATCGAGGGAAAATCCAAGCTGGCCATGCCGCCGGAAGAAGGTTTGGAGGATGTATTACAGCTCATCAACAACGTTGATCAACTGATATATAAGAATCTGGAAAATAAATCAGAGGTTTTTAACATAATGGAGGATTGTTTATCTGTTAAGCGACCTAGCCCTTATCAAGATCATTGCTTTAGAATGCTGTTACAGAATTATGTCACCTATATCCTTTTCTTTAACTTTGATGAACTTAATGAGCTGGTGGATTACTTCAACCATACTCCGTCCTTTTGCGAAAAAATCATCAATACCATTTTTACCGATGCCATCTTTATTCAGAAGATTCTACGGCAACGTCGTATCGACATAACCAAGTATAAAAAGATAACTGATTATTTCAACGAGGAAGCAAAGAGTATTTATTTGTAGTCAGGCATGGCGGGACTCGTAAACCTCTTGGCCAAAATCCGAACAGAACTTCATAGTGCGCTACTGATAATAGATCTCTTTCTGCTTCCACATACCATTTTCGTATTTTATAACGGCTCTTAATTCCACGTTTACATGTTCTCCCCAATACCCCATTGTGATAGAGTTTTCATGAATTGAAATCCATTCGAGGGTCACCATATAATTTTCTATTCCGTAATTACTTTTTTCATAAGCTTCTTTACAAAAAAGCTGCACCTCATTATCAAATTCGACCAGTTTAGAAAAAAAAGTTTCAAATGCTTGGTGTGAAATATTTTGGATCCCGTCCACTTCTATAGACCAATCCGAAGTTGCGGATTCCAATACTATTACCTCTTTTGATTTATCGGCTTTTTCCCATTCCGCCAAAACTTCATTAATGGAGAATCTATTGAATTTAATCAACAGGTTTCGATTTGTCATTGTGCTGATGCCACTTCCTTTATCTTGACGACTTAAACTTCTCTTTATCTTATTGAACCATTAGGTTTAAACCGTCAATCCTCGGATATCGTTATGATTCAGAAAGTATTCATACGGGGAGATTTCTTTAATAAGTTTCGAAGGTTTATCATTACAATTTTTGCAGTCCGATCTGTACCCTCCTGAACAACTACATCTGAGGATTTCGATTTCATCATAATACGATCTAAACAATACATCTCCACAGTGATCGCAAACAAGACCGACTGCATCCAAAAAACCACTCATTCCAGTTAAAGATTTGATTTGAACCCTTGTAGAGGAGGTTTCTGGTTCATCTAGTTGTAATTGAAGTAAATGGATCAGCTCTGAGATTGGATCTTGGATCATAAATCCCCCACCACTTTTTTTATAACAGTTTCTGTAAATCATACTCTTTTAATTTTGATTCTACGTATTCCCAAGCACTCGAAAGGTCCCTAAATACCCAACCAATTTCATTTAAAGCTTTATTGCTATTAATCCCTACAATTAGGGTTCTAACCGCTTCCTCAGATTTATCCCCAACAATTAATGCAATAGGAAATGGTTTATCCCTGTACTTGTAGCTGCCAATATAAAATACATCTTCCAGTCGATCTCCCCACTCGTAGGACAATTCACTTAAATCTATGATTAGTCCGCCTGGATTCCAAGCTTCTAAAACTGCTTCACCCATGGCTCTCATATAGATTGCGTCTGAATTACCTGCTGAACCAAATCCATACTCCCCAATAAACTTAAGTACCATAATTTTGAGATAATTGACTACATTGGAGCTACCAATATGAACTTCGTATTGAATTTCACTCAAATCTTCTAACTTTTTTTGAATTGTGGATATATTCATGATACTCCCCCAAATGAAGTTCTCATTTCATATAATTGCGAAATCGTTTGGTCAAGTCTGTCTTTAATGAGAATCGCATTAGCATATCGATCTGGAATTCCTTCGTAGCCATAATAAATACCTGCCAACCCGCCGGCAATGGCACCGATCGTATCAGAGTCTCCCCCTAAATTAGCCGCTTTCTGTACGACTTCTTCGAAACTGGTTGTATGAAGCAAAATATGCAGCACCCATCGAAAAGTATGTACGATGAAACCGCTTGGCGGACAATCCGGCAGCGCTTCTAAATGTTCTTCGTATTCACTTCTTGCAACCTCTGCCTTTATTGACGTTCTTAAATCCTCCCCTTGCAGTAGACGGTGAGCGATTCGGTTGTACATGACGCAGACTCCGACACATCTGGGATCATAATGCGTCATTCTGGACTGCATGGTCGTCACTCGTTCAACGTCAGCCAGCTCCTCATAAGCCAGCGCCACCGGCAGGCATCGCATGAGCGAACCATTCCCGCCGCTTTGTCCCATGTCCATGTGAGCAATAAAAGCGGCTTCAAACCAGTCTCCTTGATATTTTTCAAAAACATGGCGAATGATGTTTCCGATATCTTTAGGCCGGGATTGGTACCATTCCATAAAATAATGCCCGATCGCTTCCCGAAGGTCCTCCGGATTTTCGAGGATCCCGTCGGCTACGCAAAGCGTCATCATCGTATCATCGGTTACTTCTCCCGGTTCCAGGTTCCATACCCCGCCGCCGATGATTTCCGTCAAATAGCCATACTGGGCCTTAATCTCCCGTTCGTTCATAAACTCGGTTGTTCCGCCAAGAGCGTCTCCTACAGCGACACCATACATCCCGCCCTTGATGCGGTCCAGTAACTTATTGTCCATTCCAATCCCTCCTTCAACTTCCCATAACTTCAGCACGGGTAAGAAGTACCCACTGATTTACTTCATCGTATCCGGAAACTTCGGCGATCACACGAGAGCGTGGATACATCAACTCAGCAGGGGTTACAGATTTCAGAGCGGATGTGTCCGTTATACCGACAGCCCTAGGTTCCAGTAAGTTAATCAAGGTACCTTGTGGAAAAAAGGCTTCTATACACCCTTCCACCCGAGTTCCAACCGGAAACAGACTTTGGGTTCGATGCCAGTCTTCCATACCGAGCTGAAGCTGCTCGTGCCATAGTTCCTCGAATTCCGCCTGGCTTATTTCCTTGTAAAAGGGTTCCTGCGCATCTAGTGGATGTTCTGCCAGCATGAAATGATAGTGATCATGTCTTCGATTCGATGTGATACAGCTATCGTCATCCTGATAAACCATCTGTCTGTATGCTACACCGTTGTCATCAATTTCAAAATACCAGGTTCCCATTCCAGGCTCCTGGATATCTTTTAAATATTTCAAAACAGTCACTCCAATCCGATGAGAAAATTCTGCTTTAGTAGGTGGAACTTTCAATCCTAAAATCTGAATGGATATCAAATTCAGCTGACCCCTTACTTTCTGTCTTTCGCAAAACAAACTCAAATGTGGGTTCATAATAGGAATCCTGCAAAGTTTCCCCGCCTAATATCTCTATGCTGTACCAGCCGTTTTCAATTTCAATCATTGGCTTATTGTTTTGGCGGTAATGGTGAAGTAAAGCTTGGACTCGTTCGTTCGTGAATTGTTCTAATATTCGCCAAGTAAACAGCATGAGGATGTTGTTTTCAACTTGAAGCGAATAGCCGTCACGTCTGAATTGCAAACGACTGTCTGTTTTCAACAATTCCGGGGTATCCCCGGAAAGATTAAATATAATGGTATATGGATAGTTCTCAATCCCTACCATGGGAAGGATAATACCATCAAGCACAACCTGATCGCCGCTCTCGTTTGTTGTAAACTCCATTGCTAAATCATCTGAAAGACTATGGGCTTGTTTCCAGCTTTCCAGCCGCAAAATATCCCCGACAATGAAATAATTGATAAGGTCATTCAGCACTTCGTTAAATTTGTAGATCATAATTTACCTCAATTTCAATCTCTTGATCGGCATTTAACCTATTAAAATGACTTATTAAGGAGTTATACCCTTTTTCATCGATATCATATTCAATGTCTATTGAATCATTTACACCAAGTGATCTTGCGGTCTCTTCCGATAAAAAGATAGAAATTAATTTTCGACGAAGTACGATCCTTAATATCCCCCCGTACTGGGATCTATTTTCACTATTAAGCGTAATATGAATTTTATTTAGGAGGGGGTTGTCCTCTATATATAAAGATTTTTGAAATAAAACATATTCTTTGGTTTCAAATTCATCATCTGCAAATCCAATTAGTATAGTCTCATCCTCAATACCACAATATACAAATGATGCTTTTAGTAAGATTGACATTTATTACTCCTTTCTCATTGATGAATTCCTGGTGACCCCTTAACTCGAATATAGGGAGCAATACGTGTTTGCAAAGTTGCCTGCGAGGAGATCCTCTTTTCGAATAAAAAACTGCAATTCTCCAGCGTCCCACCAGCAGAATCCCACGTCCTGATCGGAATCTAGCGCTAGCAATAACAACGTATCCTGCACTTCCTGCTTCGCTCGATCGGAATCTCCTTTGAAATGATCCGTGATCGTCTTTAACGCAGATTCCATGGAATAGTTATACTTTTGGCCGGTCAACAGATGAAGTGCCGCTTCGTATTCGCAATCTCCGTGCTGGGTTGAGGGATAACCGAACATCATGGCCAGATCGCTTGAATTCTCATCATTCAATTCGAAGCATAGCTCCTCATATAGTTCATAGTCATGCTCATCGTCTTCTATAATGTCATAATCTACATAACCATAATTGGGTGGTTCCATTGTGGACCTGGCACTTACCCGATAACCGGTAAACTCACCCTCAAGAGCTGTCTCTTCTGGTGAATGGTAACGTTTAGCTTCCTGAAGCTTCTCTTCCGGCAAATAGATTACCTTGTGCTCGATTCCATAGGCGGGTTCATCCACCCCTACGAAAAAGTACAGCATGCCTTTTGCTGGCAATAGTGTTGATACAACATGAGGTACCAATTCATTTAAACGAAGCTGAGCCAAGAACGTCATATGAGTACCTTCAGAATTCACCGGCCATTCTACGTCAGCAGGCAAATCCGGATCGCCTCCTATACGGGAAAGGCAAGTTTCGTTATAACTTTCGATCTCTTTCTTGGATAAGCGAATACCTTGGCGTATAGATTCTTTAAAATATTCCATGGCATGTTCGAACTGGTATTCCTGAACGACCCGCTCGAGTTTATTCAGATGATTTTCACTTAACAATTCTTACACTCTCCTTTTAAGAACCAATATATAGTTTGTTTTCCGCAAAGACCGCTGAGTATCCTAATCGATACAACTCAAAATACGGTGCGAACGGATCTGCTTTGAGCCCATAGCGATGCCATTGGAGATAATAGGAAATCCAGTAATCGCAGGCAATCGAGTAATACGCCTCGTCCAATATTTCGATCGGTTCATTATAATCCCTATGCTCGCTGATGATATCAGATATCGTTTCATAGATTTCCGGATCGTATTGTTGCCGGATATCTTCGATGGATCCATGAGGCAGAATTCTAACCTCTTCGATTCCTGTCAGGTAAGCCGCTGCATCTGCCGTGTCATTCTTTTCAGAAGTTTCAGCCAATAAATCCTTCAAGCCTTGAATAAACTGCCTGCCATAATTCATTAGAATATCGCTCGGCACATCACCGGCTTTACCGTGAAAATAACCAGGAACTGCGTCCCCGCTAAAATCCTCAGGGTCCAACATTTCATAAATACGTATAATTCTCTGAAAATACTCATCTCCATCTACTTGAAGAGGAACGAAGGTCTTTTCCACCCCTTTTCCGTCCGGCATATACATTTGGAAATACCCGTAAAATTGAGCCTCTTCAATATCCGATTCGTCTGAATCTATCTCTTCATCCATCGATTGAAACAAGAATCTTGCATAAGACTGTTTATCCATATGTACCTCTCCTCTTTCGCTGATCGGCAGAGTGATGAGTCATTTCTAATCATATCCTAAGCAGGCATCATTTCTCAAATCAGCAAATAAAACAAAAAGAACCGCGTTGTTCGCGGCTCTTCAGGCATCTCGCCTCCGGTAAAATATAATAGCTACTATAATAAAGAGCAGGGTCCATAACATTAAAATACCTGTACCTTGCAACGCCGAAAAGGCATTTATTTCATCAGGTGAAAGCGGCATATACATATAAGATCCTGCCGTATCCGGAAGATACCTTTTCAACCCAGGCAGAAGGTCTCTCGTCAAAGGACTGACCACAAAATAATAACCAAGCAATATCACTAAAGCAGGTGTAGTTCGTCTGATTAAAGCTCCCATAGCTGCACTGAGAAGTGTGGTTAAGGTTAGATAGCCTGTCGCACCTGCTATTGCTGCTAACATGGTGTCTATTTCAAGCCCTGTTGCTGTGTCTCTCATTCTTATAAAAGTATAAAACACACCGGATGCAGCGATTATAAACGCAGCGGGAATGGTTACGATTGCCAAGGCTAAATGCTTCAAGGATAATTGCAGCCCACGCCAAGGTACGGTAGTTAAAGTTGTTCGAATCTGTCCGCCGGTATACTCCGAACAAGCAGCTAAGATTCCCAGAATAATAAATCCTGCTTGAAGATATCCCATAGAAGCAAGACCTATATTCAATATACTTTGCGTCCCTGCTGTCTCTTGCAGACCAACCGAAGTAAATGCTGCGGCTAAAAATAAATTGAGAATGAAAGTGCCTATAAGCGTGAGCCACGTCAAAGGTAGTGTAATTAATTTGCCTAGTTCAGCACCAAGAATTAGAGTTATCTTTTTACTTGAAGGAACCCTCATGCCGCAACGTCCCTCCTATGAAATACAATAGCTGCAACAATGAAAAGGACAAATACCCAGGCAAACATGACTAAACCGCCTGTGAAGGGGGTGAGAAACCTGTCGCTAGTAAACATAAACATTTCAATACCAACCCGATCCGGTAAGTATAACGCCAACTTCGTAACCTTAGAAAGCAGGAAACTGAATGATACAACGGAGGTATTTATGATCAGCACAGCAAGTGGAATAATGCCGTTCCTAGTCAGAACAGTAATCCCAAATGCCAAAAGTGCGGTAAATGTCCAGTAACAAACTGCACCGATCAGTTTGGACACTTCAAATGCAGGGGTGTACTCACCAAGAACGAAATGAGTGGCTGAAATAGTGGTCATAATAGCAACAACACTAAGCAGTATGCTGGTCACGGTCACAGCGCAAGCTTTGGCCAGCAATAAATGAAACCTTGATGAAACAACCGTTAAGCTTGTTGTAATCTGTTGTCCTCCACCTGATTCACTGCTCTCTGTCAAATACTCACTGCTGACGGCAAGCACTCCGAGAATAATGACACCTTGCACACCAAGAGCTAATCCGATATATCCAACTTCCGATAGCCGTGTGCTGACTCCAGCAAGGATCTCTTCTTTTTGTGCCATACTTTCCAAGGCAGATATAGCCGCCGGGGCAATTGCTCCAATAAGATAGGCAAGCCAAATGCCCGGCAGAGAGAACAATTTAGATAGTTCCGCGTTGAACGCCCTCATACCGTGTCACCCGCTTTCTCAGATGTCAGGGCAAAAAAGGCTTCCTCCAGCGAAGAATGGTTACCTATTACTTGTTCCAGGGTTCCGTCGGCAACGATTTTCCCATGCTTAATAATCACCACGTCATCAACCGTCTCCGCAAGCTCTCCCATTAGATGACTGGATAGTAACACCGTATTCCCGGATTCGGCACGTTCACGTAAAAATGTCCGAATAAATCGAATTCCTTCCGGGTCGAGTCCATTTACGGGTTCATCTAAAACCAGTATTTGGGGATCACCCAGAAGCGCAGCCGCCATTCCAAGTCTCTTCCCCATACCCAGGGAATACTTCCCTACTCTTTGACCCGCTGCATCAGTAAGACCTACGATTTCCAAAACTTCCTCGACACGTGAGTTAGGCAAACCTGCGGCACGAGCAATCCATCGTAAATGAGCTCGTCCTGTCCGCTTACGATGTGCTCCTGATCCATCAAGTGCGGCGCCTACGGTAGCTAGAGGATTATGTAATTCTGCGAATGGCTTGCCATTAATGAGTGCACTCCCTGAGGTGGCGCGATCCAATCCAAGCAGGATGCGAAGTGTAGAGCTTTTACCTGCCCCATTCGGACCTAAAAAACCAGTTACTCTACCAGCTCTAGCCTTAAAGCTGATGCCCGATAAGATTTCTTGAGTTCCGCGATGTTTGACCAAGTTATTAATTTCAAGCAACCATAACACTTCCTTTCTGTTATGGTTCCAATTATAGAGATGCAAAGTTACATTACAGCTATCCTGTCGTTTACTTCTGGTTTACCTTTAGGTTAAGCTCTGCCGATAGCTACGTTTGTGCCATCTTCATTGGATGTAAAGTCAGCCTTCAGATTCATTTTATTTAACATATAATCACAAGTTGATAAACCAATCCCCGCTCCACTCCCATGTGAAGATTTATCCAAACCGGGACCTCTGTCCGCAACAATAATCAGTTCTCTTTTTACATCC
Source organism: Paenibacillus sp. FSL R5-0407 (assembly GCF_038009185.1). NCBI lineage: Bacteria > Bacillati > Bacillota > Bacilli > Caryophanales > Paenibacillaceae > Paenibacillus > Paenibacillus sp. FSL R5-0407. The sequence continues at coordinate 1,037,583 of NZ_JBBPAX010000001.1, read as the reverse complement.
ACCGCAATGTGTGCGTATTTCCCCTCTGCTGCATGGCGAACAATATTCTGAAACAAATTATCCAGAACCCTTGTCATCCATTTCGGATCTGCTTCCCAATAAAAAGTTTCGTCAGCCGGTAAATCCACATCAAGCTGAATTCCATGTTCTTCAAATACGGGATACCACGCAGCAACAGCTGCCCTTACTAAACGTCCAATGTCTGTTGAAACGGGCTCAAAAGGATGTTTCCCTGATGTAAGCAAGGTATAGGAAAGTAGATCATCCATTAGGTCTCCGACCCTTGTGATCGTATGGTTGATCTCTGTTAATGAGTGTTGACCTTCTAAACTTATGGGTTCTTTGTTTAGTCTGGTGACATGCCCTCTCATAATAGTAAGCGGCGTTCGCAGGTCGTGAGATAAATTTGCAATGAGTCGATGTCTCAGTAATTCCTCTTCATATGCTTGCTTGCGGCTTCCCTCCAACTGCTGAATCATCCAATTAAAGGAGCTCCCTAACTGGTCTAACTCATCCATGCGATCCGCTTGAACAGATATGGGTTTAGGAAAGGAGTTAGTTATTGCTGAAGATGACATGACTTCCTGCAAACTGGCGAGACGCTTTTGAAGTTTCAAGAAAAACAGCCAAGATAAGGCCACAAATGCAACAATAATAAAAACAAACAATAGAACAGTAACGTAAAACAAATGTAACGTATTTACATTATTTTCATGGATATCAGAAACCCCAAAAAATGCACTGATGAAAATAAGCAGAATAGGAGGAAGAAAGATAAATAGAAAATGTACTTTTAGGAAACGGCGAAATAAGGATCTGTTTTGCTTCATATTTTCACCCGATAGCCTATTCCCTTCAACGTTTCAATGATCTCTGGGGAATCGGGATGACGTTCCAGCTTTTGACGCAGCCGGTGGATGTGCACCATTAATGTCTTATCACCGGTTATGTATACTTCTTCCCAAATGGCTTCATAGATTTGTTCTTTTGTTAAAACTTGATTCGGGTGGCGCAGGAAATACATTAGTATTTGATGCTGTTTCCCCGTCAATATAATTTCTTCTCCTGTCTCTTTGTCAAATATCATTTGACCTTCCGGATCTACTTCAATCTGATTTCCTAATGAAATTCGTTCGGAATGTGTACCACCTTTTCTACGGATTAATACTTCTAATCTTGCAACCAATTCATCCGTATGGAAGGGCTTCGTTACATAGTCATCAGCAAATTGTAATCCGTCTACCTTATCATCGATCGATGTTCGAGCAGATAACAGCAAGATAGGAACAGCGGGAGCCGCCTTTTTTAAACGTTTTCCCACCGTAAAACCGTCTAATCCAGGTAACATGATATCCAAAATAACGACTTCATGACGATTTACTTCTTTTTCGGCACCTTCACCGGAAAGCAGCCATTGTACTGAAAACCCTCGCTGCTCCAATTCTTCTTTTAGCAGGCTGCCTATCTTCTCATTATCTTCAATATATAACACGCTTCTTTTCAAGTAACATCCCTCTCTCTAAATCGGGTTCTCTAATAGACAGAGTACCACATACAACTTAAAAAATGGTTTGCCTCTAAGATTATTTTAATTTGAGCCAACCTCAGCTTTATACAATAAAAAAACCAATGAGCTTGAACTCATTGGTTTTAATTTGGATAGAATAATGCTTATAAGTGCTTATCTTTGAATCGAACCCTTCCATGACATAATTCCGCCTCGTAAATCCGCGACATTGGAATAACCATGGCGTCCAAGAACCTTTGCGGCCTGTTTGCTTCGCATGCCGCTCTGACAGTAGACCAAAACCGCCCGATCTTTGGGAATTTCGCTCATACGGTGCTGTAGCTGACTAAGTGGGATATTGACCGCGCCTTTGATATGACCCCGCTTATATTCATGAGACTCCCGAACGTCGATCACCTTACTCCCCTTTGATTCACTTTGAAACTGTTCCGCAGTCAGGGTTCGCAAACCTTTCACTGGAGCAAACTGTTTATAGAGCATCCAAATTACAAATATCAATAGTACTGAATAAAGTAGATAATTCATTCTTCCTTCACCTCTAATCCCGAACCAATTTGTCAGTCCAGGCAAGGAGTCCTCCAGTCATATTGACGACTTTAAGTCCTTTTTTACTTAATAGCTCGCATGCCATTCCGCTGCGATTTCCGCTTCGGCAAATCACGATAAATTCATGATCAGGATCCAGCTCGTCCAGTCTCATATCCAGTTGTCCTAAGGGGATATGTTTGGCTCCGGCAACATGACCTTCATTCCATTCGTCCTGTTCACGAACATCGAGAAGGTTCAATGCCTCACCCTTGTTGAGGCGACCTGCCACTTCTTCTGGTGTTGTTTCCTTGATAGTCATGCTATATCCATCCTCCTGCTCATCTTATATATTAATGCTATAAATTATCTGCTTTTAACAAGCAGTTCCACGGCTTCTTTGACTAGTTTAGCTGGATCAGGATTTCCGTTTGCCTGATCAGCCAAAATACATTGCTGGAGATTATCCGCCACGATTTGAGCAAGCGCTCTGTCGGAGGCGTTCCTGATGGCAGAGAGCTGGGCAACTACCTCCTTGCAGGGCTTACCTTCATCCATCAATCTAAGTGCCCCTCGAACTTGTCCCTCTATTCTCCGTAAACGTGTTTTGATTTCATCCGGATAATTATATTCCATTGATACCATCTCCCCATTTTCGCAATACCTGTCTAGGGATAGTATAGAGTAAATAGATGAATTTTACACTTAGTCAGATAAACAGGATAGATGACCAGACCTTGATAGCTGTCAGGGCAATAAGGACAACCAGACCGTATCTTAGGAAATCCACATTCATTTTCGTGCTGACTTTAGATCCTAATGGAGCCCCGATCAAACTCCCGATGACGGTAAAAATCGTCGGCCAAATGGGGATGGCTCCCCCGGAAATTTTGCCTATTACACCGCCGGCAGCAGAAATAAATACAATAGCAAGCGATGAAGCAATTGTTGTACGTGTTGGAATATGGAGGACTGTCAGCATAATCGGTATTAGAATAAAAGCTCCCCCTGCGCCGACGATCCCGGATACAATTCCTACGAGAAATGCTGATATGACCGCAATAAAAGTGTTGAACTGAAGGTTTTCCCTTATTTCATCTGTTCCTTTACCCGGTATGAGCATCAGGATTACTGCAATTATCGCCAAAACCCCATATATCAAGTTAATAAGGTCCCCATCCAGCATACCCGACACAAACCCACCAATCAGGCTGCCTGTCAGGATACCGGCTCCCATATAAAGTACGAGTCTTTTATTAACTAAAGACAAAGACGTCTCTGTTTTGCTCTTTTTTCGGAATGCCAGTACTCCTGCAAGCGATGCGAAAAAAACCTGAATCATGCTGATTGACGAAACTTCGTGTGCGCTAAATTGAGCGGCGCCCAGCATAGGTGGTACATAAAGAAGCAGAGGAAAATTAATGATGGCTCCTCCAATTCCAAGCAATCCGGAAAAGAATGAACCGACAAAACCAAGCGCGATCATCGTGATCATTAGCAGGGTTTCCATCCTCCTCCTCCTTTCAGTTCAGCTCAGCTCGCTTTATTGGATTTCTAAACTTTTTTTACAAAGAACTTAAATACATTATTTTCTTCCTCATGTTTTAAGAGTTCATGCTTCGTTTGCTTCACCCATGCTTGAAAATCATTAACGGAGCCTTTATCTGTCGAATGAACTTCCATCACTTGACCTGGAAGGAGTCCGTCCAGCGCTTTTTTTGCTTTCACAATAGGCATCGGGCAGGCCATTCCTTTTGTATCTACTAAAATGTCTGTTTTCATAGTAATTCGGTTCCTCCTGTCATTTGTCGTGCACGGCGCAGCGATTAGGACCGATCTCCATCTCCCGCTGCTCCTCTTCGCTAGGCGTTATTTTTCCCATATTCGTTTGACGTATTTCTTGATAAGCATTCGGCTGGGGCGGCAAGTTCTCGGTGACAGCGCTCCGAAAGTCCTTCTCTTGCTGAATATTCAATCCGGGATTATGAAGGAACAAATCGGATAGCTTGGCCATGACCCGGCCTCCTTTACCTAACTCAGTCACTTTACCGAAGTGGGCCGGCAAGACAATCAAATCCTGTGAAAGCTCTTTATACCGGTTATAGAGCGTATTTCGCAAATCTCCCACCCAATCCTCCGCCTTACCGGCCAAATCAGGACGTCCGATCGACTCAATGAAAAGGATATCCCCGGTTAGCAGATATTGATCATCTATAATAAAAGAGGTGCTTCCGATCGTATGCCCAGGCGAGTAAATCGGTTGGATTCGGAGTGTCGTAGACCCTATCGTGATGCCTTGGCCTTCTTCGAGCTTTTCATAATCGAATGTCACTTCAGTCGCATCTTTTGGCGGAAGCCAATAAGTTGCGCCGGATTGTTCCGCCAGTTTCCTTCCGCCGGAGATGTGGTCGGCATGCAAATGAGTATCCAGGGTATGTTTTATTTGTACCCCCTGCTCCTTGGCAAACTGCTCGAAAACATCCGTCATCCGAAGCGTATCAATAACCGCGGCTTCCCCTTTGGATAGGACCATGTATGACAAGCAACCTTTACCGATTCGGACGAACTGATACAAGGAGCCCCCGTCTTTTAAGTCGCCAATCTTGACAGGTTCCAAATATTCGCTCCATGCCTTCATTCCGCCTTCCAGATAATGCACATCGGTTCGGCCGGCATCAACAATTTGTTCAGCAACAAATTTGGAAGAGCCTTCTTTTGCACAGACAACGAGCAGCTTTTTCCCATCAGGTAGTTTATCAAGAGCTTCGTCCACGCCGTCCAGGAGATCAAAATATGGAATGTTGATTATCTCGACACTCTCACCTTCGATTTTCCAGTCGTTATAGTCATTTTCGTTGCGAACATCCAGAATAAAAATCTCTTCTTTCGCCAAAATGATCCGCGTCAGTTCCTTGGCCGTCATCATATTCATACGATTGGCATCTGTATTCAAGATGGTTCCTCCTTTAGTTAAAATGTCAGGCTGACGTTTGCATCCTTTGCAAAATCCAGGAAAGTGACGGCTCCGCCGACCTCGATTCCTTCAATAAAATCCTCTTTCTTCAGATTCATGACATCCATCGTCATTTGACAAGCAATGATCTTTACTCCCATCTCCTGAGCCATTTCTACTAGCTGGGGTATTGTCGGTATATTCGCTTTCTGAAAGCCTTCCGCCAAATGTTCGGCACCTGCCGGCAATGGTAATTGATGGTGCGCCTCCTTATGGATCAAATTCAAACCTTCAAATGTGAAGAAAATGGCTACTTCAGCATCCGTTGCCGCCGAAGCTGTCGCGATATTAAAAACTTTATAAGCATCAAACAAACCACCGTTACTTGCTATAATTGCTACCTTTGTATTCATATAAATGACCTCCATATTATTGAAATTTAATTTTGTGAATCGTATTTTATCGTGGACCCATTCCAACCCGACATGCCTGATTCCAAATTCTTCACATGCTTAAAGCCTTTTCCGGCAAGCAATTGGCATGCCATATCGCTGCGGTTTCCTGTGCGGCAGACAACAACAATTTCATCGTCCGGGTTAAGCTCGCTTATCCGGTGCTCTAGCTCACCTAAAGGAATAGATACGGCACCTGCAATTCGGTTGAATGCAAATTCAGCCGTTTCCCGTACATCAATTACGGTAACCTTTTCGTTTTCGCTCAACTTTTTTTGCAGCTCATCACTTGAAATGATTAAGGGGTATTTCTTTTCTTCATTCACTTCATTGGGGTTGGCTTTGCGAATGTAATGCTTTAGCACCTCACATTCTTCAATAGTACCGAGATAATGATGGCCTGTATTTTTGGCCCAACCTTGAATATCTGCAATTGAACCTTGATCGGTAGCTTGTACTTCTATGACTTGACCGGCATCAAGCTGATCGATTGCTTTTTTGGTTTTTACAATCGGCATGGGACAGGCAAGTCCTTTACAATCAAGTGTCATATCGGCTGTAATTTCCGGCAATATAAAGAACCTCCTTTTAAATGATGATGTCTTTCGTAAAGAATTTAAATTATATAATACGTATACCCCTATGGGTATAATACAAAGATAAAAAACTATTGTCAATCTAAGACCCCATAGCAAAAAATACCAACTTTAATTTCACTAAAGAGAAATTTAAAAACAGGTGGCGTTGAAAAAGACCTGCATTTGATTGCAGGTCTTTTGTTACAATTTAAAAAATGAGCTTGTTATTGAAGGAAACTTCATCAGCTACTTGAGATTCAATGTAATCAAACAATTGTATTTGGCAGCGTGCTTAAGCTCATCCAATATGATTCCGTATACCGTGTCCTTATAAATGCCAACTGGTAAACCAAACCAAATGTTCCGGTATCTCTCCACTGCGCCCAACTCACCCATCAAAGCGCGCTGTAACCCTTCCTCATAAGATTGGACTTTCACATATTGCTCATTGCTAATGCCTGTAATTTCTTGTCCTGTGAGAGCCCGGTACATCTCCCTGAACATTTTATTATGGCCGCGCTCATCGTTACGAATGCTTTCGATAATAGCCACTTGTTCTTTGGTAGGAGCCAAATTGATCAATTCATCATAAAACAATTCATCGTTACGCTCCCCCTGTACCGCTTCCTTGATCATTTGTAATGCTTGCGGAAATCCGGTGTTCCAGATTGGAACGAATTCGGACCTCATATAATAGTATCTTCCCCAACCATAAGGAAATGGATACAAGTTTAATACCTCCCAACATTTATTTGTTGGAAGTATATGCACATAAGCCCAGGTCGGTTCCTCAAACGACTATTTCAAGGCTGTAACAAGCCTCTCCTCTTCCCATATCGCTTCCAGACTTGAAAGCGAATTTCAAGTTCATAAATGTGTATTTATGTAAAATTTAGAAGGTAAAACCTTTAATTTGAGAAGTTAAAATGTATGCGTTTTCATTCTATAATTTTCTATGAAAGGAGGTAAAAGGAAAGATAGAATCATAGTTTCACAGAATTAGTTTGGGCCTCATGAAAACACATGCCAAGAAGGATCAGGTAGGTAAAAGGTAGGTAAAAAGTAGGGACAAAAAAATTCAGGAGGTAATGACATGATCAAGTTTAATAGGAAAGTCTTGACGCTAGTATTAACGGTTGCAATGAGTTTCAGTATGTTTGCAATAACCGCAAGTGCGAACACCTATTGGCAAAATTGGACCGACGGCGGCGGGACGGTAAATGCGGTCAACGGGTCCGGCGGCAATTACAGTGTTTCATGGCAAAATACCGGGAATTTTGTTGTCGGCAAAGGTTGGGCTACTGGATCTCCAACCAGAACCATTAACTACAATGCCGGTGTCTGGGCACCGTCAGGCAATGCGTATTTAACACTCTATGGGTGGACGAGAAACTCGCTCATCGAATACTACGTTGTCGATAGCTGGGGCACCTATAGACCTACCGGAACGTATAAAGGCACCGTGACTAGCGATGGAGGCACCTATGACATATATACCACGATGCGGTACAACGCTCCTTCTATTGACGGCACGCAAACCTTCCAACAGTTCTGGAGTGTAAGACAATCGAAAAGAGCGACCGGAAGTAACGTCGCCATCACTTTCAGCAACCATGTGAACGCCTGGAAGAGTAAAGGAATGAATTTGGGAAGCAGTTGGTCTTACCAAGTGTTGGCGACTGAGGGATATCAGAGCAGCGGGAGTTCAAACGTAACGGTGTGGTAACGGGTTAATCTTTGATTTTGCTGGGGCCGTTCGGTCTCACGGCCAACGGCCTCCATTCATTTCAAAAGCCCCTCCCCTTCTTACTACCGGAATATTGCTGTTCCCATCATTTTAAAGGAGATCTGTCGATGAGAAAGCTACTCTTTTTACTGCTGATCGCTATAACGCTTGTTGCCACCGCTTGTTCCCAGGAAAAACAGGATAAGAACAATTCCCTAGTATTCGTCGAGGGCGGAACCTTCAAAAACACTAAGTCTAACTTCTATGGAAAAAGCATCAGTTTATCGAATTTTTATATCGGAAAATACGAGGTGACCCAAAAAGAATGGGTTGAGGTCATGGGAAGCAATCCATCCCAATTCATCGGCGATGATTTGCCGGTAGAAATGGTAAGTTGGTATGACGTTGTGGAGTACTGTAATGCGAGGAGCATAAAAGAAGGTTTAAAACCTTATTACAATATAGATAAGAGTACTAAAGACCCGAATAATATGAGTGAGAACGATAATATAAAATGGACCGTAACGATCAATGCGGAAGCTGATGGATACCGCTTGCCGACGGAAGCGGAATGGGAATATGCCGCAGCCGGAGGCCAAAGAAGCAAAAGTTACACTTACAGCGGAAGCAATAAGGCGGATGATGTGACATGGTTCTGGAGAAATACCGGTGATAAATACCTGAAGGGAGATTGGAATTGGCCCGTCATAGAAAACAACCATAACCAGACAAAATCCGTCGGGCTCAAGAAACCCAATGAATTAGGACTTTACGATATGTCAGGCAATGTCAGGGAGTGGTGTTGGAGCTGGTACGGAGAGAATTTGGATAATGACACCGGTTCCTTCCGAAGTGTTAAAGGCGGTGGTTGGATCGGCGACATCGGAAGCAGCGAGATATCATTTCGGGGCAAGTTTGAAGCAAACGGCTTTGGTCCCGATCAGGGCTTTCGCGTGAGCCGAAATGGGTAAACGGAAACGATGCAGTTCCAGATTGAATACTCGTTTTTGACCGCAGACGGATTGCACTAAAAGAAAAAGGCTCATGACGTTTAATGCCATGAACCTTTATGGAACCAATGATTTTGTATTCTGCTAATCACATCTATCGTTGTACGCTCAATTACCGCCCATCCGTGTTGCATGGATCATGACTTCAGCTCAGCGCCCTTGGGAAGAACGGATTTCACTTTGTCCGTTACCTCAGAATGGGTCCGCAATTCTTCGCCCAGTAGTACGACGATACCGGAGTCGTCCCGCGAACGAATCAGACGGCCGATGCCTTGGCGAAGCCGCAACAGCATGTATGGCATGTCCACCTCATTAAAGGGGTCGGCAACAGCTTTTCGCCGGGCGTTAAATACTGGGTCATGCGGCGGGAATGGCAGCGACCAGATAATCACATTCATGAGCGACGGCCCCGGAACATCAAGACCCTCCCATAGGCTGACCGCGCACAAGACGCTTTCTTCCTCCTGCTGGAATGCCGAGATCAGATGGCTGATTTCTCCGTCGCCTTCATAATAGAACGATATCCCGCCCAGCATCGGTTCGGCCTTCACGTGTTCCTTGAACAAACGAAGCTCTTCTCGGGTCCGGAAAAGAATGAGTGCTCTGCCACCAGTTTGCTGAAGAAGCCGTACCGCCTCCTTCATCTTCCCATCGAAGCCTTCTGAAAGAGGCCATGTCGGTGCTAGAACCTCCATTTGCTCCTGATAGGCATAAGGTGAATCCACTGAAAAGGACAGGAAGCTCTCAACGCCAAGACTGTCCGCCATATATCGGAAAGAGCTGTCCACCGACATAGTCGCCGAGGAAAAAATGACCGGCATTTTAAGATGAAAAACCTGCGTTTTCAACAGCTCTTTAACCGTACCCGGCATGACAGAGAGCATAAGCCCTTCCGGGCTGTCCTCCACCCAACAGATCACCGTTGATTCCGATTGCTCAAACAGAAGGAGCGCTTTTTGCATCATTTCCATATGTTCCTCGACGATACGAAGCTGATAATGGTCCAGCGTATACAGCTCACCTTCAAAGACAAGCTCCTCTTCTATCGCCGAAAGCAAGTCACGGAACCGTCGCACTTCGCTGAGCAGCGTTTCGTTCAAGACGATTTCTCTGCGGTCCGATCCCGCAACGGATTGATTGTATCGCTCGAACGCATGAAACATAACTTCGCTCTGCACGATTGAATCATCAATTAGCACGGCCAGGGATTCGCGGATTTCATTTTGCAGGAGGCGCGTAATTAATTCTTCAAAGGTCGCATGCTTCATTTTATAGCCGAACGCCTTCATGGCCGCCGATTCCAACAGATGCCCCTCATCGAACACAACGGTGGAATGCTCCGGCAAGAGCGGCAGCTGTCCCTCCCGTTTGCGGCCATCATAGGTCCACACATGCTCCAAATAATAATCATGCGAGCAGATGATGACATCGGCAGCCCGCCGGTAATGATCCCGAGACAATGTCTGTCCGCAGCGGTGACGGCGGTCGCAGGTGAAGCAGTCCTGGAAGGAATCCCAATTGATCGTATTCCACTGTTCGTCGTTTAACTGCGGATAATTTCTCCGGTCTCCGTAAGCATGAAATGCCTGCATTGGTGCAGAGGAATAGACAAAACCGGGCAGGCTTGCCGCGATTTCTTCCCAATTTACATCCGCCTTGGCATGAATTCTCGCCTGATCCAGTTTCTTAAGACACAGATATTGATCCGGCGATTTACCCAGACGTGCATCGATGTTCAAATCCAGGTGTCTGGCCAGCTTCGCGATATCGCCCTCCGGTTTGACCAACTGCTCAATCAAAGACTCGTCCGCACAGGCAATGATCGCGGGCTTTCGCGTGTATCGTGCGTAACATACCGCATACAGAAGATACGCCAGCGTTTTCCCTGTGCCTACCCCCGCTTCGGCGAAAATCGTCTTTTTGTCGGCGAATGCTTTTTCCAATTGAAACGCCATATAGATCTGCTCATCCCGAACTTCAAAGCCCGCTTCCGGCAACAGCTCGTAAAATACGTCCGCAACCCAGTCCGCAGCTTGCTGAATAAATGGTGTTCCGGGATCATAAGTAAATGGGTAAGATTCCACGTGTTTAACTACCTCTGCTTTCTTGCTCCTAAGGTTCAATTAGTTTCTAATACATAGTCTTTCGAATTTTCAAAATTCCAGCATATCATTGTCATTGATCTCGCGCAACACTGGCATAAAAAAAGGCAACCGTTGCCGGCTGCCTCCCTTATTTTATTCAGCTATCCCTTTTGACCTTGTATTATTTACTGATGGGCTGACCTGCAAAAGCTTGAGCCTGTAACGGAGCTGTCAGGAATTTTGCTGCTTGAGCAACGAACGCCTGAAAATGGCTGCTTGCATTGTGAGCCGCTACTGCTTCTTGGTCTTTCCACTGTTCGATCATGAGATAGGTATCATCCTGATCCGTATCCTTCAGAAGCTTATACGATACATTCCCTGCTTCCGCGCGGGATGCTTCAATAAGTTCTTGTACGGACTTCAGAAATTCCGCCTCTACTTCGCGATTAACTTTCATTTCCGCATGAATAATAATCATGTTAGTCAAAGCCTCACTTCCACTGTGCAATTCGGTCAATAGGAAGACGACTGGTTTTGCGCGGCTCTTTAACCGCTTTACCTACGGAGATGAGCATAACCGGTACATAGCGGTCCTTTTCCATACCAAAGGCTTCAGCAATACGGGATTTGTCATATCCGCCAATCGGGTTTGTATCATATCCGTGGGCACGAGCGGAAAGCATAAGCTGCATGGAAACCAGGCCGCCGTCAATAAGAATCATTTCGCGAAAAGCCTGGGCCGGGATACGGCCGAAAAGATCAGTATAGTTAGCCATGATTTGTTCTTTAATCTCTTGTGGCATAAAGCCCTTTTCCACATCAGTACTCATAATATAGTCAGCATTGTCAAATGCGTTCATATCGCCGAACACAGCAATGACTGCAGATGAGGTTGTAACTTGGTTTTTGTTGCCTGGCGCAAGCTCTTCAAGCGTTGATTTACCTTCCGGGCTATCAATGACAAGGAATCTCCATGGTTGAAGATTAACGGACGACGGGGCCAAAGTCGCTTCTTCCAACATTTCGGTCATTTCCTCGCGGCTAATTTTAACCGATGGATCGTATACGCGCACAGAGTGCCGGGTAGAAATAATTTCTTTAAAATCATTGCTTAGAGTAGTTGCAGTCATGTTATTCTCTCCTAATCTCTATAGTTAATTGGTTTTAAGGTTTATTTCATTTGTTGAATCTGGCTGTTCAGCTTCTGCAGACCTTGAATTAATCCAAGTCGTTCCGATTCCGTGAGGTCTGCCTGTAATTCCTCCAGAAACCGCTCTTTCTCCTCTTTAAACTTCACTACCTTACTCCTGCCTTCCTCGGTCAGCTGAACTAACGTAATCCGATTGTCGCTCTCCGACCTAGTCCGCAGAAGAATCCCTTCCGCTTCCAATTGCTGAACATGGCGGGTCACTGCAGCTGGATCGATAGACACGGCTTTCTGCAGGTCCGACTGGCTAATTTGGCCACCCGTCAGCTTGCAAAGGAGTTCGAGCCGGTTGGGACTAACTCCAGCACATCTTTCAAACCGGGTCGCAATATGCTTGTTTAAATGCATAAGCAAGTAAAGCAGATCATCCGTATGACACGTAGAGATGATATTAACCTCCTTCGACTCATTGACCCGTCAATGGTTGATGGGTCAATGATAAATCATTCTTTTCAGAAAATCAAGAACTTTTCCGGAAAAGTTCCTAATAATAATTTCTACTTTTTATATAAAAATGGTCGTAGGCTTATATACTGGTTCAATGCCATCAGGGTGACTCGTTCGATTTTTCGGCATATGCTAATCAAAAACAAGAGGTGATACTCTTCATAATGAAATACAAAAGCAGCACGATCAAGAGTAAGTGGACGAAAACCCAATGGTTGCTTAAAGATAGCTATATTAATAAGTATATCCCCATCACCTTACCCTTTAACAAAAAAAATCTTTCCAGCATGCTTGCCGACTACACCACCGTCTTCTTTAAACCTACAAATGGATCGGGCGGAAATAACATTATTCGTATCAGTAAAACCGCCGGTGGCTACCAAACCCAGTTGAACACAACTAAAAGATCGTACTCAACTACAACGCAGTTGTATCGTGATCTGAACCGCTTTGCGGGGACCAGACCTTATCTTTTGCAAAAAGGAATTCGCTTAGCCAAAAGTAACGGAAAGCCATTCGATGTCCGGGTTATGGTTCAGAAAACCAAACAAGGAACTTGGGCTAGCACCGCCCTCTTCACCAAAATCGGCAATCCGAAAAAGGTAGCCACCAATTATAATCAAGGCGGTACTATCGGAACATTCCACAATACAATGAATGGTGCCAAATTCAGTTCCGCCTTCACTCCACAGCTCGAGTCGGATCTCAAAAGACTTGGCGTTGCCGTTGGCAAAAATTTTGATCGAAATTATAAAGGATTCAAAGAACTCGGTCTGGATGTGGCAATTGACTCCAAAGGTAAAGCCTGGATTCTGGAAGTGAACACTCGGCCGCAAATATACCCGCTTAAAGCATTAAAAGATAAGAGCATTTATAAAAAAATTCTGTCTTACGGGAAGCAATATGGACGTTATAAATAGCGAAAGCTATCCGGATTAGGAAATAGGAAGCCGCATTTTCCTGCGGCTTCCTGATAAGAAGTCTAACTATTCCTTTTTATCTCTACGGGAGAGGAGCCCCTGTTCAAACGCATAGCGTGTTAACTGGACTCTATTTTGAAGTTGCAGCTTTTGAAGTATGTTCTTCAAGTGATTTTTGACGGTATGCTCCGAAATCACCAGTTTTTCTGCAATTTCTTTATTGGTCAGGCCATCCGCAACATTACTTAATATTTCTTGTTCTCTAAACGTCAAAGATTCATCAACTTCTTTATTATTAGCAAGTGATACATCCTTTAAAATTTCAAAAGCAAGCTCCCGGCTTAAAGGAGTTTCTTCATTCACGATGGAGTTTAAGTACTTGATCCAGGTTGAGGGTGCCAGATTTTTGAGCAGATAACCTTGCGCTCCTCGTTTTAAAGCTTCCAAAAGATGAAACATGTCATCCGAAACGGTGATCATGACAATTTTCACGTAAGGAAAACGCAGCTTGATGCGCTGCGTTGTTTCCAACCCATCCATGTCAGGCATTTGAATATCCATTAATATCAAATCAGGCATCCATTGTTCCGTGAAATCTATAGCTTCTTGGCCGCTTGCGACAACGCCTACAATTTCATACCTGTCGTCCGTAGCAATGATTTCACATATCGCTTCCCTTGCATGGGCATGGTCATCAACGACTAATACTCGTGTCTTCAATCCTCCCCTCCTCCTTTTTGTATCTCAAGTGTTGTCAACGCATGATGATTAAAAATTCGAAGCTGCCATTTCATATCTTCTGCACGATCCTTCATAATGTTCAAACCGTAACTTTCTTTTGAATCTATAATTTCTTCTCGAAATCCATCTCCATTATCTTTAATGGTTACTACCCACCCCGCTTCATCTCCTTGTGCAACAATCCAGCCCTTCGATGCACGAGCGTGCTTCTGGATATTTACAACAGCTTCACGAATACAGGCTAATATTTCAATTTTTTCCTTCGGAGTCATAACATTCTCTTTAATGTTCCAATCTAATTCGATTGGAATAAGTACTTCATCAGCAATTTGCTTGACTTTATCTTCTAAAGTTTCCTTCAGAACAACTTCACTATTGGTATTGGTCGAATATTTAAGGTTCGCTATGGCTTGTCTTACATATCTGTTCACTTCATGAACAGTCTTTCGAACTGCATAGACTGCGTCTTCATGCTTATTTCGATCTGTTGTAAATTCAAGTTGATCAACCTTAACGGATAGTAAAAAAAGCGACTGGGCTATTCCGTCGTGAAGCTCTTTGGCCAGCTGTTCACGCGCCTGGAGCGCTGCCTTTTGTGCCCGCTCAGCCTGAAGTTCTTGTTGAATCTTTTCCAGTTGAGAGAACAATTGGTTGAGAAGAGTCACACTAACAAGGTATACTAAAATTGGCGTAAGCCAGTTCCCCAAATCCATGGAAATGTACGGCATTAGAAATTGGTGTCGGACATATTCCCATAATCCTACTATCAAAGTCGGTACGAATAAAATCATCCACTTGATTTGTTTATAAGTCACGCCCGAACACTCCTCAAACATCTAATCTATATTTATATTTATATCAAAGCATATCGTAATCTCAAGGAAAAGAGGATTAAATTAAATTTAATCCTCTTTTGCGGTTTCAAGATAATTATACAGTTGATTTTCGCTGCTTATTTCACCAATAATCGAGTGCGCGATGTTACCTTCCTTTTCAAGGATATAAGTAACCGGCAAGCCTGTAACTGCGTACATTCCTGATATTTTACCGGTAACGTCAATAATGACAGGGAAATCGAATTGATGCTGGGTCAAAAACTCATTCACGGTTCCTTTGGATTCCCCAACATTTACAAACAAGGTTACGACATCGGAATCGCTATCTTGGAATACACGATTAATGAGCGGCATTTCGTTCACGCAGGGTCCACACCAGGACGCCCAAAAATTGATCACAACGGACTTTCCGCGAAAATCTGAGAGTGTGACCTTTTCTCCAAGTGTATTTGTAGCTTGAAAATCAGGTGCGGTCGCTCCGATACTCAGACGTTCGGTTGATGCTTTGTCCTCATTCTTTTGACTTGTGGATACAACAACCCAAATAACTGCTAATAATGCAAATAGGCCGATGAAAAAGGTCAATCCAAATCGAAAATTAATCTTCATTTTCATCTTTTACTTTCTCTTTCTTTGTGGTGAGCTCCATACTATACTGAAATGCTTTATGTAAAGGAAATTCACCAAACAACTGACTGTACTCCTCTACTGAACCCTCACCGCAGTTTTGTCCTTCATTCAAAAAGATGACATAGTCCGCCAGTTCTTCGGCAATATCCAGTTGGTGGGTGGAAAAGAAAACCGTCTGCCCTTCCGTTTTAACGACTTTCACAAGGTTCACAAATTCCTTCATCCAATAAGGGTCAAGACCATTGGTCGGCTCGTCCATGATCAGCAATGCGGGCTTGGACAGAATGGCTTGTGCAAAGAGGACGCGCTGCCGCATCCCTTTGGAAAAAGTGCTGACGAGTTTGTTCTTTTTATCAGCCAAACCAACAAGGCTTAATACTTCATGCACTCTTTGTTCAGGCATTTCACGTAATGAGGCCCAGAAGGACAAAATCTCTTGGGCCGTCATTCCTTGCGGAAACTGAAAATCATCGGGCATATATCCAATTTGTTCAGCGAACTTCTTTCTGTCGTTCTTCCATTGTAACCCGCTAACGACGATATTTCCGGAGGTGGGCTGAAGAATCCCAGCAACCATGCGCAGAACGGTGCTTTTTCCCGCCCCATTACCGCCGCATAATCCAACAATACTACCTTTTTCAAGCTCAAAGGAAATATCCTGAACAATCTTTTGACTTTTAATTGTTTTATTAATATTTGATGCGATAACAAAGGGTTCAGGCACGGGGCCTCCTCCTTTCCCAGATCCAGCAAACACATGTTAAGCTAAAAAGCAACCAGATTAAGAAGAGAACGAAAAATGAAAAACTGCCGTTAGAACTGTGAATCCAGCTTACCCATTTGTAATATTCAGGTCCAAGAACAGCGCCGCCCCCAAGCTTGATCACAACAAACAGTCTTACGAATTCCGCCGGATTCAAGAACGTGAATATAATGAGAAGCGGTTTGATCCATAAGTATGGAAGCAGCCCCAGGACAGCGATTAATATCGTCGGCCAAGCAATGACCGTAAAGAACCAGATCATGACGGATATCGTCAATGCTTGCCAACGATTTTTTGCCAAAGAGCCGATCCATAGCGCGATCGTTAAGAATAGTAGAACCAGTCCGCATGAAAATGATAAAAAGAGCAAATATGTATTAATATCGAACATTTTACCAATCAGTGCGGTAATTAATCCCATTAATCCATAACCAAAGGAAATGATAGTCAACAATACGGCGGACAAACCGATGTACTTGCCCAACATAAAGGAGATTGTCCCCAGTGGATAGGTAGATAGCAACTGCCAGCTTCCCTCTTCTTTTTCGGCGGTTAATGAGAAGGATCCCAGAAATAGTGACATTAAGGGAAGTAAATATAAGGTTAAACTTAACATCGAACCTGTAACACCGGAATATCCGCTGATCTCATTTTGAGAATTGACTAATAATAAACTCAGGCTGAACACGGAGAACAATATTAAAAATGAATATGCCCAAGGATTTCTAAATCCAATTTTTATTTCTTTCTTTGCAACTTGCAGCATATCCGACATAATGATCAATGTCCCGATTTGTCTTCACTCATATTTTCATCATGGGTGTGGGAATGATCATGGCCTTCTCCGTCGCTATGCATGTCCATCATGTTATTACTTTGTTCCCATGTATGGTTAGCGAGTTCCTCCGAGCTCAGCAATTGGCCCACACCCTGCTCCTGAATAAATTGTTCCGCGGATTTTTGGTCTTTAAAACTTATAAGCCCATATGCCATAGGCGTACGAATGGAGGCGTCATAGACATAAGCTGCTTTGCCGTATTCGATCCATTCTTTATCATTGTAGTCACGGACATACGCCATTCCGATTTCACTGGTGCCATTTTTCGATTTCCATTCATTCATGCATCCGATATCGTCAAACTTGAGGCTCTTGCCTTCCTTCGTTACGATTTGGGTTGCAAAAGCATCATCCTTGACCTGCATGTTACATATTACGCATACATCGACATCCTCATTGATAGCTTGAGGTTGATACGTTTTCTTTCCACAGCCGGTGATGGCAATTAAGACTAAAACTAAACTCAAAGCAAAGATTCCCTTTTTCATTTTTTTTGCCCCCTTGAATAGAGTATGGTTAATATGGATATCAACAACAGCATTGAAGAAACTATCATCAAGAAAACTTTATCTGGAAGCGGTTTGTCCTCAACGGTAGAGTTCGATGTCAGTCCGGGTTGATTCAGTTTCAGTCTCGGCGAACTGTCCGTGGTCCAGCTATGCTGATTATCTTGCTCATACATTCCGCTTAAGAAACTGATTCCAGGCGATTGAAAAAAAAGTTGAAAGGCCGGAGTTTCAGAAATTAACTTGCGGTAGAACGGGTTGATTGAATATTGGATATCGCTATTCCCATCATTGTTCATATCGAGAACCTGGGCAGTATCCCAAAAGTTTTGCTCAATTTGATTTGATTCGCTATCCATTGCTTCCGCCTCAATAACATTGGCAACAAAATCATTGTCATGAATGAAGTTGTTCTCTGCGTTTACAAATTGGATACCTACAAAATTTCTGTAAATGGAGTTGTTTCTCAGTTCGTTTTGACTGGAACGTTCAAGATAGATTCCGACACGGTTCCCTTCAATATCATTCTTTTCAACGATAGATCTTTGAACGTCATAAAGCAGAATGCCTTGCGAATTTACATTGTTCCTTTGCTTGACGAAGGAGTTGTCCGAAACTACTACATCGCGTACACCCATAATCATTGCTCCGGTGACATTGTATTCGCCGATATTTCCGATAATTTTTGTTCCATCATTATACATGCAATGAATGCCATAACGTGATCCCAATATTTTGTTTTTAAAGATGTTCAAATCCTTGCTGTTATCCAGATAAATTCCGTCCCGCATATTCACGATCCTATTGTTTTCGATTCGGGTATCACTTGAGTTGAAAAGGTCAATTCCATTTCCCTTCTCTCCTAAGGTGGAAGGTCCTTGACTACTATCCCAAGAGATCAAGTTATCTTCCAATACGCCATCGACGGAATCGCGTAAAAGAATTCCATATCCGCGTGTTGTGATCTTTAAATTTCTTAAAACGACTCCATTTGCTTGAACAGAAACGGCTTTGGATTCTTCGCCTGATTGCTTTTGTAAGACTCGGATTCCCTGAACGGTTACCCCTTCAGCTTGTATGGTTATTGCAGGTTCAAGAGATTCGTTGATTAGCGAAACACCCTCCAAGGCCTGAATAGTTAATTTCTTATTAATCAAGATTGGTCCGGAAAATTCCGCATCCGATAACACAATGCGTTCCCCAGGCTTCGCCCTGTCGACAATTTCCTGAAGTGAAGGAATAGATCCTTCATCAGCATCTACTTCTGTTAAATCCCAAGATAGATTAATTAATATAGCTGCAAAAGCAATGCAAATGAATGGGCTCTTTCTTATAAATGTATATTTTAGGTTAGTGAAATGGATAGTTATCCTCCTTTCCAGTAGAGTATTTTTAATAATTCTCTCCACAAAAAGAATAAATCAAACCAATACGGTATGATATAGCTCATTCGAGTGATATTTTTCATAGATATTAAATTTATTGTGAATGTTATGTGACATGACTAACATGCGAAGTTACAAGCTTAATCATGCTCGCAAAAAAGAAAAAGCAACCGTTACCGGCTGCTATTTCAGTAATATCCCAGTTATTATTTTTTTGCAAAATACACGCAGTGGAATAGCTACTTCAACTGATTCTTGATAGTTGTTTCATCGCCTCATATTCCATACTTGATAATTCCATAAGAAGATCTGATGCCTGATTTAAGCATCGTATTTCTTGTCTTTCCCCAGCTTTCCTGATTAGTTCTGATACCTCCCCCCACATCGGTGCAATCTCGGAAAAGAGATCATATGCATTTTGTAGTGGAGCATAATCAATTATAATCAAACACTCCTTTAAGAAGTCTCTGTACATATTTCTAAAGAGAGAACCCCCGGTTCCTCCGCGTTCCATTAAAGTAGCTGTTAGTACTAAATCATCTTCGATGTTTTTACTTCTCTCAAACCACTTATTAATCTCAACACTTGTTTTCTTAATACCTTTATAGCCCAAATTTTTGATAGGCGGGTTAATATAATCATTAGCGTTCTCATTGATCGCTTTTATAATCACATTTCTTAAATCAGGTACTTCCTCTATTTTCCGGATAGTATAAGATAGATTTTTTGACGACATTTGGCCTTTTTCATTTCTAGCTAATGCCAAATTCTCAAGACTTGTTTTTACCAAACCTTCCATTCCGCCCTGTTGTCTTGTGTCAACTAAATAAGCATAATGATCGTCATATCCATACATGGCCACATAATGCCCGGCAAAATGTACCTTGTTCGTGAAATAATCCAAGTGGTAGCAGTCAAGCTTTAATCCAACTATATTTCCTTGGTCTACGTTCTCCTTAACATTTTCCCATGCCTTTTTAGGGGATGAAGTCTCTTTTACTTCCATCCGAAGATTTAAGCGGTTGACAATATTACGGGTCAGCAGATCAGGCTTAATCCTTCCCCCGATAAACGGAAAGTCCATATTCTTCATGTCCCAATAGATAAAGCCCAACCCACCGCCAATTCCAAATAACATCGCCTCAGACAGTTCAATTCCTAATCTTTTTAGCAAGGTTCCGGTAGCTGTGGTTTCACAGTGTTCACCAGAAAAAGGAGAAAAATTGTTTATGATCATTCATCCATTCTCCTATCATCATTTTTTTCTAATAAATCCTTGATTAAGACTTCCATAAACTCAATTTCATGTTTTATTAGTAAAAGAGGATGTCTGAATAATGCTTGAACGTGCAAAGGTAGTCTTAATCCGCCTTGTGATTCAAACTTTTCATTAATGTTGCTAGCAACATGAGTAAGGAAATCATTTCTCTTTTGAAGTGCTGTCACAAGTTCATTAGTGGTCAAGAACGGAATGGCTGCAAGAGCTAAATCGAATTTATTATCTCTTTCACGTGAAGTAGATAAGTACTCCAA
Organism: Paenibacillus sp. FSL R5-0407; assembly: GCF_038009185.1. Taxonomy (NCBI): domain Bacteria; kingdom Bacillati; phylum Bacillota; class Bacilli; order Caryophanales; family Paenibacillaceae; genus Paenibacillus; species Paenibacillus sp. FSL R5-0407. The sequence continues at coordinate 1,016,921 of NZ_JBBPAX010000001.1, read as the reverse complement.
GGTAATTTGTTTAAGTAATGCCACACCATGATTTGTTACTTCAAATTTCTTTGGCATGGGCCCTTTTCCTTGTTTGGTTGTATCTAAATAGGAATTAACAAGTTGCTTGTTGCTTAATTTTTTTAGACCGACATAGATAGAAGTAGTACCCATATCTACCCATTCCCTGTAACCCCGTTCTTTGATTAACTGATTGATTTCATAACCGGAAGCCTCCTTCCGCTCACAGATAATCTGTAAAAGCATAAATTCAACATTAGTAATGTCCATAAAAGTATCCTTCCATAATTATCCTATATCGATATATTACACCGGTGTAATATTACAGTCAATAAAATCATACAAAAACAACGACAGCCACCAGGCTGCCGCTGCTACATGTTCTTATTAAGTATCAATCATTGTTCATTCCGCATCTCAAAGATTTTCTGCAAGGTAAGAAGGTGAAGTGTTCTTTCATCATTTGTTTCTTGCAGTTTGTTTCCCGATGCTGCGTCCATATACCACTCTACAAGCCTGTATCCGAACATAAGTAAAATCATCTCATAAATGCAGTTATCCGCTATGTGTGAAATATCCGCATATTCCGAAAAGCCCTTGTAATACGCCGGGATACATCTATGGTAGTATTCAACCATGTGTTCAATATCCGCTTCGTCCGCGATAAGACTTGCCATATCTTCGCCTAGATAGCCCCACCCTGTAGTATCCCAATCGATGAGCGCAATTTTACCGTCCGAATAGATTAGGTTCGTTACCCAAAAATCTCTATGGCACAGTACGATGGGCAGTTTTTCTATACGATTGATTATTTCGTCTGCGCTTGCATCAATCTCGATGAGCATATTACATATGTGTTTCGGAATTTCACAATCGTCGGAGCGTATATAATCGTACACTCTATTCCATGACCGATAATGAAAATAGAAGTTCTTCATATAATCCACTTTGCTCAGGTTGGTCATGTTCTGCAAAAAAGCAGGCTGTTCGGCATATAACTGACCTTGGAACCGTCCTAATCCCTCGGCTGCATGTTCATACATATCGCCAGTCAAGTCTAAGCCCGATATGCCCTCGATATATTCCATCCAAATCTGGGTTTCGTTTTCTTCTTCGCTCATTTCAGCATGATAACATTCAGGCCAACGGAACGATTCGGAGAACAGAGCACCGAAATTGGATTTATAAAAATCATATTCCCTGCGCCAAGATTGGGGATCGCCGTAACGTTCCCACTTCTTTTGCGTTTTTACTACGATTTTATAGGGCAATGTCCCGCCGTCAGCGGTTTTTGCATTGCCTGATACAAGTTGTACATCACCCACTGTTCCACCATGTAACTGTTTAGTCTGGAAATCAGCGTGAGCTATTTCTGTATTAAGCATTTTGCTTAATACCTGTGTTAGAGTTTCGGCTTTTATATCGTTAATAAAGAATTCCCCCGATCCATTTATCAATGTGAAACCTGCATGTGCCGTTAGCATGAACATGATCTGATTATATAAATCATAGCTGACATGCAGACCATGATGAAAGGCCGACAATGGTTTAAATCGTTTAATACCTTTTTCGTGAGCCCGTGATATAAGAAAGGAAAGCTGTCGAGAAAATCTCGACAGCCTGACAACTCCGAAAACTTGATGTTATATTTTTCTTCATTCCAGCGGTTCCATCGGCTTCAATCTTGTCGCTCGGAATAAACCATTCTCCAGCAGTGGCGCCAATCGGGCCGCGCTTGGCACAAGCTGATGAACGACAGGCTTGCTCACAAGCCATTGCAGCAGGCTGCCCCATCTTAATGGACTGGCGAACTCCTGCTGGATCACTTCCGTATATCGTTGTTCCCATTCCAGAAGTGAAATGCTTCCCCGCAAATAACTGTCGGCGAGCGGAGCGCATAATGCAGCCGAGTGCAGCGCCATCGACATGCCGTCACCGCACAGCGGAGCGATCGTCGCGGCAGCATCGCCTATTCGGGGAAGCCCGTTCCATGGCGATGGTTTATGCTGGAGATAGACGGGAGCAATGGCAGCTTGCGAATCAGGGACAGGAACTGCTGGCGCAAGCCGCTCGGCGAGTCTCCGGTTGCGCTGAATCGCTGTTTCCAGAATTGACATCACCGATTTGCCCGTCTTCACAAATTCACTTCGGTTCAACAGCGCCGCAGCATTCACACGGCCATCCTCAACCGGACATAACCCTAAATAACCACCTTGGAAGAAGTACATTTCAATCACCGGCCCCATCCTTATACCGGTATAATGAGTTTTAACGCCAATGTAAGCTTGCTGGCTCGAAGCGGCTGCATCGGGACGATGTCCTGGATTCGCAACCCGAGAATTCGTTCCCCAAGCTGTAATGACAGCTCTGGCATGGAACAGGTTCGTATCCGATCCCCGTTTCGTTCGGACGATATAACCTTCTCCATGCTGTTCAACTCCAGTAACCGTGGTTGATAGGTGCAGCTGTGCTCCAGCCTGCAACGCGGCTGAATGCAACGCCTCATCCATTCTGTATCGGCTAAGCCCCCAGGCAGCGCCAGGGATCGGAAGCTCAATTTCACGGCCCTGCTCGAAGGTGAGCTGTGCCCGTTCAATCCGCGTCGGATATAAAGATTCGAGCGGCTCGGTTAATCCTAGAGCGTTCAGCGTGCTCTGTGCTTCTGGCGAGAGGAATTCCCCGCACACCTTATGACGCGGAAAATTTCGCCGGTCAATCAAGGCCGTCTCCCACTGTTTATCCGCGAGCGCCTTAGCGATACAGCTTCCCGAGATACCTCCCCCGAGAACGACGACATCTACAGAATGCTTCATTTCGATCAGTCCCGTCCGCTTAAGAATGAATCAGGCTTACCGATTACGACGGCATAACGAAACAACGGCCGCCAGGAATACAACATCTGGTTGATTCCCATCGTTTGCTTAAGACGTTTCCAATCCTGAGAGCGGAAGCCTTTCGCCACGGACAAAGGTCCGTCGTTTAAAATATACTTGTTCGATGAGATAACCCGGGTCGCAAGCCATACCGCCGTCCAGGCGATCCAGTGCCGATGGATATCATTTACGACAACACCAAGCCGAGCCGCCCGCAGCATGCTTGCAACAGCACGAGGCAGTTCTTCCTCCGAAAAATGATGCAAAAGCTGTGTGCCAGTCACGATATCCGTTCTCGCCTCGGGGAGTGTAAACAAATTGCCGCGAACGACCTGAACGCGAGGCTCATCCATATACAATTGACGCGCTTCTGCGCAGGCTTCTTCCGTCATATCGACCAGTGTAACCATCACCGTAACGCCTTGCTTCGATGCCCATTGTAGAACGCGCCGATTCACATCACCGGAGCCGGCACCGACGTCTGTAATGGACAGCTGCTTCGGTTTGCCCGCATCCCGCCACAGTTGTTTTACTCCATATAGTGTTGGCGCGCTGGCCGCGAACAGCCTATTTAAACGGCGAAGTTCGCGTAATGCCTCACGAAGCTCCTCCCCTCCGCTTGTGAAATCGTCCATGAGTTCAGCCGCCGATGCCCGCTGATGCAGCTTAGGAAACATATTCCGTATTCTCCGTACTGTGCTTGGATGCCACGCTGGAAGCAACGTAAGTAATTTTGATCATCTCCGCCGTCAAACCTGGTCCGAAGGCTAACGCAAGACCGGATGCACGCTCGGTACCTTGTTCCTGCAGCTGTTCCCTCATCTTCTTCAATACAAATAAAATCGTTGCGGACGACACATTTCCAATCTCTCGCAGGACACCGAGACTAGGCGCAACCTGTTCATCCCTTAGACCATAATTCGATTGCAACGCTTCAATAATGCCTTTGCCTCCCGGATGAATCGCCCATAATTCGGGTGGCTCGTCCCCACCGAGATGAGCTACTTCGGCTGGAACATGATTGCCAATCAATCTCGGAATATTCGGGGACAGATATAGGTCGAACCCATCATTCCCGATCTCCCAAATCATTTCATCGGCGCTTTCAGGAAGCAGCACTGAACGCTCATCACCCAGTTGGTAAACATGCTGATGCTGCGAAGAGGACGCGCCGATTACGCAAGCCGAAGCTCCATCGCCGAAGAAAGAAGCGCCGAACAAAGCTTCCCGATCCCCGGAAGGCTGAATATGTAAGGTGCATAGTTCCACGCACACAATCAGTACGTTCGCCTTCGGATCTCCGGACACCAGTTGCTTTGACAAACATATCGCCTTCATCCCGGCTGCGCATCCGATGAAAGTTAGTGGAATTCGCAAGACCGAAGGCACCAGCCCTAGCTCTCGAATCAAGGCCGCATCGATACCCGGAAGAAATTGCCCGGTACAGCTAACCGTGATCAGATGTGTGATCTGCACTGGATCCATCTTTGCATCCGCTAAGGCCGCTCTCGCGGCAGTTGTAGCGAGAGGGACAGATTCCCGTTTATAAACTGCCATCCGTTCTGCTGTCGACGGTACCATCGAAGAATCTTCTTGGGGCAAATAACGGCATACCGATGCTTCCAGAAAAAGATCAGGCTCGCATGTATATCGGCTTTCAACACCGCACTGCTTGAATATTCTTCTGGCCCAACGGCCTGAATCCGGGTTATTACTCAGCGCGTCAACGATCCGTCGTGCCGTATCAGCCTGGTCCATCCGATAAGGCGGCAACGCGGTGCCGATTCCAGTGATAGCAATCATAGAACTTACATCTGCCATAGCAACATTACCTCCTTAAAATACATTAGCGGCTTTAACTTCAATTCAGTGGCACGTCAATTTTATTCCAAGCCGTTCTCATCAGCTTGCCCATCTTATGAACATGACAAAACCAAAACCAATAGCCCGTGCTGGGCACGGGCTCTATAGGCGGAATGATCTTGAATAACTTCGGCATCATTAAAATGGCTTGATGACCATAAGCAATAATATGGCAATCATCAGCAGCTGTGCTGCTGTCTCGACAGGTATAATCTTTTTTAGCACCAGTCCGAACTCGGTGGGTATTTCACGGCCCTTATCTTGAGTTTCAGATATAATCTTAACGATCTTTTTCATACGCGGCGCGATCCAGCCGTCGATGATGACGACCATAAGCAGCGATAAAAGAATTGATACATTTAACCACATTTGGGATAACCCCATCTTGGTGATGATCATAAGCCCAACCCCGGTTATACCAAGGACAACTCCGCCAATTTTAGGCAGGATCGCAAGTTTGGTCGTTATACCTAATGTAAATTGCATCTGGCCGACAGTTCTAGCGGATCTTCGAATAAAAGGCATCAGAAATGCGGGTCCAATGATAGCGATCGAAGCCGATATATGCAAAACGAGCAGTACACTAAACAAACCCATGATCCCCATTCTCCTTAGCGCACCGGAATATTATTTTGATAGGCTAGACCGACCCTTTTTCTTTTAAATGGTCCTCCGAGATCAATGTGGTCCAACATACACTTTGCGACATCATCATAAACAACATTTAACTCCTGAAATCGGCTGAACAGGTAGCCGGCTATTTCTGCCTCGGAATATTCCTTGATTACCTCAGGAACCGGAACGGGAAGGATTTCCGTTGTTACATGTAGATTAACTGGACCAGGATGCTCTATTGAATCGATCATGGTTCCCGGACACATCACGGACCAATCGAGTTCAGATCTTTGCAGCCTTTCGAAGTTCCGGTTATGATTTTTGTACTCGGGAGGGAAGCCGGGTAAATTGTTGCCGATCAGCTCCGTATGCGGAATATTCAAGAGACCGGCGCCCCCCATCATCCATACCCGCCCTGAGAAATTAAGCTGTGATTCACACTGGCTTATAATGTTATCGACGATACGAACAAACTCTTCTCCCTGGCCCGCATGACCGGCTGCAATAATAGCGGCGTCTTGATGCGCGAGTGCCTCACTGACGCTGATCGGGTCCATAATATCGTCCTCAATTACTCTCACTTGTTTTGAGGAGTGCTTGCCAAGTTGATCATAAAGCTTCTCGGCATTTCGCACGAAAGCGGTCATTTCATGTCCTCTATTTATTCCCTGCACCAGCACTCTTCTCCCTGTATTCCCCGTAGCTCCGAAAACAATAATTTTCATTGTTTTTCCTCCTCTTTAATAGCCCCTAATATTTGGTTAATACAAGCTTAGCATCGCTTCCAAATGATGTTAAGAACCCACTTTAAAGTAGGGTACTTACTTATAAGTAAGCATTACAGAGGATAAAGGATGATGGGAAGAAAGAGAGAAATAAAAAAACTGCCCGGAATGCTTTGGCAGCTTTTGATGGATTGAATTTGTGTACAAGTTCATTGAACCAGCTTTATGATGCTGACTCTTCATATTTCCGTTTATTATGATTTTCTCCCCAGGCACACATCACTTCCGCTACAGGAATCAAGGTTCTGCCGTATTCACTAAGAGAATATTCAACTTTTGGAGGGATCGAAGGATAGACCGTTCTATCGACGATGCCTTCTCGTTCCAAATCCCGCAGATGTTGTGAAAGCATTTTTTGTGATACATCAGGTATAAGCTTCTCCAAATCGTTGAATCGCTTTTTGGATTCAATCAAGTTCCATAAAATCATCGGCTTCCATTTACCGCCCAAAACATGAATGAGTGTCTCTACAGGACATTCACGCTGATGAATCATTGATAAATCATCCCCTTACTCATAAGTAAGTACATTTCCTGGAATCAACATAACAAAATTTTACAATGGCTATATAATCAAGTCAACATATCCTAGACCTAAACAGGAAATAGAAAACAGGAGCAGACTCACTTACGCTGTCTGCTCCTGTTTCAAGAAGAGTGAAATCCTTATTATTTATTCCAATATTTTAGTAGCGACGAACGCAAGATCCGTAATGTCGATCTTGTTGTCGCCGTTCAGATCGGCGATCTTCGCTTTCGCCCAATCCGGGCTGGCGGAATCCTTGCCGTAATGGTAAGCAACGATCGCAAGGTCGCCCACATTGATGACTCCGTCTTTGTTAAGGTCTGCGGATACTTCCTTAATGACTGCGGACTTGAAGATGTCAATTGCACGCAGCAGATCAGTGACGGCGCCGTCAACCTGAGACTGCGTCGCGCCCGAGTTGTCTTTAACCGCTTTGGCCGTGTTAATAACAATGCCGAAGGCATCTTTGGCCGCTTGCGGATATTGACCAGGCAGTGTGCCTACAACTGCTGCATTATACAAGTTCTCTGCATTCGTAATCGCTCCGTTCAGCGCGGTCTTGTCAACGCCCGTATCTGCGCTTCCTACGGAAATGACCTTCCGGTCTGTACCCGCCTGGCCCACGGCTACCTCGGATGTTCCCAATTCCGCCCGGGTTACTGCAATCGCACCGCTTGTGTTCTGAACACCGGATTTCACCTTAAAAGTCAGATCCAGAACTGGCGTGCTCGCTCCTGAAATGCCTCCGATATTGGCGGAGATCAGTCGAAGTTCCCCGGCATTCGCCTTATCCTCTTTTACAACTTGGATGTTGTTGTTCGCACCTGCCGCAATTACATAGTCAAAAACTTTGGCGTCATAGGTTAGAGTGAAGTCCTGGGCATAAACACTTTGGGTGACGCTGTTCAGATGAACTGCTACTTTAAAGCTGCTACCGGCCTTCACACTGCTGTCTGCTGAAAGTGCAGCCGCTACTCTCTCTTGTGCTTCCTTATTGATGCTAACGGTATAAGCTTTTTCTGTGACTCCATCTTCAGCTACCACTCTAACGTTCAAAGTAGTCTTATCGGTTGGTAAAGATACTTTTCTCTCCGCGGTATCGTCAATTAATACATCATTAACATATACCAAAGCATTTGCGTTCTCAGGTGTGAATTTGACGAATGACTCGGCAGCATTTTTGGGAACAGAAACGGAATAATGGTTATCCTTTAATGTCGCCGGTGTTCCATCGGCTGTGACACTTTGGAGGTTCGTGCTATTGTTATAATCCTTCAAAATGGAAACTGTACCGAATAATCTGCCGACGTAGCTCGACCCCCTGTTAGCAAACTTTACGGTTACTTTAGATTTTCCTGCCAACAAATTTGCCGGGATTTGATACCTAACATCATAAAATTGATCGGGGGTTTTTGATTCTATGGTTTCTTCCTTAATAAGACTACCGTCCACATAAACGTTAAAGGTTCTTCCTTTATCACCGCTATAGTATCTGGTACCTATATAATTCGTTACAGAAGGATCCACGGTCATATCATAACTAAGCCAGGCGGCTCCGGATGTCCCGCTCCAAGCTTGACGGTACTGTTCCCCACCAAAGGAACCACCCCCTGTATTCCCCTGCAGATTATGCGCCAATTCGTGCTGGTCATTCGTGATTTGTACTTCATCGATCTTAGCGATCGCCTTTTTGGCAGCCGTCTTTTTATTTAAAATGTTTTTCTGGAAAGTCGGTGAATCCAATGCGGATAAATAGAAGTAAATCCCGTATCTTTCCTTGTACAAAGTATAGTAGGGCGTAAATTTCAAGTGGTTATCTTCATCTGTATTCCGCAAGGTGAATTCCAGTTTTCCTTCCGTTTTAACCAAATTGTTCTTAATATCACGGACCCAATCACTAACATTACCATCCTTAATAAGAATGTAATCCTTGAAGGTAACGCCCACAGGTAAATTTGCTTTCTGTGAAGCAAGATGCGGAATGGCGACCATTTGCTCTGTTCCAAGTCCCGCGCTTAAAACAAGAGGACCATAAGTAAATGCTGCCGCTTCAGGATTATCTTGAAGAGTTGAGACTTGGACTTCTAAAGGAAACGTCAGTTCAACAACATCTCCTGTCTTCCATACTCGGTGGATATCCATATATCCTTCGGATGCTTCCGCACTCATTGTTTCTCCGTTGATCTTCATAGCTACTTTTTGGCCTTTTGCAACCCACTCCGGCGATCTGAATTTAATCGTAACGGCTTCGGAAGGTGCGGCATTAATTGTAAACGTTGCTTTGTCGCTTTGGGGAATATCCGTTGCCTGAGTCAATTGAAGACCCTTTTCGGTCCAGTTCAATTTCGAACTCAAGTACATGTTGACATAAAGTTCTTGTTCGGTGTGAAAATAGATACTGTCATCCAGTTTCGTAAAATTCTCCATCCCGCTTCCCGTATCGCACCAGAAACTATCGAACTCGGTAGAGAATACTTTGAAATACCCCGTACCCATCGGCTTAAAGTACGTACTCATGCCGGTTTCCGGATTAATGGAGGACATAATCTCATTTTGCAATGTTTTCTCATAATAATTTGCATATTTAATATCTCCGGTAAGCCTGAACAACTCTCTAGTAAGCTTTAACATGTTATATGCGTTACAAGTTTCATCATTAATGTTATTCCTGTAATTATCCAACTGCCCGGGTTCTCTAAAATGCTCATTTTCGCTATTCCCGCCGGTTACGTAGGTATGGTCATTGACCACCATTTCCCAAAAGTTCTCCGCCGCTTCAAGGTAGAACGATTCTGCCTCACCTAATGCACGATAGCGATTCAGTGCGCCGATAAACTTAGGGATTTGTGTATTCGCGTGCTTATTCGCCAATACGTCTTGCCCATTGACAATGGACTTAAACAGGGAATCTTCGTCAAACATATGGGCTGCTGTTAAATGATTCTGATTATTGGAGTATTTATATAATTCATACAATGCGTCGTTTATACCGCCATATTCAATATTCAAGACTCTTGTATGCGTTGAATCGTTCCATGTTTGAGTTCTGTTATACGACCAATCTCCCAATTTACTCGCAATATCCAAGGCGTCTCCATTTCCTTCGTATTTATATACATCCACAAGCCCCATTATTATTTTATGCATGGTGTACCATGGCACCCAGCTTTGTCCCTCGATCTTTCCTTCAATTACATCAAAGTGGGTTTCCGGTGTTGCAAAAACATACCCGTTACTGCTTGCATTTTGACATGCTTTCAGCTCACTGATCACGTAATCAATTCTGCTCTTGATTTGTGCATGCTGTGCCGGATTCTCTTTCGTTTGTTTGTAGGCCTGTGATAGCGCTGTCAAATAATGTCCCAAGGTGTGCCCTCTAAGATAGCTCCAGTTGCCTTCCCAACCGTTGTAAAGCTCCGCTTTCTTAGGTAAACCCGCTACGGTTCTAAATCCCGACAAAAGACGGTCCGGATCAAGCTTTAATAAATACTCAACATCTTTATTGAAGGCATTCACATAAAACGGATCGGTAACATCTACCTGATCCATGTCGAAATTTTTGATTTTGGCCGAATCACCTAAATATATACTTGTTTTCACGACAACAGAAAATGTTTTTGTTAAGGTGACTGAACCATACGTTACAGTGGCTTGTATTGTAACCGCAGTATCTACACCTGGATCTGTGAGCACTCCGGTGTTTGATATCACGTCCGTATTCGATGAGTTCCACGAAATGGTACTTCCGTTTATGCCTTTAGTCGGGAAAGTAAGATTGCCCCTTGTTGTTTCCGGCAGAGAAATCGCATCCAAGTCTTGTTGTGCAATCCTCTTTTCGTCTATTATGCCGCCTTCCGCTTTATAAACGCCCCGGATAGCTTCATCTGAAGCTGCCACACTATATATTTTGAATTCGTCCACGTTCAGTTTGGAGTAGCCTCCGCCATATAGCGGAGAGTTGAATCCTAAATATTTGTGATCCGTATTATTTGCTGCAATGCTGCCGCCCTGTTTATTATATAAAGCCTTTTGAGCTAGACCGTTACGATAAATCCCCACATTTTTGGTTGCATTGTCATAGGTGACCGCAATATGCGTCCACTCTCCAACGGGAAAGAAGGTGCTTCGATCCCCTGTAACATACGATTCCTGTACGCCTGTTCCCGTTGAAAGCTTTAACGGAACTGTATCACTCAAGATGCTTAGATACCATCCCTCTCCCATCCAGTTTCCGCTTGGCTTGTTCCACATGATCATGTGTTCGCCTTTTAACGTAGAGTCGGGTTTCACCCAGAAAGAAACCGTCAGGTTCTGTGGTTGTAATGCTGCTGAAGTGCCTAAATCAATATAATTATTGGTTCCGTTTAGTTGTAATGCCTTACCGACCTTGCCATCCACATAATTTGCCGTCCCATTTAATATTCCTTGAATTCTGTTACTGGAGGAATCTGAAATATTATTTTCAAACTTTAATTCCAGCTGTTTTGAATCATCCAACCCTGCAGCATATGCCGGAATTGTGGAGCCTAAAATACCGGACATCAGATTCGCCGCCAATGTTACCGATACGATATGAATTACCGTTTTTTTCCGCGACTCTTTTTTACCTTTTAGCCGTTTCATTGATATACATCTCTCCTTGCGTTTTATATGAGGAATTGAGCGTAATCAAAGCTGGTGTGAGAACGAGGGATGGCATGCAAAACATCCCATCCCTCCTCACTTATGGTAGTTTTAGTCGGTTATTTTAGTGGCAACATACGCCAAATCCGTAATGTCGATCTTCTGGTCGCCGTTCAGATCGGCGATCTTCGCTTTCGCCCAATCCGGGCTGTTGGAATTCTTACCGTAATGGTAAGCGACAATCGCAAGGTCGCCCACATTGATGACTCCGTCTTTGTTCAGGTCTGCGGATACTTCCTTGATTACTGCGGACTTGAAGGTATCGACCGCACGGAGCAGGTCGGTGACGGCGCCGTCAACCTGAGACTGGGTCGCACTCGAGTTGTCTTTAACCGCTTTGGCCGCGTTAATCGCAATGTCGAAGGCATCTTTGGCCGCTTGCGGATATTGGCCAGGCAGGGTGCCTACGACTGCGGCGTCATACAAGTTCTGCGCATTCGTAATCGCAGCGTTCAGTGACGTCTTGTCTACGCCCACATCAATGCTTCCTACAGAAATGACCTTCCGGTCCGTGGCCGCTTGAATCACGGCTCCTTCCGACGTTCCAAGCTCCGCCCGGGTTACGGCAATTGCACCGCTCGTGTTCTGAACCCCGGATTTCACCTTGAAGGTCAAATCCAGAACCGGCGTGCTATCTCCAGAGATGCCACCGATATTGGCGGAGATCAATCGGATTTCACCTTGGGTGTCTTTGTCCTCCGTGATCAGCTCCAAATTATACGTTGCGGATGTTGCGCTCATATAGTCGAATACGCCGGCATCATAAGTCAACGTGATGTCCTGGGCATATATGCTTTCTTCCAGGTTGTTCAGGTTCACTCCGACGGTAAAGCTGCTTCCCGGCTTCACGCTGTCCGTTGCCGACAGGATAGCTGCAGGTTCCGTCGGTTCCGGCTCTTCCGTGGACGGCCAGACAGGATCCGCCGTGGAGGTGCTCGTCGTCAAATAAATCCGGTCGATCGTCAGTCCGTCTTCTCTGCCCCAGAAATTTAATTCATGCTCGCCGGCGTTGAAATTTAATGGACTTCCTCCAGGCACGACGGAGCCGCCGTTACTGAGATTCACCCATTTGAATTGTCCGCCGCTGATTCCCTCAATGCCGTTAGATGTAAATTTATACTGCTGATCCACTCCGACATGGAGAGAATCGGAATTGAAATCCACACTCTTGGCGAGGATCCAAAGCTGATAAGCCCCAGCTTTCGGGATATTGATCTTATATCCAAGCCTGGAGCCTGTTGCGAGGGTCGCTGCATCCGTTCCGGACATATTGAAGCCGGTATCGGGTCCGAAGAACATCGCCTTCGAGGACTGCCCGTCGACAAGCGACCAAGTGTGGCCATCAATGGTGCCGTGCACGTAAGCTTCCTCCGAGTTGTCCGCCGCTTTTTCGGCCTCAATAGCTACAATCGCGGGAGTATTAACGGTTACGCTAATTTCAGTTGTTGCCGCTTCGCCCAATTCTCCCCGATAACTTACGACGACCTGAGTCGTTCCGCTGGCTTTTGCAGTAATCGTACCGTTTGAAACATCTGCTATATTCGGACTTGGATTGTTGTAAGTTGCTTTTTGGGTTACGTCTTCCTTATGTCCGTCTTGATACTCGGCGATGACTTTAAAAGTAGCCTTTTGCCCGGTATCCAGAGCAAATGAAGGATTGTCGACCGTAATCTGTTTGACCGACAGTTCACTGTTCAGGTCTTTTACGAGTATATTTATCGAATCCGTTTTTCCGCCGAAGCTGATATCGATGGTTGTTGACCCATATCCCACGCCGGTGATTACTCCGTTCTTAATGTCGACAATACCGCTTTGGGTAGGTGTTGCGCTTGCCTGGGCAGTAACATCCTCACTTGTTCCATCGCTATAAACGGCTACAACCTCCATTTTTGCCGTGTTGGTTCCGGAAACCAGATCGATTTTGTTTTTATCTACGGATGCATTGATGGCTACAAGATCGCGAACCGCATTCTTCTTTCCGAACTGCCAATAATCTACCTTGAAGAGGTTACCTGTAGATGCGCCTTTGTAAACCATGTATAAATCGTGAACTCCCGTTGCGCCGGAAATACTGGCTGTCTTCGTTTTCCAGGCGGTTTCGCCGCCCGTACTGGAAATCGGCAGAACTCCGATCAGCGGACCATCCGCACGATCGATATGCAGTTCGATCGTCCCGCCGCTGGAATCGCTAGCCACATTTGCCGTAAATGTTCCTGCACCCTCCGTGCCAAAATCAACCTTGGAAACGGCCGTCCAGTCCCCATTGTTGATGCTGCTTACAGCCAGATTAATGCTGTTAACCATTCCTCCCGGCTGGGTCGTAGTTTCGGTGGATATTCCCCCGTTCCAACCGATCGTTTCTGCCTCAACTCTTTTATAAGGATCCAAATTTTTCAGTTGAGGAACCCCGGCGTAATCGCCCGTGATTGTTTCGATCACTCCGTTTGCATCAAAACTGACCTTATTAATATGTGCATTACGATACCCATGCGGCTGGCCGCCCAATTCCGGTACCAGACCGCTCTCCGCCATGGCCTTAGCCACGGTCTGGGCATGATAAGTCATGTACCATTGGCCGTTAAATTCAAACATGGCATGGTGATTGTTGCCTCCGACTCCGAAGAAAACAGCAGGATTCGGCAATATAGTTTTCACGTAGGTGAATGGACCGAGCGGATGATCACTCACCATGTATGCGATAGTTCCGGTTGGAATATCCGGCGGATGTTGACCGGAAAAGTTTGTGCTGTAGGAGTAGTAGTATTTTCCGTTGTACTTGTTAATTCCCGAATCTTCAAACAGCCATGGCGGATTAATCGGTTTAGCCTTCCCGCCGCTGGCTGCCAAATCCAGGCTGATCATGTCATCGCCTAGCTTTGCAACCCGCGCGGTTCCCGGGTCTTCATCCTTCCCGGCCGGAATTCCCCCGCCAAAATAAATGTATCCGCTTCCATCATCATCCATAAGCACGGCAGGGTCGAACAGCCATGTAACGTTTTCTACGCCTGGAGTGCTTCTGCTGATCAGAGCTTTACCGATCGGATCCGTAAACGGTCCAATCGGACTGTCCGCGGTAAGAACACCGATCCCGTTTGCGCTATCCGCAAAGTACAGGAAAAACTTCTCTTTACCGTTTATCGTTTTATGAGCGGCGGCAGGAGCCCATGAATTGTTTGCCCATTTGGCCGCCCCTTGCTGGCCCGCTACAGGAATTTCTCCGTGGTCTGTCCAGTTCACCATATCATCGGATGAAACCACCGTAATCTTGTTGATACGACTATATCCGTTATCCTTAATTGTACCGTTCGCATTGTATTCAAAAATATCATTGGTCATGTAAATATAAACTCTGCCGTCATAAACCATGGCATAGGGATCAGCCCCAAACTTGTGTGAAAATAGCGGATTAGCGTTGCCGGGAGTCTTGGCAAAAGCCGGGGTAAGCGGAGTTCCTTCCGCCGCCTGAACCTTTGGATTTATCGGGCTTGACGCGATGGCAAGCGTTAGAACCATAATCATGGACAGCAGTTTACTCCATACTCGCATTTTATTAATTCCACCCTTTCATAAATAGGTTAAAAGACGCTTAACTTTTATGTAGGAGCTTCATGCTGCTTAATTAGAACGTTGACACCTCCTTTCCCGGCAGTTCAGTAGCCTGAACAACCTCATGAGAGGTATGACGTTTAGATGTTCAATAACCGGTAAATAATGACGGCTGCTTCCGCCCGGATCGCTGTCTCTTTAGGCATAATCATGCCGTTATAGCCTTCAATGATTCCTTTCTTGACCAACCGGGACAGGGCGTTTACCGCGTAAGCGGATACATCCCCGGAGTCGCTGAAACTGCTCAAATCCGAGTCTTTCTCATCAAGCATTCTTCCTGCAATTTTCATAGCGCGTTCAGCCGTCACCATCATGTCTTGTCTGGTAATTGTTTGCTTCGGATTAAATTTGTCGTCGCCTGTACCCAGAGCAATTCCGAGTTTTTTGGCGATCCCAACTTCCTTGAAATAATAATCGGTCTGTTTGACATCTTTAAAGTTACCTTCGACTTCGGCATCCAACTCCAACGCCCTGACCAGCAAGCTAACGAAGTCCGCTCTGGTAATCTTCGCTCCCGGGCTAAAAGTGGTTGATGAAGTTCCCTTGATGATTCCCGATGTGGCTAGAGCCTCGATCTCCATCCTTGCCCATTCATAGCCAGCAAGATCGTTGAAAGTCGTCTTGTTTTGGTAAACGGTTTCTTTCAATGCCGGGTCCAATGCCTTTACGGATACCAGTTTAATGCCGGCATCTCCCTTGGTTTTCCCTTTAAATTGAATAGAAGCTAAGGCTGTATTCCCTTGCTCGCCTGCCTTTTTTCCGATTTTCGTGAACGCGATCGTCACGGTTCCGTCTTCGGCCTTCGGAGTGATGAAGTAACCATCTAACTTCGACTCGGCTTTATCCAACTCAACGATTTTAGGGTCGAACTTGATGGAAGCTTCATAAGCATAGAGTCCATTCAGGTTATCTCCATTCAATGTTACCGTCAGAGTTTTGTCAGGAAGAGCTTGATCTGAGCTTTTCGTTAGTGAAAACCCAGTCTCCGCTTTTGTATATCCCTTAACGGGCATGAAAGCCGTTGTTATAACTGCAATAAAACAGATCAAGATGGCTAGTTTTCTTTTTCTCATAGGGCTCTCCTTATTTCAGCACGCCCCATCCCTTCGCCTTTCTAAGCGGGACAGGGCGTACTGAGAGATAATTTAACAAATGAATTAACTAATTCAGGATTTTGGTGGCTACGAACGCGAGGTCCGTAATGTCGATCTTCTGGTCGCCGTTCAGATCGGCGATCTTCGCTTTCGCCCAATCCGGGCTGGTGGAATCCTTGCCGTAATGGTAAGCAACGATCGCAAGGTCACCCACATTGATGATTCCGTCGTTGTTCAGGTCCGCGGATACTTCCTTAATGACTGCGGACTTGAAGGTATCGACCGCACGGAGCAGGTCGGTGACGGCGCCGTCAACCTGAGACTGGGTCGCACTCGAGTTGTCTTTAACCGCTTTGGCCGCCTTAATCGCAATGCCGAAGGCATCCTTGGCCGCTTGCGGATATTGACCAGGCAGGGTGCCTACGACTGCAGCGTCATACAAGTTCTGCGCATTTGTAATCGCAGAGTTCAATGCCGTCTTGTCAACGCCAACATCGATGCTTCCTACAGAAATGACCTTCCGGTCCGTAGCCGCTTGAATCACGGTACCTTCCGACGTTCCAAGCTCCGCCCGGGTCACGGCAATCGCACCGCTCGTGTTCTGAACCCCGGATTTCACCTTGAAGGTCAGATCCAGAACCGGCGTGCTATCTCCCGTGATGCCTCCGATATTGGCGGAGATCAATCGGACTTCACCCAAGGTGTCTTTCTCCTCTGTCATCAGCTCCACATTGTACGTTGCGGATGTTGCGCTCATATAGTCAAATACGCCGGCATCATAAGTCAACGTGATGTCTTGAGCATATATGCTTTCTTCCAGGTTGTTCAGGTTCACCCCGACGGTAAAGCTGCTTCCGGGCTTCACACTGTCCGTTGCCGACAGGACAACTGCAGGTTCCGTCGGTTCTGGCTCTTCCGTGGACGGCCAGACAGGATCCGCCGTGGAGGTGCTTGTTGTCAAATAAATCCGGTCAATCGCCAATCCGTCCTCCCTGCCCCAGAAATTTAATTCATGCTCGCCGGCCGTTAAATTCAATGGCGCTCCCCCAGGCACGACAGAACCGCCGTTACTGAGATTCACCCATTTGAATTGTCCGCCGCTGATTCCCTCAATCCCGTTGGAAGTGAATTTATACTGCTGATCCACTCCGACATGGAGAGAATCGGAATTGAAATCCACACTCTTGGCGAGGATCCAAAGCTGGTAAGCTCCTGCTTCCGGAATGTTGATCTTATATCCAAGCCTGGAGCCTGAGGCGAGGGTCGCAGCATCCGTTCCGGACATATTGAAGCCGGTATCGGGTCCAAACCACATCGCTTCTGTGGATTGTCCGTCGACAAGCGACCAGGTATGGCCGTCGATCGTACCGTGCACGTAAGCTTCCTCCGAGTTGTCCGCCGCTTTTTCGGCCTCAATCGCTACGAAGACCGGCGAACTGAAACGAAGAGTATAGACAGCTGCTTCAACTCCGTCCCTTAAGACTTTCACCCTCGCTTCTCCGGGGATTGTCGTAGCTTGGGTGATGTTCACCGTAGCCTTGGGATCGTTTGCCGCCGCGGAAACTTGAGGCGGAGAGGATCCTTCCGGAACATCTATATCATAGGAATATATATTTGGACTGAAGCCCTTCAAAGGAACGCCGTCCAGACGAAGTTCTTTTAAATTCGCATCATCATTAGGACCTTCCAACTTGTCGCCGATTAAAAAATAGTCAAAGTCAACATAACCGCCTGCGGTTTTTGTTGCATAATTGAATAAAGCGAATCGGTAGCCCATAAAATGCGGCAAGGTATATGACATTTGCAGTGTGTTCCCGATCGCCGCCCAGCGGTCTCCATCCAGACTGTAATAGAAGGACGCTTTGTCCGTCCGGTTCTTATAATCGAGCTCAGTCCGTAAATAGACGATGTCCTGATTGATCGGAATAATAGCCGCTTCTACAGCCGACCCGGAGCTTCCATTTACCATCACAATCGATTTTTCAGAACCTGACATTTTAACGCCGACATAACCGTAGTTTTTCTGGAATGCGGAAATTCCGGCCACGTCGCCGTCTTTCATATGGCTGACATCAATAGCGACGGTCCCTGAACTTTCCGGACCGAACGTTCTTTGAGTAAGCGTATTTCTGGCATCCAGGATGCCGGTGCTTGTTCTCCCCGTCGTTAATCTTAAATAGCCGGGACGGTCAGTCAGTGACCAATATCTGTTGTCGGGATTATGGTTCCATTGCCAAACGTAATCAAGGTTGGAGCCGTTATAGTCATTTTCTCCACCGGCTACCTCGGTATGATAGGCACCAACTTTCTCTGTACTCTGATCAAAGTTGTCGGAGGACACCCAGGATTTCGAAAGCTCTGCAGGAATCCCCGTATCATTAACATCACTGAAAACAGGCCAGTCATCCTCGCTCCAAGTCATGGGAACAATGTAAGGAATACGTCCTACCGAGCCATAATCCTGGAACAGCATTCCGTACCATTGCCCGTCAACCGCTTGAACTATGCCGCCTTGGGCCACGCCGGCTCCACTTGTGTTACTCCCGGATTTTAACGCAATTTTGCCTTCATAGGGACCGTCGATCTGATCCGCCTTGTGGACCAGTTGAGTCCGAATTCCCCCGGTCGGCCATGAAATATTAAAGATATAATACTTGCCGTTCACTTTATAAATGTGCGACCCTTCGGCACCTAAACCGCCCGAACCTCCGGGAGCGCTTGCATTTTGAATAATGACTTTGTTCATTCCTCCCGGTTTGACCGCCGTGGCATCCGAAGTAAGCTCGATAACCCGAATGGTTCCATTGCCGTAAACGAGATATACACGTCCGTCGTCGTCAAACAACAGGGACATATCATGATAGACCCCGCCGGCCAGCTCATACTTTTCCCAAGGGCCTTTTTCAATGTTGGTGGTTTGGAAGATATACGTCTTGCCGATATCATTAGAAGCAAATACGACATAAAACATGCCGTTATGATATCTGATATTACTGGCCCATGAGCCTTGCCCATATATGTTTTGCCCATTGGTAAGCGTCTGTTTGTCATTTGCTGCCAGGATGTCATATACATAATTGACGATTTCCCAGTTTACGAGATCCTTGGATTTCATAACGGGAATACCCGGATTCATATGCATCGTTGTACTGGTCATGTAATAGGTATCTTCAACCCTGATTACACTAACATCCGGAACATCCGCCCAAATAATCGGGTTCTTGGCGGTTTCACCCGCAGCATAGATAGATTTACCTGGTAGAAAGCTTATGAAGAAAGAACAAACCAAAACGAGTACCAAACACTTTTTATACATCGTATTTAATTCCTCCCATTCAGGCTTTGACCAATTACGACATAATTCCTATTTTTACTATAGTTACAAATGATAGCGCTTTAATATTTGCGCGTAATAAATTTTCAAATGATATAAATTCCCCCCTCTTCGCCCGTAATATCCCTTCTGCTAACCTGTTCTCCTGAATTTCTGCACTCATTATAACTGCGTCTTTTCATAATCACGATGTAATTTCTTATGAAGAAAGTAGACTTTTTGGTGTTCAAGTTTACTTCTGAATTAAAAATAGGCCCCTGATCCTGGAAAGGAATCGAGAGGCCTGCTTATTAATAGATACATATGACTATCATCTTCTACCCGGAATATTTATTTAACGCTGACCAAGCTTTGAGCCGTTGTCACAGGCAATACGCCCCCGGCTTTTAATTGTCCAAGCAGTACTTTGATCCCGGCGGCCGTATTAGGTTCCTGCTTTCCGTAAACCGCGAGTCCCGACTGCACGTTCTGCAAAAAGATCATCTCATACGGGTTGCCAAGCGATAAAAGAGTGTATCGTTTATTACTCTTGTTTATCTCATTGATCAACGTTTGAACTTCGCTCCATCCGAATTGACTGGCCACGTTACGGAATTGGTAATTAGCCAGAATCACATAATCCGCCTGATTCACAGCTTTGAGCGCCTCCGTCGTTTTGCCTGGACCGAATACGGAAATATTCGTCTTAAGCGACAGGTTGCCTTGGGCTTGGATCAGCTGTTTCTCAAGCTGCTTGGCCTGCTCCTGCTCGGCTGCGACAATAACGACACGGTCCCCTTGATGAATCTGATCCGGAAGCGCACCATCACGGCTGGCCAATACGGTAACCGCTTCTTCTGCAATTTGTTGTTCCACCGCGCGATGCTCCTTGTTACCGATGACGCTGTTAAGTGTGTTCAACTTATGAGTCAGGCTTTCGCTGCGGTCAAACAAGCCATATTCCGATTTAAGTTCCAAGATTTTTTTCACCGAATTATGAATGGTTTCAGTCGGAATTGTTCCGTTCTTCACCGCGTTTACCAGTGTTTGATGTGCAGCTGCCGGATCTTGCGGCATAAGGATGATATCCACGCCTGCGGAGACCGCACGTTCCACCGCTTTATTCTCCCCAAAATGCTCTGCGATCGCATTCATAGTGAAAGCATCGGAAATGATGATGCCTTTATAGCCCAGTTCTTCCCGGAGCAGCCCGGTCAGCACCTTTTTTGATAACGTGGCAGGGATCGGTACGCTGCTTCCGTCCTTCAGTGAAGTAACATGCTCGTCGTCTATTGCAGGGAAAGCAATATGAGCAGTCATGATCATCTCCACGCCGTTCTCAATCGCAGCGCGAAACGGTTTCAGTTCGACCGCATCGAGGCGTTCACGGTTGTGGTTCAACACCGGCATTCCCAGATGAGAGTCTACTGTCGTATCTCCATGCCCCGGAAAATGCTTCACTGCCGCGATGACTCCGGATTGACGCAACCCTTTAATGGTGGCGGTCCCCAGCCGTGATACCAGATCCGCATCGGAACTGAATGAGCGCATCCCGATGATCGGATTGTCCGGGTTGCTGTTAATATCGAGAACCGGGGCAAAATTGACCTGCAGCCCGAGCGCCTTCAGTTCTTCTCCTGTTAGCTTTCCTGCAGCTTCAGCCAGTGCCGTGTCACCGGATGCGCCGAGCGCCATTTGACCCGGTAGATTCGTCCCGCCTGGGATTCGCTTAACAACGCCTCCCTCCTGGTCGATGCCGAGAAAGAGCGGAATGTCCCCTGCTTCCAGTTGCAGGTTATGCGTTAGTGTTGTTACCTGTCGTGCGTCTACAATATTTTTGTCAAACAGAATAAGTCCGCCCAAATCCTGATCGTGGATGCTGCTTTTTATACCTTCATTGACGGTCGTTGTCACTTGACCATTCCATTGCCTAATATCAGGTATCAGCATTTGACCGACCTGCTCGCTGACCGTCATATAGGATATCAGCTTATCCCAATCGTGCGCCTGAATGGCTGATTCGCGCTCGAATCGAATCACCCGGGTCATAAATACGGAAAACTCCGCCCGTGTTACAGATTGATTCGGACGATAGCTGCCATCCGTATAACCGCCGATCAAACCGTTGGAGCTCATGATGAGAATAGGCTCTGCCGCCCAATGATCTTTCGTATCTTTCAAATTGACAGATTGATTGCCTGTCACAAGCGAATAAGCGCGTGTTAGGAATGCCGCCGTCTCCGCGCGGCTCATCGCTGTATCCGGATGAAAAGTGCCGTCCGGAAATCCGCTGGCCAGCCCGTGTTTCGCCGCAATAGCAATTTCACGATAAAAAGGATGGGTTGCCGGAACATCGGAATAATTGGAAGCTCCCGCACCGGATTTCAGCTCCTGAGGATACAGCTCCCGGACCATGAAAGTCACGGCCTGAGCTCTGGTTACCTGCTTCTCGGGCATAAACTTGCCATTGCCGTATCCGGCAACGGTACCTCTTTTGGCCATATAGTTGATGCTGTCCTCGGCCCATTTGGAATGCTGCAGATCGGAAAAACGTTCGCTCGCTGCCGCACTTCCTGCCGAAATAAGCATGGAACCGAGCACGGCACCTAAAATCGTCACCATTTTTACATTCATCAGTTGTACCTCACTTGTTGTTGTATGAATGATTAGACGCTATGAATGTGCGATTTGTTGCTTTTTCAGCTCTTCTCCAGATTTCGCCAGTCACAAAACTACCGGAGAATCGGTAAAAAAAAGAGCCTCCAACAGTGGTTTCACTCACGGTTATAGGCTCTGCGTTTTGCGTCCGGATGGAGGACGTTATGCCTGCAAACATTACACTTTCCGTTTAAAAGCGCGCATCGCAAACAGATATGACACAATCAGGATCCCAAAGCACCAGGCGAGCGCAATCCAAATCTCACTTCCGACAGGCTGCTTCGACAGAAGCGCGCGGATGGCTTCCACAATGGAGGTCACCGGCTGATTCTCGGCAAAAGCACGAACAACCGTTGGCATCGAGTCTGTCGGCACAAACGCCGAGCTGATAAATGGGAGGAAGATTAGCGGATAAGAAAAGGCGGTTGCACCTTCCACCGATTTGGCGGTCAATCCGACAATGGCCGCGACCCAAGTCAAAGCCAGCGTAAACAAGACGAGGATACCGACAACGGCAAGCCAAGACAGAACATCTGCAGATGAGCGAAAGCCCATAATGAGCGCTACAAGAATGATGATGACAACAGAAATGACGTTCGATACTACCGAGGTCAACACATGCCCCCACAGCACAGCGGAACGGGCAATCGGCATGGAATGGAACCGCTCAATGATGCCCCGTTGTTTATCCAAGAATAGTCGGTATGCCGTATAAGAAATTCCGCTTGCTATCGCAATTAGCAGGATCCCAGGCAATAGATAATTCACATAGTTATCCGTTCCGGTTTGGATTGCACCGCCAAACACATAGACGAACAACAGCATCATGGCAATCGGAGTGAAGCAGACGGTGATGATGGTATCCATACTGCGCATAATATGGCGCATGGAACGTCCAAGCATAACCCCCATATCGCTGAAAAAATGTTTCTTTACGGTTTCCATTTATTTGTCCTCCTTCTTGCCGATGATGGCAAGGAATATGTCTTCTAAACTTGGCTGTTTTTCCACATACTCCACCTTAGCGGGTGGAAACAGCTTTTTCAGATCGTCCAGCGTACCATTAGCAATAATTATACCTTCATGCAAAATGGCGATTCGATCTGCAAGTTGTTCGGCTTCATCCAAATACTGCGTGGTCAGGAATACCGTCGTTCCCCCATCAGCAAGCTCCTTAACAACCTTCCAAGCCTCAATTCGTACCTCAGGGTCAAGCCCGGTTGTTGGCTCATCAAGAAAAATAAGCTGCGGTTTTCCGATCAGGCTCATGGCAATGTCGAGTCTTCGACGCATCCCGCCCGAATAGGTGGACGCCCTGCGGTCGGCAGCGTCGGTTAAACCGAAGCGTTTTAGCAAATCATCAGCCACTTGACGCGGATTGGCGAGGTGTCGTAATTTGGCGATCATGATCAGATTCTCCCGCCCAGTCAAAATCTCGTCCACCGCGGCAAATTGTCCGGTCAGGCTGATCGACTGCCGTACGCCTTCCGGCTTTGACGCAACGTCAAAGCCGTTTACGATAGCGGTGCCTCCGTCTTGTTTGAGCAGCGTGCTGAGGATTCTCACAATCGTCGTCTTACCTGCACCGTTGGAGCCAAGCAAGGCGAAAATGCTGCCTTTTTCCACCTCTAACTCCACGCTCTTTAGGACTTCCTTGTCTTTATAAGATTTTTTTAGCCCTTTTACGGAAATCGCTGCATTGCCCATTCTTTTCTCCCCCTATAATTAACTATTTAGTGTGACTGGTAACCTGTATAACTTACTACCGGGTTAAAAATAAAACTGAATAGCGAAAGGGCAATCCACATTCGTAATCAGCTATTCAGTCGGTAGGTTCTACGGCTTTTGCTTATCTATATCCTTTTTTATAGCCTTGCTAACTGCCTGTTTGACAGATTCTTGATAAAGGTCCGTATAAGTTTTGGAGTCTTTGATTAATTCGTCGCAGAAAGCCGCTACATCTCTTCCCGTCACCTCGAGAACGCCTTTCTTCATGGCCGCGCCCTCTTCAAAAAGATCAACGATTCCCGTCAGTAAACCCGTACTTTCATTTAATTCAACAGGGCCGACCTTAAAGAGATATTTCTGAATCTCTTTATAAACGATCTGATAATCTTGCGGGAGAGCTTTAACACGGGCCATGTGCGCCCGCCATTCTTTTTTGCCTTGCATGATATCTTGCAGTTTCATTTTATCCCTCCTATTTACCTAGTTTTTTAGCGATCGTATTGTTGAGCTGCTCGCGCCACTTGTCGCGATAAGACTTTGCCCCTTCTTCGCCGGCCAATGCTGCACAGAAGCCATTGATATCGTCACCCAGCACCTCATGGATACTCTGACCCTCCGCCGCCGATTCTTCGAGAAGGCCAACCACTCCTGCAAGGATTGGCATGAGATTGCGACCTGTGAAATCCGAATGCATCCAAAGGTTGGCTTTGATTTTATCCCATGCCGCTTGATAATCAGCCGGCAATTTTTTGACTCGGGATTCAAAAGCTTTCATTTCTCGGGTCATATCGCTTCCGGTGATTTTCTCCCAAAGATTCATGCTCATTTCTCCTTTAACTCGTTAAGTTTTGATGATACAAACTCCCACTTTTCCCAGAACCTTTGCAGTTCCTCACGGCCGGCATCGTTAAGCGCGAAAAATTTTCGCGGAGGCCCCATATCGGAGGGTTTTTTGGTTATTTCTACAAGCTTGTTTTTTTCCAATCGGACCAAGATCGTGTACACCGTTCCCTCTACAACGTCCGGAAAGCCGAGAGCGTTCAACTGCCGTGTGATTTCGTAACCGTAGGTTTCGTTGCGGCTAATAATTTCTAGTACGCAGCCCTCAAGCACGCCTTTGAGCATTTCTGTTAAGTTTTCCAACACAACCACCACCTTGCTATTCTGTATAACCGATATTCAGTATTACTTACTACCACTACATAGTAACACGTATTAGTGGAGCGCACAATAGGTTTTGTAAAAAAAATGAAATTAAACCGATTGTAGAACTAAAAAGAGGGAAACCTGCTCAGATTGCAGATTTCCCTCGTATGTTTCTGTACCTCTAATTGCCTGGCAGCTGGATGCAATGCCAGCCGCTTACATCGCATTGGCCATATGCATTGTCACCCACAGCTACCAACGTACCGTCGGATTTAAGACCGAGAGTATGAGCGCAGCCTGCAGCTATCGCCACGATATCGTGCCAATCACTTACATTGCACTGGCCATATTCATTCAAACCTACTGCTTCTACCGTTCCGTCCGATTTAAGGCCAATGGTATGATAACTCCCCGCCGCTATACCAACAATACTGCGCCAATGGCTGACTTCGCCTTGACCATGCTTATTCAATCCTGCCGCTACCACCGTGCCGTCCGATTTAAGCCCAACCGTATGAAGGTACCCTGCCGACACCTCCACTATGGTTCGCCAGCCGTCAACATGGCATTGACCATATCGATTATTACCGGAAGCTATCACCGTCCCGTCCGATTGAAGACCGGCGGTATGCCAGTCGCCTGCCGTCACCGCTACCATATCGCGCCAACTGCTGACATTGCATTCATCTGCATTATTGCGGCCCACGGCAACCACCGTCCCATCCGCTTGAAGACCGACAGTATGACACCAACCTGCCGCCACCGATATCATATCCCGCCAGCTGTCTACGTTACATTGTCCATGCTTGTTCCACCCTACAGCCTTCACTGTTCCGTCGGATTTAAGACCGATAGTATGAGCATTGCCTGTGTTTGCAGCCATATGGACATTCCCTGCGGTTATAGCTATCATATCGCACCAGTCGGTGACATCGCATTGGCCATATTTATTATCCCCCGAAGCAATCACCGTTCCGTCCGATTTAAGTCCAACAGTATGACGACGGCCCGCCGCTATAGTATATTTGGGCCACCGTTTCAGTTGCGAAGCCGCAACTTTGGACGAAAAGTAGTCCATGCCTTACCTCCTTGTAAACCACTTAATAATTCGAGTCGCTCTTCTATATTATAATTGAGCTTGCTTTGCACTCTTCTGTTTATTAGGCCAAAACATTACCGGTATAAGCAACAAGGAGATAACGCTCCCGGCAAAGGAAAGCGTGGCATAGCTCGAATGAGCAACTACCAAACCCGATAGTGCTCCTCCCGATGCTCCGGCGAGAGCGATGAGAACGTCGACAGATCCTTGTACTTTTGCTCGGTTGGTTGGAGTAGTTGAATCCACGATTAAAGCGGTACCGCTGATTAAACCAAAATTCCAACCCAATCCCAATAGAGACAGAGCTAAAATCAATTGGACCATCGAATCTGCCGAAGCCAGCGCAGCCACAATTCCTGCCAGGAGCAACGTAACTCCTGAAGCGATCGCCATCGCGGTGCGCCCTATTTTATCTACAAGGACACCGGTAATCAGAGATGGAAGATACATCGCTCCGATATGAAAACCAATAACAAGCCCAACTTCGCTTAATCCATGTCCGTGGTGCTTCATATGTACAGGTGTCATTGTCATGATGGCTACCATCACAATTTGCGTTAATATCATGACTGTTGCCCCAATCAAGACTCCCCGTTTTCCCGACTCCATATCCACCGCTTCATTGGCTGAGGAATCAAATCGATCTCTTGCTCTCTGTTCCGCAATTGCATTTGCTATCAACAAAGGATCGGGGCGTAGAAAAACAAGTAGGACCATTCCCGAGAGCGCATATGCCGCTGCAGCCAATAAAAAAGGACCTGCCAAACTTGGCACTCCGATCGATAGCGCAAATTTTCCTGTGACATTCACTAAATTGGGACCTGCCACTGCACCGAATGTCGTGAACATCATAGCCATACTGGCCGCTGTTGCCCGCTGTTTGGCATTGGCCAAGTCCGTACCTGCATAACGAGCCTGTAAATTCGTTGCCGAGCCGGCTCCATAAATGAGTAGTGATATTAACAGCAGCGTAATACTGCCAGTTATTGCTGCTATTACGACTCCAATTGCGCCTAAAGCTCCGGCCAGAAATCCCAGCCCCAATCCAAAGCTGCGTCCAAAACGTTGAGAAAGCCGCCCAACCAGCAATGCTGCCCCTGCCGAACCTAAAGTAAACAAGGCAGTTGGAATACCTGTGAAGTTATCGGTTCCGAGCATATCCTGAGCCAATAGAGCACCTACGGTGATACCGGCCGCATGTCCGGCGCCTCCGAAAATTTGCGAAAGGATGACGGTGAACAAGGTTCTTCGGTATAATTTACGTTGCTTCTCCGGAGAATTCACATAGCTATACAAAGAGTCCGGCAGCTTGTTTGAATCTATTCTTGAAGTCATCTAATCACGACACCCCTCCACGATGGATGAAAACCACAGTTCCAAAAATATAATTAATTTAATGAAGAGATTAAATCCTATGTTCCTGTGTGTCAATGAATATCTGCGGAGGTAGCACCGCTCAGCTCACGCCCTGTCCTAACTAATCGTTATCTGGTTTGGTTCTAATCGTAAAATTAATAAAAGCCACCCGGAACGGGTGACTTCAACTTGACTTGCATACCTACCTTTTCGCTAGTCATTTTTAAAATAAAATCTCTCGCTTGTTCACCTTCATACCGGACAATGACCGCTCAAACATATCAAGAATAAACAGGAATCTTTCGGCTTCACGAAAAACATGGTCGGCTAACAAAGGATGAATAATACTCTTTATTCGGCACTCTTCAATCAAATCACGCGCTGTTTTCTTAAAATCACGCAATGATTTCACGGAAACCCGATTTTCATCAACAAATTGACTGAGAAGCGGATGCGTTTGCGACTGAGGACGCATTGAGCTTAAATCGATAGCCTGATACATTAGAGTGTCGAATTCCTGGCTAAATTCTCTTGCCTGCTCTACCAGTTTTCGTTCAGACGGATCAAGTAAATGACCAATAAATTTGGCGTGATCGGCCATGATTTTCAGGAAAAATACATTTTCATCGATGATGGCATCAGCCAATGGTTCAAGCCTTCCATTATTAAGTTCATCCAGGCGGTTCGTGAAGTACCTTGCTTCCCGGCTAATATGATCTACGAGTAAAGGGAAGTTGTTGCCTCCGGGAAGCTGGCAACGCAAGATCAGCCCAAGTACCTTTCTCTTAAACGCCCAGATCTGTGCTGCCGCATTGTGAACTTCCGAGTTGAATTGTCTGATGGTTTGAGGATCCGTATTCTCCGAATAAGCATGAGCTCTTCGTTCAATGTCTTCAAAGATTGCCTGAAATTGATTGGCCTCATTTATTAATTGAGTGTCTTCACATCTAAAACCCAAGCGAAGAAAGAATGAATGTTCCTTCATAATGCGTGACCAAAATCGGATTTCATCTAATGAACGAATCACAAAAGGATCAGACAACCCTATCCCTCCCATTCAATTATTGACTCTTATCAGATATTATGGGAATGGCTTGTTCCAATATGATAACCCCTCCATCAGGATCATAAATATCAAATGTTTGTTGGTCAGTCCCTTTAAATTGGTTTAATTAATCATGGATTGATATAATTAATAATTAATACCATTAATAATAAATATTTGTTTATGGAGTAGAGATATGTACAAAAAAATTAATTTCATAATAATCACTTTCATGGCTGCAGCTCTTTTCTCTACAGCTAATAATACGGCCAGCGCCAGTGACCCCCTTAAATTATTCGTAAACACTAAAGAAATAGCATTGGATCAGAGACCTGTTATTCAACATGGGCGCACGCTGGTGCCGGTACGATTTATATCTGAGTATTTAGGTAATGAAGTCAAATGGGATTCGAAAAAGAAAGAAGTTACTATTGTTTACTCCAATGAACACACCAACTACTCGGTTTCCTTGCCAATTGGTCAAAAAACGGCAACTAAAACTCCCAGCTCTTATTTGCACAACTACACGAAAGAAGACATAGTGCAACTTCAATCCGATGTACCTAGCCAGATTATTAACGGAAGAACGGTTGTCCCCTTAAGATTTGTAGGTGAACTGCTAGGTATTGATGTACGCTGGGATTCCAAAAACAAAGATATCTATGTATCCAGTTTAGGCGTGAATTTCATTCCATCTGATTTTGAGAAAGATGTTTATGATGAGGAATTGCGTAAGGTGAAAGATTTTGGTAAACCTACCGTCACTTATGAGAAATTCCTGGCCTTTGATGCGGATCATTTCAACTCCGTCGATCTTGATTATCTGTTTGCCAGAAAGCCTAGCTTAGACTTGTTCGGAGCCCCCGAAGCTTATCGCGATGGCTTCAATGAAATTGTAATCTCAGGCCCCATTCAATCTAATTATCTAACTATGATGATATATAAGGGTAAGGATCTGCCGAAATTAAGCTATCCTGAAGTTACAGTCGAAAGCACGACTACTATTAAAGAGGGCATGACCTATGATGAAGTAGTCAACATCTTTGGCGGTCCTGGTGTACTATCTGGGAAAGGCACCCTTCGCGAGGAATACAAATGGAGTTCGTCCTTGGAAAAGGGTGAAGCCTACATTACATTTGTGAAAAAAGACGGTGCTCTTTATGTAACTCCTTCCCCATTTAGATCGTATTCATGGGAAAACGTATATTAAAGTTAAATTAGTGAGAATCAGACTTTCGTTGCTGTTGTCCATGCAAACCGGCCAATGCTGCGGCAGTCGCCATAAAGATTGCACTGGATGCTACACCGAATTGCAAGCCGTACCGTTCGACCACCACGCCTCCAATGACAGGAACGATAATCTGCCCAGTGGCAAAGAAGGCCGTGGCAAATGCTCAGACATGCCGCATATGCGTGATGAGGGACATGCCTGCGAAGAAGCGAAGTTGTCATCAAGGGTGGGGTTAAAAAGGACGCATAAGAACAAGCTGGCATTTCTATTAGAAAATCGGTATTATAAAAAATGATTTGTAAGATAAGGAGATGGACGAGCACTAATGAAAAAGACACAGGTTATACGATCGCTAATTCTGCTGATTTCCGCTGTATTGATCCTTGGCGGATGCGGCAAAGACAACGAGACTAAGCAAGAGCCGGCGAATAATCAAACGGCAGGAACTACCGCGGATCAAACGACTCCGCCGGTTGAAGCGGAACCCGCGCCAGAGTCCGTGAAAGAAACCATGAGCTGGGACAGCCCTCCTGCCATGGAGATCGATACAAACAAATCCTACACGGCGAAATTCACGACAACTAAGGGAGACTTCACCATCGAATTGTTTGCTAAAGACGCTCCCAAAACCGTGAATAACTTCGTCTTTCTTTCCCGGCAAGGCTTCTATAATGACATCATCTTCCACCGGATTATCGAGTTCTTCATGATCCAAACCGGTGACCCAGAGGGAAATGGAAGCGGCGGCCCGGGATACAGCTTTGAAGATGAACAAACGGATTATGAATATGAACCTGGCATTGTTGCGATGGCTAACGCAGGGCCGGATACAAACGGCAGTCAATTCTTTATCTGCACGGGTGAAAATAGCGTCGGACTAAACAACACACCGAATTATACCATCTTCGGTAAAGTCACCGATGGTATGGATGTCGTTAAAAATATCGCTGCCACCCCCGTCGAACCAGGCGGCCCTATGGGTGAACTAAGCTCGCCGACTGAAACTGTTCAAATTAAAGAAATTCAGATCACAGAGCAATAAAAACCCAAATAGAGCAACTCAATAAAGAGGCCTCGCATTCAGAATAATGCGAGGCCTCTTTATGTTCAGAACCACCTAATATTACTCAGCATAAAATTTAAGAACACAAATTTAATGAAGAAGGGAAGTTTGAAATGGAAATACCAGTCACAGGTTTTATCGTTCACTCCGAAGGTCCGGATTCGTCCCACTCTCATAAACTTTATATAACCTCCTGGGATGGCCGCCCCACTACGCATACGCATCATTTTTCTGGAAACACATCCTTTGATGTAGGACACAATCATCATTATGC
The DNA here is from genome assembly GCF_038009185.1 of Paenibacillus sp. FSL R5-0407. Lineage (NCBI taxonomy): Bacteria > Bacillati > Bacillota > Bacilli > Caryophanales > Paenibacillaceae > Paenibacillus > Paenibacillus sp. FSL R5-0407. The sequence goes on along the minus strand of NZ_JBBPAX010000001.1, from coordinate 985,963 downwards.
CGGCATGACTGAACCCGCTCCATCAGGTGTCCAGCACGTGCACAATTACCGAACCGAAACGTCCTTTAACGATGGTCATACTCACACCATCATCGGAACGACAGGTCCGGCTATTCCCTTACAGTCAGGTGGTCATTATCATTACTTCCAAGGGTACACCACTATAAATGGAAGAACACCACACAGACATATGTATAATGGAACTACAGGTAATGAAGTGAATTAGGTAACTATAAGAAAGGCTCCTCCACTGTATTGCTGGAAGAGCCTTTCTATGATGTCTCTCTCTAAATACGGTTTGAATAATTTCAGGATCATCAACCATAATAAGACTGCCTAATTTATTCCAACCGTACAAAGGAGAAGAACAGTTTGAAAAATAAACAATTACTGGCGTTGATGTTAGCCGTGGTGCTTGTTTTTAGTGTGACGCCATTGGCAGTATTTGCACAAGCAAACAAGGCTGATAAAAAGGATACGGTTTGCCTGAGTCCCAAAATGGTGAAGCTCAGAAGCGACATGCAGAAGGTTTGGATTGACCATACGATTTGGACAAGAAGCTATATTGTCAGCGCCATCTCTGATCGTGCGGATCAGAAGGATGTGTTGGACCGGCTTCTGCGGAACCAGCAGGACATCGGCAATGTGTTCAAGCCTTATTATGGGGAAGCCTTCGGCAATAAGCTGGCCGATCTCCTGAGAGAACATATTCTGATTGCAGGCAAAATTGTTGCGGCTGCCAAGGCGGGCAATCAAGAGGAAGTTAAAAAGTTAGAGGTCGATTGGCATAAAAACGCGGATGAAATCGCCAAATTTCTAAGCACAGCGAATCCGAACTGGCAGTTTAAAGAGCTGCAAGACATGCTGTACACGCACCTTCAGCTAATTACTGATATCGTCCTCAGCTGCCTCAAGGGAGATTGGAAAGCGGACATTGCAGCTACCGACAAAAATGAGATTCACATGATCCATTTTGCAGATATTTTGACAGAAGGCATTGTGAAACAGTTTCCCGATAAATTTTAGGAAATAACTTCTACCGTAGCGGTATACGCCAAAGCCTCGATCTGTTTGGATCGAGGCTTTGATAATATTATGTGTTTCTATGCTGCTTTGCGGGGACTATTCTAATACTCTTTTTTAATTACAAAGAACGAGCCCCGGATGGTTCCGGCCAATTTGGACTTCTGTCTGGCAAACTTAAACTTCCCTTCTAATTCCTGCGGTACCTCCATCCCCTCGGAAAGCTTAAAACCGACGGCCCGCTTCTTAGGGTCATCCACCGTATACATGACATTGAGCCCAAGCCCATCTTCATAAAAAACGTAGGAAAATTGAATGTTTTCCACTTGAAATTGCGACGTTTCCAAAGGCTTGGCCGCAAATTCAATACCACGCTCTTCTTTCAATATCCGGTTCACATAATCCAGAGTCTCCTGGCTTTCCTCAGCCGGTACAACCGTAAATTCATGACTGTATTTGTTCATAAAGTAACGGGCTTCATTCGCTCGCATACCAGCAAGTGCCTCTGCTACAGGCGAAGATTCCAAACCTGCCGTGGACACATTTTTAAAATCAACGATATGTGGCATGTTCATTGCTCCTTTGGTTTCTTTTATTTCCCAACGACTGGAATCCATACCTCACCGATTACGCGGCCGTTTTCCTGCCCCATCTCCACCGTCGCATTCGGCCCGCCGACATAGGCGAAATCCGTCACTTCAGGCAAGACTTGACCAAAGGCAATTCCGGTAAGGGTGTTGCTCAACTCTTCAGCCGAATTCCCCTCCCCTTTTACAACCAGATAATCCCCTTTCGGAAATTGAATAACACGGGTTGCCTCCGGTAACGTTGCATCTGTCATTACGCCGGCATAATACATCATCTTGTTATTCACAGCTTCGTTCACGGCAAAGATATAGTCGTTAGATGCTACACTCTTTAAAGTGTCGAGCCTTCCGTCTTGTTTGACGGCCTCCCAAAACTCCGCCTTTTCCTTGTTAATTCCGGCATAGTCGGTGTAATGGCTTTGAAGCTCCGTTCCGATCCCTAAAACGATAAAGCTTTCTTTTTTCTCAAGGTTATAGTTCGCCATATTAAATCCCATCCTCTTATTATTTTTTCAAATGATTTGTGTTTCCACTTGATAGGTTTATAATAACTTTAAATCATGTCAAAAAATGATACTGTTTAGAGGTGCCCCATGAAAAAAGTTGAACGGATTAATATCATTATGCGATATATCAACAACCGCGCCCATTTTACCATTTCGGAAATTATGCGTGAATTTAACATTTCCCGCTCGACAGCGATTCGGGATATCCGGGAAATTGAAGCCATGGGGATGCCGCTTGTCGCTGAAGTCGGAAGAGATGGAGGTTATTTTGTCATGAATAACTCTGTCCTCCCTACGGTCCGTTTTACCGATAATGAGATTAAAGCTCTATTCATCGCCTTTATGGCCACAAGAAACCAGCAACTTCCTTATCTAAAGAGTCGCCAGTCTCTGGCGGAGAAATTACTGGGCCTCATTTCGGAAAACCAGCAAGATGACCTTGTTTTATTAAATCAGATATTGCTATTTGAAGGGACCAACCCCCATAACCCCGACCTGCTTGATCTGTCGGACCTCCCCCATCCGATCTTGGAAAAACTCATCCAAATCCTGCTTTCGGACAGCTATTTATTGGTTACCGTTAAAGAAGGAAAGGAAATGAAGACTTACCCCATATATCTTTTGCACCTTTACCGTGAAAAAAGCTTCTGGCAAATTGAAGGTTTTGATCTGGAGGAAGAGAAGAGGCGGATTATTTCCGTCGATAATCTCACCCAAATAGAACGATACCCTGCGAAAAAGAGAGTCAGTAAGAAAAAGATTCTGGAACAGCTAAGCAGCCAGGAAGAAATCATCAACCTTGTCCTTGAACTTGGTCCTAAGGCAATTGCCCAGTTCAAAAAGTATCATCCCTTACATCTATCTATCTCCTACACGAATCCATATCAAACCACTGCAAACCTGAAGACTTTTGTCCATGTCGATAATGCCGAAGAATTGGCCGAAATATCAAATTGGCTGCTCTTCCTGGGGGAGGATATTCAGGTCAAGGAGATGCCGGAAGAAGTCTTGGACCAAATACAGGGACGGATAAAATTATTTCCCCTTACTTAATCCAAGTTTGAAGAAGGATACGTCGATCGTAATTCATTGTAAAATTTCAATGTACCCCTCGGTTCCATGCACGCGAATCCTTTGTCCGTCATTGATCAGTATGGTCGCGTTCTCCACTCCGACAACGGCGGGAATGCCATATTCACGTGCGATAACGGCTCCATGGGTCATCAGTCCGCCAACCTCGGTGACCAGACCTTTTATGGATACGAACAGTGGAGTCCAGCTAGGATCTGTAAAGGGGGTGACCAAGATATCTCCGTCTTCCAGATCGGCCTCTTCCATGTTTAAAATGACACGCGCCCGACCCTCAATGACTCCGGAAGAAACAGCCAGACCTGCAATGGCTTCGGCGGGTAAATGATCCCTTTTGTACTTGCCGGATATAATTTCGCCATCGGACGTGATAACGCGCGGGGGAGTCAGTTTTTCATATAGTTTGTACTCGTCTTTTCGTTTGCCGATTATCTTGTAATCCAGTTTATTGGTGCGAACGACCTCATGAAGCTCCTCAAAAGTCAGATAGTAGATATCTTCTTTATCCTGAATAACGCCAGCCTGCAGTAGTCGCTCGGCTTCTTGAAGTAAGGCACCCTTGTAAACGAAATAGCGGCTGACATAGCCGTATTTGGGATACTCCCTGTAGCCGATGAAATTCCGGATTCGATCGATCATTACTTTAGTCTCTTCTGCCTTTTGTTCGCCATCCGGCAACAACTTCAATCGAGCCAATAACTCTTGTTCTTTCGCCAAAGCTTCTTGCCGCCCTTGTTCAAATTTCCGGCTGCTGGCATTAGGTTCAAAGTTTTTGATGTTGCCAAGGATCAACGGGACAAGCGTGATTGGCCTTTCGCTCCATCGGGTTCTCGTAATATCGATTTCTCCGGTGCACCGCATTCCATATTTGCCTAGAAAATCATGGAACGCATCACGAGTCTCCTGTCCGCCCTTAAACTTCAACAGCCCATCCAAAAAATCATCTTCTTTTGCATGCTGCAAATAATCAATGATTTCCGGATACGGGCGAATCACATCCGCGACATCCAGCAGCGCCAAGCCCATTTCCGAAGTAATATTGTTCGGTACGGATTGAGAAATTGGATCTGCCGCATTCTTTTCACCGAGCCATTGGTACATGTTTTCATTAATCCATGACGAAGCCTCCATCCCAGACATAATCACAGTGGAACTTTGCGGATCAAATAAAATCTTCTTCAATTGCTGTACGATATCTTCCAGAAGAAAATCAAACAAATCCGATCCCGATTTGGCTTGAATGTTATGTTTTAACTCTTCAATCGAGGCTTGACTACGCTTAATCAAATCAGATACGATCGCCGGATTACTCTCGATTAGCGCCATCAACACTGTATTATTCCTCCGCGGAACCGGTGCGGTTTGATCATTAGGCACCAATTTTATGAAATCCCGCTCTAATATAGTCATGAGGGCTCCACGGATAAGCGGATCGGATTGTCCGAGGGTATTTACTAAAGTTTCTCGTCCGACAGGTGAAGCCAGCATAGATGTAATGTCAACAAATAACCTGCCACCGGCTGTACGCATAGGCGCGTTAGTAATTAACTGGTAAAAGGATAATCCTAGTGGTTTCATGGGATCCGTCATCATCTGTTGATGAGCGACGGATATATAGACGTGATTGTCTTGATCATTACTTTGAGGGATGGGATATAAGGTTGTGATCGGGCGGCTCTGAACCATATAAAAAGTGCCATCAGCCAAACACCATTCAATATCTTGCGGCTGGCCGAAATAGTCTTCGACTTGCCTTCCGATGCTTGCCAGTCTTAAAATTTGCTCATCCGTAACAGCTTGCTTCTTTTGCAGATCAGGATCGATCTTCCTGGTTTCTGTTCCCCCTTCCTTCCGCCCAAAGATCGCCAATGTTTTGGTTGCGATTCGCTTCTCGACGATTTCACCTTCCCGTACTTTATAACCATCAGCGGATACCAAACCGGACACCAGCGCTTCCCCAAGCCCAAATCCGGCATCGATGGATAGCAGTTTCCGGTTTCCGCTCATCGGATCCGCGGTAAATATAATCCCCGAAGCCTGTGGGAAAACCATTCTTTGAACGATAACGGATAAATAAACATATCTGTGGTCGAAGCCGTTATGGATACGATAGATGACCGCGCGATCCGTAAATAGGGATGCCCAGCATTTGCTAATATGCCGTAAGACGTCATCGACGCCGATGATATTTAAATAGGTGTCTTGTTGACCTGCAAAGGAAGAATGCGGCAAATCTTCGGCAGTCGCACTGGAACGCACCGCATAGGCCTGTTCTTCATCAGTCCGGGTGAGATAATCAGTAACCGCTTTGACAACCTCGGAAGGAATTTCGGACTCCGTTATAGTCTGACGAATCTTTCCGCTGATTTCGCCGATTTGTTCCCGGTCTTCCGCTTTTAGCATGGTTAGTTGATCCAGCAAAGCATGATATGATTCGTTGTGTTCGATGGCTTTTTGAAATCCTGTAGTTGTCACACAAAACCCTTCGGGAACATGTATTCCTTCCATTTTTGATAATTCCCCTAAATTCAGCCCTTTTCCGCCAACAAGCCATAGCTGCTCCTTTCCAATTTCCTCAAAACCGAGAACCAATGAACTCATTCCACATCTCTCCTAACCAGTCATTTTGAAAAAAACATTTGACAAGAGTTTAGCGACATGATAAAGTTAAAGTATAAGATGAGATAATTATGTCTACATAATAAAGACAGTCGTGATCTGATTATAGCATCATGTCTGTTCATAGGCAATATAAAAGAACCTGATAATAATATCCAGGTTCTTTTTTTTATTTCTGCTACTTTTGTACCGTAGATAACGAAACAAGAACCGGGCTGGCAAAATCCGAAGCTTCCTCACCCTTTGGATTGCGGAGACGAAACAGGAAAGCATCTCCCGATTCAGACTTCCACACCATATAATCCCTAATCCCTTCCCCACTCGACACTTGAAGATAGATCTCGGCGTAACCCAAAGGATGTTCGACAAGCTCACCACTATAATCGGATACTTCCCCGAACGCTTCCAATTCTTCTTTTCCTGCTGTTCTAAGCTGCGTCAGATCATAATCCGCTGGAAGCAGTTCGATCTCGACATTGTATTCCGGATTGCTGGTAAGAAACAGACGTCCTTCGGACGCGTCAAAATCAAACTTTTCGAAAACGTATAAAGAAAAACCGTCCCCTTGTTGCAAGGTAGCCGTAAGCGGCTGATCCCCCTCACCCGTCATCAAATCAAAACTTTCGGTCTGTGGCCGCGTCGGCTCGGGAGCTTTGTTGTTCTCCGGCTCCGGAGTCGTGACCGTTTCATTAGCCGGTGTTACAGTTTCAGAACCGGCGGAAGGCTCGGTTGCTTCTGAGCAAGCGGTAAGCGATAGAACAATAACTAATATCGGGATTGTTATAAAGGATACATATTTTCTTTTCACATTTGGTCACGCCTTTCTGTAGGAAAGTTGATTCACATATCCATACTAGTGCTACCAGTTTATTACCCGTATGAGAAATTTAAGAACAATCATCAATCTTAATGGCCATATTGCAATGAAGCGATGTCTCTTCTATGTCAAGTTCATTCGGAATATGAACGGGGAGATTCGCCGAACTAGCAGTATCCCCTGCATTCTCAGTAAATACCCGACTGTGGTACAATGTTTTCAAAATACTTCCAGAAAGAAAAACACGATGACGGTATGAGGCGGAAATTATAGGAGGAACAACGTGATAAAATCAGAAATCGGTTATCGACGATTACAGAATCAGCGAATTGCTGGCGACAAGTGTGAGAAGCCGGATGATGTAGTACGCTATCTCGGCGCTATACAGGCTCAGGATTATCATCAAATGCTTTGGGCGATCGGCTGTCGAATGCAGCATGGAGTGGCCGCGGATATTGAGCGAAGTATTGAAGACCGCAATATTGTGCTGACCTGGCCGATGCGCGGAACGATTCACGCAGTACCTCCGGAATCCATAAGGGGGATGCTCCAGTTATTGACTCCGCGCATACTGGCAAGCGACAAGCGCAGGCTCCAAGAGTTGGAATTGACACCGGAAATCATCGAGCAAAGCAATGAAATCCTGATCCATGCTTTGGAAGGGAATAATAGAATCTCGCGTCCGGTCCTGATGGAACTGTTTGAGGAAGCGGGTATTCGTACGACGGGTCAAAGGGGTTATCATCTGCTTTGGCATTCTGCGCAGATCGGTTTGATTTGTATGGGGCCGCGGGAAGGAAAGCAGCAGACATTCGTCCTTCTAGATGAATGGGTGCCACCGGGAGATGACATATCGCGGGAGGAGGTTTTGTCCCAGCTCACCAAACGTTATTATATCTCGCATGGTCCTGCGAGCGTACATGACTTCGCCTGGTGGACTGGATTAACACTAAGAGATGCCCGCAAGGGATTAGAATTGGCTGGGAATCAGTTCGAACCCGCGAAGATCGACGACCGGGAGCTTTGGTATCATTCGTCACTGTCAGCCGGCAACAAAGAGATCACCCCTGGTGTCTATCTGCTTCCGGGTTTTGATGAATACGTGCTCGGCTATAAGGACCGTTCCGATGTATTACGTGCAGAGTACGCAAAGTACATCATTCCCGGTGGGAACGGCGTATTCATGCCAACCATCGTCATCGATGGACAAGTTGCCGGCATATGGAAGCGCAAGATCAAAGCCAAAGGGCTGGACATCGTGCTGGAGTTATTTTCTGCACATGATGACCGCGAGAACGACCTGATGGCCGCCGCCTCAAAGTATGTTGAATTCATGGAACTTCCTCTGCTCTCTGTAGATATACAAGTTAAAATTCACTGAAATCCTCCCTCCTTATGAATAAGTTATTATCGATTTCAGGAATTAGGAACCCAATTGCAGATGATACTGGACTTTAGTCGAGGTCTGATACCTGCCGCAGTCCGGTCCGGATCCTGGAGACCTTCGATACAATATAGCTAAGACTGCTGGAGGAGCGATTATTGATGAATTACGAACATAAAGTACGGAAAGAAGTTGCCGACTGGGAACAAAAAATGTTCAAATCTCCAGGATGGCTGGAAAAAACTTCGAAAACAATCAGCAACCAAATCAATCACTTGATTCCCGCCAAGGTGAACAACATCATTACGACCACCATACGATCGATTGTGCGCACGGCGCTATTCGGTGCGGAATATACGCCAAGCCGTCCAGTACAGCGTACTCTTAATTTGGAGACTACCGATCAAGACGCGAAAGAATTGTTTGCGCTGTATCAAAAAATCGCGGTCGCCGAAGGCGCAGGTACCGGTGCGGGCGGTATTATGTTTAGCATGGTAGATTTCCCGGCTCTCATTGCGATCAAGATGAAATTTATGTTTGAGCTGGCGCATGTTTATGGATATGACACCAAACATTTTTCCGAGCGGGTTTTCATTCTAAAGGTATTTCAAATGACATACTCAGGGCCCGATAATCGAGCCAAGCTGCTCAGTTCCCTCAAGCATTGGCATATCGAGAAGGAACAATGGCTCTCCGACACTGAATACTATCGGGAAATGGATTGGGAGACTTTTCAGATCGAGTATCGTGACGCTTTGGACTTCCGGAAAATGCTGCAGATGATGCCTGGAATCGGCGCGTTTGCAGGCGCCTGGGCAAACTACACGATTCTCGAGGAGCTCCGTGAATACGCGATGAACGCTTATCGCCTACGCAGATTGCATGATGATTTCGAGGTAATGAGTTAAATTGAAATAACAAAGGCCGCCTCTTCACCAGAGACGGCTTGTTGTCATGTAACTATGAGAAGCTAACCATTTCATCGGCCGAGGGCCCATAGAAACCGGGTATCGGAATATCGAGAAGCCTCAGATAAACCCCGAGCTGTGCCCGGTGGTGGACCATGTGGCTTATTCCGAAGGAGCGAAGCGCATTCGCCCGCGGTTGACTCAGGATGACGTAATCGCCATTCCGCAGCGTCCATTTCTCGCTGAGTGTGATCTCGTCGCTTTCACCAAGCAGCTGTTGAAGCTTCACGACATTTGCGTCGAATTCCGCCAACAGATCTTCCCGTCTCGTCAATGCTTCCCGTTTCTGCGGCAGGGTCGAAAGATCTAATTCCGAGCTATCAAAAATTGCCACTTGCCAGTTCAACAGATTGACCAGATGGGTGGCCAGTCCGCTCAAAGCCATCGATTTCGGATGCGGCTTCCACGACATATGATCTTCGGGCAGAACCTCCAGGATGCGGCGCGTATTGGCCAGTTCATGCATGAAGTCTCCGAGTATCAGTTGTTTCCCCATAAATTACCTCTCCTCCCTTTTATGGTTAGCATACTATAAGCCTGGCCCAGTGAAAAGACTTGCCTACAACAGACTTCCTCAATAAGAGCAATATTTTACAACCTACGCAATACTTTATGATTGCCGCCATCATCGCGGTCTTTTAAGATAGAGCCAGAACCTACTTTAAGACGAAGGATGGGATGTATGACATGAATCATCATCTGTTTGCAACACACCCTCCAATGGGTTGGAATAGCTGGGATTGCTACGGTGCTGCCGTGCGTGAAGAAGAAATTAGAGGGAATGCTGAATATATGGCCAAACACCTCAAGGATTATGGATGGGATTACATAGTAGTAGATATCCAATGGTATGAACCGGGAGCAATATCCTCTCAATATCGCCCCTTCGTTCCTTTAGAAATGGATTCCTATTCCCGGTTAATGCCCGCCGTTAATCGGTTCCCCTCTGCTGCGGACGGCAAGGGATTCAAGCCTCTTGCGGATTACGTCCACAGTCTGGGCCTGAAATTCGGTATCCACATCATGCGAGGCATTCCCCGCCAGGCCGTTCATGCAGCTACGCCGATACTTGGTACTTCGGTCACGGCCCGGGACATTGCGCATCCGAATTCCATCTGTCCATGGAACACCGACATGTACGGGGTAGATGCGTCCAAGGAAGGTGCTCAAGCTTACTACAACTCCTTGTTCGAATTGTATGCTTCCTGGGGTGTTGATTTTGTGAAGGTAGATGATATAGCGGCATCTCGCCTATATCAGATTCATGTTCCTGAAATCGAAATGATCCGAAAAGCGATAGACCGCTGCGGAAGAGACATGGTCCTCAGTCTGTCACCTGGACCCGCACCGCTTGAACATGCGGAGGAATTGAAGGCCAACGCCAATATGTGGCGTATGACGGACGATTTCTGGGATCTTTGGCCTTTATTGCATGGTATGTTTGAGCGCTGCTACAAATGGGCCGAACATGTGGCACCCGGTCAATGGCCGGACTGCGATATGCTACCCCTCGGACATTTGGGTATCCGTTCCGTTGACGGAGGAGGCAGCGATCGTTGGACACGTTTCACAAAGGACGAGCAACTGACGATGATGACCTTATGGTCGATCTTCCGTTCCCCCCTCATGTTTGGCGGAGAAATGCGGGACAACGATGAATGGACGCTTTCTCTACTGACCAACCGTGACGTGCTGCATCTGCATAGAAACGGTTCCGGTGCTCATCAAGTATCACGGGAGACGGATAAGATCGTATGGAAGGCACAAGATGATAACGGAGCCGTTTATGCAGCTCTATTTAATGCGGGTGACGAGGAGGCCATCGTATCCGTTTCCATGGAGCAGCTTGGATTGACTCCTAGCCCCAGGGGAAAAGAACTCTGGACTGGCGAGGTTATAACTTTAACAGACGGGCAACTTTCCGCGAAGCTGCCTCCTCACGGCGCTGCCTTGTATAGACTTGAACCCTAATTTGAAATATTCTGTTTAAAGAAGATGTACTAAACCACTTAAGGAGGAGATCCAATTATGAGCAAACCCAAATCCAATACTCCAGACTATTCCACCATCGGATTCCGGTTCTCTGAAGCTTCTTCCATGGGTTTATATGAATTATTTGCCGTAGGCAGGGATTTGATATCCTCCCCTTCTTACCGATGGGAAGGCCAACAGCGGTCTGATGGACCGCTGTTTCTTTTCCAATATACAATATCCGGAAACGGTCGCCTTCGAATCGGCAGCAAGGAGCATCTTCTTTCAGAGGAAACCGCTTTTCTGGTAGAAATCCCGGGAGACCATGGTTATTACTTTGCGGAGAAGGATGAGCCATGGGAATTCATCTTTCTGCTGTTCCGTCCTAACGGCTTATCGGACCACTGGAATGCCATCAAGAGCCGATGCGGCACTATTGTCGCCATCCCGCGGGAGCATTCTGTCATCCGGACACTGGAACTGATCTACCTGGATGCCAGGGATGGACAACTCCCCGATGCTTTCCGGGCTTCCTCCTCCGTATACCGGTTTATGATGGAGTTAAGGCGCTTTGCCGACGAAGTAGACGGAACCGGGACTCAGCCGGAAGCGATTCGTAAGGCCTTGGATTGGATGGAAAATCACTACGCATCCGTATCCGGCATAGAAGCCATCGCGGAGGTTTCGGGATTGTCCAAGTTCCATTTCATCCGCCGGTTTACCTCTACGGTAGGAATAACCCCTCTTCAATACCTGACAAAAGTCCGCATCGGTCATGCGATCCGTCTGCTGCGCGAAACCGACCATAGCATAGAGGACATTGCATGTAATGTCGGTTTTTCCGGGGGCAGTTATTTTATTAAAGTTTTCCATGGTATTGTAGGGTGTTCCCCGGGAGAGTTCAGGAAAGAAAAAAGTCACTTGGCCTTTCACAGGCTGTTCTTCGATTGATTTGCGAGATGATTATGCCAAGTATTTCCCCGTAATCGACTGTTCCGCATGGATGATCTGCGAAGGGGTGCCTTCGAATACCACCTGCCCCCCTTTGCTTCCCCCGTCCGGCCCCATATCGATAATCCAATCCGCTTGGCAGATCACATCCAGGTTATGCTCAATTACGATGACCGTATTGCCTGCATCCACGAGACGGTTCATGATCTCCAGAAGGTGGCCGATATCCGACATATGCAGGCCGGTGGTCGGCTCGTCCATCACATAAATGCTGCCCTTCTTATGCAGCTCGCTGGCCAGCTTGATGCGTTGGCATTCCCCTCCCGATAACGTGCTGAGCGGTTGCCCTAGCGTGATATAGTTCAGGCCCACATCACTCATGGCTTGGAGTTTACGCACTACCTCTTTGAGCTGAAAAAATTCCAGCGCCTGCTCCACCGTCATCTCCAGAACTTCTGCTATGGACTTGCCGTTCAGCTTGTACTCGAGCACTTCTTCCTTGAATCGTCTGCCTCCGCATACTTCACATGGCAGCTTTACGCTGTCCAGAAACGCAAGGTCAGTATATACGACACCAAGCCCTTGGCAATTCTCGCAAGCCCCCTTGGAGTTGAAGCTGAACAAGCCTTGATTCACCTTGTTTGCGGCAGCAAACGCCTTACGTACGTCATCCATAATCCCTGTGTAGGTCGCTGGATTCGAACGTGTTGATACGCCCACTGCCGACTGATCGATGACGATCGCATCCGGATGGCTGCCGAGAAACACTTCGTTAATCAGCGTGCTCTTGCCCGATCCGGCAACACCCGTCACAACGGTCAATACGCCTGTTGGAATATCAACACTCACATTCTGCAAGTTGTGTAATGTGGCCTCCTTGATGGACAGCTTACCGGAAGGCTGCCTGCAGTCTTCCTTCAACTGGATCGACCGCTTCATATAGTTGCCTGTCAGCGTACCCGAATCCAGTAAGTCTTCGTAGCTTCCTTCAAACACAATAGTACCGCCGCGGCTGCCGGCGAGAGGCCCGACATCGACGATATGGTCCGCCACTTTGATTACATCCGGATCATGCTCGACGACAATTACGGTATTGCCCTTATCACGCAGCTTCTGCAGCAATTCATTTAACCGGTGCACATCGCGGGGATGCAGTCCAACGCTGGGTTCATCAAAGATGTAAGCGACATCCACCAGACTGCCGTTCAGGTGCTTAACCATCTTGACGCGCTGTGACTCGCCGCCGGATAAAGTGTCCGTCTCCCGGTCCAGCGTCAGGTAATCGAGCCCGATATCGACCAAATGCTGCAGCCTTTCCGCCAGTGACTTAACGATTGGCGCAGCGACAGCGTCGTCAATCTCCCGAATGACGCGAAGCAGCTCGCCGATCTCCATGGACGCCATCTCCGCAATGTTCCGCCCATGGATTCTGCTGCTCAGCGCGGCCTGACTGAGTCTCGCACCGCGGCAGCCCGAACAAGGCCCTTCGGAAATGTAAGGTGCAACCGTTTTTTGCGTTCGCTCCGACTTCGCTTTTAAATCTTGCTTGATATATTTATTGGTGAATTTCTCAATAACGCCTTCTACTGTAATATTCGTGGCCTTACCGGCAAAATCCATCTTTACTTTTCTGGCTTTGGAGTAAAGCAGGTGATCCAATTCTTCATCCGTGTAATCGCTGAGCTTCTTGTCGAGATCGAAGTCTCCCGACTGTACGATCATGTTCCACTCCCATCCGCTTACGGAATAGTCCGGCAGCATCAGGGCCCCTTCATTCAGCGACTTGGACATATCAACGGCCTTACTCATATCGACGCCTAATTTGCGGCCGATTCCGTTACATTCGGGACACATGCCTTGCGGGTCGTTAAACGAAAACATGTGCGCTTGTCCGACATAAGGTTTACCCACTCGGGAAAAGAGAAGCCGCAAAATAGGAGAAATATCGGTAATCGTCCCCATTGTGGAATGAGAGCCTCCGCCCAGGCGCTTCTGATCCACGATCACAGCCATGCTCAGATTCTCGATGACATCCGTATCCGGCTGCGGGACCTGAGGCAGGAATGTGCGCACGAACATGCTGAAATTCTCATTCAGCAGTCGCGTTGATTCCGCGGCGATCGTATCAAAAACGATCGAAGACTTGCCGGATCCTGATACTCCCGTAAAAATCGTGATTTTCCGTTTAGGAACTCGCAAGGATACATTCTTGAGGTTGTTCTCCCGGGCACCCGAGATTACGATATACTCCTGATTGGATTGGCTCATGCTAACATCCTTCCGATTGGTTATTAACTACTTTACTTAACTACACCAATCCATAATATACCATAAATTTTATCCTTTAAGGTGCACACGAATCAGAATATCCTGGTCATGATTTCCAAAACCGGCCCCATAAATCGTCAAACCGCCTATATTGACGGCCTGCTCATCCACTGCGAAACGAAGCGTCCAGAACGGTTCCGATAACTTGATATCCGCTACAGTCACATCCGACATCCGTTCCCCATCTATAAAGGTTCCTGAAGCGTCAATGCGGATCGTCTTCAATAACCCGTATTGATTCACATTTCTGTGCCACCACTTCGGCGTATATTTGCCGCGCGCCGCCCTTCCGAAGTCCGCCGGACTTGTCCAGGTGCCAAGGGATATGCCGTTAAACTCGAACCGAATATCCGAAGGCCAATGATCTCTCAAGCCGGGCGCTTCCGAAGCAATTTCCATCGAGATTTCTATAGCGTCAGCGACTTTGTCAGGAAGCAAATAATTTGGCGTTTTGTATTCGACATAGCCTCTTCCGAACCACAGGATCGAAGCGTGAACCCGCTCAGGGTCCAGAAAATAGCGCGGATCGTCCCAAACGCCGATTTCCTTCTCAAGCGTGCCTATCCCGCAGGTAGGATGAACTTCAAAGGCGGTATAATGACCGACTGAAATGCTCTGTTCCCTGATCTTTGCGTTTCGGCCGGCAGTGGGCAGCTCGATTTCAATCGTTTTTTGCTTTAGAAAACACAATTTGTGTGTTCCTCCGTTTTGGCGAACCCTGCGGCTGCCAATGAGACCGGCGTCCTCGAGTTTTCGGATATGCATGGTAACAATGGATGGGCTTAGCTCCAACTTTCCCGCAATCTCTTTCACATTCATTTCCCTATCGGCAATGAGGTTCATAATTTTCCATCGGACCTCGCTTGCCAGCGCCTCATATAAAGCCATGAATTGGGGTTCCCCGTTCGCTTTTATCATATTGACCATTAAACTCCTTACCGTGTATGCACATATTGAAATCACATATATATTAATTTAACTGATATAATATAGAGCATCAACACTGGATTATTGAAATAATCAACCCGTTGGTGTTTAATTTTCTTAGCTCACATGTAAACTGAATTCATATATATGTAATTTTAAAGAAGAGGTGTACAAATGAAGTACAATAATCCTGTTATTAAAGGTTTTTACCCAGACCCAAGTGTTTGCAAAGTAAACGATACCTATTATCTGGTTTGCAGTACTTTTCAGTATTTCCCCGGGGTACCGATTTTTGAAAGCAAAGACCTGTTAAACTGGACCCAAATTGGGCATTGCTTGACCCGAAAAAGCCAAATCCAGCTGGAGACGGTGGGCAGTTCCGGAGGTGTGTTTGCTCCTACCCTTCGTTTCAATGACGGTCGTTTCTACATGACGACAACCAATGATACCACCCGTCAGAATTTCTATGTCTGGACTGATAATATTTACGGCGAATGGTCGGATCCGATCCCTGTCGATCAGGGAGGAATCGATCCGGATTTATATTTTGAAGACGGCAGAACGTATTTCATGAGTAACGGAACAGACGATTTCGGAGTCAACGGAATCGTTCAGTGCGAAATCGAAATTGAAACCGGACGCAAGTTGACGCCTAGCCGTTCGATATGGCAAGGAACCGGCGGGCGCTATTTGGAAAGCCCTCATATGTATAAAATCAACGGCCGATATTACCTGCTGGCAGCCGAAGGCGGGACCGAATACGGCCATATGGTCACTTATGCACGGGGAGAATCTCTTTCCGGCCCGTTCGTAGCTTATCCGAATAATCCCGTACTGACCAATCGTAATTTAGGCGGTTATGAGCTGCAAGGCGTTGGTCACAGTGATCTGATTCAGGATCACGAAGGGAATTGGTGGCTCCTTCATCTCGGCTTCCGGCAAACCGGCCAATGGCTTACGTATCATCACTTGGGTCGCGAGGTTTTCCTTACTCCGGTTACTTTCGCGGAAGATGGTTGGTTTACGGCAGGCCATAACGGCACTACGCTGATGAGCTTTGAAACGGATCGGTTCCCTGACAGTATCATTCAACAAGAGAAAAAGTATTTTACATTCGAAAACACGGATTGGAATCTGGACTGGTGTTATCTGCGCCATCCGGCTACGGAAAACTATCTGCTCGAACCCGATAAAGTGACGTTGAAAGGAACCGAAGTGAATCTGGATGTTCCATTGTCACCAACATTTATAGGAATCCGTCAAAAAGATTTCAACGCAGTCATTTCCTGCGACATCAGCCTAAAGGGCGGCGAAGCCGGAATTACGGTCTATATGGACGAAAACCACCATTATGATTTGGCCTTGCGCAACGGCCCGCAAGGATACGAGGTCATCGAGCGGCTTAATGTAGGAGATATCAAATCCGTGGAAAGAGCGATCGATCTCGGACAGTGCAATCATGCCACATTGGTGATTAAATCAACCCCTACTCATTTCCATTTCTATGTTCAAACGGATGATGGTACGGAGACTTTACTCGGTACTGCACAATCGAGATATCTCTCATCGGAAGTTGCGGGCGGATTTACAGGGGTCCTTATCGGTTTGTATGCCACGGGAAAAGAACGAGATTGCCATGTGGAGTTCACACAATTTAGCATCGTCTATTCCTGATGATTCAATATTTAATGTGGTGAATTAACACTTGTGATAGTATGCAATTTAAAGCAAAAAGCCGCGGATATCGCGGCTTTCTGTCTTGTTCATTTATTCTCCTGCTGGATCGGTATGGAGGTCTTGATCCGGTTCTGTAAAATCCCAACGGGTAAAGGTTACCTCGAGTCCATCCCGGGTCGGAGAGCAGGCAAACGGTCCTGCCTGATTCCCTGCTGGATAAGGAAACCGGGCCACGCGAATGGTGCGCCAGGCATGATGCCGCGTACGTGCGCGGATGATCACCGCATCCTTCATAATCGAAGCGCGAAGCGTAACCTCTTCCCCGGCCCATTCCGGCACGGCGGCAAGCGACCAATCGGAATAACCATCGGTTACGACGGCGGAAAGCTGTGGAATCCCGTCATTGATTTCAATGCCCGCTTTAATCCATTGGCCCGGGCCATGATACAATAAGATGCCTGCCTGATCGTACAACTCCGTGAAGGAGAAGAGTTGGAACGAGACCTCCACAGCCTTGTCGTTACTCCAATCCGCCAACAAGGCGGCTCCATCCTCATACTCAAAACCATAAAAGGTCTTTTTCCAGAAGTCTCTTCCCTTTTCGGGCACCACCTTCAGGAAATGATCTTCTATCCGGGCAGACAAGGGCTTATTGAGCCATTCCCCCGCCTCCCAATCCATTTTCTTAATCATCATAGTTTTGGACTCCTTAATCAAAGATAGATTAGATTAGTTCCCCGCGTTTTATCAAATATCGATATAGAATACAGCCGCAGACGGAACATAATAGAGCACATAAAGCAATAAATCCGTAACCCGCTTGCAGTCCCCGCAGCAATCCGTTGGCATTGCCTTGACCATACATTTTTTTCACAATTTCGATGACAAATCCGATAACGTAGTTGCCGATCACACTGCCCAGGCCCATTAGCGTGACCGTAAAAGTAATCGCGGTGTCGCTTCCGCGCGGGTAACGTTTCGCAATAAAGGCCATAACGGTCGGATAAATCATGGCAATCCCAATCCCCGCCGCCGCAAACAGGAATGACCACGATTCTCCCCCGACAATAGCGGCAAATGTACAAAGCGCAGACAGGCCGGAGAATATAATTAGGGAAAACGTAAATCCGATTTTATCGGTTACAGGCCCCAAGAAGAGTCTGGCAAGAGCGAATAGAAGGAAAAAGGCGGACAGCATGCCGGAGGCTTTTACGGTGTCCCAGTGGTACGCTTTTTCCAGGAAATTAACCAGCCAGCCCCCTACAGCTAATTCGGATACTACGCCGAAGGAGAGTATGAGCACCATCCACCACAATGCGGGATCTCTCATCAATTCCTTTAGGGAAGTCCGGCTCTCATTCGCAAGATCATCTCCAGGAAAAGTACTGCGCAGGGCTGTCAGGATCGGAAGCAAAGATAATGAAAGCATGACCAGATACATTCCGCGCCAATCCAGCGCATGACCGAATACTTGAACCGACATGACTCCTGTTGCAATCAACGGGGCGACAGTGGAACTTAATCCGTAGAAGGCATGCGATAAATTCATCATGGTTCCCGTATTCTTGACAAAGATCCGCGCTCCCAGAATGGCCAACGCAATCTCAAGCATCCCGTTTCCGATATACATCAGAAAATAGGAAGCGGCAAA
This sequence comes from Paenibacillus sp. FSL R5-0407, assembly GCF_038009185.1. Classification (NCBI taxonomy): domain Bacteria; kingdom Bacillati; phylum Bacillota; class Bacilli; order Caryophanales; family Paenibacillaceae; genus Paenibacillus; species Paenibacillus sp. FSL R5-0407. The sequence goes on along the minus strand of NZ_JBBPAX010000001.1, from coordinate 967,465 downwards.
AAGCGGGTACGTATGCGATATGAAGATAAAAACGCCTGATATCAACATGGAGGCAAAAGATAGAATACTTGCGGCTTTGATCCCCCATTTTCTAACCAATACAGCGGTAAACGAGCAGGCAATCAGATAACCCAATGCGTTCAAAGATAACAAACTACCCAATTGTTCTTCATTTAAATGAAAATCAAATTGAATCCTTGGAATGGCAGGTCCTTTAATATTCTCCGAGATCCCAAAAATGATAAACCCCAGAAAGATGGTAGCCAGTTGCATAGCATAGATCTTATTAAATCTTTTGGATGTTTGCTTCAAACTGTAATCCTCCTAAATCAATCAGCGGGTTACAAAAATCTACACTATCTTCTCTCCACCAATTGCAAACGATAAGTTAAACTTTCCAAAGTAATAGCTATAATGCCGGTCAAATACTCGTCTTGCGTATTGTTCTTTATTAAGAGACTCGGCATATGTTCTTCTGGAATATATTGAAGACAACCCTTTATCAATTCCTCCGACATGGAAGGATGAGTTAAATCCCCGGTGATGGCAACAGAAACCGGGTTGATGATCGTGATAATCGAACTTAACAGTTTGGCTGCCAATGCTATAAAGTCATCTTTATTATGCAGTCGTTCCAATTGCTCTTCCCGCGTAATTCCAAAGGGGAAATAGGAGATTTCGCCTGCAAAGTTGGTATTCCCGGTGACCATACGTCCGTTTACAATAAAACCTGCGCCGGGATAATGATTCTTGGGAAAAGTGACAATAGCAAACGTCTTATCTTCCTCAAAATTTTGCAGATTATAGAACCCATAGACCGTCAGATTCATGTCATTTTCTATAATGACGTCTATGTTGTATTTTTCTTCAAGCCGCGGACCCAAAGGTTCACCTGCCAGAGGAGCCACATCGCAAATTCCGATGATTCCTTGATGGGCAACTCCCGGGATACCAATCCCGATTGCTTTTATGTTGTTATATTCAACCGTGAATTCCTCGATCAACTGATCAATGGTTTCAACATCAATGAAATCCAAGCTTCTTGTTCCCTCTTCCATTTTCTCGCCAAGTAAATTGACGAGCGCATAAACTATTGAATGAAGGCCCCCTTCCGTTTTTACCAATAAACAAAGAACATACGCATAATCGGCGTTGAACATGTACTGTCTGGCCGGGCGTCCGCCGCTCGATTCTTCCAGTTCTCTCTCCAGAACTTCCCCGCTTTGCACCAGTTCATTAAGGATCGTGCCGCAAGTAGCGACACTTAATCGCGTCATATTCGCAATGGAAGCCTTCGTCCCCGTACCAACGGCCTTCAATGTATTTTTCACTAACTCAACATTGATTTTTTTCACTTGCAGCGTATTATGGGTTGTCGGATTCACGGCGGCATGTCCTTTCTTTATGAGTTATTAAAACACTTATAATAAGTGTGATTTTAAAGGAAAATGAGTAGATGTCAAGCTTCATTTGAACAAAACACTCCCCTTCGAAGGAGAGTGCCAATCCGGGTGAACTTGTCCTGATTCTTACCAGCACAATATAGGTGAATCGGTTTTTGTTTGAAATGTTCTTCAGATAGAACTAGTGATGGGTGCTACGAACCGCCTCTTATCATACTCGCACAAGCTTTTCGTAATCCTTTTCCGGATTCTATCGCTGTATTGCATATGAAGGGAATGACCCATGTCGGTCCAAAAAAGTAACCGTCTCAGTCTCCCCCATCCCTTCATATGCTGACTTCAATCGTATAGCAGGTTGTGCGTTGTTGCTCAAGCGTTCCGCAATGAAAATCTGCGTTCGTGCTAATAACCTGGCTTAACTTAGCCGATCTAAATGATGATTATATGAACGACAGCTGTCCTCCCATTTGCCGAATGTGGTAAACGTCGGCCCACAGAATAAAATAATTGTAGAACGTTTCCCCGATTTGCACAGGGCGGGGATATTTCACGATGAGGGCGGCTTGTTTGTTCATCTCTGCCGGTTGGTCGGATGACGGAAAAATGAAACACGCCTCACGGCTTTGTATTCTCGTCATAACAATTCTAGGAGAAGAGCCGTAAGGCATCAATGGATGAGAAGCTTCTGAGCGGCATACATCGGCAATCCGGTCGCCCGCTGATATCGCGGATACCTGGAAAAAACCATCCTCCCCTTCGTACCTCTCTTCGCTTACCCGGCGCCAGTTTGCGGGATACGGAAAGGATACCCGGTATACGAAACTTGTGAAGATGCTTTCCGGAACCCTTCTGACTAGCGGAGACCACTGGAAAGCGGTAATCCGGCCGCCGCTAAGAACATTCACCGGCATCTGCCCACTGAAACTGGTAATCCAGAGCTGACTTGCGCTTTCTAACCCTGCACATCCAGATAAGTAAGCGATTTTAGAACCGTCCGGAGACCAGTCGACAGGAGTGGCGAAGCAGTCTGAAAGCGCCAAAGTCCTTGGACTCTGACCGGTACGGCTATCGACTTGAATAAGAGAATAATAATTCGGCTCCCTATAGGCGGTTGCGCTGTAGGCGATGCTCCTGGAGTCAGGCGACCAGGCCGGAAAATAGTTCTTGGCGAGCGGTCCGCCTTCCAGCGTAAAGACGGCGCCCGTGGCCAAATCTACCGTGGAAATGATGGAGATGCTTGCTCCAGGGAACGTATAAAGTGCGAAGGTTCCGTCCGGGGAAATCCGAACGTCATGGAGCGGTCCGTCCGTATTTTGCGTGATTTGTCTTCGGTCTGTGCCATCGGCCCGGATGCGGAAGAGCTGGGTGTTGCCTGTGGAATCCGGGGCCCCGAAAAGAAGTTCCGCACCCGAAGGGAACCACTGGACATCGCTGGCACCCGGCTCCGGGATAGCATAACTTCTATGTGAAAAAGTATCATAAATTATGATACGCGAGTTTTTAACATATGCGAGATACCGGCTGTCCGGGGACCAGTCCAGCAGCGTGTAGGGTTCGATTTGGTCGATCCTGGCGACGGCGTTCGTGACTGTATCCAGCAGGTGAACCACGTTACCAATGCCGATAAAAGCGATTCTACGGCTGTCCGGAGACCAATAGGGAACGGAAAATTCCGAACCAAGCCCCTGTGTAAGTTGAATATTACGACCGTTCTGCGGTCGGTACAGCCAAATGTCGAACTTTCCGCCGTGGTCTGACGTGTAGGCAATCCATCCATGAACGAAATCTTGAGGAACAGCTTGCACGGCCAACATCCTCTCCTGAATCATCTTATACTTAAGATATATTCATAAGTGGATCATTAGGCGACTGTTCATTCAGAGTCTGTATTTTTAATGAAATGTGACATCTCCGAGGGACTACCATTTAAACGATAAATTGGAAAATCTATATTAAAGAAAGAAGGACCTTGCCCTTCAAGGCAAGGTCCTTCTTTCTTTAACGGGATAATAATTTCTTATAAAGTTTAATAACGCTGAGATGCATGCCTTCATGGTATAAATTGAAACTGAGGAATTGTTCCGGCGTTTCCAGAACCATTCCCGCAGATGTAGTATATGGCGGGACAATCTTGTCTTGCAAACGATGACCCAGAGCAGTTCGTATCCGCTCTTGCTGTTCTTTCAGCAGAGTCTCAAGCTCCGGCAATGTAGGCACTTGAAAGGATGCAGGCCAATTTAACGGTGAAGATCCGTTTTCGAATTGTTCGCTGAATCCATTCGGCAGTTGTTGCGGAAGATTCAATTGTTTAAATGCAAACCGTTCACATACGACATAAATGTGCCCTAAATTCCACCTTATATTATTTCGGAATCCTTCGGGGATCCGGTCTGCAAGTTCCTCCGTGACTCCCTCCAACAATTTTAAGGTTTGGCCTCTTACAAAGGATAATTGATTGAACAAGAACTGCTCCATTACTATCACTCCTTAATGGTTGTATGTAATGCCAATTCTACCATTACGATTAACTTTATTCGAACCTCACCATTATATTGACAATTTCAGACCTCGTGCCGATCCGAATCGGGGGTCCCCAGAAACCGAAACCGGACGTAACTATGGATTGCATGTTTCCTTTTTTGAGATAACCCCAATCATTCTCGAAAAGCGCATTTGTAATCAAGTTACCGGGAAACACCTGACCACGGTGAGTATGGCCTGAAACGACAAGATCCACTCCCGCTTGTTCGGAGAGCCCCAATTCCGTAGGCTGATGATCCAATAGAATTACCGGCTTCTCCGGGTCGGTATCGGTCATCAGCTTGTCTACCTGGAGCCGCTCGGGATCGCTCATGTCTTTGCGCCCAACAATCGTAAGCTGGTCATTGATCGTTATCGTTTCGTCATATAGAACATTAATTCCGCTGTGTTCTAAAGTATCAATCAATTCCTGCATCGTGCCCTTATGTTTATCATGATTGCCCAGCGTAGCGTAAACACCGTATGGCGGAGCATCAAGTTTAGCCAATATCACATCGATCTTCTGATCGATAAAGGGCTGAATATCGTCGTCGAACATGTCACCCGGCAGCAAAATGAGATCCGGCTTGAGCGCATTCATTTCCTTGACCAACCGCTCCGCATGATCTTTGCCCGATAACAACCCAAAATGCGTATCCGCCGCCATCGCAATGTTAAGTGAAGAGAGCGATGATGAACCTTTTTCCATCTTAATTCTATATGTAGTTATGATCGGGCTGTAGGCATTGAAAGTACCGTAACCCATTAAAGAAATCACCAATACCAGTGTCGCCATTCCCGCCCAGAACTGAGTTCTCTGCCGGGGCAACCGGGTGAGACGTAACAGAATGACCGTTATATGAGCAAGCGGTACCAGCAATAGCAGCAAATAAAATATGGCCATCCAATAAGCCCCGACAATCCCCAAGATCTTTAGTCCAGGAATTCGTCCGATGATGAACGAACAAGCGGCCAGTCCGACCACGAGGATGTAGAGAGTCTTGAATTTCCAGGACGAACTAGTCGGTCGAAGCCAGCGGTACCCGCGCCAACCGATATAATAAACTAACCCGCCGTAAATTAAGATGGCGAAGATTCCGATAACGATAAACATGTCCATTCCCCTTCGTCGTTTCTCAACTAAACCTATCATATCTTTGATGGAAACAAAAATAAACAACAGCCGGTCGTTATGACCGGCTGCTGATTTTAACATCTTACATGTCTCCGTTTGAAACCCAGTTGCTGTTTGTCTACTGCTTTTTGAATGTTGTCGGAAGCATTTAGGAATTTACTTTTCGATTTATCCTTGTTGACTTCGACAGGGCCGACTGCTTTTGCCGTCTCGACGGCCTGATCGTGCAGCGGCATATAGGAAACCGCCACGGTGTAAATAAAGTTATTCATCGCATATTTGGTTCGCTCAGGAGCATCGTGAATCCGGCTTTTCACCATGTCGAGCATCGCGGAAATTTTATCTTCGGCAAATTCGCTGTCAGGCCGGTTGCCCAAAAGCCAGCAATAACAACTCCAACCCCCGGACATCCTCAGCTCTTCCCCGCTCGCGATCCATTTATCGGCTACTTCTTGGGCAATATCGCTTTCGGACAAGGTTACCGCAACGACATAATCGGATAACATATAAAAATACGCCGCATCCATCCAACGATCATAATCGTCTTCCGTCATGGCTTTGGGGTCGGCAATGATCCCGGCAAAGTACATGGCGTCGTAGTTGCCGGTAGCGTAAAGCTCCTCAGCTAATTGCTGATTTATTTTGGTTTTCTTGAAGATGGGTTTCATGTGACCCGTAGCCACGCCAAATAACGGTTCATGCGCCCCATTGGATAAATATATTTTCTTCGTACGTTCCTTACCAAGCGACTCAAGCTCCTGCATGACCATGTCCAAATTCATGAAATAGCACTTCCCTTAACTTTTAAATACTTTCATCCAGTTTATTATAACCCATACCGTCAAAGGAAGTATCCTTACTGAATTAATAGACACGCAGCTTGTAGTGGTCAATAAATAGTCGGTACCATGCCCCCATCCATGCGGATCGGTGAACCTTTAAATGCAGATGCATAGGGACTGCAAATAAATGCGGCTAGCCTGCCTATTTCACTAGGACGGATAAATCGCTGAATTTCGGATTGAGGCAGGTTTGAAGCCATAAACTGTTTCTCTTTTTCTGCAAAAGTCATATTGCCATCAGCAAAGATACCTTCAATGATTTGCTGTACATTTTCGGAGAGCGTCGGTCCCGGCATAATCGTATTGACGGTAACTTCCGTTCCAATTGTTAATTTGGACAAGCTCTTGGACAGAGACAACAACATGGATTTAGTCATGCAATATTGAGGCATTTGTCCCGAAGGCATTACGGCTTCTTCACTCGCAATAAAGATAATGCGGCCAAAATTATTGTTCAACATGTGAGGCAAATAATATTTTGATAACCCATTCGCCGCAAGAACATTGGTCTGGAAATATTTATTCCATACTTCATCGTCGACATCTTCATATGACATGATTTCGTATATGCCCGCATTGTTAATCAAAATATCAACACTCGGGAATTTAGCGAATAAAGCCTCTCTTTGCCCGATATCCACGATATCAGCAGCAGCATTTTGAGGATTGGTTTCCGGAAATTCCAGTTTTATTTCATTAACGGTTCGCTGCACTTCCTCCTCATTTCGCCCATTGATCAGGACATTGACCCCTTCTTTGGCGAGCTCCAAGGCAATGGCTTTACCTATTCCTTTGGATGATCCTGTAATTAACGCTGTTTTATTCTTTAATCCCATATCCATCCTGCATTTCTCCTATATCAGTAAATTTCAAAGCAGTCTTATGCTTCGGATAGGGATTATCTTACCTTGTCTGAATCATTCGGTAACTAGCGCCATACGCCAATCTTCTTGTTTAACACGCCACATTTAATAAATCAGTTTGTCCCCAAGTGCTCCGTACGCCATTGCGATGGAGTATCCCCTTCCCATAGACGAAAGGCACGGTAGAATGAGTTCTGATCTTCATACCCAACCAGGAATGCTACTTCTTTAATTTCGAGTGAGGGGTCTGCCAAATACTCCCGTGCCTGTTCATGTCTAGCCTCCGATAACAGCTGTTTGAAGCTTGTGTTCTCGTCTGTCAGCCGTCTTTGCAGCGTCCGATCGCTCATTCCGAGCTCTTTTGCGACAACCTGAATGTCAGGCCGTCCCCCCGTAAGACTGCGTTTCAGGATCCATTTAACCTTCTCCGTTATGGTGAGCGTTCGCTGTTGTTCACTAAGCGATTGATCCAGGGCGGGGGTCAATATTTCTAGCAGCTCTTCGTTATACGACTTAAAAGAAAGATTCAAATCTTTTCGATGCAATGTCAGCCGGTTACGATCGGCGCCTATGACGATATCACAACCAAAGAATTCCTCCAGAGCCTGGACATCGCCCATGGAATTTGTAAATTCAACGCACTTTGCTGTCAATTGTTCCCCCGTTCCCCTTCGCCCTAGCTCCAGCAAAAATGCCAGCGTGATACCAACCAGTAAAGGCGGACCAGATTGATCGGGATTTAGCCACTCCAGCTCAATGGTGCAATTCTCTGCTTCTTCGGTAATTCGCAAGCTTTCGGGAGGACACAATCGCTTGTACCTTTCCATTCGATAAAGAGCATCGCGGTAATCACGAGCGTGGTAAGTCGCTAAAACGTTGGGCGGATACTTGGACGTTTCAAAGGCGGTTGCAAGCTCAATGATTCCTCTGGCCGTGTCGCCAATGAGATCGGAATAGGCCTGCCAGATATCAAAATATTGGGCGGTGGAAACTTCCGTTTCAGTAATAATGGTCAGGGGCAGTCCCGCTTTGCGAGCTACGTCTTGAGCGGAGATCCCTAAGGTTCGCAATCCGTCCCAAAATCCTGGCGGGAATTTTATTCGTTCAAAAGGTTGAGACTTCATCTCTATATCCCTCCTTTCTTAGCAATTTCTAGAAAACAGCAGACAATTCTATTGGAGCCCATCACGCGCATTGATGTGATCTGTTCCTTAGAACAGAAGCGTCTCCGCGGGTCTAACCTCAGCAAATGAACGGAATTTATCGTTATATTCCTGAATGATTTCTGAAGCTGTCCGGTCACCTTGGTTATAGGTAGTGTTTGCGTCTTCGACGACAATGACTTCATAACCCAACTGACTTGCCCTCATACTGAAACACGGGATAATCCGGATCAAACATTCCTTCCTGTACGTCAATGACCAATAAGGCGGTGTGGTTATTCATGATCATTCTCCTTAAAATAATGGGATACAACCTACTTATCCGGGCATAGCTCATGGATTTTGGAGACGAGATCCTCTACGTTGGAATGAAAAACCTGGTTAGCGTCACTCCACGCCGAATTTAGAAAATAAGACGCGTGAAACTTCCATCCCTGATGATCCGGATTGAAATCCAGTTGAATTTCCCGTCCGGGCTTTCCGCGGAACTTCCGCGACCCCGGCTTGCGCCATCTGCCGATCCGGGTGATTTTGTCCTGCTTCTGACCGGTAATATAAGTGAATTGCTTATTGAATGAGATATCCTTCAAAAAGAATTTAGGGCTGCCTACCGCAAATACTTGAACCTCCCGAAAACCGTGCTTTTCCTCCAAGTTCAGCCCTGCCCGGTAAGCAATCACGCTGCCGGCGCTATGCCCGACCAGGATGAGTTGATCTGCGGCCGCTCCATGCTCACGAATGATTTCCACTGCGGCTTTCACCCGCCGAGATTCCTCATGGATTAGATCATACCCGACTGGAGCAAGCTGCCGTGCCAATAGACGGGATAATGAGGAACGATTAGTTCCGTCCGCCATCCCATAGGGAAAGATCATTACGATTTTGATATGGGGATATCGCTTGGCGAACTCGCCGGCAGCAGCTTCAAAGTTATTCCGATAGGTTAGTATACCGGCAACAAAAAACACTATTGTTCGGCACATATGCGTACACGTGCTTTTGGAGGATACGAAAGTCTCAATCATGATTCAAATCCCCTTAGTCATTTGAGGTCAACATCTTTCTTTTTCAAATTGTGATTTTTCGGAAAAGCTTCGTGTTTTGACACACGGATCATCTCTTGGGGGAAAAACTTCCTAAAATACTTTTCCACCCGCACATGGATATCCTTATCATTCCACTTCGTTAGTTGGTGGTTTTCAAACAGACTTGGCATCCCCAATCGCTCCGATCTTTTACCCATAGAACCGTCTCCGATATTAAGCGTATCGATCCAGATTCGATCGACGATTCCCTCCAGCGCCTTTGGGAAATCAGGCGTAAAGGGCAGCACGGGAGAGATGGCGGCCTGGGTGGTTACTCCGGCATCATGGATTTGTTTTAGCGCTTTTAACCGCAGTTGAATGCCAGGAGCATAAGGTGCAAAGATCCGCTTTATATCTTCACGGTCGGTTTCAATCGTCATGGATACCAGAACTTCACATTTTTCCGTCAGAACTGAAATTAACTCAAGATCCCTTGTAACAAGCGGACTGCGAGTCTGGATCTGGAGAAAATCGGGCGGATGTTGTATCATTTCCTCCAATACCCGCCGAGTGACCTCCGCTTTGCGCTCAATAGGTTGGTAAGGGTCCGTAGCCGATGACATGAAAATATGAACCGGTTTGCTTTTTTTACGAAGCTTGATGATTTCATTGCGGTAATTTTCTGCGGCATTGATTTTAATGTCGACCCATTCTCCCCAAGGAATATCCTTGAATTTTTGAATCGGCATTTCCCTCACATAACAATACTTGCAAGAAAATGCGCAGCCGCTGTAAGGATTTAATGAATGAGTGAAACCTACGTCCAAGTACCCCTTGGCTTCGCTCAATATTTTTTTTGAAATGATATCTTTTATCTCAATGGACATGGCATTGTTGCTCCTTGCAGCGCTAATATACTTTACTATACTCTCTAATGGGACATTTGAAAAAGGCACTGTAAAATTTAAACAAAAAAGAAGGGAAGCCCGGCTCCCTTCCTCTCTTGATTTCAGAAAATTTATTTGGTTTACATAATTATATTTCTGTTACCATTTCAATTTATTCCACTTTCAAATGTCACAAACTCAGATTTTATAAAAGCTGAGATAAACGATCCAATTGCAGCAAATGGTGCCGATAATGCATTTCGACCAGTAAAAACCACTCTTTAGCGTTTAACGCACCTAATCTGGGATGCGGGATCTTATATGCTTCAGACGCCTGACTCAAGGCAGACTCTGTACGTTTCATCCTTTCCACTACACTTCGGAGACCTTCCGCAAGCTGCTCCTTGCTCTCCGGTTGCTGCGGGGTGTATTGCGGCGAAGCCGGGACACGGATCCGAACGGGCGGAAAACTTCCAAGTTCGAATACCTCCCTGCCTTGTTCCGTCTTGATGCCCGAAACGACCACCGTTGCCTCATTTCCGGCCAAGCATTGATCAACATTATTTAGCTGCATGAATTGTGCCGATTGAATCAAATGCATATACATTTGCCCGATGGACCATTCATCTTCATCCGTTTTCCTAAGCAATTGTTCCATTTCAAGGTTATCCAGTTTAATCAAATACCGGTCCACTGTAGCTTCAAACTCATGTAATGTTTCCGCTGTGTTTCTCACTAGAACAACAACTCCTCTTTCGTCTTGGGTATAATCCCAATATAAAATAACGCTACTGACAACAGTGTGTCAGTAGCGTTTGAATATCTTTTCAGCTTCTTCCCGAACCCGGTTCCGCAGAGACTCCGGTTCTATTACCTCCACGTCCGCTCCCCATCCAAGAATAAAAGGGAGCAGCTCTTCCGACTGCCATACGCGAAAGGTGACCAAGAGTCCATCGTCCGATTCCTCTGTCATTTCCATATAAAATCTTCCGGTTTCGGCGATTTTATCGGCAATTTCGGGACTCGCCTTAAGCAGCACTTCAAGTTTACGTTCGTTTTGCGGGCGATAGTCGCGCAGATTAAATCCGGGCGGCATGGAATAGCTCTCCTCTAACACCGCAAGATCCGCCATCCGTGACAAACGGAAATGGCGGATATCTTGCCGAAGATCGCAGCGTGCGATCAAAGTCCAATTTCCCTGAACGAGCGCAAGTCCATATGGCGAGACATTCCGCCTGCTCTCCCGATTACCGTCGGGCTCAGGAATTTTTTTCAGATAGGTAAAGCTTAATTTGCGGCGATCCAGAATGGCCCGTCGCGTTTTTTCAAGATAGTCCTTTTCTTTCCGCGCGGTTACCTGTTCGCCGGCATGAAGGAGCCGCATCGTATCCCGAATGCGTACGGACTCTTTACGAATTGGCTCCGGAAGAATCGCTTCAATTTTTACTTTGGCCGTCTTGGCGATCCTATCATAATCAGAATCCAGCCGCTGCTCAATAAAATCCGCCCCCATTAACAAAGTCACCGCCTCTTCAGCCGTAAATCCTACCGGAGGCAGGAAATACCCTTCCATCAAAGAATAACCCTGACCCGGAGCCCCGACAATCGGAACCCCCGCTTCGCTAAGCGCTTGAATATCGCGGTATATCGTGCGTACGCTCGTCTCGAATCGGGCCGCCAAATCCTCTGCGCGAAGCATCTTGCTGTGCTGAAGCTCAAGCGTGATCGCGAGCTGCCGTTCCGTTTTGTTCATTTCCTTTTCCCCTATCTACCGTTATTACGGAACAGCTGCAGGGATCCAGCCCGTTAGCAGTGCTCCTCCTTCCGGATGGTTACTTGCGGCAAGATCCCCTCCGTGCATTCTTACAATTCGCTGTGAAATCGTTAAACCAAGCCCGCTCCCCCCGGTCGAACGATTTCTGGATTGTTCACCGCGATATAGCGGTTCAAACACATGCTGCATCTCCTCTTCAGTGAAGCCAGGCCCCGTATCCCTGATCTTAAACAGTACTTTATCTTCCTCCAAATAACAATCCATTTCAATTTTCCCATAGATGGGGGTATATCTTACAGCATTATCTAAGAGGTTGTTCATGGCACGTTCCAACAAGTGCGGATCACCTTTAAGGGAACATACGCCCTGGGAGCCCAATGAAATCGTAATTTGCTTTTGTTCGGCTTGCAGGCTCAAGCTATCTATCGATTTTCGAAATATTAGATTTAAATCCAAAGTCTCTGTGATCAGTTTTGATTCCAAATATTCCATCTTTGAAAAGGTGAACAATTCCTCCACCAACCGGTCCAATTGCGCCGATTTTTCTTTGCAAACCGCCAAATACTTATTCATTTTCTCCGGGGACTGAGCCACGCCTTGCTCCAAGCCATCCAGGTAACCCCTCAATGCGAACAACGGTGTCCGTAAATCATGCGCTACAGCCGAAATCACGAAGCGTCGTTGCTCTTCCAGCTCCACTTGCTTTTGATTGGATTGACGGAGTCCCATAACCATCAACTCAAATCCGTCTCGCACCTCAGCAATTTCTGTGATTTTGGTCGATGGCAGCTGCACATCCAAATCTCCAGTTGCAATTTGTCTTGCGGCATAGCCCATCTTTTCGAGGGGCTTAAGAAGAAATCTGCGCATCTCAAATCCAACTATAAAGAAAGCTAACAGCAGCCCGGTTATCGCAGCAATCATTTGAACCGTTCTTGTCTTCGGCAGATAAATGACAACCTCGCCAAGCTTACGACCGTCCTCCAGAATCGATAATCGTTCAATCGGCGCAGAAGCGTCCATGCCCTTCAAAGCGGACCGAAAAATCACCTGACCCGAAGCATCCAGGATCACAGCTTCCATCTCCGTTTCGCGCAATTTGATTTGCAATTGGTCAATCCATTGAGGATCGTTCCATTTGCCAGCACCCGCTTCGATCAGTTGAGTCGTCTCGGTCAACTGTTCTTGTATTAGCTCATTATGCGCCTGACTTCTTGAAAAGCCGAGCGTATTTGTTTCCATAAAATTAGAGATTACGAAGAATATCCAGGGCGCTGATAGGATGAAAAAGAAACAAAGCAAGGTAAAAGTACGAATGCGCAATGTTCTCATCTCATCCTCCCTCAAAACGATACCCGATACCCCATACATTGACCAGATATTGCGGTTGGTTCGGATCCCCTTCAATCTTTTCGCGAAGCCGGCTTAAATGAACCCGAATCGTGTGTCTGTCGCCGACTCCGTCCCAGAACTTCGCAAGCAGCTGATCATATGTAAAAACTTGTCTGGGGTGTTCAGCAAATAAGCGCAGCAGTTCATATTCTTTCGGTGTAAGTACGACGTTGTTACCTTCTACAAAAACCTCTCTCGCGGTAAGGTTTAGTTTGATACGGCCATAATCCAATATTTGCTCTGCCTTTGGCTCCCCGGTACCGGCGCGCCGCAAAACAGCCTTTACTCTAGCAACGATCTCTCCAGGTGAAGCGGTTTTAACAATATAATCATCACCGCCGAGCGTCAATCCTCGAATCTTGTCTACATCATCACTGCGGGCACTCAAGAAAAGTATAGGGACATCGCTCTCCGCACGAATCCGGCGGCATAACTCAAACCCGTTTTGTCCAGGCATCATAATGTCCAGAACAATGCAATGAATCGGCTCGCTCTGAAATGCGTTCCAGGCCTGCTCAGCATCACAAGCAGTAATTACTTGAAAATAATCGTTCTCCAAAAAGTCTCTCAGCAGCTCGACGATACTTTGGTCATCGTCTACCACCAGGATCGTATGTAATGAACTCATGAACATCCCACCTTGCATCCTAATATACCATTTTTTTCGCATCAGCAAGCATGACCGTATGTTTTGTGATGAGTTGTTTATAGTTTTGTGACCTTTTCCTAGCTTCGTTTGAGATGTTCCGTTGTTAAGATTGATCCAGTTGAGTCGGAATGTCAACGTACCGGGTTAAACATCTACCTGCAAAAAATGAGTTTAGGAGGATAAATCATGATATCGGTTCAAGTCGTACTCTTTGATGGATTCGACCTATTGGATGCCATTGCGCCTTATGAGGTGTTTTGTGCAGCGACTTTGTTTACGGAAAACACGTTAAACGTGGAATTGGTCACCGCCGAAGGGCCAAGATTCGTGACTAGCGGCATTAACGGATTAAAAGTTGAAGCGCACGGCAAGTTGAACCCGGAACTTGCAGGGATTATTGTCGTCCCCGGAGCTTCCGGACAAATAGATGGACACGGACCTGCTTCGGTCCCGTCGATTCTGGGAGCAGCTGCGAATTCGGATCTTACCGGACTGATGGAGCGAGCCCTGGGAAGGAACGATGTTTTAGTCGCCACGGTATGCGGCGGCTCCCTGGTGTTAGCCATGGGAGGGTTATTGGAAGGCAGATCGGCGGTCACGAATCATCTGGGCATGGATTTGCTTGGAGCAACAGGTGCCATTCCCGTCTCAGCGCGTGTAGTGGACGACGGCAATCTGGTTACCGGCGGCGGAGTTACTTCAGGGCTCGATGTCGCGTTGTATCTTCTGGAACGTGAGCTCGGACCTCGAATCGCCCACGCGGTTGAGCAATTGTTTGAATTTGAGCGGAGAGGAACGGTCTGGCGGGCGATGGGAATGGCGCCAAACACTCAAATGACACCCGCGGATGAGAGTGCGAACATCCCCTCTATTCACGATGATTCCCTGAACAGCAAAGCTACTTTTGCCTCCGTCTTTGATGGCGATTGGGATACGACGATCGTAACGCCGGTCGGAAAGTTAGAAGTCAGACTTTCGATTTCAACGAATGACGGGATCATCCAGGGTTCGGCAACCCAAGGAAACGATAAAATTCCTTTCATAAATCCCGTACTTCTTAAGGATAAGCTGGCCTGGAATCTGCGAGTTACAAAACCGTTACGCTTAAATCTTAAATTCGAAGTATCCGCGGACGGTGAACTTATGACCGGAGTCGCAAAAGCGGGCTTGCTGCCTGCATCCAAATTAACGGGCAAACGCATTTCAGGGGCGTCATCCTGATTAGGTCAAAGCCCCAAGGAGTGATTACTTACCTATGAAAAAACGGAAATGGTTATACGGAGCATTGGCGGGTATCAGTTTTATATTTATCGTGTACGCCTTGGCGGATAACTTTATCTTTGATCCCGAGGCTAAACAATTTCTAAGTCATAAAACCGGACTCAGGCGCGAACTTAAACCCGCGGTCTGGTTAAATGTGATGCGTATTCATGTGGCCTTAGCCTGTATCGCGATGGCAACGGGACTGATTAACTTTTTAAAGCGAGTACGTGATCGCAGTATTTTAGTTCATCGCATTAACGGTTATGTCTATCTGATATCCGTTCTTGTCGTCGTATTGACATCCGGATACATGGCGCCTTACGCCACAGGAGGAAAAATAGCAAGCATCGGATTCAACGCGATCAATATGATATGGCTGATCATCACTGCTACAGCGCTAGTTCAAATCAAAAAAAAGCGGATACAAGCTCACCGGAACTGGATGGTTCGCAGTTATGCCTTTTGTTTTACGAATCTGTCGATTCATCTCGTCACCGCTCTGTTTCATCAGGGCTTTGGATTTCAATACGTCACCGGTTACACCATAGGCGTTTATGGCACTATAGCGTTATTATTGGCAATTCCGGAAGTGATCCTCAGAAAGTTAGAACCAGCATGACACTAGCCCGCTCTTTAGAGCGGGCTAGATTTTTGAATTCCCGATTACCTATGAAGTCGACATGAATATAACGGATTTCGGGTCTTCCAATGACTGAATCGGAAACGGCTGCCTTTCAAGGGCAGCCGTTCCATTTATATCACGGGTATCTCTATCGTAGTCATCGCGCTCCGCTTCTGCTCGTCATTGATATGCGTATAAATCATAGTCGTTTCGATCGATGCATGGCCAAGTAGCTCTTTGACGACGCGGATATCCACATTATTATTCAGCAGCATCGTAGCAAAGGAGTGCCTCAGCTTATGACAAGAAAGTCTCATATCGGTCATTTGCGGATGATCCTGCTTAAACGCATCGAAGACTTGAGCGGCGATCTTCTGAATCTGACGGATCGATAGCCTTCTTCCTTTTTGGGACACGAAAAATGCTTCTTCTTTGGAGCTATAAGGCTGAATTCGTTCCTCCGCCACTTTTACAAGTACCTCTACAACCATTTCCGGCAACGGAATCTCATTCCACTTGCGCCCTTTTCCCAACACTTCGAGCGATCCCTTTTCCTTCTTAAAGTGAGAAAGATTCAATCGATGTACTTCCCCCACCCGTAAACCGCAATACCCCATCAACAGGAAAATAGCCAAGTTCCGATCCCGAAAGCGCCCCTCCACATAAGTGAGCACTTTCTTTAGTTCCTGCTCTTCCAAGTAGACGGGTATCTTGTTTTTCTCGGTCTTGGATTTCTTCACCTCTAAAGCGGGGTTTCTTGTTGCAAGCTCAAAATCGATCAACGACGTGTAAAACGACCGGATGGCGGACAGCGTTCTGTTCCTCGTTCGATCTCCGGCCGATTCCTGTTTGGATACCAGAAAACTGACAACATGTAACTTACCAGCCTGCTGCACCGGAAGTTCATCTAATGATGATAGATAATCGAATACTTCCCTCTTATATTCTTTTCTAGTGGCCTCGGTATAACCGGACTGCTTCATCCAAATCGTAAAAGCCTGAATCGGCTCGGAGTAGATTTCTTCGATGTCATATTTATTCGTCAACGCAATCCCTCGCTATTTTATGTATAATATGCTAGATTCTAGCACTAAACTTAATAGGCAAGTAGCCATTCGCCTTTAAACAAATCGCTTAGAATTGAAAGTGCGCAAAATACGTGTTTGGCGTACTTATTTTAGCACATATGTTCCCTGAAGGAAACATTGCTTGGCAGGCTGGCTAAAGCCTAAACAGAAAACCCGCGCCCCGCGATACACAATCTGCTATGTACTAGAAAAAGACTATCCCGATTGGTATAACAAAAAAATGCTCACGGCACATTTAAGGGATTTTCAAGTCACATACGAAAATAGAGCACTCGAAGTTATCTCGAGTGCTCTATTTTTCTGCTGTCACAGTCTTATGTTCCTGTAGCTAATTACTTTTCTTCCATACATCAACTACTGCTCTTACAAGTCTTTTTGCAGTATCTGCTCGAAAAGGCATGACATGGCCGTGATACATATAGTAGATTAAATAGCTGTCATGAGTTTCATAGCCGCCTTTTATCCATTCTTCTCTATTCGGAAGATAGCCCGTGCAGCCATTGGTATACCCATTGAAAAATAAAAGTGGATTGTCTGTTTGTTCCGTAACCGCAAGCGAAAGCTCACAGAAAATCTCATCTGGCACACCACACAGGCTGCCCTCATTCAACAATAGAAAATGGATGCTACGGTTCTGCGTTTGAGTGGTTATCCCGGCGTTTCTTAACTGTTCACATTCACTAAGCCAACCCGTCGCATTCAAGCCTGATTTTTCCGCAATTTGTCTTGCTTCATCAACTTCTGGAACATCAGAGTACATTTGAATCTCTGTTTCCACCATATGCAAACGTGTTATTTTTTTTGGGGTAAATCGAAGTTTTGTCGCAGATTGCAGAAGCTCATCTGCTATGCGATCAACATCGGATGTAGTGCCGCCATCAATTTTATCAACACCAACAGGCTTAATGTTTCCTGCAGCACCTTGTATCATCATAATTGGACAACCGTAGTGTTCTGCAATTTTTTCCCGCGTCGCACCGAAATAGTCGCTTGAAAGTTTGTTACTATGGCTCATTAAGATATTGGCATGAGCACAAACCCGTAATAGCATTACAATCGATTTTTGAGTAGTAGCATTAACAATTTGCAATGCTCCAAGGCGCTTATCAACAACGCTGCACCCATCCCGCCGGTTTTCACCTATATCTGTTTCGCCAACTGCCCAGGAGACGAGGCATGGCTGTAAATTTACTATCGCATTTGTTATACAGGAAATCACTCTATCACATAAGAGCGAATAATACTTTTGTCCATTAAGCGGCGACAAAGGATCAGGTGCCGAGTGGGTATGGGAAAAATTGAGCATAACATTAGTGGCAGTAGTGCCCAATGCTTCCGCAACCCTTTCCCGCAATTCATTTGATAAAGCTGTTGTAAAGCCTAAGCTATCTATGGCAATCAAGCAATAGCGGTCATTTTGATGTTCAAACAGTACTATTTGTGCTTTCAATGGATAATGAATACCGTTTACTTTGTTCTTCTCACGCGAACGGCCAATCATTTCTACAGGAAAATCCGGGGTAATATCCGTCTGCGAAAAAGCAGCTCTATAGTTATAGTTCATTTAGCTTTTCTCCTTGATTTGAATTTTGGAAAAAGCCATGAGTAGGACAAAATTTATCGTTTCATGCACCTTGTCCTATTGGCTATGCATGAAACGGTTACAATCAATAGTTTCATATGCTTCCCTCGTTCGTTGAAATTGTATTCTTAAAGTTAATTATATAATAGTTTGTTAAGAGGGACTATCCGAAAAGAATGGTTTGTTGACCAGACCTCATACACAAAGATGTTCTACTAACTCAAAGGCAATACCTCAGAATTTTGAGATGTTGTTTGAACTAACCTGCCCGTTAGCTTAATGGGAATTGTAGTTTGATATTCATCTAATCGGTATTCTGACTATGTTCTTGTACATTCCGGCAATAGGAACAAGTTCTTGTCCTTGGCTCGGGACAAGAATTTGTTCCGATAAAAAAAGCCGCTAAAATAGCGACTTTCAATGAGACTATCTTCTTGTCCATAGTCAGTCCTTTACAGAACGGCCGTCATTTTCTTGGCAAGCTCGGATATTTTTTGATTTCGTAAATAATCCTCCATCTTCTCTTCCGCCGTTACCATGATTTTCTGAATCATACAATCTTGACCGTGGTTTAAGTCGCATTCAAATAAGGAAGCGTTGCCCTCAATGGCATGAATGATGTCCAGGAACGAGATCTCTTCCCAATTTCGCTTTAAGCGGTATCCCCCATTGGCGCCTGAAGTCGACTCGATCATTCCGGCCTTGACCAGCTTGGTCAGGATTTTGGATAAATACGTCGGAGAAACCTCTTGTCGTTCCGCCAGCTGCTGTACGCCGATGAGTTTATTCGGGGGGACGACAGCAAGAAAGAGCATGGTATGAAGAGCATAGTTCGTCGCTTTAGAAAATTTCATAGTGGAGTGTTCACCTCAATCAAAGACTTTATTTGCCCATGATAACTATTAAGCTCCTTTGTGTCAAATCAGCCTCTTCGTTATTGTGAAGATAAAGCCGGTGATTTACAACGGAATTCGTTGGGGGCCACCCCATATTGTTTTTTAAAGACCCGATAAAATGATCGCAAGCTGTTGAACCCGGAATCAAAGGCGATGTCGGTGACCGGATGGGTTGTAGATAACAGCAGCATGTGTGCATAAGCTGCCCGCTGGCTATTGATGTAATCGCGAAAAGAAACTTGGAATTGCTCGGAGAAAATCCGGGAGATCATAAATTTACTAATGCCCAGTTCCTTTGAAAGCGCATCCAAGTTAATGGGTTCTAAAAAGTGCATGTCGATGTAAGCAAGGATTTTCAGAATCATATCCATGTCGTTCTTGTAGTCCACTCTCTTCATGTACATTAACGGTAGAGCGTGCCCTAATATGGCGGATACATAGGCTCTAAGTAATCGATCGTCACTTTTTTCTATATAGAGTTTATACAAGGTTGCCATGAGATCCGTAAGTACCTTGTTCCTGGGAACTACGGACTTGTCCGGAACATAATGAAGCAAATCCCCCGTAAAATCTCCCGGAAATGTGGCCTCGAAGAACATCAGCAAAATTTGATTGCTTTCGGTGGTTTCATAGCTGTGAGGCTGATTGGGAAAAATGATGGCCACTTCCCCTTCTGACAATTCATAGTCTTCTCCATTAATGAAGATATTGATTTTGCCGGACATAACCATGGTTATCTCAACATTTTTATGCAAATGAAGCGGATAAGTGTTATTTGTGGAAATAAAGGAGTGAAACGCCTGATCTCGATGCTGATATTTCATCTTCATCTTTTTCTCCCCTATCGGCCTGCCATGCAGCAAGTTAATAAAATCTAAGAAGATAATACCGATCTGATCTCTTGCACACAAGGTCCCTAAGCAATAGTTGGCACAAAAAAGCATCCTTTTTGGCAGGAAAATACGGCCTTAAAGTTTTAAAGTAATAGCTGCAGGCATACCAACCACTTTACCCTGAAAGGAGGAAGTATAACAGGATCACTATCGGACAATAAGTCTGCATCCCTATCCATGTTATACGTCAAGCGATGAGGCTAAGAAATAAAAGATCCGGCAAGGCAGCAGCTCTTTTGTTGAGTTTTACGGTAGCGCTTTCAGTTTTAGGGGGATCTCCTTTGGATGCCTCAGGACAATCAACTGGAGACCATAGTATATCGGAAGGTGCCCCAATCCTTGCTTTTCCCGGCGCGGAAGGCGGCGGCGCTTATGCCAGCGGCGGCCGGGGCGGCGACGTTTATATCGTAACAACCTTGAAGGATTATGGAGAAAAGGATCAACCTATTGAAGGATCACTGCGGTATGGGGTCGTTTCTACCCCTAAAGAAGGACGTACGATTGTTTTTCATGTATCCGGTACGATCGAGCTCCAAAGCACCCTTCGATTCAAAGACATTAAAAATCTGACAATCGCCGGGCAAACCGCACCGGGCAACGGAATTACGATTGCGGGCTGGGATACCAACATTAGCAATTCCGAAAATATTATCCTCAGGTACCTCTCCTTCCGTCCGGGCGCAACCAATGTTTATAACGGCAGCGATTCTATGGATGCGCTTTGGGGAAGAGACAACGACAACTTTATCATTGACCATTGTTCCTTCAGCTGGAATACGGATGAGACCCTGTCCTTGTATAGAGGAGAAAACGGTACGATTCAGTGGTCCATCATTTCGGAGAGTCTGACCCTTTCCGGCCATTCCAAAGGGAGACACGGCTACGGCGGCATTGCCGGCGGAGATAAGACCACGTTCCATCACAATCTGTACGCCAACCATACATCGCGAAACCCTAGACTCGGCGGCGGATATGCCGGTGCGGCGGACGCGGACCATGTGGCGGTAGTCCAGTTCTCCAACAACGTCATTTATAACTGGGGCTTTAACGGTACTTACGGCGGTGGCTTTACCTACACGAATTATATGAACAATGTCGAACTTGCCGGTCCGGGAACAAGGGATAATGTAATTAACCAAGTAATTGATGCAGGGGAATCCACGAAGCTTGGGGGATTCTACATCGACGGGAACCGGATTAACGGCAAGCTTACGGGATTGCTGGATGAATCCTCGGATTACGTGAAATTTTCCGGTGTCAATAGCGGGGATCAAATGACAACCATTGCGGCCAAGCCCTATCTTTCGGCGGACAGCACGGGAGTAAATCATGGCATCACCAATCAGGCGTTTGATAATTACATTAAATCCGGCATCAAACATGCGAATGAGCCCTTACTGAGAAGCATACTGCAACAAGCAGGCGCAACCTATCCGCGACGCGATGCGATCGATGCAAGAATCGTGGCGGAGGTTGAGCAAGGTTTGGGAAGATACATCAATACGGAACATGAGGTTGGTGGCTACATCACGGACTTTGGCGTCACTGAGGAACAGCGCGATGACCAATTTGATATCAATCAAAACGGAATTGACGACAAATGGGAAAAGAAGAACAATATATGGGATATCAAGGATGCTTATAAGACGGTTACCCATAGCGGTTATACCTGGCTGGAACTTTATATTAACGGGCTTGTTGATATGGATCACAAAGCGGAAAATCCAGAAGCTGTGATCATGTCACCGGCTAACAATGCACAATTCGTTACAGGCAAAGAGATTGAAGTTAAAATCAAAGCCTCTTCCAAATTCGGGCACAAAATCAATAAAGTCGCTGTCTATAATGGATCCCAATATCTCGGAGATGGTGTGAAGAAAGGCAGTACGTACTCCTATACGATCAAAGGATTAAAGGATGCTTCCCACTATATCTCGGCAAGAGTCACGGATACCGCGGGAAATGAGACTCAGACTACCGCAGCTAACATTCATGTCAATACCTCCTCCGCTACCCTCGCTAATGAGGGCTGGATATCCTCGGATATCGGAAACCCGGATATTAAGGGTTCCGGAAGCATGACGGATGGGGTAATCACCGTAAAAGGTAACGGGAAACTTGGCATGAGTGAAGGCAGCATGAAACAATCCGAAGCAAACAATGAAGCTAAAGACGATTTCCACTTTGTGTATAAAAAAATGGACGGTGATTTTGAACTTACAGCGAAGTTGGAGGAGATCGGAGCCGTTGATAACCATGCCTTCACCGGGCTGATTATTCGCGATGAATTAAAGGATGACAGTGCCGCGGCAGCCCTCGGTCTCTCCTGGGTCAAGCTGTCCAAAGCAACCAGCTGGTCCGCTTATCTGGCGGGCAGAAACCAGCAAGGCGGTCCATTTGACAAATTGACGGAAACTTTAGACAGTGCTTCTGCAGCCGCTAAGGCCGGCATTCAATTACTTCCGGATGTTCCTTTTAAAACAAACGGCGTCCCGCAAGGATATTGGCTCAAACTAGGACGAAACGGGGATACCTTCTGCGCTTACGGGTCAACCGACGGAAAGGATTGGACACCTATCGGCGAACGGACAATCGTCATGCAAGATTCGGTTTATATCGGATTTGCCGTTGACAGCAATGATGTCGCCAATAAGATCGAACAACTGAATTATGCTAAATTCTCAAACATAACGCTGAAGGATAGCTTTACCCCACTAGGGAAGTAGCGAGATATCAAAAGCTTCACTATCCTGAACAAGACGGCAGCCCCTTCATTGGCTGCCGTCTTGTTATGCATTATGAGAAACTACACTTGTTCATGCTTACAAATTCAATCTCTGTTGGATGATAACGGCCAATTCTTCTGCTGTATTCCAAACAAACGGACGGATCTCTTTGATTTGTCCGGGAAGCAGATCGGCATCCCCGCTATTAACGGTCCAGATTACAGGAATGTTCAAACCTAGTGCATATCCCGCCGCCATATACACCTCAGGGGACTGACCGGTTAAATCCGCGATAATCAGTTTACTGTCCGCAATGAGCTCCAAGGAGTACTTCTCGGAGTGATTTGTCTTCGCATGGGCAACCAACTGCGGCAAATAACCGTACTGCTCAATTTTAGGCAGTAGGATCTCCGTCCATTCCGCAGGCAGCATGTTCTCATCCCCGACGAGAACGGTACAAGGTTTAAGTTTCTTCCCTCCTGCGCTGGCGGCAGCGATGCTCCACCCTTTTTCCGTAAGCTTAAAGGCCGTCCCTTCCCTGATCAGCAGATCAGCGGTGCTCAGTGTATCTATAAGATATACCAACTCTTGTAAATTAGGAGAATACGTCAAGTTATAATTGCTCGAGAGCGGATGAATGATTACCGTTTCACCCGGCGCTTCGGAATGTCTGTACAAATATTGCAACAGCCGATTTCCCTTATCCTCCATGGTTACAGGGATATCCGATGAATTTGCGATGGAATCCAAATCGTCGGCGGATATTACGACCTTTTCATCGCGATCGGTCTGCTCCCGGATATATGCCGATACCAAATGCAGCATATTCCGTTTCTTCTGGTGCGGGAATGAACGAACCGTCTCATAACTGCCTCTCTCCAAGCTATAAAACCCGCCGGGAGAACAGGAGCAACCCATATATTTATCGAATTCGGCTTCCGTGGCTATAGGGACAATCTGATCGCAGAACAAACATTGCTTCTTCATCATAACAACTCATCACCTCTCATCAATAGCTACCCTCTACCATACCAAGATTCTATTGAAAAATTGACAAGAAGATTTATCCAGAAGACTCCAATCCTATCTTTCAGGTTTAAATCTGCGCAATAGTTTCCTTACCCAGCCTACTATGGTCGGAAGCAGAAACAGTAGAACAATTCCGGAGACAATCCCATATCCGAGCTGAGATTCCCTCTCCTCAGATAACATTCGCTCCATATTTGTTCCGATCAAAATCACGTTGTGCTCTTCCTTGCCGGGTAAGGTGAACGGCTCCAATCTTCCCTCTCTGGCGCGTCCGATGACCGTGATTTGTTCCCCTGGGGACACTGCATAGTAGCCATATGCCCTTTTCTTCGGACTCTCCACCAACAGCGGCCGGGATGTCCCTCCTTCATATATATTAGACAGTTGACTCGGATCAACGGTGCTAAAATCCAGCGGGAGCCAATTCGTGTAGAAGCGGAACCACTCCGCTTGCACGACTACGCTATTGATCACGAAGCTGCCTAAAACCTCCGGACGGCGGTCTTCGGATCTTTTGTAATCACAATTGCTTTTGCTGCATCCCCAAAGAAATGTTTCCTTTTGCAGCAACGCATAAGTATTCCGAAGTTTGCCCTCATCAGTCACGGCAGCTATGCCTTCAACACTGCCATCAAGCCGGACAATTTCGTCGATGTCGGGAGTCAACTCTAGCACCGTGCGCGCGTTAGTTATGATCTTTGTAAGTCTGGCTGAATCCCAATATAGTAACAGTAGGCCGAATAAAACAAAGAAACCAAGAAATTTCAAGAACCCGAGCCAGAATGAACCGGAGCCGTTTCGCTTATTCTTCGTTTTCTGCTGTTTTTTTGCCATAGGCCCCCTCCTCCTCTTTGCACGAAAAATCTTCTTGAGTTAGTTTATCATACTAGCTTAAGCCGCTGGAAACTTGAAATTTAATAATCTTTCTATTAAGTTATTTTAATGAGGGGGTTAGTCAACCATGATGAAAGCTAAGAGAAGTATAGTGACTATGATCTTCATAGCGCTGTTTGCCCTGCTTGCCGGCTGCAATGTGTCCCATAAACAAACGGTGCCTGAAGTTACGGACCCTGATTCCGTATTGCAGTCCTTATATACGGCCGAACACATCAAGTCGGTGAAATCGGCGATCATAGAACCGCTAAATAAAAGCTCGGAAATCGAACAAGGCATCCGTATCTATTATCAATACGCTATTTTGCTTAAAGGTGCGGTCGACCAGGAAAATATAGATATTGCAAACAAGCTGTATATTGTTACAGCAGTCGAAAATACACAGGAAAACCGGGAAATTAGTGTCCAGTACATAGGTGGATCTCTCAACGGGGAAATTCGCGAACTCAGACCGCGGCATAATACATTTCAAGTAAACGCATGCCGCACCGAATCCGATTCTCCTTGCGACAGCGGCGATCCGACTTCATATGAAGCATACGCGGTAATATTTTCACTGGACGAGTACTCTGCTCTTGAAGAACAAGGAAATGTTGTCGATATCACGGTGAGGTATGCCTTGGGAAAAAATAAAAAGGAACTGCGGGAACAGTTCCTCAGCGACTCCGGACTTCAAGAAACCGGAAAGGCAGCCGTCTCCTTTCAACTGCCTGCCGCATTCCATTGAACAGGTTCAAGTTATATGTAGTTGATGATCACTCCGCCTAATGCGCCTGCAATAACAACAACCCATGGTGGGGTTTTCCAGAAAACTAGCATTATAAACAAGATGGACGCGAGGGCAAAATCAGCGGGTGCAAGTATGGAACTGGTCCAGATCGGATCATATAGAGCAGCCAGCAAAATACCTACAACCGCTGCGTTAACACCTACCAGCGCACCTTGAATTATTGGCTTCCTTCGGAGTGAATCCCAAAAAGGCAGAGCTCCAACAACCAATAAAAAGGCTGGTAGGAAAATCCCTAAAGTTGCAATGATCGCACCAGTCCATCCATTCATTATAGCTCCCAGGTAGGCAGCGAATGTAAACAAAGGACCCGGAACCGCTTGGGTAGCCCCATAACCCGCCAGAAAGTCTTCTTTGGAAAGCCAACCCATGGGTACTACTTCCCTTTCCAGTAAAGGCAATACAACATGTCCTCCGCCAAACACAAGCGAACCCGATCTTTAGAAACTGTCAAACATGGGAAGCCATTGGTGCGAAGTAATTCCTCGTAGGAAAGGCAAGATGATCAATAATCCAAAGAATAGGACTAGACAAATCACGGCTAACGAACGCTTTATCGGTACACGGATATCCGGCAACTCAGGTATCTTCGTGTTTTTATATAAAAATAAACCGATAATACCCGCTAATACGATGATCAACGCCTGACTAATCGCCGTTTGCCAAAGTAGTGTGACCGTTGCCGCTATAATGGCAATCGTCGCACGGTTCCGGTCCGGAGTCAGTTTCTGCCCCATACCCAGTACCGCATGAGCAACAATTGCGACAGCGACTAGCTTTAAACCGTGAATCCATCCGGAGTTCCCGATATCAAATCCCTGTAACAGATAAGCAAAAAGAACAAGAGCAATTACCGAAGGAAGAGTAAAGCCAATCCAGGCTGCAACCCCTCCCATTAATCCTGCGCGCATCACCCCGATCCCAATACCGACTTGGCTGCTGGCCGGCCCGGGCAGGAACTGACAAAGAGCAACCAAGTCTGCATAGCTGCGCTCATCCATCCATTTTCTGCGCCTTATATATTCATTATGAAAATAACCTAAATGTGCAACGGGCCCACCGAACGAGGTTAAACCAAGTTTCGTGGAAACTCTTAATACTTCAAACACAGCCTTCAGTTTATTATTTTGACTAAGCTGATTATCGGACATTACGCATCCCTTTCGCGGCTTATCTTCCTGCCATCAGTGTTTTACACATGATATAATCTCTTTGTTCTTCATCCCCCATAAAGAAAGAATGGGCACCAACTTGGACAAATCCTATTTTCTTGTAAAATTGAATCGCGTTCTCGTTCTTTTCCCAAACCCCCAGCCAGACTCTATTTTTCTTTTCTCCTAAAGCTATATCTATCGCAGTATTAATTAAATATTTTCCAAGCCCCTGTTTCTGAAACTTATTTCTTATATAAATCCTCTCAATTTCGAGTGCATCATCCCCCATTTTTTCCGATTGGGCAGTCTGACTGTTAATTTTCAAATACCCGGCAGGTTCTTCATCTAAGAAGATAAAAAAGAATTCCGAATGGATATTGTTCAATTCCATATTCAACTGATTGGAGTTAAATGCCCGATCCATATAGTTCTTCATATTTTCAGGCGAATTCTGATCCTTGAAGGTATCGTTAAAGGTTTCAATACTTATTTCTTGGAGTAGTTCTACATCTTCGATCCCACACTTTTGTATTTTCACAGACATTTGAATAGGTAGCTCCTTTAGAAAAGATTATAACTCAATACTTTCGCTTATTTCCCTTTTTTACAAACTCCCAGTCTACTTCAATATTCTTTCTAACTCTTTGAATTAACTGAAACAGAGTTTCTGCTTCTTCATCGGAAAATCCGGCTAGCGCGACATAATCGGAATGAATATGTTCACTTCTTATATAAGGATAGACACTCTCCCCTTTTTCTGTAGGAAAGAGTTTTTTGATTTTTTTGTTATAAGGATCATCTCTCCTTTCAATAAATCCGTTAAGTTCAAGTTTCTTTATGGCACGTGCGGCGGTTGTCCGATCCACTTTCAATATTTCGGATAATTTCTCCTGGATGATTCCAGGGTGTTCGCAGATCCGTACCAGGTACAAATACTGTCCTTTTGTAAGCTCATATTCCTTAAACTCGATATTGCTGATGGAATCCAATGCTCTGGCAATCGTTCCGATTTCACGTAGAATTTCTTTCATAGATAACTCCTTAATTTCTTATGCTAATCGATACTCGTTATACATGTTATATTATTTTTGTTGCATTTACAACATTCTAAAAAACAAAAGCTATATCATTTGTCATAGTCGAAATTCTTGATAAAAAAGATAATTTAAACCGATAATATATTTTTATAACCCATTATGTGAGAAAAGAAGGTTCGGAGATGAATCGAAATCCATACGCTGCAATCATCGGTAAACCGATCAAATCTTCACTAAAACCCGTGCAGGAGGTTGGAATTATTATCCTTTCCGCCTTGCTTGTCGCGGCTGGTCTTAATTTATTCTTGATTCCCCATCAGCTTTTATCCGGTGGACTTACGGGGGTCGCATCCATCATTGGTTATATTACCGGGTGGAATATTTCAATCGTGTATTTTTTGCTTAATGTCCCACTCATTATCTGGGGTTGGAAGGCGGTTGGACGAAGATATATCGTATATAGTTGTATCTCGGTCATCTGCACGACTTGGTTTATGGCTCTTATTCCCGTCATCCAACTAACCAAAGACCCTATTTTGGCTGCGGTATTCGGCGGCCTCATCTCAGCGGGAGGCATCGGATTCTCGCTCCGAGTAGGCGGCTCTACCGGCGGGTTCGACATACTCGGCTCCATCGTAACTCGCAGACGGGATGTTGCGATGGGAAATGTTCTGTTCATTTTAAACGGCGCTGTGATTTTAGCACTCGGCTTTTTCCGGAGCTGGGACCTGGCCCTGTACTCCATGCTGTCCACGTACGTCAAAGGTAAAGTGGTCGACATGATTCATATCGGACATATCAAAGTCACTTGCTTTATTATTACGAAAGAAAAAGAGAAGATGCTTTGCCAGCTCCGCAAACTTCATCATGGAATAACATGCATCCATTCGGAGGGCGGGTACAGTGAGCAAGAAAACTATACATTAATGACGGTCACCACTCGGTATGAATTGGTAGCGGTGCGGAAAGCGGTTCTTCAAACCGACCCCCGAGCATTTATGAACGTGGTACAATCCACAGAAATTGTTGGACGTTTTGCACGACCTAAGGTATAGATATTAGATTTGGAATCAGATTTTAAGTTTATAAATAGATAACAATATATTTCCAGCCAATCAGGTCAGCCTAGGTCTCTCCCTTCGCTGACCTGATTTGTTATTTTATCTAAACGTAGAATAAGCCATTCTGGGAATAATGCTAATTGACACCGCAAGGGTACCTAGTATGCATCCAATAACATTCAAAGGCGGGATTGAACATGACCGTAATATTCCCCAAGGACTTCTTATGGGGCGGCGCCGTGGCTGCGAATCAATGCGAAGGAGCTTATCAGGAGGATGGCAAAGGCTGGTCCACTCAGGACGTTGCTCCGCAAGGTATCAGAGGCCCCATTACAGAAGTTCCTACTGACGATAATCTGAAGCTGATCGGTATCGACTTTTACCATCGTTATAAGGAAGATATCAAGTTATTTGCTGAAATGGGCTTTAAGGTATTCCGTACCTCGATAGCCTGGTCCCGGATCTTTCCGAATGGAGATGAGCTCGAGCCCAATGAGAAGGGCTTGCAATTCTACGATGATTTGTTTGACGAATGCCTTAAATATGGGATTGAACCGCTCGTGACGATATCGCATTACGAAACCCCGCTGCATTTGTCCAAGCAATATAACGGCTGGGTCAATCGGCAAATGATCGGCTTCTATGAACGTTATGCAAGAACGTTATTCACGCGTTACAAAGATAAAGTGAAGTATTGGCTGACCTTTAATGAGATCAATTCCATTCTGGAAGAGCCGTTCATGAGCGGCGGCATTTATACTCCGAAGCAGGAGTTAAGCAAACAAGATCTGTATCAAGCGATTCATCATGAATTCGTTGCAAGCGCGCTGGCCGTAAAAATCGGGCATGAGATTAATCCGCACGCAAAAATCGGTTGCATGGTTCTTAGTATACCAACGTACCCTCTCACACCCAAACCGGATGATGTCATCGCTGTCATGGAGGCTGAACATAAGAACTACTTCTTCGCCGACGTCCATGCCAGAGGCTATTACCCTGGCTACATGAAGCGCTTTTTCCGGGAACATAATATTGAGATTCATATGGAACCGGGAGATGCCGAAATTCTAAAACACACGGTAGATTTCATTTCCTTCAGCTATTATGTGAGCATTTGTGAATCGTCGGATAAAAGCAATCGCAAACCAACCGATTTGTTCAACGGGGTGCCTAACCCGTATCTGGAGACAAGTGACTGGGGTTGGCAAATTGATCCCCAAGGTCTGCGCTATGTGCTCAATATGTTTTACGATCGGTACCAGAAGCCGCTCTTCGTAATTGAGAATGGCCTTGGAGCCAAAGATGAGTTAATTACGGGTGAAGATGGCAAGCCCACTGTTCACGATGATTACCGGATCAAGTACTTGAACGATCACCTGGTTCAGGTCGGTGAGGCGATCAAAGACGGAGTTGAAGTGATGGGGTATACTTCTTGGGGTTGTATAGACTTGGTGAGCGCCTCATCTGCACAAATGAGCAAACGTTATGGTCTCATTTATGTAGACCGCAACGATGACCATACCGGTACCCTGGAGCGTTATCGCAAGAAATCTTTCTTCTGGTACAAAGATGTCATCGCTTCTAATGGACTAAGTTTGCAGCGTTAGCAGTCGGTCAAAATAGAGTATTAAAAGAAGCAGCGGCAAACCAAGACTGTTAAATAAAGTCTGTGGTTTGCCGCTGCTTTTATGGAACGTCATTGCTAATCTCCGTTAGAAACCCGTTCATTGCTGCTGTATCAATTAACTTTAGAATATTTAAAAGCGCTTTGTAGTTAAACATATACCATTGGTTCTCATTCGCTTGATGAATTAAAACCTCGGGGTCACGATCACTATCCGTCGAACGAATTAAGGAATAAACATCAAACCGTAATATGCTATTCCCTTCTTGGTCTAAAAAGTCATATTGTCCAGCTTTATAGTAGTAACCAGGTGGGAGGTGACTACGCCAGGAATAATTAGGAGGTGCTTCGACTTTCTTACCTTTGTTTTCTACAAAAATATTATAGATTGCTTCATTATAGGTATTCCCATGGATTTGATTGACTACGCCACCCAAAATCATGTGGTATTCCTGTTGCAATGCTTTCACCTTTACACCATCGATGATCAACGGTTTGGTTTCCACAGTTACTGCAAAGTTGCTATAACTGACTTTACACCCAAACGTTTCTGCAATAAAACGAAGCGGAACCATAACCCGATTATTCTTCAGATATGGCTTGGCATCTAAAAGTACTGCTTTTCCATTTTTCACAGCTTTATTGCTATTCTGGTGTAATATTACCTCGACATTACTATTTGTGAGTATGATTTTTGAATCCGACCACTTAACCGTAGCTCCCAAATTTTCACTGATCACACGCAGAGGTACCATGGTTCGGCTGTTCACAGTTTCGGGACTTACATCGGAGGAAATCGCAGTCGTTGCGCCATCGGTTTGATTTTTCATAAGTATTTTTACGGGTTCGGCGGCATAAACGGATGATGCAAATATCATCACACTCAACACAGCTGCTGCTGTTATCAGCTTCTTCAAAACGACCACTCCATATATAAAGGTATTTTAATAGTAATCCAGGATGTATTTATAACCCCCAAATTATACCATAATAGAGTTGCTTTCTGTAACGAAGCTGATCTTCTTGGGCGTTATACAAGGAATTTTCTCGTTCATTGCACTGAAATGGCTGCTGCCGCGTTTAATCGGGGAACTTGGTTTGGAGAAGAAGCATATCTGGGGAATTTCGATCGGATTCATCTTCACGATAACAAACGGCATTGCTGTCTGGCTTACATTAATGTGACCATCAAGCAAAAAGCCCGCGCCAAACGCGGGCTTCTTTCTATCTACGACTATTGCTTCCAAAGCGCCAAGAGTTGCTCCAATTGTTCCTTTAAAGGCGGCTTCGCCTTTCTTGCAGTTCCGGCAAGCTTATCCGCACTCTTAAACAACCGATACAGTACCAGCTCCCGCTCATAATCCTTCTTCTCTTTCAGTACATCGACAAGCGCGCCTGCAAGCTCGGGATCGTCGATCGTTGCATTTTTTACATATTTCCCTTCCTCATTGCCACCGAGTAAAATAGTAACCAACACTGGAAGATTCTCCGCTGTTAGACCGTGGGCTTCAATAAAAGCTTCAGCATAGTCATCCTGCACCATTTGATGCTCCGTATCCACCAGTTCCATATAGCGGCACACTAATGAGAAAAAAGATTCACTGTATAAACCGAGGCCCATTACCGCGTAAGTACCCGGCATTACTGATTTCTCTCCAGGTTCCACGTCCCCGTACCACGCATACTCTTCCATCACAACATCTGCATATTCTGCTATTTTTGGAAAAAGTGCCGGATAGGTGAGCGCATTAGCGAAAAACTGGTGCAGCTTCGACTTCGCCAGCTTTTTCAACGGAAGAAAATGCTTTTGACTGCTCTTCAGCTTCAGGCTGTAACTCTTAGGAAACCCTTTGCGCAAAAGGTTGATGATATAATTCAAGGCTTCACCGTAAGCCGCCACTTCTTCGGATAGAATACGGACTTCGATCAGCTGCGTGACGTCGTTGTTACTGCATTCCACCCGCTCACTCCGCAAGACACTCTCAAACTTACCGCTGCCGACCTTCAGATAATTCGCTGCCCGCTGCGAACCCAGCTTGACTGCTAAATCCAGATACTTTTTCCGGGTATCCGGTTCGGTAAATCCGACCTTCAAAGCGACAAAGAGGAAGAAATCCAGTTCTCCTTCGACAACGAATCGGCGGTCCTTCTCCTCCTTTAAAATCCAATCGAATCCATAATCACCTGAAGAATCAAAATGCTGCGGCAAGAAATGTTCCTTGGCCCAGGTGTTAAAAGCTGACGTATAGTGCCGGATCCACTCGTTCTTACGTTTTTGACTTATGTTCAGTTTGTCCGAAAGCCGGCCGATCAAAGGCTCAATAACTGCTTCTTCCTGTTTCATCATATCCGGATTAATCAAATGCTGAGCGAAGAAGAACATGTCATGCTCATTCGGCAAAACCGGAGGTTCGGAAAGAATCTTGGTCTGAATAAAATTCTCCAGCGACTGCCGAAGTTGCTGCAGCTTCGCTTCATTCAACAAATTGCGGTGCAAAGTGATTATGGATTGATCGCGCTCAAATTCAAACACGACTTCAAACCGGTAATCAAAAAAACGGGGACCGAGCTCCTCCGACCTGAACAGTTGATCCACCCGCTCGCACAAAGCTGGAAATACCTCTTCCGTCAGTTGTTCATCGGTCAATTCCTCGATATACTCTCCTGCTTCAAACTTAT
This sequence comes from Paenibacillus sp. FSL R5-0407, assembly GCF_038009185.1. Classification (NCBI taxonomy): domain Bacteria; kingdom Bacillati; phylum Bacillota; class Bacilli; order Caryophanales; family Paenibacillaceae; genus Paenibacillus; species Paenibacillus sp. FSL R5-0407. Next base: position 934,477 of record NZ_JBBPAX010000001.1, on the reverse strand, counting down.
AAGAGTCGTCGCTCCAAGAGAAAGGTTCGTAAACATCAATATGCAGCCTTCCTTGCTCCCAGTTGGTTTTTCCTTTTCTCCAGGCTACCCGAACATAGTTCATGATTCCTGCCTGCAGCTTGCTGTGGTTTTTCAGATCGCGTATTCTTTGACTCTCCTTGAAGTAAATCTCCATGATTCTATCCCATATGTCCTTTAAGAAAACTTCCGAAGCCGGGTTCATGATCGACACCTCCTGCAATCAATATAGAATTTAAATTGGATGAATTTGTTCCAGTCTTTCTTTTAGTGCTGCGCCAAGTTCCTTCCAACGCTGGCTTTCCGTCGTTCCATCGAGCGCAGGGTCGTCTTGCTGACTTCCGCCCAATTCACGTCCAGCTCCCCTTTGGATCACTTCGATTCATAATTAATAATGATTGCATCTCTGGTAACTTCGTCATAGGCAATCCACAACTCATCGCCCGGCTCGACTCCGTAAACCGGCTCAATCGTCTGGTTGATGTGGTATGCGATCCCGGCGCGCTCAACGGTGATCTCCGCCAACGGCCGTTCGCCAAGCGTTCCGAAAAATTGGACGGACACGACTTTGGCCGCTCCCTGCTTTCCTTTTTGCAGGGCAAACTCTTTCTTGAAGTCGTCCTTTCTCATGGTAACCGGGATGACCACCCCTGCTTTCACAGGCAGCCCTTTTGGTACAAACAGGCTGTTGACCTTTCGGAAGCTTACATTGCCCTCGGAAACCATAACCTCCAGGATCATAAGCTGCCGATTTCCGACCGTCACCGGATATTCTTCGGTAGCAATCACTTCGCCTTCCAGCGTAATTTGCTCCGATTCCGAAAAACCGGCGCTAACTTACCATAGCTGTGAATTCTCGTCATCCCTTGAATCAACACCAAATTTGCTTTTTCACCAACACGATATTCAAACCCTGGAGGCTGAACGACCGGGACGGCATAATTACGGCCTTCGGCTTTAAAATGAAGCTGGAGCGCCTGGCCGCGGTTTACTGCACCCAAAACCTCAATGCGGCTCAACACCGCGTCTTTAATGACGTCCGGCTTCGCTTGCTCTTGTATGTTCTCCCCGGTTACAAACACGGCTTTATGCTTTTTCCGGTTATAACTGATAAGCACGGAATCGCCGACTTTAATGTCATTCAAGTATGAAATGACCTTCTTGATCGTGACCTCTTTCATCTGGCCCTCATCCTCAAACCGGACAGTAAACCGGACCAGCGGCAATTCGTTGATGTACGTGCCCGTTTCTTCCATCCGGGAGATCGTACCCGGAAGCTGCTGCCCCTGAGAGATCTTTCGGGCATTCGACCTCATCGATATCATTGGAAGTAAGACAAGCGCAAGGATGGATAGAATGGGTATCAAAAGCCAAATCACCCAATTGAGGATAAGCGGTCCTCCCTCTTTGACGTAACTCCAGAAGCTTTGCAGCGATTTTACATCCTCGCCTATTCCGACCAGCCAACCTTCAACATGTTCTCCCTTCAGAAACCTCAATTCCCGGGCCTCCAAATCGAATGCGCCCGAAGCAGGTGATTCTCGTTCCGCTAAGTAGAGGATGTTACTTTCCGGTTCCTTAAAAAATGAGGTATCTTCATTTGTTAAATCCTCGTATGTAAGCTGTTCCAGAAGACTAGTAACATCGGTGAAATTCCCGGTCTTCTCATTGTACAGATAACCCAGAACGGTACCGTTCAATTCATCTTCCGTCGTCGAACCTGCAATCAATACTTCTTGATCATTCAGCAAGAATACACGCGCTTGATAAACAGGTTGTGGTGTAGGGACTTCCGCACCCCATTGATTCTCATTGGCATTGTAAAACTTGGCCGTTTCCGGATAATTGGAATCCTCCCGAATCAGCTTCGAATTATTGATGCCAAACTCCTTGGCGAATTCTGCGGCGGCCCGATCCTGTGCGGCGAAGGAACCTTCCTCCTCATTCTTAATAACCACGGACGGCAGATTTGCCTTGTTGAAAATCCCGCTTACGAGCGCAGTTCTATCGTCTTTTAAGTCAATTTCAAACATAGGAACCGCTTTGTCGTTCTCAAAGCTTCCATGGACCTCCATAACGTGGACAGGCCTGGCCGGAAGTAGAGATGGGGAATCCAATGATATCGTTTCAAGCTGCCCGGCTTTCACTTGGGCTATGTACGGAACGGACTCCGCCGTCTCACCCGAAATAATCAGTCTTCCGCGCCATTCATATGTACCCGAGCTCAAAAATGCAGGAATGCGAAGCTTTCCTTGAGCGAGCTCCTCCATCTCCCCTGACCGCGTAAAATAATTGAGTTGGAGTCCTAAGCTGTCGTCATAAGTCGGAAGGATCACCCCGTTCTGCTGATAAGAAACAGCCCCTAGCTCACCATGAATATTGGTGCGCAGTTTCACCTCTTTGAGCAATATCCCGTTTGTCGCATCAAACAAATAAGCCGTAGTATAGCCTCCGTCATTTTCGTCGGATACCCCGACCACCCTTTTTCCCTCGTCAATCATAAAAATGCCCGACATGGATGGTAGATGGTCATCAATATTTGTCATGTAACCACTGTAATCTTTCCAAACAAACGTGCTTAAAATGATGGCCGGAATAAAAAAGACCAAGTTAGCAATAATTGCGGATTTTATTTTTTTCATTCTCTCTCCTCCTCCTACAAAACACACAGCCGCAAACTTTCTTATGAATCAAAGAAAAGAAATGCATTCACAAGCATGGGACCTCACAAATACTCGCCAAAATAATCCTCCGCTATTTCACTGGAGTAACCGTCCTCACCTCTCCAGGTGGCCATCGAATTAAAATCGGTGCCCCGCCCGCGTTCTTTACGGTAATCGTCTTTGGACTCCAGCAAGCCTATGTATCCCCAAATTTCCATCACGACGTCTCTCTCATATTGATTGGAAGGAAGAACAAGCTTCCAGCGCTTCTCTAACTGCCTTGCCGCTTCCTTATCGCCGCAAGCATCTACCGCATCAAACATTTGCTTTAAGATCGCCACGTCTTCGCCTGTGACCTCAAACTCATCTGACTTGGCGAGAAACTCAAGGTCCATCAAGCAATAAGCTAACCAATTTAAGCGGACGCCTCCCCATTTGATCCGTTCGAAATTAAGTACGTTTAAATCTTCGTCGATATACTGTTCATCCGCCATTAGCCTACTGTCATTGCAATCACCGCAAGCACTATATCCTGGCTGCTCCGCCGGCCGCTGTGCATATGTATGTATAGGTAAATCTCGCGTAAGCGCAAAGCTGGACAAAGCGCTCCGCAAATAGACCTTGCGCGTGGAAAGACTATGTAGAAAGGATCGTACCGCCTTCTCTTTCGTGATCTGCCCCTTATGCAACTCATTGATCCTGCTAACGCATTCATCATGACTACAGGTGAACGGGTCAAACATGACTCCTTTACTTTTTGCATACTGGAACTCTTCTTCTGTATAAAAAGCTCCGCCGTCTCTCCAACGTCCGGAGGTCCAAAAGGCGTTCATCAGTATTTTCTTGGCTTTGGGATCCATCAGTTTCTTCCTTCCATCTATTATTTAAACCGCGATTCTATTCATGATACACTGGAAAAGCAAGGAAGCGAAAGGTACGAAATATGCAGAAATTAGGAAAGGAATGTTGACTTTGCATGCATTAACGTCGGCGGAACTGATCGATAAGGAACATCACGCATGGGAAGAAATTGTTGAGCTTTTGGGCAAAGGGACTAATCCATATGTCATTCTCCCCGCCGAGCGGTCGTCCGCGGAGGACACGCTATATCAGCTACAAGTAAGCACAAAGTCCTATTTAGGAGCGGTTGCTTTCGAGGCGGGTGGCATATTGTGGGACGGGGGCTGGATTCATTTGCTCGGATCGGGGAGTCCAGGAATCTTCGGCAGTTTGAATACGTGGAATGGATTGTCGGACAACAACGTAGTCGAACCGCTTGAAGGAATGCTTGTGGTCGCTTATGATGCGGCAGGCGTTTTTTTTGCGCTGGATACGGGCAAATTTGGCGGCAGCGGATTAATCCACTATTTCGCGCCGGATACGTTGGAGTGGGAATCTACGGAGCTTCCATATTCCGGGTTCCTCGGCTGGCTCGCGGAAGGCGATCTGGAGCAGTTCTATCAAACTTTTCGTTGGCAAGAATGGCGAGAGAATACAAGCCGGCTCCGGGAAGGCGAAGTATTTGCTTATTATCCTCCGCTCTGGACGGAAGAAGGCGGCGGAGACAAGAGCCGGAAAGCGCCCGTATCTGTCGTCGAAGCATGGAGCTTTGTCTTGGGAAATGATAGGAATGCATAGAAAACAGCCCGATAGATTCGTTCTACCGGGCTGTTTCTATTATCTTAGTCTGAAAACTTAAGCAGAAGATTCCGTCTTATCGGATCAACTCGCGAAGCTCGGCAGCACTGACATTATACTGCGGATTGAATTCGTTCGAGCTCATATAACCGGCCAAACTCGACAAGAACTGTCTTCCCTCCGGCGTTTCGCCCGCCTTACTTGCATCCAGGGCGCAAACGAGGAGCTTACCTTGACCTACCCTGCATTCAAACAGGAAGCCAAGTTTGTGATTGCGCTCAAAGTTGTCGATCGTCTGTACGATCGGGTTCCATTCACGGTCGGTTCCGTCCATGATGATCGACTTCGAATTTTGGACAATGCTCCACCAAGGGTAAGTGGAATGTTCTTCGCACGGGAAATCACGGAACACAGGATGAGTATTCTCAATCAACAGACCCATGGTACCGACAGGCACCGGACGGTTCATGCTTTCGGAGATGGACCGGAACATCGGATAGCACCAGAAATCCGTACAGTAAGTCCCCTCAATGGCATTCTCGAGAGATTCCGGCTTCGGCATCAGCAACACGTTCTTACCTTGCTCCAGAAGCGCCAGTGCTTCATCGGAAAGCTCCTCGAATAAGTTGATTTCGTCTTCGTCAATTCTGCTTCCGATGAGCTGCGGATAAATCCAAAGATCGTATGATTTGCGGATGTCACTTCCTTCGATCCATAAGGATAATTTCGCAGGAGTCATCCGGTGGACCACGGGCAGGTCAACCGTCAACTGGCAGATGTCGATGTAATTTGATCCCGCCTGAATGTTCGCTTCAGCGGATCCTTCCGCAAGTCTTGCGTCTTCCGCGGAGAGCTCCCAATGTAACGACAGATTGCCGGGCGTCCCGCTCCGGAACCAGCTCAGCTCGACGGCGGTAATGAAGCGTTCCCCTGCGACATAGTTGTATTTTGGGAACCTGGCCAGCAGGACGGCGTCGCTGCAGAATGTGCGCCATTCCTCCGGCGTGATCATTCCTTTGGAATCCATAAAAGCATCCAGCACGCCTACTAATGCGGTTCCTTGACCGCTAAAATCCTGTAGATCCAGCAGTTGGAACCCGGCAAGTCTCCGGGAACGGAACGCGGCCTCCAGTTCTTCCTTGTAGCAGGCAACCGCCAACTGTCCCGAGCTTTCAAAGTATTTACCGGCAAGATGACCCAGCCCCTTGCTCTCCAGACGTTCGCGGAAGATTTTGAAATTCTCGGCTTTGAGCGAGCCTTGATATTTGTCGATCTCCTCAAAATTCGGAAACGTCGCATATTGACCGATCTCATGAGAGACCACCGGCATTTGTGGGATCCATTCTCCGGAGGTGTCTCCGGCTTCCACCGTCTTGGCCTCGGTGCCGTACTGGATCTGAATGGACCCTCCGGCCTTATCGTCCGAGTCTGCCTCTTTTCCGAAGTCCGGTGGAACGATCTGATCGTCATAATCCTTCATCGTGCTTGGATAGTCGGTTTGCACATGACCCTGCGGAGCATCGCACATCGCATAGGAGCCTCTGAACAACCGGTCCCGTGAAAAACGCACGCCGCAGAAGAAATCGTCATGTTCCAGAATCTCCGGCATGAACTGATGGTTGTTGGAGCCTTGCGTGTACAAATGTCTGTCGTCGAATGCTTTGTATTCTTTCAGAATGGAGTCGATCTTCGTTCTGCTCCCCCAGAGTTCGTTGCCCAGTGACATCATCACAAAGGAAGGGTGATTGCCAAAAGCCCGCAGAATCTCATACCCCTCACTGATCAGATAATCCTGTTCCGCCTGGTTATGTCCCTCATCGGCTTCTTCCGTGATCGTTCCCCAGAACGGCAACTCCGGTTCCATGTAAATCCCGAGCATATCCGCGGCGGTAAAGGCCGCTTCCGGCGGACAGCAAGTGTGAAAACGATAATGATTCATGCCGTAAGATTTAGCGATTCCAAGGATCCTCAGCCATTCTTCTACGTCCGTAGGCGCGTATCCGGTCAATGGGAAAATCAGGCCGTCATGCTTGCCGCGAAGAAATGTCTTCTCTCCGTTAATGGTAAACTTGTCGCCAGCCGCTTTAAATTCCTTAAGACCGAATATCAACTCATGACGGTCGGCTACTCCCGCTTCTCCATCTTTCAAGACAAGACTTACATTATAAAGGTTAGGTTCGAATTCGCTCCAAAGCAGCGCATCGGAACCCAACTCATAGACGAAGGAGAACTCCCCTTCCGATACGGCAAACTCTTGCTGCGGAGCCGAGTGTAATTTCTTGCTGTTAAAGCTTTCGGCAACAACATCAACCGTTCCCTCCGTTGCCCCTTTCAACAAACCGGTGACCCGCACAGAGCGGGCAGCCAAATCCGGAGTAAGGCGAATGTCGCTCAAAGACGAGTCACCGAAGAATTGAAGCTCCAGGCGACCGGTGATGCCGTTCCAGTTTGTTTGCGTATCCGGGGAAGTTAAGTGCCCGCCTTTGGTCGGATAATCGGTATTATCAACCCGGACGGTAATGGTGTGGCTGCCTGCTTCAAGCTTCTCCAACTCGTAAATATGTGCGGTGTTCAGACTGTTGCGGCTGCCGATCTCCCGGCCGTCCAGCCAAACCTTCGTCATCCGGGTGCGTTCCAAATACAAAGAACAGTTCTTTCCTGCAAGCTCTTCCGGAATCGTGATTTCCTTCGAATACCACGCCTGTCCTTCAAACAAGTATTCATCCGTCAAGGCGCCGATCAATACATTTTCGTTTTTCGGTCCCTTGCGGGCATGCGACGTCGTACCAGGCAGATTGATGACATCTTGAAACGGCAGATTCAGTCCCTGTTTTCTCTCATCTAATTGCAGCTTCCATTCGCCTTCAAGGCTGATCTTGGTTAGCAAAAATATCACTCCTAATATGTAGTAAACGCTTCAAAAAAACCGCGCTGGGCGCGGTTTAAAATAAGGGAACCTACCGAAAGTTCCCCACATTTCCTGAGTTCCTTAGTAGACTAGAACTTCCATTGCCGCCGTGGGGAGTTCCTTCTCCCTCATCTTACAAAGTTTTGACCGAAGGATCAAACTTTGATTGCTGATACACGCAACCGGCTTGTATCTATCATCCACTGTCCATCCAGTTCAAGACGCGGCTTTGCGGCAGATTCTATGAAGCTATAGATAGATTCTTTATCAGATGGGGTAACGTCCGGGAAAAAATAGGTGGCGAAACTGTCCAGCCAGTTCCGGATTCCTAAATTCCCCTTGAGCGGCGTGAGTTTGTCAAAGTGCTGGGCAGAGGCGACGCGAAAACCGGCCTGCTCCAACAGGCTCGCATACTCTCCAATGGTGGGATGGTACCATGGATTCCGTCCCTCCCAAGCATAACCATATTCCTCCAGTGCCTGCTTTATCGCGGAAGTAAGTACCTCGACATTACCGTTCCCGGCGAATTCGGCCACGAATCGGCCGCCCTCCCGCAGCGCTAACCAGATCGTACGCACCACGGCCGGTGCATCCAGAATCCAGTGTAAGGCTGCATTCGAGAAGACGGCATCAAACTGGACATCCGTCCTATATTGGCATGCGTTTTCGACCAAAACATCCAGCCCCGGGTACTTCAGTCTGGCTCGGCCTACCATTTCCTCGGACAGGTCAATTCCGGTAGGGATTGCGCCCGCAGCCGCAATGGCGGAGGTCAAGTCCCCGTTCCCACAGCCCACATCCAGAATTCGTTCTCCCGGTTGGGGGCTCAGCATAGCTAATACTTCCAGCCCCGGCTTACCGGTGAGCTCAGGCATCCCGAGGCGCTTTTTATAACTCATTTTTTATTTCCACTCCTCTTCCGTCATGTCCGCTATGACAGCTACTGCCGCTTTGCTGCCTGAGGCTGCGGCATAAATCAATTGCGAAGGCATCACATACGCTGAATCCCCGGCCGCGTATATGCCGGAAACGTTAGTTCTGCCCATTGCATCCGTTGCAATCCCTCCATCCGGAGCAGTTTCATACCCCAGCGCTTCATGAAAATCGGCTTTAGGAAGTAATGCAGGGTCGATAAAACCTCCGCTTCGTTCAAGCTCTGATCCGTCTGCGAATTTCACCCTTGCCAGCAATCCGTTTTCCCCGGAAAATGCGGTGATCGGAGTATCGACGACGGCAATTCCTTTTGAAGCAAGCTGTGCTCGCTGTTCGTCCGTCAAGATATCATGACCGTTCGTGCACACGACCAAATCTGAACTCCAGTTAAGCAGCAATTTCACCTTGTGAAATATTCCCGGCGTTTCCGAGACGACTACGAGCGGTTGATCCCGCAGCTCCCATCCATCGCAGAAGGGGCAATTAAATAGGCTTTTCCCGTAAAATTCGGAAACCCCCTCAATTTCGGGCAATACTTCTTTTAAGCCAGCCGCTAAAATCACTTTGTCCGCCTGAACCAATACACCCGATGAAGTACGAAGAGCGAAACCATGATCGGTTCTTTGAATATCGGTCACCAGGGAATTCCAATGCCGGACCGAAGGGTATTTGAGCACCTCCTCGTAGGCGATCCGCCGAAACTCGGCGGGTGTAACTCCATCCCGTGTAATAAACCCATGCGACGCATGAGTTACCCCGTTCCTCGGTTGGCTGTCGTCAAACAAAACAACGTCCTTTCTTGCTCTGCCTAGCACGAGCGCTGCGTTTAATCCTGCCGGACCGCCGCCGATAATGGCACAATGATAGTTCATAACTTGAAACCTCCATTTCTTTTTGTAGATATTATAGATATAAATTATCTATAATTAGACAAACCTAATCACTCCCGAATTATTTAACGGATCAATCAAAGACTTAATGTGTCTATAATAACCCCAATTACATCGATCTGTCAAAACGCAACTGATGATATTTGTGTAGACCGAATTAGCTGCCATAATAAAAGTCCATAATCAAAAACAATCCCCCTGCCTTGTAATAAGCAGGAGGATGGAGGTTTGAGGTTCAGCCTTCCGTTGTCTTCTCAGTATCATTCACTGTGCCTGACCGGGAACCGTGACCGTGATGGCCGGCTTTATCCGAACGCGTTCCATTCACGATTTCGAGTGCTTTTGCCGCGAGTTTGGTCTTGGCAGTATCATATTGAGACTGCGTTATCTTGCCATCTGCCAATTACTTATCCAGCGCCGTAGTTAGCTGGCTCGTTACGAGCTCCACGACCGATTGCAAAGCAACGCCCTTCTCCTCCGCCAATGCCGCCATCGACTTACCGGCATGCTTGGCGGTCTCATAGTCGCTGGTTGATATACCAAGCAGTTCTGCGACGGCTTCCTCATCGATTCTTGCCCCACCGTGTCCGCCAAGGCTTGCTTTACCCGTCAACTCACGGTTCACAAGCTTGGTTGCTTTCTCCGTAACGTTAGCCTTTTCGGTATCATATTGAGTCTGGGTTAAGCTTCCGTCCGACAGCTTCTGATCAAGGCGCGCCGTAAGCTGTTTGGCTACAAGATCAATCACCGATTGAAGCGAGATCCCCTTTTCTTCGGCCACCGCAGCCAGAGATTTCCCCGAACGCTCTGCCGTCTCCAATTCGGTTTCAGTCATAGCGAAAAGGGCGGCAATCGCCGTATCGTCAAGTTTTAATCCTATTCCATGATGCCCGCCTTTCCCTTTTAATGTTCCCTTATCCGCTCTTTGTGTTGCGGACGATGTTGAGCTCGTAATGTTTGAATCCGAAGCGGCAAACGCTTGTCCGGCAAGCACCGCTCCTCCGCCTAGTGTAATAGCCAATGCCAGCGCACTTGCTGTTATCGCTTTGTTTTTCATGATAATTCCTCCTGATTATTCAAGTTTATTATTGAGTCTGTTTCACGGCTTTAAGTCTTGCCAGCTCACTTTCCACTTCATCCTGTTCCGACCAACCTGTCAGCCGTGCATTGCTTTGATCCATACTCCGATAGGCAAGTAAGCCGGATTCGAGGGTCATGATTTTTTGTTCCATGCGGTCAAATCCGCGCGAAATCTTACTAATGTCGCCGGGCGAAGCCGTTGCGACCGTTGCCCTTAAGGCGGCTGCAGCTTGACTGCGTGCCAGCAGGAAGTTCAGCTTATCACTCAGCTCTTTATGCAAATCCAATAGGCGGGCGATCTCCTCTTGTAAGGCCTGGACCTGTTTCCGAATAACTTCGCGCTGCTCCAAATAGGTTTGCATCAGTTTTGAGTGGCTTAATTTCTCCTGGATGGCCAGCCTGGCGATATCTTCTTCCTCCCGTTCGACGGCGAGCTCGGCCTGGCGCGTACGTTTATCGATCATTTGTCCGGTTCTGGCAACCAGCAGATCGTATTGTTGTTCAGCGGCGAGCTGTTTCTCCAGCGCTAAACGGGCCTGGTCGATTTGCTGCTCAAGCTGTCTGATATAGTGTTTAGCCATACTGACCGGATCTTCCACTAAATCAAGCAAGCGGTGTGTATCGGCTGCGGCGATATCTTTTATTCTTGTAAAAATACCCATGAAATTCATTCCTCCTTATGTTGTTTGCGTTCCCACTCATCCAAAAACCGGCCCCGGCTTTCCGTGGTTTCCACGAAAGACGGGTATACGTTTATAGCTTGAGGGGATATATATTTACGGTTGTTTTCGATCCTTCTGTACAGTAAAAAAGCGATGATCAACACAACCAGGCCCCAAAGGGGTGTAAGTAAACTCATCGTACTCAGAACGGCGAATACAGCGCCTGTCCATTTAAGCCCTCCTTTCCCCTTGAGGAAAAGTGTGACCCCGCCGAGCAGAACGGCGATTTGAAGCACAAAGTGCCAAACCGGTTTCGCACCAGAAGCTGGAGTTGCAGCATTGTTGGAATTCATGTGCAAGGGAACACCATGGTGTCCATACCTCATAGGTTCATGCCATGCTTGACGATGCTGCATGCCTTCATTAATAGGGACTATGTTCACTTTTAACAATGCCGCAAGGAGAAGGATGGAACCAAGACCAACTGCGATTGAGATTAGAATTGAAGTACGTTTCATGTCTTTCACCTCCTTTCTTCCATCCATGTTTGTATAATAAGTCCGAAACCTTTAACCAAACTTAAATGAAGAATTTAACGCAAAAAAGGACGGTAATCGGCTGTGCGCCGTTTCCGTCCTTCCTATAATTAAACTTAAGCGAGCGCGATCATTATATGGCGTCCGCCTGAATCGCCTGCTTGAACTGGCTGTTGTATAGTTCGTGATAAACTCCCGACAACGCTAGAAGCTGTTCATGGTTGCCCTGCTCAGCAATCTCTCCGTTTTGGATGACCAGAATACGGTCCGCATCACGGATCGTGCTAAGCCTGTGTGCAATTACGAAACTGGTGCGCCCCTTCATCAAGGTCTTCATCGCATGCTGGATCTGCATTTCCGTCCGCGTATCTACGCTGCTCGTTGCTTCGTCCAGGATCAGGATGGCCGGATCGGACAGAATCGCTCTAGCAATCGTCAGAAGCTGGCGCTGTCCATGGCTCAGATTGCTGCCCTCCGATTCGAGCATCGTATCATAGCCATGCGGCAGCCTTGCGATGAATCTCTCCGCATTGGCAAGCCGGGCAGCCTCTTCCACCTCCCGGTCGGTCGCATCAAGCCGACCGAAGCGGATATTGTCGCGGATCGTTCCCGAGAATACATGCGCATCCTGAAGCACCATCCCGAGCTGTCTGCGCAGCGCATTTTTGTCCAGATCCCGGATCTCCCGGCCATCGATAAATACATTCCCGCCATGGATTTCGTAAAACCGGGTCAACAGATTGACGATCGTCGTTTTCCCGGCTCCTGTCGGTCCGACAAGCGCGATTTTCTCGCCCGGCTTCGCTTCGAATGTCACCCTGCGCAGAATCGGCGCATCCGGCTTATAGCCGAAAGATACGTTGTCGAATTTGACTTCCCCACTCAGTCGGGGCAGTTCGCTCTCTTTGTCATCCCCGTATTCGGACGGCATATCCATGACTTCAAACACTCGCTCCGCACCGGCGATGGCAGACTGGATCAGGTTGTATTGGTTAGCCAGCTCATTGATTGGCCGGCCGAACTGCCTGGAATAGTTAAGGAAGCTGACGATGACGCCCACAGTAACTATATCGTGAAACGCCATCCACCCGCCCACTCCGGCTATGAGGGCAAAGTTCAAATTGTTGATCAGGTTCATAACCGGGCCTACAAGGCCGGATACGATTTGCGCCTTGATTCCGACCTTATTCAGCTCCCCGCTGATGCTGCGGAACCGTCGAACTTCGATCTCTTCCCTGCGGTACTGTTTCACCACTTTCTGACCGCTAATCGTCTCTTCGATAAATCCGTTAAGCTCGCCAAGATGCCGTTGCTGATTTTTGAAATAAACCCGGCTCAAGCCCGTAATTTTTCGGCTTGCCAGCAGAACAAGCGGAATCGTAATCAAGGCCACAACCGTAAGCGGAAGGCTTAACGAGAGCATAATCACGAGTGAGCCGCTCAGCGTGATGAGGCTGTTTAGCAGCTGGGTCACGCTTTGGTTCAACGTATTCGATACGTTATCGATATCGTTGGTGGCCCGGCTCATGAGTTCCCCGCTCGAATGCGTATCAAAAAACTGCACCGGTAACTCCTGATACTTGGCAAAGAGATCGCGCCTCAGCTCAAACACCGTATTCTGCGATACGGAAGTCATGACATACGCCTGCACCCAAGCAACAACGCTCCCTAACAAATAAATGCCGATTAAAAGCAGACAAAACCGGACCAGTTTGTCCCAATCGCCGGGAATGACCGCAGTATCAATGGCCGTTCCGAGCAGATAGGGCCCGATGAGGGCAACGATCGCATTTAGCGCAGTGAACACATATACCACAATCAGTCCGGCCCGCTGACGATTTAAATAAGCCCAAATTCGCTTGATCGTAGCTCCGCGGTTTTTGGCCCTTACAATCGGTATGGCACCTCGCCCGGGACCTCCCCCAGGACCGCCATGCGGACCTCCGCCCAATCCGCCGGGACGCCCGGGAATCGGGATCTGCGCGCGGTTATTTACGCTAGACATGGGACGTCTCCTCTCCTTTCAGCTGCGACTGCCGGATATCCCGGTAAATTTCGCTGCTTTGCATCAGCTCTTCGTGAGTGCCTCGGGATACGATGCGGCCATTCTCCAGGATCAGGATGTCATCGGCGTCGATGACCGAAGAAACCCGCTGAGCGATCAGTATACTCGTGCTGTTTTGCATCTGCTCTCTCAGCAGTTGCCTGATTCGGGCCTCGGTTGCGGCATCCAGGGCACTTGTGCTGTCGTCCATGATGAGGATTCTAGGACGGATCAACAGAGCCCGCGCAAGGGACAGCCGCTGCTTTTGCCCGCCGGACAAATTGATGCCTCGCTGACCAAGCAAGGTATCGTACCCTTGAGGAAGGCCGGTGATGAAACCGTGTGCTTCGGCGGTTATAGCCGCTTGCACCACTTCCTCTTCGGTAGCGTCCGGTCGGCCATACCGGATATTGTCGCGGATGGTGCCGCTGAACAAAATACTCTGCTGCATCACAAAACCGATCTCGCTGCGGAGATGGTCCAGGCTAATATCGCGGATATCGGTTCCATCAATCATAATGGAACCGGATGAAACCTCATAGAGCCTGGGGATGAGGCTTACGAGCGTTGACTTCCCTGCCCCGGTAGCGCCAAGAATGGCCACCGTTTTTCCGGGTTCGGCCGTAAAGTGGATATCCTCCAAAACTAGATTTTCGTCCGTTGAGTTATATGCGAAAGATACATGATTGAATTGAATCCGGCCGGAGCGGATCACTTCGGTCTTCGCCGACGGCGCATCGGAAATTTCGCTGACGGCGCCGAGCACTTCGTTCACCCGGTCCGCCGACACCTTCGCCCTGGACACAAAGGTAAGCGAATTGCTCAGCATCATCATCGACATCAATAGCTGTGTGACGTAATTAATGAAAGCAATCAAATCACCGACAGGAAGCTCTCCATTCCAATTCTTAAGCCCGCCGAACCACAATACCGCTACAATGCTGGCGTTCAGGACCAGCATCATAAGCGGAATATTACGCCATGAGGCGGATCGCTTTGATCGCGTTGCCGGTGTAGGCCGTATTAGCCGCATTAAACCGCTTTTGTTCTTCTTTTGCCCGAACGAAGGCTTTGATCACCCGGATGCCCGACAGATTTTCCTGTAACACCGTGTTGACGCTATCTAACTTCTCCTGCATTTTTGAGAATAAAGGAAAGGAAAGCCGAATGATTGCATAAAAAATGATGAATAACAACGGGACGGATACGGACAGGATAAGCGTCAACGACGGACTGATTCGTATCGCCATCACCAGGCTGCCGACAAGCAGGAGCGGTGAACGGACTAACGTGCGCAGGATCATTTGCACAAACGTCTGAAGTTGCCCCACATCGTTCGTCAATCGGGTAATCAGTGAACCCGTCTTCAGACGGTCCAGATTTCGATTCGAGAAGGTCTGGATGTGCTCAAACAGCGTGATTCGCAAATCGTTGCCGAAACTTTGGGAGGCGATGCTCGAAAACACGGTACAGCCTACCCCGCCGATCAGGCCGACAAGGGCCACACCCAGCATCATCAATCCCGTGGATTTGATATGCTCCAAATTGTTCGTTAAGAGTCCTTGATTGACAATACTCGCCATCAACGCTGGCTGCATCAAATCCATAATCACCTCGACCACCATCAGAAGAGGCGCCAATAAGCACCACAGCCAATAAGGCTTCATAAATCGCTTAAGCTTCCACATTCATTTCACCTTCTATGTACATCATTTCGCTCCTTTATTCGGATGTATACATTTGTATACAACCGCTTATGTATACAAATGTATACGACATATCCCCGAAGTGTCAAGACTAAATTTAATATGGTATGATATATCTCATGCGGCTTTTAGCCGTCTTTCTTTCATATTTCTTGAAAGGGTTGGGTGAGGGGTTACAATGAAAGGAAGGTTTATGGTTGGTCCACCAAAAGAAACAGATACCATCGCACACAAAGGAGCCTGTATCACCTAATTCAACTCCCCGCTTTGCCCCAAGCTTTTGGCGACGGGAAGCTTTGGCAGGAACCGTTTCTTTTTTTGCGATCGTCTATATTATAATCGTCAATTCATCGATATTGGCGGATGCCGGCATCCCGCAGGAAGCGGGAATTATCGCAACAATTCTTGCATCGGCGGTTGGGTGTTTTGTAATGGCTTTATGGGGTAAAGCTCCCCTGATTATCGCTCCCGGCATGGGGATTAATGCCATGTTCACGTACACGCTTGTTCAAGGTATGGGATTAACTTGGCAGCAAGCTTTGGCGGTGTCTATGATGTCGGGCATTTGTTTTTTAGCTATTAGCTTGACCTCTCTCGTCGGGAAGTTGCGTGAAGCCATCCCCGCATCGTTGCAAGAAGCAATTTCTGTAGGTATCGGACTTATGCTGGTCCTGATCGGCTTGCATAAAGGCGGCGTCATTCTACCGGATAGCGCTTCAGTGATCGCCGTGCAATCGTTCGGGAACCCCGGTGTCATCGTTACACTTGCCACTTTAGCCTTGACCTGCATTTTGTACATGCGGAAGGTGCCCGGCAATTTGCTGCTGTCCATTATCGGCGGAACAGTGCTTGCCTTTTTGTTCGGCATTAAGCCATCGGCAGGAAGCAGCCTTGGCGGCTTTACCTGGTCATCCTACGGTGAAGTTTTCGGGCATCTGACATTTAAAGGCTTGCCTGTCACCACGTTGATTGTCGCCGTCTTCTCACTCACTCTCGTTATCGTGTTCGAGAATGTAGGACTCATTAACGCTCAACTGAACATGAGCGAAAAACCTGAACGCTTTAAGCAAGCCATGCAAGCTACTTCGTTCTCCGTTTTTCTTAGCGGTATCTTTGGAACAAGTCCTACCGTCTCCACTGTTGAAGCCGCTGCAGGGATTTCATCCGGAGGTAGAACAGGCTGGACATCAGCGTTCACGGGGATTCTGTTCTTGATTTCGTTGATTGCGATGCCCGTGATCACGCTCGTTCCGGATCAGGCTGTCGCGCCGATCCTAATTTTCATCGGTGGTTTGATGATGCCTTCGGTGCGCAACATTTCCTTTGAAAGCATGGAAAAGGGATTGCCTGCCTTCTTCATCATCGCCTTCATTCCGCTCATGCATAGCATCGTGGACGGAATCGCGATCGGTTTCATTAGCTACTCGCTATTTCATGTGGCTGTCGGCAAATGGCGCGAAGTGAAGCCACTCTTCTATTTTATATCGCTTCTCTTCGTTCTTCATTTTGTACTTCAGGTCATCTGATCCACAATCATAAATCAGGCCCGCCCGAACGATTCGTTGTTCGGACGGGCCTTCTCACATGTACGGCCGTTATGCTAAATGTGTGATCTTGGAAGAGATCGGAGTTCTCGGTTTGGCCGCCGGTACTTCCGCCGGATAACCGACACCAAGAACGCCTACGACATCATAATCTTGCTCCACGCCGAGAATCTCGCGATTTTGCGGTAAGTTCCCCATCGAAGACCAATAGACGCCCGCCCCGGCTTCATGCGCGGCTAACATAAAGTTCTGCACGAAACATGAAACGGCCATAATATTTTCATCCCGTTCGAATGGAGTCCCTGCAGGCTTGGATACGATGGCAAGGACAACAGGCGCTCCGCCAAAGTCCTTTTTATGGTTCAGTTTGGATCTCGTCTCTGGACCAATGACAAGAATTCCCCACGGTTCGTTCAAGCGGTGGTTTGGCGCGTAGCTTGCCGCTTCCAACCAGGAGAGCAAATCATCCTCCGAAATGGAATCCGGTTTAAAGGCTTTGATGGTTCTGCGGTTTTTGATGGCTTCAGTTATTGTCATGGGATTCATCGGCTCCTTTATTGTTGGGATCGTTATCTGAAATAGCTTCGCGAAGCTCGAAAGTGTGGATGAATTCCTGAATAATCGCATCGGTCGCTTTCAGCTCCCCGCTGATGACCTGCTTTATGGATTCAAATTCCGGCTGCTCGAGCTGCCGCTGCAAAGTCGAACGCTTGATGTTCAGTTTTTCAAGAAAAGCTATGGCCCGGCCCCGGCGAAAAGTTTGCGCGCTATGGGGCCGTTGCTTGCCAGTCGCATCTTGATCTTGTCCACCGCGGGTTTCCGGATGCTCTCGATGTCCGTGATTCTCTCTATGTTTATGTCTTCCCTCGCGCAACTTAACAACGCCTCCTCAGAGTTTGTCGTATACATTCGTATACGAACTATCTTTGTATACAAATGTATACGATAGTTTGGCAAAATGTCAAGTTTAACAAAGAAAGCCCCGTCAAAGATTGTGAAATCTCTGATGGGGCTGTAGGTTATTACATATTCATATCAATCATCAGGAGTACTGGTAACGAATTTATCGGAAAAAGCTTTGATTCGATCCACGAAAATTCCCTTGTACAGGTCGGTGCCTTCCTTAGGTGCTGCATAGGCTTTATACCCACCAAACGATTCGATGCAGACTGCCGAATCCTTTAAGCCGACGGGAATGTTTCGCTCAATAATCGCTTCGGTTTCCTTCGGTTTCTCATTGCAAATGAAGTACCCCATTTTCTTCTTCAGCAGCTCGTCCTGATTTTTTTTGATAAAATCACGGATCGGTTTGTATATCTTGCCATCTCTAACTCCGGCACCGAGAATAATTCCATCAAATTGCCCAAGATCTGGCTTGTCCATTTCGATATTGCACATCGTACTTTGTGGAAGTTCATCCGTTAATACTTTTGCGCATCGTTCTGCCGCACCTGTTTTTGTAGCGTAAAGAACCAGCACTGCCATAAAATAACCTCCATATCCTATCTCATTTAATGTCGATGAATACCATTAAGAAGAAGTTTCGCCGCGAGGATTCGATTGGAGATCCCGGATCTGCTCCTCCAATAAGGTACTGGCTTTGCTTAGAAACTGCGTTATGAGCTCAAGCTCTTCTACTTTGTAAGAGGAAGCCAATTTGACCATGGCCGCGTGAAGCGCAAGATACGTTTTTCGGACCTCTTCATTATTTTCGTACAATGGGACGATAATTACTTTTCTTCGGTCATTAGGGTCTTGCTCTCTGCGAACAAACCCGTTTTTTTCGAGTCGATCGATTAATGCGGTAACGCTCCCTGTTGTAAGTCCGGTTAGTTTCGCGAGCTCCCCCGCAGTGACAGGACCTTTTTCATGCAGGATATCGATAGATAAGAAATCATTATTGTATAGCCCTAAAGAGCTGGCCACATTTTGCTGATAGAGAATGGTTCGGTTTCCTAACCCGCGCATACGAAGTGTGAAGGCTTCCTGCAATTCTGTAACATGATCTTGCCTCTCAATGGACAAAGGACAGCGCTCCTCTTTTCAATATAATATCTTGATCATCAAGATACTTTATAACCAAGATAACTGATTTTCTTATAAAAATCAAATTCTCTCCAATAAAGAAAGTCCCCTTCATCCACGTCAGGACAATAATAATTGTCTTGTTAAAGGGATGAAAGGGATTCATTTTGTATCAATTAAAGCTTTACGACCTTCGTTGCCACATTGTTGCAGAATTCAAGATCATGCTCCACAAACAGCAGTGTCGGTGAATATTCAAGCAGCAATTCTTCGATTTGCATGCGTGAAAAAATGTCGATAAAGTTAAGCGGCTCATCCCAAATATGCAAATGGGCTTTCTCGCAGAGACTTTTCGCGATTAAAACCTTCTTCTTCTGGCCGCCGCTAAATGCGGACATGTCCTTTTCAAATTGAATTCTGGAGAAATCAAGCTTTCTTAGAATCGCTTTGAACAAGCTCTCATCAATATCTTGATCTCTGGCGAAGTCCGTTAGATTGCCTTGTAAATGAGAGGTATCCTGCGACACATAGGAAATCTTAAGCTGGCTTCCCTTTCTGAACGTGCCCGAATATGGGATGTCCTCACCGCAGATCAGTTTGATGATGCTGGATTTACCGGAGCCGTTTTTCCCTTCCAGCGCGATTCGCTCCCCCTGCTCAATCGTAAAGCTTATATCTTCGCAAACCGTCTTATCTCCGTAAGAAATCGAAATATGCTCAAGCTCGGCAAGCTGATTCTTATGATAAACAAGCTGCGAAATCTTCAGGTTATCGGTGCTCTCCACGTTTTTAAGAAGCTTTGACTTTTCCTCAATTGCGGAATGCTGTCGCTGTTCCATCGATTTCGAGCGCTTCATCATTTTAGCCGCTTTATGGCCTACGTACCCTTTATCCAGCTTGGAGCCGGAATTTCTGGTCCCGTTCTTACTTTTCTCCACTTCATCAGACCAGTCGCTCGTTCGCTTTGCCGCTTTCGACAAACGTTTGATATCTTTTTTAAGCTTATCGTTCTCGGCTAACTCATATTGATCTTGTCTCTGTTTATTTTCCCACCAATCGGAAAAGTTCCCTTTTTGGATCTCGATGTTTGTCTTATTGATGGACAAAATGTGATCTACGCAGTGATCGAGGAACGCTCTGTCATGAGACACCAGAATAAAGCCGCTCTTGCTGTTGAGATATTCGCTTACAAGCTTTCTTGCGTTCATGTCCAGATGGTTGGTAGGTTCATCAATTAACAAGAACCGATTTTCCTTGAGAAAAAGGGTTGCCAGCAACACCTTCGTCTGCTCTCCGTTGGATAATGATTCGAACGGCCGGTACAACACATCCTCGGTCACCTGAAGGAGAGATAATTCCCGCATGAGTTCCCAGTGAACATAGTCCGGATAAATCTCTTCGATGACATCAATGGTATGATTCTCCTTGTTCTCAACAACGTAAGGAAAATATTCGAACTGGACATCGGCCGAAATCGTTCCGCTGTATTCATGTTTACCAAGCAATAAGTTTAGAAATGTAGTTTTCCCGCGTCCGTTTCTTCCCGTAAACCCTAGTTTCCAGTCGGTATCGATTTGAAAGCTAACCTTCTCAAAAATATTGTCATAACTGCCCTCATAGGCAAACGTCAGTTTCGAAACATTTATTAATGACATGAAATATAACCTCCTGTACAAAAAAATAAGAGCTACAAGAAAGTTACTTTCTTGTAGCTCAAAAATATACAGCAAATCCGCCCCCAGTACCGGAGTCAGATCAGGATATACCGTTGAGTTAAAAAGGTAAAGTAACTTTCTTGCATAACAAAATAAAACTTGCGAAAAAGATCGCTTTTTTGTTTTATTTCTTAGCAAGAAATCTACATTATCCTCTTCAACTCCAGTCATTAAAGTAGTTGTATCATAACATGAACCCATTTGTAATTTCAACGTCTCGTAACTGAATAACTTCTAATATTTCCCGGCAACCTATAAAGAACAGAATCCCGATTTGTGTCAGGAGCAATGAAACATCATGAATAATCAAAATTCAATTCTCGAACAGATCAAAGAGCAGTTGTCGGCAAATGAGGATGTCGTGTATCAGCATTTTCTGATCCATGGCCACTCCTGCGCCCTGATTTATATCGAGTCCATCATTAATATACCTATATTACAAGACCAAGTCTCCAAGGTTTTTATCGAACAAGCCGGAAAGGCGGATAATTGGGAATCACTGGCCGCCCGGCTCGATCAGGGCACCTTATTTCCTCTTCCCTATGTTCCCGCGGCCACCCTAGAGGAAGCGATCGATCAATTAGTCCAAGGCAAAGCGCTTTTTTGTTTCAACGATGCCCGAAAAATCTATCTGTTCGACTTGGCAAAGTATGAAAAACGAGCGGTATCGGAATCCAAAAACGAATTGGTGGTCATTGGCCCACAAGAGGCCTTTATCGAGGACATAGCCACAAATCTTTCTCTGCTAAGACATAAAATCAAGCATCCGGATCTTAAAACGATCCGATACGAAGCCGGGAAATATTCGAAAACGATAATCTATATCGTGTATATCGAAGGGTTGTGCGACCCCAACATTGTAGAGGAGCTCGATAAGGAAATCCAGGCCATATCCATCGACGGTGTTTTGGGCATCAGTTACACGGCTGAGCAAATGAAAAAAGGCAATCACACGCCGTTTCCCCAGTTCCAGTATACGGAGCGTCCTGACTCCGTTGCTGCTTCCCTGCTGGAGGGAAGGGTCGGCATTTTGCAGGATGGAACGCCTTCCGCACTCCTCGTACCGGTTACGCTATTTTCGCTGATGCAATCCTCGGAAGATTATTACCAAAGCTATATGGCCGCAAGCTGGGTACGTATGGTCCGAATGTTCTTCGGCGTTATTTCCATGCTGCTTCCTTCACTCTATGTCGCGATCACCACGTTCCAGCCTGAAATGATCCCTACCGATCTTCTTCTGACCATCGCCGCGGCGCGGGAGAACATTCCCTTCTCCGCTTTGACGGAAGCCTTTATTATGGAGCTGACCTTTGAAGGCCTGCGTGAGGCGGGGACCCGGATTCCCAAACCGGTGGGCCAAACCATTTCCATCATTGGGGCAATCGTTATCGGACAAGCGGCCGTACAAGCCGGGATCGTATCTTCGCCAATGGTCATTGTCGTATCTATAACCGGTATTGCCTCCTATATCATTCCCCACTTCGAAATGGGATTGGCGCTTCGATTGCTCAGATTTCCGCTTCTGATCATCGGGGGAACGACGGGTCTCTTTGGTGTGTTTATCCTGACCTTCATTGTTTTCGGGCATCTCGTGAATCTGAATTCGTTCGGTACGCCATACATGCAACCTCTTGCCCCGCTAGTTCTTAGCGACTGGAAAGATGTTTTTGTCCGCGTTCCTTCCCCTGAAATGAAGTCCAGACCGACCTCGTATGCGAACCGGAACTTAAGGAGACAAAAATCGAAATGACACGCTTAAAGTGGCCGTTGATTCTTCTCCCCCTCTTCTTGCTCTCGGGATGCTGGTCCAAACTGGAAGTCGATGAACAAGTCTTTGTATTTGCCCTATATATCGATAAAGGAGATCAACCCGGAACCGTAGAGGTGACGATCAGCAGTCCATTGCCCAACCGGATGATGTCCGGCCAGCAAGCCGGGAGCGGATCTTCAAATGGGAGATTTTATGCCATGATTTCCAAAACCGGAGAATCGGTGCCGGACACGATACGATTAATCCAGAAGGATCTTAGCCGCCAAATCAATTTCGGACATACCAGTGTTGTGGTAATCGGCCGGGAGTATGCCGAGGCCGGCATCGGGGATTTACTGGATTGGGCAGACCGGGAGCCCACTTTCCATATCAGCTCTTTTCTGATCACGGCACCTGGCAAAGCCAGAAAGATTGCCGAACTGGTACCCCTGTATGAACAAATGCCTTCGGAAGTTTTACGGAGAATGAGTTTGCAGCGCACCTTGTATACAACCACAGTGAAAGAGTCTCTGATCGCGCACTATTCCAAGGTCGGTTTTGCTACGAATTATATGTCGATCCAAGCCAAAGCGTTGCCCAGCGAAAATGAAAAGAAGGAAAATTGGGCAGGAATTCAGGGAACAGCTCTATACCAGGATGATAAAATGACGGGAACCCTGCCTACCAATGAAGCACGGACTATAGCATGGGCAGCGGATCGATTAAGAAAACAGGCCTACACCGTCGAATGGGACGGGGGCAGCAGCCGGGCCAGCGTGCTGTTCTATAATTTGAAAGCCGAGCGAAAAGTAAGGATGACCCGGGAAGGCCCGGTATTCACGATCCATCTAAAAGGTGTAGGTAGTTTAGTTTACAAGAAAGATGCGAAGCAGCGCAGCGATACCGAACTATCACGAATTGTTACCGAACTGCTGAATGTCAAAGTTGATAAAGAACTGAATTCCGCGCTTCATAAGTCCAAAATACTAGGATCCGATGTGCTGAGGCTTGGTTTGCTTCTCGAATGGAACTACCCCGATTATTGGAGGAAGGTCCGGGAGAATTGGCCGGAATATTATAAGGACCGTGAGCACATTCAAACGGAAAGCAAAGTCGAAATATCCGTGATTACGAACAAGCCATAACTTTTCGAAAAAGAGTTTATCGCTCAAGAAAGCGAGGTGTCCGATGCTGGCAATCTGCTTTGCGGCTATCGCCCTGTTCGAATGGAAACAGCTTCATAATAAGCCTGCTCAAGGAAAGAAAGCCTTCTGGTGGCTCTTCTCTCTTACGCTCGTCTGGAACATCGGGGCTAATTTCATTTCCTGGTGGCCGAATCCGAATCGCTTTATCTTGTACTTGTTAGGATGGATTTAACTCCGCCGTGCTAGTCAACGACAATAAATAAGGATGGTGCATAAATGCGAACGACATCATTTCAAACATTCCGGTTTTCCAGCATTTATATGCTCACCATCCCGCTCGCTTTTATGATTCCGCCGTTAATCAGTACATCCGGCTATCAGGGATGGATTGCCATGCTCATTGGAGGGGCCGTCAATGTCGTGCTTATTTCCTGCACCTACTTCGTAGGCAAATTAGCTTCAAATTCGGGGCAAAGCTGGGTCGTTTACGGGGAACAAATCGCAGGTAAGTGGGGACATAGGGCAGTTTTGCTCCTGCTCTCATTTTGGAGCATCTATTATGTATCCTTGGATATGGAACAGTTCACCTTGTTTTACGGTTCCATCTATATGAAAGATACGCCCCCATGGTTCATTCTGCTGTTGGTCGGCTTGGTGATTATGATTACGGCCCGGTGGGGGTTCTCAACCCTTATCTATATTGCGGATGGTACCTTTATCCTCATCCTCATAGGGGTTCTCTTCTTGCTGTTGCTATTCATCGGCGATGCGGACTATCAGATGCTGCCTGCCTTGCTGAACCACCGTAATTTTACCAACTTGTTTACGGATGTGCTTAGTGTCATTTCCTGGATCGGAGAATGGTTTATATTCCTTTTTCTCCTTCCCCACCTTAATTTTGACAAAAAGACGCTTCGGAACCTTTTGCTGGCCAATACGATGGTCACGGTTGCCGTACTATTGACCTGGCTGCTCGTCCTGCTCAACTTTGGTGTTCATTACGGGAGTCAGGTCAAATACCCGATATTGCAATTAATCCGAGGAACTTCCTTTACCGGGCTGCTAGGCAATGCCGACCCCCTATTTATCGGGATTTGGGCTATATCCATGATCATTCACGATGCGTTCCTCGTTTATGTCGGGGTTTCTTGCCTCGGTCATCTTTTCAAGTTAAAGGAGACCCGGCCGCTAATATCCATACTAACCGGGACCGCGACCGTTGCCGCTTTTCAATATTCCCAAAATACGACGCAATATCAAAAGGATCTTTCCGAGCTCGGCTTTATCGCATTTTGGGTAATCATCAACAGTATCCCCTTATATTACTTGCTACTGGCGCTGGTACGAGGGAAATTCCGAAGAAAAAAATCAACTTAATTGCATGGTCGTAATGCAAGTGTTATCGTCTTTAAACGTGGAGACCTCGGACTTCGCCGTCTTCCCGTCATATTCGATCGTTACTTGATAGGTTTGATCCCGAGGAAGCCAAAGGTCTACAAAACCGTTGGACTGAGACTTCATCTTTTGATTCAGAACGGTCTTTCCTTTCTCATCGACAACGTTGATATCAAACTCTTGCTCAACCATTTCGCCTTGGCATCCCGTCAAACTGTGAATTTCACAAGGATGGGTATTTTCGACGAACGGAGCTATCGATACAAAAAACTCATCCTCAGGCAGTTCATACGTAGTTTTGGCTGAATTCTCGGCAGTCACGATCAGTTGCTGCGAAGTGATGGAAGCCGATTGAGCGGTGATTTTGCGCAGGCTGTAATCCTGGACCATTTGCTTGATGTCTTTCGCAGTTTCATTCTTCACTGTTTTTTCGTTGCCCCCCGTAAATAAGAAGACTCCAAGGGCCACGGCTACCAATCCAATGCCTATAATTATTGGTTTTCTCTGCATATTAAACACCCTTTCTATAAAAATGTTGTTCATAGAGTAAATTATTCCCAATGATCATACCATAATATAACGAGCTGGAAGATGACAAAATCGTGAAAGAGATTTCCGGCTGTCTCAACTGTTCCGACTTACGATATAAGTCAATAAATGCCTTAGGAAAACGGGGCTACGGGGCATCTTTTGTAACGATTCCATGGCTAGGCAGTAATGCTCCCACATTTCTTGCTTGGCTCCTTCCACGCCAAGGATGCTCACAAATGTCGAATTATTGTTTTGGGCATCCTTGCCGACAGGCTTTCCGAGCAAATTCGTATCTCCTTCAAAATCAAGCAAATCATCTCTGATCTGAAAGGCAATGCCTGCATGGTAAGCATACTTTTTCAGAATCTCAATTTCCGTCTCTTTCACCTGAGCAAGAATAGCCGGCATTACGAGAGAAGCCTCAAAGGCAATACCTGTTTTGTAAAAACACATCCGATTCAATTGCTCCAGGGTCAAAGCTTTTCCTCTTGAATGCAAATCCATCTCCTGCCCCATGCACATCTCCCCTGCTTTTTGAGAAGAATATCGGATCAGCTCCAGTACGGTTTCGGGATCGAACTTCTGCAGCGACGCTTGTTCCTGGATCGCTTTCTGGATCAGAAACAGACCTGTTAATTCAGCCGTGGCGCTATTATGCACCTGATGCAGTGTTGGACGTCCTCTACGTGAGGAGGCATTGTCCTGGGTAGGCAGATCATCAAAAATCAGAGACGCGGTATGCATATATTCCAAGGATCTTAGCAGCGGCTCGATTGCCGATGCAGAGAGTCCATATTCGTTTACACCCATGACCCAAGCCAATATCGGCCTTAATCGCTTACCGTCCCCTTCGAGACTATAATTTGCTGCATCGATTAGAGACTCTTGAATCGGGGCCATCCCGCTGGTCTTTGTAATCCGCATCAGATTGTTGATTTGCTCGCGGACATTGTTGACCGTCTCTGCAAAGTATTCTTTTTCCTTCCGGTCGTTGATTAGAACATTAACCATCTGGTCCCGAAGCAGTTTGTCTAAGAAGTCAACATCCTCCGCTTTTGTAACCATTTGCTCCACTAGACGATAGAATGCCGGGTTTCCGGAAGCGAATATATCCATAACTTCAGTATATTTTGCCAAACCGAGACGAGCCTTGCAGCGTTTTAATCCGTTAATGGCCCGGTCCAATATCACTTCTCTGGTCTTGGCGTCATTATGATAGACATTATGAATCAAATTAGAGATGACCGCCCAGTATAATTCAAACGGATTAATCAGATCAGGACGGCTATCACGGTACTTTAAATAATAGGTATAAGGGGTAACCGCACCCTCTCTCATATCTTCAAACATATCCGCAAAATCATCCGCCAGCTGATTATAGATTCCGTAATAGAACGATCGTTGATCAAACCCTTCGTCTTCGGGCGCGCTTATGACCGAGCGGACGATCAGGCGGGAAGCAGCAGATTTCAAAATGACGGGGATGTACAGCTCTTCATTGGTATAATCCGCATGGGAAAGCTCCTTATCTCGGTCCAGTTCCTGGGAATGAAAAAACATGTACGACAGCTCGAAAAATGTCTGCTGCATTTCCGGCTCCTGATAAGCCTTAATACACTCAAAAGCTTCACTAAGCTCCGAGTGGATATACTGCATCGTCTCCGAATTACTTCCGGACCATTCGCCAGGCTCGGGCACAGTCCCGGTAAGCAGCGCGCGGCGGATCAGTGAAGTATATTGCTTTTTCTCCTCGGCATCCAAGGCTCCGGAATCCAATAGATCGTCTATGAAAGGATACGTCAGGCCGTAGGAATAACCAAGCCGGATCGCGGCATCTAGTCTTCGTGCACGTTCGATAGCAGTAGTGTCCTCATCCATCTCTTCGATCGCGTGCATAATGACCCCGATCATGATTTTGATTAATTTGCGCTGGGCATGCTCAGCGTTCATTTCCTTCGGAATATGTATGGCCACTTGGTTCAGTTTATGGATCACCCAGATCGCCGCGCTCTCTACACCTTCCTTTTGAGCCCATCGGTACATCCCGGATAAACTTATAAAATCCGGTTGAAATCCGCGGCTTGCATCATTGGAACGGAGCAATAACTTCTTTACGTCGTCAATTACACGTTGAATCCGGGTCTGCGTATGCGCGGAATCCAGGGCTTTACCCAGATCCCTCATATAAATATAGGAAACGCTCCGCTCTAAGTAATCGTCCAGCTTCCCTGTATAATTCAACCAACTGATATATCTGTGGTAATCTTTAGAATCCGGCTTGTTGTTCTTCCGCGAGAAAAGAGACAGCCAGGCAGGACGGTGGATATGGTTTCGTTTCCATAAGTGGAAATCTTCCGTCAGGGCGGATACGTATGTTTTCTCCGTTACTTGCTTGTAGAGCGATGTAAAATATTCTTCAGCTTTCCGCTCAGCACGCTGGTATCCCGCATCGGCACGCTCTGTATATAACTCATTCATTCGATGAATTACCTCAACTTCTCTTTAGGATTTATTCGGCGATTTAAATTCATGTCTTATCTTATTACGCAGTTAAATCCGTTGGGTTTCTATGAGCGGGAACAACGATACTAAAAGAGCTTTCTCCGGCACCTGGATGTCCTGGAGAAAGCCCCTTTTACATATTCTGATGGATGAATTAGCCAACGATAGCTATTTCGCTAAATATTCCTTGTTCGGCATTTCAAGTTTTAAGCTTTTGGCTGGATGTATCCTTCCGCTTTAAGCAACTCGGCGATCAATACGGCACCACCGGCAGCTCCGCGCAAAGTATTGTGGGACAAACCGACAAATTTATAATCGTAAAGAGAGTCCTCACGCAATCTTCCCACAGAGACACCCATGCCGCGCTCAATGTCACGGTCCAGTTTCGTTTGAGGTCTGTTCTCTTCTTCGAAGTAGGTGATGAACTGCTTTGGCGCGCTAGGCAGTTCAAGCTCTTGCGGACGTCCTTTGAATTGCTGCCACAGCTGAAGAATTTCTTCTTTCGAAGGCTTCTTCTCAAAAGATACAAATACTGTAGCCAAATGTCCGTCCGTTACAGGAACACGGATACACTGAGTTGTAATTAAAGGCGAGCTTGCTTTAACAATCTCTCCGTTTGCAACACTTCCCCAGATACGAAGCGGTTCCTGTTCGCTCTTCTCTTCCTCTCCGCCGATATAGGGAATCACGTTATCCAGCATATCCGGCCAGTCGGTGAAGTTCTTGCCGGCGCCGGAGATCGCCTGATACGTGGAGGCAACCACAGTAGTCGGCTTGTAAGCGAGCAGCGCGTTCAACGCCGGTACGTAGCTCTGGATGGAGCAATTCGGCTTGACGGCGATAAATCCGGTCGAAGTATTCAGTCGTTTCCGTTGTGCAGCGATGACTTCAATATGGCCTGGATTCACCTCGGGAATAACCATTGGGACATCAGGTGTCCAGCGGTGTGCCGAGTTATTGGAGATAACCGGTGTACCTGTTTTGGCATAAGCCTCTTCAAGGGCCTGAATTTCATTTTTCTTCATATCAACGGCGCAGAAAATAAAATCGACCTCTCCGGCAACTTTATCTACTTGAGCAGCATCTTGGACTACGATATTCTTCACTTCTTCAGGAATCGGCCCGGCCAGCTTCCATCTGCCTTGCACGGCTTCCTCGTAAGTTTTGCCCGCAGAATTGGCGCTCGCGGCGATCGACGTTACTTGAAACCAAGGGTGCTGATCCAGAAGCTGCATAAACCGCTGGCCCACCATACCCGTTCCGCCCACAATTCCGACTTTCAGCTTTTGCGACATAACCTATTCAAATCCCTTCAAATAAGATTTAGTGTACTATATGATGCACGCTTGCTAAGTTTCCTTATCTTTACAGTAATAAAAAAAACCCACCCCCAAGACCTTATTAGTCTTAGGGACGAGATATTGTATACCCGTGGTACCACCCTAGATTCGCCAATATGTCGCCATATTGACCTCTTCAAGTACGGCATTGAATCTCAATGCTTATACTCTAGCTCTGTAACAGGAGCTCCTGGCACAGCATCCCCGATCTATTCGGTTCCGGTGTGCTGCTCTGAGTCTTTTTTCGATAAACCATTCTTTACTCCCTTTCAGCACAGCAGGAGCTCTCTGAGAAAGAATTCGATTTATTTACTTCTCTCTTCATCGCATTTGATATTGCGATAATATTATCAAATTATCGGTCAGAGGTAAACCTAATTTTTGAATCTTTTAGAGGTTGTTCAAAAAGTCGTCCCGGTTAAGTTGCAGAAACCCTAATTCTTCTTAACGCCGCCACAAGCAGATCATGGTCCTCTTGGTCGGATAAACCCGATACCGTGATGGTACCAGCCAGTCCTTCCCCTTCAATGATAAGCGGAAACCCGCCGCCGGCGCCCACATAATCCTCAATCGGCAAGCCGTAATCCTGATCCAAGGACTTCCCTTCTTCCCGCAACCGCAGCGTGACGTGCCAGGAGCTCTCTCCGAAACGGTTTACCACATTGTTCTTCCGCCGAATCCAATCCTCATTGTCCTTCGACGTGCCTTCCATGGCATGAGCGAATAAACGCTGGCCCGAGCGGTATATTTCCGTCGTAATGCTCTTCCCCCGGCTCTTGGCCTCCTCAATGATTGCCAGTCCGACTTCAAGCGCCGTCTCATTCGTAAATTGACGAAATTGAAGCTCCTGCTCCTCCAGCTCCATTTCTTGAATCCGCTCTCTCATCCTTATCAACCTCTCCAATGGCCTGAATTCATTGCATTAGTCTATGATTAGCCTTTAGCAGCCCGTATCGCCGCACTCTCTTCTTCATTAGGGCCGTAAACGCCAGGGGGTACCACGCCGGCTTGACGCATAAGAATCGTCATTTGCCCCCGGTGATGTATTTGATGACGTACCACGGTTTTCAGTACACCGCCGTAGGTCGTATCAATAAAACCGAATAACAGAATCCCCTGTGACAGCTTCTCGTCATTCCATTGCTGTTTTAGCGCATTAGTAACAGCATCGCTCATTTGGCGATAACCTTGAACGATGTCCGAAGCACGTTCAGGAGTAGGCAGCTTATATTCCGGACCGGCGATGACCAGCCCTGCAGCACCAAGCATGATATCCAGACTGCCAACCAGGTGCCATCCCAAATCTCCAAGCGATCTTGGCTGTGCGGCCGAGACGGATTGTTTCAGGGAATCATCTGTAAGCGCCTCAAGCACCTTGAGCGTGAGAGCCTCCTCTTGACTCCAGTCTTCCAAAAAGTCGTTGATCGATCTATACATTTGGGTTATCGCTCCTTTATCTTTATGTATTCGTCTTGACAGCAAAAGTATATCACTTCAGGAAACGGCTTCACAACAAAACGGCTGATCCCGGTTTGCACCAGACTAAATGAAGCATCCCGGACATGTAATGCTCCGCTTTAATCACATCGAGCGGTGACTCCGCAATTAACTTCATAATATCGCGGTTATAATGGCAGCCGGCGATCCGATAAGCTAAAGGATCGGTAACCTTAAGGGCAGCAGCAAGGAATTTGTTCGAGCTAATGCCATGCTCCAGTAATAGTACTTGCCCTTCCGGCTTGCACCACCGGCTTATATGAGTCAGCACTTTACCGGGATCGCTGTAAGCACACAAAGAGAGTGTGGATACGACAGTATCGAACCCGTCTTCCTCAAGGCTTATCGCGTCGATATCTCCTTGAATATATTCCGCTTCCAGCCCGTATTGCGCTTCATTTGCCAATTTAGCTTTTTCAAGCATGGCCGGGCTGAAATCCACCGCCGTCAGCTTCACGTCTGAACGGTAAAAAGGCAAATTGCTTCCCGCCCCGATACCCAGCTCCAATACGTGACCTCTGGCAAAACCCAGCAAGCTTTTGCGGTAACTTGCGAGCTCGAGCTTCTCTCTTTTTTTATCATACATGTTGGCTTGCTTGTCGAATTTCTTAATACGCCGTTCTACCTTCATCTTATCACTCCCTTGTTTACTATGTACTATCAAATATAATATTCGCATACCGAATGGTATGTTGTATCCAAAAATTAACCCGCAAATATGTCGAGGCTGCCGACTTTACGGGATGATTTCTCTATTTGCCGGGTGCTAGCCCCCGCCATAATACTTTCGCTGCAGTCTGCAATAATGGCTCCAGCTGACAGCTCACCGGATCGATTAACCATTCGATGACAATGCCCTTCATCAACGCATCCACCATAATGCCGAGAGATTGAGGGTCCAATCCTTGTGCGATATAGCCCTTCTGCTGCATTTGTGCCAGAAAGCCGCCTAAAGCTTCTAGACTTTGGCCGAACATCGCTTGCAGTTTGTGGCGTACTTCCGGTTCCCTGCTCGATGTGATGAATTCAAGAAATAGCTGCGGACCGCCGTCTCCGGCTTCCAGGCAATCAAACTGTGATTTGAGCCAAGCGTACAAAGCCGATTCGGGATCATCCGCTTCCAGAAGATCTTCGATCTGCAATGGCAATTGCCGGTTTTGCTGAATTAAATTCCGTTCCATAATCGCAAGGAACAAATCCTGTTTGCTTGAAAAATGCCAATAGACGGCTCCCTTGGTCATTCCAGCCTCGGCCGCAGCTTTCTCCAAAGAAGCGGTGGCATATCCCTGCTCCGCAAACACTTTGGCAGCGGCTTCTAAAATTCGGGTTCGGGTATCTGCGAGCGGTCCGTTATTGTCACTCTGTCTCTCCGCCAGCCAGCTTCGCAGGCCCTGCTTATCTCCAAAATGTCTGCGCACGGCAGTCCAATGTACTCCCGCCATTTTAGCGATTTCCGCAAACGTAATCTGATCGAACGGTTTGCTTTTCACCAATTCCTCCGCCGATTTCAATACTTGAGTTCGAACGCTCAATAGCTCACCCCTGGATCTTATGAAAAATAGATAGTTGTGTTATATAGATACCGAATGGTATGTAGATATAATATTATATTGAAACATCCAGGTCAATATTACAATGAACGGCAAAAAGACCCGGACCCGATACAAACGGTCCAAGGTCTCCAGATATTATTATGTAGGTCAGGATAGCACTTACTTAACAGACGGCTCCCATTTGCAACGAATAGGGGAAGTAATCGCTTCTTCCTTCTTCAGTTCTTTAAAGGCCTTGTCGACCTCCTTGCGGTCCAAGCCGGACAGCTGCTCCACTTCGCCTGCACTAACCGGCTTACCTGCCGCCTTCATCGCTTCAAGCACTTGCTCTTTTACACTCATTGCGTACACCTCCACTCCTACAAATTACCATAACATTAACAAACATTCGTTCCTATGCCTAGGCTGTTCGAAGAATGTTCATGATTAGGAGGTCATCGCGTTAATTTTGTTAAAATTGACAATGTTTCGTCACACTCAAAACGGGAAATCGTCCCAGTTAATTGGCGTGGTTTTGTTTTCCGCCCAATCTTCTCGAAGAATTGCATATCCGATAGAATCATGAAGCTTCCCGTCTTCCGACGGCCAAGACAATCGGTGTACCGCTTCTTTCACAAAGCCTGCATTGTGAAATGTTTTGCGCATTGCGTAATTGTCGACCCTTGTATGGCCTTCAAGCCGAATTTTATCGTCATGCTTCGTAAACACGTATTCGACAAGCAGCTTAACCGCTTGTAAACCAATGCCTTGGCCGCGATACTTCGCAGAAATGCGAATATCGAACATAGGGGTCGGATCTTGAAGATCAAATACCCGCAGCAATCCGAGTTTTGTATCCTCATCGTTCAGAATCCAGAATGTTTTCTTCTCGTCGGTCGAGTTATATCTTCCTTGTGCAACTTGCTCGCGCACGTTACTTTCCGTCAACGTCGCTATTCCATGATACGGCCAGGTTTCACCCGCAAGAAACGCAATCAACGCTTCGGTCTCATCGTCGTTATAAGGCTTTAGACAAATAGACATAAATAACACCTACTCCTTGATCCTTTAATCATTAATTTGGACCCGATTCACAGTTCCTTCGTCATAAATAAACTGTACGGGTCCTCCACATACTCCGCAAAGGGACCGCAATATTGAAATCCAACACTTTCATACAATTTTCTGGCCGGAGCGAATGCTTCCATGGGGCCCGTCTCCAGACTAAGCCTGCGATAGCCTCGGCGTTTGGCTTCCTGAATTATAAATTCCATCAGCTTTCTTGCAACTCCCTTTTTTAAATGCTGCGAAGAAGTGCGCATCGACTTGATCTCCCCATGGTGAGCGTCAAGCTCTTTCAAGGCTCCGCATCCGAGCAATTCCTCCTGCTCCCAGACACTCCAGAACGTAATATCCGGTTTTTTTAACTTTTCAAGATTAAGGGCGTGAATGCTTTCCGGCGGGGAATGCAATTCCATACTTTGCAGATGCTCATCTATTAACCTGGCTACCTGATCTCCGGATAAATCATCGATTTTGATTTCCAACACAATTCCTCCGCAATCTTTAGTTTTATAACAATTATATAGTACGAATTATTCCCCTTGTACTGACGGCTTTCGACCCTGCAGCAACCCTCCGAATTTGAAGACAAATATACCCGATACAATCACTATAACACCAATGAACTGTTTGAAGGTGAACGGCACTTGCTCCAATCCGAACCAGCCAAGAGAGTCCCATAACAGGGCGAAAACAAGCTGTGAGGTCATCGCGATCGAAATGGCATAGGTCGGTCCAAGCAGCTTGATTCCGTTTACCATGCAGACGACAACCCCTACGCCGATGATCCCGCTAAACCAGAACCATAGCTCCATATGTTGAACGGCAAACAGCTTCTTTCCTTCTACAATCAATCCGATCACCAGGGAAGCTAAAAATCCCAACCCCAACACTAACGCGGTCGTCGCCCAGGAGTTCGCGCGTTCATTGACTTTACTATTGAAAATATTTTGCAGACCCACCAGCGCACCGGCGAGCAGCGCCCAAAAGATACCTATTAACATGGCTTTAATCTCCTTCCTTTTACTCGTAGATATTATGACTGGTTAGTGCCCGCAGCCCTTCACGATTCTTGACGATAATCCCGCCCTTGCTCCGCTCGACCAGACCTTCCGAACAAAACTGATACACGATCCGGTTCAAATGCCTGTAGCTGACACCGATCAGATTCGCCGCATCCTTCAGGCCCGCCGTACTTAACTGTTCATGAAGCAGTTCATCCGACTCGCCCGAAGAGACCGACAAAAGATAGCTTGCCAGCCGCACTTCTACGGGGTACATCAAATTGAAGCTGAACGAATTGGATTTGATATAAAACTTCTGAGTTATAATGTCCAGCAGAAACTGAAGAAATGGCGCATGGTCGTTTACATACTTCTTTAACTGGCGATATGGGATGCCGATCAGTTGAACCGGCGTAACTGCCTCAACGGTATTAACGATGTCCGTGTTTTTTACGTATTCTATGTCTCCTACGAGCTCAAGCGGTGTTTTGAAGCAGAGAACCAGAGTTCTTCCTTCCGCCGAGGTCGTATAAATTTTGAGTTTCCCTTTAACAAGTACGTAAAGCGTTCCCGATGGATCTCCTTGTGAGCATACGAGTTCACCTGCATCATAACTGTATAGTGTCATATGAGGTTTCAACGATTCCGTAAAGATCGGTTCCAAATCAAATTCCTGTAAATGCGAGTTCAGGATTTCCATGTCCAAAATCTCTTTCATGGTTCTTCTCACCTCAAAATCTTAAAATTATGACGCCTGCCACCATCAATAGTATGCCGATAAACTGAGGTGCCTGCATTTTTTGCTTGGCTACACCAAACCATCCTTTACTGTCTATAAGAAAAGTGAGGCTCAGTTGGGCAATCAGCAGTGCGGATATTGTAAAGGTAGCCCCCATCTGTTGAATCGCCGTTACGTTGCCGAAAATAATAATCGCCGCCAATGCGCCTCCCGTCAAGTATAAAGGCTTAACCTGCTTAAACTCCCGCAACTTGCGGTCGCGGATAAATAGCAGGATCAGCAGCGCCGTTACAAACCCGGTCCATTGGGTAAGCGTGGCCGCCTGCCAGGTCCCGATGCTCTGACTGATTCGGGAATTGGCTACCCCCTGCAAAGTAATCAAAGCCCCTCCCAGGAATGCAAATAATAACCCTCTCATCGTTGGTTTCTCTCCCTTAATATCTCTAATGTTGTCTTAATTAAAAGATAGCGCTATCGCCTTAGAGTTGGGAAGGACATATGTCCTTAAATGAAAGAAATGATACTTGCAAACTGCAACATAAAGAGATATAACTGATTTATGAGGTGAACGAATATGGAAAATACTCGCGAATTGTTTCAGATTATGACACGTCAGTTCGCACTGCTTAATAAAAATTGCTGCAGTGTCGGATCTCTCGACATCTCCCCGGTACAAAGCCATATTCTGTTCGAGGTCAGCCGCCAGCATAAGCCGTCGATGCAGGAAATCGCGGAAACGCTGGGCACGGACATTACGACTTTTAGCCGCCAGGTCCAGTCCTTGATGAAGCTGAACCTGCTTCAGAAGACGCCGGATTCAACAGACCGCCGGGTATACACCCTTTCTTTAACAACCGAAGGACAGATTGTCGCCGATTCGATTGAGCGACAAATGAACGATTACCTGGACGAAGTGTTTTCTCACTTGACGGTATTCGAGAAAGAGACGGTATTGCGGTCCGTCCGTTTGTTTAATGAGGTTTTGGCAAAATTGGAGATGAACTGCAATCCTGTTTCAGGTTAAAGTCCAATTGTCATTACTTGTATTTTACAAATTACCAAAAAACAGTCGATTCCCGAGAGGAAACGACTGTTTTTGTTTATCGCCAAGTTTAATGGCAAAGCGTAAACGATGTCTTTTGGATAGCTTTCTTAAAACGCTCAATTCGTTCCAGCGCCTCGCACAGTTTCTCCCGGGACGCTGCGTAAGAGCAACGGATATGCCCTTCGCCGCCGACTCCAAAAACATGACCCGGTACGGTGGCAACTCCCTCTTCCTGCAATAGTCCCCTGGCGAACTGCTCGGAGCTAAGGCCGGTATCCGCAATGGAAGGAAAGGCGTAAAAAGCGCCCTCCGGGATGTGACATCTCATCCCAAGTTCATTTAGCCCTTGAACAAACATGACTCTGCGCCCGTCATATTCCGCTTTCATCCGGTCCTTGGCGTCAAGTCCGCTGCGCAGCGATTCCAGCGCCGCGATTTGGCCGAGTACCGGTGCGCACATGATCGTATACTGATGGATTTTCAGCATCCCGGCAATCAACTCCCGGTCGCCGCACGCATATCCGATGCGCCAGCCCGTCATGGCAAACGCCTTGGAGAATCCTCCGATCACAATACAACGATCTTTCATGCCCGGGAGCGCGGCGATGCTGAAATGCCGCTGGCCATATGTTAGCTCGGCGTAGACTTCATCCGAGATGACCAGGAGGTCATGCTGGGTGACAAGCTCAGCAATCGGCAGCCAGTCTTCTTCCGTCATGACTGCGCCTGTCGGATTGCACGGATAGTTCACCACCAATATCTTGGATCGCGGCGTAATCCGTGCAGCCAGCTCATCCGCCTCCAGCTTGAAGTTTCGCTCCGCGGAGGAAGGAATTTCTACGACCTCCGCCCCATGCAGGCGGGCGATCGGCGAATAAGCGATATAACCGGGCGCCGGAATCAGCACCTCGTCCCCTGGCGTCAGGAACGTTCGGAGTGCCAAATCGACCGCTTCGCTGCTCCCGACAGTGACTAGGATTTCATGTTCTGGCTCATACTTTAACCGGAAGCTCCCATTCAAATAGTATGAGATTTCTTCCCGCAGTTCAGGCAAACCCGCATTTGGCGTGTAACTTGTTCTTCCTTCGTTCAAGGCGCGAATGCAAGCCTCACGCACATGCTCCGGCGTTACAAAATCCGGCTCCCCTACACCCAACTGGATGGTATCCTTCCGGCCGGCGCCAGTCTCAAAAAAAGCGCGGATGCCGGATGGCGGAATATCGCGAACTAAAGGTGCAATCCTCTCACTTCCCATAAGCGGTCACACTCTCCTTTTGCAGACTCAAGTTGTGAATCCCGTTCTGCTCCCGTTCTTGCAGCGACAGCTCGATGATCCGATCCAGTAATTCGTTAAATTTGAGGCCCGCCGCTTGCGCACTTTTCGGCAGCAGACTGTTCGGCGTCATACCCGGCAGCGTGTTCACTTCCAGAACATACGGAATCCCGTTGCGCAAAATCATATCTACGCGGGCATACACGCTGCATTTCAAAATCCGGTAACTGCTTATCGCAGCATCCTGCACACTTGTTTGAATTTCTATCGGCAAAAAGACCACCTGTTCATCCGCTCCCCCGTCCTGATACTTGGCATGATAGTCAAACCACGCCGAGGCTTTAGAGCGGATGCCGATGACTGGCAACAAATCCTCGCCGACAATGGAGCAGGTGATCTCTTCTCCCTCCACCAATTGTTCGATGAGCACGGAAGAGTCCCAGCGCAGCGCCTCCTGAACGGCTGCTTTCAAAGAAGCTTCATCGGAAACCGGCAGCGTTCCGACGCTTGATCCGCCCGAATTCGGTTTGACAAACACCGGGTATCCCAGCTGTGCTACGGCTTCCGCGTCATATTCCTCCATTCCGCTCCAACAAAGCCAATCCGGCGTCGGGATTCCGGCAGCGCGAAGTAATTCCTTGGATCTATTTTTATCCATACAGAGAGCACTGGACTCTACGCCGCTTCCCGAATACGGAATGCTCAATGATTCCAATGCCGCCTGAACCGTTCCGTCCTCCCCGTATGCGCCGTGGAGCGCAAGCAGCGCAAAATCGATACCTTGGACTTGCTCGCTAAGATCCTCCTGCTTCACGATCTCGATCGGAACCACCTCATACTTGCTGCGATCCAGTCGAGCCAGCATTTCTTTTCCGGTCATCAACGATATTTCACGTTCCGAGGACATGCCTCCCATCACAACGCCGACCTTCATATTTTGCACCCCTCTACCCCTCAAGTTGTTTGGCGGCCAATCCGCCTATGATTCGAAGCCCTTTATCAATATCTTCATCACTCACCCGCGAGAAGCCGACCCGCATCGTATTGACTCCGCCACCGTCCGTAAAGAACAGGTCTCCCGGAGTAAAAATCACACCATTCACAGAGCAAGCCTCCAGCAATCGGTGCGTATCGAAGTTCTCCTCGAATTCAAGGAACAAATGAAGCCCACCGTCCCCCGTTACACGGGCAAACGGAATGTATTTTTCGCAGCATAGCCGCGTCCATTCATATTTCCTTTTATACTCGGCCCGTGCTTTTTTTAAGTATTTCTCCAAATGGCCATTATGCAGATATTGAAACAACACCGACTGGTCCAGCGTCGAAGTATGGATGTTCCGGGCCCGCTTTATGCTTTCCAAATAATCGATAAGTTCCCTGTCGGCCAGTACCCACCCGACCCGTAGACCGGGAAACAGCACTTTTGAGAAGCTGCCGATATAGATGACGCCATTACCACGTCCGGCCGTAGCGATCAGGGGGAGAGCATGGGAGCCCGAATAGCGCAGCTCTTCATTAAAACCGTCTTCAATCACCGGGATTTGATGCTCGGCCATCAGTTTCATGAGAGCGATTCTTTTGCCGGGGGAGGTTACAATCCCTGTCGGGTTATGATAAGACGGAACGAAATAGGCGCAATCGTAAGCCCGTTCGGACAAAGCCAGCTCCAGCTCCCTTAGGTTAATGCCGTCATGCTCCATCGGAATCCCCTTAATCTCGAAGCCGTTTAGCTTGAGGTTCTTGATGGCCGTATGATGCGTAGGATTTTCGCAAAGGACAGCTCCGCCGTTGTTCTTCCCGAGCGCAGCGAGAATCATATCGAAACCTTCGGTAAACCCGCTGGTGATGAGCATATCTTTGCCTTGCAGATCTACGCCCTTTTGTTCCATATATCTCATCAGCAACTCAATCAGCGGCTTATAGCCTTTCGCATATCCGTAATTCAGCAGCACATTACCCTCGATAGCCATCCTGTCCAGAAAGGCCCGCTTCACATGGTCAAGGTCAAACAGTTGATCGTCCGGAGCGATGCTCGTAAAAGAGATCGTATTCCTGCCGGCGCGAATTCCGCTCTTCATCCGGTCCAGATCCACGG
Source organism: Paenibacillus sp. FSL R5-0407 (assembly GCF_038009185.1). Lineage (NCBI taxonomy): Bacteria > Bacillati > Bacillota > Bacilli > Caryophanales > Paenibacillaceae > Paenibacillus > Paenibacillus sp. FSL R5-0407. The sequence goes on along the minus strand of NZ_JBBPAX010000001.1, from coordinate 895,205 downwards.
CCTGCCGCGCGTAGTCGTTCAAGCGGGAAGACCAATCGGTCTTCCAGGGAGGAACGGCATCGCCGGTTGCCGCAGACAAGGGCGCCACGTAGCTGCCTTTCCCCTGAAGGGTATATACGAAGCCTTCCTCTTCCAAGCCCTCATAAGCGGCAATGACCGTGTTGCGGCTTACGCCGAGCAACTGGCCCATCTCGCGCGTGGACGCGAGCTTCTGGTCTCCGTGCAGTGCGCCTTTAAGGATTAATCTTTTTATATATTGCTTAACCTGAAGATGGACCGGAACGTCCTCCTCCAGAATTTCGAAGTCGTTAAACATAACAGCACTCCCTCCAACAACATCATGACACATTCGGGGAAGATATGAAAAGAACCACGGTGCTCCGTTTTTGACGGAGGCGTGGTTCCCGGGTTTGAAAATATGGCTGAACCAGAGTTAAAGATACTCTTTTTAAGGAGTCATCGAGTCAGAGACATACCGTAGAAGTCAGGATAAATCAGCTTAAATCCATGTTTTTGATACAACTTAAGGCCTGGAACATCCGAAACTGTTAAGATATGCGCCTCCAGGGGAGCGTTTTGATAAAGGTAATCCAAAATTTCAAGCATCAGCAAATCACCTGCATCTGTTTCCTTGAATGCCGGTTTAATGAGCACGTCCACAATTTGAAAGTAGCAGGCACCGTCTCCTATCACTCTTCCCATCCCGATAATTTCAGAGTCTTCTCCTCGAAGTGTCACGCAAAATAGTGAATTCGACAAGGCCGTAGCTGCAAATTCTTCAACCGGGGAAGTAAGACCGGCTTCCTGACGTAATTCCTGATATTCTTTTACTGTCGGTGTTTCATGAAATGTGTTCTTCATCTTGAATCTCTCCTTTTGGGCCAGGTTATACCACGAATATACAACATTCATGCAAGTGCGAAGATTTGAGCCTGAGAGTATCGGAAAGCTGAACTAGATTTAGAGCAACCTTATCATGTTTCTTGAAGGTTCTTTGTGAATGTTTGTCCCGGATTGATGCTTTTGATATAGTGAGCATGATCAGACAGACAAGAGGATGCCAGGAAGGGAGGTGCGAAACGTGGATTACTACAAGCCCGTCGAGATTGCCCGGGAACTTCAGATTAGTACGAGCGCACTCCGCCATTACGAATCCTGGGGCGTTGTTCCGGCCCCCGAACGTGCTGCAAACGGTTATCGGCTTTATACCGGAATCCATCTGGCCTATTTTCGGTGTCTCCGTGCGATGTTTCCGGGGTTTGGAGTGCAAGTGACTTGTGAAGTGCTTCGTCTCATCCAGAAGAGTGATATCGATGCGGCCTTCTGGCTGGTCAACAAGGAGCAGGCTATTCTCCATCATGAAAAAGCCGCCGCCGACCAGACGCTGGCCATGCTGGATACACTGGAACTCCCTCCTTTGCCGAACAGGAGATTGAAGCAGCGCATGACGATCGGAGAAATTGCTGCATTTACCGGTTCAGCCCCGTCTGCGATTCGCCACTGGGAAAAGGAAGGATTAATATCACCCGAACGTGATCCTGAAAACGGGTATCGTCTCTTCTCGCCGGTAGACGCGCGTAAAATTTTGCTCATTCGAACACTGAGAGGTACGGTTTACTTCCTGAAAAGCATGAAGGAAATCGTTCAGGCAGTAGAAAACCAGTCCATAGACAAGGCCAAAAAAATTACCGAGCAGGCTATCTCCTCAATAAATGAGCGCAACAGACAACAATATTTGGGCCTACATCAACTGATTGAACTTTGTAAGGAGCTTAATTTAGTTACAAAATAATTATTATGTAAACTATTAGAATTGATTGAACATACTATAACCCGGATCGAAACCGATCCGGGTTAATAAGAGTAATGATATTCATATTATTGCTGGCTTACCAATTCACGAATTTCGGAGAAATGATCCGCAAACCCGACGAATACCTGATCGCCGATCACGATGGTTGGTACGATCTGTTTACCCGTCAGTTCCCAAACGATTTTCGGATACTCCTCGTTTTCCTCACAATTGAATTCCTCAAAAGGCACCTGCTGTTCTTTAAAAAAACGTTTGGCGTTATTACAATCACTGCAAGTCGGAATCGTATAAATCTTCACCGGTTTGGTCATTACGAATATCCCCTTTCTTGGATCATTTCTGAATTACGCTGCAGCTTGCCGCAATTCCTCCAGCGAGATGCGGTCGACAAATCTACTGAATTTCTCTTTCGGCTTCGCTTGCTCTTTATAAAAATAGATGAGGGCACTAACGACCGGAATGAGTTGATTTGCGGATAGGCCGGTCATAAGCTTGCTGGCGAACTTCGGTTTGATTCCTTTAGGATCTCCGCCAACATAAATGTCGAAGGTATCTCTCATCTTCACTACGCCGATATCTTTGAGCAATGGTTCGCTAGTTCCGAGCGCACAGCCGGCGTAACCAATTTTGAGCGGCGCCGGAGTCTCGATTCCCGCGATAACTTCATTTAAAGTCCGGGCCGTATCCAGCCCGGCCTCCTCCGCCCCTCTGCAAAATTGACATGCAATCAGGCTCTTGCTTACAAAACCGGCAGGGTAAACTTCAAGACCAGATTGCTGAAGCTCCTCCTCGATGGTCCCCATGTCATTTTCGGCGATTTCGATATAGATCTGTCTGAAATTAGTCATTTCGATCATGGCATCAGGTTCTGCAACTCTACTGATCTTCATCAGTTGCTCCGGGGTAAACAGGCTGCCGCCTAATTGAACTGCCGGAGCCACTGCAATCCTTGTGTGATCTCCCATATGCGCCTCCTAGATTGATCTTAAAACAAATAGTTAATCATATTAATTCATCACATTAATTAACTGCATTAATTATCGAATTTTGACACGTTGCAGGCGGAGTGCATTCAGTACAACGGATACTGAGCTGAGCGCCATTGCCGCGCCTGCAACCCAAGGGGCAAGCAGACCGATGGCTGCAACAGGGATACCCAGCGTGTTATAACCAAGTGCCCAGAACAAGTTTTGCTTAATGTTTGTCATGGTTTTACGGCTCATATAGATCGCGTCAGGAATGCTGGACAGATCACCGCGCATCAGAGTCACATCCGCAGCTTCCATAGCCACGTCTGTACCGGTTCCGATGGCCATCCCAATATCTGCCGTCGCCAGTGCCGGCGCATCATTAATGCCGTCTCCCACCATGGCAACGATCTTTCCTTGCTCCTGGAGCTTCTTAACTTCTTCCGCTTTGCCTTCGGGCAGCACTTCCGCGCGGACATGATCGATACCTACTTGCGCGGCGATGGATTTGGCTGTCCGCTCATTATCTCCCGTAATCATGATGACCTGAATACCCATCTCTTTCAAACGGCTTACCGCGGCTTTGGATGTTTCCTTGATCGTGTCCGCGACGGCTACCATACCTGCATAACGGTTATCGAACGCGACCAGCATGGCGGTCTTACCGTCCTCCTCCAACCGGGACATGGTGTCATAAGCCTGTTTGGCGTCTACTCCATGTTTCTCCATCAGTTTGCGAGTCCCTACAAGGATGGTTTTTCCGTTTGCGGTCGCCTGAATGCCGTAACCCGGAATCGCTTCAAAAGTGACCGTTTCTGCTAATTCAATATTTTTCTCCCGGATTCCCGCTACGATCGCTTCGGCAAGCGGATGCTCCGAATTTTTCTCGGCCGCACCGACCAGAGCAAGGAATTCCTGCTCGTCGCCTTCCGGCAATACATCCGTAAGCTCCGGTTTCCCGTTCGTTACCGTACCGGTTTTGTCGAGAATGATGGTATCGATTTTGTGGGTTTGCTCCAGATGCTCGCCGCCTTTGAACAGGATTCCGAGTTCGGCAGCCCGACCGGATCCCGCCATAATGGAGGTTGGCGTAGCCAAGCCAAGCGCACAAGGACAGGCGATAACGAGCACGGCTATCGCTTTTTCCAGTGCTTCCGCAAAGTTCCCTGGCGTTACCAGGAAGTACCACACTAAGAAAGCAGCTACGGCGATGCCTACAACAATCGGCACGAAAATTCCGGAAATTACGTCTGCCACACGTTGGATCGGAGCCTTCGAGCCTTGGGCTTCCTCTACAACTTTGATAATTTGGGCCAGGGCCGTTTCTTTGCCAACTCTCGTTGCTTGAACTCGCAGCATCCCGTTCTTGTTAATGGTCGCACCAATGACGGTGTCGCCCGGTTTCTTTTCTACGGGAAGGCTTTCGCCGGTCAGCATCGATTCATCTACGGACGACAAACCTTCCAGCACCTGACCGTCCACCGGAATTTTCTCGCCGGGCCGAACAAGGACGATATCACCGGCTACAACTTCTTCCACCGGTAACGTAAGCTCCTGGCCGTCACGTACAACCAAAGCGGTCTTGGCTTGAAGGCCCATCAGCGATTTGATCGCTTCGGAAGTGCGCCCTTTCGCCAGCGATTCGAACAACTTCCCCATGATGACCAGGGTAATCAGCACTGCGCTCGTTTCGTAATACAACGAAGGTCCGTGATGCATACCGCCCCCTTCAGCGGCCCAGACGATCGTGAGGTATAAGCTGTAGAAGTAGGCGGCCGAGGTGCCGAGAGATACCAGCACATCCATATTGGCGCTGCCGTTACGGAGCGCTTTATAAGCGCCTATATAGAACGTTCTTCCGATGATGAACTGAACAGGCGTGGCCAGAATCAACTGGAACCATGGATTCATGAAGATTTCTGGCGTGTAAATCCAGGAAGTGAACGAGAAATGGCCGACCATCGTCCACAACAACGGGAAAGAGAGGATCGCAGAAATGAGCAATTTCAGCTTCTGACGCCGCACTTCCTTTCCGCGCCGGTCGCCCTTCTCTTCGTTTTCCTGTTTCGTTATTGCCTTATAACCGAGCTGTTTGACTTTGTTCTGCATATCCGTAACGGAGATTTCACCAGGTGAATACTCCACACGCGCGGTTTCCAGGGCGAAGTTGACGGAGGCTCCGGTTACTCCCGGAAGCTTCTGCAACCCTTTTTCGATCCGGTTCGCACAAGCGGCGCAGGTCATGCCCTCCAGTTTAAAGTCGACGGCTTCTTTCGCTGTCCCGTAACCCAGCTTTTTGATCGTTTCCTCCATCCGGTTTATATCAACGATGGCCGGGTCAAAAGATACGCTTGCTTTCTCTAAAGCAAAGTTGACATTGGCCGCCGATACTCCCTCCAGTTTGTTCAGACCTTTCTCAATCCGGTTGGCACAAGCGGCGCAGGTCATACCTGTAATTTGAAAATTGGCCTGCTTACTGGGATTCGCTGTATTTGCAGTGCTATCGTTCACGTCACTTCCTCCTAATCCTAAGGGTTATTGTTTTATTTCTAATGTTGGACTTTATTCTGGCTTCCATTCATTTCTTGTTCATAGTATACCCCCCTACCCTATAATTCGTCAACACTAATTTACGAAACCCCCGTACCGTATATATGATTCATTCATATTCCAAGGAATTCTCCTGTTCTCCTATAACAGAAAAGCCCGGATCAGCACAGTTGATCCAGGCTCGCTTATTATCCCGATGAATTTTATGACACAATGACTACTTCCGCTTCCGGAACAAAGCCGAAATGCTTGTCTATCGATTCCTGCACTATCCGAATTAGGTAAATGACATCCTCCGCCTTGGCTCCTCCTCGGTTTTGGATAACATTGCCGTGAACAGGTGAAATCATGGCGTTGCCATGCTGCGTGCCTCGAAGATTCAATCGATCCGCCAACTTTCCGATGGGTTCGCCAATGGAATAATTGTTTTTGAAGACCGACCCGCATGAAGGATATTCAAAATGCATTTTCCCGGTCCGGTCAGCAATGATGCCTCGCATTGGAGTCGCTGTCGGATCGTCCTCCTGCTTAAGCCGATTTAAACATCTCATATAAAAGTTAGAGAATACTTGCAAACTGGAATTCTCGAGAATTCCGCTATCCAATTCGGCCAGAAACGGTTGGAGAGCTTCCGGGCGGACCGGAAACTGCTTCAATTTCAAATCGGCGCTCACGATGAACCAGTTTTTTCTTTGAAAAATCGATCGCTTATAGGCAAATTCGCACTGCTCTACGCTTATCGTTCTGATCCCTTGCCGGGGATCGTCAAGATCCACATAATAAACCCTATCTATATAATCGCTGATATGGCTGCTGAAATATTTCGCATTCATATATATCCCGCCGCCTAAGGTTCCGGGGAGCAAGAAACAGAAATCAAAGTCGGATGTCCCGACGACTGCGCCCATCAGGGCCAATAAAGACATAGGCGTCCCCGCAGCTACATGGAGCCGGTCCTGATTCAGAGTGATTTCTATATGGGAACGTGTGGATATAAATAAGGTATCCGGGTTGGGGTGGTCGGGAAACAGCAAATTGGACCCCATTCCGAAAAACAACGGATTCAGACCATGTCTCCATGCGGCTTCCAACACTTCCAGCACATCGGTATCCTTACGGGGCAATGCCAAAAACCTTGCATTACCGCCTATCTCATAGGTTGAATATCGGGATAAGGGCTGGTCCTTTTGAATACATGCAAGTTCCATAGATGTCATTTGAAACTCCTTCCTGATGCTAGGCGCAAACAATAAATGCCTCCATTAACATACAACAATGTATATTATGTAGGCAGCTTATCCAGATTGCAATCTGTGACCGAGGAGATCTTGTTCCATTTTGTCGATAAATGTTGTAAATTGTACCAGTACATCCAAATTGTAAAATTTTATCCCTGAATTATAGAATTATCCCCCTGTCTGGATTTGGAAACGTAGATTAATCTTTTAGTAACCAACCAGAATTACACAAATTATTAATATTTCGCTGGGGGGATTTGAATTGAAAAGGTCTTCATTAGTACTGCTCAGTATCATGTTAGTATTCTCCATGTTTCTTGCCGCGTGCGGAAATAAAAGCGCTAACAATCCAGCGCCGGCCGAACCTACAAACAATTCCGCGGCCACAACTGAACCGCAGCCTGAGGAAACTAAAGCACCTGATCCGGTCAAGCTTCGCGTGTTCTCGACGTTCGGCGGCACGGATGCTGCTCGTGAGGCGTTCCAAGGTGTAATCGACGAGTTTACCGCCAAGTACCCTCACGTCACCGTTGAGAATGACACGTTGTCGGCCAACGACGACGGATTCCGTACCAAAGTCAACACCGATATGACAAGCGGTAACGAGCCCGATCTGCTGTTTTACTTTATCGGAACGGATGCGGAAGGCTTCGTGAATGCCGGTAAAGTAGTTCCATTGAACGAAATTCTGGATGCCAATGCAGAATGGAAGAACGGATTTATTCCGGATGCTCTGAAATTGGCTACACAAAAAGACGGCAACATCTACGCTGCTCCGCTTACTGGATACTATGAAGGATTATTCGTAAACAAGAAAATTTTCGAAGATAACGGCCTGGAGCTTCCAACAGATTGGGATAAGCTGAAGACTGCTGTGAAAACGCTCTCAGCGAAAGGGATCATCCCGCTCTCCGTACCTTTCGACCAATCGCATTACCTGATTGAGCATACGATTCTATCGGCTGCCGGCCCGGAAGGTCAGAACAAAGGCCTGCTTGACGGCATCGATCCGAATTGGGAAAAAGCTTATGCCGCTATGAAGGAACTGTATGACCTCGGAGCTTTCCCGAAAGATGCAGCTACGATTGACCTGGGTATGTCCGGAAACTACTACAGTGAAGGTCTCGCCGCAATGACCCTCGAAGGCTCCTGGGCAGTTGGAAGCTGGACCGAGGAAACTCGTAACAATTCGACGGTAATTCCGTTCCCGACTGTCCCTGGCGGTGTGGGAAGCGGTAACGACATCATTGGCGGCTTCGGATCCGGCTTCTATCTCTCTAAAGCTGCATATGACAACGCTGCTAAAAAAGATACGGTAGTTGAACTGTTGAAACATATGACGTCACCTGCCAGCATCCAAAAGATCGCCAGCGCCAACGGCGGTACTCCTGCCGCGGACGTTGAAGTTACAGGGCTTGCACAAGTTGCTCTTGACGGATTCGCAATGGCTGCCAAAGCAAACGTAATCAGCGCTCCGGTTGACAGCAAGGTTGCTCCTGAAACCTTCTCCGATCTTCGCGCTAGCGTTCAACAGGTGGTCACCGGCAAGAAAACGCCGACTCAAGCGATCGAGAGCGCCAAAAAAGTCGAGGATGCCAACAAGAAGTAATCTCATTTTTGAAGGCAGAACTCATAAACGGATCAGCGCCGCACCGAAAGATTTCTTCGGGCGGCGTAGCCGTTTATCCGCCAAAGTCACAAATTCACAACAAAGGTGATGATTATGAAGGGTGATCGTAAGTATATCTTCATGTTTCTCCTTCCGTCCGCGGTGTTAATGGCTGTCTTTCTATATTATCCGTTCTTCAAGAGCTTGTACTTGAGCTTCTATCGGACAAAGGGCTTCTTTGACAAGAAGTTTATCGGCTGGGATAACTACAGCCGCTTATTCTCGGATAAATTGTTGGGCGCGGCGACGCTACATACGTTGGAAATCATGCTATTTGTAATCGTATTTCAGGTCGGAATTGCCCTGGTTCTCGCCGTCCTGGTGGAAAGCATCGGCCGATTGCAGAACTTTTACCGCAGTGTCTTCTTTTTCCCTGTTGTCATTTCCGGAACGGCCATCTCTCTCCTGTTCGTTCTGTTTTACAACTATAATTTTGGTCTTTTGAACGGCATACTGGCTAATTTCGGCATCGAAAAGGTACTGTGGCTGAGCGAATCAAATGCACTCGCGGCGGTATCCATCCCTACGGTATGGCATTATGTCGGCTTTTACTTCATTTTGTTTCTTACCGCGATGTCAAAAATCCCCTCCGATTATTACGAAGCGGCCAAGCTGGAAGGCATTAACGCCTTTAAGCGGACGACCATGCTCACGATTCCGCTGATCATGAGCGACATCAAGGTTGTTATCACGCTGGCCATTACGGGTACGCTTAAAGTGTTTGAATTCGTGTGGGTTATTACGAGCGGACAAAACGGCACGGAAGTGCTTGGCACTTATATGTACAAAAAAGCGATGGTCGACCAAAACTTTGGATATGGATCGACGATTGCCATTTATATGGTCGTATTCGGTGTACTTCTGGCTTTACTTGCCAATCGTTTGTTGAAAAGAGAAGAGATTACTTACTAACCTTATAGGGGTGTACAGTTATGCAGCCAACGATTTCTGCGGAACGCAATGTCCAGCGGGGTGAATTCAGGCGATTTAGAATCGGCAAGGCCTTGATCTACTTTGTATTGTCGGCCTGGGCCATGACTACGATTTACCCGTTATTCTGGATCGTCAACAACTCCTTCAAGGTGTCCAGAGATGTCATGAACAACTCGTTCGGCATCGCCTGGAACGTAGACCTTGTCAATTATACGAATGCTTTTGACCGTATCAATATCGGCAAAAGCTATATCAACAGTTTGATCATGTCGGGGAGCACGGTACTGCTGGTGTTAATTTTCGGCGGTTTGGCAGCTTATGTACTATCCAGGTTCACCTTTGCGGGGAAACGCGCTATCTATTCCCTTTTATACGCCACCCTGCTGATCCCTACTTTCGCAACAGTGGTTCCGGTGTACGAACTTCTGATTAAGACCACCATGGTGAATACGTACTGGGGGCTCATCTTCCCCCATACGGCAGGAAATTTGACGTTCGCCATTCTCGTTATGGCCGGTTACATGTCGACGATCCCAAAAGAGCTGGAAGAAGCGTCTTTCATAGACGGAGCTAACCGTATGCAAATGTTTACCAAGGTATTCATGCCCATTTCGAGACCTGTATTTGCATCGGCCAGTATATTTGTCTTTCTGTGGTCGTATAACGACTTATTCTCGGCTTTTATCTTCGTCAACAAAGAAAATGTCCGTCCGATCGTCGCCTTGCTGAATGAAATCAGTTCACAATACGGCACGGATTTCGGCCTGATGGCCGCAGCCGTCTCCCTAACCGTCATCCCGGTGCTGATAATTTACTTATTTATATCCAAGTTTATTCAAAAAGGCTTGACCGAAGGTGCGGTCAAGGGATGAACTACAATGCAGAAGAGGGGGAGCACGTTTCCCCCTCTTCGATTTGTTACTATATCCATTGAACCCGGGTCAAAAGCTGATACTTCATCAGGGCCATAATAAAATCAATATAATATTCCTTACGGACTATGATTTTATGGCGCTGATCCTCGTACATGTAGAATAGTGCATCCGTATACACGTCGTTCTCGGCGAATTTCTTCTGCACTTCCTTCAATCTCAAAGCTAATGGTTGTTCCCCGATAAATTTGATTTCAAATTCCACATCCGAGTCGCCCTCAGTTTCAAGGATCAATATCTCTTCCTTATCAAAATCGTATTTCAGCTGCAAGCTCATCACTCCCAACCCTCTTATTTGTCTAACTTCGTATTCAGTAAATTTTACCATAGCGGTTTATTGGCGACAAACGAAATCCCACATACTGCGGACTATAGTACTTACGATGTTAAAATTACATGAAAAAACGCCCAATGAAGGGCGTTTCGTCACTACAACTTGATACTGCTCAGGCTGCCGCCTTTGGCAAACAGCCGGTCAATGCTTTTCTCTACGCTTGGATCCGGAATCAACGGTGGCGCTTGGTGCGGTTTGGACCGGGCATCGATAATCATGCTATCGCAGCCCCAGTGCTTGTCCTGATAATAGCTGTTTACACCATAGATGTCATGCGACGGGTTGCTTCGCGTAAAAGTAACCCAAAGGAAGTTCCGCAGCGTCTCGCTCACAAATGAACTGTCATCGCAAACAATAATCATCGGGCAGGAGTCCAATCCGCCTTTTTCTTGAATCGCCTTACCGAAGTCTTCCATTTCCTGTTTGGATTGCATGTAGGATTCAAATTTCGGCCCTTGAACCGCAACGACTCCAGGCATAACAAGCTTCGGATTTACGAATTCACGAATGTCATGCAGTTCCACGGGAGTTTCCCGACACAGTTCCCTTCTCTTGTCGCCATATGCTGCAAACACAACTTTACTGCCGCTGTTCAGGCCGGTACCGGAATAGTCAAGCGTGTCGATCGTAGTATGGGTTTGAAAATGAATGTCCCGGTGAAGATCGATCCGTTCCAGGATGTAAGTCAAGAAATCAATTTCCCGATGCGTATCCAGCGGAATGTTCTCATCGGCAGTGATGAACAAATATTTCGCCAGACTGAGTTGGCCTGTACCGAGAATCCGGTTGGCGATCGTCAACAATTCTGCGGGCCGCTTCACCTTCTGGAACGGGGTATAGCGTTCACTTCCGATGGCGAACAGAAGCGGATGCACGCCCGCGGCATCGACCGCGTGAACCTCTTTTACGCCCGGAATTTCCTGCCGGACGGCATCGCCTGTCAGCTCATGAATGAGCTCACCGAAGGCGGTATCTTCCTGCGGAGGCCGTCCGACAACGGTAAACGGCCAAATCGCGTTCGGTCTGGCGTACACTTTGTGTACCTTCATGACCGGGAATTGGTGAACCAGGCTATAGTAGCCCAGATGATCGCCGAAAGGTCCTTCCGGTTTGGTCTCACCCGGGTGGATTTCGCCCGTAATGACAAAATCCGCTTCATGGCTGATGCAATAACCGTCCAGGTAACTGTAGCGGAATCTACGCCCGCTCAGCATTCCTGCGACCGTCAGTTCGCTAAGACCTTCCGGCAGCGGCATTACGGCGGACAGCGTATGCGCCGGCGGGCCGCCGACGAAGCAGCTCACCTTTAACGGCTCCCCTCTCTTGTTCGCCTTATCCTGATGGATTCCGATGCCGCGGTGAATCTGGTAATGGACTCCGATCTCTCGGTCCTGATCGTACGAATTTCCGCTGAGCTGGATACGGTACATGCCCAGATTAGAATTCATGATTCCCGGCTTGTCCGGATCCTCGGTATACACCTGCGGAAGCGTGATGAAGGCTCCGCCATCCATCGGCCAATGCTGTATCTGCGGCAAGTCGGATATATGTATTTCCTGGGCTGTCACCGGACGGCGGCTGAACCCTTTCATAGGCAGCGCTTTTAAAGCCGCCAATCCGGTGCCTACGCTTTTAAACGGGTTTTTAAGTGCAGATAACGGATTATTGCGCAGGGCGATAATGTTTTGCGTGTTATTCCAGGTCTTCCGGAATATAAACTGGCTGCGCTCCATCGTGCCGAATAGGTTGGACACCGCGCGGAATCTGGAGCCTTTTACACGTTCGAACAATAAGGCCGGACCGCCTGCCTCATATACTCTAAGATGAATCGCAGCCATTTCAAGATAAGGGTCCACCTCTTCTTGAATCCGGACCAGGTGGCCGTGTTTTTCCAGATCGAGTACACATTCTTCCATATTGCGATACATACGGGATTAACTCCATTCTATTGACATTATGCTATATAAGCAGAACTAGTAAAAATATGATTTAAGTACAACATTATTAGCATAATCCAGATTCCTGTACGTATCAACCAAACTTATAGTGAATTTAATTCAGCAACTCTTTCGACGGGTTTAAAGATGTCCAAGTAAAAAAACCACCGCCCCAGGGCGATGGTCTGTACTATCATTACTCAATCGTGGCGGGATCCATGTAAAACACTTCCCACAGATGTCCGTCAGGGTCCTGGAAGCTCCAGCTGTACATAAAGCCATGATCCACCGGATCATTATACTTTGTTCCCCCGGCCGCCAAAGCCCGGTTTACGATTTCGTCTACTTGCTCCCTGCTCTCTGCAGATAAGGCAAGAATCACTTCGGCGTGTCTGGATGAATCACTAATTTCCTTGTTTATAAAAGTCTTGAAATGCTGTTCAGTCAGCAGCATAGCATAGATATGCTCGCTGATCACGAGACAAGCCCCATCTTCGTTCGTGAATTGAGCGTTAATATTGAAATCCGATCTCGTTAAAAAACTTTTTCGTTGTTTCTAAGTTTTTCACTGGCAAATTGACAAAGATCTGGTTCAGTTGAACTGCCATCGGAATACCACCTTATCTTGGAATGGGATAGATAGAGCCAGTATGACTGTTCATGATGTTTTAATCTTTGTCCGCGACGAGTCATAGAGAACAAAGGTTCGTAAATATCCTATCACACAATGCAATATTTTGGAATTAAAATTTTGAAATATTAACCAACAAAAAAAGCCGCATTTCTGCGGCTTCCATTCAAGTTTACTTAAACTGGACTTGAGCCATATAAGCATTGAAATCGGCGATGCTCGGATTCGCCATATAATGGCCGCCTTCCACCTGGAAGGTTTGCCCGGTAATAAATTTGGATTCGTCCGACGCCAGGAACAAAACGGTATAGCCGATGTCGTCCGGTTCTCCATGATAAGGAAGAGCGTTGAACTTTTCGAAGATATCAAGTACGGCCGGAGGCATATTGTTTTTGGCTGCAGGCGTCAACACGAGCCCTGGTGCCACTCCGTTGCAGCGGATCCGGTCTTTGCCGTACTGCGCGGCAATGTAGCGGGTCAAGTTGACAACGGCAGCTTTCGAGGCGCCATAGGCGGAGCGCAAAGCGTCTCCGGCAAATGCCGCCATGGATGCGGTATTGATAATCGAACCGCCCCCCGCCTTAATCATATGAGGAATCGCGAACCGGCTTCCGAGCAGAACACTTTTGGTATTCACGTTCATCAAACGGTCCCATTCATCCAGGTCGATATTAACGACATCAAGATCTTTTTGTAAGTTCGTAACCCCAACATTGTTGTAAAGCACGTTTAGCAATCCGTATCGGTTAACCGTAAATTCAACGGCATCCCGGATCGATTCTTCTTTGGAAGCATCCAAAAAAATGCCGGTCGCTTCGCCTCCTGCTTTTTGAATCTCTGCGGCCGCTTCCTCGGCTCCCGCCGTATTAAAGTCCGCGATGACAACTTTGGCTCCTTCTTTGGCCAACAGCGTTGCCGCCGATAAGCCGATACCGGAAGCCCCTCCCGTAATTAATGCTACCTTGCCCTGTACTCGTCCCATACCTGATAGTCATCCTTTCTGCTACGTTTTCTATTCCAGATTTTCTTCTTGCGACTGTAAGCGCTGCAGGTTATCCAGCAACTTCTCGTGAATCGCCAAATACTGCCGCACCTCTTCATCAGTAAGCACCTGAAACAGCTCGGATCTCAGCTCCTGCCCTCTTCGGTGTGCTTCATCAAACATTTCCCGGCCGGGTTCGGTAATCGCCAGAAAGACGCTTCTCCGGTCGCTCTCGTTATACTGGCGCTCCGCGAGCCCTAGCCTAATGAGCCGGTTGGCGATGTTCGTCATCGCCCCCGGAGTATAGCCTAACTTTTTCGCCAAAATCGTATGCTTTTGCGGGCCATTTGCCTTCAACTCGCCTAGCACAATGATTGGAGAAATCCCTATATTATGAGGAAATGATTTCATCCACCGGATGATTGCTTCGTTCGTAAACAGCTCTCCAATGTGAATCAACTTAAAAAGATCGGCTTGCTCCAAGATCGTCCTCCCATCTCATTACCGATTATCTGAGTTTGGTCGCTCCGCCATCCACCATGATGGTTTGACCGGTAATATACGCCGAATCCTCGCTGGCAAGGAATACCGCAACCCGTCCAATATCCCCTTCCAGTTCGCCCAAACGTCTGAGCGGGATACGATTCAGCATCGCTTGATATTCTTCGGGATGCTCTGCGCCCCACTGTTGAATGCCAGGCGAATTAGCAATCGGGGAAATGATATTGACGTTAATTCCAAACTCGCCAAATTCATTGGCAGCGACCCGGGTAATCCCCCGGATCGCCTCTTTGGCCGCCGCATAGCTACCCTGGTTGACATCCCCGTTAATTCCCGCGCCGGAAGCAAAGTTGATGATGTTGCCTTTGGTTTCTTTCAAATAAGGCAATGCTGCCTGCATCAAGTATAGTGTCGGGTAGAACCCGGTATTAAAGGAAAGATCCAGATGCTCCTGTGTCATCTCGGCAATTGAGACCATTCTAGAAGCGTGCGCATTATTGACCAGAATATCGAGCTTGCCAAGGCGGTCTACAACCTGTTGCACAATACCGGCCAGTTTATCGCGTTCCGCCAAGTTAGCCGGAATAAACATGGAATCAGGAGCATATTGCTGAAGCTCCTTCAATGTCTGCTGGCCCACTTCTTCATTTAAATCCGCGATCGCAACCGTGGCGCCCTCTTTGACGAACGCCATCGCCATTCCTTTTCCGATTCCGGAAGCCCCCCCGGTAATTAAGGCTACTTTGTTTGTGAGTTTTGTCATTGTGCACATCTCCTTCGAATCTATTATAATCCTATATATTTTAATATTAAAGTATTTAAAATTAAAACAAATAGGTGTATACTATTGCATAACAAGACTGTTCCTGGATATGATCCTAAGAACAGTCTTTTTCATTTTATTAGGTTTTATGCCTACACCTTCCTCTTATTTATTCCTGTCCACTATTCCTCAAGACAAACAAAAAAGCCGCATTTCTGCGGCTCCCACGTTAAATAAATCACTCAATAGTATTTATATTATTATTCTTCTTCAAACTCCACATTATGATACACTTGCTGCACATCCTCCAGGTCCTCGAGCGCATCGATCAGCTTCTCGAACTGCGGCACGGAATCCTCCGGAAGTGCGATGTAGTTCTGGGCAAGCATCGTCAATTCGGCAACGGTAAACTCCGTGATCCCCGCTTGTTTGAAAGCTTCCTGAACCTCATGGAATTGATCCGGCTCTGCATAGACGATGATGTTC
This sequence comes from Paenibacillus sp. FSL R5-0407, assembly GCF_038009185.1. Classification (NCBI taxonomy): domain Bacteria; kingdom Bacillati; phylum Bacillota; class Bacilli; order Caryophanales; family Paenibacillaceae; genus Paenibacillus; species Paenibacillus sp. FSL R5-0407. Next base: position 879,468 of record NZ_JBBPAX010000001.1, on the reverse strand, counting down.
TCTTCTTCTTCCACGATATCGCGGACTTCAACATCCGATTCCATCATGAGTTCGAACACTTCATCCAGCGTCTTGTTCGCTACGCCGATGACTGCCGTCGCATCGAACATGTACGCCACAGAACCGCTCACGCCCATATTACCGCCATTCTTGTTGAATGCGGAGCGGACAGCAGAGGCTGTACGGTTGACGTTATTCGTCAAAGTATCGACAATAACCATGGAACCGTTCGGTCCGAAGCCTTCGTAACGAAGTTCTTCGTAAGTTTCTTCCGCGCTGCCCTTAGCCTTGTCCAAAGCACGGTCGATAATCGCTTTTGGCACATTATAGGTCTTGGCACGCTCAAGCACGACTTTCAAAGCGCGGTTGGACTCGGGATCCGGCTCGCCTTTTTTGGCCGCTACATAAATTTCCACGCCGAATTTAGCATAGATCCGGCTAGTATTCGCATCTTTCGAAGCTTTCTTTTCTTTAATATTGTTCCATTTACGACCCATGGTGTACCTGCTTTCTTTATAAAATTTACGTTATCTATTATAGCACCATATCGCCCGATGAAAAAACTACTGAACCCGGGAAAATATGTAGTTTCCAAGATTACACTTAAAGAACCGGGAAGAGGCCAAAGTCGGTAACCAGCGATACAACCTCTCCTTCCGCGCTGAATCCCCAATAAGATGCATAATAACCGTCTCCAAACCCGGAACGAAACATCACCACATTCAATCCTTCCTCGGCATTCAAGACGAGGTCACCCCAGTTATCGTCATTCTCCTCCAGTATAAATTCCACTTTGTTATCGTAAAAGCTGATAAACTGATCGCCCAACTCACGAGCCAATCGTTCCTCTAATTCTTCCATTTGGGCTATGGCTTTCGCATCGGCAAAGCATCCCAGCCCTGTATCTACCGGATATCCGAATATGTATCCATCCTCCAAATCGCCAATGTCCTGACCCGGACGGGTTGCCATCTCCCAGCGAACAGGCCGCGTCTCCGACAGTCTTAATTCAACGGCAGCGATAGCTTGCTCTTCTTGATGCCACCAGGCCACAACGGGGTACACCCCCGGAGAAATAGTTCTGGAAAAAGACTTAGTATGCGGAACCAAAGGATCGCACGCAATAAGTTCACCCGTTACTACGGTCAGATTCGCAAGTGTCTCAGGTTGAATCACGTCCTTTTGTTCCTTTGACATGATGTGGTGTAGCAGCTTGGACATGCAGTAGCCCTCCTATTTATCTCTATGCTAATTATAAACAAATCCTTTTGGAGTGACCACCATCACTAGGGTTAGCTTATCTGGCAAGGTAAAATTATAGATGTATGTTCAAAGTGCGAAAGTGAGGATTTTCCCGATGAAAAAAGGCTATATTCCCAACCAGCACGGGGCATGGGCTATGCTTTTGATTCCTTTCCTGTTCGGTATGTTTGCGGCCAAACCGAACTGGGTGCATGGATTATTGTTTCTAGGCTGGCTGCTTGTGTACTTGTTCTCATTCCCGTTCCTGCAATGGATCCGGACCCAGAAATGGCAGGTATACGGCAAGCCCATGCTGCTTTACGGAGGATTGCTGATCCCGGTTGCGGTAGGTTTGCTTCTGGCCCGGCCGGAGCTATGGAAATGGATCCCCTGGTTCATTCCGCTCTTCACCGTAAACTGCTACTATGCGAAAAAGAAGCGCGAACGCGCTTTTCTGAACGATCTAGCGGCCGTCATCCAGTTCAGTCTCATCGTGTTTGTCGCTTATCATGTCGGCGGTGGCGACAACTGGACACTGGCCACTGAATTGTTCGGGCTTAGCATTCTATATTTTACCGGCACCATTTTTTATGTAAAAACGATTATCCGCGAAAAAAACAACGTAGCCTTTTACCGATTCTCTATCGGTTATCATGTTGTATCCATGGCTATTGCTCTCATCCTGTTTCCTCCGGGAATCTTAATTCCGCTATTCTTGCTGCTACTTAGAGCTATATGGTTTCCGCGGACTAAAATTACCGTCAAGAGAAGCGGTATGCTCGAAATCGCCTTTTCCTTAATCATGGCCATCACGGCCTTGTCCGTCTTCTAATCTACAGATCTACGCAACAAAAAAAGGTTCCTATCCAGCATCTTAGATGCAAGGTAGGAACCTTTTAAGTTAGTGCAAGTTATTATATCGGACTTAAAACAGTAAACGCTCCTCATCCCGGCTATGAATCTCATTCACCACGATCAGCGACTGGAGCTTATGCAGCACTTCCGAGCTTAGTCCCTCCGATTGCCGCAGCTGATGAATATCCGCAACGATAATTCGGAGCAAGTCATGATCTCGGCTCAGTTTTGTAATCGTCTCCTGCATTGAGGCATTTCCCTTAACAATCTCCCGGTAAAACCCTTCCTCTTCCGCATCGGCATGACCGATAATTCGATTCTCCCAATATTGGAGCAGGTCATCCGCAAGTGCATTTGCAAGCTCGGTATCGCCATTCTCCAGACATTCAAGAACTTGATCCGTTTTCGATACCGCACCCGCCATTCCTCCGTTATGAATAGCCTTATGGGCATGTAATTGCCGTAGCGAAGGTCCGACTGCCATCCTGATCTTCCTTTCGTTATCGGGTTTAACCGCCTATATAGGACATCCCGATTTTATTGCGATGCTTCGCGGTGTATTCCGTCCGCTCATCCGAATACCGGTCGGTTCGGCGCTCCCACACGTTTCTGATCGCATCCGTAATCTCTTCATTGGTTGCCCCGCTGCGCAGCAGCGCCCGCAGATCAAAGCCTTCAGTTGCAAAAAGACAAGTGAACAGCTTTCCTTCCGAGGACAATCTAGCCCGGGTACAGCTGGAGCAGAATGACTCGGACACCGAGGTGATGAAGCCCAGCTTGGCCGTGCTGTCATCATACCGGTAGTATTTGGCCACTTCTCCGAAATAAGCTTGATCAACCGGCTTTAACTCGTAGATTTCGCCAAGATTTTGTAACATCTCTTTTTTCGTTACGACCTTGTCATAGCTCCAACCGTTGTCATTACCCACGTCCATGAATTCGATCATACGGAGCGTAATATTCCGGTCTTTAAAATATTCGGCCATAGGAATGATCTCTTGATCATTCATCCCTTTTTGCACGACCATATTCACCTTCACTTCAAAACCGAGGCGAGCCGCATAATCAATATTTTCAAGGATTCTGGCAGGCTCGATTCCTCTTCCGTTCATCGTTCCAAACAGCTTGGGATCAAGTGCATCCAGGCTAATATTCAGCCGTCTTAAACCCGCATCGAACAGTTCTTTTCCGTACCGATGCAGCAGTAAGCCGTTCGTCGTCAACGCCAAGTCCTCGACCCCGTCGATCGAGGCGATCTTTTTGACAAGTTCCCGCAGATCACTGCGCAATAACGGTTCTCCGCCCGTCAGCCTGATTTTTTTCACACCCAACGAGACGAAGATTTCAACCATCCGGCTGATCTCCTCGTAAGATAACAGCTCATTTTTGGGCAGAAACGCGTAATCATCCCCGAAAATCTCCTTCGGCATACAATAGGTACACCGGAAGTTGCAACGGTCCGTAACCGAGATCCGCAAATCGCGCAGAGGTCTTTGAAGTTGGTCAAGTAACTTGGTCTTCGACGTCATCATGATATATAGTTCCTTTCGCTAGCGTGATCCCTTACTTTTCCCCTATCCGTTCTATATAAGATGAATTACTTATCTTATCTATTAACCACTTTTTCTCCGGTTGTCCGGCAATTCCGAAAATGCCCCTACATAACGGACGTCCTCACCGGTCTCGTCTTTTACTGCGCTAATGTTAAGCCATTGCAGATAGAGCTCTCCATTTTTGCGGCGGTTCCAAATTTCGCCCTGCCACATGCCATTTTCTTTGATGCTCTTCCACATGATTTTATAGAAATCGGCCGACTGTTTATTCGCTCTCAAAATGTTCGGCTTTTGTCCAATCGCTTCTTCTACAGAAAAACCGGTCAAAGCCGTAAAAGCAGGATTGATCGCCGTAATCGTTCCTTTTTGATCCGTAACCAGAATCCCTTGTCCGGTGCAGTTGAACACTTCCGCGGAAATGCTCAGTTTATCTTGATACACCATCCAGATGACGAGGATCAAGCTCGCCAGCGCCACTTGGGACAGAAGCATGAACCCGATCGAGTATTGTCCAGTCATGGAGTGAATCAGCGAGAGCATGAGCGGAGGGAAAAATCCGCCAAGCCCACCCATCATCGAGACGATCCCGTTGACAATCCCGGCCTGTTTATTAAAATATTGCGGAACCAGTTTAAAAATGACGCCATTGCCAATACCGGCACTGACAGCAATCGCCAAGCATCCTACAGTATAAAGCGCGATTGTCGGTGAAAAGGCCAATACGATTGCCGCGACGGTAAACAGAGAGAACACGCCGACAAGCAAGAATAAAGAATTAAAACGGTCGGCGAGCCATCCGCCAACAGGACGCAAGAACGTAGCAAGTGCGATAAATCCGGCAGTTCTAATGCCTGCGTCAACTTTAGTGAGTTCAAAGTTCGTAACGAGGAAGTTAGGCAAATACACCGTAAACGCCACGAACGAACCGAATGTTATAAAATACAGCAGCGAGAATAGCCACAATTTTTCATTTTTATAAACGCCTTTGATTTGATCGATCATGGAGGTTTTTACTTTAGGTTCTTTCCGGTCACCCCACAAGAAGTTCAAAGCGGCAAATACGATTAGCAGAATGAGATAGAATTTAATCGTGGTCTCCCAACCGAAATGATTGGCAATCAGGGGAGCGGAGAAAGTGGTTACCGCAGTCCCTATATTGCCCAAGCCATAAATCCCGTTGACCAAACCATGATGTTCCTTCGGGTAATACTTCGGCAAAGAAGTAACGCCTACCGAGAAGATAGCTCCGCCGATCCCCAAGAACAAACCGCCGATAATCAAATCTACGGATGAATTAGCTTCACTAATATAATATACAGGAAACAACAGCAGAATAAAGCTAATTAAAAATACCAGACGAGCGCCGATGATGTTGGCAAGATAGCCGAGCGGGATACGGAGCACGGAACCAAGTACGACCGGTATCGCCGTGATGATGGCCGTTTGGCTGGCAGGAATGTGAATATCCTCGCTCATGAAAGGCAGCAGTGATGAAATAATGACCCACACTGCGAATCCTGTAATAAGATTCAAGGTTTGTAATGGTAACTGCATTTTTTTAATCAAGCGACATCACCTTTTCTTTTCCATATTAATGAATGACACAATTCTAGATTCCCCACCCGTATTGTATCGCAGACATTCCCCCTAACCGCATAGGGAACTCCCCTAATCGGATTCCTGAAATCCCTATGGTCACAAAAAAGCCCCAAATCATCTCCGATGATCCAGGGCTTATCAAATCATATTTATCTTCGTTTACACGATCAATGTGTGCATTTCCTCAAACAGCCGTTCCTGCTCTTCTTTCTTCACAACCCGCGCTGTCATGGGGAACAGGACCGATTCTTCCTTCACAAAGTGTACGGTCAGGATTTCAAAAGCTTCCCCTGCATCCCGTGTAATTTGCTTCATTTGGGCCAGCGAAAATTCACCGTCGGAATGGTGAAGAAAGTGATCAATGTAGGCGACAATTTCTTCGTGTTCGTTCTCGATAGACATAATAGGGCCTTGCTCATAACCGATATGGCGTCCTAAGAGAGGAAAGAAATAAGTCTCTTCTTTCTTTGTGTGCTGTGCCAACGGCTCTTTAAAATCGGTCAGGAGCTGGCGCAGTCTTGCAAATTCCGGACCGGCCTGTTCCTCGGTATACCGGTCATTTTGGATGTTCAGCACAATCGAATGCCACTCATTCATTAAATGAGACAAATAGTGATGCTCATTTTCAAGAATGCGCATGGCAGGGACTGAGTTCATCAGCTTATCGTTCTCCATGTTTGCTGTAACCCTCTTCCGCTAAAAATCAAGCAGCTTTTTTTTGAGTGCATATTCAACGAGCTCAGGTCTCGTCTTCAGATTCAATTTATCCATCAGTTTGGCTTTATGGGCTTCGACAGTCTTCACGGAAATATGCAGCATCTCCGCGATTTCCTTGTTCCCGTATCCTTTGGCGACCAACGGTAAAATTTCAATTTCGCGCGTCGATAGAAGCTGGTAAGGATTGCTCTCGTCCACCCGCTGATCCTTGTTGATAAATTCCCGAACAAGCGAGGTCGCGATTTGGGGATGAATATAAATCCCGCCTTGGTGAACCATACGGATGGCGGAAACCAGCTGTTCGTCCGGTGAATTTTTCAAGACATACCCACGCGCCCCGTTTTTAAGCACATGAAATAAATACTCTTCGTCATCATACATCGTAAGGATCAGAATTTTCGTTTCCGGGAAATCCTCGTTAATTTTAGCGGTAGCGATGAGTCCGCTTTCTCCGGGAGGCATGCTTAAATCCATCAGAAGGATGTCCGGCCTATGCTTTGAAACCATCTTATAAGCTTCTATCCCATCCGCGGCAGTGGCTACGACTTCCATATCATCCTGAAAGTTAATAATCATGGCGAAGCCGCTTCTCACCACAGCATGATCATCTGCGATCACGATTTTCACTTGTTATCCTCCCCATCTATCGGATTCATTCAGACGCTTGCCATTTACGATTCGAGGACGCAGTCCCGGTCGGAATTTGCAAATGCACGGTCGTGCCCTTGCCGATTTCAGAGGTAATCGTCAGCTCTCCGTTTACCAGTTCGGCACGCTCTTTCATTCCGTACAGGCCAAGCCCCGTTCCTTTGGGATCCCGCATAGTGACATTAAAACCTTCGCCCTGGTCCATCACTAGCATTTCCAGCATCTGCTCCGATTCGAATAACCGCACCGAAACTTCGTCAACATCCGCATATTTCAACGCGTTCAATAAGGATTCCTGGCATATCCGATAAACTACGGTTTCAATTTCGCTGTTAAAGCGAACCCCATTTAATTCCGCCGTAAAGTGGACGATAACCCCGTAATTTTTCTGTACCCATTTAAAATGAGACCGGAATGCGGCCTCCAAGCCCAAATCATCAAGGGACGCCGGGCGAAGCTCCACGGACAGATTGCGTATCTGATCAAGCAGCCGGGTTAATGAAGCCTCGGTTTGCTGAATCTTCTGAAGCGCATCGTCCTGGACATTCAAATACTTAAGCACGCGCAGATCCACGAGCGAACTGAGAATCTCCTGGGCGACGCTGTCATGCAGCTCGCGGGAAATACGTTTTCGCTCGTCTTCCTGCGCTTTGATAATGCTCTTCATCATGGTGTTCCGGTTTAAACTTTCCTGGGTCAGCAACTGATTCGTTAAGTCGCGAAGCATGAGCACCCGGATGCCCGATTCCACTTCAATCTCTTGCAAGTTAGCGGAATACGGAATAACTCCCCGATCCTTCGTCTCCAGGAATACCTGAAAAGAAGAGAAGTCTTTCGTTGAATTGGACAAATAGCAATTCAGACAAGACATCAGCTCATCATCGCTAGTATAGCCCCGGCAAGTAAAACAGAAGGAGTTGGACTCGCCGGAGCCGATTTGTGTCAGCATGCCCGGGTCGATGATGCTTAAAGCCGCCTCGTTCATTGCAATCACGTTATTGTTTTCATCAAAAAAGAGGATCGCATCCGAGCTTTTCTCGTACATTTTCAGCAAAAGCTCGGTCGTGACCTTGGCAGATGGCTGGATCATCGGAATGTCGACTCCTTTATCCGAAAATCTCCGAATTGTCCCTTCAGGGAATCGTACAATTGCCGGAAATTATTCTTCGTCACGGTCTTGCCTTCCCGGAATCCGGCCAGCAACACGCCCTCGACCCGATCCAGTTGATACAAAGGAATGGCTGCAAGACTGTTCAAACGTTCCGAAATAATGATGGGATAGTCGTTGAACAGATCTTGAGGACTCAACTCTTCCTTCACATTGGATACCAGCATAGGTTTGCCCGTTTTAAAAACAATCCCTGCGATCCCTTTGCCCGACTGGAGCACAATCCGCTTATACCGGTTGTTCAGGTTGCCGGAAGCAAACTGCCACGTAATGACAAATCCATCGCTGGCAGATTGTGCAAAAGCGAGCGAAACGAAGTCATAGCCCAGTTGTTCTCTCAATTGATCTATTTTCATCTGGTATTGATTGGAAGATTGACTCATTTTAATGTCTCCCTAACTTGAACTCCTTAATGCCGTGCTGATTGTCCGCGATTCTTTCTATAAAGAATATAGCTTCTCCGGGCATAATTCAAGGGGACACTCCATACATGAACCAAGCGCGTAAACGGCCAAAAGGCAAAAATAAGAAATCCTGTAATAATGTGAATTTTAAAACTTAGCGGAACATCAACCATCAAAGCAGCTTCAGGTTTGAACAGGAACAGGTTTCTGAACCAGATAGAAATCGTGTCACGGTAATCGAAATCCGGTTGAACATTGTTAGTAACAAAGGTGGAATATACCCCCATAAACACAATGAACAACAATAATGCATTCACGATCAGATCGGATGTCGAGCTTAATTTACGGATGGTCCGCTTCGTAATTCGACGCGAAGTAAGGATCAGCATTCCCGCAAACGTGATCACCCCGAACAGTCCTCCGCCGTACATCGCGCCAAGGTGGTACAAATGCTCGTTGACCCCGATGGCGTTCATCCATTCCTTCGGAATCCCTAAACCGGCGACATGACCCAGGATGACGGGAATAATGCCGATATGAAACAGCAGGCTGCCTAACATCAACTGCTTCTTCTCAATAAATTCGCTGGATTTGGCGGTCCAGTTAAATTGATCGTAACGATATCTGAAGATGTGTCCCACGATAAATACGGCAACGCATAAATAAGGGAAAATAACCCAGGCAAATTGATCAATCATGTTCATGAATTTCAACCTCCTTCCGGAGACATAGTTTGAACGTTTCTCTTAATGCTTTTACCAAGTAAAAGTACGGGCTGTTATACTTCTCTAAAGATTTCATCAGACCATAGCTTCCGTCTTCCACAATGTTCACCAAAGTATTAATGCTCGCTTCGGCATGCTCGTTATCCGGCCATTCCGCCGCATACAGAAACTCGCACATCAAAGGTAAATAATCCGGCAGTTCCGTATCCGAAATATTCAATCCGAACATTTCATAGATCGCCTTCAGAGCAGTTAGCATGTTGCCCCGCTCTTTGCTGTCCTCGTATTTGGCAAACGTCATATATAAGGTCGACGCTTTCTGGAAATCGAAGGTTTGCACATACAATTCCTCGATTTCATCCATACTGAGCTTCTGCATTTCTTCCCGGTAAGTGTCAATCAGAGAATCAATGGAAGGGGCTAATGCCCCATCCATTGTCATTTCCGAAAAAGCTTGTTTATCGGGATAGGCCAATTGCCGTGCAAAAAAGCCGAAGGCTTCCTTGTATTCGGTAAGCTTTACCAGATCAATCACGCCAGATCCCTCCATAAAAGTTTTCTTCGTACTGCTCTCTGCCGCTCTTGGCGCTTGGCTTCGGCGAAGCAGGTCCGCAGCCATCGCAGTCTATGCCGAAGCCTTCCATGCCTTGGGCACGGTACGGATCCATATATCCTTCTTTATGCGAAGTCGGGATTACGAAGCGATCCTCGTATTTGGCTATGGCGAGCAAACGGTACATCTCTTCAATTTGATGCGCAGTTAAGCCGACTCTTTCCAAACGGCTATCATCAAATGGCTTCTTCGAGAATTGAGCCCGCTGATACTGACGCATCATCGCCATACGTTGCAGAGCTTCCTTGACCGTCTTGGTGTCGCCTGCAGTCAGCATGTTGGCCAAGTATTGGATCGGTGTTCTCATTTCCTCAATAGCCGGGAAGATCATGTCCGGATTCTGGATGGAATCCTTGCCTTCAAAATGGCTCATGATCGGGCTAAGCGGCGGTACGTACCATACCATAGGCAGTGTCCGGTATTCCGGGTGAAGCGGGAAAGCCAATTTATACTCAATCGCGAGTTTGTATACCGGCGAATTTTGAGCAGCTTCGATCCATTCTTCGGAAAGGCCGTCTTTGCGCGCTTGTTCGATGACCGCCGGATCGTTCGGATCCAGGAAGAGATCGCATTGTGCCTTGTACAGATCTTTCTCGTCCGGCGTGGAAGCCGCATCGAGAACCTTATCGGCATCATAGAGCAGCACGCCCAGGTAACGGATTCTACCTGTGCAAGTCTCGGAGCAAACTGTTGGCAAGCCTGCTTCGATTCTTGGGAAGCAGAACGTGCATTTCTCGGCTTTGTTTGTTTTCCAGTTAAAATAAACTTTCTTGTAAGGGCAGCCGGTCATGCAGTACCGCCATCCGCGGCAAGCTTCCTGGTCGACGAGGACAATTCCGTCCTCATCCCGTTTGTACATGGCACCCGACGGACAAGAAGCAACGCAGCTCGGGTTGAGGCAGTGCTCGCACAGACGCGGCAGGTACATCATGAAGGATTGCTCAAAGTTGAATTTGATCTCTTCTTCGATCTTCTCGATGTTCGGATCCTTGGGACCGGTAATATGTCCGCCGGCCAGATCATCTTCCCAGTTTGGACCCCAGTCGAGATCCATCGTCTCGCCGCTGACGACCGATTTAGGACGGGCGACAGGCTGATGCTTCTTCTCACCGGAGTTGGTCAGCTTCTCATAGTCATAAGTCCAAGGCTCGTAGTAATCCTTCATTTCCGGCATATCCGGGTTGTAGAAAATTTTACCGAGCGCGATTTTGGACAGCTTGGTCCCTGCCTTCAGCTCCAATTTCCCTTTGCGGAGCGTCCATCCGCCTTTGTACTGCTCCTGGTCCTCCCAGCGCTTCGGATAGCCGATCCCCGGCTTGGTTTCTACGTTGTTGAACCACATATATTCGGCGCCTTCGCGGTTGGTCCAGGTGCTCTTGCAGGTCACGCTGCAAGTATGGCAGCCGATGCATTTATCCAGGTTCATCACCATGGCGATTTGTGCTTTAATCTTCAAGCCAGTCGACCTCCTTCATTTTGCGGACGGCTACGTATACGTCTCTCTGGTTGCCAATCGGGCCGTAATAGTTAAATCCGTAACTCAACTGGGCATAACCGCCGACCATTTGCGTCGGTTTCAAATGGATTCTCGTCGGAGCATTGTGGCTGCCCCCGCGTTCTTTCGTAATTTCCGAGCCCGGAACATTGATGTGTTTATCCTGAGCATGGTACATGAACATGGTTCCTTTTGGCATTTTGTGGCTGACTACGGCTCTTGCGGTTACGACGCCATTTCGGTTATATACTTCGACCCAATCGTTATCATTGATTTGATACGGTTCCGCATCCTCCGGACTCATCCAGACGGTCGGGCCTCCCCGGAACAAGGTGAGCATGTGCAGATTATCCTGGTACGTGCTGTGAATGTTCCATTTGCCGTGCGGCGTCAGGTAACGAAGCACCAAGGTGTCTTTGCCTCCGGTAATCTGCTTGTCGCGCGGACCGAATACCATTGGCGGCAACGTCGGTTTATACACCGGCAGGGCCTCGCCGTATTGCATAAAGATTTCATGATCCAGATAGAAATGCTGGCGACCCGTCAAGGTTCTGAACGGTACCAGCCGCTCGATATTCGTCGTGAACGGTGAATATCTGCGTCCCGATTTATTGGAGCCGCTGAATACCGGCGTAGGGATGACTTCGCGCGGCTGGGCCGTAATGCTTGCGAATGTAATCCGTTCCGCGGCACGATCGGCCGAAATGTCTTTTAGCGCCACGCCTGTATCTTGTTCGGCGGCTTCCCATGCCCGCTGCGATACTTTACCGTTCGTCGCCGAGGAAATATGCAGTACCGCATTGGCCGCTTGCTTCGCGGTGTGAAGCTTCGGACGTCCGTTTTTAATCGATTCGTCGAAATACGTGCCGTTGATCTTTTTCAACTCTTCGTATTCTTCATGAACCGGGAACGAGACGCCGTGCGCACCGACTTTTCCGGTTTCCAGGTTCGGGCCGAGTGTTACGTATTTATTGTAAATTTGACTATAATCCCGCTCCACAATGGAGAAGTTCGGCATCGTTTTACCGAGGACCGGCTCCACTTCGCCCTTCTTCCAGTCCTTGACCTGGCCGAACGGTTGCGAAATTTCTGCGATAGAGTCATGGCCCAGCGGTGAAGACACAATGTCCTTGTACACGCCCGGCAAATGATCCTTCGCCATTTCCGAGAAGGTTTGCGCCAGCGTCCGGTAGATATCCCAGTCCGATCTGGATTCCCACAGCGGATCGATCGCCGGGTTAAATGGATGGACGAATGGATGCATATCCGTGGAGGACAGATCCACCTTTTCATACCAAGTTGCTGCCGGCAGTACGATATCGGCGTACATTGGGGTAGCCGTCATCCGGAAATCGAGAGCGACTAACAGATCCAGCTTCCCTTCCACGTCATCGCGCCAAACCAATTCCTCCGGCTTCTCTTCCTCATTCGGCGTCGATAACAGTCCGTTATGAGTTCCAAGCAGATGCTTCATGAAGAATTCTTGGCCTTTGGCCGAACTCGAAATCAGATTCGAGCGCCAAACGAACAAGGAGCGCGGGAAGTTCTCAGGTGCATCCGGGTCTTCTACCGCAAATTTCGTTTCGCCGGATACGACTTGCTCATAGGCATGCTGAATGATTTCGGCATTGGTCGTTTGACCTTTGGCCGCTGCTTCTTCCGCAAATGCCAAGCTGCTCTTGTTGAACTGCGGGTATGATGGCAACCAGCCAAGCCGCGCCGCAAGTACGTTGTAATCCGCCGGATGGCTATATTTGATCTCACCGCCTGTAGGCGATTTGAGCGATTCATTGTTCATTTCTTCGTATTTCCATTGATCCGTCGCAAAATAGAAGAACGAGGTCGCATTTTGCTGACGCGGCGCACCTTGCCAGTCTTTAGCGAACGCGATTGAGGACCAGCCTTCGATCGGGCGGCATTTTTCCTGGCCTACGTAGTGAGCCCAGCCGCCGCCATTCACACCTTGCGATGCCGTCAATACCACCAGGTTCAAGATGGAACGGTAGATGGTATCGCTGTTGAACCAGTGATTGATCCCCGCGCCCATGATGATCATCGAACGTCCGCCGGTATCCAGCGAGTTTTGGGCAAATTCGCGGGCGATTTGCACGACCAGCGAAGCCTTGACACCCGTTACTTTTTCCTGCCAAGCAGGCGTGTAATGGGAATCTGCATCGTCGTACCCCTTCGCTTCCAAACCGCTGTCGATCCGCTTCACGCCGTATTGGCTGAGCATCAAATCGAATACGGTAGCCGCGAGTCGGGTGCTTCCGTCAGCCAGAGTGATCGTCTTCACCGGAATTGAACGGTTGAACGTCCCGTTTCCGTTGGCGTCAAAATAAGGGAACACGATCTCTGTCCATTCCGCACCGTGATGTTCCACGGAGAGAGCCGGCTTGATCGGGGTTCCATCCTCCCGTTCAAGGATCAGGTTCCATTTCGTGTCTTTCTCCCAGCGTTGGCCCATCGTTCCGTTAGGGACGATCACTTCTCCAGCCGCTTCATCATAGATAACCGGCTTCCATTCTGCGTGCTCAGAGGTATTTCCCAGATCGCTCGCTCGCAGGAATCGGCCTGCCTTGTATTTGCCTTCATGCGGTTCCAGCATAATGAGGAAAGGCATATCGGTATACTGCTTGGCATAGTCGATAAACATCGACTCCTGGCGCTGCATGTAGAACTCATCCAGAATGACATGCGTCATCGCTTGAGCGATCGCCGCATCGGTTCCCGGGTGAGGAGCAAGCCAGTTGTCCGCAAACTTCACGTTCTCGGCATGGTCAGGAGCAACGGATACGACCTTCGTCCCCTTGTAACGGACCTCTGTCATGAAGTGCGCGTCCGGTGTCCGGGTCAGCGGAACATTGGAGCCCCACATGATCAGATAGCCCGAGTTGTACCAGTCGGACGATTCCGGAACATCGGTTTGTTCGCCCCAGATTTGCGGGGAAGCCGGCGGCAAATCCGCATACCAGTCGTAGAAGCTCAGCATTTCGCCGCCCAGCAAGGAGATGAAGCGTGCTCCCGAAGCGTAGCTGATCATCGACATAGCCGGGATCGGTGTAAATCCGGCAATACGGTCCGGTCCATATTTTCTAATGGTATAGATCAGTTGCGCCGAGATTAACTTGGATGCTACTTCCCAAGTCACCCGGACATGGCCGCCTTTACCGCGAGCTTGTTTATACGATTTAGAGGCTTCAGGATCCTCGACAATGCTTGCCCAAGCATCGACCGGGTTATCATGTCTAGCCAAGGCATCTTTCCACAGCCGCAACAGACGGCCGCGCATATAGGGGTATTTCACCCGAAGCGGACTGTATTCATACCAGGAGAACGACGCTCCTCTCGGGCAACCGCGAGGTTCGAATTCCGGCATATCCGGTCCGCAGGACGGATAATCGATTTGTTGATTTTCCCAAGTTATAATTCCGTTTTTAACGAACACTTTCCAGCTGCAAGATCCGGTACAGTTCACGCCGTGCGTTGTACGCACCACTTTATCGTGGGACCAGCGGCCGCGGTACATGTTCTCCCATTCCCGGCTTTTTTCTTCAAGAATCGACCAGTTTCCCGAATAACTCTCAATAGGTTTAAAAAACTTTAGACCTGATCTCTTTTTCATGCGAAGTGATCACTCCTTCTTCCTAGAATGAATTCATTAGAGGGGAATCCAATTGCCTTCATTCTTCTACTTACAGTATGAAAGTGTTCTTCCTTACTTCCCATAAGGGAATTCCCTCATGATCCCCTTAAAATCCCTGTTCACAAAAAAGCCCAAAAAATGTCGACCATTTTCCGGGCTTGAATCTACTATTATTTGTAATTAGTTTAAATTTTAACTAATAGGACGGTCTTTCCATTCGAATTGGCGGCGGCGGACACATAGACATCCTGTGTATTTCAGACTGTGATATACTTGAATAAATATGATGTAGGGGCGGCATATACAATGAATGTGGAGAATCGCAGCGCACTTATCGTAGGTGCAACCGGACTAGTGGGAAACGAGCTTTTGCAGCTTTTATTGGAGTCCGACGAATATGAGAAAGTAAAGGTGTTGGTTCGTACGCCAATATCCATCGACCATCCCAAGCTTACACAATGTCTGGTGAATTTTGATGAATTGAACAATTATGAGGATGAGTTTGCGGTAAATGATGTGTTCTGCTGCTTGGGGACAACGATAAAAAAGGCCGGTTCGCAAGAGGCTTTTAGGAAAGTTGACTTTGAGTATCCCCTTCAGACGGCCAAATTGTCCGCGAAGCAAGGAGCTCAGCAATTTCTAATTGTGTCTGCCATCGGAGCAGATCCCCGGTCCTCTATTTTTTATAGTCGGGTCAAGGGAGAAATTGAAGCGGCCTTGAGCCAATTACAGCTCCCCTCTTTACATATTTTCCGGCCCTCTCTGATTCTTGGCAAAAGAAATGAATTCCGCTTTGGAGAGAAGGTTTCGGCTGTGTTGAGTCCGGTATTCTCACCTCTTTTTATCGGAAAGTTAAACCAATACAAACCTATCCAAGCACGGAAAATTGCAGAAGCAATGTACCGGACTGCGATCCGTAGCCGGAAAGGCGAGCATATCTACAAATGGGAGCAGATGACATCTTTATAACTTCTTTAATGTTGTCTGCCCCATTTGCATATTTACGTTTCAGAGCGACCTTCAATTCTATCGACTATTATTTAAATCTCTTTTTAATCAATGCGATTTGCCCTCTATGGTTAATTTCATCTTCAAAGACGTGAAACCACATGAAATAGTAGTTTGCCGGCTTGTCATGCCAGAAGGGTTCTTCTTTGCTTAGCCAATCGTCACCTACGGTCTTGAATAATTCCAGGGTTCTGGCTCGAACCGTATTCATTTGTTGTAAGTAGTAGTTTAAGTCATTCCCTTTGATCTGCTCCCGACCTGCGTCACCCAAACTTAAAGCCGGCCCCCATACACTTAACTCTTCTTCCGTTAGATCCCTTCCTTCAAAGGTTTCAGCTTGATAGGCATATTCAACAGCCGCAAAGTGCAACAGTAATGAACCGATCGAGTTGCTCTCCGCATCCATCAAATAATCCAGTTGAGCTACGGTTAAATCCTTGGTCGCTGCAAGGGTCGTGTGTCTCGCATAATTCATCATAGATATCAACCGACTTATTTGTGGTGAATACCCGGGTATATCGGTAATGAGATAGATTTGATCCATATTCATCAATACGTACGCCTCCAGTTTTTAGTTTGAATTATTTACGTCCATATGATCGGATTTCCCGTTGTGAGGGAAGCTTCGAACAGCTCTCTTAATACTTCAACCGAGGAAAGATCGGAGCTCCTAAGCTCCCTGATAACGACTTGCAGAGAGGTGGGATAATAGAGTTCGTCCACTCCCCAGGTCTTTGTGCTGAAGGGATGTGAAGCTTCATGAATGTATCCCGTCACGTTATCTTGAAACCTCACCAGCGGGTGCGCACGACCTTCCTCTTGAGAATCGATCACATCCTGGGAGAACGCCATTGAACGAAATAACTCACGGCTATTCCGGTCTACGATGTAGAAACCTCTCTCATTCAACCGGTAAGTATACTCGCTGCCTGCGGCGTAGAACCAACTGTCATCGCCAGGCAGAGCCTTTACATATTCCTTCTGCGATTGGGATTCAACAAGAAAAACCCCTTGAAGTACGTTGATCCTTGATTCCAAAGTATTCAATTCCTCAAGAGCCTTACCCGCCTGAACGGCATCCACAGGTTTATTCCATATCGAGTTTAACAGTGGGTAATCTTCGCGTTCCAATCTCTGCATAGCACCAAACAAGAAGTTGCTCCCTGCAATATTGGCCACTCTGTTATGATAATACTTGAAATTCTCATGCTCACAGGCATGCTTCCGCCAGTTCACAAACAAGTAATAAGTTTCGTCATCTACTGTAGGCGATACATCGATCCCCTCATCCGTCCATTCCACTAAGCTAATATCAAAAGGGGGCGGTTTTGCTTTTCCCTCCTTCAGGCAATTACATTCCACATAAGCATCGAGCCCCATATGTATACAAATCCCTTCCAGAATCTTTATTGTAAATGTGTATTTACTTCAAAAATCAAGATCCTTCAAGAATGTTTCCATCTCTAATAACGTTCGATGATAGGGTATGTTATCATGGGCCCCGAAATTGAAAAACCCGTGTCCCATTCCTTCAAATGTAACTAGCTTTATGGAGTTGCCTATCCGTTTGCTTGTATCTGTAAAAGCGATTATATCTTGTAGCGGAATATTCAAATCATTCGTTCCATGGAATAATAGGCTCGGTGGCAGCCCTTCTTTGATATGATAAATCGGTAAAGAAATCAAGAGTTCATCCGCCAATTCCGGGAAAAGATCGATTAACGGTTTAGAATTGACCCCTCCGTTAAAAATGATCATCGCATCGGGTACAGAACTGATTTGAACATCGTCATTTGGATCATTAAAGTGTTCAATCTGAGCGCAGCACAGACATAAATATCCTCCTGCAGACGCACCGGCAGCTATAACCTTATTTGGATCTATTCCAAGTTCGTCAGCCTTCTCCCTAACCCAGCGAATCGCCGATTTGGCATTTATCAAACTTTCTATAGGGGAGAACAAGCCCTCCTTTTCAAGCAGCCGATATTCGGCGCTAATAGAGACCATCCCTAACGAGGTAAAATGAGCGGCAAGATGCTGGAACTGAGGAGCATTTACCTTATTATTGGAAAACCCTGCTCCATGATAAAAGATAACAACAGGTCTATTCTTCTTTTCATCTCCAGAAGAGCTGATATGAAGTTTCAATCCTGCATAAGGATCCGACTTTTTATAATTAGACTTAATAAAGCAACAATACTAGTAATAATTGCAGTTAAGATTGCTGGTGTCGCAAGTAAGTTCCAAATTTAATCTCTCCTAATAACCAACTACTTAACTAAATAAAGTGCTATATTTTATACGTGATTCGATAGCTCAAAAACTCAATTTTAATTCTGGCATTTTATCACTAAAAGCATATCTGATATCCCATCCTTTATCTTGAAAGACAGTAATCTCATCTGCCTTAATATGTCTTGCGTCCATGCCAAATGCAAACAAATGAGTAGGCCTACTCATCGCTACGTATAGTAAATTTCTAGCAACCCACTCACTGTCATAGTTCTCCTGATCGAGACAATAAAATGATTTAAGCATTTTCGTATGTATCATATCTGCCGCGTTTGAATCGATTAGCAAAACCGATCTATGCGTTTCACCTTTAGCAGAATGTATTGTCCCAAATACAAACTCATCTTCTTCTTTCTCATGTTCAAGAACAACGGAATCGTTGGCTAGCTTAACTATCATTTCTAATTGATTAAAAATAGAATTAGAAGCATTAATTTGTGATGTTCCCTGTTCTGAAAGTACTGAGTTAATTGTTTTTACTAAGTCAGTTTTGTTTAGTTGACCTGACTTAATACATCTAATTAGATTTTTTTTCAAATCGATCTGCACAGGATGCTCTTTTATCCATTTTCTAACATCATACTGAAATTCACCACTTTTAGAAATTCTCATGAAAATGAACTCATTGATTACTTTAATTAAATGTGAAGTAAAAGACTCATTGATTTTGATGAAATTTCTTGAGGGACCGTGTTTACTGCTAGTTTGGTATTCATCAATTGCTATTCTCCTAATTGATAAAATACTATCTTTCATCTTGTTGTTTCCTGAATCCTCATTCGCAAAATACTCTGAAAAAATCTCTTTATAGAAAGGAATTAATTGATCGTTTGAATTGTAAATAATTAGAACGGGGTTAAATGATATCTTTTCAGCAACATATTCCATCCTTGCCCCACTCACAATATTTAAAAGATGATCTCCAAGCTGTTTTCCAAATCTATTACATACCTTTAATTCGAAATTTGGAAAGTCATCTATACGTGGCATTTGCCCGTAAAAATCGAGTGTTTGATTTGGGTCGCCAATAAACTGCAGAATATTCCCTTCACATGCAAATAACTTTTTAAGAATTTCAAGACTGTTAACATCAGTGTCTTGAAACTCATCCACAAATATATACTTGAATCTTCTTCTTAACAAAGTCCCTATCTTTCCTCTTGCTAGCGCCACTTTTGCAAATAAAAAAGTATCATTATAAGAGAAGAATCCTAGTCTCTTTAACTGCAACTTAATTTCTAACATTGGACCATAATGTTTTTCAAACTTATCCCAACCAGTTGTATTTAATAAGATAAATTTATCGTCGACCTCGTCATAAACTAACTCACTTTGATTAATGGTTTTTGCAACAAATTCTCTAACACTCTTATTGCTCCACTTACCAAAGTATGGGCTTTTATGAACTAATGTCGTAATTAGCTCCAGATGTTCTTTGCTATCATCAAATCTAATGTTTGTTGGACTAAACTCTTTCTTTATATAAGGAATCGACAAGAATGTATTGAAGAAATTATGGATCGTTCCAACAAAATGAGGATGATTTATTTGGGAAAGTCCTAATCGTCTCAAAATTTTATTTATCTCGTCTACAGCTACATTTGTATGAGTAATAATACAAATTGCACCTTTTGAATTTTCACTCGCTATTTCCATTAGAAGAAGTACTATTTTTGCAGCTAAACACGTAGTTTTTCCCACACCTGGACCAGCTATTATATAGCTGGTCTCCATGAGTTCAATAAATTCCCTCTGATTATCATTGAACTTCTTGTTGTTTAAAATGGCTTGTTCAACTAGGTCAAAGCTTTCTACTTTATAGCTCATTTACACACCACCTGTTGCATGCTTAATAGCATCAATTAAGTATTTTAATTTTGGATCATTTTCAATCGTTAATGCCAGTTCACTCTTGTTATTAATGATTTTTTCTGATAACAATTGTGAAACTACTGCTTTAGATATGTCGAGATCTAACATAAACTGATAAATATGAACGGCTCTCTCTTCAGCATTTTCAATTTTTGCCCATTCATTTTTTACAGTTTCTCGATTCTTTTCTTCTTTATAATTAGCCTCTAAGATTGCTTCTTGTAATAAATCTGACAATGTACTTTCAGCAATCGCAAATTCTAATGTCCACGGTTTGCTAATAAACACTTTCGTTTTCTCAATAGTGTGCAATAGATTTGTCTGGATTGCGCTTTCTTTATTATTTAGCATATCATTGAATTTCAACTTGTCTTTCCTTTGTAAATAAGTATGCAGGGCCTCAATCTCATCAGGTTTAACATCTTTTTTTAAAATTCTGCTTAACTTTTTGATTAGAACATTGAAGCGAGTGTATATTCCAATAAGCGTTTCTTCGCTTTCGAAAACTATTATTTTTTTTATTTCCTGCTCATCTGTCTGATCTACTTCAAAGTAACATATTTCATCACCATAATATGACACAGGCTTTAGGTCTAAATCCGTGACTATCGAAACTGGGAAGTTAAGATTAGGTTCGAATTTCCGAAGAAAAATTAATGTGTATCTTTTAAAGGCTAAGTTACCTACATTTATAATAGATACTCCATAATCATGTAACGGTCTATCAATTACTTCGGCTAATGTTGGCATTAATAAGTTTTCTGCATCGCCTTCCACAAAAATAATGCCCTGAGCAAAAAACATGTTTGATTTTGTTGCATCTAGAAATCTTTCAAGAAACTTATAGTCGCCGTTCTCTAAGCGCGTTAATCCAGCTCTCATGGGATATGCCATGTTGTTGTAGATAAGAATGAGATGTTCTAGAGAAATTGATGAAGCTAATATAGGACTATGGGATGTAAGGATGTATTGTATTCCTTCTTCTTTACTTTTTCTTTCAAAATACTTTATTAACCTCAATTGTGCTTGAGGATGGATATGCGCTTCGATCTCTTCAATTAAAGCAATTTTTGCTCCTATTGTATTGTCGCTTAACAGAATCAATTCAGCGGCCATAAATAACAAGTTCGAGCTGCCAAGTCCACTACCTACATCCCCCAAATTCAATTCTAACTTCCTTAATGCTTCTTCAAATTTCATATGTTTAGGTTTTATTTCTGGATTTTTCGTTCTATTCTTTTCGAAAAACGCTTTAATAATCTCGTTCATTTTTTCTAAAACAGGCTTGTCTATAATAGACTGAATATCACTAAAAGCACTGGATAGAATTCCTTCAATTTCTGTTTTTGAAGCACCAGAATCGTTTCGAAAATAACTAAGGTTTTTAAGTATTTGAGCAAATCTTGACCGATTACCAGGACTCAACTCTAATTCTGCATCTCGTAATGGTTTTAAATATGTAACAGTCAAAAGTTGTTTGACACTATCGCTTAATGGAAGTTCTCTTCCTTCTTCTCCACCAGATATGCTTTTAGTAATTTTAGATTTCAAATTAACATCAAGTTGTTGTTCTGCAATTAAGAAAATTCTCAAGTACGAAATGCCTTCTCTAAAATAAATCCATTCAAAGAAAAATGCCTCCTCATCTTCAGACAGATTCTTAAATACATACTCTATCTTTATTGGCTTATCGCTATCGTGGAAGTCCGTTTCTTTTATCCACAAAGAATCTTGGCTGTTCGTATTTAAACCTAATTTCACAGCATCAATTATCGTAGTCTTACCAGAATCATTTTCTCCAACGATTACATTTAAGTGAGGATTGAAAGTCACCGTCATCCCCGGTTCCCCACTATCGCGCTCTCCAAATTTTCTCCAATTCCAGATATTAACCGTGTCTAAATACATCGATATCCACCTTTTTAACTATAATATATTTTTCCATTTGAATGAAAAGGACCTGATAACCTCTGACTTCTATCCACAAAGATCCTCAGTTTATAATTACTTCCTATTATAGCAAAATGAAAAGTGTAATATAGTCACATAGGACTAAAACTTTTTAACCACATTATTAAAATGTCGATTACTGTAAATCTACTTCACTATTATTGAGCAACTGAGCTTTCTTGCCACCACCATGATTAAATACCCACTAGCCTTAGGCTGCTCGAAATCAATAGAAACCTGCATATTCATCTTCTTAGCTTTCTGCCTGGCTGTTCTATTCTTTCTATACAACTCTTTATATTCTGTCTT
This sequence comes from Paenibacillus sp. FSL R5-0407, assembly GCF_038009185.1. Lineage (NCBI taxonomy): Bacteria > Bacillati > Bacillota > Bacilli > Caryophanales > Paenibacillaceae > Paenibacillus > Paenibacillus sp. FSL R5-0407. The sequence continues at coordinate 857,372 of NZ_JBBPAX010000001.1, read as the reverse complement.
CATTTTCGCCAAGGTGTTTGATATATTTATCGCGTCACGATACTGTCGGAGAAGAAATCTCCCCGTACTTAGGGGAAATTGCAAAGGATTTTTACAAACATTGCGGGCACTTTGTGTATCGGTCTGTCTCCAAAGAAACATTTATCAGACGAATTCCTTTTTAATTTTATAAGGCTGACAAAAGTGAGAAAAACATTGGTGATTACAGCAACATATCAACGGTATCCTTCGTGGCGACCTTAACGCTGAGGATGGGATTATGATCTGGATTTAGAGAAACTTTATTTGACTCTTGAACTACTGCTATATCATTATGAGATCGACTTAGAGACTTCTTAGGCTTCGGATTGACCAATCGAATATAAGATTCACTTAAAAAGAAAAGCCCTTGATTCATCTACCGTATCAGAGGAATCAAAGGCGCAATATATCCTTAGTCACTTTTTAATTTATACTTTCGAAATCAAACTTCTGACAAGCCTTTTCAGGAAGAAGCTAACTCTAAGTGTGCCGCTCGTTCTTCCTCCGTTCCCTTAAGAATCCAGTTAAGGTGACCCCATAACGGTCATGTATGGACAGAACAGTTTCTACTGAAGGATTGTCACACGTGCTACGTACGATTGTCACTACCAGTAAAATGAATTGCTATGTAAGAGCCTCACCAAAATACGGGTAAACGCAAATATATCGAGGGTTTGGCAGTTATTGAGATTCAAAATCTCCACGATTCCGAAAGTGCTAATTCACAGTGACACAATCCATGAGCGTTGAATGTAAAATGACACTTTCCTAAATCGGAATATAGGTGGAACATAAATCTAATCGGAGAAAATATTCGAAGTTTAAGGAAACAAGCTGACCTGACTCAAGTTGGGTTCACTAAGCAAATCGGGGTATCACAAGGAACTTTAAGCGATACAGAACTAGGAAATTGAAATCGTACGTATTCCTCATAAATAGCTGACCTCCGGTAACCTCAATGTAGCCTTCATAGCCTTCCGATATTCTACAGAAGACTCCGTCAACCGGTATGCCGCTCTTTCTGATCTCAACCTTCGGCTTCACTGAAACTAATGTATCTAAAAGCCACTAGTTAAGATGATGAACAATCTCCCGGTTTATTAACTCCGCTTGCTCGTGATTGATCGCGTGACCTGCTTCTTTAATAATTTTATAATTCAGTTCATATTGGTTCAGCCTTTGGATGGCCTTCGGATAATTGCTTAATATATCTTGATCTCCTATTAAAAACAATGCTTTCTTCCGGATCAAATTCATTTGCTCTCCGTCAAAGATCGTTATCCCGTGCTGCATCATTGATTTGTTATTGAAATATTTGAGCAGATAATACCAATGTTTCATTAACTCTTCGTTACTTTCAAAAACGGTATAATGAGGTCCGCTCAATTTCCTTAGCAGTCGCTTACAATTCGCTTCCGACGGAAACAGCGCTTCCGGCATGAACGCCATCATCATCTTGCTCATGACTTCAAACTGACTCCCTGGAATTCTCCCCGCCATGCACACCACCTTTTGCACGTTATCGGGTCTCATTATGGCATAGTGATAGGCCAAATAAGCTCCATAGGAAACGCCGGCTAGATGGACTAATTTCAGGTCTAAAGCCTTTAACAATTCATCGATCCAAGCCGTCTGATCAAATTTCCGATAGTAAAGATCGTTAGGCTCACTTTTGCCGGATCCTCCGACCGCATCTACTGCTATGACAAAATAGTTCTCCGCAAGCTCACGAACATTGTAAACCCACATCATAGCCGAATTATCCGCCGTCCCATGAAATAGCACTAACGCAGGATTACTTGGTGAACCGGCCGTGATGACATGGGTGCTTCCATAAACGGTATGGATATCTCTTTGATCATAATCAACGCCCCAGGTCAGCAGCAACCTGTCATAGCTTGTAAAGATCAATTCTTCCCCTAGCTTAGATTTGTACCTTTGCATGATCTTCATTCCTTTCGGCCACTTCCTTACAATATAGAATCTCAGAGCAGCTTTTCATCCAAATAGACATTGTTCTTGACAATAGCTCTTACCACGGCTAGCGTATTCTTCCCCATCGGCAATCCCGCGATTCTGTTCAGCAGGATCCATCGCAGGCAAGCTATAGCTTCGAATCTCTCCATGTCACCTCCCAAGTAAGTATTCTTTGCTAAAAGGAAGGATCGGTACAATGAGCCATTCCTCTCGCTCGCATAGATCCGCATCAAAAAAATCGACCAGGCGGCATCATATCGCGGATCGCCGAGCTGAATATTTGTCCAGTCGATAATGGTGAATCTTCCGTTCATTTCAAGGATATTTCCCAAATTGTAATCCCCATGAATGAGCCGATATTGGCCCACTTGCGAATCCTCCACTAACGGAAGTAATATTTCTTTTATATCTGCATGTCCGTCAATACTAGGAAAGAAATAGCTTACGAAATGATATTTCGGTAATGCTTCCGGCGAAGGTAGCGACTCAATCGGGACACTATGAATTCCTGTTAAAATGTCAGCCAGCGTTTCAAGTTTCAATTTGTTCAATTTAGCTACAGGTGTGCCTCCGTAACCGGTTAGTAACACTTGGTTATTATCGGCGTCAATTCCCCAGCCTAGCGGCTCTGAAAGGGGAATTCCCTGATTAAATAACCCTTGCAACAGCTCATATTGCTTGGCAATATCCGGCTTAGAATCTCTGTTCCACACCTTTAGCACCAAATCAGCAGTCGTTGTGCTGATCTTGTATACGTCGGCCTCCAGACCGCTCGGCATAGGAGATATTTGTTTTAGTTCCGCTTCCGAAATAAGAGTATGGAAGTCGCCGCATCTCCCCCTCCAGGTAATACCTTTGAAACTATCATCCGTCATGGGTCTTCAACTCATTTCGTTCGTATTTCAGACAGTTCAATATCGTTAAATTCATAGATTTTTTCTATAAAAGTACTTATGGTCTTCATCCATTTCCCCGGTGATCTCGAACCCTAAACCGCTCCAAAATCTAAGATTTGCTTCATTCGTCGGAGTTAGTTCAATGAACGCAGCGCCCTCTTCTTTTATGTACTGTTCAATTTCTGAATAAGCCAATTTGCCAAACCCCAGATTACGGTATTCCGGCTCCATATAATATTCCATCAAAAAGCATTTTCCTTGCTCATCGAAATAGGTAACATACATACAGAAGCCAACAATCCCACTCGTTTCTATGAGGTATATCCTTAAAGGATTAACAGCCCTTGTTCTTAACTGCTCCACTGCATCCCTATATTCATCCGAATAAAAATATTCCCGGTCAAACTCATCTCCTATGGAAATGTTACGAGACAGCTCATTGATGTAAGTATTGAATAAATCCCAAAACTTCAACAGATCGGATTTACTTTGAACTAAGCATAAATGGATACAATCGCTCATTCCGCTCTCCTTTTCAACACAACATATACTCCACATCCGATCAAAAATCCAAAGGAGTTTAGAATAAAATCATCGATATCAAAGCTTCCTCTCCTTGATAGCAACTGAGTCATCTCCAAAACAAACACCCCTACGATAAACAAGACCCATCCTTTTAATAAGCGTCCTCCCCAAATCAGCGGAATCAAAACGCCGAAAGGAACGAACACACCTATATTTCCGATGAGATTGATAACCCAGGTTTTAGTGCCCACATCATCAATTCTTAAATAACTGCCGATCGTAAGGAAAGGTCTCAAGTTATACATATAGTCTGCTTGCACGCCTCTTCCAAAACCCCAAATCATCCAGTAAGTCAGTAAAAAGGAATAACCGATGAGTAGCACCAATGAGATTAATCTGCTTTTCTTCATACTACTAATCCATTGAATACCGTTCCAATAATGTAAATGAACATGCAAATACCGAAGACGATCAGCAGAGCCTTCCACTTTTTAACCGCCTCATTCTTAAAAAAGGTGGTAACTGTTTCTCCGCACAAGTAGACGAGCAGCGCTCCATTCCATATAATTCTTACTCCATATTTTAAATAAGCTGGTATTAATACGTCATAGGCTCCTGCATACAGCTCTAACATACTCGTTATAGAAATGATGACGTTGATATTTCGAATTACAGCATAGGCAAAATAGAATAGTGCCAGCCACCAGCCCCACTTTTTCCCGAGCCAGGTTCCTACCCCGGCCGTTACGCCAAGCAGACCTAAAAAAGCCATTGCTCCTTGAAAAAAATACCCGGATACGCCTATTAAAGAGGCTGTTTCGTTGAGATTATTAAATGCAATCATTTGGGTAACAAGCGTTGCCAAACCTCCGAATACCAACAAGATCGCTAAAAGGGTCACTCCCATGGGACGATCGTACGAGGCCTCCATGGGGTTATTTTCTATAGATTGTTTTTCATAGGATTGATTCACATTATTCCTCCTTACTAACGGAAAATCGTCTGGATTAACTCCTGCTTTGCATTTAAGACTTCCTTGATCACAGTGACGGTAGACTCAACAAAATCTTCAACGTCACTCAACATCAGGTATATCAGTTCGTAATCGTCAGGAACCTCGGTATACAAATAAAATTGTGTAATCCGTCTTACCTGCTCATTGATCTGGCCCTGCGGAAAAATATCCAGGAGGTCCGGAAATGACTTAATATTTTGAAAGATGGAGAAGAAGAGGCTGTGCTCATTCATTTTTAAATATTTGAAATCTACAACGTACCAGTCTCTTTTGACCAGGTACCAATATTCAGGAGTTCCCAAAATGTCTTGATAGGCAGGCTCCATCTTTTTTTGTTTATAGAAACGACTCCACTCCAAATCGGTCAGTAAATGAAAATAATAACCCAAGTTGAATGACAGCTGTTCCTTGGATAAATCACGCTCTTTGTTCAATATGTATTGTTGATAAAACAGGTCCGCATTTATTTTGCCGTCGACTTCGAAGTGAGTGATTTCTTTTGGCGGATAAAATATTCCTTCCTCATTAGCAAGCCCGCAATCCGGTCCGATATTTCCTACCAGGAATTCTTCAGGGCTTACATCAAGCCCTAAATCTATTAATTTCTCAGCGATTCTAAAATGTGTCACCCAGGTAGCCATACTATCCCCTCCAAATGCTAAGCGTTTGGTTAGATCTCTTCGACTTCGAAAATGGAGTCAACAATAATAGGCAGATTGTCTCTCACGGAAACCGCACCGAATACGGATCTGGCATGACTTCCTTTGTCGTCAAATACTTCGAACATTAAGTCGGAAAATCCGTTCAGCACTTTATGATGCTCTTCGAATAATGGTATCGCATTGACGAATCCTTGCACTTTCACTACTCTCTTTACTTTGTCCAATGTGCCAAGGGCATCCTTCAAAACAGCAAGCACCTCTAATCCAACGTCCCGTGCAAATTGATAGCCTTCCTCCGTCGTATACTCTTGCCCAAGCTTACCTTTGGCGTGACTGCCGGGGCCCTTTCCGGACATAAACAACAAGCCATTTACAATGACGTAATTAGCGTACTTTGCCGCCGGACTGCTGGCTTGGGGAAGTTCAATTCCTAAGCTCTCCAATTTTGATTCAATTGCACCCATCTTCTCGTCTCCTTTTTATTGTTTGTTTCCTACGGCAATCCACCGCCCGTCTATATCCTCAAAAACGAATTCCTTGTTGCTATAATCCGTGATACCCAAAGGCCGGACAATTTGGACGCCCGATTCAATTAGCTCTTTCTCCAGTTCTTCCTGGTTTTCGGCAATAAAGTAGGCATCATAACCATATCCGTGAATTGTTCTGTTCGGAGTAATTGAAGGATTTGGAGATTGAGTCAACACGATTTCTATGGCATCCCGATACAGGCAAATATGCGGCTCGACAGAATCCAAGTAGGGAACCGCCCTAAAACCTAAGCGATGATAGTAGTCGGCAGTTCTGTGCAAATCAGGGGTCGGAAAGATCTGCAAACAAGAAACAAATCCCTTATTCATGTTCGTACTTCCTTTCATATTAATAACGAATTATGCATGCTAGCTACATCACAAGTGCTTCACTTTGATATCGCTTCAAGATTTCATCCACTGTTTCTTCAGTGGATAATTCCGAGGAATCCAGCCACATACCAATTGGTGGAGTCTCATTTCGCAACAGCTGATCCAGCGCTTCCACGGTCCAGATTCCGTATCCTTTTTTCGACCGTTCCGCTTCTCGCTTGGCAACTATCCCAGCATCCGGGCAAAGAACTACCACATAAAGAGGACGTTTCTGTATAAATGAAATAAAGTCGTTTAACATGGGACCCACGACGACATCCTGAACGACAACCGTAAATCCCGAATCGAAATAAGCATCCGCCGTGTGGGCAGCCAGGCGATATCGAAGCAGCAGCTGCTCCAGCTCGTCTTTTTCCGCGTCAGGGCTTACTTCTCTTCTGTCATTAACGACCATTCGCCGAAAAATATCTCCTCTGACATGCACCGACTTTTCGAATCGCTCGGAAAGCAGCTCAGCAACCGTCGATTTTCCGCTAGCCATGATGCCTGTGATTAAAATGATTCCTGATGGATTTTTTAGCATAGAATAAAGTCCTTTCTAGTTATTGGCACCTCCTCTAAATTCGCCAATCTATATCCATATTCCTCCAACAAAAAAACCCAAGAAGGGATCTCCCCCTCTTGGGTTTGCATTTATTAAGACCCTGCGCCCCGATACCGCCGAACTCCATAGTTCCAGGCAGTCAAACCGATGGCGAGGAACACCCCGCCCACGACCGGAGTGAGAAACGCCATGTTCCTCATCTCCTCGCGCTCCAGAAATAACGACGCCGGGTAGACGCCGACGAAGGCAAACGGCAGTATCCAGGTAAGCAGCACCTGAATGGCGCGGTTGTAAATGGTTACCGGGTAACGCCCGTAACCTTGAACGTTGAACATCAACGGCAGAATGCCGGTCGGTGCATCGGAGTAGAAAGACAGCGACGTCAGAGCCGTGTAAATCCCCGTATAAATCGCTACCGCGCTAATCGTCAGCACCAGCATGGCGGGAATGGTCCACCATTCAAACGGCAGGCCCAACTGCGATCCGCTGATCGCCATGATCACGATCCCGATGATGGAGCCTACCAGCGCAGGCGGATCGACATTTTCCAAAAAGATCTGGAACAGATTATGCGCCGGACGAGTCATGACCCGGTCCATTTCCCCTTTGACAATATAGCGTTCGCTGAAGCCCCACAAATTGATGAAACAGCTGAACACACCAAAAGGCACCATGAAAAATCCGTAAACGAACACAACTTCACCTTGGCTCCAGCCGCCAAGACTGTCGGTATGCATAAAGATTACAAAGATGAAGATCAGGTTCGTTGCCTGGAACAGCAGATCAGAAATGACTTCAACCCAGAAATCCGCCCGGTAAGTCATCCGGGTTTTGATATAGTTTTTCAAATACTCTACGATGAGCCCTAAGTAATATGACATATTCCTTTAACCTCCCTGCACAAACAGGCGTTTCCGCGACATCCGGTACAGCAAGACCATCGGGATCAGCAAGATCAGGAACCAGAGCACCTGAATCCCTAGCACATGCCAGATGCCTACGCCTTGAATCCGTCCGGTAAACACGGAACCCGGCAAGTAAGTTATCGCCTGGAACGGTAAAAATCCCATAATGTCGGCAAGCCAGCCCGGGAACAAACTGATCGGAATGATCAGGCCGGAGAACAGGTCGACGACAACCCGTTTCATACGCATAAAGCCCTCATTATTTTCCACGAAAAAAGCCATCAGTCCGGTAATCACATTAAGCTGAGAATTGATCAGAAAGCTGAAAAACAGCATGACAAGAAACCCTGCCCACGCCTCGGGCGCGGTCGGAAGCTTCACCGGAAAGAGCAGCATGGCGATCGCCATCCCCGGGATCATGAACAGCATGAACCGGAACAAGCCTTCACCAAAACCTTGCATCATTTTAACCATGATGTAGTTATAAGGCCGGATAAACTGAATCGCGATGCTTCCGTCCCGGATATCCGTCGAGATTTCACGGTCCAGGTTGTTAAAATAAAACGCGCGGGCCATCCACGAAACAGCCAAGTACGTGGTCATCTGCGAAGCGGTGAACCCGCCCAGCTCCCCGCCGCCTCCGTAGATCGCTTTCCAGGTAAAATAGTACACTCCAATATTGAGCGTATAAATCAGAATGCCGGTATAGTAATTGACCCGATACGCGAGCATCGTCAAGAACCGGATTCGGATAAAATCGATATACGCGCTGGCTCCGCTAAACATGAGTCATCACGCTCTCGTCCTCGGTCACATCGTTCGCGTCCGTTTTCTTCTCGGCGGAACCGGACTGATAAATGCTGCGAACGATATCGTCCGTATTTGTCTCGACGATTTTGATGTCGGTAATGTCCGCCTTCCCGACGACTTGTCCGAGCACGTCGGACACATTGATTTCTAACGGGATCCAGACCTTGGCGCCTAAATCATTCTCCGCCGACCATTCCACAGGCAGTCTTGCCGTCCAGGTCTGAAGCTGAGCCAGCTTCGTTCCCGTTCCGAACTGGAATTGGACTTCCCGCCCGGTGCCCCAGCGGTTTTTCAGTTCTTCCAGCCCGCCGTCATAAATGATCCGGCCATCATCCAGCATAATCACTCGGGAGCAAAGCGCCTCGATGTCCTGAAGATCGTGGGTCGTAAGAAGAATCGTTGTGCCATGCTCACGGTTCATATCCTTCAGGAATTCGCGGATTTCCGATTTGACCACAATGTCCAGTCCGATCGTCGGCTCGTCCAAAAACACGATGGACGGATTATGGAGCAGTGCAGCCACCAGCTCGCAGCGCATCCGCTGACCGAGACTGAGCTTACGCACGGGACGGTTTAGCAAATCCTGCAGCTGAAGCCGTTCCACCAATTCGTCCAGCCGGCGCTTGAAATCCTGTTCCGACACCTTATATACCTTGCGAAGTAGCTGGAACGATTCGATCACCCCGATATCCCACCACAGCTGACTCCGCTGTCCGAATACCACGCCGATATGCTGAACGAACTTCTCCCTCTCCTCATATGGAACAAATCCGCCGACCGATAGATGGCCGGAAGTCGGAACTAGAATTCCGGTCAACATTTTAATCGTCGTCGACTTACCGGCGCCGTTCTCGCCGATATATCCGCAGATTTCTCCTTGAGGAATTTGGAACGAAATATCTTTTACAGCGGCGACCTCATTGTACTGCCGCTTGAACAAATCTTGAAAAGCGCCCTTCAAGCCTTCGCGGTTCTTCTGAACCTTGAACGTTTTGCGCAAATCCTTCACTTCAATTGCATTCATCTTCGCAGTACCTCTCTAAACTTAAGATCGATGGACGGGCTCCATCCATATCGCCTTAAAATTATATAGCAGCTGAGAAAAAAGCGCCAGCCCGGAAAGGCTCATCCTAATGTCCAATATTAGCCGTATTAAGCATTCCCAGAATTCGTTCCACAGCGTCATCGGCACTAAGCGACATTTTATCACGAGGAGAATGACGCTCCGCATATTCAACCAGACCTGCTACGGCATCCTTGCCGATCACGATTCGCACCGGGAGTCCGATCAGATCAGCATCCTTGAATTTAACCCCGGCCCGTTCATCGCGATCATCGAGCAGCACTTCAACACCTTTCGATTGCAAGCGTTGATACAGTTCTTCAGCGAGCCGAGCCTGTTCTTCATCCTTCACCGAAACCGGCACCAGGTGCACATGGTATGGCGCCAATGCCAGTGGCCAGACGATCCCGTTGTCGTCGTGGTTCTGCTCAATGACAGCGGACAAAATACGGGAAACCCCGATCCCGTAGCAGCCCATAATCATCGTTTGGGCCTTGCCCGAAGCGTCAAGAAACGTCGCGCCCAGCTTTTCACTGTATTTGGTCCCCAGCTTGAATACATGTCCCACCTCAATGCCGCGGTAGAATTTCAAGGTTCCATCGGCGCAGCGAGGACATGGTTCGCCTTCCTGTACCGTGCGAAAATCCCCCACCTTGGAATGCGTCAAATCCCTGGAAGGAACAAGCTGCCGGTAGTGATAATCCAACTCGTTGGCCCCGGCAATTCCATGTTCCATTTCTGCCGCTGAGTGATCTAATAGAACAGAGATATTAGTCAAACCGTAGGGACCGATGAAACCTACCTGAACTCCAGTCCAAGCCTGCACCGACTCCGGATCGGCGATTTCAATCATCTCGGCGCCCAGGAAACTTTTTACTTTCAGCTCATTGATTTCCTGATCCCCGCGCACGACTACAGCTACCGGTTCTCCGTCAACCGCGAAAAGCACCGTTTTCATGATCTCCGCTGCCCTTACTCCTAACGAGGATACAAGCTGATCGATCGTTTTGATGGCCGGTGTATGGAACTTTTCCGGCTGCCCTAAGTCCTCAGTTCCAGCTCCGATAACAGTTTTGAAGTTAGAACCCGATTCTGCCTTTTCGAGATTAGCGGCATAGTCGCAGCACGTACATGTGGCAATCGTATCCTCACCGATATCGGCTAAAGCCATGAATTCATGGGTTCCCCCTTCGCCCCCGATCGCTCCCGCATCCGCCTCCACCGCGCGGAAGTTCAAGCCGCAGCGCTCGAATATCCGATGATAGGCATGATACATCTCCCAATAGGAACGGTCCAATCCTTCCCAGTCCGGGTCGAATGAATACGCATCCTTCATCAGGAACTCCCTGCCACGCAGCAGTCCGAAACGTGGGCGACGCTCATCACGATATTTAGTCTGGATTTGATACAAAGTAACAGCCAATCTCCGGTATGAGCTTATTTCTTGTTTGACCAGCGAAGTGATTACCTCTTCATGAGTCGGCCCCAATGCGAATTCCCGTCCATGGCGGTCCTTCAAACGAATCAACTCCGGACCATATACCTCATAACGGCCGGATTCCTCCCATAGTTCAGCAGGCTGCATGGCCGGCATCAGCAGTTCCTGTGCTCCGGCCCGGTCCATTTCCTCCCGTACGATTTGCTCCGCTTTGCGCAGCACCCGTCTGCCAAGCGGCATATACGTGTAAATCCCGGCGGCCAACTGTCGGATGAGACCGGCGCGAAGCAGCAATTGGTGGCTAACAGCCTCCGCATCGCCCGGCGATTCCCGCAGTGTATTCAGTAATAATTGGCTTTGGCGCATGATCAAACTCCCCTTTCAACATAAAAAGACACATTCGTCAGGGACGAATGTGTCGTGGTACCACCCTTGTTTAACCGTCGGCATAGCAACGGTCCTTCATTAAATAAAGGCAGCTGCCGGCAACGGCTAATTGGTATAATCCCCAGTCTCCGTTACTGCTCACAAGGTAGGGTCAACGTCCGGTCGCGGCGGGAAGCCTTTCAGCCTGCGGAATTCCTCTCTGTTATCGCGAATGATAAACGATGGGGCCTTGGTCTAAGCATTTTAATCAATATGAGTTTATTATTGGTTAAAATACAGGATCGGTCCGAATTAGTCAAGTAGAAACAGCACCAGCGGTTTGAGCGCATTCGTTTTCCTTGGTCTAATGTGCCTTGAGGCCTGCCAGACGATCAATCCGGTTCGTCCAGATCCAACCGCTATACGAGGAAGGAAGCCGCTTTACATCCTCCAGACTGTCAAAACCGCTGGAAAAGTCGCTTCCGTCTCCCCCCACCACGATAACCCTCGTATCCGCGCGTTCCATCCGGCTAAGAAACTTATCCGGCCAGCCCCAAATCCACGGGGCGATCTTCTCGAAAATATGCAATTCCGTATTCCGGCATGCCGAAGGAATATAACCGGTCCAGCCTGAAGCCTCGTAGGAGATAAGGCATTCCTTGAGCGTCTGCTTGGACATCGCCCGCATATCGGGTAATTTCTCCTTTAGGGCCGCGATCGGCTCGTCACCGCCATATACGGTATATCGCTCCAGCTTTTCCCGAGACATCCCGCTAAAATACTCCGCAAGCAGAACTCCTTCTTCTGCATCATTGCTTTTGATATGTAGCAAAAAGTTCTGATCGGGAAACTGTCTCAGCACTTCCGTCAAAGAGGGCATCAAATTGGTTCCCTTCCCCCGGAACGGATACGTTGCACCTCCGTCTGCCGTATAGCCGTACCCGATGTCCAGAAGCTTCAGTTCCGCCATTGTATAATCCACGGTTTTTCCTTGCCCATTGGTCCTGCACTCCAGAGTCCAATCATGAAACACCGCAAATTGGCCGTCTTTTGTCGGCTTAACATCCAATTCCACCATATCCGCACCTGCCAGAAACGCCGCTCTCATGGAAGAAATCGTATTCTCCAGATAAGGATGCTCAGGTTCATAAATCCGTTCCGCCGTGCAGGTATCATTCTGAATATTTTCCATGGAAAAGGTTTGTGCCAAACCACGGTGGGCCAGCAATTTGGGACCCTCATCCTCATGATAATTTCCAATAAACAGCGAAGTATTATTGATCCAGATGAACAGGAGCAATCCGACTGCGATCCAAAACCGCTTCCGTCTGATCCAGCGTTTTAACAAGTTCATTTTCGTGTCCTCCAAAATAGAAACACGTAACGACTACTCCAATTCGACCTAATGGTTCGGGTCGCTTTCGAGAATATAGCCGTTTCCGCGGACAGAGGTAATCTGAAAGGTATCTTTACCGTATTTTTTCCGAATGCGGTACATGAGCGCATTGATTTCATCCGCCGTCACATCAGGCAATCCGTCGGTCCCCCAGGTCCGGTCATGCCAAACGATGCTTTTGATTTCCGCGATGGTCACGAGCCGGTTCATATGCTGATGGAGCAGGCGGAGCAAGAGAAATTCTTTTTCCGACATCGGAATTTTGCGTCCGTCAACCTGACACTCCCGTTTTTCCCATAGGATGGATACTTGGCCTATTTCACGTTCCTCCGCTTCAGGCACTTCCCGGATAGATTCAAACTCAAGCGTCTGTTCAGCTGAGGCATATGAAAAATGCATAATTATGGTTCCACGCGCCAACTGAATCCGGTCGTTATTTTCCAGCACATAAGGTGCATGCGGAATTACGGGTACTCCGTTGACCTCGCTCCCGTGCCGGCTGCCCAAATCATAAAGTACCGCCTTCTCTCCCTCTTGCCGAATGCTCAAATGATGCCGGGATACAAAAATATTCGTAAAGGCGATCCCAGGCGCATTATCTTTAGTGCCTCTGCCCACTTCGGTCTCCGGCTGGCTCAGATTGAGGCAGGTACCCGGACGGTACGGCTCCCCGCGGATGATATAGAGACATGCGTAAGTTTCCAGTTTATTTCCCTCCAGACTCCCTGTCTTCGTTTATCTTAGCTTATCTCCTATTTTAACAAAATCGCCGGACAATGATAAAACCCTCATAAATGACTGATAAACCATCTGCCTATAAAAAAGAGAGCCCCGCCGTAAAACCCGGCAAAGACTCCCTTGGAAAATTAAAAATTCATGATATTAGCAAGCTATACTCGTCATGTTCATTAAGCATGAAAATCCTGACCTGAACGGACTTCCTTGACGTACCCGGCACGAATCGTGAAATCGCCGAAATGCTCTCCTTCACGCCGTTCCTTGGCATAATGGGCAAATAGAACCCGCAGAGAATCCAAGATTTCCGTCTCCCCGATGTTTTCCTTGTAGAGCTTGTTCAGTCTCTCTCCCGCAAAACCGCCGCCGAGGTACATATTGTACTTGCCCGGTGCTTTGCCGATAAAAGAAAGCTCAGCCAGCGCCGGTCTCGCGCACCCGTTCGGGCATCCGGTCATCCGGATGACGATCTCATCCTCCCGCAGACCGTTCTCCTCCAGCAGCGGCTCCATCTTGCCCAACAATGTCGGCAGATAGCGTTCCGACTCGGCCATGGCCAGCCCGCAAGTAGGAAGCGCCACGCAAGCCATGGAATTGAGTTTGAGCGCAGTATAATGCTCGCCGGACGTAATTCCATACTTAGCGATGAGTTCATCGATCTTTTTCTTTTTTGCGGTCGTTACATTTGAAATGATCAGATTCTGATTCGCCGTCAGCCTGAAATCCCCGGTATGCAGCTTGGCGATTTCCCGCAGTCCGGTCATCAGCAGGTAGTTTTCTTCATCTTTAATCCGGCCGTTCTCGATAAACAATGTAAAATGCCATTTGCCGCCGTTACCTTTTACCCAGCCGTAGCGATCGCCATGATGGTCGAACTGATAAGGCTTCGCAGCTTCCAGTGTCCATCCCAGGCGGCGGGTCAGCTCGTCAACGAACCAATCGATGCCGCGGTCGTCAATCGTATATTTGAACCGGGCATGCTTCCGAACGGAACGGTCTCCGTAATCCCGCTGAATCGTCACGGTCTTTTCCGCAACATCGATGACTTGCTCCGGCGTACAGAAGCCGATCACCTGGGCCACTTGAGGATAGGTCTTCACATCTCCGTGCGTCATGCCCATCCCGCCGCCGACAGCGACGTTGAATCCTTTTAGTTTGCCGTTCTCGGTGATCGCAATAAGTCCCAAATCCTGGGAAAATACATCCACATCGTTCGATGGCGGTACCGCAATGCCAATCTTGAATTTCCGCGGCAAGTAGACCTTGCCGTAGATCGGCTCCTGCTCCTCTTCCGTTCCGTTGTCCCGGCTGTCCAATACCTTTTCGCCGTCCAGCCAAATCTCATGATAAGCTTTGGTCTGCGGTTCCAGGTGCTCGCTAAGCCGGCTTGCCCAATGGTACACTTCCGCGTGAATATCCGATTGGTTCGGATTCGGGTTGCACATTACGTTACGGTTGACGTCACCGCAAGCCGCCAAAGTGGTCAGCATCGAGTTATGCACTTCCTGAATCGTCTTTTTCATATTCCATTTCAGGATGCCGTGCAATTGAACCGATTGCCGCGTCGTTAAGCGAATCGTCCCGCTGGAATATGCTTGAGCGACCCGGTCCATCATCAGCCATTGCTCCGGCGTTACCACGCCGCCCGGTGCCCGTACCCGCAGCATGAATTGGTATGCCGGTTCCAGCTTTTGTTTGCTGCGCTCGTTACGCAGGTCCCGGTCGTCCTGCATGTAGCTGCCGTGGAATTTCATCAACCGGTTTTCATCTTCCGGAATCGAGGCCGTAATACGGTCCTCGAGTACCTCTTCCAGCTGGCCGCGCAAATAATTGCTTCTGACTTTTATATCTTCCACGTCGCTGTGCGGCGCACTGTTCGGCGACAATAAATTGTTCTCAGACATTCGATCTTTCTCCTCTCACGGTCAGGGAATTAATAGACATCCCGCTGATAACGTTTTTGCTGCTGCATCCGGGTCAAATATTCCGATGCTTCCTCAGGGCTGAACCGACCTTCCTGCTCAAGAATCGTGGCAAGCGCCGCGTGCACGTCGTGGGCCATCTTTTTCTCATCGCCGCAAACGTATATCACTGCGCCTTCCTGCAACCATTCGTAGAGCTCGCGGCTCTTTTCCAGCATCCGGTGCTGAACGTATACTTTCTGCTCTGTATCGCGGGAGAAAGCTACATCCATCCGGGTCAGCACGCCTTCTTTCAACCAGCGCTGCCATTCCACCTGATACAAGAAATCCGTCGAAAAATGCTGATCCCCGTAGAACAGCCAGGTTTTCCCCTGCGCTCCCGTCTCTTCGCGTTCGCTGAGGAACGCTCGGAATGGAGCGACTCCCGTACCGGGACCGATCATAATAACCGGCGTTTCCGGATTGTCCGGCAGCTTGAAATTCGGATTGTGCTGAATGAACACCGGCAAGGAATCTCCCGGCTGAATGCGATCGGCCAACTGCACCGAGCAAACGCCGTAGCGGTTGCGGCCGTTGCTTTCATAACGCACTGCGCGAACGGTCACATGGACTTCATCCGGGCTGGCCTTCAGGCTGCTCGCAATCGAATATAAGCGCGGCGGAATCTTACGCAACAACGATACGAACTGTCCGGCCGGAATTCCTTTTAGAGAGTAATCCTGCACCAAATCGAGCAGATCCCGTTCGCTCAGATAGGTTCTTAATTCCTCTGTTTTGGAGGGATCGAGCAAGTCTTTTAAACTGGAGTTTCCGGTCAGTTCCGCCAACTGATTTAGCAGCGGCTTGGTCAGCACCGTAATTTCATAATACCGCAGCAGCGCTTCCCGCAAGGACCTCGTTTCGCCTTGCTTGTTGACGGATACGGATTCATTACCATCCCAGCCCATCGCTTCGATCAATTCATCCGCCAGGCGCGGATGGTTCTCCGGATAGATCCCCAGGCTGTCGCCCGGCTCATACTGAAGATTCGAGCCCTCCAGCGAGATTTCGACATGACGTGTTTCCCTTTCCGACCCACGACCATTGAGATTGAGATTTTCCAAGACTTCAGCCTGGAAAGGATTACTCCGGGAGTATTCCGATTCCGCTTCGCTTACGACAGAGCTTGGTGCCGCACCGGAAGCAACCGCTCCCGCTCCGTTCCCCGCGCCTTGAGCCAATGCGCCGAGCACCTGATTCATCCATTCCGAAGCCGGCTCCGCAAAATCGACGTCACAGTCGACTCTAGGAGCAAGCTCTTTACCACCGAGCTCCGCCAAACGTTTGTCGAAATCTTTGCCGGTCTGGCAGAAGAATTCGTAAGACGTATCCCCGAGTGCAAGCACCGAATATCTCAAATTGTCCAGTTGCGGTGCTCTTTTACTATGCAAGAACTCATAGAAGGCAATCGCGCTATCCGGCGGTTCTCCTTCGCCATGCGTGCTTACCAGGACTAAGAGATTCTCGATTTTCTTCAGGGTATTAGGTTTGAAGTCGCCCATTGAGCTAAGCGTTACCTGAAACCCTTGCTCTTCAAGACGCTTGCCGAGCTTTTTGGCCAATCCACTGCTGTTTCCGGTCTGCGAGCCAAACAATACCGTGACCTCTTTGGATACCACAGGACCCGAGTCTACTGTCGATCCTGCTGTTGCTAACCCTTGGGCTCCTCCAGCCGGAGCCGAGATTGCAGCTGCTGCCGTTCCCTGCACCGCAGCCAAATACCCGCTAAGCCATAAGCGCTGCGTATCCGTCAGCGAAGGCAACAGACGGTTCAACAATTCCGCTTGCTCTTGATTAAAAGGACTGTTCGTAACTTGAAATTCCAACATATCCACCTCACGTAGCTTCCATAAATTCAATTCCTACTAATATGATCAGAATTATACTTACTTGAACTTATCATAGCTCGCGAAATTGGTCAATTCGAATCATTTTATAGAACCGATTAGGTTTTCTGATAAAGGTAAGTTTTTACTTTTAATTCCTAGTTACTGGAATCACCAAATCTGGGCGAATGCATATATTGAATCAAATTTCTCTATTGGAGTGTGACAACGTGAGCCTATACCAAGGTAGCCCGAAGCATTTGGCTTGGCATGAAACGATGGAACTTCACGAACTGGTAGCTTTTCAATCCGTAAATTTAGTTGCATTTAAACAAAAACTGCCCACCATCAAAGACCCGGTCCTTTGCTCGCTTTACAAGGAAACGATCTGCATGCTGGAGCAAAATCTGCAGGAACTCCTTAAGTTCTATCCACTGGCACCGACGATGAATCGAAGCCATATGCCCGATATGACCGCCTTTGATGCTGCCAGCCTGCTTGGCTTTGCCAAAACGGCAGTCCGCAACTATTCGATTGCAATTACCGAAACGGCCACCCCTATTTTGCGAGAAACCTTCCAGAAGCAATTAATTTGTGCTATCGATCTTCATGCCATGATATTTAACTTTATGTGCTCCAAGGGCTACTATCCTGCGTATAATTTAGAACAACTCCTTTGTAACGATGTAAACATGGCAACTGCAGCGCTGAGGCTTTAAGCGGGGCCAGCGTGTTTCGTCTTAACTAATAGAATAGCAAAAAGCACTGCCGATCATCTCGGCGGTGCTTTTCTTCGTTGCTTGGCTACGTCCTACTCTCCCAGGACCCTTATGTATTCGGTTCTAGTAACCCATGTAGACAGAGTACTTAAGGTCAACTAATCTGCTTGCGTCTAAACAGCTAAGATACTTAGCGTCTTAGCAGCTAACCGTCTTTGCATCTTTGCATCTTTGCTTCTTTGCTTCTTTGCTTCTTTGCAGCCCTGTTGCCCAGCACTTAAGCAACTTAGCGCCTTCCCCCTGCTTAATTAACTGTAATTACTACAGCTAATTTTGCTTCCTCAGCTTCCCGGGTTAAATTAACTGCAAAAACTACAGCTATTTTGGAGGATTTGGGCCATTCCGAGCTAAAATCGCAGAATTAACTGTAGGTTTTACAGTTATTTGTCTAGAATGAGCTTATCTTGCGAAAATAACTGCAGGTTTTACAGTTAAGTTGGTGATTAGATAGCACCAACAACAAAAAAAGCTCCACCGAGATGATCGGCAGTGCTTTTTTTCGTTGCTTGGCGGCGTCCTACTCTCCCAGGACCCTTCGGTCCAAGTACCATCGGCGCTGGAGGGCTTAACGGTCGTGTTCGGGATGGGTACGTGTGGAACCCCTCCGCCATCGCCACCAAACGGTTCAAGCATCTTAATCGCTTGAAAACTGGATACGAAACGTGAATTTGCGGTTAGTCTCCTCAAGTGCTCATATCGGCTTGTTCAGCCTGACGCCACTTTTTGGAGTTGTTTTGGATAAGCCCTCGACCGATTAGTACCTGTCAGCTCCATACATTGCTGCACTTCCACCTCAGGCCTATCAACCTCGTGGTCTTCAAGGGGTCTTACTAGTTGGGAAATCTCATCTTGAGGGGGGCTTCACGCTTAGATGCTTTCAGCGCTTATCCCGTCCGCACGTAGCTACCCAGCTATGCTCCTGGCGGAACAACTGGTGCACCAGCGGTGCGTCCATCCCGGTCCTCTCGTACTAAGGACAGCTCCTCTCAAATTTCCTACGCCCACGACAGATAGGGACCGAACTGTCTCACGACGTTCTGAACCCAGCTCGCGTACCGCTTTAATGGGCGAACAGCCCAACCCTTGGGACCTACTTCAGCCCCAGGATGCGATGAGCCGACATCGAGGTGCCAAACCTCCCCGTCGATGTGGACTCTTGGGGGAGATAAGCCTGTTATCCCCAGGGTAGCTTTTATCCGTTGAGCGATGGCCCTTCCATGCGGTACCACCGGATCACTAAGCCCGACTTTCGTCCCTGCTCGACTTGTCAGTCTCGCAGTCAAGCTCCCTTATGCCTTTGCACTCTTCGAATGATTTCCAACCATTCTGAGGGAACCTTGGGGCGCCTCCGTTACTCTTTAGGAGGCGACCGCCCCAGTCAAACTGCCCGCCTGACACTGTCCCCGTACCGGATCACGGTACCAGGTTAGAACTCCAATACGATCAGGGTGGTATCCCAACGGCGCCTCCACCGAAGCTGGCGCTCCGGCTTCCTAGGCTCCCACCTATCCTGTACAAATCGTATCAAAGTCCAATATCAAGCTGCAGTAAAGCTCCATGGGGTCTTTCCGTCTTGTCGCGGGTAACCTGCATCTTCACAGGTATTAAAATTTCACCGGATCTCTCGTTGAGACAGCGCCCAAGTCGTTACGCCATTCGTGCGGGTCAGAATTTACCTGACAAGGAATTTCGCTACCTTAGGACCGTTATAGTTACGGCCGCCGTTTACTGGGGCTTCAGTTCATAGCTTCGGGTTACCCCTAACCACTCCCCTTAACCTTCCAGCACCGGGCAGGCGTCAGCCCGTATACTTCGCCTTGCGGCTTCGCACAGACCTGTGTTTTTGCTAAACAGTCGCTTGGGCCTTTTCACTGCGGCCCCCTCGTGCTATTCACACTACCGGGGCACCCCTTCTCCCGAAGTTACGGGGTCATTTTGCCGAGTTCCTTAACGAGAGTTCTTCCGCGCGCCTTAGAATTCTCTTCTCGCCTACCTGTGTCGGTTTGCGGTACGGGCACCTTCACCTGGCTAGA
>NZ_JBBPAX010000001.1:0-832500 GCF_038009185.1 Paenibacillus sp. FSL R5-0407 | reverse complement strand
CGTGGGATATCGGGTTTTGCGATTGTAAACTGGAAAAGGGATTTTCCTGCACGATTATTGCCTCCTCAAAGTCGGTTTCTTCTTCATTCCTAATCTGAGACAAAGCCGCGGATATTATACTTCAAAGCCCATGGAGCCCACCTAGCGCGAACCCTCTCCCACTTCATTTTGCCCCTGTCCCCCCGTTCCCTTATAATTATTAAATTAAGGAGCTTTAACAGGGAGGAATTATATAATGAAAGATTTCGACAAGTTATTGGAAAAATACGCCGAGTTGGTCGTAAAGGTAGGCGTAAATATACAGCCCGGGCAGGTTCTCATCGTTCAATCTCCGCTCGAGACCGTTCAATTCACCCGCTTAATTGTTTCCAAGGCTTATGAAGCCGGTGCAAAATATGTTCAAGTCGAATGGGATGATGAAATGATCTCACGCATTCGATACGAGAAGGCCCCGGATAATTCCTTTGAGTATTACCCAAAATGGCAGGCTGATATGATGGAGCAATTGGCCGAAGGCGGAGGCGCTCTGCTGCACATTAAAGTTCCCGATCCCATGCTGCTTAAGGGGGTTGATGGAGCGAAAGTATCCACCGCCGTCAAAGCTGCGGCCATGGCCCGTGAGAAATTTCAAGGCTACATCCGCACCAATAAAGTCAGCTGGTCGCTGATTAAGGCCCCGACTCAAGCTTGGGCAAACAAAGTATTTGCAGATCTGCCTGAGTCCGAACGGATTGATGCGATGTGGGAAGCGGTATTTTTAATGAACCGGGTCGGCAACGATGATCCCGTAGCTGCTTGGCAAGAACATATCGGCAATCTGAAACAAAGACAAAATTACATGAACAACAAACGTTATAAGCGCCTGCACTATCGAGCTCCTGGTACGGACCTCAAGGTAGAGCTTCCGGAAGGACATCTGTGGCTCGGGGGCGGCGATCACAATGAAGCTGGCGTCTATTTCGTTGCGAATATGCCAACCGAAGAAATTTACTCCATGCCCCATCGGACAGGGGTCAACGGAACAGTTACAAGCACACTGCCTCTTAATTTGAACGGACGGCTGGTGGAAGGCATCCAACTGACGTTTAAGGACGGAAAAGTAACGGACTATCAAGCGAAATCCGGTCGTGAGCACCTTACTTCCCTGCTCGCCACCGATGAAGGAGCTTCCTTCCTTGGTGAAGTCGCGCTCGTTCCGCATGACTCTCCCATATCGCGTTTGAATCGTATCTTTTACAACACGGGGGTGGATGAGAACGCCTCCTGTCATTTTGCGCTGGGCAGCTCTTATCCTGTGAATATTGAAGGGGGCACCAAACTTTCCAAACAGGAACTTTTGGCAAAAGGGGCGAACGTCAGCTTGACGCATGTCGACTTTATGATCGGCTCTGCTGAATTAGACATCGATGGCGAACTGGAAGACGGAACGATCGAACCGGTTTTCCGCAAAGGGAACTGGGCTTAATACTTGAATCTTCCCATTAAAAAAGATCATTGTCTAAGCTCATCCATTGGATTAGCGAACGACAGTGATCTTTTTATTTTTGCACAAAAAGAAGACTCCGCGGTTTGGAAACCGCAGAGCCCTCTAAACGTGGGAAGCGATATTACGAGATTAAGCAATTTTCCAATTGCTAGGGTATTCTACCGGATAAGAAACGAAGCAATTTCTTTCGTCTCTTCCTTTTTCCAAGAGAGTTCATGGTGAATCAACGCCTTTCCGGAGCATAAAATATATGACATCCGTCTGCTTTTGATCATTACCACTTCCCACTTATCTTATATATAACCGTCACATCGTCCATGAATCAGTTTTCCAAATAAAATCTACAATCGTTCGGCAATCCGTTCGGCTGTCTTTTGCCCGTTAGCGATACAGTCCGGAATACCGACTCCATAATAGGAGCAACCCGCCAAAAAAATACCTGGATAAGCTGCGGACATTTTCTTCTCCAGCGATTGCACCAGCTCATGATGCTTAATATGGTAATTCGGCATCTCCTCCAGCCACTTGGTCACCAAATGTGTGACTGGCTGAGCTTCAATACCTAAACTGCTTTTGATATCTTGAAGAGCGACCTGCAGCAGGTCCTCTTTTGACATACTTTGAAGCTTGCCGAACGACGATCCCGAGCTCTTATAGAACAGGCGCACCAAAAGACGGCTCTCTGCTGAAGTATGGCTCCATTTGCGGCTAGTCCAGGTACAAGCGTTGCATATAACATCTTCCGATTCCGATACGATAAAACCGGTCCCGTCCGCAGGCAATTGCTCGTCGGGAATATCGAAGCCGAGATACACGCTGATCATTGAGCTATTTTTCAATTCGTTAAAATCTTCGTTCAACTCAGAATCTTTAAGAACGGATTGGGCTACGGCATGCGAAGTGGCAAGTACGGCGCAATCCGCTACAATCTCCCTTTGATCGGATAGCGTAATCGTATATTGCTCGCCTGATTTTGCAATCGATTCGGCTCCCACTCCAATTATGAATTCCGCATCGGGCAATTCGCTTTCCATCTTGTCCACCAAAGTGGAAACCCCGTTGTGAAAAGAGAAAAATTTGCGGTCTCCCTTCCCCTTGAAGACCTGACGGTTTTCCGCCAATCCCTTCATGATACTGCCGTACTTGTTTTTGTAATCCAGCAAATAAGGAAGTGTAGATGCAATCGTAAGCTCATGGAGCTTGCCGGAATAAACCCCGGACAAGACGGGACCGATCTGCTTTTCCACAATCTCTTTGCCGAGAAAGGCTTCGAGAAATTGGCCTACCGAATCATTTTCGGTAAATTGTCCGTCGTTCGTTGTGTAGTAATCCTTTAAGGCTTCCACTTTTCCTTCGGCCGAAATCAGTTCGCTGTTCGCCAGCGATTCCAGGCTCAACGGGATACCGAACACCGCCTCTTCCGGAATCGGCTTTAGTCTGCCATCCGCGTATATGAACGATTTGCCTGTTGCATTATAGACAACCTCATCCCGCAGGCCCAACTCGTCGATCAATTGATCCATATTAGGCTTCCTCGTCACGATCGAGTCTGCGCCAGCTTCCATGACAAAACCATTGTTTGAAATAGTATTGATTTTACCGCCTAATTTGCCGTAAGACTCCACGACCACAATGCGGGCATCCAGATTCCGCTCCTTAATCTCGCGATTCAGATAATAGGCCGCGGACATGCCTGTAATACCTCCGCCAATGATGACGACTGTTTTCAAATTGATTCCACCTCGATTAGAGAACTGTTTCACATACTAAATTACATGATACCCCAATTACGAAGCGGGAAACAATGATTGCAGTCACTTTGCGGCGGAAATGTGAAAACCCGGCCAGATTATGGCCGGGCTGTTTACTTATTGGTGATTCGTGCCTGTATAAATCAGTATGGCATCGCGCAGAAATTCCGCCGTACCCGGTCGGGTTTGATCGTAATAGGCCTTGAAGCGCTCATCGGCCACATACATTTGCGCTAACCCCGCATGTGCATCCTTTGAATATTGATCCCAATAAAAAGTGAGCCATTGCTTATGCAGATCAGCCGCCTGTTGTGCCGCTTCTCCGGCAGGGTCACCAGTTTGCATCCCTTCTGCCAAGGCTGCGAACATATCCCGTTCCAATCGCTGAACTTCCTCATATTCGGCTTCGGTCATATTTTTAAGCTTGGCATTCGATTTATCGACCGTTGCGTCGCCGTATTGCCCACGGATTTCCGCCCCGTATTTCGCTTCATTTTCATCAATCAGCTTCTGCTTGAAGCCTTCGAATTTTTCTTGATCCGTCATCGTTATTCTCCCTTCCTGCGCGGCAATCGTCTTGTCTACGTTGGCGATTAGCGCGTCTAATTGCTTCTTTTTGTCTAGGAGCCGTTCACGGTGTTTGATCAGCGCTTGGGTCCCGTCAAAGGATGGATCGGTGAGCAACATCTTGACTTGTTCCAGGGAAAAATCAAGCTCCCGATAAAACAAAATTTGCTGCAGCCGGTCTACCTCTGCCTGACCATAAATCCGATACCCGGATGAATTTATTCTCGCCGGCTTGAGAATATCAATTTCATCGTAGTATCGCAGCGTCCTCGTACTGATTCCCGCCAGACGCCCCAGCTTCTGAACCGTATATTCCATGTCATCGCCTCCCGACAACCCAAGTGTACTCCTTGACGTTGCGTCAAGGTCAACAACTAAAATAAATTTACCCTAAAAAGTGAAAGATCACACTAAGGCGCAGCACACGGTGTGCGGTGTTGAGATGTTTATCGAGGACGGATCATATTGAGTTCTACGGGAAATTGTTGCTAAAAGATACTTGTTGCTCTGGATCGCTATGCTGCTCAATGGGCTCAAGCAGTGTCGTTTGCTATATTACTCTGTCGAACTATGTTGCTTCAATTTGCTTGGTGTTCTAATGATCTAAGTATCACACTGCTGCACTTTGATGTTCATGCGCCTATTGATGCTTTAGTCTCTTTAGCTAACCTTTGCGTTCTGATACCCTGATTCGCTCGTGTCGATCCAGTGCATCAAAGTTTCTCTGCTGTGTTAAGGTTTGAGGTTTGCTGTGGCTGGTTTGCTGTGGCTGGTTTGCTGTGGTTAAGCTGTTGTGGTTACTTTGTTGTGTTTACTTATTTTGGTTAGTTTGTTGTTCTAATTGTGTCCCTCGTGATCATTTTCTCTGTTGCGTTTAGTTTGTTGGGTTTAGTCTAATGTGTTAGTTTCCCTTTTTGTTTGGTTTCTCTGGTGTAGCTTGTTACTCCTGGTCGACTGTTGTGCTCGGATATCCAAGCTTGCGCTGATATGCTGATGTGCTGATGTTCTGGTCAACATTTCGACGATCCCATGCCTAACGGTCATGAGAGACCTTAAAGTACTAAAAAAGGTAAGTTTGAGCGGCTAACGGACATAGAAGAC
Organism: Paenibacillus sp. FSL R5-0407; assembly: GCF_038009185.1. NCBI lineage: Bacteria > Bacillati > Bacillota > Bacilli > Caryophanales > Paenibacillaceae > Paenibacillus > Paenibacillus sp. FSL R5-0407. Next base: position 827,595 of record NZ_JBBPAX010000001.1, on the reverse strand, counting down.
CTTATTTGTCTGGTTTGAGGCTCAATCTGCCGAATATCCTGCTGTTAAGGTCTCTGGTGACCGTTAGATTTAAAAAGCGGTAAAAAAGAGCTGATTAACGTCTCTCACGTCCGTTAAAATTCCAAATCTGATCAAACATCAACTGTTGATGACTTAAGTAAAACAAAAGCATATAAAAATCCCATCCTATAGAAATCAGGATGGGATAAACGATGTGAAAGCTATGCGACGAATCGCAGCTTACCAAGCGTAGGCTTGAGGCGCTTCTCCGCCAGGTCCGGGGAAGATTTCGTCCAGTCTTTTCAGCTCGGCTTCGCCGAGCTTGATGTCGACGACGCGCAGCGCGGTCTCCAGCTGCTCCAGCGTCCGCGGCCCGATAATCGGCGCGGTCATCGCCGGACGCGTCAGCGTCCAAGCCAGCGCGACGTTCGCTTCGCTCTCGCCGAGCTCGCGGCATAGCTGCTCGAATGCTTCCAACTGGGCGCGATGCTGCTCGACGCGGCCCGGGTTGTTTGCCCGCTTCGAGCCCGGCGCCGGACGCAAGGCATTCCCGCCGAGCAGGCCGCCGTCCAGCGGGCTCCAAGCGATGACGCCGATGCCATGCTCATCGGCGGACGGGAGCACTTCCAGCTCTGGCAATCTGCAGAGCAGGCTGAATTTATGCTGCTCGGAGACCAATCCGAGCATCCCCTTCGCCTTCGCCTCGTATTGCGCCTTCACCAAGTCGCGTCCGGCAAAGTTACTGGAGCCGACATAGCCGATTTTCCCCTGATGCAGCGCAATATGGAACCCTTCCCAAAGCTCGTCCCAAGATACATTCCGGTCCACATGGTGCATCTGGTACAACTCGATGTGATCGGTTTGCAGACGGCGGAGCGATGCTTCCAAATGCCGGCGCATTTTATAGGAAGATAGCCCGGCCGCATTGTTCGGCCCGTCATTTGCGTCGTTCATTTCACCGTAAAACTTTGTGGCCAGCACAACCTTTTCCCGGCGTCCGCCGCCTTGCGCAAACCACTTACCGATGATTTCTTCCGTTCTACCGGCATTTTCGCCCCAGCCATAAATATTGGCGGTATCAAAAAAGTTGATCCCCGCATCAACGGCCGCATCCATAATTTTGAACGCTTCGCTTTCTTCCGTATCGACTCCAAAGTTCATCGTTCCCAAACACAGCTTGCTCACTTTTAATCCAGAACGTCCCAAATAGCTGTATTTCATATCGTTATCGCTCCTCGTGTATGTTTTATATTTTTCCTTCGCAGTAACCCAGCCCTCCACCACCTCCCTTCCATCTCGCTAACAATCTGGTATCATTAATGTAGCTTCAAATCTTTTTATCAAGAAAGGTAGATCCAATGAGTTCACCCTTAACACAGCGGATAATCAAACTGCTCTGCGGCCGCATCTCCTATGACCGGGGCGAGGCATATCTCCGGCAGAAAAAAGTGAGCTTCACGCATACCGATCCGGAATCCGGCCAATATCAGGCAAATGTGTACGGGACCGATTCGCATCGTGTATACGTGCATATCGATCTCAACGGAGATGTAAATGCTGAATGCAATTGCTCCGCCTTTATTTCATATAACAACTACTGCAAGCATATAGCAGCCGTACTTCTGGGCATACATGAGATGGAAAACGGTTCCTTTTCACCGGTGCATTCCATCTCATTACTGCATCAGGAAGACCGCTATGATTCAACCTCTCTATATGAAGAGACAAACAATGGATTGGGGAGCAGGAACTTTCCTAAACCGCCAAACGGTTCGACGCGCGACGTCTGGCTGGCCCGCGATATGATGGGACTGTTCGATCCCAAAACGCCGCGGAGGAACCGGAGTGAAACCCGTTTTGACTCCCGTACCCGCATCCAGGCTGAGTTTATTTTGAAACTGGTGCCTTACGGGGCAGGCAGGCATATTTTCGGCATCGAGCTAAAAATCAGGAACAAACGGCTTTACATCGTAAAACAAGTCCGTGAATTTCTCGAATCGCTGGATGCTGGAAGACAGGTGCTCTTTTCAGAACATTTCACCTACGATCCGGCACTGCACAGCTTTGAACGCACCGACGACGACATCATCCGCCAACTGATTGCCGTCTCCAGAAATGAACGTCTTTATCGGGAAAGCCTCTCTGCTCAGAACAATTCGGGACGGCGTTCCGGCGGCGTTGATGAACGAATGCTGCTAATTCCTCCTTATGCGTGGAACCAGATGCTCCCGAAACTGCTGGCGGCTGCGTCCGTAAAAATTGAACCAAAACGTGGTCCGGCTTGGAACCTGAGCTTGTCCGATGAGCCTCTTCCGGTACGGTACTATTTCGACCAGGCCGACGAGGAAGGATATCGGCTTGGCGTTCAAGGGCTTGATGAGCTTACGATCCTGGAACCGTACGGGCTCGTGCTGGCCGACAAGAACCTGCTGAAGCTTCCGGAAGACGGCTGCCGCCGTTTGGCCGAAATGAAAAACATGCTGGAAGCCTCGCGCCGGCAGCATATCCGAATTGCCTCCGAACAAATCGAACCGTTCATGCAAAAAGTGCTTCCCGGCCTCCTGAAGCTTGGAAACGTAGAGATTGCGGACTCCGTCGCGGACCGCATGGTTCAAACGCCGCTCAAAGCCCGGCTCTATCTGGACCGAGTACGGAATCGCCTGCTGGCCGGTCTCGAGTTCCAATACGGGGATATCGTACTGAATCCCTTAGAGGAAGGAACCGGCAGAGGCAGCGAGCTCATCGTGCTGCGAGACGACGAAACGGAACGAAGCATCCTCGATTTGATGGATGAGAGCGATTTTACAAGAACGGAAAGCGGATATTTCCTTGATGATGAAGATGCGGAATACGACTTCCTGGTGCATGTCGTGCCAAGGCTGGAACAAATGCTGGACGTCTACGCCACATCGGCGGTCAAGGTCCGCATACGGCCGGTGTCTGCTCCTCCCAAAGTATCCGTCCGGCTCGGCGAACGTACGGACTGGCTGGAGATCACATTTGACCTGAACGGAATTTCCGAACAGGACATTCGCGGTGTGCTGGAGGCACTGGAAGTGAAACGTAAGTATTACCGCCTCCCCGATGGGGCGCTGATGCCGCTTGATAGCGAAGAATTCAAGCATATCGTTAATTTCATGAACGAAATCGGTCCGCATCGGCTGTTTGAGGACGGAACCGGATTTACCGTCCCAGTGACGAGAGGACTTCATCTGTTGGATGAACAGCGTTACGGCAACACGATCAAGCTTGGGAAGAGCTTCCGCCAACTGCTGCATCACATCAAAAATCCGGACAATCTGGATTTTCCCGTACCCGAATCCTTGGCCCCGGTGCTGCGGGATTATCAGGCCTATGGATATCACTGGATGAAAATGCTTGCTTTCTACCGCTTTGGCGGCATCCTGGCGGACGACATGGGACTGGGAAAGACGCTGCAAAGCATCGCTTTCCTCGTCTCCGTATTGCCGGAAATCCGGGCTCAGGAGCTGCCCGCCATCATCGTCGCTCCCGCGTCGCTGGTATACAACTGGCGGAACGAGCTCAAGAAATTCGCTCCGGAAATCCGCTGTGCGATCGCCGACGGAAGCAAAGGAGAACGCCTTCGAATCCTTAACAACACGCGGGATACGGATGTGGTGATCACCTCTTATCCGCTGCTGCGCATGGACATAGAACAGTTTGCCGCCAAGTCGTTCCACACGCTCTTTCTCGACGAAGCGCAAACGTTCAAGAACTATACAACCCAGACTGCACACGCGGTCAAGGCCTTACAGGCCAAGCACCGCTTTGCTCTCACGGGTACACCGGTCGAAAATGCGCTGGAGGAGCTTTGGTCGATTTTTGATGCCGTGTTCCCGACCTTGTTCCAAAGCCGTAAGCAATTCAATGATTTGACTCGGGAACAGGTCGCCAAAATGATTCGTCCTTTCCTGCTCCGCCGTTTGAAAACCGACGTGTTAAAAGAGCTTCCCGAGAAGATTGAATCCGTGCAGGCATCGGAATTGCTGCCGGAACAGAAGAAGCTGTACGCCGCCTTTTTGGCTCAACTTCAGCAAGAAACCTTGAAGCATTTGAACGAGGACAGCTTCCAGAAGCACCGCATCCGGATTTTAGCCGGATTAACCCGGCTGCGCCAGCTATGCTGCCATCCCGCCTTATTTGTGGACAACTATGAGGGCAGCTCCGCTAAATTTGAACAGTTGCTGGAAATCGTCGAGGAGTGCCGCAGCGCAGGGAAACGGATGCTGATTTTTTCCCAATTCACCGAAATGCTTGGCATTATTGGCAAAGAGCTAGGATACAGAGGCGTACCTTTCTTCTATCTTGATGGAAAAACGCCGGGTTCCGAGCGAGTCGAGCTTTGCACCCGATATAATGAGGGCGAGCGCGACCTGTTCCTGATTTCTTTGAAAGCCGGAGGAACCGGGCTTAATCTGACCGGGGCGGACACCGTCATTCTTTATGACCTGTGGTGGAACCCTGCGGTCGAACAGCAGGCGGCCGACCGGGCTCACCGGATCGGGCAGACCAATATCGTTCACGTCATCCGTCTGGTTACTGAAGATACCGTTGAAGAAAAAATGTACGAGCTCCAGCAAAAAAAGAAAGACCTGATCGACGAGATCATTCAACCGGGCCAGGAAGCCGTATCCTCTCTGACCGAGCAGGAAATTCGCGATATTTTAATGATTTGAGCCATGTTAAAATAATGAACGAATTTAAGTTACTTCCTCCCGATTATACTTTCTTCTATTCACATTAATGAATGTCGGGATGTTTGTTCTTCATGTCATTATGTAATAAACGAACAACATTATTTTCGCGAACGCATTGATCTGTGATCCCTGCTGCAGATCATGATTCATGAGACACAAACAAGCCGGACTGGACACACTCCAGACCCGGCTTGTTTTGATGTTGCCTGTTATTTTATGGTGAAGACGTCCCCCCGTATATTTCAAATTCATAAAGCGAGTAACCGTAGGGCGTTCCTCTTTCCAAGCCTAACATCCTTACATAACGGGCGTTCTGTGGCGAAAAACGGATCTCATCCACTCCCCCATTACCATCTGTCGTTGAATTTACATCCGTCCATTGGACCGGGGTACCGCTCGAATCTGTCGAGACCTGTATCTTATATTGCTTGGCGTATGCGGCTTCCCACTTCAGCGTCACACCGGAGATGCTTTGCACACTCCCGAGGTCAACGTAAATCCATTCCGGATCGCTTCCTTCATCGCTGGCCCAACGCGACATCAGATTTCCGTCAAAAGCCTTGTTAGCTTCAAAATCCGAGCCTTCGATCGAGCTGGATACGGCCGTTTTGTTCAAAGCGAGGTTTACAGCCGGCTGCTCTGCCTGCCCCTCCGGCACCCACCAGTTGCCTGAGATAAATAACAAATTTAACAAATTATAAGTATCGCTAAAATAGTCCTCGCGCTTGTTCTTCATCCAGTCCCAACCGGCGTTAATCCAGGCCTGATTAGCACTGTCGGCGGTTCCGGCCGAAATAAAGGGCGCTACGAACACGGCAGTTGCATAATCGCCAATGGCGGTGCCTTTCAAATTGTAGCCGTTCTTGATATTGGCCGGCGAGCCGTTGGCCTCTGTCTTGATCCAGCCGGTTATCTTATCTGCAGCGGCTTTACCTCTCGGATCCCCGTAAAAGGCGTAGTCCATCACTACTCTTAACGGAAAACGGCTGGCGTTATAATAATATTGATTCGTTTCCTTAAATTCATCCAGATACCATTCAGGGGCCGGTTTCGGCGGATTGCCTACCACAAAATCGGATACCAGCCCGGTTGTCGGCGAATAGGCGGCTGTGAACTGATCATATACCGAATATAAATTGTCGATGACCTGGATCCATCCCGCATCTCCGGTCACCTCATAAAATGCTCGAAAATGACTCAACATCCAATCGGAGGGTCTGGTATTCAAAGCATCCTTGGCATCCCAGTCGCCAAGATTAAGTCTGTTGTTCGTAGTAACATAGCTTACTTTGATACCGTCATTGATCATTTTTCGGGCTTCATCCAAATAATTAACGGCCCCATCCGAGCCCCACTGCTGATGAGCCAGAATTAATGAATAGGCAATATCAAGATCGCCGTCGGTAGCCGAACCGAAATGGCCTTGGGCTTTAGGACTGTCAGCGACAACCCAACCCATCAGATGGGGATTGCCCGAACTCTTGTAAGCGCGTGCAGTTTTAAACAAACCGTTGTAAATATTCTGTGCATTGGGGTCATGGCCGGCCATCAAAACCGTTATGATCATGCCGTACCCTTGACCTTCGGAGGATCCCAGCGCTTTGAAGCCCTCCGGATCTCCGGTAATATCTCCCTTGACATAATATCCTCCGGGGAGTGAGGACAAATCATGCTTCAAATACGTGGCCTTCCAGTAATCGTAATAATCGGAGACAGATTTGTTCATCGCATTTTGAGTAACATGGCTCGGTTTGATCATTCCGGGGTAATCGACTTGCTGAGGAAAAGGTTTACTTATTCCGGCGGCGTACGAGGTCTGTGCTGGGATCCCAAAACCCGCGGGGAGCAGGAACGCAAGCGCAAGAAGCATCTTCAGCACCTTCGGCTTTCCATGGCGGATTGGGAGCGCCTTTGTCCTTGTTAAATCCATGATCATTCCTCCTTAAGTAGTAAATAAATGAACTACGCTAGCGGAAGATGTCTTAGCAAGGATGTCCTATAAAGGCATCATATTACAATTTCGGGTAAATATAAACCACTTGAGCTCCACGTCTGTACAGAATGTTTGTAAATAGCGGTAACGGGTAACTATAAATAAGGAATTACCACAGAACAGTCACAGAAGGAGGACATTAACATGCCACATCAAGATAATCAATCTTTTCAAGATGAAGCAGAACTGCGGAATAAACCGGATCATGAAGGGGATTCCCTTGCTGAAAAGAAAAAAATGGAGAACGGCGTAGATATCGAGCCCGAGGCCGACGAATGGGTTGCCAAACCGGTAGCCTTTACTGAATCGGACAGTAAAAAAGAATAGATTGCAAATCACAACCGCCCGGAATACCGGGCGGTTTTTTACTTTGCTGTTAAACGAAACGAACCGGAAGGGCTAAAACCTGCCTTAGTCGAATAATTGATTAATGAATAGTAAATTCTTTTATGAAACGGAGAGGATAAGCATGGGGGTGTTTGCGGACGATTTGCTGCAGGACAAGGTTGTTTTGATCACCGGCGGAGGAACCGGCCTCGGGCGGGCCATGGGCAGCAGATTTCTGGAATTAGGAACGAAACTCGCCATATGCGGCCGGCGTGAGGATATCCTAATTCAAACAGCGGAAGACCTTGGAACGGAACATAATGAGATATTCTATAAAAGTTGCGATGTAAGAGATCCCGACCAGGTTCAAGCCCTTGTGGCTGCCGTAGAGGAACGATTCGGCCGCATCGATGTGCTCGTCAATAATGCAGCAGGAAACTTTATCAGCCCTACGGAACGTTTGTCCCATCGTGCCGTAGACGCCGTACTGGGCATCGTGCTTCACGGCACATTTTACATGACGCTCGAAGTCGGAAAGAGCTGGATCGGCCGTCAGCAATCCGGAACGATGCTGAATATTGTGACCACTTATGCCAACACAGGGTCGGGATACGTTGTCCCTTCCGCTGCAGCGAAGGCCGGCGTTCTGGCATTAACCCGCTCCCTCGCCGTTGAATGGGCACCTTATGGAATTCGGCAAGTGGCGATCGCCCCGGGCCCGTTTCCGACGGATGGGGCCTCCTCTCGCCTCTCTCCTACACCGGCTCTGGAAGAAAAAATGATGTCTCGCCTCCCTCTTGGTCGAACCGGGTCACCGGAGGAACTGGCGGACTTGGCCGCATTCCTCGTTTCGGATGCCGCCAGCTATATCAACGGTGAAGTCGTTACCATAGATGGCGGGGAATGGCTGCGCGGTGCCGGCCAGTTTAACGATCTTTCTTCCGTCAGCCAGGAAGAGTGGGATCGTCTCGCAGAATTGACCCGTAAGGGAAACAAAAAATAAAGCAGGCTTGCTACAGCAAGCCTGCCTTCCTTAGAAAACCTTTAACTAAATAAATTTGATAGCGGACCCGATCCGCTTTAGCTAAACTCCAGCAAGTTTCTACCGTCACAGCCCGAGCTTTTAACAACCGGGCTGCCGCTGTGCGGGACGAGCCCGGCAGTTCATGTAACCGGAGATTAAAATGATGAGACTTCTTGGAAATCGTGCGATTTATGTCTTTAATCAAGCGCCGGGCTTGGGGAATACTGCGATTACCGGGGTTGGTAATCAGCGTTTGTCCGAGACTGCTGGCGCGAATCTGGGATAATCCGTTTGCTTCGTGTAAATCCAGATACCAGGTCGGCCCGATGCGTACCGCCAGTTGATAAAGGGCAGAAGACAATGGATGGCCGGCCTTTTTACCGGATCGGCGGGGAAACGTCCGGTTCAAATCGGGAATCCCGCGAATTCTTTGGCGGTACGCGGTTTGATGAACGACCGGGACGATCACCAGCCTCCCTTTTTTGAGCGCTAATTCTTGGGAAAACAGTCTGTCAACCAGTTGTTTCGCAGCCTGTATGCTTGCCGTTTCGTTCCCGTGAATCCCGGCTACCACCATCACCGTCGGCCCCTTCCTTTGGGACTGGAAATCATAATAAGGAGTAGCGTAAGACGACCCGGATGCCAACCACTTTTTCTGAATCGGCATGAACCTCGCCCCCTCTTTTTTAAAACCCCCTTTATTTATCTTCGTTTAATATCGTATTCCGTTTTGAGTAACACAGCTTGGACCTCTACCCGGTTCTCCGGAGATATTTCTCCGATGGCCGTTCTGTATACATGTCAGTTACATCTCAGGATTTATTATTGAACTATATAGCGTTTATACAACCAAATGCAGCATGAAAGCCAGAAGCCTCCGGCAAAGTACGCTCCAAGCACATCGCTCGGGTAATGAACGCCTAGATATATTCTGCTTAGGCCAATTGCGACAATGAACACCGTGCTTAGCAACAGGAGCACAAACCGTCTTCTTCTGACGGGAAGATGCCGCCAAAGCAAATAGGCGAGTGTGCCGTAAAGACAAAATGCGGCCATGGAATGTCCGCTGGGAAAACTGTACCCGGTTACTTCAATCAAACGGTGAAACGTAGGACGTTCCCGGATAAAACTGATTTTAAGCAAGCTATTTAGTACCGAAGAACCGAACATCACGCAGCAAAGTAGCAACAGTTCTCTGCGATGCCCCATCACTCCGTATAAAAAAGCCATGGCAACGATAGTAAGGACGGCCACCGAAGTTCCATTACCGATGCTGGTGAAAAACTCCATGACTCCGGTAAGCCCCGGTGCTTCCCTTCCTTGAACGAAATCGATCACGGTCCGGTCAAACCGGCTAATCCGGCCGCTTTGTACCGCAGCGGCGATAAGGATAAAAGCCACTGCACAAATCGTCCCGGTAATTGTAGTAATCGGCACTGGGCGGCTGGATTTTTCCTGCCGGTCATCATACTGAAACATGTTGTCTCTAAATCCTCTCTGCCTTATGTAGACAAGTATTCGTCTCTTAGAGTATAACCCCTGGAAAATCCCTTTACCAAATTTAGTCCCCGCTCTTAACTCCTGCTGAATAGCACCGTCAACATAAAAAAGGCTCACGGTGGCATAGCACCGCAGCCTTATAGTCACATCTTAGCCGAGACGGAGGAATCTCCGAGGGTCTCGGAGGATAAAATTTCCTCCTCCGGCAATCCCTTATTCTTGAAACGGGAAACCAGGTAAATCGTCAAATATAATACGATAAACAGCACCATAAAACCCGCGGAATATCGGTACATTTCAGCGTAATTCGTAACCGAAGCAATGGCACCAAGTAGGATCGCGCCGATCGCCACACCGAAATCGGTAGAGTTATAAAACATACTGTTGGCCGCCCCATATTGATCCGGGGAAGAAGTGCGCAGCATCCAAGCCTGAATCGTCGGCTGAATCGCTCCAAATCCAAGCCCGTACAACAATGCCGACACGATCAATAACGGCAGCGACGTTGCGAAGGACAACACCGTCATGCTGGCCACCACGAGCAGCGCTGCGGGAAGTAATACGGCCGCATGTCCTCTGCGGTCAAACACCCGGCCGGAAATCGGACGGATAATAATGATGGTGACCGCATTAAACAGGAAGAACAGACCTACCTGCTCCAGATGGACGAATTCTCCGAACAGTGCGATAAAGCTGAGCAGCCCGCTATATGTAATAGACAAGACTACATTAAGCAATGCCGGAAAAATCAGCTTACGATTGAAACGCCCCCGTTCCGCCTGCTTGACTTCCCCGCCGCTCGGTTCAATCCGAGGAGCTGCCGGTAGCGAGCGAGTCAGTAAGAGGATCGGAATAATTAAAACAACAGTTACCGTCCCGATCACGGTAAGCGTGCCGAAACTCGACTGTTTCATCACATTCAAACCGATCATCGGTCCGACGGACATCGCCAGGCTGGTAGACAAGCCGAAATACCCGATTCCTTCACCCATACGGCGAAGCGGAATGATTTGCGAAACTAGGGTCGGAAGAATTGTGCTGGCAATTCCGAACCCGATACCATATCCTGCTCGCATAACTAATAGCGTGCCCACGGATCCGGCGAACACATAGATGCCGGTTGTAACGGCCGCAATCACCAGACCGGCAAACAGCAGTGCATTACGGGATATTTTTCTCAGTAAAGCCGCAGTCATAAAACGTGTAACGATGGCAGAAAGAGCAAATACGCTTGTTACCAGACTTACCTGCAAATCGCCGGCTTGAAATTCATTTTTAACGTAGGCCGGGAATGACGATAATAACATCTGTAGATTTAAAAATAATAAAAACGCACAAAGCGTTAATGAAATAAACGATTTTGTCCATAAGATTCCCTGTTGTTCTTCTTGATGCATATTTTCTCTCCTATCTCCTGTCTATTCCTTCTCGTTAGTATCTATTATTTGTGTGACATGTTCATTGATCCGCAATAGAAATTCCGTAAGCAGGGCATACTCTTCGGAAGACAAACAGCGTTTGACCTCTTCCGTTACTCCCTCCTCGATGGGTAATGTTTCGCGAATCAGTTCCTTTCCCCGTTCTGTGCTGTAAACAAGGAAAGATCTTCGGTCCTGCAGGCCCGTTTGTTTGTACACCAGACCTTTGCTTTCCAGATGATCCAGAATGCGTGTCGTGGTCGGCTTATCCTTTCCGGTCCGCGCCGCAATTTCGCGCTGAATCATTCCTTCGGAACGGTCAATCTGATGCAGAACCGACCATTGTTCAGGCGTAATGTCATGTTCTTTCAATCTTTTTTGCAATAGAGTCGCTATTTTTCTGTAAGTGACACCCATAATAAACCCAATGGCCAAATTTCCGCTTTGGTCTTGTGTAGTCATTTGAATGTTCCTTTCACTCTTGAATAATAGTTGCATAGACAACTATATAAAAGACAACTATATTTGTCAAGTTGTCTTGCAACGTGTAAAACCCGCCCAGGCTGTATCCCGGGCGGGCTAATAAGGAAGTCGTCATGCTGTTTAGGTAAAATAAGTTTAATGTCAGGTTAGGTAACCCGAAAAGTCCCTGTACCGAACGCACAGAGCGTGCCATCCTCCAGTCTGGAGAACGCCTGAGCGGTAATTGACTTGCGAGAAGAATGAAGCAGCTCGGCGGTAGTCGTGATGCGCCCTTGCCCGGCTTTGGCAACATAGTTCATATTGAGATTTGTGGTGACCACGCTTGCCTCCGGCTTGGCAATCATGGCCAGCATGCCCATAGCCGAATCGATCACTGAAGCATACACTCCGCCATGAACAATGCCGATCAAATTCAAATGATGACGCTGGATTTCAAACGACACGACAACCTGCCGGTCATTTACCGTTTCGATCGTGCATCCGAGTACGTCCCAGAATGTGCCTGCCGCCGCCCGATTCCACTCCTCCCATTTCGGGTGCCTCCGAAATGAATCCGCTTCCATGATTTTGTCCTCCTCGCCGCTTGTCATCTACGTCGTCACGTCTAAACTGTTTTGCTTGCCTCATCCTTTATCGAAATTCACGCTGTCCTGTTCGCTATTGTTTCGTGCAGCTTCTTCTTCGATCAACTTCCGGCGCAGCACTTTACCGGCCAGCGTCTTGGGAAGACTATCCCTGAATTCGTATACCCTCGGGACCTTATAGGCGGCGAGCTTCTCCTTGCACCATTGCTTCAGTTCATCCGCATCCGGCACCGCTCCAGCCCTAGGCACAATATATGCCTTCACCGTCTCGCCCCGATAAGGGTCAAAAATTCCGGCAACGATTGCTTCCTCCACATCGGGATGCTCGAAAAGTACCTCCTCCACCTCCCGGGGATAAATGTTGTAACCACCCGCGATAATGAGGTCTTTTCTTCGGTCCAAAATATAGAAATACCCGTCTTCATCCATTCTCCCCAGGTCCCCGGTCAACAGCCAGCCGTCCTTTAGGCATTTGTAGGTTTCCTCGGGCTGATTCCAGTATCCCTTCATCACCTGAGGACCCTTGACCGCAAGCTCCCCGATTTCCCCGAGGGGAACTTCTTCAAGGGTATCCGGCTGAACGATTTTAGCGTCGGTATCTGGAAAAGGAATGCCGATCGAGCCGGTCTTTCGTTTCTCCCAAATGTTATTGGCATGCGTCACCGGGGACGCCTCCGTTAGCCCGTAGCCTTCGATCAGCTTGCCTCCGGTAATCGTCTCGAATCGGGTCTGAACTTCCAGGGGCAGCGAAGCTGCCCCGCTGATGCAGACATTGATTGAAGATAAATCATAACTCCCAATCGCCTGATGATTGATAATCGCCACATACATGGTCGGCGCTCCGGGGAACACCGTCGGCTTCTTTTTATGGATCGTCTGAAGCACCTGGTTAATCTCAAACCGGGGAACGAGAATCAGCGTTCCGCCGAGGGCGACGGCCTGGTTCAACAATACAGTCAAACCGAATACGTGAAAAAACGGCAGCGCGGCCATATACCGTTCCATACCTTGCCTGGAGCGATAGAACCACAGCTTGGTTTGCAGGGTATTGGCGACCAGATTGGAATGGGTCAGCATGACCCCTTTCGCAAACCCGGTCGTTCCTCCGGTATATTGCAGCAGTGCAAGGTCTGTATCCGCGCTCACCAGTACCTGAACCGGATCACCCGAAGATTGCTTCAGCAATTCCTTAAAAGATAGTACTTGCTCGTTGTAAGTCACGTGCGCGGCCATGCCGTCTTTTTTGGCTTTGATCGGATACAGCAAGTTTTTCGGAAACGGCAGCGCATCTTGAATGGAAGTCACAAGGATAAATTCCATGGGCTTAGTGCCCATCGAGTTCTGCACCCTTTGGACAAGCGCGTCCAAGGTAACGATCAGGCGAGCTCCCGAGTCCGTCAATTGGTGCTCCAGCTCCCGAGGCATGTACAGAGGATTGGTCATCACAACGATGCCGCCGATCAGAAGCGTACCATAGTAGGCGATGACCGCCTGCGGACAATTTGGAAGCATAATCGCTACACGGTCCCCCTTGTTAATCCCGAGGCGCTGCAGCGTTCGGGCAAACCGATAACTTTTTTCCAACAGCTCGGCATACGTCATTTTTTTCCCCAGAAAATCAAGCGCATGCACCTGTGGATAGCGTTCTGCTGTTTGAATAAGAAACTGGGCTAAATTTTGCTTCGGATAATTATAGGTCGGTGGTACTTCGACAGGATAATGTCTTAACCATGGCTTGTTGAACAACATCGCCTTACCTCCCATCCGATCAGCTTCATTACACCACGTACTTCTCCGCCTCAATAACTTTGGATGCAATTTGGCGTTTCAGTTCAAGCGTATTTACGGCGGAGCGTTTCGTCAACTTTTTAAGCACGGATAGCTGCGTGCGGAGCACATCACCGGACTCCATGGCCGCAAGCACCTCTTTTGCCCAGGTCTCGATCCGGCCAAACTGCTCCTGGACAAACGCTACCGTCATAGCGATTGCGAGCCCGGCCTTGTCTTCTCCGGAACGGTCGATACATTTTTTGGTTCGGGAGAGAGCGCTTTCCATCGCAAAAATCGAAATCATGATATCCGCCAAATGGCTCAAAATTTCCTGCTCCTGCTCCAGCTTCAACTGGTATTTTTGCACCGCTTGAGCTCCGGTCATCAGGAAGATCTTTTTCGCCATGGCAAGGAGATGTGTCTCCGGCTCTAACGTCCCTCCGAACTCCTGCGTCGGCATAGGCTCCATCAATTCCGCCTGAAGCTTCATCGCTTTTTGCATCAGAGGCAGCTCGCCCTTCATCGCCCGTTTGACCAGCGTTCCCGGAATGAGCAGCCGGTTGATTTCATTCGTTCCTTCAAAAATCCGGTTAATCCGCGAATCGCGGTAAATCCGTTCAATCGGGTACTCTTGAATGAAGCCGTAACCGCCGTGAATCTGTACACCTTCATCCGCAACGAAATCTAGTGCCTCGGACCCGAAAACCTTGTTGATAGAGCATTCCAACTGGTATTCAGCAATCGCTTTGGCGGACTGGTAACCGACATCCGCGCTGCCATGGTCCACTTCGGCCAGACTAATATCAAACAGCCCGGCAGTCCGGTAGACCATGCTCTCCAGTACAAAGGTGCGGATATTCATCTCTGCCAGCTTTTTACCGATGAGCGGAAAGGATGAGATTTTACGGCCGAATTGACTCCGTTCATTAGCATATGCGGAACTGAGCTCGATGGCATCCTTCGCCGCGCCAACACACCCGGCAGCCAGTTTGAAACGCCCGATGTTCAGAATGTTGAACGCGATCAAATGACCTTTGCCTACTTCCCACAGCAGATTCTCTACCGGCACCTTAACATCCTCAAGGATCAACGGACAGGTGGACGAGCCCTTGATGCCCATTTTCTTCTCTTCCGGTCCGATACTGACGCCGTCCATTTCCCGCTCCACGATGAATGTGCTGAAATCCTTGCCGTCGACCTTGGCATACACGATAAAAATATCAGCAAACCCCGCATTTGTGATAAATTGCTTCGTGCCGTTCAGCACATAATGCGAACCGTCTTCCGACAGCTTCGCCGTCGTTTTGGCGCCGAGCGCATCCGACCCGGAGGACGGTTCCGTCAGGCAGTAGGCGGCGATTTTCTCGCCGGTGGCCAGCAGCGGCAAATATTTTTGTTTCTGGGCTTCGGTGCCGAAATAAACGATCGGCAGTGTCCCGATGCCGACATGTGCGCCAAAGGAGAGCGCAAAGGATGAAGCCTTCGTCAGCTTTTCATTAATCAGCGTCGTGCTCACTTTATCCAGCCCCATGCCCCCGTAGGCTTCGGGAACATCAGCTCCAAGCAAACCCAGCTCACCGGCTTTGTTCAAGAGCTCCACCGTCAGCTTGTAATCCAGCTTTTCGACCTCTTCATCGCGGGAAGCGACCTCGCCTTCCACAAACTGCTCCGTCGTTTCCGCGATCATCCGCTGCTCTTCGGTAAAATCCTCCGGCGTCACGATCCCCCGGTAGTCCACATCTTCAATGACAAAGCTGCCGCCCAGTACTTTGCTTTTGCTTATCGTCTCATGACTCACTTGCGATCCTCTCCTTTGGTTTGAATTTCCCTGCTAACGAACCTCACTGTGCTTCATCCCTATGCATGAACCTCGAACACGCCAGCCGCGCCCATTCCTCCCCCGATGCACATGGACACCACGCCGTATCCGCCTCCACGGCGGCGAAGCTCGTTGATCAGCGTGGCGGTGAGTTTGGTTCCGGTGCAGCCGAGCGGATGGCCAAGGGCAATCGCTCCGCCGTTGGCATTGACTTTGTCTTCGTCGATGCCGAGCTCGCGGATGATGTGCAGGCACTGCGACGCGAAGGCCTCGTTAATTTCGAAAAGCGAGACGTCGTCCAGGCTGATGCCTGCCATCTTGAGCGCCTTCGGAATCGCCTTCACCGGGCCGACGCCCATCAATTCCGGCTCTACGCCGGCCAAAGCAAAGGAGCGAAACGTCGCGAGCGGCTTCAAGCCGAGCTGGTCGGCGCGCTCGCGGCTCATGAGGGCAACCACGGCCGCACCGTCGCTCATCTGCGACGTATTCCCTGCCGTTACTGTGCCGCCGGCTTTAAAGCCGGGCTTCAGCTTCGCTAAAGCTTCAAGTGTCGTATCCGTCCTAACACCCTCATCGGTATCGAAAACGACTGTGTTCCGCACCAGTTTTCCGCTGTCCCCAATTTGGGAAAGCTCCGCCTGAATCGGAACGATCTCTTCTTTAAACCTCCCCTCGGCAATCGCCTTCGCCGCTTTCATATGCGAGCGGAATGCGAATTCATCCTGATCTTCGCGGGAGATGCCAAACTTCTCCGCCACCCGTTCGGCCGTATGTCCCATGGCCATATACACTTCCGGCATCTCATCCACAATTCTCGGATTCGGTGATACCTTGAACCCGGTCATCGGGACATGGCTCATGCTTTCGACGCCTCCGGCGATCATTACTTCCGCATGGCCGAGCATGATCCGCTCCGCAGCAGAGGCGATCGCTTGCAGACCGGAGGAGCAAAACCGGTTGATCGTAATTGCGGGAACCGTCACCGGAAATCCGGCATACAGCGACATGATACGGGCAAAATTAAGCCCCTGCTCACCTTCAGGCATCGCGCAGCCGATGATGATATCATCCACATCCTCTTTATTCAGCCCCGGCGCCCGTTCAACGACGGCTTCCAACACAGCTTTCCCGAGATCGTCGGCACGAGTCTGTGCCAAACTGCCCCGCTTGGCCTTGCCCACCGCCGTTCGTGCCATAGACACAATCACTGCTTCTTTCATAAACTCACCCTCCCTTTCCTTTTTCTAATTCCGCAGCGGTTTGCCTTTGGTGAGCATGTGCTGCATCCGTTGTCTTGTTTTCGGCTCGCCGCATAAGCTCAGGAATGCTTCCCGCTCCAAGTCCAGCATGTGCTGCTCCGTTACCCAAGAGCCGGGCGGAACATCTCCTCCCGCCAGCACATGGGCCAGCTTGTTGGCGATCAGCAGATCATGGTCACTGATATATCCGCTCTCCCTCATGCCCAGCGCTCCCAACCGCAAAACCGCTTTGCCTTCCTTACCGACTACACGCAGCTTCGTTTCGGCAATCGGTTCGTATCCCGATGACGCCATGCGAAGAACCGCCTGTTTCGCTTCATAAATCGTATGGTCGGGATTCAGCACGACCCGGTCCGACGGTCGTAAGTAGCCCAACTTCTTCGCATCATGTCCGCTAGTCGATACTTTCGCCGTTCCGACCGTTTCGAAGATCCGGTTAATGTATGGCTGCAGATCCGCTTCAGGCAGCCCGGCCTGTTGACTGGCCCGCAGGGCAAGCTCCTTGCAGCCGCCCCCGGCGGGAATGAGACCGACGCCGACCTCCACCAATCCATAGTAGGTTTCAGCAGAGGCAATCACCTGATCGGCGGGCATACAAGCCTCCACACCTCCGCCCAACGTCATTCGATGCGGTGCGGCTACTACCGGTTTCTCAAAGCGTTTCAGGCGGTACATCGTGTTCTGGAACAGGCGGATAATATCATCCACTTCATCCCATTCCTCATCCTGCGCTTCCATCAGCAGCAGCATCAGATTGGCCCCGACACAGAAGTTTTTGCCTTGATTGGCGATGACCAACCCGTTAAAATTACTGCGAACCTCCTCTACACTCTGCGAGATCATCGCCAAAATATCCCCGCCGATCGCATTGTTCGGTGAATGGAATTCCAAACAGGCCACGCCGTCGCCGAGATCGATCAGGCTTGCTCCGCTGTTTCCCTTCACCACCCGGTTTTGCGCTTTCAGGTCCCGAAGCGAGATGACTTCCGGCGGCTGTTCCACCTGTTTATAACGCCCATCCGATACATGGAACAGCTTACCGTCTTCTTTCTTATAAAAAGAGGTGTTTCCCTCCGCGATCCAGTCTTTCACCCAAGCCGGAACCGTCATCCCCTCGGCTTCCATCCTGGATACGGACTTGACCAGCCCGATCGCATCCCAGGTTTCAAACGGACCGAGTTCCCAGTTGAATCCCCATTTCATCGCTTCGTCGATTTCCCGCACGGTATCTGCGATTTCACCCCGTTTTTCGGCGGCATAGATGAGCACCTGCTTCAAAATGCTCCATGCTAAATCCGAATACCGGTCGCCTCCGGCCAACAGCGCAGCAGTTTTGGCCTTGGCGCCTTTCGCCAGCTTGGCGGCCTCCAGCGACCCTGAAGCCGCCTTCCCCTGCGGCCGGTACTCCATACTTTGCAAATCCAGAGCCAGGATTTGGCTGCCTTCCGGCCCCTTGACCTTCTTGTAAAAGCCCTGGCCGGATTTTTCGCCCAATCTGCCCTGCGCCACCATCTGCTTCAGCACCTCGGGCGCCTCAAACACGGATTTCTCCGATTCATTCGAAACGTTCGAAAACACATTGTCCGCCACATGAAGGAAGGTATCGAGCCCGACCAAATCCAGAGTGCGGAACGTTGCGCTCTTGGGCCGTCCCATTGCGGGTCCGGTGACTGCGTCCACTTCCTCTACCGTGTAACCTTTTCGTATCATCTCGCTAAGGGTAACGAGCAAGCCGTAAGTACCGATCCGGTTGGCGATGAAATTCGGCGTATCTTTGGCCAGTACGACCGTTTTTCCCAGCGTACGCTCGCAAAACCCGCTTAAGTCCGCTACCAGCCCGGCATCCGTCGTTTCACCGGGGATGATCTCAAGCAGTTTCATGTACCGGGGAGGGTTGAAGAAGTGAGTGCCTAGGAAATGCTTCCGGAACTCCGGAGACCTTTCTTCCGCCATCGCATTAACGGAAATCCCGGAGGTATTCGTACTGACGATCATTCCTGGCGACCAATACTGCTCCACTTTGGCCAGGAGTTCTTTTTTCACCCCCAAATTCTCAACGACCACCTCAATGACCCAATCGACTTCCTTAATCTGCGACAAATGATCCTCCAGATTGCCCGGGGTAATACGCTCGGCAAAATCGTTATCATAGAGCGGAGCAGGCTTACTTTTCGCCATTCCTTTGATCGCCGAAACCGCCAGCCGGTTGCGCACACTCGGGTGCTCCAGTGTATACCCCTTAGCGGCTTCCGCCTCGGTCAACTCGGTCGGGACCCTATCCAGCAGCAAGCAGGGAATGCCTGCGTTGGCAAGTACGGCGGCGATTCCCGAGCCCATGATTCCGGAGCCGATAACGGCCGCTTTGCGAATTGGTTTATTCATATTCCGAACCCTCCATTTCACTTGTTCATCTCATATAGCTAGAACACCGACATCTCCAACAACTCGGCGATATCCCGGGCCTGGACCTGATCTTCGACCTCCTTCATCTTGGTGCCGTCCTCCAGCATGGTCAGACAATAAGGGCAGGCGCTGCTAATCACCGTCGGCTTTACCTCCAGCGCTTGCTCCGTGCGGGCCAGGTTGACGCGCTTGCCGCCCGTCTCCTCCATCCACATCATCCCGCCCCCGGCTCCGCAGCACATCGCATTCTCCCGGGCACGTTCCATCTCGACGAGTTCCACGCCCGGGATCGCTTTGAGCACATTCCGGGGCTGGTCATAAACATCGTTGTAGCGACCCAAATAACATGAATCATGATAAGTGATCCGCTCCTTCACTTCATGCTTGGGCGTCAGTCTGCCTTCCGTGATCAACCGGTCCAGCAGCTGCGAATGATGCCATACCTCCACGCCTTCCAAACCAAACTCCGGGTACTCATTTTTGAACGTATTAAAAGTATGCGGGCAAGCGGTAACGATTTTCCGGACCCCATATTTCCGGAAAGTCTCAATATTCTCCAGGCAAAGCTGCTGGAACAGCAGCTCATTGCCCATGCGGCGCGGCGTGTCCCCCGAGTTTTTCTCCTCGTTCCCGAGAATCGCGAAGCTTACGCCGGACTCTTTGAGCAGGCGGGCAAACGCCCGCGACACTTTGCGGCTGCGCAGATCATAAGAGCCCATCGAACCGACGAAGAACAAATACTCAAACTCCGGATTCTCCTTGACGGTCGGCACGGTGATCCCTTCCACTTCCCCCGTCCATTTGGCCCGGTCGTTGCGGCTGATACCCCAAGGATTACCCTGTCGCTCGATGTTGGTAAGCGCCCGCTGGCCTTCCTGCGGCACGCTGCCCTGCATCAGGACGAGATGACGGCGCAGGTCGATAATTTTGTCCACATGTTCATTGCCGACAGGGCACTGGTCTTCGCAATTGCGGCAGGTCGTGCAGGACCAGATCTCCTCCTCCGTCATTACGTCGCCGATCAGCTCCAGACTCACGGGATCTGCACCTTGCTCCCGCTTCCCCCATGTTTCCTTTTGCCAATTCAGTGTTGGCCGGATATCCGTAATCCCCACGGAATCATTCCAATTCACTCCGGGAGTCATTTCCCCCGTCATTCCATGCGTGGACAGCCCTCCCGGCGCGAACGCAAACTCCGGTGCCCAAGGCGATTTTTCCGTGATAGCGGTGCCTTTTTCGGTCAAATGATCCCGCAGCTTGGTGATCAGATGCATCGGAGACAGCGCCTTACCGGTGTTCGAGGCCGGACAAACATTCGTACAGCGACCGCATTCTACGCAGGCATAGAAATCCAGCATCTGTTTCTGTGTGAATTCTTCGATTTTCCCGGCGCCGAAGCTTTCCGCTTCTTCATCCTCCAGATCGAGGGATTTCAATCGGCCGACCGGCTCCCTGCGCCGCAAACCGATATTGATAGGAGCCGTAATAAGATGAAAATGCTTCGACTGAGGTACATAAACAAGAAAGGAGAGCAAAATCAGGAGATGCAGCCACCAGAACACGTAGAATAAAATTTTCGCCGCCAAGGCCGAAAGGCCGGAGAACGCTGCTGCTATAAGTGAGGAAGCCGGAGCCAATGCCGAAGGTTCCAGATCGAGCCATAGACGCTCGAAGCCCAGCGACAAAACCACCGAGAACATAAGCGAGTATATGAAGAAAACGACCAGACTGGGTTTCCAGCCTCTTTTCAAACGAGGGAGCTTCTCGCCGTAACGACGGTACGCCGCATAACCCATAGCGATCAGAATCAGCAGAACCGTCAGTTCCTGCAGCAATCCGAATACGTCATAGGCCGGGAGCGGCAGATGCCCTCCCTCCGTCAATCCTTTTACGATCAAATCGATCGCTCCGAACTGCAAAATGATGAATCCGTAAAAAATGACGAAGTGCATGATTCCGCTTTTGCGGTCCTTCAACAATTTCTTTTGCCCGAACACCTGAGCCAGAAATTCGCTCCAACCCCCTTTAAGACGTTGCCTGAAATCCGAGGGCTGCCCAAGTTTTAAATAAAGGTAGCGATGATAGACGACCCTGCAGAACAAATAAATGCCCCAGCCCGTTACCGCCAAAAACAATGCCAAATTGATGATCTGCCACACCATCCCTGCCCCCACCCTTCTTCAAGACTAGTTAGAATTTCTTTAGTCCAAGCCTAGGTAAGCGTTTACAACGTGATTTTTAAAAATGGCGCTTCTATTGACAAAGCGCTTGGGTTCCCCTAAGATTAAGAAAAATGAATGAGTATTCATTCAGTTGACTTAAATTTTAGCATTGAGGTGTCGTCATGACAAGTAGGAAACAGGAAAAATTTGAAATGATTTTGGACGCCGCCGAAAAAGTCATTGCGGAGAACGGGTTTCACGGGTCCCAGGTATCCAAAATCGCCAAGGAGGCCGGAGTCGCGGACGGTACGATTTATTTATATTTCAAGAAGAAGGAAGATATCCTCATCTCCCTGTTCGAGGACCGATTGGGGAAACTGGTCGCCCTCTTCAACGCCAACATTCAGGAATCGAATACGGCGGCCGAAGCGCTTCACAAAGTGTGTGAAATCCACTTCACCCAGCTCGAGCAAAATGTGGACCTGGCTTATGTGACTCAAATCGAGCTGCGCCAGAGCTCCCTGGAACTGCGCAAGGCGATCGGCTTGTCGGTAAAGCCCTATATTCAGTTGATCGAGCATATTTTAAAAAGGGGGATGGAAGAACAGTCGTTCCGCGCTGATTTGGATACGAAGCTGACTCGCCAGCTCATCTTCGGGGCCATGGACGAGGTCGTCACTTCCTGGCTCATCTCGGGACGGAAGTATTCCTTGTCCGCTCAGGTTGACGGAACGGTGGATTTTTTTCTGAGAGGTTTACGGTAAAAGGTTGTCTCAATAATGATCATTTTGAGAGGAGACGTGCCTGATGAACATTTACGTAATTCTGAAGCAGACCTTTGATACGGAGGAAAGAATCGTTATTCAAAACGGTGAGATTCTTGATGACGGTGTGAAGTACATTATTAATCCGTACGACGAGTATGCCGTGGAAGAAGCTCTTCGGCTAAAAGAACAGCATGGCGCTACCGTGATCGTCGTATCCGTAGGACCGGATCGGACCGCCGAGGCGCTGCGAACCGCACTGGCGATGGGCGCCGATGAGGCGGTGCTGATCTCTGACCCGTCGATCCGGACCGATGAGTCCGGTATCGCCGCCCTGCTCGCCTCCTACTTCGAAAGCCAAAGCTATGACCTTATTCTCGGCGGCTACTTCTCCGTCGACAACGGCGCGGGACAGGTCGCTGTCCGGTTGGCCCAGCTGCTGGACATTCCTCATGCTTCCGCGATCGTGAAGCTGGATGTATCCGGCGGGCAGGCCGTCGCCGTCCGTGACGCGGAAGGTGACAGCGAAACCGTTGAAATCTCCCTTCCTGCGCTGTTCACTGCCCAACAGGGCCTGAATGAGCCGCGGTATCCCTCCCTGCCCGGCATCATGAAAGCCAAGAAAAAGCCGTTTCAACAACTCGGCTTGAACGAGCTTGGCATCGATGCGGAATCCATCGTCTCCAAGACCGAACGGATCGAGCTTTTCAACCCGCCGGAGCGCAAAGCGGGGATCATTTTGCAAGGCGGATTGGCCGAACAAGCTGCTGAGCTGGTTCGACTGTTGAAGACCGAAGCGAAGGTTCTATAGCTGATGAAAGCGTCAACGTCTACTTATTGAGGAGGGATATTCATGAGTAAAACGTTTATGGTCGTAGCGGAAACGCGTGACGGAAAATTGCGCCAGGTTTCTTTGGAAGCGCTTCAGGCCGCGGAATTGGCAAAAGAAGACGGCGATCAAGTGACCGCCGTTCTGCTCGGATATGAACTTATAGGACCCGCGGAAGAGCTGGCCCGTTGTTTTCAAGGACGGGTTCTCGTTGTGGATCACCCGGATTTAAAGTCCTATTTGGCGGAAACCTATATTTCCGCGCTCTCTCAAGTCTTGAGCTCCATAACCCCTGACTTGGTTCTGTTCGGTCATACGACCGTTGGCCGCGACCTCGCCCCGCAAGTCGCTTCCCGCCTCCAGGCCGGTCAGATCTCCGATGTAACGGCGATCGAAAATTCTGGCGGCGATATCATTTATACTCGCCCGGTCTATGCGGGTAAAGCCTTCGAGAAGAAGCGGCTCATTGGAGGATCCGGCATTATTACCCTGCGCCCCAACAACATTCCGCCCGCCGGACCGGCTTCCTCCCCGGCTGAAATCACCGCTTTCGATTATGCACCTGCGTCTTCCCTGCGCTCGGTGATCAAGGATGTCGTCCGTAAAGCGACGGGCAAAATCGATTTGACCGAGGCCAAGGTCGTCATCTCCGGCGGTCGCGGCGTCAAGAGCGCTGAAGGCTTTAAGCCGCTCGAAGAGCTGGCCGAGGTGCTGCAAGGAGCTGTCGGCGCATCCCGCGGCGCCTGCGATGCTGGCTACTGCGATTACGCCCTCCAAATCGGGCAAACCGGAAAGGTTGTGACGCCCGAAATTTATATTGCCTGCGGGATTAGCGGCGCTATTCAGCACCTCGCCGGCATGAGCCAGTCACGCGTTATTATCGCGATTAACAAAGACCCGGAGGCGCCGATCTTTAAAGTTGCCGATTATGGCATCGTCGGCGATCTGTTCGAAGTTGTTCCTCTTTTAACCCAGGAATTCAAACAGGCCCTGGCTTGATTTCTTAAATAAATACACTATGGGGAATTTTTCATACCCGGCATTATTCCCAGAAACCTGGTCATCCAGGTTTTCTTTTTTTTCCCGAGGCGGTACGTCATCCTCCGCTCCCTGCATTCATTCCTGACCTGGGCGATACTGACTTTCGGATTATGAAATGTCTTCAATTCCAGTTCTCTTCTGTAAAATTCTTCGTAACTCAACTTGCCCCTCTCCCTTCCTACTCCATCGCTGTTCCGCTATGATATTTGTTACCATTATCTGCTATGAAATCAGGAAGAAAAAGTGTACACTATGTAAAACGCGTTTCCCCTTTTAACGTGCAAAGGCCGATGACGCAAGGAAAAATGACAGTTGGACATTGCATTTCGGGGGATGACCGGATTGCTTTGGGGAGGTGTTATATGCTTACGGCAGAACGTTACATTACGCTGCTAAACCACTTTGCCGGGCCGGTGTCCGGAGAGCAGGATGAGTATGAAGCGACGCTTGAAGATTTAACCGAACTCTTTCATTGTACGGAGCGGAACGTGAAACTGATCGTCCGCAAGCTTCAGGAGGAGGAATTGATTTGCTGGCTACCTGGTCGTGGCCGCGGTAACCGTTCCCGGATTCGTTTTATGGTGAATCGGGATCTGTTTCTGCTGGAGTTTGCCAAGCGGCTTGCGCAAAAAGGGGAATACCGGTCGGCTTTCGAGTTCCTGCATCAGTTCGAAGAGGATAAGACTATTTTGGACCAGTTTATTAAATGGTTAAACGACCAGTTCGGCGTGGAAAAAATCACCGCGGATGCCCAGGGAAAGGACGTATTCCGTCTCCCAGTTTATCGCTCTCCCGTCTCGCTGGACCCGTCGATGCTTTTTTTCGGATTTGATTCCCATCTGGTACGGCAATTGTTCGACCGGCTGGTGGAATACGACTCTGAACGTGAGGAAATCATGCCGAGAATCGCTCATCACTGGGAACATAACGATTCGGGTACCGAATGGACTTTTTATTTGCGCAAAGGAATTCAGTTCCATCATGGTAAGGTTCTAGCCGCAGAGGATGTGGTTTTTACCTTGGAACGATTGCGGACCTCGATGAATTCCTGGCTGGTCAACATGATGAATAGCGTAGAAGCAATTGACACCAGAACCGTAAAAGTCACCCTGCGGCAACCCAACTGGCTGTTTCCCCGCTTAATGTGCTCTTCCTGCGCCTCCATCGTACCTTCGGATTTATCCGCCAAAGAGGAACGGAGCTACTGGAGATTGCCTAGCGGCACGGGGCCGTTCAAAATCGTACATTGGTGCAACAACCGCATAGAATTGGTAGTAAATGATGGGTATTTTATGGGAAGACCTTACTTGGACGGGGTTAAGCTTATTTTTATGCCGGAGAACATCCCTAACGCATCCAAATTAAAATGGGAGCATCTCGTGGCGAATGAATCGCATACTCCAGCGAAGGCTGAGGGAGACTGGCAGCGAATCGAAACGCTCAGCAAAGGATGCAGTCTTATCAGCTGGAACCGAAATAAGGAAGGCCCGCAGCAATCCCTCTCTTTCCGGCAAGCCGTTAATCTGATCATCGACCGCTCGGCCCTGATTCAACATTCCGGAAAATCCGGATATCCCGCAAGGAGTTTCTTACCGAGGGAAGAAGCCGCACTGGGCGTCCATTGGCATGATGCCTCTGCCGCCAAGCGTTTGCTTGAGCAATCGGGGTACGACGGCACCCCCTTCGTGCTAATTACCGGGGAATCGGAATGCGAGGATGCGGAGTGGATTCGCCAGCAATGCGCCTCCATTGGTATACCGGTTATCATCCGGTACGAAGAAAAAAGCTCGCTCACTAAAACGGAAACATCCCAGGAGGCGGATGCCTTGCTGATGTGCCTCGTCTTTGCCGATGATGAGATTTGCGAATTGGAGAGCTTCCTGCAGGAGAACAGCATGATTTATCAGCATCTCGATCCGGGGCTCAGACAGTGGATCTTCGGGATCACTAATGAAATTTTCGCCACTCCGTCCAAAGGAAGACGCAGCGCCTTGCTTCAGCAGATCGAATACCGGCTGCAGGACGAAGCCCAACTGCTGTTTCTCGTGCACCAGAAGCTCAACACCTACGTTCATCCCTCCATCCGCGGGCTCGTTATCAATAATCTGGGCTGGATGGATTTTAAGGATATTTGGCTCACAAAAAGGAACGAGTCTGAACTCGATGCCCGAAGAGCTTGAAAATGCAAAAAAGCGTGTGACAGCCGAACTGTCAAACGCTTTTTTCTAAGTATATAATCCAGCTTAATTAAAAACTTTTACGCGGCTTTCGATCGGTGCGAACTGTTTCTCGCCAGGCTCAGCCACGATGCTGCCGAACGGCATTTGAGCCAGCAGCTTCCAGCTCTCAGGCAGGTTCCATTCCTTCGATACTTGCTCGTCGATCAACGGGTTGTAGTGCTGCAGCGATGCGCCTACGCCTTCGTTTGCCAGAGCCGTCCATACTACAAATTGCAGCATGCCGTTGGATTGATTGGACCATACAGGGAAGTTGTCGGCATAAGCCGCGAATTGCTCCTGCAATCCTTGAATAACGGCTTGATCTTCAAAGAACAAAACGGTGCCGCGTCCGCTGCGGAAAGCGCCCATTTTCTCTTCCGTCGGAGCAAAGCTGTCAGCAGGTACGATTTTACGCAATGTTTCCTTGGTCAAATCCCAAAACTTGTCGTGCTGCTCACCAAACAGAACAACTACTCTTGAACTTTGCGAGTTGAAGGAAGATGGCGTATGATTAACTGCTTCCTCCACGATCTCTTGGATCCGGGATTCCGATACCGGAATATCTTTGCTAATTCCATATACGCTGCGTCTTGTTTTAACTGCATTTAAAAATTGACTCATTAAATTTCTCTCCTTTTGTTGCTTTAAAATTATTTACTTACGTTTTTTAAGTGACTATGGATAGTATATTACATGAACATAATTTGATTTGCAAGCATGAGATTGCAATAATTAGATTTCCCCCAATCTTTTTTGTTAAGTCTGGGTTATAATGGGAGAAACAAGCACCTTTGGGGGAGGTCACTTTCTTGGCAAGAACTAAAATTTTCATCAGTTCCGTAAATGAAGACGGCCTAAAACCTTTGCGCCGCAACGTTTTCCGGGAGCTTGAAGCTTTAGGGCACGAACCGGTCATGTGGGAAGAAAATTTGGGCCCCTGGCCCGCTCATGTTGACCCCGTGGTCCGCTGTCTGGAAGCGGTGGAGGAATGCGACATCTATCTGCTGTTTATTGGCGGGAAAGCCGGTACATATCATTCAAAAGCGAAGAGAACTGTAACACATATGGAATTCATCAAGGCGCATGAGCAGGAAAAAACGATTCTCGTATTTGGAGACGTCGAGGTCAAAGCCGCTTTCTTCGGGCAGGTCAAGCCTATTCTCGATCAATATATCGACGGTTTTATTAACAAAGAAGAGCGATTTCCAACCCCGTCACATATGATGGAAATGCTACAAGGAGACGAACGGGTTCCGCAAAATATCGATCCTTATGTCTGGTACTTGCTTTATGACATGCTAATGCGGAAAGTGTATATTGACGACTTGTCACTCGGGGTAATGATAGATTGGAAGGTGTATTTCAGCGATCTGCTGCGGAGAGGCTCCCTGTTGCTGCCGTTGGAGGATTCCATTGAGCAGAATGCCGACCGGCTTGACCGGTTTGACGAAGCATTCGAGCTTATGACCGGCTTGTTGCCGAATCTGCGCATTTCCGGATTCCGACAAGCCGATAAGTTCCTTGAATTGATTATGCACCGCTTATCCGGCGGGTCGATCGAGCAAACTTATGGGCCCTATATGTCCGAATGCGTTGGGTATTACAGTGATTGCTGTGCAGCCACACTTTACGAGCTCCGTGAAAACGGCCTGAATCTGGTGTCCAAATCGGGAAGCGCGGCCTCCGTCGCCCTGTTTGCACTGGACGATAAGAGCTCTTACGCGGTGCTCACCGTCGATTTAGGCGATCCTGGAGAACAAGTGTTTTTTAAAGAAGCGAAGAGTATGTTCTACCACTGCATCAGGACGGGAAATTATGTCCTTACTCTGCATTATCCGGCCGATCCGGACTGGAATTATAAGAAATTCATCCACTACAAAGAAAGTGTCAACCATGCTATAATGAGTAAAAATCCGCTGATCATCGAAATTATCAAACTTTTTTTGGGAGGAATGCAGCCATGAGTACTGGAGTATTCGTATCCAAGAACGGCCGGGTAAGCAAAGCTGTCGGAATTCAGCCCAAGGAAGCGCTGTTGTTTGCTCCCTTAAATAAAAATTCCTCGCAAATATTGCGTGAACAGCGCACCGCCATGAAACGCAACAACAAACAAATTAAAGACCGATTTGCCCAGGCCTCAAAAAGGGCATAAACACAAACCGCTCTACCGGTTCTTTGACCGAATAGAGCGGTTTTTTTGTTTCTGCGAGATAATGCAATTAGGCCAACAATTTCAGGCCGACGGCTGCGGACAAAACCATCGCGATGAAGATAAGCCGCTTAATATCTTTGGACTCTCCAAAAATAAACATGCCGACCAAAGCGCTACCGACCGTACCCATTCCTGTCCATACGGCGTAGGCGGTCCCCATAGAGATCGACTCCATGGCGAACGAGAGCAGCACCAGACTCAATATAAAGCCTCCGAAAAGTAAGGCAAAAGATTTAAAATCCCGCGACCGGTTTAAGCGGTTGATTCCGGCAACTCCGACGACTTCGCCCAAACCGGCTAGAACTAATAATAGCCATGCCATGTTACTGCACCCCCTTCGTTTGAGGCTCCACGGTAACGATTTTCAATCCGATCACTCCGGATAACAGCAAAAGAATCAGCAACAGCTTCATGATCCGGAACGGTTCCCCGA
This sequence comes from Paenibacillus sp. FSL R5-0407, assembly GCF_038009185.1. NCBI lineage: Bacteria > Bacillati > Bacillota > Bacilli > Caryophanales > Paenibacillaceae > Paenibacillus > Paenibacillus sp. FSL R5-0407. Next base: position 798,637 of record NZ_JBBPAX010000001.1, on the reverse strand, counting down.
AAAGCACCATTTCGGCAATTACGGTGCCAGCCGTTCCGATTCCGGTAAATACCGCATAAGCGGTTCCGACCGGCAATTTCTTAGTTGCAAGGATAAGCAAATACATGCTCATGATCAAGGCAAAGCCGGTTCCTGCCCATGACCAGACATCGTGCGAATGCTTTAAACCGATAACCCAGCCGATTTCCAGCAGTCCCGCGACCCAAATGAGATTCCAATAACGTTTCATGATCTTCTCCCCCTCCAGTTTCCGCCGTATATCTTCCCTCTCGGCTAACAAACAATAAGCCCGGGAAGATATCTGGCTTCGATATCCTCCCGGGCTTTTATCCCTCCGTGTCCGCAGAGTATGCTCTGCGTGTTCCCTCTCGGACCAAGACCGGCGAACCGCCGCGGAACCCTAGGGAACAAAGTGACACTAATATTACACGATTTGGCTAACCCGGTCAAGAGGGCGGTTACTTTTTCCTGAACAGGCCAATAAGCATATATAACACGAAAATAGCAACCCCGCCGATTATAACACAACGAATGAAACGAACACCCACCGCCATCCAATCACTCCGGAACGAAGAAGCCGATACGAACAAGCACAGGATGCCCAACAGCATAACGGCTACGGGCAATAGCCACTCGAATTTCTTCATCGCGGAGTTCCTCCCGTTTCTTCCGCCGGCGAAGGAAATGGAAATGTGACTTCAAACCGGCTTCCCGTTCCTGGTGTGCTTATCACATAGATCTCCCCGCCTTGCAATTCCACAAGTTTTTTAACGATGGACAGACCAAGTCCGGTTCCTCCATACTTTCGGGATCTGGATTTTTCCACGCGGTAGAATCGTTCGAATATCAACGACAATTCATTCTCGGGAATTCCCACTCCCGTATCCTCCACAGCAAATAGCAACCGGCTCTCTCTCGTGTCAACGGTGACAATGATCGAGCCTTCTTCCGTGTAACTTATCGCATTGTCGAGCAGGTTGATCACGATCTGTTCCATTCTCAGCCCATCCCCTCGCAGCCTCGGAAGCGGGCCATGGCAATCCAGCTTGAGCTCCAGCCCCTTCTGTTTGGCCCTCCACTCTATTTTGTGGACGGCCTGCTCCACGATTTCCTCGAACTCCAGCAGGTCCGGTTGCAGTTCAATCCGGCCTTCTTCCATTTTGGCCAGTTCAAACAAATCATTGACCAGCCGTTGCAGGCGAAGGCTCTCCTGCTCGATAATCCCGAGGTATTGATCCCGCTCTTCATCAGTCTCATACAGCCGGTTCTTCAGTACCTTGGCATACCCCTCGAGATAAGTTATTGGAGTGCGGAGCTCATGTGAGATATTGGCAAAAAACTCCTGCTGGGAATCCCGGTACCTCTGCAAATGTGCCGCCAGATCATTGATGGATTCCGCAAGGGAACCCACCTCATCCCTACTGGATATATCCAGCCGGGTCTCCAGATCCCCCGCCGCGATTTTTCGCGTGGCACGCTGCATTTGAAGTAAAGGCCGCGACAGGATCTGCGCAATCAACCACGTGATTCCAAGCGCTAGCAAAAACGCCCCAAGCCCCGCCAAAACCAGCAGCTGCCGAACATTGCGAAGTGAAGATTCCATATGAGATGAAGAGGCCAGAACATAAAGGGCTTCCGTTGGACCGTCTCCATGGCTGACAGGCATCCCGATCATAAAAAACCGCTGGCCACGGTCATCCGTATATTCCTCCCGAACCTTACTTCCTGAAATAATCGAAGAGACATCTTCCGATTGAATAAATGACCGGTCAGCCGGAATATGCCGTCCCGAATGAAGTACAATGTTCTCTTTTCCATCTACATAAAAAACGCTGACTTCAGAAAATTCAGCAAAGTCCTTGATCATTTCCTGGGTCGTCGTGTTCGGAGAGGAAGCCATGGCTACCATATGCTTGGACAGTTCTTCTACCCTTGTCGTCATCTCGGTACGATAGAAGTTGGAGAACATCACGTCAAGAGCAAGGCCAAGCGCTACCAGAACGACCAAGAATACAGCCACTATAATTAAACCCAGCTTTTTTCCGATCCGGTTGCTGATCATGGTCCTGTGTCACCGTCAAAAAACTTATAGCCGATCCCCCAAATGGTCTGAATGGGATTGTATTCCAAACCGGCCTTACTCGTTTTTTCCCTTATATTCTTCACATGGGTATCCACGACCCGGGGGTCGCCAAAATAATCGTTCCCCCACACCCGTTCCACCAGCTCTTCTCTAGGAAATGCACGTTTCCCGGATTCAGCCAGAGCAACCAGAAGATCGAATTCCTTCGGGGTGAAATCTACCGGCCGGTCTTTGACATAGACCTGACGGCCTTCCGGCAAGATCAGCAGATCGGTAAACCTCAGCTTGAACTCAGGCTGGACCGCCTGCTTATTTACGACAGACCTGCGGATCAAGGAGTAAATGCGGGCGATTAGTTCCTCCGGTTCAAACGGCTTCGTCAAATAATCATCCGCCCCAAGTCCCAAGCCGCGCACTTTATCCTTCGTCTCCGAGCGGGCGGTCAGCATAAGGACGGGAACCTGGCTGCGGGCCCGGATTCCTTGGCAAACCTGCCACCCGTCCATATCGGGCATCATCACATCGAGCAGGACGATGTCGAATTCCTCCCTGTCGATCCACGCCAGCGCTTCATGCCCGTTCGAGGCTTCCTTTGCCTCAAAGCCTTCTTTTAGCAAGTAAATACGGAGCAGATTCCGCATATTCCATTCATCATCCACGATGAGTACCTTTAACTTCATAAGCTATGTCACCTGCTACTATCGATTTCGAAATATGTTTATATTATATCTGATAATTATGTAGAAAAAATGAAGCATGTTGAGCGGATGGGACGGCCTCCGTCTCGGCCTCGCCAGGTTTATATCTATCCTAACGGACACAGCGGCCGTTATTTGGGCAAAATAAATCGGTTTTGAATTCTAACGGACACCACAGCGCTTAATAAGGCGTTTTTACCCAGCTGGGGTCCCTTTTTTAGCGAATAAGGTCTCCTGTGTCCGTTAGATTTTCAAAACAGCGAATTTTCTGGAGATAACGGCTCTGGTGTCCGTTAGGAGTTGCGGTTTCAACAAAAGAGCCCCGGCACTCAACCCCGGAGCTCTTTTGTTGAATCATCATCAGATCACAAATTGGAAGTATCGTCAAAGCGGTACCCGCTTTGCATCATAGTCCCGCTTTGCTGCATTCCATTTCCCTGATGGCAGTTTTGATACATTTGATTGAGCTCTCCCTCGGACAGCTGTGGATGCATCTTTTGCATGAACGGCAGCATGTCCCGGAATGAAGGAGTCCCGTCCGCCGCATAAACGGCAGTTCCGATCCCTAGCGTCAACAGGATGGCTCCCAAGTCGGCAATCCATTTTTTGTTCACAGTGTTTCGCCTCCTTAGACCCCATATTACTTAATAAGTTTGTAGTTTTTGTGGGGACCGTGTGAAAACGCCGTGAACAAAACTAATGTCCCATGCTTCCGTGTCCTTCGCCTTTAGCGGATACGATTTCGAGCATCTCGTCGATCTCGGCCTGTGCCGCATAGGTCAGGTCCTCTTCATTCCCTGTCAGCCAAGCATGATTGTAAGGACCCTCCGCCGGACTATGCTCATACTTGGGCTGAATGGACATGACATAGTCCATCACGGAGCCGGGCATCTTGTCCTTGTCCGTAAAAATGAGCGGAGCATGCTTGCCGAGATGGGAAAACGGTGCCGCCGCTATGGCAAGTTCTATCTTCCCCTTATTCAGGAAGGACAAATTATGGCCCGGTGTCGTAATGCCCCAGCCAAAGCCGGTTTCCGGGTCTTTGAATTTTGCAAAAGCGATCGCGTTCTCATAGACATCATCACCAGCGATTCGCGTTACTTTTCCGTAGTTCTCTAATTTGCTCTCAACATCCTTCGAAACGGCCGCTTCGGGTCCGATCAAATAAATATGAGCCTGGCCGTTTCTTTTTTTCAACGCTTTCTCCGTTTCCGCCGGAATGGCGTCTTTCGTTACATAGAGAAGCGGCTCCGGCATATGGGCAATCCAATTGACTGCGGGAAGCGTATATTCCGGATTATCCAAGGAGCCCACAACGACGGATTTTGGAAGCTCGCCGGCGGCTTCTGCGTAATAAGCGTCAATGGCTTCCGCGACGGCCGCAGGCTCGTCCCCTTGAATATGATCAAATTTGAGCTTCATTTGCTTTAATTCAACCTTTACGGCTTCAGAGACGGGACCAACAAGCACGGCTTGAACTCCGCGATTGCTTTCCGCCCCTGTAGGTGCGAGGCGCTTCAGTTCATCAGCTGTAACCCTCGGTAACCCGTCCTTTGTCACGAACAATATCGGCCCGTTGTTGGGATGGTGAACCAGATCGGCACTGGCAGCCGCGATTCCCCAGTTTCCGGGATCCACCAGTACCACGCTTCCCGGAGTATTGCTCTTGGCGGTTGCGGGCCATAACGACCTCGACACCAAAACCGCTGCTTCAGCCGGATCCGATGAATTGACCCTGGTAGTATTTTTGGTTGCGATCCAAGGGGCTTGCCCTTGTCCACCCCCTTCTTCTGCGGCCGCGGCCTTCACTGCATTGCTATTGCTCCCCTCCGCGCCGCTGCCGGCCGATGACTGGCATCCGGCGATCACAACGCCGGTGAGTAAGAGTAAGGATAGGCCGATCGTCCATTTTTTATTGTTCATAATAAATCCCTCCATTTTCCATATTTCCATATTTCCGGCCTTATAAACTTACCCCGAATGTATGGAGAAACTGTGAAGCGAATATGGAGATTTCGCAGGGTCGACTTGTATCACCGATTTCTTTGATCTAACATAGACACAGAGGGATTGAGATCTACTCCATATAGACTTAGATAAACAAAGGAGCGAAATCATGAACAACAAACTATTCACACCGTACACCATAAAAAATGTCACTTTAAAAAACCGTATCGTCATGTCCCCAATGTGCATGTACTCTTCCCCGAACAAAGACGGGAAAATCGCAGATTGGCACCGGATCCATTATGCAACCCGGGCCGTCGGCGGCGTGGGTCTGATCGTTGTTGAAGCGACGGCTGTTCTGCCGGAAGGCCGGATTTCTTATCGGGATTTGGGCATCTGGAACGATGAACATGTCACCGGCTTAAAAGAAATTACGGACCTGATTCACCAAAACGGAGCCAAAGCGGCGATTCAGCTTGCCCATGCCGGCCGGAAAGCCGAGCTGGACGAGCCGATTTATGCTCCGTCGGCCATTCCTTTTCCGGGAATGCAAACACCTGTCGAGGCTGATGGTGATTACATACAGAAGGTTGTCGGCGCATTCAAGGATGCAGCCCGCCGGGCGAAGGAAGCCGGATTTGATATTATTGAGCTGCACGGCGCCCACGGTTACCTGATTAATCAATTTCTGTCCCCGCTAGCCAACCATAGACAGGATCAATACGGCGGCAGCGCGGACGGGCGATATCGGCTGCTCGGTGAAATCATTGAGGCGGTTAAGACCGTATGGGACGGTCCGATCTTCGTACGCGTCTCCGCTAATGAATATGACGAAAACGGAAATACGCTCGACCAATATATTGAATACGCACGTAAAATGAAAACCCAAGGCGTAGATTTGATCGACTGCAGCTCTGGCGCTGTAGTGCCTGCAAAAATCAACGTCTTTCCCGGTTACCAGGTAGATTTATCCGATCAAATCCGCAGCCAGGCCGGCATCGCAACCGGAGCCGTCGGTTTGATCACCAATACCGCTCAAGCCGAAGAGATTCTAGGCAATGAACGAGCTGATTTGATATTCCTCGGACGGGAATTGCTCCGCAATCCGTATTGGGCTTTAAATGCCGCCAAGGAACTCGGCGCCGAGATCGACCGGCCTCAGCAATATGGGAGAGCCTGATCCCACCGTTAATTCCATTGAAGCGTTAATGAAAGATAAGAGAAAGAGGATCACATAAGGAGTTGGCAAAAGAATGACAGATAGAGCAAGCAATCCGTCCATAGGGCGGGACCCGCAAGCGCCAGTCAAGCGGGTGCTTATCATGACCGCGGTCGAGGCGGAACGGGACGCCGTGCTCCGCAGTTTGAGCCGCGCTTCTGCTGCGGGTTCTTCCTCCGCAGCAGAAGCTGGCGGCGAGCCGGCCGTGGACGTGCGGCTGGCCGGGGTCGGGCCTGCGCTGGCCGCGGCGGCTACGGCGGCCGAGCTGGCGGTCGGCGCTTACGACCTCGTTGTCAGCGCCGGCATTGGCGGCGGCTTCGAGAGCCGCGCGCCGGTCGGCTCGCTCGTGGTCGCGAGCGAGATCATCGCCGCCGATCTCGGAGCGGAGACGCCGGACGGCTTCTCCAGCGTGGACGAGCTCGGCTTTGGCTCGGCCCGCGTGCCCGTCCATGGCGGCCTGGCCGCACGCTGGGCTGAGGCGGCTCGGGACGCCGGCCTCCCCGTTTGCCAGGGACCCGTGTTGACCTTGTCCACGGTCACCGGCTCGGCGGCCACGGCGGACCTGTTGGCCGACCGTGTCCCCGGTGCGGCCGCGGAGGCGATGGAAGGCTACGGTGTCGCCGCAGCCGCCCACCGCCTCGGCATTCCCGCGTTGGAAATCCGTGCGATTTCGAATCGCGTCGGCCCGCGCCAGCGCGAGCTGTGGAAGATTGGCGAAGCGCTTCAAGCGCTTGAACAAGCCTGCTCATTACTACCGGAGGTGCTGCAATCATGAATATTGCTTTTTCCCCTTGTCCCAATGACACTTTTGTATTTCATGCCCTGGTGCATGGGCTCATTCCCGGTGCGCCGGAATTTGATGTTACTTACGCGGATATCGACATAACCAACGGCCTCGCAGCCTCTGGCAACGGTCCTGATCTCCTGAAAATTTCATACGCCGCCCTGCCTTGGGTGCTGGACGAGTACGCATTGCTGCCTTGCGGCGGGGCGCTCGGCCGCGGCTGCGGTCCGCTCGTCCTGACGGCGGACGGCCAGCAAGATCCGGCAGCCCTTGCCGGTAAAAGGGTCGCCGTCCCGAGCGAACGCTCGACCGCCTACCTGCTGTTCCGGCTATGGGCCGCACAAAACGTGCCGGGCGGCATCGGTGAAATCGTCGTACTTCCGTTCGACGAAATTATGCCTGCCGTACAACACGGCTCCATCGACGCCGGGCTCGTCATTCATGAAGCCCGGTTCACGTATCCGACCTACGGTCTGCATATGCTCGCCGATCTCGGCAGCTGGTGGGAGTCGGATACCGGCCTTCCCATCCCGCTCGGGGCCATCATCGCCCGGCGCTCGCTGGATTTGGAAGCCGTCTCCGGCTGGATCCGCGCTTCCGTCGAATACGCTTGGGCCCATCCCGAAGCCTCTGCGGAATACGTACTCCAGCATGCTCAGGAAATGTCCCCGGACGTCACAAAGGCCCACATTAACCTGTACGTCAACGAATACACGGCGAATCTGGGCGATGACGGTTACGCTGCAATTACGGCTTTGCTTGATCGAGCTGCCCGGGAAGGGCTAGTTCCCGCAGTCGATCTCTCCCGGCTTAAAGCGGGATCCAATGTTACTAAATAACAAATAGGAAATAAAAAACCACCCTGAGGCGATTATATGTCCCAGGGTGGTTTGCTTTAGGTTCGCGCGGTGCTCCCGGCGCGCCTTCATTTTTGCTTATCCTTCCATCTACTGTTTATCCGCATATCAGCCTATCCAATAGCCTGCTTTTGCATCATAGGTTCCAGGGCTAACGAACCCTACAATCGTTATTTATCGTTTTTTTCCCTCTTCATGTTTTTAACGAACTCAGTAAACCTTATTTGGCAAAATAACTACCCAATAGACCAATTTTCGCTCAAATAGCGAATCTGGAGTTCGTTAGCTTCAAAAGCTAATGAAAAATGGGCACATAGCGATGCTCAGATTCGTTAGACCGAAATTCAAAGTAATTCAAATTACTGCCTAACACTGGCCCACTTCTTACGCCCCGCCAAACCGTTGACGGTATCCGCATTTGCGGCACAATTCCTCCACCGCAATACGGCGCGAGAATCCGTCGTACAACCGGTTCGCCCGTTCACCTTCCACGATTTCCGAGAACGGTGTCTCATAGACATTTCCCAGATTGATGATGCCTTCCCCATCCAGACAGCAAGGAATGACCGTCCCGTCTACAAGGATTCCGGCTTGATTGCGAAGCGCATGGCAAAAACCGCGGCCGTCGTCTTCCTTAGCCCTTAAATCCGGCCAGTCAAATTCATGATCCTGATTCAGGTAAATGCGGTCAGCCAGTTTAATGCCGCTGCCAGGCACCACCTTCTCTTCGATCCGAAAATCCAACCCGAATTCCTTCTCGATCAGCTCCAACGTCGCCCTGTTTCGGCTGCGTTCCAGGTTGGTCTCGTTGTCCTTCGTCAAATTCCATAGACGGAACGATACGATCATCTCGGAGGCTGCCGTCGCTTCCCTCACGAAGGACAAAACACTGGTGATATACCCTTCTCTGTCCGTCGATCCCTCATGCCCGTCAAAGCTGTGCAAAGAGAAATTCATCTGCCGGAGAGCCGGCTTACCTAACAGCTTATGAGCGTTTTTGCGAATCAGTGTACCGTTGGTCGTAATGTTGACTTTAAACCCTTTTTCATGACTGATATCCAGCAACTGATCGATTTTGGGATGCAGCAGCGGTTCTCCTTTGACATGAAAATAAATATAATCGGTGTGCGGCTTGATATCATCAAGAATTTTGCTGAAATCCTCCACCGAGATAAATTGAGATTGACGGTGGGTCGGAGGACAAAAACTGCAAGCCAGATTGCAGATACTCGTTGTTTCAATATAGAATTTTTTGAATTTTTTCATAATAACCTTTAACCTGCTTCTCTACGGTATTTTCACACATAGAACCTATTCTATCGTATTTTCTCATTCATCCCAACAGCAAATTTATAGGGGTGGCAGCATTAGTCAAAAAATTGCATGTGCGGCTTGTCCGCCTTGTAGTATTCCATACGATCCGCCAACGTTCCGGTATGAAATTCAAATTGGTGTCCGTCCGGATCCAAGAAATAAACCGACTTAAAATCCCGTGCATCCCGGCTGCGCCCCTCCAGTAAGACAGCACCCGCCTGCTCCAGTTTATCCTTCCATCGATCCAAGTCTGCTTCCTCGACCGTGAAAGCGATATGCGTATATGTATGGACGTCCCTGTCCCGTTTGACATCTTCCTGATTCAAGGCAATCCAGAGGCCATTGAGGTCAAAATAAGCCAAAGACCTTCCCTTTACGAGCAGCTTGACGTCAAAAACGCTCTGATAAAATAAAATGGACTTTTCCAGATCCGATACGGAAAAGCAAAAATGGTTTATTCCTTGAAGCTTCATCCTGTTCCCTCCGTTTCGATCCACCCAGCGGGACCGGAGCTCCCGATCCCGCCGATTTTGGGCGTACAACGCCGGTATGCGCCCATCGCAGAAACTATGCTGTTACCGGCTGCACATTCATCTCCACATTCTCAATAATGATCGGAGTCCCTGCCAATATCATATCCAAGCCTAGGTGGAGCGTCAAAGCTGAAGGATCAATAGAATATAGCCTGCTCTCTTGCAGCATCCCATTCACAAACAAACGGGAATAACAATTCAATGACAAGCCTTCAATCGCTTCTACCGGTTCCCCAACATCGTTTGTAAATTGGCTGGCTTCAACGACCGTCAAAGCTGCTAATTCGGTATCGGGAATATAAAAATATCTGTAAACCCTCGGCACAATCGTTATATCCGAGCTGCCCGGCGGGCCTTGCTGGCCTCGGGGACCCTGAATCCCTTGTTCTCCTTGTGGTCCCTGAGGCCCTTCCGGACCGGATACACCTTGTTCTCCTTGTGGTCCTTGAGTGCCTTCCGGTCCTTGTAACCCTCGCTCTCCACGCTCTCCTCGCGGTCCGTCCGGACCTTGCAATCCCTGCGGTCCCTGCAAGCCCTCCGGTCCAGGTGCCCCGCGTTCTCCTTGCGGTCCAACCGGACCCGGCATTCCTTGTTCTCCCCGCTGGCCCTTTACCCCTTGCTCTCCTCGTTCCCCTTGAGGGCCCTGAGGTCCTTGTAACCCCTGCAATCCCTGAGGTCCCTCCGCTCCAGGTGACCCGCGTTCTCCTTGCGGTCCAACCGGACCCGGAACTCCTTGTTCCCCCTTCATCCCCATCGGCCCCGTCGGTCTGGCGGGTCCTATAGGTCCGGCGGGGCCGCGTAGTCCATCTCTGCCTTTTCTCCCGGGCGGACCCGCAGCTCCAAACACTCTCCGCTGGATGGGCTTTCTCCGCTTTCTCTTACGCCCCAACGATCCCTTCCGGCCCGGTATTATCGAATGTTTTGCCTTACCTGGCGAATCCAATTGCCGCGATTTGCGTTTAAGCCTACCATGGCCGGGGCGAGCCCGCCTCTTACATGGTTTGGGCGGAGGACATACGCTGGAACGACTTCTTTTCTTTTTATAGGAAAAGTGTCTTTTCCTCTTAAACAAAGGATCACCTCCCATTGTCCTATAACCTTCAATATCATATGTCAATCTCCCGGCTATGAAATAGACGAACTGCCTGAAATCAGGAACATTTGACCTCAAGGAGGAAGAAACGCCGTTTCATCGAGAAAAACTGATCATTAACTGTTAAGGAATCGAGGATTGTCTCGATATCCTGCTGATTAGGAGGTGAAACCATAATGCCAGTAATCAAGCCTGTTTTCACTGCTGTTGCCAGTGCTCCGGTATCTACCGGCGGAGTAATCACCACTTCAATAACTCCGTCCATTACCCGCTATTTTGCAACAATAACGGCTGCTATGATCGGAGCAACCGACACTACAATTGCTGCCGCAAGCTTTACGGATGACGCGGATGCGGCCATCACAGCGTTGCCGGCTTTGGCTGCCAGCGATTATTTTAACGTTTATATTAACGGGGTTTTGCAGCAGGCGTCCTTATCGACGCTTTCCACCGCCAGTCTGGTATTGGACACGGTTGATTTGATCGAAGGAGTTCCGGTCCAACTGGAAATTGGAAGCTTTACGGGTGTAACTTCGGATATTACGACCCAGCCCGTCATATCGGCTCCCACCATCACGATCATCACCTGATTCGCCGATGAACATGGATCGACCCGGCCATTGGCCGGGTCACAATTCCATAATTGCTTCGAATCCAGAGCTGGAATCCGCCCAGTACTCTTGGCCTGTTGTGCATAGTATAGAGCAAATAAGAAGAAAAGGTGATGTAATGGCCAGTTTTCGTAAAGCTTATTTACTTAAGCAGCGTTATTCCGCACGAATGCTAAGACAACGGGGAATTCATGGCGTCGGGGTCGGCTTTAAAGAGCCGTCGAAACCGCATAAAGGAGCAGCCCTCATCGTATATGCGGACGCAATTTCCGCTGCGTCCGGCAAAAACAGGAAAGGCAAATCTAAGCCCAAGGCCCTCTCTCTGCCCGCAAAACTGAAAGCCGAAATTCCGGTGCGCATTGTGAGATCAACCAAATTTCATAAAAACAGCTTGCTTCCCTCACGCTTCCGTCGAAGAATTCGACCTGTCCCTGCCGGATACAGTGTGGGTACTCCTAATGTCTCGGGAACCGTAGGCTTGATTGTCAGCGACAAAAAAAAGCCCGGAAGCCGATTTATTCTAAGCAACAACCATGTGCTGGTCAACGAAAATTCGAATCGGCCTTCCGCGACGGTCCAGCCGGGCGGAGCTGACAGCGGTACCGTACCTCGGGACAAAATCGGAAGCGTGCAACGATTCGTCAAGCTTCACAAGAATAAGCCCAACTTCCTCGATGCGGCGCTCTCAAAGCCGCTGCGCCGCAACCTTCTATCCCCGTCTTATGCGGTTTACGGAAATGTACCTGGCTTCGTCCGCTCTTACGCCATTGGCGACAAGTTCAAAAAGGTCGGCCGGACAACAGGAGCCGTTACCGGAACCGTTGAATCGATTCACACGGATATTCAGGTCAACTATGGAGATTACGGTAATTTGGGAACGATCACTTTCAAGAACCAGAGCGTGATCCGGGGCAAGCGTCCGGTATCGCTAGGCGGAGATTCCGGTTCCGTTTGGCTGACACGCCGGGGCAATCTTGCCGCAGCCGTTAATTTCGCGGGTACGGAAGAAGGCCGTCTATCCATCGCCTATCCCGTCGAATGGTTCATGAAGGTATTCGGTACCCGTGTCGCGCGCTCCGGTAGACGTTCGATCCTGGCACCGGCTAGAGGCGGTAAGCAAAAATACATGTGCGTTCGTCCGTTAGGTCGTAAAACGGAAAAAGCGTTGCGTCCAAAACAATGCCGCTTTGTATCCAAATCATAAAATAAAAAGAGGAAAGCCCCTTTTCCTAGCGGCTCAATCGGCCGGGTCAAGGAATGCTTTCCTCTTCATATGTGGTCGTACTTTACGCTCTTATTCCATAAAGTCCTTCAAACGCTTGCTGCGACTTGGATGTCTGAGCTTCCGCAACGCCTTGGCTTCGATTTGACGAATCCGTTCCCGGGTTACGCCAAACTCTTTACCCACTTCCTCCAAGGTCCGTGTTCTGCCGTCATCCATACCGAAGCGCAGCCGGAGCACGTTTTCTTCCCGCTCGGTTAGCGTATCCAACACTTCTTCCAACTGTTCTTTCAAAAGCTCATAAGCGGCTGCCTCCGCCGGAGCCAGAGCGTCATGATCTTCGATAAAATCACCCAGATTGGAATCGTTCTCTTCACCGATCGGCGTTTCCAGGGAAACCGGTTCTTGGGCGATCTTCATAATCTCCCGAACTTTCTCAGGCGTAAGATCCATTTCCTTGGCGATTTCTTCCGGCGTCGGTTCCCGCCCGATCTCTTGCAGAAGCTGTCTGGATACACGAATCAGCTTATTAATGGTTTCCACCATATGCACCGGAATCCGGATCGTTCTCGCTTGGTCGGCGATCGCTCTTGTAATGGCTTGACGAATCCACCATGTCGCATAGGTGCTGAATTTGAAGCCTTTGGAGTAGTCAAATTTCTCAACCGCTTTAATCAAGCCCATATTTCCTTCCTGAATCAAATCCAGGAAGACCATACCGCGCCCTACATAGCGCCGGGCAATACTCACGACCAGCCGCAGGTTCGCTTCAGCCAGACGACGCTTGGCCTCTTCGTCCCCCTGCTCGATGCGTTGAGCGAGTTGAATTTCCTCATCGGCGGACAAAAGAGGTACCCGTCCGATTTCCTTTAAATACATACGGACCGGATCATCGATTTTTACGCCTGGCGGCAGCGTAAGGTCATCTGTAAAATCAAGTTCACTGCGCTTTGTCAAATCCTCTGTCATGGCTCAGACCCCCACCCTAATAAATGGAAAAGAATAACAAGATTTTTCTCTAACAACGGTATACTCTATTTGACAAATTAGTGCTAATATGCTATTATATAAGCGATGTTGATTAAGTTAGCCCATTGATTTGACTATCCGTCATTTTAACATATTTATTATGGCTTTACAAGATCATTTTTTACTAATGGAAATGAACGCTGGTCTATAGAGATCAGCGTTTTTTTATTTTCTTCATATAATTCGGTATTAATCCTGCTGTTCCGTGCGCTTTTCCCACACTTGCTGCAGTGCTTTCTGGAAAACTTCCAACGGCTGAGCTCCAGATACCGCATATTTCTCGTCCAAGACAAAGAACGGCACCCCGCGGACCCCGATTTCTCCAGCCAACCGTTCATCTCTCCGAACTTCATCCGCAAAGGCGTCAGACGCTAATATATCGGCTGTTTCCTTTCCATCTAATCCAATTCCTTGGGCCAGAAAATTAAGTGTATCCATATCGCCGATATGTAGAGAATCCGTAAAATAAGCTTTAAATATCCGTTCGGACATCTCGGCCATTTTTCCTTGCTCCCCCGCATAATGAGTCAAGCGGTGAGCATCAAACGTATTCGTCGGAATCATAGTGTCGAACCGGTAAACCAGCCCCTCTTCCGAAGCTTGCCCCGCAACACGGTCATTGGCTGCTTTCGCCTCATCCAACGACATCCCGTATTTTGCTGCCAAAATCTCCTGCATACTCGTCCTGATTTCCTTCGGAGAGGAAGGATCCAGCTCAAAGCTGCGAAACACAACTTCCACTTCATCTTTATGAGGGAATTGCTCCAGCGCTTTTTCGAATCTTCTTTTACCGATATAACAAAACGGACAAGCGTAATCCGACCAAATCTCCACCTTCATAACGTATTGCCTCCCATTTGCTTCTTAGCTGTCTCAGCGAATCAACCCAAGCTCTTTGGCCTGTTCTTCTGTAAGTATAAATTGCTCCGTCTCCCAGATCTCATCATCATTTGTAATTCCGAACATGCTCATCACTTGTTTCCATATGCCTTTTTCCAGAGCTTCATGCTGGGTGATCATAATTTTCATGGACCCATTGCCCCCTTTTCCGTTCGTCTTCCGTCCTTATTCCCTGATTAACCGGATCATCGGATTTTGAAGCTAAAGAAGTTCTACGTACAATGAGGAGCAAATATTCCATGGCTTAGGTTACCCCGAATAAAAAAGTCCAATTACAATTACGAATTAATCCATAAGTCCTATGGCTTTATGTGCCATTTATGACGAATATAATAACATACCCCTTTCTCAGGTCGCAAATCATTCCCGGATTTCCGGGACAAGATTCGGCTTAAATACGGGATAATACATGCTATGCAGGAGGTTAGGCCTGGAATAACCCGATTATAAGAGAATCCTCTCATCATGTCTCTACGTTGCTCCTATCCCGCAATGAACGAACTTACTATTTCTATAAAGGAGTGTACTTTCTCTTGAAAACAGGATCCTTCCTCCGCAGATTTACTTTGAGCATGGTATGTGCTCTAATGATTTCGTCTTTCGGTTATGCGCTGAAACCGGCTTTGGCAGAACCAGAGACGAGCACATTGACCAAGACGACCTGGCTCTGGCATACCCAACTAATTCAAACTTCACCAGCCGAACTTCTTGATTTTTCCGAATCCCAAGGAATCGATATTATTTATCTTCAAATAAGCACTAAAGTGCAACCTGCTTCCTACAAGAGCTTCATCCGTCAGGCTGGCGAGAAAGGAATCGAGGTCCATGCGCTAAACGGTGCCCCGGACTGGGCCCTTGCTACTAGCAAACCCAAATTGGATGCTTTTATGAAATGGATTAACGATTACCAGGCCACAGCTGCTCCCAATGAAAAGTTAAAAGGCATTCACGTCGATATCGAGCCGTACCTGCTTCCGCAATGGAAGACCGACTGGGCTTCCCTGGTCGGGCAATGGCAGAAAAATATCGACGATCTCGTAGAACAGGCGAACGCGGCAGAATTGCCTCTTTCCGCAGCGTTGCCTTTCTGGCTGGACAATGACAACTACAAGGTTCCGGACAGCGATCAAACCTTAAGTTCCTGGATGATTTCCCGCTTTGAATCCGTTACGCTGATGTCTTACCGCGACAATGCCAGCGCCATTTATAATACGGCCAAGGGCGAGCTTTTAGAAGGAGAGCGGCTGAACAAAAAGGTGTACACCGGCGTGGAAACAAAGCCCTCCTCTGAAGGCAACTTCATTACTTTCTATGAGGAAGGTAACGGCGTTCTGAATGAACAAATGCTTGAGCTTGAGAAGTTAGCCTCCACTCATTCGTCCTTTGGCGGAATAGCCGTGCATGACCTGGTCGGATGGATGGACCTGGTTCAACGGGACAAGCCAATAAATTAAAAACATTAACCCCGGTCAGAATCCGTAAATATCGGATATGGCCGGGGTTTTGTATTTCATTAGGCCAGCCTATTTATTCCTTGACACAATCAGTACATCACGGGCGGTTGATTTTCGAATTACGCCAAGTCCAATAGCGGGACTGATACTCAAGCATCTCTGCCAACGTCTGCGCGTCTGCCCCATTATAATCTGAGTAGCTCCTAATTTGTCCGCTTTCGATAAAAGCGTATCGGCTATCCTGCAACGCCGAGGGCTGGACAACAGATCAAATGTCCCTCCAAGCCGTTGCGTTAATCTTTTTATTTGTAACAATTCCTGATCTTCTTGTAGGGAAGCCTGTTTACGTATATCCACAAACGCGACATGCCATTCCGCCTTCAGGCGGTAAGCAAGCCTGAATCCATGCCGAATAATCCTCTCGGCATTCGGGCCTTTGTCTACGCATACGAAGATCAATTCTTTTCTTCGCCAAGGACCGCGGAGCGAATTTCCGCGATCCCAGGACTCCAGCCTTTCGTCGACATCATCGGCGATCTCCCGCAACGCCAATTCACGCAGAGCGATTAAATTCCCGATCTTAAAGAAGGACTGCAATGCTTGATCTACCTTGGAAGAAGCATAAATCTTGCCTTCTCTTAATCGCTGTTGGAGCATCTGCGGAGTCACATCAATCAATTCCACTTCATCGGCCTTCCGAAGTAAATCATCGGGTACGGTTTCCCTTACCCGTACCCCTGTCACCTGCTCTACCGCATCGTTCAGGCTCTCAAGATGCTGCACATTTACCGTGGTAATGACGGATATACCAGCATCCAAAATTTGAAGAATATCCTCGTACCTTTTCACGTGCAGGCTTCCGGGGATGTTCGTATGGGCCAGTTCGTCAATTAAAACGACCTCGGGGTAGCGACTTAGCACAGCTTCCGTATCCATATCTTCCAACTGTGATCCCCGGTATACCGCCTTGCGCCGTGGAATGATCTCCAAACCACCAAGCTGTGCGACCGTTTCGCGTCTCCCATGCGTTTCAAGCAGCCCAACGACAACATCGACCCCGTTGCTTCTCAGCAGGTTTCCTTCCCGAAGCATGGTATAGGTTTTACCGACACCTGGCGAAGCTCCAATATACACCTTGAACGTCCCCCGGTTAAGCCGTATCTTCTGCTGCTCCGCTTCTTCGGGAGTATGCCTGCGGAATGTTTTAGCATTTGCATTCGGGAGGCCTTGTTCGTATTCATGATGTCGTATCGGCATAATACGCTCTCCTTCTGTATCCGCCCGGTCGGCCATCAGGAACAAATCGGTATGCGTTAGCTTGCGCAGTAATCCATGGATGACGGAGCCTTTAAAGATTTCCTGCAACCGGCTCAGTTTGGAGTGCCCCATTACAATCCTCGTCACCCCCATTCTGGTTGACAATTCCTTCAGCTTGACCGGCAAAAGACGGCGGCCCGGCAAAGGCCACTCCGTAAACTGGGCGCCAATCTTACTACAGAGTTTAACAATCGAGCGTTTAAAAGCCTCCTGCTCCTTCGTAAGCTTGATTCCTGGCTTCACGAAACTGGCCACAAATAAATCACCGCCCAGACGTTTGGCAATCTGTTGTCCCCGGCGAATATAGATTGAAGCGTTCCAGTGATATTGCACCGAAACGAGAATCCGTTCCGAGGCCCCGGAAGGACCGGACAGTCCTTCTGTTTCACGATGGCGGTTCAACAACTCATTCACGCCTTCGGCTACTAACCGCAACGATAATTCGCGCAATACCGCCAGATTGTCGCGGCGGCAAATCGATGGATGTACCTTTTTTCCGAGCAATCCCGCTTCGATCCGTTTCATCACCGTTTCCGGCGCAACATCGATCAACCGGACTTCATCCGCCAGATCCAGTGTCCCCGGCGGGATAGTCTCTTCTGCCTGAATACCGGTTCGCTGTAGTGCTATCTCATCCGCTCCTGCCAGCTCATAAGCATTGATCGTGGTAATCACGCTGATTCCTTGTTTGAGCAGAAACAGGATGTCCTCAAGCCGGGTGTTGAATTTAGCCCCAGGCCGGTTGCGATGTGCCAGATGATCGACTAGTACCACCTCCGGATTCCGCTTAACAAGCTCCTCCACTGGCAAATCCTTTTTTTCCTCACCATTCTTCATCCAATGGATACTTGGAATCCGGTCCAATCCGGCAAGTTGCTCTACTGTCTCGGGTCGTTGCAGTGTCGTCACCGCACAGATCACGACATCGATACCCCGCTCCTTTAACTGCTGACCCTCCCTAAGCATTTGGTAGGTCTTTCCCGTACCGCTGGCGGCTCCAATCAATATTTTGAATTTTCCATGCTTTAGCCGCTCGATCGATTCCAGCAGCTCTTCCGGCGTTTTTCTGCGAAAGGTCGTCATCGCTGGCATTTCGCTCCTATCATCGGCTCATTCCGGCCATTTCCTTTTGTAAAGCCAAATTCAGCTTAAGTACGTTTACTCTCGGTTCGCCGAATATCCCCAGATCCCTACCTTGTGAAGCCTCTTTGATAAGATCTCGTAACTTCTCTTCCGAAACTCCGGACAACTTGCTTACACGAGAAATTTGAACTTCTGCGGCTTTATTGGTGATATGCGGGTCCAGCCCTGACCCGGAGTTCGTAATTAAATCAATAGGGACCAAGTTTACCGGTATATCCGGATTATTCTTGGACCAATCGTTCAACGAGGCCTGCATCCGCTTCATCAATTCAGGATTCGAGGGTGCATAATTGTTAGAACCCGACCCTTCGGCATTGTATTCAATGCTCGACACGCGGCCTTGGAACCATTGAGGGTCCGTATAGGATTGGCCAATTAACTCGGAGCCGATAACGATTCCTTCGCTATTCTTCAACTGACTTCCGTTAGCCTGATGAGGGAACAACAGCTGAGCTAAACCTGTGCTTGCCAGCGGGTAAAGAACGCCGCAAATAACGATCAAAATAAGACTGAACCGCAAGGCGGCCCAAAAAGTAGTTCCGAATGAAGCTGTCAATGAAGCGCTCTTGGTATCTTGAGTTTGGATATGATTCATGAAGGAAAACTCCCTTTCCAATTTTTAAGGGGATCCGGTTTGCCGAAGCAAACCGGTCTGCATATTTGTTAAATCCACAAATGAACCACCAGGTCGATCAACTTGATGCCGATAAACGGGGCTATGACACCACCGACTCCATAGATCAGCAAATTTTTGGAGAGCAGCCGCTGTGAACTCATCGGTTTATAGGCGACGCCGCGCATCGCGAGCGGTATCAACAACGGGATAATAACCGCATTGAAAATCAAGGCCGACAAGACTGCGGATAACGGGGAGCCGAGCCCCATGACATTCAGGGTATTCATTTGCGGTACAGCCAGCATGAACATTGCCGGAATAATAGCAAAATACTTGGCAATATCATTTGCGATACTGAACGTGGTTAGCGCGCCGCGGGTCATCAGCAGCTGTTTGCCGATGGCAACCACTTCGATGATCTTGGACGGATCGGAATCGAGATCGACCATATTGGCTGCTTCCTTCGCCGACACCGTACCGCTGTTCATCGCCAGGCCGACGTCCGCTTGGGCCAGCGCCGGAGCATCATTCGTGCCGTCCCCGGTCATGGCGACGAGTTTGCCTTGTGCCTGTTCACGGCGGATCACCGCAATTTTGTCCTCGGGCTTACTCTCGGCGATAAAATCGTCGACCCCGGCTTCACGGGCGATCGTTGCCGCCGTCAGCGGATTGTCCCCCGTACACATGATTGTTTTTATGCCCATCTTCCGCAGTTGATCAAAGCGTTCCTTCATTCCCGGTTTCACCGTGTCCTTCAAATAAATAATCCCGTAAATCCGGCCGTCTACGGCAACGGCAAGCGGAGTTCCGCCTTCTGTCGCAACGTGTTGGCTCTTCTGTTCCAAATCGGCCGGGATGGTTCCGCCTTGTGCTTGAACCCATTCGCGCACGGCATCTACCGCTCCCTTACGGATTTTGCGGCCATCTTTCAAGTCGATGCCGCTCATCCGCGTCTCCGCCTTGAACTCCACAATTTCTCCGCCCTCAGCCATTTCCGCGTCAAATGTAAATCCGCGCACCTTCGTAAACTCGATGACGGAACGGCCTTCCGGCGTCTCATCCCGGAGGGACGCTATCGCCGCCCAAGCGGCAAGCTCGCTCTCTTGTTCCCCTTGCGAAGGAAGGAACTCCGATGCCATACGGTTCCCGTACGTGATCGTTCCGGTCTTATCCAGGATCATCGTATTGATATCCCCTGCCGCTTCCACCGCTTTACCTGACATCGCCAACACATTGAACCGGGTGACCCGGTCCATGCCTGCGATGCCGATGGCGGACAGCAGGCCGCCGATGGTCGTCGGTATGAGACAAACGAGCAAAGACACGAGGACGGGAATTTCAAGCGGAATGTTTAAAAAGTCAGCGATCGGCTTTAACGTGACAACTACGATCAAGAAGATCAGAGTCAGTACGGTAAGCAGCGTGCTCAGAGCAATTTCGTTCGGCGTCTTTTGCCGTTTCGCGCCTTCGACCAGCGAGATCATACGATCGATGAACGATTCTCCGGGATCGCTGGTGATCCGCACAACGATGACATCGCTCACGACCAGTGTGCCGCCGGTCACCGAACTGAAGTCACCGCCGGCTTCCTTGATGACCGGGGCGGATTCCCCGGTGATCGCAGACTCATCCACAGAGGCTAGCCCTTCGATAATTTCTCCGTCGCCGGGAATCATCTCGCCTTGTTCAACAACGACGATGTCCCCCTTGCGTAAGTCCGTAGATGGCACTTCGCGAAGCGCTCCGCCTACAAGCTTATTTGCAGTTACCTCTTGCTTCGTCTTTTTCAGCGAATCAGCCTGCGCTTTTCCCCGCCCTTCCGCCAAAGCTTCAGCAAAGTTGGCAAACAGCACCGTGAAGAGCAGAATCAAGAACACCGACAAATTAAATCCGAATCCATTGCCGGAACCGAACAGGTTCGGAAACAGCAAAAGGAGCAGTACGATCCCCATTCCGATCTCGACCACGAACATGACGGGATTTTTCATCATTGTGGCCGGATTCAACTTGACCAGGCTTTCCGCCGCAGCCTTACGAATGATTGGACCAGTAAGCATAGTTTTACGACTGTTCGACATCCTTTAACCCCTCTTTCGCTTATCCTAAAGTTAAAAACTCGGCAACCGGGCCCATAGCAATGACCGGTAAAAAAGTGAGCGCACCGATAAGGAGCACCGTTCCAATCAATATGCCGACGAACAGGCGGTTGTCGGTACGTAAGGTACCGATCGTTTCCGGAATCGGCTCCTTGGACATCAAGGAACCCGCAACGCCCAGCAAGGCTATGATGGAAACATAACGCCCAAACAACATGACCAGCCCGGTCGTAATGTTCCAGAACGGTGTATTGTCCGCCAGTCCTTCAAAGCCGGACCCATTATTTGCGGCAGAGGAAGTGTATTCGTACAGCACCTGAGATAAACCATGGAAACCGGGGTTCGTGATTGCACTTTGCCCCAGATCCGTCATAAAACTGATCGCAGTCGGCACAAGAATGATAAACGGATGCGCCAATATCGCAATGGCGATCAGCTTCATTTCCTTGGCCTCGATTTTGCGGCCCAGAAATTCCGGCGTCCGGCCGACCATCAGGCCGCAAATGAACACACCTAGAATGGCGTACATCATCATGTTCATAAGGCCGACGCCTTTTCCGCCGAATACGACGTTCAGCATCATTTGAACCAACGGAACCATCCCGCCGAGCGGCGTTAAAGTATCATGCATATTGTTGACACTCCCTGTCGTAGCGGCCGTCGTTACAGTGGTAAACAGCGTGGATCCGGCGATCCCAAAGCGAACTTCTTTCCCTTCCATGCTTCCTTGTGCAGCATCGATACCCAGTGCGTTGATTGCCGGGTTCCCCGCTTTTTCCGAGAAATAGACGGTGGATAAAAAGACGAGAAATAGAATCATCATGGCGGAGAAAATGACCCAGCCTTGTTTCTTATTCTTGGCGAACAATCCGAATGTGTATGGCAATGCAGCACCCATCATCCACATCGACCACATTTCCACGGCGTTACTCAAACCGTTCGGATTTTCAAACGGATGTGCGGAGTTCACTCCGAAAAATCCCCCGCCGTTCGTCCCCAAATGCTTGATCGACTCGAGCGAGGCGACGGGCCCCATCGAAATTCGCTGCAACGCGCCATCCAGCGTATGAACCGTCAAGGTCGGGTCCAACGTCTGTGGAACCTGCAGTGCCACGAGAATTAAGGTAACGAGCAAAGCTGACGGCAGAAATACACGGACATGTGCTTTAATAAAATCTTCAAAGAAGTTTCCTATCGTTTGCCCTCTCTGCGTCAAACCGCGGATAAATGATATCGCTACACACAAGCCGCTGGCGGCTGAGGTAAACATCATCATCGTAATGACGGCCATTTGAGAGAAATAAGACAGGGCCGACTCTCCGCTATAATGCTGTAGATTCGTATTGGTCATAAAGCTGATGACCGTATTGAATGAAAGCGACGATTCCATGTTTCCCATCCCATTAGGATTCAAGGGAAGAAACTGTTGAATCCGCAGAACCAAATAGCTTACTCCCACCAGAACGACGTTCGTCACAATCATGCTAAAGGCGTATTTTTTCCAGCTCATGCCTTCACGGCGTTTGAAACCGACCAGCTTATAGATCAGTCTTTCGAAACCTCCGAATATGTTGTCGGTACGGTTCGATTCCCCGGAAAACACATGGTATAAATAAGTGCCCAGCGGTTTCACCAGTACAATGATGACGCCGATCACAACTAACATTTGCACTAAATCCATTGGGATCCCCCTCAAAAGTAGGCTTTTTAAAATTTCTCAGGATGAATCAAGGCATAGATCAAATAAAGAAATACGAACAGGACGACCAACCCGATCCCTATCATGGCGTATCCCCCTCCTTTAATTCCTGTTAATCCCCGGTTTCCGGAATGCCGTTTGCTAAAAATCCGACCTCGCAGGAACCGGAATGAATCACATAAGTCGCTCCAAGGCCCTTGTAAATCATTCTCGGATGCCGCTCCGGCGTAATCACGATTATTGGACTCGATGTCCATTGACGGCATAACTGCAAATATCGACATGTTAAAGTTAGCGTAGTTTCAAAAATAAAGACCCTCCCGATCCGAAATTCGGGAATCCTCCAAGTTTTTTCATCCTCCGTCTTCACCCGGATCACTTGAACCGCCCCCAATTTACGAGCCCGTTTCTCCTCAGTTTTGTTGTTCACGAGAACCGCAACATTCCGCCGCTTAGACAACAGCAGCCGTACAAAATTCAGCCCTGCCTGATTTGGCGCAGCAATGAGGATACAATCTTCCTCCACCTTTGTTTCCTCCCTCAGATAATAGCAAGACCTAAAGCTCCTCCTGGTGAGGTAGACTTTACTAGTAAGCTCAATCCAGTACTTTGCACAGCAAAAAAGCCGCAGGAAAGGAAGGAACCTTTCCGCAGCTTCTGGCATGGTGTTCATAACCATGGTGAGCTTATGGCGGTTGCCTCTCCCAATTACGCTTACGAGGTTAGCTGTCGGATTCGGGCGCGAGAGTCGCCCTACGCTGGAAATTAAGGATATTTCCGGCGATTCACCCCATGAAACGTTCCGATCCCAGATCGGCGTTTCGTTGGTTCCCCCGCTTCTGCGTTCGCAGAATTCAGCGAAAAAGACATTATTTTTCATTTCGATTTTTCATAACAATTTCAGTCAATTTTTCAATTTAGGCAATAAAAAACCACAGAGGCACCTTGGCGCTCTGTGGCCTACTCATACGGCTGACAGTTCACCCATCCTCTCTTCATCCACGCTTACGAAGTTAGCTGTCGGATTCGGGCGGTGAGAGTCGCCCTACCCGAACGGAATCCATGGTTTCCGTCCGGGATTCACCCCTGTCCGTTTGCGGTCTTTAACTCTCACATTAAAGACGGCAAACGAACGAAACGGCTTCTTGGCCTAGGAGCCAAGATAGATGCGCCGCAATTTGGTTCCCCCGTTTTCCCGTTGCCGGGAAATTCAGCGATCGACAAATGGTATTATATTTGTTTCATGGATTGAATCATAACTCCGGCGCCGAATCCAGTAAAGTCAGGCAACCGGTTAAAAACAGTTTGCAATTGCCAATTATATGAAACGGGAGCGTTTTCATAATGGTTAAACTCTCTCATTTACGTCATATCTCTTTAATGCTTCATTTTTCATTCCATTATATTAAAGGTCATTAAACGGTTATTGCCCTAAGAAAAATACTACGGCTACAATACAATTGTAAACGTTTACAATTATTCCGGATAGAAAGCGAGGGGTATTCATGCCGATTCGTCAACAAAAGAAAGCCTTATTGAATCAAGTTGTAGGTTCATTGATTTTCAAAGGGTTGACTGCTTCTCTATTCCTTTGCTTCTCTTTTATCCTCGTGGCTCAGATCCCCTACGCTCACGCCGAATCCATGCTGACCATCGATTCTCCGGCGGAAGGTGATCAGGTACCTCCGGGATGGCTGCGGGTTACGGGAGGGTATACCGAAACTTATGACATCAAATTGATTATTAATGGAACCGAACAGCTTAACTCCGTAAGAGAGGACTTAAATGGACCCGAAAGCGGCACTTGGTATGCGGATGTCGACGTATCCAAATACGACGGCAACATCTCGCTGATTGCCAAGGGAGTGCAGAGTTCGTCTCGTTATGGAATCTCCACGGCTACGACATCGGTGTATGTCAATAATCCCGAAGCCAGCCTCCCTGTTGTGAAGATTACAAATCCTTCGGACGATGAAACCGTCCACGGCTCGGTCCCTGTAAAAATCACCGTCGACGCCAAGAATTCCGTTGAGCTGGTAGAGATTCGAATCAACGGCGGGCCATGGATGAAAGCAAAGCAAACCGGGAACCACTATCAATTCAAATGGGACGCCAAAAATCTCGGTAACCGGACCTCCAGTCTGGAGGCAAGGGCCTTCGACGAATTCGGCAATGAAGGCCGGAGCACTACGGTTTATGCTCATACCGGGAACTGGGCTCCCGAACCGGTTACACTTGAAAAGCAAGACCGTGCGATGTGGATCTGGGAAAAAGCCGCCTACAATCTCTTTTTGAACCCGGGCTCCAAATCGGCGTTAAAAGCGCTTGCCGATGATACCGGAACCTTCGGCTCCGATCCGATCACCACCTTTTATATCGGCGTTTTTCCGTATGAGGGTGTAGACATCCTTGAAGACCAGCCTGAGGCTGTCCGGGAGTTCGTAAAGTGGGCGCATGACAACGGCTATCGGGTCCACGCCTGTATCGCCGGAGGAACCGTACCTCCCTATTATGGCGCCCTGGCTCCATATCACGGCAATGCAATCCATGAGATGGAAAAGGTCATCAATTACAACCTCTCCTCCTCCGCAGATGAGCAGTTTGATGGGGTGAATGTCGATATCGAGCCTTATATTTTACCTGAGTTTAAGACCGATAAACCGGCCGTACAGCTTCAATATTTAGATGTGCTTCAAAAAATGATTCAGCGCAGAGACGCCGCCGGCATTGACCTTCCTTTCGGCCCGGCGATCCCAAGATGGTTTGATAGCAGCGACACTTCCAGCAATATTACCTGGAACGGTCAGACCAAGTGGCTGTCCGAGCATGTACAGGACATCAGCGATTATATTTCAATCATGGATTACCGGGACACCGCCGAGGGCGGCCCTGGCATTATACCTCAGGCTCAGGCCGAGCTTGCCTATGCCAATGCGATCGGGAAACCGGATTCGGTCATCGTAGGGGTAGAAACGCTGGACATTGCCAACAGCGGAGACCCCGAAACAATCACATTCCGGGAGGAAGGCCGGACCTATATGGAGAGTGAACTGGATAAAGTTTATACTGCCTTTTCCGGAGATCCGGCTTTCGGCGGCATTGCGATGCACCATTATGACTCGATACGCTGGCTTCCTTCCGCTTGGGGACCTAGTGGATTTAAGTGGACCATGAATCCGCCGGATACAGCTCCTCCTACCGGAGTAAGCAGGGAACCGCAAGCCACTGCGTTCGATTTCAGTACCATTGAACTTTCCTATGGCAGAGCCTCCGACGATTCCGATATTGAGGAGTATATTATTTACCGCGGCACCGAGCCCGGATTTACGCCGGATGATTCCAACATCGGGGGAACGTCGAGAAACCTGACTTATCGCGATACCGGATTGCTTCCTAACTCCGTTTATTATTACAAGGTAGCCGCCGTCGATATCAGCGGGAACATCGGTCCACTTTCTAGCGAAGTTTCAGCCGTGACCGGAAATACGACCCTGCGCCCTATGATTATCGGGGACATGAACATCGTGTTTAACGGCACGCAGGGAAAAGTAACGCTACAAGTCATCGATCTGGAAACCGGCGAAGGAATTACTGCTGACGTTCATGGCCGGTTTACCTACAACGGCGGAAAATATGTAGATCTGATCACAAATGCTGCCGGATCCGCCACCGCTACTTCCGAAACGCTACCTAAGGCAGCGGGGCTTGTCGGCTTCTGGCCGCAACGGATCGCCGCCCAGGGATATTATTGGGCTTCCGCTTATGACCGTCCGCATACCGTTACCGTGTCTTGGCCCGAAAATGAGTGATCTGAGTAAACGAAAGGGACTGCCTACGGGTCAATAAGACCTGTAGGCAGTCCCTTTTACATTTTGGCAACTGCTTTAACTGTCGATTTGCCAGTCGCAATAGCCCGGTGTTAGTTAAGATCTCCCGGACGCCAAGATCTTACCGCGCCAACCATATCCGCTGCATTCTGAGTGATCGTTTCGTAACGCTTTTCCCGAATGAGAGCAGGATTTACCAGGCATCCGCCTAATCCGACCGCTGTAGCACCCGCCTCTAAAAATCCATGAATATTGTCGAGACGCACGCCTCCCGTCGCAATCAAAGGAATCCGGTCGAGCGGGGCGGTTATCTCTTTCAGGTAACCCACTCCAAGAGAGGCCATCGGAAACACCTTCACCGCAGTCGCTCTCGCTTTCCAGGCCTTCACGATTTCCGTAGGCGTCATCGCTCCGGGAAAAACGGCTATTCCTTGTTCAAGCGCATAAGCCACAACCGCCTCATCCAGATTCGGGGAAACCAGATATTCCGCCCCAGCCCGGACCGCTTCTTTGGCCTCCTCGAGGTCCAGCACGGTGCCTGCCCCAATCTTCATCCGTTCTCCGAATGTCTCCCTCCAGCTTGAGATCATTCCTAGCGCGCCTTCCGTATTCAACGTCACTTCGGCAAACACAATCCCTCCCAAGCTAAGCGCTTCGGCAACAGCTTTCCCCTGCTCCTTCGGCACACCGCGCAGGATAGCAATGATTTTCTCCGCCTTCAGCCGATCCAATAAGGAAGTTGTCATCTCGTTCCCCCTTAATATGTATTTGAGTCTGCCTATATTTTAACCTATAGACCATGACTTGAGGAGCTTGACCCGATATAATGAAAAGGTAGTGTAAACCTTTCCATAGGAGTGATAATTATGAAGCTGACTTATTTGGGACATTCCTCCGTGCTTATCGATACGGGCGAATTCACACTCATCATCGAC
Source organism: Paenibacillus sp. FSL R5-0407 (assembly GCF_038009185.1). NCBI lineage: Bacteria > Bacillati > Bacillota > Bacilli > Caryophanales > Paenibacillaceae > Paenibacillus > Paenibacillus sp. FSL R5-0407. The sequence goes on along the minus strand of NZ_JBBPAX010000001.1, from coordinate 771,260 downwards.
CCCTTTCTGACAGGAAATCCGGTGGCTTCGGCCAAAGCCGATGAAATCAAAGCCGATTATGTACTCCTAACCCATGGACATTTCGACCATATCGGAGATGCTGAAGCTATTGCCAGAGCCAACGGGGCCACGATCATCGGTATTGTGGAGTTGGCTGACTTCTTCAAAAACAAAGGATTAACAACCGCTGGCTTGAATCTGGGCGGATCGTTCGTTTTCCCGTTCGGGAAATTGACCTTGACCCCCGCCCTCCACAGCTCATCCGTAGAGATTGACGGCACCAATGTGTATCTGGGCGTAGCAGCAGGAATCTTGCTGGATCTCGGCGGATTCGTTCTCTATCATGCCGGCGATACGGCATTGTTCAGCGACTTGAAGCTGATCGGAGACCGGCGACAGATCGATCTTGCTTTCCTGCCGATCGGTGATTATTTCACTATGGGACCGGAGGATGCGCTGCTTGCGGCCGAATGGCTTCATCCCAAGCATGTCGTCCCTATTCACTACAATACCTTCGGACTCGTCGCCCAAGACGGAGCGAAATTTGTGGATCAATTAAAACACAAAAACATCATCGGCCATGTGCTCAAACCAGGAGAAAGCCTGGACACCTCCAGCCTGGACCAATAACTGCAAAAGCAAAACAAAACTCCACAAATCTTCCTGGCGAAGGTCTGTGGAGTTTATTTATTTATGAACATTCAAAACAATAATTAAAGGTTCAGTCCGTTAACTCCTTGCCCTTTGTCTCGCTTCCCAGCAGCAATACCGCCACGGCGCCAACCAGGATAGTAATGAAGAAGATCCAGAATATTGCACCGATGGACACCTGCCGGGCAACCAGCATACCGACAAGGTAAGGGCCGATAATGCCTCCCACCCGGCCGAAGGAAGCAGCCAAACCTACTCCCGTAGAACGAACCCGGGTCGGATATAATTCGGGCGTATAAGCGTACATCCCGCCCCATGCTCCAAGATTAAAGAACGACAGACAGATTCCTGCCGCAATGAGCATGCCTTCGCTTGTCGCATTGCCGAACCAGGCAGCGCTTGCCGCAGTCAGCAGCAAATACACGACAAGCACGAATTTCCGGCCGAATTTTTCGATAAAATAAGCGGCCGTGAAATATCCCGGCAGTTGCGCGAGCGTCATAATCAGTACGTATTCAAAGCTCTTCACCAGGCTGAAGCCTTTGAGCATCATAACGTTAGGAAGCCACAGAAACATGCCGTAATACGAAAAAACGACTGTAAACCAAAGGATCCAAAGCATAATCGTAGATCGTCTGTGCGGTCCAGCCCAAACCGATACGAACCGTTCCCGGACCGACAGCTTTTTCTGCCTGCCCCCGGCCATGTTCTGAGTAAACCGCGGCGGGTCTTGAATCGATTTGCGCAAATAGAGCGCGTAGAGAGCCGGTACCGCCCCGATCAGAAAAGCGGCCTGCCAGCCGAATTTCGGAATGACGAAATAGGCGATCAAAGCAGATAAAATCCATCCGGCGGCCCAGAAACTTTCCAGCAGAACTACCATTCTTCCCCGGTCCTTTGCCGCTACCGATTCCGATACAAGCGTCGACGCCACGGGCAGCTCCCCACCCAGACCGAAGCCGGCTACAAAACGCAGCAAGCATAATACCGCAAACCCGGTTGCCGCTGCGGACAAACCGCTGGCGATCGAAAAAATAAGGAGCGTCCAAAGCAGCACCGCTTTGCGGCCGTACTTGTCCGCCATGATGCCGGCGATCGCCGCGCCGAACGCCATGCCGACCGAATTAATGCTGGTGAAAAACCCGGTCTGCTGCGGTGTCAGGCTCCATTCGGCCGCCAGTGCCGCGGCGATAAACGAAATGATGCCTACGTCCATCGCATCGAACATCCAGCTGAGGCCGGCGCTCATTAGCAGCTTCCGCTGTTTGGGCTTAGGCGCAATTTCAGCAGTATTCATTTGTATTCCCCCACTCATCCTCAAAATCAATTTTTCTATCTCATATCTTGCATCTTATTTTAGCAAATAATGCTATTTTTTTCACAAAAAATTTGACAGCACAACCATACCGATCCCTTTCACATTTAAATGACCGGAATGTAGTTCTGTCACGATATCCTCGCCAAAAGATACTTCCCATTTCCCCAGCTCCGGTAAAGAAAAGGTTTGTGATGAAGATGAAGCATGATATAGAACATATAAATTCCGGGCCGGGTCTCCTCCTGCATGTTCCCTTAACGTAAAAGCAACGGCGGATTCCGCACCCGCTGTCGGCTCGAACCGAAGATGCCGGGAAATCTCTGCTGCGGTTTTCAATCGGAAAGCAGGATGCCGTTTCCTCAGTTCGATCATCTTCCGAATGGCCTCAACTTCATCCTGATATGCCGCACACCGGGGCCAATCCAGTTGATTTACGGCCGGGGGAGCCTGATAGCTGTTGCCCATCCCGCCCTTGGTACGCAGAAATTCCTGGCCCGCATGAAGAAACGGGATACCTTGGCTGGTCAGCACAATTCCCGCAGCCAAACGCTGCATTCGCCTGCGTTCATTTTCATCGGCTTTCGCGGCGGAACAGGACAGTTTATCCCATAGCGTATGATTATCGTGACATTCGGCAAAATTCACGCACTGCGTCGGCTCAGACGCAAATCCGTGCACTTCATTGTTATAGGAAATCGATCCGACGACGCCTTTCATGATTTCCGGCTCCAGCCCTTTCCATCCGCTCACGAAGCCAGTTTGATCAGGCTTGAAAATATCTCCCTTAAGCGCATTTCGAAGCTCCCCGTTAAAATGGGCAATGCCCGGCATCCTGCCGGCTTGCTGTAAATTAGCCCTGCGCTCAGCCTGAAGCTCCGTCTCCATAATCCATCCCTCACCGAGCACTAGAATAGACGGATCGATTTCATCCAATCTCCGGCGGATTTCGTTCATCGTGTCGACATCAAGCAAGCCCATCAGATCGAATCGAAACCCGTCCACCCGGTATTCGGTTGCCCAGTAAACAACGGAGTCAATAATATATTTAGACATCATGAACCGCTCGGAAGCACAATCATTGCCGCAGCCCGATCCGTTCGAGAAGCTCCCGTCCTTCTTGTAACGCAAATAATAACCCGGCACCAGTTTCGTGAAATGAGCAATGTATCCGTCGTAAACGTGGTTGTAGACCACATCCAGAATTACCCGTAATCCCTGTTCATGTAGCGCCTGGACGGCTTGCTTCAGCTCCCGGATCCGGATTCTGGGCTGAAAAGGATCACTGGCATACGAGCCTTCCGGCGCATGATAGTTTTTCGGATCGTATCCCCAGTTGTACTGCAAATTCTCCTTGTCTGGCGCTGCGGTCTTTTCTTCATCCACACTGGCTTTTGCAAAATCCTGAACCGGAAGAAGCTGCACATGGGTGATTCCCAAATGCTTCAAAATGGTCCAGTCCGGTTAGAATGCCTTTCGGTCCCCTTGTTCCCGTTTCCGTGAAACCCAGGTATTTCCCCTTATGCCGTATCCCGCTCTCCGGGTGTAGCGAGAAATCTCCGATATGCACCTCATATATCACGGCATCGGTTGGAGAGACAAACGAAGGCTTATCCGGGGTCCAGCGCGGAGGGTTGGTCTGCTGCAAATCCAGGATAACCCCTTTGTCCCCATTGATTCCTACCGCTTTGGCATAAGGGTCTACCGCCTCGTTCCAGTTGCTCCCGATCCGGACGACAAAAGTATATAATACCTGGTCCAGATCGCGCTTCACCGTCAATACCCAAGTCCCCGACTCGCTCCGGGTCATCACAAATTCCTCAAACGATTCGCTCTCGGTATTCGGATATAATCTCACCTTGGCTTCCGAAGCAGTTGGTGCCCAAAGTCGAAACTGCGTCTGTTCCGGACTATATATCGAACCCAGATCGTTGCCGTCATACCGGTAGGCTTTATCAAATTCACGCGAAAAAACAGAGATCCCCCCGGTTACGGCTGGATCTCCATAGTCAGTTACCATTTTTCTTTCCTGTTGAACCGCCAAATCGGTCCCTCCTTGGTTCGGATACATTCTACACTTCATATATAACCATAAAGTGTTCCTCCGAACTTCCAGTTATACGCACAGGCGATGCAAATGCAGCAGTGTTGGTTTACACGGTCATACCGCGGTCTTTCTTCATCATAAAACGTTGTCTTACAAAAAAAGCGGCGAGCAGGGCCAGTAAAAATATAGCATAGGACAAAATCAGCAGACGGAGGTCCATATTCGGAAACACAATCGATGCGCTAAGGATTCCGAACAGCCAAATACTTGACAGATTGCCGATCATATTGGACCAGGTGTAGGATATCGTCTTCAAACTGGATACCGCCGACATAAATGAAATGAGATTATTAGGCATGATCGGAACCGTGCGTAAGAAGATAACGGCCCAGACTCCATACCGGTTCAGGCTTTTTTGCCAGCGCTCGTATTTTTGCAGCTTGGACAGCCACCTCCGGTTAAACCAGTCGGAAAACAGAAATTTGCAGATCATGTATACGGCCATCCCGGCTACCGAACCGGCGATCCAGCTGGCCAGCAACCCGTTCATCACGCCGAGTACGGAAATGTTCACCATAACGATTGTGGCAAACGGAAAAATGCCGATGATGCCTTGGATCAAGGCAAGAGGAATCGTAATCAGTAAAATCCAGAAGCCTTCGATCTGAGTGACTTCGAGCAGCCACCCGGTAAATTGTTCAATCCACTCATTCAATGTAGTCCTTCTCCATTCTCCTCGTTCCCGTCTATTCTTCTTCCCAAAATGACCAAATCGCGTTCAACCCCGTCCAGGTTGGCCACCCGCGGTAAAAAGGCCCATTCTTCGAAATCGAATTTACGCAGCAGGGAAAGACTTGGCTCATTATGTGCAAACACAAAACCAAGGAGCGTCTTTACGGAAATCCTCGGGCTAAACTCGATGGCCTTCTTCAGCAGGATGCTTCCTAGACCTTTGGCGCGATGATTCCCCGAAATATAGATGCTGATTTCCGCAGTCGAATTGTATGCCGGTCTTCCGTAAAAAGATTGAAAGCTAAGCCAGGCGACGATCTCCTCACCGGATTTCATGACCCAAAGCGGCCTTGAATCTGGAGTGTGCTCTTCGAACCAGCGGAGCCTGCCATCCACGGTAACCGGCTCCAGATCGGCAGTCACCATCCGCCCGGCAATCGTTTCATTGTAGATCGATACGATGGCTCCCAGATCGGTCCGCTTGGCGTCTTCAATCGTGTAACCGTCAATTTCTGATCTGTACATAGTGTTCTACCGTCGGAAAGGGATCGTAAAAATGATGCAGCAAAGCCTTCCATTCCTCGTATTGAGGTGATTTTCTGAAGCCTATTTCATGATCCGCAATGGAGTTCCATTTTACGAGTAAAATATATTTATCCGCAGTTTCTACACACTTATGGAGCTCATGGTCTATGTACCCGTGCATCTGAGAAATAATTTTGGAAGCTTTGCGGAAATTGCTCTCAAAATCATTGATAGTTCCGGGCTTCACGCGCAGCTCGGCTACCTCAAGTATCATCACTTCATCCCCTTCCATTTTAATGATTATATCATGTACTCAATGCTTTATGAATCCAAATCGCGGCGATCGATCCTTCCCCCATGGCAACGGTAACCTGCTCCGCATGAACGCCCAGATCTCCGGCCGCAAATACGCCCGCGATATTAGTCTCTTTGCTGCGGGGATCGGTTTCGATATGCTTATTATGACTCAGTGCGATTCCGAGCTGACCGGCCAGCTCGGAATGTACTTGATTCCCTCCGAATGCGATAAATCCCCGTTCCGCCTCGAAACTGCGACCATTCGTCATCACCACTGCCTTAATATCTCCTTCGCTTCCTTCACTCCCTATTATCACTTCAGCTATTTGCCCCTCCTCATATCCGATGTTTAGCGATTTCAGGCGTTCTCTTCTGTCAGGGGATACCGTTTCTGATTCATGGTTCAAATAAACCAGTTCCTTCGTCCGATCCGCTAGGATCATTGCCATATCTGCGCCGGCATTCCCTGAACCCATCAGCACCGTACGCCGGTTCTGAATTTCATGTCCATCGCAATCCGGACAAATATACACCGTGGAACCCAAAACAGACAGAAGTCCGGGAATATCGGGGAATCGGTCCATCACTCCCGTTGCCAGCAGCAGAGTTGCAGCTCTATATTCCGTCCCGTTCGCTCCTGTTAATTTAAACTGTTCATCGGTTTGTTCCGCGTGCAAGATCCGGTCGTGTTTGAAAGAAACCCCTAAAGATTCAGCCTGCTTTTGCCCCCGGCTGCGGAGCTCCGGACCCGAAATGCCGTCCGGAAACCCCAGGATGTTGCGGTAATTTCGGCAAATAACCGATCTGCCATCCCCCGCGTCGATAACAAGCACTTGATGGCGGTCATATCTGCCTAATTGAATGGCGGCCTGTAATCCGGCGATTCCGCCGCCCACTATAATACAATCATAGACCATGCACATTCTCCTTTCCGATCTTCCTGATTAATGTCCCCGCGGATGAATCGTTAAATGCATCCCGGCCTTCTGTTTCGCTCACTATGCATACGAGGTAATGAACCGGGAGAACCTATGCGGTATATTAAACACATTTCGGCATTTTTAAAGGAGGTGAAATCATGGATAAAATTTTGGTGAAGCTGCTCGGAAACGGAGTCATCGTCGTTGCCATGATGATGATTCTCAGCAACGCCTCTTTTATCGGTTCGCTTCTTACGGCGGTTGCACTATCCGCTTTGGCTTATTTGTTCGGCGATTTGTTCATCCTTCCGCGGACCAACAATATGATTGCGACCCTCACAGACGGGGTGTTGGCTTTCGCATTTATTTGGGCTATTTCCGCCAATGCTGCCTGGACCCTCTCCATGGGCGAGATTTTATCGACCGCCCTCGTGCTTGGCATATTCGAATATGCCTTCCATATCTGGCTGCTGAGAGACGGAATCCGGCGGGACAGCAGCGTACGTGTGCGATGATCTTGCAGCGGTGCAAGCTATGAAAAAAGCCTATTGCCAGACGGGAAATTCCGTTCAGCAATAGGCTTTTAATAATGTCTCAGGAGCCGAGGACCACGCGGTCATCCGATAGCTTATGCCCGCTGATGCGTTCAAATTCGCCGATCAGGCGCTCCATCGTCAAATCGCGCTTCGTTTCATCATCAACGTCAAGAATGATCCGACCGGCATCCATCATGATGAGCCGGTTCCCCAGACGGATCGCCTGCTCCATGTTATGGGTAACCATGAGGGTCGTCAGCTTCAGCTCGCTGACGATATTTTGCGTAAGCCGGGTAACCAGCTCTGCACGGGCCGGATCAAGTGCGGCTGTATGCTCGTCAAGCAAAAGGATTTGCGGCTCCGTGAACGTCGCCATCAACAGGCTGAGCGCCTGGCGTTCCCCGCCGGACAAGGTGCCTACCTTCGCTTTGAGGCGGCCTTCCAAACCGATGCCTAGGCGGCTAAGCTGCTCGCGGAACATACCGCGCCGTTTGGAAGTGACTCCGAAGCTTAAGCCGCGGGATTTCCCCCGGGAATAAGCCATCGCGAGGTTCTCCTCAATCGTCATATGCGGCGCCGTCCCGGCCATCGGGTCCTGGAATACCCGGCCTACCCAACGGCTGCGCCGATATTCCGGCAAATGGCTGATTTCCTGACCGTCGATCCGTACCTCACCTGCGTCAGGTTTCAATACGCCGGAAATCATATTCATGAGTGTGGACTTGCCGGCCCCGTTACTGCCGATGACCGTTACGAAATCGCCTGGACGCAAATCAAGATTCACGTCGATCAGAGCGATCTTTTCATCGGGGGAACCGGGATGAAACAGCTTGGATACATGATTCAGTTGCAGCATCAGAGCCCACCCCCCACTTGTTTACGGTCCGGCATTGAGATCATTTCCTCAGAGCGGATACGCGCCATGTTCTTTTGCTTCCACGTCCTGCGTGCGGATGGGACTACCAGAGCGATTACTACAATCACCGCCGTAATCAGCTTCAAATCGGTCGGTTCCAGCCAGTCGATCCGCAAAGCCAGCGCTACGACCACACGGTAGACGATGGAACCGAGCACGGCCGCTAAGGTGGCGAAGAATACGGTCCGCGCTCCGAAGATCGCCTCGCCGATAATGACGGAAGCCAACCCGATTACGATCATTCCGATCCCCGAAGAGATGTCGGCAAAGCCGGATTGCTGGGCGATCAGCGCACCGGACAATGCCACCAATCCGTTGGAAATACTGAGCCCCAGAATAATCGTATTGTCCGTATGTGTTCCGAAACTGCGGATCATGCGCTGATTGTCCCCGGTCGCGCGGAGCGCCAACCCGAGGTCGGTACGCAGAAACAGATCAAGCAGCACTTTTACAATTACGACGATAATCGGCATCAAAATTAGTGGCGCAATGGAGTTAAACACCGTATTTTCGCCAAGCAAACTGATGTTGGGCTTACCCATAATCCGCATATTAATCGAATAAAGTGCGATCATCATCAAAATCCCGGACAAGAGTCCATTGATTTTCCCTTTCGTGTGCAGCAATCCGGTTACCGCTCCGGCAACCAGGCCGCCCAGCACGGCGGCAAGGGTAGCGATCCAGGGAGAGCTTCCCCCCGAGATCATAACCGCGGCGATCGCACCGCCCGTTGTAAAGCTCCCGTCAACCGTTAAATCCGGGAAGTCAAGGATACGAAACGTAATGTAAACGCCAAGCGCCATCAAGGCGTACAGCAATCCGGATTCGAGGGCTCCAAGCATTTGGATCGTCATGATGTATTCCTCCTACATTTTAGGCAAGGCCCTATTGGATCAAATTGTTCTCCTGATCCTGCACTTCGTTTTTCATGGCGTCAGTCACTTCAATGCCCTGCTCTGCAGCGGCTTTCAAGTTGAGGATCAGATCCAGCTTGTCGGGAACTGTCACACTCATGTCGCCCACCTTCTTGCCATCCTTGAGTACTTCAACTGCCATCTGGCCGACTTGATAGCCGTGGTCGAAATATTTGAAGCCTACAGTTGCAAAAGCTCCATTTTCAACGGTATCACGGTCTGCGGAGAAGAAAGGAATATCGTTATCGTTTGCCACTTTAATGACCGAATTGACGGCTTCGACAACCGTATTATCCAGGGTAATATAGATGGCGTCTGCGCGGCCTACAAGAGATTCCGCAGCTTGTTTTACCTCGGAAGTATTGGTTACCGCAGCTCTTACCATTTTAATGCCGCTCTTCTCCAATTCCTTCTCGGCAAGATCAGCCATGACAACCGCATTCGGTTCGCCCTGATTGAGTACGACGCCTACATTTTTCACATCTTTAAAGTTCGTGGCGATGAAATTCATCAGCTTCGTAATCGCTTCCGGATTCGTATCGGAGGCACCGGAGATATTGCCGCCCGGTTTCTCCAAATTATCGACGAGCTTCGCATCCAGCGGATCTGTCACAGCTGCGAATAAAACCGGAGAATTCTTCACTTGCCCGGCGAGTGCGATAGCCGGAGGCGTAGCGATCCCCAGAACCAGATCATATTTCTCACCTGCGATCTTTTGAGCAATGGACATATTGTTCGTAGGATCGGCTTGGGCATTGCTATAATCTACGGTCAGATTTTCTTTTTCAATCAAGCCCGCATCTTTCAGCGCCGCCATGAAACCTTCCCGGGTTGCATCCAGGGACGGATGCTCGACGTACTGCGAGATTGCGATTTTGTAAGAGCCTTTTGCCGTATCATTGGCAGCCCCTTCATTCGACGTTTTTGCCGCGTTTCCGGCGCCGGTGTTCGTGTTAGCGGAGTCCGGCGTCTTCGCCGAGTTGTTTCCGCAGCCCACAACGCCGATCAATAGAGCCGTCACCGCCAAAAACATGCTTAGCTTGTTCCTCTTTTTCATTCTAAAAAACCCCTCTCTCATTTTAATAATGTCGGCCTGAAAGATTTAGGCCATGAAAGCATGATCCTGTTACCGCTTTTACAGATGAAAGTATTAAAGCAAGAAGGTGTGAAGGGATGCAATCCCGCTCACCGATGTATTATTCCTATATTAAATGGTGGTCAATTATCCGTCAATCAAAAAAAGAGTCCGTTTTCAGGACTCTAAACTTTGGAATCAAAAAAATGATGTTTTGCTTTCAGTCCGCTCTCTGTCCATTCCAAAATGCCGAACGAATACCTCGGCTGTCTCCGTTTATCGGTCGGCGATCCCGGATTAAACAGCAGAATTCCATCCTTCCGTTCAAGCAGGGGCTGATGGGAATGGCCGAAAAGGATCGCGTCCAGTGGCTGGGCTGCAAACGTTCGAAGCGCCTTGTCTTTTGCGGTCCCCCGACCTTCCGGCAGAAAGCCATGAGTGAGGCCGATTCTTACGGCTCCCCCGCCTACCGTGATCACCTTATGGTATCCAAATCTGCGGACTATCTCCGCAGGATCGTTATTGCCTGCCACCCCTTCAACCGGAGCCAGCAAAGCAAGCTGGTCCAGTACATCCATGGAAGTCCAGTCTCCCAAATGAATGATCATATCCACCCGGCGAAAAGCTTTCAAAAGTGCAGGCGGCAAGGCCTTTGCTTTGCGCGGCATATGCGTATCCGACACGACTCCGATCCGCATCCTCCCTACCTCAGCGGCGAAGCCGCCATCCGGATATAAGTATGCCTGCGCCCGCGAATCGCTATCGACAAAGCCATGATGTTCTCGGGGTTCGCCATTCCGGAATATCCGGCATCGCCGATATGGAGTAAATCGGCGCCTGCGCGCTTCGCGCTGAGTGCAATCGCACGGACCGTGCCTTCATCGGCGCCTTCCTGACTCGTTCCGATTGCCGCCAATGCCAAGGCTCCTTTCTCTTTCACCTCCGCGATGATTCCCGCGAGTTCCTCTTCCCGGAGCCCCGGAACGGTTCCGGGTGCCGGAAACAGAACGATGTCGGCACCCGCTTCGGCAAAGGATACGGCGGCCTCCCTGTCGATGACGCTTCCCCGCGTGCCGGCGCCATGCATTTTACCGGCGATGATCAAGCCGCCGAAATGCTCCTGCGCGGTTCCGATCGCCTGTAGGATCTGGGCATTGGTCACCCCGGTCTTTGGGTTGCCCGTCAGGCAGACGAAATCGCAACCCAACTCTTTCGCCTTTGCCAGACTGCGGGCCGTTGCGCGGCGGCCTTCCGGCAATACGTTCAGGGATTCCACCGCATCGGCCGATGCATCCACCGGCTCCAGATTGATACCGACCGGAAGCCCGGTCAATCGTTTAATTTCCGCGATCGGATTGCCAACTGTTCCCACTCCGCTGTCCGGGTTGAAAATATCGAACGGAACAATACCGCGTACCTCCGGTCGAAACACATCGAACACGTTAAGCAGAATCATATCTGCTCCAAACGCCTTCGCCAGCTCGGCATTCGTGATTTCCGGCAGCAGCGGCTGCGAGACGACGACTGTCTCCGCCATCACCGTCCGGCCTTCTGCCGCCAGAATTGCGCCTTTGAGCTCCTTACGCCCTATTTGCCGAAAATCCGAAGCCCGGCAGTCCAGTATTCTTTTCATACGGTCACCTCATCATTAGTTCATATAATAATCGTTATAGCCGCTTAAGGTACACTCTTGCCTCATAGGGGCGAAGCTTCAGGCGGGTAAGGTCTTCCCCTTTTTTGGGTTCGAAATTGGAGATCAGCAGTTCCATCCCTGAAGGATCTATACCTTCAGGCATTTCAAATACCGGCTCTTGCCCGAAAAAGTTCAATATGACTAGCAACTGATCATTCTCCAATGTTCGGGTATAAGCGTAAATTTCTTCGTGAAGCGGAAGCAGCAGCTTATATTCGCCGTATACGATCACCTTATGTTTCTTGCGGAGCTCGATCAACTTCTTATAGTAATGATAGATCGAATCCGGATCTTTCATAGCGCGAACCACGTTGATTTCCATGTAATTCGAGTTGACCTTCAGCCAGGGCTGCCCTGTTGTAAAGCCCGCATTCTCAGTAGCGTCCCACTGCATGGGCGTCCGCGCGTTATCCCGGCTTTTGTTGTGGATCGCCCTCATGATGTCTTCTTCGGGAACGCCTTGCTGCCGCTTTTCCTCATAAAAGTTCAGCGTTTCAACATCCCGGTATTCATCGATAGAGTCGAACGCGACGTTGGTCATCCCGATTTCTTCGCCTTGATATATATATGGCGTCCCTTCAAGCGTATGAATGAATGTGGCCAGCATTTTAGCCGACGGTACCCTACATACGACATCATTGCCGAACCTGGAAACCGAGCGCGGCTGGTCGTGATTGCATAAATAATTCGCATTCCAGCCCCGGTTGTGCAGGACATTCTGCCAATTGCTCATGATTTTCTTAAGTTCGATTAGGCTCCAGGGTACCATATCCCATTTTCCGCTGCCGGCGGAGGCGGCATCCAGAAACATATGCTCAAACTGAAACGTCATGTTCAACTCACGCCGGCCATCACCTACGTAGTCAAGCGCTTGCTCTGGCCCGAGACCGGACGTCTCTCCAACCGTCATAATATCGTAGAAATACAACACTTTGTCGTAAAGATTTTGAAGCAGGGTGTGTACGTTTTCCAGATTGGAGAACATGTCATAAGCACGAACCGTGGGCGACTGATGCGGATTTTCCGCATCCGGCAGTCCCTGCTGCTTGACGATATGGGCGATAGCATCGAACCGGAAGCCGTCGACGCCCTTTTTCAACCACCACTCGACCATATCATGCAGCTTCTCGATCACCTCCGGGTTTTCCCAATTCAGATCCGGCTGATATTTGGAGTATAGATGAAGGTAATATTCGTCCGTCTCCGGATCATACTCCCATACCGACCCGCTGAAATAAGACTCCCAGTTGTTCGGCGGACCTCCGTTCTTCCCTTTGCGCCATATGTAGAAGTCCCGTTTGGGATCATCCTTGGATCTCTTCGAATCAAGAAACCAGGGATGTTCATGTGAAGTATGATTAAGCACCAAGTCCATCATCAGTTTCATGCCGCGGATATGAATCTCTTTCAGCATGAGATCAAAATCCGCCATCGTCCCGAATTCCTTCATTATATCGCAGTAGTCGCTAATATCGTATCCGTTGTCGTGATTAGGTGATTTGTAAATCGGGCAAACCCAGATTACGTCGACGCCGAGGTCCTTCAAGTAATCCAGCTTGGATATGATCCCCTGAAGATCCCCGATTCCGTCTCCGTTCGAGTCCATGAAGCTGATCGGATAGATTTGATATACCACGCTCTCTTTCCACCATTTCGGATTCATCTGCCATGCCTCCTTATTTTCCTTATCTATAACATACCCGATTCAGCAAGGTTTCCCGCATCTCACATGAAAGTCAGCGGCTCCCCGATTCGATAACCTTGTAGTATAATTAGAAAATCTATTCCAGAAGAGGTGGATCAAAAAGTCATCTTTCCACGACGAAGAGGATCATGAAGCGGATTCGACGTCGAATCTTGAATTCAGCCGGGCCTTCCGTTGCTCACGTACCTAATGTACGCTCCGCTACTCAGCCCCTAGCTTCATCCAACCTTCTTGGTCCTGAAAACCTGACTTTTTGAACTTGCACTAGAAAGGAACACATCCATGAGTCTTACTGTAGAAAATACTTCTGTTTCTCAAGCGCCAAAATCACGGTCAAGCCGCATGAAGGCCGCGATCATTCTGGGCAGCTTATCGGCCTTCGGCCCGCTGTCGCTGGATATGTATTTGCCCGCCTTGCCCAAAATGGCTGGCGATCTTCACACCAGCGCTCCGATGATTCAGCTCAGCCTGACGGCTTGTCTGCTCGGTCTTGCCCTCGGACAGCTTATCGTCGGCCCGCTAAGTGACACGCGGGGGCGCCGCGCTCCGCTGATTATATCGATGGCTGCCTACGCCATCAGTTCACTGCTCTGCGTTTTCGCACCGAACGTGGCCGTCTTGAACATACTTCGCTTCATTCAAGGTCTGTCCGGCTCCGCCGGCATCGTTTTGTCCCGTGCGATCGTGCGGGATATGTATTCCGGCTCCGAGCTGACCAAATTCTTCTCGCTGCTGATGCTGATCAATGGCGCGGCACCGATCCTTGCTCCGATCTTCGGAGGACAGCTGCTGACCTTCGTCTCGTGGCGCGGCGTATTCGTCGTCCTCACCCTGATCGGCGTCTTGATGCTGCTGTCCGTATTGCTCGGCCTTCCGGAGACCTTGCCCAAAGAGCGCCGTCAAAGCGGAGGTCTGGGCGAAACGCTATCGACCTTTTCGCGGCTGCTCCGCGACCGGCTGTTTATCGGCTACTGCCTCTGCCAGGGACTCATCTCTGCGGCGATGTTCGGATATATTTCGGGATCTTCCTTCGTCCTGCAAAACCTGTTTCATGTCTCCGAGCAAACGTTCAGTCTCATCTTTGCCATGAATGGCCTCGGAATCATCTTTGCCAGCCAGATTACCGGACGCCTGGCGGGGAAAATCGACGAGTCTACCTTACTCCGTTTCGGTATCGGCCTGGCCGCCGCCGCGTCGCTTGTGTTGCTTGGCGGCATTTTGACGGGCGGAGGCTTGGCCGCCGTGTTGATCCCGCTGTTCTTTGTCGTATCCTGCGTAGGTATCGTCGGCACCGCCAGCTTTACGCTCGCCATGCAAAACCAGCGGGACTCCGCGGGGAGCGCTTCCGCTTTGCTCGGCCTGCTGCCATACATTCTCGGAGCGGCCGTCGCGCCGCTGGTAGGTCTCGGCGGCGAAGAGACCGCCTTGCCGATGGGCCTGGTCATTGCCATCTCCAATGTCAGTGCCGTCCTGTGTTATCTTTTCCTCGTTATGCCCATGCGTAAACGAGGTTAATAAATGAAGATTAATCCCCAATCCAAACCGAAAGTGAGGAATAGATCATGTCGAAATTACTTAATGGCATAGGATTTGCTTCCATCATCGTCAGTTTTCTTGCAGGGATTACCCAAGGTATATATGGAGGCGGGTGGCTGGCAGCTCTTCTGCAAATCATTGGCGGGATTGTGATCGCGATCATATTTTTTGCATTAGCCCTCATCCTTGATCGTTTGGACGAAAACCGTGAATACCTGGAGATCCTGCTTGATAGAACGGAAAAGCCAGTCTCAACTACTTCTCCCTATCCGGCTAACGCCAGACCTAAAGCGAAATCGAAGTCAGCCTTAGAATCTTTAAAGGATTTTAAATTGAATGCAAAAGACTAAT
This sequence comes from Paenibacillus sp. FSL R5-0407, assembly GCF_038009185.1. Taxonomy (NCBI): domain Bacteria; kingdom Bacillati; phylum Bacillota; class Bacilli; order Caryophanales; family Paenibacillaceae; genus Paenibacillus; species Paenibacillus sp. FSL R5-0407. The sequence continues at coordinate 756,047 of NZ_JBBPAX010000001.1, read as the reverse complement.
CCTAGGTTATAAAAAAGGTGGTATCTTCGTGTTCCGTTCAGGTAAACCCGTAAATTCGCCTTCCGATCAAGAATTGGTGGAGCAAGCCCGTTCCGGTCATCAGGATGCGTTCAACCTGTTGATGGAGCGGCACCGCCACCATGCGCTTCACTGGGCGCGACAAATTGCCGAAGACCCTCACCTGGCCGAAGATATCGTCCAGGAAGGGTTGATCAGTGCTTTTACATACTTGGGTTCGCTGAAACAAATCGAAAAATTCGTTCCCTGGTTCCGCCGCATCATTACCAATCAGGCTTTAATGCATGTAAGACGGGGAGGACCTTACGCCAAGGAACGCCCCTTCTCTTCTTGCATCAGCAAATCCGTTGAATATACGGGTAAGGATTTTGAGCAAATCGAATTCATTCTCGCCACACTTGCCAAAAATACGACCATGGAGCGCGAGCAAAACGAAGACCCCGTTAGGGAGATCATCATGCTCGATACTTACGAAATGCTGCGCGCGATGCTTCAAGACCTGAGTACCCGGGAACGCGAAATATTCGAAGCCCATTTCTTCAGTCACTATTCTCCTCAAGAAATTGCTGCTATGTATTCCACCTCTTCCGGCAACATCTACACGATCCTATCCCGCACAAGAAAAAAGATCAGCCAGGCAAGATATGAAGCCAACCTGGCAAACTATTTGCATAGCCGTCAGCAACTATCATCTCCGCGAACTCATAATCAGCTTCAGGAACCGGCCGTCTATTTTGGAGAAATTTGGGATACCTTTGCATTAAGTATCCAGCACGCATTGCAATATACGGACCTCACTCATTACACTATGACTGAAATTATGGGCCTTACCGGTCTGGCTTTCCGGCTTCAAGTACACCGTGAGCGGACCGATTTTATCGGGGTGACGGCTTTTGACTGGCGCAACGTTTTTGGCAGAGGACTGTTAAACCTTGGCTTTGCGGCTCGCTCGGTCGGGGACGGAAGCCGTATTCCGCAATCCAATGAATTGCTGGTCGAGGCGTTCTCGTTCATTCACCGTACGATTGATCAGGGCCAGCCTGTCATTGTATGGGGCGTAGAACTGCCTACCTTCGCCGTTATCCACGGCTATGATGATGAACGTCGGTTATTTCGCATCACCGGATTGTTTGAGCAAACTCATCTCGGCTATGACCAGCTTGGCCGCGAATGGAGTGCCGATTTATTCGCAATATCGTTAGGTACGCCCGCTCCTGTGACCCCTTTAGATGCGCTGCATGGCGCGCTCGGCATGATCGTTACCCACGCCGAAGGACGGGAACGAACGCCGCACGCCGATTATGTGCAGGGATTGTACGCCTATGATTTATGGATTAGCGCTCTTTCCAGGGACCACATCGATCATTTTGGTCATGCCTACCTTGTATGGTGTACATCCAATGCCAGGTCCTTTGCCGTCCAATTTCTTGAACTGGTAGCCAGTCGTCCCGAGGTTTACGGCAACCGGAATTCCCGGCTTGCCGGCGAAGCTGCTGATTACTACAGGAAGACTGCGGACGCTCTCCGCCAAATGTGCATGCTCTTTCCATTCCCTGGCGGAGGACACCCCGAAGAACCAGAATGCAGAAAAATGGCTCTCCGGCTGCTAGACCACGCAAAATCAAACGAGGGTCTGGGACTGCAAATTCTGAAAAAATTATTTTTATCGTTATGCGACTCGGAAAGTATGTAAGACTCTTCTCCTTCTTGGCATCAGAATCTAAGTAACGTGATTCAATTCCATGGGGGGTTATGAAAAAATGATCAAAAAACGAAGGTTGGCAGGCTGGTGCGCGGTACTTCTATTAAGTGCAGCGGCTCTTAGCGGTTGCGGCTCTGAACGTTCCACAAAGACCCAAAACACATTCCTTTTTAGAGGAGATGCGGCAAATACCGGGGTTTCTGCCACAAAAGGCTTGCCTGCTCTGAAGGGGGAGAAATGGAGTATCAAAATGGACGCGCACATTCAGAGTTCTCCGGTAATGATGAAGGATACGTTGTATTTTGGCTCCGAGGAAGGCCGGTTTTACGCAGTCGATGCCAACAACGGGAAAACGGTCTGGCAAACCGATTTTCCGGGAAAGATTAGGTCATCCGCGGCCGTTCTCGAGGACGATCTGTACTTCACGGACACGACCTCCACATTGTATGCATTGGAACGGGAGACCGGGAAGCTGAAATGGAAGCAAAAACTGGACGATAGTCTTAAAGATGAAGGACTGCCTGACTTATGGGATTATTATATCGGGTCACCGGCGGTGGACGGAGATTATATCTATGTAGGCGGCGAAGGTCCGAGATTCTATGCCTTGGAGCGAAAGGACGGCTCCATCCTCTGGGAAACGGAAACAGCCTCGTACGTACATGGCAAAGCGGCTATTGCAGACGGAAAAATATATATCGCGGATATGAGCGGTGAAGTCACGGCCCTGGACCAGCAGACAGGCAAAAAATTGTGGTCGGCTAACTTCGGCACGGTGCAATCCAGCATCACTTATAAAGAGGGAATCATTTATTTCGGTTCACGAGATCAATATGTCTATGCACTTGACGCCAATACAGGTAATATCCGGTGGTCCCACCTCTCACCGGGCGGATCCTGGGTCGTTTCCTCTGCGGCCGCAAGCGAAAAGCATGTCGTCATCGGTGCTTCCGACTCCAAGGTAGTCCACGTGTTTGACCGGGAAGCCGGCGAGCACAAACTGGATTTCAAGCTGGATAGCCGCGTGTTTGCTTCCCCCGTGATTGCGGATAACATCATGTATTTCGGTTCAGCTTATACCGACGGCGGCAAAGCGAGAGATGCTTTTTATGCGGTTGACCTAGACAGCGGCAAAGAGCTATGGAGATTTGAGGGTACGAAGTCTCCGATTCTTTCCACGGCGGTCGTCGCAGATGGGGCCGTTTATTTTGCTACTCTTGACGGGTACTTGTACGCGCTCCATTAGACGTGTGAAATAATATAAAAAAGACGGCGCTTAGGTTTATAATCCTTGCGCCGTCTTTTTTGTTATCCTTACACTTCGATAAATCTGCGTTACTTTAACCCCATTACTTCAAATCCATAGATCCGCGCGGCCGTGTCCCCGCCTTGGGTCGGCTTTTCTACGACAAGCCGGGCATAGCGGGCCGAAGTCAAAGCGATAGCATGCTTGCTGACGCCCTTCGCATTGTCGGTCACCTGCACCGAATCGGTCCAGTTTTCCCCGTCCATGCTGAGCTGGATCCGGAAGCTGCGCGTATTGAAAGCCGCAGCTTCTCCACCCGCTTCCGCGTGTTTGATGACGAACTCGCTGATCTTATGTTCAGCGCCAAGATCTACAGTCAGTGTGTGAGGAGCATCGCCCACCGCGCACCATTTCGTCTTGTCGTCACCGTCCAGGGCAAACGGCGGAGCTTCCTTCTCATTCACATAACTCGAGGCCGTCGCTTTCTTGCCAAGGGCCAGATCGGATACCCCGCCGGCAGCTTCCTTCGTGACGGTGATCATTTGCCGCTTCACCACGTCTTCTCCGACTTCATTGACAGCTTTCAAGGTCACTTCGAAGCTGCCTTCTTCCTTATAAGTGACCTTAGGGTTTTGCTCCGTGCTGCTAGAAGGCTCCCCGCCCGGGAAGCTCCATGCCCAACCTTCCGTCACTTCCGAGGACTTGTCGGTAAACTGTACACTTTCCCCCGGAGCGATTAGTGTACGGTCCGCTTCAAAAGCGGCGATCGGCTTCGGATAGGCCGGCCAGTTGAAAGAGACTGTAGCGGGCTTTCCTTGTTCATACTGACGATTCACAGGAATGACGACCATTTTCGTGGCGATCTCTTTGTTCAACCGCTTCATTTCAGGCACATAGTAGACCGTGTTCCCGGTCATCCCCATCAACTCATAAGCGCCGTCCGGCTTGACGCGGTAAACTTGGTAATACTGCACGTCGCTGCCGTCCTTCGGCGCTTCCCAAGCCAATCGCGCATCGCCGTAGATCCCGTCCCGGAAGTCGTTCTCCGTCACCTTCAGGCCGGTCACAACCTTCGGTTGTTTGGCCTTATCCTGCTTTTGCGTTACCGCAAGTTCTCCAATAAACGCCTCATACCCGGATACTGGTTTGGAAGAGACAAATTTGAGCGAAATACTGCTAATCGTGCGGCCCTTATACTTATTGAGCTGGACACTTCCCTCTTTCCACGAACCTTCGTCTCCTGCCGTTGTCCATTTTTTCGGTTGGAAAAATACCGTCTCTTCAGGTGCATCCGAGAAAGATACCCCGATTTGAACCGCTCCCTCCGCTGCTGCATTATCCTGATAAATCAGCGATAATTCCGTCGTTGCCGCAACCGGAATATTCGTTTTATACAGCTTCACTTGGGTCGGATTGTCAGAGGACAGATCTCCTATCACTTTCAGCGAGCTGCCGCCGTAATAAGACTTGGTGTAATCGAAGTCCGGAGTCAGCGCTTTCCCGGTGCCGCCCGATTCGGAGATCCAGCGCCATGTTGGCAATATATCCTGCAGGCTTCGATTACTCCAGTCCTTCTCCCGCATGACTTTACCGTTGACCGCAAACATGTGGCCGTTGCCGCTATTGAAATGCGTAATAAACTCGGTTCCGGAAATCACGCTCTTATCGGCAATATCATAGGCGATTCCCCGCCAGGCGTAAGGATCTCCGGTTTTCGCTCCATTCAGAGCTGCTGTTGTTCCCACCGCGGGATTACCGGCAGGTCCGACCCAGAACATCTCCTCTTTGTTCATATACTGTTCATTCGTCTCCGAGCTGTTGAACGCCCAATCCGGGCGATAGATACCAAGCGATGTAGTTGCCTTTTTTCCGTCCGGGAACAGAATCGGCCAATTGTAGCTGCCCTCATACCCGTTTGCCTCTACGTCGATGCCGGCGAATAAATCGTAAGGACTTCTTCCGAGTTCATTCGCTTTCATCGGGGAGTTCAGATACGGAGTTACGTAATCGTATTTTCCGTTCACTTCATCTTTGTATTGCCAGCGGAAATCCAGGAACATCGAGTCAGATACCCGCTGGGTCCCGTTTTGGAAAAACATCTGGTTTTTGTCGGTCAGCGCACCCTGCCACTTGATGTTACCCTCGTTAATCATGGAATCGTACCAGATGATCTCCAGCTCGGAGCCTTTGATTTTCTGTAAATATGCAAGGAAGCGCTGCATGTCCGCGGCATCCTCTTTGGAAGCTCCCTGCGTCTCCTGATTGATGAACCAGCCGTCAAACCCGTAATACCGGGCTGCCTCCACCAACTTATCCGCCACGGGGAATGTACCGTCTTCCCTTTGCTGCAGCAAATCATGCATCCATTCCAGCTTCCCGCCATGCTCGGTCTGCGGTAAGAAAACGGTTCCATAAACCGGTACCCCGTTTTTATGCGCCGCATCGATCACATCCGCACTTGGGGAAACAATCAATCCTTCGCCGGCCGAACCTCCCCACATGACGAGCTTGTCGATATACTGCCAGAAGCTGAACGTATACGTGTGAAACTTCTCGGACCCTTGGGAAGGAGCCCCGCTCGTGCTCGGAAACATGGAGGACAGCGCGATGACCTTCGCCTCCGGCTTGGCGTTTGGATTCACGATCTCCCCAAGGAAGCGGTCTTTTTGAAGCTTCACCGTACCCCGGTTAAACGCCGCGTCTTTATCGGTAGCCGGAGACCATTCCAGCAAAGTATCCGGATACCAGTAAGACGAATGCGGCTGAGCCGCTTCCGCTTTTCCGGGGGTTCCGAGTATTACTCCGGCGAGCAGCATAGCTCCGGCTGTAGTCATCAACCTCTTTTTCCACTTCGTCTTCGTAAAATAGTTCAGCTTCACTCTCTTCATCATTCAACCTCCTGTGTTTTGGGCTATGGAAAATAGAGAAACGGTCGTACCAGCCGCCCGTTTCTCCAAATTTCTATTTTTGCTCGGCTTTCCAGGCATCGAACTGCTTTTGAGCTTCCGCAATGACTTTATCGATTCCGGCGTCCTTGAACTTCTGGAGCGCCTTCGGCAAATATTCGTCCGGGTCTACCGATCCGGTGTACAGCGCCGGAATAAACTCTTTGGCTACGTTCGTGACCGCTGCAACTTCCGTCTTCACAGGCGCGGTATCAAAGTTAAAGCCAAATGTAGGCGCAACGATCGCCGACGAGTTGAACTTTTCAAAGGCATCCCATTTGTCCTTCGGCTCGCCTTCATGCAGGTAAGTCAGGAACATGTTGCCCAGCGCAAAGCCCGGCATCGCATAATTTTCATTCATTGCCGGAAGATCCTCGATGTAAGGGTCCTCCACCTTTTTGTAGTGAACGTCTTCAATTCCGTATTGAATCAGATTGCGCAGATAAGCGTCCGTATTCAGCAGGTTCAGGAACATCATCGCCCGCTCCGGATTTTTCGAGTAGGAAGAAATCGCGAGCATGGATCCTGCGGCAGAGCTGGTGTAAATAATCGGATCATGCATCGGTTTGGTCACGATGTCGTAACCCGCGCTTCTCGACCATCCGAGTTCGGCGTAAGGCTGCGTGATTTCGCGGTCAACCAGCCATTTGCCGGTTTTCATATTGTCGATGCCTTCCAAAGTGGCGACATCCTCGCGGACATAACCCGCTTTGTAATATTTACGCATCGTCTGCAAGGCTGCTTTGAGCTCAGGCGATTCAAGAATGTTCACATATTTATTGTCTTTGGTATCGATGTACATGCCGATTGGAATCTCATCGCCCAACACAAAGTCGAATGGCAGATACGGCTTGAAATTTTTTGGAACGGCCAAAGGAGTAATGTCAGCCGGCTCGTTCTCTTTAATCGTTTTCAAGAGCGGTTCCAAATCTTCCAGCGTCGTTACGTTGGAAATGTCGAGATTGTATTTATCAAGGTACTTTTTGTTAAAACGCCAAACGAATTGTTGTGCCAATTCTTTGTTGGCCGGAATCCCGTAATTGACTCCGTTCACTTTCGTACCTTCGAGGAAACGCGGATCGAGCACTTCCTTGATGCCTTTGCCGTATTGATCAATCAGATCATTCAACGGCATGAACGCGCCTTTAGCTGCATTCGGCAGATAATCGAAAGCCCAGGAGCTGGTGAAGGCGATATCATAATCTTCGCCGGAGCTGGTTATAACCTGCATCCGCTGGCTATAGTCGCCCCAGTCGATCATCGTAATTTCGAGCTTGGCATTGATTTTTTCGCCTACGTATTTATTGATTTCTTCCTGCACCTTCGGCAGGTCTTTCTGGCTTGGACCGATCAGGTACAGCTTCAGCGTGACCGGGTCCAGCTTGGAGACATCGATAGTTCCGTCGCTTTGGACGGCTGCTTCTTCCTTGGCCGGCTCACTGCTTTTCTTGTTTCCGCCGCAGCCCGCAAGAATTGCGGACAACGCCAGGATCAGCGCCAAAGCCATAAAAAAGGATTTCTTTTTCATTTTGTTTCCCCCTACGTACAAGTTGTATGAAGAGCATCTATTGAAACCGCTATGTGCCCGGCCGGGCAGCTGCGTGATTCTACGGCCGGGATGACGCGGAAACAACCATGAGTATGCGGCCTGTACGGCCTGGAATCAGCCTTTAACCGAACCTACGGTCAAGCCTTGCACAAAGTAACGCTGGAAAAACGGATACGCAAGCACGATTGGAAGAGTTGCGAGCACCACCATCGCCATTCGCACGGTTTCCGTCGGTAAGCCGGCAGCCGCGTTAAAAGTACCGAGATTCTGGGCGTTCTTAATCAAGAAGTCCATGTTCTTCTCAATCTTCATCAGCAAAAACTGCAGCGGCGGCGTCAATTCCGGTTTGTTGTAATAGAGCAGCGCATTGAACCAGTCGTTCCAATAAGCCAGGCAGGCGAAAAGCCCGATTGTGGCGATGCCCGGCAGCGACACGGGAAGTACGATTCTTATAAACGTCTTGAGTTCGCCCGCCCCGTCAATTTTGGCGGATTCTATGATTTCATCGGGAACCGTAGTCTGGAAAAACGTACGCATAACGATGATCGAAAAAGCGCTCAAGGATAACGGAAAGATCAAGGACCAAATCGTATTCTGCAGATGCAGGAACTGGGTCATTACGATGTAACCGGGAACCATCCCTCCGGAAAACAGCATCGTGAAAAACGCCAGGAAGCTGAAGAAGCCACGGAATTCAAAGCTCTTTCTGGATACCGCATAGGCATAGGTCGTTACCAGAATCAAGGTGATCAACGTACCCATAATGGTGACAAGCAGCGTGACTCCGAACGATACTAGCAATTCATGCCCCGTCTGAAAAATATAGCTGTAAGCTTCGGTGCTGAATTTGCTGGGCCAAAGGCTGAAGCCTTCGAGCGCCAGCGTCTGTTCATCGGTCAAAGATATAATAATAACGAACAGGAACGGGAATACGCATGAGAAGGAGAACAGGCCGATGAGGATGTTAAAAAGCACATTCCAACCCGGGGTGATCTCATTGAAATCCCGCTGTTTTTTTACGTCTAACTGAGTTGAATTTGATATCATCTGCTAACCCCCCGCGCTCTAAAAGATCGCATGATCTTTTTCAATTTTTCTGACGATGGCATTGGCGACCAGAATGAGCACCAGTCCGACCAATGATTGATACAAGCCCGCAGCGGTACTCATACCGATATCCCCCATATTGATCAAGCCGCGATAAACGAAGGTATCGATGACATTGGTTACAGGGTATAAGGCTCCCGCATCCTTCGGCAACTGGTAAAATAATCCGAAGTCGGACCGGAAAATGCCGCCGATAGCGAGGATCGTCAAAATAATCATGAGCGGTTTGAGCAGCGGTACGGTAATATAGCGGATCTGCTTCCATTTGGTCGCCCCGTCAATGACGGCCGCTTCGTAATAAGACTTGTCGATTCCGGTGATTGCCGCGAGATAGATAACGCTGTTGTATCCAACGCTCTTCCAGATCCCGACGAATACAATGATGAACGGCCAATACTTCGGTTCGGAATACCAGCTGATCCGTTCTCCTCCGAAGAAGGTAATGATCTGGTTCAGCGTACCCTTATCCATGCTCAGGAAGGTAAAGGCGAAGTAACTGATAATGACCCAGGACAGGAAGTGCGGGAGAAACATCCCGGTTTGATATACCTTCGCCATCCGTTTGTTGACAAGTTCGCTTAGGATTATCGCTAAACCGACGGAGATCACCAGACCGAGAAAAATAAGGGCCAGGTTGTACAATATCGTATTTCTCGTAATTACATAAGCATCGCTAGTCGTGAACAAATACTCGAAATTTTTGAATCCTACCCACTTGCTGTTGAACACGCTGGCGAAAAATCCGTCGCGGCTGATTCGGAAATCTTTAAATGCTAGGATTGAACCGAACATCGGCAAGTAGGCAAAGATGAGGAACCAGACGGTTCCGGGTATAACCATGAACAGCAGCGCACGATTTCTGATGACTTTTTTCCAAAATGCTGCCACGTTCATTCCTCCTTTGCCTGCTGTCCCCTTTGGAAGGAATTAAAGCGTTTCCAAGGGATGCTGAAATGTTTGCTGGACACGTGATGAAACCGCTTCGTCATGGATCCCCTAAGATCAAAACAAAGCTTCGGCGGCTGAACCGCCCCTTCTGTTTCGCTTGCCCTTAACTAACTCTATTGTGCCAAGTAAGCGCTATCTTCAACAAGTTGAAAAACCCTAGAATTTCATGGATAAATTAAAGACCGACTATAAAAAAACAACAAGCGCAACCTTTTCGGTTGCGCCTGCCATGCTGATCCTCTCAGGAAATGAGGACTTATTTAGTATACATATGACGCAGTTCCGTTGGCGAAACCCCGGCATATTTCTTGAACTGGCGATAGAAATAGGAGGTGTCCAAATACCCGACGCTAAGCGCGATCTCCGTCGTTTTGCGGTCCGTATGCATCAGGAGCTGGGTCGCTTTTTCGATCCGGTATTGGTTTACAAAGTCGGAGAAACTATGACCCAACTCCTGCTGGAACAGCTGGCCCAAATAATTCGGATGTAAGCCGACTTTCTGGCTTAATGTCTTCAGTGACAATTCATCGGCATAATGCCGGTGGACCTGCTCAACCAAAAAGGCTACGTGCGGGCTATATTCCCCCCGGACGGTGTCTTGCCTTTCCATGCTTTTGCTGACCGTTGCGGTTACATGCCGGATCAAGGAGGGCAAGGTGCTGATCCTGCTTAACGGACCGAACACCTCGCTGTAGTCGGGATTCTCTTCTCTCTCTTTCGCCGCGAGCATTAATTGCAGAGCTGTGTTGACGCAGGCTTCGCGCGGCGTTAAATTCTCCCGGCAGGCGCTCCAAAGCACCTCCCCGATGAAATGCTCCACCGGCTCCGTATTGCCTTCAATCAGCAGTTCGACATACTTCTCGCTGTTCCACTCGATCATCGGGGACGCAGCTGTACCCTGCTCATCTGCATCGGTAAACCGGATTCGATCCGTTCCAGTGATCAGGAAACGGTGGAATACCGATTTTGCCCGTGCATAGCTGAACTGCACGCCTTTAAAGTCGGCCCCCGGACCCCCTTCGGAAATCCAAAAACTCGCCTCCAGGCTGCCCGGCAAAGCTTGAGCCGTAGCCTTCACCTGCCGTTGAACCGCCGCATCGTCTTTTTGACCACAGGAAGCATAAAGAATCACCATATCCCCGTCCGGGTCCATAAAACTAATGACTTCCGTCTCCCTTGGCTTCAAGCGTTCCATTGCCCGGATAAGCTCCCGGCATGGATCGGCCATTATCGCACCGACTTTCTGAATGATATCGCAGTTCTCTGTCAGGATCGGTCGTATGACATACAACCGGTACTTTTCACGGTCTAGCGGCAAGCCCAGCAACTGGGCCCGATGTTTGAACTCCTGGCTCTCGATCTCCCCGCTGACCCATCGCTGAAGAATATTGCTGCGCAAAACCTCCCAATCCTCTTCGAATTGGACCTGCTGAATCTCCTCCCGCTCCCAATCCCCGCGGATATGGCGGATCGTTGACTCCAGTTCCTCGAGGTTGATCGGTTTTAAAATATAATTTTCGATGCCAAGCTGAATGCCTGCTTTGACATATTCAAATTCTTCATACCCGCTCAGCACGATGAATTTAGTCTTGTTCTCTTCGTTGTCTTTGATCTTCCGGATTAATTCCAGCCCGTTCATACGCGGCATCATAATGTCCGTCACCAGCAAATCTACGGGCTCTTCACGGATCATCTCCAGAGCGCTTAACCCGTCGTTTGCCGTTCCCGCGATCTCGATTCCATATTTTTTCCAGTCCAGAATAGAGCTTAAGCCCTGAGCAATCAGCGGTTCGTCATCTACAAACAACACTTTTTTCATCACATGAACCCCTCCCTGAGCAACGGTATTTCAATCCGTATCGCCGTTCCTTTGCCCTCTTCGCTGCAAACGGCGATTCCAAAGTCATCCCCATAGTTCATACGTATTCTTTCATGGACATTGATCAGACCGATGGACGCTTGGGCGCCTCCGGCCGGCTGGGACGGAGAAGCAAGCATTCGAGTGATTTCCTCCAGCCTTCCGGCCGGTATCCCCTTACCGTTATCGACTACCGTAATCACGATTCTATCCCGTTCCAGATCCTTTACGGCATGAAGTGAAATTACATTATCGCTCTCCAGTGAACGGAAGCCGTGCACAATGTAATTTTCCACGATCGGTTGGATAAGCAGCTTGATAATCCGGCAGCCGCCGATTTCGTCGTCCATTTCGATATCCACCTTCAAGCGGCCCTCATAACGCATGCGGAACAGGTCCAGATAAATGGAGCACAGCTCGATCTCTTCCTGAATCGTCACGATCGTATCCTTTTTGACCATGCTTCTGAACATGACGGATAAGCTGTAAATCATTTGCCCCACATCTCTGGCTCCGGAAGAATACGCCTTCATCCGGATCGATTCCAAAGTGTTGTACAGAAAATGAGGATGGATTTGCGACTGAAGCGCGACAAGCTCGGCATGCTTCTGCCGGATTTCCGACGTATACATCTTGTCGATATAAAGCTCCAGCCGCTCGCACATATCGTTCACGCGCTGCGAAATCTGCTGAAGCTCATCCTCGCCGGGCATCTGGATCCGCGTGGTGAGGTCGCCTTCCCCGATCCGGCTCATGGAACGGATGATACGCTGGATTTTCTTGGAGTATTTTCGCATGATCGTACTCGTAATAATAAAGCTGGCGGCGATGAACAGCAGCGTAACGATAATCAGGCTGTTCCTCAAAGAAACCGTACTGTCATGTATCGATGATTTGGACACGATACCGACGACCGACAATTCCGCATTTCCGACACTCAGCACATTCACCTTGGACATTTCGTCCAGTTGAATCCATTTTCCCGTATTATCAAGCTTGGCCTGGTACGGATAAGTCTGTCCGAAGTAGCTATCCGTTGTCTGAGAATCATAAATAACCGTTCCCTGAGAACTCATCACCAGGATCCGGCCATGCACTTCAGGCGCACGGGAATTAAGCCAAGCGGATATTTGCCCGGCATCGAATTCAACCATCATCATCCCCATCTTATCCAGCGTCCAGGGATCCTGAAGCTCACGGGAATAAGAATACCTCATTCGGGACGCGGCAGGATCGACGGTATCCCAAAACCGCCCATACTGATGAATCGTATCCCAAGCATAAATTTTGCGGCGTTCAAACCATTTTTCCCACTCGCTCTTGGAACCGGTTTCATATTTCAGCTGCTGGCTTTCCGGGCGGATTTGCATGTAAAAGTCTAACGGATAGCTATATATCGTAACCCCCGTAGCCCCCGGATTTTGTTCCAGATAAGATTTCAGAAGCGAGCTGAATGAGCGAATACGCTGTTCTCCCGGCCTGCTGAATAAATTCAAACGATGGCTCAGATAACTTTCATACCGGTTATTCAAAAAATAGACCAGGTCATCACTTAACGCCGCATCGCCGTATATTTGCTGCACCGTGTTCTGTATGTTCTCATACTGCCGGTTCAAGTAAATGCTGAGCACATGCGCGGTCTTTAAATTGGCGTCGGTCTCCTCCCGAATGATCCGCTGTACCTGGAACTCGTACGCCATTACGGCGGCAATCAGGAACAAGATCATCATAATGGCGGAATACAGTAAAATAATTTTGTTAAACATTTTCCGTTTCAAGTGATTCAGATAAAAACGGCGAAATTTGTTCAAAGCGGGACACTTCCTGTCCTGACGTTTTTTGGTTCGCGTTTCAGTGTATCACCGCCAAGCGCTTGAGTGCAATCCGTATTTTCTGGAAGCCGATACCAGCTATTTTAATATTTGAATTCTTGGCGGCCCCTGACTATAATAGACCTTGATCCCCTAAGATCACCTCAACATAAAGTTACGAAGTCCGTCATGTGGCTTCGCCTTCCTTTCTTTTCTACGCTTGCCCCTAAGATAATTTAAGGGGGTTCTTTCCTGATGTTTCTCACTCAGCAGAAACTGCAATCACGCATCCACGAGCTATCGTCCTACCGGTACCGCGACAGCAGACCGATTCCTTACTTCTACCGTCTTGAAGACGAACGTAAAGAAATCAATCCTTCGATCCCAGCCGTTTCGGATACATGGGACACCATGAAGACCGGAGATACCTGGAGCGGCCGCGACTTGTACTTGTGGCTATTTTCTGAAGTTGATATCCCTCAAGAATGGGCGGAACATAAAATACTTGGCCGCTTTGATTTCGGCGAAACCGGGGCAGGTAACAACTCCGGCTTCGAATCCCTGTTTTATTTGCAGGGCAAGCCATATCAGGGCGTGGATTCCAATCATAAAGAAGTATTCCTGCCGGAGACTCTGGCCGGGACGAAGCAGCAACTGCTTTTCCGTCTATGGTCCGGACTTGAAGGCGGCGGGCAGCCGAGAAACCAGACTCACGGCGTCAAGCTGGCGGAGATCTGCTGGCTGGATGAGGCCGTCGACGATTACTACTACACCATTTTGGCAATTTCTGAAACGGTGAATGTGCTGGACGAGAACCTGCCTGAGCGGGCCAAGCTGCTGCAAGCTGCCGACCAGTCTCTGGCTTTGATCGATTGGCGGATACCCGGATCGGATGAGTTTTACGAATCACTCCATGCGGCAAGAGATTTTCTCAACGACAAAATCGCCGGGATGGATAAATCGTCCCTGGTGAACATTACGTGCGTCGGTCACACTCATATCGACGTGGCTTGGCTCTGGCGCCTGAAGCATACCCGCGAAAAATGCGCCCGTTCCTTCTCCACGGTGATGCGATTGATGGAAATGTATCCGGAATATACTTTTTTGCAGACTCAGCCTCAGCTTTACGATTACGTGAAGGAAGACTATCCGGAGCTGTACGAATCCATCCGGGAACGCGTTGCGGAAGGCCGCTGGGAAGCCGGCGGCGGCATGTGGCTGGAAGCCGACTGCAACCTGACCTCCGGCGAATCGCTCGTGCGTCAGCTGCTGGTGGGCACCCGTTTCTTCAAGCAGGAATTCGGAGCCGACTGCGATTATTTGTGGCTGCCCGATGTATTTGGCTACAGCTGGTCCCTTCCGCAAATCTTGAAAAAGTCGGGCATCCATACGTTCATGACGACAAAGATCAGCTGGAACCAGTACAACCGGATGCCGCATGATACGTTCAAATGGCGCGGCATCGACGGGACTGAAATTCTGACCCACTTCATCACCACCACCGAGCCATGGTCCCAGCCGGGTTCCTGGTTCTATACGTATAACGGCCAAATCACCCCGAAAACGGTAAAAGGCAGCTGGGACGCCTACCGCGATAAAGAGCTGAACCAAGAGCTCCTGCTCTCTTACGGTTATGGGGACGGCGGCGGCGGCGTCAACCGCGACATGCTGGAGATGCGGCGCCGGCTCGACAAGCTGCCCGGAATGCCGAATCTCGGCACCGGCACAGCCGGCGATTATTTCCGCAAGCTCGGCGAGACGGTCGCTGAAAGCGACAGCTATGTGCATACATGGGACGGTGAGCTGTATCTCGAATATCACCGGGGGACGTATACGAGCCAGGCGCACAATAAGCGGATGAACCGCAAGCTGGAGCTTCTGTATCGTGAAGCGGAATGGCTAAACGCCATGCAAAGCGCAATGAACGGCAACTGGGCGTCGTACCCCGGCGCGAAGCTGCATGAGGGCTGGAAGATCATTTTGCGGAACCAGTTCCATGACATCATTCCGGGCTCTTCGATCCGGGAAGTCTACGAAGACAGCAAAATCGAATATGAGGAAGCGGAACTACTCGGAATGCAGGCATGGGAAGCTGCTGTTAGCGCGGCCGTGAGTCTAGGTACAGCGGGAAATCATAATGACGATGCTGACACGGACAAAATATCCTCCAGAATCTTTACGGTATGGAACTCCTCGCCTTGGACGGAAACCCGGCTTGCGGAAATTCCGGTTCAGCCCGGTATGGAGTCCGGCGTTTGGACCGACGAATCCGGCAACCGATTATCCGTACAGCGAGGCGATAACGTTTGGAGCGTGGAAGTGCCGGATATTCCGTCCCTCGGATTCGCTATTATCCGGTTCAACGCTGCCGCTGCAACCCCTGCGGAGCAGCCATCTCCGTTCGTTCTGCGGGAGCGTGGAATTACCACTCCATTCTATGAACTGGACTGGAATGAGCAGGGTCAGTTGACGCGTCTGTATGACCGGGAGGAACAAAGAGAAGTGCTTGCCGCCGGCCAGCGGGGCAACCTGTTCCAGCTGTTCGAGGATAAGCCTCTCGCCCATGAAGCCTGGGATATCGATATTTTCTATCAGCAAAAATCGCGGGAGCTCGGAGATCTTCAAGACTGCCGTGTGACCGAATCCGGTCCAATCCGCACCGTGGTTCACTTTAGCTGGACCTACGGACAGTCCAAGATCGAACAAGACATGATCCTGTACGCTGCTAGCCGCCGAATCGACTTCGTCACCGAAGCCGATTGGCATGAACGCCAGCAACTGCTCAAAGTGGCCTTCCCTGTCGACATCCGTTCCACGGAAGCGACTTATGATGTGCAGTACGGCAACGTGAAACGGCCGACGCACTGGAATACGAGCTGGGATGCGGCCCGATTCGAGACCGTCGGCCACCAATGGGCGGATCTGTCCGACAAGGGCTACGGCGTGAGTCTCATGAACGACTGTAAATACGGATACGATATCAAGGATAATGTGCTACGGCTGTCGTTGATCAAATGCGCGATTCACCCGGATATCGAAGCCGATCAAGGTTACCACCGGTTCACCTACTCACTGTTCCCGCATCAAGGGGACTGGCTGCAGGGCGATACCGTACAGGAAGCGTGGCATTTGAACAATCCGCTGCGCGTGTCGGAAGGCGCTGCCGCTTCGACCGCGGCACGCTCCATGTTCAAGCTGTCCGGCCGTACGGCGATGATCTCTGCGGTGAAAAAAGCCGAGGACCGCGACACCGTCATCGTCCGCGTGCACGACTTCTCGGGCAGCCGCAAAGCGCTCCAATTGGAAAGCGATCTGACCATCGCCGCTTGGCGAGAATGCGATCTGATGGAACGTTCGGAGGAAGAGTGGCAATCAAATGCGGCGGTTTCCTTCGTCCTGAACCCTTATGAAATCAAGACGTTCGAAATTGATTTGCGTGCCTAAGTATCGAGTGGCAACGCAAAGAGATTCCTAACACCAGCATGAAAAATCCCCCCTGCGGCATCATTGAAGATGCTGCAGGGGGGATTTGCTATACTGATCATTTGAGAATATGACGGGAACAGCGATTGTAAGAACATTTTACTTACTTGCCCCACATCTATTTGAAATAGACCATCTGATATAGCGCCCTACTTATACATTTCCACCGATTGCACGTACTTCCGGCGAACCGTGGCCAGCTCGTTCTCCGTACGCTGCTTAGTCGAAGTCAGTTCGGAGACCAAGCGTCCGATTTCCCGCCGTCTCCCCTGCACTTGCTCCAGTGCATCCTTAATTCTGCCTTGGACCATCCAGTCGGCAATCAAGCCGTCGAAGAAATAGTCCGAGAATTTTAACAACCCGCCTACCTCCAGCCCGGCCGTATTCAAACTGCCGCCCACATCCTGGAGTTCCTTTTCGAACCTCCGCAAATTGGTTTGCGCCGCGTAAATATGATCCATCGCCTCGTCGATCCGGCCGTGTTTAATATGCGTGGAGAGCATACCGCCGCCTAACATATCGTAAGTTCCCCAATTTCGTGCCGATTGAAGCCCTTCTTCCGCTCGGGCAAGATCGTCCTGAACCGAACGGCCGGCCCGGACAGCCTCGTCCAGTTCCCTGACTTCCACAGTAAGCACAGCTTGACGCTCCGCCAGGTCCATGAGCTCAGGGTCGCTGTCAAGAATCTGCTTCTCCTTGGACTGGAAAATGCGGTCGTAGTCGTTTTTCCAAAACTTGACCTCTTGAAGCTGACGTTCCAACTGCCCGATTTGCTCCTCCGCATCCCGGACCGCCCGATCCGCCTCTTCATATCTTAGCCGGGCCGACACGACCTCCCTCTGCTCCTCATCCAGCTTCTCCATTTTCTTTCCAATCATCGTATACAGCATATTGGACAAAGACATGCCGGTGAGCCGGTCGACGTCCTTTTCTTCCGCTGCCAATCTGTTTCTGGCTTCCTGCCTGGACTTTTCCATACGGGAAACCTCTTGTTTCAACTGATTCAGACGATTCTCCCACTTTTCCTTCTTGCGTCCCTGTTCCTTCAGTTCGGCCATGCGTTCATTAAGATCTTCGAACAATTGCTTCACATCCTTTCATCTCTTGCTGTCAGCCTGCCAGTTCAATAAACCCAACTTACTAAGTTCCTCCTGTTCCCGCCACTCATACACTTCGCTCAAACGGTACCGACAGCTCCCTGCCGGCACGACGGATCACCAGCATAATCATAAACATGGCGATGAATGTAGCTACGCTGCTAAACAAGACAACCGCTACCTCCTGAGTGTTCAATACGAAAGGATAAGCGATCATGTAAAGAGCGGAACAGCCGAAGTAAAACCGCCAACGAAACCGGATCGAACTGGCCAGGTCCCCTTTTCCCCGGATACCCGCCAGTTTAAAGCTTCCGTCGCAGATACTATAAATGAGAACCCACTGCAAGAGTGTTTCGGCCAGATTGAGAACCAGAAGAAAGTTCAGGGACAATACCGGTTGATTCAAGTGCAACTCATGAGCCTGAAAAAAACTCGGGATCGAGATTACGCTCAGCGCCAACGACGCCCACATCCCAAGAGTAAAGCTGTGTTCTTTTTTTCGTAATTCCGACAAAGCCGACAAGATCATAAGGTACCCAATGACATTAGGGAGCAGGTCCACCACTACTCGAATGTTAAAAATGACAAAAACCATGCCATAACCGATTCGGTAAAATAAAGTCTTCATAGTCCCGACCTCCTGTCTTTCACAAAGTCGGCAACTTCCCGATTGGTCAGATAAGGAGCGAAATCCACGAATATTCGTTCTTTGGACGAAACTCCCTGGTCTGTCTCCAGCTCCATATACAAAAGGAAGCGATATACATCCGTCTTAGCGACCGGGCCGGCGCTATCAGGAAGATCAAGCTGATACGTGACAGTAGCCCATTCCCCGGACTTGAAACTTAGAGGAAAAGGAACCTTCTCCAAGGGGACGCCGCTATAAATACCTTGTGAGGAGAAATTAATCTCCTTTTGCTCCAGATTCCGAATGCTCGCGGCATCCAGGATCACATTTAACCGGTCCGACAACTGCGGCAAATAAGCGGAAGTTATGCCGGTCAACCGGGCATCTTTCGTAAACTTGAACCGGGTATACCCCGCTTTCTCCGAAGAAGAGCCCCAGGATGAGCCTTGAAGCGGAGCTTCTCCAGGCTTCGGGTCGGCAGGATGCACCCGGATTTCACCGATTTCCATTTCTTTCGAGGAATTATCGTCAAAATGCGCAACAACCCGATGAATCACCAAAGGTCCATTTTCGGGAAATTCGGGCTGTACCAGATCAAAATCCATAATTTCCACACGCATCGTGCCTTGGGTCTGATGGGTGTAAGTGTTTACTGCCGGGTTCGGCCAAATCTGAACATTGGGAAGCTCGGGAATCTCGATCCAATTTATTTTCGTTTTGGCCGATTTATTCTCCAAATACAACAGATCGAAGGAGAAGCCCGGCGAATTTTCCACTTCTATATAATGGTTGAAAAAAACCGGCTCCGGCAGCTGGGACTTGTGATAGAACCACAAATTGCCTCCCCAGCTCCCCGCCACCAATACCAGCACGATAACAAAAATGATTCGTTTCATTGCATTTCCTTTCCTGTTGGAGTCGCAAAAATGCGCGAGGGTATGCAATATAAACGCTTATTGAAGACAAATAGTTGCCCGCTAAATGGATTGGAGCCTGTTACGGCTTAGCGTTTCTCCCAAGGGAATCCGCCGTTTTTCTCCGCATGCTCGACAATGAGTTCGCAGATACGGTGACTTTCCAACGCGTCCTTCAGGGAAATGGAAGGCTGTTTATTTTCACGGACACAGGTCAAAAAATGATCGATGATTTGCGTAAATCCCCGGCGGGACAGCACCGGCTCCCAGTCATTGAATTTCTGCCTGGACTCTTCTCCGCCGGCAAAATGGGCCGTCGTGTTCAGACCGTCTACAATCCACTTGTTCCCCGGATTCATGACCTCCAGAATCTCATCATTCGTTCCCGAATCCCGGTTCATAATTCCGGTGCAGACAAAACCGTTCCCTTCCAATTGCAACTGGGCGTGATATAATTTCCCTTCTTGTACGAACGTGGAGATTCGCGGTGCTCCGATAATTTCCCCCGGGGCCATGAACCGGATCGTATCAATAACATGAATGTAATCGTCATACACGAATCTGCGAGCGAAGTCCGGCGAGAAAAGGCGATTTTTTTGCAGCATAACCATGCGACGATCATTCTTCTCCTTCATCGCCGCCACCATCGGGGCAAACCGGCGGTTAAAGCCGACCATGAGTATTACGCCAAGCTGCTCGGCCAGCGCCGTCAGTCTCTCTGCTTCCTCGTAATGATAGGAAATCGGTTTATCCACGTAGACGTGAACCCCGCTGCGCATCAACTGCTCCGCTATGACGACATGCGACTCCGTTGACGAATGAATAAACGCCGCATCAATGCCCGACGCGATCAATTCCTCCACCGTCTGCACCGCTTCCCGGACCCGGAACTTAGCGGACAGCCGCCCCAACGTCTCCCTGTTTCGGGTACAGAACACAAGCTCGATATCCTCCCGCGCCGTAATCACCGGCAAATACGCCTTTTGCGCAATATCTCCTAATCCGATTATCCCGATTCTCATCAAAATTCCTCCTTGGAATGTTTGTTATATATGTAGTAATTGAAATACGAGTGTCACTGTGCTGACTCCATTGTGGCATATGGGAGGGTGGGTGTAAACTTAGACTAATCTTCTCTGCAAATCCCGAATGTCATTCCACGATATAAGCTTAATCCGCTCATTCTTAATCAATTGCTTAATTTCAATATCATTCAATAGATCATACTCCATTTCCCTTTCTCTAAAACAGCTCGTTATCGCTTTTAACTGCTCTGTTATTTTAGCTGGATGAACAGTCAACTGAGTAATTCCGGGTTTTAAATTTTTTAACATGTCGGCCATCAGATCCTTCATTGTACTGTATCCTGTGTTGGAATCGAAACCATATGGGAGGGAGACTATGTCATCAATCAGTAAGATTCCTCTGTCTTTTGCCGAAGAAATTCGTTTATGAAATAAGTTCAGCTGATCTGGATTAATGAAAGGCTGTTCTACGATCCGCTTAGGTAAATTGAACGGCAGCCGGTATTTTTCACATAAATCAAATGTAATCTCCAAGAAATCTCTTCCGGTGGATAATCCCATAACGCTCCCGCCATGGCTATCCAAATGAGTCGGATCCATCCCTTTTAAGATGGCACTATTAATTTGAGATTCAAGCTCCATGCGAACCTCGCTCTCATCGGCGTTTTTTTCTAGATAAGCACTGTCAATGTGAAAATAACCTTCTTCTGTGATTAAACTATTCAATGTTCTTTTTTGACATACAGGCTTATAAAATTGCGACCCACCACTTGTAAGAGTAAGATGTATCCCAATATTCCTTACCCCCTTTAGATTGCTTAACTCAATTGCCTCATTTGAGTCCAAGCAAGGCATCATAATCGATGTGGATGTAATGGAGTTATTTTCGAACAAACTAACAATGGCTTCGTTGGTTCCTTTTGTTATGCCAAAATCGTCTGCATTGATGATTAACAAACGGTCATCTGCCGCAAAGCCTAATTTTCGTATCATAATTCTTCCTCCTGTGAGTGATGAATTGTACAAATAAAAATAAGGACGCAACCACGGCGAAGTGTTTGCGTCCTTATTGTTCGAAGCATTAAGTTACAGCCATTATACAATAGGAATTCCAAATGTAAATAGTAATATTTCACTTTGATAAACTTGCTCTATGAAATAATCATCAACCACACATAGAGCCCGCTTAACGTAATGAACAAGGTCGGCACCGTCAGCAGAATACCGGTTTTAAAATACCGGCCCCAAGTAATTTTGATCCCTTTCTTGGATAAAACATGCAACCACAACAAGGTGGCCAAGGAGCCGATCGGCGTGATTTTCGGCCCGAGATCGGAGCCAATGACGTTCGCATAAACCAGCGCTTCCCGCACCAGTCCTTCGGTATTCGTACTATGAATAGCAAGTGCATCGATCATAACGGTAGGCAAGTTGTTCATCACCGATGAAAGGATGGCAGCAATGAAGCCCATGCCGACCGTGGCGGCATATACCCCCTGATCGGCCAGCCACTGAATGACATCCCCCAAGTGAGCGGTCAAACCGACATTGCGAAGCCCATACACCACGACATACATCCCGATGGAAAAAACAACAATGGACCAAGGCGCTTCTTTAATCACTCGCCGGGTTTCAACCGCAGGACTGCGACGCGTAGCTATTATAAAAAATAAAGCCACAGCCCCTGCAGCCAGCGATACCGGAATTCCAATGAATTCAGCAGACAGGTAGGCGATTAGCAGCAGACCGAGAATGATCCAGGCCAGTTTGAACATGCGCGGATCGCGGATGGCATCTTGCGGTTTTTTCAAGTGTGTCAGGTCATAATTGCCCGGAATTTGCTTACGGAAAAACAGGTAAAGTACCAGCATGCTCGCTCCAAGCGAAACCAGGTTTGGTACGAACATGCGGATCGCATATTCCATGAATCCGATGCCGAAATAATCGGCGGAAACGATATTCACCAAGTTGCTGACCACGAGCGGCAGCGAGGTGGTATCCGCAATAAAACCGCTAGCCATAATGAACGGCAGCACCATCCGGTCATCGAATCGAAGCGCCCGAACCATGGCCAACACGATCGGCGTCAAAATCAGGGCAGCGCCATCGTTTGCAAACAAAGCCGACACGGCTGCACCAAGCAAAATGACATAAACGAACATCCGCTTGCCGCTCCCTCCGGCTAGTGAAGCCATATGCAGCGCTGACCACTCAAAAAAGCCGATTTCATCAAGCAAAATCGATATGATAATAATCGCAACGAAGGCTAACGTGGCGTTCCAGACAATCGCCGTTACATCCCCTACATCCGTGAAGCTTACTACCCCAAAAGCCAAAGCCAGCACCGCTCCGCCCATGGCGGACCATCCTATGCCGAGCCCCTTGGGCTGCCAGATGACAAACACCAAAGTAAGTAAAAAAATAAATCCAGCAATATACTCCAACTTCAAAGTCTCCTCTACCGTCAATTACAGCACTTAACGTCCACTCTTCGTGGACAAAAACATGAAATTGTCCACCTAAAAGTGGACAATTGGTACATATAGCGTCTGGCAAGCAGAACATCTATATCCAGCAATTCACAATACTAATACCACTATATACGGATATTTAAAATAGTCAGAAGGCAAAAAACTAATCAGAAAATGTCCACCTTTTGGTGGACATTTTCTTAAAATAATCCGTCTCCAAAGGACAATCTATTCACAAACAACTGCCACTTTTCTTTGCGAACCAAAAATTCACTTTAAATTACTCTGCTTCACCTTCAATACTCTCTTTCACAGTTCCTACAAATGCCCTCCGGTTAAGCCAGCCGACCCCCGCCGCCAATACGCTGATCGCAGCAGCGAACAGATACATATTTACAATACCGAACCACTCGGCCACACCGCTCATAAACAGCAGAGAAAGTCCAAAAACGGTATTTAGCAACGTGGACTGGGCGGAAAATACTTTTGGCAGAAGCTCCGGACTTGCACTTCGCTGAATCAAGGTCCTTCTGGAGACAGCGGCAAGCTCCGTGAAGGGTCCGGTCAACAGGACGATAAGCAATGCCAGCGGCGCAAAATCATTCAATGCAAACCAGACCGTCAATACGGCGTAACCCAGCATGCCTAGCAGCATCACCGCAAATATTCGTTTTTCCAGCCGTTCCACGAGAGCGACGACCAGCAAGCCGCCGATGACGGCTCCCGCAAAATAACTGGCATTAATATAACCCCACCACTGCTCATCTTTGAGCAGGATTTCATTAACGAACACCAGCATAAACGCTCCGACCCAGACGGATCCGCCAAGCATGTCGGTCATGTCCATCAAGGTCAATGATCGCAGACGAGGTGATTTCCACAGGGCGACCCAACCTTCTTTTAGCGTATCCCAGCGGGAAGGAGGTTTTATCTCTGCCTGTCCTGCCCCCTCATCAAGCTCGCCAATTACCGTTGTACGGCTGGCTTGATCTTTCCCCGTGCGCACGTCCCAAAAAGTACGACGTTTCGGTTCGGTCGGATCCTCGATCAATAATGTGACCGCCATGGCTAAGCCGTAGCCAACCGCCACGACAACCAGAACCGGAAAGGAGCCGAACGCTGCGACCAGCACACCGCTGATCGCCCAACCTGCAAATTGTACGATCTGGTCGGTCGTGGCCACTATGCCATTCGCCTTCATCAGAGCTTGATCAGCCACGAGCCGCGGTACCAACGCATTGCGGGCGGGAGTCGTCCAGCCGTCGAGAAACGAAATACAGATGATGATCGTATAGACCGGCAGGATTTGCTCCCCTCCTACCCATGGCGACAGATATCCCGCCAGCAGGACGAACAGTATAAACTGACCGCACTGAGATACAGTAAGCAAGAACGGGAGCCTGTATCTATCCACCATCAGAGGGGCGATTAACCCACTGAACAATTGTGAGGTCACCCGCAAAAAAGGTACCAGCGTCGCAAAGACGACGGAACCCGTCTGATCCAGAATAAAGGTTGTAAGTGCAACCAAATAGAGGACATCGACGGTGTTGGACAACGTCTGCGACCCCCATAAATAGTAAAAAGACCGTTTGAACATACTTTGTCCGCTCCTTATTCAATTGTGTAGTTAGTTCCCGGGTGTAACGTGTAACCTACCAGGGACTAAGAAATGAATGCGAAGAAGCGATAAACTCAAATCGGTCTCATTGGTATAATTAACTCCTTTATATTAATTTGGCTAGGCCGACTCGATCACGCTTGACCCGCTGCGATTTGCTTGATCAGATCCGGCATCCAGTCCATCACATTATCAAAGTCATATCCTGCTGCCTTCGCTTTGGTGGTATCCATCACCCAGGAGGAAGGGACACCGAACGGCGACTCGTTCTCAGGCCCAGCCTCGTTCTCGGAAAGAACTCTCGCCTTGTTTCCGGTTTCCCGTTCAATCATAGCAAGCAATCGGGAAATCGTCAGTTCCCCATCCGAACTGGCATTCACCGGGCCCGTCAAATCCGAGCTACCCAGCCAGCGGAGGAACGACGCCGTTTCCGCCGAGGAAATAAACGACATTGCGGCCTCTGCATTCGGCAGACCGATCGGCGTCCCGTTCATGACCCGTTCCACATGGAAGTGAAGTCTCCGGGTGTAATCATCCGGCCCGAGCACGATCGGAATCCGCATGGCTGCCACGGGAAAACTTGCCTCTTGAAGGAGCGCCGCCTCAGCCTGTCTTTTGGCTTCCCCGTATTCCATCTCGCCCCGTTCTCCTGCAGCCCACTTGTATTCATAGGGGTTAAAATCCTCTTCACTCAGCGGAGACTTGCCGAAGCCGTATACGGACAGCGTGGAAGTTAGAACATAACGCCCCACCCGTCCTTCAAAAGCGCGCACCGCTGCCATCGCTTCATTCGGCGAATAACAGATGTTATCGTAAATCACATCCCACGGACCTGCTTCCGCCGCTTTGGCCAGGGATGATTCATCACTGCGGTCCAAGACCAGCCGATTCACCGGTCCGGCAAATTCCGCCTCGGTCAATCCGCGAGTCGCCACCGTTACTTCATGAACGCCTTCCTCAAGCAGCAAGTTCACCAGTCTTTTGCCAAAATACCTCGTTCCGCCCAACACGAGCACTTTTCCCATTCCGGAATCCCCCGTTCTCCTTAATATATTGGCAATACTTCCATACCCTGCTGATTGCCTTCGGGTTATAACTGCATTGCAATTTCTTAACGGCTGCCGAACAAGCTCTTCATCAATCCCAGGCCGCAGAGCATGGAAAAATAGAAATATCCCTCTTGGGCCGCCACATCTTTATATAACGAGTAATAGGGCATTTTTAGGTACAGGTTCAGCACTGGATAGAGCATTAAAATTAAACTCGGGATGACCACGAAAAAGAAAAGCGGACGATGAAACTTTCTTTTGTTCGGCAAGCCTCCAAGCAGGCTGACATAAGCACCGAGAACTAGGCCGTAGACGATATTGCCGATCAGGCTGTAACTGATTTTCAGAACCTTCTCCGGATTTTGTTCCATCATCCCCACAAAACGGTTGCCGTAGTAGACCAGGACAAGCGCGCCGAGAATCCACAGCAAATAATAGAAATATCCTTTGGATTTATTCATGAACCGACTCTCTCCCATGTATCAATTTGCGAATCGCTAGTTCCCCGTCATCCCTGCTTTTACCCGTTTCAACTGCGCGACGATGATTATGCTGATGACGACGAGCAGGAACCAGGAGCTGATTTTGCCGATATGCACGAGCCGCCATACCTTCTCTTGATCCGGATAGCTCCAGGCTCCGAGGAACGTCGAAATATTTTCCGCCACCCAGATAAAGAAGCCGATCAGCAAAAAAGACAACGTCAACGGCATCCAATAGGTTCTGCCCAGCACCGTGAAATGTACGCGGGTCCGAATAAACACAATCACCAGCAGTCCCGTCAGAATCCATCGGTAATCTCCGATAAAATGATGCGTAAAAAAGTTAAAGTAAATCGCCGCGCAAAGCAGCACCGAATAAATCGCTCTGGGCCAACCGGTCATTTGCAGGTCCATCCTGCGCCAAGCCTGGCAAATGTAACTTGCAACGCTGGCATACATGAACCCGCTGTATAGCGGAACTCCGCCTACCTTGCTCCATCCTTCCCCCGGATACGACCAGGAGCCCATATGTACTTTGAACAATTCCAGACCACGCAGATGACCTTCAGTTCGTCCATCGTTTCCAGTTTGAACACGACCATGCCCACTTGAGCAAGCAAGCAGATCAGTAAAATGAGATCATACCGATGCAGACCGGGAATCGATACCACTTTCGTCAATGCCAGCGTCCCGAAAATAACGACCGGAAAAATGCAGCACAACGCCTGCAGCCAGGCGAATTGCAATAAACTGCGGATAAAAGTCATAATTCATTCTCCCTTAACGCTACAACCTGAAGGCTCGGCCAGATCGGCAGCCACTCCTTATCTCTGATCCTGTCCATAAAAACGTTGCGATTCTGAAAAAACGGACTTTGCCTTACTTGAAAACCAAGTAGATCATCCAAGCCGAACGGTGCCACAATATCAATATTTACACCATCTGCGCCGTCTTTTAGCCGGGCACCTATGGCAGTTGCCGTCTCAGGCCAGTGCAGCATGGCATCCTCGACCGAACGGTAGGGCGGTTCACCATTTTTCAGATGCATCCGTGCCTGATTTTTGACCGACCAATTCAGCGACGAATTTATTTCTCGTAAGCGGGCGTCGTATTCTTTTTCCGCCTCTTCCTCCAGGAAATCCGGGTCGTAATAAAGCACGTCGACATCATGTAGCGGAGTTCTTACAGTGTATCCATGCAAAACATCCCAGACAAAATTGCGGAAATATCCCGCCGCAATGCAGCCCTGGGGCAACCCTAGCGCAGCAACCGCCTCCAGATCAGCCATCATTTCCGGCTGTTTGCCGATCGCTCTTTTCAAGTCATCGACATTGGAAATATGAAAGTCAGCCATGAGCTTTACGTTCTGCAACCCATCCCCTCCTCCCTAACTAAACTTCCGAAACCAACAGTTCCTATATTATACATCAGAAAAACCGGAGGCTGGTACATTCAGTTTTAGATTACTCTTCGCTTCTTCTTTGTGTAGCTTCCTTCTTAATCCTCGCTTCCTTCTTTATCGACAGCTCCTTCTTTATCTACGCTTCCTCTTAATCTGCGCTTCACCTTAATCCACACTTTCTCTAATCCACACTTCTCTTAATTTACACTTCTTCGTTATCTACGCTTACTCTTCGACTTCTAACGGACACACGGGACTCTATTGAAGTCAAAATCACTTGGATTTCAGTTTAACGGTCACAGGAGACCTTATTTCCATCAAAACAGCGTCAAAGTCGATGCAATCCAACGTTTAACGGCTCTCCTGTCCGTTAAATTCCTAAACTCGCAAAATAACAGGAATTAACGTCCGCTATGTCCGTTACATTTGGCTCATTGGCTTTTCTATTGCTGGCTCCTGACCAGCTACCCTCATTAAACACAAAAAAGCGGCTATATCCTCATCGGAACATAACCGCATTTCGTAAAACTGTACTTGATTGGAGTGATCAATGATCATACCGCCGACTTCAACGCTTCATCCTTGGGCAGCAGCACGGTCAGTAACCCGATCAACGGCAAGTAGGAGCAAAGCTGCATGATGAAGAAGATGCCCCACTGGTCTGCAAAATGGCCGAGCACCGCCGAGCCGAGGCCACCCAGGCCGAAGGAAAGTCCGAAGAACAGGCCGGACACGAGGCCGACCTTGCCCGGAAGCAATTCCTGCGCATAGACGACGATAATTGAAAAAGAGGAAGACATGATGAACCCGGCCAGCACGACGAGTACGCCGGACCAAAACAAGTTGGCGTAAGGCAGCAGCAGCGAGAACGGAGCCGCTCCGAGAATCGAGAGCCAGATGATGTTCTTGCGCCCGTAGCGGTCGGCCATCGGGCCACCGAAAAACGTTCCTACGGCAGCGGCCGCAAGGAAAGCGAACACGTACCACTGGGCGGCACTTTTGCCGACGCCATAATGATCCATCATGAAGAAGGCGTAGAAGCTTGAAATGCTGATGGAGTACACATTTTTGGAGAAAAGCAGCAGAATCAGCACGGAAATAGCCAAACCTACTTTCCTTTTGCTCAGTCCGGTTCTCTGTGTTTCGCTCGGGTTCTGGGCAGCACGGCGCGGACGGGGCCGCACATTCAGCGAGGCGTACCAACGGGCGACAAAAAACTGAATAATGATCGCCGCAATCGCCGCAAAAGCGAACCAAACCACGCTGCGTTGTCCCAGCGGAATAAAGATGAGCGCCGTCATAAGCGGTCCCAACGAGGTTCCGATGTTGCCGCCAACCTGGAAAATCGACTGCGCCAAACCGCGGCGCTCCCCTGCTGCCAGATACGCAACTCGGGAGGATTCCGGATGAAACACGGAGGAACCCAGCCCGATCGAAGCCACAGCCAGCAGAATAATGCTATAAGCTGGGGCGTATGCCAACATCACAACGCCGATCAGGGTAAAGCAAACCCCGAGCGGCAATATGTACGGACGGGGACGGATGTCCGAGTATAGCCCGACCAGCGGCTGGAACACCGATGCCGTAATATTCATGGCGAACGAAATCCAGCCAATCTGTCCGTAGCTTAGCGTCAGTGAGTCTCTCAGAATCGGGAACAAGGCCGGAATAGCCGATTGCATCGTGTCGTTAAGAAGGTGTACCATGCTGATCGCAAACAGGATCGGATATACCGTCATAGCCTGCGCAGTAGGCTTGCCTGCTGCCTCTTTGTTCATGTCAATCTCTCCATCCGATCTTCTATCTTTGTCTATAAATTAGAAATTAAAATTATCCGGATCCGACCCGAACCGTTGATTCAGGTTCAATGCATCGATAGCCGCAATATCCTCGGCGCTTAACTCGAAATCATAAATGTCGGCGTTCTCTTTAATCCGTCCTTCGTTGACCGATTTCGGAATCGTAATGACGCCAACCTGCAAATCCCAGCGCAAAATAACTTGTGCCGCGGTTTTTCCGTATTTATTACCGATGGATACCAGGGTTTCGTTCTCAAGCAGATTACCCTGTCCGAGCGGGGACCAAGCTTCCAAAACAATGCCCTTCTCCTTTGTGAACTTCAACAGTTCTTTCTGGGTCAACTGCGGATGAAGCTCCACTTGGTTTACAGTCGGGACAACCTCCGCGTCAGCCAGCAAATCCTCCAAATGATGAATCTGGAAGTTACTCACACCGATGGCGCGAACTTTACCTTCTTTATAAACTTTTTCAAGCGCACGCCAAGTTTCTTTATATTTGCCCTTCACCGGCCAATGAACCAGGAACAAGTCGATGTACTCCAAGTTCAATTTCTTTAAACTGGTTTCAAAAGCTTCCAGCGTCGTTTCATAGCCTTGCATGTTGTTCCACACTTTAGAAGTCACAAAGATTTGGTCCCGGGACAATCCGTTCTCTTCCATCGCTTCGCGGATCGCCTGTCCAACACCCTCTTCATTATTGTATGCAGCAGCAGTATCTATACTGCGGTAGCCGGCGCGAATCGCCGCTTTGACGGCCTGGATGACTTCTTCGCCTTCCTGAGCCTTGTATACCCCCAAACCAAACCATGGCATCTCTACTCCGTTGTTAAGTTTTACAGTGTCCTGCAAATTGTTAGGCATGAATAATTCCTCCTTAGGTTGGGTTGTGTTAAACAAAATGTTCCAAGTCTATTATGACCGACATCGGTCCAAATTTAAAGCCGTCTAATGCAATCGGCATTGTTGTATCGTTTGCCGCAACATCTCCAGCTCCATCTCTTCCATTTCATAGCCAGTCCCATTCATATCATGGGCAGCCTCCCGGGGGATAATCCCTTGCAGTGCGAGACACCACAGCATCCGCAAAATATATTTGTCCATCGGCTGCGTAAACGTCGACATCGCATAAGCGTCCACTCTGGATGACAAATCCATAAATAGGGGGTAATCCTTGCTGCGGTAGGCCGTGATCAAGTCGCTTTGGATATTTGGAAAAGCGGCTCCCAAGCCGACCAGTGCTCCGGTTGCCCCGCACATCAATGAATAGCCGAACATCCGGTCCTCCCCGGTGATGAGCAGCTTGCCCGGAAATTCGGACGAGAAGAGCGATGACACTTCCTGCAGCGTCATCACGCTGTCCAGCGCGGCCATTTTCATGCCGACGACAGACGGCATGCCGAGCAGCTCCCTCAGTACCTCCTTCGAATAGGCGAGTCCTCCCGCTTCTTCATACAAATAAAATAGAATCAACGGAACGCCAAGCGCTGACAGCTCGCGATGATATTCGATGATCGCGGCATCCCGCCGGGAACTCTCTAATTCCTTAAAAATCACCGGGGGAAAAACCAGCAGCGCATCGGCTCCACCGGAAGCAGCCTCTTCCGCCATAGCGATACTATTTTGCCGCCATTTTTGCAGACGAAGAGGTTCGGATAACGTAGTGTCAATTAATGAACCTACTCCGGCAACAAGCAATTGCGCTTCATTTAAATGTGACTTCCAGGATTGAAAAATTCGTTTTCGCTCCTCCGCCTGCAAATGAAGTCCTCTGCCTGTATGAACCCATACCGCGACACCCGCGATTTGTTGCCGGCTCATATATCCCGCGTAAGCCTCCTGTGCCTCGCTGTGGATTTCTCCGTTTTTATGTCTGGGAACAGGGACTGCCGGAATAAGTCCGCCGGTCATGGCTTGGACGGTTTTAGCCATTCTTTGCTCCATCGTCAGAACCATGCTGCCGCCTCCTTAATTCACTATTTCCTACTAACTATGTATAGTTGTCACGACTGCCTCAAAAACCAGTCTCTTCCCTTATCCCTGTACCAGGAAGCCACATCTTTAAACGAGGTTACATTGGCCGCGTCGACCAGATCCTCGGCATTCCGCAAATGAAGCATCCAGGCCACAAGACCGTGCTCCGGATGAAAATAAAGATCATGAAGCGCCCGTTCCGTTTTTGAGCCCTGTTTCATGCTATAGGCACTGCCCGGCTTTTGAAAAACCGTATGCATTTGCAGGCTTTCCGCCCCGCGCAGCGCATATTCCAGCGCCATCTTGCCGGTTCCAACATTCCCGGTACCCGACACCGGCGGCACCGGCTTCCGAAGGTCTCCTTCCAGTTCGAGTCTCCGGAGCGCCGTGAGGATCCGTAAATTCCGCCGGCTTAGATCGGGACCGCCATAAGCGGCGCCCACTTTTCCGGCAAATTCACGTCCCTGGTCATAGAGCCGGTTGGCGTAAACGACATAGTCCGGCACACTTTCCCCCTCTTCCAAAAGAGCGCGGAATGCGTTCAACTGGAAGTCGTCTTCAAACACCGTGTTCATCAGCTTGATGCCAAGCACGAGTTCGCCGTCCGGAAGACAGGACTTGATGCGGTGCGGCACTTCACGCAGCCAGCGGAGCACGGTATCCTGCTGTTTAGCCCGGCCTGAACCGGCCAGCGTAGGGCTGAAGTCTTTTTCCATTTGCAGCGGGCCCGGGAATCCGCACTCCTTCCAAACTTCATATAAACCTCTCGTCGTGTGATGGTACTCTTCCATGCGGAACTCGGCTTCTTCCGGACCCGGCAAGTGATATTTGCAGGACGGAACGACCACCATACCGGCCGTTTTACCAATCTCCAGCGCTTGACGGGCAAATTCCAGGTAACTCGGGAACGAGCCGTGCCATCCCCTCCCTTGCCAGGTGACGTTCCAGCCCGGCTCCCCCGTCTCCTTGCCCGTGATTGTGTCCACAATCATCCGGGTTTCCTTCACCGCCCACTCTTCCATGGAGCGGGTGCCCGCCGCATTTTCCGCAATCACTGTTTTAAGCACGACAAAGCCGAGTCCGGCATCGGCATCATCCTGAACTTGACGTAAATTTAACGACAATTGGCCCGACGCCTTGCCGAACGGATTCCGGATGGCATGAATTCCGTAGCGGGAAGAGACGTCGAGCCCATAAGTTTCAAGCAAATAAGATTCGACTCCGGACGGAAGGCCGCCCTGAAACCGTTCATAATCCTTAATTATTCGGGAAGCGTCCTCATTTGCAAGCAGAGGACGGGCAGGCAGAATCAAACCGTTGTTCATCTTCATCCCCCTATATCGGATTGGTTCCGGGGAGACAATTTCTCCCCAATGAAGATTCTATTCCACAACCGGCATTAACTGTCCTGCCCTGAAGCCCTATTTTCAAGCAACAAAAAATCTCGGGCAAACTCCGCCAGAAACGCGGCGCCGCCTGTCAACGCCTCTTCGTCGATGGTCATTTGCGGATGATGCAGCGGAAATCCGCCATGACTGGCTCCGCTCGCGCCTACGAGAAGAAAAACGCCGGGCACCTGTTCCATGTAGTA
This sequence comes from Paenibacillus sp. FSL R5-0407, assembly GCF_038009185.1. Classification (NCBI taxonomy): domain Bacteria; kingdom Bacillati; phylum Bacillota; class Bacilli; order Caryophanales; family Paenibacillaceae; genus Paenibacillus; species Paenibacillus sp. FSL R5-0407. Next base: position 723,330 of record NZ_JBBPAX010000001.1, on the reverse strand, counting down.
AGCCATGTCCTCGCTCGTCATCGGCGAGCGGACCAGCATTTCAATCGCCTCCGGGCCGTAGAGTGCCCGGAGTGCGGCTTCGGCGCGCCGGATCAGGGCGGGGTCGTTGACGGTCGGCGGGTAGCCGAACTCGTAATCGACCTCGGCCCGGGCGTTCAGCCCGCCGGCGACCGCCTCCGCCAGCGCGGTGACCCTGCGGTGCATCTGTTCGCGCGCCGCGTTGCTGACGGCGCGCACGGTTCCGCGGATCTCGACGCGATCCGCGATAATGTTGGGCAGGCTGCCGCCGCGGATGGAGCCCATGCTGAGCACCACGGGCTCAGCGGGGTCGACCTCGCGGCTGACCAGCACCTGCAGCGCCGTAAGCACCTGCGCGGCAGCGATGATGGCGTCGACGCCCTGATGCGGGGCGGCGCCGTGCCCGGCACGGCCATGGACCGTGATGCCGACATGATCCATGCTCGCCATCACGGTCCCGGCCTTGACGCCGAAGCGCCCGGTTGGCAGGTCCGGCCATAGATGCAGGCCTACTATGCCGTCCACGCGCGGCGACTCCAGCACGCCGGCCTCGACCATATGCCGGGCTCCGCCCAGCATCTCCTCGGCCGGCTGAAAAATGAACTTGACCGTCCCGCGCAGCTCCTGCTGCGCAGCGGTCAGCATCGCGGCGGCGCCGAGCGCCATCGCCATATGCCCGTCATGGCCGCAGGCATGCATGACGCCGTCGTGCCGCGATGCGAAGGGCAATCCTGTCGCCTCTTGCAGCGGCAGCGCATCCATGTCCGCGCGTATGGCGATGCACGGCCCCGGTCGTCCGGTGTCCAGCAGCGCGACAACCCCGGTGCCGGCTACGCCCCGGCGCACTTCCAGTCCTAGCTGCTCCAAATAATCGGAAACAAATGCGGAGGTGATCACCTCTTTGAATCCAAGTTCTGGTACCTGATGAAGACGGCGGCGAATTGAAACGATTTCCTCGCCAAACGATGCGGCGGCCTCACGAAAATTCACTTTATTCATACTGCGCTTCCTCCAGATTCAGCGTATAGATCTGTCTCGGGCGTCCTCGTCCGGCAGGCTGCTCTTCTCCGACGATGCTCGCCATCTCATATTTCTCCAGTGCCGCCATGATTCGGCGCGCGCTTCGCAGCGTAATTCCAAATCCTTCGGCAAGCTGGGAAGCCGTAAAAGTTGACGTCCCTAGCCGACGGCAAAGCGACACCAGCTTGTTGATCGTACCTACGCTGAGCCCTACTTTTTTAGCCATGGAAATCAACTCGGGATTCTCGCTGCGGGCGGAGTACTCCAGCGTCAAATCCGACCCGAGCGGACCATAGACAATTCCGTCCTGCATAATCAAATAGCAATTTCCCCCGCCCCCGGATTTCGCCTTCAGCAGCGCCTCCTTGGCTTTGCCTTCGGCTTCGTTCGCAGTCCGGCCGATCCCGATCCCGATGCTGGCATTCCACTGGAGCCTTTCCATCACCTCCAGAAGCAAGGGAGCATCCTGGAACTTACGGGTAACCTGCTCGATGATGCCTCGCGTCGTAATAAAAGAAACCTCGTCCGAATCGCTCCACTTAATAAGCGACTGCGTCTCCTCGCCGAAATCGACGAGGATTTGTTGCAGAATGATCTTTTTCCGCTGAATCTCGTATTCGGAGGCGGCCTCCTTGGCTACCTTGGCAAAATTGTCGATATTCATGATCCCTACGGCAATCTGCGTGCTGCTCAAGCGGACACTTTTTCCTTCCAAAAGAGCCCGGTTCAGGCAATCGCGGATAGCGGACTGAGTCGGAACTACCCGGTAAGCAGGCACGCCAAGTTTCTTCAGCTTCTGGTATACCGAGGTTACGCACGTAACGGTCACGGAAACTCGGCCGTTTTTCCATAACTCATAATGATAGGACACCAGTTCCTCGTTGGTCATTCCGGATTCATAGGTTTTGACCAGGAGCTCATCTACCGGCAGGCCGATCTCCTGCAGCGGTTCCTCTACTTCGTTGTATTGCAGGACATCCATGCTCAGCCTCAATCCCTTTTGCATATCCAGTACGTCTTGACGATAGAGATCGAAAAGCACTTTATACAGGGCTGTTCCCGAATAGTAAACGTGTACCATCGGCTTGTCGGGAGCTGCCGCAAGCGCGATCCGGTACGGGATCGGACCGGTAAACAGCAAAATATCCGCCTGGTCCCTGATCCGGTCGACCACCTCGAGCGTTTCCCGCTCATGTTGATATGGCGCCGGAAACATAGCCAATTCCGCAAAATAAGAACCGAATTCCAGTACAGCTTCCACCAAATCCCGGGGCCCAATCACCGCAACCCGCAGCTTGATCGTCATGGCCGGCACCTCCCGCTCCCTTTTTTAAGCATCGTCAACAATGACCCACAACCCAATCAGATATATGGGATGACTAAGCCTCTAACTGTTCGCCAAAATCTCTAACCTCGGCAAGTGACCGTTTCGTGTTTAAAACGACTTGTTCGTAGTCCCCCATATACTCGAATGAAATGTATCCTTCATACCCAAGGTCCAACAATTTTTGCAAAATTGCGGCATGACCCGCATCCCCTTGCAGCACCGGTACCGGCACACTTTGACTCCAGTCTTGATGGTTCCACCTATAATCTTTGAAATGAACATGATGAATATCGTAAAAAAACTGCTCCAACACCGGAATCGGCTCCAGATAATCGACAAAAAGATTAAAGCCGTCATAAATCAGCTCCAACCCTTGCCCTTCCCCCTGACCTTCCCCGGATACGTCCCTCAGCAATGCCGCCAGGCTCTCTGCAGTATCCGCAAAAGTATTGTTGTGAATTTCAACCGCCAATCGAACTCCTTGCGCCCTGCATATGTCCAATGCTTCATCCAAACCGGAAACCACATCGTCCCATTCCACGGCCAGCGCTTCTCTCGACGCTTTGTGTCCGGCAAAAGTTCTGATCCTCGGGCAACCAATCTCTGCGGCCCACTCCGCCGCCCGCCGGATCCGTTCCAGCTCCCCCTTCCTTTCCTCTTCCCCTTTGGAAAAATAGATATATTCGCTGATGGCCGGAACTTCAAGTCCGCGGCTCTCAAGCAGTTTGCGCATGTCTTCCGGCGTTCCGCCGCGTTTGCTGTAGCTTTCCAGGTGGCCTACCCACAGCTCCACCCCTTGCAGTCCTAGGTCCTGCGCCAAATCCAGCACCGCTTCTATCGGCGCCTGCTTCAAACCGGTTGAACACATGCTGAAGCGAATACGGCCCTCTCTGGCGACATTCTTCCGGTTCCGTCTCGCGGGTTCAAACATGCTGTCGCCCCCTAGTTCCAACCCGCCCCGGTCCACGAGTTCATGCTTTCTATCGCTCTTTTTATCCCCGGGTTCAAACATGCTGTTCCACCCCCGTCCGGTCCGAGCGGTAAACGGCTTCCAGCGCTGCGATGACCGACCTGGCATATTCGCCGCTGCTGTCCGGGTCCTGTTCGTTCCCGATCGCTTGAAGCAAGTCCTTGAATTGAAGCACAAACGGGTCCTCTTCGGGAATCGGTTCCACTTGCTCGTACTCTCCCCCCTTGCTGATCCACAAGCCTTTTGCGGAAATCAGCTTGGCCATGCCGTGGGAGAAAATCAATTCCGTCTCATCCTTGGGCGGTCCTTCATATCCGGATTGAACAATAACACCGCTAAGTCCGCTATCCGTCTCCAGAAAAATACAGCCACTGCCCTCCACATCGCCTCTCGGTCCTTCATAGGTTACCGAAGCCTTCACTCGATGGACACGGCTATCCGTCAACCATTGAATTTTGTCGATGGAATGGGCGCCCAGATTCATCAGAATCCCGCCTCCGGCCTTGGCTTTTTCCAGGAACCAGTCCGGTCTGTTGTCCCGATAGTAATAGAGGTGCCGGGTATCGTGAACAGCCAGCAATCGGCCGAGTTCGCCGCTTGCAATCAACTGCTTCGCCTGAATATTGGCCGGCCAATAATGCTGCGTATGCCCGACCATCAACTTGACGCCCGCGGTTGCAACCGCTTGCAGAATTTCATCACATTGATCAACATTTAACGCCATCGGCTTCTCCAGCAGCAAATGACAACCCTGTTTGGCGCACCATACCGCACAGGAGGCATGCAAATGATGAGGCAAAGCAATTACCGCGATATCCGGCTTTTCCTTGGTCACCATTTCTTCATAATCCCGGTAAAAAGAGATCCCATACTCCTCCGCCAAAGCCTTCCCCTTGGATTCGTCCGTATCGGCTACAGCCGCAGCTTCCAACGTCCCAACCTGCCGGATCGCTTCCAGATGATTACGCGAAATAATCCCCGCTCCAATCAATACTACTCGGTAGACCATATAGTTACCTCCTCTCATCGCGAAGTCATGCTTTCCTTCTCTCTTGTATCTCCCCCATACATTCTTTCGTTGTTATCCCTAAGCCCCGTCTTCCTCACATGGACAAATGACTGAAATGTCCACCTAAAAGTGGACAAAGAGGACTTTTATCTCAAACAAGTAAATTGTCTATATTCAGTATCCTTCTGCTCCAAATCCACTTCATAGAGCAACATCCGAATTCGGTGCCAGACACCCGTTACTTGATCCCCGCAGAGTTGCTGCCTTGCACAAAATATTTCTCCGCGAACAGGAAGACAAGCAGGATCGGGATGAGGCTCATGAGCGCGGCGGCGACCATGTACTGCTCGTTGCCGGACCATTGCCCAGCCATCGACAGGATGCCGATCGGCAGAGTGAAGTTTTCCTTGGAAGTCAGGAAAATGGCCGGCGACAGGATCTCGTTCCACTTCGTCATAAAGGTGAAGACGGCCAAGGTCGCAAACGTCGGTTTGCACATGGGCAGGAAGATGCGCCAGTAAATCTGGATCGGATTACAGCCGTCCAGCTTCGCCGATTCCTCATAATCCTTCGGAATAGCCAGAAACGCCTGGCGCATCAGAAAGATGCCAAACGGCTGGGCCAGCCACTCGATAATCCAGAGCGGAGTTAAGGTGTCCAGCATATGCAGAGATTTGAAAATAACAAACTGCGGAATGATCAGCACGACCGGCGGGATCATCATCGTGCCAAGCACGACGAGGAACAGCGTATTTTTCAACGGAAATTTCAATCTAGCAAAAGCATATGCCACCATAGAACAAGAGAACAGCGCGCCGACTACGGACAGCACCGTAACGATGACGCTATTGGTCGTATACTGTCCGAACGGACCAAGCTTCCAAACCTCGGCGTAGTTGTTCCACTGTACGGGATCCGGGATCCATTGTGGCGGCACCTTGGTATACTGAGCGTATGATTTTAGAGAGTTAAAAATGGTAGTAAGAAAAGGCATCACCATGATCAGGGAGCTCAGAATGATGACGGTGTATCCTGCAATTTTTCGGGTTCGGTTCAGCTTCATGACGTCACTCCTCCCTTCCTCATTCGTAATGCACCCATTTTTTCTGCAAAAGCATTTGCACGACGGTAAGCACAAACAAGATGACGAACAGCACCCAGGCGATCGCGGAAGCGTAGCCCATGCGCAGGAATGAGAATCCTTCCTGATACAAATAAATCATAAGCACGAGACTTGCTTTATGAGGTCCGCCGGCCGAAGAAGCATCCATTGCGCCTCCGGTCATGACGTAGATCTGTTCAAACGCCTGGAACGTAGAAATCGTACTTAGAATGAGCACCAGAAACGTCGTACCGGAAATAAGCGGTACCGTAATGTTCAAAAACTTGCGGAAGGTGCCCGCTCCATCGATTTCCGCAGCCTCATATACATCGCTTGGAACGTTTTGCAATCCCGCCAGAAAAATGACCATGATGTACCCGATCCCCTTCCAAACCGCAATGATGACCAGCAGCGGAATGACGAGATGCTCATCCTGCAGCCATTTTTGGGGGTCTAGGCCGATTTTGATCAGAAACGAATTGGCGAACCCGAATCTAGGGTTAAAGATCGCATCCGATACATACATGATGACAGTCCACGATGAGATTACGGGGAGAAAATGCGCCAGCCGGAACAGCTTTAACGCACGCAGCTTCTGGTTCAGCGCTACCGCCAAAATCAAAGCCAGTACGGTTTGCAGCGGCACGAACAAAATCGTGAAATAAAGCGTGTTCCACAGCGCCTTCCAAAACACAGGCTCATGAAACAGCTTCGTATAGTTATCCAAGCCCTTCCATTTCGGCGGATTCAGGATATCGTAATCCGAGAAGCTGAAATAAAGTGATGCGAGCAACGAGCCAAATACAAAAACAACAAAATGGATGAGATAAGGGGTCACCATCAGGAGCCCCCACTTACCGTCACTGTTCAGTTTTTTCCTTCGAATTTTCTTGGGCTCAATAGCGCGACCCCTTTCAGCCTTTACAGTTCCTGTGTTTTCTACCATGCTCATCACACTTTCTGTAGCGATTTAAGGGGCGGAGGCCGAAGCCTCCGCGCATGTTATCCTATCCTACTTTTTATAGAATTCGTCCAGAACCTGTTGTACCTCAGTATCCGCTTGTTTCAACGCCTGATCGGCAGGAATTTCACCCTCAAACGCGCGATTGATATTGTCGTTGAACTTTCCGACCCATTCGCTCCACACGGCGTTGACGTCCAGCGTTCCTGCAAACTCGAAACTGTCAAGGAACGCCTGTTTATTTTCCGGCTTCCCGCTTAAGAACTCCTCGGAATTCGCCACTGATTTTTTCACCGGAACCGCTTCGCCCAGGGAAGCCCATTCCTTCTGGACTTCATCCTCCGTCGCCCAGAATTTCACCCATTCCCAAGCCGCGTCGCCTTTCGCCCCTTCGGCCTTTTTATTGATGACCCAGGAGTTCGCAATGACCGGCGAAAAGCGTTTGCCGTCCGGTCCCTTCGGCAGCAGCGTCACATCATAGTTCAGCTCCGCCGCGTTAGCATCGATGGTCCGGGCGTAAATCCCGATCCGCATTGCAGCCGCCTTGCTCGGGAATGGCGCCATGTTGCTCTGGAAGCTCTTCAAATCGGAAGGCGTCGGCAACAGCTCCCGCTGCATTCCGTCCACAATCCAGTCCAAAGCCTGCTTGTTCTCCGGCGTATTGATCACCGATTTCGTAAGCGTCTCATCCAGCACGCCGCCTCCGTACGATTTCAGCACCGTCATCCAACCTTCAGTAATACTGAAGAAGGTCAGTCCGTATTGGCTCACTTTATTTTTGTCGAAAGCCGAGTCATTCGCGTACTTCCCGGTGGAATCCTTGGTCAGTTTCTCGGCCGCCGCCTTCAAGTCATCCCAGGTCCAATCCTCGGTAGGATACTCCACCTTCGCTTCGTCAAACATATCCTTGTTGTAATAGAGCACCGCGATCTGTATGCCCTGAGGTACGCCCCAGTATTTTCCGTTTGCGTCTTTATTGAAATCCAGACCGAAGTAATCGTCCTTTTTCAAGTCTTTTTCGATCAAAGGCGTTAGATCCTTCAGCACCCCGCGCTCCGCATATTTCGGTACGAGCACCCCATCCGACAACCATAGATCCGGCGCACTTTCCGCAGCGATTTGCGTGTCGAGCTTCTGGAAAAACTGATTATATGGCGATGATTCCGTCTTGATCGTAATATTCGGATGCTCGGATTGGAATTTGTCGATCAGTTCCTGCATTTTGGCATCGGACTGGGCGGAAGAATAGAAACCGAGCTTAAGCTCCACCTTTTCCGCTTTTCCGCCTTTATCGCCGTTTCCTCCCGCTCCCGATTTACTCTTTCCGTCGGAGCAGGCTGTCAGGAGCAGTGCGGATACCAGCGTTATACTGAGTAAGAAAGTACCCCATGATTTAAACTTCCTTTTCATTACTTGACCCCCTAATCATTGAGTTTCCCACCAATTAAAGCGCTTTCTAAAACTTGTGACTAAATTGTGAACTTAATCTAAAGTTAAGGTATCTTCAATTAAAGGTCAACGTCCTTAAAAAGACCGTAAACCGTTTTGATCCCGTTAGACCTTTACAATATAAGTATCTTCATGTTCCTCCCATGGGGTGTTATTTTCCCGCACCAGCAGGACTTCCCCGGTTATATGCCTTCCGGCAAATTGATACCCGCGAGGACCTTGATGGGAAAAAAGAGCATGAACGCGTTCGGCTCCATTCTGTATGGTCAATGCTGTTACCAGCTCTTCGGAAACGGTATCCCCATAACTGTCCAACACCTCAATCTGGGAGATGTCGGGCTGATCACAGTCCCGAGTGCGGCACGGATACAGGACGGTCACAAATTTGGAAAGCCCGCTCCCTTTTTGCCGGAACATTGCTTTGAGGGAGGTGACTTTATGGTTATAATCCCTGGCTACCCATGACGCATCCACCAGCGCTTCTCCTGGCTTGATCGGAATGATTCGCAATGCCGGCTCCTGTCTCGAGGAGGAAGCAAGCAGGGTTCCGTCAGCTTCCACTTCAACGTTCAATCCCTCGGCAAAATGGAACGGCAAAGTATATTCATGTTCCCCATTACTTTTGCAGGTATCAACGACAATCCAGTAATCCGGCTTAACGAACAAAATCTGTCTTCGCACCAATACCGGATCGTTCAGGCGTAAGTACCCGTCATGAGATGCCTGGACATAATCGTAGATTTCCGTCTCTGTTCTCCAGAAACGGTCCATTGGATTGGCAACATGATTCCAGTTCCAGGAATCCACGTACTTTGAAATCGTCTCTCCATCCACAGCTACCGTGTTATGTTGCAAGGATTCCTTAAAATACCGTCTGAAATCATTTTCCATGTACGTGTACCGGCCCGGATCGGTCAGAAACTCTCTGCCGTACGCAAACAGACTGATATGCAGCAAATCGTCATGCCCGTGCGCCCGAATGACATCCATATGACCGGCGTCAAACACCAAATACCGGGCATCCGGCTTCCAGTCGGTTCTCATCACATAGTAGCCGCTTTGCGCCAATTCCACCGAGGTTACTTTCGGCTCTTCAATGTGAAGCTGCTCATAGCGTTTGCAGCCTTTTTCTCCGTAGTACCAGATTCCCTCGTAATCCAGCTTGTCGTATCCCATCACTTTCAGATCGCCCCTTGCGAACAAAACGGCTCCGCGCGTCAGTACATCCCGAATATCCGTTCCGTCGCTGTCTCCAAGCATCGGCTGGCGGCCGTCCGGCTGCACCAAGGCTAGCGATGCGCTGTACATGCGGTCTAGCGAATTCCGCAGCTCCGGCGGGAGCGGTACGTCGTTCAATTCCGCCAGCCATACCGGTTCAAACAGACAATGCAACACTTCATGGTGGTACATCGTACACTGTTCGTTATGCATACCGTCCTCAAAAACCTGGACCGGGCACATTTCGGCCAATCTTTGCACCGCTTGCTTCAGCCACGTCTCCGATTCCTCGATATCCGGGAACATCAGCGCAAGCTGGAATAGGCCGTTCGTTTCGAGGAATCCCCAATTGCTCTGCCGGTCATGCGGCGTGTAGGCGATATTCAGATACATACCGTGCCGCCGAACGGCTTCCCGGAATAACGTCTCTTCTTCGCTTTGCCACAATGAGGATTGCCGAACGCAATAATAACCCTTCAGCCAATTCACAATCCGAATTCCGCTGTCCAGCTTGCGCCATGTATCCTTGACGTTATAGGCCCGGCTTTGGCTAGCCAGAACTTCCTCCTCCGTCAGCGGGTTTTGCCGAATCCAGTCCTTCATTAGCGATATATACGCTTCGGCGTACCTTTCTTCACCGGTCAGCCAATAGGCCTGCCCCAGCTCGCTCATATACCTGGCCCGGTTCAGCATGACCATCCACTCGATGTCTTCGTTATGGCGATAGCTCCAGTTGATCCCGTCCGGAAAAGCCACCTCGGTTTCACACCGTTCCATATCCCAACGATGCGTATATATAAACGTGCTGCGGCAGGCAAGATCGGCCCGGTACAGCACTTCAGCGGCTTCCTCCGGCCACTCGCTCAGACAAGTATCCACAATAAACGAACGATCCGACGACTCCCAAAAATAGACTCTGTCATGCCGTATTGCCGGATTCATCAACTCTCCCCCTTCTGTTCAGCAAAATGCCTTAATGGTCGCTTAGCCACTCCTTCAAATGGCGCCTTACGAACTCGTCATCATTAAGATGCGGATAGGCTGTATAGACACGATCAATCTCTTCCAACTGGCCTGGGGACAGCTCCTCATCGGGATTCAGGCACCAGCGCCCTTCCAGCAGGCCCTGACGCCGAAGCACTTCGTGGATTCCCGGAATGCTGCCGCTAAATCCATGGGACGGATCGAACAAAGCCCCATTGACGTCCGTTATCTCTTGGCCGCGCGTCAACAGCTCTACCGGAATCGGCCCCTTCAAGTCCCGAATCGCATGAATTTCTTCCATCAGCGCTACGGCCTTGGCCGTCCATACGGCCCAATGTCCTAACAAACCGCCGACGATGCGCTTCTCAACGATTTCGCCATGGACCGGAAAACGGTAAGTCGTCAGCAAATCGGAGACGATGTTATCGTCGTTACCGGTATACAGCGCTACTTCGTCCCTGCGGCTCGATTCGCATACGGCCCGGACTACGTCGATCGTTTCATAGCGGTTGAACGGCGCCATTTTAATCGCCTTCACTCCAGGCAGCTCGGCTAACCGGCGCCAGAACGAGTAGCCAAGACGTCTGCCGCCTACCGCAGGCTGAAGATAGAAACCGAATACGGGAATGACCTTTGTAATCGCTTCCATTCTTTCGAGCAGCTCGTCTTCATTCCATTCCTTCAGTCCGCCCATGCTCACAAGCCCCAGATCATAGCCGAGCTTTGCCGCCAATTCCGCCTCCGCCAAGGCCTGCTCGGTCGGGCCGCATATTCCTGCAATTTTCAGAAACGGACGTTCGAGCCCGGCCGCGTCCACTTCTTCTGCCGCAAGCCGCAGCACCGGCTCATAGAGCCCGATTCCTGGGTCTCGAATTTCAAATTGGGTCGAATGCACCCCAACCGCCATACCTCCGGATCCCGAAGCGATATAATACCGGGTCAAAGCACGCTGCCTGGCCTCATCCAGCTCACGCGAGGCATTCAGGGCCAGAGGATGTGCCGGGATCACGGTCCCGCGTTGAAGCAGCTCTTCAGCTGCCTGGGATAATTGCTTGGCCTCTTTCATTAAAACGCACCCTCCCGCTCTTGAAAATGCGTCGGTTTACCTAAAGTCGCCCCGCCGCCCAGGACCCATTCCACCGTCCACTGAATCATTTGTCTCAGCGGTACGCTCGGATAGCCCAGGAGGTGATGACTATTCGAAGCATTGCTGAGCAGCGCCGTCAGCCCTTCTTCTCCGGTAAATACCGGCTTCGTCCCGAAGGCTTCACCGAAGCGATCGGCCAGCCACCGCACGGACACCGCTTCCGGCCCGGTCACGTTAAGCGTCACCGGCGGGGAGCCGCAATGAAGCAGCGAACGGATCGCCATCTCATTCGCATCTCCTTGCCAAATGACGTTCACAACTCCCATGTTCAGATCGATCGGACGCCCTTCTTTTACGGCCGTAGCTACCTCTAGCAGAATCCCGTAGCGCAAATCAATTGCATAATTTAACCGGAAATTCAGAACAGGCGTCCCGTTTTTACGCGAAAAATATTCGAACACCCGCTCCCGGCCAAGACAAGACTGTGCGTATTCGCCCACCGGCGAAGGTGCCGTCTCCTCCGAAGCTCCCCCAAGGGCAACTTTCGTGAACGGATAAATGTTGCCGGACGAGAAAGCGACGATTCGCGAATCCTTAAACTTCTCGGCCACTCTTCCCGGTAAATAGGCGTTCATCGCCCATGTAAAATACTCCTTGCCTGTCGTGCCGAATTTATTTCCGGCCATATAAATCACATTAGGGACGTCCGGCAGCCCGGACAGCGCCTCTTCATCCAATAAATCGGCCGCGATCGTCTCAATACCCTCGGCCTCCAGCTCTTCCTGTAACGTTCCCGACGAGAAACGGGAAACTCCGATGACTTTGGCGTTCTTTCCGGCTTCCCGGATACCTCGTTGCGCAAGCTTCGCCAGACTCGGTCCCATCTTGCCTCCGACCCCGAGAACGAGAATATCCCCGTCCACTCCTGCCAGATCCCGGATCAGCCGATCGGAGGGCGTGCTCAGCTTGTTCTCCAGCTCACTTATTGTTTTCATTCCATTCACCTCTTCTAGTCGATGGATGCTGATGCGAATAAATTTACCTGTTCACATTTCCATGTTAGGATCCGACCGATTAAAAGACAACGACTTTAAATGGTCCTTAAAACGGTGTACATGCCAAAAAAGCTTAAAGGGCAAACACAAAAAAAGGCCGGGAGAGATCTCCCGGCCTTGCCATATGGCTCGAAAGTAGAGACACGCGTCTCCGCCTTTCGTTAAAATGAAATCATCGCGCCTGTTTCGTCGAAAATCGCAGACGGATTCCAGCAAACTTCCCACACATTATACTCGGGATCGGCAAAATAGGCCGAACGACCGCCCCAAAATGCCTCTTCGGGCTCCTTGAGGATCACCGCCCCGGCTTGCCTTGCTTTTTCGATGGCCGCATCAACCTCTTCCGGCTCTTCCACATTCACCGCCAGCGTGATCCCCCGAAATGAGGGTTTTGCATCCGCCGCCGGCACATGGACCGAATCTTCCAGGTTGGCGTCCTTCACCAATTCTCGGTAAGGGAACAGGCTCAGCAGCACTCCGGCCGTTGTGAAAACACAGTAATCGTCAGAACTGGTCGGGGTGTCTTCCCATCCTAATCTTGTGTAAAAAGCTCTAAGCGCCGCAAGATCCAACGCGCCTAAAGTGACCAAAGTAACCCGCTGCGGTATCATTCGTATCCCTCCCAATCGGTATTGTATTCTATATCCTACATCAAAATTTTCCGATTGACTAGGCCGTCTCTCTGCCCTTCCTTAATTTTTGTCTGGCCCGGTAAAGAATGATTTTAAAATGCGATAAAGGAATTCCCATCAAATCAGCCGATTCCTGATATGAAAATCCGTGGATATCGTATAACAATACGGCGTGCTGCTGATTAGGAGGCAGCATCGATAGCATAGCGTGCAGTTCCTGCCGGCTTTCCCCTGTAAGCACGCTGGCTTCCGGGGTTTCCTCGCTCGGAACATTGTGGAAAAATTCATTTTCATACACTGAAGAACGGCTCTCCTTCCGCAATCTGTCAATATAGGCATTATGGGCGACACGAAGCAGCCACGCCTTTGTTCTTCCGCCTTCCAAATTGTCCAGCCGGCTGCATGCACGGTAGAACGTTTCCTGCATCAAGTCCTCTGCATTGTGGTGATTCCGGCAAAGATAATACAGATAACGGTAAACATCGTTCTTATATTCACGGTAGATCATATCCATAGATGACTTATTCATATGGCCCCTCCTCAAATTCTGAACCCGTAGTCGAGCAGCTTGACCGTGTCTGACCAGACACCCTGCTCGGTGGAATGAAGCACTACGGTGATCAGTTCTCTCTCTTCCCGGGTAGCCGAGCCTACCAAACAATACCCGGCTTTTTCTGTATATCCCGTCTTAATTCCGTTTGCCCCTTGAAAAAACCATTCTCCGCTGCTGTTCAACAGCTTGTTCCGGTTCTGGAATAAGTGCTCTCCCTGACCTTGGGCTGCTGCTGCATATTCGGATTCCCCAACAATTTCATTAAATTCTTCGAGCTTCATCGCTTCTCTGGCAATCAGAGCCATGTCGTAAGCGGTCGAATAATGATCCGGGTCATGCAAGCCGTGCGGATTCACAAAATGGCTCTTGACCGCCCCGAGTTTCTTCGCTTTCTCATTCATTAATTCGGCAAAATAAGACATGGCTTGTTCCGGGCTTTGCTGTGTCCCAGTCTCCAGTTCAGCCACATAAACGGCGGCAGTTCTCGCCGCATCGTTGCCCGAAGGGAGCATCATGGCCGCCGTCAAATCCCTGACCGTCAATCGCTCGCCTTGCACAAGTCCGGCCGAGCTTTCGTCCGACGTTCTCAGCAATACCTCGTCTCCGACCGTTACCATATCATCCGGCGAGCTTCTCTCCAATAAAATGAGCGCGGTTAAAATTTTCGTAGTGCTGGCCGGATACATCTTTTTCTTTCCATTATCGCTGTACAGCAGCTCGCCGGAATCCCGGTCCATAATCAGTACGGCCTGCCCTTCCACACCTGCCAGTTCAGGGGTTCGCACGCCGCGCCATTTTTGCTCTACTTGTTGAATGAAGGCATTACCGTGCTTCTGCACGTTTTGAAACGATAATTTGTCATGAAACAGGAATATGAGAATAATAAGAATCAGTAGAAAGTAACGCTTTTTTCTAAACAAGCTGCCAACCCCTCTTTATATCCAAAACGTTGTTTATGTTTAACATTATGCCGCCCAGAGTTTGCGTGCCGGATAAGAAATTCTTAAGATTCCCTTAAGATTTCACTGCGAATTCCTTAAACTGGAACTAAAACCCATAAAGATGAAGTGATTATCCATACAAAAAACAAAAAAACGGCTGACCCAAGGTCAGCCGTTTCTATCCATCCCCTTTTAATTTTGGCGCCGATCCATAACGTCCAGTGGCAGCCGGACCGTAAATACCGTTCGATCGTCATCGCTTTCCGCGGAAATTACGCCGCCATGCAGATCGACGATATGTTTGGCAATCGCGAGGCCGATGCCCGAGCCCCCCGTATGCGCGGCGCGTGATTTTTCCACCCGGTAAAACCGGTCAAACAAATGCGGCAGATCCGACTCGGGGATCGGATCGCCATAGTTGATCACCTCGGTGACGACCTCGTTTCCTTCAAGGCGGCCGCGAATATCGAGTAGCCTGCCATCGTTGCCATAACGGATAGCGTTGGTGATCAGGTTCTCGTATACCCGGCGCAGCTTATCCCCGTCGGCTATGACGAATAACGGCTGCTGATTCATAAACAAGCGGCATTCCATCTTGTTTTCCTGCAGCTGCCACCCGAAATGGGCCGTAATCTGGTACAGCATTTCCGCCAGATTGATTCTGCTTTTGTGCAGCTTCATTTCTTTATTTTGTAGCCGCGTGTACTCGAACAAGTCTTGAAGCAGCTGCTTCAGGCGCAGCGACTCTTCATAAGCCATATTGACGTAATGGCGAAGCTCCACTTCATCGCGATACCGGTCTTGATCGATCAGTCCCAAATAACCGGTAATGGAAGTAAGCGGCGTTCGCAGGTCATGCGATACGTTCGTAATCAGCTCGTTCTTCGTTTGCTCGGCTCTCCGTTCTTCCTCCATGGAGGTGCGCAGCCGTTCGACCATCCGGTTGATATCCGTCGCGAGTTGTCCTAACTGGCCGACGTTTTCCACCGGAATTTTAGCTGCCGAGCCTTCCTCGACGCGATGGACTTCCTCAATCAGCAGTTTGAGGTATTTCTGCTCGTGTCGCCGGACGCTCCGCCGGTAGAAATAAAGCGCGAACAGCAGCATAATCGGTACGCCCGAAAGGTAGTAGGCTTCAGGAAACCCGATATTTCGGCCGACCCACAAAATAACCGTATTGAAGGTGACCCGCGGATAGAAGAAATAGAAAGCTCTCGCCAGAAATACCAGCAGCAGCAGGGAAACGAGCGAGGTTACAATCGTCCAAAACAACCAGGCAAGAAATCTTAAACTAGCCTTCAATTTTGTAGCCGACCCCCCAAACCGTCCGGATCAGCTTCTCTCCGTCCATTTCTTTCTCCAGCTTGTCCCGAAGACGGCTGATATGCACTGTAACGGAGTTGTTGCTCTCGAAATATTTATCCTTCCAGATCAGCTCGAAAATCTCCTCCGACCCGAACACACGGCCTGGATGGCTAGCCAACAAAAATAAAATGCCGAACTCGATCGGCGTCAATTTAACCGGCCTGCCGTCAACCATAGCGGTATGGGTCTCTTTATCGATTTGCAGGGACCCCAGCTTGATCAGATGATCCTGAGGCTGCGGTGCGGGTTGAACCGCATAGGAGGATCTGCGCAGAAGCGACTTCACCCGGGCAACCAGCTCCAATGGATTAAACGGCTTGACCATATAATCGTCCGCCCCGGTCATGAGCCCGGTGATTTTATCCATGTCTCCGTCCTTGGCGCTTAACATTAGGATCGGGGTAGTCCGGGTTTCCCTGATTTTCAGGCATACCGAAATTCCGTCCAGTCCCGGCATCATTATATCCAGCACAACCAGATCGATTTCTTCCCGCTCCATCATTTCAAGTGCGAGGAGTCCGTTATCCGCCCGATGAACGGCATATCCCTCATTAAGCAGGTAGATTTCGATCAGCTTGGCTATCTTCTCATCATCATCGACAATCAGAATTTGTTTGCTCATTGTTTTACTCATCCTTTATTTGACCTGGCTTAACTCACCATTCTATCATACCATGAGCTCTCGCCCCTAAAACTAATAAAAGGTTAAAAAAGGATTACGAAGTTATTAAGATTAACGATCCTTCAATTTTCCAAAGAACCGGGAAGAGTAACCGCAAAGCTTGTTCCCTGACCCGGTTCGGACTGCACCGTAATTTCTCCCCGGTGGATGTCCACGATTTTTTTTACGATCGATAGGCCAAGTCCGCTTCCTCCCACACTCCGGTTCCGGGATTTGTCGGCCTTATAGAAACGTTCGAACAAGCGCGGCAAATCGGCTTCCCCGATCCCAATGCCGGTATCGGCAAAGACAACCTCCATACCGCCATTGTTCGGATGAAGCGAAATTTTAACCGCTCCGCCCTCCGGCGTAAACTTGATGCTGTTGTGAAGCAAATTCACCCAGACCTGTCTCAGTAAATCTTCGGCTCCGTCGATTTCGCATTCCTGCAATTCAAGCTCGACTTGTATGGTTTTGGCCATCCATTGCGGCTCGCTGGCCAGCACGACCGCTTGCAATTGACGGTCCAGCCTAAAGCGGCCGGTTGCAAATGCGCCGGGATCGCTTTCTAGTGACGATAGCTTCAACAGATTATCACTCATTTGCGACAACCGCTGGCTCTCGCGCTCAATAATGTCCAGGTAATGTTCTCGTTTTGCCGGGGATATAGCAGGATTGCGCAACGCTGTAGCAAAACCCTGGATGGAGGTCAGCGGAGACTGGATTTCATGCGATACATTGGAGATGAAATCCTGCCGCATCGTTTCCATTCTGCCCAGTTCACCGGCCATTTCATTAATGCTGTGAGCAATCTTTTCAAACTCCCGCTGATTGCTTCGATACTCCAGCTTGACCGAAAAGTCGCCCTTCGAGATCCGCCGCATCGCATCGATAATTGCCTTTAACATCGCCATTTCTTTACGGTGTAAATAAATACCGAACAGCAGCATGCAGCATATAAACAAGATAATCCCAAATATGAAGTTGATGAGCTGAATGACATAATCCGAGGAAGGACTCCCTGTATAACCATAGAGCGCCTTGGTAAGATAAATCGCACCTGTCCAGCAAATCGTCAAAACCAAAAAGAGGGCGGTCACCTGTAATAAATGCTTTAGGATACTCCAGGTGACTTTAAGAGCTCTTACCATTCCCGTTTTCAATCTCCGCCCACCTCCAGCCGGTACCCGAGGCCGCGAATCGTTCGAATCTTGAATCCGTATTTATCCTCGGAAAAACGTTCGCGCAGCCGGTTTATATGCACGTCAAGCGTCCGCTCGTTGCCTTCGAAATCGTATCCCCAAATTTCCTCGATCAATTGCTCGCGAGTCAAGGTTCTTCCCGGGCTGCTGCCGAGCCTGAACAACAGTTCGAATTCTTTTAAAGGCAGTGTGAACTTTTCGTTATCAGCCACTGCCTCAAAAGTACGGCGATTCATACGGACGCTGCCGATCGCCACGGTCTGAGAAGCAATCACCTGGTATCGCTTCAGCAGCGCTTTGACCCGAACGATCAATTCCGCCGGCTGAAACGGTTTGACCAGGTAATCGTCCGCGCCGAGATCGAAGCCTTTCACAATCTGCTTCGTTTCTCCCTTGGCGGTCAGCATCAGAACCGGCATTTCATACAGCCGCTGAAGCTCCCGGCACAGTTCCCAGCCGTCCATCCCGGGCATCATTACATCGAGAATGACCAAGTCGGCCTTCTCTTGTTCCAGAGAGGCGAGAGCTTTCAAACCATTCTCCGCCTCATCCGCTTCCATCCCCGCTTCCTCCAGAAAGACCCGCACAAGCTCGCGGATATGCGGATCATCATCAACAATAAGTATTTTAGGCATAACTCTCAGTCCCTTGCTTCATCTAAAATACCTTCGGCAATTTGCAGCTGCTGCGCCGCGAATTCCCGGTACATTTCGTGATTCTTCAGCAATTCGTCATGCGTTCCCCGGCCGGTGACCGTCCCTTTCTCTACGAAGATGATCTGATCCGCCCCAACGACCGTCGACAAGCGATGCGCAATCACGATCGTTGTACGACCCGCCATCAGGTTATTCAGCGCTTGCTGAACGACCTGTTCCGAGCGGCTGTCCAGGCTGGATGTCGCCTCATCGAGCATCAGGATCTTCGGATCGCGCAGCAGCGCCCGGGCAATCGCGATCCGCTGGCGCTGGCCTCCGGACAGCTTGACGCCCCGCTCGCCTACATCGGTGTCATACGCGTTCGGCAGCTCAGCGATAAACCCGTCGGCATAAGCCATTTCCGCCGCTTGCCGGAGCTCTTCGTCACTTACGCTGCGCTCGACTCCGTAGCAAAGATTTTCCCGGATCGTGCCCGCAATCATTGGACTATCCTGGGACACATATCCGATTATCGAGCGCCAGGACCGCAGCGAGAAGCTATCGATCGGCTCCGTGCCTAGCAGAATTCGTCCTTCATGAGGGAGGTAGAACCGCTCGAGCATCGAGAACAGCGTCGTTTTCCCTCCGCCGCTCGGACCAACCACAGCCGTTACCGTACCGGGTTCCATACGGAAGCTGACTTCCTTGAGTACAGGCTCCTCCTGCTTGTAACCAAAAGAAAGACGTTCGATCGTTACCGGACGGTTGGCATATCTCACTTCTTGACCGATATCGAAGGCTTCCTCCTCCGCTTCCAACGTTTCCATGATCCGCTCTGTGGCGCCCTTTGCTTTTTGCAATTGGGTGAAAAAGGTCGTTAGCTGCGTCATCGGCATGACGATCTGAATCAGGTACAATATAAACGCAACCAGTTCCCCTGCCGTCAACGCCCCGGAAGACACCTGCATTCCCCCATATCCAATGACAACGACCAATAGCATCATCATCACGACGGATATGAGCGGACTGATCCAGGCCATCACCAGCCCTTCCTTCACTCCGAATTTCAGCAGGCCAGTAATGCCTTTGCTTCCGCTGGCATATTCTCTGGGCTCGGCGTTGGAAGCTTTGACCAAACGGATTTCCGACAACACCTGGCTGAGGGTAGCCGTAAACGAAGCCGTCTCATCCTGCATTCCGATGGATATTTTGTACATTTTCCGCCCCAGCGGATAAAGAACCAACGCAGCTAGAGGAATGACGATGAACATGATCACCGTCATCTTCCAGTTTAAATACAGCAATACAATGATCGAACCGACTATGGAAATAATGCCGCTGAAAAAACCGGCGACGTGCTCGGAGATCAGAGTCTTGATCACACCCGTATCATTGGTCATCCGGCTTACGGATTCCCCGGTCCGGTTATTGTCAAAATAAGACACCGGCAGGACCAGCAGCTTTTTCCACAAACGGTCCCTCAGCGAAGCAACCATCTTCTGACCGATATAATTCAGCAGAAAAATCCCCAAGCCCGACGCGAGCGTTTGACCCGCGAATGCGGCAACCAGGGCGATAATTTGAGTCCGGTCCAAGGCGGCCAACGAAAAACCGTCAACGAGATTTTTTGTAAACATCGGGATGACCAGCCCGACCAACGTGGAAACTACGCTAAGCAGCACTGCCGTTGTCAAAAGTCCGATCGACGGTTTTGTTTCCCGCATCAAGCGGAAAAAGGCCCCTTTATTTGATTTATCTGATGCAGTCGATCCAGACGACTCTATGGCTTCTGCCGTTCCATTCAATGCCATGTTTATTTTCCCCTCTCCATTCCTTATCTAGTATAGGGAAAGGATAAACTACGTATTTAAACTGAATGTAAACAGCATGAAATCGAATTTAAAGATTTTCTACCTCAACGCTGATGACATGATCGATATGCCGCACAAAATGATAAATTTCGGTGGTGTATTCCCTTTCCGATGCGGAGATGACCATATCTACCCGTTGACGGCCTTCCTCAAGATCTTTAATTTTCAGGCGCCGAATGCGGTGCTGGTTTCTTTTCGCTCCCGGGCCGGTACCATCCTTACGCTCGATAATCCGGATGAGCTCCGCCACATCTCCGTGATCCCCCATCACGACCTTGATGGATACGTCGCGCTGATTCAGCTTGTAGGGCCCGATCCATTTGATCAAATAAGGAATAAAGTTGACCGACAGAATCAGCAGAATGACCGCTAGAGCAGCCTCTATATAGAAGCCTGTTCCGATCGCAATCCCGATCCCGGAGGCGGCCCAAATCATCGCGGCCGACGTCAGGCCGGAGATTCCCTCATTACTTCTCCGCAAAATCGCTCCGGCCCCTAGAAAACCGATCCCGCTGACAATTTGCGCGGCCAGACGCATCGGGTCCATATTCGGGTGATCCGGACCGGCGAACTTTTCAAAGGCTTCGATCGAGACGATCGTAACCAGGCAGCTCGCGATACATATGACCATACTCGTTTTGATCCCCAGCGGCTTCTGTTTCAATTGACGGTCAATACCGATAAACAGACCGAATAATAATGCCATGCACAGCTTAAAAATCATTTCCAAATCGATCTGCTCCATAATACCTCTCCTTAAACATTATAGAGTGAGTATAAGTGTATTCCGCGGTTTTGCGCAAATGCACTTTACTCTACTTTACCCGCAAATCTAATAATGTCTTTAATCATAAAAAAAACCCCGCTCCTATGACCGGGGGTAATGAATTAAAATTGGTTTATAGTCCGGCAATACGCCGGTAAGTCGTCTCGTCCGAAACAATATATAACCGTGCATCCGGGGGGATTAGCTGATCCAGTTTCCGGTTGATCCCCAGATCATTGCGATCGGCAAGCAAGGTCGCTCCCTGACTCAACAAATCCTGAAAAGCATCCCGATAAGTTTTCCAGCCTTGCTGAACCTTGACTTCATAAATATCATCACCATGCTGACGGCTAAGCAACTGACGAATCACATCCGAATTACCTTCCTGCAGTGCCGACCTTACGGCCAGTCTTGAAATGGCGTCATGCGACAAGACAAATTCATTGATCTGAACATAACGGAAATTCTGAATATTTTTTTCCTGCGTGATCTCTACCGTTGTATGTACATGCGGCGCAAGCCGCTCGATGCTGGAGGCGATGAGCAGAGATTTCCCGTCAATCAGCGACGCTTCTTCGATCCGCGAATCCGCAAATATAATAGCCGCTCTCGCTTTTGAAATGTTCGCCTTCTCCAGAATATCATCTGCCGCTGGATCTCCAGAGACGAAATGAACCTGATGCAGATGCTCCAATGGATGTTGATTGGATTCATCGATGATCACAATTTGGCTTTTCGGGGAGTAGCACAAAATTTCATCTACCGCCGATTGCGCCTTTTTGCTCCAGTTTATCAACAGGACATGTTCCTCGCCATGAAAGTTCAAAGTCCCGGCTCCTCTCTGCCGTTGAAGGCTGCCCAGAGAATCGATGACCTTCCCGATAACCAAACTGAGCAGGCCGATGCCAAAAATGTATAAAAAAATTGTAAATGCTTTGCCGAATTCCGTCTTCGCAAAATAATCACCATAGCCTACGGTCGCCATCGTTGTCATAACCCAGTACAGCGCATTAAACCAGTTTCCGAAGGTACCCGGTTCCAGCAGAAAAGCGATGGTCGCGCTGGCAACGATAAAACCGAGAATGATCAAAGCGATTGACGTTTTCCGTAAACGCATTAATTTCGTGGTAAATCTAAGAAAAAAATGCACTGGCCTGCCCCTCTCCCTGGTTGACCCTTAGATGATGAGGCTGCTGACCGCAAAGGCAGTCCCGATAAATACAAGACAAAGAAAGAGCCCCACGGCCACATTTCCTTGCTGCAAATGATCGGATACTTTAAACCCTGGGGTCACCAGTTCGAAGATCCAATAGGCTGCGATAAGGCATACGTATCCGACAGCAAACCATAGGATCATAAACCAGATCGACGTGTTTGTGTACGCAGCTACGCCCAAAATAATGGCCGTACCAATAAACTTTCCGCCCATAGCTAAAGCGGCCGCCTTGTTACCTTTTTTCAATTCTTCCATGTCTTTATACGGCGTCATCCAGCTAAAAATCACCATGCCCAGCAATTGCAGCCCGATAATGACAATTACGCTCACTATAATATTTATAAATACCATTACTTCGCCCACCCCCTAAATTTCGCAAAGGCCGAATCATAATCGGCAAAATCATGCACTTCCTCAAGCACGACGGAAGCTGTCTTCTTCTTCTCCAGGTCTTTATATCGCGCGTCATCAATCGGCTGCTTGATCCGGTTACCGGTCGGCAGCTCCAGCACGGCGAAATTTCTCGTCTTTTTCTGGTATTCGGTCTTATACACACCAACCAGATCGACATCGGTCGTGACGGACACTTTCAATTCGGCGATATCCTTATCCGCCGCGGTCTTATCGGGATACGATTTAATCGTATTCCAGGCCGATAACCGGACTTCATTCTTCTGGTTTTCGTCCGTGGTCAATTCTGCATCCATAAACTGCAACACCCAAACTTTGTCCCCGGTTGCGTAATTGCCGTCATTCGGCAGCAGTTCATTGTCAGGCAGAACCGTCATATCGCTTCCGATCAGATCTCCGACGGTTCCTTCCTGAATGCGATAATCCCAAGGTACGCGTACCGTCGACAAAGAAGTTTCCGAGCCGGAGTCGGTATGAAATACGCTGGTTGAGTTACCGCAAGCGCTAAGCACCAACAGCAGAACCCCGGCCAATAATAGCCAAAGCGCTCTTTTGTTTCGCATTTATTTCACTCCCATCGCTATAAAATGACTGGCATTGCCCGTGATGGGGCCGCCCGCTCTGCCCAACAGGCCGCAGGGAGTCCCGTTGATAACAAACATGCCGGTCAGTAGATGAAGTTCTCCTACAGCCGTATTGATTTTCGCCAGCTCAGCCCGTTTCTGGTACACCGACGGAAACAGCACACTGCTGTCGAAGCCTTCTTGATCTTCGATTTCCAATTGACCTTCAGCGTCATACATGCGCACCGAACCGCCCTCGCGCCCAAACATCGATTTGGACACAAAGCTGCCCGAGAAAACCGGCTTATTGTAAGTAGGCAGTACATAAGCCGAGATGGCTTCTCTTTCCTTCTCATTGAACAGCAGGCCAAGTTCATACAGCCCCCACACGGCTGCCAATAAACCTTTCGATTGCAGCAAAAGGCTGTGCGGAGGATTAAACAGCGTAAGCCTCTCCGTCTCAATCGCAAACGCCATGGCTTCTCCGGCATCGTCTACGGCCATCCATTCCTTCGGATAAAGAGCAAACATCCTCCGGATGATTTCCCCGGATTTGTTCTTTAAATAGCCGTCATCAAACCAAAGCTCCAGACAATCCTCGCACGTCATTTCCCGTCCGCTGTGGCGGACAAGCGCTTCAATTGTCCCGGAATCCTCCATATGTTGGCCATAAGCCACACATGCTGCAGTATCCGGTTGTTCCACCGCCCATGCGGCGGCAACCAAATCCTTCATCCCCTTATTCGGAGATGATAATCCAGCCTGTTCCAGAATCCAAGGCGTAGCTATAGAAGATTCCACATAACCCGTCGGCGTATCTGCATTCAATTCGAGAAGCTT
This sequence comes from Paenibacillus sp. FSL R5-0407, assembly GCF_038009185.1. Taxonomy (NCBI): domain Bacteria; kingdom Bacillati; phylum Bacillota; class Bacilli; order Caryophanales; family Paenibacillaceae; genus Paenibacillus; species Paenibacillus sp. FSL R5-0407. The sequence continues at coordinate 699,474 of NZ_JBBPAX010000001.1, read as the reverse complement.
GATGCTGCCGTCATTGGATATCGCAAAGTCGAATCGCGCATACCGGCTGATCAACCCGGGTTCCGCCAGCTCAGTTTGATCCAGCAATTCCCACATCACCGGCGGAATGCCCAGCAATTCATAAAGATCCGGACGTCGATGAACATAGCGGACCGCTTTGTCCAGAATTCCCCATAACGCTGTTGCCGCTTGCTCCAACTCTTCATACAGCGGCTGCTTCATGAGTACAATCTGATCGATCCAATACTCTTCATCCTCTAGATCAGCCCAGGTAAAACCCAGCTCAAAAAGCTGCTTTACGCGGGATTCCCGGTCGCTATGCGGAGTACCAATAACATCAAACGCTTGACCGGTCATCCTCCGAAGAACCCTTTACTCGAACTTGATTTGGAACTGGACGATCCTGAAACGGAGCTCTTCGTGCTGGATTTCGAGCTGGATGACGAAGATCCCAGTCCGCTGGATTTGCCCCCGATGCCTCCCGGGCTCGACGACGTGGAGCGTCTAACAATCGATCCCTTTGTAGAAGTCGACGTTTTAGGCGGCACGACCGAGCCTGCTACCGGCTTGTTCTGGAAAGTACCGCTGGAATAGGAACGAGGCTTATATGCCGTATTCGTTCCGGTGTAATATCCGCCACGGCTTTTATGCCAGCCGCTTGAGGAATAATTCGAACCGCTGTTAAACAGCAAATGATACAGCAGCATATCGTCCCAGCCGAAGCCGGTTCCATAGCCACCATAATTGTTGATAACCGTCGTTCCGCCTGAAGCCGCGCCCGTTCCTCCCGTGTCTTCCTCCTGTTGCTCGCCTTGTTCCGCGAGCGGCAGCGGGAGATTCCAATCGACGTTCTTATCAAAATACGCCTTTACTTCTTCATTGGACCAAGCCACGAGTTTAGGTTCATCTCCGGCAGCGTCGCTGCCAGCGGCCGTAACAGCACCGCCAGGAACTAAAAATGCGTTCGCCAGCAACGCAATCCCTAGGGAAGTCGATAATACCCGGAGCGGCTTGCCATCCGGTGTAAACAGCTTAGATGTACCTTCTTCTTTCTTCTTGTTCTCTTCGTTAGTCAAAACAGTTCCTCCTTTCGGAGCCTACTCGTTCCGAACCGGTACGAGCAATAGCTCCAGTATCCCCTCGTCTACGTTCAACCGGCCTTCCACCGTTTCAAATTCACGTCCGCCCACGACGATATAATTTACATGCTCCAGCGCCGTGATCATCGCCGGACTCCATGCGCGCTGGTCAATTTGTTCAATATTTCCGTCAGACATTTTCTCAAACATTTTAACATTCATGCTGTTCTCCACACTGACCCATCCTTTCCAAATAAACGACTATTTAATGATACGAGGTTGACGTCCGATAGTTTCATCTCACAACAAAAAACAATACACATTTTACGGGAAGGATTTGTTCGCTGCTTGCTTGATCTTCCTCCGTTGTTCCTTGGTGCAAAAGACGGGAAATACGAGCGATAGGGCTATTGTTGCAAATACCATCAGTTCACCGGCCATCATCAAGGTCATCATTACAAATACCATATAACAAATCGGCGTAAAAAGAATAAATCCGGGAGCCGCAAAGATCGCGGATGTCCAGCCCGAGTCGTTAATTCGTCTGAGCATCGACAGGTTCAGGCCGATTAAGCTGAAAATCAGCGGCCACACGAACAAATAGCTTCCGCCAGGCAAATACAAACAAGTTGCCGCGCTAAGCAGCAGCCAAACCAACAATGTCCCGCTCCAGACATTCTCCGCATGGTTGTATCTGGAAATCCACCGGATCAACAGCCATATGATACCGATTGTAACCGCCAAGAATCCGGCAAACCAATAAACGCTAATTATCGGGTCCAGCCCGATGACTCGTAACTGCTCCCGGCTGACGCTGCTGCGCACAAGGCTCCATGCAAGTGCTGCAACGCCGTATACCACTCCAAGCAGCAGGAGAAAGGCGGCAGCACCGCCTAATGTACCTTTAAGACTGATTTTGCGGCGGCTCATCCCGTGCCATAAAGTCAGCACATACAGTAATACTGTAAAGGCCAGGATCCAGATTGCCCAGGACTGAGGGTAGTGGACCATTTTCCAGCCGAAAATATTAAAATAGACAGCATCCTCTTGGCGAACATCCTTCAAATTCAGGTCTCCGAAATGCCGGGTTAAACTAAGCATATATTCGCCATGATGTTGAAGACTCGCCTGATCCAGATTCTCCGGCGTATCCAACTCGTCATGATAAGCATTAGCTCCCATGCCGAAAGCAAAATTCAGCCCTGCTAATCCTCCTTCTTTAAACACGGTCATATCCGTGTCGTTCGGCATCAATTTGTAAACATTGTAAATCAGAGAGTATCCGATAGGATTCGGTGCGGCCTTGATGAATTCGGAGATCAGCCACCCGTTCCGGTCACTCGTTTCGAACATAAACGACGGACCTCGATTCCCGCGGGCCTCAAAGTTCAGGACAACTCCCGGCTCTCCTGCCCACGGATGTTCCGCCATAAACGCTCTGGCCCCGGTCAAACCCAGTTCTTCTCCATCCGTCATGAGCAAGATCAAGTCGTTCTTCAAGGGACCGGAGGTTTGCAAAGCGCGAACCGTTTCCAGCATGGCGGCAATCGCTGCTCCGTCGTCCGCTGCCCCTGGTGCTGCCGGCACCGAATCGTAATGCGCGGCAATCATGACCGGCTTGGTGTTCGCATTGCCTGGAATCCGGGTTACGATATTTTCGAGATTGACCATCCCCGCTCCGTTCAATACCGCCTGACTTTTATGTATTTCCGGTGTTAGACCGAGTCCCTTCAGTTCCGACATTAAGTAATCTCGCACGGTATCATGGGCTGCCGAGCCTACTGGATGCGGTTCTTCGGCGATGATTTCAAGCTGTTTCATGGCACGGGCCGCAGAGAAATCTTCAGGCGGTGCGTTCAAATCCGCAGATTTCGGCGCCTTGATCTGCAGCAAACCGATAAGAATTGCGCCTGCGATGCACAGAATAATTAATGCTCTCTGCAGCCATTTAAACGGTCCTCTTCGGGCTGCCAGACGCGTGTCGCCTAAGGATGTAGGCAAATAATCCAAAGTACCCCTCCTCAACAGGAATGATTGGAAAAATATTCTTCCACCATCATAGTCAACAACGGAGGAGTTGCCAAGCATTTTTCCCGCTCAAACAGAGCGGGTACGCCCTTCAAATCACATCCACCGCAAGCTCCCGCTCAGGATCGGATAAATAATCACAGCTGCCCCCAAAGCTAAGCGGAAGATGCCTTCAGCAAAGGAACCGGTGTCGATCGCCATAAATTTCGGAAGAAGACGAATTTTACGTTTCCATGGCCAGAACAGGGCGACCCCCTGCTCATTGAGCATATCGATTAATGAGTGCGATCCGTAAGCAAGGATAAACGTCCAGAACAACAATTCCGGCATCGCCGTCGACAAGCTGGTCAACAACAATATAAATAGAAGCGAATGTGTCAGCGTCCGATGCTTAACTTTAAGCAAATGCAAAATCCAAGATACCGGAAGTAATATCTTCGCCATGGTAGAGCCTTTCTTGTCGATATCGGCCAACGGTCCGACCAGGCATCCCAGAAGCAAGGCCGCGCCCGCCTCCCATGTAAGTAATGGCTGGTGATAATAAGACAGTACGCACTCGGCCGTCAATAAGCCGGCCAGGCTGTGTGTTTTCTGAAGCATATGTAAGTCCTCCAAGTCGTTTCTTGATGTCTCAGGTCATTATAGCATCGGGTTTATCGTAAAATATGTATTTTCATTATATCGGACAAGAACTAGTGTTCGCAATATGATATTTTGGCGGGAAAATAAAGTAACAGGAGTCTATTACTCTATTAAAAATTAATATCCTTCTCAAAATAACAGTGGCAGCAGGAACTCGCGGGTCGAGTCCACTACTGCCACAAGCTTCATTTATACATTTTCTGTAATGATGAACGAAGCTTTGCTGCAAAGCATAGTATAGATTACTTATACAAAGGAGGAATCGCTGATCATGAGTCTTCAACATGGAAGTTACCAGCATAATGTGCTCTATCAGGCTGACAAACATCTGGTTCAAAACTTGCACGATGCAAGAAATCGGGTTCACCAAATCTGCAACCTGCATGCAAACAAGGTCGTTAAAATTGACACGTTAGACGGTCAAACGTTCGTAGGTAGAATCGTTAATTGTAACAGGGGCATATTGTACTTAGCAGTACGCAACCCCTATCATGGAACACAACGTGCATTTTGGGGAAGTCCTTTTAACAACGATGATGAACTCATTCTAACCTTAGTGCTATATGAATTGCTCGTTATTACTTTGTTATCTACTTAGAACGTTCTAAGAACAATGACCAACAAGATGTAAAGAACTAAAATTGTTGCAGTCGATGTAAACACGCCACCGTATCCTCCACCATTGCATTCACCCATTAATTTCCCCTCCTCAAGAGTAATTAGATTACACAAACATACTATGTAACTCCGTTTATCCTTGTATGGACTATAACCCATTTGCCATTTGATTTTGCATTTAAACTGAAAATATCTCAGCTCATTATAAAAAGGGCTATTCTGCAGGTGACGATCGCTCGCCATGTCAGAATAGCCCTTTGATTCAGAGGTTAAAACTGCCTCCGCGTATTTAATTAGAACTTGGCAGCCAGATCAGCAGCACGTTTTACGCCGTCCATAACGATAGCTTCGGCGCGGTCAGGAAACTGGTTGTGACCTTCAACAATCACGGTTTCCGGGTTCGTGATTCCCCAGAATGCAAGCGATGTGGTCACGTATTTCATCGACATTTCCATGTCCGCCATCGGTCCTTCGGAGTAAACTCCGCCGCGTGCTTGCAACAAAGCTACTTTCTTGTCGCCTACGAGCCCAACCGGACCTTCAGCCGTATATTTAAACGTTTTGCCAGCTTGGTTCAAGTAGAACATGTAAGTGAGCAACTGTGCCGGAATCGTGAAGTTCCAAAGCGGGAATGCGAAAACCACTTTGTCGGCGCCAAGAAATTGATCCAGGTAAGTATTCGCCAGATCGGCCGCTTTCTGTTCCTCCGGAGTCGTCGGAATATCTTTACCCAGTTTGAACAAGCCGGTCAGCATATCGTTGTCATAGTACGGCAGATCCGCTTCGAACAAGTTCAGCTCGGTGACCAAGTCATCCGGATGAGTTTCTTTATACGTTTTCAAGAAACTTTCATAAAGTTTAACTGTGACCGATTGATCAACCGGACGGTTATTTGCTTTAATAAATAATACATGTGACATTATAGATTTCCCTCCTGGTGTCTATATACTAACTATTATTCTAGTACTATATTATTTATAGTACAGGATGGAAATCGGCCTGTCAAATGAAGATTTTTACTATAGTTATATCCCCAAACTCGCTGAAGCAAGAGAATTCCTGCTGCGTTGAGCTGCGGAAGCCATATTTTTCAAGGCCGCTACAGTTTCCTCCTGGCCTCTTGTTTTAAGACCGCAATCCGGGTTGATCCAGAATAGTTCGGGATCCAATACCTGAAGCGCCCGGGAGATCATCGCGACCATCTCCTCTTCGGAAGGTACCCGGGGACTGTGAATATCATACACCCCTAGCCCGATGCCAAGCGGGTACGTATTCTCTTCAAAGCTGCGAATGAGCTCGCCGTGGCTCCGTGAAGTTTCGATGGAAATCACATCGGCATCCAGTGCCTGAATGGAATCCAGCATATCATGGAATTCGCAATAGCACATATGCGTGTGGATCTGTGTCGTCTCCCGCACCGTTGAGGTAGAGATCTTGAACGCCTTAACCGCCCAATCCAGATAAGCGCTTCTATCTTTCGGTTTAAGCGGAAATCCTTCCCGAAGCGCCGGCTCGTCGACCTGGATCATTGTGATCCCGGCTTCCTCCAGTGCCTCCACTTCCTTGCGAAGCGCGAGCGCGATCTGGTATGCCACGGTCTCTCTGGATATATCGCTGCGAACAAAGGACCAGTTTAGAATCGTGACCGGACCGGTCAGCATCCCTTTCACCGGTTTGGAGGTCAGCGACTGAGCGAACGCCGTTTCTTTTACCGTCATCGGCCGGTCGAATTCCACATCGCCATAAATCAGAGGAGGCTTCACACAGCGCGTTCCATACGATTGAACCCAGCCCCCGCGAGTAAATGCGAAACCGGGAAGCTTTTCCCCGAAAAACTCAACCATATCCGTGCGCTCGAATTCCCCATGGACAAGCACGTCCAGTCCGATTTCTTCCTGAATGTCAATCCACTTCTTGATCTCCGCCGCGACGAACTCATCATATTTCTCGGTTGACCATTCGCCCTTGCGCCATTTCTGTCTGGCAGCACGCACCTCTGCGGTTTGAGGAAAGCTGCCGATCGTCGTCGTTGGCAACAGCGGCAAATTCCATTTGGCCTGTTGTTTCAAGCGACGGATGGAAAAAACACTGCTTCGTTCCGATGGCTGGACAGAGATGGTGCTCACCGCTTCCTGAACTTCTCTCCGGCTGCGTGATGCATCGCCGGCCAATCGTTGTAAAGCCTCCTTGCTCTTAGCGAACAGAGCTGGAGCTGGAGCATCTCCTGTCTTCGCTGCAATGGATAAAGCGTTAATTTCATCCAGCTTTTCTTCCGCGAAAGCTAACGATTCTTGAAGGACGGAAGGCAGTCCATTCTCCGCTTGTGCCGATACCGGTACATGCAGCAGGCTGCATGAAGGTTGAATGATGTATTCAGAGGAACCCGGAATCAATGCGGCAATCGCTTCTAATAATACTTGCGCTTCGGGAAGATCGGTCCGCCAGATATTGCGGCCATCGATCAGTCCTATTCCGAGCGTTTTGTCCGCCGGGAATCCATATTGACGAAGCGCCTCAAGGTTCCCCGCTTTACCGTGCACGAAATCGAGACCGATTCCTTTTACCGGAAGACTCACGATTTGCTCGTAACGTTCCGCCGAATCGAAATAGGTTTGCAATAAAACCGCCAGTCCCGGAACTTCTTGTGCAATCGCTCCATAAATTTCTTGAACCAGCTCCAAATCCTCATCCGATACAGAGGTAACCAGCGCAGGCTCATCGATTTGTACCCAGGATGCTCCTTCTTCCTGCAGTTCACGCAAGACCTGCACGTACAAGGGCAGTAATTTGCGGCTCCATTCCTCGATACTAAAGGAAGGTGTCCCCTTGGACAGCTTCAAAAACGTGTACAATCCGAGCAGCACAGGTTTCCCCTCGATGCCAAGCTCAGACTTGGCTTCGCGATAAGCTTCCAGCGGTGTGTTTTTCGTCAATTCTGGTTCCCTTCCGCCAAGCTCAGGAACAATATAATGGTAGTTCGTATTGAACCATTTCGTCATTTCGCTCGCTGCGGCCGATTCATTGCCTCTCGCTATGGCATAATACGTGGCGAGCGGTACCGGGCCGCCGTCATATTCAAAACGCTCCGGAACCAGTCCGAACATCACCGTCATATCCAGGACCTGATCATAATACGAAAAATCACCTACCGGGATCAGCTCGATCCCTTTTTCCTGCTGAAGTCTCCAATGAGTCCTGCGAATATCGGAAAGGCGGTCGTGAAGCTCCCCCTCGTTAATTTTCCCGTTCCAGAACGCTTCAATCGCTTTTTTCCATTCCCGTTCTCTGCCGATTCTTGGAAAGCCTAGATTACTGCTGACATACTTACTCATCGAATTCTCCCCTTTTTCCCTATAAAATTTAACAAAGCTATGCATTTCCTATGATGTTCTCGCGGTGCGCAAAAAAGGCCCTCTCTAGTCAATGCTAAAGAGGACCTTCGTATATATGTGCGATGGCTTTCATCTTTAACACCTCCCTATCTCCCGTAGGTACAGCAGTGTTGCTAGAATAGGCAGGTCTCCTGGCTTCAGAATCATCACCCGATGCTGCCTTCCCAGTGTTCTTGAACACCAGTGGCCATGATTGCATCTCGGCTTCTCTGTTACAGTGGCGGGACCGCGCCGGCATTTGCACCGGACTTCCCTTTTAAGCTTCAACCGCGGCTGAAGCACCTATTCCCACAATTATGAAGTTGTGAAGTTCGTTTCACTAATCTTACAAGATGTGCAATTATTAATCAATACTAACTTTGTCGGAATTAAATGCTGTTCTAATAATTATCCCTTACTGCCTTATTCAACATCCCGATGCAGCGATCCAGATCACTTTTCACCTGCTTTTTGTAAAGTTCGGCTTTCTCCGTACCGTCATCCGTAAATTGATACAGCACAATCTCCTGGAAATCCACGCTGGGATCGCTGCCTTTAAGCTGCTTGGTCCGAAATAATACGCCTTCCTGCACTAATTCGTGCAGAGCCCGATAAATTTCGCTTTGCGGAGGAACGTAACCGAACGGCGCGAATTCTTGCTTCAACTCCTCAAGCATTTGATAACCGTATCCCCGGCGCTGCTCCACTTTTGTAATTAAAAATAGCTTGATATATGCCCTTTGGGCGATCATAAATGCCATGTTGACACCTCCCGTTACAAGAACAATATAGCTCAACTGTGAAAATTTCACAATAGTGGCTAGATACGCGTAAAATATTATTTTCTATTGTGAATTTTTCATATCTTGAAATAATATTAACAGGCTCATAATTAGCCTCAATTGTTACGATTTTTCGACATGCGTATAAATGTGCTTTCCGTCACAAGGGCTATTTCGGTTTGCCTTTAGTCTTAAAATATAAAAATTTAAATATCTCTCCGTGAAAGGAGCTGCGCCTATGAAATATGCAAAACCCGCCTTTCTGGTCCTTTCCTGTCTGGTCATCATCCTGGCGGTCTGGTACCCCTCCCCGGCTATTCCGGCCGAAGAAGCGGGCTCCGAGCAAGAAGTTGCTGTGGTTAATCAACCTCCGGTTGAGCCGGTCATCCGGCGTGAGGGACAGACCGTCCATATAGAAATGACAGCCCAAGTGACCAATGTGGAAATTTCGGAAGGGGTTTTCTATAACGCATGGACCTTTAACGGCACGGTGCCTGGCCCGGTAATTCGGGTCAAAGAAGGGGATACGCTGGATTTTACACTGAAAAATATGGACCCCGACATGCCCCATTCCATGGATTTCCATGCGGTTCATGCCGCCCCGAGCAAAAAATTCGTCGACGTGATGCCGAATGAACAAGGAAATTTCTCTTATCCGGCTACGACGCCCGGCGTCTTTATGTACCACTGCGGTACAAGTCCGGTTCTGCTCCATGTAGGCAACGGAATGTACGGAATGATTATTGTCGAACCGAAGGCCGGGTATGAAAGCGACGCCGAGATCGTCCGGGAGTATACAATCGTTCAAAGCGAGTGGTACAGAGAGCATGACGAAGAGGCGTTCATGAATGAACCGCCGGAATATGTCGTTTTTAACGGTGATGACTTTACGCTCAAGGAACACCCTCTGCTCGCCAAAGTTGGGGATCAAGTCAGATTGTACGTCGCCAACGTAGGACCTAACGAAGTGTCCTCCTTCCATGTCGTCGGCACCACGATGGACCGGGTGTATATCGACGGAAATCCGAAAAACGTGATGTACGGGCTGCAAACGGCCATGATTCCGGCAGGCGGCGGAGCGGTTGTCGAATTTACCGTAACCGAAGAAGGCGACTACCCGATTTTGACCCATCAATTGAAAGACGCCAACAAAGGAGCGTCGGCCATTTTGCGGGTTACCGCGGACGGTAAGGATCACGGAGAGCCATCCACCATGAGCCATTAACAAGAGTCAAGCTTTCTAAACCAGAAATACATGTGACAGAAATCACAATGGGTCTGAATGTGCGTTTTATAATGAAGAAGAGGTGATTCATGATGGATCGAAAAGATGCCAAAATCGTTGAATTGGATGTTAGAGAGCAGCTGCGTAACAAGCTGGAGCCGTTCCAGCTCATTATGGATACCGTCAAAACGCTGGAATCGGACGATATTTTCGTCTTGCACGCCACGTTCAAGCCAACTCCATTGCTGGGCTTCCTCAAAATGAAAAGCCTCGTCGGAAAAGCCGTCCAGCAGGAAAACAAGGAGCACTGGATTACTACCTTCGTAAGCAAAAAAAATAAACAATGGCTCGACGAGTCGAATTCCGAGGACCTTGCTTCCCAGGATACGATAAACCAAGCATCAACAGAGTGCAACGGACCCGTGCCCGAGGAACGGCAATCCAAGCTGATCGAGCTTGATAACCGAGGCCTAGAGCCCCCGCAGCCGATGGTAAGAACGCTTGCCGCGGTGAATCGCTGCAAGCCCGGAGATCAGGTCCGGATCCATAATGACCGGGTACCCGTTTTTTTGATCGAGGAATTGAACAGTCTGGGCTGCCCTTTCACTGTTGAAGAACAACCGGATGGATCGGCTATCGTAACTATCACAAAAGCATAGGGGGTTGAACATCGTGTCAAAAATGTCCCGCCTCCCTTTCCTGTTTATTATTACGGGCATATTCGGATTCATATTATTCCATGCCACCTCGCTGATGTCATTGACCGCTTGGATCGGCGATGACATCCGGGGGCCGGCCGGCTGGTTTCACGTTCATCTGTTTGTTCTGGGATGGGCATCCATGCTCGCTATGGGAGCAGTCTACCAGCTAATCAACGTAATTTTGCAGACTACGATTTATAGCGAACGGCTGGGTTATATCCACTACTTCTGTTTTACGATTGGACTATTCGGGTTACTGTTCGGCTTTATTCAAGGAGAGATTTCTTGGATTGCCGGATTTGCGACTCTCGCATTTATCGGGCTGGTTCTGTTCGTTTGGAATATGGCATGTACCTTGTTCCGCGCGGCCAAGTGGGATGCGATTACAATCAGCACTACTTGCGCCGTTTTTTACCTGCTGCTAACCGGTCTCTCCGGCATGACCATGGGGCTTGACTTCGCCACCGGCTGGTTGGGCGATCTGCATGAGAACCTGTTCCACACACACATCTGGCTCGGAACGCTCGGCTGGTTCGGTCTTTTGATCACCGGCTTTAGCTACAAGCTGTTGCCGATGTTTTACTTGTCGCATGAATATGACACCCGCCTTCAATGGGTAACGCCCGGATTATGGAATCTCGGCGTACTGCTCGGAGCTGTTTCGCTCCTCATCGGGACGACGATATGGCTGACCTGGACCGCCCTGGTCATCATTATGCTGGCGCTGATTGCCTACAATATCCACCTGCTGCAAATCCGCAATAAGCGGCATAAGAAAAATCCTGGGGCCGGAATTGGCTGGACGATTTACGGGAACCAACTGTTCGCGGTGTTTGCCGCGGCTCTTCTGGTGAAGCTTGCAACCGCCCCTGATCAACTGATGGACACACGAACGATGCTGATGATCGGCTGGGTCTATCTGAACGGCTGGGTATCCTTTATGATTCTCTGTTATGCTTCCAAGATCGTTCCGTTCCTTTGGTGGACCCACAAATACGGCAAGCAGGTCGGAAAGCCGGGTACACCGGTCATGGCCGATCTGTTGAACGAGAAAAAAGCAAATCTCGGGCTCACTCTTATCGCATGCACCCAATTGGCCGTTCTGGTCGGCATCGCCCTGAACTCTTCGTGGGTGATTGCCTTATTCGGCGCCTTGTTCTCACTAGTCTCGCTTGCCTATATTGCGTTGATTGCACTCGTCTTCTCGCGTTAATCCCTTGATCCAATAAACTATATTTTTATGGAGGGCTCAAAAATGGACCGCACTGCACAAATTCGCGAAATGCTAAAAGAAGTTTATGACCCCGAGCTGGGCGTCAACATTGTCGATCTAGGGCTTGTCTTCGACATCCGGGATCTGGGTGATCAAATTTATGTACAGATGACACTCACTACCCCGGGATGCCCGATGCATGACACGATTGTCGGGGGTGTCAAATACGTGATAGAGGATCAGTTGAACGTCGCTGTCGTCGATGTCGATCTGGTCTGGGAACCCCGTTGGTCCCCGGAAATGATGTCACCGGAAGCCAAACGTGAGTTGGGATTTTAAACAAAAAAAGCACCTGCAACGTGCGAAAGCCGTTGCAGGTGCTTTTTTACTTTTCTCCCTTGCTGAACTAAAAAATCAATTATATAGACTGAGTTTAGAAATTGATGCAGGCAAGGGAGTAAAATGATTCCGTCAGAAGCGGAGCGTTCGCCTTTGGTTCCGGATTTCTACCCCTTAAGAATTGATAATATCAAGAAATCTGGAACCAACAACGATCGAAGGAACATTTTACGTACTTGTCCCCATCAGTTCACATTAGCTCAGTCTATATTTTGCCCGCATTGATTATTTAGTTCAGCCCATTCCCCTTTTATTTGACGATCAACTTCCCTGTCATGGCCTTATGATTTTTGCCGCAAGAGATATTACAGGAAAACACAAACTTCCCCGCTTTATCCGCTACGAACGTAATAGTCTTTCCGCCTCTTACTTCCTTATTGTATCCCTTAATTTTCAGCGAGTGCATGCCTTGTTCGTTTTTGAGCGTGATCTTTACGGTATCCCCCTGCTTGACTTTAATCTCCGTCATATCATAGCCCGTGCTGCGGGCGTGAACTGTAAATTGCTTAACAGGACCTTTCCCGGCCTGACCTATAGCATTTTGATCTCCAATCTTACCGCAAGCCGGCAGTACGACTAAAGCCGCTGTAATGGCGAGGGCAAGAGTGCGTTTCGTTAATTTCTCGATCATACGGCTTCCTCCTTTTACAGGTAAACACCTCTAAACTTATTGTATGATGCCTCTTCCGCCCCGCTTGTGATTCCCATCACAAATGAGTCGTTATCGTTTTATTCGCGTACTTAATCCAAGAAAAAGCCCCTTTGCACATTAAAAAGCAGGGTGGATCTTGATCCACCCTGCTTACAGAGGCCTTGCTTAGCCTTATCTAATTTTACAGCATTGTTTTGATTTCATCCTTGATTCCTTCGGATTGTGGTCCAAATACGACCTGAACAGCACCTTTGCCGAGCCTCATAACCCCGGAAGCACCAAGCTTTTTCAATCCGGCGTCGTTTACAATCTTCTCATCTTTAACGATAAGACGCAGACGTGTGATACAAGCATCCACGGATTCGATGTTGCTAGGTCCGCCAAGTTGAGTCAAGATTTGAGCAGAACGGCTGTTTGAAGATACAGCTCCACCAGAAGTTGTTTCTTCTTCTACAACCTCAACATCATCAAAATCATCTTCACGGCCCGGTGTTTTCAGGTTCATCTTCACAATAAGGAAGCGGAACAACACATAGTATACCAAGGCGGTGACGAGACCCACTGGAATGAGTAACAGCGGTTTTGTAGAAATTCCGTAGTTTATCGCATAGTCAATGAAACCGGCCGAGAAACCAAATCCAAGTTTCATGCCAAGCGCGGTAGTAACATACGCTGCGATACCGGATAATACGACGTGCACACCATAAAGAACAGGAGCAACGAACATGAACGCAAATTCCAGAGGTTCAGTAATACCCGTCAAGAAAGAAGCAAATGCAGCACCCACGAAGATAGACGCAACCGTTTTACGTCTTTCTGGTTTAGCTGTATGGATAATAGCGAATGCTGCTGCTGGAAGACCGAACATCATAACCGGGAAGAACCCTGTCATGAACATACCTGCTGATCTGTCTCCCGCGAAGAAACGATACAAGTCACCATGAATAACATCGCCTGCAGCGTTCGTGAAGTCGCCGATTTGGAACCAAACGATCGAGTTAATAATGTGATGCAGTCCAAATGGTACGAGGAGGCGGTTAGCAACAATATGAATTGCGGATCCTACCCCGCCAAGGCTTGTAACCCAGTTGCCGAAGGTATCCAGAACACTTTGAATCGGCCCCCAGATCAAACCGAAAATCAAACCAACGAAAATCATTGTAAAAGCGGTTACCATAGGAACGAAACGTTTGCCTCCGAAGAAGCCGAGCCAATCCGGAAGCTTGATCTTATGATATTTATTGTATAGAAAAGCTGAGATACAACCTACAAAGATACCCCCGAGAACACCCATGTTCAATTTAGTATCCGCGCCTGCTTGCATTAAGCCCGGAAATATTCCCGGTACGATAGCAAGCACTTTAAGTAAAATTAACTGTCCAATGACGGCTGACAAAGCCGCAACGGCGTCACCCGCAAGCCCGATCGCAACACCGACTGCAAAAATTAAAGGCAGGTTGTCAAAGATCGTGCCCCCGCCCGCAGTCAGAAACGGGGCGATGTAAGTATTAAAGAACCCCCCAACACTATCTCCGAAGTGAAAATCTTTGATGTAATCAACGGCGCCGAAGCGATTCAGGATTGCTGCCGCTGGTAACGTTGCTACCGGTAGCATCAATGACTTCCCGATTTTTTGAAGAAAAGCCAACATTCCAAATCATCCTTTCCTTTTTGTAGTACTATCTAAGACTTCAAAACCGCTTTTAAAATGACATCTCTGCCTGTTGTCACAGGTCCGGTGAGTGTCTCTAGTCCGCTAGCCACTTCGTCAGCGTTTGTAACAATGATCGGGGTGATGACCGGATATCCTGCTTCTTTGATTTTCGAGATGTCGAACTCGATCAGGACTTGCCCTGCTTTCACCTTATCTCCCGTAGACACATGGGAGTTAAAACCTTCCCCTTTTAAAGACACCGTGTTGATCCCGATGTGGAACAAAAATTGCATTCCTTCAGCATTCTCAACCATTACCGCGTGACTGGACTTAATGACATGGACCACGGTCCCGTCGAACGGCGCAATCAGTTTCCCCTCCTCAGGCTCAATAGCGATCCCCTGCCCCATATGCCCTCCGGCAAAAGCCTCATCGGGAACCTCCGACAAAGGAACGGCCCGCCCTGTAACCGGCGCGGCAACCTCTACAACTTTAGACTCAGCAGATTTCTTTCTCCATTTTGAAAACATCTTTTGGACCCTCCTATCCGAATTGAGTGAGTGACTGCAGTGTAAAACAACGGCTAAATCCCCACTATTTTATACCGATTGCATGTTGCATGATGTTTAATATTATGCCTGGCGAGTCGATGTATTATTTTCAAAAGGCAATAAAAAGAGCCAAGAAAAGAAGCCTATTGAACTAGGTCAGCTTTCCTTGGCTCATGCCCATTAGCAGTAACGGTAACACGCCATATGAAATCGGTTTTTTGTTATGTGCTAATCATAAATCAAGCATCTCCCACTCGTCAATAGAAATTTTGAAAGCGGTATCTATTCGAATGGATTAGGGGTCCTGGTGGGATACTAGCGCTCAAAAGACGAAACGGGGCCTCTCATGAAACCGATATTTGCAATTTATATAAAAGATCTGCGAGGAATCGTCACGAACTGGGCTGCGGCGGTGATTATAGGCGGATTGATCATCCTCCCTTCGCTCTATGCCTGGTTCAATATAAAAGCTTCCTGGGATCCTTACGGCCAAACTTCCGGGATTCGGGTTGCGGTCGTAAACCAGGATGCAGGGTCGACTTTGAGGGGACAATCCTTGAAGATCGGCGATGAAATCATCTCCTCACTTCGAGAAAATCATAATATAGGATGGATATTCACCAGCGAAGATAAAGCGATGAAAGGATTAAAAAGAGGGCAGTACTACGCCGTAATCGTGATTCCCGATTCCTTTTCCGCGCGGATTGCTTCGGTATTAACGCCGACCCCGGAGAAAGCAGAGATTCTGTATTATGTGAACGAAAAAATAAACGCGGTCGCTCCGAAAATCACCGCCAAGGGCGCGAGCTCTGTCACCAGCGAAGTAAACCGGAATTTCATCAAAACGGCTAACGGGGCGATCTTCAGCATCTTCAATCAGATCGGACTAGAACTAAAGCAGGAGCTTCCGTTAATCCGTAAAATGAAAACCTTGGCATTGCGATTTCAGGAATTGTACCCGGAAATCAACCAGGCAGCAGGGACGGCTGTAGATGATTTGCATGCCACTCAAAACATCGTAGGCAAAGTTCAGAATGAGCTGCCGCATGCCGCTGAATTGGCGGATAAAGGAAAGCAATGGGCCGACAACACTTCAGCTTTTCTGAACCGGGGCGGCGAGGTTTTGGAGACATCTTCTCCTATCGTAAAAGATACCCTTATCCAGTTGACGCAAGCGGCGGACCTGGCATCCCGTACCACCGGACTTCTGTTGGCGAAATTGGAACAAGACAATGAAGATGAAAGTAAAGAATTGCTGACCCCGCAGCAGTCCGAGCATCTGACCCAGGGTCTTTCCGTTGCGGCGGGTATGGCCGAATCACTCGCTGACATGCTGGCACGTTTGGAGCCCTCGGCGCCCGGGAACAAACTGACCGGAGCCGTTGCCGAACTTCGCCAAGCCGGCGGCGAATTCAATCAAATGGCCGGTCTCTTCCCTGGCGTTCGCTCCTCGGCCGTTGAGACCGGAGCCGCTCCAGGCCTTAAAGACGCCGCAATAGCAGCGCTGACCAAGCTGCATGGCTTGGCTGAATCGGCAGCCGACCGGCTTAACCGGCTGTCCGGCAACTTCGACAATATCATTCAGCCCGCTATTAAATCGGCGATGGATACACTGAAGCAGGAAGCAAGCCATGCCGGGAAATTACTTCAGGAAGCGACGGGTGATCTTCCCGTCATCGACAAGGTGCTTACCGATGCCGGAAAAGGGCTTACTGCAGCTATTAAGGGGGCCGAGGAGATTCGCAAGGAACTCCCGACAGCCGAAAAAAAGCTCCAGGAAGTAACCCGGAGGATCACCTCGCTCGAGAAGGAAGGAACCTTGGAGGATCTGATCGGATTACTAAGCCTGGATTTTGCCAAGGAAAGTGAGTTTTTCGCCGAGCCGGTCATTTTGAAGGAGAACCGGGTGTTCCCTATTCCGAATTACGGTTCGGCGATGTCTCCGTTTTTCACGACGTTGTCGGTTTGGGTCGGGGGATTGCTGCTTGTATCCATGCTTACCGTCGAGGTCCATGACCGGCTTGACGGTATCCGCAGTTACCACGAATATTTGGGGAGGTTTCTCACCTTCTTGACGTTGGCGCTTCTGCAAACCGTGTTCACAACCGTGGGTGACCTCCTGATTCTCGGCACGTACGCCGCCGATCCGGTCCGATTCGTACTGTATGGGCTGCTGCTCGCCGCGGTATTTATGCTCATCATTTATACGCTCGTTTCCGTATTCGGGAACGTAGGAAAAGCGATGGCCATCGTCCTGCTGGTATTACAGTTAGCCGGCTCGGGAGGCACATTCCCGATCCAGGTGACTCCGCCGTTTTTTCAAGCGATCTATCCCTTCCTTCCCTTTACGTACGGCATTAGCCTGATGCGGGAAGCTGTCGGCGGGAGCGTGCAGGACATCGTCACCAGAGACATTTATGTATTGTTGCTCTATGCGGGATTATCACTCGCTTTGGGACTTGGGCTCAAAAAGTCCGTAAATAAGGCGGCCGCCAAATGGGTCGAGAAGGCCAAATCCGGCCACTTGATCCATTAGACGCCGCCCGGGCGTGATGTCTTATGAGTTACAATAATTGGTTACAAACGACTCGAAGGATCGTCGCGGTACGGGTCGACCAGACCGGCAGCGTAAATATCCGAGTTCAGCGAACGATTACTCCGGAAAGTGTCATAGACATGGCTGCTGCGGTTGTCCTCATCCACCAGGACAAGAATCTTGCCTTCATCCAGATAGGACTCGTACGCTTTCGCTTCATTTTCCGGGATACCGAGACCGATCAGTCCTCCGGCAAGGCCGCCCGCTCCAGCCCCGGCAGCCATCCCGGTCAACGCCGCCGCAATCGGACCTGCGGCTATGACCGGACCGATCCCGGGAATGGCGAGAGCTCCGATGCCTGCCAGCAGACCGGCTACGCCGCCCAACAAACCGCCTGTCGTCGCGCCCACGGCTACGCCTTCCGGCGCCTTGCTTCCTGTCTCATCCTGGATCGCTTCACGGTCCCGGCGGTCCCGGGACAACACGGAAATCTCTTCCGCTGAAAATCCCTGCTGTTGGAGTGCTTCGATGGCAGCAGTAGCTTCCCTTTCGCTTTCAAAAACACCGACTATTTTTTTGCTCATAGGGATCAACCTCCTGGTAAACTGGTTTCCCTTCATTACCCTTAGGTTGCGAGCCTCAAACCCGTCCCCTTTTTCTATTTTCCATTCCCTGGACGGACCCGGCGGGTCGCGGTTGCCTCCAAGGGATCATCCGGCCAATAATGCTTGGGGTATCGGCCCTTCAGGTCTTTTTTCACTTCAAAATAGGTGTTATTCCAAAAACTGGTTAAGTCTGCCGTCACTTGCACCGGCCTGCTGGCAGGTGACAACAGATGCAGCGTAATCGGAATCCGTCCGTAACCAATCCGCGGCGTCTCCATCATCCCAAACACTTCCTGGAGACGCACGGATGCATAGGGCGCTTGCGGCCCGTCATATTGGACCGGGATCTTTGAACCGCTCGGCACGAGCAAATGGGTTGGAGCTTCTTCGTTCAGCTCCTGTACCAGCTGCCAGCCAAGGCGATTTTCAAGGATTTGGTGTAGGGACAAGGTCTGCAAATCCGACTTTTTGCGGAAGCCGGCCACGTAGGGAGCAAACCATTCGGCCGCTTCCTGCGACAAGGCTTCATCAGAGACGTCCGGCCATCGTTCTTCATTCATCTGCCGCAAGAACAGAATTCTGGCCTGAAGCTGCCTCGATTTAGCATTCCAAGGCAAAATGGTTGGCCCCTGCTCCGCCACGATTCGCAGCAGGGCCTGAAGGACCAGCTCCGGCGAAGGCTTGGGATCCGGTTGATCCTTCAGCACGATAGCGCCGAGGGACAAGATAATTCGTGCCCGAACGGCTCCGATTTCCTCGTTCCATTCAGCCGTCTTCTCTTCCTTCAGCTCGTCCCCGTAATATTCGGTCAACCAGGACTCTTGCATCGGAGCAGCCAGAAGAATCCTGCCTTCCGTGCCCTCGTCATCCACCTCGGCGATCGCCAGAAAGTCTTCCGCGCTAAGCAGTTGCTGGCGGGCAAAAGCCGCGCCTCTGCCGGAACGCAGCAAGTACCTCCCGTCTCCTCGGCGCCGGGCGATTCGATCCGGATAAGCAAACGAAATGAGTAGGCCGCACATGTTCCACCAGTCTCCGGCGGCATCGGTAACGACCGAATCCGGCAGCTGAGCCTCCAGCCGGTTCTCCCACTGCCGGCTGACCGTAAGCAGCCGCTGGATGTCCGCGCTGCCGGCCGTATGCCCATCATTGTGGGTAGCATGATGGGTATGGCCGCTATCTCCGCCGGCGGCCATTAGAATCGCGAGGCGGCTGCGCAGGTCGCCGTCGCTGCCCGCGGTCGGGCCTTTGATGAGGCCCGGTTCCTCCAGCAGCGCGGCCAGGCGGCATGCTGCCCGCCCAAGGCCGAGCGGCCGGGCGCGCAGGAGCATATGCGCGAGCCGCGGGTGCAGGCCGAGCGCGGCCATACGCCGGCCGTGGCCGGTGATGCGGCCGGCGGCATCGAGCGCGCCGAGCTGGCGCAGCAGCTGCACGGCCTGGCCGTAAGGCGCCGCCGGGGGCGCGTCGAGCCACGCCAGCTCGGCCGGGGACTCGGCGCCCCAGGCCGCCAGCTCCAGCGCCAGCGGCGTCAAGTCCGCCTCCAGCATTTCCGGAGGCGTGCTCGGCGCAAGCGCCCGGTCCTCCGCCTCCGTCCAGAGGCGGTAACACGTCCCGGGCGCCGTGCGGCCCGCCCGGCCGCGCCGCTGGTCGGCGGCATCGCGGGCGGCGCGCACCGTGACGAGCCGGCTCATGCCGGTGCGCGGCGAGAACAGCGCGGTCCGGCGCAGCCCGCTGTCGATCACGACCGTGACGCCTGACACCGTCAGGCTGGTCTCGGCGATCGACGTGGCCAGCACGACCTTGCGCCCGCCATCCGGCGCCGCCCCGATCGCCCGCTGCTGCTGCTCTTGCGGCAGCGCGCCGTACAGCGGCGCCACCGTCACGCCCGCGGGCACCTGCCCCGCGAGCGCCGATTCGACCCGGCGAATTTCACGCGCGCCGGGCAAAAAGACCAGGACGCTGCCCTCATGCTCGGCCAGCGCCCGATGCACCGTCCGCGCGACCGCCGCTTCCAGCGTCTCCCCTTGCGGACGGCCGGCAAACACCGTCTCCACCGGGTACATCCGTCCCCGGCTTTGAACCACCGGCGCATTCCCGAGCAGCTCCGCCACCGGACTTGCGTCCAGCGTGGCGGACATCACTAGAATGCGCAAGTCTTCGCGCAGCAGCTGCCTGCTCTGAAGCGCCAGCGCCAGTCCCAGATCGGCATGCAGGCTGCGCTCATGAAATTCATCGAAGATCAGAAGGCCCGTGCCGATCAGCGCCGGGTCATTCTGCAGCATTCGCGTGAGAATACCTTCCGTAACCACCGTAATTCTGGTACGGGAGGACACCTTGCTCTCGGTGCGGATCCGGTACCCCACCGTCTCCCCTACTCGCTCGCCCAGTTGCCCGGCCATATAGAGCGCGGCCGATCTGGCGGCGAGCCTGCGAGGCTCCAGCAGAATCATCTGCTGTCCTTCCATCCAGGGCTCGTTCAATAGCTCCAACGGCGTACGCGTCGTTTTTCCCGCACCCGGCTCCGCAATCAGCACGGCGGCCCCGGCGGAATTCAATTGTTCCCGAAGACTAGGTATCACTTCATCTATAGGCATCGATAATGTATTCATCTTTATCTCCTTACGGGGTTACACTATTTCAAAATCGAACAATCCGGCATAAACAAGCCTTCACGGATAACTCATTTTATCATACTCGAAAAGCCCGGTGTTTTCTTTGATGCACTGGAATCTCTCTTGTATAATTAGAAAAGGTTTGCCGGTCACGGGAGGGAAATTTAACGATCATGAATCCGGACGGAACCCCTTGGAGTTTCTTGCTGATTATTCTGCTGGTCATGATGACCGCTTTTTTCGTCATCGCGGAGTTTTCTCTCCGCGGTTTGCGTTCCGGCCGGGCGGAGACGCTGCTTCGCGAGGGCCGCAGATCCGCGGCTGCACTGGTGAAACTGATGCGCAGGCCGCAACAGGCGCTCTCTGCCTGCCAGCTCGGCATCACGGTAACTTCGCTTCTTCTCGGATGGTTGGCGCAGCCGTTGGCCCAAGTTTGGCTGAACCCCCTCTTCAGGCTGGTCATGCTTCCGGAAACGCTCGAAGCGGTATTATCCTTTGCCATAGCATTTCTGGTAATAACTTATTTGCATGTAGTTCTAGGCGCAACGGTGCCCCGAATGCTGGCCGCCCAAAAAGGCGAGTCCTTCGCCCTCGCCGCGTCCCGGCCGCTGCTATGGTTCACCGGGATGATGTCTCCTCTGGTCTGGCTCCTCAATCGCTCTTCCGGCCGTATCGTCTCCATTCTGGGGCTACGTTCCACAACAGGGAGCGATGATGCGCACTCGGAAGAGGAGCTTCAGGAGCTGCTCAGCGCAAGTCTGGAGCACGGAGAGATCAACAGCAATGAATATAATTATTTGAGCCGAATCTTTGCGTTCGACGAGCTGTCCGCCAAGGATATCATGGTTCCGCGGACAGATATGGTCTGTCTCTATGCCAACAAAACGCGGGAAGAAAACCTGGAGATCATCAAATCGGAGCAATATACCCGTTTTCCCGTCATCCGTAAGAATAAAGACGACATTATCGGCGTGATTAATACGAAGCAGCTGTTCTTGAATTACGAAGACCAGCCTGATGCTCCTCTAGCTTCGCTGGTTCGGCCGGTAATGACCGCTTCGGAAAACATCCCTTTGACCAAGCTGCTTGCCCGTATGCAAAAAGAACGCTCCCATATCGCCCTCCTGATCGACGAATACGGCGGCACCTCCGGGATGATCACGATCGAGGATGTACTGGAGGAAATCGTCGGCGAAATCCGCGACGAATTCGATACGGAAGAGGAGCAGGAAATTACGATTCTCAAGAAGAATCATCTTATCGTGGACGGCAAAGTATCGATCTCCCACATCAATGATCTCCTGCTCACGGATTTGGAGGACGACGATACCGATACAATCGGGGGCTGGGTCTACGGCCATGACATCGATATTGAAGAAGGAACCCGGCTCGATTATGGCGAGTTCAGCTTTACGGTGCTGGAACGGGAGGATAGCCGCATACGGAAAATCGAGATCGAGAAAATGGATGGCCCCAAACAAATTGAAGAGACCGACGGTTTTTAAAGGAAGTGAATCACAATGAAAAGGGGAAGATTTGCCCCTACGCCCTCCGGCGACATGCATCTCGGAAATGCAAAAATCGCCCTGCTCTCCTGGCTGCAGATGAGGGCGGCGGGCGGGGTATTTATCCTGCGGATTGAAGATATCGACATACAGCGCTCCAAACCGGAAATTACGGAGCGGATTTTGGAAGACCTTCGATGGCTCGGGCTGGATTGGGATGAAGGCCCGGGTACCGATCCCGCCGGCGGCCCTTATTGGCAAAGTCAGCGCGGGTCTTATTATGAAGAAGCCCTTCGGAAACTTCAGGAAGCCGGAAGGCTGTACCCTTGTTATTGCAGCCGGGCCGAGCTGCTGGCCGTGGCCGGAGCGCCGCACGGACTATCGTCCGAAGGTGCGCCGTATCCCGGAACCTGCCGCAGCCTAAGCCTCGAAGAGCGCCAGGAACGGGAGGCCCGCAAGACGCCGTCGCTCCGGTTCGCTATCGGAAACGAACCGGTCCGATTCCTGGACGGTATATTCGGACCGCAGAGCTTTCCGCCGGGCAGCGGCGGTGATTTCGTAGTCCGGCGGGCGGACGGGATGTATTCCTATCAGCTCGCCGTAACGGTCGATGATGCTCTGATGGGCATCACCGATGTGCTGCGAGGCGGCGATCTGCTGGACTCGACGCCGCGCCAGCTTGAGATTTACACCGCACTGGGCTATACACCGCCGGCGTTTGCGCATGCTCCGCTGCTGCTGGGCGAAGACGGTCGCCGGCTGGCCAAGCGCCACGGAGATCTCGGACTCGCCAGCTTGCGGGCTGCGGGTACACGCCCCGAGGCCGTCATCGGCTGGCTGGCCTATATCAGCGGATTGATCGACCGGTTCGAACCGGTCGCTGCCGTTGAACTGATCTCCGGCTTCAGTTTGGATCACGTTTCCCGGGAACCGTTTATTCTGAAGCCGGCTCATTTACAACAGCTCTTAACCTGCCATTAAACAGTAAAACCTTCAAACCCCCTTTTACTGGGGCTTGAAGGTTTTATTAATGTCTACTTAGATGCTCCGTTACAGCAAAGATTCCGCACCATCGATTACGATTCTCGCACCGGTTACATGTACAGACTCGTCGGAAGCCAAGAATGCGACTAAATCGGCTACATTTTCCGGCTGCCCCGGACCGTCGGCCAACGGCTGAGCCCCTTCAGGGTATTCCACCGGAATAATGATCTCTTCCAGCTCCTCGCTGATTTCGGAGGTTGAATCGATATTCGTAGCGATTGCTCCGGGACAGATCGCATTGACCCGGATTTTGAACTTAGCCAGTTCCAGGGCTGTCATTTTCGTAAAAGCGACCTGCCCTGCCTTGGTCGTACTGTACGCCGACATCCCGAATCCGGCAAAACGGTCGTTCCCGTTGATCGAACTGGTGATGATGATGCTGCCTCCTCCTTGCTTTTTCAAGTGAGGTACAGTATATTTCACGGTCAGAAACGTGCCGTTCAAGTTAATGCGCATCGTTTTTTCCCAGTCCTCGAAGCTCATTTCGTCCACCGGGGCCAAAGCGCCGTTGATTCCCGCGTTAGCGAACACGATGTCGATCCCGCCAAACGCCTTGACTACCTCTTCCACCGCTTCCTCCATCCGCACCGGATCGGATACGTCCACGTCGAAGGCGCGCGAAACGCCGCGGTAAATATTGTTGATCTGGTGTTCCGTTGTGCGGGTGCGATCATTCATCAGATCAAAGAGCGCGACCTTGGCCCCTTCGTTTGCCAGCTTGATCGCCGTCGCTTTGCCAATTCCGGACCCCGCTCCGGTCACGATCGCTGTCTTTCCCTGAAAACGCTGACGATTGCTTTGATTTTCAGCCATGATGCCACACGCTCCTATTATTAAATGGGTTAAGGACTTAGTAAAGTTCCTGTCTCAAGATTACCCAAAAAGAGGTGCGGTTTAATCACCCGCCAAGCTTACAAATCCTTTTTCCTGAAAATTGCAAGCGATATTTGATACGATATAAACACCACCAGCGCCGTAGCGCTCGCAATAAGGACGCTCGCTGCCAATGAATGGGCGGATACCCATTCCAGCGGTCGGGACATGTCCTCGCTGCCCAGCAATGACGATACCGCTCCGTTGCTGACCATAATGATGATCATCATCGCCATATTCAGAAACTGGGCTCCCTTCAATCCGAGCCAATAATAGAGCGGCAAGTAGATGGACGTAAACAGCGTCATGGAAATGAATGTTCCGATTACGAGCGAAGCGTTTATTTTTAATGTTCCGTAATCCACTAAATCCGTGACCATGTTCATCAATAAGCAAACAGCGATCCCCAAAATCAGAAAAATAAAGGAGGACGCATATTTCGAAAAAATGAGATAATTTCGTTTCACCGGAAGGCTGACCAGAAATTGCTGGTTCGGCAGTCTCATATCCGTCCCGATCGCTAAAATGAGCAGCAGGCCCGGGAGCAATCCATATAGGAGCGCAGAATCATTACTTTGGATAAATCCCGAAAAAATGAATGCATAGATTACAATCAGCCATAAATAACGCTGAACAAGAATGAGATCCTTGCGAACCAAGCAGATGATTTTAGGCATGCTGTTTACCCCCTTTAGACGTAAAATACATAATATCCTCCAGGGTAGGCCGTTGATAAAGCACTTTGTCCCCGAAAAGCTTTACCGCTTTATCCCGGTTTCCGGACAGCCCTTCGAATCCAACCTCCGTCTCGCGGATCCCGATCATTTCTTTACGGATGTCACCGTCCAGCAATTCCTTCGCGCCCTTGACGACCGAGTATCTCTCCAAGATTTCATCTTTGTTATCCGAAAATACAAGCCGGCCGCGGTCAATAAACGTCACATAGTCGGCTACCCGGTCTAAATCCGTCGTCAAGTGCGATGAGAAAAGAATCGTATTTTCCTCCTCCAAAATATAGTCCGCCAGAAGGTCGAGCAGTTCCCGCCGAAAGACAGGATCCAGACCGGCCGTCGGCTCGTCCATGATCAGGAGCGAGGGATGATGCGACAGAGCCAGTGCGATCGCATATTTGGTCTTCATGCCTTTGGAGCAATCCTTGATTTTTTTCCGGGACGGCAATTCAAACAAATCCATATATTTAAGGTAAAGATCTTCATCCCACCGGGCATAAAAAGGAGCGATAATCCGCTTCATCTGTTCCATGGACAAATACTCGTAAAAAATATTTTCGTCCGAAATATACCCGATTTCTTGTTTGTAATTTCCTTCCGTCGCCCCGGCATTTTGACCCAACACGGTGATGACTCCCCCGTCAGGTACGATCATCCCCATAATTGCCTTGATAATCGTGCTCTTACCGGCCCCGTTTGGCCCGATAAGTCCCGTAATATAACCGCGCGGCACCGGAAAAGAAATATCGTTCATCGCATAGCCGCCATAGCTTTTGGATAACCCCTTCACTTCAACTGCATTCATTTATCAGGACCTCCCTCATTCTCCAGCAATCTGATCCAATCGATTAATTCATCCACGCTGACGGGAATGCTGCGGCTTTCCTCCAGCAATTCTTTGATTTTGTCCTCCAGCATGCGTATCCGCTGTTCGCGGATAAACTCCTGGTTTCCTCCGGCCACGAAGGAACCCTTCCCGACCACGGAATCGATAAGTCCCTCTTGTTCAAGCTCGTTATATGCGCGTTTTGTCGTAATGACGCTGATTTGCAAATCCTTCGCCAATTGGCGGATGGACGGCAGCGGGGTTCCAGGGAGTAGTTCTCCCTGCAAGATGCTCCCTCGCATCTGTCTGACAATCTGCAAATAAATCGGCTCGCCCGAAGAAGGAGACAGTAAAATGTTCATGGTCACCTTCCTTATCACTGTTCACTTTGTCGTTAATGTATATATACAATATATACACTATACACGATTCAGTCAATATAATTACAATAAAAAAAATAAATGCAAAAAAACAGCCCCTGACCCGGAGCTGTTCCTTGTATTATGCCATTACCCGGTTACACCGGAGACGTAATTAATATATATCTATTCCGTAAGACCTTGTCCGCTTGGCTGCTGAAACCAATGCTGCAGCATTTCTTGAAATTTCTCGCTCGGTGTCGGAGTGGCGATCAGCCAATCCTCATCCTCTCTGGAACTGGTACGGATCAGCCAGTTCATATGATGATTATTGATAAATTTAGCGCTCTGTCTCTCCCAGTTCTCTCCATGACGGGCATAGAACCTTAGGTCTCCGTGAGACACGCTGGTTTTCATGCACTTGGCGAGTGCAATGATTCCCTCTTGGTCATCCGATACTTTGGACAACTCCGCTAAAATATCATCCATCTCCAATTCATCCAAATGCTTCACGATTTCTTCAAATTGACGCCTGGACAGCAGTAGAGCCGGTAATTCTCCCGGGGTATGCATATTCCATTTCAGCTTGCCGGCCAGCACCCCGCATGCTTTGTTTACCTCGCCAATCTCATCCATCCGGTGGAGGGTCGGATCCTCAGGCATCCTCTCCAGCGTGACGACCCGCTCGTTTGTAATATGTAAAAATTCTTCGTTTATTTGCGTTCCGGTTTTGTATTTCATCCAGCAGGCTTTATCCGAGAACAACAGTGCGGCCAGTCTGGAGAACATCTCCTGTGGAATTGCGATATCTCCCACAGCTCTATTTATGACGCCTTTTGCAATCAGAGATTCGCGGACATCATCCCGGTTCTCCGTTGCTTCATTCTGCAAATATCCCCGAAAGGGATTCTCCATACAGTCCAGGCAATCCGCGCCCAGCAAATCCGCCAAATAAAATAATTCTTTTGAATCTAGCGTTAAAGCTGATTCTTGCGACGTATTAGCTACTATCATTCTATTAACCTCCTTTGCTTCAATTCGTCGATTGCTCTCTCTTTATGAACATAAATTGATATACTGTTATTTTTCGGGATGTTGTAATCATACCACTGTTTAAAATGCTGTTGATCGGAAATTTATGGTAATCTATTACAAAGTACCCATTAATCTAGGAGCTGAATCACATTTTTTTACGCAGTATGAAACTTATTTTCGTATTTATCCGTAATAAAATGAAAAGGCAACCATAGAATTCTATCATTTTTGGCTGCCCGTCACAAAACCTTAATTGAATTATAATGTAATCTTAATCTATTTTTAAGATTTCTGCTTTACAATGTGTATTATGAGACCACTGTATAGAGGTGATTAGCTATGAAAATTTTAATAACTTTCCAAGACAACCAAGTTCCCGTATATTTTAACACCGATACCAAACAACCCGTACAACGTACATTGAAACTACTGACTAGTGCACTGGAAAATAAGATTCGCACCGGAAAACAAGCTTTGAAGAAATGCCTGAATTCATTGATCAGTATCGAAATTGAAGGCTCCGAGGCGATCCTTCACAGCAAGAGCGAGTTTGATTCCTTGGCTCTTTCGCTTTATTAAGCAAAGCACGTAACACTTTGCATGTTACAGACATATTTATGATTTATGAAAATAAAGAGGCCCGGGCGACGGTTAATAAGCTGTCGTCTTGTGGGCCTCTTCTTCATGCATCGCCTTCTCGATCCGGATCAGCAACAAACGCAGCAGATTCACACGCATCGGTTCATAGGTGCAGGTTTGTATTTTCTTAATAATAAACCGGTCTATGGCCATATTCCTCATCCTCCATCAGGTAATCTCTCAGCAGGAACATTTTTCCTGCCTTGTTCTTACTCCTAATTTAACCCGATTCTCGAGGTTTAAACGGCTAAACGCCGCGTCTGACAAGGATTCTTAGTGTTCGACATGTTTCTTCCGGTTCGCTGACTTGCTACCTAAGCCGTCCTTTAATTCCTTATTATTCCATTTGTTGCTCGAAACGTCTACGCTGCTCCCCTTTCCCCCGAGGGGCCTCTTTTTTACCTTTTGTTCTCCGATCATTTCTCTGGCGTTGCCGCTCCTTCGAGGCTTGGAATTTCAATTCCTTCCGGGTTTTACGGTAATTATCAAGCCTTTTACGGTCCAGCTCGCCGCTGTTTACGGCCTCTTGCACCGCGCATCCGGCTTCCCGCTCATGCAGGCAATCTCCGAACCGGCATTGCGCAGCAAGTTCTTCAATATCGTTAAAGGCCTCGGACCAGCCGCTTCCGGCATCGTCCCATAGCTGCAGTTCCCGCATTCCCGGCGTATCGATCATCACCGCTCCTTGCGGGAGCACGAACATTTCTCTGTGAGTCGTCGTATGGCGGCCGCGGCTGTCGCTTTCCCGGATGTCCTGGGTAAGCTGGACCTCCTCATTGGCGAGCCAGTTCAGGATCGTCGATTTGCCCGCGCCCGAAGAGCCGGTTAGAGCAATGGTCATGCCGGGCTGCAGCAGGGCCTCCAGCTCTTCTCTTCCCTGATCTTGGGCGGCACTGACCGCGATGACCGGAACTCCCGGAGCGATATTTTCCGTTTCCCTTACAAAACGTGCAGGATCCTCACAAAGATCCGCCTTGCTCAACAAAATGACAGGACTCGCTCCGCTATTCCAAGCCATAACCAGATAACGCTCCAAACGGCGAAGATTAAAATCCAAATTCAGTGCAGCCACGAGCAGCAATACGTCAACATTTGCGGCGATCATTTGCTCTACCGGCACCGAGCCTGCAGCCCTACGGGATATCCGGCTGGATCTCGGCAGAATACCATGGATCATGCCGTCCTTTTCCCCGTCGGAAAAATACCGCAGTGCTACCCAATCCCCTACAGCCGGATAGTCGCTTCTGTCCGGAAGCTCATGCTGAAGCTTCCCGGATAGTTCGGCCCATCCTTCCCCCCGCTTTGTAATTACGCGGTATTTATGCCCGTGATCGGCTACGATCCGTCCAGGTTCGGCATCTTCCAGCTTCAGCTCTGCAAAAGCCGTCTCCCATCTAAGGCCCCAACCGAGCATATTCATATCCAGGGTGTTATCTTGCAAACTGTTTACTTTTAATTTTGAATTCAAATCGAATTCCTCCAATTCGCTATATAGTTGCTTCTTTTCAAAGGGACAATAAAAACAAAAAAGACGCGGCCAAAAGCACCCGCGCCCTCATCTCCGCAAGAACAGCAAATAAAACTCCGGAGACGAAAAAACCGCAGGACCGTTACGGTCCTGCGGCAATATTCCATTGTCAAGACAGTTCTATCGTTGTTCCGATAAACAACGAAAAACGCCTGCTAACAGTTATCCCGTTCAGAGACCGTAATCATATGTTGGATTGTTGTGAATACCGTTTGGTTTACTCCGTACATAATTACCAGCCTCCTTGAAAAGATTTGTCTACATCATATTCGAATCAGGAAACATTTGTCAACCTGTACTTGAAATTCACTTCGCCGTTAAACAGGATGCCTGAAGCAATGGAGCGACTTCATCCAATTCCTTGATCGTGTGCCAAGGTGTGCCGCCCTCCAGATCAGGAGACCAAACGTGCTTTCGAAGCAGCCATATCCCACGGATTCCTATCTGAGCGGCTCCCCAGATGTCGTTGCGGGGATGATCGCCGACAATCACCGTATCCTCCGCACGGACGCCAAGTTTTTTCAATGCGAGTCGGTAGATTCTTTCATCCGGCTTTTTGATGCCGATATCACCGGATACGACTATTGCGTCGAAATGATCCCTCAGCTCCAGCAGATCAATTTTCCTATGCTGCAAATGACTAAATCCGTTCGTAATGATACCCAACTTAAGTCCCAGCGAACGGCAAGCCTTTAAAGTTTCAACCGCATGCTCCATTATACGGGCGTGAGACATGTAGTTTTTATCATAATAAGACTTCAGCTCCGTCAAATCCGGCTTGACTATCCATGGCAGTTCCTGTATCAGTTCCTTGAAAAAGCCCTCTTTCGGACGGTATCCATCCGCGTCGCTCTCAATCATATATTCAATAATCCGTTCCGTCTCCTCCGGACCGCTGACCTTCACCCGTTCGCTTATTAATTGCCTGGCGAATCCCCGGAAAGTCCGGTCTCGGTCCATGAGCGTGTTGTCTAAATCGAACAAAACCGCTTTAATCTGTTCCATACCTACTCCCCCATTTCTGTATATCTCTCTCCCTCTATTGTAAAACTGCCTGTCAAATCGCCTCGGCAAAACAAAAAAGCGCATCTCCTTTTACGGAGCTTGCGCTTAAATCAGGTTAAATCTTTATAACCTACTATATTACCTGTTTGGGACGGTGCGTGAGCAGCATTTCCTGATCCGTGATATATAGCGGAAAAGGTGGTATCTCTTTGAGATAATGCTCCGTATGCAGCAGCCTGAAATCAACCTGATATGGCGCTTGCGGTTTCAAGACAGGCAGCTTGCCGGTTTCCTCCATATACGTATCCACTGCTACCTGTACAAGATCCAGATAATAAGGAATTTCCCGGTCTGCCTCTGCAAAAATCTCGTAAGTTTCACGCGACAAATAAAATTTCTGGTCACTCACCCCGCCCAAATAACGGGACAATCGTTGCAAATCCAGACTTCCGTCAGGTAACAGCAAGGATTTGCGGTTAATTCCTTCCGGCATATCGGTCTCATATTTTCGAACGGCTTGTTTTACTTCTTCCAACGACACCTGCACGGCAGGAGGGGAACCGGCGACTTTACTGCGCTTACGGTTATTTTTCATCCAGAATAACATGAATGGTACCTCCCAACTTGGATTTTTCATGGGTAGGAAGCGCTTTCAATACTATTGTATCCTTAAATTTTAAATTTGAACGCTATTTATGCAAATCTTCATAGAAAAGTCATACCCTGGACAAGCCATGCCCTATAAAGGGCACGTCTCTGGATATTCTTTGGCGTTTGCGGTAGGATGTTAATGTTCGGCAACCAAATTTACTTTAGGAGGACTCTCATGCAAGACGTCATAATCATCGGAGCGGGTCCTTGCGGACTATCCGCCGCCATCGAATGTCAGCGGCGCGGCTTACATACGCTCATTCTTGAAAAAAACTGCCTCGTCCATTCGATTTTTTCCTATCCTACACATATGCAGTTTTTCAGTACCGCAGAAATGCTGGAGATCGGCGACATCCCTTTTGTTTCTCCCAACGAGAAACCTTTCCGTCACGAAGCGCTCGCCTATTACCGCCGGGTTACCCAACACTACGGCGTGCATATTGCCGCTTACGAAGAAGCTACCCGGATCGAACGTCAGCCGGACGGCACTTTTATCGTTCATTCCATCACCCGCAGTGGTGAAAAGTGGGAATACCCTACTCGTTATGTAGTCATTTCTACCGGTTATTTTGACCATCCAAATATTTTAGGAATCCCTGGGGAAGATACCGATAAAGTAACCCATTACTTCCAGGAAGCCCACCCTTATGCAGGGATGAAAGTTGCGATCATCGGGGGCAGTAACTCCGCAGTCGATGCCGCGATGGAATTGATCCGTGTGGATGCCGAGGTTACGGTTGTTTACCGCGGCAAGGAGATGTCCGAATCCGTCAAGCCTTGGGTGAAGCCTGTGTTTGAAAGCATGGTAAACAAGGGGAAAATCAAGCTTTTGCTGGAATCGAGAGTGATCGAGATCCATAAACGGGAAGTTATCGTAGAATCCGTGGATATGCGGGAAAGAACCGTGCTTCCGAATGATTTCGTCCTCGCTTTGACGGGCTTTCGCCCGGATCGGAAATTGATGCTGGACGCCGGCGTGGAAATGTCCGGCGAGATGGAGAAACCGGTCTTTAATCCGGAGACGATGGAGACGAATATCCCCGGCATCTATGTCGCCGGCGTTATCGCTTCCGGCCGCAACGCAAACGAAGTATTCATCGAATCCGGACGCGATCACGGACGCCTGCTCGCAGAGCATATCAGCGATCTGTTATCCGATAAGGCATAGACTCCATAGGAATGGAGTAAGGAGAGAATTTCATACATGAATCAAATCGATGTTGTATCACTTTTACTTTTGCTCATGGCCGGGTTGGGAATTTTCAGCAGCAATATGCCGATCACCGTTGCTATGATTGTCCTGCTGCTGATCCGTGTTCTCCATATGCATTACGCCTTTCCCTGGTTGGAGAAATACGGTCTTACGGTAGGTATCATTATCCTGACTATCGGCGTAATGGCCCCCGTCGCCAGCGGGAAGCTGTCGCTTCAAACCCTATGGTCTTCCTTCTTTCATTGGAAGTCTCTGCTCGCCATCGCTGTAGGAATGCTGGTCGCTTGGCTTGGCGGGCGAGGCGCCACCCTGATGGGCAGCCAGCCTACCGTAGTAGCCGGACTCCTGATCGGCACGGTGCTTGGCGTCGCCTTTTTCCGCGGCGTGCCGGTCGGCCCATTGATCGCTGCTGGAATCCTTTCGTTGTTTATCGGCAAAATGTAAAGCATAATTGGAAAAGGCTGTCTCTTGAACATTCATTCAAAAGACAGCCTTTTGTCTTACTTCAAATTCAGGATATTTTATTTTTTAAAAAATGTCTTTACACCATCATACATAGTTAATAACTTTATAACTACAGCCAGAGTTCTAACGACCATTTCAGCACTCAAAATATTTCCCATTACTTTATTAACGTCATAATAAGATCCTGTAATAAATACTGGCGAAAACATAATTAATATTCCTACAATGATGCTGGTTAAAAGAATTAGTATTTTGCCACTACTGCTATCGGCAAGGGCAACTTGAGAACCTTGGCCAGCCCTAGTCTTAAATATACCGTAGCTATCATTGGCGCAAGCAACACGCAACTGCGCGGCTTGACGTCAACAATGTCGAGGGTATTGGTAACCTTGCGATCTCATTATATTGATATCGTTTTAAATTTCTGCAATACTACATTAATTTAAGCCACGACAACGTAATATTAGCGGAACGGATGCAATTGTGCAGTATTTTTGGGCTTGTAGAGATAAAGTTACTCAGAATGAGGAGTAATGATGTATTTTTGCAGTAATGCTTCCCTTTCAAACCGGTTAATAAATAAATTACTGCACTTTTGCATGATTCCTCTAATATTCCTCAATAATTCCGATATGTATGCTCCAGCATGATTACAACGCTTATCCAAACATAACTTCAGCAATCTGATTGCAGGTTTACCCATTTACATCAAGGCTTACCTACCGAAAATAAGCTGCGAAAGTTGAGTTACAATTTATTTATATAGAAAAAATAATCGCCCCAGTGTGCCGGTACTCCGGCAACTGAGGCGATCCATCTTTTTGATCCATTTACTGATGATTCAGGTTTTGAATATTATACAATTGCGCGTAGACGCCTTCCGGCTTGGCCATCAACTCTTCATGGGTGCCCCGTTCGGCTACCGCCCCATTCTTCATCACGATAATAAGATCCGCATGTGTAATCGTGGATAAGCGGTGAGCAACGATCAGCGTGGTCCGGCTCTTGGACAGGTCCTGGAGCGATTGCTGGATCAGATGCTCCGATTCCAAATCAAGCGCTGATGTTGCTTCGTCCAGAATGAGGATCGGCGGATCCTTCAGGAATACGCGGGCAATGGCAACCCGCTGCTTCTGGCCACCGGACAGCTTCACGCCCCGTTCGCCCACTTCGGTATCATAGCCCTGCGGCAGCGCCATGATAAATTCGTGCGCATTCGCCGCTTTTGCCGCGGCTACGATGTCTTCGTCATCCGCCTCGGGATTGCCCAGTTTGATGTTGTCCCGCACGTTCCCGCTAAACAGGAAGTTATCTTGGAGCACCATACCAACCCGGCTGCGCAAGCTTTCCATCGTCCAGTCCCGGACATCCTTTCCTCCGACCGTCAGCGTACCCTTCTGGATGTCATAGAAGCGAGGAATCAAGCCGACAAGAGAAGACTTTCCGCCTCCGCTCATCCCGACAAAAGCAACCGTCTGCCCCGGGTTGACCTGCAGCGAAATATTTTTAAGCACCCAGTTCCCTTGCTCCTGATATTTAAACCATACATTCCCAAAAGTAATACCATGAGTGCCGGCCGGCATCACCTCTGCACCTTTGGCATCCGTCATTTCATACGGCTCCTCCAGCAATTCCAGCACCCTTTCCCAGGAAGCGGATGCTTGGGTCAGGATTGTGGAAGAGTTGATCAAGCGTTTCAGCGGTGCATATAACCGATCGAGATAGCCAAAAAACGCAACGAACGTTCCCAGCGTTAAATGACCCTGGATCACCTGGTAACCCCCGTATCCGATGACAAGCAGCGGCGCAATATCTGTTAGTGTATTTATAATGGCGAATGTCCATGCATTCCATCGGCTGTGCGCCATTGCCCTGCTAAGATATTTACCGTTGATCCCCTCGAACTGCCGCGCATCGTGGCGTTCCAGCGCAAAACTGCGGATCACCGAGATCCCCTGGATCCGCTCATGCAAATAAGCCTGGATCCCGGCCAGCGCGGCGGAGCGATCCTTGGTAAGCTTCTTCAGCCGCTTGTACAACACTTTGACCGCGATGGCATAAAGCGGAAATATGGAAATCGCGACAAGGGTAAGCAGCGGGTTAAGATAGAACATGAAACCTAGCACGAACACCAAAGTGAACGAATCCAGCCATACATTCATCATGCCGACTTCTACGATATTCTTCGTTTGCTCGGCGTCATTGATAAAGCGGGAGATGACTTCACCCACTTTGGTATTTTGATAATAGCGGAGCGACAACCGCTGTAAATGGGCATACAGCTTGTTGCGCAGGTCGAACAGAATTTTGGCTGTAATGAACTGAGCGAAATATTGCCTTGCATATTCGACAGGTCCCCGGACAATCACGAATAAAAAGAACGTACCTCCAAGCACAACCAAAAGCCGGTTTATTTTTTCAGTTATATCCACGGCCTGATTGAGCAGTATGTCATCCACTACATACTTCTGAACGAGCGGTAATAGGGACGGAATCCCAAATTTCAAAATCCCGATGATCAGGGTTAATATAATCCACTTCGTATAAGGCTTAACAAATTTAAAATAAGCTTTCCATTGTTTCAACTCGGCTGCACTTCCCTCTGCTTTTCTCTACAAAAATGAACAATTGATTTTGAAAAACAAACCATAGAGGACTTTTTGGGTCTTATTTTATCAAAATCAGTATTTTCCTCGTTAATAAGACCCTTCCGGGGCCTTATTTGTCTTAAATATGCTTGAAGTCGGCTGTCCAGGTCTCAGTTTGCAAAATAAGACCCTAAAGGCACCTTATTTCTCCTGTATAGTTTATAATCTCTCAAATAGCGCCCCTTATGTCCCCTATTTCTCTATCCGATCAACATGGAACTGAATCACTTTTGCAATCCTATTTCATTTGCCAATCTCTCTGCATACGCATCAAGACGCGTTTCGATCAATTCGGCGGTCAGTCCTTGAAAGCCAAGATCTTCCCAACCTTTATATACCCCGGGAGGGCCCGGCAGTACCTCAATCAAGGTAAGTATGTCCCAATAAGGATCCGCTGCTTCTATCACGCTTCCAGGAGAAGCCAGATAAGCTTCCATAAAAGCATCCGCCGTTTCCACTCCGTACAGTTGAACCAGATTCAATCGGCAATGACCGGTATCGATCCCTGCAGGACCTTGGCATGCATTTACCCAATCCACGACGCCGCTCACGCGGTCCTGCAGCCAAAGCACATTGGCCGGGTGATAGTCCCGATGAATGAGACGAGGCACATAATTGGGGGCCGGTCTCTTAACGCAATCAATCAGCTTGGCCCAAGCGGAAGGAGTAGTCGTCCATGCAGGTACCTGAAGATCTTCTATTTTATTATAAGTAAAATAGTTCCATACTATCGGTTCATTCATCGAAGCCTGATTACCATGCAAGGCGGCTGCCGCTTCAGCCATTCCCCGAATCCAGCTCTCAGAAGGGCTCATCGGCAATACTACCTTACCGGGGAGACGGCTCATCAGCACCATCGGCAATCCGCACCGCTCGCCGGTCGGATCTGCGGCAATCCACTCCGGAGAAGGTATTCCGGCCGATTTCGCGGCCTGCAATGCTGCCGTTTCATGCTCGGCCAGATCCGGCTCAGCCTGAAGCCAGACTTTGTCCGTAAATTGACGCAGTACCCAATTCAGGTGCTCTTTATCGTCAGCCATTGAAATTTCCAATGCATACACCGCAGAAGAAATTCCCCCTTGCATCGGCATCACTTGCTCCACTCTGGCCAATTTTCCGGTCCGTCTACCCGCATGCTCCTCAACCCAAGTAAGTACCGACTGCGGCAATAGCTGCCCTTCCGTTCTAACGTTTATTTCCATACAACAGCCTCCCTTCTTTGGACAACCGCGTATTTTTCCCTTAAAGCTGTATTTGTAAACACAATAATGATATACTCCATAATAACATGTCACTGCCTGTAACGCGGCAAAAGATGCGGCGCATAAGTACCAGCCCCACTTTCACCGCTACGCAACAAAGAACAGGCAGCGAAAGGCAGCAGCCGCATTAGGAGGATAACCATGTCACGTCGATTTGTAATCGAGGCCGTGATGGTGGCGATTTACGGTGAATTGCTGGTGCCTTCAGCACCTGTCGAATATATTGTCCCTTACACCACCGTCATGGAGCTCTATGAATTTCAAAACAGTCCGGAACCGCTTATGAACGATCCCTCGGACGACCTGCACGTCAAGAACAAGATCAACGAACTGATCTCTTATCTGGAAGAACCGCTGAACCGGAAGAAGCTGGAACGGGCGCTTGCCGTCCCTTGGTCAAAGAGTCCTGCTATTCTGTTTGGCGACAATATCTCCTGGATCGTCATCAACTCGGTTGACAATGAACAGTACGGCGAATTGCTCGATCCTATCGAAACCGAAATCGTGCTTGCCGCGCAGCGGGAGAACGCCCCTATTTTAACAGACCAGCTAGAGCTGATCCGCCGGATCATCGCCGCCGAAGCCCCGGTTCAGGTATTTGATATCGGAGATTTCGACTTTGCGATGGAGGACAGCATTTTCTCATAAACAGCATTATGACAAAAGATAAGCACAGGGTACAGAAGAAATTCTGCATCCTGTGCTTCTTCAATTCCGGCTATTCTTTTTGCAGGGTATAGGTATTAAACTCCCCCTGAGGTGCAGTATTAAAATAATTCGTTCCGTTCACCTCATACCGGATCGCGTATGTGATCCCGCCGCCCCCGTCTTTTACGCCCTTTATTTGGACCTCGCCAACTGCCGGAACGGTTAATACCCTCGGTTTATGCTTGATCATAAACGCATCGCCTACGGGCGCTCCGTTTACTAGCACCTGCACGTAATCGCCGTCTTCCGCAGCATAATCCCAGACCCAGATTTTCGTATCCGCGCTTAGCGACTTATGCGTAATCGTATAATCCTGTTTGCCGATGTTCTTGTCCTCCTTCAGCAATACCGCACCGGCGAGCAGCGATGTGGAGGTCCGATCGGCCAGCGCTTTTACGGCAGCATCGGACGTATCTACGGATTGGCTGGAGAACATATAAACGATCATAACAATAAAAAATGCAGCGATGGAGAACGCGCCGAACCGCTTATAGGACGATCCGTTCTTGTTCCGGTCGCCACCAGCCTTCGGAGTGACAGGCTGCTCCGGTCCGGAATCCCCGGCAAACGGCAGCATTCCTCCCGATTGCTGCCGGGTCGTATCGGCGTCCGCCGTCCGCTGCTGAGCTTGCTCACGCTTTTCAACCTCACCACGTTCACGATCGTGCCGATAATGTTCGCTCATTTGCCATCCCTCCCGTTAAAGCGGCTCTTTTCCGGTGAAAATAAAGACTCATTAAAATCCGGCATAATATAATCTGGACCACCATCACTATGGTCCACACCATATGTCTGCTGTCGCTCTGCACTTCGTATCCAAAATTCAGTATCAGCAATGCCACGCTCACGATGATCGTATTGATGAGCATTATTTTTACGTAGGGAAACATCCAGGGCAACTTGTCATACATCTTGCGGAACGCCGGAATCATCAGAGATAAGCCGATAAACAATCCAAACAATGCCGTCAAGAATACGCCCGTGTTCGGGACTGCAAACCCGGATTCCATTACGGTTCCCATATCCGAGAGCGTCATAATCGGAACCAGAAACAGCATGGGAAGCAGCCAGGTCATAACCGCCAAAAAATAAATCCACGCCGCGATGGTTCCAAATACAGATTTCCAACTACGCATAATGTGCTATACCTCCTCAATATCGTCAGCATCGATGACTACCAGCTCTTCTTTATAGATTTCCGGCTTGGCGGTCAAACGGAGCGCCTGGCGGTTGACCGAGCGTTCGGCCACATTTCGGACATATCGTCCGTTGCCGAAGGATTCTTGCGTTACGGCATGTTCAAATACCCGGTACAGCTTCTCTCTTGCTTCGTTGCTGAGAACGAAGCTGCCTGAAGAATAAAAACCATCCGCGATGACCATAAGCTCATCGGGCGAGTAATCCGGAAATTCGATAATGTTCGGAAAGCGGGATTTCAAGCCCGGATTGGTCGCCAAAAACTCCATCATCTCTTCTCCGTAACCGGCCAAGATCACGACAAGCCGCTCCCTGTGATCGTCCATCAGTTTTACCAGGGTATCGATCGCTTCCCGGCCGTAATCCTGTTCATTCCCCTTCGCAAGCGCATAAGCTTCATCAATGAACAGTACACCGTCCAATGCCTCGTTGACCACATGCGTAGTTTTTAACGCCGTATGTCCCACATAGCCCGCTACCAGGCCGGAGCGGTCGGTCTCGACCAGCTTGCTTGTTTTGACGATTCCCATGTGATAGAGCACATGTGCAATTGTCCGTGCCATCATCGTTTTGCCCGTGCCGGGATTCCCCATGAAAATCATATGGAAGGTTTGCGGCTGTTCTTTTCCAAGGCCCAGCTTTTTGCGTTCATTCTCCATCTTCAACCTTGCGTGCAGACTCCGCACATAGTCTTTGACCTCATCCAGTCCTACGATCCCGGAGAGCGATTGTTCAAGATCAAAACCGGTATCGCCCGTCTTCTCCGGTTGAATGTCCGTCTCGATAATTTCCGTCAATCCCTGTACGGTAACGTCGTCCTGATCGGCCACCCTTGCCGATTGGTTCCGCATGATGTTCTCAATCCGGTTACGAACCATTCTGGCATTCCCGGTATGCGCGGAGGCTGCCTTCCTAGCTACCATCAATTGATCATACAGCATCGTTTTGGCCGGTTCCGTCAGGGTAAAGCCTTTCTCGGCGATCATTTTCAAAGCGATCCGGTAAAGTTCATCGCCGCTGTAATCAGGAAACTCAATGGTCAAAGGGAATCTGGAGGCGAGACCCGAATTGGATTTCATAAAATCCGTCATTTCCTTGTTGTACCCGGCCAAAATAACGACGATTTCACCCCGGTAATCCTCAATCAGCTTCACCAGGGTATCGATCGCCTCTTTCCCATACCCGCTTCCGTTATCTTTCAATGTATAAGCTTCATCAATAAATAACACGCCGCCCAACGCGCTGCGGAATACCTCTTCGGTCTTTTTCGGCGTATGCCCGGCATATTCCGCGACAAGTCCGCTGCGGTCCGTCTCCACCAGATGACCCTGCTTCAGCAGCCCCATTTCTCTAACCATATTCGCGACAACTCGTGCCATTGTCGTTTTGCCGGTTCCCGGATTACCCGTGAATACCATATTCAGCGATTGGGAGGAATCGACCGTGATTCCTGCCTGCTTTCTTTTTTCATTAGCCAGCAAAAGTTTATACTGAATGCGGAGAAAATCCTTAACTTCTTCCAAGCCGATAATTTCGGACAACGACTGCTCCAGATCAAACACCGTTTTGTCTGCAAATCGGAAATCCTCGGGGCAGAGAAGATCCATTTCGGGGTTTGCAGCTTGTGCAATCCTCTTGCCCTGCTCCAAAATGGCCCCTTCAATCACATTTCGGACCAGCCGGCCATTGCCGCCGTCATTCCTTCCCTTGATCTGGCTCTTCTCAAATAGTTCAAGCAGCTGCCCTTGGCATGACTCGCTAATACGGTATCCCTTGGAAGCCGCCGTTATTTCCGCGA
This sequence comes from Paenibacillus sp. FSL R5-0407, assembly GCF_038009185.1. NCBI lineage: Bacteria > Bacillati > Bacillota > Bacilli > Caryophanales > Paenibacillaceae > Paenibacillus > Paenibacillus sp. FSL R5-0407. The sequence goes on along the minus strand of NZ_JBBPAX010000001.1, from coordinate 659,322 downwards.
TCGCGGCCATTTCTTCAGCCGTGTAATCCTCGAATTCGATCTGTACCGGGAACCTTGATTTCAGCCCGCTGTTTGTTTTGAGGAAACGCTCCATTTCATCACGATATCCGGCCAGAATAACGACGAGATCATCCCTGTGATCCTCCATCGCCTTGACCAGTGTATCAACGGCTTCCTGTCCGTAAGTATCATGCTTATCCCTGCACAGCGCATAGGCTTCATCTATAAAAAGAACGCCGCCCAACGCGGCTTGAATCACGTCATTCGTCTGCTTGGCCGTTTGTCCGGTATATTGTCCGACCAGGTCCGCCCTGCTGACTTCCCGCAGTTGGCCTGTCGACAACACTCCGATCGCCTTAAGATATTTTGCGACGATTCTGGCAATGGTCGTTTTGCCCGTACCGGGATTCCCCGTAAATATCATATGCCTCGTAATGGATGACGATAAGAAGCCCGCCTCTTCCCGCATATGCTGGACCTTTCCGTGGTTTTCCAGGCTATACACATATTCTTTGACCTTATCCAGACCGACCACGGCGTTTAAATCTTTGCGGACTTCGTCGATTTGCGCGTTCGTTTTGTCCGGAAACCACTCGGACTCCGACAGATCCACCGTTGTAATCACAGCGGCTCCTGTGTTTAAACGAACCAGCGGCCGTCCCGCGACATAATCAAGACTAGCCTCCGTCATTGGAGGCAGCGGATTTCTTAATTTGTAATCGGATAAAGCTTTATATATAAAATTGAATATGTACTCCTCGATCGCTCTGATTCCTGTCGTTTTTTTGAACCGGGAACTGCAGCAAGCGACGAAATTGTCGGTAAAACCCACGCGGAGCGACAGCTGATTCTTGCAGCGCAATTCCATATCCCGCAGCAGCTTTAACGTTATTGCACGAATATCCTGCTCCGAATAATCCTCAAACCGGATCAAGTCCCCTACGACCTCCATCACTTTCGGGCTCCACGCCTCTTCAATCCGGCTCTTGGAGCTGCCCGTAACAAACACGAAAAATTTCCCGTTCGCGGAAAGCTCACTGACCGAGTTATGGGCCAGCACTCCGGTCGCCTCCACGAGGACGTTGTTCTGCATCGCGTACCGTGCGCCTAATTGGTATTTCCCTTGTACGATCAGTCCTGAGAGAACATCAATAAAAGCCTTGTGAGCCAACTCGAATCGCTCAACGACGACAACATCGGAGTTGGTATACATCGCCTTATATAAGTCGGAGAGGAAGAGCCCCTTGTCGGACAATGCGGGATATAATCCGAGGTCGATCCGGGACGGGACTTCATAGCTGAGCAGCTTCTGCTCCTTCATAGCAGCAACGGCCGTGTTCACCAACGTTTGCTTCCCCATGCTTTCCCCGCCGATAAGAAACAGCGTATTTCTCGGTTTATCTCCGTCAAACCCGCTCACAAACGGTCTTTTCATCGCAATAAACAAATGCTCCACCGCCGGTCGCTGCCCGATAAACTGCCGGAGGACATCCTCTTTGGCGAATGCAATGCTCTTATCCAGCGAGTCAGCCGTCACGGTATCCCTGATCGTTCCGCTGTAAGGAATTTTATCGTTCCCGCCGCCTGAGGCGGCCGCTTCCCCTTCGTTATGCATCCCCGGATCCGCCGAGGACCCCGGTATGGATGCGATCGGCTTCACGGAACTTGATTCTGCTGTCGACTTTTTCGCTATAAACCCATGTTTACGAACCGATTCGATAATCTGATATTCAGGAAAAATAAATTTCAGAATCTGCCTGATGTCCAACGATAAGCCTCCGTTCAATAACAACGAATAGTAAATACCCAATCTCTCTTTTTCGTCATGGAAGGTATGGAACCCTTTGAGAATAAAGATAAAAATTAGAAAATTAGGGCTTAAGATATAGAATTCTTTTTTCCATTATAAAAAAGCAAAAGACCGTCCCGCGATCCGGGTACGGCCTATTGCATTAGAAAACACTTATTTTTCTGCCTCAATTCTCATATTCATAATCAATATCGTCTTCGGCAGCATTATAAACAACCTTCAGCTTATGACCGTCCAAGTACCATTGGTCATGCTCTTCCATAAAAAACGTGATTCCCTCCACCGTGGAGGAAAGGCCCGGAAACACCGGTTCTTCGACCTGAATTCCCAATGAGAAGCCGGGGTGAATCTTACCTCCCGCGCTGTATCTGGCGAATAGCCGCACGGTCTGTCCTTCTTCTAAGCTCAGCTCTTTTTTAAACCAGTTGGCGGCGTCTCTCGATATTTCGATCATGTGTAATCCCTCCTATACTCTCTTCATTTTAGACCAAACCGGCATTTTTGCAAAAAAATAAATTGACACCTTTACAAAACGGGTGTTAAAATCTCAAACATACGAGATCAGCAATTGAATTTATTACCATTAACTAAGAAAGGGTGACGACGGTGTTTAAGATGTTTAATCAGAGCGCATTTGATCATGCGACATACACACAACTGAATACCGAAGTAACCCGACCGGCTTTGAAAGCGTTCTGATCCGACCTTTCGTGGCCAATGAGCATCTGGGAAAGCAGCTTTTTCATTCTTGGCGGCGGTTACTTCGAATTGAAGTAGCGTACGCATTCATATGTTCTGAATTATTAAGGCATATCGTTTTCGGACGATGTGCCTTTTTTGCTGTTTTTTCGGCTTCACGGGTTATTTCGGAATAGAAAAAGGAGGAAACCTCACTATGTTTGCAGTGCTTAAAAATTTGGGATGGTTCTTTAAAAGGGAAAAGAGGCGCTACGTGATCGGCCTTGTCCTGCTGATTTTGGCGGGAGTCCTGGAACTTGCCCCACCCAGGCTGCTCGGTAAAGCCATTGACAACATTGCCACTGGCACCGTTACCTGGTCATCATTGACCACCTACATTCTGCTCATCATCGCGGTGCTCGCTATTATTTACCTGATAACGTACATATGGATGCATAAATTGTTCGGTGGCTCCAACCTGGTAGAGCGCCTGCTGCGCACCCGCTTTATGAACCATCTTCTTGGCATGACGCCGCCGTTCTTCGAGCGTAGCCGTACCGGGGACTTAATGGCCCGGGCAACGAACGATCTTCGTTCCGTAGCCGGGACGGTCGGGTTCGGTATGCTGACGCTGACGGACTCCACCGCCTACCTTTCGGTTATTTTTATCGCCATGAGCACGCTGATCAGCTGGAAGCTGACTTTGGCTGCGATCATTCCTCTCCCTTTTATCGCCCTGGCGATGAAAATTTACGGAAAGATCATTCATGAGCGATACACCCTCGCACAAGACGCGTTTGGAGACATGAACGATCAGGTGCTGGAATCCGTGGCCGGTATTCGCGTAATCCGTGCCTATGTTCAGGAACGGAATGATGAGAAACGGTTTGCGGACATCACGAATGACGTGTATAAAAAGAACCTGGCGGTGGCCAAAGTGGATGCCTACTTTGAACCGACCATCCGCCTGTTCGTAGGACTCAGCTATGCGATCGGATTGACTTATGGCATTTATCTCGTATTTCATAATGAATTGACCCTGGGCGATCTCGTATCTTTCAATATGTACCTGGGGATGATGATCTGGCCGATGTTCGCCATCGGTGAACTGATCAATGTAATGCAGCGCGGCGGCGCCTCGCTGGACCGCGTAAACGAAACGCTGAATGTTCGGCCCGATGTACAGGATCCCGAGCATCCGGTCGAAGTGGCTGTACCGGAGAGCATTGAATTCAAGGATGTAACCTTCCGGTATCCTACCTCGACGATCAACAATCTGGAGAATATCGACCTGTCGATCCAGCGCGGCGAAACGCTAGGTATCGTCGGCAGAACCGGCAGCGGCAAGTCGACGCTATTGAAACAATTGCTGCACGAATATCCGTCCGGTACCGGAGAACTGGTCATTTCAGGTGTACCGATCGGCCAAATCACACTGAACCGCCTTCATGGCTGGATCGGCTACGTTCCGCAAGAACAAGTCTTGTTCTCCAAAACGGTACGGCAGAACATCCAATTCGGACGCTCCGGCGCATCGGATGATGTCATTATGGAAGCGATTCGCACCGCTGCCTTCGACCAGGATCTAGGAACGCTGTCCGACGGACTGGATACGCTTGTCGGCGAGAAGGGTGTCGCCCTCTCGGGCGGACAGAAGCAGCGCGTCTCGCTGGCGAGAGCCTTTATCGCCGATCCCGACATCCTGATTCTCGACGACGCCTTGTCCGCGGTCGATGCCCGGACGGAAGCCCGGATCATCGAGAATATCCGGAGCAAACGCTCCGGCAAAACAACCCTGATCTCCACCCACCGCTTGTCGGCGATCGAACATGCCGACTGGATCGTGGTGCTGGAAAAAGGGCGAATTATCGAGCAAGGTACTCATGAAGAACTGCTTCAGCAGAACGGATGGTACCGCGAACAATACGAACGCCAGCAGGTCGAATCGAACCTGACTGACGGGGAGGTGTCCTAAGATGCACACCCATACGGGAAAATCACTGTTCAAATACGCCCTAACGGCGAAAAATACATTTATTCTGGCGCTCATCATGCTGGCGATCGGCGTAGCCGCCGAACTGGCCGGCCCGTTTATCGCCCGGACGATGATCGACGATCATATGCTGGCGATCGAGAAGCCTTTTTTTGAAACAGCGGCTGCCGGCGACAAAACCGTTTCTTATGACGGTCGCTACTACAAACGCGGCGACCGGTTTGCAGATGGAGAAGCACGCGGGGCCGAAGCCCGTGTGCTGCAGGTCGGCAAGTCATTTGTCTTCGTAAACGCTGCCGTAGCCGAAATATCAGGCGATCGCAGCTTCAAGGACGGCGTGCTGACCTTCAACCATAACGGCAAGGTCACCGAATACCCGGCTCAAAAGCTGACGGCTTCCGAGGTATTTGCTTTTTACAAACCCGAGGTTCCGGGAATATTCACTTTGGTCAGCTGGTATTTCGTTTTCTTGGCGATCTCGATCATCATGGAATTCGGAAAAACCTACTGGCTCCAATCCTCGGCCAACAAAGTTATTCAGAAGCTGCGGATGGATGTGTACGCGCATATTCAGCGCCTGCCGGTTCATTTCTTCGACAACCTGCCGGCAGGTAAAGTCGTCTCCCGGGTCACGAACGATACGGAGGCGGTCAAGGATTTGTTTATCGCCGTCCTATCCAACTTCTTCTCGGGCATCATCAATATGCTGGGAGTCTATGTAGCTCTATTCTTACTGGATGTCAGACTCGGCCTGATCTGTCTATTCGTTGTACCGATCATCTGGCTGTGGGTGGTGCTGTACCGGAAGTTTGCGACCAAATACAATACGATCATCCGCTCCCGGCTGAGTGAGATTAATGCCATCATCAACGAATCGATTCAAGGCATGTCGATCATCCGGATCTTCCGCCGCGAAGCGCAGACCAAGGAAGAGTTCGAAAACCTGAACGACGATTACATGAAGCATCAGAATAAAATGCTGAATTTGAACGCCTTTACATCGCACAACCTGGTTAATGTGATCCGCAGCTTCTCCTTCGCCGTCGTACTTTGGTACTTCGGATCTGCGCAGCTGACAGGCGCGGGCATCATCTCCCTCGGTGTGCTGTATGCTTTCGTTGACGTGCTCGGCCGGCTGTTCCAGCCGATTACAGGGATGGTCAACCAGCTTGCGGCTCTGGACTCGTCCCTCGTATCCGCCGGACGCGTATTCACGCTAATGGATGAACCGGGCGAACCCGTAACCGACGGATCGATGCCGCGCTACAAAGGTAATGTGGAATTTAAAAACGTCTCCTTCGCCTACAAGCGCGATTACGTGTTGAAGAACATTTCCTTCGAAGCGAAGCAAGGCCAAACCGTGGCCCTGGTCGGTCATACCGGTTCAGGCAAAAGCTCGATCATCAACCTGCTGTTCCGGTTCTATGATCCTCAGAAAGGAATCATCACGATCGACGGTCAACCTGTAATCGACTTGCCGAAGCAGTGGATCCGCCAGCATATGGGGATCGTGCTGCAAGACCCTTACCTTTTTACCGGCACGATTGCTTCGAACGTGAGCCTGGGCGACGAGCGCATTTCACGCGAGACGGTCCAGAAAGCTTTAGAGGATGTAGGCGCAATGCGGATTCTATCGCATCTGCCTAAAGGGCTGGATGAGCCGGTCGTGGAAAAAGGCAGCACCCTGTCCGCAGGCGAACGCCAGCTGATCTCGTTTGCCAGGGCGCTGGCCTTCGATCCGGCGATCCTCATTCTCGATGAAGCTACCGCCAACATCGATACGGAAACCGAGGCGCTGATTCAATCCGCGCTCGAAGTGCTCAAACGCGGGCGGACGACATTTATTATCGCCCACCGTTTGTCCACGATCCGCGGGGCGGATCAGATCCTCGTCTTGCACCGCGGCGAAATTGTCGAACGCGGCACCCACGAGGAATTGCTGGCGCTCGGCGGACGCTATTATCAAATGTACCGGCTTCAGCTTGGGGCTGCTGCCGAAGCACCGGAAGCAACCGGCATAGCAATGCAGCCGGCCGTAAATCGCATATAATTTACAAACCCAGTCGGAGATGAGGCCTAGAAGCCTCTCTTCAGCTGGGTTTTTATTTGTCTATCAATAATATCACTGCGAAACAAGAACGTTTGTTCTATGATTCGCTTGTATTTCCATTTTAATTGAAGGTGAGGAGTTAGTATGATCCAGAGAATATCTACTCCGTTCAGTTATTCCTCGGCGGTAGCTGCCGGAGACTATGTATTCATCGGACTGCATCGCGGTTTTGGCGACACGTTCGAGGAACAGATCCGGGATGTATTTGTTCATTTAAAGAACACTCTTGAGCAATGCGATACTTCGTTGGATCAGATCGTCCAAGTTTCAGTCCATTTGAAGCATATTGAGAATTTGCCGGCAATGGAACAAATTTTCTGCGATTATTTTGCACAAGATCAATATCCCGCAAGAATGACCGACACCACGGAGTTTTTTGATAAGGATTGCTTGATAATGATCGAGGGGATTGCCTACAATCCCGGATTGACATCATCGCGCCATACATAATAACAAGAAAGAAGCCGCTCTGCGAATCTTCAACTAAACTCGCAGAGCGGCTTTCCTTGATTTTGCTTGTTATTTCAACTGCTCAATCTCAACGGTATACTGATTTGATACATAGGTTTCAGTCTTGGAATCCGTAATGACCTGAGGATACATCATATCCGGGTCCGGAGACAGCAATTCATAATATACGATCGCTTTGTTCTGCTTCGTGAATTCTACCTTGGCCACCCGAATCCCATATCCGGGATGAGGCTGCTGATACCGGGTCAAAGTCACCTTGTTGACCTGATCGTTGATCCGCTCCACGCTAACTGACACGTTTTGGCGGTTTTTTTCTTCGTTTTCTTTAAATTCCTTCACATACTCGGCCGCATTGTAGACCATTCTGGCCGCTTCGATGCGAGTCAGCGGGGAAGTCGGATAGAACTTTCCTTTATCATCCAGCTCGGTAATTTTCATCAGAAGCAATCTTTGAATACTGCCCGAGTAGAGAACATTTCCCTGATCCGCATCTTTTACGTCGATATACATTTTGATCATCGGATAGTTCCCGGTTGAAGATATCGCCTGATCCAGAATATAAGCGAACTGTTCCTTCGAAATTTCGCCGTTCCATTTGAATTTGTCAGGCAGCTTGATTCCGCGGTCTTCTAATGCTTTTTGAGCTGAGTAATACCATGAATTTTTACCGTGGTGCTTGTTTGAATTCTTCTTACCTTCCTTACCTTCTTTCCCTTCCAACCCGAGTGCCTGGACGATCATATAAACGCCTTGAGCTCCGGTCAGCTTGCCTTTGGGAACGAACTTGTCTTTGGAAATACCTTGGATTACACCTTTTTGTTGCAGCGACTCAGTAATTTTTGCATCCTGTCCGTGGACATCGTTAAAAGCCGATGCCGATGAAGCAAGCAGCAAAGAGCCGGACAAGACCAAAGCGGCCACTGCGTTCAGCTTATTCTTTTTCATGTGGAATCACCTCTGCCCCCTAGACGCAGGAATTATAAGAAAGGTTGCATATTTTTTCCTTATAAATTAAATATACAGACTGGATAATATCCTCACCCTCCGGCGGACGCTTCGCCGTCATCAGCTTCAGATTGAAGCCAGGTTAGCCAGCCGTTGGCCTCCAGGACCTCCAAATATTTGCTCAAACGGGGATGCAGCGGCTCCGCTTCTGCACCAAATTTTCGTTTGATGTTCGATGCGATTTCGGCAACGGTATACTGTCCATTGCAATGAGATACCACGCTGCTTCCGAGCTCATCCAAATGAACCTTTATCCAGGCTGGCTGTTTCAAATAACGGATGGATTGCCGCTCCAGCCAGCTGGTTCTCGGCAACAACAGTGTTACTTTTCCCTCATCGTCTTCTACTGTATCGAGATGAGGACGGAGCAATGGAATCATTTCAAGTAAATTACTGACCGGACGTTTAGTTCTTCGACCCATTACATCATCCTCCTAACTTTTTTGAGTAATCCCGTCTTTGCTGCGAAGCGAAATCACCGTTAGCAGGATCGTTACAGCCAGGAACACGATAAATGGAAGCAGGTGATTCTGTACGGCCAATGTACCTGGAACCTGAACACCCGCCCAAATCAGGATCGCAATTATGACGCCGACCAGAGATTCTCCAGCAATTAAGCCGGAAGCCAGCAGCGTTCCTGTCTCGATCCGGCTCTTCAGCAAGCCTTCGTTACGACGGGATATGAATTCTACGAACCACCGTACTAAACCGCCGACCATAATCGGAGTGCTGACATGAACCGGCAAATAAATGCCCACAGCCACAGTCAACGAATTCAACCCAAGAAATTCAAATACAATCGCTGCGGCAACCCCGATAAAAATCAGATCCCAAGGCAGATTCTCGGACATGATTCCTTCTACAATCAGCCGCATCAACACGGCTTTTGGGGCGGGCAGCTGCTCCGAACCTAAGCCATAAGATGCATTTAGCACATTCAAAATAAACCCGATGACCAGACCGGATACAAGCACGCCGATCATCATGGCAACCTGCTGCTTCCATGGTGTGCCACCGACCAGATAACCGGTTTTGAGATCCTGCGAGATGTCTCCAGCTACCGCTAGAGCCACGCAAACGATCGCGCCTACAGTAAGAGCCGTTACCATCCCGGCGGTTCCCGATACGCCTGTGAGCTTATACAGGACGGTCACGATTAGCAAGGTGGCGATGGTCATCCCGGAGACGGGAGAAGACGAACTGCCGACTAGTCCGACAATCCGTGAAGCGACCGTAACGAATAGAAATCCGAACAAGGCGATGGCTACGGCGCCTAATATCCCGACTTTCGTAATCGGGTCAAACGCCAGCAAAATGATGAGTACAAGAATGAGCGCAAATACCCATTTGGCCGGAATATCCCGGTTAGTCCGGTCCAGGGTTACCTTCTCGTCACCGCGTGTTGCTAAGCCCCGCAAGGTGGCTGCCAACGAGCTGAATAGCATCGGCAGGGTCTTCACCAGCGTGATCAACCCTCCTGCGGCTACCGCACCTGCTCCGATATATCGAATGTAATCGCCCCAAATTCCCCAAGCGTCAAGTTGGCTGATCGGGGTTTGTGAGGGAGCGATCGATCCCGTGGCTCCAGCCCCGAAGAAACCGATCATTGGAATAAGCACCAGCCAGGCCAAAATCCCTCCTGCCAGCATTTGTCCGGCAATGCGCGGGCCGATAATATACCCGACACCCAGTAAGGCGGGATAAGTATCCATGCCGATTACTGCATTTTTAAATTTGAATACCGCTGTCTCGATCTCGGTTCGAAACAACATCAATCCGTCTCCTAGCGCTTTCACCAGTCCTCCGACGCCAAACCCGAGCATCACCATGCGGGCGCTACGTCCCCCCGTCTCACCGGAAACCAGCACCTCGGCGCACGCCGTCCCTTCCGGATAAGGCAGGGTTTCATGTTCCTTCACGATCAGCAGCCGGCGCAGCGGCACCATCATGGCCACCCCGAGAAACCCGCCTACCAGCACGATGAAGCTGATCATTTGCTGACCCGGATTCAAGTCCCACATATACAACGCCGGAATCGTAAAAATTGCGCCTGCAGCTACGGCCTCTCCGGCCGTAGTCATCGTTTGGACGATATTGTTCTCCAGTATCGACTTTCTGCGGAACAAACCACGGAGCACCGCCAGAGAAATTACGGCTGCCGGAATCGAGGCGCTGACCGTCAAACCGATTTTCAGTCCCAAATAAGCGTTAGCCGCCGCAAACACGACCGCTAGCACAATCCCCAAACTGATCGCCACTGCAGTTAATTCGGGCAGGGTTCGGGATGCGGAGATGTAAGGTACGAATGATGCTGAGGAATCGGTTGGTTTTTTCTCCATGGCGAAATCTCCCTTCACTGTGAAAAAGCAGTAATATAATACCCGATTCCCCCATTTAATAAACGAAAAGCCCGGATTCACCTCCCTGAAACGGTAGGAAAATCCGGGCTTTCCAGCTGTCATGATCCAGCCTTTTAAGCGGCAGTATTCATTTTACGGCAAATCTCGGCGCAACGCCGGCAAGCCTCCGCACATGCTTTGCAATGCTCATGCTCATGCTTTTCACATTCCTCTGCACAAGCATCGCACGCTTTCGCGCACAGTTCGCAAATTTCCATCGCAAACGGCGTATTCCGGGACAAAGCCTCGGCAGCGAAAGCGCAAATGTCGGCGCACTCCCGGTCCAAACGGATGCAATCTCTCAACATTGCCAGTTCATATTCTTTAAGACTGGATACATAGCAGTAATTACATGCATTCATACATTGGAGACAAGCATCGATGCATTCACGGTATTTTTCTTGGATCATAGTTCAAATAACCTCCCGATGATGAGTTGCAAGTGTAAACACGCTCATTTATGTATTACCTTTATCGCGAGATCCTGAAACGGATAGGAAATAATACCCTGTCTGTTGTTGGTTAGTCCGATTGCCCGGCTTCTTTCTCCATTGCTTTCAATTGTTCGGCCAGCGCCACCTTGTCAAAGTGTTCGCCGATGAACACCGCCACATTCGGAACGTCGCCCTGCGGGGTGATTTTGAGGTAGTCGGCTTCCCGGTACGCATATTGAAACAAAAACCGGCTCGACGTATCGGAAAATTGTAATATCCCTTTGCCTCTGTAAATTTCCCGGGGCAGGTCCTTAATAAATTGTTCAAACTCCACACTGTCTACCGGACCGGAAAAATAATGGGTATAGACGGTCACATGTTCATGAGATGCATGCGAGTGTACGTCATGGTCATGGTGGTGGTCATGTTTTTTAAGAAGATCATGATCCTCCTCTTTTCCGGATACATGATCATGAACATGCTCAATCCGCGTACCGTTCTCCAGCAAAGATGGCAAGTCAACTTCGCATTTAACGGCCGGAATGATGCGGGCAAAAGGATTCAACCGGGTAAGCAGATCCTTCATTTCCTGCTGCTGCCCGGGCTCGATCCGGTCGATTTTGTTCAGAATCAAGTCCGAACCGCAGCGGATTTGATCCAGCATCAGACGGTACGTCTTTCCCTGCTGCGACGAATAGAGCTCTGCCAGATGGGCTGCGTCAACGACTGTAATCATGGGACGGATGTCCAGCTTCAAGTAAAGGGAAGATTCCGTGACCGCATCAAAAATCTCCATCGGGTTGGCTGCTCCCGTCGCCTCAATTACGACCAGATCCGGCTGATCCCCCTTGATCAGTTCGTATAACTGCATACTCAAATCTCCCCGGATCGTACAACAGATGCATCCGCCAAGCATTTCGGCCATAGGCACCTCCTCATCGACGAGCTGGCCGTCCAGATTGACCTCTCCGATCTCATTCATAATGACCGCCGGCTTCAATCCGAGATCCTTCCAGTATGCAATCAGCCGCTGAAGCAAAGTCGTTTTACCGCTTCCTAGAAAACCGGACAAAATATATACCGGTGTCATTTCACTTTTTTCTTTGTCAATGTCTCTTTCCATTATGCATTCCTCCGTCAATCCATCCTCTTTCCATGAAAGCGAGTTTACACCAAGCCGCCGGTTCATGCAACTTTCATGACGGCCTGGGCAGAAATAGATGTCCCTGCACCAGACCGAAGTGAACGTTTTTAGCGGTTTGTGGTAAAGTATATATACCGATCCTACATCCAGAAAGGATATGAGCGAAATGAAATCCGTTGACGAGCATCGCAGCGAAGCGCCTCAGGAAGTGGCCTGCATGGTAGTGACTGTATCCGATACACGGACCGTAGAGAATGATACGAGCGGCCAGTTGATGCAGGAACTCCTTAATGCGCATGGTTATAAAGTTGTGAGATACACGATCGTGAAGGACGAATATGACGGCATCCGTCAATTGTTGCGCGAAGCGGTATCCAGCCGGGAAATCGAAGCCGTGCTGCTTACCGGTGGTACGGGGATTGCCCCGCGCGATACAACTTACGAAGCTGTTCGAAGCCTGCTGAATAAAGAGCTTCCTGGGTTCGGAGAAATATTCCGTTATTTAAGCTACACCGAGGATATCGGTCCTGCCGCCATTTTAAGCAGAGCCATCGCAGGAACGATCGGAAATATGGCCGTATTCTCAATGCCGGGTTCTCAAGGGGCCGTAAAGCTGGCCATGGAAAAAATCATCTTGCCCGAGCTGCGGCATGTCATGCGGGAAATTTATAAAAAGTAAAAGTAATGCCAGGTCAAATAACTTCAGCAACTAAAAAAATCCCTCTTCCATGGGTAACATTCATTCCTTGGAAGAGGGATTTTATTTATTAGCGATTGGGCTGCAAGTTCATTCCGTCCAGCACTGATTTAAACACAGCTTTAATGTCCTCGCTGTATTTGCTTTTTTGAATACCGCTTGAAGCATAAACAAGCGCGGCGTTGCCCTTCTCAGAAATTACGGATGTCTCGGAAGCCGCAGCGGCTTTAGTCGATCCATTAATGGCTCCATACATTTCACCGATTTCCCGGACCCGGTCGCTTTCGCTCGGATAAACATGTACGATCACAAAATGACGAGCATCGCCGTTAATGAAATAACTGTAGCTGATATTGCCGTCAAGGCCTTCCGCATACGTTTCATGCGTAAGCCGGATGCTTCGTTTGGAACTTTCCGCTTTTAATGCTTTGAGAAGCGCGGTATTCAGCGTAGTGCCGCTGTTCAATTGGCGTTGGTTACCTTCCGCATAACTTTTCATATTATACATATCCAATTCATCCTTGGCCATCCGCTTTCCGCCCTCACTGCAGCCTGCAGTGAGAGTCAGCGCCAGCAATGATCCCAGGCCTATCGCCCACCATCTCATAGCTATCCCTTCCTTTTCAAGGTTGGCTTCGCATCCTTCGATGGTGTTAGAATACCTCTTCGGCGACCATTTTATACCAAGGCCAGCAAATAACCGCGAACCGCTATGGCAACAGTGAGATCACTTGGCGGCCTTCCGCTTTACCGCCCAATACGGTAGCTAATGCCTCCGGTAGCCGGTCAAGCTCATATACCGTAATCCAATCTGCAAGTGCCGTTTCCGGTTTCCACACTCCGGCCAACTGCTCCCACAGCTTCAGTCGCAGCTTCATCGGGCAGAGCACGGAATCGATGCCAAGCAGGTTGACGCCCCGCAAAATGAACGGATAAACCGTGGCATCGAAGTTTCCTCCGGCAGCCATGCCGGACAGAGCGACCGAACCGCCATAACGTACGCTCTTCAGCAAATCGCCGGTAACGGCCCCGCCAACGGGATCGACAACGGCGGCCCACTGCTCCTTGCCGAGCGCTCCTTTCGCACCGGACTCCGCTTCCGTCCGGTTAAGCACCCGGCTTGCGCCGAGCGCCAGCAGCTTGTCCGTCAGTCCGGACTTGCCGGTCACGGCAACCGTTTCAAAGCCGAGCTTGCTCAGGATCGATACCGCCATGCTGCCGACGCCGCCGGTCGCCCCTGCGACTAGCACCGGACCGCTATCCGGTGCCAGTCCATTCGCCAACAGGCGCTCCACCGACAAGGCTGCCGTAAAGCCGGCTGTACCAATACCCATCGCCTCCAGCGGCGATAAGCCCTTCGGCAGCGGAACCAGCCAATCCGCCGGAACGCGGGCGAACTCGGCGAACCCGCCTTCGTGGCTGACGCCAAGCCCATAACCCGTACACAGCACAAAGTCGCCGATACGGAACCGTTCGTCCCGGGAGTCCGTCACCACGCCTGCCAGATCAATTCCGGGAATGAACGGGTACTGCCTTACTATTTTTCCGTCAGGAATCGATGCCAAACCATCCTTGTAGTTGACACTGGAATAATGGACACGGACAACCACGTCTCCTTCCGGCAGGTCTTCCAAGGTAATTGACTCCGTTCCCGACCGGAATCCCGATTCATCCTTATGCACGCGAAATGCCCGAAATTGCTCCATGTTGACTTCCTCCTCAGGTGATAAGTACGGTAACTGGTATTTGCCCAAACGATATTTTATATCATGAATTTGTTATAAATATGGATGCTCATGTTTGGCCAGCAATACCTGCCAGCGGCGTTCCACTTCCTGCTCAAAGGACTTGAGCGCTACTTCATTCTCCGGCTTGATCAGATGGCGTGTTTTGCCCATCGTTTTCAACCAGTCGGTCAACGGTACCCGTTTACCTTTATCGTCCGGATTGTACGTAATTGCCGTTTGTCCATGTTCTACCTCATATAGCGGGAAGAAGCAGGAATTTACGGCTGCATCCACGATATTAGTTCCCTCATCGTCCTTACTGATCCAGTTGAGCGGACACGCTATTAATATTTTACCATAAACAAGGCCTTCATTCTGCGCATACCATTGGGCTTTCGCCGCTTTCTTCACGAGATCCTGCGGATACGCTTCACTTCCCGTAAATACGTAAGGGATATTCGTCGCCGCCATGATTTGCGCCGTATCCTTGTGATGGAACACTTTCCCTTGCTGTGCAGAACCGAGATTCGAAGTCGATGTCCGGTGACCGAGCGGCGTCGAATAAGACAACTGCGCACCTGTATTCATATATCCTTCGTTATCGTATTCCACAATGATCATCCGGTGATTCCGCAATGCCGCGCCGATCGCCGGTCCCATCCCGATGTCCATACCACCGTCTCCGGTCACCATGACAAAGGTAAAGTCATCGCTTAATCCGAGCTTATCGAACTCGCCTCTGCGTTTGCGCTCCCAGAACATTTCCACTAATCCGGACAGCGTAGCCGCTCCGTTTTGGAACAGGTTATGGATGTAAGTCGCTTTGTGGGACGAATACGGATACCCGGTCGTAGTCACCATGGCGCAGCCGGTATGGAACAGCGCTACAATGTCGCCCTCAATGCCTTTAAAGAACAGCTCCAGACCTGAGAAAATACCGCAGCCCGGACATGCCCCGTGCCCCGGTGCAATCCGTTTCGGTTTCTTGGTTAAAGCCCGAAGCGGAGGAATCCGGACGCCGAGCTTGCCGGTTTCTTCATTCCGGGTCACCGTAATCAGCCCGGTCTTCAAATCTTCAAACCGGAGCGGATTCATCATGCGCTTCGGCGCCTTTTCTTTGTCGCCAGGCGTATGCCCGTAATAATCGAACGGCACCTCAACCCGGTCTTGCTTAGCGGCGTCGATTGCCAGAGAGAACAAATGATGTCCGTCCTCGGCATAAAATTCTTTGCCGCCAAGCCCGTAAACCCGGCTAACCACCTTGGTCGAGTGATTTCCGTAAGTGAACAAGGCCGCTTTGATCTCATTCGTCATATTCCCGCCATGAGCGCCATAAGAGTCGGCACGGTCACCGACCGTCACCGCCTTAACATGTTTCAGCGCCTCTGCGATTTGCTTCTGCGGGAACGGGCGAATGACGTTCGGCGCGATGGAGCCCGCCTTGATCCCTTGACGACGCAGTTCATCAACGACATCCTTGATGATCTCCGAAGCCGAATTCATCAGGAACACGGCCACTTCAGCGTCCTCCATGCGGTAAAGATCCAGCATCGGATATTCCCGGCCCGTCAATTCCGCATATTCGTCCGCAATCCGTTCAAACACCCGCTCCGCGTTATACATGCCTTGCGACTGCTGATAACAGTTGTTGATATAATCAGGCTCATTCATATAAGGACCGACGGTAATCGGATTGTTCCGGTCCAGCGTATGCAGGAATCCGGCCGGCGGGGTCTCTCCGACAAATTTGAGCACGTCTTCGCTATGGGCGAACGTGCTGACTCTCCGTTTTTGATGGGATGTGAAATAACCGTCCGAGGCTACGAGCACCGGCAAACGGACTTCTGGATCCTCGGCCAGCTTGATCGCCATGATATTCATATCGTAAACGGCTTGAGGATCGCGGCACATCAGAATCGGCCAGCCTGTGTTCAACGCAAAATACAAATCCGAATGGTCCCCGTGGATATTAAGAGGACCGGAGACGGACCGGCAAACCAGATTCATGACCATAGGGAAACGGGTCCCCGACTGTACCGGCATTTGCTCCAGCATGTACATATAACCGTTAGCGCTGGTCGCGTTAAATACGCGCCCGCCACCGGTCGATGCCCCAAAACAAATCCCTGCGGAGCTGTGTTCTCCGTCCGAGGGAATCAGTTTAACGTCATGCTGGCCGTTCGCCTTCATAAGATCCAAAAATTGAGCTACTTCCGTAGATGGTGAAATCGGAAAATAGCCCATGATATGATAATTGATTTGCTGGGCGGCGTAGGCCGCCATCTCGTTACCCGACTCAAAAACGACGCGTTGTTCCACCTTGGCCGTTCTGCGTTCTTTTTCCAAATTGATCGCCATGCAGGTATACCGCCCTTCCGAATATATTATTGGACCACTAAATCGAATAAGTGAGGAACACGATGCTCATCGGCATAATTGTCTTCCTCACGTTCCCCGGACAGCGCGTCCGTTGGGCAGGCGTGAATGCACTTCAGACAGCCTTTACAATATTGATAGTCGATTCCCTTCAGGAACATTTGCGGACGGCCTTTCTTGTCCGGCAGCTCTTCCCAGACAAAACAATTGTCCGGACAGACGTTGTCACATTGGGCGCAATGGATACATGATTCTTCTTTGAAGTGAGGCATCATCCCTGAGCGGGAAATGCTGAGATCCTTCAATATGCTGTTGCCGGGGTTCACGATCAGTCCCCCAAGCGGCTGAGTCTCATACCCAAGAACCGGCGTGTCCGCCCGTACAAAAGCTGGCATACTCGCACCTTCAGGCAGAGCAAACGTCTGGAAGACCACTTCTTGATATCCGCGTTCAAATGTCGCCAAAGCCGGCGCTACCGTCTGCGGGTATTTCTTTTCAAGCGACTTACGGATGACACCCTTCATCGTTTCCGGGTCCAGAAACGGACATAACCGGAACATCGCCCCCAACATCGCCATATTGACGCGGTTCTTCTCTTCCAGCGCAATTCCGGTCGCATCGATGACAGCAATCGTTCCGCCGATGAGCTTCATTCTTTCTTTCAGTTGTTCCGGTGTTTTGCGCGAATTTACAAGTACGGTGCTGTCCTCGTAAATCCCGCTGATCACGTTAACCGTCTTCGCGAGCGCTTCTTGAAAAATACTAACGATATGCGGTCTTTCTACCGGAGAGGTATCCCGGATGGAAGTCTCCAAATCGCAAAAGCGAATATGGGCTTTTACCGGCGATCCTTTTTTCTCAGAACCATAGGACGAGAAGCTGACCCCATTGAGACCAGCGCCCTCCACTCCGGCTTCAGCCAGCATTTTTCCGGCAAGGTTAGCTCCGAGCCCTCCAATTGATTCAAGGCGGATTTCAAAAAAACCGAGTTCGTTCAGTTTCGGCAAATGTACCACGCGTTTGACTCCCTTCTTCGTCACTGTGAAATCATAACGACGTAAAATGAGTAAAATTTAAGTCTCACAAAAATAATCCTTATTTAATGTTTCAATTTATCATAGAAACAGTGTGACGAATGTAACAAAAGTCATATGGACAATCTCAAAATACAATTGTGCGTTGGTTGTCATATATGATGCTGATTGTCGATCAAAACATGTCGAATAAAGCTCTCGAAATATCCGAAAAACTCGATTCCTGCGCTTTCCCGAGAAATAATTTATAGTCATTTCCAAGCATAGAAAAAGCCCCGACAGTCTTGTTCAGACTATCGGGGCAACCTCTTCTTTTACTCATCCAGGTGGCTCATTCGCTCCTCGATCATTTTCTGTTTTAATTCCCAGGCTTCCTGGCTAAGATTGACCCGGTAGATTTCCGGATTCAGCTTGCGCAGGTACTCGGGCCAGAACATATTTAACTGAGCCTGATGATAGGTGCGGATCTCCTCCAAATCCGGAAGATCATACACCAGTTCACCCTCTACGAAAATGGGCTCCAGCATCGGGACCGCTTCATAATCCTTCACCGACTTCTTCAGATAAGGATGTACGGGATCGAACAGGCGCAGCTTTCCGCCGGAACGAGCCTGCTCTTCATGCGGCAGACAGACATAGTCGGCAATAGCTTTACCGCTCTCCTTGCTGACGATGCGCAGCACATCCTTTTTCCCCGGCGAGGTTACCTTTTCGGGATTGCCGGAAATTTTGATCGTCGGCTCCATGACTCCGTTCCGTTCGCGTTCCACAAGCTTGTATACCCCGCCCAATGCCGGCTGGTCCGCCGCTGTGATCAGTTGAGTCCCTACGCCCCAGACATCGATCTTGGCTCCCTGAGCCTTAAGGTTGAAGATCGTGTTCTCGTCCAGATCATTAGAGGCCACAATCTTCACATAGGGCAAACCCGCCTCATCAAGCATTTTTCGGGCCTGAACGGACAGGTAGGCGAGGTCTCCGCTATCCAGTCGTATACTTCCGAGCCGCTTGCCTTCGGATTCCAATTGCTTGGCCGTCCGGATCGCATGGGGAACCCCGCTTTCAAGCGTGTCAAAGGTATCGACCAGCAGGGAGACGTAATCCGGCAGCGCTTTGGCATAAAGCTCAAACGCCTCCTGTTCGGAATCGAAAATCTGCACCCAGGAGTGGGCATGCGTACCTTTGGTTGGAATGCCGAAGGTTTCGCCGGCGAGCAAATTCGATGTTGCGTCAAAACCGGAAATGTAAGCGGCTCGGGCTCCCCAAACCGCTGCATCGGCTTCCTGTGCCCGTCGCGATCCGAATTCAAGCAGCACGTCGTTTTCCGCTACCCGTTTGATCCGCGAGGCCTTCGTAGCGATCAGGGTCTGAAAATTCATGAAGTTAAGTAAAGCCGTCTCAATCAACTGCGTCTCCATAATGGTGCCTTCCACCCGGATCAGCGGCTCATTCGGAAAGCATAAGTCCCCTTCTTTTAACGACAACAGCGTCCCGCGAAAAGAAAAGTCCCGCAGCAGTTGCAAAAACTCAGGCTTATAATTTTCTTCCTGTTCGGCCAAGTAAGCAAGGTCTTTCTCGGTAAAGCGCAAATTCCGGATGTAATGGACGATCCGCTCCAATCCCGCGAACACGGCATATCCGTTACCGAAAGGAAGTTTACGGAAATAGGCTTCAAAAACAGCCTTACGGTTATGGCTTCCATGAATCCAGTGCGCATAAATCATATTAATTTGATATTTATCCGTATGCAGCGCCAAATGTTCGCTCAGCATGATGTCTCATCCTCTCTGGCTGTCCTGATGACAGAAAGGGCAGCATTATCCAATAGATTACAATGGTTCTCTCTTTTAAACTCTTTAAATAGAGTATGTATAGCCCAACTGGTTGGGGCTAAGTGTAGATGGACAGTTGCGGCGTGAAATCGGTAAACCGGTACAGCTGCGCCGGACGTTGCGAATACTGATTGGACAGCATCGGTTTGTCGTTCTCATCGCGCACTTCTTCCAAAATGCCTTGACGGCTTCGCGTTGAGGTAATTTTGCGAATAAAATTAAGCTCGGCAAAATCCGGAACCACGGTTTGAATAACCTGGTACAGCTCACCCAACGTAAAATGCGGCGGCAAAAACTGCTTGGCAATCGTCGTTTGCAGCATTTGCTGCTGAATTCTCCGGTAAGCATCCTCTAAAATTTCGCGATGGTCAAAAGCCAGGTCCAGCTCTTCCAGGGCTTCCCGCACCGTAAACAAGCCTACCTCCTGCGCATCATCCGCGGATTGGCGCTTTTCGAGCACCCACTCCTCCACCAGCGCAAAAAAAGCGTGCGATATGATCCATCCGCGCGGATCTCGTCCCGGCTTGCTATAGACACCCAAATACTCCAGATGGTGACCGTCTACCCCGGTCTCCTCCTTCAATTCCCGGCGCGCCGTCTCAAAAAGGGATTCATCCTCCTGGGAAAACCCGCCCGGAAGCGCCCAAGCGCCGGCAAACGGCCAGCTTCTGCGGCGAATCAGCATGACTTTGAGGTCAAAGCGCGGCAGCGATTTCGTGGATGCTTTCCGCTCCTGCCTGGTCAAGGTAAACATGACAATATCAGCCGGTATGCCGTCCGGCGTCCGGTATTTTTGTACTTCATCCTCCGGCTCGGCTTGCTGCTTCTTATTGCTCATTACGATCACCACATCAGTCATATGATAACGCTTTGTTCACGCATGAACATGGCGTTCCAGATAATTAATCATGTTAATAATTATTTATATAAGATGAACTAGTTCGTACTTTCACTCCGCTCGCGCGGCAGACGAAATGTTGCCGTAGAGATGCAGGCGAGTGTTCCTTCTTCGTTACGAACTTCCGCGCGCAGGGTCATCGTGCGCTGGCTTTCATGCAACAGAAACGCCGAAGCAACCAGTTCTCCCTTGCGCATAGCGCTTAGAAAATTGACGTTCAAATGAGTCGTTACCCCTTGGGTGCCTTTTCTAATCGCTGCCACCAGCGTACCCATTGCTTGATCCATCATCGATGACAAAACTCCGCCGTGAACGATTCCCATCGAATTCAGGTGTTGATCCCCTGCCGTCAGTCCGATCTCAACCCGGCTACTGTCTGCAGAAATCAGCTTCATTCCCAATAGACCCCAGAATGAATGCTCTTCCTTACTCATAATTTCGTTCCAATCCATGAATCGTGACCTCCACCCTGTTTAGGCATCCTCTATTTAGACCATGCCCGTTATGTACTTCTTTTATGTCATGGTACCGATTCAGCCTTATGAAGAATAAAAAGGTGCGGAAGATAACTCCCGCACCGACTTCAACCAATTACTCGCCATAGCCGGAAGTCGCTGCCGGCTCGCTGCCTGCCTCCACATTCACTTTATCGGAGACCGTATCCCGGATGACCGAAATGACGAGCTGCAGCAAATAATTGATATCGCTTTGACTTTGCTGGAACTCGGTGACAACCGGAATGCCGTCCAGCTCGTCCTGCAGCTCCTCAATTTCACGCTCGATTTTCTCCACCATAGCCTTGTTCTGGAAACTTTCGAAAGCTACGATTTCTTTCTGTTTCTTCTTGATCGAACTGATCAAGGTTTGAACCCGCTCATGACGCTGAATAAGCTGCTCAGCCTTCTGGAACTGCTGGACTTCCTCGCTAGTTCCAATTAATGCAGCCAATTCTTTCGCTTTCGACATAATATCTTCGCGGATGACCAGGTCGCGGGAATCGAATTTCGGTACCCCGCAATCACTTTGATCCTGATGGTTATGATGTTCTCCCAAGGTCTTACCCCCTCATTACATTATAACTTCTATGAATCTTCGTTATTTCTATGTTTTTAGGCCATAGATACAGGCTCGGGCACAATGTTGCCCTTAATGTACCAGGTCATTGGATCCGTGATTTCCACGTTGACGAATTGACCGATCAATTCGGGACCGCCTTCGAAGTGAACCAGTTTATTGCTGCGCGTTCTGCCTGCAAGCACGCTGGCGTTGTTCTTGCTCTCGCCCTCCACGAGCACTTCCACAATTCGGCCTTGCATCGTGTCGTTGCTTATGCGGCTGTTCTCGTTCACTACCTCATTAAGCCGTTGCAGCCGTTCTTTCTTCACTTCCATCGGCACATTATCTTCCATTACCGCGGCTGGCGTTCCTTCACGTGGTGAATATAAGAAGGTGTATGCGAAGTCAAACCGAACCTCACGCATCAAGGAGAGCGTCTCCTGGAATTGCTCCTCCGTCTCGCCCGGGAAGCCAACGATAATATCCGTCGTCAACACCGCGCCCGGAATGGCGGCTTTAATTTTGCCCACCAGCTCCAGATAATGCTCCCGCGTATATTTCCGGCTCATCTTCTTCAGCACTTCGCTGCTGCCTGATTGCACCGGTAAATGGATATGTTCCACCAGATTGCCGCCTTTGGCGAGCACCTCGATCAGATGATCGTCAAAATCCCGTGGATGTGAAGTTGTGAACCGCACTCGCGGAATATCGATCTTGCGGATATCATCCATAAGATTCGCAAACGTGTATTGAATATCGGTAAAATCCTTACCATAGGCGTTTACGTTCTGACCCAGTAGCGTAATTTCCTTAAATCCTTGACGCGCAAGCTCCCTAACTTCGGCGATGACATCCTCCGGACGGCGGCTGCGTTCCTTGCCGCGGGTAAACGGAACGATGCAATATGTACAGAATTTATCGCAGCCGTACATAATGTTGACCCAGCCCCTCATGCCTTCGCGCTTCTTCGGCAGGTTCTCGATGATGTCGCCTTCCTTGGACCAAACCTCGACAACCATTTCCTTACTGAATAATGCTTCTTGAATGAGATATGGAAGACGATGAATGTTATGCGTTCCGAAAATGAGATCGACAAACCCGTGCTTTTGCATAATCCGGTTGACGACGCCCTCTTCTTGAGACATGCATCCGCAAACCCCAAGCAAAAGATCCGGTTTTTCCGTTTTAAGTCCTTTCAAGTGACCGAGTTCTCCAAATACCTTATCCTCGGCGTTCTCGCGGACTGCGCAAGTGTTCAACAAAATAATGTCCGCTTGCTTCCGGTCCTCGGTAGGCTGATATCCCATTTGTTCAAGGAGACCCTTGATCGTTTCGGTATCATGCTCGTTCATTTGGCACCCGAACGTATACACAATATAATGTCTGCCGTTCCCGATCGCTTTCATCTCGTCCGGAACCGCCGTTTCATACAGCACCTGAATATCTTCCTTGCCGCGTTGCTTCTCTATGCGGTGATTCGGTTCCGAAAGAATCTGGATCTCCCGTCCGCGGATTCTGATCTTCTTCCCCCGCTCGTCCTCCGAAATGACCTTCGCGTCCGAGAAGTCAAAATACTTGGAGTAATCCTTACTCTCCTTAGCCATGATGCCGGCTCACTCCTTTTGCCAATCTATCTATTTCAGTGTGTTAGAAATTCAATCCAAAGCCAAAAAATGCATTACACCAAATTATATCATGATTCACAGGTGATATCCAGATTATCAAGCGTGATCGAATACCGGAATATAGGCGCAGCAAATAGGCCCGTTCCTGGGAACGGGCCGAATTATTTTGAAGCAGGTCTTTAAATTAAAATCCTTTGTATTGTGGTTCTTCGTTTTCCAGCTGTTGAACTCTGTTTTCCACTTGGGTGACGATTTGCTGGGTTTGTTCCGCCGCACTCGTAAACAGGTTCTTAGCATCTTGATTCTGCGTATTGAGTGCGAATTGCTCCAGGTTGGCCTGAGCGCTTTTCAGCGAGGCCAGCGTTGTTTTCACTTGAGCTGCCACTGTCATATTTTTCACCACCTTGTTCCAAATCTGCATATTGCACGAACCATAATGTAACCCCGGTCCTTCTTCGTTATTCGAGTACAAGGATGCCAGATTTTGCTTTAGTGAAAATACCGCTGGCTGCGCATAATTGGAATAATTCACTTACGGGTTTGAAAGGAGCAGAGTTATGCCGATATGGTTGGAAGTCATTGTGCGAACACTGTGTTCCGCAGTGATCCTCTTTATTTTGACACGCATGCTGGGCAAAAGGCAGATCTCCCAGTTGTCCTTCTTTGAATACATTACCGGGATTACGATCGGGAGCATCACGGCTTACCTGTCCGTGGACGTCGATACTCACTGGTATTTGGGGATCATCTCGATGGGGGTCTGGTTTCTCGTTTCACTCGGCATCGAGTATCTTCAGATCAAGAGCAAATTAGCCCGGGATTGGATCGACAGTAAGTCAACCATTCTGATTAAAGACGGCAAGATTCTGGAAGAAAACTTGAAGAAGGAAAAATTGACGAACGACGAACTGCTCGAGCAGCTGCGAAAAAAGAGCATTTTCCAGACTGCCCAGGTTGAATTTGCCTTGATCGAACCAGATGGTGAAATCAATGCCCTGCTCAAAAAAGAATACCAGCCGCTCACCCCCTCCCATCTTGGGATTAAAGTATCCCCTGAGCCGGAACCGCAGACCGTCATTATCGACGGAAAAATTATGGATGAGCCGCTGGCCACGAACGGGTTGAACCGGCAATGGCTCCACACCGAGCTGGAGAAGCTGGGCGTTTCCCTGGATAACGTGAATTTAGGCCAAGTTGACGGATACGGTCAATTTTATGTAGATCTTTACGATGATAAAATTCAAGTTCCCGCTCCACAGGAAAAAGCAACACTCCTTGCTCAGCTTAAAAAATGCGAAGCCGATCTTGAAATGTTTGCCCTCTCTACAAAAGAAACGTCCGCAAAACAAATGTACGGAGCTTGCTCCGAAAGACTGCTGAAGATTATAGATGAAGTTAAGCCCGTCTTGTCCAGATAAAGTGATAAAAGGAGGATCGCCCGAATGTCCAAGCAGAAGAACAAAAAATCAACTCCGACTCAGCAACAGTACCAGCGTTTATCGGCTGACATCGAACCGAAGCGCCCCGCTTTTGTCAATTGTCTTCGCGCTTTCCTGGTTGGGGGGCTTATTTGCCTGATCGGGGAATGCATTCGCCAAGCTTTTATTCATTACGGTGGATTTAGCGATAAGGAGGCCGGCAACCCGACGGTCGCGGTGCTTGTCATTCTGTCGGTCATCCTGACCAGCTTGGGAGTTTACGATAAGATCGCGCAATGGGCCGGAGCCGGAACCGCGGTACCGGTCACCGGGTTTGCCAATTCCATGGCCTCTTCCGCCATTGAGCATAAGAGTGAAGGTCTTGTTCTTGGAGTCGGTGCGGGAATGTTTCAGTTAGCCGGATCGGTAATCGTTTTCGGTACGGTGGCGGCTTTTATCATCGGCCTTATTTATGCCATATTCGTGCCGGACTTTGCGGGAGGAGGCCATTAACCTATGCTAAAGGGACATCAGAGCTGGATTTTTGAGAATAAGCCTAAAATTATCAGCACCGCGACCGTAGTTGGTCCATTTGAGGGACAAGGCCCGCTGGCCAATGATTTTGATATCATTCACGCCGACCTTTACCTCGGGCAAGACAGCTGGGAGAAGGCGGAAAAAGTTCTGTTCGAAGAATCCGCTTCACTAGCCATCGAACATGCGGGCCTGACCAAAGAACAGGTGCAATTCTTCTTTGGTGGTGACCTGATGAATCAGATCATCAGCAGCAGCTTTGCGGCCAGAACGCTGAGCATCCCCTACCTCGGTCTGTTCGGCGCATGCTCGACTTCCATGGAAAGCTTGGCGCTGGCTTCGTATATCGTCAATTCAGGCGGCGCCAATTACGCCTTGGCCGGAACCTGCAGTCACAATGCCAGCGTCGAGAAACAATTCCGATATCCTACGGAATACGGTTCGCAAAAGCCGCCGACTGCCCAATTCACCGTTACCGGTTCGGGTTCGGCCGTGCTTTCGCTCGAAGGAGACGGTCCCGTAGTGACCTCGGCCACGATCGGACGGGTCGTCGATATGGGGATCACCGACCCGTTCAACATGGGGGCAGCTATGGCGCCTGCCGCTGTTGACACGATTGAGGCCCACATGCGGGATTTACAGATCAAGCCCTCCCATTACGATCTGATCGTGACCGGCGATTTATCAAAGGTTGGCTTCGAAATCGCCAACGAGCTGCTGGAAAGACACGGCGTTCCCATCCGTGAAACCAATTATCAAGATTGCGGCATGATGATCTATGACTACGAGAATCAAAATGTTCAAGCCGGAGCCAGCGGCTGTGCTTGCTCAGCGGTAGTCACCTACGGTCATCTCCTGAAAAAAGTGAAAAAAGGCGAGTTGAAGCGGATCCTTGTTGTAGCCACCGGAGCCTTGCTCTCCCCTCTGTCCTTTCAGCAAGGCGAAAGTATCCCGTGCATTGCGCACGCCGTCTCCATAGAGAGCGGAAACTAGATAACAAAAAGGACCCCGTCATTCGGCGGGGTCCTTTTGCAACTATTAATTAGTCAACGATTTCAGCCGTGTCACCATTGTTGGCGCCTGCTGCGTTCGCTTCGTCTGTATCGATATGCATGTCCAGCGCAAAGGAATCCGAAACGCGCGCGATTACATTTTCAAGCACCAGGCCGCGTTCGCCACCCAGGCGAACCTTAAGCAATTGCTTGTCCGCAATGCCCCATTTTTCGGCATCGGAAGTGTGGAAATGGATATGGCGCGCAGCTACGATAACGCCTTGCTCCAATTCGATTTCGCCAGCCGGGCCTTTAACCTTGATTCCCGGAGTACCTTCAATGTTGCCGGATTCGCGAACCGGAGCCTTCACGCCGATGGCGAAGGAATCGGTACGGGAAATTTCCAGCTGGGAAGCAGGACGTGCAGGTCCGAGAATGCGGACTTTGTCGAATTGTCCCTTAGATCCGATTACAGCAACGGTTTCGTTTGCTGCAAATTGTCCGGGTTGGGACAATGGCTTGAATTCTGTCAATTGATAACCTTGACCGAACAACGCCTCGATGTGTTCTTGTGTCAGGTGAATATGACGTGCCGATACGCCGACAGGTACAGTTTTGCTCATGTTTGAAACACTCCTCGTATATTCTCTATATCGATGACGATTCACATCGTTACCCATTATACACTTATTTCAAACAAAAAGGAAAAGGTGTCCGCGTATGGCGGACACCTTTTTTGGGTCTTAAACGAATTCTGCAACAAGTTTGTCAAACTCCGCTTTTTCCAAAGCAAGCGATTGTTGGGCAAGTGGTTCCTCTTTGAAACCATGCACCATATTTTCGTAACTCTTCTTTTCCTTGTTCTGATAAATAAGACCGGTAATCATGCTGCCCGTTTCCATCAGCTTCGACATTGCCATCGCCCGGTTGCTTGGATCATAATCCGGCACCGTGTCCAGATTGATGATATTTTCCTTGAACCAGTCGTAAGTGTTGACTTTATTAAAAGTCACGCAAGGACTGAATACGTTGATGAGCGAGAAGCCTTCATGCTGAATCCCCTGCTCGATCAAGGAAGTCAACTGCTTCAGATCGCTGGAGAACGATTGGGCAACAAAGGTCGCTCCTGAAGCCAGCGCGATTTCCAGCGGAGAAAGCGTGGATTCCACAGATCCTTCCGGCGTACTCTTCGTTTTGAAGCCCTCTCCGCTACGAGGCGAAGTTTGGCCTTTCGTCAGTCCATAAATCTGATTGTCCATGACAATGTAAGTGATGTTGATATTCCGGCGGATCGCATGTACCGTATGTCCCATACCAATAGCGAAGCCGTCTCCGTCGCCACCGGAAGCGATAACCGTCAAATCACGGTTCGCCAGTTTGACGCCTTGGGCGATCGGAAGCGCACGTCCGTGAATCCCGTGCAGACCGTATGCGTTAATGTAACCGGAAATCCGGCCGGAACAGCCGATCCCTGAAATGACAGCCAGGTTTTCCGGCTCAAGCCCTACTGCGGCGGCAGCGCGTTGAATCGCCGCTTGGATGGAGAAATCGCCGCATCCCGGACACCAGTTTGGTTTGATGTTATTACGGAACTCTTTAAAGGTTGCCATTCTTCACCAACTCCTCCTGAGTCAAATTGCCGGCTGCATTTTTGCATCTTTCGAATATTTCCGCAGGCAGGAACGGATTCCCGTCATATTTCAGAACGTTCACGATTTTATCGTGATGTCCGACATTCATTTTGATCAAATTAGCCAATTGGCCGGTTGCGTTATTTTCAAGAACGACGATTTTCTTTGCTTTCTCCATTTGCTCCCGTACTTCTTCAACCGGGAAAGGATGCAACAAGCGAACCGTCATATGGTTTGAAGTGATGCCTTCTCCGTTCAAACGCAGGCGAGCCTGGTCGATCGTTCCGCCGGTAGAGCCCATGCCTACGATCAGAAGGTCCGGTTCTGCGTGAGGCGCGTGCAGGTGAATCGGATTCTCTACATCGAGCTTAGCCAGTTTACGGAAACGTTTATCCATCATCTTCTTGCGGTTCACCGAGCTTTCCGAAGGACGGCCCGCCTCATCGTGCTCCACGCCGGTCACATGATGAATGCCGTTTTTCTCTCCGGGAAGGACCCGCGGCGAGATGCCATTTTCGGTAAATGCGTAACGGTTGAACATGCTCGAATCTTCGCGGTCCGGAATATCCTTGACCATATAGCCCCGGTCGATTTGGATTTTTTCGAAATCCAACGCTTCGCAGGATTGTTTACCGAGCGACAATTGAAGATCCGTCGCCAGGATAACTGGCACCTGATACTTCTCGGCCAGATTGAAGGCCTGAATCGTATCGTAGAAACATTCTTCGATCGAGCTTGGTGCAAGAACGATCTTAGGGATTTCCCCGTGCGTTCCGTAGATCAGGGCGCTAATATCGCTCTGCTCTTGTTTGGTCGGAAGGCCCGTACTAGGACCGCCGCGCTGGGTGTCGACAATAACGACAGGGATTTCGGTCATACCGGCAAGTCCGATCGCTTCCATCATGAGCGACAGGCCCGGCCCCGCCGAAGCGGTCATCGTCCGTACCCCTGCATAACTGGCTCCGATCGCCATCGTAATTGCAGCAATTTCATCTTCCGTTTGAACCACGGTTCCGCCAAACTTCGGCAGCTTTTTGATCAGATATTCCATAATTTCCGAAGCCGGAGTAATCGGATATGCACTCATAATCCGGCAACCGGCTGCCAAGGAGCCCAGTCCGATCGCATCGTTACCGATCATGAACAGCTTTTGCTTGCCGTCGGCCGGTTCCAGCTTAAAGCCTTCAAGAGGTCCCCCTGCAAGTTCCAGGACAAATTCCGCGCCCCGTTTGACCGCTTCAATGTTCTTTTCCACGATCGCCGGACCTTTACGTCCGAATTCTTCTTCCACTGCTTTATTGAATACTTCGAGCGGCAATCCCAGAAGCGCCCAGGATGCGCCGGAAGCGACCATATTCTTCATCAACGAAGTGCCCAGTTCCTCCGCAATGCTCGTAATCGGAACGGCGAACAACTTGGCATCCACGCCTTCCGGAACGACCGGTCCGAATTTAGCGTCCGCCACGATAACTCCGCCGCTGCGAAGCTCATGTGCATTAAAATCGATACTCTCCTGGTCGAAAGCGACTAAAATGTCCAAGTCGTCGGAAATCGCGCGAATCGGCTTGGTACTGATCCGGATTTTGTTGTTCGTATGACCGCCTTTAATACGTGAAGAAAAATGCCGATAGCCGTATAAATAGTAACCCAGTCGGTTCAAGGCCGTTGAAAAAATCCGGTCAGTACTTTCAACACCTTCACCTTGCTGTCCACCGATCTTCCAAGACAATTGACTAATCAAGATCGCCCACCCCTTTATGGTATCGCACTATAATTTAGTTGATATTAGTGCAGACAGAATGTAAACCTGTGAGGAATAGCATAATTACCCCCGACATTTGTGAACATTCTGTTTCAGAGTCATGTCAATTTTATGTCGCAAACATATAAAAAGCAAGCGTTTTCTACCCTTTTTCATATAGTAGTTTTCGATGAAACCAATCTCTTAATTGGATCAATTAAAGCGCTTACTTTTTTTGTGGTAACCACGCCTTCAAAAAAGACAGTGCATTACCGGACAACCAGCCTCTAACAAGCTCCTCCGGATAGTGGCGAAGCAGCAGATTCGCCCATTCCAAATAATGACCCGAATGACGCAAATCCTTGATATGACTCTCGATTCCGTCGAAATCCGAGCCGAACATGATCGCCTTCTCTCCGCCTAAAGAGCAAATATGCTCGATATGGGGAAGGAGATCGCTCGCTTCTACCACAGAGGATTTTTTAACGAACCACGGAACAAAGGTGATCCCTATTCTGCCTCCTAGAGAAACGATGGCTCGAATTTGATCATCCCTTAAGTTTCTTGCATGAGAGCATATACGGTACGCGTTGGAATGGGATGCGATGAACGGGATCCCTTTTTGCTCCGCCCGCTCAGCCAGTTCCCAGAAGCCTTTAATCGATAAATGAGATACATCGAGTATCATGCCTAGCTTATGACAAGCCTTGACAAGTTCGAGCCCCCGGGTGGTAAACCCTCCTCCCCGCGGTTCAAGAATGCCATCCGCAGCCCAATTGGAATAATTCCAGGTCAATCCCAGACAGCGGACACCCCGCTCATAGCAAACCTGCAAATAGTGAAAATTCCCTTCCAGTCCGTCCGCACCTTCTATCGAGAGCAGTCCCGCGGGCTGCCCGGCCGCCTCAGCTTCTACCAGCTCTTCAACCGAGGTAATAGCCGCCACACCGGATTGCAGCACTTTTTGCTTAAACAAATCTATCTGGTCCAGAATATGCCCGAAACCGGGCTTACCGAGCCGCTCCGAGAGATATATCGCAAAGCATTGAAGGCCCACCCCGCCCTGCTCCATCCGCTTCAGGTTGACATCCAGGCGAGTGTCACGCGTAAACTCTAACTCCGAATCCAGCTGCATTTTACTGAGCGCATCGCAATGAAAATCTACGACCTTATACGCCAAGCCGATCCCTCCGCTCTCTTAACTTTATTACCCGATTCGGGGAAAAGAATGCAAAAAAACCTGTCTACTCTATCGTAAACAGGCCTCTCCCGCAAAAAATGCAATTATTTTATCTAGGTTCTACGATCAATTTAATAGCAGTGCGATCTTCGCCATCGATGACGATATCCGTAAAAGCCGGAATACAAATCAAATCGACACCGCTTGGCGCCACAAATCCCCGGGCAATCGCTACAGCTTTGATAGCTTGGTTGAGTGCACCCGCCCCAATGGCCTGAAGTTCAGCAGCGCCGCGTTCTCTTAGTACTCCTGCAAGCGCACCGGCAACGGAGTTAGGATTGGATTTTGCTGAAACTTTTAATACTTCCATGGTTAGTACCTCCTGGGAATAGGTTTGATTGATCCCACTACTTAGAAGATATTCGTGAGACTTCAAAAAATTCCTTCTTTTTTATTCGGAGGCACCTTCCATAAAGCTTAATCCATAATCCATTCGTCTTCGAGCAGACGGATCTTCTCTATTTTCTTGGCATGGCCCGTAGCTTCGTCAATGTCGACTACACAGCCGTGAAACTGCCATTTGCCTTCATCAACCTGAAAACGCACCGGCAACTGGGTCGTAAATTTGCGCAGCACGGCGGAGCGCTCCATACCGAGTATACCTTCACGGGAGCCGACCATGCCGGCGTCCGTCAAATAGGCCGTACCTTGCGGCAACACGGTATCATCGTTACTTTGGACATGGGTGTGCGTTCCGACGACCAAAGAAACCCGACCGTCAAGGTGCCAACCCATAGCGATTTTCTCCGAAGTTGCCTCCGCATGAAAATCGACCAAGATGCATTTGTGCTTCTTGGACAGTTCATCGACGATATCGTCCGCCATCCGAAACGGGTCATCGATCGCCGGCAAAAACGTGCGCCCCATCAAATTGACGAGAGCCAGTTCCTTTCCGTTAGCCTTGATTATAGTAGAGCCTAGCCCAGGCGTGCCTGGCGGATAATTCGCAGGCCGAACCATGCGAGGCTCGTCATCGATAAAGTCAAAAATCTCCTTGTTATCCCACGTATGATTGCCCATCGTAAGCCCGTGGATGCCAAGCTCAAAAAATTCCCTAGCGATTTTGGCGGTAATCCCCCGCCCGGACGCCGCATTTTCTCCGTTGGCGATAATGATGTGCGGATTGTATTTTGATTTCAAGCGCGGCAGCGTTTCCTTTAATGCTTTACGCCCCGTATTTCCTACAATATCTCCAATAAACAGAACTTTAATGTCGGTTCCTCCTCAATGTCGGCTTCTGACAGAATGAAAAAGCGGCCCACTGAGGGGCCACTTTTCAGCATAACCTTTACTTAGCGTATTCAACCGCCCGAGTTTCGCGAATGACGGTAACTTTGATGTGGCCCGGATAATCGAGCTCACTCTCAATCGTCTTCGTAATATCTCTCGCCAATCGGAACGCTTCCGCATCGTCGATCTTCTCAGGCTGCACCATCACGCGCACCTCGCGGCCCGCTTGAATAGCGAAGGATTTCTCCACGCCCTCGAACGATTCGGAAATCTCCTCGAGCTTCTCCAGCCGCCGGATATACGTCTCCAGTGTTTCACGACGCGCTCCGGGTCTCGCCGCCGACAAGGCGTCAGCTGCGCCAACCAGCATCGCAATGACCGAAGTTGCCTCGCAATCCCCATGGTGCGAAGCGATACTGTTGATAACGACCGGATGTTCCTTGTATTTCTTAGCCAGTTCCACGCCGATTTCGACATGAGATCCTTCCACTTCATGATCAAGCGCTTTACCGATATCGTGCAGCAGTCCGGCCCGTTTGGCGAGCGTAATGTCCTCGCCCAGTTCACCGGCCATAAGTCCAGCCAGGTAAGCTACTTCCATGGAGTGCTTAAGCACATTTTGTCCGTAGCTTGTCCGGAATTTGAGACGTCCCAAAATTTTGATTAAATCCGGATGCAGCGCATGAACGCCGACCTCGAAGGTGGCTTGTTCGCCATACTCGCGGATCCGTTCATCAACTTCACGGCGGGATTTATCAACCATTTCTTCAATCCGTGCCGGGTGAATACGTCCGTCCGCCACCAATTTCTCAAGTGCGGTACGGGCAATCTCACGGCGAATTGGATCAAAGCCCGACAAGATAACCGCTTCCGGCGTATCGTCGATAATCAAATCGATACCGGTAAGCGTCTCCAGAGCACGAATATTGCGGCCTTCCCGACCGATAATCCGACCCTTCATCTCTTCGTTTGGCAGCGATACTACGGAAACTGTAGTTTCCGCGACATGATCCGCCGCGCAGCGTTGGATGGCGAGCGTGATGATTTCGCGGGATTTCTTGTCCGCTTCTTCCTTCGCCTGCTGTTCGATGTCCTTAATCATTTGAGCCGTTTCATGGCGAACTTCCTGCTCCACATTGTTTAAAATGATGGTACGGGCATCCTCCATGCTCAAATTCGAAATACGTTCAAGCTCTTGAACCTGACTCTTGTAAATCAGATCAATTTGCTGCTGAGTTTCTTCAATCCGTTTCTCTTTGCCCGCCACTTGCTCTTCTTTACGTTCCAGCGATTCCAATTTTTTATCCAGCGACTCTTCCTTTTGCAACAATCGTCTTTCTTGTCGTTGAATTTCATTCCGACGTTCACGAATGTCTTTATCAGCTTCGGCTCTTAGCTTATGGACTTCGTCCTTCGCTTCAAGAACCGTTTCTTTCTTCAGTGCTTCTGCGTCTTTCTTCGCGTTTTCCAAGATTTGACTTGCAGCTTGTTCCGCACTGGAAATTTTAGCTTCTGCAAGAGATTTGCGAATAAAATATCCGATTCCGAACCCAAAGAATAAAGCGGCTGCAACGAGAACGATCCAGATTCCTGTACTCATCTGTTCACCTCCCCGTTGTTTCCTCCAAGGCATTCCTTGGGATGTTTGCAGTTGTAAATTTTCTCATTCATCATCATACAAAGAATTCATTACAGGCCGTTTAAGGCAAGGCTTTCCATGTGTGAGTGATGCAAAGTTTCCTCCAGCCACAAACGGAAAATTTGGCCTTCATGATTTACAAAATAGAGAATCCTCACAGAGCCCATAATTTTGGAAGGAAAAAAAGGGCCCAAGTAAAAATAGATTCATGTTCATTTTATTATTTGATGAAAGAAATTGTCAAGCAAATGACAAGCAATGTCCGTTTTGCCAAACTAATCATTCTCCCACTCTTCTTCATCGCTGAATCCGTCTTCCCGCCCCAACTCGCGAATGACTCTGGAAACCAGGGATCCGGAGTATCCTCTCCGCATTAAAAAAGACCCTGTCTTGCGTTTCCGGTCAGCCGGTTCTCCTGTCGAAGTACGCCACTTCTTGGCTGCCAGCTCCATGGCACTTTCAAATTCATCATCTTCGCTGACGGTTTGAAGGGCCTCCTCGATTAACGGCTTTGGAACCCCTTTCTGGCGGAGTTCATGACGCACCCATAACTTACCCTTCCCCCGGCCCCGAACGCGCTGGCCGGCCCATTCCTGAGCGTATGCGGCGTCATTGACCAGACCATCTTCCGTCAACCTGCGAACAACCTCGGCCGCCGTCTCCTCGCCCCATCCTTTTTCACCGAGACGCATAGTAATCTCGTAGGCTGTTCGAGGCTTACGGCTTAAATAGTGCAAGGCATCGGCATAGGCCTGCTGCCGTTCATCGGCAAAAACAATCTCTTCCAACTCGCTCTTGGTAAATACAGCACCCTTGATCATTCTGTACTTGATCATGACGTCTTCGTGAACTTCCAATGAGTAAGACCCGAACGAAATACGATACCGGAACTTCGGACGCTTCAGCAACGATACGGAGGTAATGGCCAGTTCGATGTCCTCGGGAAAAGCGTCAATCCCGTCGCCGCCCCCTTCCCCCGCCAGTTCGTTCGAAGAATTTCCCCCGGCAGTGCCGCGGGTCATCTCCCAAAAACTTTCGTCCGAAATGTCCACGATCTCGCCCGGTTCATCCTTCCGTCCCTGTTGTCCTTTCGGCCGACTACCGCGGCTTCCATATCGTTGATCCACCCTTCTTCCGCTCCTTTGTCATTTCATATAATCTCGAATCAAAAAAGCGCTCTGTTCCGGGATCCCCCGGGCCACAGAGCGCTTCGTCAGCATCGGTTTATTCTTCTTCGAAAAGCGCCTGTTCTTCTTGTGACTCAGCTTCAAGTTCGCTAGCTGAAGCAGCAGGTACCGAAGTCGTCAAGTTGCTGGCTTCACGAATCTTCTGTTCAATCGCATTCGCAATTTCCTTGTGCTCTTTAAGATACTGCTTCGCATTCTCGCGTCCTTGTCCCAGACGTTCCCCTGCATAGGAATACCAGGCACCGCTCTTATCCACGATATCTTTCTCAGCGCCAATATCGATAATACTGCCTTCTCTGGAGATACCCTCACCATACATAATATCGATTTCCGCCTGTTTAAATGGAGGCGCAACCTTATTCTTGACGACCTTAATCCGGGTCCGGTTACCTACCATATCATTCCCCATCTTGATCGTTTCTACACGACGGACGTCAAGACGAACCGTAGAATAGAACTTCAAGGCACGACCGCCTGGAGTAGTCTCGGGATTACCGAACATAACGCCGACTTTCTCACGCAATTGGTTAATAAAGATGGCAATCGTCTTGGATTTACTGATGGCACCAGACAATTTACGCAGAGCCTGGGACATGAGACGGGCTTGGAGACCGACGTGGGAATCCCCCATCTCGCCTTCGATTTCCGCTTTTGGAACCAAAGCTGCTACGGAGTCGATAACGATGACATCCACCGCGCCACTGCGTACGAGGGCTTCGGCGATTTCCAGAGCCTGTTCGCCGGTGTCCGGCTGAGACAGCAACAGTTCGTCGATGTTTACGCCCAGCTTGCTTGCATAGGAAGGATCCAGCGCATGCTCCGCATCAATAAATGCGGCTTGTCCACCGATCTTCTGCACTTCAGCGATGGCATGCAGCGCTACCGTTGTTTTACCGGAAGATTCCGGTCCGTATACTTCAATGATCCGGCCGCGGGGAAGTCCCCCGGTACCGAGTGCGATATCTAGTGCCAACGATCCGCTGGGAACGATCTCCACTTGCATATGCGTGGATTCTCCCAGCTTCATGATCGAACCTTTACCGAATTGTTTTTCTATTTGACGAAGCGCCATTTCCAGCGCAGCTTTACGATCTGACAATCAGCTCACATCCTTAAATATGATTGGATACATGATTACTACATTTATAATTGTACCTTGTTTTGGAACGTTTGCCAAGCATTTTTTCGAACATACATTCGTAATTTTTTTGAGCCTGAAAAATCCTCCTTTCCCACTTAATTCCGTCTAACAACAAAAAAAGAACCACAGCAAAACAATTCAGTTTGCTGCGGTTCTTCCGCTGTGTTCAATTATACTCCGCTGCCGCAGAACTGGCAAGGGCACGCCTCTAGGCTTCGACGGCTTCCGTTTTAAGCTGCTTCCAGAGGTGATACAACACCGTTTTCGCAGAACGAATGCGGATCGTATCCCGGTTCCCTTTCAAATTCAATTCGAACACGGCAGTGTCGCCGCCGCGGCGAGAGATCCCGATGTATACAAGGCCGACCGGCTTGCGCTCGGAATAGCCTGGACCGGCCACCCCGGTAATCGACAAGCCGAAATCCGTATCTACAATCATGCGAACCTGCTCGGCCAGCACCTTCGCCGTTTCCGCACTGACCGCACCCGGGGCATCCTCGCCCTCCAGCAAATCATGAGGCACGTTCAGCAGCTTCTCCTTCATCGCATTGGAATAGCAGACGATTCCGCCGAGAAACACAGTTGCACTGCCGGGTATGCTTGTAATCGACTGCATCAGCAGCCCCCCTGTGCAGCTCTCCGCCGCGCTGACGGTAAGTCCCCGCTCTGTCATCATATCGACGATCGTTTTCTCGATCGGGACATCCTCTTCGGCATAGAGGTGATCCGACAGGCGCGAAGCGATTTCTTCTTTCAGCTTATCCAGCTTCTCCATAGCCTCGCTTTGTGTCTTTGCCTTGGTCGAGATCCGGATCGTTACTTCGCTTTCCTTAGCGTAAGGGGCAAGCGTCGGATCGGATTGATTTTCTACAAGGTCAAGCAGGCGGGTCTCAAGCCCGGACTCCCCGATGCCGGCGAACTTAAGCATTTTGGAATAAAGCGGCTCCTCCTGCGTCAAAACATGCTGCAAAATCCACGGCTTGGCCTGCTGTTCAAACATCGGCTTCAGCTCGGAAGGCGGTCCCGGAAGCAAAATATAAAACTTTCCGTTCTCGGCGACGGCATTGCCAACCGCAAGTCCGGTCTCGTTAGGCAAAGGAGTCCCACCGTCAATAGCAAGAGCCTGCCGGCGGTTGTTTTCCGTCATCGGAACGCCGCGTCCCTGGAAAAACCGGTCGATATTGTCCATAGCCATCCGGTCGATATGAAGCGATCTTCCAAGCACCGCAGCCACGGCGTCTTTGGTCAGATCATCCTGAGTCGGACCTAGTCCGCCGGTGAATATGAGCAGATCAGCCCGCTCGGAGCCGAGTTTGATGGCCTGTGATAAGCGTTCTACATTATCGCCAACCACGGTTTGAAAATAGACGTCAATCCCAATGGAAGCTAGTTCCTGAGACAAATATTGTGCGTTTGTGTTTACGATTTGGCCGAGCAGCAGCTCGGTACCGACTGCGATGATTTCTGCCTTCACTGGTCATGTCTCCTTCCGGAGGATAGCGTTCGTATTACATTTTTGAAAAGTTAAGCACGTTCTTATTTTTTACGAAATAGTCAATTCCCGAGTAAATCGTAATAAGAGCAGCCAGCCAAATTGCGATTTGATCAAAAGGGAAGTGTATCCATTCGAACGGGAAATTGTTCAGCAAAAGCGCTGAGATCGCGATAATTTGCGTAATGGTTTTTGCCTTACCCCATTTGCTGGCGGCGATCACCGAGCCTTCAAGCAGCGCCACTTCGCGCAAGCCGGTCACGGCAAACTCACGGCTGATGATTATGACCGCAATCCAGGCGTCGCATTTCCCCATTGCGACAAGCGCAATGAGAACGGCAGCAACTAACAGCTTATCCGCCAAAGGATCGAGCAGTTTGCCCAGATTCGTAACGAGATTATGCTTGCGGGCGATGTACCCGTCAATCCCGTCCGTACTTGCCGCCACAATAAACAAAACAGCGCCGATCAACTGATTTACGGGAAGCGAATAATTTCCCAGCGTCAGCCCATATGACCACCATTCCAAATCCAACAGCAAAAATACAAGCATCAGCGGAATCATAAATATACGGGCTAACGTGATGCGATTGGGCAGATTCATAGGATTGCCTCCCCTGACAGATCATACTCGCAAGCTGGTGTAATGCGGACTTTGACCAGATCCCTCATACCGGCTAAACTGCCGACCGCCGCATGATTATCAACACCCTGCCTGCTATGCTTGTTTCCGTTATCTTTAGCGGAAGAACGCTGAATCTTTATCAACGTGCCGGCACGCCGTTCCTCGGCCTCTTCTTCATCATATTTTATGTAGGTCGAATACCGGACGGTACTCCGAAAGAGCGGCGAGCCCTCTTCATAATTAAACATCGGGTTTCTGACTTGAATCGGCCTATCCCCAGTCGAAGCCCCGAGTGTAACGACTTTCACTATTTCTGTCATGAATTCGATCCCCCATTGCTATAAGCCATGCTCCCATTTTAAAAACCTAATTAAGTATAATATTTCCGAAACAATACTGTCAAAACCACATATAACAACCAAAAATCGATGTTCATTGAAAAAAAGAGCCCCGCGCGGAGCCACTGGCACAGCGAGAGACCGGATGCTTGCTTATTTCATATTCGTAAATTGCAAATCAACGGTAAGATCCGCTTTACGGAGCATTTGAATAATCTGCTGCAGGTCGTCCCTGCTCTTGCCGGTGACGCGGATTTGATCGCCTTGGATCTGGCTCTTCACTTTCAGCTTGGAGTCCCGGATCAGCACGTTAATCTTCTTAGCGTTCTCCTGATCGATTCCCTGTTTCAGGTTGATCCGTTGACGGACCGTGCCGAGCGAAGCCGGCTCAACCTTTCCGTAGTCCAGGTTTTTGATCGGTAAACCGCGCTTGATCATTTTCGACTGTAAAATATCGATTACCGCATTCAGCTTGTACTCGTCATCGGACAGGATCACCAGCACATCCTTTTCGACCTTCAACTCGCTTTTGCTGCCTTTAAAATCAAACCGGTTGGCAATTTCCCGCTCGGTCTGGTCGATCGCGTTGGTCAATTCCTGCATGTCCATTTTCGATACGATGTCAAAAGAACTTTCAGAAGCCATCATTCACATTCCTTTCCAATAGAGGTAGTTCAAAAAGTCACCTTATTCAACACATATCATAATTATATGTAAAAGATTTCGCAAAGTCGAGTCGACGCGCTTTCCCAATAAAAAATAAAGGACGTCCCTGACCGTTATCCGGTCAAAGACGCCCGTATTATTCGGCGTTATTTGCACTACCGTCACTGCTGGTTCCATCGGTTGTGCTGTTATCCAATCCATTGCTTCCATTAGCCGATCCTGCGTCGGCACTGCCCAGGTTTAACTGGATTTTGGAAGTGTTCTTCCCGTCCGTGACCACTTGGTCTCCGACGGTAATCGTCGTATTCGAAGACGCACCCGACTTAATGAACAAGCCTTCCGGTCCCAGTTCATAGGTGAGAACCTCACCCTCGGTGGTATTGTCGAAATACAGTTTTTCTCCGCCCTTGTCGCCTTTGCGGACTTCTACCCAGCTTTTGCCCGTAGCATTGATCACTACCTGGACAGGCTGGCTTCCGGCTGATTGAACCAGAAATTTGGTCGTGCTTCCTTCCTTCCCGTCGGGAGCGACAACCACAGTCCCTACGCCGGTATCCGTACCGGTGTCAGTACCTGTATTCGTACTACCGTTACCTTCCGTACCGTTGCTGCCGTTATCGGTTCCATTTGTACCGTTATTGCCCGCAGTACCGTTTCCGGCAGTACCCTCATTGCCTGTACCCGCATTAGTCCCGTTCTGTCCCGTGTTTCCGGTCCCGCCGTTTCCTTCCGATCTGGTGTCCGTCACCGGTGTTTGATCAGGCTGGTTGTCCTTGGCCTCGTCGCTTTTGCCCCAAACCGTGAAATACATATAAATCACTACGAGAATCAGCACGGCAAACGACCACATCAGTGTCGTCGACAACCATTTAGAATTTCTCTCCGCCGTTCTGGAACTGCGCCGCTTCTGAAGTACAGGCTCCATCGTCGGTTCAGGGGCCACATCCGGAACATGCTGCTTATGTTCGTTCAGCAGTTCATCTGGGTCCACACCCACCGCTTCGGCATATGTCTTAATAAAGGCCCGCACGTAGAAACTTCCCGGTAAAACTTTATAATCCCCCGCCTCGATGGCTTCCAAATACCGCTTGCGAATTTTTGTCATTTCTTGAACATCATCCAGAGACAAGCCTCTGGCAAGTCGGGCTTCCTTTAATTGCTGGCCCAAATCCGACACGACCATCACCTCCTGTAATTATTAAATATCATGAAATCCATGTATGGATTTATTTACATATCTTAAATTTAAGTTCATAGCTCATCGCTATAATAATTTGTAGTGAACGTATCATTAACGATTTGCTCGTCAGGATTGTTACGCAATTCTATAATAATGTCAAAATCGTCATAATTATATTCGGATTCCTTGATAAAAACATCCGGATGCTCAATAACGATTGTCGAAGGCATTTTCATCAAGTCACGAATCAGTTGGAAGTGCTTTTCATTGGAACGAAGCGTGCTCACGATCCCGTCGATGATAAACACGTTATTCGGGTTCATTTCGTCTTCGGACAGCTGACTGCGTACCGTTTGCCTGAGCAGCGTCGAGGATACGAAGGTCCATCGCTTCATCGCGCAGACGCTCCCTGCGATAATGGACTCCGTCTTACCCACGCGGGGCATTCCCCTGAGGCCGATGACCTGGTGACCGTCCCTTTTTAATACTTCACCCAAAAAATCAACAAGCAACCCAAGCTCATCCCGGGTAAAACGGAATGTTTTGTGGTCGTCGGAATCCCTAACGATGTAACGGCCGTGCCGCACGGCCAAAAGATCGACCAACCGGGGGCTTCGCAGGGCGGTAACCGTAATGCTGTCGACCTTGCGGAGAGTCCGGTCAATCAGAGCGATTTTGTCGTCATCATCGCTTTCCAGAAGCAGACCGCGGGTTTCCCCCTCCACTCCGTTAATCGTCAAAATATTAACTTCAAGCATCCCGAGCGTAGAGGCAATGTCTCCAAGCAAACCGGGACGGTTTTTATGTATTTTATATTCCAAATACCATTGTTTCGACTCCATCCATACACCTTCTCTAAGTCCTCTACACTATTCGACAAAATCGGCCCGATTTCCTGCACAGTTCATGAAAAGTCAGCTGTCGGTTCAATGGCCAAAAAATGCGAACAGAATATGAATACGTGTTTTATGATATATAAAATAGAATTGAAAGGCAAGCCGCGGTATTTAGATTGGAGAAAAGCCCCCTGTAAGGGAGCTTTTCTGACCGGACTATGCGTTTTTCTTGGCCAGCTTAACCATCAGTCTGGCTATGGTTCGGCGTTCCTCTTCACTGCCCACGTCCCAAATTTCCTTCAGTGCGCGGTTGGACTCGTTTTGAGGATCCACCTTGTCGTCAAGAAACCCGCCGATTTCATAAGCGAGATTAGCGATAGCTTCCTCGCTCATGCCCGTATTTTCCGCGTGTTTGACGCGGTCACCGAGAAACTTTTTCCAGTTATCGAAATTTTTGAGTACTGTTGACATTTATAAATCCTCCTTCGATTGGCGATTTAAAATCAACAGTTGTAATATGCGATGATTGCCGTGTCTTTATTCGCTCAGACGGTCTGGGTAATTCCGTCAACACGAATTCCTTTAAGTTACCCAGCCACCGTTGGGACTAATTATTTGTCCGGTAATATATCCCGACTCCGGCAACGCAAGAAAATAGACGAGCGAAGAAATTTCCTGCGGAGAAGCCAGTCTTCCGGCGGGAATTTCTTCCTCCAGCTGCTTCAGTTCATCTTCGTCAAAACGGGCCATCATTTCCGTCTTTACCGCGCCGGGAGCAACGGCATTCACTGTAACGCCCGAAGGCGCCAATTCTTTGGCCAACGCCTTCGTGAAGGCATTTACGCCTCCCTTGGCTGCAGAATAAACAACCTCGCAAGAACCGCCTGAAATCCCCCATACCGAGGACACGTTAATGATCCGCCCGAACCGCTGAGAAATCATGTACGGCATAAAAGCCTGGCTGCACAGGAATACGCTCTTCAGATTTACGTCCATCACGTCATCCCATTCCGCTTCATCCACATCGGAAAGCAGTCCGTAATGGGATATGCCGGCGTTATTAACGACAATATCAGGCCTTAACCCATGACTCTCCAATTTATCCTTCATCCGGAGAATTTGTTCCTTGCTCCGTAAATCCGCCGAAACCGTGTACACCTTGGCTCCCTCTTCCATGCACTTGCGGGCGACCTCGTTAGCCGCCTCATGCGAGTTCATGTAGTGGATCAC
This sequence comes from Paenibacillus sp. FSL R5-0407, assembly GCF_038009185.1. Taxonomy (NCBI): domain Bacteria; kingdom Bacillati; phylum Bacillota; class Bacilli; order Caryophanales; family Paenibacillaceae; genus Paenibacillus; species Paenibacillus sp. FSL R5-0407. Next base: position 616,916 of record NZ_JBBPAX010000001.1, on the reverse strand, counting down.
AACATTCATACCGACCGACGCGAATCGGAGCGCAATTTGCGCTCCGATTCCCCTGCTGGCGCCGGTGACCAATACGGTCATCTCACCGATGTTCTTCTCTATCCCATGATTTGATACCATCTTACGGACTCACCACCAGCGAGACGGACAGCTGTTCCCAATCGATATGCTCACGCAGGCGGGTGTTTACCTCTTCCAGCGTCAATGACTCATAGACCGGAAGCACCTGAAACAAATCCCCGCCGCGGAAGCGATAGCGGGTGAACTCATGAGCGATATTTTCCGGAGAGTTAAGCATTCTTAAATAGCCGCCAATCTTCTTCTTGCGGGCACGTTCGAAATCCTCTTCGCGGAACCCGGCGGCCGTCACGCTCTTGATTTCCTCGGTGATAACCTGCATCAGGCGTTCCGGGTCCTTCGTGTCCCCGCCGATCGCGGAAAAGGCATAATTCGGGTTGCTATTGTACTCGTGAGAGAAGCTGTCGGATATCAAATCAAGATCATACAGCTTCTGGTACAGCCGGGTGCTTGAACCGAGCAACAAGTCCAGCGCCAGCTTGGTTGCAAGATCGCGCCGCAGCAATTCCTCGCCTTCAAATCCCAGCTTGGTTTCCTTAAAGCCGAACAGGCATTTAGGGAGTGACACAGGCAGCTTGGATTCGCGGCGTTTTTCATTAACGGCAAGCGGTTCTTCGTCAAACAGGCGGTCGATGGCGCCTTGCGGCTTATATTCCTTGGTGGCCTGGTTTTCCCTAACCAGTTGGAACACTTCCTCGGCATTCACGCCTCCGACGATAAACAGCAGCATATTGCTTGGATGGTAAAATGCGTTATAGCAGGTATACAGCGTTTCCTTCGTAATCGTCCCGATCGACTCCACCGTACCGGCAATATCGATATGTACCGGGTGGACGCCATACATCGCTTCAATCAGGCCGAAATAAACTCTCCAATCCGGATTGTCGCGGTACATGCCGATTTCCTGGCCGATAATTCCCTTTTCTTTTTCCACATTCTGATCCGTGAAATAAGGATGCTGCACAAAGTTAATCAACGTTTCCAGGTTTTCCTTGATATTCTCGGTGGCCGAGAATAAATAAACCGTCTGATCAAAGCTAGTAAAAGCGTTGGCGGAAGCCCCTTGGGAAGCGAACTTGGCAAAAATGTCGCCTTCCGGCTCCTCGAACATTTTGTGCTCAAGGAAATGGGCGATTCCGTCTGGTACGGAAACCTCTTCTTCTCCGGCTACCCGGAAATGATTGTCGATAGAACCGTATTTCGTCGAAAAGGTAGCGTAGGTTTTCTGGAATCCCGGCTTGGGCAGAACGTACACCTGCAGCCCGTTATCCATCGTTTCGCGGTACAACGTTTCCTGTAATCTGTCATAAGTGATCGCTTCCACCGGTCATCCCTCCTTTTGCCCTGTTAAAAAGTAAATGGTGTCAAGCTGGAACGTTTCGGCCGCATCGACCACGTCTTTCGTGCCCACCTGCTCCACTTGGCTTAACAGCAGTTCCGCCGGGCGGTCTTTCCCGGAAAGTACCCGGTTAAAGTCGTAAGCGATCATTTCAAAGGCCGAATCCTGCATTTCAAGCAGACTGTTGCGGATCATCGCCTTGGTCTGGCTTATTTCAAGTTCAGAGATTTCTCCGGCACGCATACTCGCAAGCTGGGCCTGAATAATGGTAAGCGCCTTCTCGTAGTTCTCAATCTCGATGCCCGACTGAATCGTCATCAGACCTTTATGGCCGTCATAACGCGAAGCTGCATAATAGGCCAGGCTTTCTTTCTCGCGTACGTTCATAAACAGCTTGGAATGCGGATAGCTGCCCAGAATTCCACTGTAAAGCAAGGCGGAGGCATATCGTTCGTCCCCGTAAGTAATCGGCGTGCGAAGACCGAGGTTTAGCTTGCCCTGATTGACGTCCAGGCTTTCTTTGATGGTCCGTACTTCTTTGGAGACAACTTCACTGTGCTCTGGAGCATACTCTGGCGTAGAGGAGCGCTTAAGATCGAACATCTTCTCTACAAGGTCCTGCACCTCCGAAAGGGAAGTATCCCCGACTACATACAGATCCAGGCTGGCCTGCTCCAGCCAATTCCGGTAAGCGGCGTATAGCGAATCCGGCGTTATGCCGTCCAGATCGCTGCGTTGTCCGAGCGGATGCAGACGGTAAGGATCATCTTTGAACATCTCCTCGATGCAACGTTCCGCTGCGTACCGGATTTTATCATTGATGATGCTCTCCAGCTTCTGGCGGACATTTTCCCGTTCGGAAGCTACATAGGAAGGCCGGAAAGCCCCGTTCTCCAAAACCGGCTTGGTGACGACTTCACCGAGAAAAGCGAAAGACTTTGCCAGCAGCGACTCATCGCTCTGCACAAATGAATCGTTAATGGTATCCATTCTAAATTGCACGATTTGATAATTTCCACGTTTATACACATCAAAACCGAAGCCTGCGCCATAAAGACGCTCAAGCTGCTCCCGGAACTGAATCGTTTCCGGATAAGAGGCCGTGCCCCTTCTTAGGACAAAAGGGGTTAATGCCGTCGTTGTTACCGTCTTGCTGTCCAGCGGGATGCCCGCATACAGGGAAACGGCAAACGTCTTGAAGCGGGTCGTAGGCAGAACATGGATCCGAATATGACCCGCGCTGCCGCGTTCGAAAATCGTCTTGTTCAAGACCAAAACTCCTTTACGAGAGACTATTGGTGCGCGCTGCGATAACAAAATTCAGTTCCATTCTATACCAATTCAAAGGAAAGAAGCAACCTGGCGGATCAAGCGGCTGCTTCTTTTCCATGCGTAAAATTTACATGCAGAATATGTGTTTTCCTATCGTTTTAACTTGAGGCCGAGTCCAAATCCATTTGGAGGTCGCTGTTTCCGGATTAAAATAATACAGACATCCTCCGGTAGGATCCCATCCGTTTAAAGCCTGCTGTACCGCTTTTCGGGCATTCTCATTCGGTTCCAGCCAGATTTGTCCATCCGCTACCGCAGTAAACGCGCCAGGCTGAAAAATTACGCCGGAAGCCGTGTTCGGAAAACTCGGCGACTTCACCCGATTTAAAATGACGGCAGCTACAGCTACTTGACCTTCAAAGGGTTCGCCCCGGGATTCACCATAAACCGCGTTGGCCATGATTTTCAGATCATTCTCCGAGAGCCCCATACCGTTTGACGGAGACAAATCCGTGTTTTCGGCTTTAGGCTTCTCATTTCCGGTTTGTGCCGTTTCTTTGCCTGCTTGACCATTTGCCTGACCAGCTTGTCCTTGTCCTTGCCCCTGGCCCTGGTTGGCATACTCCATGCCGGGCTTCCAAGCTTTTGTCGCATTATATAGCTTCAACTTTGTTTTGGGACCGGCCAAGCCGTCAACCTTCATTCCGAATTCCGATTGGAACCATTTGAGCGATTCCTTTGTTTTTGGACCGAACTGGCTGTCCAGCTTACCATGATAAAACCCTAGAAAAGCCAGGCGCCCCTGCAGCTCATAAACGTCTTTGCCAAACGCACCGTAGTCGATGACCTGTTCGCTAAAAACAGGAACGGCATGCTTGGGCGTTTCTTGCTTCAGTTCTACATCGTTTGATTGACGCAGATAGCTGTATCCGTAAAAGATTCCGAACAAAAGCAGCACTAAACCTGCGGCAAACCATATCTTCATATTTTTCATAACGTTTAGCTCTACCTTTCTATTGTGGATTAACATAGTTGGATGACATTATTATGACAAGCCCAGACCCTTCCTATTCACCACACAGAATTGCCGGAATTGGCGAGCTGCTGCAGCCGGTTAAAATCCATGCAAAAAACCCCGCCGTTATAACGGCGGGGCTTGATATCCTGACGATTTCATTGTCGATCAGGACGAAATTTTACCGACTTTGTACTGATCCATACTCATCAATACTTCCCTCGGCTTGCTGCCTTCATAAGGCCCTACAATGCCTCTGGCCTCCATAGAATCGATTAAACGGGCCGCTCGGGTATACCCGACGCGCATCCGCCGCTGTAGCAGCGATACGGAAGCCTGTTTAGCCTCCAGCACGATTTGTACGGCTTGGTCGTACAATTCGTCCAGCACTTCCTCCTGTCCGGATGTGTCTTCCTCGATCTCAGGAACAAGGCTTTCATCATATTCGGCCTGTCCTTGTCCGCGTACATAGTTTACAATTGCTTCCACTTCCTGATCACTCATAAATGCACCCTGCACTCGGACCGGTTTGGAAGCGCCCATCGGCATGAACAACATATCGCCCCGTCCGAGCAGCTTCTCCGCGCCGGCCATATCGAGTATGGTACGGGAATCCACCTGTGAGGATACGCCGAAGGCGATCCGCGACGGAATGTTCGCCTTGATAACCCCGGTAATAACGTCGACGGACGGACGCTGGGTCGCGATGATCAGATGGATCCCTGCCGCCCGGGCCATCTGGGCCAGACGTGCGATCGCGTCCTCCACATCGTTTGCTGCGACCATCATCAGGTCGGCAAGCTCGTCCACGATAACGACGATATATGGCAGCACCGCGTCCGGATTCTCTTTCATCATTAAGTTGTAACCCTCAATATTGCGGGCACCTGACTTGGAGAACAGCTCATACCGTTTCTCCATTTCCACGACGATCTTCTTGAGGGCAAGTGAAGCCCGGCGCGGATCGGTCACCACAGGTGTCAGAAGATGCGGAATTCCGTTATATACGTTGAGTTCGACCATTTTGGGATCGACCATCATAAATTTAACTTCATCCGGCTTCGCCTTATACAAAATGCTCGTTATGATCCCGTTGATACATACGGACTTCCCGGAGCCCGTAGCACCTGCTACGAGCAGATGGGGCATTTTCGCCAGATTGCCGACGATCGTTTGTCCGGAAATATCGCGGCCAAATGCGATGGACAGCTTGGATTCCGCATCCACAAAGGTCGGCGTCTCCATCACTTCCCGCATGGTTACCAGCGATACCTCATTGTTCGGCACCTCAATGCCGATCGCCGATTTGCCCGGGATCGGCGCTTCCATCCGGATGTCTTTAGCTGCCAGCGCCAGGGCAATGTCATCGGTAAGGTTGACGATCCGGCTTACTTTGACCCCGATATCGGGCTGGATTTCATAGCGCGTCACTGCTGGTCCGCGTACGACTTCAAGCACGCGCGCCCGAACGCCGAAGCTCTCCAGCGTAGCTTCCAGCTTGCGGGCTGTCTGCATATAATCAGCCTGATCGCCGGATTTCGCCCCGCCTCCAGGTTTGGATAACAGCCGGAATGACGGCAGCTTGTACGGCTTGGGAGCCGGTTTGGGCGGAGGGGCAATGATTATATCATCCGCCGCACCTTCTAGACTATCCGCTCCCGCTTCCGGGCCTGTCTCCTGCCCTTCGGCAGACAATAAGCCGTCCGCGGCTACCGGTTCAAGATCACCGGACAGAGCTTCCATCTCCGCAGCCGGATTACCTTCAAACACTGCATCTTGCAGTTCTTCCGATTCGGGGTCATCCAAACCGGGTTGGCCTTCGCGCTGAATATGATCAAAAAAGTCCCGGATAATCGGACCCGTTTCAACAGATGAACGTTCAACGGCCGCTCCTGGAATCGGACGATCATCATCCGCAGATTCATTCCCTGTAAAACCTCGATACTCCAGTTCATTCCAGTTAATATCTTGATTCCCAGCCGAATCCTCGTCCTCATAAGCGGGATTTTGCTCAGGCTCATGAGCTTCGACCGGTTTCTCCTTGAAACCGAAGAGCTGAAAAAATACCGGCTTTTGTTTCTGCTTGGATGACGGAACCGGAGGCGACAATTCTTCCTCCTCTTCCTCCACTTCTTTCGGGACGGTGATGACTGGTTTCGGTGTCTTCTTCGCTTTGTTCGTCACGGGCACAGGACGGAGCATGCGGATTTTTTTGCCGAGAAGCTCTCCGAAACCGCCCATTCTGGAACGAAGCAGCCGGACCATCTCCACATATGATAAACCGGTAACCAGCATGAAGCTGATTGCAAGCATGACGATCATAATCAGTTTTGCCCCTGCCATCCCGAATAGCGAATAGAGCAGCGCAAATTCCAGACCACCTATGTACCCGCCGCTAATATTCAAGTTCAGCAAACTGAATCCGGAATCCGCCGATGCAGGATGAAACAAGGCCCCTTGAAGATCACGATGAATTTGGCCCATGATATTGCCGAAGCTTAATGAGACGACAGGAGACAATTTTTGCCCCATTGCCGAAATCGTACTCATCAATACAAAAGCGAGGACAGCAAGTAAAAATCCGCTGCGGCGCGTTGTCCACTTCGTTGGCCATTTCCGTCTGATCATCACAGCCAGTCCGACAAAAATGCCGATTAAAGGAATCACGAAATAAAACTTGCCAAGAATGAGCGCCGACATTTTCGAGAGCGTTCTGCCGACGGCTGCCTCCCCGGACAAGGCAATGATGGATAAAGTGATCAGGATGATCCCATAAATTTCATATTTGAGCATACTTCCAAGAGCTGCCTTTTTCTTCTTACGTTTGCGTGCCAAACAGGAACACCCCCCAGATGAATATTATACCATAATCACCGGAGGGTACCATACATATGTTCCCGCTATCTTAACGGAACGGGCAAAAAAGCAATTTGACTTCCCGGAGCGTAAGCCGGGTTTAAATAATCATCTAAACCGCATCGGAGAAGACGAACAATGGTGGCACGGTTTCCCGGCTCCATACGTACCTGCATCAATATTCCGCCAACCTCGATCTCATTGTACATATCGTTAATTTCCGGCTGTTCCCAATAAGCCTCTTCGGGTATGATCGTATAGTGGGTCATTGCGTAATCCCTCCTGCAGGCTGTACATTCCTCCGCGATTCGATCAGGGTATTCAATTTACTCAACCCTTCGCCGATACCGCCAATACCGTCAATCAATCCGTATTTGACCGCATCATTGCCGCCAACAGCCGTACCGATATCCCGATTTAATTCTCCCGTTTTGAACATCAGCTCTTTAAAGGTATCCTCAGGAATCCGTGAATGCGCAGTAACGAAGCGGACGACCCGCTCCTGCATCTTTTCGATGTATTCAAAGGTTTGCGGTACTCCGATGACAAGTCCGGTCATCCGGATCGGGTGAATTGTCATCGTCGCGCTTTCGGCAATAAAGGAAAAGTCCGAGGCTACGGCAATGGGCACACCGATGCTATGCCCTCCGCCAATGACAACCGTAACGGTCGGCTTGGACAATGAAGCTATCATTTCCGCGATGGCGAGGCCCGCTTCCACGTCCCCTCCCACCGTATTCAAAATAATCAGCAGACCTTCAATCCGCGGATTTTGCTCCGCGGCCACGAGTTGGGGAATCAAATGCTCGTATTTCGTCGTTTTATTTTGTGGAGGAAGCACGAGATGTCCTTCGATCTGACCAATGATCGTCAAACAGTACACATTTGATTCGCCAGGGGTAGGCACGGCGGTTTGTCCCAGCTGTTGAATGGCTTCAGTTACCGCTGCGGTCTTTTTTTCCGAATCCGGCTGTACCGGTGGCATTTCCGCCTCCTGGTTCGCCGCTGATCTTCCGGTTTCTTTGTTCATGTCGTCACGCTTCCTTCCAGCCCTCGGGCCTGTTGTCGTCGCTTGCGATCCATACATGAGCTAGTATGCCGACCTTCTCCCGGTCTCTATTCCCGCCGAATTACTGTCAGCTTCAAGAGGTTGTTCAAAAAGTCATCTTTCCATGACGAAGCAGATCAGGATAAAAATTCGACGTCGAATCTTGAATTCAGCCGGGCCTTCCGTTGCTCACTTACCTTATGTACGCTCCGCTACTCAGTCCCTATCTTCATCCAACCTTCTTGGTCCGGAAAACCCGACTTTTTGAACACGCACTTCAAACCAAAAAGTCCCTTACCATAAGTTTCTTAAACTCAACTCAAAAAGCCTCCTCTCCCGCAAGGAACCGTCCAATATTACCGGCAGGAGAAGAGGCGACTGTGTGCCTAGTTATAAATTTGTCATAGCCGCCAATCAAACTTCCATAATAATTGGAAGAATCATCGGTCTGCGGCGGGTCTGTTCATACAGGAATCGACCCAACGAATCCTTCACGCTTGTTTTGAGCGATGCCCATTCGTTTACGTTCTCGCTCATCAATTTCTCCAGCGTACTGGAGACGATCCGGTTTGCTTCATCAAGCAGACCTTCGGATTCACGAACATAGACAAAACCTCTGGAAATGATGTCCGGTCCCGATACGATCGTGCCATCCTGTTTGCTCAACGTTACGACAACTACGAGAATACCGTCCTGGGACAGCAGCTTGCGGTCGCGAAGAACGATATTACCTACATCGCCTACGCCGAGCCCGTCGATCAGGACATTACCGGCAGGTACTTTACCGGCTTTGCGGGCAACCCCGCCTTGGATTTCAACGATATCCCCGATATCGACCAGGAAGATGTTCTCCGGTTCGACACCGACCGATTGCCCAAGCAGCGCATGCTTGCGAAGCATCCGGTACTCGCCGTGAATCGGAATGAAATATTTAGGACGCATCAGGTTAAGCATCAGCTTCAGCTCTTCCTGACTGCCGTGTCCGGATACGTGTACTCCGGAATTGGAACCGCTGTATATAACTTCCGCTCCCAGGCGGAACAATTCATCAATAGTTCGTCCAACATACTTCTCATTGCCGGGTACCGGGGTAGCCGCAATGATAACCGTATCGCCAGGCAAAATATCCACTTTGCGGTGAGTCGAACGCGCCATACGCGTCAACGCCGACATCGGTTCTCCCTGACTGCCTGTACATAAAATAACGACCCGGTCCGCCGCCATTTTATTCACTTCTTCAGGTTCGATCAAAATGCCGTCCGGAACATTCAAATAACCGAGTTCCGAAGCGATCGATACTACGTTGACCATACTGCGGCCAATAATCGTTACTTTGCGTCCCGTTGAGAATGCAGCGTCGATGACTTGCTGAATCCGATGCACATTCGATGCAAAGGTCGCCACGACGACGCGCTGTTCCGCTTTACGGAAAATATCGTCAAGCACGATCCCTACGTTTTTCTCCGAAGGGGTAAATCCCGGTTTCTCGGCATTTGTACTATCCGACAGCAGGGCAAGTACGCCCTTCTTTCCGATTTCCCCCATTCGATGCAGGTCGGCAAATTGATCATTGACTGGAGTATGATCGAATTTGAAGTCGCCGGTGTGAACGACATTGCCTTCCGGCGTCTCGATGCACACTCCGACGGAATCGGGGATACTGTGGTTCGTTCTAAAGAAAGTGGCTTTCATCGACGATCCCAACTGAATCTCCGAGTCAGCATGGATCAATACCCGCTTCGTATCTCCGAGCAATCCGGCTTCCTTCAATTTGTTCTCGACAAGGCCCAGCGTCAGCTTTGTCCCGTAAACCGGAACATTCAAGTTTCTGAGCACATAAGGCAATCCGCCGATATGGTCTTCATGGCCGTGGGTCAATACGATACCCCTTACCTTGTCACGGTTCTCCGTCAGGTAAGTGATATCGGGAATAACGATGTCGATACCGAGCATGTCCTCTTCCGGAAATTTCAAGCCGGCATCGATAACGACGATGTCATTACCATACTGGACAACATACATGTTCTTCCCGATTTCAGCGACGCCGCCCAGGGCAAAGATCATCAATTTATCAGTATTCATTTTTTTAGACAAGTGAATCTAACCCTCCTATTATTTTGGACGTCATAATTTGTAAATGAAAATGCACCGATCAGTGCTTTTCTTATATTAATTGTTAATTAATAAATCACCGCACCCAGTCACTTGAAACCATTATACATGATTAATTTGGCAAAATACAAGTCAGCCGCCTGCCGCCTTCATAACGTTACCTTGCTCCATCGTAAAAAAACCGATGCCTCTAAGACGGCATCGGTTTATGGAAATGAAACATATTTTTGGCTGTTAGCCAAGAAGTGCGCGGATTCTGGCCGCTTCGTCATCGTTTGGCGGAATCAGGGGAAGACGTACGGAACCAACAGATTGTCCCAATTCGTTAAGCGCATATTTTACGGCTACCGGACTTGGACATTCGAATAAGCCTTTGAATACCGGAAGCAGCTTCTGATGTAACTTTGCCGCATTCTCTACATTCCCGGCGACAAACGATTCAATCATTTCTTTCATAGCTGGGCCGACAATATGGCCGGCTACGCTAACAACGCCGTAAGCGCCTACGGAAATGGCAGGCAATGCGGATGCGTCGTCACCGGAATAAACCTTGAAGCCTTCCGGGGCTTCTGCGGCAATTCCCGCCACCTGCTCCAACGGAGCGCATTCCTTCGTCGCAATGATATTCGGGATTTGCGCCAGACGAAGCGTTGTTTCTTTGCTAATGCTGATCACGGACCGGCTAGGTACGTTGTAGATCATGACCGGCAGCTTCGTTGAGGTCGCGATCGCCTCAAAATGACGGTACAGCCCTTCCTGATTCGGCTTGTTGTAATAAGGAGCCACAAGCAAGAGTGCATCTACCCCGGTAGCTTCGGCATCCTTCGATAACTGTATCGAATGAGCCGTGTTATTACTACCCGTTCCCGCAATAATTTTACAGCGTCCGGCCGCATGTTTGACGGCAAAAGCGAACATTTCCAATTTTTCCTTATCGGATAAAGTGGGAGACTCCCCTGTTGTTCCGCAAATGACAAGACTGTCTGACTTTTGATTATCAATCAAATAATCCATAAGTCGTGCGGTTTGTTCCCAATCGATCTCATTCTTGTTATCGAAGGGAGTTACCATCGCTGTTATCAATCTTCCGAAATCCACGTTGTCTCCTCCTTAATATTTATGACTAATTCCCTACGGAGCTTGCTACTTGCCAAGTTCGAATTTGGCATGCAGCGCACGTAGGGCTTGCACCATATCTTCTTTGTTCACTAGAACCCAAATCGTCGTATTGGAATCGGCCGATTGGAGGATCTGGATTTTCTGTTCGGTAAGCGCCTCTACGATCCGGGCCATGATTCCCGGTACACCGTTAATGCCTCCGCCGATGACCGATACCTTGGCGCAGCCGGATAAAATCTGAGGATGAAGTCCCAAATCGTCCAGAACCCGGCGAGCCTTAGCGGCCTCGCTGTCAAAAACGGTATAAACCGCCCCTGACGGGGTAACATTAATAAAATCGACGCTGATCGCATTCTCGGCCATCGCTTTAAACACCTGCAACTGCAGGTTGTCCGAACCGCTGCCGCCGGCTTCAACCTTGATCTGTGTCACGTTAGCCACATAGGCGATTCCGGTCACGAAACGGTCGACAATCCCGATTTGCACGTCTTTAAAACCTTCCGGATTGGCAACCAGGGTACCTTCGCTTTGAGAAAATGTGGAACGAACCCGAACCGGGATGCCGGCTTGCATGGCGATTTCTACGGCGCGGGGATGAATCACCTTCGCCCCCTGGTGGGCCATATTGCATATTTCAGCATAGCTGACATAATCAAGCTGCTTGGCGTCTTCTACAATTCTCGGATCGGCGGTGAGGATTCCGTCCACATCGGTGTAAATGTCCACCATTTCAGCATGCAGCGCCGCACCCAGCGCCGTTGCCGAAGTATCGCTTCCTCCCCGGCCGAGCGTAGTAAAGTCGCCGTTCTGGTTTTGCCCCTGGAAACCGGTAACCACGACCACATCATGGGTCTGCAGTTCTTCCAGGACCCTTGTAGGGACCATATCCAGAATTCTGGCATTGCCGAATTGACTGTCCGTCCGGAAACCAGCTTGTGCTCCGGTTAGCACGACGGAGCTGATGGATTGTTCTTGCAGCAAACTGCAAAGCATGGTTGCCGAAATAATTTCACCGCAGGAAAGCAGTAAATCCTGTTCGCGCGAAGGCAGCGAGCCTCCGCCTGAAGCTATCAAATCCAAAAGAGTATCCGTGGCGTAAGGATCCCCCTTACGGCCCATAGCTGAAACCACAACGATAAGCCGGTAACCGTTATCCAGTTCCCGGCGGATATGCGAGATGACATGTCCTCTGGCTTCCTTTGTCGAGAGTGACGTGCCACCAAACTTCTGCACCAAGATGCGCATGGGTATTCCTCCATTTTAAGTAAGCGGAGTAAAGCAGTTCTTCATTCCGTTGTTCTAATGTGTGTTCATTTGCAGATAATTCGAGACGATCCACAGGTTCAGTTTCCACGGAACCTGAATCGAATCGTCCCCGAATATCTTCTTTCTCGTTTCACGATCCATTTTTCATTTCTTCCAAAGTATATCCGTTATTTCGGAGTTTGTCGATTTGCAAAGTTTGAATGAGTTCAATCAGTCCCGAAATCGTTCAATGATCAGCGGCTGAAGCTGTTTCCCCTCGATTGCCGCATAGCAGGTTTCCGGCACAAGCTCCATTCGCGCTACGAGCGAATTTGGTTTGTTATCCGGGTTATCCTGTCCGAATGGAACGAAATATATATTTTTGGCAACGATCAATTTGGCGATGTTCGCCATATTGAAGCCCAATCCGTCGTTGGTCGAAACCGCAAGCACTACCGGGCGCCCGTTGCGAAGCGTCGCTTTGGCAGCCATCAGGACAGGACTGTCCGTAACCGCATTTGCCAGCTTACTGGTCGTAGTCCCCGTACAAGGAGCGATGGCCAGCACATCAAGCAATTTGGTAGGTCCGAGCGGCTCCGCGTCGACAATTGAAGAAATAATATCATTACCTGTTATATCTTTCAATTGCTTTTGCCAATGATCCGATTTGCCGAATCGGGTATCCGTGCTCAGTACGGATTGCGAAATGATCGGCACCACTTTGGCGCCGTCATCGACAAATCGTTGGATCTGAGACATAACCTCAGCCAAGGTGCAATGCGATCCCGTCACAGCATAACCTACTGTTTTCCCCTGCCAATTCACTCTTCATCCCCCCGTAAATGAAACTCTTCCATAATCGACTGACTGAGCGTTTTCGCCATGATGATTCCAGCCGTTTTGGGAGCGACGATTCCGGGCAAACCGGGAGCAAGGAGCGCCTTGATTCCGCGCTTCTCGGCAAACCGGAAATCCGTTCCGCCGGGAGCCGAGGCAAGGTCGATAATAACTGCTTGACGGGGCAGTTTCGAGATGATTTGCGCTGTGACTATCATAGTCGGAATTGTGTTAAAAATCAAGTCAATCCCGACTCCGTAAGCGTTCAAATCCGTTGCCGCAAAAGGCTTCCAGCCCATTTGCACCGCCCTGGCCACATCGGCCTCCCTGCGTACTCCCACCTGTACATTCGCTCCCAAACCCTGCAGAGTTCTTGCCAGTGTAAAACCTGTTCGCCCTATTCCTAGAACCATGCAATTGGAGCCGTGGATGGTGATATCCGTGTTCTGGATCGCCATCATTACCGCTCCTTCGGCCGTCGGAATCGAGTTGTAGATCGCTACATCATCTCTTTCCAACAGTTCGATCAAGCGAAAACCGTATTCCGCTCCCATTCGCTTCAAGAAACTTTTGGCTATTCCCGTATAAACCAAAGTACCTTCCTTTATCGCTGAAAACAGTTCCTTCTTCAAGACCAGATTATCTTTGGAGAACGGTGCGGGTATCTCTCCCTGATCGGAACATCCTACTACGGGAAGCACGATCACGTCCGCTTCCTGAAGCAGCTCCGGGGTCAGCGTTTCAAGAGTGACGCCGGCAAGCGGGGTATCCAGGGTTTCAAAGCCAACCACCCGCACCGCAGCGTCCAACTCCACACATTTGTTAATCACTTCCACCTGGCGGGCGTCTCCGCCCAGAAAGACGATGGTTAGGCCAGTTAGCATCAACTTCGGCACTCCTTCCAGGCAATACAATATAGAGCATCTTATGCCGTGGCCTACAAAGTGGTGAAAACCGGGAGACGAATAATACCTTATTCCCGCGAAAAAAAATAAGGACCCCGTCACTGAGTGACGAGGTCCTTAACGGTTTTTGATTCATTTGGTTCCAGTGTGGCCGAATCCGCCGGCGCCGCGGACGGTCTCCGACAATTCGTCAACCCGGGACAAATTCACTTCCGGAACGATCTGGAAGACCATTTGGGCAATCCGCTCATTTCTCTTGATCGTGAACGGCTCCTGTCCGAGATTAATCAGAAGTACTTTAATTTCGCCTCTATAATCGGCATCGATCGTGCCTGGCGTGTTGAGGCAGGTAATGCCATGCTTGAACGCAAGCCCGCTCCGAGGGCGAATCTGAGCCTCCAGACCGCCGGGCATAGCGATGGCTATCCCGGTAGGCACTAGCTGACGCTCTCCCGGGTGCAGCACCAGTTCCTCGGTTACCGCAGCATACAAATCAAACCCTGAAGCCAGCTCCGACATTTTGCGCGGTAACTCAATGTCTTCATTTCCCGCAATTAATTGAATCTGAACATCATACGACAAGTTCATCTCTCCTTATTCCCGACAGCACACGATCCGAAGCACCTACCATAGCAAGCGCATACGGCTGGTTAAACATCGTTTTGAGCACCTCGTTCACATTATCCATAGTCACATCTTCAATGCGGGCAATCATTTCGTCAAGCGTATAATGGCGCCCCAGCATCAATTCATTTTTGCCAAGCCGGTTCATCCGGCTGCCCGTACTTTCCAGGCTAAGAATCAAGCTTCCTTTTAACTGCTCCTTGCCTTTACGGAGTTCACTCTCACTGATGCCCTTTACGGCTACCTCATGCAAGATCTCTTTTGTCAGGTCCAGCACCTCTTTAGTTTGTTTAGGTGCGGTCCCGGCATAAACGGTAAACAAACCGCTATCCGCATGGGAGCTATGGTAGGAATACACCGAATAGGCTAGGCCTCTCTTTTCGCGAATTTCCTGGAACAGTCTGGAGCTCATGCCGCCGCCCAAAGCATTGTTCAGCAGTACCATTGCGTATTGGTTCGGATCCCCGATCGGAAGCCCCGGGAAAGAGAGGCAAATATGGTTTTGTTCCGTCTTTTTGCGATGAAATTTGAGTCCGCCGAGAAAATCGGGAGCGCTCAAAATATCGGCTTTCCCCCGGTTTGCAAAATCCCCGAAATATTTCTCGAGCAGCTCTAGAATTGAATCATCGATATTACCCGCGACGGCGATTACCGTATTCTCGATCGTATATTTCTCGTTCATGTATTTGCGAAGATCCGCCGGACCCATGGCCTGCAACTTCTCTTCCGTACCAAGTATGGGCAGAGCAAGCGCATGGCTGCCATAAGCCGCTTCCGCGAGCAGGTCATGGACCATGTCGTCAGGGGTGTCCTCATACATTGAGATTTCTTCTACGATTACATTCTTCTCTTTGCGCAATTCTTCTTCATCGAACAAAGAACGGAAAAACATATCCGAGAGCACATCCACCGCGATCGGTAAATGCTCATCCAGTACTTTGGCGTAATAGCATGTATATTCCTTGGACGTAAAGGCGTTCACGTTACCGCCGATGGCATCGAATTCCTCGGCGATATCCTTGGCGCTGAACCGATCCGTACCCTTGAACAACATATGTTCGATAAAATGCGAAATACCGCCCATTTCAGGCGTTTCGTTACGGGAACCCGTCTTTACCCATATGCCGAACGACACCGAGCGGCAGGTCGGTATTTTCTCCATAACCACCCGAAGGCCGTTTTTTAGTTGCGTTTTATTCACGAATGGCCCTCCTAAAAGTTCTGCTTATGTTCTAGCTAGCTTTGACTGAATAAAATGCATAGCAGTAAAACTATCTTCGAAAGGAATCAAATGCAACAATATCCTATCAAAAAAACACCGAATCCTCAACTCCCCGGCAAAACCACCCGGTCACTTGACAGCGTTTCGTCTACAGTTCCTAACTGAAGTCCTTTTTTACGGATGACCTGAATCATCCCCTTAAGCGCATCTCGCGAGGAAGCTGTGGGATGCATAAGGATAAGCGAACCCGGCTCTACTTTGCTTGAGATTCGAGATATAATCGTTTCCGCTGGCGGCTTCCGCCAATCGATCGTATCTACAGTCCACAACACCGTTTTTAAACCTTGTTCGGCGGCCAGACGAACGGTCCGGTCATTAAAGTCTCCGGATGGAGGAGCGAACCAACGGTTGTCTACCCCAAGTTTCTCCTTGAGTACATCCTTCGTTTTAGAAATTTCAAGCCTGGCCCTGCTGTCGTCCAGTTGACTCATGTTAGGATGCGAATAGGCATGATTCTCAAGCTGATGGCCGCGTTTTTGAATCTCCAGCGCAATATCGGCATTCTTTTTCAACCAGCTTCCATCAAAAAAGAAAGTCGCCTTCACTTTGGCCTCATCTAACGTATCAAGCATCGGAACGATATACTCGTTGCCCCAAGCGACATTGATCATAAAAGCGACCATCGGCTTGTTGGGATTCCCCCGATAAATCGGGTGAGCTCCCAAATCATCGAGGTTAATCTTAGGCTTGATTTCCTTATACACATATTCAATTTCCGTACCTTCCGGCTTTAATCTCGCCTTTTGGTAAGTGCTCTCAATGTCAACTTCCAGACCGTTGTACCCGGGAATTGCCCGCCAAACCCGATCAACAACTGCATCCACCGGCTCAATCCTCCGCTTGGCTGCCTCTTCCTTGATCTTAGTCAGGAGTTTACCTTCTCCCCGGCTGTCCGCGAACCTTCCGAAAGCGTCTTGGCCGCGATCCTGCCGGTCTCCGCCATCTACGAAAGCATGGATTCCGGTAAATTGCCCAAGCACAAATACCAGAATCATGCAAAAAAATACCAAAGCGACCTTTTTCCGATTCATGACAGACTCATCCCTTCAGAGGGTTTTGTCCTCATCTTATGAGATTAGGCAGGCATTTATGCGGACAAGGGGAACTTCGACTCCCCATTTTAATAGAATCACATAACACACACGCTTCTGTAAGCAAAATACAAAGGAGTCAAAAATAAAAAAGAGCCAGAAATATTTCATTCTGCCTCTTTTTTGCGTTAGACCATGATGCAAGAAATCAGGATGGCGATTTCTCCGTTTCAGCGGTCAATACCGCTTTGCGGGAAAGATTAACCCGACCTTGCTGATCGATTTCGGTTACTTTTACAGTGACGGTATCCCCGATAGCTAACACATCTTCCACTTTAGCCACGCGCTCAGTAGAAATCTGGGAAATGTGTACGAGACCGTCTTTACCCGGAAGAATCTCTACGAAAGCGCCGAATTTCTCGATCCGTTTTACGGTACCCACATAGATTTCTCCAACAACGACTTCCTTCACGATGCCTTCGATAATCGAACGGGCCTTGTTGTTCATTTCTTCATTGGTAGAAGCGATGAATACTCGTCCATCTTGCTCGATATCGATTTTCACGCCGGTTTCTTCAATAATTTTATTGATGATTTTACCGCCGGCACCAATAACGTCGCGGATTTTGTCAGGGTTGATATTCATGATCATGATCTTAGGCGCATAAGGAGACAAATGTTCCTTCGGCTTCTGAATGCGATCCATCATCTTGGACAGGATGAACATGCGGCCTTCCCGAGCTTGAGACAAGGCATCGGTCAGAATCTGGCGGTCAATACCGTCGATTTTGATGTCCATTTGAATGGCAGTAACACCTTCCGATGTACCGGCCACTTTAAAGTCCATATCTCCGAGATGATCTTCCATTCCTTGAATGTCAGTAAGGATGGATACATGCTCGCCGTCCTTGATCAAGCCCATTGCCACACCGGCTACCGGCGCTTTGATCGGAACACCAGCATCCATCATTGCCAGCGTGCTGGCGCAAATGCTGGCTTGCGAAGTCGAACCGTTGGATTCCAACACCTCGGATACGAGACGAATCGTATACGGGAACTCGGATTCCGGAGGAATTACTTTGGACAACGCTCTTTCGCCGAGTGCGCCATGTCCGATTTCACGACGTCCAGGAGCGCGGAGCGGACGAGCTTCCCCTACGCTGAACGGAGGGAAATTATAATGGTGCATGAACCGTTTCGATTCTTCCAAATCGATGCCGTCCAGAATCTGCACATCGCCCAAAGCTCCTAATGTACAAATGCTGAGCGCTTGAGTTTGACCACGGGTAAACAGACCGGATCCATGCGTACGCGGCAACAGGTTAATGTCGCACTCGATCGGACGAATTTCATCCAGCTTCCGTCCGTCAGGACGAACTTTATCATGCGTAATCAGGCGGCGCACTTCTTCTTTGACGATGTCGTGCAGCACTTCCTTCACGTCGCCAAGAAGTTCAGGAGACTCTATGTACTTCTCCACAAAATGGGCTACCGTTTCATCGTTAATTACGTCGATCGCATCCTGGCGCTCATGCTTTTCAACGATTTTAACAGCTTCCACAAGTCGTGCTTCGGCAAACTCGCGAACCTCGCGGTTTACTTCTTCATTGACAGCGTGCAGCTTCACTTCCATCTTCTCTTTACCAGCTACGGCAACCAGTTCTTCAATAGAAGCTACGATGTTCTTGATCTCGTCATGGCCGAACATAATCGCTTCCAGCATAACTTCTTCCGGAACTTCGTTGGCTTCCGCTTCCACCAT
Organism: Paenibacillus sp. FSL R5-0407; assembly: GCF_038009185.1. NCBI lineage: Bacteria > Bacillati > Bacillota > Bacilli > Caryophanales > Paenibacillaceae > Paenibacillus > Paenibacillus sp. FSL R5-0407. Next base: position 598,391 of record NZ_JBBPAX010000001.1, on the reverse strand, counting down.
CATGATCGCGTCTTTAGTACCTGCAACCACGACATAAATGTCGCTGGCTTCCTGCTGGGCGATATTCGGGTTGATAACGAATTGTCCGTCCACACGACCGACAGCTACTCCGCCGATCGGGCCGTTAAAAGGTACGTCGGAAATGCTCAGCGCTGCGGAGGTACCAATCATAGCGGCGATTTCAGGCTCGCAGTCCTGATCCACGCTCATTACGAGATTGACGATTTGTACGTCATTGCGGAATCCTTCCGGGAACAATGGGCGGATCGGACGGTCGGTCAAGCGGCTGGCCAGAATCGCTTTTTCGCTCGGACGTCCTTCTCTTTTAATGAAGCCGCCGGGAATTTTACCTACGGCATACAACTTTTCTTCATAATTGACTGTAAGCGGGAAGAAATCAAGGTCTTTAGGTTCCGCCGAAGCCGTTACTGTACACAAAACAGCGGTTTCTCCGTATCGTACCATTACTGCAGCGTTCGCCTGTTTAGCCAAACGTCCGGTTTCCAGTATAAGAGGTCTTCCCCCCAACTGCATTTTTACATGTTTTTCCATGAAATCCCTCCTTGTCACAATTAACAGTTCGGTACAAGTCTCATTATTTCCTGCTTTCATCACATTCATAAACATAGATTATCAAGCGGAAAGGTTTTAGCTAATTCAAAAGACTTGTCCCTCACAAAAATATCCTTCTACACACCAAGAAAACGCCTTGCGGCGTTCGTGAAAGTCCAGCCGTCCTGTGAATCGAGTATGTGTTCACCTTTATCGGCTGAAGCAAAAACAATTAGCTGGAAACATACCGTTAATTCAGCGCGTATCTTCAAATTCCCTCGATTAACTGGAAAACCTCCCGCTAATTACCTGCTTTATACGAATATCCGGAGTCTTTGGCGGAATTAGATGGAGGTTTTCCAGCTAACATTAGTAAGAAGCTTAATTCAAGGGACTGATCATCTAAGCTAACAAAAGCCCCGGCAGGAGCTTCCAAGATGATTTTACGACGCTGCAAAAACGTATTCATTTCCAGCTTTTTAAAAAGCAACCCAGCGGCACGCCGTCCGCTTTATCGGCGGAACCAGCGGCAACCGGGCTGCTTTGGTCAAACAAAAGCAAATTAACGACGCAATCCGAGCTTCTCAATCAAAGCGGAGTAACGTTTAACGTCTTTGTTCTTCAAGTAAGCCAACAGCTTGCGGCGTTGACCAACCATTTTCAGAAGACCGCGACGGGAATGATGGTCCTTCTTGTGCGTACGCAAGTGGTCCGTCAAATTCACGATGTTCTCCGTAAGGATAGCAATTTGCACCTCTGGGGATCCTGTGTCGGATTCATGAGTCTTGTGCTCTTCAATCAGTTGTTGTTTGCGCTCTTGAGTTAATGCCATCCTGTTCACCTCCTTATAATCAAATCGCCGTTAGCCTAGTAACCGGACGGTGAGACCGGTAACCAAGCCAAGGTTATCCGTGTCTATGCGGGAGTCCCGCATGAACAACGTAGATTAGTATAGCACAGATCAGTTATAAAAGTAAATGCCGCAAAGACAAGCCTAATCTGAGGAACTCAGTAATTGCTTCGCGGTTTCGGCGTCCCTCGTAATTTGCGCAATTAATTCATCGATTCCGTTGAATTTACGCTCCTCACGAATAAAATCAATCACTTCCACCAGCAATGACTCCCCATAAAGCTGACCGTTAAAGTCGAATAAATGGACCTCGAGGGAAGGTCGGGAGACGTTGTCATGAAAAGTCGGCTTGACGCCAACATTCATGACGCCTGAGAGAGCGGTGCCGCCATAGTTTGCTCTAACGGCGTAAACCCCCTTGGCCGGCAGCACAAAGTGCTCCTCCAGTTGCAGGTTTGCCGTCGGAAAGCCCAGCTTCCGGCCGCGCTTCTCTCCGTGCATAACCGTCCCCTTCATCGCATAAGGACGGCCCAACCAGCGTTCAACGAGCCGGACATTGCCTTCCTGCAAAGCTTTGCGGATGTCCGAGCTGCTGACCTTTTCACCTTCAATCAGGAACGGCGGTACGATGTTTACTTCCAGCGAATCTTCGCTCAGTTCTCTGAGCATGCTTGCATGCCCTTCCCCGCGGTACCCGAACCGGAAATCGAAGCCGACTACAGCGGTCTGGATCTGCAGCGGCATGAGCATTCCGCAAACAAAATTGAGCGGGCTGACCCGCGAAAAGGCATCGTTGAACTCCACAACATATAAGTAATCCACGCCCATACCGCGAAGAATTCGTTCCTTCTCTTCCGGCGGGGTCAGGTAACCTTCATAGTCGCCCTTTTTCATGACTTCCTTCGGATGCGGATGAAAAGACATGACCGCAGACGGAAGACCGGCCTCCGCCGCAAGCCGAATCGCTGTTTCGATAACGCTGGCATGGCCCAAATGAAGTCCGTCGAACTGGCCGATCGCCAGTATTTGAGGTCTAGCCGTGTCGGCTATAGTCTCGGCTGTCAAAGGATAAGTTAAGTGTATCGTTTCCAAAATCATCTCACCTGCAATTTACGCGGATTCGCTAGATTTAGATCATTATAAAATTATTGTCCGGGAAGAAAAACCTTTACCGGTGTCACGGCGCCGGTGGTCTCATCCGCACGATATATGCCTAAAAACTGCTGTTCAGGACTATATAACCGGATAGTATCGCCAGGAGTTGCTGACGGATGAACTACGGAATGAGACAAGCGCTGGCCTTGCAACGCGGCCTTTACCTTCTCCTCTTGCACCGTATGCGCGGGCAAATGATTCACCGCTTCATCTACCGGAATCAGTCCTGAAGCCAAGGTTCCATTCCCCACTTGCTCGGATAATTGCTCCAGGGTCAGACAACGGTCTTCCCGGATACCGGCCGACATGGTCCGTTTCAATTGTTCCATGACTGCGGGAACGCCCAAGGCTTTGCCAATATCAACGCATAACGTACGGATATAAGTTCCTTTGGAGCACAAGGTACGAAAAGAAATTCTAGGGTGTACTGGATCGGGTATAAACGAGAGCAGCTCCAACTCGTGAATCGTTACTTCACGAGGCTGGCGCTCCACGGTCTTACCTTCACGGGCCAGTTCGTATAAGCGCTTGCCGTCCTGTTTCAGGGCTGAGTACATCGGTGGAATTTGCGAGATAGTTCCTACAAACTTCGCTAACACTTCCCGAACCTCGGCTTCAGTTACGGAGACCTGCTCCATTCGCTCCAGAACGTTTCCCGTCATGTCTTCCGTATCCGTAGCCAGACCAAGAATTAGCGTAGCTTCATATTCCTTGGGCAGCTCCTGCAAATACTCGACCATACGGGTCGCCCGCCCCAGACACAGAGGAAGAACGCCGGTTACCGCAGGATCCAGAGTCCCGGTGTGCCCGATCCGTTTCATCTTAAGAATGCCGCGGCTTTTGGCCACGACATCATGCGATGTAAAGCCGGCAGGCTTTAGAATCGGCAGGATGCCTTCGTAAGAATTCATAGCTGCTTCTTCACCTGCTCAATCACGCGCGGTACGATGGTTTCCAAAGTTCCTTCGATGCGTGCGCCGGCTGCACGGACATGTCCACCGCCGCCAAAGCTTTGGGCTACGCTTGCCACGTCGACCTTTCCGGCTGAACGCATACTTACCTTCACTGCGTTTTCGTTGATTACTTTAAACAACAGGCCAACCTCAACGCCTTGAATGTTACGGGGGTAATTCACGATTCCTTCGAGGTCCTCATGGATTGCGCCCGTAATCTCCATATCGTTATCATCGACGGATACCCAGCTGATTTTACCATCTTCACTGATTTGCAGCCCGTTAAGGGCACGTGTCAGCAGCTTAAGTTGCGGTAGGGTCATCTGCTCCAATAGCAGTTCCGATAAGCCTGGCCCATCTACGCCATATTCTAGCAGTTTTGATGCGATCTCCATTACTTTGGGCGATGTACTCGAATAGCGGAATCCTCCGGTATCGGTTAAAAGCCCGGTGTAGATGGCAGTTGCCACGTTCTGATTCATCTCCAGATTCATAAACCGGATCAGATCATACAATATTTCAACCGTTGCCGCCGCATTTGGAACGATCAGATTAACAGTCCCGTATCCGTCATTGGTCGGATGGTGGTCAATATTGAGAATCTGGGCATCTTCGGAAAAATGGAGGCTGCTCTTGCCCGTCCGCTTGAAATCGGCGCAATCTACGCAAATCACATATTTATGGGACTCGGTCAGCGGAGCCTGCGATAGATCAACGATCTGTTCCGATTCCGATAAATACTCCATCCTTTTCGGAATTGGCCCTTCGTTGACCATAACGTAATTTTTACCCAGACATGAGAGAAGCCAGCCCACCACAAGGGTAGAACTGACTGCGTCTCCGTCCGGCTGTACATGCGACACTACTAGGAAATGATCATGCTCCGTCAAAAACTGCTGCGCTTGCCGGAACTCCCGTTCATTGGTCTGCATTGCCGTCTCCTTTAAAATCTAATTTTCATCTTCGTGCGAAATATCTCCAAGAAGCTTCTCGATTCGGCTGCCGTAGGCAATCGATTCGTCGATCTTGAAAATAAGCTCAGGCGTGTGTCTAAGGCGTATCCGTTTGCCGAGCTCAGTCCGCAAAAAGCCGCCTGCCTTTTCCAAACCTTTCAATGAAGCCTGCTTGGTCTCTTCATCCCCAAACACGCTCAGATACACTTTGGCTTGTGATAAGTCGCTCGTCACATCAACGCCGGTCACGGTGACAAATCCGATGCGGGGATCCTTGAGCCCGCTCTGGATCAGCACACTGAGTTCTTTTTTGATCTGTTCGCCTACGCGGCCGGTACGATTTTTGGCCATGTGTGACACCTCACCTTATTTCGGTTCGACGGTTTCCATAATGAACGCTTCGATAACGTCGCCTTCTTTGAGGTCGTTATAATTGTCAAGGGTAATACCGCATTCGTAACCTTGCGCAACTTCCTTCGCGTCATCCTTAAACCGTTTAAGCGAGTCGATTTTGCCTTCGAATACGACGATGCCGTCGCGGATCAGGCGGCATTCCGCAGCGCGCGAAATTTTGCCCGAAGTAACCATACAACCCGCAATCGTTCCGATTTTGCTGATTTTGAATGTGTTGCGGACTTCGGCGTGTCCGATGACCGTTTCTTTGTACACCGGATCCAGCATGCCCTTCATCGCCTGTTCGATTTCCTCAATCGCGTTATAAATAACGCGGTGCAGACGGATATCGACTTTTTCTTGGTCTGCCGTTGCTTTCGTCTGGCTGTCCGGACGGACGTTAAAGCCGATGACGATCGCATTAGAAGCTGCGGCAAGAATGATGTCGGATTCGGTAATGGCACCGGCACCGCTGTGAATAATTTTCACGCGGACGCCTTCCACTTCGATTTTCTCCAAAGAGCTCTTGAGCGCTTCGACCGAACCTTGTACGTCCGCTTTGATAATGACGTTCAGATCCTTGATCTCGCCCTCTTTAATGTGACGGAACAAGTCGTCAAGCGTTACGCGGGTATTGGCTCCAAGGTCGGATTGACGTTGGGTAATCGCCCGTTTGTCGGCGATGGAACGAGCTTTACGCTCATCCTCGAATACCATGAACGGATCGCCGGCATGCGGCACTTCATTCAGACCGGTGATTTCCACCGGCGTGGAAGGACCCGCTTCTTTGAGACGACGTCCCTTATCATTTACCATTGCCCGGACGCGGCCGAAACTATTCCCTGCCACAAATGCGTCGCCGACTTTCAGAGTGCCGTGCTGCACCAGGATACGGGCAACCGGACCCCGGCTCTTGTCGAGCTCGGCCTCAATAACGGCACCGCGAGCGCGTTTGTCAGGGTTTGCTTTATATTCATTGACCTCTGCAACCAGCAGAATCATTTCAAGCAGGTCTTCAAGGCCCATTCTTTGCTTGGCGGAAACATTGACGAAGATCGTTTCTCCGCCCCATTCTTCCGGAACCAGACCATACTCGGTCAATTCTTGTTTCACTTTATCCGGATTAGCATCCGGCTTGTCAATCTTATTCACGGCTACGATAATCGGAAGGCCAGCCGCCTTGGCATGGTTCACCGCTTCAACCGTCTGCGGCATAACGCCGTCGTCCGCTGCCACTACGATAATCGTAATGTCGGTCAATTGGGCACCACGGGCACGCATTGCCGTAAACGCTTCGTGACCCGGAGTATCCAGGAACGTGATTTTCTTGCTATTGATTTCAACTTGATAAGCACCGATATGCTGGGTAATCCCGCCGGCTTCGCCGCCGGAAACGTTCGTCGAACGGATAGCATCGAGCAATGTTGTTTTACCATGGTCAACGTGACCCATGATCGTTACAACCGGTGGACGTTCCAACAGATCTGCTTCTTCATCCACTTCCTCGATCGTTTCGAAACGATCATCTTCAACCGGAATCTTCACTTCGACTTCTACGCCGAAATCGCCGGCAAGAAGCAGAATCGTATCGATATCAAGCTCTTGATTGATCGTAGCCATAACGCCGAGCGAGATCAGCTTCTTAATGACTTCGGAAGCATCCTTGTGAAGCAGCTTCGCTGTTTCGCCGACCGTCATCGTTCCGCGAACGATAATTTTCTTAGGCGTGTTGTCGATTTTCTCGCGCGGAGGCTGCTGGTTGTATCCGCCTCTTCCGCCGCGACCGCCTTTACCGCCACGATTGTTTTTGTATCCGCCCTGGCGATTATCGTCAAAGCCTTTGTTCGGTCTGTTGTTGTTGTTATTATTTCCTTTTTTGAAGCCCTGACCTTGGCCGCCTTGGCCGCCTTGGCTGCGGTTTCCGCCAAAGTTGCCTCCGCCGCTATTGTTGCCTGAAGAAGCGTTGCGGTTTGGTTGCGGACTGCGCTGACCTGCATTCCCCGAACGAGGAGCATCACTGCGTGGCGCGCCTCCTTGGTTTTGCCCGCGGTTCGGTTGCGAACTGCGGTTGGAATTCTGTCCTGAGCCTTGACCTTGAGGTCTGGCTCCTTGGGACGAATGGTTGCCGCCGGATGGGCGGTTATTTCTTTCCTGAGTGGCTTGGGTGCTGCTCGTGGCAGCCGATGAGTTGTTGTTATTTGGTCTATTATTCATGCTTACCTGCTTTTCTTGTTGATTTTTGTTGTTACTTTGTCCTTGATTGCTTGGTCCTTGGTTGATGGTCGCCCGATTGCCTTGTCCTTGGTTCTCCTGGACATTTCGGCCTTGAACTCCACGCTGGCCGGTTCCTTCCCCGGCGGATGTTTTCGGTGTCTGACTTCCTCCTGCGGAAGCCTGGGCCGACGATTTAGCTGGAGCTTCAGCGCGTCCGGAACCTTCTCTCTTGGCAGCGGCGTTGCTCTTAATATCCTTAAAGAATTGTTCCACACGAGATACAGAGTCATTTTCCATAACGCTCATGTGGTTATTGACCGGAATATTAAGACGCTTAAGAATGGTAATGATTTCTTTACTGCTCATATTGAGCGATTTGGCATATTCGTACACCCTGAGTTTATCTTTGTTTTCTTGTTTACTCAATATACTCCACCTCCGACGTTTTCACGATTTCTTTGGTAATCATATCGGCAAACCCTTGGTCCGTCAGCGCAAGTACAACCCGTTCCGGTCTTCCAACGCTGGAACCGAGCCGTTCCCTGTCAAAACCGATCATCAAGGGGACTTCGTACGTTGCGCATTTGTCGCGGAATTTCTTCTGTGTATTGGGCGATGCGTCTCCGGCAACAATAACCAGCTTTGCCTCGGAGGAACGGATCATTTTCAGAACCAGTTCGTCTCCGGTAACCAGCTTCCCTGCCCGCGTAGCCAGGCCGAGGTGATTCAACGCCTTACTCATCGTCGCCTTCCTCCTCGGTCCGGTCCCGGGTGGAGATGAATTCATCCTCCACCGCCAGGAAATCGCGCGCCAACTGTTCATATACCTCCGCCCCTACAGGAGCCTTCAATGCACGGTCAAGCGCACGATTCTTATGCGCAAGCTTGAAGCAAGATACTTGCCCGCAGAGATATGCGCCCCGTCCCGACTTCTTCCCGGTCAGGTCGATCGATACTTCCCCTTCCGGCGAACGGACGACGCGGATCAGGGACTTTTTGGGCATCATTTGTTGGCATGCCACACATTTGCGAAGCGGTATTTTTCTAGGTTTCATTTAAAAGACCCCCGTTTCTTGCTCCCAAGTCCATTTAGAGTTAGTCGACGGAAACGGAATCCTGCGGCATTTCATCCTGTTCGGTTCTTTCTCTTCCGAATTCCTCTTCCGCCTGGGTTTCGCTCTTGATGTCGATTTTCCAACCGGTCAGTTTCGCGGCCAGACGGGCGTTTTGTCCCTTGATCCCGATCGCCAGCGAGAGCTGGTAATCAGGCACGATGACGCGGGCCATTTTTTCCGACTCAAACACTTGAACTTCAAGCACCTTGGAAGGACTAAGCGCATTTGCCACATACTCCTCGACGCTTTCCGAATAACGGACGATGTCGATCTTTTCGCCGCGCAGCTCATTCACGATCGTTTGCACGCGAGTGCCTTTAGGCCCTACGCAGGAGCCGACCGGATCCACTTCGCTGTTGCGCGAATATACGGCGATTTTCGAACGAAAACCCGCTTCGCGGGCCACGGAACGAATCTCTACAACGCCATCGAAAATTTCAGGAACTTCCAGTTCAAACAGCCGTTTCAATAAACCGGGATGAGTACGGGACAACAAAATTTGCGGACCCTTCGTCGTGTTCTCCACCTTGGTGATATATGCCTTGATCCGGTCGCCGTGCTTGAACTTCTCGTTCGGCATAAGCTCATTCAATGGAAGATGAGCCTCAACCTTGCCCAAATCGACGAAAATGTTGCGCATATCCTGGCGCTGAACGATCCCTGTGACGATATCCTCTTCCTTTTCCACAAACGCGTTATAGATCAACCCGCGCTCCGCTTCGCGGATGCGCTGCGTTACGACCTGCTTGGCAGTTTGGGCAGCGATACGCCCGAAATCACGCGGCGTCACTTCAATTTCCGCGATATCTTCCAGTTGGAAGCCCGGATTGATTTCGCGTGCCGCCGGCACCGAGATTTCCGTCCGCGGATCAAGCACTTCTTCCACCACGAGTTTACGGGCGAAGACTTTGATTGCACCAGTATGACGGTTCATATCCACGCGCACATTTTGCGCTGTATTGAAGTTGCGCTTGTAACTGGAGATCAGAGCAGCTTCAATCGCTTCGAACAGTATATCTTTGCTGATCCCTTTTTCCCTTTCCAACTCATTCAAGGCTTCGATAAAATCCATGCTCATTTGCCTCGAGTTCCCCCTTTCATAATCCCCTACGTTTCAATACCTTGTTTAGAAAATAATGGCCAACCTGGCGCTGGCAACTTTGCTGTATGGAATGGTATGGCTCTTTTTGCCGATTTCGACGACAAGCTCCTCATTTTCAAAAGAAAGAAGCCGGCCTTCGAATTCTTTCAAGCCGTCTACCGGTTCATATGTAGTCACAAATACATCTTTGCCGACGGCTTTTAATACATCCTCCGCCTTCTTCAACGGACGTTCCGCCCCGGGGGAGGACACATCCAGAAAATAAGCTGATGGAATCGGATCGTTCTCATCCAGCTTCTCGGTTAGAAATTCGCTGATCCGACCGCAGTCATCGATATCGATGCCTCCGTCTTTATCCACGAATACGCGCAGGAACCAATTGCTCCCTTCTTTGACGTACTCGACGTCGACCAGTTCAAAGCCGTTCTCATCCAAAAAAGGTTTGACCATCTCTTCCACGGCCGCTTTGATCTTCGGTGTGCTCAAGCGTACATTACCTCCATATGGTTCTTTCCTATATACCAAAGAGTAAAGAGTGGGTTTCCCCACTCTTTAAGCAACGGTTCTATCTTCATGATTACCAAAAAAATTATAACATAGTCCGGTAATAGTGACAAGTAAAACGCCTTTACGCCGGGCTAAAACAGCGATAGCTGGTTGCTTTCCGGCAGCCCCCGGAAACAGCCCATCGTACCGAGCAGTTCGACGACCGTTTTGCTCGCCTTGGACTTTTGCTGGAAATCCTCGATGGAGAGGAACTCCCCTTGCTCCTTCGCCGCCGCGATGTTACGGGCGGCGTTGTCGCCGATACCCGCCAGCGCGGAGAACGGCGGAATGAGCGCGTCGCCGTCGACGATAAATTTCGTCGCATCCGAACGGTACAGGTCGATTCCCTTGAAGCGGAAACCGCGCGATGTCATTTCGAGCGCCATCTCCAGAATCGGCAGCATGTTCTTTTCTTTCGGCAGCGCCTGGAAACCTTTTTGCTCGATCTCCTCGATCTTGCGGTATATCGCCTCATATCCCTGGCAGAACAATTCGATGTCGAAATCCTCGCCACGGACCGAGAAGTAAGTCGCGTAATACTCGATCGGATGATACAGCTTGAAGAAAGCTGTCCGCACCGCAGAGATAACGTAAGCAGCGGCGTGCGCTTTCGGGAACATGTACTGGATCTTCAGGCAAGAGTCAATGTACCACTGGGGCACCTTGCACTTTTTCATCTCATCGATCCATTCCTGCGACAAGCCCTTCCCTTTACGGACGCTCTCCGTAATTTTAAAAGCCAGCCCGGCGTCCATTCCCGCCTTATAGATCAGGAACAGCATGATGTCATCCCGGCAACCGATCACCGTCTTGATGTTGCAGGTTCCGTTCTTGATCAGTTCCTGGGCATTTCCCAGCCATACGCCGGTACCGTGGGACAGACCGGATATCTGCAACAAATCCGCGAACGAAGACGGCTGTGATTCCACAAGCATCTGGCGGACGAACTTGGTTCCCATTTCGGGAATTCCGTACGTGGCAACCGGGGTCCGGATTTGCTGAGGTGAAACTCCGAGCGCTTCCGTCGAATTGAACATGCTCATGACTTTCGGGTCGTTCATCGGGATCGTCGTCGGATCGATACCGGTCAAATCCTGAAGCATCCGCATCATTGTCGGGTCGTCATGGCCCAGAATATCGAGCTTGAGCAAGTTTGCGTCAAACGCGTGATAATCGAAATGCGTGGTCATCCATTCCGAACTCGTGTCATCAGCCGGATACTGTACCGGCGTGATGTCTTCGACCTCGATATAGTCCGGAACGACCACGATCCCGCCGGGATGCTGGCCCGTGCTGCGCTTAACGCCGGTACAGCCGGAGGCCAGCCGGTTGAGCTCTGCGCCGCGCCAGCTCTTGTGGTGTTCTTCTTCATACTTTTTCGCAAATCCGAATGCGGTTTTCTCGGCGACCGTACCGATCGTTCCGGCACGGAACACACTCTTTTCCCCGAATAACACCTTGGTATAATTATGCGCTTGAGGTTGGTATTCCCCGGAGAAGTTAAGATCGATATCGGGTACTTTGTCGCCTTTAAAGCCCAGGAATGTCTCGAAGGGGATATCCTGCCCTTCTCCCTTCAGCTTGTTTCCGCAGTTCGGACAATCCTTGTCCGGCAAATCGAATCCGCTCGGCACGCTGCCGTCAAGGAACCATTCGTTATGCCGGCATTCGGGATTCAAACAAATATAATGGGCCGGAAGCGGATTTACTTCGGAAATGCCAAGGAATGTAGCGACAACCGACGAACCGACCGATCCCCGCGAGCCGACGAGGTAGCCGTCCTGGTTGGATTTTTTCACCAAGCGTTCGGAAATCAGATAGTTGGCCGAGAATCCGTATTTGATAATCGGTTCCAGCTCTTTCTCAAGACGTTTGACGACTACATCGGGCAAATCTTCCCCATAAATGGATCTTGCCGTCGCATAACAGGTATTACGGATTTCTTCATCCGCCCCATCGATAATCGGGGTATACAGCTTGTCCGGAAACAGTTCCAGATCCTCGAAGGAATCCGCTAGATCGGAGGTGTTTTTTACGACGACCTCATAGGCTTTCTCCTTGCCCAGGAACTCAAACTCCTTCAGCATTTCGTCCGTTGTGCGGAGATGAGCATCGGGTTTGCGGATATCTTTTAGCGGGCTGAAGCCGGTAATTCCGTGAATCGTAATATCCCGGTATAGCTTGTCGCGCGGATCCAGGTAGTGAACGTTCCCCGTAGCGACCACCGGTTTACCCAACTTAGCGCCGATTTCCACTACTTTACGAACGGCCGTCTGCAGCTCTTCTGCGCTCCCGACCAGCCCTTTATCTACTAGGTGCATATACATTGTCAGCGGCTGGATCTCCAGCACATCGTAAAACTCGGCGATTCCTTCGGCTTCCTCTACCGATTTGTTCAGCACCGCCTCGAAAAATTCGCCTTTCTCACATCCCGAAATGATGAGCAGGCCTTCGCGCATTTCCGCAAGCTTGGACTTCGGAATACAGGCGACCCGTTTAAAATATTGAGTATGAGACATCGACACCAATTTATATAAATTTTTCTTGCCGGTCATATTGAGGGCATAAATCCCGCAGTGGAACGGGCGGGCATTGGATAAATCCTTGCCGACCTTGTCGTTCAACCGCTCCAGGGATGTGATCCCTTCGATTTTTGCGGCATCCTCAATGAGTCCGTTTAAAATCTGTCCCAGCGCCAACGTATCGTCGATCGCACGGTGATGGTTCTCCAGCGAAACTTTATATTTAGCCGCCAATGTGTTCAAGCGGTGATTTTTCATGGAAGGGAATAACATTCTGGCCATCTCCAGCGTATCCAACACCGGGTTGTCCATGACAGGCAGGCCGAGCTCCTTCAGTTTCGCATTCACAAAGTCCACGTCAAACCGGGCATTGTGAGCCACGAGTACCGAATCTTTGGCAAACTCGATAAAATCCTTCAATACCGGTTCCACATCGGGAGCATCCTGAACCATCTCATCGTTGATGTTCGTCAATTGCTGAATATGATACGGAATACGCTCATGCGGATTGACGAAGGTGGCATACCGGTCAATTTCTTTGCCCTCGCTCATTTTGACGGCAGCGACTTCAATGATCTTGTTCTGAGTAACCGACAAACCGGTGGTCTCGATATCGAATACGATAAAGGTCGTCGTCTTTAAATCTTCGGGACGAGGATTAAGGACGACCGCCACATTGTCGTTGACAACGTTGGCTTCCACTCCGTAGATCATTTTGATTCCATTCTTCTTCGCCGCTTTGGCCGCGTCCGGGTAACACTGAATTCCGCCGTGATCCGTAACGGCAATTGCTTTATGTCCCCACTTCGCCGCCGTTTTGACATATTCTCCAATTGGAGTAACGGCGTCCATCGTACTCATTGTTGTATGAAGATGGAATTCCACGCGCTTCTCCTCGGCATTATCTTTTCGGGACGGGGGCGCAGAAACTTCGCAAAGATCGGAAGGGATCATAACCAGCTCGGGAATTTGCATAAAGCGATCCATTTCCACTTTACCGCGGGCTCTCACCCATTTGCCGTTCGCCAACTGCCCCATGATCTTCAAATCATCCTTGGTCTTGGCAAACATTTTCATTTGCAGGGAATCGGTAAAATCGGTCAGGTAAAAAGTAAACAGCGTGTTCCCGTTGCGAAGCTCTTTACGGTCCAGGCCGAAGATTGTGCCTTGAATAGTAATCTTCTTCTCTTCATCCTGAATCTCCTGAAGCGGTATCGGTTGTTCTTTGATGTCGTAACCAATCTGCAACTTGATAACTTCTCCGTCCACTTCTTCAGCCGGAGCTTCCTCAGGTACGCTCTCCATCAGCTGCTGGATCGCTTCGCGATTCTCCTCGACGATCCGCTGCTGGAATTCTTCAAACACTTCGCTGCTGTTCTCACCCGAAATCAACTTAACCCGAAGACTTAAACCGAAGTGGGTTTCATAATATACCGTGATCGCACGATCAATCCCCTTTTTGCGGGCTAATTCCAATGTCATGGCATCCGTGAAAGCTACCGAAATCAGATCTCCCTCAACTTCGAGCGACGCCCGAGCCATCCAGCCGTTGACGGACGGTACCTCCCGCTGCACCCACTCCAGGAACAGTTTCCAATATTCCTGTACGATCTCGCTCTCGCTAATCTGGTCCTCGTAGCGGAATAAGAAAGAGATGTTCGCAATATGCTCCATCCGCTCTTTAATCCGTAAGTAAAAGGTGCGATAGATCTGGCCCGGAACAAGCGTGCTTTTACAAAGCGTTATTTTCCATTCTTTATTGGAGCGGCTGACTTCCACCTGATCGATAAATCCATCGAGAAAATACGGATCAACCACGGTTGGCGGCATTTCCGCCTGCTTCATCAACAGTTCGAGACGCATTCTTTTTCCCTGAGTGTCGGACATGATTTCCCCTCCCATACGACACGCTTTTGTATTCCTCAAACAACAAGGCTCCCGGCGCGGGGGTCCGACAGGAATCGAACCTGTCGACAGTTTCCTGCCGGAAGCCTTCTAAAATAAAGGTTTGTCGACTACTAATATGTGTTCAAAAAGTCGACTTTTCAGCACCGAGAAGGTTGGGGCCCGCCTGAATTCAAGATTCGATGTCGAATTTGCAACCTGAAGTACTTCGTGATCAAAAGATGACTATTTGAACAACCTCTAATAGGCTCTGGCAAAAACAACCGTGTGCCGCGCTTCTTCCCCACACACCAGACAAGTCGTTTTGGTAACCTCCGGATCAAACGGAATGTTCCGGCTTGTAGCGCCCGTTTCTTCCTTCACATGACGCTCGCACGCTTCGGAGCCGCACCAGCCGGCGAGTGTAAAGCCGCGCTTCTCTTCGATGCTTGCTTTCATTTCATCCAATGTATCTACGGAATAGAAGTGTTCCTCCCGGAACGCTTTGGCGCGTTCAAACATTTCCTGATGCACCTGATCCAGCATGGATTTCACTTCTTCCACCAGGTTCTCCTGGGATATTACCTTTTTCTCTCCGCTGATTCGGGATACAAGCACGCAAACCCCGTTCTCCATATCGCGTGGTCCGATTTCCAGACGAACCGGAACGCCGCGCATTTCGTATTCATTGAACTTCCAGCCCGGACGGACATCCGCACGGTCGTCAATCCCGACGCGAACGCCGGATTTTTTCAATTCGGCAAACAGTTCGTCTGCCCGGCCTACAACGGCATCCCGGGTTTTAGGAGGGCCGATCGGAATGATCATGACCTGCTTCGGTGCCACTTTAGGCGGCAAAGCCAGGCCGCGGTCATCGCCATGAACCATGATCAGCGAGCCGATCAACCGGGTGCTGACACCCCAAGATGTCGTATGCACATACTCGCGGATATTTTCACGGTTCAAATATTGGATATCGAATGCGGTCGCAAAGTTCGTACCGAGATAATGCGAAGTTCCCGCTTGAACGGCACGACCGTCTTTCATCATCGCTTCGATCGAATACGTATCCACTGCGCCGGCGAATTTCTCCGAAGGCGTCTTCTGGCCAACAATTACCGGAATCGCTAAATAGTTCTCTACGAAATCGCGATAAATTTCCAGCATCCGCATCGTTTCTTCGCGGGCATCCTTTTCGTCCTCATGCGCGGTATGACCTTCCTGCCAAAGGAATTCGCTCGTGCGCAGGAACGGCAATGTCCGTTTCTCCCAACGAACCACGTTGGCCCATTGGTTGATCAATACCGGCAAATCACGATAAGACTGAATCCATTTCTCATACATATGCCCGATCATGGTTTCCGAAGTCGGACGGATCGCCAAACGTTCCTCCAGCTTTTCGCCAGCCGCTTCGGTTACCCAAGGAAGCTCCGGGTTGAAGCCCTCGACATGTTCTTTTTCCTTCTGGAAAAAGCTCTCGGGAATAAACAACGGGAAGTAGGCATTGCGGTGGCCCGTTTCTTTAAAACGGCGATCCAGCTCCGCCTGGATATGTTCCCAAATTTCATACCCGTCCGGTTTGAAAACGATGCATCCGCGTACAGGCGAATAGTCCATCAAATCCGCCTTCTTGATTACATCAATATACCAGCGTGAAAAATCTTCTCCTTGCGGAGTAATTTCCGTAACAAATTGTTTCTCCTCGTTAGCCATTAAACCCTAGTCCTCCCGTAATTAGCCTATCAATCGCAAAATATCATTATAAGTGACCGCAATCATCAGCAAGAACAGCATCGCAAACCCGATAAAATGCACAAGCCCCTCGCGGTTCGGATCCACCGGTTTGCCCCGCAAGGCTTCAACCCCCAGGAACACAAGCCGGCTTCCATCCAGCGCAGGAATCGGCAGCAGATTGAATATCCCCAGATATAGACTAAGAATAGCCGCCCAGTAGGTCAACTGTGAAATTCCTTGCTTCGCGATTTGCCCGGTAACTTCAAAAGTGCGCACCGGACCGCCTAAATCATCCATCGAGAATTTATTGATCAGCTGCTGAAAGCCGAGAAATATCGCTTTGGTCGTGTAAACCATATCTTTGCCTGCCACGGTGAACGTTTCTCCAAACGAAGCGCTCCGCGTAGGGAAATAAGTAACGATTGTGCTTCCGACCTTGCCGCCTTCTTCCTTATCCACTGAACGTGGGGTCAGCGTAATCGCCAGGGTCTGATCTCCCCGTTTAACCGTCCATTCCATCGGCTTGTCCTTGGATGCTTTGATCATGTCGATCAAACCGTTCGCATCGGTACCGACCGGCTTTCCGTTCACCGATTCGATAATATCACCCTGTTGAACGCCAGCCTCTTGAGCCGGCATGCCTTTCATTACTTCGCCGATTTGCAAATGACTAGGCTCCGCAAGCGGAATACCGGCCATCTGCGTATGCAGCGCGAAGAGTACGAAGGCGAGAATAAAGTTCATCAGCGGGCCTGCAAAAATAGACAGGGCACGCTGGCCCACCGTTTTGCTGCCATATTGGCGGTCCTTCGGGGCGATTTGGGTTTCTTTGCCCTTCGCCACCAGCATCGCTTGCGGATGCACGCGATAGTTTAACTCTTCTCCGTCGACATCCAGCTTGACGATGAGCCGGTCTTCCAGATCTACATCGCTCACTTCGCCGCGGATTACATTTTTCCGGCTATCAAGACGATCCAGATATATTTTTCGGACTTCTTCGCCATCCAGCCTTAACGCTACGGTTTGCCCGTTCGAAATCTGGACTAGCTCCGGATCTTCCCCGGCCATCCGGGCATACCCGCCGAAGGGCAGCAGCCGAAGGGTAAATTGCGTCTCATCCCTTTTGTAAGAGAACAGTTTGGGACCGAAGCCGATCGCAAACTCCCTTACGAGAATTCCGGCGCGCTTGGCAAAGAAATAATGTCCCCACTCATGCACCGTAACTATCACGAAAAACATGAGAACAGTCAAAAATATAATTTTAAGCAATTCCAATCGTAAGCATCCTCCTTTTGGCCACGGATCGTCCAACGTTCTTTTAGATTATCATTATTCTCCGATCAGGTACAAGAGAATACCGGGATGGAACTTTTCCGCTCCGAAAGAAAAAATACTCCTCGGGACTTACAAAGACCGCGCTGTTTCGCGGGCCCACCGGTCGGCTTCTTTGATAGCTTCCAGATCCGGTTCAGCCTGAACCTCATGTCTGGACAGAACACTTTCGATAATATGTTCAATTTGCAAAAAAGAGATCTCTCTGTTCAAAAACCGGGCTACGGCGACTTCATTAGCCGCATTGTATACGCTAGTTGCCGTTCCTCCTATTTTACCACATTCGAAGGCCAGTCTTAAACAAGGATAACGTACCATATCCATTTCGCGAAAATGAAGCTTGCCCACTTCGGCCAAGGACAGCCGTTTGGTGCTTGAAGTCCAACGCTCCGGATAGCTAAGCGCGTATTGGATCGGCACACGCATATCCGGCGTACCGAGCTGAGCGATCACGCTCCCGTCACGATACTCAACGAAAGAGTGGACGATGCTTTCCGGGTGCAGTAGAACGCCGATCTGTTCGAAGCTCATCCCGAACAACCAGCGGGCCTCAATCACTTCCAATCCTTTGTTGACCATCGTGGCCGAATCGATCGTTATTTTGGCACCCATGGACCAGTTCGGATGCTTAAGAGCATCCTCAACGGTGACATGCTGTAGCTGATCCCTGCTCAAATCACGGAAGGAGCCTCCGGATGCCGTGAGCGTAATCCGCTCCACATCTTCCATCCGTTCACCATTAAGACATTGAAAAATCGCGGAATGTTCGCTGTCCACGGGCAACAGGGATACTCCCTTTTTTTTGGCCAATCCGGTTACGAGATGACCCGCAGTCACCAGCGTTTCTTTGTTAGCCAGTCCAATATGTTTGCCTTCGGAAATCGCAGCCAATGTAGCCGGCAACCCCGCACTCCCTACAATCGCAGTAACGACCGTTTCCGCTTCGGTTCCGGCAGCTACCTCGATTAGTCCCTCTTCTCCGTAATACAACTCCACTCCCGACGGTATCAAGGGGCGGACCCGATCCGCAATTTCTTTAGTCGAGACGGAAGCTTTTTTCGGACGGAACTTGTTTACCTGCTCCACGAAGAGATCGGCATTGGAACCTGCAGCCAGCCCTTCCACCTCAAACTGATCAGCATGCTGAGTTATGACATCGAGGGTCTGGGTACCGACGGAGCCGGTCGAGCCGATGATTGCTAGTTTTTTCATTACGCGCACCTCTCACCTCAATAATTTCAGAACACCGGAAGTAAAGATAATATATGTACAAACGGAAAAACGGCGATCCAACTATCGCAGCGATCCAGAATACCGCCATGACCGGGCAGCAAATTACCGGAATCCTTTATGCCGTACACCCGTTTGTAAGCCGATTGGATTAAGTCGCCCATCTGACCCACTACAGCAGCCGACACGCCAAGAATAAGCGCTCTTCCAATCGTGAGCAGGCCACCGGAAGCCAATGCAAAAATAACGGCGACGATAACCGCGCATATGATGCCTCCAATCGCGCCTTCCACAGTCTTATTAGGGCTGATTGCAGGCCACAACTTGTTCTTGCCGAATCTCCGGCCCACAAAATAAGCACCGGCATCGCTGCTCCAGATCGAAGCAAGCATCAGGAAGGTCCAAAACAGTCCATGCCCATCCGCAGTACTTCGCGTATCAGCAAGATAAGCAAATCCCACGCCGACGTAAACCATGCCAAGAAACAGCAGTGCAACTTGTCCGATCGGAATCCCGTTTTTGGAAACAACGGTAACGACAAGAAACAGCAGCATCAGCAGCCAGAATACCGACAGTAAGTTCAGCGGCATGTCCAGTCCGAGCAGCTTCCACGGAAACACGACGTATAGTACGCCCAGATACCCGATCACAGCGGTGCCGCCAAAAGCCGGAGTCTTCGTCATACGCACGAATTCATAAAATCCGATCAAGGCCATGACCAAGACAAGCCCATGATACCAAATCCCTCCTGCCAGACAGAGCCCGAGGAATCCGCCTCCGGCTATAATTCCAGTTATCAACCGTTGTTTCAACTGTCTACACCTTCCATCCCGCTAGGATAATCCGCCATACCGCCGAGTTCGTCTTTGATACTCCGTTACCGCAGCAAACAATTGCTCGCGTCCGAATTCAGGCCAGTACAGATCCGTAAACCATAGTTCGCTATATGCCGTTTGCCATAACATAAAATTACTGAGCCGCAGCTCGCCGCCGGTCCGAATGAGCAAATCAGGGTCAGGTAATCCGCCGGTCAAGAGGCCGGAACCGATCATATCCTGAGTAATTTCCTCGGGCTGGATTTTGCCATCTTTCACATCGCGGGCAAGTTCTTTGACGCATTCCGTGATTTCCCGGTGGCTTCCATAGTTGAGCGCAAAATTCAAAATAAGTCCCGTATTGTTTTTGGTCCGCTCAATGGCTTCTTCCATGGCGGAAATCGTATGCTCCGGAAGTTCCTCGGTATGTCCCATCATCCGGACCTGAACGTTTTTCTGTATCAATTCCTCGAGTTCCAGTGCCAAAAATTCTTGGGGAAGCGACATCAAAAAGTCGACCTCATCCTTTGGCCGTTTCCAGTTCTCTGTCGAAAAGGCATAAAGCGTCAAGACGGAAATTCCAAGCTCATCCGCCGCAATCGTTGCCCGTTTAACAGCCTTCATTCCGTTCCGGTGACCGACGATACGCGGCAAGCCGAGCTTGCGCGCCCAACGGCCGTTGCCGTCCATAATAATAGCGACATGCTTAGGGATATTATCGCTGTCAGGCACAGATACAGACACAGAGCCATTCCCTTTTTTTCGCCAGAACCCAAAAACATTTTTCATTGCTCTTCCTCCAGCCGGTGATGAAAAAGAGACAAAACCCCACCGTAAAAGGAGGGGCCGCAATATGTCTCTTAAACTTCCATGATCTCTTTTTCTTTCGCAGCAAGCACTTTATCCACTTCCGCGATAAATTTATCGGTCGTTTTTTGGATATCTTCCTGATGTCTGCGCGATTCGTCTTCAGAGATGTCGGTTTTCTCCAACTTTTTGATATCGTCGTTCGCATCGCGGCGAATGTTGCGGATCGCTACTTTCGCCTCTTCTCCGAACTTCTTCGTCATTTTCACAAGTTCCAAACGACGCTCTTCCGTCAAAGCCGGAATGGAGAGTCGGATCGACGTCCCGTCGTTGGCAGGTGTCAAGCCCAGGTCGGACTTTTGGATCGCCCGCTCGATATCGGCCAAGGACGATTTGTCCCAAGGCTGAATCATAAGGGTGCGGGTATCCGGTGTATTAATGTTGGCAAGCTGATTTACCGGAGTCGGAGAACCGTAGTAATCCACTTGAATCCGATCAAGCAGAGAAGGCGTGGCTCTTCCGGCCCGAAGCGTAGCAAGATCTCGTTTAAGTGCCTGGATCGCTTTATCCATGCGTTCTTCGGCATGAGTTTTGATACTTTGCGGCATTTAATCTACACTCCCTTTGACAATCGTCCCGATCTTCTCGCCCAGAACGACACGTTTGATATTCCCTTGTTCCGTAATGGCAAATACAATCAGCGGGATGTTATTGTCCATGCACAGCGACGATGCTGTCGAATCCATAACACCCAGGTTTTTGTTAAGCACTTCTAAGTAAGTGAGCATTTCGTATTTCTCCGCAGTCGGGTCGACAAAAGGATCCGCCGAATAAACCCCGTCTACTTTGTTCTTCGCCATCAAAATTACTTCTGCTTCGATTTCCGCTGCGCGCAGCGCGGCGGTCGTATCGGTAGAGAAGAACGGATTTCCCGTACCGGCGGCAAAGATCACGACTCTGCCCTTTTCCAAATGACGGATAGCCCGGCGGCGAATGTACGGCTCGGCGATTTGCTGCATTGCGATGGAGGTTTGCACCCGTGTAGGGACCTCGATTTGTTCGAGCGCGTCCTGCAAAGCCAGCGAATTCATAACCGTGGCCAGCATCCCCATATAGTCTGCAGTTGCGCGGTCAATCCCTTTGGCGCTGCCTGCAATGCCCCGCCAAATGTTACCGCCTCCGCATACGATGGCGACTTGAACTCCGAGCTCAACGACTTCTTTCACCTGCTGGGCGATCGACGAAATCGTCTCGGCATCGATACCGTACCCATTTTGCCCGGCCAGCGATTCACCGCTAACCTTCAAGACAACACGTTTAAAAACTGGCTGTTTCAATTGTATACCTCCACTATAGACCCCCTACTGAAATAAGCTATGCGGGTGTCAGGTTAAAAAAGAAGGAACACGGCGTGTTCCAACTTTTCAGACATTCAATTATATGATGGTTCTAACTTGTTAATCTTATTGTCTAACTTGAGCCATAACTTCTTCAACGAAGTTATCCACTTTTTTCTCCATGCCTTCGCCCAGTTCATAACGAACGAAACGACGGATCGAGATGTTCTCGCCGATAGCGCTGATCTTCTCATTAACCAATGCGGAGATCGTTTTGTCAGGGTCTTTCACGAAGGATTGCTCAAGCAAGCAGAACTCTTCGTAGTACTTGCTGATACGGCCTTCAACCATTTTTTCAACGATTTTCTCAGGCTTGCCTTCGTTAAGCGCTTGAGCCTTCAAAATTTCCTTCTCTTTTTCCACTTCTTCTTGCGGAACTTCTTCACGACGTACATAACGTGGGCTCATAGCCGCGATATGCATTGCGATGTCACGAGCGAAATCTTTGAACTGATCTGTCTTCGCAACGAAGTCAGTTTCGCAGTTGATTTCAACCAGTACGCCGATCCGGCCGCCGGCATGGATGTAGGATTCTACAACGCCTTCCGTAGCGATACGTCCAGCTTTGTTCGCTGCAGCGGAAAGACCTTTTTCACGAAGAATCTCAATCGCTTTCGTCAAATCTCCGTTTGCTTCTTCAAGTGCTTTTTTGCAATCCAACATACCCGCACCTGTTTTTTCACGCAGTTCTTTTACAGATTTAGCATCAACAGCCATGTTTATATTACCTCCACAATAAGATTGGATAACTTTCACTTTAAAATATCTCTTAAAAAAAGGGTAGTGAGAGGTTTGACACCTACCAACCACCCTTTTTAATTTAATTCTATCGGTATTGTTTCAATATTAAGCCGTAGTTTGCTCGCCTTGGTTCGCTTCGATTACAGCGTCAGCCATTTTGCTGGTGAGCAGTTTAACCGCGCGGATCGCGTCATCGTTACCAGGAATCACGTAGTCGATTTCGTCCGGATCGCAGTTGGTATCAACGATACCTACGATTGGGATACCCAATTTGCGGGCTTCAGCAACCGCGATGCGTTCTTTGCGAGGATCGATGATGAACAGAGCGCTTGGCAAGCCCTTCATGTTCTTGATTCCGCCCAGGAATTTCTCGAGACGATCTTTTTCTTTGCGAAGAATGATAACTTCTTTCTTAGGCAAGACAGCGAAAGTACCGTCTTCTTCCCAAGATTCCAATTGCTTCAAACGGTCGATCCGTTTTTGAATCGTTTGGAAGTTGGTCAGCGTACCGCCGAGCCAGCGTTGGTTAATGTAGAATTGACCAGCGCGTTCTGCTTCTTCCTTCACGGAGTCTTGAGCTTGTTTCTTCGTGCCTACGAAAAGAATGGTGCCATTCTCTTCAGCTACGCTTTTAACGAAGTTATAAGCTTCTTCAACTTTCTTGACCGTTTTTTGCAGGTCGATAATGTAAATTCCGTTTCTTTCAGTGAAGATATAACGATCCATTTTCGGGTTCCAACGACGAGTCTGGTGTCCGAAGTGAACGCCTGCTTCAAGCAGTTGTTTCATGGAGATTACTGCCATCTTCACGCACCTCCTAAGTTTGGTTTTTTTGATGCTTCCTCCGCCGGCCTCATCTTCCGTCAAGACTCTCATTATGAGAGCACCCTTGATGAAATCGGTCAGCGTGCGTTATAACACCGTCAATTAATATACCATAAGTAAATACACGATGCAACCAAGTTTGCGGCTTGGACGCCAAAAAGCGAGAAGATCTCCAATTAAGAAACAAAAAAAGCCCCTATTCAGGAGCTCGCTGTATCCAAACCACAATATTTTCTCTTTATTTTACGGTACTTGAAATCTTGGAAATAATGGAGCTGAAATCTTCACCTTGTTCAAAGGTAAAGGTACCTGTACGCACTTTGTAATTGATCTTCTTGTCTTTCGCAGCCTGCAAGAAGGCTTCCTTGTCACTGATCACGCCTGCCTTGAGCAAACCCTCCGCCACGCCGGTCAGCGTGCTGCCGTGGGAGATCTTGTAGGTCACCGTGGCTTTGTCAGGCTCCTTCGGAGATGCCGGAGAGGTCGTTTCAGGGACGGAGACAGCGCCTTTTCCCCCCGGTAAATCAGGATCGTCAGGGGCGCCCGGTGTGTTCGGCGCATCGGGATTTGAAGGATCCAAGGGATCTTCCGATTCGATTCCTTCATCCAATCCTGCTTGCTCTTGCTCAGCCTTCTCCTGCCACTCTTCCTCGGTCAATAGTTCCTGATCGGCCGAGACAACCTTCAAATTCAATGCGGCTGCCGCCTGCTCGATCTGTTCCTTTGTTTGCAGCTTACCGTTTGGCCCCTGGCCGATCATCATAATCTGCAACAGCAACGCGCCTACGATCAGACCGATGCCAAGACCTGTCATAAATTGACGATTGCGGATCATCGGGATTCCTCCCTCTTGGCAAGCTGAAGAATAAGCTGAACTTCCCCGCGTTGGAGACCTGTGCTTTTGGCGATCGTATCCACGGATTTCCCCTTTGCATACAAATCAAACAGCTCCGGGTACCGGTCGCGAACGGACTCGGTCAACTCCGGCTCGAGCGTGTCCGGCTGGGAAGGTTCCGGTTGAGCGGTTGCGGGAATGATAGATTCAGCGAGCCCGGACACCTGGGAAGCGGCGACACCGGGAAGTCCTTCCGCAACATTATACGGTGCACCAGCAACTTCAGGCTTCCAGGTTGTCGAGTCAATATCCGAAGAAATCTTACCCTGAACAGCCGCCGTAACCTGCTCGTCCTGTTCCAATTGCTCCAGCCGGGAAGCATTAGACCTGGATGTAAACTCCACATCCGCCAAACGCTGGCGCAGCTCGGCAATCTGCTCTTGATGGGCCAGCTGTTTTGAAGTAAAATCCTGCTTCATCTGAGCTACAAGGTCGATCAATTCCTCATTCTCTCTCTCGATCTCGGCCATATACTGCTCCAGCGTAGCTTCAAATCCGTCCGAAACTCCAGGCTTAGAGCTCGCAGCAGGACTTCGTCCCGGCAGAAGCAATGCATAGACAAGCGCCGCCGCCCCCAAAAGTACAATATAAAACCATGGATCTCCAAATGACAATGTAATCCTCACCTTTTGCTGTAAAAATGCGTGTTCAAAAAGTCAGGTTTTCAGGACCGAAGCGTATGCTTTCGAAGTGCGTTTTTGTAAAACGCTTTAGGTCGGATGAAGTTAGGGACTGAGTAGCGGAGCTAAACGTTTTCGTAGAAAACGACTTCGTAAGCATTTGCTCATGGGGTACGTGAGCAACGGAAGGCCCGGCTGAATTCAAGATTCGACGTCGAATCCGCTTCATGATCTACTTCGTCGTGGAAAGATGACTTTTTGAACAACCTCTAAAATAAATAGTCTAAAGGGACAAGTCGATATGTTTCCCCTTATACGGATGATCAGCCGGCTGTTGTTCCTTCTCCTGTGCCGCCTGTTTCTCTTCTGGTGAAGCTTGGCCCTGGCGTTGATTACCCGAGGAAGAACTGTCCTCCCGTTTTATTGTCCTGTTGTGCGCGCTTTCGTCAACATTCGAACTCCGGTGACGGTCGAGCTCGCGTTCCTTCATGTTCGCCGTGGATAATAAACTTTGATCGATCTGAGGTCTTTGCTGCGCTTCTTGCTGAATACGTCCAACTTCCTGGGTCCGGGGAACGGCGATTTGCAATTCAACAGCTTTCAAATCCATACGATCACCTCATCATTCAATCGACATAAGGTTCTATACGTAAGCCGACATAGTAATATCACCTTCGCTGAAATAAAAGGACATGCGTGAAATCGGTTCTTTAATGTATTTGGTATACCGGCCAATAACGATTTTTGAACCGCCGTATATCATTTTCAGGACATCCACCTGAGCTTTTCCGGTATCTTCCAACGCCTTTTCAATATTAAGCATCCGGTCTTTCAGGTCGTTCATTTCCTGGATATGCAATTTTTTGGTCAATCCCAGTTTTGAGCGCATCTCTACCTTATCCGGAGTCAATTTGCCCAAAGAAGCGAGTTGGTCCAACAGAGTCAGGGCCTTTTCGGACTTGTCCAAGTTTGCCATAATTTCTTTGACTTGCTGACGTAGTTCCATCAATTCATTTCGAAGCTCGGGCAGCACGCCGACCTCAATCGATGTCGTCGTCGACATCGGATTCCCGATAATTCGTGCAGTCACTTTTTCGCCGGCTTGAATGCTGCCGCCTACGATTAAGCCTTTGGTTCCGCTGCAAATGACGTCTTTTCCTGCACGGATATTGGAATGCATGATACTTTGGGTCACTACTACATTTTCACCCGCCAGCACGTTGCCGTCCTGGATGAAAGAACTCTTGATATTTTGTCCGGCTTTGACCAAGCCTTTGTTATAACCGATGATTCCGCCGGTAATCTCGATAGAACCTTCCGCATACAATTCGGCCCCTTCTACGCCGCCAACAACACGAATATCCCCGGCCGCACTGACTTTGAAACCGGTCAGAACATTGCCGCGGATGACGACGGTACCTACAAAATCAATATTTCCCGTACTGTAATCGACATCACCGTTAACCTCGTAGACAGGAAACACATTCAACTTTCCTTTGTCCGTCTGGGTAACCAACCCGTCGATGGCCGCGTACATAGCGGTTTGCTCGGGATTCAACACCACATTTTTGCCGACCTTGAATCTGGCGTCTTTTCCCGCTTTATTAGGAATGGCTTCACCGGTTACTGCCGTTCCGGGCCGACCGGGAAGCGGAGGAACTAATTCGGCGATTAACTGCCCTTTCCGGACATTATTAAGACGACTAACCTCTTTGTAATCCACTTTGCCGTCATCGGTTTCCAAAGGCTTAAATCTGACATCATCCATAGGAACCGCATAACGAATTGAACCATCTTCCCCTTGCTGAGGTTCTACGCCGATCGCAATCGGCGTTTTGCTGAAGAAGTATTCTCTCGGATTGATGGCAAACCGTTTCACGATATCTTCCTGAATTCCATATTTAATGCCCTGGGAATTCAGAAACTGATGGAGCGCATCCATAGTACAGGAGAAGTCCTCTTCTTTTTTCATAAATTGCAAGTAGGCTACTGTCTTGTCGTCATTTAAAGTGATACTCAGGATTTGCCCCAAATCATCCGTAAATTGCATGAGTCGTTCCTCCTTCCATCTACTTGTAAGAAAATGAGCTCCTCTAATCCTCCCGCATAAGCAGGTCGCGGTGCTTTTCCAAACTGCCGCGCAGCCGCAGTATTGCCTTGGAATGCAATTGGGAGATCCGTGAAGGCGATAAAGACATCACTTCTGCGATTTCACTCAGCGATAAATCTTCATAATATAACAGAGACACGACCGTGCGTTCCTTCTCCGTCAATTTTTCAATCCCTTTGGCAAGTGATTCACGCAAATAAAACTCCTGCACTTTATAGTCGGGATTCTTTGCTTTATCGTCAACAAGCATGGACAGCCGTGTCTCCGATTCTTCTTCCCGGATCGGATCTTCCAGTGAGCAGAGCGTCATAACCGCGACTTCCTGGAGCATGTTCTGAAATTCCTTCTCGCTGATGTTCAAGTGCTCGCTCATTTCCATATCCGTGACAGTCCGAAGATACTGCTGTTCGAGCTGCTGGTATCCTTCTTCAATTTTTTTGGCTTTCTCTCTTACGGAACGGGGAACCCAGTCCCCCTGGCGCAGTCCGTCCAAGATCGCTCCTCTAACTCTCCACGAAGCATATGTTTCAAACTGTAGTCCGCGTTTATAATCGAATTTCTCGACAGCGTCAATCAGCCCCATAACTCCGTTGCTGGATAAATCATCTTTGGAAACATTCTTGGGCAGACCGACCGCCAGACGTCCCGAAACGTAGTCGACAATATGCAGATACTTCTCGATAAGTTGTTTCTTGGCCTCTAAATCACCGTGTTCCTTCCATCTTTCCCAAACATCGGCGTAATTCAGAGGGGATGTCTTCCGCTCGTTCAATTGCCTTCACCCTCCTTATTTTTCTGTCAGGTGACGAACGACCTTAGCCAGCTCTTCAGGATCTTTGTCGTCAAGTGTTTTAACTAATTTAGGCGGATGGAGTGGTGTAAACTCGTGAGCCTGTGATTGCGACTGGTTGTCCGGCGACTGCTTCAATAATTCGTTCAATTCCTCGCTTTGATCCGGCGTCGTAAAATCGAGGCTGTTTCCTTTGTCTAACTCTTGCACTTGCTCTTGTTCCTGCAGCGCTGCAGAAAGATCACTGGCATCCGAACGGACGTCCTGCTCCTTCAAAAAGCCGAAGACCCAGCTTCCCGCGAAACTCAGGAAAAACCAAGCTGCAAATCCGATAAGTCCCCGGATAAAACTGGTCATAAACAGATTATTCCCGGCCGAAACGGCAAAAGTAATTAAGAATCCGATAAATCCAATAAGAAGAAAGTACCTGAATTTTCCTGACATAGCTACAATTCCTTTATACCCATTTGTACACTGCGTATGAATAATATACCCGTTTCACAGTCGAGTTCGATCGTTCTTCCGTAATTTCCCCCCGTATCTTCGGCAAGGAGCGGAATGCCGAGCTGCGACAGCATCGCTTTGCAGGATTCCACATTTCTTGGACCGATCCGCATCGAGTCTCCGGTTCCGGCAAAGGTAAACATTTGCGATCCCCCTGCCATTTTGGCAACCAGTCGACTTTGCGAGGCGCCGAGCGCCTTTAGCTTGTTAACCAGCTCCGGGACTGCCGTGTCGGCATACTTGGCAATGTTCAACGCACCTTCCCGCGCGATTGAGGACGAAGGGAGCATGACATGAGCAAGGCCGGCCAGCTTGAGCAATGGATCAAATAATGTTACCCCTACACATGATCCAAGCCCCGTTGTGCGGATTAACCCCTGTCCGCGAATCACATTCAGGTCCGCCATGCCAACCTTAACGATATGCTGCTCATCAATCATGGCTCATTGGCACTCCCAAAGCAGCGAAAATTTTTGCAAAGGACTCGGGGTCTGGAATCAGGAAAAACTGTCCTTCCACTTCATGCTTGCCTTCAATGAAGGTCGTATCAATCAGCATGGCGGAATCGCCCATTTCTCCAAATTGCAGCAGCCCATAGCTTAGTATTGCTCCCGCCATATCCATCGCAAGCGCTGGAACGGTTGGGGTCATTGAAAGCGAGGTGAAATCGGCAAGGGAAGAAATATAGGACCCGGCCAA
Source organism: Paenibacillus sp. FSL R5-0407 (assembly GCF_038009185.1). NCBI lineage: Bacteria > Bacillati > Bacillota > Bacilli > Caryophanales > Paenibacillaceae > Paenibacillus > Paenibacillus sp. FSL R5-0407. Next base: position 569,653 of record NZ_JBBPAX010000001.1, on the reverse strand, counting down.
TATATTTCCGATCTCCGAGATCGCAGACCATTCCATTTCGGAAAAGCTGTCCCCGCTTTCGACTTCGATGCCTGCAAGGCGATGCAAGAGCTTCTTGGCCGCCTCCGGGCTAAGAATAAAGAATAAATTGCCCGGCGTATCCCCTTCGACCCGGAAAAAGACGGCAAGCACGATCTTCTCGGCTCCGCCTACCCGCTCAGCAATCGCTTCGAACGGCAGCATCTGAACTTTAGGAACCGCCATGTCAATCGGCTTATCCAGCAGTCTGGAGAGTGCGGTGGCCGCGTTTCCAGCGCCGATATTGCCGACCTCCTTCAACACGTCCATTTTGAATTCCTCAAAGTCCTTAAACAGATCCACCGGTTATCCCTCTAAACTTTCCAATTGAATAATTTCACTGCGGTTCAGTACTTCTGATAAATTCAGCATTACAAGCAGACGTTCGTCGGAAAGACGCGCCACCCCTTGCAAATACTTCGCTTTGACGCCTCCGACCACATCGGGAGGAGAATCGATAGAGTCCGAATTCAAGTCGATGACATCATTCGCCGAATCGACGATAAACCCAACCTCCATCTCATTGGCCGCCACGATAATAATCCGTGTTTGATCGCTATGCTCTGCTTCCGGCAGGCCAAAACGTCCGCGTAAATCAATGACCGGAATAACGACGCCGCGCAGATTGATTACGCCTTTGACAAAAGAAAAAGTCTTGGGCACACGGGTAATCGGCATCATGCGTTCGATCGTTTGAACCTTGTCCACTTCGATGCCGTATTCTTCTTGCCCCAGTTTAAAAACGATGACTTTAATTTCCTCTCCCATGGGGATCCCTCCTTATTGGTCCCGGCTTAAGTTTGCGCAGCCGGGTTGAAAAGCAGCTTTATTTAATGAAAGCATTCGGATCTATAATCAAAGCGACTTGCCCATCCCCTAGAATGGTAGCACCGGCTACACCTTGAACAGGAGGCAGATACTTACCCAGGTTCTTGATTACAATTTCGTTCTGACCGATAAAGTCCTCAACCGTCAGAGCTGCAAGCCTGTCCCCCTTGCGGACGACAACGATTTCCGTCTCTTCTTCGGACTTCTCATCGAAGTCCCGTACATCAAACAGCTCGGCTAATGACATTAGCGGGATATGGGAATCACGGTACGGGATCATCGTGTAGCCGTGAACCTTACGAATTTGCTCCCGTCTGATAAGTCCCGTTTCCACGATGGAGGACAATGGAATCGCATATTTCTCAGATCCGACCTTGATCAACATCGCTGAAATGATCGACAGCGTCAATGGGAGCTGAACCGAAAACTTCGTGCCCTTTCCAAGCTTGGAATCTACCGAGACAACTCCGCTGAGCGACTCGATTTTTGTTTTAACTACATCAAGTCCTACGCCGCGGCCGGAGATATCGGAGATCACTTCTGCCGTACTGAAGCCCGGAGCAAACAATAACATAAATACCTGCTCATCGGTCAGGGTACTGGCTTCGCTCTCAGTAACAACGCCGTTCTTCAAAGCCTTCGCAAGCACTTTGTCGCGATCGATGCCGTGGCCGTCATCCTCGATTTCGATAAATACGTGGTTTCCGCTGTGGAACGCGCGCAATTCCACTGTTCCGGTTTCCGGTTTGCCCGCAGCAATCCGTTCTTCCAAAGGCTCTACGCCATGGTCCACGGCGTTCCGCAGCAGATGGACCAGAGGGTCCCCGATTTCATCGATCACGGTCCGGTCGAGTTCAGTTTCGGCCCCGACGATGATCAGATCGATTTTTTTGTCCAGCGATTTGGCCAAATCCCGAATCATCCGCGGGAAACGGTTGAATACGGAGTCGATTTGAACCATCCGCAGCTTCAGGACAATGTTTTGTAAATCGCTGCTGACCCGGCTCATATGCTCCACGGTTTCGGTCAGATCGGAGCGTTTCACTTCATAAGCCAGCTGTTCAAGGCGGGATCGGTCAATCAGAAGCTCACTGAACAAATTCATCAGTACATCCAGGCGATCGATATCGACCCGAATCGTTCTGGAAGGTGCTGCCGACACGGCGGAAGGACGGGCGCTCGTTTTGCCTTCTTCCGGCTTGGCTGCTTTACTGCCGGCAGCCGGCTTCTCCGCATTATTCGCAGTCGGCTCGGCAGCTTCTACAGCGACTGAAGCCTCTTTAATTCCTGAATCCAGCTGGCTCAGTGTCTCATGATCCAGCAGCGCTACCTGAGCCGAATCAATCTCGGACAGATTCATAATCATGCCTTGAAGTTCCGCAGCCTCTTTTTGAGTTATGTAATAGAGAGAGAAGCTCCGGTCGAACTGTTCCTGCTCGATTTCCTGGACAGACGGATGCGATTTCACAATTTCCCCGTACCGTTCCAACAGGTCGAACACCAGATAAGCACGAGCGGCTTTCAATTGGCAGTCTTCCCTTACGGCCACTTCGATGTACATTACTTTGTGTCCTTCGGTAATCGATTGCTCGAGGACCGAGTATTGGAATTCATCCAGCCGAATGGCCGCACCGCTTGCAGACGAAGCCTTATCAGCCGCTTTCGCGCCCGATTGTTGCCCGGAAGGCGCTATATCGCCGCGGACAATCGATTGCAAGGAGGCAACGATCGAACTTACATCCTCTTTGCCTTCCCCTCCCTGGGTAATATCTTGAACCATGGATTGCAGAGCATCAAGACTTTGGAACAAGGTATCAAAAATAAAATCCTGCATTTTAAGTTTATCGTTGCGCACCAGATCCAGCACATTTTCCATTTGATGCGTCAGGGAGGACAAGTCCTCGAAGCCCATTGTGGCAGCCATGCCCTTCAGTGTATGGGCGGAGCGGAAGATTACCTGTACGATCCCGAGATCATCAGGACGGTTCTCCAGTTCCAGCATATTTTCGTTTAATGACTGTAAGTGATCATTCGACTCATCGATAAACATGGATAAATATTGGTTCATGTCCATGGTGAGGCACCTCCTTCAAGAGATTCCGTTTATTTCACAACTTGTGCAAGCTTGAAACCAATTTCATGCAACGGCAGTACCTGACTGACGCAGCCCATTTCGATCGCCGAGCGGGGCATTCCGTACACAACGCAGGATTCCTCGCTTTCCGCGATCGTGGAAGTTACACCGGCTTCGTACAGCCGTTTCATGCTTCTGGCTCCATCGCTGCCCATACCGGTAAGGAGTACAATGTGCCGCTTAAGAGTTTGCAAGGGCAGAAGTGAATCATACATGACATCGACAGACGGCCTGTGCCCATTGCGGGGCTCTTGCCCCGTCAGAGACACCTTATAGCTTCCGTCCGAGGCCGGAACTACATTTAAATGATAGCCGCCGGGTGCAACATAAGCGGTACCCGCCTCAAGCCTCATTCCTTCTTCCGCTTCCACCACGTTTAATTCACTCAAACTGTTCAAGCGCTGGGCCAACGATTTGGTAAAATTCGGCGGCATATGCTGCACGATCACGATAGGAGCCGGGAAGTTGGCAGGAAGCTTTTCCAGCACAGCCTTTAACGCTTTGGGACCGCCGGTTGAAGTTCCGATCGCAACCAGGTCGGTGAATTCCGTGCGGGCCGCGGCTTCTTTTGCTCTTTCCCTCTCCCGCGCAGCCTGCTCTAATTCCGCAGCTTGCCTTGACGGCGGTTCGGCCGGACGACGTTGCCCTGGTTTCGCCGTTGCAAGCGTCTCCGCTTTGCTTCGGGTCTTAGGCGAAACCGCCTGGTGCAAATCTTCCTTGTCTACTTTGGCGTCGCTCTGGACGATGGCCGTCCTGCTCTCCGGCCTTGTAGCCGATGCAGCCGGAGCCGGTTTGGCGTCGGTTATAGGTTTCGCCAAAGGCTTGCGGGAAGCCGGAACTTCCTTCGCTTCCGAATTCCGCTTCGGTTGATCTGCCGAAATCCCCCGGTCCAACAAGGACTCCCTGGACTTTCCGGGTTTCCTTTGGGCCGGCGCCGTGCTTAGGCTTGTCAGATGCAAGGCCGAGAAGCCCAGTTCGACCGGAGGCAGCCGCTCCGGAGCTTTGGTCTCCAGCGCAGCCGCCCTAGCCGCCCTTCGCTCCTTAGCCAGCATCGCAACCCTGATTTGCTCCCTGAGCTCTCGTCCCACCTGTTCGATATCATGTGAGCTGGTGGATGCCGAAGGCTTGCGGATAAAATCAAACGCTCCGAGTTCTAGAGCCATAATCGTCTCCCGCATTCCCTGCTCATTGATGCCCGATAGCATAATCACCGGTAAAGGGTGCTGCTCCATAATGTGCTTTAGTGCCTCAAGCCCGTTCATCTCCGGCATTTCGACGTCCATGGTGACAAGGTCCGGCGAGAGCGACTCTATAAGATCAAGCGCTTCCCTTCCGTTCTTGGCGGTACCCTGCACTTGAAATGCCGGATCCTGTTCAATAAGATCGGAAACGATTTTCCGCATAAACGCCGAATCGTCAACTACCATCACCCGATAAGGCATATCTCGTTCCACTCCTGTCCTTTATACAGAATCATTTTGCGCGCTTAAGCCATTTATGCATAAATCCTTTGATTCCTGACAAAGTATCCTTTGACTTCAGTTGTGGAACATCCATATATTTCATTGCCAGGCTTCGAATGTCTCGTGCTGCCGGACAACCCGGGAAAGCGGCAGAAAACGGAATCTGTTTCTTCACCGCCTGCATGACGTGTGCGTCATCGCTCAAATACCCAAGAGTAGGAATATCCATATCCAGAAACTGCTTCGCGACTAGCGAAATTTTATCAGCAACCTGCTTGGCTTCGCTTTCACCCGCGACCCGGTTGATGACCAGCCGGAACGCTACATCCTTCTCCAGCCCGTGCACCACCTTGATGAGTGCGTAAGCATCGGTTATCGAGGTCGGCTCAGGGGTCGTTACAACCAAACACTCGTCGGCGGCAGTTATAAACTTCAAAGTTTCCTTGGAGAGTCCTGCCCCGGTATCAAAAAGGATGAAATCCATCTCTTCCGATATCTGCTCGATTTGAGAAGTAAAGTAGTTGAGATCCTGTTCCGACAAGGTAAACAAATCCGCCATGCCGGAACCTCCCGCAATAAAGGGAAGTCCGCCGGTTCCAAGCTCGATGATCTCCGTGATGTCCCGTTCGCCTTTCAATAAATGATACAGACTGTATCTCGGGCGAACTCCCATCAAAACGTCGATATTGGCCATGCCGATATCAGCGTCAAAAATGAGGACTTTGCTTCCAAACGACTTTAAAGCGAGAGCGAAGTTGAGAGTAAAGTTGGATTTTCCGACCCCACCCTTTCCGCTGCTTACGGTAATAATACGGGCATTGCTCTTTTTACTTATTGACTGCGGGTCAAAACCGCTTCGGGAAGTTACCAGTTGTCGAAGAGCTTGCGCCTGGTCGCTCATGAGTTACGAGCTCCTGTAATCAAATCCAGCAGCAATTCAGAATCCGCCGTCAGCAAGTCGTCAGGGACATTTTGTCCGTTGGCAATATAGGAAACCCGCAGAGGGTAGTCGTGAATCAAGTTGTACAAAGGGCCCACGCTTTCCGTTTCATCCAGTTTGGTGAAAATCACTTTGTCCAGCCCGTACCGGCTGAAATGCTCCGTAATTTTCTTCATGTCTTGTGTCTTTGACGTCAGGCTTAGGACCAGATAAGTCTCGCTTTGCTCCGACGTACTGAGCATGCTGTGCAGTTCGGCCACATGAATTTCGTTCAAATAATTCCGCCCTGCCGTGTCCATCAAGATCAAATCGCAATGGGAGAGCCTTTGCATCGCTCTCTGCACGTCGCCCGGTGATTGAACGACTTCAAGCGGCACATTTAAAATCGAAGAATACGTTCGGAGCTGCTCTATAGCCGATATCCTGTACGTATCAGCCGTTATAAAGCCTACCTTTTTGTGTGCCCGGAAAATTTGATCCGCAGCCAGCTTCGCAATCGTAGTCGTCTTTCCGACTCCGGTAGGTCCGGCAATGTAGACGATTTTGGTCTCGTCCTGTATGCCTTCCCCGATACGACCTTGCAGGAAGGAAGCGGCCTCGGCTCTTACAGCAGCTTCCAGCACTTCCGATGAAGCCGATTTGCCGGATTCGATCCATTCCCGATAAGCGGCATCGATCCACTTCTCAATCAGGTCCGCGGACAACTCCTGGCTTTCCAGCCGGCTCTTAATCGCCGGCAGGGGTTCAGGAAGCTCTCTGCTTTCGTGCTGCTGTCTCGCCAATTGACCGATCCAGGACTTCATCTCGCGAATCTCTTCGAGCAGCTTCTCTTCCTTCAGGCTAAGCACTTCTGCCGGCTTAGGGGCCGGCGATGCTGAAGGAGCAGGGGGCCTCTTCTCTTCCAAGGAGGCTTGTCGCAACGCTTCGTCCCATCTACTGGCAGCCGTCTCCTCCCTGGCGATGTCAGGCCTAGCGATCCCATCGGATGGCTGTTTTCGCTCGGATGAGACTGTCGGCATCGGCATGGACGCCGCGACCGGCACCCCCTCCCTTTCCTGCAGCCCGGCCGTGATCGCGGGACGGGCTGGTTGAGCAGGTCGGGTAGGCTGTGCAGCCGGAGGCAAGACCGTGTTGCCTGCCCCCGATGAAGGAGGCGACGTTAATTGAGAGGATTTCCGGTAAACATCCGGAACCGCCTGCCTCGCCATCGGAGTCTGTGTAATTCGGGCCGGCTGCGCTTGTGGCTTGGAAGGAGCTGCTTCATTACCTTCGGAAGCCGCAATGACCTCGATCTTTTTTTTGCCGAACAATCCCATAAATCCGCCAACCTTCATATCTTTGGTGCTCAAGATGACGGCGTCGGCTCCCAGTTCGGTGCGTATTTTGGACATGGCGTCCGGCATCGTGTCGACGATATAACGTTTTACTCTCATAAGTTCACCACTCCGACACTCTGAATTTCTACGTTAGGTTCAAGTTCACTATAGGACAGTACCGGAATATCCTGCATGCTTCTCTCAATAACCTGCCGCAAATACATCCGGATCGTTGGTGAAGTTAATACGATCGGCTGCTGACCGGTCTGAAGCAGGCGGTTAATCTGCTCCGATAGCTTTTGGAAAAGAGTCTGTGTCGACATCGGATCAAGCGCCAAATAGCTGCCTTGATCGGTCTGCTGCACACTTTCCGCAATCTTCTTCTCCAGCGTAGGCCCCACGGTGATTACCCGCATCGTTTCACCCTGCTGCGTATATTGCTGGGTGATTTGTCTGGATAGCGCCTGTCTGACATATTCCGTCAAAACCTCGGGGTCCTTCGTATAAGTCCCGTAATCAGCCAGGGTTTCAAAAATCGTTACCATATCGCGAATCGAAATCTTCTCACGCAGCAACTTGGCCAGCACCTTCTGCACATCCCCGATGGAGAGCAAGGAAGGAATCAGTTCGTCGACAAGGACAGCGTAATTCTCTCTCAAATTGTCGACCAACGCCTTTGTCTCCTGTCTTCCCAGCAGCTCATGCGCGTGTTTCTTGATCAATTCGGTTAGATGCGTAGCAACAACGGACGGCGGATCGACCACGGTATAGCCGGACAACTCTGCCCGGTCCTTAGTGGATTCATCGATCCAAAGCGCAGGAAGCCCGAAAGCAGGCTCCTGAGTCTCAATGCCTGTAATCGAATCGTCATCCATCCCGGGACTCATTGCCAAATAGTGATTAAGTAGTAATTCACCACCGCCCACGACATTTCCTTTAATTTTGATGACATATTCATTCGGTTTTAGTTGAATATTGTCGCGAATGCGGATAACCGGTACGACAAGCCCCATTTCAAGTGCGCATTGGCGCCTGATCATAATAATCCGGTCGAGCAAATCTCCGCCCTGTCCCGTATCGGCGAGCGGGATCAACCCGTAACCGAATTCGAACTCGATCGGATCGACCTGCAGCAGGTTGATCACGCTCTCCGGACTTCGTACCTCTTCGATTTGCTGTTCCTCTTCCTGAATCTCCTGCTCAATTTGCCTCTTGTCGAGATTCTTTTGCATCCGCCTAGCGGCGTATATCATCAATCCCGCAAAAGGAAGGGTGGTCCAAGGACCGATCGGCGTAAACAACCCGAGCAGCGCGACCGTACCGGCAACGATATAAAGAAGCTTGGGATACGTAAACAACTGGCCTGTGATGTCATCGGCCAGGTTTCCTTCAGAGGAAGCCCGCGTAACGATAAGACCCGCTGCCGTAGAAATAAGCAGTGCGGGAATCTGACTGACCAGACCGTCCCCGATCGTCAAGATCGAATAAGTCGAGAGAGCGTCCCCGAACGACATACCATGAATGGTCATCCCGATGATAAAGCCGCCGATCAGGTTGATAAGGAGGATGATGATACTCGCAATCGCATCGCCCTTGACGAATTTACTCGCCCCATCCATCGCGCCATAGAAATCGGCTTCGCGTTCAATCTTGCTCCGGCGCTCGCGGGCTTGCTGTTCATTGATCAGCCCTGCGTTGAGGTCGGCGTCAATACTCATCTGCTTACCTGGCATCGCATCGAGAGTAAAGCGGGCCGCTACTTCGGCTACGCGCTCTGACCCTTTCGTGATTACGATAAACTGCACAACCACCAGAATCAGGAAGACTACGAAGCCAACAACAGGCTCCCCTCTTGAAATCCAGGACCCGAAGGTCGCTACGACATGGCCTGCTTCGGCCTGTCCTAGAATCAACTTCGTAGTCGATACGTTCAGCGCCAGCCGGAACAGGGTCGTAATAAGCAGCATTGCCGGGAAAATGGAGAACTGCAGCGCTTCCTTCGTGTTCATGGCTACGAGCAAAATCATTAATGCAATCGATATGTTAATGATGAGAAGAATATCCAGCAGCAAAGTCGGGATCGGAACGATCATGATTAGAACAATGCCGATAATGCCTACTAGGATGAATATATCTTTGAACTTCTTCACCGGTTCTTCCTCCGATCCCGAACTTATTTCACTTTGCCTTGCAGTTTATATACATATGCCAGTACTTCGGCAACGGCTTGAAAGAGATCGCCGGGAATCATATCCCCGATTTCCGCTCTCTGAAACAGCGCCCTTGCCAGCGGCTTATTTTCAATCGTAACAACACCATGCTCCTTGGCAATCTCCTTGATCCGGAGTGCGACAAAGTCCTGCCCTTTGGCCACGACCTGCGGAGCCTCCATTTGCGATCCGTCATATTTCAGCGCTACGGCAAAATGCGTCGGGTTGGTAATGATCACATCTGCCTTCGGCACTTCTTGCATCATCCGTTGCAGCGCCATGCGGCGCTGTCTTTCCCGGATTTTGCCTTTGATGAGCGGGTCGCCTTCCATTTTCTTGTACTCGTCTTTCACGTCCTGTTTGGACATTTTAAGGCTCTTCTCATGCTCATACTTTTGATACATATAATCCAGCACCGCCAAAACCAGTAAAGCGGCGGCGATTTTAATGCCGAGGTTCATTGTGAGCTCCGCTGTGAAGTGAAATGCCTGTTCCACCGGGATTCTCCCAAGGGTTGCGAGATGACTTCTAGCCCCCCATATCGTCGTATATACCAGGTACCCGATGATCGTCAGCTTAAATATCGATTTGAAAAACTCCACAAGCGAGCGCATGGAAAATATTTTTTTGAACCCTTTGATCGGGTCAAGCTTGTTGAAATGCATTTTCAGCGGATCACCGGTAAGAAGGAATCCTACCTGGGCATAGTTGGCGATAACCCCCATCACAACGACAACCAAAAAGACCGGAGCAATCAGCAGAAGAATCTGAACCGCATAATCCCCTAGCATGATCATTACATTTTCCTTGGTCACATCCATCGTCAAGCGGTGGTAAAAAATATCCGTAAACAAAGCGACCAATCTTTCTTTGATATAGCCGCCAAAGGCCATAAGACACATAAAGGTAGATAATAGAATGATCGAGCCGGATATATCCTGGCTTTTCGCAACCTGGCCTTTCTTTCTTGCTTCCTGCCGCTTTTTGGGCGTCGCTTTCTCCGTCTTCTCCCCGGCAAACATCTGCAAATCCAGTTTATAACGATACCGGTACGTCATCAGCGATTCCCTCCCTATGTCGGCCGACTCCCCAGCGTTCCAAATAAATTGTGCAGCGCATTAAACATCACTTCAAACAAATGTTCAAACGCGTAGATGAAGCCCGGAATCAAAAGGAGCAGTACAACCAGTCCCACAATAATCTTCAGGGGAATCCCTATTACGAAAACGTTGAACTGAGGTGCCGTACGAGCCAGAAAGCCGAGAGCAACGTCCGTTAAAAACAAGGCAACCACCAGCGGCGCAGCCATTTGAAAAGCAAGCGTAAACGACTGACTGAAGGTGCTGACCAGAAACTCCGTAACGCCTCCACGATAAATCCTTTGAAAAACATCGTTTGATAACGGGATCCAGTTATAACTACGAATTACTGCGTCAAGCAAATAGTGGTGTCCGTTAATGCTTAAAAAGACCAGCGTGGCGATAATATACTTAAAGTTGCCGAGGACGGGAGCGGAAGCGCCTGTCATCGGATCAAGCACGTTCGCCATACCGAATCCGATCTGAATATCGATAAATGATCCGGCAGTCAAAATGACCGAAAAGATCAGGTAGGCCACAAACCCCATCAACAGGCCGATCAAGACCTCGCGGATAATCATTAAGACGTATCCAAGATCTTGGGGTATCACCTGATTCGTTCCTTGAATCATCAAAATTAACAATGCGATCATAGCGGAGAGCCCAATTTTGAATGTGTTAGGAACGCCACGTGAAGAAAAAACCGGAGCGACAACAAAAAACGCCGTCATTCGACAAAAAATAAGCATAAAGACAGAAATTCCGTGCAGTATAATCTCCATAATTTCTTCGGCCTAACCGATATAACTAGATAGGTTGTTAAATATGCTGTAGGTAAAATCGACAAGCGTCGTTAATATCCACGGCCCAAACATCAGCAATGCCAACAGTACGGCGACGATCTTGGGAACGAAGGCCAGCGTCTGCTCTTGAATTTGGGTGGTAGCTTGGAAAATACTCACGATCAAACCGACGACCAAACCGATAATCAGCATCGGGGCACTAACCTTCAATACGGTATAAACGGCTTGTCCGGCCAAACCGATAATAAAATCCGAACTCATAACCGTCTTCCCCCTCTTTACTAAAAATATGAATGACCTGCGCTAGACCGAAGCCATCCTTTTACATAACTATGGACTGAAACTGACCAGCAGTGACTTGACGATCAGATACCAACCGTCCACCAGGACGAACAACAATATCTTGAACGGCAAGGAAATCATGACCGGCGGCAGCATCATCATCCCCATGGCCATCAGAACGCTGGCCACGACGATATCGATAATCAAAAACGGAATAAATATCATGAAGCCCATCTGAAATGCGGTCTTCAATTCACTGATTGCGAAAGCCGGAACCATAACTGTAATCGGTATATCTTTATAGCTCTGCGGCTTCTCCGTTTTGGTATAACTCATGAATAATTGCAGGTCTTTGGGCCGCGTGTGCGAATACATAAATTTCTTCATCGGTTCTGATGCTTTGCTCAGCGCTTCCGTTTGAGTAATTTCCCCTTTGATATACGGCTGCAGTGCCACCTCATTAATCGTCGACAACGTCGGACTCATCACGAATATCGTCAAAAAAAGAGCCAACCCGACAAGCACTTGATTGGGAGGCGATGTCGCAGTTCCGAGAGAGCTGCGGACAAATCCGAGCACGATCACGATTCGCGTAAAGCTTGTCATTAGAACGAGAATGGCTGGTGCTACACTCAAGACCGTAATCATCAGAATAAGGGACAGTGAGCTTGTCCCCGCACCCGAGCCCGTGTCCCCTCCGATTTGGATCCCTATATTTGGAATCGGATCGACCGGTTCGGCAGAAGCTATGGAAACCGCAAACAGACTCCATAAAGCGAAAAATAATGTCACGACTAGGACTTTGTTCTTCATGAATCCCTCAACCGATCTGTAGATTGTTCTTCCTGATCCTTTAAAAGTTCCTCCATTTGAGTCTTGCGGCTTGGCATTCTCTTTACCTGAGAGTGAAACACCTCATGAAAGGACTTCCCTTCCAGTTCCTCGACTTCTTGCGGAGGCTCTTTGCGGAATCGGGAGACGAGACCAGATATAGCCGAAGCGAACCCGGCAAACTCCGTCCCCTCCTCTTCAAAAGCCTGCTGCAATACAATCACTTCTTCCGGATCGGAAATCTTGTCGACCAAGGTGATATTCTCGCCCACACCGACAAGGTAAATGCTGCTACCGATCTCGATCACCTGGAGCGACTTGTTCGGCCCGAGGCCGACGGCTCCCATCGTACGGATCGAGCGGCTTTGGGATAAAAACGAATTCTTTTTCCCGAGAAAACGAATTAACAGAATAATCAGAACGATGATTATTGCTAAAACGGCGATGACCGTTATCAAGTTACCCCAAAGATTGACATCTCCGCCCCCATATTCTTCGGGGGTGCCGGATTGTGATAGGTACATGGCTTATCGCCTACAATCCAAGCGTTTTGTTGATAGCTTCAATTACACGATCGGACTGGAACGGCTTAACGATGAAGTCCTTCGCACCGGCTTGAATCGCATCGATAACCATAGCCTGCTGTCCCATAGCCGAGCACATAATAACCTTGGCATTTGGATCCAACTTCTTAATTTCCTTCAGTGCTGCGATTCCGTCCATTTCAGGCATCGTGATATCCATAGTGATGAGATCCGGATGCAATTCCTTAAATTTCTCGATCGCTTGCCCGCCATCCTGAGCTTCACCGACAACCTCGAACCCATTTTTCGTTAAAATATCGCGGATCATCATTCTCATAAAAGCTGCATCGTCTACGATTAGAATTCGGTTTGCCATTGATTTAAAATCCTCCCTAAACTTCTACTATTGTAATTTTTGAATGCGGTCCCACTGACTGACAATATCCGTGACGCGTACGCCAAAGTTCTCATCGATGACAACAACCTCGCCTTTTGCTATCAGCTTGTTGTTCACCAATATGTCCACCGGTTCACCGGCAAGCTTGTCCAGTTCGATAATCGAACCTTGGGACAGCTCCAGGATATCCTTAATCTGCTTTTGGGTCCTCCCTAATTCTACGGTGACTTTAAGGGGAATGTCCATCAATAAGTTTAAATTATTTGCGTCAGCTTGCCCGAATGAGGGATTTCCCAAATTCGCAAACTGGACAGGCTGTACGTTTACCCCTCGTCCGGTCATTCCGCCATAATGCTGAGGCTCGCTGTAAGGCCGTTCCTGAGGCGGATAATAGTATCCCGGAGGCGCTTGCATCGGCGCTTGCATCGGCGCTCCAATCGGTGCTTGCATCGGCGGCTGCATAGCCTGTGGAGCATGTTGCTCGACCATAGGCGGCTGCTGATAAACAGGTGCAGGCGGTTCGTAAGCAGGTGCAGGAGGCTCAGCGTAAGCCGGTGGTGCCGCTGCAGCAGCTACTTCCTGAACGGCAGGTTCCGAAGATGAACCGTTGATCAGGCTATCGACCATTTCTTTGGCGAATTTAACCGTCAACAGCTGCATGATTGTTGAATCGATCAAATCCCCGATCGTCAGGCGGAACGAAATTTTGATCAGAATTTCATCGGGCGGCAGGCTGGTTACTCCGCTTCCGTTAGTCATGTTCAAAATATCGATGCCCGGCGGGGAGATGTTCACGAACCGGTTAAAGATCGTTGACATCGATGTTGCGGAAGAACCCATCATCTGGTTCATCGCTTCCTGCACGGCACTGATATGAATTTCGTTCAGCTCTTCATCCGCAGGGTTGCCTTCGCCGCCCAGCATCAGATCGGCTATAACCTGTGCGTCCCTTGTCTTAATGACAAGCGAGTTGACTCCTTCGAAGCCGTCAACGTATTGAACGTGAATGGCGACATGAGGCTTGGGAAACTCGGATTCAAACTGCGAACGCGTAATAATGGATACTTTAGGCGTTGTAATATCAACCTTTTTGCTAAGCAGTGTCGACAGGGCCGTTGCTGCACTTCCGAAAGTGATGTTTCCGATTTCGCCGAGTGCGTCTTGTTCCAGCAGCGACAAATAATCGGAGACGGTTGGTTCAGGAGCCGAGTCCATGCTCGTTTGTTTCAGCAGGGCATCTATTTCTTCCTGGGACAAATAATCTTTACTCGTCAAGTTCCTCAACTCCTTCGCTAACAATTTCATCAATTTGAACGGCGACGCGATCCTTCAGCGTTCCCGGGCTTCCGATATATTTCAGCCGGTCGCCTACGCGGATGGATAGTCCCTCCTGAACCGGTTTGTTCAGGGAGATGACATCGCCCACGGATAACTCCAGAAATTCCTGGACCGTGATTTGGGATTCGCCGAGCTCCGCAACAATCGGCAGCTTGGCTTTATGCACCCGATGCCGAAGGGCGTCAACCTCTTCGGGAACCCGGGATTTTTTCTGGGATACAAACCAATGGTGAACCGACAGCTTGGGCATGATCGGTTCAATTACGACATGAGGGATACAAAGGTTGATCATCCCCGAAGTGTCCCCGATCTTCGTACTCAGCGAGATAAGCGCAATCGTTTCGTTCGGGGAAACGATTTGCATAAATTGAGGATTAGTTTCAAGTGCCTCCATCCGCGGATTGATATCAATCACGGTTTTCCAGGCTTCCTGAAGACTTTCGAAAGCCCTACTGAAGATGCGCTCCATAATAATCGTCTCGATCTCTGTCAAAGAACCGATTTTGGACGGTGAGGTCCCGATTCCTCCCAGCAGCCTGTCCAGCATGGCAAAAGCTACGTTGGGGTGAACCTCCAGCACCATTCTGCCTTCAAGCGGCTCCGCTTCGAAAATGTTTAGAATGGTCATCTTCGGAATGGAGCGGATGAACTCATCGTAAGGAAGCTGTTCAACCTGAACAACGTTGATCTGAACGAAAGTCCGCAGTTGGGCCGAAAAATAGGTTGTAAGAAATCTGGCGAAATTCTCATGAATCCGGGTCAAGCTGCGGATATGATCTTTGGAGAATCGAACCGCTCTTTTAAAGTCGTAAGCCCGGATCTTCTTTTGCGTTTCTTCCTTTTTCAGTTCCTCGGCATCCATTTCTCCAGAGGACAGCGCCGCAAGTAAGGCATCAATTTCATTTTGCGATAATACATCTACCAAACAATTCACCCCCTTGAAAGAAAGTCTACATCGATATGCTCTAGATAGTTGTCATAACAAAGTAAGTGATATCGATTTGAATCAGTTTCCCTTCCGGCAGTGTCTTGTTGATCAGATTCGTCAGCTTGGAACTTAAATTGTCCTTGCCTTTTGCCCCTGTCAAATCTTCCGGTTTGGTGTCAGCGAGCGTCTTAATAATAATTGGCTTAACTTTGAAGTCCTTGATTTTATCAAAAGCCTCTTTAGAAGCCCCATTATCGAGTTGGAAGGCAAAATTCATCACCACGACATAGTTCGGATCAGACAAATTGGTTTTGATGTCATCGATCGTCGAAGTTACTTTTACAATTTCATCCGCTGTCAAATGTCTCGGTACAGCCTCTTCATTTACAGCAGCTTTTGCTTCGCCGCCTGCTGGGCCTGACATTTGATTAATCAGCAGAAAGGCGGCCAATACGATCAATGTAATCGAAAGCAGAATCGTAATCAGCCATGGCGCCATCTTTTTCATGACAATTCCTCCGTTTGTTGCACTTTAATAGTTGCTGCGTGGATACCGATCTCGGTGTAGTACTCTTTAATCATCGCAAGCACTTCAACCGCCTTCTCCAACACAATAATACGTTTGCCTGTGATCAGGGTTACGTACGTATCGGGTGTTTCTTCCACGGTTTCGATCATCATCGCGTTAAGCCACATCTGAGAACCGTTCAGTCGTGTTACTGAAATCATGATTTCCCTCCCAAGTAGAACGGGGGAAGAAAGGTGTTCCTCCCCCGCTATCCTTCATCTTAACGCTTCAGGTTGACAACTTCCTGCAGCACTTCATCCGATGTGGTAATAATGCGGGAGTTCGCCTGGAATCCGCGCTGGGCAACGATCATTTCGGTAAATTCCCCCGTCAGATCGACGTTGGACATTTCCAGCTGACCCGCAACGATAGCACCGGTTCCGTCTTCAGTGTTGTTCGCCGTTGTAGGAACGAGCTCGCCTTCCGCGTTCGCATTCAAAGTCATGCGATATAGATTGCCGCCGATTTTCTCCAGACCTTCCGGGTTCGAAACCTTAGCCACACCAATTTGAGCGCCTGGTTCGGTTTCTCCCGTGCTCAATTTCTGGACGATAGTTCCGTCCGCAGAGATCGAGAATGCAGTTACATCTTCCCCGATCGGCTCAAGCGGAGCGCCGCCTGCGTCGCAAACAAGCAGGCCATCCGAAGTTACCAGTTGTCGGGCAGCATCCAGGTGAAAGTCACCTGCACGGGTCAAGAACGGAACTTCCTGATCTGCCGAAAGCTTCACCAGGAAAAATCCGTCTCCGTCGATCCGCAGATCAAGCGGATTGTTCGTCGTCATCGCACTGCCGCCGGTGTGCACGGTATCGATCGAACCGATGGATACCCCTAGGCCGATCTGTTTCGCGTTGATACCGCCGCTTTCGCCTTCTGCCGGAGCAGTTACGCCCGAAACCGTTTGGCTCATGATATCCTTGAACATCACGCGTCCCGCTTTGAAGCCTACCGTGTTTACGTTGGCAATATTGTTGCCGATGACATCGAGTTTCGTTTGAAAGCCGCGCATACCGGAAACACCCGAATACATTGATCTTAACATTTCGAAAATTCCTCCCAGGATTAAAAGTTTTATCGATACTTTTGACCGCATCAGTCGATCAGCGGTCAATGATGGCTTTCCGAATCCGGGCCAGCCATATGAACTAAGAAATTATTACAGCGCTGTCTATTTGGGTGAAAACATTGTCTTTCATGCTGTTGCCGTCCATCGCCGTTACAACCGTTCGGTTGTTGACATTGACAATCAAGGCCATATCTTTCATCAGAATCAGTGAATCCTTTGCCCCCTTGGCGGCGGCGCTGTCGATGGCCGATTCTATCTGGCTCAATTGTTCGGGCTTCAGCTCAATGCCTCTTTGTTCAAGCCGTTTAACCGCATGATTGCTAAAATGTAAAAGCCGGTTTTGAAGCAAATCCTTAAACGCAGGTCCTTGCGCTTCCGCAGATTTGACCGTTCTGTTTTGGCTTAAGGCGTTAGGCTGAATTCGGCCGGGATATAAACTGCCTATCCGGATGGGATCGTTCATTGCGCACCCGCTCCTTCTCCAGTCGCGTCATTACCAGCGCCTGAATTGGAATGGCTTCCTTCTTCTTCTGAAGGCTCCTCCGGTACCGGTGCGTTCTCCACCTGCTGGATTTGGGAAAGCTCGACCTCTTTTCCGCCAACCTTCACATAATGAGTTCCGCTACGTACGATAATGGAATCAACCAGACCGCTTTCAATAGTTTGAATCACTTCGGTCTTTCCTGTATTCACATCGTAATTTCCCGTCTTGGTTTCGCCTACCCAACTAACCAATTTACCGATGAGTCCCGAACTGTTGCCAAGCGACTGACTCATGGCAGTGAGCTGATTAGAAATGTTGGTCAATTGTTCGACGGAAGTGAATTGTGCCATCTGGGCAATCATTTGAGAATTATCCATCGGCGACAACGGGTCTTGATATTGCATTTGGGCCATCATTAGCTTTAAAAAGTCGTCTTTGCCAAGTTGAGTATCCTTCTTGCTGGCCTTCGAAACATTCTCCGCAGCGTAATTCGGCCACATAACTCCGGTTGAAACGATGTCTGCCATCGCTTATCATCCTCCTTTCACTTAGGCTTTTGCTACAAACGAACTTCCGGCTTCTCTTTCTCTGATTTCGGAAATCCATTCATTCCATTCTTCGTTCAAATCCTGAATTCCGACCAGTTCCTCTTCAAGCATCAATTCCCGGCGCTTCCCGTTTTGCTGTTGATTGGTGCCGCTACCTTGTTGGCGTCCATCCTGATACATATGAGAGGATAAAGACGCGTTCTGTGTTACTTCGAGCTTACCGACCTGAAGACCCTGGGATTGTAAAGCCGTTCTCAGTTGCGCCAGCTGTGCTTCAAGCGATTCTTTAGCAAAAGCATGCTCGGTTACGAATTGAGCTACCATATGTCCGTTTTGCATCGTGATCTTCACATCTACCTGTCCCAAATGCTCCGGATAGAGAGATATTCTTGCTTCAGACAATCCCCCAGCCTTTACGATTTCCAGCTTACTGACCAGAAAGCGGCTCATTTCCTGTCCGAATTTCTCGACCGGTACTTGAGGAGCTGCAGGTTTTACGGCTGCTGCCGCGCTATCGCGAAGCGCAAGTTGACCTGCGGTCGTAATATTTCCGGAAGCTAGCGGCTGATCTCCGTCCGATGTCGCATGATCACCAAGCGTCGATTCCTCACTTGCTGCAATCACAGCTTGACTGGTTACGGATCCGGCTTTGACGGTTACGTCAAGATCAGCTTTCTGAGTGAGACTATTGGTTTGAGCATCATTAGCTTTGGAACTTACGG
Organism: Paenibacillus sp. FSL R5-0407; assembly: GCF_038009185.1. Lineage (NCBI taxonomy): Bacteria > Bacillati > Bacillota > Bacilli > Caryophanales > Paenibacillaceae > Paenibacillus > Paenibacillus sp. FSL R5-0407. Next base: position 551,135 of record NZ_JBBPAX010000001.1, on the reverse strand, counting down.
TTTGTCCATTCTGGCTTTGCATCGCGGAATGTTCCTTTAGTTCGGCTCCTGGCAGATTAAAAATCCCTCCTGCCTGTTTACCGCTTGCCAGCTTGGTGTCGCTGTTTAAACCTGCGTCAGCCATCAGACTTTGCAAGGATTCCATCAAAGCTTTGGCATGAAGCGAATCCACTGGTGTTGCCGTCATAGCCTTAGCACTTGAAGCTGTCGCAAGCTGTAGCAATGCATCTTGAACCGCAAAACGCACGGTTTGCGGATGCTCTGCCAATGTCGGAAGCAATGCTTCGGCGTCTCCGTTATCCGCGGACTGTCCCGGGTCATTATTCTGAAGGAATTGTTGAACATTCTGAATCCAGCCTTGCAGCACGGCCAACAGGTCCGGATTTTCCGCCAGCGCTTGATCCAACTGGTCCAGTTGCTCCAACAGCCCTTGAAGCAGCGCATCCAAGCCGCCTTCTTCGCCCTCCGGCATTAATCCTTCTCCCGTATCCGTCAGCCCTGCCAACATCGCCAGCTGCGAGGTAAGCTGTGTTTCCTGCGGCTGGGTACCGCCGCCCATCATCGAGAGCAAAGCTTGATCAAAAGAAACGGTTGCCCCTTGACCGGAAACATTTTTACCGCCTGATCCATACCACAATCCGCCTACCGCTGATCCTGCCGATACATTAGATAAAGTTTGGCTCATTTTCTTATTCACCTCCTTTCACGGAATGATCTGCTATTTGCTTATCAGTTGGTTCACGATTTTGACCGAGAGCTTTTCGTCTTCTTTGGTCATGGCGTCCAATATTTTAGAGCGTGTCGTGTCGTTTACGGCCTTTAAAATTTTCAAAGCCTTCTCGGGACTGATTTTGTACGTTTGAATAATCAGCTTGGATGCGGCGTCCGCGGACATCGATCCAAAGGTTTGGCTCAGCTGCGTTTCATCGAGCGCATTCCCCGACGATTGAGCCGGTGTTGCTTCGGCTGCTTCTTTCTTGAGCCTCGATTGCAGCGCGGCAATCGCCAGCTCTTCAGCCGGCTTCACGTCCTTCAGCATGATCGAGATGTCGGCCGCCTTTTGCGGATCCATCTTCTCCAAAATCGCTACCTTACTCTCATTGCTCATCACGCTAAACATCTGGAGCGTTTCATCGGTCGTCAGCTTGTCAAAGATCGCGGCCGCTTTACTCGGACTCATCTCGGAATAAATTTGCGCAAGCTTCTTAACCTCTTTTTGATAAGCAGCCTGTTCCTCAGCCGCTTTTTCTTCTTCCGCTTTCGTTTGAGCGGATTGGAGCTGAGTCTCCAGTTCCTTCACCTTACTGTCTTTCTCCGCAACCTGCCGGCCTGCCTCTTCCAATTCGGCTTCCTGCTTCGCCACTTGCTCCTTTAACTGGTTCAAAGTAGCTTTTGTGCTCTCTTCCTGTTTCTTCTGTTCGGCCTTTTTGTCCGCTTCCTTTTCTTTATCCGATTTACTCGATTCCGGGTCCGGAATGATTTTGTTAATAAACGGGATTTTGTCCCCGATTTCTAACATCGTGTTCTTGAAACTCGGACTAAAAAGCGTAAGAAGCACAGCCAGCAAAACGACAGTAAACAAAATTGGAGTCATAAAGAACAGAAACTTCGAAAAGCCTCCGCCGGATTCCTCCAGCTCCTCATCCAATTCCGTCCGTGCCATCTTCATCCCTCCTTCGCAAACCCATTCTTGGCCCTAACTCCTTTAACGGGCTCTCATGGCGAACCGGACCGTTGCCATCTCATCCAGTTCGTTTTGTTCCCGAAGAAGCATTTCCTGTTGAAATTTTTCTTTTGCCTTTTCTTTTGCCTTCATCCAAACTTTTTCGTCCAGCATTTTGCCGCTGAGCACCGTTTTTTTATGATCCACGTTGACTTCCGCTCGCTTCACATCTCCGATTTTGCGGTTAATGCAGTCTTCGAGATAATCCATATAACGTTGAAGCTCCTGCAGCTTGATCATGGATGCCTTATTCTCCATCTCGTTCTGAATTACGGAATGCGTCCGGGATCTTTCCTCCAGCAGCTGCTCCAATGAGCATTGTTCCGACTGAAGAATACCGACCGCAGCCGAGAGCATCCATTCTGCCTGGGTCTTCTCATTGGTCTTCAAGTCCACGACTTTCTGATAAACGTAACGGAATCTCATCCTTTAACCGTCATCTCCTCGCAAATTCGGAAATTAGTTGTGCCTGCGCTTCGGGCAACGTAACCTTCTCGTTCACTTTCTGTCTGGAAAAACCCCATATACTTTGGATGTAGCCGATCGCTTCATCTATTTCCGCATTTGAACCCTGCTGATAAGCTCCAATATTGATAAGATCCTCGGAATCCTTATACACAGCCAGCAGACGCTTCAGATTCTCTGCGGCATCGTTTTGTTCATCCGACACGATGTCCTTCATCACCCGGCTGATGCTGGCGAGAATGTCGATGGCCGGGAAATGGCCTTTATTCGCAATGTTCCGGTTCAGCACAATATGGCCGTCCAATATTCCCCGCACCGCGTCGGCGATCGGTTCATTCATATCGTCCCCATCAACCAATACGGTGTAAAAAGCGGTTATCGAACCGGTTGGCCCGGTTCCCGCACGTTCCATCAATTTCGGAAGCGCCGCAAAAACGGAAGGGGTGTATCCCCGCATCGCCGGAGGCTCGCCGACTGCGAGACCGACTTCACGTAGCGCCATGGCGTAACGAGTGACCGAGTCCATCATGAGCATGACATTAAGCCCTCTGTCCCGGAAATACTCCGCAATGGAGGTAGCGATGAGCGCTCCCTTCATGCGGATCAACGCCGGCTGATCGGAGGTGGCCACGATAACAACGGAACGTTCCAATCCTTCGGGACCGAGATCGCGCTCAATGAAATCCAACACCTCGCGCCCCCGTTCCCCGACCAGAGCGATGACATTGACATCCGCCGCCGTATTCCGGGCGATCATCCCCATAAGGGTACTCTTCCCGACGCCCGAACCGGCAAAAATACCGACACGCTGTCCTTTCCCGATGGTCAGCAGTCCGTCGATCGCTCTGACGCCGATGCTTATCGGTTCCGCTACACGCGGACGGTTTAACGGGTTCATCGGTTTGTTAAATGTCGAGTAATGTCCCATTCTCGACGGCAATACCGATCCGTCGAGCGGCTGACCCAATCCATCCAACACCTTGCCCAGCAGTTCAGAGCCGACCTGTACGGTAAGCGGCTTGCCGGTTCCCACGACATCGCAGCCCGGACCGATCGAAGTCAGTTCCCCGAGCGGCATCAGCAGCACTTTATTGTCGCGAAAGCCGACGACTTCCGCTTGCAGTGGCTGTGACGATTTGCTCGGATAAATGTAGCAGACGTCGCCGATGCTCGCATCCGGCCCCTCGGATTCCACCATTAACCCAATGACCTGGGTCACTTTCCCGTTAATCCGGACGGGGTCCAATTGCCGAAGATGGTCGATATAACGCCCTGAATTAATGTTCGTCATTCGGCAATCCCCGTTCCTCGGCCTGGCGCGAAATGCGCAACAGCTCTTTTTTGATCTCCGTCAGTTGCGTATCAATTCTGGCATCCACGCTTCCGAAGGAAGATCGTATTACGCAGCCTCGATCCTGCACGGTCGGATCCGGCAAGATTTGCAATTCGGCTTGAGAGTCGATGACCAGACTCAGTTCTTCCCTTGCGGCTTGCACGAAGGCAAACTGGGAAGGCGCCACGCATAATGTCAAAATCCCCTGCTCCCGCTTGCGGGACAAGCTCTGCTTGATCAAATCCACCGTATAATCCGGTTCGAGATCCAATTGCTTGTCGATAATTTTCTCGGCAATCGCGCAGCTCAGTTCCACCAGGAACGGTTCCGCTTCCTGAATGATCCGTTCTTTCTCTAAATAAGCTTGTTCGAGAACGGAGCTCGCTTCCGCCATCATTTCCTCTATTTTTGCCTGCAGCGTTTCCTCTGCCTGCAGCTTACCTTCTTCATAGCCTTCATTGAACGCTTCGGATTTCACGGCTTCCACCAGATGCTCATCCTGTTCCCTGCGCTCATTCCACCAGACTTCGATTTGCTCTCTGGCCTCGGCCAACATTTGCTCGGCCTGTTCCGAAGCGGCTCTGACCTGATTTTCGGCAAATTCTTTGGCATCGGTCAGCATCTGTTGTCTTGCTTCTTCGGCAGCCTCGTCATGAGTGGACCGGATATCCTCCTGAACCTCTCCCGAAGCCGCCTCATCTGATCGCTGTTCCTCATAAGTCTCATACGTTTTGGCTAAGTTTAGCTGTTTAAGGATGTCTACCGGCACGTATTGGGATACTTTGATCAAATTAGACAATAATGTCATCTCCTCCGCCGCGGGCGATTATAATCTCTCCGGCATCTTCCAGTCTGCGGATGGTTGCTACGATACGGGTCTGAGCTTCTTCCACGTCACGCAGCCGAACAGGACCCATAAATTCCATTTCTTCCTTGAATGTATCGGACATCCGCTTCGACATGTTGCGGAATACCGCTTCGCGGACTTCTTCACTCGCAACCTTAAGCGCAAGCTGCAAATCCGCATTTTCGATGTCGCGGATGATCCGTTGAATGGAACGGTTGTCGATGTTGACGATATCCTCGAATACAAACATCCGCTTCTTGATCTCTTCCGCAAGCTCCGGATCCTGAATTTCCAAGGAGTCCAGAATCGTACGCTCCGTCCCCCGGTCGACACCGTTCAGGATTTGTACGATGGCCTCGATACCGCCGGCGCTTGTATAATCCTGAGTTACCGTTGCGGACAACTTCTGTTCCAGTACACGTTCCACTTGGGATACGACTTCCGGCGAGGTGCTGTCCATCACGGCGATTCTTCTCGCCACTTCCGCCTGCTTCTCCTGAGGCAGCGAGGAAAGAATGACCGCTGCCTGCTCGAACTGGAGGTAAGATAAGACGAGAGCGATCGTCTGAGCATTTTCATTCTGAATGAAGTTCAAGATCTGGTTCGGTTCCGCTTTGCGTGCAAAATCGAATGGGCGAACCTGCAGGGTTGCAGTCAAACGGTTGATAATGTCGATCGCCTTGGATTGGCCCAACGCTTTCTCCAAAATTTCCTTCGCGTACGTAATGCCGCCTTGCGTGATATATTCCTGAGCAAGACAGATCTGATGAAATTCCGCCATGATCATGTCCTTCTCGGTGCTGTCTACCTTGCGCACATTGGCGATCTCAAGCGTAAGCTGCTCGATTTCCTCTTCGCGCAAATGTTTGAATATTTGAGCAGAAACTTCCGGACCAAGCGTAATCAGCAATATTGCCGCTTTTTGCCTTCCGCTTAATCCCTGGGAATTTAATTTTGACAATGCGTTCACCTCTATTCGTCAGCCAGCCAGGTGCGAAGCAAGTTGACGAATTCGTCCGGCTTCTTCTTGGCCAGCGTCTCCAGCTGTTTGCGCACTTGGTTCTCGTTTGTGACAGTTTCCAAGTTAATGGAAGGAAACTCCGGCGTAAGCGGCATCGGGATTTCTTCTTCCACTTCTTCTTTTTTGCCTTTCCGGCGGATTAACAAGAATACGATACCCGCAATTGCCAGCAATGCCGCGGCTCCGACGCCCCATACCAGCGGGCTGGAAAGGCTCAAGCCGGAAGCTTTAGTATCCGGATTATGAAAAGCTTGAGAGAAAACAGAAACTTTCTTCTCTAAATCAGCGTCTGTATAAGTAGTACCGGAATCTGCAAGATACGATCCGACAATGTTGGTCAAAATGTTCTCGATCGCCGTTTGAGTCGCCGGATCTAAAGTTTGTTGTCCATCTGGTGGTTCAACTGCTACGTTAATGGTTAAATCTTTTATAACGTAAGGACTGGCCACAATATCCTTGGTAATTCGGTTGACCTCGTAATTGATGGTGGATGATGATTCCTCCGAAGACGAACCTCCGCTTTGCGTATCCGTTCCAGGATAGTTGGATACATCCGTTTCCCCGGTACCCGCTACGCCGCTATCAGGACTTCCTTCACCGGTATAGCTTTTCTGAATTTTTTGGGCACTGATCTCGATACCCTTCATATTCTCGGTATCAACGGGGGTTACCAGATTTTCCTTCTGGCTAATCTGATCGAAGTTGAGTTTGGAAGTAACCAAGACCTCCACTTTGTCTTGTCCCATCAATTTAGCCAGGAACTGTCTGACGCTTTGTTTTACGTCGCTCTCGAACTTTTTCTGAAGAGCCATATTTTCTTGCACGGCCGTAGTCAGCGAGCCGATCTGACCGCCCTGCCCTGTAGGCAGAAGCACCGTGTCATCACTGGAAGACAACGAGATGTTCTCAACCGGCAGATTCGGCACCGAAGTTTTGACTAGATTAAAATATCCATCAACCGCTTCCTGATTCGGACGATATCCCGGCTTGAATGTTACAACGACAGAAGCGGATGCTTTTTCTTGTTCATCAGGGCTGGCAAACACATTCTCTGTCGGTAAGTTAATCAATACCTTTGCGTCTTGAACCCCCTGCATCCTCTTCAAGAGCTGTTCGATCTCACCGTTCAATGCGCTTTTGTATTTCACTCCGAATTCATTGTCAGTCATCCCGATCAGAGACGAGCTTTCATTAAAAGCTTCCCAACCGATAGAACCGTTCTGGACGATGCCTTGCGAACCGACGTTCACTTTAACGCGGGATGCTTCTTTGCTGGGAACGGAAATGCTCGTTCCGTCCGGACCAAGCTTATACGGAATCTTGCTCGAATCCAGGTAACTAATGATCCCTGCCGCATCCGTAGCGTCAAGTCCCGTAAAGGCTACCTCATACTCCGTTTTGGAGAATTGGATCGTTAGCAGGACCACGGCCAACAGTATGATTGCTATCGTTGAAATAAGTAATGTTCTTTGTTTCTTGCTGAAATGGTTCCAGTACCCGGTCAACTTGTCCCGATACTGGGCAATTCTTTCATTCACAACGTCACCTCATCCGAAGCATGCTAATTTTATTAAATTTGCGTACGCATTATCTCTTGATAAGCTTCTATCACTTTATTTCTTACTTGCGTAGTCAACTGCAAACTTAACATGGCTTGCTCCGAAGCGATCATCACTTGATCCGCGCTTACTTCACCAAGCAGAAATTTATTGTTCATGGCTGCCACGTTCTTCTCTTGTGCAGCTACCCCGTCCAAAGCATTGCTCAAGTATGAGCTGAATTCCTTCATGGACTCCGCAGGGGTGGGAGCAACCGGTTTACTCGGTGCGACGACGCTGTCTACTGACTTTAAAGTATTAAAGTTCATTGCCTGAATCAAAGATCAACACTCCTAACTCCTTATGAATTTCTATTTCCCGATTTGAAGTGCTTTCGTCATCATAGCCTTCGTGGCATTCAATGCGGTGACGTTAGCTTCATACGAGCGGGAGGCGGAAATAACATCCACCATCTCTTTCAACGTGTCCACATTAGGCATATATACATATCCTTCGCTGTCCGCATCGGGATGCGTTGGGTTGTATACCGGTTTGAACGGGGCCGCATCTTCCTTGATCTGCGTGATTTTAACCCCTTGACTGGAGGTGGTGGTTCCCATCGCGGAATTCAGAGCCTGTCCAAATTCTGTCTTCATCGGGGACATGACCACCATTTTGCGGCGGTACGGAACCGCCTTGCCGTCCACTACTTGAGCTCTAGTGGTTTCTGCGTTGGCGATATTGGAGGAGATGACATCCATCCGTAGGCGTTGAGCCGTCAATGCCGAAGCGCTGATACTGAAACTATTGCTGATTTTCAAAATCGATTATCTCCCTTCCAATGCAGTGCGCTTCATTTTAATTTGGTAGTTGACCTGTTCTATGTAGGCATTGTAGCGAAGCTGGTTTTCCGCCAATTGCGTCATTTCGCTTTCAATATCTACATTGTTCTCATTGTTGTTCATAGCGGTTGACCGATCCGTCAGCACTGCCGGTTCCTTTAAGCGGGACGATAGACCTATGTCGAAATGTTTTGCGTTTGTGCGCCGTCCTTCCAAAGTCGGAGTCGAATCGTTTATCTGGTCTTGCAAAAGGCTTTCAAAAGATACGCTAGATCGTTTGAAATAAGGGGTGTCCACATTAGCGATATTATTGGCAAGAACCCCCTGCCTAAGATTGGCTGCCTGTATTGCTGATTCCAGCCGCTGGAATCCGATACCATTCAATAATTGCATTTAGCTGCCCCCCTAAAAAACAAATCCAAAAATCCAAAATCACTAGAAATACATATTCAACGACTCCCTAAACAATTCCTCTTTTTTCGACAATAATCTCATATTTCATGTCTTTCAAACGTCCTAATGTAGAATAAAAGTATAGAATGTCATATATCCTAAGTTTCATGGAGATTGGATTTTATTACAATAAGAAAAAAGCACTATCTTTGACGAAATTAGCGATATTTTTTGCACTTTTTGAAAATTTTTCAATTTTTTCGAGTTATCTCGACACAATTTCAAATTTTATAATTTCAATCGATTTAGTAGTAATAATGACAAAAGGCCGTAAAACCCAAATTACTTGGGTCTTACGGCCTTAAAAAAATCAAAGTGAACAGAATAACAGGTCCCGATTAAAGAATATACTGGCTTAAATCTCTGTCCTTGGCAATGTCCCCAAGCTTCTCACGCACATATTCGGGGGTAATCGTCATTTTATCCAACGTTAGCTCTGGAGCTTCGAATGACAAATCCTCAAGTAGTTTTTCCAAAATCGTATGAAGCCTTCTCGCTCCGATGTTCTCCGTATTCGCATTAACGTTGGCCGCGATGGCTGCGATTTCCCGAATGGATTCGGGAGAGAATTCGATCTCAATCTCTTCCGTCCGCAGCAGCTCGATATATTGCTTGGTCAGGGCGTTTTTGGGCTCCGTCAAAATCGATACGAAATCCTCCAACGACAAACTGCCCAATTCCACCCGGATCGGGAAACGCCCCTGAAGCTCGGGGATAAGATCCGATGGTTTGGCGACATGAAAAGCGCCGGCGGCAATAAAGAGAATATAGTCCGTTTTGACCGGCCCGTATTTCGTCATTACCGTAGACCCTTCCACAATCGGCAATATGTCACGCTGCACCCCTTCACGGGATACATCCGGTCCGGAGCCTTGGCCTTTGCTTGCTACTTTGTCGATTTCATCAATGAAAATAATGCCGGACTGTTCGGCACGTTCCACCGCTTCCTGGGTAAGATCGTCCTGGTCGATCAGCTTGGAGGCTTCTTCCTGGGTCAACACTTTCCGTGCTTCCTTGATGGACAGCTTTCTTTTCTTCGTTCGACGTGGAAGCAGGCTTCCGAACATCTCCTGCATATTCATCCCCATCTGATCGTTTCCTTGCCCGGCAAACATATCCATCATTGTCGGAGAGTTATCTTCAACCTCGACCTCGACGATATCATTCTCCAGTTGCCCGGCCAATAGCTTGAATCGGACCTGACGGCGGCGTTCCGTCAAATTGCTGTCTTCTTCAGGGGTATCTTGCGTTGTTTTATTATCGTTCGCATTCTGGTTTCCGAACAGCATTTCGAACGGATTGCGGGTGTTCTTGGATTTACTTTCCGATGGCACGAGAATTTGGACCAGCCGTTCATTCGCCAGTTCCTCCGCCTTATCCTTCACTTTCTCCGTCCGCTCCAGCTTGACGGTCCGAATAGCAATTTCGACGAGGTCCCGCACCATGGACTCCACGTCTCTCCCCACATAGCCGACTTCCGTAAACTTCGTTGCCTCCACCTTAATAAAAGGGGCGCCTACAAGCTTGGCCAGACGACGGGCAATTTCTGTTTTACCCACACCGGTGGGTCCGATCATCAGAATGTTCTTCGGTACGATTTCATCCTGGACATCTTCGCTGAGCAGGCTGCGGCGGTAGCGATTGCGGAGTGCCACCGCAACGGACTTCTTCGCCTGCTTCTGTCCCACGATATATTTATCCAGTTCGGCGACAATTTGTCTCGGCGTTAAATTCCCGTTTGACATAGGTTACGTCCCCCCGATCACAGTTCTTCGACAATAATGTTGCCGTTAGTATATACGCAAATCTCCGAAGCGACCTGGAGCGCTTCACGGGCTATATCCTTCGCTTCCAGCTGCGACGCATGGCGTTTGAGCGCCCGGGCAGCCGACAAGGCGAAGTTCCCCCCTGAGCCTATGGCCAGCACATCATCATCGGGCTCGATGATTTCTCCGCCGCCTGAGATCAGCAGCATGCCGGTCTTATCCATTACGATCAGGAGCGCCTCCAGCTTACGGAGCACGCGGTCCTGTCTCCACTCTTTAGCAAGCTCTACAGCGGCTCTCTGAAGATTTCCGTGATGCTCTTCCAGCTTGCCTTCGAATTTTTCAAACAACGTGATCGCATCCGCCACCGAGCCGGCAAAGCCGGCAAGTACTTGACCTCTGTACAGCCGGCGGACCTTTTTCGCTGTCTGCTTCATGACGACGCTCTCGCCAAATGTAACCTGTCCATCTCCGGCGATCGCTCCCTTACCGTTCTGACGGACGGCGCAAATCGTGGTGGCATGAAAACTAGGAACCATGGATACCGCTTCCTTCCTTTACGTTTTTACTCAAGATCTGCCTTTACTAGGCTATGTTTCAACTTGGCTCTATAGCCCCTTACCGTCTATAAAAGAACGCAAACTGTCCAGCGCGCGATGAGCAAGCGCCTCGTTTTTCTCAGCCTTTTTGCGGTACCGTTTATCCAGTTTCGGGAACAAACCGAAGTTGGCGTTCATCGGCTGAAAATGTTGGAAATCGGCGGTCGTGATATAGCGCGCCATGCTGCCGAGTGTCGTATCTTCCGGGAAAACGATGCCTTCTTGTTCTCTAAACGCATTGGCGGCGTTGATCCCGGCGATCAAGCCGGAAGCAGCAGACTCCACATAACCTTCCACGCCCGTCATTTGACCGGCGAAAAAGAGGGTCGGACGCTGTTTCAATTGATACGTCGGCTCCATCAGCTTCGGCGAGTTGATAAAGGTATTGCGGTGCATAACCCCATAACGGACAAATTCAGCATTCTCCAGACCGGGAATCATGGAAAATACCCGTTTCTGTTCCCCCCACTTCAAATGGGTCTGGAAGCCCACCAGATTGTAAAGCGTTCCCGCCGCATTGTCCTGACGCAGTTGTACTACGGCGTGCGGCAATGTACCCGTGTGGGGATTTACAAGGCCAACCGGCTTCATCGGGCCGAATAGCGCCGTTTGCTTGCCCCGGCGCATCATGATTTCGATCGGCATGCAGCCTTCGAAATAGACTTCTTTTTCAAATTCCTTCAGTTGTGCAACCTCGGCTGTAATCAACGCTTCGTAAAAAGCGTCGAACTCCTGCTCCGTCATCGGGCAATTGAGATAAGCGGCTTCTCCTTTATCGTAACGCGAAGCCAGATACACCTTATCCATATCGATCGAGTCCTTCTCCACGATCGGAGCGGCCGCATCATAGAAATAAAAGTAGTCTTCCCCGGTCAGGCTGCGGATCTGCTCGGATAGTGCCGGTGAAGTTAGCGGACCCGTCGCGATAATCACGATGCCTTCCTGCGGGATTTCAGTAATCTCTTCATTCACAACCTCCACGAACGGATGCTCATGGAGCGTTCTGGTAATCTCGCCGGAAAAGCCGTCCCGGTCGACGGCTAGAGCTCCCCCCGCTGGCACGGCATTACGGTCTGCCGATCCCAGAACGAGCGAGTTCAGCATCCTCATTTCTTCTTTTAATACGCCTACCGCGTTAGTGAGGCCGTTCGCACGCAGCGAATTACTGCATACGAGCTCCGCAAATTTGTCAGTGTGATGCGCCGGCGTCTTCACCACCGGGCGCATTTCATATAAAGTCACGGGCACGCCCCGGCTCGCGAGCTGCCAGGCAGCTTCGCTGCCGGCAAGCCCTGCGCCGATGACGGTCACCCTATTTGTATCTGCCACGCTAAATCCCCCCAGATCATGCTGTTCTTTTTCTTATGCCTATTCTTCCGCCGCGTCATCGTCCTGCTCTTCAATTTGCTCCACGAAATCACAGGAGGTACATTGAAGCTTGCCCCCTTGCTTGTTCCGCTTCTCCACCACCAGTGAGCCGCATTTCGGACATGGTTTCGGTGAAGGCTTATCCCAGGAAACAAAATCGCATTCCGGATATTTGTCGCAGCCGTAGAACACTCTGCCTTTCTTGCTGCGGCGTTCGACGACGTGACCTTCCTTGCATTTCGGACAAGTTACTCCGATATCCTTGATGATCGGCTTTGTGTTGCGGCAGTCGGGAAATCCCGAGCAGGCCAGAAACTTACCGAATCGGCCAAGCTTATACACGAGCGGCTTACCGCATTTCTCGCAGATTTCATCCGAAACCTCATCTTCGATCTCGACTTCTTTCATTTCTTCCTCGGCCACACGCAACCGTTTTTCGAACGATTCATAAAACTCGCCGAGCACCCGTACCCAATCTTCGGAGCCCTCTTCGACATGGTCAAGATCTTCTTCCATATTGGCGGTAAACTCCACGTTGAGTATTTCGGGGAAAAACTGCTCCGTTTGCTCGATTAAGAGTTCGCCTAATTCAGTTGGCACAAACTTCTTTTCTTCAATTGCAACATACCCGCGCTTTTGTATCGTCTCCAAGGTCGGTGCGTACGTACTCGGACGCCCGATGCCGAGTTCCTCCAGCGTTTTGACCAGACGCGCCTCGGTATAGCGCGGCGGCGGTTGGGTAAAGTGTTGTTTCGGCTCGATTTCTTCTAATATGAGCTGTTCTCCTTTATGAAGAGGAGGCAGAAATTTATTATCATCCGTCGTGCCGTCGTCATTGCCTTCTACATAAACCTTCATGAACCCGGGAAAACGGACTTTCGAACCGACAGCTCGGAAAATGGCATCTCCTGCGGCAATATCAACCGACATCGTGTCCAAGACCGCAGATGCCATTTGGCTGGCCATAAAACGCTCCCAAATCAATTTATACAACCTGAATTGATCCCTACTCGTAAACGCTTTGACCGACTCTGGGTCGCGCAACGCAGAGGTAGGACGGATCGCTTCATGCGCATCCTGGGCGCTGGCTGCCTTTTTGGAATATTGACGCGGGGATTCAGGAGCATAATCATCGCCGAACTTACCCGTTATATATTCTTTGGCTTCTTCCTGGGCTGAAGAGGCAATCCGCGTCGAATCTGTACGCATATAGGTAATCAAACCGACAGTGCCTTCTTTGCCCAGATCGACGCCTTCATAAAGCTGTTGGGCGACCGACATCGTTTTGGCGGCGCGGAAATTCAGCTTGCGCGCGGCTTCCTGCTGCAGGGAACTGGTCGTAAAAGGAGCGGCAGGATGTCTTAAACGTTCCTTCTCCTTCACTTCGGTGACATTGAACGCAGACTCTCCAATCGATTTCAAAACATCTTGAACCTGCTGTTCATTCTTTAGCTCCAGCTTTTCGCCATTAAATTTGTGAAATTTTGCTTCGAACGAAGTATCGTCCGTTTTAAGTTTTGTCGTGATGCTCCAGTATTCTTCCGGCACAAATTCGGAAATTTCGTTCTCACGGTCCAACACGATCTTTAACGCAACGGATTGAACACGCCCGAACGACATTCCTTTCTTGATTTTCTTCCAGAGAAGCGGACTAACTTTGTAACCGACTAGGCGGTCCAAAATCCGTCGTGCCTGCTGGGCATTGACCAAATCCATGTTGATCTTGCGCGGGGTCTTAAAAGCATCCTTAACGGCCTGCTTCGTTATTTCATTGAACACGACTCGGCAGGTCTCCGTCTGGTCCACGTCCAGGACATGGGCCAAATGCCAAGCTATCGCTTCACCTTCGCGATCGGGGTCAGCCGCCAGATAGATTTTTTTGACTTTCTTACTGGCATCCTTCAATTCCTTTAAGACGGAACCTTTTCCTCTTATAGTTATATACTTTGGACTGAAGTCGTTCTCGACTTCAACCCCGATTTGGCTTTTGGGCAAATCACGCACATGACCCATTGAAGCTTTCACGATGTATTTGCTCCCTAAATATTTGCCAATCGTCTTCGCCTTGGCAGGCGACTCCACGATGACGAGTGAATCCGCCACAGGTTCATCCTCCTCTCAAACAGTCCGTTACTCTTATGCATCATTTAAAATCAGGGCTATCCTTTAGATAAAATAGTATATAGTCTTCGTTTCAAGCCACTCTCGGTTAGGAATGGACTATATAATCTTATAAACAGAACCGGGTAATTGAACTACCGCTTTTTTCATGATTAAAGATAACAGAACTGAATGTAAAAGTCCAAAATCCCACCCGGACTCCTTCATCAGCTCTTCAAAAGTGGAGTTCCCCTGCTCCAACATATGGTATATGCGCCGCTCGTCTATTGTCAACTCGTTTCTCGGCGGCTCCTGTGTGACTGAGGGCGAAGCGACTGAAAGCAGGTGCTCGTATTCTTCCAGAATATCACTTGGCTCCGTCACGATTTTGGCCCCTTGCTTAAGCAGTCCCAGCGTTCCTCGACTTTTTGGCGAAGTCACGGGGCCTGGCACGGCAAAGACGTCGCGACCTTCCTCGAGCGCCTGATCCGCCGTAATCAGCGAGCCGCTGCGCATATCCGCTTCCACTACTACTGTTCCCCGGGTCATTCCGGCAATGATGCGATTCCGCTGGGGGAACATGCCGGGGTGCCCCTTAGTGCCTATCGGATATTCGGATACAATTAATCCCTGCTCCACAATTCGCCTGTAGAGCGAGGCATGCTCACGGGGATAGATTTCATCGACGGCCGTCCCCAGAACCGCAATCGTAGCTCCCCCGGCTTGGAGCGCAGCCTCATGGCAAACGCCGTCTATGCCTCGTGCCAATCCGCTGACGATCGTGACTCCGCGAGAGCATAATGCTTCGGTTAGGATGATGCCGACTTTACGACCATAAGCTGTCGGCATGCGCGTCCCGATCATTGCAATGGAGAGGTCTGCCAGCAGTCTTTGGTTGCCGACCGTATACAGTACCCAAGGGGGTCTGCCCGTTTCCTTCATTAATATAGGATACGCATCGTCAAAAACGGTGACCGGAACAACCCCCTTCCGTTCCATTAGTTCCATCCGCTCTTGAATCCAGGATGCCTTAAAATGCCCGGCCATCTTTAGAGCCAGTTCCGCCTCCAGTCCGCATTCCATCCAATCGCCCGGAGAAAATTGTAATGCATGTTCCCAATCCGTTCTGTTGGTTACAATGTCGGAAATCCGTTTCCACCCCAGTCCCGGGCTTTCATGCAGCCCGATCAAAATGCTGTGTTTATCCATTTTCATCCCCCATTCACAAAAAAAAGCAACCTTCCGCCCATAGGGATCAGAAGGTTGCTTACCTTTACCTTATTATAACAGATTTACCTTAGTGTGTCGTGCAGCTATTCAGGATGCCCCGTTCTTCAAGCACGCTGACGAGCGTAGAGCCCATTTCGGATGGAGTCGGAGCTACACGGATGCCGCACTCCTCCAGCTTCGAGATCTTTTCTTTCGCGGTACCTTTACCGCCGGAAATAATCGCGCCGGCATGACCCATCCGTTTGCCCGGAGGAGCCGTCACACCGCCGATAAATCCTACGACAGGTTTTTTCATGTTATCACGGATCCATTCGGCAGCTTCTTCTTCCGCTGTTCCGCCGATTTCACCGATCATGATGACTGCATGCGTTTGTTCGTCTTCATTAAACATCCGCAAAATATCAATGAATTCCGATCCCTTCACCGGATCGCCGCCGATACCGACCGCGGAGGACTGTCCGATACCGCGAGTCGTCAGTTGATGAACCGCCTCATAGGTGAGCGTTCCGCTGCGCGAAACAACGCCGACATGGCCGGGAAGATGAATGTACCCAGGCATAATACCGATCTTGCACTCGCCAGGCGTAATGACGCCCGGACAGTTTGGCCCGATCAGAATTGTATTTTTTCCTTCCATATAACGCTTCACCTTCACCATATCCAGCACCGGAATACCTTCCGTGATGCAAATAACCAGTTCCAGTTCAGCTTCAACCGCTTCAAGTATGGAATCCGCGGCAAACGCCGGCGGCACATAAATGACACTGGCGGTAGCGCCCGTAGCCGCTTTGGCTTCTTTTACCGTATTAAAGACGGGAAGACTAACGGTTTCCCCGTTTTCGAGCGCAATATCTACCGAGGTCCCGCCCTTGCCCGGAGAAGTTCCTCCGACCATTTGCGTCCCGTAATCCAGCGCCCCTTTGGCGTGGAACAAGGCGGTTTTCCCTGTGATTCCCTGGGTAATGACTTTTGTATTTTTATCGACCAAAATACTCATACTTCGAGCCTCCCATCATGGATAAGGTGTTTAGTTACGATACGAGTGCAACGATTTTTTGGGCCCCATCGGCCATGGAATCCGCAGAAACGATAGCCAGTCCCGATTCGGCGAGAATCTTCTTGCCGAGCTCGACATTGGTTCCTTCCAGACGAACCACCAATGGACGGTCCAGGCCGACCTGCTTGGCCGCTTCAACGACCCCGGAAGCGATAACATCGCATTTCATGATGCCGCCGAAGATGTTAATGAATATTCCTCTCACCTTCGAATCCGACAAAATAATCTTTAAGGCTTCCGTAACCTTCTCGGCCGTTGCACCGCCGCCCACATCCAGGAAGTTGGCTGGGTCGCCGCCGTAATATTTAATAATGTCCATCGTAGCCATAGCCAGGCCCGCACCATTGACCATGCAGCCAATATTGCCGTCAAGGGCGATATAGCTAAGATCGAACTTGGATGCTTCGATTTCCTTCTCGTCTTCTTCCTCCAGATCGCGCAGAGCCAAAATATCCTTATGGCGGAACAACGCATTGGAATCGAAATTAAGCTTGGCGTCCAGCGCCATCACGTCGCCGTCTCCGGTAACTACGAGCGGATTGATCTCGGCGATGGAGCAATCCTTATCGACAAACGCTTCATACAAGGCAAGCATGAATCCTGCAGCCTTGTTCACCAGCTCTTTAGGAATGTTGATGGCAAAAGCCAGTCTCCGAGCCTGGTAAGGCTGGAGCCCTAGTGCCGGGTCAACGATTTCTTTGAATATTTTTTCAGGCGTATTCGCCGCTACTTCTTCAATTTCCGTTCCGCCTTCTTCCGAAGCCATCATAACGACGCTTCCCGTGCCCCGGTCGACCACGACGCCGACGTAATATTCCTTCTTAATGTCGCAGCCTTGTTCAATGAGCAGGCGTTTTACCTCTTTGCCCTCCGGCCCCGTCTGGTGCGTGACCAGTACTTTGCCAAGAATCTCCTGTGCATAGTTCCGTACTTCATCCAAATTTTTAGCAACTTTCACGCCGCCGGCTTTACCCCGGCCCCCTGCGTGAATCTGCGCCTTTACAACCACTACCGGGCTGCCTAGCGCCTCCGCCGCTTCTACGGCCTCATCAACCGTAAATGCCACCCGTCCTTCGGGAACAGCGACACCATACTGCTTCAGAACTTCTTTTCCTTGATATTCATGGATATTCATGCTTGGAATCCTCCTATCAACAGGCGGTATTAGAGGTATAGCTAAATGATTAAACCTAAATAATTGTACCATGTTTTTAAAACGCTTTCCTTAAAAAGTTCATGATTTATACACAACTTTTTTATATCGTTTTCATCTCATTTCGAGATCAATCACAAACCTGTAAGGTATTATTGTGTGAATTCTATCGAAAAAGTAATATCAAATTGCGATCATTATCGATAAAATTCATCTTTTTTCACCATGATGTCTTCTTGGAAAAATGTGAACTTAGCACTTGCATTCTTGAAATCTTGAAAATCCGAATATAGAGCTATTGACTTTTTCAGGATAAAATTCTAATATACGGACCAAGAGTATATCGGAAAATATGGAAGCACCTTTTTTCCACTTGGACGGCCGCGCGCATTGAACGGCCGATACAAACGGGAGAGAGGTGCTTTTATTATGTATGGCAAACTGTACAGCGCTTGTTTATATGGCATTGACGGAGTAATGATCGAAGTGGAGGTTGACCTGTCGAGCGGTATCCCCCAGACTCATGTCGTCGGTCTTCCGGATTCCGCGGTCCGTGAAGCCGTAGACCGCGTCCGGGCTGCGATCAAAAATTGCGGGTATACCTTCCCGCTCCAACGGGTCACTATTAATCTTGCTCCGGCCGACCTCAGGAAAGAGGGAACTGCTTTCGATCTGGCGATTGCACTAGGACTGTTGATCTCCAGCGGACAGGTCGCCCTGCCTGAAAACGAGCGTATCTTAATTATCGGCGAACTATCGCTTGAAGGGGCGCTCAGACCCGTTCCCGGCGTTCTGCCCATGGTTGATTTGGCCAGGCGTCACGGCTTTCATTCCGTTCTCGTTCCGGAGGGCAATGTTCCGGAAGCGTTACTGCTGGACGGAATTACCGTATACGGACTTAGTCATTTAAACCAGCTGTCTCCCGAAGGAATGGGATCGCGAGGATCCCGGGGCACGGAGGATTCGCTGATACTTGAATCGCTGGCCCATTTGCAGCGGAGCCCGCTTCCGCCTTCCTCAGAGCCCTCAACTAACGCTCATGGCTTATCCAAACCACCGGAAAATTATAGCGATGTGTTGGGGCAGCGGCACATTAAACGTGCGCTTACCATAGCGGCGGCAGGAATGCACAACATCATGCTTATCGGTCCTCCGGGTACCGGAAAAACCATGCTGATCCGCAGGCTGCCAACCATTCTTCCTCCGCTGACCTCCGACGAATCCCTGGAGGTCACCAAAATTTACAGCTCCGCGAGCATATTCAATCCATCGGAAACCGGTTTGATCACGGAACGGCCGTTTCGCGCTCCGCATCATACTATTTCTGGCGGAGGTATGGTCGGGGGCGGCAGCATTCCCAAACCTGGAGAAGTTAGCCTGGCCCACCGCGGCGTATTGTTTCTGGACGAGCTCCCCGAGTTTTCGCGCCAAGTGTTAGAAATGCTGCGCCAACCGCTGGAGGAACACCGGGTAACGATTAGCCGTTCCAGGGCTTCGTTTACTTTTCCGGCCCGTTTTTTGCTGGCAACTTCGTTAAATCCTTGTCCGTGCGGTTTTTCTGGAGCTGAGCCCCCACAGCCGGTGTGCACCTGTAACCCCTATCGCATCGCCCAGTATCGGGAAAAACTCTCCGGACCGCTGCTTGACCGGATTGATATGCATGTGGAGGTGCCGCGGCCAACCAACTGGCAAAACGACACTTCCCCGCTATCTTCTGAAGAAATGCGGTTCGAGGTGGAGAAAGCCGAGCAAATCCAGCTCCACAGATACCGCAACCAAGGAATTTCCCGCAACAGCGAGCTGTCCGGCAGCGCTCTGCGGCGGTATGCCAAACTACATCCGGATGCCGGATTGTTGTTAAAATCCTCATTCGACGCACTTGGCCTAAGTATGCGGGCCCATGACCGCATTTTAAAATTATCCCGGACCATCGCCGACCTGGACGGCTGCCCCGAGATTTTGGCCAGTCATGTAGCTGAGGCAATCCAGTACAGGCATCTGGACAAGCGAAGTCACGATACGATGTTTTAATGGCTCTCCTTATATGACTGAAAAACCCGCCAATGCTTGATGCATTGGGCGGGTTCTTTAGGTTTCAGTTATGGAATCGTCCTCTTATGTAGATTTATTGGTTTTGCCGGACCTATTCCCCTTTGTCCACTTTTAGGCGGACATTTTCAGATTTTGTCCTTCTGGAATGGACAAATCCCTGAACCGCTCACAAATTAATCTTAAAATGCGGCGATTACATGATTCAAAGACTCCGCTTCTCCATCGGGCTTTAACACTATACCGATCATGTCAAAGCGAATAGGGGCATTGCTCTTCGAGTTATGGTGCAAATAAACAGCCGCCGTATCTCGAACTTGTTTGATTTTGCGCGGAGTAACCGATTCGGCAGGCGTACCGAAGCCGTTGGTACGACTGCTTCTGCTGCGCACCTCCACAATAACAAGAATATCACCCTGCCATGCAATGAGATCCAGTTCGCCGGTACGGCATCTCCAATTCCTTTCTTGAATGATGTAGCCTAATCCCGTCAGGTAATCGGCCGCAAGCTGTTCAGCGCGCTGCCCGAGAGCTTTTCGACGATCTGCGGGACGTTTCGTAAATTCGCCTGTATTACCTGCACCAGATAAATTTGCTTTATGGGGATTATGGGGATTATGGGGATTATGGGCTTTACGCTCACTCACGCTTCATCCCTCTTTCCGCAAGTTTATCGGAACGGTATATAAAGCTTAATATCTCGGCAACCAGGGTATATAGCTCCGGAGGAATCTGGCGGTCCAGATCCAATTTCGAAAGGACTTCGACAAGTGCGGCGTCTTCTTGAACCGGTATCGCATTTTCATGTGCCAATTCCAGAATTCTCTCCGCCAAAAGCCCGCTCCCTTTAGCAGTCACCACCGGCGCTTCATTTTGCATAGGATCATATTTTAAGGCTACCGCCTTTTTGTAACTGACAGATACTTCATTCTCTTTCTTGCTCATACCCGGTAATCCACCCCTTTATAGGGGCTTGGCGCATAGGACTGCGATTGCCCCAGCTCCTGGCCCGTACTCTCCCCTGCTTCCGCGGGAATCAGCGGCTCTGCTTTCAGGGATAACAGCCGGTATCCGGCAGACTCCAAGGCGCTTTCAATTTCCGGCTGTCTGGATTCCAAGAACACGCCCGTAGCTTCTTGCTCGCTGAAAATTTTCAACAGAACTTTTTTATCCGCAACTTGCACGTCGACCATGATCTGACCTAACGCTTTCATTTGCAGGTCAAACCAGAGGCGGCAGTTGGAGGCGTCCAATTCGCCTTTGCGACCGCGCCGGGACTCGATATGGACCGACGCGGTCTGCTCCCCGTCCGGACCGATAAACGGCAGGAACATCGTGACTTGCGCGAATGGCGTGGTCCGGTCCGTCGTCAATAGCAGCTGTTGGCCCGTCAGCTGCTGAACGATCTGCCGGGCCGCCTCTTGGAGCGGCGCAGGCAGGTCATCCGCTGCGGCAACCTGCAGCAGCAGGCTCTTCAGCGTGTCGCGGGCGGAATTGCCTGCCGCGGCACCGGTTTCCGGCGCTGGGGCATCCGCCAGCGCCGCTGAAGACAAGGCTGCCTGCGCAGCGGCCTTGCCCCCTGCGACGGCGGGCCCCGCCGGCTGGCCGCCGTGTCCGCCTGGCGCTGCTGCGCCCGCAGCTTCGCCGCGTGGCGGCGCCTGCGTCACCGGCGCGGCTTCCGCAGCGACGCCGCCCGGCAATGCGCCGCCCGCCGCGGGCACAGGCGCGGCTGTGCCGGGCGCCTGCGCATGCTGCGCTGCCTGCGGCGCGCCCCCGCCGCTGGCGGCGGCCTGCTGCGCCGTGCCTGCGGCAGGCGCAGGTTGCGCGGGTTCGCCGGAGGCGCCCGCGCGCAGCACTTGCTGCTCGTGCTCCGCACCGAGCAGCTTCAGCACGCGCCCCACCCACGGCTCAGCCGTGAGGGCGGGGCGTGCCTGTAGCGAAGGCCCTGCGGGCCCTTCGCCTGGCAATGCGGCTGCCGCCGGCTCAGCCGCGGCAGCTGCACCCTTCGCCAGCGCCTCCCGGCCGCTGGCGGCAAGCTGCCCGGCCGTTCCCGCACCGGCCGGCGCCGGCTCCCCATTTGCCGTGCCTTCCAGCAGCACAGCCCCTTTCAGCTCGGCAAGCACTTTTTGCAGCTTTATAAGCAATTGATCGCTCATCGACCCCGTTTGCTGAATTGCCGCTTGTCCTGCACCAGCCTGAGAAGTTGCCGTCGCATTTGCACCCGCCCCCGGTGATGGCACACCTTCCTGAATATCACTTAAGGAGGAGAGAGGCGCTCCTGCACCTGCTTTATTTAACATTGCCGATCTTTCGGCGCCTCCCAAAGCGACAGCCGCCCCTCCAGAAATCCCGGTTCCGCTTTGTCCAGCTGCATTCTCGCCATTCTGTGCCTTTCCTGCGGTAAGTCCGGAATTTTCCGGCCCCTCCTGAATCTGAAGCCAGCTTCCCAATTGCTCCTCCAAAGCAGACACCAAACTATGCAACGGCGGACCAAATACCGCCTGATGTAATCCCTTAACGGTTTCACCCGTAAGCGGCAATCCCCGGTTCATTGCAATTCCTATCGCGTGGAACCATTCAGACATAGGCAACGAAGCCGGCTTCTGGGCATTTAAACTCAATAGCTGCTTAACATTCTCTTTGGTCAGAGGGATTCCGTTATTCTGCATCAATTGGAGCATTTCCCGGTTTCCGGGAGTATCGTCCATTCCCAAAGCTTCCAAAGCGCTTGCTAACGAAGCCGCAGATAAAGTTCCCGATGCCGGTAACTGAACCGGCTTAAGCTTCATTAGGCCGTCCTCGTTCTGAGGCTGAACCTGCAGCAAAGTCGTTTGGCCCTCTTGCAGCGGCGTTTCGAGAGCCGCATGCAGTTTGACGCCTTGAACTTGTATCACTGCCTCCTGACCGTCCTCCGATACGCTCAATACCGTGCCCCTGACCACCTGGCCCGGCTTCAATTCCAGCGTCTTCGGCGTCCCGGGTTTGGCATCTCCCAACACACTGCGTAGCAATGGTCCGATATTCATAATTCCTCTCCCATCCGCCCTTGATTCATATGGAAAACCCGCCTTGCTAGGCGGGTATTTTTAAAGAGGTTGTTCAAAAAGTCATCTTTCCACGACGAAGAAGATCATGAAGCGGATTCGACGTCGAATCTTGAATTCAGCCGGGCCTTCCGTTGCTCACGTACCTCCTGTACGCTCCGCTACTCAGTCCCTATCTTCATCCAACCTTCTCGGTCATGAAAACCTGACTTTTTAAACTCGCACTTAAAATAGAGTTTGTTCCTCTACAAACAAATTGCGCATAAAGCTTTTACGATGCATGGGAGTTGGCCCTAACGCCTGGATTTGCTCGCGGTGCAGCTTCGTGGCATATCCTTTATGTATCCCAATCCCGTACTCCGGATAACGTGCATCCCATTCTCCCTGGCAAAGCCGATCCCGCGTAACTTTAGCGACAATCGAAGCAGCCGCGATGGACTGACTCGTAGCGTCTCCCTTGATCACCGAAAGCTGCGGAATTTGCGTATCCACCTTTTCCGCATCAATCAGCAAATAATCCGGCACAACGGGCAACTGCTCCACCGCCTGCTTCATAGCGAGACGCGTAGCCTGTTTGATGTTAATTCGATCTATGGTATCCGCATCGGAAAAGCCTATGCCCACTGC
Source organism: Paenibacillus sp. FSL R5-0407 (assembly GCF_038009185.1). NCBI lineage: Bacteria > Bacillati > Bacillota > Bacilli > Caryophanales > Paenibacillaceae > Paenibacillus > Paenibacillus sp. FSL R5-0407. The sequence goes on along the minus strand of NZ_JBBPAX010000001.1, from coordinate 527,920 downwards.
AACCGCGTGTTCCATTATAATGTCATATAATTGCTCGCGCTTCTTTGCGCTCAGCTTCTTGGAGTCATTTACATCCTCGAGTATTAATCCTTGCGGCAAAATAACGGCAGATGCCACTACATCGCCAAACAGGCATCCTCGTCCCACTTCATCGATGCCCGCAATATGGGGATAGGACTGCCAGTACTCTTTTTCGTACATTAACAAATCACTCATAGTTCCTCCTTCAAATCCCGAACCTAAGTACAAGCTTACTTATCTTGGTCGTTTTTATCAAGTTCATCCGGGCCGCCAACCATCTGGTTTTGGTAATGATTTGGAAGCTATCTGAGATGATACATTACTATATATTATTAATATCGGTAAGCAGCCCCCATTTTGAGAGAAGCAAGCTGCAGAAATATCCATTTTCAGCGTAAAAAAGGCGTAAAACCCATATGGATTTTACGCCTGCTCGTTTTGAATCACTTGTCGCGATTCCCATCAATTGGAAGACACATCGTTCAAATCAATAAGGTGCCTCCAAAGTGTATCTGCCCAGTTTTCCGGCCCGAAGCTCGCGGAGCAGAATTCCCGAAGCTTTCTCCAGATCTACGCGTCCACCGCTGACGATACAGCCCCGCTTGCGTCCAATCGCCTCCATAACGGCTACGATCTCATCCGGATTCTCAAAATCCTGAGGCTGATCCTTTAAATCGAACCGTTCCTTGAACGGCTCCCAGTAATATTTCACCAAATATTTCACGCCGAAAAAGGCGATGTCTTCTATATTCAAAATTTCCTCGCGAATCGCGCCCGTAAGCGCCAGCCGGTAACCGACATTCTGGTCTTCAAACTTCGGCCACAGAATTCCGGGAGTATCCAGCAGTTCCATCTCCGTCCCCACTTTGATCCACTGTTGACCTTTGGTCACACCAGGACGGTCGCCTGTAGCGGCGATGTTGCGTCCGGCCAAGCGGTTGATCAGTGTAGATTTGCCGACATTTGGAATCCCGACAATTAACGCACGGACTGCTCGGGGATTAATCCCTTTCGCCAGTTGTCTCTCTATCTTTTCCTTCATGAGCTCCTTGGCCATTTGCGGGATTTCCTTAATCCCTTGCCCACTTGATGCATCTGCTTGGATGGCCACATGACCCTCTTGCTTAAAATAATCAATCCACTGTCTTGTTACCGAAGGATCGGCAAGATCCGATTTATTCAGTACGATCAAGCGGGGTTTTCCTTGCAAAATCTCATCGATCATCGGATTTCTGCTGGATAAAGGAAGTCGTGCATCCACCAGCTCGATTACCACGTCAATCAGCTTCAGCTTTTCCTGAATCTGACGCCGCGCCTTGGTCATATGTCCGGGAAACCATTGAATTGTCATGCTCTTTCACCTCTAGCTCCCGATTAGGCACCCCAACCGGATGTCTTTTAATGTTTTATAAACTCAATATCTTTCAGAGGCCAAAAGACGAGATCGGCACGCCCAATGATATCTCCGTAAGGCACATATCCGATTCTTCGGCTGTCCGTACTATTGGAACGATTGTCCCCGAGTACGAAAACATATCCTTCCGGCACAGTACCTTCCGGCACTTGTTCATTCGGAAAATTGGCTTCAATATTGTATAGTTCATTATTGTTATGTTTCTCATTCAGTACGTCTTGAATATATGTCTCTTGAATCACTTGACCGTTGACTGTAACCGTATCCCCTTCAACTTTAACCTCATCTCCGGGAACCCCGATCACCCGCTTGATAAAATCACGTCCTTCGGAAGGCACATGGAATACGACGACTTCCCCATGCTTCGGACCACGAATATCATAGATAATCTTGTTCACTATAATTCTTTCTCCGGTATGGAAATTCGGCTGCATCGATGGACCGTCAACGATAAACGGTGCAAAGAAAAGCCAGCGAATCAGGAGGACCAGTACGACGGCGATGACAATAGCTTTCAACCACTCAAGCGCCTCGCTCTTTTCTTTCTTGGGCGGGTCCTGCGGGGAGTCCGACGGGACCGATTGCTCGGATTGAACTTGATGCTCCATGGATCCTGACCTCTCTTTGTTAAGGAATATGTAACGTATCACTGTTTTTAAAAATAGTAAAGGGGCTTGTTCAACCAAGCCCCCCTGATCGTTAATGAATTAACGACGTACTTCTTTAATTCTCGCTGCTTTACCGCGAAGTTCACGAAGATAGTACAGCTTCGCACGACGCACTTTACCACGGCGAGCCACTTCGATTTTATCGAGTTTCGGGGAATGAAGCGGGAAAGTTCTTTCCACACCTACACCATTCGAAATTTTACGAACTGTAAAAGTTTCGCTGATTCCTCCGCCGCGACGCTTAATAACAACACCTTCAAACAACTGGATACGTTCACGAGTTCCCTCGATAACCTTTACGAACACTTTTAAAGTGTCACCAGGACGAAAGCTCGGAAGATCTTTGCGAAGTTGTTCTTGCGTAATCGCTTGAACGATATTCATCTATGACTCCCTCCTTCCACTCAGGTGTTCATGCCTCTTCCGGAAAAATCTCATGTTTTCCTTCATCATCCGCAGCGGACCACCGAATTCACAACAAAAGAAATCTTATCACATTTTTCAAAGCATAGCAAGGTATTTATGCGCTTCAGAGCAGGGGGATACTCCGGTTTGCGCTTATGATCAAATCGTCTTCCTTCATATAATATAACCTGGATTACCTAATTATTAAGCATCGAAGTAAAAAACGCGGTAATTTTTTGTTTTTTATAGAATACAAGAGGTATCTGCTGTTCCTCAAGCGCACCCCGGTAGCGCGCGTACAGCCGCTATCCTCTCGCCGCGATCCATAATGTCCTCTGGAATCTAGCGTAACTTATCCTGTGTCTGTCGCGGAGTGACGCCCGAAGCGTTGTCGAGTGCGTTCCTTTTTCGCTGTATCTATTTTTACGTATCTGATGATGATCCGCCCCTTATCGTTCTGGTAGATATTTCCTACAACCAAACCATTATTGATTGTAAAATTGTCTCTATAGAAATTCAGGAAGGATGGATATTAATATGAGAAAAATTAAAATGACAATTAATTTCATTATTGTAGTTACGATACTTCTTTTGATTAATTTTAGTATAGAATTTTGGGACCCGCTCTTTTATAGTGTCTTATCGGAGTCTGAATACGAGAAACTGAGTATCGGGATGACCTACACTCAGGTTACGGATATAGTAGGCGGGGAGGGACACCGAACATACAGCGATCTAAGTGAAAACGGTGTAAGGGAAGTCTATTACTATACGGCCCCTAACAGCATAAATAATATGGGTCATGGTGATATCTATATCACGTTTTTTAACAAAAAGTTAATTTCCATAAAGCTAGAAGGCAGATTTTGATCACTCATCTGCAAGCTCCATGACTCTATAAACAGTGTTCCGCGTAGTTCCAATCAATCGTCAACCCCGCGCCAATAACGCCGCGCTCCCATACATACCTCCTCCGCAAATACTTCGTCAGGCATTCGTCATGACTGTATTCGTCCTTGCTGGTCCGCGCCGCCTCGTCACCTTCGTAGATATTTTCGCTGCATTCTGCACAATTTATGAGCGGTAGCGGCTCATCAGGAGGTCCCGGCGGTAAGAAGCGTTAATCCGGAGTCAGACCGTTGCTCGTTCGGTCCGACTCCGGATTATTTCCTTTGGTCTCAGCCTTCCCACGCTCACTCGGCGTCCAGATATAGTATGGCTTCTGGTTCATTTAGTTGCCCGCTTCGAATCCCTTGCGCCATTCCTCGTACGGATTCGCTGCCACATTACGCAGCCTTCCCTTTACTCATCGCAAGGTACATAATCTGGTCAATCAATGCGTAAAGGCCGAAGCCCTATGTAATTTAGTACGTAAAATCCGCAATTCCCACATCGACGACATGCATCAATCAGCACGTGAAGCTGCTGCCGAAACGACAAACAATAATCAATGCTCACTCACTAAAGAGCGCGAGCATATCCGTCGAGAGCCATCTCGGCCCCGTGCGTCAGATCACGCATGTTGATACGTATTGCAAAACGTCGTCATACTCGGTCTGCGGAACGCTCTACCGCTTCGAGGCATTACAGCACCCAGTCGTCCGGATCGTACTCGCTCATCGTTTGGCCAAACAATTGTCATAGTTCTCGCGTCTTGTTTCCCGGCGAAGACTCTCAGCAATTTGTGAGCATAGCGAATGAGTTCGTAGCCGAACGCTGTTGCTATAATTGTTCAGATGATAATACGCTCCTCGAATAATTCCCAATTTGACAAACATACGGACAGCAATTTCGCAAATTGGGACATCGAAGCAAATAAAATAGCGCCCACACTCCGAAGATTTCCAAGAAATGAGCCGATGGGTTAGCTTTATGCGCTGCAGAAAATGCTGTGTTTACTCGCGAAAAGTTAGCACAGGGGTGCGCGCCTATACGCTATAATTACGTTGAAAACGATATTTTGAGACGCAAACCATTCGCTCGGGCTATCGTACAATGCCCGCAAATCCGCATAATCAAGCTATTATACCGGCGACTTATTGCGTCTTTGGATCGGGGTATGGCGCAGTCAGGTAGCGCGCACCCTTGGGGTGGGTGAGGCCTTGGGTTCGAATCCCGCTACTCCGACCATACTTAATACCGCTCTCTCCCATTTCTATGGGAAGGAAGTGGTTTTTTTTGTTTTTCGCCCATTAAAAAAGATGACTTCTGATACATCCAGAAATCATCTTATCGCTTAAACCATGGATTGAAAGTAAATTCAGAATTGAACATATAGCCTGGAACCGGTTATTACTCGTAAGGTAATACCTCGCTTAACAATTCCTGCTCCGTTTCAAGTGGATCAATTAAAAATCCCATCATGATGATAACCTCCTTTTTGAGAGAGCGCGCTAGTGACGGCCAGCATAAAACTCTAAAATATCATCAACCGTCAGCATACGTTCCTCGTCCCGCTGTATATCTTCTTGCTGATGCTGAACTTGCATCTCTGATGTCTCTTGTTGTTGTTCCATATTCATTCTTACCTCCTGCACGAATCAACAAATCACTGATCTTGCTATCTATTTATTACCCCGTTCTTCAGGAAATGCACCTGCTTCTTAAAAAAAATCTGTTGATTCGTCTAATTTATTTGTGCCTCTTCCCCAGACAACCTCTTCGCTAAATAAGTCCGATTGTATATAATACGCGGATCCTCCGGACGAAATGCAGCTGCCTTTTCATTATGGAATTGAGCTAGCTCATAATTGCCGATCCGATCGTAACAAACGCATAACTGTAAATGAGGTAACCAAGTGTACACAGCCTGGTTGCTGAGTCCCCAGCGGGAATTAAAGTCGGTGTCACAAGTAGCTTGGGTATACCAGTAAATAGCCGTCTCCAAATTCTGATTTTGTAAAAAATAAAAGCCCAGTCTGCAGCAGAACTCCGCTCTAGGTTTTCCGTAGCGGAAGGAGCGAAGCACTGCCTCCAGTTCTTTTTCCTGATCACCCTGCATGTGATAACAATCCGCCATTCTCCCGCAGGCGGAATAACAATCCTCTACCCAGCCTTGCCCACTATCCAAAAATTCCTCGTAATAGCGAATAGCCCGCTCAGTCTGTCTATGATCCTTAAGTTCATTGGCAAAATAAAAAATATCTCTCGGGGAAAATGTTTCACCTTTTTCAAGCCTGTTCTCATAGATCTTAAGATTCCTGTCACTATCATGCCGGACGCTCCGATGAGTTACAGCAATATCGCTATGAATTGCTTTTCCATAAACCTCAAGATATTCATGAACCGCACCGATCCAGCGAAATTGATTTTCCCTTTTGACAAGTCGGTTTCTCCTTAATTTGCTCGTTACATTTCCAAATTCGTCAAAAGCCAGATGATATTCCATAGAAACCGTGTCGATGTCTGGCTCTAATGCATTTTTTAATTCCATCAGTTTTATCTGATCCGGCTCCTCGAGCACATCATCCGCATCCAGCCAAAAAATATAGCTCTGAGTCGCTAAACCGAAAGCGTAATTTCTAGCAGCCGCAAAATCTTCTATCCATTCGAAGTCATAGACACAATCTGTATAACGCCGGGCTATCTCTTTTGTCCGATCCGTGGACCCCGTATCAACGATGATGATCTCATCCATAATTTCCGCTACCGAATCCAGACACCGATCTAAAGTATCTTCTTCATTCTTGACAATCATACACAGACTGATAGTAAACAGCATCCCCACCTCGCTGCAAAATCAAGGATTTATGATTGCCGCTGTAAGAGTAATTGCTCCAACAGCATTAGCCGTCCCTGTAATAGTTAAAGCACTCAAAGTATAAGTTACGTTCCCCGTGCCGTGGCTCAAATCAACATGATCAATAGGGGTCGTTACATAAAAACTATTGCCAGCTGCATGGTGATTGGTACTAAAAATCACGGTTGCACCACGGAGAATTTGAAACTGGGTAATAGTAGTCCCGGCTGTGGACTGCCAACCAATAACCCCGGTCAACCAGACCCGGCTTGCGGCAGGAACACTGGTCATCGTAACTGTTTTTAATGTCGTCGCCGCGGCAGCAATAGGAATAGTCGAGCTTCCTGAAGTATTAGGAGAGTTCTCCGATACCTGAAATTGCCCAAAACTCCCTGTGGTTCCTGTCGTTCCCGTTGCTCCAGTTCCTCCTGTTGCTCCCGTTGCTCCAGTGGCTCCTGTCGCTCCTGTTACTCCTGTTACTCCTGTTGCACCTGTTGCACCTGTTGCTCCTGTTGCACCTGTTGCTCCTGTTACTCCTGTTGCACCTGTTGCTCCTGTTGCTCCTGTTGCTCCTGTTGCTCCAGTTCCTCCTGTTGCTCCAGTTGCACCTGTTGCTCCTGTCGCTCCGGTAGCTCCAGTGACTCCTGTTACTCCCGTTGCTCCTGTAGCTCCAGTTGCACCTGTTGCTCCTGTCGCTCCGGTAGCTCCAGTGACTCCTGTTACTCCCGTTGCTCCTGTTGCTCCTGTTGCTCCTGTTGCTCCTGTAGCACCCGTTGACCCTGTCTCTCCCGTCGCCCCAGTCTCGCCGGTAGCTCCCGTTGCTCCCGTCGCTCCAGTTCCTCCGGTTGCTCCGGTTGCTCCAGTTGCTCCTGTTGCTCCCGTTGCTCCTGTTGCTCCTGTTGCTCCCGTTGCTCCTGTTGCTCCTGTTGCTCCAGTTGCTCCCGTTGCACCTGTTGCCCCTGTTGCTCCTGTTGCCCCTGTTGCTCCTGTTACTCCTGTTGCACCTGTTGAACCTGTTGCTCCAGTTGCTCCAGTTGCTCCAGTTGCTCCCGTTGCTCCCGTTGCTCCCGTTGCTCCTGTTGCCCCTGTAGCACCAGTCTCTCCCGTTGCTCCCGTTGCCCCAGTTGCTCCTGTTGCTCCTGTTGCTCCTATCTCTCCGGTAGCTCCGGTAGCCCCTGTTACTCCTGTCGCTCCAGTTTCACCCGTCGCTCCCGTTGCCCCTGTTGCTCCTGTTTCTCCGGTAGCCCCGGTGGTCCCGGTGGCACCAGTGGAACCTGTTACTCCTGTTACTCCTGTCTCCCCAGTGACTCCTGTTACTCCCGTTGCACCTGTTGCTCCTGTCGCTCCGGTAGCTCCAGTAGTCCCGGTGGCCCCAGTCTCTCCTGTTGCTCCCGTTGCTCCTGTCGCTCCTGTTACCCCCGTTGCTCCGGTGGCTCCTGTCGTACCTGTCTCACCCGTCGCACCTGTTACGCCCGTTACTCCAGTGGCACCTGTTACTCCTGTTACTCCTGTTGCCCCCGTCTCACCCGTTGCTCCTGTTGCACCCGATGCTCCTGTCGACCCAGTCTCCCCAGTGGCACCTGTTGTCCCTATCGCTCCTGTAGCTCCAGTCTCTCCCGTAGCTCCAGTTTCTCCCGTTGATCCTGTCTCTCCTGTAGCACCTGTTACTCCTGTTACTCCTGTTACTCCTGTTACTCCTGTCGCTCCTGTTGACCCCGTCTCACCCGTTGCTCCGGTTGCCCCTGTAGCGCCTGTCTCTCCCGTTGCCCCGGTTACTCCCGTTGCTCCCGTTGCACCTGTTGCTCCTGTCGCTCCGGTAGCTCCAGTGACTCCTGTTACTCCCGTTGCACCTGTTGCTCCTGTCTCTCCTGTTGCTCCTGTTACTCCTGTTGCTCCTGTTACACCCGTTGCACCTGTTGCTCCTGTTACTCCTGTTGCACCTGTTGCACCTGTTGCTCCAGTTCCTCCTGTTGCTCCTGTTACACCCGTTGCTCCGGTGGCTCCTGTCGTACCTGTCTCACCCGTCGCACCTGTTACGCCCGTTACTCCAGTGGCACCTGTTGCACCTGTTGCTCCTGTCGCTCCGGTAGCTCCAGTGACTCCTGTTACTCCCGTTGCACCTGTTGCTCCTGTCTCTCCTGTTGCTCCCGTCGTCCCTGTCTCTCCCGTCGTCCCTGTCTCTCCCGCTGCTCCTGTTACTCCCCTAGCCCCAGTTTCTCCCGTCGCCCCTGTTGCCCCAGTTACACCAGTTGCACCAGTTTCTCCTGTAGCTCCCGTTACTCCCGTCTCACCTGTCGCCCCAGTCTCTCCTGTCGCACCTGTCTCTCCTGTTGCTCCCGTCGCTCCAGTTCCTCCTGGTGCTCCTGTTTCTCCTGTTGCTCCGGTAACGCCTGTCTCCCCCGTTGCTCCAGTTCCTCCTGTTGCCCCAGTTACACCAGTTGCACCAGTTTCTCCTGTTACTCCCGTCTCACCTGTCGCCCCAGTCTCTCCTGTCGCCCCAGTTGCTCCAGTTCCTCCTGTCGCACCAGTCTCCCCAATTGCCCCCGTCTCTCCCGTTGCTCCTATCGCACCTGTTACGCCCGTTACTCCAGTGGCACCTGTTGCTCCTGTTGCTCCTGTTGCTCCAGTCTCTCCGGTAACTCCGGTAGCCCCTGTTACTCCTGTCGCTCCAGTCTCTCCTGTTGCACCAGTCCCTCCCGTCGCTCCAGTTCCTCCCGTTGCTCCTGTTACACCCGATGCTCCTGTCGACCCAGTCTCCCCAGTGGCACCTGTTGTCCCTGTCGCTCCTGTAGCGCCCGTCTCCCCCGTTGCTCCCGTCTCCCCCGTTGCTCCCGTCTCCCCCGTTGCCCCGGTTACTCCCGTTGCTCCAGTTCCTCCGGTTACCCCTGTCTCCCCAGTGGCACCAGTTTCTCCTGTCGCTCCTGTTACTCCAGTCGCACCAGTTGCTCCCGTCGCCCCGGTCGCCCCAGCTTCACCCGTTGCTCCTGTTACTCCTGTCTCTCCCCTTGCTCCTGTTGCTCCCGTTACTCCCGTTGCGCCAGTTGCTCCCGTCGCCCCGGTCGCCCCAGCTTCACCCGTTGCACCTGTCACTCCGGTAGCACCGGTGGCCCCTGTAGCTCTTGTTGCTCCTATTACACCTGATACCCCTGCTGCTCCTACATCTTCTCTTTCTCCTATTGCTTCCGGTGTACCCACATTTTCCACAATGTCTACTGCGGCTAGGGCACCATATAGCAGATTCGCAGCTTGAGTCGGGCTCCATTCCTGAGCGTTTTGTAAATCAGCTAATCTTTGCTGGCTCGCCAAATCGGCGGTCGACAAGGCAAGCTGAACGTTTGCGGCTTCAGTAAAAGAAAGACCTGACGAGGCAATGGAAACCGAAATTCCTTCCACCAAAGCTTCAATGGCCTGGCTCACTGCTTGAAAAGATATAGGGTCTTCGCTCAAAAGCTGATTCAAATTTTGTATTTCATTTTGAAACTCAACATTCTGATTTGATGCTCCTTCTGGATTTGAAAGCTGAGTTGAAATTGCGTTTAAAACATTATTTAATCGACTCTGGCTAGCCGGGTCAGGACTCACTGCCGTATTTATCACATAGGAAGGTAGATTATTTAATAAATTCACTAAAACGGAAGGGTTTGGTTTTGGGATGGTGAGTGTGGGAGCAGCGGGGTCTGGGGGTTCTGCGACTGGCAGGATTACCTGAGGTGCTGTATTATTTTCAGCCGGTGAGGGTTGTATTCCCGCCATTTTATCGGATCCGTTGTCATTTGCCCTTTCCATAAACATACGGAGCTCATTAGACAAACTTCTAGCCTGCCTGCTCCTGCCGCTTAATCTTTCGACAAACGGATATATCGTGGTGATGAATCTTTGTAATCGAATATGAAACTCGGGAATAGAAAAGCGGGTTTGAACAGCCAATAACTGCCTTGCATCATTAAAAATCAATCGTTTCTCTTTAGATGTAAAAGGCATCAGAATAAGCAAGCCTTGAAGCCTCCGCATCCGGCGAAAAACAACCTGAGTCTGTTCCACATTTATATTAGGCCAAAGCGGCCGAATCTCTGCTACAAACCGGGATACCCAACGGGTAAAAATAAAACTCAACCTTCGACGGCCCCTTAGTCTATATCTCCTCCTGATCCTGACCGACCGCCTTCGCCCTCCAGTAGGCATTCACTTCACCTCAACCATTTCATTTGAAATAGGGCTTTATCTTTTTCACGACAGACCGTTAAATCATACTAATGCCAACATATTCTTCTACTCCTCCTAACGTGAAACTTTCAGCGCAAAAATCTTGTTTCATGCAACCATTAACCATCTTTCAAAGCAATAAAATACCTTGCCGGATCGAAGAAAGTCTCCCTCTCCACAACGTCCGACGGATTGTATCCAAACACATCAATCTCATAGGCGGACCGCCCTACATTCCATTTTTCACGGAAACGCTCTGCATTTTGAAGCGATAAAGTCCGATAATCTTCTGATAGTACCTTGAACGTCCCATGACCTTCATGATGGACATACACATCCTCCGCTGCCCAAAGTCGATACCCGCCGATACGGGCCCGGATACAGAAATCGTCATCCTCATAATTGCCAGGAAAAAAGCGCTCATCAAATCCGCCGATCCGCTTCACCACATCCGATGAGATTAACATGCAAAATCCGGTTAATTTATGACCATAAAAGCCTTTCCCCGCATATTGTATTCCCCTTCGTTCCGCATACTCATCAAGTTCCTCCAGACCATCAGGTCCCCCGTCCGAAACCCGCTGAATTGGAGCGACGTGGTATGACATAGGTCCGGCTACCCCGATGTTCGGATCACGTTCAATACAGGCCAACAGCTTACCAAGCCAATGCGGGGTAACGACCGTATCATTGTTTAACAGCAGGATGTAATCCCCGCTAACTTCGCGCAATCCCTGATTGATCCCCCCGGCAAATCCCCGGTTTATTTTATTGCGGATAACCTTTCCAAAATTTAAAGACCTCAAATAATCTGGAGTCCCGTCATCGGAATCGTTATCAACAAACACAAATTCAAAAGGTTCTGGTGTGTGCTTCAAGACGCTTTCTATGCAACGCTTTGTCAAATCCAGCCGATTCTTGGTCAAAATTAAGATGGAAACAAGTACCACAAGGTTTACTCCTTTCACATTAGATAGAGCCACTGAGGACAATTCTCATAGACCCGATGAGTCCAATATATATTTGACCGAGCCTCGCAGCCGTTCGTTATCCGGAACAATAACCCCCAACCCGTTATTTGATGATAGTTCGTAAAAAGACAAAGCGTGCTCCGTCTCCATCAAAAAATCCTCGATCGCCGTTAAGATGCCGTTTTTAGGACCATGCTCCTGAACCGCATTATGAACCGTACTGTTGAAACCTCCAGCTTCCAAAAGCCCTGTGTAGCCGCGCTGTAACCCCTTCTTTTTACATGGCTGCCGGTAAGCTTCAGGGACGGTTTCCGGAGAGTAGTACATATCCCTTCTTCCATAGGGCCAGCCCGTATCGTGAAGCACCGTGACCGGAAAAGGAAGCCCTTCTCTTTGGGCCATCTGCTCTGCAAGCTTTAGCTCATGATAAACGGTGTACCAATTATGATCCCCGTCGATTAATACCATGTCATATGCCCCGATTAGGGGAAGTGCCTCCAGACTCAAGGTTTCGTACAGGCTGACTGTATCACCGTAATAACGCTGCATTAATTGGACGTCATACAAAGGAGCGGGATCAATCACCACGCACTTGGCTCCGGTATAACGGCAATAATCCAGTAGTTTGAACGTATTCATTCCTGTGAAGGAACCTATTTCTACGATCACTTTCGGCTGTACCGATAAAATCAAAGGCTTAATCACCTTTTCCCAAAATCGATGCATCCGTCACCTCCATATCTCCCTTGCGAGCAACACAAAACTCTTCCCCTAGCCCTCGCTAAATTAATCGGGAAATATCATATCGTATGTATTCCAAACGACGTCCTATTCCCTTTGAACACAAAAAAGAACCGCAGCAATGCCGCGGTCCTTCTTGTCGGTCCCTTATAAATAAACTCTATTCGCTCGAGTAATTCAATTATTTAGTCTCATTCCGAAACTCTTCAAGCCATTTTATATCCTGCGGGGATAAATCCAATGTTTCCAATAGATCGGGACGGCGCTGCCAGGTACGGCGCAGTGCTTCTTTGCGCCTCCAGTCGGCAACATTGGCATGATGGCCGCTCAGCAGGATGTCCGGCACCTTCCAGCCGCGAAATTCGGCCGGACGGGTATAATGCGGGTATTCCAATAATCCTGTGCTGAACGAATCGGTTACCGCGCTCATTTCATTCCCCAGCACACCAGGCAAGAGACGGGTAATGCTGTCGATCATGACCATGGCCGGAAGTTCTCCTCCGGTCAGAACATAGTCACCGATCGATAGTTCGTCCGTCACTAAATGCTCCCGAATCCTCTCATCGTAGCCTTCATAGTGGCCGCAAACAAAAATCAGATGATCCTCGCCGGCCAATTCCTCCGCCTTCCGCTGAGAGAACGGCTCCCCTTGGGGACACATCAGAATGACGCGTGGAGGTCGCTGGGATTCAGTCGCGACTACGGCAGGGATTGAATCATCAGCAGTGGTTTGAAGCTGCTCACCTGTTCTTTCGTTGCTCTTGGACAGCAAGTCCTCGACAGCCCGGAATATCGGCTCCGGCTTAAGCACCATGCCGCCTCCGCCCCCGTAGGGCGTATCGTCGACGGTTCCATGCTTATTTCCGGAATAATCCCGAAAATTGACCGCATTTAAAGAAACGATCCCCTTTTCCTGGGCTTTTCCAAGAATGCTGCTGTGAAATACCCCGTCAAACATTTCCGGGAACAGGGTTAATACATCCATCCGCATGATTACAGCAGTCCTTCCATCAGGTGGATCTTGACCAGTTTAGCCTTTACATCCACATCCAGCACAACGTCATCGATGACAGGCAGCAGCAGTTCTTTGCGCGACGGGAGTTTAACCACCCATACATCATTGGCGCCGGGACGCAAAATTTCCTCGATAACCCCGATTTCTTCACCTGCTTCATTCACAACGCGGCAACCGATGATTTCATGAAAATAGTATTCATTTTCCGGCAGTTCAACGGAATTGTCCTTGGATACCTTTAACTCGAACCCTTTAAATTTTTCTACTTCATTGATATTGTCGAACTCGTTAAATTTTACGATGTACATCTGCTTATACGGACGAGCAGCAGCCACCGTAACCGAGATTTGCTCGCCCCGTTCCGGGTGTGTCATCATCAGCTTTGCCTTCGGTGCAAAGCGCACCTCAGGAAAATCCGTTTGAAGCAGCACTTTCAGTTCGCCGCGAATTCCATGCGTGTTCACTATTTTTCCAACTGACAATAATGATTCCGACATAATTACCTCCAAAGCATTGTTCTGGCTTCCTCACGAAGCGTTATCATTCGCATCGAAGCCGTATTTAATCTTCAGCCGTTCATATAAATCGAGCTGATCTTTACGCAATACGATGTTGCGGACCGTCTCCCGCCATTCCGCTTCCATTCGGGCAGGTCTCCACATGATGACCTCATCCTCAGGAAACTGGCGATGAAGCTCGGTAAGATCCTCAGTCATCATTTCCATAGCCCTGATAATCTTATTACGCCCTTCATCCTTATCCAACATATGATTATTGATTTCTTCGGCCACATCCTGTTGGACAAAGTTATAATAATCCGTCATTACATTGTACATTAAATAGGTGGAAGAGCCCTGTGCTGCAAAAGCAGGATCCATGGATATAAAAGCGGTCTCCACCGTTTTTAGATTTGCCGACAAAATGCCCAGACGTTGCATAACCGAGGCATCCGATGCACGATCTCTTAAACTTTCAATGACCATATCGGTTTCCGTCAACGCATTTTTCAATCCATTACCGAACGACTGATTTATCATCGCTGAATAACTTTGGTCCTGTGCCTTTTTGTAGGGCAACCCTTTAAAATTATAATAAAGACTGGCCAGCAAGCATACCAGCAGAATGCAGCTGGTCCACGCCCACAATCCAAATCTCTTTTTCATTCCGTTCCTCCCCAGCTTCAGCATGTACGAAAAAGGGTTAGGACAAACATCCTAACCCTCTTTCGTATAGCTTTAAGACAGAATGTCCACGGTAACCCGCTTATCCATCTTAACGGCTGCCGATGCTACAACCGTGCGGAGTGCCTTGGCGATTCTTCCCTGCTTGCCGATCACTTTACCTACATCATCGGGATGTACGGAAAGTTCATACACAATCAGATGTTCCTTCTCCACGACCTCCACACGGACATCGTCCGGATGATCAACAAGAGCCTTCGCAATAACGCCGACTAATTGTTCCATATGAGACCCTCCGAATCAGCAATTATTTCTGCTGCTTAAGCTCATGAAATTTCTTCATTACGCCCGCTTTGCTGAGCAGGTTGCGAACGGTATCAGATGCTTGTGCACCGTCTTGCAGCCATTTCAAAGCTTTCTCTTCGTCGATGTTAACTACTGCCGGTTCAGCAACCGGGTTGTAGAAACCAATCTCCTCGATAAAACGGCCGTCACGCGGGGAACGGGAATTCGACACCACGATACGATAGAAAGGAGCTTTATGAGCACCAATGCGTTTCAAACGAATACGAACTGCCACGAAATTCACCTCCTTTAAAAAATCAATCCATGCTTATATTTCATCCGGCAAGGTAAGGTCCTGTTACCGGAATGGAAATCTCATGCCTTTGCCCGCTTTGCCGAGCTGCTTCATCATCTTCGAACCTTTGCCTTTAGGTCCCATCATATCGGAGAACTGCTTCATCATTCTCCGCATTTCGTCGAACTGCTTGATCAAGCGGTTTACATCCGCAAGCGTAGTCCCGCTGCCTGCGGCAATCCGCTTGCGGCGGCTGTGATTGATCATGTCAGGATTTTGCTTCTCCTGATTGGTCATGGAATGAACGATGGCTTCCACCCGGCCCATTTGCTTCTCATCGACCTTGATGTCTTTCATCTGTTTCATTTTGCCCATGCCCGGAATCATGTCCATGATCTGGTCAAGCGGTCCAAGCTTCTTCACCTGGTCCATCTGCTCCAGGAAATCGTCGAACGTAAATTCCGCATTGCGCATTTTCCGTTCCATTTCCTTAGCTTTCTCGGCATCGATATTGGACTGCGCCTTCTCGATCAGGGACAGCATATCGCCCATGCCCAGAATCCGGGAAGCCATCCGTTCCGGATGGAACGGTTCGAGCGCATCAATCTTCTCGCCGAGGGCGGCAAATTTGATCGGACAACCCGTCACGGCTTTAACCGATAAGGCCGCGCCGCCTCGGGTGTCGCCATCCAGCTTCGTGAGTACGACACCGGTCAGTGTCAGTTGCTGATTGAAGCTCTCGGCTACGTTTACCGCATCCTGACCTGTCATGGCATCCACGACCAGGAGTACTTCATCCGGCTTGGTCACTTCATGGATTTGACGGAGTTCCTCCATCAAAGCCTCGTCGACATGCAGCCGGCCCGCCGTATCGATCAGCAGGTAGTCATTGCCGTTATCCTTTGCATGCTGCAAAGCCTGACGTGCAATTTCAACCGGGCTGTTGCCTTCCGGAAGCGTAAATACAGGTACCTTGATCTGTTCGCCCAGCACCTGCAGCTGTTTAATCGCAGCCGGCCGGTAAATATCCCCGGCTACCAGGAGTGGACGATGGTTGCCCTTCAGAAGCAGCTTGGCCAATTTGGCCGAAGTCGTCGTCTTACCGGCACCTTGCAGACCCGCCATCATGACTACGGTCGGCGGACGGTTGCTCTTGGCCAGCTTGGCTTGGCTGCCGCCCATGAGATCGGTCAATTCCTTGTTTACGATGTCGATGATTACCATGCCTGGCGTAAAGCTCTCCATGACCTCGCTGCCAACGGCTTTCTCTTTCACCTTGGCGATAAATTCCTTGACCACTTTAAAGTTGACATCCGCTTCCAGCAAGGCCAGACGCACTTCGCGCATCGCTTCGTTTACATCATCCTCTGAAACTTTACCTTTGCCGCGAAGCTTGCTAAACACGCTTTGCAATCGATTTGTCAATCCTTCAAAAGCCATTCCCCGGTCACCTCCGTTCCATTGTCTAAAATCCAGCCGCCAATGCTACAGCTGTTCAGCTTGCCGCAGGAGCTGTTTGGCCGTTTCTTTATGTAAAGCGGACATCTCGCTGTCCTCTAGCACTTTCCCCAGTCTTGCAAGCAACTCGCTGCGCTCTTCGTCCTTACGGACTAAGCCGAGCTTGTCTTCATAAACTTCCAGCATCTCTTCCGCCCGCTTGATATGCTCATAAACCGCCTGGCGGCTGATTTCAAATTCCGAGGCGATTTCACCCAAGGAAAAATCATCGAGAAAATAATATTTGAGAAATGTCTGCTGCTTCTCAGTCAGCAAAGTTTCGTAAAAATCAAACAACAGGTTGATCCGGTTTGTCTTCTCAAGCCTATTCTCTTGACTCATCTGGGCACCCCCTCCGTCAAGGAAAAACACTTTACAGCGCATCAACGTTTCCTATCATACCCGAATGGAGAACCCGTTGTCAAGTAAATTCCCTTAACATCTGCAATCACTTGAAAAGGTTGCTGTGATGGCATGCTTCGTTGGAGATTATCCAACTATATTGCTTGTTTTTGTATTTCCATGCCTTTTGATTGTAAATAATCCAACGAGTTAAGCATAAATCCGCCCCCAAGCATTGATTCATGGAATCTCGTTGGCATTTATCCAATGCTTCCTTGAAATCGGGCCGTTCTGACGAGAGATCCTATAAAGCCCCCTAATCACCTTGGACACTTTCAGGCTAAACGATATACAATAAAAATTAGCTGGAGGTAGTTCGAATGAGAGTTCAGCACAGTAAGTTCGATGAGCTGCGAATACAGGTCGTCGAGGAAGCACTGGACCGGGGGAATGTGGCACTAACCGCTCGAAAACATGGTATCTCCCCCTACTCTTTATACAAATGGGTAAAACAATACCGAGATGAGGTGGAGATAACGATGGGTAAGAAGAAAGACCTGAATAACCTTAATCCACAGACTGCCCAGGAATGGGAACAGAAATATGAGCAGGCAGCTAAACTTCTTGGTGAGAAAGAACTTGAGATAGCGATCCTGCGAGAACTTGTAAAAAAAAAGTATCCACACATCCAATTCAAGTGGCCCGAAAATGGATCCTGAAAGGCTACAAGGTGCGTCCCGTGCTTAGGATCTGTGGTGTGCCGCATTCTACTTACTACTATTCTCTCAAGCATACGAGCCCTAAACAAGCACCTAAAGGTGGCCGTCCTGTATCGGGATATTCCTATACTTTTGAAGGGAAGAAAGTGACAGATACACGAATCAAACGCCTGATTATAAAGCTGTTGGAAGGCGAGGAACACACCTACGGATACCGAAAGCTGACCATCGCCTTACGCCGGCAACATAACCTTAAGATTAACAAAAAGAAGGTGTACAGGCTCTGCAAAGAACTTGGTATCCTAGGCAAGCCTGTAAAACCCAAACACTCCTATCCGCGCAGACTAGCGAACAACATGGAAGTAACAGGTCCAAACCAATTGTGGCAAATGGACATTAAGTATGGTTTCATCGCTGGCCTGGAGCGGTATTTTTACACTGCAAGCATTATAGATGTATACGATCGTAGCGTAGTTGGACAGTACCGTGGCAAGGAATCCAAGACAGAAGACTTGCTTACTACTCTGCACAAGGCTCTTTTAAAAAGAAGTGTGTACACGCAAGGAACGCCACTCGTAGTGCGTACCGACAATGGTCCGCAATTCAAGAGCCACAAGTTCAGAGCGTTTTTTGAAAACAACGAAATGCTGATCCATGAAAGAACACCGAATCGAACGCCAAACAAAAATGCGTATATTGAATCGTTTCACAGCATCTTGGAACGAGAGTGTTTCAGATGCCATATCTTTATGAGTTTTGAAGAAGCATTCGATGTTCTTGACCAATTCATGGACTTCTATAATAACCGCCGAATTCACATGAGTTTATACGGCTACTCCCCTGCTCAATTTATAGAAAAGTTAGAGAAAAACGAAGTAACTGCATTTAAAATTGCCGTATAACTGCGTGTAACCAGGGTTTGATCCTAAAGTGTCCAATATTCGGGGGCCCGGCCGGATCGTTGGAATTTATCCAATCAAGTTACAACAGTGCTACAAAAAAAGCAACAACCACCGGAGCATAAGCTCCAGTGGTTGTTCACCTCTCTCATCGATGCGGGAGAAGATACAGCAGGATCGCGAAGAAATGCGTCACGCTGCCCGCAAGGACGAACAGATGCCAGATGGCGTGATGATAAGGAAACGCACGCCACACATAAAACACGGTGCCAAGCGTGTAGAGAAGCCCTCCGGTAACCAGCAGCACAATGCCCGGATTAGGCACGGCCGCCACTAACGGACCCCAGGCAATCACGATCAGCCACCCCATGATGAGATAGAAGATCGTAGACATGAACAGGAATCTTTTGACGAAGAAGGCTTTAAACACGACACCGAGCAAGGCAATCCCCCAGACGATCCCGAACAAGCTCCAGCCAAGCGGGCCGCGGACCGCTACCAATAAGAACGGAGTGTACGTTCCAGCGATATAAATATAGATAGAGGAATGATCGAAAAATTCGAACAGATCCTTAATCTTGCCCTCTTTGAAGCTGTGTACCAATGTCGAACACGAATACAACAGCAGCATACTCACCCCGTAAATCGTAAAGCTGACGACATGCCAGGCCGTACCCTTCATACTGGAGAAGACGATCAGCAGCACCAGTCCCGCCAAGCTGAGCAGCGCTCCGATCCCATGAGTTATCGCATTAGCGATCTCCTCCCGGCGTGGATAAGTATGCGTATTGGCCATCATTTCGCCTCCTTTTTTTGATCTCATTATTCTATAAACATATGGACATTAGCCCAAAACGGTTACACTTGCTCTTCCTCGGATTCTTCCTCTTCCTTGATCAAACCGGCGAACAAGCCGTGTACGAATTGCTCGGAATCGAACTTCTGCAGGTCTTCCATCTTTTCGCCGAGGCCGACAAGCTTCACCGGCAAACTCAGTTCCTGGCGGATTGCAATGACGATCCCGCCCTTGGCCGTACCGTCCAGCTTAGTCAATACAAGGCCTGTGACGCCGCTCTTCTCGCCGAACAGCTTCGCCTGGCTTAGCGCGTTTTGGCCGGTAGTAGCATCAAGCACCATGAGAACCTCATGCGGAGCGCCCGGAATCTCCCGCTGAATGACGCGGAAGATCTTGTTCAGCTCCTCCATAAGGTTGGACTTGTTCTGCAAGCGGCCCGCCGTATCGCATAGCAGAATGTCCGCTCCGCGCTGCTTGGCTGCCTGAACCGCGTCGAACATCACCGCGGCCGGATCGGAACCGGCCTGCTGCTTGATGACATCTACGCCGACCCGATTGCCCCAAACTTCCAATTGCTCGATCGCACCGGCACGGAACGTGTCTCCTGCCGCCATAATCACTTTTTTCCCCTGTTGCTTGTAATGGTGCGCAAGCTTCCCGATCGTCGTCGTCTTACCGACTCCATTGACACCTACAAACAGAATGACGGTGATTCCATCGGGATTCAGCTTCAAGTCATTGTTCTCGTCTCCGCGCAGCAGCCCCACGAGCTTTTCGGACAGGATCGGCTGAAGCTCTGCCGCATCTTCGATCCGGCGTTTTTTCACTTCGGAACGCAGCTCATCGATCAGGTCCATTACCGTATTCACGCCGACATCGGCACCGATTAGAATTTCTTCAAGCTCCTCAAAAAATTCCTCGTCTATTTTTTTGCGCCGCGTCACCAGCTCGGTTACTTTTTCCACAAACCCTTTGCGGCTTTTCTCCAGTCCGTCCTTGAACTGTTTAGTTACCGACTCGGTTTTGGAGGCGATGCTCTCTTTTAGTTTTTTAAAGAAACTCATAGGTTCCCTCCTAGTATATTCTCATCAAGCGATTTCCATCGTTTCCTCGTCTTCGAGCTTCACGGATACGAGCTTCGACACGCCGCCCTCTTCCATAGTTACCCCGTAGAGGACGTCCGCTTCTTCCATCGTTCCTTTGCGGTGCGTAACGACGATAAACTGGGTTTGTTCGGAAAACTCACGCAAATATTGGGCAAACCGCACCACGTTCGCTTCATCCAGCGCGGCCTCCACTTCGTCGAGCACGCAGAACGGCACAGGCTTAACCTGCAGAATGGCAAACAGCAGGGCCATGGCGGTCAAGGCGCGTTCTCCGCCCGAAAGCAACTGCAGGTTTTGCAGCTTTTTGCCCGGCGGTTGAGCTACGACATCAATCCCGGTTTCGAGCAGATTCTCCGGATCGATCAGGATGAGATCGGCACGTCCTCCGCCGAAGAGCTTCGAGAATACGATGACGAATTCGCGGCGGATCGCATCAAATGTCGTTTTGAATCGTTTGGACATTTCGTCGTCCATTTCCTTGATGACCTGGTACAGCGTCGTTTTCGCTTCCACCAGATCATTCTTTTGCTCGCTCAGGAACTGGTATCTTTCGCCGACCCGCTGATATTCCTCGATGGCGCCCAAATTCACTTCGCCCAGCACCGTAATCTGCCGCTTCAGTTCCTTAACGTCCGCCTGAGTCTGCGGAACATCCTCGGGCACTGTATAAAGCATCTTGGCCCGCTCATAGCTAAGTTCGTAATCGTCGCCGAGCTTGCGCAAAATATTATCCAGCTCCACATCGAGACGATTGGCTTGGATTTCGGTTTGACGCAGTTGTTCTTCGACCGTTTTCAGCCCAAGGCGCTGCTCTTTTGTTTCGCTTTCGCCTTCCTCCAGCTTCTTCACGAGCACGGAGCGGGAGGCCCGTTCCAATTCCAATTGCTCGCCGGCGCGTTCCTTCTTCAATTTAAAATCGTTAAGATCTTGGCGCTGGGTTACGCTTTGCCGCTCATTCTGTTTTAAATCAGACTCGATCGACTGCAAAATGCTGCGGTTCTGATCAAGCTCCTGTTTCAGGATGCCGCAATCTTCTTCGGCGCGCCGCAGCTGCTCGCGGAGCGAAAAGCCTTCCTGATCCAGCTTGCCTTCGCGAACTTTAAGACCAGTGAGAAGATCCTGCAGTTCTTCTTTGGCCGATTCATTGGCTTTACGCGCAAACTCGGCGGCTTGAATGGACTGCTGGACAGTCTGCTCTTCTTTCTCCAGTTCCGCCAGCTTCGCTTCAGCGTCCGCCTTATTCTTGTCCAGATCCTCCAATTCCTTGAGGTAATGACCCTTTTCCTGGCCATATAGCTGGAATTGTTCCGAAACATGTCTCCATTCATGATCGACCTGCTTCAAGTCGCCGGCTATGGATTGCTCCTCCGTACGCTTGTTGTCGCCAGCTTCACGAAGGCGATCCAATTCAAGTTCCGCCGCCTCCATCTGTTCGCGGACATCTTTAAGGCCTTTGCGGAGTTTATCCAGCATATCTTCGCTCTCTTTGATGTCCCCTGCCAGCTGATCCAGCTGGCGCTTCCGGCCCAGCAGGTTACTGTTCTTTCTGTGCTGGCTGCCCCCGGTCATCGAGCCGCCGGCGTTGACAACATCACCCTCCAGCGTCACGATGCGGAACCGGTACTGGCAGCGCGCCGCCATCTTGTTCGCCCGCTCCAGATCGCTGGCGAAAACCACATTGCCGAGCAGGCTGCCAACGATATCGGCGTATCTCGGCTCAAAGCCAACAAGCTCCGCACCGATGCCGACAAAGCCGTCGGCATCCTCCATTTGGCGCTTATCAGCGGCCGAAATTTGCCGCGGCCGGATCACGTCGAGCGGCAGGAACGTCGCTCGGCCCAGCTGGCGCTGCTTCAAGAAAGCGATCGCTTGCCGGGACACGGATTCGTTCTCCATCACGATGTGCTGCATCGCAGCGCCGAGCGCCGTTTCCACGGCGATTTCCAGCTTCTCCGGTACCCGGATCAGCTCGGCAACCGCGCCGTGCACCCCGCTCAAGGCTGATTTACGGGAAGCCTTCAGGACTTCCTTTACCCCCAGAGCAAAGCCGTCGAAATCCTCTTCCATTTCCTTCATCGTATCGCGGCGGGACACTAGTCCTTCCCGCTTCTGTTCCCATTTCCGGATGCCGTTCTGGCTCTCTTCCGCCAGTCTTTGCATCGACTGGTAGCGTTCGCTCTCGGAAATGTACTTGCCTCGCAAGTCGGCGATTTCTTTGCCGAGCTGCTCCAGCACACGCTCAAGCTCGCTCTTCTTGCCCTTCAGCCGGTCAAGCTCATCGCGCCATTTGGCTCCCTCCTCTTCGGAACGGGTCATCCGGCGCTGTACGCTTTCCTTTTGCTGATCGGCGGAACGTATCTCACCCCTTGCTTGAGCCATCAGGTTCATGATTTCGAGCAGTTGGCCTTTAAGGCCCTCCTCCTGCGCCTGGCTGATACCCCCGGTAACGCCTATAAGCTTTGCTTCCTCGGCCGACAGCTCCGTTCGCAGCTCCGTAAGTTGCTGCTCCGCAGCAGCGAATTTAGTCGCCAGACCGTCCAGTTCCGCAGCCCGCTGAGCATAACGCTCTTCACTGACGGCGAGCGATTGCCGAAGCTGGTCCCTGTTCTGCGTCAGGTTCTTGGCACGCTCTTTAAGCACTTCGCCAAATCCTTCGCTCTTCTCGAAGCTTTCACTGTATTCCAGCAACTGCCCCTGAAGAACCTCGATCTGATCTTCCACCTGCCGAAGCGCTAGCCGGTCGCTTTCCAGCTTTGCATCATGGGCCGACACGATCGTGGACAAGGCGGTCTGCTCTTCCTGCAGCTTGGTCAGCCTGCTGTTAGCCTCGCTCCAGGTCTCATGAATTTGCTCGATTTGATGGACATATAACGAAATTTCTTTATTTTTCAGCTGCTCGCGCAGTTCCTTGTATTTGTGAGCCTTATCCGACTGCTCCTTAAGCGGGCCGATTTGATCCTCAAGTTCACTGACCAGATCGTGAATGCGCAGCAGATTTTGTTCGGTGTCATCGAGCTTGCGCCGGGCATCGCGCTTCCGGCTCTTATATTTGACTATGCCCGAGGCTTCTTCAAAAATACCTCTGCGATCCTCGGAACGGGTGCTCAGAATTTCTTCAATCCGCCCTTGTCCGATAATCGAATAGGCTTCTTTTCCGATCCCCGTATCCATAAACAGCTCGGTAATATCCTTCAACCGGCAAGACTGCTTGTTAATCAGATATTCGCTGTCTCCGCTGCGGTGAACCCGGCGGGTAACGGTTACCTCGCTGAAGTCGAGCGGCAGAGCATGGTCGGTATTGTCCAGCGTCAGGGAGACTTCCCCGTAATTTACCGCTTTCCTGGCATCACTTCCGGCGAAAATAATATCCTCCATCTTTCCGCCGCGCAGCGATTTGGCGCTCTGTTCGCCGAGCACCCAGCGAATCCCGTCGGAGATGTTGCTTTTTCCGCTGCCGTTAGGTCCTACTACAGCGGTAATGCCCCGGACGAATTCCATTTCCGTCTTGTCGGCAAAAGATTTAAAACCTGCTAACTCGATCCGTTTCAAAAACATACGTTCACGATCACCTCTAACGACTATTGTATCATACCCGCGGCCCCGTAGGACAGGCGAAGAAAACAGATTCCGCAGCAGGATTTAGCCCGAATTTTAGTTAAACGATTCCCCCGGACTGCCATATAAATTTACTTGTAACCGGAACTCGTGCTGAATGTAACAAAAAACAGCCTTACCCGGCCAAAAAGACCGACTAAGGCTGCATTTCCTAATCTATGCCTGGCATCATACGAAGCGCCACCCGTCCGGTTAGGAAGGATTCTGCTCGCTTTGTTTAAGCCGTTCCAATGCAACGGCCGCCGCCTGCTGCTCGGCCTCTTTCTTCGATCTGCCGGTTCCCCGGCCCAGGCCGCGTCCTTCCATGAATACCTCGGACACGAATTCCCGTTCATGCGCAGGTCCGCGTTCCTCGACGATCCGATACTCAAGTACGCCCATATTATGATGTTGGGTCAGCTCCTGCAGCTCCGTCTTGTAATCCGTCGTCTGCAATTTGCCGTCCAGCATAATTTGGGAGAATACGTGACTATGAAGGAATGTCGTTACCGCCTCCAGGCCTTGGTCAAGATAGAGCGCGCCGACAAAGGATTCAAACACATCCGCCAGCAGAGCCGGACGAGTTCTTCCTCCAGTCAACTCTTCTCCTTTGCCAAGAAGAACGTATTTGCCGAATTCCAGACTTTCCGCGAATTTGACCAGGGAAGGCTCGCAAACGATCGCTGCACGCAGCTTGGTGAGCTCGCCTTCAGGCCGATCCGGGAAAATCCGGTATAAATGTTCCGATACCGTCAGTTCAAGAACCGCATCTCCAAGAAACTCCAGCCGTTCATTGTCCTCATGCTGGCTAAACCGATGCTCGTTCACATAGGACGCATGGGTGAAGGCCTGTTTCAAGAGCTGCTTATTTTGGAATGCCAGTTGAAGTTTTTGTTGTAACTGCTTAAGATCTCCACTCAACAGACTGTCCCCTTATGCTTCGAATTTCTTCAGAATAATCGTGGCATTATGCCCGCCAAATCCGAAGGAGTTAGACATGGTCACCCGTACATCCGCTTTTCTGGCTACGTTCGGAACATAGTCCAAATCACATTCCGGGTCCGGATTCTCCAGGTTGATCGTCGGAGCGATGACACCGTTTTGCAGCGTCAGACCGCAGATGACGGCTTCTACGCCGCCGGCAGCACCGAGCAAGTGACCTGTCATCGATTTGGTTGAACTAATCGCGACCTTGGATGCATGTTCGCCTAAAGCACGCTTGATGGCGATCGTTTCCGATTTGTCACCGACCGGGGTGGATGTTCCATGCGCATTGATGTAATCCACCTCGCTAGGATCGATGCCCGCATCGCGGATCGCCATCTTCATGCAGCGCTCCGGTCCGTTAGGATCCGGCTCTGTCATATGATGTGCGTCGCCGCTGAGACCGTAACCGATGACCTCGGCATAGATCTTTGCTCCGCGTTTTTGCGCATGCTCCAGCGATTCGAGGATAAGAATCCCCGATCCCTCGCCCATGACGAATCCGTCCCGTTCTGTATCAAAAGGACGGCTTGCCTTCTCAGGCTCGTCATTGCGGGTAGACATCGCCCGCATCGCACAAAAGCCCGCGAGCCCCGTAGGACGGATCGTTGCTTCCGCGCCGCCGCAAATCATCACATCGGCATCGCCGCGCTGAATCAGCTTATACGAATCACCAATGGAATGAGTTCCGGTCGCGCACGCAGTCACCGCCGTGCTGTTCGGACCTTTGGCTCCGAACAGGATCGATACATGCCCGGAGGCCATGTTTGCGATCATCATAGGGATAAAGAACGGACTTACACGCTTCGGACCTTTTTGCAGCAAAATATTATGCTGATCCTCCCACGTGCCCAGGCCGCCGATGCCCGAGCCGATCATTACGCCAACCCGTTCAGGATCAGCCTGTTCGGCAATATTCAAACCGCTGTCCTTCAGTGCGCTTGTTGCCGCGGCCACCGCAAACTGGACAAACCGGTCCATCTTTCTTGCTTCTTTGCGTTCAATATAATCTTCGGGATTAAAGTCTTTCACCGAAGCGGCAATTTGCGTCGGATATTCGCTGACATCGAAGGACTCGATCAAAGATACGCCGGATTTACCAGACGTAAGATTGCTCCAGAACGTCTCCAGATCATGTCCGAGGGCCGTTACTGCACCCATGCCGGTTACTACCACTCTATGTTTCAAACACACTCACCTCGTATAGACTTCATGTGTAATATCAAATTCCATATACCATCCAATAACAACCGGCGGTCAAAGAAATTTCCCTCTTAAGATGAGGAGAAGTCCCGCCTGCTTGATAAGGAGGTACGGGACTTTTAAAGATGACTTTAGGTATGAGATTGTATGTAGTTTACAACTTCACCTACGGTCGTGATCTTCTCTGCATCTTCGTCTGAAATTTCCAGGTCGAATTCATCTTCGAGTTCCATAACTAGTTCTACAACATCGAGCGAATCAGCACCCAAATCATCTTTGAAAGACGCTTCAAGCGTCACTTCGGCTTCATCTGCACCAAGGCGATCCACCACAATGCGTTTTACGCGATCCAATACATCGGACATCCGGTTCACCTCCTCCATGGTATTATACGAGAATTGAGAATAAAATGCCAGAAGCGAGATTGCAAATTACATATACATCCCGCCGTCTACGTGAAGCGTCTGCCCCGTCATATATGACGCGCCGTCCGAGGCCAGGAAAACAGTGACCTTGGCGATCTCTTCAGGCTGGCCGAGCCGGGCAAGCGGGATGCTTCCCAGCATTCCCTGACGGAGCTCCTCGGAGAGCTGCTCCGTCATATCCGTCTCAATAAAGCCCGGAGCAATGCAGTTCACGGTAATTCCCCGCGAAGCAAGCTCGCGCGCCGACGATTTCGTCAAACCGATTACTCCGGCTTTGGCAGCGACATAATTGGCTTGACCGGCATTGCCCAAGACACCCACGACGGAGGAAATGTTGATAATCCGCCCCGAGCGCTGTTTCATCATCGGACGAGTCACGGCTTTGATACCGTTAAACACACCTTTCAGATTCGTTTCGATCACAGCGTCAAACTCTTCTTCTTTCATTCGCATAATCAAATTATCTCTTGTAATGCCGGCGTTGTTTACCAAAATATCAAGCCGCCCCCATGCTTCGAGAACACCTTTGACCATGCCTTCAAACTCCTCGCTGTTGCCTACATGGGCTTTGACGGCGTATGCCTTCACGCCAAGCGCCTCGATCTCGGAAACAACGGAGTCAGCCGCCGCTGCATTCCCGGCATAGTTCACAACTACATTCGCTCCTGCCTCGGCAAGCGCCAGAGCGATGCTTCTGCCGATGCCGCGCGATGCGCCGGTGACCAGGGCATTCTGCCCTTCCAGGATTTTTGCCATCGTTCATTCATCTCCTTTCCAAGAGCTTACGGAGGTACCTTAAACTATAAAATACCAGAAAAGGATCGGCTTGTCAGTGGGTTTCAAACCGTATCTCGCAAAGCTTCCGCTGTTTGCTCCACACTTTCCAAGCTGCTCACATTAAAGGTACGGACGCTTTTGTCGATTTTCCGGATCAAACCGGTCAGCACGCTTCCCGGCCCGAATTCAATGAACGTATCGACACCCTGGGCGATTAACCAGGAAACGCTGTCCTCCCACAATACGGGGCTGTATACCTGCCGGATGAGAAGCTCCGGGATTTCTCCAGCACTCTGGGCGGGCCGTGCCGTCACATTCGCAACGACAGGGACAGAAGCATCGCGAATCGTAACATCCGCCAGCTTCTCACTTAAGCGTTCGGCCGCCGAAGTCATCAAGGAAGAATGAAACGGTCCGCTAACTTCCAGCGGGATTGCCCGCTTAGCTCCGATCTCTTTCACTCGCTCCACAACTTGAGACACGCCCTCTTTGCTTCCGGAGACCACGATTTGCCCGGGGCAATTGATGTTTGCCAGTTCCACGACGTTGCCGCCGCTCGTAATGTCCGCGCATAATCCAGCCAGAGCTTCCCGCTCGCCGCCCAGCACGGCCGCCATAGCTCCCTGCCCGCCGGGCACGGCCTGCTCCATGAACTCGCCGCGGGCGCGCACCGTAGCTACGGCATCCTCAAACGAGATGGCTCCCGCAGCCGTCAGGGCGCTGTATTCGCCCAGGCTGTGGCCCGCCATGTAGTCGGGTTTGAAGCCTTTGCTCGCAAATGCCTCATATAAAGCGACACTCGTAGTCAGCAGCGCAGGCTGCGTATTGGCCGTTTGCTTCAAATCCCCTTCCGGGCCTTCGAAGATCAATCGTGTCAGCGGGAATCCGAGCACGGAATCGGCCTGATCAAACATACGCCGAGTCTCCGGCGCGCTGTCATACATATCTTTGCCCATTCCTACGCTTTGGGAACCCTGACCCGGAAAAACATAAGCTATTTTCCCCATACTAGTCTATGCACTCCTTGTCACGCTATTATCAGAACCAGATTTGATTACCAGACAAGCACGGATGCTCCCCAGGTTAATCCGCCGCCGAAGCCTACCAGAAGGACGGTATCGCCTTCCTTCATCCGGCCTTCCTCAGCCGCTTCGACGAGCGCTAACGGGATAGAAGCCGCTGACGTATTCGCGTATTTATCCACATTGATAACGCACTTCTCCTCAGGCAAATCAAGCCGCTGCATCGCGGATTGGATAATCCGGATATTGGCCTGATGCGGTACGAAAAGGTCGATATCTTCCTTGGTCTTCCCTGCTTTGCGCAGCACTTCCTCGGTAGCCGTGCCCATTACGCGGACCGCGAATTTGAACACTTCCCGGCCGTTCATATAAATGAAATGCTTGCCGCCTTGCACAGTCTCTTGAGAAGCCGGCAACCGCGAACCGCCGCCTTCCAACTTCAAGAGCGGGCCGCCTGCACCTTCCGCGCCAAGGTCAAATGAGAGGAAACCCCGGCCTTGCGGTACTTCTCCAAGAACGACCGCTCCGGCTCCGTCACCAAACAGGACGCAGGTGTTGCGGTCGGTATAATCCGTAATGCGGGACAAAGTATCGGCCCCGATAATGAGTGCGTTATTGTACATCCCGGTTTGTAAAAAACCGTTAGCCGTCGCCATGCTGTAAACGAAGCCCGAGCAAGCGGCCGACAAATCGAATGCAGCTGCCTTCTTGGCGCCGAGTTTATCCTGCAGAATGCAGGCTGTCGAAGGAAACGTCATGTCAGGCGTTACCGTCGCGACGATAATCAACTCCAGATCTTCCGCCGCCATACCCGCAGATTCAAGCGCCCGTACGGCCGCCTCATACGCCAGATCGGAGGTTGCCTGTTCCGGCGCCGCGATATGACGCTCGCGGATACCTGTCCGAGAGACGATCCATTCGTCGTTCGTCTCCACCATTTTTTCCAAATCCGCGTTGGTCAACACCTTTTCAGGTACATATTTCCCGAATCCGACTATACCTATCGAACGTAAACTCATGATTCCGCCCCCTGTTTCCCGCTGATTTCCTCTGATATGCTCTCCGTCAACCGGCTTTGAACCGCGGTTCGCGCTTGGCGAATCGCGTTCTTGATCGCTTCTCCGTCCGACGAGCCGTGTCCTTTGACAACCAAACCGCTAAGTCCAAGCAACGGTGCGCCGCCATGCTCCTTGTAATCAAGCGTCTGCTTGAGGCTCCGCATCGATGGCATGAGCACGGCCGCGGCCAATTTGTTCTTGAGCGATTTCGTGAATTCCGTCTTGAGCAGCGAGAACATGGCCCCAGCAGTGCCCTCCAGCGTCTTCAGCAGAATGTTGCCGGCAAAACCGTCGCATACCAGAACATCACAGGCTCCGGTCAACACATCACGGGCTTCCACATTGCCTACAAACTCGATCGGCAGCTCTTCCAGCAGCGGATAAGCCGCTTTGGTCAGTTCGTTACCCTTCTTGGCCTCGGTACCGACATTAAGCAGTCCGATCCGGGGTTTGGCAATACCGTGCACCTTTTGCCGGTAAACACTTCCCATCAGAGCGTACTGGGCCAAATGTTCGGGCTTCGCGTCCATGTTCGCTCCCAAATCCAGTGCGAGAACGCCGCGCCCGTCGAGCGTCGGAATCATCGGCGCCAGTGCAGGCCGTTCAATACCTTCCATCCGGCCTACGACGAGCAAGCCCGTCGTCATCAGGGCGCCCGTATTACCGGCCGAAATCATCGCATCCGCTTGGCCCTCGCGCACCATGCGGCCGGCGACGACCATCGAGGCGTCCTTCTTGCGGCGAACCGCTTTTACCGGCTCATCCTCCGCGTCGATCACCTCTTCGGCAGAGTGGATCGTAAGATTGGACGGTGCATTTATCAACAACGGCTCGAGGTCGCTCTTGCGGCCGACAAGAACGATGTCGATATCGCTCCATTCCTTGGCTGCCGCCAAAGCGCCCTCAACCGTACTCTTCGGCGCATGGTCTCCCCCCATCGCGTCAATCGCGATTCGCATGCCTAATTTCCTCCTTCATGAATGGGATTGTCATCGCCTGTTGAACGGTAGATGACGAAGTTCCCCTGGAATACCATTTCTTCACCGACATAGGTGAAGACTTCGACCTTGGCTTTGCCCTTATTCCCGGACATCGGGCGGACATAAGCTTTGGCGATGCATTTTTCCCCTAAATGGACCGACCTGATAAAACGGATATCCGCAGAAAAGGTCAATGCGATCTCATCGTTGATGACCGCGACGGCCAGGGAATTGGCCTGGGCAAATACATGGTGCCCCCGGGCGATGCCTGTCCGCGAAAATACATGCTCCTCACGGATTTCAAAAATAGAGATCCCGCTCTTATCCAACTGCAGATCGACGATATCCCCGATCACCTCGTGCAACGGCAGGGAACGAACCTGATCATAGGAACGTTCAGCCATCAGCTTCATTCGTTCGCGCAGCTCCGGGATACCTAGCTCCAACCGGTCCAGGCGAATCGTCTGGATGCTGACTTTAAGCTGCCGGGTCAGCTCCTGGTCCGTAACAAACGGATTTTCTTCTATAAGCTTCATAAGCTGTTGCTGCCTGGCCCTTTTCGGCAAGCGTTCGATGGATATCCCCCCCTTTTAAAGAACAGGATGAAACATTTATATTTTTATATGTTTATTTTAAACCTTGATTTTAGAACCTGGTACTAAGGAAAAGTATAAAACATCTCCCTAAAAAAAGAAAGGGGCAATGCCTATCTCCCTATTTTGAGAGTCTCGTAAGGCCGTTTCGGCAAAAAAAATAGCATCTCACCGAAATGAGATACTATTTGGTCTCTCGAGGATTATCAACTATTATTGATTGATAATTTCTCTCGATTTGTATGTTCCGCATACTTTGCATACGTGGTGAGCAAGCTTCATTTCTCCGCATTGTTCACATTTTACCATGCCCGGCACAGCCAATTTGAAATGCGTGCGGCGTTTGTCGCGGCGCGTTTTGGACGTTCTCCGTTGAGGTACTGCCATGGTTCCCACCTCCTTATTCAAGTCAACCCGGGTTCCGGTTTGTTTTTGAGGTAATTCAAAAAATCATCTTTTGATCACGAAGTCAACAAGTTAGTTAATTCGGCATCGAATCTTGAATTCATCCGGACCTTCCGCTGCTCACGTAGGCTCACCTACGCTCCGCTGCTCAGTTCCTGGATTTATCCAACCTTCTCGGTGCTGAAAACCTGATTTTTTGAATTTGCATCAATAACGCATTAATTTACTCTTTGAAAAAATCGCTGAGCGAGGCCAGACGTGGATCAATCCGTTCCGTATTGCAGCCGCAATCCCGCTCGTTCCGATCGGTTCCGCAGTTGGGACAAAGTCCCTTGCAGTCTTCCTTGCATAAAGCTGCAAACGGCAGATTCAGAAGAAAAGATTCCTCGATGTATGGCACCAGATCGACTTGATCTTCGGCCACCACTTGAATATCTTCATCTTCACCCTGCGATTCTGCCTCGGGATGATCGCTTTGCTTGAAGCTTTCTTCAAATTTGATATCGACTTTGTGAGTCAAGGGCTTCAGGCAACGGGAACAGGACATGTCCAACTCCCCGGTTAGCTTCCCGGATACGTTCACTATACCGCCCATAGCAGACACCGCCTGCAAATCGGCCTTAAGTGGTCCGGCTCCGGTAATATCCTTGCGTCCCTTGATAACACGGCTCACATCAAGCTCCTGATGGATCTCCAACGGTTTCTCGGATGAAGCCAACTGACGAAAATGAAAAATCATGAATATCACTCCAAACAAACAAAAATTATTATACCGATTTTAAGTAAGTTTTGTCAACCGTCCAGCGGCATTTCCTGTTATATCGCGGTCATTTCGGCCAATTCGTCTTCTTATGGTATATTACTATTTAAACAGAAAAGTAAATTCAATTAAAATACGTGTTCAAAAAGTCGGTTAAAGATCCTGAAATGCTTCGTGATCAAAAGATGACTTTTTGAACAACCTCCAAAAGTAAAAGGTGTGGAACCATGAATACCGTCGGACTAATCGTTGAATATAACCCGCTTCACAACGGACATGCCTTCCATTTTGCGGAGGCCAAGCGGCTGGCCGGAGCCGATGCGGTCGTCGCCGTCATGAGCGGCGACTTCCTGCAACGCGGCGAGCCCGCTATCGTGAACAAGTGGGCGAGAACCGAGATGGCGCTGCATTTGGGCGCCGATCTCGTTCTTGAGTTGCCGGTGGCTTACGCGGTGCAGCCGGCCGAATGGTTTGCGTACGGCGCTGTCGCCCTGCTTGAGGCGACGGGCGTCGTGACGCATCTTTGCTTCGGCAGCGAAGCCGGGGCGCTCGAGGCGCTGCTGCCGCTCAGCCGGCAGCTGGCGGACGAGAGCGCCGCCCTTAAGGCGGCGGTGGCCGAGGAGCTCGCCACGGGGGCGAGCTACCCCGCCGCCTACGCCGCAGCCGCCGCGCGCACCTGCGCCGGCGACGGCGGCGATGCCGCCGCAGCGCGAGCGCTTCTGATGCAGCCCAACAACAGTTTGGGGCTGCACTACCTGATCGCGCTGCGGCGGCTGCGGAGCGGCATCGCGCCGCTCACGGTGCGGCGGCGGGCCGCAGGCTACCACGACGCGGCGCCGACGGACGCCGCGATCGCGAGCGCTACCGCCGTGCGGGCGCTGCTGGCCGAGGGCGGGCTGGAAGCCGCCGCCCCCTACCTGCCGCTGCTCACGGCGGATATCCTGGCCCGCGAATTTGCCGCTGGCCGCGGGCCCGTCACATGGAACAGCTTCGAACGACAGCTGTTCCACCGGCTGCTCCTCTGCACGCCCGAGGAGCTCGCCGATCACCACGAAATGAACGAAGGGCTACAATTCCGGATCAAAAAACTGCTCCCGGGACTGGAAAGCCCATCGGTAACCGAGCTTCTGAAGCAGCTCAAAACCAAACGATACACCCATACCAAGCTGCAGCGCACCCTGCTGCATGTCCTGCTCCAGCACCACCGGTCAGCCTTAACTCCGGAAGCTTTGAGCGGTGGTCCCGGTTACTTGCGTGTGCTCGGGTTTAGCGACAAAGGACAGGAGCTGCTGAAGCGGATGAAGACCACTTCCTCCCTTCCTGTCGTCACCCGGGCCGCCGGGCTGGACGATCCTCAGCTGGAGCTTGACCTGCGGGCTTCCGCGGCTTACGCTTCCGCCATGCCGAAACGCGAGATGTCCGATCTATTCCGGGATTACCGACAACCACCAATCCGGCTATAAGGTCAGCTTTTGATCACGAAGTTTTTCAAGCAGTTGACTTGACATCAAATCTTGCGTTCACCCTCGAAGTCCGGTACTCATGTAGGTTACCCTACACTCCGTTCCTCCTTCTTCGGGTTCCCGCAACCTTCTCGGTGCTGAAAAGCCGACTTTTTGAACTTTATGGGTTGTTCAAAGCACTTCAAGAATCAGCCTTTGGCAGGAAGCTCCTCCAGGTACTTAAGCGCATCGTCGACCTGCTTGACCGGAACGAGCTTCATTCCGCTCTTGATCTCATCTGCTTTTGCCTTGGCCTCTTTATAATTGTCCTCCGGCACAAAAAATATATCCGCATGCTGCCGCTCCGATGCGACAATTTTAAATTGTACGCCTCCGATCGGTCCGACGCTACCATCTTCCGACATCGTGCCGGTTCCGGCAACCCGGTAGCCCTTACTGAGATCTCCCGGGGTAAGCTGGTTATAGATTTCAAGAGTAAACATCAGGCCCGCCGAGGGTCCGCCAATCCGAGTATCTTCAAAATGAACCTCCTTGTCCGGATCGCTCGGCTGTACCTTCCGCACTTCGCCCACGCTGACCCCAAGGCCAGCTTTAGGCTCTCCATTTTCCTCTCCGATTTTCACAAGTTCAACCTGCTGATCGATCTTTTTGCCACCGCGTTCCAGTTCCAAAGGTACCTTATCTCCGCTGGTTTTCCCTTTCAAAGCCGCAGCCAAACCTTCAAAGTTCCCGATTTGCTCTCCGTTTAGCTTCTTAATAATATCTCCCGGATGAAAATCACCTTTGGGCGTAACCGTTTTGGAAAAGCCGACAACGAATACATACTCGGGCACCACTGCATAATCGATCTTGGCCTGCTTATATGCCGCCATGATGGAATTGGACTGCGAGCTGCTCATATAGTACCGCTGCTGAGTCTCATACTCCTCGTCATTCCGGTCGGGCTCCTTGCGAATAATTTCCGCATGCCGCTTGAATTGAGTCGTAATGAGCATTGCGAGGTTCGCATAACTCACCGAAACAGTCGTCAGCATGAACGCACCCTTTTCCTCTTGATCTCCGCCCGCCACGCTGACCATGGGCTTGATCTCATCCGCCGATCCCGGCTGATGAATCATATAGGGCGTCGGCATATACACAACGACATAGACCAATATAGCCAGCGAGATGAAATACAGCCCCGCCTTGATGACTGCAGATCTGGATTTACGCATCCTCTAATTCCCCCCTTATGTCAAGAAGCCCATACTCCGAAGTGCCGCAAAACGCACTGGAAGTCTGATATCTTCATTAAGGCATGTACTCCTTGCCCTTCGCATATCTTGTACTATTCATTATTTTCGAAGAAGGTGAAGCCTTTGCATAGCGAGCGCCATGCCGGCGGCAGTCTCCCGTCGACACTCCTGTTCGGACTATCCGCCATCCTGCTCGTGATTTGTATAGTCTACGCACCGGGCGAAGCCTTTCATGCTTCCGGTCAAGGTTTATCGATCTGGTGGAGAGTCGTTTTCCCGGCCCTGCTGCCCTTTCTGGTACTAACCGAAATATTGCTGGCGAGCGGTTTCGCCCACGGCCTTGGCGTACTGCTGGAGCCGTTGACGCGAAAAGGGCTCGGTCTTCCCGGTTCCTATGCCTGGGTGCTGCCGCTTGGGCTGACTGCCGGATTTCCGGCCGCCGCCTCCGCGTCGGCAAGCTTGTATAAACAAGGCAAAATAACCGCCCTTGAGGCGGAAAGAATGGCCAGCACCGCGCACTTTGGCAGTCCGATGCTGCTCGTCGTGGTCATCGGGACCGGGTATATGAGCCGGCCCGAATTAGGCCTTTTTTTGCTGGCCGTTCATTGGTTGTCCGGAATTGCAGCCGGAGTTACGCTCCATTTATTATCCTCGGGGACTCGTTCTCTGCGGAAAACGGGGTCAGTTGCACCTAAAGCCAGCCCCAAACCAACGGTCTCCCGCTTCCGGCTTGCGGCCGTTCAAATGGAGGACGCCCGCAGAGCCGATGGCCGGAGCTTCGGGAAATTGCTGGGCGATGCCGTCAGTGCAGGGGTGCAGACACTAATGACCGTCGGCGGTTATATGATTATTTTTGCCGTCGTGATCCATGTGCTTCTTTCCGCTCTTCCCGACATTATACCGGCCTATTCCGTAGCGGGAGCGCTGGAGATCCACCTTGGTACCCATGCGGTTGCTGAAACGGCGATGCCTCCTGCAATCGTCAGCGCCTTGCTCGGCGCCTTTCTGGGCTGGAGCGGTATTTGTGCGTATCTTCAGGTTAGAGCCGTGCTTAAGCCAGTAGGACTAGGAAGCGCCCTTTTTCTGGTCAACCGCTTGATTCACGGAGCTTATGCCTATGTATTAACGCTTTTGCTGTGGCGCCCACTTACACGGTTGCTGCCGGGGACTCTTCCCGCTAACGCGGAAACCGGTTATGCCGTCATTAGGTCAGGCGAGGGAATGGGCTTTCCTATACCGGAATGGAAACAGATCGCCGGACTCATACAAATGCAATTCTCATTATTTTTTCTGCTGATTACCGGAATTCTGATTCTCTCCCTGATCACCAGAAAACGGTCAAGTTAAAGGTTCAAGAACCCTACTTAACGAACTTGGCTTTCAGCGCTTTTTCCACTTCTGCCGGAACAAGATCCCCGACATCCCCGTGAAAGCTGGCAATCTCTTTGACCACGCTGGAGCTAAGGTAAGAATATTTCGGGTTGGTCATCATAAATATGGTTTCGACTTCGCTGTTCAGCTTATGATTGGTCGAGGCGAGCTGAAGCTCATACTCAAAATCCGTCACGGACCGGATCCCTCTCACGATGACATGCGCCTGCTTGTAATCCATGTAATTCACTAACAAATCGCGAAAGCTGTCAATTTCTACGTTAGGTAAATGCCCCGTCACGGTCGCAAGCAATTCTTTTCTCTCCTCTACGGTAAACAGAGGATTTTTGCTAAGGTTGTTCAGCACCGCCACAATCAGTTTGTCAAACTGGCGGGAAGCGCGCTGAATGATATCCATATGACCTTTGGTCACCGGATCGAAGCTGCCGGGATATACCGCAATGCGCGGCGTTTTGAGCTGGTGTTCCATGTTACTCCTCCTTGCCCGGTTCCTGGACCGGGCTTGATTCTTGTTGTTCATAGTTGTAGACGGAGACGGCCGCTTCACCGTATTTCGCTTTACGGACTTCCTTGAAGGGACCGAAGCTGTCCGGGTATTCAAAGGAAGAATCGTATTCGACCACGATCGTTGCTTCCGGCTTCAGCAACTTCAGGCTATCCATCGTTTCCATCAGCTTGTCCACGTGTTTCAACCGGTACGGCGGGTCGAGAAAGACCAGATCAA
The DNA here is from genome assembly GCF_038009185.1 of Paenibacillus sp. FSL R5-0407. NCBI lineage: Bacteria > Bacillati > Bacillota > Bacilli > Caryophanales > Paenibacillaceae > Paenibacillus > Paenibacillus sp. FSL R5-0407. The sequence goes on along the minus strand of NZ_JBBPAX010000001.1, from coordinate 491,008 downwards.
ACGTCGCTTCCCGCTTAGCCAGTGCTTTCAAAGCTCTTTCGGCGTCATTCTTGTATACCTCGGCTTTATCTTCAAGTCCGGCCGCTTTTAAATTGGAACGGACAACCTCAATACTCTTATATTCCAAGTCGACGAACACAGCCTTGTCCATGCCGCGGCTTAGCGCTTCGATTCCTAAACCGCCTGTGCCCGCAAACAAATCAAGCACAGCTCCTCCGTCAAAATACGGACCGATCATACTGAACAAAGCTTCCTTCACTTTATCCGTCGTCGGCCTAGTTCCCATGCCGGGGACCGCTTTCAGCGTTCGCCCCCGGGCGCTGCCCGATATCACTCTCATGCAAGTTACCATCCTTTATGTCTAAATACCTGTCGATATCGTACCATAATCGCGTAAAGATTGAAAAATCGAATCCGAGAAGATTTTGGTTCGCGGATGTATAAACACGCAAGGAACGGACAACACTTGAATTATCGACATCACAAATGTCGTAGACAACCGCGGAGAAGACTTACGTTTCCCCATAAGCTCTTCGTCCGGTTTCTCCTCTCCCATGATGGGCGCCCCGCGAGGGGTGCCCGGACAAAAGCTCTTGTAGCGTGGTATTCTACGAGGGCTTTTGTCCTTTTTTTTGTGCATTGATGACTAAATCCACCAATACTACCTCAAACATATGCGATGATTCTTCACTGAACAATAAAAAAGCCACTCTCGAATGAGTGACTTTGGATCATCTTATTTTTCGATAATTCATAAATAAAACTAGGAATACCATGACTATAATAAACAAAACAATCAATCCTACTATCCAAAGGAAACATCCTAAAACCGGGTGCATTTTTAACCTTGCTCCACAATGTGGACATCTTCTAGCACTTGTAGCAACTATTCCACTACAAACTTTGCACTTAACCAAATTCTTGTTGATCTCGTTCGCCATACGCTGATCCTTCCATATGTTTTTGTAGTCCCATAGTATCACCCTTTCTGTGTTCTAACTAGCATTGTGTCAGAACTGATTATAGTGTTGCATTTTACACTACTGGAAAACCTGATTATGGACGTAATGATGGCTTTCGTATAAATAAATCTCCCTTGACATGATCTTACCGCGCTCATTTTTGACCGGGTAACGATGAATTTATCCCAACTGCTCGAGCTCCTTCAATTTGGCCCCGAATGCTGTGCTTAGGCGTTTTTAAAACGAATTCCTACATCCAATCCAATTATTTTCCGCCTCTATCAAAAAATAAAACAATAAAATTTTATTTAAAATTTTTAAAAAAACTGCTTAAAAGCAATTGCATTGGGTAATTATTATTTGGAATAAAGGATACGTCGATAAAACGCAAAAAAACCGCCGGGGTAAGATCGGCGATTTTACGATAAAAGAAGCATTATTCAGTTTTCGTGGAGATGTCCACTTACAGTGTTGATACGTGGTTATTGCTTCGCGATGACTTGCCGCCTAGATTAAAATGGGCTGAGCGATCAGTCCCCGCTGGAGGTCCAATTCTTTCTTTACAGTGTTAAATACGTCCTGCAAAGAAGGGCCCCAAACTAAGTTTTCTTGTTTTACGTAGGTTTTGACCTCGGCACAGCTGCGGTCGTAAGTTTCCAGGTAGCCGCTGCCGATCCTTATGAGATGCTGTCTGGATTGCTTGATCAATGATATATATTCGTGATAAAGTTCCGATTGGATATATTTCGATTCAGCGGAAAGCTCGGACCATGCGAAGGCCCCGCCCTCGACGCATTCTGATGACCCATGGACGTATTCAATGTCGGAATGAACGAGAATAAACAGGCGAAGTCGCTCTTCCAGCGATTTGTAGCGTTCTTTCAAATGCTCCATCGACTCCATTAAACACACTCCTTTCTAAAGCAATCATTGAGCAAAAAGAGAGGGTTTTATTTAACCTTCACGATACTCTTTCAACCTTGCAATGATGTTTCTCATAGCTTAAGTATAAGCCTTTTCCAAAATAAAGTATACAAACAATTTACAAAAACGTAACTTTTACATTAAAATATCGTCATTTAGCGTCAAATACCCTGCTGTTTTTCCAGCAGGGTATTATTGCGTATTCTATGCTTCGCGGCGCTTCCGGCATCAGCCCGCATTCTTTTTGTCGAACAGTCCGCGGCGGTGCATGATCGTGATTAAACGATAAAAATCAAAGCCCCCCGTCTCCGGATTGTTGATCAACGGTTCCTTTTTGTCGTAATTAACAGCGGCCTGAACAGCCTCCCTGGCCCAGTCCGGCAGCTTTGTGTTTGCCTTTTTTTCCAACTCCTCGATCCGATCAGCCTGCTTGCGTACGATATCCTGCAAAGCTTCAAACTGCTTCTTCTCCTCCGCAGTCATCGGTTCATCTCCTTCCCGGGTATCGTATTGATAAAGATTGTACTTATCCATCAAAGAGATCAGCTTGGCTACATAGTCAGGATCCGTTGCATACCCTGCCGCCGATACGGCATATGCCGCTTGCCTGCCTGTCCGGTGCAACACCGCGGCGTACCGCTTGTTTTGCAACAGGCGGGTATGATCCTCAACGGATTCCGCCCAGGAATGATATTTCCGGAACGAGGCATTAATTTTGATATATGATCCGTTTCGATACTCCGTCGTCGGCATAACTATGCTGCCGGCAGGACCGTTTCCTTTTATTCCGAATAAATTGTTTGCTTTCTGGGTAAGTCCGCTGGATCCCCAATTCGACTCCAATGCGGCCTGGGCGATGGTCAAGGAAGCCGGCACGCCGCTCCGAAGCCAGTCTCTTATTGCATCGGGAGCTATTCTAGCAATAAATTCTGTGCTGTTCATCTCATCACCTCCCTTTTAATTTATGAAAAAAGAGCAGGATGCGCTTGGACATCCCGCCCTTTAATCCCGCTACTCCATAATTTTGTCGGGATCAGCTGCTTTTTCGATTTTGTGCTCGACTCTTCTTTCGCTGCCAAGATAATATTTTTCCAGAGGCTTCAATTGATCATCCAGCGTATAAACGAGCGGAGTACCTGTCGGTATGTTAAGGTCGATAATTTCCTCAGCGCTTAAATTGTCCAAATATTTGATCAAGGCCCTTAAACTATTCCCATGCGCCGAAATAATCACCTTTTTGCCGGCAAGAATTTGCGGCTTGATTTCCCGCTCCCAGTAATCCTCCACCCGGACAATCGTTTCTTTCAGGCTTTCCGACAAAGGAATAAACTGATCGGGCACATCCTTGTATTTAACATCATTGCGAGGATACCGCTCATCTTCCTTGGTCAGCGCAGGAGGAAGAACATCATAGCTCCTGCGCCATAACAGCACCTGTTCTTCTCCGTATTTCTGCGCCGTCGTCAACTTACTCAAACCTTGCAGGGCCCCGTAATGCCGCTCATTCAGCTGCCAAGTTTTGTGGGTAGGAATCCACAGCAGGTTCATCGCATCAAGGACGAAATAGAGCGTCTTAATCGCCCGCTTCAAATAGGAAGTAAACGCAACGTCGAAGACAAACTTCTCTTCTTTCAGCAGAATACCCGCTTCTTTAGCCTCTTGAACTCCCTTTTCCGACAAATCGACGTCCGTCCAGCCCGTAAACAGGTTGGATTTGTTCCACTCGCTCTCTCCATGTCTGACAAGCACCAGTTTATACATTCTTTGCTCACCTATCCCTTCCAGTGACTTCTTCCCCGGCATTAGACCTGGCGGAGCTGGTAATGTTAATGCTCTCACGCGCTCAAATCATGCATATCCTCGGTTGGGCCGGGCAACCTAATTTGTGGTTTCGCAACTACAAAACAACTTAATCAGGAGGGTTTCATTTCATGTACAATCAAGCTTCTTCGCAACTTCGGGAAATTGAACAGCACATCAAACAACTGGAGCAGCAAACCCGCCAAGCGACCGCAATGTATCAGCAACTTTTGGAACAGGAACAACAAAATGCTGCACAGCTTGAACAGATTGCGGACAAAGAAAGAAGAGCCGCCCACACGATTCAAATGGCTCTGCAAGGCCATCAAACAGCAATGCAGCAATATCAGCATATCGTTCAACTGGCCGGACAAATCGAACAAAATATAAACTCCGTATCGAATAACTATGGCAACCCGGAGTACAGAACTTCCGCAGGCATCGGCCTCCGTCCCCTGGGCGGACAAAGCTTCGGCCAAGGAAACTCCGGTCAAATTGGCGGGTTTTCAACGGGCTCCATGAACTCCGGTACTCAATTTATGCAGAATCAACCCGGCGTTCATCTGCGGGGCTACCAATAACCCCTAAAATCCAATACAGTATACGCAGCCGCCTTATCTTTAGGGCGGCTTTCCTGTACTCGGTAAATCATCCTTATAATTAATACCCAAAAAGACCATCAGCTATTATAAACTGCCCAAGTTCTCCATCTGTGGTATAATGGGAAATCATTATGACGGGTGGAGGAACCTATGAGCAAGGTAATGCTTTTTATTTTTTTGTCGTGGCTGACCGGAAATCCTTTGATCGCCATTCTTGTTCTGCTTGTCATCATTTACTTCCTGGACCGGCGCTTTGTAGGAGTATTCCCCAGTATTTCCAAACCTTTCAAACGATATCGCAACATCTCGAAGCTCCGGCAGCAGCTCTCTTTGAATAATTTCGATGTATCTTCCAAACGTGAACTTGCCAGATTGTTGCTGGACACAAAGAAATTCAAAGAAGCCTATGACCTGCTGGAAGAAGTGAAGCCTTATTCTGAGACTTCCGCTGAATATTGGGACGATCTTGGCACCGCTTTAATCGGTCTCGGCCGTCTTGAAGAAGGAGAAGCCCAAATTCTGCACGCATTAAGTCTGAACGAGCGAGTAAAATACGGTCAGCCTTATTTGCACCTGGCAGCTGCATTCCGCGAGAAAGAGCCCCAGAAAGCACTGGGCTATGCCGCCAAGTACGGGGAGATCCAATCCTCCTCCAGCGAAGCCTACTACCTGCTCGGAAGTCTTTACCTCTCGCTTGGCCAAAAGGAAGAGGCTAAGAGTGCCCTGAATGAATCGCTTGCCGTTTACCGCAGCTTGCCGAAATACAAAAAACGGCACGAGCGGAAATGGGCCGTTCGCAGTTATTTTAAGTCACTGACATTATAATGACCCCCGGATCACAAACAAAGAACCGCGAGCTCCAATTGCTTTGGCTGGAGCCCGCGGTTCTTTCACTTATTTATTATCCATTTTCGCTTTGCCCGGTGTTCCGGCGGAATGGCCACCAATTGAACTGTCCGAACAGTTTTACCATCACCGGAATCAGGAACGGAAGCACGATCACCGCATACAACGCCAGTCCCGTTAATACGACCGTTGCGATTTGCAGCATGGAGAGCACGCCCGAAGGATACATGGACGCCATCGTTCCTCCCAAAATAACGGCGGCGGATAAAATGACCGTCCCCATATTACGCATCGAATGCAGAATGGCGTCGCTCACGTTCCAATCTTTATTTTCATTAAACCGGTCCATAAGGAAGATGCTATAATCCACACCGAGCGCGACCAGAATAACAAAACCGAAGAATGGCGTAGCCCAGCTGATTCCCGAATAATTGAAAATATCGACGAACACCCATTCCGTAAAACCCATGGATGCGTAGAAGGTCAGTACCAGCGAAGCGATCAGATAGATCGGCATCACGAGCGAACGCAGCAGCAGAACGAGAATAATGAAAATCCCGGCCAACATCAATACTACAGTCCGCGTATAGTCTTCACCGGAAATGGTTTTCAGGTCGTTAAAAGTACTGGATACGCCCCCGACAGCGATTTCCGCCTTCTCCAAGTCCGTTCCTTTGACCGCCTTTTCAACCGCTAAGCGAATCGGTTCTACCTCATTGATCGCTTCGTTCCCGTAAGGATTGCTGGAGAATACGACGTCCAGCTTCATGACTTTGCGATCCGGAGAGAGATACATATCGAACACTTGGGTCATTTGTTCGTTCTCCATTGCCTCTTCCGGTACATACCAGCCGGCAAGATCTCCTTCCGCAGCGCCAACCTCGTTTAAGTATGCTTTGGCTGAATCCAACCCGCCCGATACTTGTGCCAGGCCATCCACACTTTGATCCAATCCATCCGTCAGTTGGGAGATCTGTCCCGAGAACTGACTGAAGCCATTCTGGATTTGCTCCTGCCCGCTTTGGATTTGCGACAGTCCGGTTATCACTTCCGGAATTTTATTGACGATTTGACCCTGTCCTGCAGCCGCTTGATCCAACCCGGTTTCTAATTGGGTCAACCCGCTAATTAACTGATCAAAACCTCCGGCCAGTTGTTTGCTTCCTGCTGCGGCAGCCTCATATCCTTGATTGGCTTGATTCAGACCGGCGGTTACGCGTCCGAATTCAGCTTCCATTTGCCCCAGACCTGCCGACATCTGCGGCAAACCTTTGCCCATCTCCGTTACGGTGCCAACGATCGTCAAGTAGTCCGGATCGGAGGCGAGCTCAGGAAATTTATTTTCCAAACTTGCAAAACGGGCGGATAGACCGGAAAGGCTTTGGGCGGCTGCATCCAACTGTTTACTGATTTGTCCGATGCCTTCGCCAAATTGCCCTAACCCGCTTCCGATCTGCTTATAGGACTGCAACAGTTGATCATGAGCAGCCGCCAAATCCTGGGCGCTCTTTTTCACCTGTCCCAAGCCCTGTTTCAAGCCCCCGGCCCCCGTAGAACCTTCTTTAATCCCTTTTTCTATGGCGGACAGACCGGTTTGCAGCTCAGCGATTCCGTCCTTCAACTTGCCTGTACCTTCAGCCAGCTTGCCCGTGCTTGCCGCCGCTTCCTTCAGCTTCGGCTCATTTTCGGTCAATGAAGCGCTGGCCTCCGCAAGACCACTCTTAATTTTGGACAAGCCCTCATTTCCTTGGCCAAGCCCTTCGCCAACCGTTTTCACCTGACTGTTCAGCGCAAAATCCTTAACCTCGTCACCCGTCGGACGGCTCATGCTGCGTACACTGGCGACGCCGTTTACCCCGGTAACTTCACGGCTGATTTTCTCCGCAAGGGTCATGTAGTCCGCATTGTCCATGGGCTTGTCGTGTTTAATAACGATTTGCGTCGGCAAAGATTCTCCCGGCTCAAAACTGTTCGAAATCAGATTGTACGCCTTAACCGATTCGTACTCATCCCCGATTTCTTCCATGCTGTTAAACGATACATTCCCGCTGTAGCTGATCAGAAACGGTACGGTAACCGCCGCAACGATCAACAGAGCGGCCCATGGCCGCTTCAGAGAGAAGGAACCGATAGCGCCCCAGAAGCGGTTTTCTTTATGCTCCAGAGAACCGCTGAGCGGCCAGAACAGCTTCGTTCCCAGCACGGCCATAAAGAACGGAACGATCGTTACTAGCGCGATCAGCATCACTGCGATTCCGACGGCGACCGCTACCGCAGAGCGATAAAGAACAAATTGCGAAAATCCGATGGCCGAAAAACCGACCAATACCGCAAGACCCGAAAAGAACACCGTTTTCCCGGCTTTCCGGTACGTCTGGATAATCGCTTCCCATTTGTCGTTCCCATGCTGGAGCTCTTCTTTGAACCGGCTGATCAGGAGTATACAGTAATCGGTCCCGATCCCGAACATGACGGCGACCATAAAGATTTGCGTATACGTCGATATCGGAAAATCGAATCCGTCAACCAGAAACGAGACGATCGATTGCGATACCAAATAACTGATCCCTACCGTCAATAACGGTATAAACGGGGCGATTACCGAACGGAACACGACGAAGAGAATTAATAAAATAAAAATAACCGTAAAATATTCCGATTTTTTCAGTCCTTGTTCAGAACTGACGACCATATCCTCGTTGATCTGCTCTTGTCCCGTTAAGTAATGCTCGGCTTTGACCTGATCCAGCGCATTGTGGATATCCTGCTCCACCTCGGTCAGCGGGCGGTCCGAGTGTTTAACGGACAACGAGGTCAAAATCGTTGTTCCGTCTTTCGAAATCATTTTGTCCGCCGCTTCCGGAGTAGTGAACGGATCGGTGATCGACACGATGCCGATTTGATCCATTTGGTTCCGGAGCGTACCCAGAGCTTGCTCAATCTCGTCTTTATCGCCTCCGGTCAACCCTTCATCCGCATGAAACACAAGTGCGATTTGCGTTGACTTCTCTCCTCCGTTCGCATCCGAAATATCACTCAGAATCGCTGATGCGGTGGAAGAGGAATAGCCTTCCGGAACAGCAATATCCCCTTTTTCGCGAACCAGATCCGACATGGACGGGGCCGAGATGAACAGCAAAACCGCGGCGGCGATCCATACCAGTACAATGACCCATCTGGCCTTCAAAATAAACTTCATGATTCCCCACTCCCTTCCTCCAATAAATTAGCCAGCTTTTCAAATACACTGATGAATCCTTCGACTTCATCATGGCCGAAATGAACGAGGTATGTAGACACCGTCTCCATGATTTTGGCTTGCGCTTTTTTATAGTTGTCTAATCCTCGGTCCGTCAGAGACAGATAAACGACTCTCCGGTCGTCTTCGTCCCGGGTGCGCTCAAGAATGCCTTTATCCGCCAGTCTCGTAATGATTGCGGTAATCGAGCTCTTCCCCACGGCAAAAGATTCGGCAAGCTCTGTGGAAGTCACGTTTCCGCGCGTCACAATATAATCGATGATTTGGAACTGGTCCATCGTCAAGTCATCCTGCAGAACTTCACGAATTTCTCCGTGCAGTCGCTTCGTCACTGTAAAATATGCCGCCATATAACGCTCTATCAATTCTTTAGATCCTTGCATCAGTCCGAAGTCTCTCCCTCCTCAGTCTCTCTTGTCCCAATTGTTCTACAATGAAACAATTCGCTAATAGAACTATATGAGGTTCCAAGTGGATTGTCAAATCCACTTTCCTCGCACAACAAAAACCCCCTCGCCACCGGCGAAGGGGTTAAATGGCTACAATTAGCGGTGAAAAGCCTAAACTTCTTTTTAGTCTTCAGCAGGTTCTTCCGACTCATACACGCAGCGGAACTGCTCGGGTTCGTCCGGACCTGGGTTAAACCCGTTTACTGTAAATCCAATGTTTCTGAAAAAGTCAGCCTCTTCCTCATCCGTTACCGCTATAACGACCTCCGGCTGTTTCAGCAGCAGCGCCTCCACGATCAATCCCCGGCCATAGCCCTTAAGCCTGTCCTCAGGACGAACCGCCAGATGAAGAATGTCCATTTGTCCTGAAGAATTGGTAGTGAATCCGATCAGTCCGATGTTTTCCCCTTCTTCTTCAAAGACGTACAATTCAGCGCCCGACTCATACAGTTCCCAAGCCTTCTTCTCTTGCTCGGATCGAATCGGGTCGCATATTCCATTAATTCGGCAATATCAGACTGAACCGGAAAGGATGTCACTCGAACGAGCACAGCATGTCCTCCTAATGTTTTTTCTCGATCATTTCGGTCCGACCGTCCTCGTATCCGACAATGACCGTATCTGCGATGTCAACGAACAAACCGTGATCAACTACGCCCGTCATCATTTTCAATTCATGGCTCAATTGTGCGGGAGACGGAATCTTCCCGAAGGCCGCGTCCACGATATAATTCCCGTTATCGGTTACATACAATTCCCCGTCACGGGTGCGCATTTCGAACTGGACGTCGTAGTTTCGTTTCAACTGTCCGAGCGTCCACTCATAGCAAAAAGGAACAAGTTCAATCGGCAGCTTAAATTGACCCAATTGAGGAACCATCTTGCCGCTGTCGGCGATCACGATAAACCGGTCGCTATTGATCGCTACCAGCTTTTCGCGGAGCAGCGCACCGCCGCCGCCTTTAATCAGCGCCATTTCAGGATCCACCTCATCCGCACCGTCGATCGCGATATCCAAACGTTCCACTTCCGAAGCCGGAATGAGAGGAATTCCATATTTTAAAGCGAGCTCTTCCGAAGCATTGGATGTTGCAATGGCTCGAATCTGCAAGCCCTGCGCTACCCGTTCACCAATTTTCTCAATGGCATAATAGGCGGTTGACCCGGTACCGAGACCGACAACCATCCCGTCTTGGACCAATTCGGCAGCACGGTAACCCGCCGCTTGTTTTGCGTTCATATAATAGCGCCCCCTGTAAGTAAAATACGATCATGCTATATTCATGGATACAGTTTTCATGATGCTGGAGTGGGTTCTGAACGAACCGACCGACAAGTACCATATGTAACAATCAGTTTGTTGACTGACATAATCAGCTAATATCATACCAAAAAATACAGCAAAAAAGAACTGCGCATTCCCAGGCCCGAAGGACCATCCAGGGAAACGAAGTTCTTTGGTTGCAGGTTACAAGTTATCGATTACCGTTCGGATTCCCTCGAAAGAAATATCCTCCACCGCTTGACCATTGATGAAAATCGTCGGGGTACCACCAACCTGATGGTTTTCCCCAATCATGAAATCTCTTTTCACATTCTCTATATATTTTCGTTCCTCAAGATCCTGTTCAAAGGTCTTCATATCGACATCCGGTATATTCTCCTTTACCAGCTTCATTATAAAGTCCTTGTTTGCCCAGGCCTCATCTTTTGCGCCTTGATGCTCCATCATCAGATCAAAATAAGCCCAGAAAAACTCCTGATTCTGCTGATACAACGACTCCCCCGCAAGTGCCGCAAAATTGGAATCGGGGGCCAGGAACGGAAAGTCCACATAGTAAAACACCGCTGCGCCGGTATCCAGATATTCCTTCTTGAGCTCGGTTAGCACTTCATCCTTCCACCGTTTGCAAGCGGGGCATTTGTAATCTGAAAACTCCACAATTTTGACCTGGGCGTTAGGTTCCCCCATATAAGGCTGATGCTCCAGGTCAAAACCTTCAGGAACCGCATTGGTCTCCACATGCGCCTGTTCCAAATCAGGAGAGCTCGCCGCACGATTACCTTGTTCCATACATCCCCCGACCAGCACAAGAGCAATTCCGCACACCAACCAAAACCCTATTTTCTTCCCATTCATCCTCAAAATCTTCCTCCCCGGCACAAAAAAGTAATAATTTGGACCAGTATAGAGGGCGGTACGTATGACTAGCTAGGAAGAAAATCACTTGGCTGACGGTAAGCTAACTTTGATGAATGGGCCGCGGCGTCTTTGTAACTTTCCTTTTTTCTTTCCCGCCGGTTCCTTTGCTCCCTTTACCTTCTCCCGATTCAGGTTTAACCATAATTAACAACAGCACCACGGCAATAAGGGATACGGCACCAATCACGATAAACATCATCATATGGCCTCCGCCCACCAAAAGGGAAATGACCGGCGGACCAAGCGATACCCCGATGAACCGCATGCTGCTGTATATCGAAGTAATGGTACCGCGCAGTTCCTTATCAATGCCTTCGGTAATCAAGGCATCCGAGCTGGGCAGGACGATGCCGATCCCGACGCCGCAAATGATCAGGCAACCGATCACAAAATAAATATTGTTAAATGTACTGATTCCAAACAGTGCTGCGGTAGCAAGCACAAGACCGATGACTCCGCACCATTTCATCAGGTTTTTATTCTTGCCGATTTTTTTACCCGTTATATAAGAAGCCAGGCAGAGAGCCGCTAACGGAATGGCCAGTACCAATCCCTTCAGTACCCCGTCCAGGCCGTGTTTCTTCTCCAACTGATCGGACAAATAAAACAGTACGCCGAATAACAAAAACATGCATATTCCGCCAATCGCAAAAATGGCGTACAGCCACCGGCCCTTTTCCGCAAAAACTTCCTTGACCGATTTCATAAATTCCCTCAAAGGCTTGGCTTCCTGATTCCGTTCCGGTTCCTTGACCAGAAAGATCACGAGCAGCAGAGAGATCAAGCACAAGACAGGGATAGCCAAAAATGGAACATACCAAATCCACGCTCCCAGCAAAGCGCCCAGTATAGGACTGAGCACTTTCCCGAAGGTGTTCGAGGTTTCGATAATTCCTAGGCTGTGGCTTACTTCATCTTCATCATCGAACATGTCTCCGACAAGCGGCAGAACAATCGGAAAGGCTCCCGCAGCCCCGACACCCTGCAGCAAGCGCCCCGCGATGATAATCCAATAGACGGCCGTGCCGTCGGCAAACCAGGAGGCGGCGCCCGACACCGCTCCTCCGACACCTGCGATGATCAGACTGGGAATGATGATTTTTTTTCGGCCCCATTTGTCCGATAAATATCCGGCGACCGGGATCAGCAATATGGCGACTACCGCATAGACCGTAATCAACATGCTGACCTGGAAAGATGATATACGCAGCTCACGGGAGATCTGCGGCAATATCGGGATCAACATAGAATTTCCAAGGGTCATGATGAGCGGAATGGATGCCAGCGCAGCCAGATCACCTTTTTTGTTATCCATCTTTCGGCCACCCTTCAGATTCGATAAATCATTCCATGAAGAGTAGTTTGGTTGTTAATCAGTAAAATATACTCAGCGGCCGTCCGGTCAAATCTGGACGTACGCCGATTTGTCGGTTTCGCGGATAAACCGGCTCGGTTCGCCGACGGAGTAAACGTGCAGCAAGTGCATAGCCCTTGTACATGCCGTATAGAACAATTTCCGCTCCGTTTCACGCGTATATTTCCGGTCCGATCCGTCATAGATCAGCACGGCATCGAATTCCACTCCCTTGGCCAAATATGCCGGGATAATGTGGATTCCTTTCTCAAAAGACAGCGTAGTCTTCTTGATCAGTTTGACCGGCAGGTCAGCCGACAGCTCTTCGTATGCCTTCAGGCTTTCCGCCGCGGTTTTGCAAATCACCGCGATCATATCGTAACCGTCGCTCCTTAGCGCCTTAATATCGTCCTGGATCCGGCCGTGAAGCTCCGTTTCGTCTCCGACCAAGCGGACCTCCGGTTTCTCGCCTTCCCGGTTGAACGGAACGATAGCTTCTCCTCCGTAAATCATCCCCCGCGTGAACTCGACGATTTCGCGCGTCGACCGGTAGCTCTGCACTAGGGTAATAAGCTCGCTTTCGGCTTCCCCGTAGAGGTCGGTCAAAGCCGTCGACTGCTGCAGCACCGACGCGTGTGCATAAATCGCCTGGTTTAAATCCCCCAGCGCAGTCATGCGGGCACGAGGAAATAACCGTTTCAAGAAGTACAACTGGAATGGGGAGTAATCCTGGGCCTCGTCGATGATCACATGTCGGATGGCCGTATTGGAGCGGAAGCCTAGAATCATTTCTTTTAAGTAAAGGAACGGGGTCGCATCCTCATAATACAGCTCGCCCTGTTTGATCTTGCTGAGGGTTTGACTGCAGATCGCCTCCCACTCTTCCGGTAGTTCACCTGAACTGAGTTCCCCCATGAGTTCGGGCTGTTGAAAGAGCTGACTGTACAACTTGGTCACATCCACGAAACGAAGGGATTTGACCCATCTGCGAAGCGGTTTAAGCCGTTCGCTTACGACCATTTTGGCTAAAATGGTCTTTTCTTCTTCGTAGTCGCTAAAATGATCTCCTTTTTTTTGCTGGTTTTTCCGCATGCGTTGGTAGGCTCTCTGGTAATCCTCAGTATCGAGCAGCTGAATTTGCTCCTCCACCCAAGGTTCCGTGAGCTCTGATTTTCCGAAAGCCGCTAACTCCTTAAGAAGCCATTCCTTGAGCAATTCACATCGATTCGCCAAAGTGATCGCAGGATCAAAAGCGTAAAACGCCGCCGATATCGCATCCGCACCGATCACTTCCTTACCTTGAAACCGTAAAGGCCGGAATTTCATCTCCTTGCGCTCCAGAAGCGCTTTATACCGGTTGATCGCATCCAAAAAAGAGGACGAGGATTTATAGCGCAGCCCGCTGATCCTTGCCGAGTAACCCTCATTTTCTTCGCTGGAGAGCACATATTCCATTTGCACAAACGGATCTTCCAATTGGTATTCCCGGCCCAGCCGATGTTCCAAGTACTCCTGGAACGTTGTTTGCAGCATATTCTCTTCGCCAAGCTCCGGCAAAACCGTGGATACATAACTATTGAACATCGGGTTCGGCGAGAAAAGAATCATTTGATCGGCTTGCAGCGTTTCACGATGCTTATAGAGTAAATAGGCTACACGCTGCAGCGCGGCGGACGTTTTGCCGCTTCCTGCCGCTCCCTGTACGATCAGCATCCGGCTTTTGTCGTTTCGGATAATCCGGTTCTGTTCCCGCTGAATGGTGGCCACGATGCTCTTCATCTGGGCATCCGAGCTGCGGCTCAGAACCTGCTGAAGCAGCTCGTCACCAATGGTAACTCCGGTGTCAAACATTACTTTGATCTCGCGCCCGCGAATCACGAATTGCCGTTTGAGCAGCATCTTGCCTTCGATTTTTCCGGAGGGCGTTTCGTAAGAAGCAGGTCCCGGAACACCGTCGTAATATAGATTCGAAATCGGAGCTCTCCAGTCATAAATAAGAAAAGCTTCGTCCCCTTCCTCCAGAAGGGAAGCAATTCCGAGGTAGATCGGCTCCGCGGGATAACCATCCTCGGCAAAATCGATCCGCCCGAAATACGGCGACTGCTTCAGCCGTTTCATTTTGTCTAATGCAGCAGAAGCATGCTGATGGCTTTTCTCTCTTTCCGACAACACCTGGGATTGCTGACGCAAGCTTGTCGATGTTTCCCCCACATCATCCGCTTCGCTGAAGTTGACGGTAACCTCATCCCAGAACTCCTTCCGCATGGTTACGACGTCTCCACGGACGGTTCCTACCTCCCGTTCCAGCCGGGAAATATTGTCCTCAATCCGGTCTGCCACATATTCCACGCGCTGCTGTTCTTCCTGCCAAGCATTGTCCGTTCCGCTCACAATGATCGCTCCTTCTGGTAAACTACTTCTAGACGGTCTAGATTATTGAGTGAATCACCTATTGACATTTCAAAATATCCATGATATAATTCTATTAGGATATTTTTGTTCGTATCATTATTTCTACAGTCCATCTTTCATTGTATCCATTTTATGCGATAATTTCAACCTCATTATTGATTTTTTTAAACCTTACACCTGAAATAGTAAAGTCCCGCCATTCGGCAGGACTTTTTTTGATGTCAGAAATCACGTTTGTTTCGCAGGCCCGCGATTACTTTTTTAGGATTCCACGGGCACTTGGCTATGATCCGCCAAACGGTTTAGCCGCTCTAACTGATGCCCGTACTCATACATTTCCGCAGATACGATCGACAGCCTCAGGATCCCTTGCCGCTGCGCGGCATAACGATCCAGC
Organism: Paenibacillus sp. FSL R5-0407; assembly: GCF_038009185.1. NCBI lineage: Bacteria > Bacillati > Bacillota > Bacilli > Caryophanales > Paenibacillaceae > Paenibacillus > Paenibacillus sp. FSL R5-0407. Next base: position 475,800 of record NZ_JBBPAX010000001.1, on the reverse strand, counting down.
ATTCCCCTCAAAAACTCATCATTATCATGCTCAAATTGTTCGGCCTCTTTATTGTTCGGCTTCAACTTGTCATCAAATTTCAACATGATATGCTCATGGAATTTTATTAACTTCTCCAACTGCATGTCAAATTCCTTGTTCAATTCCGGAGTTCGCACCGCCTGAAAATAATGCTGTTCCACGGCATCCAGCACCCCGTACCCTTTGCGCAGCGACTTGAGCATCTGCTTGTACACTACAAGCTGCCTGCTCTCGCTGAATTTCGGCGTTTTGAGCTTCTTCTGGTCCTCTTCCATCAGCTTGTATTTATCCGACAAAGAGTTGATCGAATCTTCAAGCTTCCGTTTCTCGCCGCGGAATACCGATTCCTTGATTTCGTCGGAAACGGCAGTACGAAGCAACAGGGACAGCTGTTCAAAGGTTTCCTTGATCTGATTCACATATTGTACTCTCGGTTTTGGCGGAAAAACGATGATGTTGATTACAAAAGCGGAGACGATCCCCACCAAACTTAAAGCAAAGCGGTTCAATGCAAACTCCCATTGACCGGAGGCCTCCATGACGGCTACGACCGTAACCAGCGTAATCCCTATCGTTTCGCCCATTTTTAGTTTCAGACAAATCATGATTACAAGAATGCATACCAAGCCCACGGCGATCGGCTCATTGGAGAACAACAAACCGCCGGCCATGGCCAAAATGGCGCCTAAGGTGTTGGTTTGCAATTGGTCCATCAAGTATCTCCATGAGCGGTAAATGGAAGGCTGCATGGCAAATATCGAGGCGACCGCCGCGATTACCGGAGAAGATAAATTAAACCAGCTGACCAAATACAAAGCCAGTGTTACAGCCAATCCGGTCTTTAGCATTCTAGCGCCAAACGTCACAACAAATTCCTCCTGTTAGAGGTTGTTCAAAAAGTCATCTTTCCACGACGAAGCAGATTATGAAGCGCATTCGACGTCGAATCTTGAATTCAGCCGGGCCTTCCGTTGCTCACGTACCTGATGTACGCTCCGCTACTCAGTCCCTATCTTCATCCAACCTTCTCGGTCCTGAAAACCTGACTTTTTGAACTCGCCCCTTTACTTCTCTCTCATCTCATTTTTACCCGAATTGAAAGGTTTCCGCTCATTTTGTCAACAATAAGGGTATGTAGGACCCAATTATTCTAAACGAAGAGGTGGAAAAAGTCTATGAAACAACTTAAAGGTCTTGCCGCCGCCAGCAGTCTGGCCCTAATGCTTGCTTTGGCCCCCGCTGCGTCAGGCTCCGCGTACGCGAATGCTCAGCAACCCGTACATGCAACGACTCAGCCGGAGTCCAAAGACCCCCATGTCAAACATCCGCACCCTCCGTTTCGCCATTTCCATGGCGGGCATATCGTCAAGGATACTGCAGAACTGCTAGGGATCGAGAGCAAAGTGGTGATCGAACAGCTCAAGCAAGGCAAATCTCTCCTTCAAGTCGCTCAAGCGACCAAAGGCTGGAGCGAGGAGGAGTACCTCAAAAAGCTCAATGAAAAAGCGGTACAAAATATTGACAAAGCTGTCGCGGAAGGCAAGCTAGAAGCTGAGAAGGCATCCAGGCTGAAAGAGGTATTGCCGGAAAAATTAAAAAAGATGATCACTCGCACTTGGAAAAGCAACAGTTCCGGGCATCCGACGATGGATTACCAGAACAACCAAATTCAATGGGTCCAACCTAAATAAAATCGGCCCCAATGTTATCACAAAAAACGGGAGGCCTCCTGTACCCAAGGATCCTCCCGTTATCTTATAATTATGGTTCCAAATTCCCGGAAACGAGTTAGTTTTCTTCAGTTACGGCCGGCGGCACCCTTTTTCCGCCTCCAACCGGCACCTCCAAAATATCAAGCAAGAACATAAAGATCGGAACGCCCACGATTAAACCCCAGACTCCAAAGAAATGCTCCGAAACGAGCAGAATCAAGAAGGTATAGAAGATAGGCAAATGCGTCTTGTTGGACATAAATTTTGGGTTTAGGAAGTATGTTTCCACCGCATGCACCACTGCGATCATGATCAGCACGTAGACAATTTTGATCAATCCGCCGATCTTAAACGCAATCGCACAAAGCGGGATGAGTGATATAATGACGCCCATGACCGGAATGAGCCCGAGAAGGAAGATCATGATGGCCAGCGCGATCAGATTCGGAAACCCGAAGATCCAGAGAAAGATAGTGGAAAGGATCGAATTCACCAGCGCGATCAAAAATTGAACCTCGATCACCTTACCGAAAGAATGGACGAATTTCTTTCCGAAATACTCCAGTTCCACAAACAGGCCGGACATCCGGCTTGCTTTGAATTTCGCGGTGAAGTTGGTGACTTTTTCTTTTTCCAGGAGGAAGAACAGACTTAGAACGATCGCTACAAACAGATTCAGGCTCCATTTGCCAATATCGGAAATCGTGCTGAGCAGGAAATTGAAGCCGCTGTCGATATAAGCGGACAGGTCTATGTCCTTAAGTGACTCGACCAGAAAATTCAAAATGAGATTGTCAGGCAAATTGCTTGGCGGATTGTCATAAAACGAGATTACCTGGTTTACCAGATCCGTCAATTCGGCGATGAAAACCGGAAGGTAATAATAAATGGCGGCCACCAGTAGTGTAATCATGATGACATAAATCAGGAGGATCGTAATACTTCGGTTAATTCGTACCACTTTGTCAACATTGCGCGTAATGAAATTGTGCAGACGGTTGATCAGGTACGTAAGAATAAAAGTAATCAGCACCATGTTAAGCATGCTTCGCGAATAGTACAGCACTAACACAACGAATAGCAGTGCGAGCACTCGCCGAAAACCCGGAATTTGAAACAGTTCTTTAAAAAACGTCATTATAAGCAACCTGCTCCCTTATGAGTAAACTTCGAAAAATAACCTATGGATTCATCTTAAGCGAGCACGAGCCTGAAAAGCAAGTCACCAGGCAACGTCCACTTTATAATACATTGATTTTTTTCTATGGAAAGAAACATCCCTCACCTTTACCGCAACACAGCTTCACAGTTTTCGCGCTTGAGTGTAAGTTATTGCCAATTTGATTGTCTCAGCATATAATCTCGAATAAATTACGTAATGCATGATTCTAAGGACTATGACGGAGAAAAGTAAGCGAATGCGTCCAAACAGGGACGGTGGTGCCGGAGACTGAGAGCACCCCGCTGGAGCCGCGTCGCCGAAGTTCGCTCCCGAGTCGATTCCTGAACGCTGTTTACCGGCAGTAGGGAACTCCGGCCGCACACCGTTATCCGTGTCCAAGCTGAGAAACTGTAAGGTTGTCTAACAAGGGTGGTACCGCGGAGAAATCCGTCCCTTGATAGGCAGCCTTTTCTGTTTTTTCAAGCGCAAAATGATAAGGAGTGAAGCGGATTATGAGTCACACATTGGAAGAATTACGGGAAAAGCTGAACGGTATCAATCACGAATTGCTTATGCTGCTGAATGAACGGGCCGAGATCGTCCGGTCGATCGGTGAAATCAAAGAGAAGCAAGGGGTTCCGAAATTCGATCCTGTACGGGAAAGAGCCATGCTTGAGGAGTTGACCCGGAAAAATCCAGGTCCTTTCAAGGATGCGGAGGTCAAACACATTTTCAAGGAAATCTTCAAAGCCTCGCTCAATCTTCAGGAAGAAGACCATAAACGCCAACTGCTCGTAAGCCGCAAAAAACAGCCTGAAAGCACGGTCATCGATGTTCAAGGAACCCTGATTGGCGGCGGCTCCCAAGTTATGATCGCGGGACCTTGTTCCGTGGAATCTTATGAACAATTGAGAACTGTCGCTTCCGCCTTAAAGGATGCTGGCATTAAAGTAATGAGGGGCGGCGCTTTCAAGCCGAGAACCTCCCCTTATGATTTCCAAGGTCTTGGCATAGAAGGTTTGAAAATGCTTAAAGAGGTTGCTGATGAATTCGGGCTGGCTACAATCAGTGAAATTGTCCACCCCGCACATATCGAGCTTGCCGAACAATACATCGACATCATTCAGATCGGCGCCAGAAATATGCAGAATTTCGAGCTGTTAAAAGCCGCGGGCGAAGCAAACATCCCCGTATTACTGAAAAGAGGAATCGCAGCAACGCTGGAGGAGTTCGTTCACGCCGCGGAATATATCGCGGTAGGCGGAAATTCGAAGGTCATGCTCATTGAACGCGGTATCCGCACTTATGAGAAGTGGACACGTAACACACTCGATATTTCCGCGGTTCCGCTACTGAAACAGGAAACCCATCTGCCGGTACTCGTAGATGTGAGCCATTCCACGGGACGCAAAGACATTTTGCTCCCTTGCGCGAAAGCGGCGCTTGCCGCAGGTGCGGACGGAATTATGGCCGAGGTGCATCCGGACCCGCAAACCGCTTTATCCGACGCAGCCCAGCAGCTCGATATTCCGCAATTCCAACAGCTGTGGGAAGGAATTCTACAGTCCGGTCTGTTCGCGAAATAGCTGAAACTCTAAGCCAGAGGAATCAATACAGGCTGCACGCAAACCGGCTTGGAGACGGTTTCCGTACGTCCGGTAAACTGCAATCGACCGCTTTCCCGGTCCACCTTGAACAGAACAAGGTTGTCGGAATCGCGATTGGCAGCCACCAGGTAATCGCCAGCCGGTGTCAAAGCGAAATGACGGGGATGCCCGCCTTCGGTAGACACATGCTCCACCAAGGACAACTTGCCGCTCTCCGGGTCGATGCTGAATTGAACGATGCTGTCATGCCCGCGGTTCGAGCCGTAGAGATATCGACCGTCATTAGACACGGCGATTTCCGCGGTCGTATTCTCGCCTTCATAATTTTCCGGCAACGTCGACAGTGTTTCCAAAGGCGTCAATTCTCCGCTCTCCGCGTCATACTTGTATGCTGTAATCGAATTTCCGACTTCATTGATGGAATAGACGTACTTTCCGCCGGGATGAAAAGCGAGATGACGCGGACCGGAACCCGGAGGCGTCTGAGCATCGGATACCGGCTTCAGCGTTCCTGCTTCTTGATCGACAGCATAAGTGCGTACCAGATCCAGGCCCAGGTCGGCGACAAGCATAAACCGGCCGTCCGGACTGAAACGCGCGGAATGGGGGTGTGGGCGATCCTGTCTTACAGGGTCCGCTCCATGCCCTTCATGCTGTTGCTCATCGGACAGTTCCAGCAAACGGCCGTCGGCTGCCAGTTTGACCAACCCTACGTTACCTCCGTGATATCCGGATACGGCAACGAATTTGCCGGCATCATCTTTTTGTATATGTGAGGTCGAAGGCTGAATGGTTCTTATCCGGTTAAGTTCCGACAGCATTCCCGTTTCAGATGCAATACTAAACGCAACCGCCTCGCCGGTTCTTTCCCCACCCTCCGTTTTGCCTTCCGAAATGGCATAAACTTTACGGTTCTCGGCATTCACACATACGAAGGTTGGATTCTTCATGCCGGATACAGCGTCCAGACGGCGGAACTGTTCCGTTTCCACATCCAATTCATATACATAAACTCCGGGATCTGCCGCCTCGGCATAGGAACCGACGAACAACAGCAGGCGTTCTTTGATTTGTGACAAGATAAACTGCCTCCTTAAATTTATTTCTCCCTTTATTTTTCCGCAATTCTACGCAAAAGTCCAGCTTGTCCTCCCTAAACTTCTTAAAAATTTAAACAGTTCCCCCTACACAAACCCGTAAAAATATGGTATACTGCAAGCGCTTCCACAACATCTTCTAAAGGGGGAATTTGGAATGATGAATGTCGGACCGGAGAAGAAAGATGTATATGAGGACCTTAATCCGCACGATACTTATTTCTTCAAAATCGGGGCTCACGGATTGGTTTGTTTTCACGGTAGAAATTACAGTATAAAACAGAGACTCACTGCCGAGCAAACATCCAAGCTCGTATCGGACTCCTCGTTTTACCGCATCAGCACCAACTGTTATGTCAATCTGTTTAAAATTTCGGAAATCCGGGACAATGTAGTGATGTTCCGCGATGAAACGCACGGTATCAAAACGATTCATGTTCCGAGAAGAAACCTGGAACAGATCAAGCGTCTCCTTCCGGACGCAGGAAGCCAAAGAGCTTCCGAAATCAATCAGGTCGTCTAACCGCCCTGACGCAAGAAAAGCAGCCGATTCCGCGGAATGGAATCGGCTGCTTTTTCTTTACTTAGGATTATTTCAAATAAAAGCGAGCCGTTTCTTCCCAAATTTCGCCGGGAGCCAAACCGAAGAGCCCGATTTCATCCGCAGGCAACTCCACCTTCGGAGCATTTACAAGATTGATTTGCGGCTCCGGACAGAAAAATCCTTTCGTTGCCCCATTGTTCCAAATCATCCACTGTTTATAGGAAGTTCCTACATCATAAACCAAAGTTACGCCAAGTTTCGTATCGGTCAATTCCATCCGGTTTCTTCCGTTTTGCGCAACTGCGGTGTAATGGTTATCCATTGGTGCATAGAACGGATACAACCCTTCTCCCTTCAGCTTCAACTCATCCTCGGTCAAAGGCTGGTACTTACCTGTCGGCAGCATACGGTCGCTAAGCTCCCAGCGTTCCCCGATCGTAAGCTTCACCTTGTAATCTTCCGCCAGGCTGCCTGGCGCAAACGGAGCGTTGACCGCCGTGTGGAAAGCCAGCAGACAAGGCATCTCCTTGTCACCGTCGTTCCGGACAAACAAATGCTGCGAAAGTCCGTTTTCGCTCAGTGCATATTTCAGTCTCACCGTGAATCGGAAAGGCAAATATTGATAAGCGGCATGCTGCTCATCCACCTTAGCTGCAACGGTTACATAGCTCTCTTGCTTCGTTTGCCCGAATTCTTCCACCTTCCACTCCGCCGTATGCAAGAAACCGTGCAAGTGGTTGCCCGTCGCCTCCTCATTTACCGGAAAACGATAAACTTCCCCTTTCCATGGAAACAACCCGTCTTCATACCGGTTGGGCGGAAATAGCACTGGAATCCCGTAAATGCCCGGGTTGCTTTTGAAATCCTCCATTTCCCCGTCCGCCGGCTCACGCAGAAAACGGTAACCGCTTTCGGTGTCACGGAAGGAAAGCAGATTTCCGCCGACCCCTGGGATCATAATCGCCTCATATTTTCCCGCCTGCAGAAAAACCGCGGCTTCTCCCTGAAAGTTTCCTTCGAATGCTTTAAATTGTGTCATGTCTCAAAATCTCCCTTCAGCCTATTCCATTCTCTCAACCTGGTAAGGATTATACAAAATGCAGGTTCAAAAGTCACCCTGCCCGGTCACATATTCTGCGGACTTCTGACAAACGCAGGTTGCGGGAAGTTCGGGGGAATTTTAATTTCCATACATAAAAATCTCTTACTTTTACATACTCAGAATAAGCGGTCCGGCGGCGATAGACTTTTTATAAGGCCAAGGACCTGTAACCAAATGATTGGGGTGCGATAGATCATGCGCAGTAAGATGTCAAATAGGGCCATGCTTATTATATTGTCAGGCATGATATTGGCCTCCTTAACGGCTTGCGGGGGTAATAATAACGGACCATCCGCGAAATCAGTTCCTTCCTCTGAGAATCCCATCATCCGCTCCGACGGCCGCGGAGATCAGGCAAATACTTCGTGGGTGCCTTTAAGCCAGGTTGCCGAGTCACTTGGTTTGCGTCTGCGGGAAAGCGACAATATGGTCCAGATGGGATATACGGATGTCATGTTTCAAGTCCAGCCCAGTCAAAGGCACGCCGTATCTTTCGGCAAACAAATTTCCCTCTCCCAAGCACCGATTACGCAAAACGGACAAGTCTGTCTGACCGAAGAAGCGCTGGGAGATCTCCTTCAAACCGATGTACGATATGACAAACGGACAGGTAATCTCCATATCGGCCAAATGAAGGATGACGGCGGAGCCTCGGACAGCAACCCGCAGCAAAAGGGTCTGCAGCGCATGGGCATCCTCAGCCTGGCCGGAAACCGGGACGAGCTTGTATCCTACGCGAAGCAGTTTATGGGTGTACCTTACGATTTCGGAGCTTCCACCTATGAGCAATCCAAAGCTTTCGACTGCTCCTCTTTTACACGTCATGTATTCAAAAGGTTCGGGATCAGTCTGCCTCGTCTCGCCCGGGATCAGGCAAGGCTGGGGACTCCCGTTGAAAGATCCAATCTGCAGACCGGTGATCTGATCTTCTTTACGGTTCCGGGCCGGTTCGCAAACGATAAAATTCCCGGACATGTCGGCATTTATATCGGAAACGGGAAAATGATCCATACCTGGGGCGACCCCGGCGTGGAAATCAGCTCGATCGACACCGGATACTGGCATGACGCCATTCTATCCATGCGCCGCGTTCAACAATAAGCAAACGTGTGCCAACATCAGCCGTCATGGGACCCGAGTGTCTCCTGGCGGCTTCCCTATTTCGCGTCCCTGCTGTCCTTCCGAATCCTCTATTTTCTTTCCTTCGAATTACAAAGTATAATGAATGATAGAGTACACATAACTAGAGGAGATTAGTGATGGACGATTTGAAACAAGCTTATGAACTGTTGGGACTTCCCGAGAACGCTTCCAGAGAGGAAGTAGAGAAGGCTTTTGAGATTCTGCTTAGAAAATCCCGCTCCCGGCAAGTGAATAACCCGGCCGATGGAGAATCCGGAGATAGCGAGTATGAACTCAAATTCAAAGCTTATAAAATGATCGTGGAGCATGAAGGTCGCAGCAAAATTAATGAGATGAGCCGGCAGCGTTATGATAAATGGGGAAGTTTTGCCGGTACCGCCGAGAAAATCGATGATTTCTTCAGGTTACATAAAACGAAGGTCATTATCGGAATTATCGCAGTCGCTGCGCTGATATTCGGAATCAACGCCTTTATCGACCACCGGGAAGAGCAAAAGAGGCTGGCTGCCCTGCCTCCGATCGATTTATCGATCATGTTTGTCGGTAATTATATGTCCGATCAGAGTCAAGGCGGCGACGAAGGGCTTGAGAAGGCCATGACTGCACAGTTTCCGGAATGGAAACGGCTGAAAGTCGTTCTTACCTATTTACCGTCGCAAGGAGAAGGCGGCGGAATGACCGATATAGCCTTCCAGCAGAAAGCTATGGCTGTTGTAGCAACCGAGAAGCCGGATGTTTATATTTTGGACGAGAATTCCTTCAACTGGCTGGGCGGAGGCGGCGCTCTGATGAATCTCGACTCCGTAGCAAATGGTGTGCTTAAGCCGCTCTTAAAAGAGGACAACCTCATCAAAGGACGCGAAGAAGAAGAAACCGAGGAACATATCTACGGCATCCGGGTTACCGACAGCCCTCTCGCCAAACAGCTGCCGCTAGCTATGCAGGATATGATCATCACCTTACGATACGAATCGGAGAACCAGGATAAAGCAATTCATTTCATTGAAAAGTATCTGGATCCGAATCATACGGATGCCGCTGAGTAATCGGCAGTACTTTAAATCCCGGCGCCATATAAGGCTCCGGGATTATTTAATTCTTGGTAACTGCGGGTGCAAAATAAGGAATTGATTTACGGAGACACTTCTACTACAATAGGGTTATAAACGCGCGTTTATAAGAAAGAGGGGAGCCTTTATGCGCAGCGAAGATATTGCCAAGTTGGCTGGGGTATCCCGCAGTACCGTATCCCGCGTCATCAACAACTATTCCAACGTTCCCGAAGCGACACGGGCCAAGGTCCTGCGAGTCATTGAGCAGTACCAATACGAACCCAACAGCTTTGCCAGAGCGCTGGCCGGCAAGCGGACCGATACGATCGGGCTGTTCGCTATCAGTATGAACGAGAAGGAAAACGCGAGCCGCATTTACCAAAACAGCTACTTTGCCCCGATCGTCGATCTCGTCGTCGATACGGCGAACGCCCGTGGATTCTATGTACTTATCCATACCGTATACTCACCGGGCGATTTTCAAAAGATCAAGCAGGCTTTCCTGCAGAAGCGAATTGACGGCGGCATTCTCGTAGGAACGCAAAAGGACATTGAGCTCGTTAGCGAATTGGTCAGCCAGGAGTCACCGCTCGTTCTTATCGACTACGATATCTCGGAAATTATGGCTGAACGCCTGAATAAGAATCATCTGGCGGTCATCAATTCCATGGATTACGAGGGAACGGTCGAAGCGATCGAATATCTGATTGAACTCGGTCACCGGGAAATCGGAATTATCAAGGGAAGAATGAACACCTTCTCCGGTCGGGAACGCTATATGGCCTACGAAAACACGCTGAAAAAGCATGGGCTGCCGATTATCGACGAATTCATTCTGGAAGGCGACTTTCTGAAGGAAACCGCCTACCGGGAAGCCTCAATACTGGCCGAGAGCGGCAGATTACCTTCCGCCCTGTTCAGCTCGAATGACGACATGGCGATATCGGCCATGGAAGCGTTTGCCGAGCATGGGATCAGCGTCCCCGACCATCTTTCCATGATCGGTTTCGATGATGTACAGCTCTCGGCCCGAATCACTCCCAAGCTGACTTCGGTCAAACTGCCGATCGACGATATGGCCAAAGCGGCTGTTGAGAAAGTGATCGGCCTCTGCAATGCTGAAGAACCAACCTTCAGCACGGTAAGTTTTCCCGCCCGACTCGTAATCAGGGATTCATGCAAACCGGCCGGGAATTAGACGCTGCTACAGCTGCGTAAACGCCTCACCTTATTGGCGAGGCGATCCTTTTCACTAAAATAAACGCGCGTTCACAATCGAAGGGAGAGACTTTATTCATGAAATTCGGACATTTTGACGACGTTCGCAAAGAATACGTGATTAACACGCCACAAACCCCTTATCCGTGGATTAACTATCTCGGTAACGAGCAATTTTTCGGACTGATCTCCAATACGGCCGGCGGCTACACTTTTTACCGGGATGCCCGCTTGCGCCGTTTGACCCGTTACCGCTACAACAATATCCCGCTGGATACCGGCGGCCGTTACTATTATTTGCGCGATCATGACAACGACGATTTCTGGACGCCAGGCTGGATGCCTGTAAAGCGCGACCTTGATTTCTACGAGTGCCGTCATGGTCTTGGCTATACTTCGATCACCGGGGAACGCGGCGGCATTTCCGTCAACCAGCTCGCCTTCATTCCGCTGGGCTACAATGGCGAAGTACACCGTTTGACGGTTAAAAATACAAGCTCGGCGACGAAGACGGTTTCCCTCTTCTCCTTTGCCGAGTTCTGTCTCTGGAATGCTCAAGACGACATGACCAACTTCCAGCGTAACCTCAGCACCGGTGAAGTGGAAGTTAAGGACTCCGTTATCTACCACAAAACCGAATACCGCGAACGCAGAAACCACTATGCCTTCTATTCCGTCAACCGGAACATCGACGGTTTCGATACGGATCGCGAATCGTTCGTCGGCCTCTATAACGGCCTACATGAACCGCAGGTCGTCGTAGCCGGCAAAGCAACCAACTCCGTCGCAAGCGGCTGGTCCCCGATCGGCTCGCATGAAGTCAAGCTGACCCTTGCACCGGGCGAAGAACAAAGCCTCGTCTTCATTCTTGGTTATGTTGAAGTTGCCGAAGAAGATAAATGGGAAGCTCCTAGCGTCATCAACAAGAAACCGGCGCAAGCGATGATCGAGAAGTTCGCTACCGACGCCGATGTGGATCGCGCAATGGAAGAGCTTGCTTCCTACTGGGAGAACTTGCTGTCCAAATACCAAATTAACAGCGGCGATGACAAGCTGAACCGGATGGTCAACATCTGGAACCCGTATCAATGTATGGTTACGTTCAACATGTCCCGTTCCGCTTCCTATTTCGAGTCCGGCATCGGCCGCGGCATGGGCTTCCGCGATTCGAACCAGGATTTGCTCGGCTTCGTGCATCAAATTCCGGAACGCGCCAGAGAACGGATTCTCGATATCGCCGCTACGCAATTTGAAGACGGTAGCGCATATCACCAATATCAACCGCTCACCAAAAAAGGCAACAACGAAGTCGGCAGCGGCTTTAATGACGATCCGTTGTGGCTGATTCTCGGAACAGCCGCTTATATTAAAGAAACCGGCGATGTCAGCATTCTGGACGAACAAGTTCCGTTCGACAGCAATCCGGACAACACCGCTACTCTGTTCGAGCATTTGAAACGCTCTTACTATCATGTTATTCACAACCTCGGACCTCACGGTTTGCCGCTCATCGGCCGTGCGGACTGGAACGACTGCCTCAACCTGAACTGCTTCTCCAAGGAACCGGGCGAATCGTTCCAAACCACCGAGAACATTGCAGGCGGTACGGCTGAATCCGTATTTATCGCAGGCCTGTTCGTCTATGTGAGCCCTGACTTTGCGGAAATCTGCCGGATGCGCGGCCTGGAAGACGAAGCTGCTGAAGCCGTTTCCCAAGCGGAGAAAATGAGCGCGATCACGCTCGAGCACGGTTTTGACGGCGACTGGTTCCTGCGCGCTTACGACCACTACGGCGAAAAAATCGGCAGCAAGGAAAACGAAGAAGGTCAAATCTTCATCGAGCCGCAAGGTATGTGCGTCATGGCCGGTATCGGCGTAGAAGAAGGTCTTGCCGCTAAGGCGATGACTTCCGTCAAGGAAAGACTCGACACGAAATACGGTATCGTGCTGCAGCAGCCTCCGTATTCCAAGTACTATCTGAACCTGGGTGAAATTTCTACGTATCCTCCGGGCTACAAAGAAAATGCCGGTATTTTCTGCCACAACAACCCATGGATCATGATCGGTGAAACTGTACTCGGCAATGGCGACAGAGCGTTTGAAGTTTATTCGAAAATCGCTCCGGCCTACCTGGAAGACATCAGTGAAGTTCACCGCATGGAACCATACGTTTATTCGCAAATGATCGCCGGTAAGGATGCGGTCCGCCACGGGGAAGCGAAAAACTCCTGGTTGACCGGTACGGCTGCCTGGAACTATGTAGCGATCACGCAAGCGATCCTCGGTATTCAAGCGGACTTCAACGGTCTGAAGGTTGAACCTTGTATCCCTACAGCATGGGACGGCTTTGAAATCACCCGCGTATTCCGCGGCGACACTTACGTGATCCAAATCAACAACCCGGATCATGTATCCAAAGGCGTGAAGAGCATGACGGTTGACGGCAATGCCGTAGAAGGCAACATTATTGCACCGTTCGGCGACGGCGGCGTCCATAAAGTTGTCGTAACGCTGGGCTAATTCACTCCACAGCCAATGACGAAACATGGCTTTGCCAGTATCTCGTGATTGGAGCAGTTAATTGCTTTGCCATAGGTAGAGCAACTTAAAGGGCCGGAATTATTGGGGATTTCCCAATGATTCCGGCCCTATCTTTTTTGAAACTGTGAGTTCATTGGAATATATCCAATGAAATTAAGCCTCTTCTTATCGACCCAGCGCTGTCGTTGGATTAAATCCAATGAAAGCCGGGGATTTGGCTGCTTTTGCGGGAAATTTGGACATCTGCGGCCGGGCCCCCGAATATTGGACACTTTAGGATCAAACCCTGGTTACACGCAGTTATACGGCAATTTTAAATGCAGTTACTTCGTTTTTCTCTAACTTTTCTATAAATTGAGCAGGGGAGTAGCCGTATAAACTCATGTGAATTCGGCGGTTATTATAGAAGTCCATGAATTGGTCAAGAACATCGAATGCTTCTTCAAAACTCATAAAGATATGGCATCTGAAACACTCTCGTTCCAAGATGCTGTGAAACGATTCAATATACGCATTTTTGTTTGGCGTTCGATTCGGTGTTCTTTCATGGATCAGCATTTCGTTGTTTTCAAAAAACGCTCTGAACTTGTGGCTCTTGAATTGCGGACCATTGTCGGTACGCACTACGAGTGGCGTTCCTTGCGTGTACACACTTCTTTTTAAAAGAGCCTTGTGCAGAGTAGTAAGCAAGTCTTCTGTCTTGGATTCCTTGCCACGGTACTGTCCAACTACGCTACGATCGTATACATCTATAATGCTTGCAGTGTAAAAATACCGCTCCAGGCCAGCGATGAAACCATACTTAATGTCCATTTGCCACAATTGGTTTGGACCTGTTACTTCCATGTTGTTCGCTAGTCTGCGCGGATAGGAGTGTTTGGGTTTTACAGGCTTGCCTAGGATACCAAGTTCTTTGCAGAGCCTGTACACCTTCTTTTTGTTAATCTTAAGGTTATGTTGCCGGCGTAAGGCGATGGTCAGCTTTCGGTATCCGTAGGTGTGTTCCTCGCCTTCCAACAGCTTTATAATCAGGCGTTTGATTCGTGTATCTGTCACTTTCTTCCCTTCAAAAGTATAGGAATATCCCGATACAGGACGGCCACCTTTAGGTGCTTGTTTAGGGCTCGTATGCTTGAGAGAATAGTAGTAAGTAGAATGCGGCACACCACAGATCCTAAGCACGGGACGCACCTTGTAGCCTTTCAGGATCCATTTTCGGGCCACTTGAATTGGATGTGTGGATACTTTTTTTTTACAAGTTCTCGCAGGATCGCTATCTCAAGTTCTTTCTCACCAAGAAGTTTAGCTGCCTGCTCATATTTCTGTTCCCATTCCTGGGCAGTCTGTGGATTAAGGTTATTCAGGTCTTTCTTCTTACCCATCGTTATCTCCACCTCATCTCGGTATTGTTTTACCCATTTGTATAAAGAGTAGGGGGAGATACCATGTTTTCGAGCGGTTAGTGCCACATTCCCCCGGTCCAGTGCTTCCTCGACGACCTGTATTCGCAGCTCATCGAACTTACTGTGCTGAACTCTCATTCGAACTACCTCCAGCTAATTTTTATTGTATATCGTTTAGCCTGAAAGTGTCCAAGGTGATTAGGGGGCTTTATAGTCTGATTGGAAATTATCCAGTCAAGCCTCACGAATTCCCCCTCCTTGGAGCCTCTCATTGGAATTTATCCAATGAAGGTGCCAAAGGTGCCTCCTTCAATTGTGACCTCTCTATAGCTATAGTCCAACCACAATAAAACAAGCTGAAGCCACAGGGTACCCGCCCTGCCCGCATTCAGCTTGTTTTATATACTCTTCAACTATACTAACTTAAGCCTTGGCCGGCTTCACTTCGACTTCCTTGCCTTGCCCTTCCCGGTTGATCTTCACTTTCCGGATGAAGAACGACAGGACAAAAGCGACGGCGGTAATACCCGTGGCAATGATAAATGCATAATCTATGCCGTAAATAGTCGCCTCATTCGTAAATTGAGCCATCAGATCCGCATTCGCGGGATCCTTAGGATTAATGCCCGCCGAAAGGACCAACTCCGTAATCCGATCCTTGGTCCGGGAAGACATGATCGATACCAGTAAGGCGGTACCCAGCGCACCGGCTATCGTTCGCAATGTATTGGACATAGCTGTGCCATGAGCATTTAGTCTCGCGGGAAGCTGATTCAACCCGGCGGTTTGAATCGGCATCATCAGCATGGACATGCCGAACATCCGGGCGGTGTACATCAGGATGAGATGGGTGTATGTCGTGCTGTCTGTGAGCCGGCTGAATTCCCAAGTAGTTACGATCGTGATGGCCAACCCGATGACCGCCAGCCAACGTGCGCCGATTCTGTCAAAGATGATCCCGGTAATCGGAGACATGATCCCCATCAAAATAGCCCCAGGCATCAGCAGCAATCCCGACTCAAGCGGAGAAAAGCCGCGGATCGTCTGCAAATAAATCGGAAGCAGAATCATCGCTGCGTACATCGCCATCGTTACCACGACATTAATTACCGTTGTCAGAGAGAACATATTGTACTTGAACACCCGGAACTCCAGCATCGGATGTTTGCTTGCCAACTGGCGCCAGAGGAACAGAACAAGCGCGACTACGCCCACAATCAGACTGACAACAACCTCCGTCGCCCCCCATCCCTCGCTGCCCGCCTCGCTGAAACCGTAAAGCACGCCGCCAAAGCCAAGCGTTGACAATACAATCGATAAGGAATCCAGCTTGGGACGGGATACTTCGGTTACATTCTTCATAAATATAAAGCCTAAAATTATGGACAGCACCGAAAACGGCAATACGATCCAGAACAGCATATTCCATGGATGATGCTCAATGATCCAGCCTGATAAGGTAGGGCCGACGGCAGGAGCAAAAATCATGGCAATCCCCATCGTCCCCATCGCTTGTCCGCGTTTTTCAATCGGGAAGATCGTTAAGAACACAACAGTCATCAGTGGCATGAGCACCCCCGCGCCTGCTGCCTGGATAAGACGTCCGATCAAAACCATGACAAAGCTGGACCCGATTCCGCACACCAGCGTACCTATCGCAAATAAGGTAGTTGCCGAGATAAATAGGGTGCGTGTTGTGAATCGTTCCATGAGATAGGCACTGACCGGAATCAGCACGCCGTTCACCAGCATAAACCCGGTAACCAGCCATTGAATGGTCGTCTCATTAACTTTTAAATCAATCATCATATGCGGTAATGCCACGTTCATCAAGGTCTGGTTCAAGATGGAGACAAACGCGCCAATAAGAAGCGCCATTACAATAGGCCATCGTTTGAATGTGGCCGATCCAGCATTTCCATGATTGTTCATTTTGATCTCCTTCTCTCAATATTTGAATCTTATAAAATTGATTTCATTCTCTAATATTTCAAATTCAAGGCATTAATGTATGTTTTATATAACTATGATCAGATCATGGAGTCAAGCAAGCAACAATCTGCCTAGTAACAGGTAATTTCACCAAACGAGAACATGGATATTCATTTCTTTTTTGTAAGCTTCGTTCAGCCTATTTCTTGATTCTAAATTTTTTTTGGTCCTATCCCCATTGCCCTGTCGATGTTATAATCATGGTAGATATATCCTAATTTACAAGGAGGGCATAATACCTATGTCATGGTTCAACAGACTTCCTCTTTCCAAGAAAATCTCCGCTGCTTGTTATCTTGTGGCCGCGCTTTTTGCCATTCCGGCATTGATCGTATTCACAATCGTCGGTAAGTTGCTTGTGGGGATCATCCTGATCGTAGTTCTGGGAGCGCTTACCTATCCGCTCACTCGTTATTTGCAAAATGCGCTGACAGGCTCTTTCGAGGATATCACCAATGCTTCGGCAAAAATTGCCAAAGGGGATTTCACCAGTCGAATCATGGAATCCGGGGGCATGGAAGACTTGAATCGCGCCTTCAATAGCATGGTGGACAAGCTTCGCAAAATTTTGCAGGAGACATCGGAAATTACGCGCAAGGTTATGGATTCAAGCCGCAGCATCGCGGACCGGAACCAGGAGCTCATCAGCGTCATGACCCAGGTAGGCCACTCCTCCAATGAGCTTGCTCTAGGGGCCAACGAAATCTCCGAAGACGTGAGCGGCATGAAAGATTCCATCGGCGAAATCGAACGCAAAGTGAGCAACTACACGGATTCCACTCGGGAAATGAGCAGCCGGTCCGTTGAAATGCTGAAGCTGGTGGAACAAGGCCGGGATTCCGTATCCATGCAGGCGGACGGCATGCGCAGAAATATTGAAGCGACCGAAAAAGTGGCCGATTCGATCGAAGCGCTTGCGAAAAACGCCCGGGGAATTACCAAGATTACGGCAACCATCTCGGAAATTGCCGAACAGACTAACCTTTTGTCGCTTAACGCTTCCATCGAAGCTGCTCGGGCCGGAGAACATGGTGCCGGATTTGCCGTAGTTGCCCAGGAAGTACGTAAATTGGCCGAGGAATCCACTTCCTCCACCAAAGAAGTTTTTAATCTCGTTCGCAGCATTGAACAAGACGTCAAACTTGCGGGCCAAAACATCAAAATCAATGAAGAAGTCGTTCGCCAGCAAAATGATATGATTCATGAAGCGGAACGGATTTTCCAAGAAATCGTGCAAAGCGTACAATATATTACGGAACAGATTTCCGCCTTCTCTAAAGAAAGCGAATCGATGCTGGAAAGCGCTCATAACATCTCCGCATCCATCCAGAACATTTCGGCAATTACTCAGCAGTCCGCTGCCGGTACGGAACAAGTATCCGCATCCATGAATGAGCAAATTACGTCGATCCAGGCCATGGCCGATGAAACGGAAGCTATGAAAAACGCGGTATTCCAGCTTCAAAAAACGATACATATCTTCAAGTTTTAAGTTTGTGTCACCGAAAGAGCCTCGTCCTGATTCCGCAGGACAAGGCTTTTTTTATTTGATATAGTAAAAAAACAGACTCGATGTTACTTGTGAAGTGTATAGGGGGCCCGTCAAAGTGACCACTGATTTGGAACAATATTATCATGAGAACAAGTCGAACCTGACCGCCTTGTCTTACCGGTTGACGGGATCCTGGGTCGAAGCCGAGGATATCGTTCAGGAGACATTTTTGGCAATGTTCGAAAATGCCGCCGGACTCGAACATATTCGCGCCCCGGGGTCTTATTTTAGGCGAGCGGTCGTAAACCGCAGTTTAAACGCTATACAATCCCCTAGATTGTCACGTGAAACTTACTTTGGTACTTGGCTTCCGGAGCCCGTTTTTCTGCAGACATCTCATGCGGCGGATGAACCCATACTTAGAGAGGAACAAATTTCGTATGCGTTTATGACCATGCTGGAACACCTTTCTCCCCAAGAGAGGGCCGTTTTTGTGCTGAGGGAGTCGTTTGGCATAGAATATGATGAAATCGCATCGATACTGGGGAAGAATGAAGCGGCATGCCGGAAGCTGTTAAGCCGGGCTCGTATGAAACTGGGACCGGTACAGCCGGAATCGCCGCCGAGCGATCAAATTGTCCCCGGCTGGGTTAGCGCCTTCCTGAAAGCAGCGCGTACAGGTGAGTTTGCTCCCCTGCTGGAGATGTTCAACGAAGACGCCGTGATGTGGAGCGATGGCGGAGGTAAAGTCCGCTCGGCTATTCATCCGATCATCTCGAGAAAACGGATCATCGCTTTCTGGTCCGGGATTACGAAAAAAGGCTCCATGGAGGGCGATTTGGTACCCACCTTGATCAATGGTCAAGAAGGGCTAGTCTTATATCGGAACGGGGTCGCTGTGAAAGTCATTCTAATTGAAGGGGATCACACAGGTCATATTGTGAATATCTACCTGATAACCAATCCGGACAAGCTAATCCACGTACCGGCAAAGAAATGACTGTGAGCTTCGGTCACAAAATCCTCTCTCCACCTGTCTATCTATTTGAAGACAAAAATATATCCAAGGTGGAGGAATGAATCATGAAAATGAGACTGAACCATTACACTGCAAATCCGGAAGTATACCGTGCTATGAGTCAACTGGAGCGCCATATCCGTGATAGCGGACTGGACCGGATTGTATACGAGTTGATCAAAATCCGGGCATCGCAGATTAATGGCTGTGCCTTTTGTCTCGATATGCATACGAATGAGCTGCGCAAGATGGGCGAAACAGAGCAAAGGATCGCCCTGGTAAGCGTCTGGAGAGAATCGCCGTGCTATACGGACAAGGAAAAGGCGGTTCTGGAGCTAACAGAAGCCGTAACCTTGATTTCAAAGGGCGGGGTGTCGGAAGAACTGTTTAACCGGATTTTGACGTTTTACACTGAAAAAGAAACGGTGGATCTGATTTTTGCGATCAATTTGATCAACAGCTGGAACCGAATCGCGATCACGACCGGCATGTTCCCAGGTTGCCTGGACAATGCCTGATAAGTCCAATCTATCATTCGAACAAAAAGAGCCCGGGGTAATGTAAACTGGTACCCATAGTTTGGACACTTTGAAAAAAGGTGTTCAGGCTGTGGGTACCTTTTTGTATACTGGAATAAGCATCGGGGGGGGATTGCATGAGCAAGAAGAGATTTACCGAAGAGGACCGTGAGGTCCTATCACAAAACAAGTACGTGGTGAATGTAAGTGCGAAGGCCATAACTTATTCAGATGAATTTAAGCAGCTTTTCATCGATCAAAATATGTTACAAAAAACGCCTAGGGAGATTTTTGAGGCCAATGGATTTGATGTAAATGTCATAGGGATGAGTCGTATAAAACAGTGTGCTGATCGTTGGCGGAGAGCGTATAAACGCGATGGAATCGTTGGCTTAACGGATTCTCGTAAAGGCAGCTCGGGGCGTCCCTTGCAGCGAGAACTGACGCAAGAGGAGGTCATTGCCAAGCAAGATGCTCGGATCAAACTCCTGGAGTCCCAACTTGAACTACTAAAAAAGCTAGACTCGAACGAAAGGTTGTTGGTAGCAAAAGGAATGAATCTGAGCAAAACTAAATTATTTGAGTTAATTGCAGAGGCCGTAGACCAAGGCCTTGGGCGTATGACTCGCTATCTTTGTAAACTCCTTAACGTATCTCGTTCGGGGTATTACAGCTATGTAAAGGCTGCAGACGCCCGCTTAGAACGTGCAAGACTCGACGTCGTGGCAGGTGGCTGGATTAAGAAAGCATTCTATTGGAGAGGGTTCAAAAAGGGGTCTCGCTCCATAAAGATGGTTCTTCAGAATGAATTTGGTATCACCTACAACCTAAAGAGAATCCGCCGGTTAATGAAAAAACTAAACCTGGTGTGTCCGCATAGAAAGCCGAACCCCTACAAACGTATGGCCAAAGCTACCCTGGAGCATCGAACTCTTCCTAACCAGTTACAGAGGAATTTCAAGAAGGGTATTCCGGGGTTCGTCTTGCTTACCGACATTACGTATCTTCCCTACAACCGTACGGAGGTAGGCTATTTGTCGACTATATTGGATGCTTCTACGGGGGAACTACTGGCACATCATCTATCAAAGCGAATTGATTTATCCATTGCCACTCAAACTATAGATAAACTCATGAAACAAAGACGTGTTAAATTACATAAAGAGGCTTTCATCCACTCAGATCAGGGAAGCCATTATACAAGCCCCACGTACCAAAAGCTATTGAAGCAGAAAGGTTTAGGTCAGTCCATGTCCAGACGAGGAAACTGTTGGGACAACGCCCCGCAGGAGTCATTTTTTGGCCACATGAAAGACCATGTAGATAGTCGAGGTTGCATCACTTTTGAAGAGTTGCAAGACGAAATTGACCGCTATATTCAATATTACAACCATCACAGGTATCAATGGGGATTAAAAAAGATGACCCCTGTTCAGTACAGGAATCATCTATTGTCTGTTGCCTAAGCCTTCTCTTTTTTAAGTGTCCTTGACAAGGGTACCAGTTTAATGGCCCCAGGCTCTTTCTTTTATGAAACAAAACGATGAAGCGTATTATACGGCCTTCAACCGGACCCACATACTTGCAAAATCGCCCCTTAATGAAGATACCGACAGCCCTAAGGCCATCAAACGATCACCGCCGTAAATTTCTCCGCTCGCTTCCAAACAGTAATTCTTCTCCGGATCCAAACCTTCCAGCTTCACATTGCGAAGCGGCGCATTCGGTTCCGCCAAAACTTTAAAATAGAACAGCAAGGCTTCATTACGGTCGCGGCTAACGAACATCCAGGAGGTCTCATTGCCTTCAAACGGGCTAAGGAGCCGGTACATCTCACCCTGCTGAACCAATCCGCGAATCTCCTTGTAAGTTTCAATTTGCTGTTTAGCGGTTTCTTGTTCCTCTGCCGTAAATTTAGTCAAATCAAGCTCGTATCCGAAGTTTCCGGACATGGCCACATCGCCGCGGAACGTAAGCGAGGTTGTACGTTCCACTTGATGGTTCGGTACGGCCGAGACATGCGCTCCCATCGTCGACACGGGATATACGAGGCTGGTTCCGTACTGGATCTTCAACCGCTCGACAGCATCGGTATCATCGCTGGTCCACGTCTGTGGCATATAATACAGCATCCCCGGGTCAAACCGGCCGCCACCGCCCGAACAGCTCTCGAACAAAATGTGCGGGAATTCTCCGGTAAAGCGTTCGAGCAGTTCATACAATCCCAGAATGTAACGGTGCGCAATTTCCTTCTGCCGATCAGCCGGAATTTCGGACGAACCGATTTCCGTCATATTGCGATTCATGTCCCATTTCACATAGGTGACCGGAACCGTGCTGAAAATATCACTTAAACGCTCGTACAGATACTCACGGACATCACTTCTCGACATATCGAGCACAAGCTGCTCCCGGGCTTCCGTCCGGCGGCGGTCCGGCACATGCAAACACCAGTCCGGGTGGCTGCGGTAGAGATCGCTGTCAGGCGATACCATTTCCGGCTCGAACCATAACCCGAATTGCAACCCGGTTGCCTTCACCCGGTTCGCCAGATCTTTCAGGCCGCCCGGCAACTTGCGCCGATCCTCAAACCAATCCCCGAGCGAGCTGTTGTCACGGTCACGCCGCCCAAACCAGCCGTCATCAAGCACAAACAGCTCGATTCCCAGCTTGCTGCCCGCTTGAGCGATCGCCTCGATTTTGTCGGCATTGAAATCGAAGTAAGTCGCTTCCCAGTTGTTGACCAGAATCGGACGCTCACGGTCACGGTGCTGTCCCCGGCAAAGTCTTGTCCGGTATAAGCGGTGATATTCCCGGGACATGCCTCCGAGGCCTTCGTTCGAGTATACAAGCACCGCTTCCGGCGTTTGAAAAGATACACCCGGCTCCAGATGCCAGGAGAAATCAAACGGATTCAAGCCAATTTGCAGACGGGTCATGCCGAACTGCTCCACTTCAGCTTCAGCGATAAAGTTACCGCTGTATACCAAGCTCACGCCGTACACTTCTCCCTGCCGCTCGTTCGCATCCGGACGAAGCAAGGCAAAGAACGGATTTTGCTGATGCGAGCTGGAACCTCTACGGCTTCCGATTCCCGTAACGCCCGGTGCAAGCCTTCTTCTCTGAACATGACGCTCCCGTGCCCACGCTCCCGACAAATACAAGGCATCGTAATCGGAATCGGCAAAATCCAGCGAGGCGCTCAATGCCCGCTCCAATTCTAACGGGGCCCCGCTCTCGTTCACGATCCTTGCCGATCTGGTGATCGCAGCGGAATCCGCAAATACCGTATAACTCAAAATGACGGTCAGACCGGAAACCGCATCGCTGAGTTCCAGCTCCAGCGTTTCGGCTTCGCTCTCGTGCTCCGTATACACGGCCGGCAGTCCTTTTAAATCCGGCTTACCCTGAAGGATTCGATGCGTCCGGTAGGCAAGCTCGGTTACCCGTGTACCATTCGCCAGCTTCACTTGATAAGCCGGGCTTCTAAAATCGCTGCTCCCGTATTGAGGGTATTCTTGCGGCAGCGTATCCAATGAAATCGATTTGTCATCCGGTATCGGATTCGGGCTGAAGGAGGCCCGCTCATTAAAACTCAACATTCCCTTCAGATTACTGTCCTGTCGAAGTTTGCGTCCGTAATAAACATGAGCGGCATACCCGCGAACCAGTTGTATGATGTAGCTGGAGTTTTGCGATTGTAAATGGAACAGGTTTTGAGCTTCGTCGAAAAAGATAGGCATTGGAATCCTCCTGAAATGTTCTGAATTCTGGAATGATATCCTTCATTCTACTATGTTATCCAGAAGGAGTAACGATAATAAAGTGATTTTCTATATGGACTTTTGTGTTATCTTCTTCATAAATCAGAACTCATGATACCGTTAGTTGAAATATGCGAAAACACATGGTATCCGTTTTTCCCCTTCCGCTTGGCACGGTACATTGCGCTATCGGCTTCTTCCAACAAACGGGCCCGGTCCGCCTTGGATGCTTCGCACATGCTGATGCCGATGCTCCCCGTTACGGATATATCCCGGTCCTGGATAAAATACGGCCTGCTAATCTTTTTCAAGATTAACGAGGCCATAATTTCAACCTGGTTAGGATCGCAGTTTTTCATAATGAACAGGAACTCGTCGCCGCCCATCCGGAACGCCAGTTGGTTTTTGTTCGTGACCTGCATCAAGCCTTGACTCACTTCTTTAAGCAGCGCATCTCCCGCCGAGTGGCCATAAGTATCATTGATTTCCTTAAAACCGTCCAGATCCAGACTTAGCAAAGCCAAATTTTCTTTCTTCCGATAATGCTCCCAAAAATCATCGAACCCGCTTCGATTCAGCAAACCCGTCACGGGATCCCGGTACACCAATTCCCTTAAAGCATTTCTTTCCTCCCGCAAAGCACGTATGTAGAGCGCTCCTCCCAAGAAGACAATCAAGAGTAATCCATATATAAAATAGTGCACATAAGGACTTGTCAAATTCATTTGTATCACCAACCCGTACTGTTGTCGTTTATCCTGACGCTAATTCCCTGTCTGTTTGGGGATCTTGAATGATACCGTCGTGCCTTGGCCGCTTCTACTGGTTATGCTTAGTCCCCGGCCGTAAATTTGCTTCAATCTCCGGTCCGTGTTGATCAAACCGATCCCCCGATGAACATGATCCGTCCCCGCCAAAAGTTGATCCAGCTTATCCTTTGCTATGCCCACTCCGTCATCTATAACCGAAATGAGCCAGCCGTTCTCATCCTCGGTTATGCCGATTGTAACCGTACCGCCGCTGGCCCGCGTCAAAATACCGTGCCGAACCGCATTTTCAACCAGGGTTTGAAGCGAAAGCGGAGGGACTTCAGCAGACAACGATCCCGAGATGTCCCACTGAATTTTCAACCTGTCTCCAAACCTTTCTTTCTCAATATACATATAAGAACGCGTCAATTCCAGTTCAAGCTCCAGAGAGACCAAGCGCTGCAAATTTCTAGGATTAAAGCTCATCTGCAAATAGTTTCCGAACTCTTCCAGCAGACCGACCATCCTGCCAGGGTCACTCTCGCTTAACGAGGCGATAGAATTTAGCGTGTTGAACAGGAAATGCGGCTGGATTTGAGCTTGAAGCCAAGCGGCCTCCATCCGCAAGCGTTCGCCGACCGAATGCCTGAGATGAATCAAGGCTTGGACCCTTGCCTTCAAATCGAGCGATCCTACGGGTTTAGTCACATAATCGTTGGCTCCCGCCGCAAAACCGGTATAAATATCCTCCTGACGGCTTCTGGCTGTCAGCAGTAAAATCGGCAGCTCCGTCATCCCATATTGAGTACGAATCAATTGGGTCAACTCATATCCGGACATTTGCGGCATCATGACATCCGATATGACGAGGTCCCAATCCCCTTGCTCCAAATATTTCAGCGCTTCCCTCCCGCCGGAAGCCGTGGAAAGATCGTATTGCTCCGGAGAAAGAATATTCCCGAGAATCTTTAAGTTAATGGGATCATCATCGACGGCCAAAATGCGCGGCTTGCTTATAAAATGAACCGGGGAATCTTGTCTCCATTCGCTAGTCGCAGCTGTAGCCACCTCATTCTCCGCCGCTCTTATAACTCCCTCAGCGACTAGGGGAAAATCGCTAATCCCCCGGATTTCGTGTCGGATTTCGCTCTCCGGCAGTCTCTCCAGGTCGTTATCCACTTCGAGTTTGAACTCAAATACCGATCCTTCGCCCGGTGACGATTGTACCTCCAATGTTCCGCCATGCAGTTCGACCAGTTGCTTGCAAATACTTAGCCCTAGACCGATTCCGCCGGCTCCCGACATTACGGTTTCCGCTTGTTCATAGGGCCTGAAAATGATCCGCCGGGTTTCTTCATCCATCCCGATTCCCGAATCCTTGACTCTAATGATTGCCAGCCCGTCCCGGAGTTCGGCTTCGACTGAGATGATTCCTTTTTCCGTAAACTTAATACTATTATGGATCAGATTGAATAAAATCTGGACCAGCCGATTCTCGTCAGCGATCACCTTTGGAAAGGAATCCGGAACCTTATGCACCAATTCCACCGCTTTGCCGTCCGTCAAATAACGGAGCATATCGAATACCCCGACAATCACGCCCTGAAGATGAACGCTCCGTTTATTCAAGCGGACATTTCGTTCGCGCAGCAAGGTTACATCTATCAGATCATTCAACAATAGTGACATTCTCTGGCCTACAGTAACAATCAGCTGCAAATTCCCGCGGCTTGACTCTGATAACGTGCGAGATTCGTTCTCCAATACGCCCTGAGCCATATTGATCATCCCGTGCAACGGGTTTCTGAGCTCATGCGAAGTATTCGCCAGAAAGTCATCCTTCAGTTTGTCCGCTTTTTGGAGTTCATCCGCTAGCTTCCGAGACCGGATCGTCATTTGAGAGAAACGAATGAACCAGAAACAAGCAAAGCTGAGGAAAGCAATAATGTAATCAAACGGATAATAAGGCATGTCGGGCCAAACTCTGCTCTTGAACACGCCGCCTATCAATATATTGGTCGAAAGAGCGACCGCTGACAGAAGGATGAAGAATGCCGTTCGCTCGCCCTTGCGGATGGTTTCAAAAACGAGGGAAGGAACAAGCACGGCTACCGACAACATGATGATCAAAAGCACATAACGGCAAAAAATGATGTACTGCACAGGCAAACAGATGATCAGCATCAGATTGACCGCACATAGCCCGACAAATGCAGCCGTCCCTTTCTCAAAACCGCGACTTCCTAGCAGCGCACGGATACATAAAGTCAAAAAAGCCGGAATTGCGGTATAGACGGCGATTCTTATTTTCAAGGACCAATCAAAATCTATCGGCAGCCATACTAAAAGCATCTTATCATCGTCAATCAGGATCGATATAATGGCAAAAAAGAGGGTTATGGAAAAATAAGCGAGTTCTCTGCCGCGATGACCAAGCAAGTATAGGATGCCTGCGTAAAGAGCGTGCAGCAGAAGAACCACGCATACGATTATCTGCATACTTTGGGTGAAAAACACTTCCCTCGACACGGCTTCAGCCGTACCGAATTTGATCGATTGGGTGATGCCTCCGGTGCTATACATCTTATAGTTGGCAGCTTGGATCACGATCTCGAATTCATTACCATCAGGCTTGAATTGAACAGTATACGGGGTATTCTGGGCCTGGTAAAGAGCCCGGTTAGCCGCCGGGTTTCCAATTTGCTTCAGCAGCTCGCCGTTCACGTATAATTTTGAGGCACTCTGTATGTTCTGAATCCTCAGTCCGAAGATTTGCCCGGCGTCCTCTACAAGAACTCTAAGCCGGTAGGTTCCGTATCCATAACCGGATTTATTGCCCACCGCCTGGTTCCATTTTCCCGGTACCTTGATCCATTTCTCCTTCTGTTCCGCATTTGGAATAAAGCCGCCGTCTTCCGCCGGCTCCCAAAGGACTCCGGGAATAAACTCCCATTCTCCGTTTAAATATACAACCTGCTTATCGTTAAATTTCCAATCTCGCAAATCGATAACCCCTTGATGTGCATGGGGATGCGGCGGTACCGTCCTGAATTGGAACCAAAGCAAACGTAGACTTAGAAGGATAAGCAGGAACACACCTAAATATAGAAACATTTTTTTCTTGGAGATGACATTCTTATTATTGTTGGACAAAGGAAAATTTCATCCTCTCTTGGCAATTAGGTGCAGACGCTTATAAACCTTATATTATATATGTAATCTCCTGTTTTGGGCCTTTATGGCGATCTTATCGTCTATCTCAACTTCGTTCAAGCTGGATATCCTTGTCTATTTGATAAAGTATAATGTAACGAACTCTACAAAATCTCGACTTCCATTAAAAAAGATGACCCCTGAAGAATCCAGAGGTCATCCGCTTGTCAATATAATTACGAGCGAAAACTAGTCAAGGGGAATCAGCTTCCCGAACAAGGCATACCTGGCATTGTTGAATTCATAAGAGCAGGTGCACAATACCACAATCCGATCTTCCGCCTGCACATCCACCTCGCTCTGAAAGGTAGATTCCACCTTCAGCTCGCCGATGTACTCAAGAAAATCACGGTCATCATCAAACTCCAGCCGAAGAAACTCATAATCTCCGTCTGCGAGGATCCCTGCAAAAAACTCAATGGAATACGAACCGTCGGGCGTGTATAGTTGCATGACAGAATGTTCGTCATAATAGGCTTGATCCCTGTAATCCGTTAATGACGCGAACATGGAACCGTCTTTCATGTTATGCCCGTATATGACGGTGCTTTTCCCGGAAAAATCGCCCGGTGTCCGATAATCGACGAACAGACTGCCCAGCTTGTTCTTTTGTCCCGTAAACAGATGGTTCAGATAATAATCGTTATCTTTGCCTTGCACTACGGGGTAGTCGATAACACTTTCCTCCGCCGTAATCCAGGCCACTGCGTCCGCATTGATTTGCCTCAAGGCGGTGAAATCCACCTGTCTGGCCTCCGCCACGACAGAAGCTTCAGAAACGCTGTCCGGGCGCAACTCGGTTTCATGCTGCTCTTCCAATAATGTTCGGACCTGTGCATAAGCCGCGTCCCCCCGGGTATATTCCCGCTGAGATACAAAGAGAATATACACCGAGCTCAACACGCCAAGCAGGCATACTCCCATCAGCAAACGCAGCAGCAAATGCGTACCGGACCTGCGTGTTTTTGTCATGCTTCTGTTCTTTTTCATATCTCTTCCTTATGAAAAGGGCCTGTAACGGAATGGTTTCCTTTGGACAGGCCCTTTCCTGTCTCTTTAATAGTCTGCTTAATCTATTGCTTCAATCACTTCAAGCTTCTTCTCCGCAGCACGAAATCCGCAGAGAACAGCGCGGCCAGTGCCATTAGGGAGAATATCAGTCCTAATTGAGCCATCTGCCTGAGGGAGCTATCCCCCGTTTTCGGAGTACCGTCTTGAACACCGTCAGATCCTCCCTGATCTGTACCGCCGTGATTTCCGGTACTCTCATTGCTGCCGGTAGAGCCATCGCCGCCGGCTGATCCTCCGTCTTCGTTACTGCCGTTATTTCCGTTATTTCCGTTATTTCCGTTGTTGCCGTTGTCGCCACCATTTTCTCCCGGTTGCGGCTCCTCAGGCGATGGCTGTTCAGGCTCATTGTCACTCTTGGAATTGATGAAAGCTGCGCTCTGCGTCGTATTGCCTTGAATCACACCGGATGGTCCTGTGCTGACCGACACATATCCTTCTGCAGTATAATCAGCTTCGCTAACCGTATAGCTTGCTCCCTTAGGCAGCCCGTAAACTGTAATGCTCTCCCCGTGAGCCAGCGAAACGGTGCCCCCACTTTGAATAACCCCGCTTCCGCCGTTTCCTGAATAGCTGTAGATGCCCGGCGCGCCGCTAAAGACAATAGTGAAGCTGAATTTCTTCCCGCGGTCGCCTGCATTGCCGGCAACAGTCTTCCCTACTGTCAGGCCACCTGTCTCGGAAGGCGTATTCGGCTCCGAAGGTCCAGGACCCGGTCCGGGACCCGGCCCAGGGCCCGGCGGTACAGAAACATTTTTCGTATTAACGAATGCGGCTGTCTGGACATCGTCTGTCACGATCGTGCCGGTATCGCCCGTGCTTGCAGTTACATATCCATCCGCGGCATAGTCCGCCTCGGTTACCGAATAAGTCGTATCCTTCGGCAGACCCGCGATAGCAATGCTTTCTCCATGGGCCAGCGAGACGGTATCGCCGCTGCTGACAGTACCGTCAGCCGCACCGCCTGCTCCCGTATAATTATAAGTTCCTGTTGCGCTAAAAGTAATCGTAAAATCAAATTTTTTGCTTTGGTCTCCCGCATTGCCGGCTACTGTTTTGCTGATAACCAGACTGCCCGGCTTATCCTTCGTATTCGTAAATGAAGCCGACTCCGTATCATCCGCAACAATGCTGCCAGCAGCGTCAATACTTGCAGTGATATACCCTTCGGAGGAATAATCGGCTTCCGTTACCGTATATTCCGCATCTTTAGGCAGGCCGGTAATGATAACGCCTTCCCCATGTGCCAGAGCAATCGTACCTCCGCTGCTGATGTTACCATTGCTTGCGCCGCCGGTTCCAATGTAGCTATACGTTCCTGTAGCTCCGGTAAATGTGACCGTGAAATTGAACTTCTTGGCCAAATCTCCGTCATTTCCGGCAACTGTTTTGCTGATGGCCAGATTGCCTGCGGTATTCTCACGGTAGTTCACTACCGTGAGCAGGTTAGAGCCCGTGCCGGTCTTACCGTCAATGGAAGTGACAACAGTAGGACCGGAAGTATCTACGCTGACCGAATGGGCTTCATTATCCAATCTATAACCGAAAGGAGCAGACGTTTCTTTAAGCACATATTGTCCGGCCGGGATTGCTCTCATCGTCAGCTTACCGTTACCGGCGCTGAGAGCCTTACGAATAACAGTGTTTCCATCCTCCGAGAACAGGGTGAATTCGGCACCAGGAAGTACGGCCGCTGTCGCTCCGTCCGTTTTCGTTATTTCAAGCCAACCGCCTCTTTGCATGGTTGCGTTGCTGTCCGCCATGCTGATTGCATAATTCACAGCTTGATTTTCTATGTTGACATTGCTATTAGATAAACGTACCTGGTTAGTAACGGAGCCTGGATCACCAGTTATGTCCGTCAAATAAGTTAAGCGGTAAGCCTTGCTGCTATCCGGAATGATAAAGGTCAAAACACGGGTTGTATTGTCGTAAGAAATATTACCGCCCAGTTGGAGAGAAACAGGATTTGCTTCCTCAAGCGTTCCATCCTCCTTCAGTGTTAGTTCCGTGGCAGTAATATTGTTGTCCAGCAACAGCACGCCCTTGGAATCCGTGCGTAAATCAAGACCGATGGGCAGTGTGTCCCCAATCTTCTCACTTACATTTGTCAAAGCATAAGGGTTATAATCCACAGTCCACTTCAAGGTGCCCTGCTGGGGAACCGTGTAGGATTTTTTCAGAATCTCGCTCTTAATCGATACGTTCCGGGTTTTAGATACTCCTGTCGCCCATTTCTCCGCCTTCAGCTCCAAGTTGTTGGTAACTGTCGAAGTCTTATTGTTGCTAAAATAGGCGTCAAGCGTAGTGTTGTTCGGCTTAGCCTTCACTAAAATAACATAAGGCTTGTTCAGCGGGCTGAATGTAAAGGCAGCCTTGCCTGTCTCAGTAAAATCAGCCGTCATTCCTGCTACCGTATCCGGCGTGGAGTCGACAGCATTCACAGAAGAGCCTGAGCCCGCCGTTCCCTCGAATACAAGGTAGTTTTGGCCAGGTGCAATCTCCGTAAATTCCCAACCCGCAGGTAAGGTATCCGTAATGGTACCTGCTCCCAGTGCCTCATCGTCCGCATTTTTCACGGCATTGAAATCCAAACCGTCTGCGTTGACGCTAAGCCGGAAAATCACCGACTTGTCGGTATAATCAAAGCCTTCCGCAGCGTTGGTCGTGCGATGAATGTTAACGCCTGCGGCTGGATCGGCTTGCGCATCGCGCTTCAGCAGTTCCTTCTCCAGCATTCGGCTGTCATAGCTCACGTTTCCTGTAGCTGTATTCAGCCTAGTGGTATTACTAAACAATGAAGCCGTATTATTTACGGTAGATGTCTTGTTTCCTGCGAAAACTCCAGGGTCTACCACAAGCGTCTTAAATGAGAAACTGTTAGCCGCTGTTGTTGAAAGAGTGCTGATTTCCAGCAGATCTGCAACTCGCTCCCCGTCTTGCTCAATCGGTATAACGTTCAAATTTCCGTCTCCCGTGTAACTGCCTGTTACAAATTTCAAGCCATAACGCGGAGTAAGTTCCCCTTTATTAATACCTGACGGGAGGCCAGTCACTGTATTAAGGTTAATACTGTTTTTGTAGACAAGCAGGTCGTACACCTTCATGTCCGGGATGTTTTGGCCTTTTGCGTCCACGTTGACCGTCCATGTAATTTCGCGACTGGTTCTATCGAGCGTACCCGTCTTGGTAATAGCATTGTAGCCGATGCCTACCCCAATATTGCCTGTGCCCGGATTCACTCCGGCTGGCTTGCCGTCCCAGTCCAGCGTCGCGGAATTATAAAATGTTCTCGTGCCTGTTGTAATGTTGGTATCTGTCACTTTGCTCGTGATAATCAGGCGAACGATTTCATTGACCGTGCCCGGAAGCGTATATTCGCCGCCTGCAGGCTCCGAGGAAATGTCGCTATGATTAGTCCATGTCGTACCGTCTGCAGAAGTCTCCCATTCCGCCGAATCAAAGGTCAGGCCATCCGGTAATTGATCCTTGATCGTCAGATTGTCTAGAGTAGCCTTTGCCCGGTTGGCTGTAATCGTCCAGGTGATAGTGCGGTCATTTGGATCATATACGCCGCCAACGATCTCGTTGCTGGCTACCCCACTCTTTTCAATCCATTTCGGCGGCGTAAATGTCACCGTGGTCGAGTCGTCCTTAACGGAGACATTGCCTTTCATCAATTTTGCAGTATTGTTTACGGATTGACTATTGTTAGCATAGTACTTGTTTTCCGGAATCTTCGTCTGGAAAGTAATGATTTGAGGGCTCACCGAATTCTCAGGGAATGTATACTCAACTACATTTCCCGTTATCGGATCGGGTGTAACAGGAGTTCCTCCCAACTCGAAAGAACCCGACACCATTTCACCTACTCCGGTCAGATCATCATTAAATATGTAATCCTTCAGATCCAGTGAATTACTGTTTTGGGTCGCACTTAACTCCACCTCCCAATCAATCACTCGATTGGATAAATCGACTGTCCCGTTCTTTTCAACATTGTAGATAATCTCAGCCGGAGGAACAGTTACGATATAGGTCTTTCCAAGAATGGTTACCGTATGATCACCTTCGGTCCCGGCGCTTCCGCTGTCATCATATTGCAGCTTTGCTGTAAACTCTCCTGCAACATTCATATAACCGCCATTCCCATCAAAAATATCGGCGTCCCCGTCAAAATAAACCGCCGCAGTTACGGTACTCCCCGCCTGGGACAGGCTCGCACTAGCAAGCTGCTTAGGTCCGAATTTAAGCGGAGGAATCGGATCCGGTATCGCGGTGAAACCTTGACTTAACAGAATACTGGCCTTATCCCCGTATTCGATGATCTCTGGCGGGGTAGGATTGTCTCCTGCCACCGGAACACCGAAGGAAACTGAAACCTCAATCGGTTTCTTGCTGTTGATCTTGTCGTTTTCCGTAATGATCTTTCCATCTTGCATAACCACAGCCGTCAGGTTCGTAAGCACGCCCGTCTTATCTTCAGCGGCTATAGCCGTTCCGCCGGCGGGAGCTACGGTGCTTATCAGAATGATCAGAACCAGCAGCCAATTCATTAGCTTGGATTTCACTTCATCAACTCCTTATTTTCATAGTTATTTTTTGTCTGTAGCAGTTTATAATCATTCAAACGTTCCACCCTCAACCCCTCTCCGACAATTTTTGCAATGCTTGTTTGTACATATTACCTTTTGAATCTGGACAAAATCTCTACAATTTCAAATTCAAGACGCAAAAAAAAGGATGCCTTATCAGGCACCCCGATCTCTATTAATTATGTAGTTCCGATTCCAGGCATTTTGTCCATTCCTCATACCAATCGGTAATGTAGTCAGGCAATAGAACGTTAAATTCCTGCTGCAAAACCGAGTTCAATGAGAGATAGTGCTTTTCAACCATAGTAGGATTATGGAGCGAAGCATATATTTTCATCAAGGCAAAATAGGGTTCTTCCTCCTGAGGATGCAGCTCGCACAAATTGTCGTAGATAGAGATGGCCTTCTCCCATTCCTCCTGTCCGACGTACCATTCCCCGATCGAATAAGAAGCCCTTAACCAAAGGTTCCTGAGACGCTGCCGCTCACTTTCAGCCCACCAATAATCATATTCCTGCAAATAATCCCCGGTATACAGCTTCATAACCTCTATGTAATCTTCAATCGATTCCTTGGATACAGGGGGCAAAGCCGTTAGCTTCAATTCCCACTCTTCAATATCCAGCGGAATTTGCTCCAGATTCATCATGTATCCCTCTGATGCATTTACGATTTGAACCTGGTCACCGAAAGGCTTCAACGTTTTTCGAATATGATAAATAGCGGTGTAGAGCTGCGAATACACTTTATCCTGTTCGTACTCCGGCCAAAACATTTCCGTCAGAAGCGATTTGCGAACCCATTTGCCCCGATGCTGAAGCAGGTATAAAAATAACTCTTGGGCTTTTGTCGTTCGCCATTGAAGCAGGCTTTGACGTCCTTCTTCCGTTTCGACGCTGACTTGCCTGAACAAATTGATGCGTGTGTGCCTGATTTTATCATTTGCAGTATTCTCGATCGGTTTTGCATCCATATTCGCCGCAATCCGATTCAATGTTTTCTCGAGCCGTTCCGACCTAATCGGTTTCAGAATATAGTCCAGCGCATTCAGTTCAAAAGCTTTGACCGCAAATTCATCATAAGCCGTGACAAACACAACCTGGATGTCCGGCTTCCGCTCCAAAATTTGTTCAGCCAATTCGATGCCGCTCATCTCGGGAAGATTGATATCCAGAAACACAAGATCGGCCTGAAGTCGAATGATCTCTGTAACGCTTTCCAAAGGATCGGTATACTTCCCGACAATCTCTATATCCATGGCGAGCTTTCTCAATTGACGCTCCAAATAATCCAAAGCCAGCCGTTCATCATCTACCAGGACTACTTTCATAGACTAGACTCCTTAGCTAAAAATCATGACCTAAATTTATCCATCTGATTAAAAGGATAGCACAACTGACGAGAACAAAGAAGTCCCGGGCGCATCGTCCGGGACTTTCGAAAGAAAAACAAAATCGAAAACTCTGAGCCAAGCTCTTAAAGCATAAACAATATAGGACTTAGGTGCCTCATAAGAACAAAAAAAACAGCTATATGGTATCCCAGTTCACTTGAAATACAACAGCAATTTCAACTTTTTCAAAGCTACACAACGTTTCCAAAAGAATGCTTGACTATATAGTCTATTAGACTTATTCTAATGGTAGCTAGATTCATATTTTTACCTAATTACATACTTCTTGATTTGATAAAGGCAAACCCATTGAAAAGTGGGGACGCAAAACTATAGGGGTTAAGGCGGAATTTTCCGCTAAGCCAGCCAGTTACCGATTGAAGAAGCTCAACTCTTTTGTTGATCTCAACCTTCTTATTCGGTAAGAAGGTTTTTTGTTATCGTAAACCAACTTCATATTTTCATATTGATAAAGGCAAATCCATCGAAAGATGGGGACGCAAAGCTATAGGGGCTACCACGGACAAGCCGTAACGCCAGCCAGTTGCCGATATGGAAGCCAAACGTAAATACATGTTATTTCGTTACTTCCTGATTCGGTTAGTATGCATCAATTTTTGGTGCAATTTGGGAGGAACCGAAATGAAACGTGTTTTTTATTTGGCAATCGCTATCATTTTCACTTTAAATTTAGCTGCTGTTCCGGCATACGCCAATTCTACCAACAAATTGATAGATGATATAGTCGTATTGCCTCAAGGTGAATATAACAAAACCGATGCGAATAAAATGATGAACCGGCTGTCCTTGATTCCCTCTTCTCTGTTGCAAGGTTTGAAAGACAACGGCGTTAAGGTCAAACTGGTCAATGGAAAGATTACCGATGAACCCGAGTTCGCTCAATACAAAGGTGTTACGCCTAGAGGCTGGGAAAACACAGGACTTACATGGGACGATGTTCCGGGCGTCAGCTCTAATGTCGTTATCGCAAGAATCGGATACAGCAACAAAGGCAAAGGACACAATGGACAAAACCTCGAACTTCATGAAACCTTCCATGCGATCGACCGGATCGTTCTGAACAATGTAAGCTCCTCTTCCGATTTTCTTGAGGTCTGGAAGAAAGAAGCGAACAACGATTATGAAGGCGACGGCTATGTATCGGTTTACTCGACCGAGTATTTTGCGGAAACCGCAACGCTGTATTTCTACAGCGACAAAACACGGAACCACCTGAAAGAGGACATGCCTTTAACCTATGAATTCTTGGACAAGCTGTTCTCGAGTGCACAATAAATAAAAAGCTCCCTTTCGGTTAAGGATTCTAACCGAAAGGGAGCCTTTTGGGTTTTTAAGGATAGACACGGTTAGGAAGTACTTCTTCCCAAACCTCTACTTCAGCGTCTTCTTCTCTGGAGTAGTCATGATGATTCGTGGCTTCAAGGATGTCGTAGTAATACCACTTACCGTAGACATTATCCGGCCACATCTTGGCATCTTCATGAATTCCGTCCTTATCGACTTTTCTGTTCAGCACGCTGTTGATGAACGCGGCGGCTTCAGCCCGAGTAATGTATTGATTCGGTTTGAAGGTTCCGTCCGTGTAGCCTTTGATCCAGCCTTTATTGGCTGCGGAGGCAATATACTTTTCTGCCCAGTGTCCTGTAATATCCGTGAAACTATCGTTTGCCCGCTCATCAAGCTTGTCAAAACGGGAAGCGATCGCCGCGAACTCGGCTCTGGTAATGTATTGTCCCGGTTTAAAGGTACCGTCTGGATATCCGGTAATGACTCCTGCATTTTCCATCGTGGAAATATGCTTGTTGGACCAACGCGTAGCCCCTACGTCGGAGAAGGAATTGCCGGTTTTCAGGTATTCAGAACGGCTTTCATCATCCAGCAACCTGTAGAAAATCGCTGCTACTTCTTCGCGGGTAATGTTGTTAAGCGGCTTCACCGAGCCGTCAGGATACCCGTTAATATAGTCGTAGTGATTCTCCATTTCAAGGGTTGGCGGAACAGCTGGCAGCGGCGGCAAGGCCGGCAGCGGAGTTACGGTCGATCCGCTCGAGGTATTCGAACCTCCGGATCCACCCGGGTTAGACGAATTTCTAGTGTAGTAGAAAATATACTCTTGGCCTGCCTGCGTTGTAAATGTGTAGGCATCGGTCGATTTCACCGGAGTGTAGCCGGAGATCGATACGGCCGTCAGAGTTTTCGTCTCGCCTGGTTTGCCTGTAAATACGCTTGGACTTGCAAGCTGCTCGTTTGTTCCGTTCAACAAATACTTGACGGTGAGTTGCTGATCAGTTGGTGCGTTTTTCGTATAGTAGAACACGTAATTTTGGTTTGGTTCGTCGCTATAACGATATTCGAAGCTTGGAATTTCAGGAGTATAACCTGGAACGTTTTTCGCATTCAGCGTAAATTGCGTTCCTGCTTTTCCTTCGATGACTTCCTGTGAAGCAATTTCCCCATTCGTTTCTCTGTCGAGGTACGAAATAGTGAGTTTCACTACGTCACCAGAAGGCTCGCCAAGGTTATAGTAAATCGTAAATTGCTGCTCCAAATCAAGGGTTACCGAATAGTTATAAGAGAATTCTTCCGGCATATAAACCGCATCTGCTACGGAAATCGGACCTGCTTTCAGAATAATTGTCTCACCGACTTTTCCACTGGCAGGAGTTGGTTCCATAAGCGGCAGATTGGATTCTCTGTCAACATGATGAACGAGAACCGTCCGTTCCAAGCTTGAAACGTCTTGCGTGTAAGTGAAAGTGAATACGTCGTGAAGCGGCTCGTTTTTGAATGTATACGGAACGCTGTAATCGTGTGGTTTATAAACCGCACCAGTTACCGAATCCGTATAATCATTCGCGGTGAGCGTGATTTCTTCACCCACTTTACCCGAATGCTCGGTCGGATCTAACAAATCATTGCCGGTAATGAAATCAACATATCTTACGGTCAAGGTTCTGTTGTTATCCGGCTCGTTAGCCTTGTAGTAGAACACGTGCGGTGCATTTTCAACGTCCAGCGTATAGCTGTAAGTAGGTTCAAGCGGGGTGTAGCCCGCGATATCCTTTGCTTTCAGCTCGATCGTTTGACCAGTTACGCCATTGGATGTCGTTGGATCGGCAAGTTCTTTGTCCGTGCCTTGCTCCAAGTACTGCACTTCCACGCTTTGCTCGTCAGCTGTGTAGTAGAAGTATTGCGGTAAGTTTTCGACTTCAAAAGTATAACTGTAACCTTGAGTTATCGGGGTGTAGCCCGGTATCACTTTTGGCTCCAAGTTTACTTTTTTACCCGTTACGCCTTCTACCGTATCCGGAGGAACAAGTTCTTCATCCGTTCCGTCAAGCAGATAGTATACTTCCACTGTACGATTTTCGCCGTTGTAGTAGAAGGTATACTCATTGCCTTCCGCTTTCAACGTGTAGCTGTCGGTCGCTTTTTCCGGGGTGTAGCCCGCTACGTCCTTCGCCTCGAGAGTTACCGTTTCACCGGTGACCCCGTCCACGCTTGTCGCTTCGGCAATTTCCTTACCTGTTTCGCGATCTACATACTTCACGCTCACGCTTTGGGCGTTTGCGGTGTAGTAGAACACATGCGCTGCATTTTCAACGTCCAACTTGTAGCTGTGAGTCGGTTCCACCGCCGTATAACCTGCGATGTCCTTCGCCTTCAGCTCGATCGTTTGACCGGTTACGCCATTGGCCGTTGTCGGTTCGGCAAGAACTTTATTCGTGCCTTGCTCGAGATACTGCACTTCTACGCTTTGCGCGTTAGCCGTGTAGTAGAAGGTATATTCGTTGCCTTCCGCTTTCAACGTGTAGCTGTCGGTCGCTTTTTCCGGGGTGTAGCCCGCTACGTCCTTCGCCTCGAGAGTTACCGTATCACCGGTGACCCCATTCACGCTTGTCGCTTCGGCAATTTCCTTACCTGTTTCGCGATCTACATACTTCACGCTCACACTTTGCGTGTTTGCGGTGTAGTAGAACACATGCGCTGCATTTTCAACGTCCAACTTGTAGCTGTGAGTCGGTTCCACCGCCGTATAACCTGCGATGTCCTTCGCCTTCAGCTCGATCGTTTGACCGGTTACGCCATTGGCCGTTGTCGGTTCGGCAAGAACTTTATTCGTGCCTTGCTCCAGGTACTTCACTTCTACGTTTTGTTCGCTGGCGGTGTAGTAGAAGATATACTCGTTAGTGCCCTCGGCTTTAATCGTGTAGTTGTCAGTAGCTTTCTCTGGGGTGTAGCCCGGAGCGTTCGCCGCTGTCAGTTCGATCGTTTGACCCGTCAGGCCTTTCACTGTCGTGCTTGGAGCAACTTCATCCGTCGTACCTTTCTTCAGGTACTTCACCGTTACGTTTTGTTCGCTGGCGGTGTAGTAGAAGATGTACTCGTTGTTGCCTTCGGCTTTAATCGTGTAACTGTCAGTAGCTTTCTCTGGGGTGTAGCCCGGAGCGTTCGCCGCTGTCAGTTCGATCGTTTGACCCGTCAGGCCTTTCACTATCGTGCTCGGAGCCACTTCATCCGTCGTACCTTTCTTCAGGTACTTCACCGTTACGTTTTGTTCGCTGGCGGTGTAGTAGAAGATGTACTCGTTGTTGCCTTCGGCTTTAATCGTGTAACTGTCAGTAGCTTTCTCTGGGGTGTAGCCCGGAGCGTTCGCCGCTGTCAGTTCGATCGTTTGACCCGTCAGGCCTTTCACTATCGTGCTTGGAGCAACTTCATCCGTCGTACCTTTCTTCAAGTACTTCACCGTTACGTTTTGTTCGTTGGCGGTGTAGAAGAAGATGTACTCGTTGTTGCCTTCGGCTTTAATCGTGTAACTGTCAGTAGCTTTCTCTGGGGTGTAGCCCGGAGCGTTCGCCGCTGTCAGTTCGATCGTTTGACCCGTCAGGCCTTTCACTGTCGTGCTTGGAGCAACTTCATCCGTCGTACCTTTCTTCAAGTACTTCACCGTTACGTTTTGTTCGTTGGCGGTGTAGAAGAACGTGTGCACTTGATTTGGTTCAGAAGTAAACGTATATTCCAGTTTATCAGGCGCCACTACACTATAGCCGTCCACGAGCAAAGCCTTCAGTTCAACTTTCGAACCAGAGAAGCCCTTTTGGAAAGTAGGGTCCTTCAGTTGTTTGCCTGAATCCTTTTCCAGATATTTTACGGTTACGGTTTGTTCTACTGCTGCCGTATAACCGAACCAAATGACTGGTGAAGGATTAGTAACTGTCAGAGTTACATTCCTAGGACTTTCTCCTACTTTCAACTGGTATCCTGCAACCGTTTTGGCAGGTACAGAATGAGTTGATCCCATAGGGAAAGCTTCCTTACCGTTTTGATCCTTGTAATACTCGCTATATAGTGCTTCTGCGAATTCCGGTGTCTCGACTTCAACGCCTTCGGCATTGATCGGCTTGCCGTTCGCATTGACTTTATAGCCCTTCATGAGGATGGAACCATTACCGATGCTTACTTTCGGCACCTCAAAATCCTTCGAAACTTTTTGGTTATTTACGTCCGTATATTCCATGGTAGTCTTACCGTTCGTAGGATAGAGGGTATTAGAAACCGGGTTTTTGGATTGGTCCATGACCACTGTGTAAGTGAATGTTGCTGGTTCGCCCTCGGCAATATTGCCGACATTCCAATTGAATTTTTCAGTAGCGGCGTCCCAAGTTACAGTCCCTTGCGATACTGTGTAATCTGCTGGACTAATTTGAGCTCCCTGCAGTTTGAGGTTGAACATATCTCCCATCGGATCAATTACTTTTGCGCCTTGTGCCGCATAAGAGATTTTCCCGGCCATTTCGCGGAAAATGGTGTTCAGCTCATCGCTGTTGGCAGAAAAATAACCTTCATTCTGAACATCCTTCAGAACTTTGATCGCATTGCTGTTTTTGGAAACGTCGAGCCCGACCGAAAAAATCTTGAGGCCTGCATCTTTAGCGAGCTTCGCCTCCGAAATTGTTCCGATACCGTTATCTTTTACGGAGAAATTGTTAATTTCATACCGTGAAGATTTGGAAAGATCATAATCTCCACCAGTTCCAAGCGTAGTTCCATAATCAAATTTCGTAATGGCAAAACTATAGCTGTTATTTTGCCAACTGGAACTTTTGGCCTGTGTTCCCTTGAAACTGTAGGTTGGCTCTCCGTCACTTAATACGACGATTACTTTATTCTGAGCGGAGCTGTTCGCCAAAAGATCGCGGGCATTTTTCAAACCTGCTTGAATATTGGTACCGCCACTCGCACTGATATTGTCAATGGAAGTCTTAAGGGCATCCTTTTGACTAGGGCCTTTAAAGTCAGAGACATTTGTGGCTGACTTATTAAAGGAAACAACGGCAATTCTAGTCGATGACCCGTTTAACAGCAAATTGTCCACGAATTTCTTCGCAGCCGTTC
The DNA here is from genome assembly GCF_038009185.1 of Paenibacillus sp. FSL R5-0407. NCBI lineage: Bacteria > Bacillati > Bacillota > Bacilli > Caryophanales > Paenibacillaceae > Paenibacillus > Paenibacillus sp. FSL R5-0407. Next base: position 434,979 of record NZ_JBBPAX010000001.1, on the reverse strand, counting down.
TTGCGTCAGCCAATTTGTAGTCAGTTTCCCACCACCAATCTCGGTCATCCATACTCCCGGACTTATCAATTACAAGCACTACATCAGAGCTCGATTTGATATTTTTCCCCTCGGCTTTGAGCGTAATTTTCCACTCGCCCGACTTGCCTGTAGGTTCTGCCGTTTTGCTTAATTGAATTGCACCGGGATTAGGCCAGACCGGATCGCCCGAAGTCGTCCCTGCTCCAGAAGCTGTCAAAGGACTAATTAAAAGTGAAAACAAACATAACCAAGATACTACAATCTTTAACCCGCGTTTCATAGGTTCCTCCTCATTTTTTCATGGAATTCCTCCCTTTCAGGCACTAGTTTCTACCCTCCTTACTGTGGAGCATCTATTTCTCACGGATTGGAACCGCTGAGAACATAGGAAAATAAAAAAACCGGCTACACAGACAATGATTAATACATTGTTATGCAGCCGGACGGTCATTAATCCCAAAGATTGTTAGACTCCAAGGCTTTGCGACCTAATCTTTCGATTAGTGTGCCAATATTCAATTTCTAGTTAAAAGGTCCCAAGCTCTAGTTAATCCGAATTATGTAGATTAATCATTCCTATGATGGTTTCAATATATTTCAAAAAAAAAAGCTTGTCAACTAACGAATATGAGAAATATATCATATTATTTCAAAAAAACTTTCCTTCGATAAATTCCGACATTCTTTATTCTATCATTTTTCAATAAAGCACAAATTAATACAATTGAAAAAACCGGAACGAAAGGATACACCTTTCGTTCCGGCCTCTTACTTCGGCTCCTGCCCATCCTCTTGTTCGGTGGTTTCCGGTGACGAAACCGTTGATTCTCTAATCTCGGGATCTCCAGGCAAAGAAGGAGTTCTTTCTATCGATTGTCCTGAGGTCCAGTTTGCGCGGTTGCGGCGACTACGGTTTCTTCTCCGAATCGGCCAGACGATGGCCAGGATCAGCGCGGTGATCAACAATAACGGAAGGGCGCCGGACAGTACGACCACAAGCCATTGAAGAACAATCGAGATGGCGTCGATGCTTCCATTTAAAGCATTTTGGGCCCGCTTGAAGAGAGGCTCTTTATCTTGGTCCTGTTTAATAATCGATTTCTCCATCGGTTGATACAAACGGATTTCAATAGTTGAGAAGGAAACATTGTTATCAATATAACGCATTCTCCCCTTAATCTGCTCGATTTCCGTCTGAATCCGTTCCAGTTCGTTGACGAATTCGACCAGTTGGGCCGTTTTTGTGGCCTCTTCCACGAATTTAAGATACCTTGCTTCCATGGCCTGTTTTACTTTAAGACGCGATTCCAAATCCACATATTCTTCGGAAACGTCCTGTCCCTGGATGCCCTGCTGCAAGGATTCCGGCTTCAACTGCTCCAACCGGTCCAGAAAAGAAGAAAATCCGGAGGACGGAACTTTGATTATAAAATTGCCGCCGCGCTCATGCTGGGATTGATTTTCTGAAAATTCCACAATGTATCCGCCGGCCAGCGTGATCAGATTGCGGATTTCCGACTGCGTCTTCCCGTAGTCCTTGACTTCCATCACGACATTGGCCCGGTAAATCAGTTTTTTATTCAGGCCTGCTGCCGAATCCGTTCCCTGAAAACCGGATGATGCGCGTTCCGATTCGACCGCTGTCTCTCCAGACGGGACATTTCCTCCCGTATCGGCGGCCGGACTTTCGGACGTCAGACTCTCCTTGGAGTCGGACGCAGCCTGATTCGAAGTGCTGGTCGCCGAGCTTTCATAAGCCCCCGCATCATTGCTGCTGGACCTGTCGGCGCTGCTGCACCCGCCGAGCAGTAAAGCTAATGCCATGGTTAAAACAATTGCACGGATTCCCCATCTTTTCATTTGAATCGCCCCCTGTTTAGATCTATATTGGCTCTATTCAAAATCAAAGACGCTTCCAAGGTCTGGAAAGTTGCCGAAAATATTAAATCTTCAATCCGATATCAGAACATCGAAATGCTTATAAGTTTTTCAGTTTATAGAATTCGCCTTTCAAGGCTAATAGCTCATCATACGTGCCGGATTCCACCACTTTTCCTTTCTTCATGACGACGATCCGGTCGGCGTTCTTGACGGTCGACAAACGGTGAGCGACGATGAACGTCGTTCTGCCCCGCATGAGCTGCTCCATCGCCTGCTGGACATGGCGCTCCGACAAATTATCGAGCGCGGACGTGGCTTCGTCCAGAATGATGATCTGCGGATCGCGGATCAATGCGCGGGCGATGGCGATCCGCTGGCGCTGGCCGCCGGACAGCCGTCCGCCATGCTCACCGACCGAGGTCTCCAGACCGTCCGGCAGGCCGTCGATTACATCCTGCAGGTTGGCCATCCAGATCGCTTCCCGGATCTTTTCCTCGGATATATGTGGCAGCCCGTACGTAATATTCTCCCGGATGGTGCCTGAGAACAAGATATTGTTCTGGAGCACGATCGCCAAGGACTGCCGGTATCTCGTCATGCTGAGGTCGCTCATCGGAATGCCGTCGATCATAATTGTACCTGACTGCGGTTTATAAAAACCTATAATCAGATTCAATATCGTCGACTTGCCAGAGCCCGATTCCCCGACAAAGGCCACGGTTTCGCCCGGCTTCACATCCAGCGAGAAGTCATCGAGCACATGGCGGTCAGAGCCTTTATACTGGAAGCTAACGCCCTTGAAGCGATACGCCCCGGCGATTTGGTCGGGCTTCTGCCGTCCTTTGTACTCTTCCGTTTCTTGAGACAGCAGCACTTCCGTTACCGAATGCAGGGACTCAAATCCCTTGACCAAGTTAGGGTACACGTTCAGTATCGAACTCACAGAGCCCGTGATCATATTAAAAAATCCCTGATACATCACGATATCCCCGATTTCCATATAGCCCAGATGAGCCAGGAAGGCGGTAAAGAACAGACACCCGACCTGGAACAGCTGGAAAACGACCCAACTGGAAGAACCGAAATAGGCTTCGACAACGTCGAGTTGATGGCCGCGTTCCCGGATATTTTGCAGCGCCATATCAACTTTGCGGATTTCCACATCCTCCAGCCCGTGAGCCCGGGTAACCGGAATCATTTCAACGGTCTCCGATACTTTACCGGACATCTCCTCGATATTCTGGCGGACATCCCGGTTACGCTGCGCCATTTTGGATCGGAAGAAACGAACCAGAAAAATCGAGGTCGGCGCCATAAACAAGAAGAACAGCGCGACGATCCAGCTATTGTACAGGGTCAGCCCGATCACAATAATTAAATTGATGGCTGCCGGGATGATGGACATCAGCATCTGCCGGGAAAGAAAATCGATGGCCTCGACATCCCGCAGTATTTTGGATTGAAGCCGTCCAGCGTTCATGTCCCCGTGATAACTGAGCGACAGCTGCTGCATTTTGCGAACCAGCGTGCTGCGCAGACCCGCCTCCACATGACGGACAGCCTTGCTGATGTAACTGATGTGCAGCGTATGCATGGGAATGTTCTGAACGATCAGCACCACGATGACCGCCAGGTTGATCCAGAACTCGCTCATCGAATGACGATCCGGATAGCTTACGATGTTAATGATATTGGCGGTAATGATCGACAATACCCAGGTCGGCGAATGCTTGATCGTATAATAAAGCGCCGATAAGGCCACTTTGCTCACATGGTCCCTGTACAATCTGGTGAGGAGGCTGAACGGTTTGATCCTGGTTCCTTGCTCCGTTTCAAATGCTTTGGAATAATCCAAATTTGATTCTGTTTTTGCCATAGGTTTCACCCGCTTTATCCCTTATGATAGTAATATGTATGTGTATCCCGTCGAACGACAGAGTTTAGTATAAGGCTCCTGCCCGGCTTTCTCTATAACATATTCGGCCCCGTTATTACATAACATTTAACCAAATCGGACATAAAGGAGCTGATAGTCAACATGAGCACGATTTATCCCGAAAAAGTGTTCCCGCATTTCCGATCAGAAATATGCCTGTTCTCGCCTCATACCCGTCACGTGGAAAAAGGTTGGATCTGCGGGCGGCATGTGCATCACATGATGCTTGAAATGCTGCTGGTGCTGGACGGAAGCCAAACGGCGATCCTCGGATCAAAGGAATATGAGCAGCAAGCGGGTGATCTTATCATTGTATCTCCGATGCAGGTGCATGATTTTCAAGTGCGGCAGGCGGACAACGCCTCTTTTTTTACGATGCATATCCATCTTGATCTTGAAGATACGGCATTTCTCCATTTGATCGGCGCACTCAACCATAGTTACTATCCGCAGGGTCACCCGTTAAACGATAACCTCGTTCCTTCCATGCGACGAATCATGAATACCCTGTATCAGGAAAATAGTCCGCGGATACCGCTTCTGCGGGAGCTCTATACAATACTGGGGCATATGCAGGATTATTTTGCCGCTGCCAAGGATAAGCAAGAAACCGCCTTCCAGAGCGAGCTCCCTACCAGAATCGCCCGGGAAATACAAGGAAGGGTGCTGCGGCGGGATGAGGACGAATCGAGCTCAACCGGAGATTGGCTGGAGGAAATTTCCCGCCGCTTCGGAATGAGCCGCAGACATTGTCACCGTATCTTCACGCAGGCGTTCGGAATGCCTCCCCGTGAATATCTCATGGTGCTTAAACAGCAGGAAGCAATGCATATGCTGGTCACCAGCAACGAATCGATCGAGCAAATCGCGTACCGGGTCGGCTATGAGAATGTACAGAGCTTTAGCCGCCAATTTGCGGCCTGGGCCGGATGCACGCCAAGTGTTTTCCGGAAAAACAACATGGATCAATGTTTCCATTTAACGCCGATAGATGTTGGATCATAAGTAAACGTGAAAAAGACAGCTGACGTGGAGTCCATCCACGCCGCTGTCTTATTTTTATTGTTAGCTTCCTGTTTCCATGGGCTTAAGCTTGATATCGTGCAAGCAGAATTGCTGCGTTATGGCCGCCGAACCCGAACGAATTGGACAGGCCGATCGACAGGTCCGCTTCCCGAGCTTGATTCGGAACGTAGTCCAGGTCGCAAGCCGGATCGGGATGATCCAGATTGATCGTAGGAGGGATGATGCCGTCATTCAGACTCCGAATTAACGCAATCGCCTCCGCCCCTCCCGCAGCGCCAAACATGTGGCCGGTCATCGATTTGTTCGCCGTTATAGGAATGTCTTTGGCCTGTTCGCCGAACAACTTCTTGAGCGCCTTTGTTTCCGCCAGATCCCCTACCTGGGTGCTGGTCGCATGCGCACTCACCACGTCAACCTCTGCCGGAGTAATCCCTGCCGATTGGAGAGCCCGCTTCATAGCCAGGAAAGCTCCTTCCCCTTCGGGATGCGATGCCACGACATGATAGGCGTCCGAGCTCGCGCCGTATCCGATCACTTCGGCGTAGATGGGAGCCCCTCTGCGAAGTGCATGGTCCAATGACTCCAAGACAAGAATACCGGCGCCCTCGGCCATGACAAATCCGTCGCGATCCGCATCGAACGGACGGCTGGCCTTCTCCGGATGCTCGCCGCGCTTGGACAACGCCGTGGCGTTACCGAAGCTGGCCAGCGACAGCGGGTGGATCGCCGCCTCCGTCCCGCCGGCAAGGATTACATCCGCATCGCCGCTACGAATCAAGCGGAACGCTTCGCCTATCGCGGTATTGCCGATCGAGCAAGCAGTCACCGGCGACAGCGTTGGCCCCATCGCTCCGAATCGAATGCTGATTTGCGCGGCCGCCATATTGGAAATCATCATCGGGACCAGACTCGGACTTACACGGCCGGGCCCGCGGTTTTGATAGGCCTCCATGTTATCTGTCAACGTCTGAATACCTCCGATTCCGGTCCCGACATAAACCCCGAACCGCTCACGATCGATCAGGTTCACGTCAATGTTGGCTTGCTTTACCGCCTGTTCTGCGGCATATAGACCAAATTGTACGAAGCGGTCCATTTTTCGAGCCTCTTTACGGCCGAACAGCGCTTCCGGATCAAAATCCCGAACCTGCCCCGCAATCCGTGTCCCGAAAGCCGATGCATCAAACAAATCAATATAGGATATTCCGGATTTCCCTTCCTTCAGGTTGCTCCAAAACGTCTCCACTTCATTGCCAAGCGGCGAAACGATACCCATTCCCGTAACTACAACTCTATCCATAACAAGACCTCCTTGTAATCTCCTTGTGTTCCATCCGGCCTTGTCACCAGTTCAGCCGTCTTTGTTCCTATTGTATCCCTTCCTTATCCTATTACAAGTTTGTAGTTATCCTAGTATATTGTATAATACAATAACAGCCTAACCTTAAATCAACCAAATCAACTCAAGCCAAGCAGGACTGGAGGCAGAACAATGCAAGCCGATCCCCGTTTGAAGGCACTTTCCGAATTCTTAAAAAGCCAACGCTCCAAGCTCCACCCGAACAGCGTAGGGTTGCCGTCGGGTTCGCGGCGCCGGACGCCCGGATTGCGCCGTGAGGAAGTCGCCCAGTTGGCTGGTGTCAGCACAACCTGGTACACCTGGCTGGAGCAAGGCCGCGACATCAAAGTGTCCGCTTCCGTACTCGATGCCATCGCGGGGGCGCTGCGCCTGAATGGCGATGAGCGGAAATACTTGTTTGATCTGGCGCTCGACAACGGATTTCATCCTGAGCTGGGCGGCGAGAAAGAAGCCGTAATCAGCCCTTCGCTGCATAAAATCCTAGAAGAGCTGAAATATTGTCCGACCCTGATTTCGGACCGGCACTGCCATATCGTCGGCTGGAATCCCGCGGCCTCCCACGTTTTCTTAAATTTCGAACAGATTCCTGAGCCGGAGAGAAACCTGATTTCCCTGTTGTTCAGCAAAAAAGAGCTGCGCAGTCTCGCCGTCAATTGGGCTCACTTCGTCAAAGGATTTCTGTCGATCTTCCGGGCCTATTACGGCCAGTATGTCGCCGATCCTTGGTATTCAAATTTCATCGAGCATATGGCAGGGACCTTTCCCGATTTCCAGGAGCTCTGGAATCAAAGCGAGGTCAGTGCCGCTCCCGAGGTCATGATTGAATTTCGTCATGCCAAAGCCGGCAAAATGCTGTTCAATCTATCCTCTCTTCAAGTCCAGGGGGAAGCGGATTTACGTCTGAGCATCTATACGCCGGCACCGCAAACGGCAACGGAAATTAAACTCAAGAAATTGATCGAGGGATAAATTTAAAGGCGGCACCCTGTAAAAGGTGCCGCCTTTAAAACTCATATCATGTTTTATTCTTCCGGGAATAAAGGTGTAGACAAGTAGCGCTCAGCCGTATCCGGCAGCAGCACAACGATGTTCTTGCCCGCATTCTCCGGCCGTTTAGACAGTTGAAGTGCCGCAAAGGCCGCGGCACCCGATGAAATCCCGACCAACAATCCTTCGGTTCTCGCGAGCAGGCGCGATGTGCTAAAGGCGTCTTCATCCTTCACCGGCATGATTTCATCCACAAGACTGCCGTCAAAGTTTCTCGGGACGAAGCCCGCACCGATGCCTTGGATTTTGTGGACGCCGCGTTTTCCTCCGGACAAAACAGGCGATTCATGAGGCTCCACCGCCACGATTTGTACCGAAGGATTGCGTTCCTTCAAAACCGCGCCGACCCCGGAAATCGTACCGCCGGTTCCGACACCGGCCACGAAGATGTCAACCTTGCCGTCCATGTCTCTCCAAATTTCTTCCGCGGTCGTCTCCTTATGTACATCCGGATTGGCCGGGTTCTCAAATTGCTGGGGGATGAACGAATTCGGCGTCTCCGCAGCCAATTCTTCCGCTTTGCGAATGGCTCCGCCCATTCCTTCCGCGGCAGGTGTCAGCACCAATTCAGCGCCCAACGCCAAGAGGAGCTTTCTGCGTTCAATCGTAAAGCTCTCCGGCAGCGTAATAATCAGGCGATATCCCAGCGCAGCCGCTGCAAACGCAAGACCTACTCCGGTGTTGCCGCTGGTCGGTTCAATGATGATGGAATCCGGATGCAGCAGGCCCTTGGACTCGGCGTCCTTGATCATGGCAAAGCCGATTCGGTCCTTGACGCTGCCCGCCGGATTGAAATATTCCAGCTTAGCCACCAGTCTGGCCCCAGCTTCCGTTTTCTCTCCAAAATTGTTAAGCTCCAGCATCGGAGTATTTCCGATCAGATCCGTTAAATTGTTAGCTATATTACCCAAGAAAAATCCCTCACTTTACTAAATTCCGACGTAATAAGTCGGCCTTCTTTCACTCTAACACCGTCCGGAGCGGAAGTAAAATAACGGCCAACCCAGACGGAGAAATCAATCGCTTGATTTCTTCAGCAAGTTCAGCAAAGCATCATCCGACCATGTCTCCAAATCCAGCAGTTGCGAATACGGATCGCCATCCAAGTTAAGCAAACGGGCAAACGCCGGCTCGGTTTTGACTCCGTTTTGCTTTAATTCGATAACACTCCGCTTAAAACTTTCCCCGAACAGCTTCAACAACCGAGCCTCCACCATCATATGGCGGTATCCGTTTTGCGACCGGGTAGGCACAGGTTGGGCGAACAATTCCACCTGCCATCCTTCACACCGAAAATTCACTTTGCATCTTTCAATCCCGCCGACTTCGCGCCTAACCATGGTGAACCCGTCCATGTGACCGAAGCTTCGCTGCACAAGGTCCTCAAACCATTCAAAATCATGGACCTCACAAGCAATATCCAAATCACTTCCCTGTACCTGGATATCAATAGGAAAGGTGCCCACCAGTATCGGATCGAAGGATTGCAGTATGTCCATAAAGGAGTGCCGCTTGATCAACGAATCAATTTCGCGGAAATGATGCGGTACGACTGACGAGCTTAGGAATTCTGCCAGTTTCCTCTTTCCCTTTACCGAATCGTACGCCGTATTGTTCAAAATCGTTTTGGTGCTTTCCAAAGTATCAACGATTTCGAGCGCCAGTTCTCTTTTGCAACGAAGCACCTCGATGGTGCCATCCACGCCGGTCAAACCGCAGCTTTTTCCATAGCCCTGCCCGGTATAATATTCGATAAAGCCTTCTGACCAGGTTTGTGGCCGCTCCTCTACCGCCTTCCGAAAAGTGTGATCCACATCCTCTTGATCAACATAGATGACTACAGGATTCAGGTTCTGAACCGCTTGTTCCAGGCGCCTCACATACCGGTGAATTGCCTCTTTTGGAACATTATGCTTGACGAGGCCTACGGTAAGAGGATTTTGGATAAAACAGCATTCAAAAATATAGATCGCTTCCTGCCGTTCGGCTATCTCCGCAAATTCGGTCCATTTCTGCACAATCCATTCCGCATTTTGCTCAAAAGGCAATTCGTAGATATCATTCCGGAACATTAAATTGGCGAGCTCCTCGGGAAAATCCAAGCCATCGACTTCTCTTAGCTTGCGGTACGACAGAAAAAAGTGACTGCCTCTCCGTACCGAATTTTGCTCAAAAATAGGCGCAAAGGTGCTGTAATCCGAGAGCAGATTGCGGTACTCCTCTTCGGGGAAGCAGGCGACGCCGTCATAATCCGCCGGATGCTCCAGATTCCCTTCCAGAAACAGCTTTGTCTCTAGTCCCAATTCGGCTAGAATTTCACTTGCCCATCTCGCATGGGTTGACTTGCCCGCACCGGGCAGCCCTTCGATCAATACTAATTTACAGGTCATGGTGTTTGTTACCTTTCTTTATGACAATTCGCAGTTTACCTGCTAATCCAGCCATACTTCATGAGCCGAATTCCTTGTTTGAAACAGCCACTGAATCTGCTTCAGCGTGACTCTTTCCGCCGAAAGCGGAGGCAATTCATCCTCGCTGAAATATCCGACCTGAAGCGTCTCCAGCCCGGCTTGCGCCTCTCCGCCCGTCACCTCGCATAGGATGAACATCTTGTATACATGGGATGCCGCCGGAGGATGATCATGGAACTTCTTGTCCAGTACGCCCAGCAGCCTGACCGGTTGCACCTCAAGCCCGGCCTCCTCTTTAACTTCTTTGACAACCACTTCTTTCGGAGACAGTCCGATATCGGCCCAACCGCCCGGGAGCGCCCAGTCTCCATCCAGCTTTTCGCGGACCAGCAAAATCTTGTCCTGCTCAAATATAACCCCGCGGACATCCACTTTAGGCGTCGCATATCCGGTTTCGCTGGCAAAGAGCGTCTTAATCTTATCACTCTCTACCTCTGTATACTGATTCATGATCTCTACGCTTAAATCCCGCAGCATCTCAAATCGCTCGAGATCATAAATATCTTTTGAATAGGCAAGCCCGGCCTGGCTAATCGCCTGGATCTGCTTGGCCCATTCCAACCATTTCAGTTGCATGACCCGCTCCCCTTCCGTGACTATGAAGATTATCCTTCATTCCTCGCATAAAGAATGTAATCGGTCATTGGCGGCGTTATATTTTCCATTCTCAAATGGGTTGCGATTTGTCCCCGATGATAGCTTCCATGGAGTGAGACGTGCGTTAAAATATCCAGAATAGCTGACGTAAACGGTTCCCCTTTGCTGCTCCGATAGGAAACCTCACCTTTTAACTGGCCCGCCCTCAGGTTTGCAAAATACTGCCGATAGCCCTCCGCGTTTGCCAAGGCCAAATCGACGCAATACTGCAGATTCAAGCCCTCCGACGGCCAAATCTCCCGCGTTGTCTGCATGGACCCATTCAGACGGGAGAGCCATACCGCTTCGGCCGATAAAATATGACCAAAGAGCGAAAGCGGCCGTTCAGGCACGTTTTGCTCTTCTTGCAGACGATTAATAATCTCGCGATTGGCCCAAGACATATGATCATAGACGCGCATCAAATGCCGCTTCACGGGATCGGTTTCGTTTTCCGCCAATTCCAGAAGCTCCTCTCTGGCCTGAATCAGCCAGGAATGAACGAGCTTCATTTTATCCCGTTGACTCCATACATGATCCAGATAGGCAAATACCGCCTTGTCGAGCTGGTGTTCATCAACCTGTCTGCGAACTTCGTTCAAATAAGGATGGTCGCCAGGCAAATCCCAGGACACTTTATCGGCAATGAAAACCACCTTATCAAACAAAGCAGCATGTGGCTTCAAAGTCGTGTGGCACTCGATGGCCCGCAAAATCTCCTCGTCCGTGATATGAAACAACTTCTCCGCCATCGCCCGCGATAATTTCTGATGCAGAATCCGAGGGTAGGTCCGTTCTTCATCCTGGATCTCAATGCCTATCTCCTCTGCCGTTTCAAGCATTCGACTCACAGGGATGACGTTGCTGACATCATGCAGCAGCGCAGCCTGCTCGGCCTTTTGCGGATCGGCGCCATAAAGCCGGGCAATACGGACCGCATGGCTCGTCACTTTTAGGGTATGTTCCCAAGTATCGGTATCCTGATGCAGTTTGAAAAACGTGCCGACATCTTGTAACAGACTTCCCGTCAGCTCAAAACCAGCGGCATATTTGCCCAGTACTTGTTCATCGTTTGTATTCTCCATCATGCCCGCTCCTGTTCTGATTCCGGTTTTTTTTGCGCGATAATCAGTACATGCTCCGTGGCATCCCGGTATTGGGGGGCTTCGCTCGTTTCGCTGGCCGCTTGCACCAGATGATCGTAGACTTGCCGATCCTCATTGTAATGCCGGGTGACTTCGGCTCTCATCCCCGCCAGGAAGCTCTCCGCCCCGGCATACGAGACGACATCAAAACCGCCTAGTTCTATTTCCTCCAACGCGCGCGTCGGAATCGAAAAGTAACATTCGGTAAACCCCTGATTCTCATCCAGAGCCTGCTCCTGCAAATACATATAAATATGTTCCGGGTCTCTGTAAGAGTCGCTAAATTCCGTCACCCCCGCCTTCAGAACACCCCAGGAATTGAGATAGGAAAACATGGCGATCCCGCCCGGTTTCAACACTCTGAAGGCGTCACGGATGATGTTTATGCGCTCCTGACGATCTTGCACATGATACAACGGCCCCAGGAGGAGAACGCCATCGTATAATTCCGCATCCAAAACCTGCAGATTTCTTGCATCCTCACATATGTAAGCCTCCGCTTGCAGTCCGAGTTCCCCGATCCGTTCCTCCGCTAAGGCAAGCTCCTTTACGGATAGGTCAAATAAGGTGACCTGGTACCCTTGTTGCAGCAGCTCGATCGCGTACCGCCCCGGCCCGCAGCCAATATCGCAGATATGTCCCGAATCCGGCAGGTACCTGTCCATCAGCCGCAGGGTTGAAAGCCATTCCACCTGACTGTACGGATCGTTCAACCGGTACCACTCCTGCTCCGCATGGCTATCGTAATAGTCCCTAACGATTCGGCTCATGCTTCAAACGCCTCCCATTATTCTGGATACTTGCTTTAAGGCGGTGCCGTCAAAATGAACCCGGTATATATCCGGCATCGTTGTCGACCTCCAAAATTCGAAGCCATACCTTGGGTCAAAGGTCTGTAACATGAGAGTCATGATATCTCCATGCGTTCCCAGCACCAGGGTCAGCCCCTCATATTGCACCAACAGGGACAATAACGCTTGGACCGCCCTGTCCGCTGCTTCCAAGCTGGATTCTCCCTCCGGAAAAGCAAACTGAGGTTCTTCGTACACTTTCCGCTTTGCATCGGCAAAACTCAAAGGAGCAAACCGCCCGATATTTCGTTCTCTTAAATCTTCAAACTGCTTGATCGGCTTCCCTTTCCAATCCGCCAACTCCTGAATGGTTTCAACGGATCTCACATAAGGGCTGGACACAAAGACGTCCAATGGCTCATCATGCAGCAACTCCTTGATTATCTTTGCATCCCGGGCACCTTGTTCCGACAGTCCTCTTTCTCTTTCCTGCCCTTCTACAAAGGCGGAATCCGCATGTCTGACAAAATAAACGACCGTTTCCATCCCGATTTCACCCTGCTTCCGAATGAATCTATTCTTTAGAATTCAATGACGCCCTCCATGTCGTAAGGGTAGTCAATTGACGCTTTTACCTGCCGTAACGCTTCTTCGCCAGCAAGCCATTTGACGATGTACAATGCCAGGTCAATCGAGGTAGCCACCCCTCCTGCCGTAATGAGCTTTCCATCTTTGACGATTCTTGTCCGGATGACTTCGTCGCAATAGGGCTCGAGCAAATCATAGGCATTCGGATGCGTCGTCGCCTTTTTCCCTTCCAGGAATCCCGCCGCTCCGAGCAGCAGTGAACCCGTGCACACCGATACGATATAAGGGCAATCCTCCGCATGTCGGAGCCAGGATACAAACTCTTCGTTGAACCGCAACGTTCTCGTTCCCATACCTCCGGGCACAAAAATCATATCGTACTGGGACAGATCAGGATTTACCTTGTTTACTTTGATCGTCAAACCCAATTCATCCGTCACTTCATCCGCAGGTCCGCAAAAGTCCCAGGTCACACCCTTTGTTTGTTCAAACATATTGAGCCGATAAATAACATCATAAAAGCCGATCAAGTCCAAAAAAGTCAGCCCGTTAAATACAACAAAGGCGATCTTCAATACTGTCCCTCCTATGAAACGATTTTTCCGCTGACATCAAGCTTGATCATCCCATTTCAGGATGGATTGAGCAGCAGCCCCATGCCAATGACATCTACATATTTTCCATCTTGCAATTTAATTTGTTTACGCATCAGGCTCTCCTGCACAAAACCCATTTTGCGATATAATTCGATCGCCTTGCTGTTATTGGCGAATACCTCGAGGGTAATTTTTTCGATTTGACGATGTTTTTCCGCCCAATCAATGAGCGCCTGCAGCAGGGCTTTTCCGATGCCGCCTCCCTGGTAATCGCTGCGAACACTCATACCGAAATATCCGGTATGGGAGATCCTCAGTTTATTCCCGCTGTGGAAATCAAGAAAACCGACGACCTTTCCATGCTCCTCGGCGATCAAAATCAGGCTGTTTTCTTTGTTCAAAGTTTCTTCTATCCATTCCCTTTCCATCTCAACCGTCATATCATATTCTTCCGGTACGGTGAGCAAGTAAGAAGATTCGGATGAAAGGATCGCCCGATTATAAGCGAGGATCACCTCGGCATCCGCACCCACCGCCGTTCTGATCTCAATGATTTGATTGTATTTATCCACGATTTTGATAGGTTCAAACCAGCCCATACACATCTTCCTTTCCACAGAAGTTATTATTGAACTCTTACTCCGGCTACGGAGAAGGTTTGAGACAATATCTCATGTTCCCCCGGAAGCCCGTCGATTTCAATCAAGTCCCGTTCTTCGGTAAATTGAATATTCAGATCAGCGTACAGCTTTTTCCAAAAACGAACGGCCGGCTGATTATTAGCTAGCTGCTCCACATGATAGATGCCCGGGTGCATCTTGAATACTTCGTTTACCGCCTCAGCCGCCAAGTTCAGCCCCCTGAACTTTTTTAGCAGGAATAATTCCTGAATCGAAAACTCCGCTCCCTCAGGGGTGTAGGGTGGCGAACATACCAGCACGAATCCGGCGATCCGGTCATCGGCCCGAATCAAATAAGGATGAAGCGCTTGCTTCTCCAAGTATAGATGGTTATTGCCTTGATCGAAGTTTCCGTCCTCACGAACATCTTCTCCGGTAAACTGGGATAATTCATATAAATATAAATTAAAGAGATTGAAGAATCTTTCTTGATCACTATTCGATATGACAGATAGTTGGATTTCCATGTAATCCCCCTTCGGTTAATAAGATTAAAATTAAAGATTTTTTCCAGCCTAGGTTTATTTATCAAGACCATATCCTGTATCCGGCATGAATTCAAGAGATTTTTTTGTTAAAAGAAACCAACGAAAAAAACCGCCTCGGCCAGAGGAAAGGCTGCGGCCTTCCCGCCACAGGCGGTTTCTCACAAATACTTTTAATTAATAATAAGACAAACGTTGCCCAGTGAACCATCATGCTTTATCATCTTTGATCATCCTTTATCCCCGGTTCCTTATACTTTAAACCTAATTTACATGGTCACTCCTATTGAGAGTCGAATTGTTCGATCAATTGCGATACAGCAAAGATTGAATAAAGACAGCTACAAGGATAATCAGCAAGCCAAGAATCAAAGCTTTAAAGTAACTTTTCACAAGAACGCTGAACTTCGTCTTTTCTCCGGTAATCACAAAGTAACCCGATATCCAGGCAACCACCATAGAAACCAGCGATAAAACGGACGAGAACCGAAGCAGCTTAAACAGGTACACTCTTACTGGAAGCTGAACGATTTCTTTAACCGTGGACCCGTCGTATCGGATCACTTCAGTATCTTTCAAAAAAACGATTCCGATTAACAGGCCGAGTATAAAACTATAAATTCCGCTTTTTACAATCCTTCTCTCCAAAGCAGGCATACCCCCTTGCGATTTTATGTAAGGCTGACTTCTTTCCCCTGCAGTCTGCTTACCCAGTCGCTTTTGTGAAGTTTGTATAAATGGTACTGCTCCTCGTCTATTATGATATCGTTGATCTGCTTAAATCCGCATTTCAAAATCACCTTGTTGGAGGGCAGATTTTCGGTGAGCGCCAAAGCATTCAGTACCTCGACTTCCGTATTCTCGAATAAATACCGGATGAGTCCTTGGGCCGCTTGCGTCGTGTAACCCTTGCCGCGGTAGTCCTTCGATATCGCATACATAATCTCTCTGTTCGGCTCAGGCAATTCGTCTTTAGGGCCGGTACAGCACCAACCGATGAATTCCCCTGTCTCTTTTAAAATAATACCCAGGCGAAGGCGCAAATCACCGATCCGTCCCCCGTTAGCCACCGATTCCAAAAAACGTTGGTTCTCAGGAATTTCATAGTTAATCAGCCATTCCTTCCGTTGTTCCGGGGCAACATTCCAATCAGGTAAAAATTCATAGATTTCCGGCTGCCAGGTCAGACGCTGCATTTCTTCAAAATCCTCGGCTCTGAACTCGATTAATACGATGTCCTTACATTCAATTCTAAAATGCTTGTTATCCATACCTGGCTCCTTCAAATCCTTAAAGCTTTTCTGCAACAACAATAAAACTCTTGGGGATGCCGGCATCGAACACTTCCGAAGACAGGTTGGGCAGCTCCCTTAATTCCTTTATAAATAGCCCCGTAGTAGCAATCGAAGTAATGACTTCCCCCAAAGTCCAATATCTCTGGTAAACCTTCTTGGCGGAATCCTCATCACTATATTTCGAATAAGCCACCTCACGTTCGACGACCGAATCGTCAAAGTAATTGCCGGTTACTTTATGTTTTCTAATGTTGGCGGTAGTTCCTCTGGATGAGATCAACTTCGTCGTTACCGGGTGGAAATCCTGTAATACGAAACGACCTCCCGGTTTTAAGAGCTTGGCAACCACCTCGAACAGCGGCTGAAGGTCCAGGAAATAGTGGAGAACTCCCTTTTCCATGAACACGACATCATATTCTGACGTAAGTTCATTCTGCGGCAACTGAAATACATCGGATTGGATATAGCGGATTTGAGTGCCAGCCGCTTCCGCCAATTCCTTCGCATATTTTTCGTTGTCGGCGGAAAAATCCACAACCGTGACGTTTGCGCCAAGCAGCGATAGGGCAACGGCCTTCATTCCATTGGAACCTAGTAAATTGATCATTTTCTTGCCGGCTACCTCTCCAAAATAGGGATAGATTTCGCCGATTTTCTTTTGCGGGTTGGTCTGCAGTTTTTGAGCGGCTTCACCCGGGGTTCCGAATCTCTTGATCCATGCCTCGAAAGCCCCCGTATCCCATGCTTGCTTGTTCTTTTCGTTTGATTCCATGATGTCCTCCACTTGCGCTCTAGGCGGTCCGATTTTTGCGTTTCTATAAGCTGTATTATTGAAAGTTAATGTTAGAATTCCCCGGAGCTGCTGCTTGTGTCAGCCTTTTAGAGCGTTCCGCCACCAAATCCCGGTACACTCGGGAACGATATTCGTTTTCTCTTCCCTGATTACATCACCCAACTCATCCCCGAAAAAATCACGGCATAACTGCTCCGCTTGCTCGGCTGAATCAAATGCATAATCGGTTCTTATGACTTTCGGGTTAAATCCATACTTCTGTTCCAGCGCTTCAAAATATTTTCTCAAAAAATCCGGCGGAACCGGCTCCGTGTTGCCTGTCCCCAAGGTTTCCAGAATGATGATTGTTCCCTGAGGTCTTAAAATCCGTTCCATCTCCGTGATGACTTGTTCTAAATGAAGTTCCCATTCTTGGTGGTCAGAGCTGCTTAGGTAACAGACACTCCAGCCTGCCAACACGATGTCTACACTCTCATCCTCTAGGGAGGGAATATGCCTCAAATCGGAAACACATGTCTTCCAGTTCTTCAATCCCGCTTCTGTCAATTTGTTAGCGGCAACCTTAAGCATATCCGCCGCAAAATCAACTGCCACGATGCTCCTGGCCTCCGCAGCCACCATTTGGGTTAATCTGCCTGTTCCCGCTCCAAGATCGGCAACATCCTTTTGTTTAAATTCGGCGATTTTGAACAAGGCAGCGGGAATGTTCCCCTCATAATCCTCCTTCGAAACGAGCAGATCATAAGGCGTCGATATATATTCATAAATATCGTCATTTCTTAGCAAGACAATTCCTCCGATCTTTACCTCTTTGTATAACTTTCTAACTTATAGTCCTCGATGATCTCTATATTTTTTCGTTCCTGGATATAGCGTTTGATGTGATCTTTAATGTTGGGGTATAGAATGATGGAGTTCAAGTCGGCTATAGGAATCCATTTTACCGCCGTCTGATCGGGGTCCGGTGTAACGGGAAGCTTGGGAGTGGAACCCTCCTTAAGAAAACACTCAAACACTATATTTAAAGTGTGAATCTCCGATTGATAGTCACCGGATTGTTTATGGGGCGCAAACTCGTACACGAATGCCAAAGGACCGACTTCGGCTTCCGCCATCGTCTCTTCATATAACTCTCTCAGCACGCCGTCGACAAGAGTCTCGCCGGGCTCCGCCCCGCCGCCGGGGAGGTTATAATGTACTCCGTGTTTATCGCAGTATTCAATAAGCAAAACCTGGTCATTTTCGATAATTAAAGCGGTCGGCCTGACTCTGATATGATACGACATAAGACACCTCTTAACTTTAGTAAGGAGGGCTAGATTCCTGAAACACCCGGTTTCTTACTTCATTCAAATCTTTGCAAATAAAATCCGGAATGATATTCTCCGGTATCCGCTTGTTTAACCGGTTAAGCCATACTGTCGCAATCCCAAGCTTCCGAGCCCCTTCCACATCGCTTGAGAGCGAATCCCCGATATGTATAACATCCTTCGCGCTTAACCCGCTTCTTCTCAAGCCTTCCTCAAACAACTCCGGTCTGGGCTTATAGGCTCTCACGTCTTCACTTGTAATGACCCCGGTCACCCGAAGCTCATGGTAGGCGATGGCCTCCTTAATGTCCTCGGTATCAATATTAGAAAGAATATACACCGGGGTCTCCTGAAGGAATTGCAAAAACGGTATTGTATCTTCGTAAATCTCCGGCTTGATCCAATGGTCAAACTGCTTCTGGATGAGCTGTTCGGCCACTCCATTCGCCTGAAAGTTGTTGATTGTATCAGTTAAGGATCGAATCCCGATTTCCCGCTGAGGAAGGAATGAATCCCCATAGCTCTGCCTGAAAACACTCGAAAACCGCTGCCACCAATACCCGCCAATCTGTCCGTTTTCGCAGGAAACAGAACTGCTTGCTCTGATTTCATCGCAAATGAGCGGGATAATCTCCTCGTCTTCATGAACCAGTGTACCGTAGAAGTCTAGAAATACGGCTTTAAAAGCCATGTAATCACTCCTCGGAGAGAATAGAATACATCTTAACGTCTTCGTGGACTCCCTTAACCAAAATATGCTTCCGCAATATTCCTTCGAATGTCATACCGGACTTCTCCATAACTCTGCTCGATCCGGTATTGTTTGGGTGGCATCTTGCCTCGATCCGGACCAGTTTCATCACATCAAATCCGAAGTCGATTACGCTTTTTACCGCCTCCGACATATACCCTTTTCCCCAATGTGTCCGCGCTAAAGCATAACCGATTTCCGCCTTTGAATTATGGGTATCCCATGTAATATAACCGGTTGTCCCAATGATCCGGCCCGACGTCTTATCCTCCACTCCCCATGGTGCGACCGTATTTTGTTGATATTTATCGAATACAAAATTCAAAAACCCTCTTGTATCTTCTATAGATTGATGAGAGCTCCATACCGTGTATTTCGAAATTTCTGCATCGGAACAATATTCAAACACAGCATCCTCATCTTCCGGTCTGAGCTTGCGCAATATCAGTCTTTCCGTTTCCAATACGGGGAGATTCCCGTAAACCTCTTCGATAACCATGATTATCCCTCCTTAATAAGGTCGCATTGTTAAATCCAAAAATAAAACATGATAACGCCAAGAACCAGCACAATGGCCGAGACGATATGCTGCCTCGATGCTCTTATATACTTCCAATCGATAAATGCCTGAAGACCTAACGCCACAACGACAAGTATCATCCAGAACCATTTCATGGCCATACCGTCCGAACCGTCTGCGATAAGAATAATGATAAAAGCAACGATTCCTATGAGAGCAAAGATTAGTTTACTCCAGATACTGAGCTCTTTCCCCTCTTCGGGAAGTTCTTTTTGCTCCTTATCCACAATACAGATTCTCAATATAAGGTGAAAAAATGCGAGAAGAATACAAATCACTATGATCATCGCCTTACGCCTCCTCCCCATCATGCACGCATAAAAATCTCTCATCTGTCAGTCACAGGAGCTTTATTACAAAAGCAATGAAATAAGCAGCCGGTAAGATGATTAATTGTGCAAGCACTGTACCCAACAAACGCGATCCCATTAATAGAATATAGATTTTGCCTAACCGATCTCTGTATGCCTCATTATGAATGGCCCGGTCCGTTATTAAACCAACTTGAGGATCGATAAATATAGTCAACAAAATGGTCGCAATTCCGTTAATCAGACCCGAAGACTGAGAGGCAGTTGTACTTAATTCAGGCACCAGATGGGCTGCATAAAGTGAGGACAATACTCCGACTGTATAAATTGCAGTGACCAGGATATTTAGAATAATAAATCTCTTAGAGATCCCTAAATATCTGAATTGATGTAGTTGAAATGTGGGTTTTCTTAAATAATACCGAGTATTTCTTAATTGCCCAATAGTCACACTCGAAATAAGTCTTGGCAATGAGCCCGCAATCTCCAGCTTTGCAATCACTCTGCCCCATAAGACAACAAATGTCGGAAATAAAATCATTGCGATAAGCGTTCCTATCGATGAGGAAATCAATATTATTCTCATATACCCCAAAACATTAAAAGCAGGGTCCTTTTTTGCAAAATCTATAAACTTTGCAGTCAACGGCGCTTGAATCAAGTTAGCTGTTCTCGATACAAGTACAATAATTCCCGTCAAGGATAGCGCAACAGCAATTTTATTTATTTTTACACCCGCAAATCTTAACGAATAGGATAGTGTTTCAGCTGTATGTATAATCATCGTTAATATGAAGATGGTTATCAGGTAATTAATCATCATTCAATCTCCATAAGCTCATTCAAAAGTTAAAATGTTCCTTTATCATTTTAGCAGTTACCTCAGGTTCTAGGCTTGTATTATTTATTTTCAAGTAATTTTCACCCGTGATTTCCCCTGCAACAGAGTTCAATCGGTGTTTTTCAAATGAGCGAATCAGATCTCTTTCCGATTTTTCGGTGTCTCTCTTCGTTGGTTTGTTTAGCAGGCGGTTCTCCGTTTTGTTTCGCCTTAAGCGTTCTTCATAGTCGGCTTCAAGCTCTACCAAATAGACGGTCCCTCCTTTAGATTCAAAAATCTCCGAGATTTGTTCGACATAATTCCAATCCTCTTGTATGTCAAATCCCCAAACATAAGTAAAAATGAGGCCCTCCAAATCGCTTTTGGATACCTCTTCAAAAATCCCTTGGCGGATCAATCCTACTAATCTTTTGCCGGCAGGCGTGCCGTAATCAAAAAACTGTGACACAAAATCAATGGACATATGGTTATGAAAAAGCTTAAAACCGGTCATTGCCGCCAAGCTTTGTCCAACCGTCATTTTCCCCACGGCCTGCGGCCCAAAAATAATTACAAGCTTCATGCCCGCCGCCTCCATAGTTTTATTACTTCGTAAATATTTGCTGGAGCGCCTCATCAAGGCTGCTATATTTAAATTTAAAACCCGATCTTTCTAAGCGTTCCGGAATAACCCAACGACTCTTTAAAATTAATTCAGTTTCTGTATTAATTAATATAGCTCCCATTTCAAGCATCCATTTTGGTGAAGGCAATCCGATATTCGTATTCAATGCTTTTCGCAAATGACTCATTAACTCACGATTGGTTACCGGATTAGGAGAAGAACAATTAAAGACCCCGCTCAGCTCTTTCTTCTCTCTAAAAAAGAGAATAATCTGATATAGATCTTCTATATGAATCCAACTGAATTTTTGATTCCCTGAACCTTGAATCCCTCCGAGTCCAAATCTGACTAAGTTCTTGTAGGTCGGAATGACACCCCCGTCCTTCCCTAATACAATAGCCATCCTTAGAGCGACCTTCCTTGTTTCTGGCAACGTAAAAGCAAAAAAGGACTTCTCCCATTCTTTGGCCACGTCAACCGAAAAACCGAATCCGATATCCCCGCCTTCTTCGGTCATGGGTCTATCTTCAGCATGTCTATAAATCGTTGCCGTACTGGAATTAATCCAAAGGGAGGGCGGATTCTTACATTCCAGGACGGCGTCTCCGAGTATTCGGGTTGTCTCTGTTCTGGAATTAAAGATCTCTTCCTTGTTCTTCGCATTATAACGGCAGTTCACGGATTTCCCCGCAAGATTGATTAACATTTCCGAATTATCGATTGCCTCTAAAATTCCCGCTTGATTATTCCAAGAAACATGACCTTCTTTCCTTGAAATGAGGATCACTTCGTACCCGGAATTCTGAAACTTTTCTTCGAGATATTTTCCGACAAACCCGGTGCCGCCTGCTAATACTATTTTTTTGGTCATGGGTATCCACTCTCTTCCCCGCCTTGAGCGATAAGATGATAACTTCAATTAAACTAAGCTCAATTTGTCGATAGCCTGCTCTTCATTGGGTAAGAAGAATAAATCTTTTCCTTTATTGCTCTCGTATATGAAATCCCTAAGACTCTTGCTTGAATACACGGAGAAGTCACCAACAATGACAATTTTAGCTTGATAGTTAATGAACTTCTGAATGATATCTCCGGCAAGTCGCGTTTTCAAATCAAAGAACTCCTCACTAACGACAGACTTCTGTAAAATAATTCGATGACATCCAACTTCATAGCTTACCGTCGCTATAAGATCCAAAGCAGATTGAACATCGCTAATTAATATTTCATCGCTATGAACTGAAGCTATTTCCACACCGTTCTTAGAAACTGTAGTGATATTCATATTGTCCTCACCTAATCATTCCTACTCTTTATTGTCTTTCATATACTTTTCTAATTCTTCCTCGATCTCTTCATCTAACTTAGATATAAATTTGGGTTCGTCTTTGTTGTTATCGTATTCTTTTTGGTTCATTTCGATTTCTTGTTGAAATTTCTCCTCTTCGTGCAAGAGTCCCAGTTTTTCTCTTATTATTTTCACGTCTTCATAGATCTCTTTATTTTTCTGATACGTGCTGAATACCAGTCCGAATAAGACAATAAGGAAGATGCCCGCTCCATATGGACCTACAATATAAAAGGATAGAAATAAAATAATGGCTCCGATAACCATTCCAATGAACAACATTTTATAACCATCCCTTTTCTAGTTTCGTCTGCCTGCCTGTATAAAACGATACATCCCGTTTCGAACCCCATAATAGACTACTGACATCAGCACAAAACTTACTAATCCAACTACCCACTCATACTCGTAGATCGACCCAAAAGAAACGCTCGATTGAAGTTGATCATTTGTTTCATGACTTAGTACTATGGCAGGTTCATAATTTTTTGTAAGCAATAATCCTCGAAACATCTGAAAGCCATAATAAAATAGCAACAAGGTTACTGACACAATGATGGATTCGAGAAAAAATCGCAACTTCAATTTCATGACTATCTCCCCCCGTTTACGCACGCCACCATAGTTATGGATGTTCCAACCATGCCTGCTTCTTCAAATCCAAACCGTTGGTAAAGCTTCACAGCGGGCAAATTGCCGGGATCGACGCTTAAGGACAGTCTCTTAATTCCCCTCTGCTTTGCTTCATGAAATAGATGATCCAGTAATGCTGTTCCTATTCCTTTACCTCTGTGTTCCTCCAGCAGTGCCATTCCTAACTCCGGCACATCCGCATCTATATATCCAAATCCTTTATTACTTTCATTAAAGTTACGTGCTGTGATGGAACCTATCGGCTTACCGTCCTTATTAATCGCGATAAATCCAAAATCTCCTTCCCGCCCCCAGCCTTCAACATACTTTGAAATGAGGGGATCCTTTAAGATCTCTCTATTAAAAGGTTCATGGTCTTCCGGAACATATAAGGATTCATACAGCATTTCCCACATAAAAGGGATATCATTTTGAGATAAAGGTCTAATTGTATAAGGCAATCTTACTTCCCCCTAACGACTATGTAATATGTTAAACGCCTTTTTTATCTGGTTTGTTATCTAAATTTCGATTTCTATAAACTCTTGCGGATTGTCTTGAATGTACGTGTTCGTACTCTCAATAAATTTCCGTGCGTTTATCTGGTACTCTTTGAAGATTGGTGATATTAATTCATTCAATTCCGTATCCCGTTCGAGATCAGCCGGGGATGCCTCTTTCCAACTTCCATCAGCTAATTTGTTTTTGAGATGTATCACGCTTTCCATTTGTTCCAATACCTTTATCAATTCATATCCTTGGAAAAAAAGCACTCCTGTCTTTAAACCTTTCCAAGCAAGGAGTTCACCTATGAAATAGGATGAAAACCAATAAAATTCAGCCACCGTATTGGCATGATTATGGAAGGCATAAAATAAATACAAAGCTTGCTGGCCTTCGTTTAATTGATTGAACATTTCCAGTTTCGCACCAGGACTCTTCCCTCGAACTGCAAGTAACATGGGTTCGATGCACAACCAGCTAAGGTTTTCACTTTGTAAAAGCTCTTGCTTCATTCTTGTCAGCATTGCATGCTCCCTTCTTTGATTCGTTTAGATTATTTGGATGATGTCACGGGTGATTCTTCTTTCGTCCAATCCGTCGGTCCCTCAGAAACAGAGATAAACTTTCTCCAATACTCTCCCGTTTCTTTATCAAAAATGATTACATTATTATCATTAGCCGCCCTTATAAATTCATATCTTCCTTCATGACTAACTTTTTCGGTAATTACGGTTTCTTCCTCACGAAACAATCCTTGCATGAGCCCCAAAAGGATGAATCCTATAATGATCGAAGCTCCTAAAATAAAACTAGATTTAATATTAGTATTCATGTTTTTCCTCCAATCTCGAATCTGTTCCTCCACGTCGTATTGAACGAAGCTGAAATTCGTGTGAACACTTTCTATCATCTCAAAATATCGCGGTGGAACTTTCTCTATCCCTCTGAGATTATTCTCCTAAAATAGTCTTTCGCTTCTTCATCAGTTATTTGGTTAGCGTCAACCGTCATTGTCAACGCGTTCTTTTCGCTATTATATAAATATACTCTCGTATCTTTATCCGGCTGAGCAACATGAATTAATTGATCATTAAGTTTTATTTGCTCTGATCCTTCCATGCCGACCATTGTGTTAGTTAAGGTTACTTCGATTATTGTTTCTCCTTTATAAGGACCATAAACGATCTCTCGTTCATGATCTGATCCCCTTAAATCAACTTCTTCCAACGCACCCAACTGATCCGTATAGGTGACTAGGACCTCAACCTTACTCCCCATGTTTTGGCCCGATTTATCCCTTGGTGGGTGCAAGATATGTATATAACTTATTGAGTAATTAGGGAAAGTGGGCAGATTGAAATGAATCCCTGTATTATTAATTTTTTCCTGTGCTTTTATCAAACTATCAGTTTTTTTACTACAACCGACAATAACAATTAACATCATCAACAAAACCAGAGCTTTTCTCAAAAAGATACTCCTCCTTTCTCTGCACTTTTTGCAATTGATTTTTATATGGAGATTTTTAAATCTTATAAAACTCTACCCTGATTATACCTCATTTCCATTATCCTGGAAGCGGAACTCCCGATTGTTACCCTCAAACAAAAAAGGACAGACCTCTTCAAACTCAAGAGTTCTGTCCGATTATTACGTATTCCCGACAAATTGACTATCGGTCTGTTTGTTACTCCTTTACCTTCAGCCCAAGAAGCTTGGCAAAGCCGGTCGCCTGCTCGGGAGACACGGTGCATCCCGGCAACGCGGAGACGGGAATATCGACCCGATCAAAAGTACAGGTGCTGATATCCATACCTTTAAGCGAAGTGTCCGTAAAATCCGCCTCATTTAGATCGCATTCCTGCAGCTCGACATCCTTAAACTTACATCCGTAAAAATTAGCATTTTGCAGGGAACAACCAGTAAACCTCACTTGCTTCAAAGAACCCTCCACCAGATCACTCAGATTCATCAAGCAATTCTCGAAGGTCACAAACCCCAGGTTGGCCTTGGACAGATTCACCCCGGTCAGTTTACAATCCTTGAAATGAACGCGGTGAATAATGCCCCGTTGCAGTACGGCATTGGAGAAATCGCAATTTTCCAGCACCGTATCGGTCATATCCATCCGATCAAAGGTGGTATGCGAGAAGGAACAGCCGCGAAGCAGCACCTTGGACAAAATGCATTTCTCCATAACTTCATGTTCATACTGGGCACCATTCATCATACTGTTTACCAGCTCATGATCCGCGTCCTCAAGCAATGTTTCCAAATCAACCTCATATAAATCCGCAGGGAGCTGCGGGGACATCATTTTAATTTTTGAAGCCATCCTGATCACCTTTCTGTTGTCGGGTTACCAGCCCGTTTCTCTCTGCGATTACCGGTCTTTCGCCCGATTGTTTTCGAAGTACTTCGGCCAGTCCTTTCACATCCAGACCATCCACGGCAAAAGCGCGCCGAACCAACTCGGGCGGCACATACTCGTCATACTTGCCGAGGTATGGAGCCTCCGCTGCATCGAGCAAAGCTTCAGGGTCATGTGCCCCGGACAGCCCGTCCCGAATGCTGGCCAGCAGACTTTCTGCGTCAGCTGTTCCGGCCACGACCATATAATACGGTTCCATCGGGACGACTTGGCGCAGTCCCATCGGTTCCGTAAGATTATGCTTCAGCAAACGCTCCAGCGTACGGAACTGCTTGCTTCCCGCCCACGGTAAAATGAACAGCGAATTTCCGCCCGCCGGAATCACCGGACTGCGCAATAACCCGCTTTCCCGGGCCAGCCTGCGCGCCCGCTCCAGACGGTTTACCGCTCCGGGCGCCAGATAGGGATACAGCGTTTGTTCCTCTAACACCTGGCGCATTTTTTGCATTACCCTGGTATGAACGTCGCCGCCGGCTCCTAGCCAAAGGGTGTCTACCTTGCCCTTGGAAGATTTCACGTAGACCGCCTTATGCTTGCCGTCCACTTCCTCGACCTTCCAGAGCTTGCCGGCAAGCGAGAAGCAGTAGCCCGGCGGCGGTACGGTGGTAATGCTTCCGATCTCCTCCGAACCGTTATACACCACATGTTCCTCATCATCCTTGAACACGGCATAGAATCGGTAGTTGTTCACCACTTTCTCCCCGCCGAGTCCAATGATCAGCGAGCCTTCCTCCGTCTGCTGGATATGGTCGGTCTGCAGCAAATATTGCAGCAGCTTCTTATATTCGTCCGGCTCAATGCCGCGAAAAGCCGGCAGCGTCAGGACCGCCCGCGCCAACTCGGCGGGCTCGGCTTCGCCGATACTCTTCAGAGTGCTCATCGTCTGATGATAGAGCACCCCGACCGGCTTCCGCCGCAGATCTAGCGGCTCCACCCAGCGCTCGCGGACGTACAGCTCGATCACGGCGATCGCCCGCAGCAGCGTCCACGGCATCCGCGCGGGCAACTGCGCCTCCTCGTCCTCTTCCTCCGCACAGAGGAACATCATCTCCGACGCCGCATCCCCCCGGCGTCCGGAACGGCCGAGCCGCTGCACAAAGCTGGAGCAGCTGTACGGCGCCCCGAGCTGGATGACCCGCTCCAGCTCGCCGAGGTCGATGCCGAGCTCCAGCGTCACTGTCGCGGCGGCCACTGCAGGACCCTGGCCGGACTTCAGCGCGGCCTCGGTCTCCTCCCGCAGCATCGCGGAAATGCTTCCGTGATGCACATGGAACACATCGCGCTCCTCCCGCTTCGCGGCAATTCGGCGCATCTCGAGCGTGGTGAGCTCGGCGTCCGAGCGGCTGTTGGTGAAGACGAGCGCTTTTTTCCGGTGGGTATGGTCATAGATGAAATTGTAATAATTCTGCTTGGCGAGTTCCAGATGCTCAGCCTCCCGTTCATCCCGGGCATCCGGGAACGAGAAATGCTCAACCGACAGCTTCAGCTTCCGTCCGCCCTGCGGCGATACCACCTCCACCGGTTGCGTGGTTCCGGCCCCAAGCCAGCGGGCGGCGGTATCATAATCGCTCAGCGTGGCCGACAGCCCGATCCGCTGCGGTGTACAAGAGGCCATCCGCTCCAGCCGGGTCAACTGGCTCAGTACCTGAATGCCCCGGTCCGCACCCATGAAAGCATGCACCTCATCGATCATAATATACCGTAGATCATGGAACAGCGCAGGAATCGCATTCGGCCGGTTCATGAGCAGCCCCTCCAGCGACTCTGGAGTAATCTGCAGCACACCGCAAGGCCGTTGCATGAGCTTCGTTTTCTCCGCTTGGGATACGTCTCCATGCCAATGCCAGACAGGCACTTCCCCTTCCCTTAGCAGTTCGCTAATCCGCTCGAATTGATCATTGATCAGCGCCTTCAACGGTCCGATATAAAGGATGCCCACCGATTCCGATGGTCGATGATACAGCTCGGTAAGCGCCGGAAAGAAAGCCGCCTCCGTCTTTCCCGATGCCGTCCCAGATGCGATCAGCAGATGATGCTGCGTATCGAACAACACTCTGCACGCTTCAACCTGGGCTTCGCGGAGGGTGTCCCATTTCTTGCGGTAAATGTATTCCTGAATGAACGGGGCCAGCCGGGCAAAAGGATTCCCCTGTTGCCCCCGATCCGCCCCTTGGCCTTGGCCTCGGTTATCGTAATGCCGATCGGATCCGCTCATAGGTCAAACTCCGCCAAAAAGTCATCGAGTTCGTCTTTGCTGCCGGAATTACCGGAAGGGCCGGATGCCAAATATTCTTGCTCACGCTCGCCTATCAGTTCCTCAAAAGTCAGTTCTTTATGCTGGTGCAGCATATGCAGCACATCCATGAAATCCCGGACTACTTCCCGGGTTGTCAGCAGTTCCTCGGCTCCAAGTCGGCCCACCGCCGCCTGCATGAAAGCAATCAGCTGCCCATCGCTCAAGCGAGGCTCATAACCGGAGTGCATCGCATGAATATTGCGCAGCTTTTGCAGCAGGATCAGAATCTCCTCATGCGACAGCATGTCCAGTCTCAGAATCGGCGAAGTATATGTCCGCCGCGAACCGCTGCTGTAACGGCCATCCATTAATCGCGACCGAAGCGCCTCATAGCTGAACAGGCCTCTGCGTTCATCCTCCACAAACTGTGGTGTTCCGCCCAGGTAAATGCCCAGGTATTGAGCTTTTCCCTGCATCGTGTCATTGAACATCGTCAGCAGCTTTTCGTAATTGCTTTGTCGGGACACGCTGTTCGTAATTTTGTACAAATTCACGCCCTCGTCGATAAACAGCAGCAATCCCTTATAGCCGATGCGCACCGCAAATTCGGACCACAGCTTCATGTAGTCGTACCAATTGTCATCATCGATAATAACGCCGACCCCCAGCTCTTTGCGCGCCTCCGTCTTGGTCGGAAATTCCCCACGCAGCCAGCGCAGCGCCGCCGCTTTCCGGTCATCATCCCCCAGCTTGTAGCCCGACCAGTATGCGGCCAGCACCTTGGCAAAATCAAACCCGTGCACCAGGCTCTGTAATTCATTGCTGACCGCATAGATTTGGAGTTCCACCGCTTCATACAATTGCGGATCACCCGGACGCAGACCGGTGGCCTGCATTTGTTCCTGCTGGAGTCCGGCAATCCATTTTTGTAGCATGCTCTCCAAGGCTCCGCCGTCCGGTCTTGTCCGGGTAGATAAATGCATCATCAGCTCCCGGTATGTGCCCAGCCCCTGTCCTTTCGTGCCGACCAGTCTTCGCTCGGGCGACAAATCGGCGTCCGCCACCACAAATTCCCGGTCCATCGCATAATTACGGATCATTTGCAGCAAAAAGCTTTTCCCGCTCCCGTACCGCCCGGTAATCAGCCGAAACGCCGCTCCGCCCTCTGCGATATTGTCCATATCCTGCAGAATCGACGCCACCTCGGCTTTTCTTCCAACCGCGATATGCTCCAGTCCGACCCGCGGCACCACTCCCGCCGTCAAGGAATTCACCAGCGCCGTAGTCAGCCGTTTAGGGATTTGCATCTGTTTCATCTCGTTATCACCTCTTGAAATCTAAACACTATAATTATATCAACAGCGGCTCCCAAGCATATCCGAAAGCTCCTGCCGGTACTCCTCCGTAATCTCATCTCCGTCGATCAGCAAATCGCCGATCCACTCCATTGCCAACCCGTTAATCTCGTCAAGGAGCAGCTCTGGCATCGAGCCCGCTTGCTCGGCGATGTCGTATCGCACCGCATCCCCATCGCCATTGAGCAACGCGGACAGCATCTTCTTGTGAGACTCGGACAATCGGCCCCACAACTCTCGCCACTCCTCCGGTAATTCCATCCCCTCAGCACAATTATCTTCGTCTGACAATTCTGGACGCTGATCGCCTTTCGGTGCTTCACTCTTCATTGTTTCCAACGCTACGTTTGCAGGCGACTCTTCCTCAAAAATCTGCCAGCCGCGTTCAAAATCCATCTCTGCCTGCTGGGGGCCGTCGGTATCTTTCCGATTCCGGTTCCGGCTGCGCAATGAACCTAGCTCCTGCTTGGCCTGCGAAACGAGGTGGCCAAGGGATATCTCCATGGCCGGCAAACCCGATGAAACCGGATGCTCCACCAATGAACCTTGATTCTCCGGAATCACCGGAAACTGCTCGGTCAACAGCATGTCCCGTACTTCATCCGATTCATGCTGCAGTTTGCGGAGCTTGGCGGTGTTGATCTTCACCTTAGGAGCGCGGGCTTTGGCTTCTTCCGCTTTGCGGAGCTCAAACTCCTTATGCAGAAAGCGGGAAACAAGCTCCTCCACCTCAGCTTCAAGGGTGATCCCGCGCAGCTTCCCTTTAAAGCCGGACAGCTCCCGCAGCTTGTTTTCCGTAAACCTGACCAGTTGTGTCAAATAAGCGCGGAGCGGGAGATGCTCACTGATCGCCAATATAGAAACCGTCGCTGTGCGCCCGTATTGCTCGTAGTCATAGACGGCGCTGCGGAACAAGTAGCGGGTAACCTTCTTTTCACGGGGCATAAAATGATTAATCAGCTTGTTTCCCGTAGTCTTTGCCAGGTACCCATCTACCAGCACTATCACTTTCGGGATATATTCCCGCAGGTCCTTTCGACCCTGTTCATTGTAATAACGGCTTTTTTCAATATCATAGTCGCACAGATGCAAAACCAAATCCCAAGTCAATTCCACCGGCTCGGCGGAAAATCTCCGTTTCCATTCCAGCTCCCTAAGCTCGGGCGACAGACTTCTGGGAAGCTTTGCAAGCGGCTCGAAAGGCGGCAGATCCAACCCGAATACCAGCGCAAAATCATACTTCCATTCCCGTACATATTGATCCAGCTTCGGATACCTTTTCCGGTAGGCGTGCCATACCCTGTCCATCAACTGGACCCCCTGCACTGGCTCGCTCCAGCCGATTCCGTGAATCAGCTCATACAAGTACACAAACAGATAAGATAGGTCAGTATCATGATAACGTTCCGAACGGACCTCTCCCCTCCAGTACAAATACCATTTAAGCTGTCCCGGCTGCATTTGATCATAGGTCGGCCAGTAAGTTTGAAAAGGGACGAACTCTGCATGATCCTCAGTTTGTGATTCAAGTTCCCGCGCTTTCTGAACAAATTGCCCTTCGCGCGAAACATACCGAAAATCCTGCTGCCAATCCAGGCTCCGCTCCCAGCCATCCGGCGTAACGACCCGGCTGACGGTCTCCCGCTCCTGCGGTTCCGGCGCGCCGAGTTCCAATTCGGCAAACCTCAACTGCTGCTCGCGTCTATTCTGTTGTCCGCTCTGCTCTATATGAATGTCGTGTTTGTCCGTTTTATCGTTCATGACTCCAGACCTCCATCACGACTCCATTATATCATTGAACCGAAAATTTGTTCGCTTTTTTGAAGGCAAATTGTATTCCTTTTTCACGACTGGCATCCAGCCAGATTTCATATTATGCTGTAGAAGAGTTGTAATCGAAGATGGATTTAAAGGGGATTAAATATGAATAAATGGCTTAAGGCATTCCTGTTTCTTGCGGGGGCCGCTATCCTTACGAGGCTGATTCCATTTTCCGACTGGTTCCGTATACTGGACACGATGATCCATGAGCTCGGTCATGCCGTGATGACCTTGTTGATGTCAGGCCGCGTGCTGCGCATTGAGTTGAATCCCGATCACAGCGGTGTAACTTACTCCGTGCTGGCCACGTCGGGCTGGAGCCAGGTTGCCGTGTCACTCGCCGGATACATTTCAGCATCCTTGTTTGCGATCGCCTTGTTTTATGTCCGTTACAAGCATCAACAACGGGCAGGGATTATGATCATTAGTGTCATTGCACTGGCAATGATTCTCCTGTTCGTGCGGTCGGGATACGGGCTGTGGTGGCTGATCATTTTCATCGTGGTAAATTTTGTGTTTTTGCTTCTTGGAGGACGGATTCTAAATTTCTATTATTTATTGCTGGCATTCCTGTGTCTGGAGGAATCGGTAATGGGGCCGTTCACGCTGTTGCTGCGATCCCTCACGGATCCGAGTCAAGCCGGGGATGCATCCAATCTGGCGCACATCACAATCATGCCGGCTTTTGCCTGGTCTCTTCTTTTCTTTGTCATTTCGATTTTCTGCGCCATGTCCGCTTTACAACTGTATTGGAAAGACAGGGGGCAAAGCCGTCATGCCAAAAGCATGAATGATGCGGCGGTCAGATAACCTCTTAAGTCAGCAAATAAATAAGTAACGCGACAGTTAGAAACGGCAGGCCAAACAGAAACAATACGGAAGAAAACTTACTTCTAAACCTTTTATCCTCTGCCGTTTCGATGCTCTCGTTGGCCCTTGTCCGGTCACCGCTAATAAACGCCCCAGATAATAATCCCGCTAACAGCCAGGACACGACTCCGATTCCCCCGGTAATTTTAATGGCCATTTCCCAATGACTCAAGAGTCCGGCAGTTAAGGCTGTAACGATACCCAAAACCGTTCCGACAAGGAAAGCTCTTATCGCGAAATTCCTCATTTCAATTCAAATCCCTTCAAAAAATCCCTCATCAGCTCATTTGAGAGGCGAATCGCTTCGGACCTGCTGCTGGCCGGTACAGTGATCATTTGACCATCTTCGGCGCTCCAAGATGACGCTCCCGTACCATCCGATTCTTTTTGATCCGAGACCAAAATCGTTACCTTACTGAAATCACTATTTATGAATAGAGAGCCATACTGATATATATGTGTATTGTTTACTGCTCCTGGTGTCCCATCACTCGCTTTTTTGTATTCAAAATAAGGATAGCTGATCACGCCCCAACCATCTTCTGAAATGGGCATCTTAAGTTGTCTCTGATCTGCGGGAACTGGTATATCCTCGCCCTCTATGTTAATGATCCCTTTAAATGTTCTTTTTCCGGTAATGCTTTTGTGCAATTTCCCCTCAACATTTACATTTACAACTTTTTCGGGCTCTGTGTTGTCGTTTCCTAATCTATATTTAAAACCTTGAGCGCTAATATGGATGTCCTTAGGAGATAAGTTAATTCCAACAAAAACCGCTATGGCTATCAGAATGAGTATGCTCAAAAAAACCGTCAGCTTTTTCATAGTCTCTCCTTATCCCGGTTTATTGCTCCCCACTCGCATAAATTCTCCAATACAGGCAGTAAACTCTCTCCTTTGACCGTGAGACTGTACTCCACTTTAGGAGGTATTTGAGGATACTCTTTCCGTTTCACCAAACCATCCGCTTCCAATTCTTTTAGTTGCGCACTTAATGTTTTATACGTAATGGCACCTATTTGTCTTTTCAAATCATTAAATCGAACCGGGTGGTTTTCTGCCAAAAGATAAAGAATGACCATTTTCCATTTACCGCCAATCACTGAAACTGTATAGCCAAAAGGTGTATCTTGAATCGTTTTGACTTTACCTATAAATTCACCCATTCCCACATTAACACTATCCTTTCGGGTAGTACCTATCCAAAAAGTGCGTACTACTCTTTATATTATGCTCAGTTTATACTAGCCTTACTTTGATTGAAAGGGGAGTTATAAATGACTAAAACAATTGCTACCTACGGTCACGGCGTTGCATGGGAGGAAGAGTTCGGCCTTTCACAAGGATACAGCGTCAATGGTACCATCTACATTTCAGGACAATTTTCGCATGACATGCAAGGCACTTTTGTAGGGGAGGGCGATATCGAAACACAGACCCGGCAGACGCTGGAGAATCTTGATCGTGTGCTGGCGGGTTTTGGCGTCACAAGATCGAACATCGCGGAGATGGAAATCTTTCTGACAAATCCGCAAGAGCATTTTGAGAAGTGCGTAGAACTGTTCAAAGAATATGTAGGCGACCATCGGCCTGCCGGTACCCTCGTTGGCGTATCAGGGCTGGCGTTTCCTCATCAACTGATTGAAATCCGCGCCGTTGCACATACCGACTAATTTAGCTATCGCGACAAGACGCTCCGAGCGGTGGGGCTGGCTACGATAAAGCTCGACCGCTTTGGGCGCTTACTTATTCCAGCTTCAATTCTTCTTTTCTTTGCTTTATCCACCTTTTAATTTCCTTTGAATTATTCTTCTCTTCGGATGAACCATGTCCCGACTCCAGGCTCATGATATCCTCAAAAGAGACTCCGCTTTCATTCCCCCACTTTTTCCAAGGTTGTTTATCAAACGTATAATGCTTGTAGTATTTCAGCGGATTTATTGATCCCGGAGCATAGTTATAGGTCCCCATGTTAAATGGATCCGTAACCATTTCTCCTGTTTCCGAATTATAAACAGCTTCAAATCTGCCGTCTTTGGAAATAAACTTAAGATTAAGTGCTCCTTTTACTCCCTCATGATTATATCTATGGTATTTCGCACTGAATAACTTCCATTTTCCTTCTGCCGCTAAAGTGATCATGTCATCCAGACTTACAGGTGCGCCACTATACGAGTTCAATGTGTTTCTAAAAAAATGTACTCCCTCTGTAATGCTTCCTGCCTTTCTAATGTTTCTATCAAATGTCTCAAAATAACGAACGGAGTTCTCATGATTTATTAAAGCGCCTGGATTGCTCTCCAGATCTTTCATCATTTTCACGATGACGGCTCGGGCTGCTATTTCACTAGATCCATCCACAATGTACCACTTCTTGTGATCTTCTCTTACTTTCTCGAATAAATCATTAAGCCCTATAAAATATTCATCCGATAAAAATGAGGTGTTATCTTCAGTCCCGCTCTCTAACCATACTGGATTCGATGGGGTTTTGAAATTGAGCCAACCTATTAAAAGCATAATAATGACTAGGCTTATCCATATAGCTGCTTTTTTCTTTGACATCATAACCGTCCTATTAATGTTATATTACTTATTCAGAATTCCCTGCTCGACGGAACTCTTAATAATGGTTTGAGCATACTCCCACAGCTTCTCCGATCCGTGATGAATCTCCTTATTCCGGTTGATAACTTGTTCGCTGGTAATTCCGTATTTCTGCCATGTATCCCCTTGATTCAATGAATTATGTATGAGCGGCTGCAGTCGATCCAGTGAGGAAGCGAATTTTGCTTCGTCCGTCTCTTTATTTTCAAACTCAAGCCACAATTGAGTAAATTCTTCCTCTTGTTCGGCGGGTAACATTCCAAACAATCTTTTGGCAGCTTTAGTTTCACGATCAAATTTATCAACTTGCCCATCCGTATCGTATGCAAATGTATCGCCTGCATCAATCTCCACTAAATCGTGTATCAAAAGCATTTTAATCACTTTGAGCAAATCAATGTTCTCATTTGCGTGATGTTGCAAAATCATCGCCATCATTGCAAGATGCCATGAATGTTCTGCATCGTTTTCTAATCTGGATCCATGTATGATTTTCGTTCTTCTTTCAATGGTTTTTAATTTATCTATTTCAACTATGAAGTTAAATTGCTTTAGCATTTTCTCCATCAAGCCCAGCTCCTTGTTTAACTATAGTCTTCGATCACAGCTATCTTTTGATCTCTTACAAGAAAGATGGTTTTCCCCTTAAGTTCTATGGAGTCCCCAGCCTTCAATCCGTTAGGCAGATCCGCCGCCAATTTGCCTTCATAATTAATTTCCACCTCTGCCTTATCCCCATTAACTATCATCTGTGTTATCGTTTGTTCCCTTTGCGAAAAGATCGTCATCGATTGCTCGGCTAAATTACGAAATTGATCCATTCCTTTAGTTTCTGTATCCACTTCACCATGGGAAATGTTTCGAAACTCAATATCCTCGTGCAAGAGATCAACCATTCCATTAACATCAAAAGAATTATACGCCTGGATGTAGCGTTTAATGAGAGATTGGATTTCCGCCTCTTCCATGATTCATTCCCTCCCTGAAGAAATCTTATAATGATCGATCAATATTCCAGCTTGTAAACGACTTCCCCATCAATCACGCGGCCATCCGCTTCAAAGCCTAATTTTTCGTATAAATGTTTAGCCTGCACATTATTTGGTTCAAAGCTAATGTGGATAACCCGATGTTGTTCATCTTCTTTAATCCGATCTATAAGCAGCTCCATGGCTGCCCTTCCATAGCCCTTGGACTGGTGCTTGGCGTCTATCATTAACCGGTAAATCCAATATTCATGGTCGTCCTCATCTATACAGTACATCGTAAATCCAACCAGAACGTCATCATCATAAATGGCTAAACAAATACATTCCGGAAAAGCTTTAGCCTGGGCGAGCGAAAATAAATTTGTCGCTACAAAATCCTTTTGTTCCTCTGCCACACTTAGCTTAATGACATCAAAAAAATTGTTGCGGTCGATTTCCTTAAGTTGTATCATCAATATTCCTCCTGCATCTTTATGTCGATTATGGATATGAAATCATTTCAATGCATGAATCAGGTTCATAAAAAAAATGTAAATCGGATATAACAACAGCATTCCAATGGCTAGTAAACCTGTTACCGGATTTGGATCGTCTCCGCCATAAGTAATAGGAAATAATCTAGCAAAGATATATGTAAACAAAATAAAGTAGGGTGCCCAAAGGATGATCGTCAGGTAATTTAGTTTCCTTCTGCCTAACCATTTTGTGGTCAGCATATATAAGATCACTGTGCCAAATATAATATCTGCACACAGGAGGATCGTATTTAATGTATTGATTGTTTTAAGATCCCAGCCAGTCAGCCGGCTAATTCTATATACATTTACCATAAGCTCGATCGGCACGAATATAAAGAAAGCATAGAGTATGCTGACCATATTCATACTTATGAATTGCTTAACGATAGGTCACCAACCCCCTTCACATTTCAGCTCCATTGTTCAATCAACTTTTCTATATCCAGTAAGTCTCGTGCAATTCCATCATATTCAAAGTCATCGTTATAAAAGGTGTCTTCCTTCCAGATCCCCTTCATTCCCACACTTTTGCTGGCCGTAACATCGTTGATAGGATAATCGCCAACATAAACACACTCTTCAGGTCTTACGCCCAGCAAACTACTTGCTCTTTTAAAGATAGCCGGATCCGGCTTCCGAATGCCCTCTATTTCCGAGATCAATATCACTGCAAAATATTCCTGTATCCCTAAAGCTTGAATATTGCTGGATTGAAAGTCACCAAATCCGTTTGTAATCATCCCAAGTTTGTATCCTTTGCCTATGAGATTTTCCAATAATTCAGTGGTGTTGGGAAATGGTGTGGTATGCTTACAAAATCCATCTTTATAGTCCGTTAATAATTCATTCCAATCCAGCGGTAAGTCAAATTCCTTGATTAGTTCCTGGTAGACTCTATCCTTCCAAACATATCCTCGATGATCCAGTTCAATAAAACGATGGATATAGCTCTCCTTGTCTATATTCTTAGTGTTCTTAATGATCCTATCATACTGATCGACCACGAAGCGGTATAAGGAAATGTTACGGTCCAATAAAGTTCCGTCCAGATCAAATATAACGGATCTAATCATAGATGCTTGCCGCCCTTCAAAATATTGTCCCTAGACGCCTCCTTTTCTAAATAAATAATCTTCAGCTTTGGGTTGATTTCTTCTGATTCAAACTCCTTATATCCTAATTTAGTATACAAGTGTAAATTCCTCAGACTCTTATCACCGGTGAACAATTGAAATTTCAAGCATCCTTTAAAGTAATTCTCCACTTCATTCATGAGAGTCGTTCCGATTCCTTTGTTCTGATATTCAGGATGTACGATTAATTTACCGATATAACACGTTCCTTGCTCCACGAATGCTCTCACCGAACCAACGATCAATCCATCCATTTCCGCTTTAAGTATAACTTGTTGATCGAACTCTTCTTCCAATTGCTTTAAGGTTTGTCTAAGCGGTTGTATGTTATAATCGTTATAAATTTCCGCTTCACTTCGATAGGCCAGATACTGCAATTCCAGAATCTCTTTCAGGTCTTGTCGATCAGCTTTTACAATTCGCATCTTCAGAGTCCTTCCTTTCATAGCGCTGATGCTTAAAACTTACAATGGCCTTCAGGTGCGTATACTTTATATTTTAAGCTTGGGTTGGAAATAGAGAAATCTATGGATTTTATTTTGAAATAACAATCTCTTTAGCTTCTGCTTGAGATGGGTAGGATTCATCGATTCCGCCCCTAATCTTGTAATGGATCTTTTGACCGGGTTTCAAATTTCTTGTATTCGTGCTTAACCATATTGCTTCACCGGTATAAACATCCATAATATCTTTCCAAGTTTTGTTTACATAGGGTTGGTCAATCACTAAAATACGATCTCCGGTTACTTCCAAAATATATCCTTCTCCATCATATCGTGTTTGGTTCAAAGACCCTTCATCGGAGTTACAACCCGCGAGCAAGACAATCATCAGAATTAATAGCATGCTACTAATAAAGCCTTTTTGTATAGCTCTCATGCATAGCATCAGATACCTCGCTTTCTGATAATCCTAGTTTATTGGCATGCTTGGATATCATTTGGGGTATATTCGGCAACTCCTGTTTATCTGTCCAGGAATCCGGGCTCCATAGTTTCGATCTTTTAAAGGCTTTTGCACAATTTCTTCAATAACGATGCCTAACCCAAGCAAAGGCGTCTTCCCATGGGCTTGCATGCGGTTTAATAATTGCTTATCTTTAATAATCTGTGCTCTGCCGTTTACCCGTAATGTCTCTTCAAGTCCAGGTATAACAAATATCAAACCAACTCTTGGATTGTTCAAAATATTTCTCATAGAGTCGATCCTTCGATTACCGGGCCTTTCGGGAATGACAATCCTCTTTTCGTCCAAAACATATACAAATCCCGGCTCATCTCCACGTGGGGAAACATCACAAAATCCCAGGTTATCTGACGAAGATATAAACAATAATGGAGACAAGGAAATAAACTCCTTACAATGTGCGTCCAGAGAATCGATAACTTTATTATTTACAAGTTCACTCGGGTAACCGATTAACTCCCGAATTTCTTCCTCCGATTGAACAATATCCTCAAATCCGAGCATCTAATTCGCTCCAATCCATTTCTTAACGATTTCCTTCAGGTTCTCTTTGTTGGTTACTACATCGTTCATGCTGGTGAACTTTACAATTGCCCTGTCCCCCGTTACCCATTCCAATAGTTTGGTGGTGTCTTCGAAAAACGGTTCTTTCGCTTCGTTACCTGTAACTTTAGATCCACAATGGAAAATAAGACGGAAACCCTCCTTACCATGGAGATTAAAAGTCACCCGATCCTGATTGTTAATACAAAAACTTGGTGCATTCCATTTAATATGTTCTGTTATTTCGTCATTCGCACTTAATATGATGGTTCGAACTTCTTCGATTTCCGCCTTTAGGGGATGTTCAAGGTTTGCCAGAAAATTAGCGACTTGTTGTTCTCCTGATAGCTTTTTTGATTTATTACTGGATGGGTTCTTATTAATAGTCATAAGTTCAGCTCCCTTCTAGAGAGTACTAATCCAATGTCTTTATGAGATAGAGGACAATGTCATCATTTATGACGACGCTATCCCCATATTTAATATAATGTTGACCATCGTGTATCCCTTTCCCATCCGGGACATATCCTCGCTTTACATATAGCACTTGGGCATTACCATAGTCACCAAAGACGCCCACCCCGATACCGGCAAGGGATGATCTTTCCCTTATGACTTCTTCTGCTTTATCCATTAACTTTGATCCTATTCCTAACCGCTGAAACTTCAATAGAACATTAAAGTCGTTTACTTCAGGAATATTTCTTTCCTTGAATGCTGGATAATAGGATTCCCAAATAACATTCACATAGCCAGCGAATACACCATCGATTTCGGCTATTAGTGTCGTTCTATCTCCATTACTCTGTTCGGAAACATACCTTTCGAATTGAGCAGCCGGTTTTTCCCAACCCTGTTCCTTAAAAGCATTTGAAATGATCCATGGATCATGTTCTGCTAATTTCCGAATCTTTAAGTTCATGCAATCTCACTTCCTTAATGATCGATTTACGTAATCAGATCTTTATATTGCTCTTTGTTTGTATTTGATAGTGCCTTACTTAACAACGATTTGTCGTAACCATGAGTTATTAATGCTTGCAAAATGGCATCCACCCGATCTTGTCTTCCTCTTCTGATATTGGATTCAAGCTGGATTTCTAAGGGAACGACCGGAATCAGGCGATTCTCAAACTCAACATATTTCGTTAAATTCCAAATATGCTGTCCGCCTTCCCATATCCCTTCCCCCGTTTCTGAATCGGGTATTCCCGCTGAATTCGAAATTTGCACCACTTCCACATGAAAATCTTGAATCTTCCATTTCCCTTTTGTCCATGTAAACCCGGAAGGGAAGGATTGAGTAAAAAATGGTTCTTCATCCGAGGAGAGCCATTCCGGATCAAAATATGAAAGTTCAGTTTTATTCTTTATATGGAATGGACTCAAAAGTTCAGCGATCTGAGCAACATCTTCGCTATTCCGCACATAAATATCTAAATCATTTGGAGTCATGACGGCGTGCTGAAGTACTGAACCGACCGAACCTACAATAATCCACTTAGTCGTTAGGCCGGATTCCGAATAAAAATCGCAAAAAGTGGTGAGAGCTTGCTTCCAAGTCATGATATAGCTCCTTTTTTCTTTATTGTTATTCGACAATTATCAGATAACGTTTCTGTACCATTTTCTAAGCTGATTGATTTGGGCTTGATGATACCTGCTATGGTCGGCCATATGCCAAATTCCCCACCGGATGGTTGCTTGCTTTTCATTTTCATGTCCGAAATAGACGATTTTCTCAAGCTCACTATCTGATAATTGTATACAGACATCTTCCAACAATTTAATTACTTCTTCATAGTTTGTCATAAGAGTAACTACAGACTTGCCTTCAATCATGGGAAGCCGATTATTCTCATCGATCATGGGACCAAATTGCTCTTTTAATGTTTTAGGAAGCGACTCGCCCTTTATCCTATACACCCAATTGAGATCTACATACAGAAGATGTCTGATTAATTGAGCGGTGCTGTTATAGCTGCCGTCAGGACCTTTATAATCTACTTCTTCCAGGGTCATGCCTTCCGTAATAAGTTTTAATCTTTGGTTGTTTTCTCTCACAGCGGACCATAGCATTCCAACAATAGGCGCCATATTGGCTTCACCTTGTAAATCATAAAGCATTGCTGTCTTCCTCCTTTACACTTATCAAATAGGATATTTGATAAATTCTCTACATATATGAAATGAAGCCCATCTTCTTCCCCTTCATCAAGCCCGCACTCTCATAAAATGTATGTACTTCATCACTCTTGGAACTTGTCATAAGCATGATTTTATAGCAATCGTGTTCTCTAGCAATCTCCCTGGCTTTCCCTAATACCATTCGTCCAAATCCCATCCTTCTGTAAGCTTCATGCGTCACAACATTCTCAATTAATCCGTAAGGTCGAGCATTTCGGGTTAGGTTTTTTATGACCACTAAAACGCATGACGCCACGATAACTCCATGGTGTTCTACAACAATTATCTTCATATTTTTATCAGCTAAGATTTCATGCCAATGCCCGTACAATTTTTGGTCTCTGACTAATTCAGGGTCACTTGGTTGCAAAAATTTATATAACAGAAGGAGATCCTCCAGTTCATCTTCATGAACAAGTCTACACGTAGTCATTTCGACGGTCATTTCGACGCCCCCCTCTTCATATATGATCTGGCCAAACTCGATTTATTTCAGTTATATGATCTTGAATTTCTAATCTATATACATCTGGATTCGAGAGCCGCCTCCAGTCCTCGAATCCAAAATCCTTGTTGTACTGTTTAATAATTAGGGAAAGTAATGCTCCATGAGTTACGATTAGAAAATTCTTTTCCGGTCTGTCCAACAGTTCTGCGATAACTTCCAGTCCCCTTCCTAACGCCTCGTTTGAAGATTCACCGCCATCAAACTTTAACTCGAAATCATAAAAGGTTTCTTCGAGTTTCTCCATCCAATTTGCTAAGGGGGTTGCACTTAAAATCCGTTCTTGCAGCCGCTCATCCCTATGAATTTCCACTTTAATTAATTCACTTAAAGGTTGAATCGTATTTATCGCCCTAACAAATGGACTTGATACTATATATTCGATTGGTTTATGTTTAAAAAACTCAGCTAACTGCCCTGCTTGATGAACCCCCTCATCGGTTAGTTGGGCTTGCGGATCTTGGCCACTTGCTTGGCAATGTCTAACGAGATATATTGACTTCAACATTCCCCACACCTATTTTCCATCTGAATTTTTTGTGTTGTATTAACTTTCTGGATAAAAGAAATGCCCCAACCTAGATAACTCTTATCTTAGGCTGAGGCAATAGTTGTGTGTGAGCTTCCTTCCACGATTATACATCGGTCAGCAAACGGGCGATAGCCCGCCGAACCATTAATTAGGGTTATCCAAAGAATAAATCAAGAATGTTCGATCCTGCCGAAGATTGTTTATTGTAGAACTCCGAGTATCCGCAATTTCCGCAATATACAACGATAAATTGATTGTGCTGGATATCGAACATTTTGGAGAGGCCCGTCCCGGTCATGGCGACTTCTTTCGTCTTAGCGTCTCTGCTTCCGCATTTGATGCACCCTTTGTCATTCATCATCTTTCACTCCCTGTGTATGATAAATGGTAATACGTTAGTACCGTATGTTAAGTTGCATCAATGACACTCCCTTAGGTTCTGATCTCCTGGCTCTACGTTAATTCTTCTCCTTTTTTATCGGCACAATACTCCAATAAGTCCCGCATCTCCACAACCATTCCAACGGTCCAAATCGAAATCGCCGCATCCAAAGGTTGCTCGCAATAATTTGTACCGCTACGATTCCAAGACTCACCAGCGTAGATACAACATAGGTCGTCGTGTCTGTTTTCAGGAAAATAGACTGAATGGCAAGCAGAAGCACGGTTTGTCCGATATAATTGCTCAGCGCCATTCGGCCGTAGGCTTGAAGCGGCTGAAGCAGCCGTGCTCCCGCACGGGTCCCGTTCAGCAATAAGAGAGGTCCAAAAACGGAAATCTATCGTTGATAGC
This sequence comes from Paenibacillus sp. FSL R5-0407, assembly GCF_038009185.1. NCBI lineage: Bacteria > Bacillati > Bacillota > Bacilli > Caryophanales > Paenibacillaceae > Paenibacillus > Paenibacillus sp. FSL R5-0407. The sequence continues at coordinate 391,860 of NZ_JBBPAX010000001.1, read as the reverse complement.
GGTAGACTGGTTCATTTCTATTTTCCTCTCACGAAAAGCGGGCTTTAAACCATCGTTTTATTGACCGCTTTGATATAGCGGGCTCTTACAACAAGGAAATACACGGTCTGAACGGCGAGAAAGGCCGCCGAGGCGGTTATCACAGGGACATAGACGGGACTCATCGAATTCATCATCTCCATGACCGGCCCGAGTACAACCAGCGACTGAAGCGTGGCCACCGCGATCGGAATAAAGAACAAAACGGCTATCTGAATGGTCGCTGAGAAGTTCATTTCCCGGCTGCTTAGCCCGATTTTCGACAAGGAGCGATACATCACCGCATCGCCTGACAGCTCCGTGTGCAATTTGAAGTAGAGAAAGCTTGCCGAGGAGACCGAGAATATCAGCGCGATAAATACACCGATAAAACTAAAGAGGGAGAAGGTTTGTTTAAAGGAATAGTAATTTTCCGCCCGGGATTGAAGAAAACCTCCATGATCTCCGCTTCGGTTCCACTCGGCCAGCTCAAGGCCCAGCTTCGTTTCCGGATCCTCCTTGCCGGGAAACTTCCCGGAATCGGGAGCCATATAGACGGTGGTATTTTGAATGTAATCTCCCCAGGCCTGATGTTCCCGCTTCAGCCGCTCAAACTCCTCATCCTGGATGACCAGCAGCTTCCCCGTATAGGATAGAGAAGCGACTTTTTCCGTACGGGAAACAAACCGGAACGCATACGTCGAGTCAGCAATTCGAACATCCATGGTATTCCCTTGAGGGGGGTATTTACGTTCCCTTTCCGGAGTTTGTACCAGTACCGATTCGGTTTGCCCGAGTTGTTCCACCGGGTCGATTGTCATGACCGATGCCAAGTGGTTAAACTGACTTTGCGAGATCAGCACGGTCTTCTCTTTCCCCGCCGCGTAGCTGTTGTCTGGGATCAAATCCACCTTCGCCACGCGATATTCCACGCCTTCCGCGCCTAGAGATTTCTCGATGTAGGCAAGGTCTTCCTCAGCCTTCTTTACATCCCCATCGCTGTAAGTCGTGTATCTAAAATTGAACGGGTTGCTTATATAGGAATCCTTGATCGCCTGCTGGGAAGCCAAAACAAATCCAGTGCTCATGCATGCCAAAGCAACGACGACAGTCACGAGAAAAAGCATTCGTGCGTTATCCTTCAACTTATAGCTCATCTCGGAGATCCACAGCAGATTCGTGCCTTTCCAGGCGGCACTGCGGCTGCGCTGCAGCTTTTTTACAATCCAGACGGATAGCTGGGAGTAGAAAAAATACGTTCCTGCGATCCCGGTGACGGCCGCGATCAAAAGTCCGAGCTCATCGAGTTTCTTCCCATGGAGAGCCCAATACCCGGTCGCTAGCAGGGCGATGCCGAGCAGGAAAGTAAAAACGTTCGCTTTCGGTTCTTTTTTCGGCTTGCTGCTTCCCGTAAGCAGATCCAGCACTTGGCGTTTCCGGATAAACATTAATGTAAACATGGAAATAAACAGAAACAGCAGAATAAATGCTCCGGCAGTCAGCAGGATCGCTTTGGCGGGCCAGTAAAAGGGCAAGTCGTCCAAATCGATCACTTTGGTGCTAACGAGCAGAAACACTTTGGACAATATCAAGCCAGCCGCGATTCCCGTCACGATGGCCACGGCGCCGATCAGTATATTCTCAAGGAAGATTAACAGGTTGATTTGGCGGGATTCCGCGCCCAGAATTGTCAGAATGCCGAATTCGCGGTTACGCGATTTCAGAAACACGCTGATGGAATACATCACGAAAAAGAAGGCAAACACATAGACGATGGCAGTCGCGATACTCATGCCAACCCGGGTCATGTTTCCCATTTCGGAGTTGGCGATTTTCGGGTGATACACGAATACGGCATAAGTGAAAAATATCATGACCATAAACGAGCTGCTCAGCAAATAGGCGATATAAGCTCGCGCATTGCGGCGGACGTTGTTAAACGCGAATTGAGGAAAGTTCACTCGTATTCCCTCCCCAGAACGACAGCATATCGATGATTTTTTGGAAAAAAGCCTGACGGTTCTCGCCGCGGTGAATTTCCGCCGCCAGTTTTCCGTCTTTGATAAAAACGATGCGGTTGCAATAGCTGGCGGCCACCGGGTCATGTGTGACCAGCATCAGCGTCGTCCCGTCCTTCTCGTTGATCTCAGCCATCGACTCCATGACCGCCCGCGAGGATTGGGAATCCAGCGCACCGGTCGGCTCGTCCGCCAGCAGCAGCAGGGGCGATCCGATAATGGCCCGGGCAATCGCTGTCCGCTGCCGCTGGCCTCCCGAAATTTCATAGATGCGTTTGTTCAAAATGCCTTCGATTCCAAGCTTAGAGGCTGTTTGCTTAAGCAGGCCATCCATTTCTTTTAACGGACGTCTGTCCAGCGTGAGCGGTAGTACAATATTCTCGGCGACGGTAAGCGTATCAAGCAGATTAAAATCCTGAAAGACGAAGCCGAGCTGTTGGCGGCGAAAAAGGGCCAGTTCCCTTTTTCTCATGTTGTATGGATTCTGTCCCCCAATTCTGACTTCGCCCGAGCTGGGACGGTCGATGGTGGATACCATGTTCAGCAGGGTGGTCTTCCCGCTGCCCGACGGCCCCATGATGCCGACAAATTCCCCTTCGCGGATCGTCAAATGAATATCAGTCAGGGCTTGTGTGGCCACCTTGCCCGAGTAGACTTTGTTTAGTGCCTTCACTTCGAGAATATCCAAAGCTGAAGCAGCTCCTTTCTGTTCTGTGTTCAAATTATACACTAACTTTACGACAGTTCATCTTTGGGCTGCCATCGGTTTAGGTGAACCGAAGCTTACATTTGCGATAAGGTTATGTTCGCTTTTTCGTTCGCGTAGAGTGATATGCCTAAAAAATCAGAGCCAAAAAGACACACCCTCCTCAGGATGTGCCTTCATTGTTGCTCTACACTTTGCGAAGCGATAAGCTGATCGTCGTCCCTTTCCCGGGCGTGGATTCCAGCTCAACATTATGGCCTAACATTCCGGCGATTTCCCGTACGAGATAAAGCCCCATGCCGGTCGATTCGAGGTATTGCCTTCCCCGCTCCCCCGTGAAATAGGGACGAAACACCCGGTCGATATCCTCCGGTGCAATCCCGATGCCTTCGTCACGGATATGGAGCCTGATGTGCTCTCCGGCGTCCTCCGCAGTAAGAACCACTTCTTTCCCGGGACCGCCGGAATAGTTCAGCGCATTGGTTAAAATCTGGCCCAGCATAAAGCGAAACCATTTGGCATCCGTAAACACGCGCGCCTCTGGGTCGATCTCGAACTTTGGCGTGATTCCTTTACGGATGAACAGCGCGCGGTTCTCCACGACGGCTTCCCTTGTCGCCCCGAGCAGTCCGATGGCCTCAACCGCAAAATCCTGTTCGAAATGCTCAAGGCGGGCGGAATAGAGAACCATATCCAATCCTTTCCGGATTCGTTCAAGCTCCTCGCGGATACTCTCGGCGTGTTCTTCCTCCACGTCGGAGAGTGTCAACTGGATGACCGAGAGCGGCGTTTTCATCTGATGGACCCAACGGTTCATGAAAGTCAGATGCTGCTCGGTCCGGCTCTGATGCCGGTGAAGCTGTTCGCGGTACAGCCCCTCGAATTGGGCGAGCCGCTCGTGAAAAGCCTCGGGCAGCGCAGCGTCTCCCAGCGGCGGATTGAACAACTCGCCAGGCGGCTCCTCGGAGGAAAGCGATTTATACATCGCACGATGCGTAAAATACCGGTAACCGAGATAGATCCCCAGCACCGAGACGCTCAGCAGAATCCCGTACAGGATGATCCGTACCGGACGTCCTTCGCCCGTCAACCCGTAAACGAAAGGGACAAGCAGCATTTGAGCGGTAAAAAACAGAATCAGCGGCAACTGTTCCTTCCAGAATAGCTTCATACCGGAGGCTCTTCTTCCGCGGCAATCCGGTAGCCGGCGCCACGGACCGTTTCGATCCCGGCTTCCGCTCCCAGCTCTCTAAGCTTCTTGCGTACTCTCGTGATATAGACGTTTAGCGTATTGTCATCGATAAAGTGCTGATCCTCCCACATCATATCCAGCAATCGTTCCCGGCTGACGACCCGGCCGCCCTTTTCCATCAGCATCGTCAGCAGATCGGTTTCTTTTTGCGTAAAATCAGTCGAAGTCCCTCGGTATGACGCCATAAAGCGCTCGGGATACAACACGAGCCCCGCATATTCGATACTCCGCTCCTGCTCCCGCCCGGATGAGTACGCCCCGACGGCACGACGAAGCTGGCTGCGGATTTTGGCCATCACAATCTCCATGTCAAAAGGCTTCGTTATATAATCATCAGCCCCGTTCTCCAGAGCCATAACCTGATCCATCTGTCCATCGCGCGCTGAGATAAAAATAATCGGGCAAAGCGACTTCGCCCGGATTTGCCGGCACCAGTAGAAACCGTCAAACTTCGGAAGATTCACGTCCAGCAACACCAAATGAGGCTCCGTTTCCAGAAACATATCAAGCACCTGACTAAAATCCTCGACAACCGTCACGCTGAAATCGTATTTCATCATGGATGAACGAAGTTTGTCCGCGATCTTTACGTCATCCTCAACAACGAGGATCCTATACATCCTTGATCCATCTCCTTTCCGCGAAAAACACTCGTGCCTTAAAATCTGTTATACCATATTACTGCCTTTTCATGTGCGGTTGAAAAATTCGAATTAGTCTCCCGATTATCTAAAATATCTTTGGATCTTTAAGTTCCGCCCACTGTATTTCTGGTTGTTCTTCATGATTTATTGTAATGGTTCCTACAAAAATTTCGTTTTTATCTGGGTTCTCCAAATAATGTTCCATCATGAAGCTTACAATTTTTGATAGTCTCAGCTCTAAAATCTTATCCTTATCAATCCAGTGTAATTCCCCTTCTTCTGAATTTATGTAGTCTAATACTTTGGTTTTTCCGAAATACACAAATTGCTGCCTTATTTCTTCCTTTTTTATTCGTAATAATATGTATCTTAATTTTAGTTCTTCAATTTCTTCCTCTTGTATTCCGGATTCCTCGTAAATTTCTCGAATGCAGGCCCTTTTCGGAGAATTCAGCTCATCCGCCTCCAAATGCCCACCGAGTCCTGTCCAAAACACAGTATCTGTAATTCTACTTGAATCCTTCTTCATCATAATTACTTTGTTTTCATTAAATAGAAAGGCTGTAGACATTTGTCTAACTTCCATCCTTCATCATTCCTTTTCTTCACTCGGCATACATGCTATTCATTAATGCAGTATAAGTTGTCATATCTTGCGGCACCCCATTAAATTCCAAGGCATAAAACTCAAATGAACTATCATCAATCAGTTTGTATTGAATCAGTACTTTGGTGTCGTCTCCTAGATATGTAATCTTGCCCATCACATTAACATATGTATTATTATCGTCCGCTACAATGGCTTTCCATTTTGGATTTAGAAAATAGTTATCTACCATCTGACTTATTGTTTTATCAGGATACGAATTCATGGTCCCCTCTTTAACCATATTAACAGCACTTGGGTCGGCAATGCCGATAATTCCGGAAATCCACGTGGGGGCGAAGATCAAAATTGCAAACGTAATACACCAAACAATGGCGTAAGCACTTTTCTGTTTCAATATATGTGCTCTTCTAAAAAGATAAACGGGAATGATGAATATGGCCCACAACAACATTTCTTTAGTGTTATGACCTGCTCTTTTTATCTTTCTTTCATCAATTACACACAGTATGGTATTGAGTATTGTCGTAATGAACCATAGTGAACCGCTAGCCACACCGATCGCTCCAGATAGTATGTACTCTAACAAAGTCCCTAAAATGGGTGTGAACGCCAATATCCATACTAATGTATTGTTAATATCTTCACCCTTCAAAGGCGGCGGTACAATACTTCTATCAATTAAATCTGTCTGGCCTATATCGGCCCAATCTGACATTCCTGATTTCCATACCTTAGTGCTTAAAAATACTCTTTCAGCGTTATAAAGATGAAGCAGCTCAAGCCTTGAAACAGGGCCGTACCTCTCCCCATTAAACACATAGAACCATTTTTCGGCTTCGTGTTCGGGGTTTACTTTAATATTCGGGTAAAAAGTTATATCTTCAAATTTTCTATCACTTTCTTTGGGCTTCTTCCAATTTAAACCCTTAAGTTTATAGGGGGTAAAAACATTATTACCGCAATTGGGACAGACTAAATTCTCCTGCTCCTTCTGCTCCTCCCCGCATCTACTACAAAACATATTTCGAACACCCCTTATGACCATCCATGATTCTTCTACCTATATAGTTTACATTGACCGCATCAAGCCCTACATCCTTCGCCCATATGGATAATTGACCCATGTGATGTATTTCGTGTACGATCACATGCTTTATGACTTCACCATAATAATAAGTATCAGCTGACCATGGCACGGTTACAGTCTTAAATTCTTCTGTTGGAGACCATTTCAATAGGTGTTTATTCACTATCTCTTGACTTTCCCTTGATAATTGTCGAATCAGTTCCAATGACTTGTAATGTTCATAATCCGGTTCGGAAACCACATCGCCGTGTATTGCTTGTATCCAACTGCATTCCACATCAATAATATGAAAGAGAGTTTTAAGTATTGAGCCATGCCCCCCTTGACGCTCCTGAACAAGTTCGTTTTCCGATAATTTTGAACATTTACTAAACCATTCTTCTCTAACCATCCAGTTATATTTAAACAAGTCTATCATCTTAAGTGCCCCTTCCTCTATGGTTGCCATACTTCCCATATGTTGCCGTCCGGATCTGCGAACGTGATGTTTGGTCCGCTTGTCATTCGTTCTCCAATGATATTCACACCGTTTTCCTTAAAACGTTCATATAGCTCTTCGATCCGTGGAGTTATGAAACAGGCCATGGCATGGGGTCTTCCGTTATCCAATGTCCAGGCAAAGCGTAATCGACCGCCTTCCTCGTCCGATTTATGCAGGAAAAGAGCAGGCACAACTTGCCGTAACCCAGGCGAAGGCATATTTCCGTTCCGATCAGGTAAATTCAAAACTGCAGTCTCCATCCCTGGCTCAACATGATCTCGGTGTGCGGGTTGAAACCCCAAATTCTTTTGGTACCATTTAATAGACTCGTAAACATCATTAACTGGTACATAAATACAAGTTACACCCGTAATGTCCTCCAGACTTTCCTCTATCTTGATTTCCTCGTTTTCCCGCATAATCGTTCCTCCCATTAAAATAGATTCTATCTTTCATATACTAACCAGGTCTTAGCATCCTCCGGGTCCGAAAAATACGAAACTGGTTTCTTGATTCCTGCTTTATTCACGTATCGCTTAAATCGCCATTGATTTATTCTAGAAAAGCCAACGAACGCTAGTTTTTCAATATAGGGATCTAAATTAGTTAGATTGTTTATTAATTCATTAAGAACCGCACTTGTAACCGATGTCTTATACATATCTATCCATATTTTAAGTTTCTTATTGGTTTTAAAGATAAACTCTTCTTCCTGTCTCATTAATTCAAAAAGCGTTCCTTCATCCTTATATTTACTACCATACTTCAAGCAATGAATTTCGCCACCCTTATAATAATAAGGAAATATCGAGCCACCTGGAGATTTCATTTTATCCCGCTCCTTAAGGATACTGAACTTCAAATTCTTGAACGAAAACTCCTGTTCCGGAAATATAAACATCCATTTTACTTTCATTACGTATAACTTGGACATGTACTCTTCCATCCCTGCCAATTTCTTGACCTTGTTCAACAAAAAAATCTGCAGCCTCACTATTTTCATTCAAGTACGTCAGATAATAGGCCCCCATCACGCCCGATGCAGTACCTGTAATCGCGTCTTCTTTCGTCCCTGAGTACGGGGATGAAAAGTGCCTCGCGTGCATAAAAGCATTCCTATCCATGGTTTCAATACAGAACGGGTGTATGGATGATCTTGGATTCTCGCGCAATACTTCAGGAAACATCTCGTTGTTGGGACACATTCTTGCGAATGGATCCAACCCTTTTATAGGTATTAACAGCGTCCAGGTACCAGTGCTTCCATAGACAATAGGCTTGGATATATCGATCGTTTCTTCCGGAAGCCCCATGCTGTCGGCTAGGGCCGAGATTGAACCATGATACGGAATAAATCGGGGTTGATCCTGCTTCATGGTTATAAATAAATCTCCTTTTCTATTTGCAAAGGAAATGGGTAAATTACCAACATTCGTCTCGATCGTTATCGAATCTTTATTTTGTAACAATCCTAAGGTTTTCAAGCAATACATTGACGCAATCGTAGCATGACCACAAAGATTAATTTCATGACCTGGCGTAAAGTACCTCAGTCTAAAATCTGCTTTTTTCGAACTCGTTATAAATACGGTTTCGTTAAATCCAACCTTTTCAGCAATCGCTTGCATTGATTTTTCATCTAAGTCATCAGCTTCCAGAACGACGCCAGCCGGATTTCCCATGTTGGCGATCGATGAAAATGCATCATAATGGAGTACTTTTCTTTTAGGCATTTCGATCTCACTTTCTTTTGTATTTAGGGTCACTTTTCAGTTTTCAACCAAAATTGTACATCTTGATGATCGGATTCGTTTTGATTATTTTCATTTGATAATGTTGAAAATATCTGATCATTCTTAACGTCCAGTATGTACTCCTTAAATACATTCTCCCGTCCTCCGAATTTCTCATACCATTGTTCTATTTTCGAAACGTGTTCCATGTCTCCTCTTACTTTGGTTTCAATAGCCCTATATGTTTCATAGCTGTCATATTCCCAAATGGCAAAAATTTCAGTAGTAGATTCATCATGCTGGCTCATCCATCGCCCAACTAATCGAGCGCCGTGTTTAGTTTGGTTCGGTAAATTTATTTCATTAAAATGAGAATTGAAAATCTCGACGAATTCGTTTTTTACAATGTAATATTTTCGTCTGTAAAACATGTTTTCACATCCCTCATAACCTTATTTTATTAATCCGAAGATTATTGCATTTACCAAACAACCCAGCCCTAGATAGCTCTTATATCTTAGGCTGGGTCGTGAGATGTCCGGGATTCTATTGTGATTACTCTTCTGCTTTTTTCTTTATCGGTATATATAGATTAACCTTAGCTTTACCATCGGGATCCTCAAAGGGATTATTCATACAAAACTCCAGGCAGGGTTTATCATCGGGATCGTATTCGCTGCCCGGCATCCATTGTCCGTATACAACTTGATATGCGATAGCGAATTTTTCGATCGTATCGTAGAACGGATACAATGCATAAAGGCCTCCCTTTAAAGTTTTATACTTAATATTCGGGTCAAAATCCTTGTTGTGTTCCCCCCTGATCGTGATACAGGCATCATAACGACATGCATATTCATCCGTTAAACTTGCGTCATCAAGAGAGATCCCGATATAGGAGTGCTCGGGTGGATAGAGGCCGTTCATAGCGGCCCATTCACCCAATACCTCCCATGCTTTACGGGTTTCCAGATAGCTACCAACGTGTCTTACATACGCAACCTCGTAATCCGGCAGCTCCTTAATGGCAATATTCATTTCCCAGATCCTCCTCAGAAAGTTATTTGTAATCCCACTTTCAGAATAACGAGAAGGTTGTAATGTTTCTTCCTGTTTGTTGCCATGATATAAGGGAATATTGCTAATCAGGGTTGGATCTTTTCTTACATCTCCAGGAGTACTACCGTAAAGCTTTTTGAAGGCTTGGTTAAAACTTGACGCAGAATCAAACCCGCACAACATAGATATTTCCAGTACTGTCTTATCTGTATTTAAAAGATATTCTACTGAAGTGTTCAATCTTCTTCTATTTAAAAAACTATATGGCGTCATTCCAACAATCGACGAGAACACCCTGCAGAAATGATACTTAGAAAAGTTGGAGACTTTTGCAAGTTCCTCCAGACTTATTTTCCTTGAAAAATTATCATCGATATATTTAATTACATCATCAATTCGTTCTGAATAATGATTCATTCGGTACTATCCTTCTTTTATATAATGGATTTCTATGTTTTCATTACTAATTGTCATTTCATTTTTCTTCAAATTCACTTTATATCGTTTGTTGTTAATCTGTATTTGATCATTTTCTAATAGTTTATATTTCATTTCTTTTTCATCTTGATTGAAGATCTTTACCATCTTATTATCCTGACTCGAATACACAAAGTTTTTCATTATGAATTCGTTCACGGTTATTTCCATGTAATTGTATTGACTCAATTCCTCATATGTTCCAATCTTTTGGGAAGCCTGGTCCCCTACCCAATTCCCAAGTATCCTTACTTCCTTATCTTTGGAGCATCCTGATATACAAATCAATGTTAAAATGAACATACAAGAGACTATTCGTTTAATCAAATCTGATCTCCTTCCCTTTACTCCCAAATCTGATCCAACTTATCCGAGTAAAATAAAATTGCGTTCTTATAGCTTAGGATCCCCTCATCGTTACTTGTTTCCGCCAGTTGCTTTAATAATATGGACATTGACTCGCTGAATGCCTGCTTATTATATAGAACCATAGCATAGAAAACTTGATATTCTCTTCGGTCCGGAAATTCTTTCATTGCCGTCTCAAATATGGTTTTGGCTTCCTCATACATCCCCAAAGTTCTATATGTACTTCCCAGACCTAATAATGCACCTTGTCTCTCCTCTCCCCTTAATCCAAGCTCTAGAGACTTTCTATAATAAGGCACGGCTTCACTTTCTAATCCCAGAATGTCATGAATCCAAGCGCATTGATACCAGACAGAGGGATCTAATGGTTGTTGATCCAATAATTCAAGTAATAAAGATCGTGCCTCTTCCAATTTCCCTGATTCTCTTAATTGAATGGCAACTTCTAATTGTTGTTCCATGTCTATATCATTCCTTTTACTATCTATTCAAGATCATTATAACCTTAGTGATCCATTATTTGCTAAAAAAGAAATGGCATTGGGTACCCGAAAGAGGTCAAAGCTAACCCCCCATTTCGTCATTTATGCATTAATTGTTACTTTGACCCGGTTTTACAATTTTGTCCCATGGAATGATATTTTCCAGGACCAAAGCCAGTGTAATTCCAACCAGCAGGCCATTTTGAATAAAAGGTTGAATATAAGTCGGAACGCCGGCAAAATAGGAGTCCGGGAACGTCATGATCACCACGGCTACAAAGATCGGTATAGCGGATCGATAGACATTGCGTTTATTGAATTCGATCTTTTTCAAGAAATCCAGTGAAGACAACAGCAACTGCAAATAAGAAACGAACAACACCGTACTACCAATGCTTAACGGAATATTGGAGAAAAATAGAGTGACCGGCGGAAATACACCCATCATGAGAAATAGCGCCCCGCCAATCAAAAAAGGCATTCGATGAATAATGCCGGATTGTTTTAAAAACCCGATGGATGATACAAACGGAGCGTACGGAACCAGCCCAAATAATCCGCTTATTCCGGTGAATATGCCGGATATGATGAGGCTTGCGCTGAACTGCTTTTTGCTAGTCTCGCTGTCGTATAAATCTTCGGTTCCCTTCAATGCGCCAAAGGTGTTCGCTAAATTCAAAATGCCTGTTACCACAGCCACAATAATAATGCCGACATTGAATTCAGGCTTTCCTAACAAAAAGAATTCGAAGGTTAGCGACGCACTCTCCTTTACAGTCTCTTCCTCGCCCAAAAATATAGCGAATGCAGCCCACCCAATGACAATGCCGATGAGCAGAGAATATTTACTGATCTTGTTCGGTAGCGTCACATTAACAATAACCATAAGTAACATCATGATGATGGAAAGAAGAGCAATATTCCCTTGAATCGACACATGGTCTGGCGTGTTGCCCATAGGGATTCCCAACATGCCTTTGAGAAAAATCTGAATTAACTGGAAGCCAAACAGTAGCATGAACACTCCCATCACGCCTGGCTTGAATAGTTTTGCAAGCGCGTTGCCCCAGCCGAATAGGCCCACAAACACGGTGATAGCAGCAGAGATTAGAATCCCAACGGCGAGACTGCCCCCTATTTCAGGCAAGGAAATCCCTTGAGAAGCAGCAATGCTTACGGTAGTTAGGATCATTCCCCACCATAAACCCGATTGCCCTTCCAAAATGGCCCGGCGATGTCCCCATAATGCTTGGCATATGCACGCGCACCCCGTCACTATGAAGGATAGCTGCAGGGTCGTCATAATAGAGCTATCTGATAATTGAAAGGCTTGTCCTACGGTGACCGGGATAATCACAATATTCGCAAATATGAAAAATAGCCACTGCAGCCCTGCAACCCAATTTTCTGTTTTTTTCAATTCTACCATTCGTATTATCCTCCTACATGATGTACATGCTAACCGACTCAGCCAGCACTCCGTAATTCAAACACACATTCTTTGTTATTACCCATTTCCTTCTTAATGAATGATAAGTATCATCGAGAACGGATGCATCTTGAGAAATGGCTCTTTAATGTAACAAAGACCAAGTGTCGATAACACCTGGTCTTTGTTTAAGTTCCACTCAAAGATGTTCAATCGTTTGCTTCAATGATAATTTCCCCTTCTCCGGAAGGCACTTCAAAACCCTCTAGAAATGAAGTTAGTATTTCTTCTGTTATTGTAAATGCTGCATTTGCATCGAACCGCTGACTCCGAATACGGAGTCGTTCACGTAATTCATTAGGATGAACTTTCAAATATATAAGCTTCCATCCCCCGCCTTCATCTGCAATTAATTTCTTATATTCATTCCGTCTCTTTCGTTGCCAAAAGCTGAAATCGATTACCACGTTACGCTTTTCATTTATAAGATCTACTAATTCATTGCGCAACTTTAACTCGGCTTCACTTTTTAATTGCTCATACATTTCAATTGGATAGTCAATTCCGTAACGTCCGTGTGTAGCCCATATTTCTTCATCAATGGAAAGACGTACAAAACCTCTTTTCTCTAATCTTTGAGCAAATGTTGTTTTTCCTGATCCGGCTACTCCGCACATCATCACTACTAATGGAACGGAAACATCTGCTTGGATAATGTAATCATCTATTTCATAATCGTCATGCAACTGATATTCTCCTTTCATCCTCTTGAGAATCATGGGGGCTTATTTAATTAGCCGCCGAATCTTCATTCCATAATTCATTTTCTTTGATGATTTCAACCAATTTTTCTTGTGCATCTTCATTTAATGTAAAATGACCATCATCCTCAGAGTCGGTGAAGAGGTTCGCACCGGATAAAAGCCAAAGATGAATTTTCTTTTTATCACTGTTGTTTAATTCAATAGTCACAGTGAAATCCTGCACTCTTATATCAAAAACTCCAGGATCAAACACGCCCGTTTTCAATGCATTAATAACTGCAGAAATTTTAACCCGATCGGTCAAACTGGCACTTACCCCTTCTGAGTTTTCTATCAAAATTTGCTTTACATCACCCTGCTTAATATGGCTCCGTTCTTTCCATGTGTCTTCACTTGAAAACGAACATCCTGTAGACATTAGAACTAATAACAGTAAAAAGAGTATTTTAAACTTCAGCAAGTGTCTTTTACACCTCCTTATACATCCGACGGGCTTAGTCAGCGAGCGGTAGCCAAAACTATCAAAGTTCAAGCCTTAATCTAATCATATCCCTACACTGTATTCCATTCTCATAAATTTCATCTTTATAGTGTCTTATAAAAAAATCGTGATCTACGCCAACAATTCGAAAACCACATTTTTGATATAGAAACAGCTGAAATATACTGCTATTTCCCGTACCGATTTCCATCGTTTTTTCACATTGCTCTTTTGCATAGATTATTGCGAAATTAATTAATTGCTTTCCGATTCCTTTACCTTGAAAATCTTCTTTTACTGCAATATTTACAATTTCAATGGTTTCAGGGCGAGTTTTAATAATTACCAATGCACCGATAATTTCATTATTGTTGGTAGCTATGAAACACTCCCCTCTATCTATGTAATTTAAGATGATTTCTTCCGAAGGATCAGCTAACAGTAATAACTCTATTGGCACAGCTTCATTAGGGCCTAACAATCTAATCTCTACATCCATGAATCATTCTCCTATGATCTGCAAAGTTTTTCTAAAACCATGGCTACTCCATCATTATCATTAGTTTCGGTAATCTCTTTAGATATCTGTTTCAATTCTTCAATTGCATTCCCCATTGCCACGGGCCATCCACAAGATTTAAATAGTCCGATATCATTAAAATCATCACCAAAGACCATGACCTTTTCGAGCGGGATGTTCATCGCCTTACACAAAACCGATACCGCACTTTCTTTCGAAGCTCTTAGGGATGAAAGCTGAACAAGCTCTCCATTGTCTGTAGTTAAAATATTTAATCTCGTATTAAACTTATCCATAAATAAATCCAAATTCATTCTCCCTGAAAAAAGAATCTTTGATGCATCATGTCGTTTGAGTTCTTCCAGTGACTTTACAGCAGGATTATCTTTGACCTTAATGAGTGTGGTGTAGTCATATTCCCTTAAACTCATCCATTCATCCTTCACTTCCAGACTTAAATCAAGATCCGGGTTGCATTGAAGGCAGTAATCTAGAACTTCAGCCGTAATGTTGGATTCAATCGATATATGATCCTGGATTCCCGTGTGTTTGCAATCGATATAGGCGCCATTGTAATAAATAAAAGAACCTAATCTGAATAACTCATCATTCATAAATGATCTGACTGCCCTTGGAGGACGCGCTGTCGCAAAGATGAATTTAATTCCTAATCCTGCGCAATCTGCAATAGCTTTAGAATTACGATTGGTTATTTCTTTGCTTGAGTTGAGGAGTGTACCATCTAAATCTAAGACGATTAATGGAATTTTCATTTTACTAAACACCTCCCAGTTATACAGTTATGTTATATTTCATACCAAATTCTGTACCCCTCAATGTTTGCTTCCGAGTGATCACTAGCATCGAATGTCTTGAAATAACTGGCGTAATACGCATGTTCAATTGTTTTTTTATCTTGATCCGTATTGATATCAACATGAATTTCCGATATTTCCAATCCCCATTTGACACTGCGAGCGATCTCATTCATGTTATCCATTGTTGAAAATTCCTTGATTTCCGCAAGAATCGATTCCAGTTCTTCTGTACTCGGTTCATTGCTCATATCAATTCTGCAAAAAAGGTTTGGACGAGTAAATGTAAATTGAACTCTTTTGATCGACGGTGATAGATCCTTCAAGTCTTTTTTTAAGGTTCTGGTTGAACTGGTATCTATGCTGTGGGTAGTACTACAGCCTGCTAAAAGCAGAAGAAAACAAATTATTATAGGGATCCACTTATATGTATTCATTCTGTACTCCAATTCATCGTTAGGGTATGCTTCTTCCATGATTATACATCTGACATGTTGAGTCAACCTTATTTTCAGCGGAATCGTCTAATAATTTCGGGTACTTCACCTAAACAAATAAAAAAAGACTACCGCCAAAGCAGTAGTCTCCATATTTTTGTATGTTTAAGCAGCGGGCTACACCTTCAAAAGCTCCAGGAGCTCCGTCAGACTCCGAATTTCGTAATCAGGCTTTGCCTCGGAAGTATTGTCGGCTTGTTTCGGATTGAACCAGCACGTGTCGATTCCGTATTGATTTCCGCCGTAAATATCCGATGTCAGCGAATCCCCGACAATCAGCACATTGCTTTTGTCCGGATGCCCTAACTTTTCAAATGCGTAATCGAAAATAGCCGGGTCAGGCTTTTGCGAACCGGCATCCTCGGAAATGATCACCTGCTCAAACTTGCCGGATAGCTCAGAGCGGCTTATTCTTCCAAGCTGTACCTCCCTGATTCCATTCGTAATCACCGCAACCCGGTATCCCGCATCCAATAATCGATTGCAGGTTTCCGCAGACCCTTCCATCAAGAAGGATGCCTCAGACAAATACCCCACATACGTTTGGCTAAACTCTGCGGCGTCGAGTTCTTGTGAAAACTCACGTAATTCAAGCAGTCTTCTAAATCGCTCCACCCGCAGCACATCCAGATAAATAAGCCCTTGCTCAAGCTCCTTCCATAGCTGACGATTAATGTCACGGTACTGACCCATCAGCTCCTCCGTATCCTCCATTCCGAAATGACGGAAAGCTTGACGTAAAGCGAAATCTTCGGTTTTTGCAAAATCATACAGCGTATCGTCGAGGTCAAAAAGAATCACTTCATATTGCAAACAAGCTCCTCCTATCTCCTTATCCAATAAGGTTTACGGCTGGAATGCCAGGAAAGGAAGACCCTCGCAGGGATCTATTCATCCGGTAGGGTCCACTTAGGCATCCGCCAAGTTTTTATTCTCTATACTTAGTATACAACTCGGTGAAGGCCGGGAAAAGCGTCAGCGAGGATTCCAAAATCCTCACCCTTAACCAAAAAAACTCGTATCATGGGTACGAGCCGGACTGGAAGCCTTTAGTTCTATTAATTTCTTACCATTCATTTGTTATAATAAACAAGCTGTCGAGATTAATACACCAGGAGGACTTATGAAACGATTTTCTTTGCTGCAAACTGTTTTACTCTTATTTCTTGCTTCTGCCTTATTGCAAGGTTGTACTTCTCCGGCCGAATCCGCCGGAACGGGAATCAAGTCCGAGTCGGCCGCACCCACTAACACTGAACAAACCATTAATGAGCCAGCCCAAGGTACAACCGAAACGAATGAAGATCATGAATCCAGCAATTCCGAAGCCATCACCACCGGGAATGCAAATGAGGCTGAGGAAGCAGCCGATGCCGGAAATGCTCTGACAGCTATGCTGAAGAACGAAGAAGCCGTCTATCTGACATCGGAGAAGGAAGACCATACTCAGTTTTCAAAGCTGGTCTTAAAGACAAACGGCGAGTTCATCTTTCTGGATCGCTTGCCGAAAGGATCGAGCAAATATCTAGGAACCTATTCCATATCGGGCAATCAAATTACGCTCCAGGTGGATCGAATTCCTACGCCGTCGGCCAAGGAATTATCCGAAATTGTATTCACCATTTCAAGCGCGAATCAAATCACTTTAGAGACGGATGCCAATCAGGCCAAGAACGGCCAAGTCTATACATCTGTTAAAGATTAATCCCTTCCACAAAAAAGTTCATCGAATAAGGGGGATAACTTTCCCCCTTGTTCATCTAGCCCAACGCCGCAATTCTAGCCTTCTCCAACACCCCGGGGACACTCATGGTTAGATGATTTTTCCGTCCTTCTTCTAGTTATCCCTCGAAATCCTTAAGTATTTTCTCAGCCTTAGCCAAAAAAGTATAATCCCTCTTCCGAATGAAGTTTCCCATATAATCAAATGGCTTATCGGCTTGAACTAGAGCTATTGCTTCTTCAAGTGATACCCATTTCAAAACAAAACCATTAGCTTTTTCGTCATCAGTTAAGAATTGGTGATCCAGTAATGTCTTGACCTTAGCTAGATAGCAATACGATAGTTGAATTAATTCGAACTTATCACGATATTCAATTATTGTCCCTACTTCGGAGACTATGTCTATCTCTGCTCCAACCTCCTCGACAACTTCACGAATCAGGGCATTGGCCATTTCTTCGCCCTCTTCGATTCCACCGCCAGGTAGCTTATGATAGTTATGCTTCGATACAAACAAAATAGCAATCTGATTGTTCCGGTTAATTACTACAGCTCTGGATGCTCTTCTGACACAATACTTGACATTGGATGAAGAACTTTCAAAACCAAAATCTTTGTCAGATATCTCGGATAGAAGTTCCATGACCTACCTCCATGGTTTCCAGATGTTCGGTATAGGCAAATTGTTCGATTGAAAAGCTCTTATTATCATATCTCAATTTCGTTATTGAACATTCCGGAATCAGGTTACTTTGTTCAATAATAAATTGGGGATGATATTGATTAAGAACATTCTCTTGGAACGTATTCGCCAAGTAATCAGTAATTAAACCTCCATGCGTTACAATTAAAACACGAGATTCTAAAGTATGCCCTTCTGCGAGTTCATATAGTAAAGAGGACATTCTTTCACATGCTCGCCTAGCGGAATCCCCCACAGGTGGGACAAAGTCGGGATCTTTAGTACATCTATCCCACATCTCTACAAACTCTTGAAATGTTTGATCAGGCAAGTCTCCCCAATTAGCTCTTTCACGCAATCGATTATCAATTCTTACGGATAAATCATGCATTCTTGCTGTGTATTCAGCTGTTTCCCGTGCTCGCCTTAGCGGGCTTGAGAATATAGAAGATAAAGGAATGTTTTTAAAGTATTGAACAATTAATTGAGCTTGCTTAACCCCTTCTTTAGTTATGGGAACATCGCCGATGGTTTTTTCTTTTATTGCATGTCTTACAAGATAGATCTTCATATTTGGTTACACCACTTCGTATTATTTATCAAGCTTCATTAATATATCTTGTACTGATTTTAAAAATCGATGGAGCGCTTCATATTTATCTTTAATATGTAATTTCTTACTGTTCTCTTTAACATAATCTACAATTTGACTCACATCTGTTAGAAGGATCTCTATTCTTATATTCTCTAATTCTATAAATTCGTCTATTAATTCAGGTTGAAAATTTCCTATTTCACCCTTTATATAAGCTTCTTTATTTTCTAATAACTCTCTAGTATATTGATGACTTATTAAATTGTTATTTAAAAGTATTTCGATAGATAATAAATCTGTTTCTACAAAAATATCTAAATTTTCCGCAAGAACTATCAAATCCTCCTCTAGGAATTTAACTATTTCATTAGGCCACGAACTAACTAACTCCGATAGAACCCAATAGATCCAACTTTCGTCGTTTGTGCTAAGCACATTCTTTACAAATGGATATACTTCCCTAGCCCGTGGTTTTAGAAAATCAACGATTCTACTTGCGTTTGGCCAATTCAAATCTCGGATACCTTCTAACAATTCTGGTACGTGCTCGATATAATTCTTTGACCTTATAATCTGTTCTAATCTTTCATCCTCAATCATAAGAGCTCTCCCTCGTGTGAAAAATCTTTACTACCTTACCTATAATTCGAGTGTCAGAGATCGGCCCAAAAAATCTACTATCAATACTGTTGCCTGTATTATCCCCTACAACATAATACTCATTATCTTTTATTATTATTTTTGAGTCTGGCAATCCTAAATCACTTGTTTCTTTAAATAATTTGTCATTCACAAAGATCCCTTTTTTATTTATTTCTATTTGATCCCCAGTTATTCCGATGACTCTCTTACAGTATGATTTTTCTTCTGTTTTGAAAATAATTAAATCATCACGTTTAATTCCTTCTGATGTGTCAGTGTTTACAAGCAATCTATCTCCATCGTAGATCGTAGGAACCATCGACGGTCCATCATTAATATAGCTTTTGTAGTTAGAATCCCCAACTAATAAAGACTGTAATAAAAATACAAGTAATAATATGAATTTCATAAGGAGGCTCTCCCCTCAACAAGAATTCGTACTGTATTTCCACAAAAACACTCCCGTGGACTTTAGTCCGATGCGACTAATTCCTTAAGCAATAAGAGTTTTATCTCTTTTAATGATCTTTCTGTCTTGAATTCCTCTTTTGGCTCAGACCAACTGAATCCGTCACCAATAAATCTTGGGATTGCATGCATGTGATAATGTTGTAAGTCATTGAAAGTTCCGCCATTCTGACAAAATGTAATTCCATCCGGATTAAATGTCTTTTTTAATAAAATAGAGATCTTAGCCGATGCGTTCATTATGGCACTTAACGTTAGTTCGTCTATTTCTTCAACATCCAAGTAATGCTTTCTAGGCAAAATCAGTATATGGCCATCATTGAACGGTGCAATATCTAAAATACAAACTACAAATTCGTTCTCATAAATCACATTAACATCCGGTTCAATTTGATTTACGATTCGGCATCCGAGACAATCCATCATTATTCATCCGTTCTATTTTTTTATCAGAGTATCTCTATTTACCAGGCTCTTCTAACTATTAATAATTCGATTTGAGATTTATGATGATGATTATGCCAAATAAATCTTTGTAATGCAGTGTCTAAGTTAATTATCCCTAACGCTTGAGTTCTGAGTGTCCTGGAGAAGTGATGTGAATCTAACTTGTAGAGTAATATGTAAAAACGTTTGTGGAGAGATTCTAGGAGTAATAAAGAGGTTTCAATATCGGTTTCAACATAATCATGAAGTTCACCCCAAAGGTCTTCTCGATAGGATGAAGCCATGGGTTCTATTTCTGTTAATGCCCTTTTAAATCTTAAATAAGCGTTCATATCATTATCGGCCATATGGTGGATAATTTGCTGAATCGACCAACCACCATCCCGATATGGCGTTTGGAGTTGTTCGGGTGTTAAGCGAACTATCAGTGCTCGAAGCTTAGGAATAATTAATAAAATTTGATTAATAAGCTTATTCCTGTCCTCTTCAAAGAAAATGGGAATCGGCTCAAATTGACCAATAGGGTATCTTATTTCATCAATCATCTATGAATAACCTTCTTTCAAATGAAAATGACCCAACCCTAGATAACTCTTATCTTTGGCTGGGTCGTTTGTTGTCTGAGCATCTTCTATTCTTTGATTATTTTATCTGTTTCGGAAATATATCCATAAATATAGATCGATTCATTGTCACAATAATATGGAATTGAAAACTCTTTGAGTATCCCTTTAAACTCTTCAGTAATATCCAAAATCTCAGGTGGTATCAATCTCCCTATATTTACAATCCGTCTCGGTCTAACCCTGATCCATTCAATATTATAAAAAGGCATCAGTCCTTCAACCCAATCTCCCAAATACCACACATCATCTTCAAACTCACTTGGAGATGGAGATTCTACCAATACATACTTTGCTTGAAAAGGGGGTGGAAATGGCAAGGTATTAAGAACAGCGGTTTGTAACTCTCTCCACTTCGTATTATTCATTCTTGAGGCTAATTGCCTTTTTGAGACAGCATTCATAACTTTTTCTTTGTAACGATCACGTTCCACTCATATTACCACCTTAGGGTTTTCTTCCGATATCGGGGTCTCTATTGAAATTACCTCAACAAATCCTTATTATTTGTTTATTTCCTTCTTCATCCTCATACTGAAAATTACAATTATCTATCCAGCCGATTATTTTTTCATAAGGTTTTATTCTCTTTAATTCTTTATATGGTAATTGAAGTGGGTTAGAAAAATCATAAAATACAATTTCGTATTCATCCGCCCAGTAACATCCTCCTACTACAAGGATATCTATCTCGTTTGTATATTGTATTTCTGCCCAGCAAAACCCCATACCCTCGTAAAATTCCTCCGGTACGAAATCAACGACTTTCATGTCTTTTAAATCTACTATTGTGTATCCTTGATAATCTTGACCGCATATTAAATAATTCTCCTTGTCTTTCAGAACCAATTCGAACAGAAAAGTGCCTATATTACGTACCAATACAATTTCATTTCCTGTTCTGCATTGTGTTACGATCCCTCTAGTATAATCCCATCCTTCATTCTCCCTAAAAATAAAATATTCAATCGTCAACTTATATTCCTTATCCGGTGAGTAATAAATATCAACTTTATCATCTTTTTGTTTATTTTGAAGAGATAACACTACCTCTTTCCTATTCTCAAGGTACTTCACATCTTTTGCTATATTCCTCAATGCCTATTCCCCCTAACCTGTGTTTCCGTAACATACAAGCATTATCGACCCTTAGTGGCTGAATCTCTTGGATAAGTAATACTCATGCTGCGCTTTGAATAGTCTTATAACTTCATCAACTTCTGATAAAGAGATCCCATATATACTAATTAACTCTGTTCCACATCTAAAATACTTTCGTCCATCCGCATATGTGTACTCGTAACCCTCTAATTTATCCTTACATCTCCCACAGTTGTAACAACCCGTATATCTGAAGTTAAATTCTTCAACAGTTTTTCTTATACATTCATGAAAAAAATCAGAGTAATCACTGGAAGCGAAAAACTTCATTTTTATTATTGGTTTCCCCTTCTCAATTGAGAACTTAAGAACGTTTTTCGGGGTCTTAGAATTGGTGAATACATAATTCACATCTTTGGTTTTCGCCCTTTTAGATTTATATCCCAGTTCCTCCAATTGATCAGCTATTTCGTTAAATAGGTGTCGCTCATCTCCACTTGTGTAATTATAAAATTCCTCAAGTCCCATACAAATCACGACCTTACTCGTTTTATTAATTGCTGGGATTATACGATCAACATATTTCACATGTCATTTAAGGCAATCTATGCATAGTATCCGCCTTTAGATAAATATTCTTTGTGTACTTTAAAGTGTCTATATATTTTAGTGAATGCTTTTATAGCCTTCCATTGGCTCTGTTTATCATTTAATAATACTACTATTTCAGACATCGAGGTGTCTCCCGGAAATTCTCCTGATATAAATCTATATAAATCTGTTTCAAATTCTCCGTTCAAATCCCCTAGGCAATCACCGAAACGATATCTTGCAATAGTGTTTTCAATTTCAATCAACTCAAATTCAACACAAATAGCCATTTGAAAAACCTCTTCTCTCTATGAATTATCTACAAAATTGCCTCCAAATCAGTTAATGACTCTATTACAATCACGAAACAACCCAGCCCTAGATAGCTCTAATCTTAGGCTGGGTCGTTTGTTGTCCGAGCATCATTAAAATGATAAAACAAACAGCAATGTCATCAAAGTAATAATACCATTTAACAGATTATGGGCAATCATGCACCCTACTATGCTTTTTGTTTTTAAAAACAAATACCCAAAACATAAACCGGACGCTAAACAGGTTAGTTGTTGGAGAATGTCAAAATGAGTTATTTTAAATGGAAATAAATTGAAATTAATATGCGCTATCATAAATATTAATGTAGAGGCAGATATAACTACGATCGAGAATCTTTTACTATTGGAAAAATACTTTCCCCACAAACTCAACATTAGAGTTATTACTAATGATCTAAACATGATTTCTTCACTTGTTCCTGATAAAAGTACCTCAAATAAATAATAGCCAATGTAATTTCTGAAGTTGAGCGGGAATGTGAAGCCGGGAGAACCCCCATGCTCTATTATTAGATAAATGCCAATAACGGCCTGGATTAGGATCCATACACCCAGGAATACAGAAATAAATACAATAGAGTACCTTAGTTTATTTAAATTAAATCCAAAATCCTTAAAACGTATATTCAACAACTTGGAAATAATAATAATAGCCAACAACGTTATTATTGCCTGCAATATATGGTGAATGACTAGTACCATGAAAACATTATCTGGATCTATTTCTTTAAAAAAAGGATAAAATCTCTTCCCAATATCAAACGAGAACAAACTAATAAATTGAACATATGCTGCTAAACAAATGAATGTTAAGCTAATTCTTATTAGTTTTATCACTAAAGGGGGCCCTCATTTCAATAACGAGTATAGGTTGGTTTCTTTCTTAAAACCAATAGTACTTCCCACCAAAATTAATTTCAGTTACCTCTATTACACAAATCCATCCTCAGGCTCACCAACCTCAAAACCTAATAATTTTGTAGCTTCTGATTTAAACTTATTGATCCATGAATTCCAATCGCTATTATTCATCTGTCCATGAAAAGATAATCCACTTGGTTCAACTGATGCCGTAATAAAAATTTCATCATCTTCCTGACCAAACCAATACGGGTTTCCGTTTTTATAACCTATCCACTCAGGCATCCTCTCATATAGATGCGAAACTTTATTCCACTCTTCATCGGGTAGATAATACCATATATTTAAATTGCAATTCTGTGAACTTGATTTACTCATGTGTTTGATCTCCGATCCGTGGGTTTGCCCGATTGAGTGAATATGTTGTTATGGGGGCAACGCACTATTTCTTTTTCCAAATATTCAAATACAGATTTGTAATTGTAAGCTCTACTTTACCTTTATCCCTTAATGCTTCTACTGGATTAATATTAAATGAGAAGTCATCTCCCGATTTATAGTTCAATCCTGCAACCCCAGAAACAGTTCCATCGTATTGATTATTTTTATATTTGGCTATCAACTTTGCAGTCAATAATGTACTAAACGACCGATCATTATTTGTTATATGATGCACACCGGAAATCAATGTTGCTCCATCCGTTGAGTAGTCACCAAATGATCTAAACCCAATGTTTATACCTTCTGCACTATCACCACTAATATTTATCCATTCCACTATGATCTTATGTCTTCCATCATTATATAGCTCTTTGCCAATATTGCTTTGAATATCCGCAAGGTCAATTTGGATAGTATAGCTACCATCAAGAACATAACCTGCCTCATCACTATACTTTTCTGTGTTGTTTGCGATAGAGGATATCCCCTTACTCCAAAGTTCAAGTAGGCCAGTTCGCCAAGTTATAATGAAAAACAATAGAATTATTAAGAATACCAATAACAATATCATTTTACTTTTCTTCATCTTCAATCTCCTGAATATATGTGCTTGATTTAAGTTAATTCCTATAATTCAATGACGCCCTCGAACCACTACACTAAATGAACTTTGTCTTTCAATTCTTCATATGCATCCCTTAACCAAGGATGAATTACTTTCAAAGTATCTCTCTTTTCCCATAAAAAATTGATGTATGCAAATGCCCCATGTGTTAATGATATTTGTAAATTTCTATTAAGATCCTCTAAATAGGGCGGTGTCCCCTTTTGATCCCAGGATATCTTATCAGCAACAAAGAGCACCTTATCAAGCAAGGAAGAGTTTGATCTCAAAGTAGTATGGCAACCGACCGCATCAATTACTTCCTGATCAGTAATATCAAATATTTCTTTTGCCATTACTCTCGATATCTTCTGATGAATAATCATTGGGAATACTGTTTCTTCTGATAACACCTCTATTTCCAATTGTCTTGCTACATCCAATCTCACGTTATTTGGAAATACAGCACTAATATCATGCAACCAACCAGCGAGTTCAGCTTTCGTCGGATTGGCATTAAACATCAGTGCAATTCTTCTACATTCGGTGCCAACATCTATACAGTGAGTTGCTGTATCTAAACAATTATTCACCTCTAAAAACGACTTAATATCTGTCTTTAAATCACCAGTAAATGCGATAGAAGCAGTTATTGGTTTGAAAATCTCATGCATCCTTGAGTCCTCCTCCCCATTACTATCCTGCAAATGATAAGTATCTAATTTAGGAATGTTTTATTGGTTTGACAAAAATAAAATGATCATAAGGATTCCAGACGTGCAGATCATCAGCGCAGTATCCCCGCAGCCATAAAGTATCGCTAATTCGTCTAAGATAAAAGCCTTTGGGAAAATCATCGTCTTTGGTTAGTATCTCCGATGCTATAGTAATAGAACCGGATGGAGCTTGATGTCGTTGTAAAGCATCGCCCGAATAACCTTCGGGCTGATCCAAGTATTGCAGTCTTAAGTAAGGGCCAAGCTCAAGCGGACATAATTCCAAGCCGAGTTCAGTTGCTCTTTTAAAAATCTGATCCGTAGTAGCCCCATCTCGAAACCCAAGATCACTAACAGTTAGTTCAACGGTCTGCAACCTGTACTTTTTATCAGAAATCGAAAATCTATTATCAGTTAATAATTGCTCTCCATACTCATTAATCATGATAGAGTGCTCTTGCATTTTCTGAATAAGCTGTGATTTAGTAAGTCCGCCAATCTCCATGGTTCTTGTACCAATAAGACGATTAGGGTAAACATCCTCATTTTCGAGATGCATTCACAGTCCTCCCAACTTTCGATAAAGCTCTTAAGTTTCGGACGAATCAAGGAGCTATGCCTACATGATATTATCCGATTCTATCTTGTTTCTTAAATATGATTCATTTAATCCGTTATTACAAAATTCAAACTTCTTCTTTGTATTTCCTTGAACTCTATCTATGATTTGACCTAAATGATACCCCGTATGTTCTACAAGGTGATAAAGTTGATGAATTTAGCGTAACCTTCATTTTTTCAAAGTAGAGATCACACATTCGATACAATGTGATTTTTAGGAATGTTTCACTAAACTCATTGTTCATTCATTCTTACACTCCTTTACTGGGGTTTCGTTTAACGACGTTTAGGTGTTTCCGAACCCAAACCTTAAGGCCCAAACGGCCGGCTGCGACGCAACTTGAACCCGTTGTTATAGGGGTTTCATGACAACGTCGTATTCTCCAACGAAAGTGTGGTTCTAATTACATCAAGCATCTTTTTCCAATCCCTATCACTGTTATTCAAAATATACGTATTAAACGGTAAGTACTTAACTGCTTCTAGTTCGATACCTTTGCGTTTTATGTAGTACTCAATTGTTTTACTGCTTGCCCATTTGGGTTTTGAACGAATAGCAGCTGTATGTTCCAGCGATTCTTTTACACTATCTTGAGTAAGATAAAATAAAACAGGATTTAAAGGAGAAATTAATACTGCTAATTCCCCTAAGTATTCGATGATTTCGTTTTCAGTTATCTCAGGATACAATCGATGGATATCATGAATTTGATGTTGGAATAGGACACTCTCGAAAATGGTTACTGTATCCGTATTAGCCATACTGGCAGCATATCGTTCGAAGCGTTTATAAAATACTCTTTTAAAAATCTTAAAGGGGACTACCGGCTTATCCGAATAACAAAATTCCTTCGATTTCAAATACTCAATTAATTCATCGTTCCATGGTATCGGCACAGGTTCTTTATAAGGAATTAGTACATAATCAAGTTCAATAATAGAATTGACTTTAATCCATTCTGCTTGTTGTGGGAATTTAAATAAGAGATCATTGTATTCATATTGAGTAAGATAAGCAAAAAAGGGCAAATCAATCGGATGTTCACTGCCGTCAATATAAAGTTTTGCAGGTACACCGTCTTCTAAAAGGTGATTAAATAGTTGCTGAGAGGTAGTTGTTTTTCCAGACCCCGGAATTCCTTCGAAAAGAATTAATTTAGTGTTGTTCATGCCCCCACCCTTATCCCTGTATTCACGAAAACGACCCAGTCCTAAATAACTCTTATCTTAGGCTGGGTCGTTTGTTGTCTGAGCTTCTTCCACGATTTTACATCTGATAACTAAGGGGCGGTAGCCCAAAAGCGTGATGGTGTTATAAGAAAGCTGCCTTCTAGGAGATACTCTCACCTACTTGATCAGCTTCATAGCTTTACCCGCAAAAAATAATAAATCTATACTAACCAAACCAGAAAATAACTCTCACATCTTCAGGTTCTCCTAATTTAGTTAGTTTGGGAATTGTCTCATTTATGAAACTTGAACATGTATTCAAAGTATTCCTGTGTTCTTGAAATTGATCACAAAAATAGATTTCATTCCAATTAAAAGTAACTAACTCATTCAAAAATAGCCAACTGTGGTCATAAAAATCTTCTTTATTCTCGAATGCAATCTCTCTCAATTCAGGAGAAATATCAACCGGGAGACCTCTTGGCAAAGAAATAAATTTTAGATTATGATCATTCCTTGTATTCGATAAAATACTAAATAAATCATAGTTTCTATCCTCACTATAAAATTCAGTAGGATCGCTGGGTTTCAATCTAGAAGTTTTGTACCCTGGATAAAGGTAGTAATCCGGGTTAACGGGAGTCTGTAAAATAATTTGTGTAAACTCCCAATTCTACTAAAATGGAAAGTAATAGAAAGGTTGGGGGAACACATGGGACTTTGGACAAAAGAGCAATTACGAGCTTTCATTAAGGAGAACAAACTGGTAACGGCTCAAGATGCACAGAACGCTTTGAAAGAGTTGTTTGCAGAGACCATTCAAGAGATGTTGGAGGCAGAACTCGATACACATCTTGGATATGAGAAGCATGAAGTTAAAGCCAAAGTAACACCCAATAGCCGGAATGGCAAGAGTAAAAAGACAGTGGTTAGCGAGTACGGTGAGCAAGAAATCATGGTCCCTCGGGATCGTTTGGGTGAGTTTGAGCCCTTGGTTATACAGAAACATCAGAAGAATGTGACCGGAATCGAAGATCAGATTATAGCTCTTTACGCTAAAGGTGTCAGCACTCGGGAGATTCAGGATCATCTCCAAAATCTGTACGGAATCGAAGTCTCGCCTACACTCATATCCAATGTTACGAACAAAATCGTACCTCTCATCAAGGAATGGCAAAATCGGCCACTTCAAGGTGTCTACGCGGTCATATACATGGACGCGATTCATTTTAAAGTGAAACAGGACGGAGCTATTGTAAATAAAGCTGCATACATGGTGATCGGAATTGATCTGGATGGGAATAAGGATGTGCTGGGTATGTGGATTGGCGAGAACGAATCCAGCAAGTTCTGGCTCAGCGTACTCAATGACCTTCGAAATCGAGGGGTCCAAGATATCCTTATTATCTGTGTGGACAACCTAAGTGGCTTCTCTGAAGCGATTGCAGCTTGCTATCCAAAGACCGAAATCCAAAAGTGTATCATTCACCAGATCCGTAATTCCACTCGCTACGTATCGTACAAAGATCTTAAGAAAGTCACCGCTGACTTGAAGCCGATTTACAAAGCAGCCACGGAAGAAGGCGCCCTGCTTGAACTGGATCGGTTCGAGGAAGTTTGGGGCACCAAGTATCCGCTCATTGTTCGCTCTTGGAGAAACAACTGGGGAGAGCTCTCAACGTTTTTCAAATACCCGCCGGAGATCCGCAAACTCATCTATACTACCAACATGATTGAAAGCTACCACCGGCAGCTTCGTAAAGTGACCAAAGGAAAAAGCATTTTCCCTACCGATGAAGCCTTGCTTAAAATGCTCTACCTAGCCACAATGGATGTTACTCGTAAATGGACAGGTCGTGTCCAAAATTGGGGGCAAATGCTACTCCAGCTATCCGTCTTCTTTCCGGATCGCATCAGTAACTATTTACGTTAGAAACGCCAAATCCCCCTCGGGGGATTTGCTTGACAATGAGTTTACACAAAAATCTTGACAGACCCGTTAACGGTCCACTTATCAACACTTAGCCAAATAGAAGTACTAACTAAATCCTCTTTACTCTTATTAATTTTCCTCCAAGTACCATCCAACTGTTCATATTCTTTATAGTATCTTTTCTCTACAAAAAACCAAATGTCTGTACCCATAGAGTCTCCTTATATTGTTTTTCCATACTTTATTTAATATGTGGATTTCTTATAGGTTGTGTTCACTAATGACCCAGCCCTTAATAGCTCTTACCTTAGGCTAGGTCATATTACGGCTGAGCTTCTTCCACTATTATACATTTACACACCTAACAACCACGGGACGATAGCCCCTAACGGATTCGCCTTCTAAGAAACACTAATTTCCCTTTTACTTAATTTCTTAAAAACCGAGTAATCCTTATCGGACTTAATAAAACTTAATATCTTTTCGGCGCATTCTATTGGACTCAACTCTTCCGTGCTTACTTCGAGGTCATATTCATTAAAGCAATACACTTTGTCAAACTGAGAATTTGCTAGTCCAATCTGCCGATCGCCTCTTATTTGCTCTCTTCTCATGAGTTCTTCTTTTGAGCACATTACACCTATGAATAATGTAGGCTGGTCAAAAAATGCATCAAGACACTGATTAAAACTCTTATCATTATCGATTACCGTATCTGCGATTACATTCAAACCCATTTCGGAAAACAATTTAATCGTCGAGTAGAACATTGAGGCGATGGGATCAAAAATGATTTGCGCGACAGCTTGATCATCTACTTCTCTTGTAGGTTTAAGGTCCGGAAATTTTTTATCAACAAATTCATTAAAATTAATAAAAAAATCATCTATAGATAGGTGATGAAAAAGAATCTCTTTCTGATTTACCAGCTCATTAGAAATACTAGTCTTTCCTGAACTTGAAGTTCCATTCAATAACACAATGATTCCTTGCTTCAAGCAAATCACCCTCACATATTAGATTTGCGTATCTGATTATGTACCTAATCCCAATCCATATAAAATTCAACTTTTAGATTGCTGCACTTACAATCCGGACATTTCAGCCTGTTGATCTCAGGTTCATTTTCCAATAAAGCCCATCATAGCACTCATAAATCGGTTCCTTCTTATTAATATATTCGGCTATTTGCTTTCTTCCTTCTTCCTCTTCGTACCATTCTAAAATAGCCTGCAAACTAATATATCTAAATCCAATCCCCAAAAAAACATTCTTGTTGTATGAGCATTGACGACAACTAAAAATACAAGCGACTCCCATAAAAAATCACCACCGTGTATAGGGTGTTTAGCAGATGTTCGGGTACTACTAAGAGATTCTTTCAAAAACAGTTCCATTGTCATTTCTATTTGCATATAAATCCTTCTCAGTTATAACCACCCGATTAACTCTATCGCCTTTAATAAAATTTGCAGTTACGCTCATGTCATCAAGATAGAATTGACTATTATCTTTAGGTTTCAGCTTTTTATTACCAAATATAAATAATTGATCATCGATCAGTTCGATATTTATACTAAAGTTTAAATCCTGATTGTAATAGATTCCTTTATACTTAGTAAGTATAGTTATATCGACATAAGGATCAGGAAAATATTCCAAGTCAAATTCATTGATCAATTGCTGCTCGTATAACGAATAATCTTGTTTTGAATTTTCAATAGATATTGTTTCGAGGGATACTTCTTTCACAATTTCATTAGCAAGTGCAGCATAATCCAGAAAAAAGCTAATATGTGAATTTATGCCCAACTCCATCCGATTTATGAAATACATCTCATGTTTATACTCATTATGTTTCTTTAGTAAAAAGTCTTCTTTGCCTCTAACGTCAATCATCTTATGAATTGTGGCTTCAGCATCTTCTTGATAGAAATATATCAATTTGCAATCAATATCTCCTAAAAGCTCGCTCGCATTAACAATTACAGATTTAATTAAGTTTCGATCGACATCTTTATGTAACAAGTGAACAATGGGACTTTGGAATAAAGCAGATTCCATAACAACCACATCGCCACCAGATTGATTAGAAAGGAACTTGTTCCATCTATCTAAATACGACTCAATAAACATATTGTAATCGTCAAAGGATACAGAATGAATGATCGGATGGTTATAGGTAGTCTCGAAAAACAAGTTGCATGTGTGGCCATTTCTCTCAAATTGATTAGCAAGAAATCTAGGGGTCTGTCAAGATTTTTGTGTAAACTCATTGTCAAGCAAATCCCCCGAGGGGGATTTGGCGTTTCTAACGTAAATAGTTACTGATGCGATCCGGAAAGAAGACGGATAGCTGGAGTAGCATTTGCCCCCAATTTTGGACACGACCTGTCCATTTACGAGTAACATCCATTGTGGCTAGGTAGAGCATTTTAAGCAAGGCTTCATCGGTAGGGAAAATGCTTTTTCCTTTGGTCACTTTACGAAGCTGCCGGTGGTAGCTTTCAATCATGTTGGTAGTATAGATGAGTTTGCGGATCTCCGGCGGGTATTTGAAAAACGTTGAGAGCTCTCCCCAGTTGTTTCTCCAAGAGCGAACAATGAGCGGATACTTGGTGCCCCAAACTTCCTCGAACCGATCCAGTTCAAGCAGGGCGCCTTCTTCCGTGGCTGCTTTGTAAATCGGCTTCAAGTCAGCGGTGACTTTCTTAAGATCTTTGTACGATACGTAGCGAGTGGAATTACGGATCTGGTGAATGATACACTTTTGGATTTCGGTCTTTGGATAGCAAGCTGCAATCGCTTCAGAGAAGCCACTTAGGTTGTCCACACAGATAATAAGGATATCTTGGACCCCTCGATTTCGAAGGTCATTGAGTACGCTGAGCCAGAACTTGCTGGATTCGTTCTCGCCAATCCACATACCCAGCACATCCTTATTCCCATCCAGATCAATTCCGATCACCATGTATGCAGCTTTATTTACAATAGCTCCGTCCTGTTTCACTTTAAAATGAATCGCGTCCATGTATATGACCGCGTAGACACCTTGAAGTGGCCGATTTTGCCATTCCTTGATGAGAGGTACGATTTTGTTCGTAACATTGGATATGAGTGTAGGCGAGACTTCGATTCCGTACAGATTTTGGAGATGATCCTGAATCTCCCGAGTGCTGACACCTTTAGCGTAAAGAGCTATAATCTGATCTTCGATTCCGGTCACATTCTTCTGATGTTTCTGTATAACCAAGGGCTCAAACTCACCCAAACGATCCCGAGGGACCATGATTTCTTGCTCACCGTACTCGCTAACCACTGTCTTTTTACTCTTGCCATTCCGGCTATTGGGTGTTACTTTGGCTTTAACTTCATGCTTCTCATATCC
The DNA here is from genome assembly GCF_038009185.1 of Paenibacillus sp. FSL R5-0407. Classification (NCBI taxonomy): domain Bacteria; kingdom Bacillati; phylum Bacillota; class Bacilli; order Caryophanales; family Paenibacillaceae; genus Paenibacillus; species Paenibacillus sp. FSL R5-0407. The sequence continues at coordinate 359,477 of NZ_JBBPAX010000001.1, read as the reverse complement.
AAGATGTGTATCGAGTTCTGCCTCCAACATCTCTTGAATGGTCTCTGCAAACAACTCTTTCAAAGCGTTCTGTGCATCTTGAGCCGTTACCAGTTTGTTCTCCTTAATGAAAGCTCGTAATTGCTCTTTTGTCCAAAGTCCCATGTGTTCCCCCAACCTTTCTATTACTTTCCATTTTAGTAGAATTGGGAGTTTACACAAATTATTTTACAGACTCAAATCTAGCGAATGTCGATTTACCCGATCCAGGAATTCCTTCGACTAATACCACTCTTTTCATTGAGCCCTCCCTCTTACTGCAGTTCTTCATAATTTAAGAGCCATTAAATCCTCATCAAAATATTGTCCATTATATTTAAGAGCATTTCTTTCTGTCCCATAAATCTCAAATCCGAGTGATGCATATAACTTCTTGGCATTACTATTGCCGGAAATAACAGTTAAATTTATTTGTTCCAGATCTTCCATGTCTTTAGCTTTTTTTATCAACTCAAGTAATAACTCTCGTCCTACACCAGTTCCTCTCGCCTCGGGTACTACATACATGCCGAATATATTTCCTTTATGGGCTATTTTCATCCCAACTTCACGTACAAAAGCAACGATTCCAACTAATTCACCTTCAACAAATGCTCCGAGAACGAATCTATCTTGATTAGGACTTATTCGACTAATTACTGTTTCCAGGGAGAATTCTTTCTCTCTTTCAAAGGTGGATCCAAATGCGTCCGGATCGTTTCTAAGTCCACTCAATCGAACTTCTTGATACGATTTAGCATCCGGCTCTTGTAACACTCTTACTATCATATATTCTCCTTCCATTTTAACTTTCGTCTAATCATTCCGATTTTCTTCATATTAATTATTATCGATAAAATACAATTAATAAAAGTTAGCCCCATCCAAATAAATATTGAATACGACATCCACACCTTTATCATCATATAATTATTGTCTAATAGATAAGGCCAGATTATTACCAATACCAAAAGTAGAATGCTTAGAATTAGTGCTACACTGCTTCCTGTCATTTTTCTGAACCTTGTCTTTTCATCTTTAATATTAAGTTTTATACCTCTAATGAGCTTATTTGCTTGGACACATAAGATAATGATGGCTATTATTACTAAGAATGAAAATACCAAATCAATTAATAGATACACGTCATCATAATTAAATTTATTCATTTGATTTCCATTCATATTCTCATAAATGTTATTAGCAATTAGCGTTGGTGTAGTTGAATTCAAATTAGCCATAACAAATATGGCCTGCTGCTTTTCTAAATCAATAAGAACCTGTGAAGAGTAATTAGGATTAGATCCATTATGACTTATAACTCTATTTTTCGTATCGACACTCCATCCGAATGAATAGTATTGATTTTCACTTTCGTATCCCGCCGTTTTGATGTCCACTTGATGTGATTGTTGTATCGCTTTCAATAAATTATCTGGTATATCGCCTATCCCCATTTGGGCATTAATCCAGCGTTCTAGATCTTTTGAATTCGTTACCAAATATCCTGCAGCGATATTCCCATAATATCTAGGGGCATCATATTCTAAGCTTCTTCCAAAAAATACACGATATCCTTTGGTAAGCGTATCAGATTCCTTTTCCTGACCTGTTGAAAAATAACTATGAATCATCCCTAAAGGAACCAGTATGTTTTCAGTCATATAATCCTGATAGCGTTTGCCTGTAACTTTTTCAATAATCATCGCTAAAATATCATAATTAACAGTAGCATAATTATATGCTGTCCCAGGATGCGTATCTAATGCAATGTCTGACACATTATGTATCGTTTTTTTGAGCATATCTTCCGTGGTACCCTCAGGAATTAACCGAATACTCCACGGAGGAATTCCGCTTGTATGTGCTAACAACTGATGAATCGTAATATTAACTTTCTCACCCTTAATGGTTGGCTCAAACGATGGAATATAATCTGTAATAGAATCTGAAAGAGATAAGGAGCCCTCATTTTCCAATAAAATAACGGCCAGAGCCGTAAATGCCTTTGTAGTCGATCCCAACTCAAATAATGACTCTTCAGTTACCCTCTTTTTATTATTCACATCTGCATATCCGTAATTCTTAAATTCAGTCTTGCCCTGGTCTGATACTACCATGGTCACTCCTGGAGTCGCTGATTTGGCCATGATGGTTTCCACCATTTTATCCGTAGTATCATAATTCCCTGTCCTTACCAAACTGCCAAGTTCATCTCAACACGCTATAGTAGTAATGATTGCGATAAGTAGGATGACATATATTATTGATGTGCCTGTTTTACTTAGGATTTTCTTCATTGTGGTTCTCCCTATTGTAAGCTTCTATAAACAATCCGATTAGAAGGCCTTCGATCCCAATCTTAGATCTCTATCTCTTCAATAATTGACCATCCCTTAGAATGATCCTTGCAAGTCCATTCCCATTCTTCATGCATTCTCAATCTTCCATCCTCTTGTTTCTCTGGTCTCGATTTACATATCCCCGTCATCAACTCATTCTTATCATTAATATGTTGATATCTCATGTCCAGATTTCCAGCCTCATCTACCAAGGCAATTAAATGACCTACTAGTATCCCGCCCCCGGCATATTCTGCCCATACTCGATTTCCTTCCTGATTGTAGTGAAAAATTGTTTCTTGAGTCACTTCTCCGTTTTTAGTGTTTTTTATGGTTCTAAAAGTTTTCCCGTTATAATTTATGATTTCCACATTTATCACCTATTTTCTTTGATTTTACCTTCGGTCTTATTTATTTCATCCAAAATAAGCTTAATAATCTCGTCTGTATGTAAAGCCCCATCAATAACAACGTCTGAATTAGGTTTTGTTGTCTTTAACATACTTTCATACCCCATTCTTCCCCGGGATAGATAATTACTTAATTCATCCATTATCACTTCTGTATTTGTGTTTCTAAAATCTCTTAATAACCTTCTTGCCATAGCTATATCTAGAGGTGTATCTACAAAGACAGTCAAATCAATGGTCTTCAAATCATGGTGCAGTCTTGAAAATGGATAATCTATTAATATGTACCTCACATCACGGGAGTTTATTAGGCTATTTACATCAGTTACGATCGGTTCGATGCTCCACTCGTTACAATCTGCTCCCCGCTCAACCCAATCTATAATATCCTCTGGTCCTTCAACATGATAATCATCGAAATAAAGAGCTCTTGAATTGTTCAACACTTGATTTAAACGCGAAGTAATCGTAGTTTTTCCTCCACCAGAAACCGCAGCAATAGCAATTATTTTTGGTTTTGAATAAATCATTATGCAATCCTCCCCGAAAAACAGATATTTTAGCGAGATCCGACAGACTTAGTCAGTATTATTATATTAAATCAGGCATCTTCAAAACATTGTATTTATTAAAATCTTCAATTATTGCCTTTGGAAGATAGTAGAACGATTTGTCTATTCTGATCCGTCTGAAAAGTTACAGCGTATATTAATTTTTCAACACTTGCCTCAATTCCAGCTTCATGCCTTTGGTAATATTAATTGTCAGTGGCAATCCAACTCCTAATAGGCTTTAAAAAAGGAACGCTCAAACTAAATTTTTTATCATATGGATGGTTATGAATTTCTTTGAACCTATATCATGAATCTTCATATCGAATGGTTTGAAGCCACTTTTTGAATAAAAAGCCAGCCCTCTTGAATTCGTACTATGACAGGCTAATTTCAGCTTTTTAGTTTTCAATGTATTTTTGGCTTTTTCAATCATTACATTTAATAAATACTGGGATGCTCCCCCTGCTTGCTGGTGAAACAATTACGTTTCCTAGCCAAAAACTATCATCTTCAAGCTCATCCGCATAAATATTGGCGTATGCCTCTACTTCATTTTTTGCATCATCTAAAATGACAATCGGTTCAAATCTATCTTTGTAGATACTCAATACAACTCCTTAAGACGGTTTCTACGACACGACCCAGCCTTAGATAGACTCCTATCATAGACTGGGTCGTGTTGTTGTCTGAGTTTATTCTATGATTATACATCTGACAACCAAGGGGCGATAGTTTGTTGCTGAGCTCATCTTATCGTCTGGTAAACGAGACCTATGGCTCCAGAATCAAAGGTCTTGTTTTCGATAAGTTTAAGATCGATCTTCTCCTTGAGACCTTGGAACAACGGCAATCCGCTGCCGATCAGGACAGGAGAAACCGTAATTTTATACTCATCTATTAAATCAAGCTGCATAAGGTAATGTGCGAACCTTGGACTGCCGAGAATAACCATATCCTTCCCTGGCTGCTGTTTGAGGTTTTTGATCTCTTCTTCAACATCTTCTTTCACCAGTCTGGAATTGTTCCATTCTACGTTCTCCAGCGTCGTGGAAAAAATGACTTTGTCAGTCTTTTCGATCCACTCGGCATGATTCCGTTCATGCTCCGAAGCTGCTGGATTCGAAGGCACGGAAGGCCAGTAACTGTACATCATCTGATAAGTCCCGCGTCCCCAAAGGACCGTGTCGGCAGTACTCAGAATTTCCTTGGCGTGCTTTTCCAAGTCAGCATCGTAGGAAACCCAGCCAATGTCCATTTCACCGCTCGGCCCTTCTACAAAGCCGTCAAGCGATGAATGCAGAAATAAAACGAGTTTTCTCATGTTCAATTCTCCTTTTTTATGAAAGATCATCATTCCACAATCTGGTTACTTCTTTTAATTCTAAATCCTCAAATTGCATTTTATAGATATCCGGTTTCGTTAATTGATTCAAAAAATCCAAACCATAAGCCGGATCAAAATGATTCATCATCAAAGTCATTACAAGACCGTGGGTTCCGACAGCTATTTTCTTCCCTCTATGCTCATTTAGTATGGGTTTTAGAATTGCGATTGCTCTATTCTGACACTCAGCATTAGACTCTCCACCTATTAAGGTATAATCAGGGTCATTAAAACTCTCTCGGATACTAGACATTAACTCTGCATTTTCAATAAGCTCTGCGGCAAAATGACGCTCTCTAAGATCTTCAAATATTTGAACCTCTTTGTTTAAAAGCTTGGCCAATCCCTCAACACTAAGAATTGCCCGTGTATAAGGACTTGATATAATCATGTCTATTCCTTCACCTATAAGTATCTTCGTTACCTTTTCAATATCGACCTTTCCTTTTGGGGTAAGCCCTCTTGTTCTTTCATTTCCTTCAGTATATGGTGATTCTCCATGCCTAACCATATATAGTTGTCTTCATACGGCCTCCCTTATTTATTTCGCTTCCCATTCTGTATTTACTATTCCACGTCTAATATTCCATTCTTTCAGCATTTTCCTTTGTTTATTCTCTAAATCCAGACTTGGTGATGCTATGTAATTGATTGTATTAAATTGATTTATGAAATGAGGGCCTTCTTTCATACGTCTTATTGCTCCATATTCATCATCATCCGCTGCCCAAACGACTTGTTTAATCCCTGATAGCAAAATAGTACACGTACACATGGGACACGGCTCGCAAGTTGTATTTAGAGTCAAGTCGTTTTTCTTGAATCTTTTATTAGATGTATCTAACAAGATGTGTCCGGCCTTTCTAATTGCATCCACCTCTGCATGTGCGGTGCAGTCCTCCTGCGTGAATACTCTATTTCTCCCTCTACTAACTACTTTGCCTTCGTTATCAACAATTACAGCCCCGATTGGGTAGGTCCCTTCACTCTCTGCTAACGTTGCTTATTCAAATGCTATTTCTAAAAATTTGAGATGATCCTTAATCATGAAAAGATCCGGCCTTTGTTTTTATTGTATTGCAGTTATCTCAGCTAGCGTTCCCGCATCTGAGACACGATCCGGTTTTGTGGGACAAAATGCAACACGTTTAAGCCATCGACCTTGCTAAACAGTCCCATTTATACCCAATATACACCATACGTAAATTTGAGAAAACCGCAAAAAGAGCCTAGCTCACAATGACAGCCAGGCTCACGATCAATCTCTTATTATCCTTCAATTCATTCCAAACCAAGTTTACAAAAACGCCCCAACCTTAGACAGCACTCATCTTTGGCTGGGACGTTTATCTTGAGCTTATTTTCTTATCTGGAAGATTGAGCTTGAAGCACGTAAAGCAAAACGGTTACCGCGCCCCCAGCACCTCGGTTGTCCATTTGTTAATCAGACGCTCACGGTTTTGGCCGGCCCAGTCGAGGTCGTAGGGGATGACGTTCAGCTTCTCCAGCGGAATGGCTTCCTCGGGCGCGACGGCATCGCGATTGGTAAGCTGCTGGTAGTTGCCAACCTGCTTGCCGAGCTCCTGGGCTTGCTTGGTCAGCGCCCAGTCGACAAATCGGCGGGCTTCCTCCTGGTGCGGGCCGCCCTTGATGATGCCAACGGCACCGATCTCGTAGCCCGTGCCTTCCGTCGGGAATCCGATGATGAGGTTTTGGAAGCCCTCCTTGTAGAACTTCAGCGCGTCATGGGAGAACATGACTGCTGTCCCGACCTCTCCCATTCCCACGGTGCGTCCAGGGACACTGCCGGAGGTGGTGTAAATGACATTCTGCTGATGCAGCTGACGCAAGAAGTCAAACGCTTCTTCCTCGCCGAACAGCTGTACGAGCGTCGCTAGCATGGTATAGGCTGTTCCTGAGGAACGTGGATCCGCCATCGAGATCATGCCCCGGTATTCCGGCTTCAGCAGATCGTACCACGATTGCGGAGCCTGCAGACCGACCTCCTGCAGCCAGGTTTTGTTGGAGACGAAGGCGATCGCCCCGACATATATGCCGGTCCAATACCCTTCCGGGTCGCGATATTCCGGCGGGATGGCCTCCACATTTTTGGATACATACGGCTCCAGCAGATCTTCCGATTTGGCCTGGATGAACGTATCGGCCGGCCCTCCGAACCAGATGCTCGCTTTGGGGGAATTCCGCTCAGCCCGAATTCTCGACAGAATCTCTCCGTTCGACATGCGCACATAATTTACTTTGATGCCAGTCTGCTTCTGAAAGGTCTCCATCGCCTTGATCGCATGATCCTCATACAATCCGGCATACACGGTAAGCGTGCCTTTGCTCTCCTTGCCGCAGGCAGAAAGAAGAAATGACATCAGCAAGGAGAGCAGCAACGCGGATAGCGCTATTTTTCTCATGCAATCCCTTCTTTCTTGGTGTGATGTCATTTCTTTGGATGAGTACAGAAGTTAAATTACATGAAGGGCGTCCTCCGCAAACTGCAGAGATACGGAAGAGCCGACCGAGTACACCTTCTCCTGAATCGGGTTATGCTCGGTAATCTGGAACATCTGGCCCTCGAACAGAACCTCGTATTCCTGGGTCTGGCCCATGAACACGCTTTTCTGCACGATGCCCTGATGTCTTGTGCCTTTAGCTAAAGTGACGGCTTCCGGGCGGATTACCACGGTCACGCGGTCCCCCGCTTTAAACCCGTCGCGGCGAATCCGCAGCACACCCGAAGCTGTCTCCACGAGCAGCCGGCCGTCTTCCGTTCCCTTGACAGTGCCTTCCAGGAAGTTGGCGGTTCCGATGAAATCGGCCACGAACTTACTCTTCGGACGCTGATAAATTTCCATTGGCGTGCCGACCTGCTCGATCTTTCCTTTATTCATGACGATGACCTTATCGCTCATGCTCATTGCTTCGCTCTGGTCATGCGTTACATACACGGCGGTGATGCCGATCTGCTGCTGAATGCGGCGGATTTCATCCCGCATCACTAGGCGTAGCTTCGCGTCGAGGTTGGATAGCGGCTCATCGAACAGCAGAACGCCCGGCTCCATGACAAGCGCTCTGGCCAGCGCCACACGCTGCTGCTGACCGCCCGACAGCTGGTTTGGCATCCGATCCCGATAATCCTGTAGATTCATTATATCCAAGACGGATTCAATTTTCGAGATCATTTCGGATTTGGCCATTTTCTTGATTTTGAGGCCGTAAGCAATGTTGTCAAATACATTCAGATGCGGAAACAGCGCATACGATTGGAACACCATCGTGCAGTCCCGGCGGTTCGGCGGAATTTGGTCCACCGCCTCGTTTCCGAAGTAGATGTGACCTTCGGTGATGTCTTCAAAACCGGCAATCATGCGCAGCGTCGTCGTTTTTCCGCAGCCGGACGGACCGAGGAGGGTGACGAACTCCCCTTCTCCGATCTCCAGGTTCACCCCGGAGACGGCGTAAGACTTCTCGCCTCTATCGTTCATGAAGGCTTTCGATATATTTTTCAGTGTGACGGATTTAGCCATTTTAACATACCTCCTTAAGGATGGGCGCGGCCGCTTATGCGGACCGCTCTTTGCCGCCCATCCATCTCACGAGCAAGTTTAACAGAATGAGCGCCACGATCATGATCAGAATCAGAATCGTACAGTAGGCGCTTGCTACACCGATCCGGCCGGCCTCGACCTGCGCCAGAATCGACGCGGTAATCAGATTGTACTTGGCCGAGATGAGGAAAATAACGGCGCTCATCGCGGTCATGCTCTTGACGAAACTGTTCACGAGACCGCTGAAAAAAGCGGACTTGATGAGCGGCAGCACGACGCTCGTGAACACTTTACTTCCGCTGGCTCCGAGATTCGTCGCGGCTTCCTCGATGCTCGGATCGATCTGCTGCAGGGCAGCAACTCCGGAGCGGATGCCCACCGGCATGGAGCGTACCACGAATGCGGCAACGATAATGATGCCGGTTCCGGTCAGCGCTAACGGCGCTTTGTTGAACGCGAGAATGTACCCGATCCCGATGACCGTACCCGGTACGGCGATCGAGAGCATACTGATGACTTCCAAGGCTCTTTTACCGAAGAAACGTTTGCGGACAATCAGGAATGCGATAATCATACCCAGCAATCCTGCAATCGGCGTGGCGACAATGGCGAGCGTCAGCGTATCCTTGATCGCCTTCTGTCCTATAGAGAAAACATATTTGTAATGATCCAGCGTCAGGCTGTTGTTGATGCCCCACAGCTTGATGAACGAACCGATCGGGACAAGGGCATAGAAGGCAATAACGACGAACGACATGATCATACAAAATGTGAATAGTCCATGTTTAATCGCCCCGGACTCGATCATTCTCCGTTGTCCGGTAGGCTTGCCTGTGATGGTAACGTAGCTTTTTTTGCCGACCCAGAAATTTTGCAGAATATAGACGATGATCGTCACCGTCAGCAGCACCATCGCCAAGGCGGCCCCGGCCTGCAAGTTGTAGCTTCCGACGGCCTGTAAGTAGATCTCTCTGGCTACGGTGGAGTAGTTCCCGCCGATCGTCATCGGGTTCCCGAAGTCCGCAAGCGACTGAACGAACACGAGCAGGAACGCGTTGGCGATTCCCGGGACGGACAGCGGTAGCGTGACGCTAATGAACGTCTTCAGCCGGCTGGCCCCCATGTTCTGACTGGCCTCCTCCAACGAAGGACTAATCGAACGCAGCAGCCCGGACAGTGTCAGGAAGGCTATCGGAAAAAAAGAAAGCGTCTGTACAAGAACCAGGCCATGCAGCCCGTAAATATTCGCATTTTCAAGTCCCAGTAAGTTTTTCGTTATCAGCCCCTGCTTCCCGAGAAGTAGCATGGCGGATAAGGCAATGACAAACGGCGGTGAAATGACCGGGAGAATGGCAATGCCGTTAAAGAGTTTTTTGAACGGTACTTTTACATAAGCGAACGTATATGCAAAAACATACGCAATCACGGTGGACAACGTCGCCGTCAGGACGGCCAGCACGAGGGAGTTGACCAGGGCGTGGAATAATCCGCCCCCGGACAGCACCCGCCGATATCCTTGTAAGCCAACTTCGCCGGTGGACCCGACGAAGCTGGACTTTGCGATTTGGAATAGCGGATAGACGATAAAAACGAGTAAGCAGAGCATGACCAACACGATGAGAATCGGCAGGAGCGGCTCGCGCTTGAATCTCTTGAACATGGCGCTCATTCAAGCTCTCTCCTCTCTGAGTTCAAACTGATATTATTTCTTAACTTCGGCACTCCATTTGTCGATCAGGCGCTGACGCTCTTTACCGGCTTCAACGACGTCGTAATCGATCGTATTGATTTCAGACAGATTAACGGCTTGCTCTGGTCCGACCGCATCCGGGTTCGTCAGGTTCTGGAAGCTGCCTACGGTTTTACCCAGCTCTTGAGCGGCCGGGGACAGTGCCCAGTCTACAAATTTTTGCGCCAGCTCTTCGTTCTTCGTGTTCTTGATAATGCCGATCGAGCCGGTCTCATAGCCTGTTCCGTCCTCTGGGATCGTCATTTCAAGGCTGCTAAAGCCTTCTTCCTGGTACTTGATAATGTCGTGCGCGAACAGAATGCCTACGCCGGCTTCGCCCATACCGACCATCCGGCCCGGTGCGGCGCCGCTCGTCGTATACTGCTGAACCTGCGGATGCAGCTTCTTGAGGTATTCGAAGCCCTTCTCTTCGCTGCCCATTACTTTCAGCACCGTGTACATTGCGGTGTACGCGGTTCCGGAGGAAGCCGGGTCCGCCATGACGATTTCGCCTTTAAACGCCGGGTTGAGCAGATCTTCCCATGTCTTCGGGGCTTCTACGCCTTTTTTGGCCAAAAATTCTTTATTGGAAGCAAAGCCGACCGCGCCGACATAGACGCCTGTCCAATTGCCGTCCGCATCTTTATACTTCGCATCGATCTTCTCGGCAACCGGCGACTTGTACGGCTGAAGCAGTCCTTCCGAAGTCGCTTGCACGAAGGTGTCTGCCGGTCCGCCGTACCAGACGTCCGCCTGCGGGTTATCCTTCTCCGCCCGGACCTTGGCGAGGATCTCGCCTGCCGACATCCGGATCATGCTGGCTTCAATGCCCGTGTCCTCGGTGAACTTCTTGATCGCGGCGACCGCGTGATCTTCCTGGAAACCGATGTATACGGTCAGCTTGCCTTGCGGCTTCGCCGGAGCGGCATCCCCGCCTCCGTTAGCTGCTGGTGCAGCCGTGTTGCCGCCCGAAGATCCGCAGCCCGTAAACAGCAACGCGGCCATCGTTATAGCGGAGATTGAGCTGATCCATTTTTTCTTTCCCATCTGTTATATCCCCCTTCAATGTTTATGGCTTAATTATATTGGTTGCGCTTACAAACCTGTGAGTCCAAGTCTCTGCCACTTCTCGCGGCAATAAAACAGACACACAAAATAGCCCGATTTCACCCTCTGATGAGGATGAGATCAGGCTCTCGTACTACTATTGTTTTGGAGGTGTAGCATATGTTTTCCGGGACGGGTACCGGCGTTATTGAAACCAGCTGAACAGCTGATGCACTAGCACCCCGATGACCGAGAAATCGCTGTCGGCAAAAGTCGCGCGCAAATATCCGAGGTTCGTCAGCAGCGGAATGAGGAATGCCGGCAGAATCGTAATGACGAATCCGTGGATCAAGGAGGATACGATCAGCCCTTTACGGCCGCCGATTTGATAAGCGATAACGCCCGCCGCGCCGCCAGCGAAGAAATGCGGGATGACTCCAGGAATAATGACGGTATACTGCACCTGTAACAGCACGACCATCGCCGCCAGGCCACCGGTGAAACTGAGCAGGAATCCGATCATCGCGGCGAACGGCGAAAATTTGAACAACACCGGGCAATCCAGCGCAGGAATCGCTCCCGGTACGACCCGGTCGGCAATTCCTTTGAAGGCAGGCACGATTTCGGACAACAGCATGCGCACCCCTGCCAAGATAACGTAGCAACCCCCTGCGAACCAGGTCGCCTGTATCAAGGACACGACGAGAATATGCCGTCCCGAGAACATCTCTTCGATCCCCCCGGGGGAAATGAACAACCCGGAGAAGAGGAACAGCACGAAGGTAAACACCGTAATGACAACCATATGATCCTGAAAAAAAGAGCGCAGCTTCTGCAGCCCCTTCGACTCCGGCGGCTCCGGTCCCTTTTTGAACCAGGAAGCGACGAACCCGCTCAGCACATAGCCGATACTGTTGAAATGTCCCACCGCAAAGTCATTGTTTCCCGTTACCCGCCGAATATATGGCTGGGAGATCATGGGCGCAAAGGACATGCACAAAGCCAAAACGATCCCTCCGGCAATGGCCACCTTCCATAGCGGCATCGACATCGACACGAGCACTCCCGCGAGGAGCGAAGCCATGAACAGCATATGGTGTCCCGTTAGAAAAATATATTTGATCCGCGTAAAACGGGCGATCATCAAGTGGACGATCATCCCGGCCAGCATAATGAGCGCGATCTCCTCGCCGTAATTAATCTGTGCGAGCGCCGTAATCGTCTCGTTATGCGGAATGATCCCGATGATTTGAAATCCCTTCTGGATGACCGCCGATAAATTGGATAGGGACGAGCCGGCGGCGTTCGCACCGATCTGGAGCAGCGTGTAGCCGAGCATCGTCTTGATCGTGCCGTGGATCAACCGCTGGAACGGCTGCTTCTGCAGCAGCAATCCGAGAAACGCGATTAACCCGAGCAGCAGGGCAGGCTCCCCAAGCAAACCCTTGCTGACCAATTGCGTTGCGTTCATGGGCAACCCCCGCTTTTGTCTGTAAGTTATATTCGTAATCCGCTCAATGACTCTAACAAGCCTAACCGGCCAGCCACTGTCTGAACGTTTCGCTGTCCAGCAGCTTCGCTTTCAAATATTGCCGGTCCGTAATATCGTCCAGGCCGATGATCTCGACCCCGCTGATCAGTTGCAGCGATTCCATAATATAATTGGAGCCGATGATCAGATCGGCATCAAAGGTGTCGACCGACGAAATGTCCGTATGCTCGACCCAGGCCTTGAGACCCCACTCTTTCAGGAGTGCTTCCACGTTCAGCCGAATCATCAGGCTGGTGCCGAGCCCGCTGTTGCAAGCTACGATGATTCTTTTCATTCGAAGCCCTCCTTCTCCCGCAGTCTCTGCCAAATCTCCCGACCGTTGCGCGAACTCTTAAGTTCCGCCATGAATGCATCATCGTTCAGCGCATCCAGCAGCGTGCCGAGCGCGGCAACATGCCGCTCCTTGTCCACCGCAGCCAGCGTGATGACAAACCAGACCGGGTGACCGGACGGCCCGAAGGCCAATTCCTCTTGAAAGGTCATGATGCTGAAGCCCGTGCGCTTCACGCACTCCGGCATGTATACGTGAGGAAAAGCCACGCCCGCACGGATGATGAACGGATGCTTGTTAGTGGAGATGATCTCAATCAGCTTCTCTCCATAACTGATGTCCGTGACGCCTTGCTGCATAAGCAGCCGGTTCCCCTCTCGCACCGCGTCCTCCCAAGACATGCCCTCCGCTCCGAGCGAGATCGATTCCGGGGCCAGCAGTGCGGTCAAGCCGTAATCCTCTTCGCGGGGTTCCTCCAATCGGCTGCCGCCTTGGAACAAATGCAGCAGTTCTTCCAGCAGCCGGTTCCGGTTGTGGATATGCGCGTTTCTTTCGACTACCTGAAAAATATCGTTCACCGCCTGCACCGCCGCCGCAGCCGCCGCCGATTCGCCCGAAGGCGATACGCCCAGAAAGCTCGTGATCTGCTTTTGATCATTCTGGTTCAGCAGCGGCGATACTTTCATCCACGGCACCTGCAGGGCATGGCTGATCTCCATCGTGCTTAGGATGGCATCCGCTGTCTGTAACGTAATCTCCGCCGATTCCTTATACGAATAAGTGCCTACAATATCGACCTGCGGAAAAATCGCCGCCACCCGCCGCTTCAGCATCGCGGAGGTGCCGAGCCCCGATCCGCACACGATCGCTACGCGCTTGCGCGTCGGAGCCTTCGGCGGAATGAGCCCGCTGCCGATATGGAACATGATATAGCCTACTTCGTCCCGATCGAACGTGACGGACCAAGGCGCCATCACCTCGTTGACGATCCGCTCCAACACATTCAAGAGCGAGCCGTACTGGGCTTCGAGCTGTTCCATGAGCGGGTTCTTGGACTGCAGTCCGAATTTGGCCCGATAAATCGCCGGCTTCAGATGAATTACGAGCCCTTGAACGATCTGGTCGATCATTTGCAGCGGCCGACCGAGCTCTTGCTCGGTGCGCACAATGATCTGCTTGGCGAGATCGGCAATAACGAGGTCCTCTGCCGGAAGGCTCTGCTTCTGTGCGCCCAGAATATGCTGCGTGATATACCCGATCTCCGTGGCGGGCAGCTTCACTTGGAAATGCCGCTCAATTCGAGGGACGACCTCGGTCTTGACGAGTTCATACGCCTCATGGTCCTGTAGCTCGGACAGCGATTCGCGGTCCATCTCGATCGAATGCGTGCCCCTCAGCCGCTCCATCGCCATCAGCAAATGCAGAATCAGCGTGGAGTAACCGGCATCCGTAAATTGCACGCCCATTTTCTCCTCAAGTCGCTGAATCGTGTCGAACAGCATCGCCGCATCGTCGGCTTCGAACCAGTCCTTCCACGGCGTCATAGGAGAGTAATTCGCTCCCCGTTGATCTAGAATATATCGGAGCAGCTTGTCGTCCGTAATTTCCGACCGCAGCAGATGCAAATAGGCCCTTCGCTTACGCTTCTCCGATCCTTCGATATGCAGCTGCCCGCGGTCTCTGATCAGGGTCAAATCCCAGCCGGTCAGTCGCTCCCTGATTTCGTTCAAATCCTGCAGCAGTGTATTCTTGCTGATCCCGAACTCTTCCATGACCGTCTTTACGGACAAGCTCGTCTCCTGGAGAAGCTGCTTCATAAGCAGGCTGACCCTCTGTTCGGCATCCATGTAATCCGGCCGCTCTCCCATCTGGAGAGCCAGCTGTTCCGATTGCCCGGTCGCAAGCCGCAGGGAAACGCCGGCGGAGCGGTCTCGCACCAGGCTCACACCGCGTTCCCGCAGCCAGTCTTCCAACTGCAGCAAATCCGCCCGCACCGTCCGCAGAGAGATCCCGTAATCATCGGCCATCTGCTGCAGCGGAATGTACTTGTCGCTCTCCATCAGTTGCTTGACCATTCGCTGTTGCCTGCTTGATATCATCTATGATCACCCGAGTATTTAGTAAATTTGTATGCGCTATCATAACTATATAGGATGAACTATTGAATGGATGAAAGGGTCAAGTAGTTCAATATATATAATTATTGCATATTTAAAAAGCTAGATATAGAGCAAGCGCGAAAAAAAACGGCCGTTCATCCGAGCGCCCGGTGAAATCTGTACATAATTCAAGGAATACATTAACTTTTTTTATAAAAATGTTAATATGATATAGATAGATGATATGAAAAGAGGGTAGCACCATTGGAACCGAAAGTAGAGGCATATGTAACATTAGTTTGCACTTCGGTTGTATTGAACTTGTCTATACTAGTCTATACATATTGGAAGAGACATTATTATACGAATATCGCGAAATTGTTCATGTGGTATACATTAACTTCCTTGATTTATTGCTTGGGTTATGCCTTTAGCTTAACATCCACATCATTAGAACAGCTTAGATTTTGGAATATTGTACAGTATTTAGGGTTGCCATTTTTCCCTCCGTTAGGGTTATTGTTTGTCATGCAGTATTTAGGTTACAAATTAGAGAGAAAAAGAACCATCGCTTTACTTGCATTTCCTCTTCTAACTTTAATAATCAATGTAACAAATAAATACCATCATTTTTACTATAGAGTATATGATATACATTCGGTGCTTGGAGTTCCATTTAGTGAGATTGAACGTGGAACATGGTTTGCTGTACATAATATTTACATTTGTTGCTGTATGTTAGCTGCGTTATTATTGTTGTGTTCACGCTGGAAGGAAACGGTTAGTGTATATAAACCTCAATTATTGGCCCTCATTTGTGGTCAATTGCTTCCAATAGTGACTGCATTTTTATTATTCATTGGAGTGACACCCGATGGTATCGATCCTGTACCCATGGTTTTATGGTTCTCTTCTGCTTTGTACCTCTGGTCTATTACTTCTTCTCGAATGTTATCCATTATGCCAATTGCGAAAGATACCATTTTTAATAATATGAGTGATGGTGTTTTTGTACTTAATGGTAGCTATCAATTAATCGAAGATAATCAAGCATGTAAAGATATGTTTAGTAAATTGGATCAATCCATGATAGGGAAACCTTTTGATCAAGTTTGGTATATGCTAACGGGTCAATCATTTCCTGTTGAACTAGATACGATATCAGATAAATTGAATACTACGATTCATCAAGCTAGTTTTGTTTATCAACTACGTATTTCGAAACTTCAGCAATCAAATAGTAACTCTGGCTTTCTAATTATATTTACGGATATAACTGCGCTACATACTTTACAACAAAAGTTAGAGCACCAAGCCTATTATGATGAGCTAACACAATTATTCAATCGTCGTGCCTTTTTTCAACAGAGCGAGCAAAGTTTAATGAAAGCAAAAGATAATTTATCATCCTTTACGATTATTCTCTTTGATATTGATTTTTTCAAACAAGTGAATGACACTTATGGACATCAAATCGGAGATCAAGTACTAGTACATGTGGCTCAAATATGTAAGGCTGAGCTGAGAGAACATATGCTATTGGCTAGATATGGCGGTGAAGAATTTGTACTCGCTTTAACTGGTTATACACTAGTAGAAGGGGAGAAATTCGCTAATCATCTAAGATTTTGCATCGAACAAAAGCCTCTAGTTAATAATGAACAAGTTGTACAGGTTACCTCCAGTTTTGGAGTATCTGAAACGACAGGAGCTATGGAGGAAACAATCTATCAACTTCTCCGAAAAGCTGATGAAGCACTTTATGCTGCCAAAAGAGCTGGTCGAAATCAAGTACAGGTTTTTACTGAAAAAGCCACATCGACCATTACATAGAACTCATCGACACATTAACAATAATAATGAATCAACTAAAAGGACACTGACATCAGTTCAGTGTCCTTTTTCGTCCTCTATAACTCAAATCATAGATTACTGGAGTTTGAGTTCCATGGTAATAAATATCAGCATATATTGATGATTGCTTAGTCTCTTTATAGACTTTAGATTCATATATGGTTTTCATGATCTTACTCCTTTCTCCCTTTCTCAGCTAACGTTTCCGTGTTCACGACGTACCAACATCTTTACATAATTGTTTCCAATATTCCCATGCCTGTATATATTCCTTTAAATCATTCGGATGATGACGCACACTAAGCCCTATTCGACAATAAAGCTGGATCAAAGTTTCCTCAATCAATCTCGTTCTTTCAATATTTCCATGTTCAAGTAAATCCGCTGCGGCAAACAATGTGTCAGAATTAATATCGTCCGGCGAAGAACAAAATGCATATAGAAAATCATATAGGGTCTGTCAAGATTTTTGTGTAAACTCATTGTCAAGCAAATCCCCCGAGGGGGATTTGGCGTTTCTAACGTAAATAGTTACTGATGCGATCCGGAAAGAAGACGGATAGCTGGAGTAGCATTTGCCCCCAATTTTGGACACGACCTGTCCATTTACGAGTAACATCCATTGTGGCTAGGTAGAGCATTTTAAGCAAGGCTTCATCGGTAGGGAAAATGCTTTTTCCTTTGGTCACTTTACGAAGCTGCCGGTGGTAGCTTTCAATCATGTTGGTAGTATAGATGAGTTTGCGGATCTCCGGCGGGTATTTGAAAAACGTTGAGAGCTCTCCCCAGTTGTTTCTCCAAGAGCGAACAATGAGCGGATACTTGGTGCCCCAAACTTCCTCGAACCGATCCAGTTCAAGCAGGGCGCCTTCTTCCGTGGCTGCTTTGTAAATCGGCTTCAAGTCAGCGGTGACTTTCTTAAGATCTTTGTACGATACGTAGCGAGTGGAATTACGGATCTGGTGAATGATACACTTTTGGATTTCGGTCTTTGGATAGCAAGCTGCAATCGCTTCAGAGAAGCCACTTAGGTTGTCCACACAGATAATAAGGATATCTTGGACCCCTCGATTTCGAAGGTCATTGAGTACGCTGAGCCAGAACTTGCTGGATTCGTTCTCGCCAATCCACATACCCAGCACATCCTTATTCCCATCCAGATCAATTCCGATCACCATGTATGCAGCTTTATTTACAATAGCTCCGTCCTGTTTCACTTTAAAATGAATCGCGTCCATGTATATGACCGCGTAGACACCTTGAAGTGGCCGATTTTGCCATTCCTTGATGAGAGGTACGATTTTGTTCGTAACATTGGATATGAGTGTAGGCGAGACTTCGATTCCGTACAGATTTTGGAGATGATCCTGAATCTCCCGAGTGCTGACACCTTTAGCGTAAAGAGCTATAATCTGATCTTCGATTCCGGTCACATTCTTCTGATGTTTCTGTATAACCAAGGGCTCAAACTCACCCAAACGATCCCGAGGGACCATGATTTCTTGCTCACCGTACTCGCTAACCACTGTCTTTTTACTCTTGCCATTCCGGCTATTGGGTGTTACTTTGGCTTTAACTTCATGCTTCTCATATCCAAGATGTGTATCGAGTTCTGCCTCCAACATCTCTTGAATGGTCTCTGCAAACAACTCTTTCAAAGCGTTCTGTGCATCTTGAGCCGTTACCAGTTTGTTCTCCTTAATGAAAGCTCGTAATTGCTCTTTTGTCCAAAGTCCCATGTGTTCCCCCAACCTTTCTATTACTTTCCATTTTAGTAGAATTGGGAGTTTACACAAATTATTTTACAGACTCATCATATACGATGGGTCCCACCATTGGTGATGGATCAATCACACCAATTAATGTTTCATTTCTATAGACGAAGTTATGAACTCCAGTATCACCGTGCAGCAAATATTTGTTTCCTTGCTTTGAATCATCAAAAAATAGTTTGCTAGCTTTTAATTTAACGTAATTATAGTCTTCTGTTGATAATACATTCCTCAGATTCATCCTTGCTTCATCAATACTTATTTCATTAAATTCCTTCCATGTCTTTCGTGGGTATTCTATTCTTCCCCATGTACTTGTTTCTTTATGTTCCACGTATTTATTGAGTAATTCCATTATCAATATTTTCAACCAACTACTCTTTGGACCACGATTAAAATGAGTTGTTCCATCAAGAAATGTATAAACAAAATACGAACTGTCTTCGGCAGAAAAGAGGACTTTTGGCAATAATACTGAGTGCTCATAGGTATGAAGCAATTGTTCAACTAATCCAATTTGGCTTGGATTATCAAACTTTAAGATATATTTATATTCATTCTTTGATTCTAATCTTAAAACTAATCCTGAGGTTGTTCCTGATAGTCTTTGAAAACTTACAATCTGATCATTAATTTTATGTTTCTGAAATAGAACATTAATTGATTCGATAGTTGGCTCAATCATTGTAGGCTCCCTTACTTTACGTTAAATATCGAATAACCCTCTGCCAATCAAATTTGCATTAACCGGTTTCTTTCCAATCTCTCGTGACCATATCGATAATTGGCCGCTGTGGTGAATCTCGTGTGCTATCACATGCCGCATAACTTCACCGTATTTATGGGGCTCTCTCTCCCCTTCATCCGTGATATCAATCATTATACAGTCTTCCAAGCTGTCATCCCAATCATACACAAATGGAGCAAGTTCCTTGTGACAACGGGCGGAAAAATCTTGTACCTGCTGTAAGCTGGCCACTTCCTTGAATGGAGGGATATCAATCGCTTTTCCTTGTATTCCACCGCATATCCAGCCATACTCGACTGCCACAACGTGATATAGCGTGGGAAGAATGTATCCAATACCGCCGGTGCGTTTTTTTAGCAATTCTTCCTCACTCACAGTTTCACACCAATCAAACCAATCTCTGCGAATTTGCCAGTTATACTTGAATAATTTTAACATGCAGTAGCCCCCTAAAACTTCGATGATGATCATACTATTCACGAGATAATTGTGTTCTCCTGCTCTTTAGTTTAGCTCCCAAACTAATCTGAATAATATTTATATAAATGCTCCTTTTAGAATGCTTTCACATCAGCTCTTCGGAAGTTTCGCAAAACGTTCTTGTATTCACGAAATGACCCAGCCTTAGATAGCTCTTATCTTGGGCTGGGTCGTATGTTGTCTGAGCTTCTTCCATGATTATACATCTGACACTCTAAAGCGTGAATAAGGCGTTATATGATGTCACAGGCTACTATGATTAGTCTCTCACCAATTTCTTATATAACCTAATTGTTTTAAAATCATATAACTATTTGAATTTAGTTTTTCTATTGGTTCATCATTCTTCCAACTACTAGTACTATTCCTTTACTGCATCTACAATGAGTGACACAAAACCTAATTCATTATTCTAGATGCCCCTACTATAATTCTAATAGGTTCTTTAATTTCTTCATCATGGATCATTTAATCATTCCTTTGCTATCGGGTGGTTTCATTATAAAGAACAACATATACGTAATGATATTTCTACAAGGTTTTCTCTTATTTCTGATCTGCTATTCCAACTTCGACTGTCCCATTCGACACCACTTAAATCATCACCGCCATACAAGATAATACCTAATTTTACATTTCTAAATTGTGAAACAGCCATAAATGCTGCTGCTTCCATTTCTACAGTTACACACCCTTCTGCTTTCCGTAACTCAACCTTTTCTTTAGTCTCTCTATAAAATGAATCTGTCGTCCAGGTTTTTGCCTTTATATACCTAATATTATGTATAATAAAATCGTCCTCTATGATTTTTAATACGTCTAGATTACATTCAATTTCTCTTGATGGCTTAATGTAATGGTATGATACACCTTCATCTCTCACTGCAGAAACTGGTACTATTACATGCCCAACAGCAATGTCTTTTTTTAATACACCTGCACCACCACAAACTATAAATTTCTGAAAACCATAGGCTATCAGTTCTTCTAAGAATCCTGCTGAACCTGCAGCTCCTAAATACCCCAAAGTAATATGTACTTTTTTTCCTTGATAGTATGCTTCATATATTGGCAAATCTACCGTCTCGCAATGTAAACACGCAACTTCTTTCAACTTTCCCTCCGTTTTCATTTTTTCAATTACATCTCTAAAAAAAGTTATTACACAGTATTCAAATTCTTCTTTTGGTTGGATAAAATTAGTTGCCTCTATTATTGCAACACGTGTTTCATCAAATTCCAATATCGGGAATTCTTTGCTATCAATTTTTTTGCTCTCCATCTCGACTTACCTCCAAAGTAATTTAAATTTTTTATTATTTCTTTGCGGCTACTAGGTCCTTAGCAGAAAAAAAACGTTGTCGCAGCGTCTGGATATTTTCCCCAAACAATAGATTGTAGCCTGACAAGACAATATGCAGGCTAAAAGCGTTTACAGTATCATACGACAGGAACAGTGCGAACAGCAACCACGCAGGTCGCACGACATTGACCACCGATAAATGAGAAAGCGGCGGGCGATAAACCGCCCGCCGCGCTATGCAATTAATATGGAAAGAGCTTAAATTAATAGGTCATTCAAACAAATAATTTTACTACCCTTACTTTCATAATAACGTAGCATTTCGTCAATTTTCCTTTTATCATAACTAGTAACGCTATCTGATAGCACAGTAACGCCATAATTTGCTTTGCGTAAGTTGTAACAGGTTGATTTAACACAAGCAACAGCATCTGCTCCTGCTATGTAGAAATCACATATTTCATTTTCACTAATATAGTCTGTAAATTCTTCACAGCTTAATGCGTTTCCTTTGAATTTAGTAAATATATTTTTTGATACTATTTTCAAATCTGAAGCTAATTCAGACCCATATGTATTAGGTTTAAAAGTCCTCGTGCCGGCTGATAAATTTTCATGCCTTATATAAATAACATGAATATTATTATTGACTGCCCAATCAATAGCTTTATTGATATTGCCAATAACATCCTTGTAATTCTTAGTTATGTCATTTTGAATATCGATTATTACTAAGGCTTTATTCTGCATAGTGTGTTTCCTCCTGATAGTTGATTTGTTTTCTTTTTTTATTGTACTTTGTAATTGTTGACAACAGTATGGCAACAATTCATAATGCCAACAAGAGACTTTGGAAGGCGGCTATCAGATGAAAGTTGACAGGCTTGTTAGCATTATTATGATACTCCTTGATAAAAAGCGTATAGGCGCACAGGAGTTAGCAGATATGTTTGAAGTTTCACCCCGCACAATCTACCGCGACATAGACACTATCAACATGGCGGGTATTCCTGTTCGCGGGGCATCGGGAGTGGGCGGTGGCTTTGAAATCATGCAGAAATACAAGATTGATAGAAAAGTTTTTTCGACTGCCGACCTTTCCGCTATCTTGATGGGACTTTCCAGTCTTTCCAACATGATCCGGGGTGATGAACTGGTAAACGCCCTTGCGAAAGTCAAGAGTTTTATCCCCGCCGACAGAGCGAAAGACATTGAATTAAAAGCAAATCAGATATATATAGATTTAAGTCCATGGATGGGCAACAGGAACATACAACCGTATTTAGAAATTATCAAAACAGCTTTACAGGAAAGCAAGCTACTTTCGTTTGAATATGCAGACCGCTACGGAAATCAAACCGCACGAACAGCCGAACCGTATCAGCTTGTATTGAAAAGTAGTCATTGGTATTGGCAAGGGTATTGCCATAAAAGAAATGATTTTCGCTTATTCAGGCTATCCCGCACATCAAACCTACAAATACAAGAGGAATCGTTTACGCCACGAGATTATCAAAAACCGCAGTTAGATTTCACTGAAATTTTGGCAACTATGCAAACTAAAATCAAAATTCGTATTCATAAATCTGTCATGGACAGGGTACTTGATTATTGCACTTATGAACACTTTTCACCAGACGGTGCTGAGCATTACATTGTTAGTTTTCCTTTCATAGAGAACGAATACTACTACAATATTCTTTTCAGTTTTGGGGATAAATGCGAGTGTTTAGAGCCGTTACATATCCGCACAGAAATGAAGCGTAAAATACATGATATAGCCACCATATACGAAAGTTAATACATGGAGTAAGACGAAAAAGACAAACGAGTTGCCTTGCCCTTTTCATTCAGTGAAACGCCTTCAAACTGCTCAAAGAGTTGTTCCGGTTGTTCCGGTTCTGTCTTTAACTTGTTCTTGCTAGGTTTGCGTATAACGTTGTTGTATTCACGAAACGCCCCAGCCTTAGATATATCTTAGGCTGGGGCGTTTGTTGTTTGAGCTTCTTCCACGATTAGACAACTGGCAACCAAAGGGCGATAGACCTCTAGAGTGAATACGGTGTTATGCGATGCCGATGACCTCTTCGAAACCATACATCATAGCATTATTTTCTTTGTCTTATTGGCATTCGTTCAGGAAGAAAAAAACCAAAAGAATCTAGACCTATATTCACAAAAAACTTCCAACTTATCTCAATTATCTTCAGAGTTTTTTGTTTTTCTAAACTCATTTATGATCAAATCAAGCCGCTCAATTATTCGTTCATCGTTATCTAGTTTTTTCTTACTATTAATTTCAATTCTTACAAGTGTAAAAAGAAAGGCTAGTCCAATTAATACTGGAAAAACTAATTCCACTACAAACTCTCCCTTCATTAATTTGATTCGCTCTTCTCAATCAGTATTTCAGGGGTATTGCATAACGGTTCCGTGTTCACGACGTCCCACCACCCTAAAGGAACGAAGTGACTGGCCGCGATGCGGTTGGCTGGTGCGGATGTGTCGCCAGAATCAGCTCCTCTGAATCCATCTGGCGACCGAGGGACGGCGAAGCCGGCCCGATACGTGAACACAGTGTTAGATGATGTTACCGCCTTCTTTGAAATGTATACACTACATTATTTCTTGACTTCTTCTATAAATAGTATGTAATATTCCTTATTATCTTCATCACTGTATCCAATATCATCTTTGCATGAAGTTAAAAAGTATTCCGTTCCATACTGGTCCCCCCGAGAACCAGTTCTTTTCCCTAAGTTAGTACAACTTGTTTTCCTAATTCTCTGTCCTCCACCAAATGCATCCCATGTATTATCGTAAGTAAACAATATCTTCTTCCCATCATAAACAAGATCCACATAAATCGGATCCCCTTCATCAGTGTAACGAGCAATTGTTACTTTGTTAGTTTTTTTGTTCTGGTAATCTTGAAAGAAGTTTTCTAACAAGTCAACATTCGCTACTCCTGATGGTCCAGCAACAACATAACCTCTCTTCTCTGCTTCAGGATATGATAAATCAGTATGTTGGGATTTAGGTTCATTTAGGTTAGGTTGCGAACTACAAGAAGACAGAAGTATTAATATGGTCATCAAAAATATAATTCGGTTCATATCTTTTTCACCACCAGAAAAAGAATAATAACTGTATTGCGGGTTGTCCGCCTGAGTTGCTTCTCTGCCGATTGTTCAGGGAGGACCAAGGGATGGCTACAGCCGTCCCGCCGCGTGAATACTATGTTAGGTGATGTTAATGCCATCTTCGAATCAACTAAAAAAGGCTTTAGGATATTTCAACTCTCCTTTGATTTTATGAAGTGCCCCTTCCCTAACTTCGGAAACCATAAATACTTCATCAGGTACTTCAAATTGTTTCAATTCAAGTCCTAATTTTCTTGCAGGTTGAAATCCTAAGCGTGGATAATAACTAGGGTGTCCTATCAATAATATAAGGTCGTATCCTAATTCCTTACATCTCTTAATACCCTCTTTAATCAAACTACTTCCAATTCCTTGTTTTTGTAGATCTGGCTTCACTGCTATTGGGGCTAACACGATTACAGTATGTTCTTCATTTTGATCTTCTACTTTTGCTTTACTTAATAATAAATGACCAACAATTTTATTATTCATTTCCGCCACAAGTGATAATTCGGGTATAAATCCTTCAGACTCTCTTACTCTTTCAACTAATTTCGATTCATCTTCTCTATTTCCAAACGCTTGAAAGTTTAAGTCAAACACTTCCTTGAGATCCCGCTCATTTTCAGTTCTTATTATCATTTCAAAACTCCATTCATGTATCATTCGATTTTATTAACACTGCATTAATTTCTCCTAACGTTCTTGTATTCACGAACCCAAGAGGCTTAAGGCGCGTCAGCGCCGGGTCGAAGACTTAGCCTCTCAGGGTATTCGCCTGGTGATCGACTTCCAGCATTCCACTTCGGGTGAATCAAGGAGCGTTAAGCGACACGGCGTGAATACGGTGTTATGGGATGTTATCGCCTTCTTCGATCATTCATTCAAATTATTTCACCTAATAAGTGTCAACGCTTCTGCTGTCCCTATCGGATATATGACTGTTTCCATGCTGATGTTAGAGCCTATTACTTTAGCGCCTTCGTCTAATAACTGTTGTATAGTGGCTCTCCGATTCCCATTTAGCATTTGTTCTTTATTGAGTAAAATCAATCCAGAAACCTCTTCGATTTGAAATCTATGTGGCTCAATATCTATTAGAGCTTTAAAAACTACGATATGGTATATTCCCCCCGGTTTGGGACTGCCGTCGGGATGAATCATCTCGAATATTGCCAACGGTTTTATCGAATCATCAACTTCGATCGTTCGGATATTTTTATTTGAATCAATATATACCGTACTTTTACTGCCTTCATATTCAATTGACAGCCCAATTTCTTCTTGAGCTTCCCGCTTTCCACATTCTAATAAGTCCTCCCCTGGCTCTAGATGCCCTCCGATTCCCGCATAAAATACTTCATTGATTGCCTCGTCCCTCATATGCCTTATCCCTGGTAAAAAGAAAACATACTGACCTGTTCTTAAACGTAGTTCTAAACCAACTCCAACTTCAGCATTAGCGGAAATGTAGTCTAATGTCTTCATAGAAACCACCTTATAGGGAAGATATTTTGTATTTGCTTCTTTTCAGTCAGCTCGGTCATTTCTGATAACGTATTTGTATTCACGAAAAGACCCAGCCTTAGATAGCTCTTATCTTAGGTCGGGGCGTTTGTTGTCTGTGCTTCTTCCATGATAATACATCTGACCATCAAGGGATGCGAGAACACATTGTTAGGCGATGTACCTGACCTCTTTGAATAAACTCACTTATAAAATCTCTATTGAAAATAAGGCAATATTCTTATTATTAAAATCAATATCCTTCTCGTGTTTCATCCCGTTCTTCTCCGCAACTTTCATCGATCCGATATTCCCATGGTGTATGAGGGACACTAATCTAGATAGCTCCAATTGGTTTAATCCATATTCTTTCCAAGCTTTTGCTTGTTCAAATCCATATCCCTTACCCCATGCTTCCTTAACCACCCAGTAACCCACTTCAATTTCCTGGTTTCCTTCTACGGTTTGGGGGATGAGTCCAGAATGTCCAATTAATTTCCCATCTTCCTTGCTGAATGCGAGTTGCAAGCCAATTCCGTCTTCATTCCAACCTATAAAACGATTCAAACTTTCAATTGTCTCCTCCATAGTCCAAGGCCTACCATGTCTTATATATCTCATAACATCCGGATCGTTAGTCATACCAAAAAGCAAAGCCAAGTCATTAGTAGTATACCTTCGAAAAACAAGCCTCTCGGTTTCGATCATTTATTCATCTCCTGTGTATTTGCTTTTAATTAATATCCTCAGGTATTTCGCCTAACATTCCCCGCATTCACGAACTCCCGTAGGGAGTTGTCCGCTGAACAACTCCTCTGAAATCCTTCTGTGGACCAAGGGCCGTAGGCCCGAAGCGTGAGTGCGATGTTAGACGAAGTACCCTACTTCTTAGTAAATGCCCTCATCCCATAATGTTAAGCCCATAAACGTTACTTCTACTCGATCCATTAATCGAAGGCTTCCTACATCGATTTCATCTTTATCAAATGTAAAATCACAATCAGCAATATTAACAATTGCAATTTCCTTATCATCACTTATAAATATGACTTTACCTATGATTGTGTAAGTCTCATCTTGCTCGTTGTATTCAATTTTATCTTCCTGGGTTTCATTGATTTTGTTGAACCGGACTATTGTCTCTTGTGTAGTTTCAACTGAGTAAAAGCATTTATCCCCTTTATCCTCTTCATCGTAAGGAACAAAATAAGATTTCCCCTCAAAAAGCAAATGTTTATATTGGATCCAGTACCCAGAAATATCTCTTGAACCTGATCGTCCAAAAGATCTTGTTATAGTTTTATTTGAACTCACTACTTGAATATCCATTCTTATTCCTCATTCTTTGAAAATCTAGGGTATTTCGTCTAACGTTACTGTATCCACGACATCCCACCGACTTAAACGACCTTAGGAGTGTCCGCTTAAGTCGGTGCGGATGTATTCGCTTGAACCCGCTTCTCTGCCGAACACCTCGGGCGAACCGAAGGCCGAAAGGCCTGAAGCGTGAATATGATGTTATAGGATGTCAGTACCTTTCATGCACAACCTACACAATGTTCTTAATATAAATCCCATTCACTAAACTTCTCAGAGTACCCAATTAATACTTCTAATTCATCGGGTATATATTCAATATCAATAAAATAAGCTGTCAAACGAGCGTGACCTTCAAGTACAACTACTTTCGACTTTTCATTCATTGACACAAAGATTAGTCTTGGAAACGTTATTCCTTCTTTGATCGCTAAAGAGATATCAATAAATCCCTGGTTACTTACTCCAAAAACTTCAATTTGATTAATGATATTCTTCGATGCATACATAGGAAGTCTAGTACCACTTGATATTTCATTCCAATAACTATAGTTAATATACATTACGTCGCTTAGATCTTGTTTCTGAAAAACCGCTTTATACCATTTAACTTCTATAGGAAAATTCTCAAACAAATCTGTATTGCAGCCAAATCCTCTTGTCTGACCTAGAATATCTCTTCTTATTTGGTTCTCAGTTTTGTCATTCAAATTAGGTTTAGTTATTAAACTTGACTCATGATCACCAAGAGCATGTATTATTCCGTTCTTAAATCTATCAGAGTTAAACTCTGCAAATAAAAACTCTGCTATTACTAATTCCTCTTGAACTTGACTAACTAACTTCACAGATGATCCTCCATACATTTGTGTTATGCTGATTTCTTATAATGTTGTTGTGTTCACGACGTCCCACCGACTTAAAGCCACGAAGTGGCTGCGCGCGATGCGCTTAGTCGGTGCGGATGTGTCTGGCTGCTACATCTTCTCCGAAATTCCTCTGCCAGACCGAGGGGGCTTGTCCCCCAATACGTGAACACCGTGTTAAACGAAGTTCTCTTCTCAAGTTACTTCCAAACCTCTGAACTTGAACTTCCTCATACTCCTGTTTTTGTTCTTCGTAATTCAAAAGATTAGATCTTTCATTGAAACTTTATTTGTTCTTCCCTTACATTGGAATTATAATCCAAGAGAGCCTGTCTCTGCACTTAAAATATATGCAAAGAAAAAGCCGCGATGCAGGATTAACTCTTCCCCCTAACTCGCGACTACTTTGTTCTTACTTATCCCATTGATGTTCTTATGTGATCAAACAGAAACTGAGTAGATTAAGAACCGCATTATTAAACTATCGTTCCCCGTTAGCGTAAAGGCTCCGCCCCGATCCGCGACAGATAATCGCAATCTTAAATCCAATCTATAACGATAACCATCACCAATAAAATAACAGATTGCAATAAAGGCTTAACAAATGTTAATTGATCGTAGATATAGTAAGCAACTACAATATTGGCTATAATCGTCGAGGGATATTTTATATTTAATCATTTATGAACTCTAAAAATCTACGATTCCATATATTCTCGTAAAAATGAATAGTCTCTTCTGCAGACATAAATGAATTGTTTAATGTAGAAGTTCCGTTCGGTACCATGAAGTTGTTGTAACCAAGCCCATGAGCGAACTTAATCGTAGCATCCATGCAGTATTCTGTTTGTGCTCCGCAGAATTCTATATTGTGTACCATTAATTGATTTAAAATTTCCTGTAAGTTCGTTTTGTAGAAAGAGTTCGCATGTATTTTATTCACCAAAAAATCTTGTGTTTGAACGTCAAGTTTAGGATGAATAGCCCATGGTTCTTCTCCTGGCACTAAATCCTCATCACAGTGTTGAACAAAAATAATGGGCTTATTCAGCTTTCTGTAAAGGGAGATTCTTTCATTCGCTTTAGTAAGTAGTTTTTCTAAACCGAACAAGTGCTCTTGATAGTAACAAACACCATTCTGTAAATCGATTACTATTAAAACATCCGCGCAAATTCCCATAATCTCCACCTCAATATATAATTTTATCTAATAAATCCATATTATG
Source organism: Paenibacillus sp. FSL R5-0407 (assembly GCF_038009185.1). NCBI lineage: Bacteria > Bacillati > Bacillota > Bacilli > Caryophanales > Paenibacillaceae > Paenibacillus > Paenibacillus sp. FSL R5-0407. The sequence goes on along the minus strand of NZ_JBBPAX010000001.1, from coordinate 330,299 downwards.
TCATTCTTTACTGAGCAATTCTGCCCGTTAGTTTAAACGTCGTCCTTTAGAACTTTTAGCTGCTCTTACAGAGAATTTCGTCTAACGTTCCCGCATTTCTGACGTCCAAGCGGCTTAAGGCACAAAGTGCCGGGTCGTCAGACTTAGCCGATTGAATGTGTCGCCAGGTTCTACTTCTCTGACTTACATCTTGGCGACCAAGGAGCGTCAGCGACGAAGCAGAAATGTTATGTTATAAGATGTTGGCGGCTTCTTGAATACCTCACATCATCTTTTCAAATAAAAAAGAGCCCCAACTTTATTGCCAGGGCTCTGATGTCATTTATATATGTCTCCTCTAGGTCCTATACGAACTACAAAAATGATCAATTCATGATTAAGAACCTCATAGATTATTCGATAATTTCCCACCCGTAATCTATAGATTATCCCTTCTTTACCTTTCATTTTCTTTGTATTCGGATTGTTTAATGGGTCATTAGATAATTCTTCAAGGGATATAAAGACTCTTCTTGCGATAACTCGGTCTATTTTCCTCAGGTTGTTTTCAGCTTCACTTGAAAATGTGACTTTATATTTCAAGTTCACGTTTTAGATCCTCCAAGGATTTGGTCTGACCATTTTGAAATTCAATCCGTCCCTGTTCTATGGCCTGAATATCTTCAGGTGTTAAAGAGTCATCGTCTTCATCAAGCTGTTTTTCAAGTAACCATGATAAAAAGCTCTTTGCGACAACCTTATTCTTCTCATTTAAATTACCTATTATGTTTTCCAATTCATCATTCGGGACACTCATCAACTGTACCCCCTATTATTTAATCATTCTTTATTATACCCCAATATATAAGGATGCTCCAGACATAGCTTTTCTACCACTTATTAAGCCCTTATATATTTCGCTCTTACGCCAATTTCTTATAACGTCCCCTTATTCACGACGTCCGACGTAGTCGGATGTGTCCAGCTGCTACCGCCTCCCCGAAATTCCTCTGCCGGACCTAGGAGCCGTAGGCTCCGAAGCGAGAATATAATGTTAACTGATGTCACCGACTTCCAGAATCACTTGCAAATAATTCTTTAGTTTTTAAACAATTCATTTATTCTGTTTATTGCTTCCTGAATCTGCATTTGAGAAGTCTTTAAAGCAAAATTCAATTGATTCTCTCTTTCATATCGCTCTCTAAATTGACCTTTTATATTTACATATCCTCTAACATCAAATGAAAATTCGGCTTCTAGTGCCGATTCCGAATCCATTAGAATTGCTGTACCTTTTAAGTCTTTATACATCTTTTCAATTTGTCTTTTGAATTCTAAAATCTCTTCTCGATATAGCCAGATTGAACCACTTACGAAATAATTATCAGCTTTTATGTCAATTCTAACTTTTCCATATTTATATGATTCCTCAGTAAATAAGAATTTTAGATAATTATTATCCAAATCGAGAATCAGGATTTCATCCAATTCAATTTCTCCTTTTTTTATATTTTCTCGGTGATTTCAGTTAACATCCTATCCCCGAATTCACCCATCAGCCAAATTCCGCTATATCCACGATTTCACTTTATATCCTTGATAAGTATATTAGACGCATATCTCTGCTACTCCTTCTTCCGGTTGGGTAGATTATCCATAATGCGATCGAGAGGACTGCGAATATAAGCTAGGTCCTTTTTGCTTACGTGGGTGTAGATCTGGGTCGTTTTTACGTCAGCAAGGCCTAGGAGTTCCTGGATATGCCTAAGGTCCGTACCGCCTTCTAATAAATGAGTTGCAAAAGAATGCCGTAAAGTGTGGATGGATGCCTTTTTTAAAATTCCTGCCTTATGTTTAGCTCGATCGAAGATAGCTTGTGCTGCCCGTTCGGATAAGTGGGAACCACACTGTGCGCCAGGAAAGCGGTAATCGATCACCGCATGGGTCTTCATGTAAGTCCGCAATAAGTCGATCACTGTATTGGAGAGCAAAGTGTAACGGTCTTTGTCCCCTTTGGCTTGCCGAATATGAATCAAGTTACGCGAAAAATCGAGGTCTTCCCTTCGTAATGGGACCACTTTCGCTTACCCGAAGACCGGAGGAGTAGGCCAGGGTGAGCAATAGTCGGTGTTTAGGATTGGCGAGCGATTCAAGCAAGGATAATACTTCTTGTTCAGATAACACGGAAGGAAGTGTTTTGTTACCTTTTGGGCGAATCTAATGTTTTTATAAGAATTCGAACGTCCTGTCTCAATCAATTCCAATAGGTACTTATTCAAATGCTCACGACTCACTTCATTAACGGAAACTATAGATTGTCGTAAAAATCGTTCTGCATGACCACGATAAGCTTTACGCGTCTTCATGCTGTAGCCTTTTCGTAGCAATAACTGATTCAGCAATTGTATGGCATGGTGATCCTCCGGCCCACATAAAGTACTGAATAACGGAAATTTCTTATACAACTTGGAATCACTGATTTTCACCGGAATCTCTTTTAAAACAGAACATAGTATGAGTACAATCTCTTCATCCGCAGGGATCATCCAGCATTTTTTCACCCCATCCCATTTCCGTCCAGGTACTTTGCGGATTTGAACAATCCATTCCCGAATATAGGGCATTTTAACTCTGAGCCATGCTTCCCCCTCACCTTCTACTGCAACAAAACCCGCTTCACCAATTCCCTTGTTTTCCACCTTCGCACACCTTCCTTTCTTAAAAATAAAAAGAGACCACTGCCAAAGCAGTAGTCTCCTATTCTTTTGGAAGTAACTTATTCTCTTTTTAACCCGGTATCTTATTTCTAACCTTTTTCGTTATCTCATCTTTTTGTTTATCTATCTGTTTTATCTATCTCTGTTTATTTAATTTATCTGTTTCTTCATTATAAACCGCAGTTTACGAGCACTTGCTGTATCCGCAGTTGCTGCAGGTTTTGCAGCCCTCGATGTTGATCAGCGAGGCGGATCCGCAAGATGGGCACAGGTCACGGGAAGTGGCGACAGCCCCATGGTTATGGTCGTGGCCGCCTGCCGAACTGCTGGCTTCGGCAGGCTCTTCATGATGCGCCACGGTTGCAGCTACTGGAGCCGGATCGTGGTCATCATACGGACCGTTTTGTACGTGGGTTTCAAGTGCTTTCGCTACCGCGTCGGCAATGGATTCCACCCGGTTCGGACCGAAGCCGATCGCACCGGAGCCTCCGATGCCTTTCAGATGCTTGATGAGCAGCTCAACCTTCTGTCCATGATCTCCGTAACGGAGGAACAAGGAGCAGACGCGGCCCAGGGCTTCCGCCATGGCGAAGACGTCGGATCCGGCTTTACCTACATTCAGGAAGATCTCGCTCGGAATGCCGTTCAGATCGTTAATCGTAATATAAGCCATGCCGAATGGCGTATTGATTTTGTACGTTGCTCCGTGAAGCACTTGCGGACGTTTTTTGTACTGCTTGTCGACGACCGGCGTTTTCTCAGCTTCCGGAGTGACCGCAAGCGTTTGATTCAAGCCGTCAAGCGATTGCTTTTCCGCCGCCGTTGCCGCTTCGTTATCAGCCGATACCGTCTCTTTTGCCTCGGCCTTGTCTTCCGTCTTCTCCGTCTGAAGCACTTGCACGTCGCGGCTGCCGTCGCGGTAGATCGTTACGCCTTTGCAGCCGAGATCGAACGCCAGCTCGTACAGACGTTTTGTCTCTTCGATCGTGAAGTCCGAAGGGCAGTTCGCCGTTTTGGAGATCGAGCTGTCGACCCAACGCTGGATCGCAGCTTGAACACGGATATGATCCTCCGCCGACAAATCCATCGCTGTAATAAAATAGTCAGGCAGCGATTCGCCCGGATGCGCATCGATCCACTCTTGAGCGATCGGAACGAATTGCTCGTCGAAGCCGAGACGGCTCTGACGGTAATATTTGAATGCAAAGTACGGCTCGATGCCTGTCGAGGTTCCTACCATCGTCCCCGTGCTGCCGGTTGGCGCCTGGGTGATGATCGTAACGTTGCGGATCCCTTTTTCACGGACGGCTTCGCCTACTTCAGGATACACCTCCGTCATGACCTTCATAAATCCGCTTTGCAGATACTTATCCGCCTCAAATGCCGGGAAGGAACCCTTTTCTTCCGCGATATCCGCCGAAGCCAAGTAAGCTTCCTTCGCGATGAAACCGTACAATTTATCAAGGAACACCAGCGATTCCGGACTGCCGTAACGAATGTTCAATTTGATCATCAATTCGGCCAAGCCCATCGTACCGAGGCCTACGCGGCGCTCGTTCTTCTGGTTTTTCTCGTTTTCTTCGAAATGATATGGCGTTTTGTTAATGACATTGTCCAGGAACCGGACCGAATAACGGGTCGTAGTAGCCAATTCGTCCCATGCCACATCATGGTTCGCTTCATCATAGAACTTGGACAAGTTCATTGCAGACAGATTGCAGACGCCCCAAGCCGGCAAGCCTTGCTCACCGCACGGATTCGTACAAATGATCGGGTTAAAATACCAGCTATTGGACATTTGATTGTAATACTCCATGAACACGACGCCCGGTTCGGCCGATTTCCATGCCGATTCCATGATCGTGTGCCAAACATCGCGGGCCTTGACGGTCTTGAAATGGACCACTCTGCGTCCCGCAGCTTTCCATTTATCGAGATCCCCATCCCAAATTTCGTTGTAGTTCTCTTCCGTTGTATCCGGGAATACCAAATCCCAATCCAGATCTTCCTTTACGGCCTTCATGAAGTCGTTGCTGACGCAAACCGACAGGTTGGCGTTGGTGACTTGGCCCATCGTTTGTTTGACGGTGATAAAATCAAGCAGGTCCGGATGCCAATCGTTGATCATCAGCATCAGCGCGCCGCGGCGGCTTCCGCCTTGTTCGATCAAACCGGTCGTGTAGCTGAACAGACCGCCCCAGCTTACGGCACCACTGGACGAGCCGTTTACGCCTTTAACCACGGCACGGCGCGGACGCAGCGAGCTCAGGTTAATACCTACACCGCCGCCGCGAGCCATAATTTCCGTCATCTCGGACAGAGTTTCCATGATGCCGCCACGGCTGTCTTTTGGCGACGGGATGACATAGCAGTTGAACAGGGTCAGCTCATCGCTTGCCCCGGCCCCGGCTGCAATCCGTCCGCCCGGTACCAGCTTCCAGTCATCCAATATATAACGGAACTTCTCGGCCCACTCCGCTTGCAGCTCCGGTGTTGCTTCTACCGAAGCCATTGCGCCGGCGAGCCGGTCCCACATTTCTTCAGGGGTTTTCTCAATATTCAGCGTCAGCTTCTCTACATCGGACTGGACCAACTCGCCCTTGCGTGTCTTAACCGTAACGGTACGGCCTTCGCGGGCAACGATTTCGCCGACTTCCTTGGTCGGGAATTTCGGATCATCTTTCGTCAGGACCAGAACCACGTCGCCGACCTTGGCATGACTTGGATCAGCATCTTTCCATGCATAACGGTCCAAAAAGATTTTCTCGCTTAGCCCTTCCAGGCGCTGTTTTTGCTCGGTTTTCAAAGAAAACACCCTCCTAAAAGTTTTGTTGAGCATATGCTTTCGGAACAAGCTTCGAAACAAAACTTGCTTCGGAAGCATACGCCTAAGTTTTGTTGAGCGCAAGCTTCAAAAACAGTCTTCAAACAAACCCGCTTCGGAAACACACGCTATAAATGTATCGGCTTCACCTAGTGTTCGCCATTTCCAGCCAAATCACAAAAAAATATCGGTCACCGGTTGACGGGCCCTCCCTCAAATCGGCCATAATAACGCGATTTCTGGGCTTTTCCCTACCAACCTATAACCGGAACGCACACATTAGAAACGGTATATAATATGTAAAAATCACAACATATTGTGTGCGAATACCATTATACTATACAATATCTCGTTGTCACAGCAACGAAGGATGAAATTTTAGCCATAAAAATGGGTCAAGCCCAATCGATCATCATTTTGCTCCGAATTGCTCTTTTTTTCGACTTCCTTCTATGAAACCCGCTGAAAAAATTTCCAACTCCGCGCCCCAAGCGCTCCCTTGGGATTCCGTGACCTAAACGCCCCGATTATGACTAACATCCCTATCTCTGCTCTGTATAAACGTCCCTACTTCTGCATTCCGTACAGGTTATGAAGTTACTCTTTTTCGTCCATACTACACCTATCTCTGCAAGAGACTTAGTATTGCACCAAGAAAAGGCTGATGGCCGCCAGGCCGTCACGCACAAGGGAGGTTTTACATCTTGAATCCGCATCCCCCAGGCTCCGCCGGTAATTCCGCCAAGCTCCCCGCCGTTCCGGTCCAATTCGACCGCAGCTGGTACGATGACCTGGAAGCCAAACTGAACAAGGGCGGCCCGTGGGACGATTGGAAGCTGTTCAACCTCGCCGGGCAGGCCGAAGCGGCTTCGCTCGTTACGAGCTTCGAAGACATGCTGTGCCTGAAGCACCTGCCTCAAGAGCAGGTCACCCCGCTGCCGCACCAAACCGAGACGGCCCGAAAGGTGCTGTTCGAAATGCGCGGTCGCGCCATCCTTGCCGATGAAGTCGGACTGGGTAAGACCATTGAAGCCGGCCTAATTCTGAAAGAGTACATCGTGCGCGGCCTTGTCCGTAAAGTTCTTATCCTCGTTCCCGCATCCCTGGTACTGCAATGGGTTCGGGAGCTGAACCAGAAATTCGCCATCCCGGCAGTAGCCCAAAAAAAAGAATACTCCTGGCAAAATGACGTCGTCGTAGCATCGATGGATACCGCCAAGCGCGATCCGCATAAGGAGATACTGCTCGGCAACGAATACGATATGGTCATCGTGGACGAAGCGCACAAGCTAAAGAACAAGAAGACGACCAATTACCAATTCATGTTGAAGCTGCGAAAAAAATACTGCCTGCTCCTCACCGCCACCCCGGTCCAGAACGACCTGAGCGAGCTGTTTAACCTGATTACCCTGCTCAAACCGGGACAATTGGGCGGGCAAAACGATTTTGCATCCAACTTTGTATTCGATAAACGAATTCCAAAAAACGAAAGCCAGCTCAAAGGCGAGCTAGCTAAAATTATGATCCGCAACCGGCGCGGCGACGGTGAACTCGAGTTCACCAAACGCATCGTCAAAAATATTCATGTCGAGCTTTCACCCGAAGAAATGAAATTATACGATGGCGTCACTTCCTTTGTCAAAGACCAATATCATGCAGCCGGCGGCGACTTGAACAGCATGCTCTCGCTCGTTACTTTGCAGCGGGAAGTCTGCAGCAGCCGGGACGCGGTATTCGTGACCCTCGTCAATTTATCGAAGAAACTGGCGCCGGATTCGCCGCTGCGCGATAAAATATGGGACCTCGTCGGCATCATCAAGACGATTAAGGCCAACAGCAAAGCCGAGAAAGCGATGGAGCTCATCCGCGGCATGGATGACAAGGTAATCGTATTCACCGAATACCGCGCCACCCAAGAATACTTACTGAATTATTTTCGGGACCGGAATATGACCGCAGTGCCTTACCGCGGAGGGATGAACCGGGGCAAAAAAGACTGGATGATGGATCTGTTCCGCGGCCGCGCCCAGGTCATGATTGCAACCGAAGCCGGGGGAGAAGGAATCAACCTGCAATTTTGCCATCAGATGATCAATTTTGATTTGCCGTGGAACCCGATGAGGGTTGAGCAGCGGATCGGCCGTGTGCACCGGCTGGGCCAGCAGAATGACGTTCAGATTTACAACCTTTCAACCAAAGGAACGATCGAAGAGCATATCCTGAATCTTTTGCATGAAAAAATCAATATGTTCGAAATGGTCATCGGCCAGCTCGATGTCATTCTGGAGCGGTTTGAGAAGAGCGACTCCCTGGAAAAAAGCCTCTACAAAATATTGCTGGAATCCGGCAGTAACGACGAAATCGCCAGCCGGGTCGATTCTTTGGGCCAATCGCTGCACTCGATCCGTACCGAACTGGATGAGAGCGGCGAGAATTCGGCACAAAATTCCCGGTTGCAGCAGCTTCTGGAGGTGGATGAAGCATGACGATGACGCAGGATCAAATTCGCCAGTATGTGCTGACATATTTGGAGACGACGGAGTGCCAGTTTCTCGAAAAGTCGCCGTACCATGTCACGGTGAAGCTCTCTCCCCGCGCCGACAAGGATCTGACGAATCGTCCTTATTATTGGGGATTTATTGAACGAACGGGCGTCGAGCCGGAGACGATGACCTTCTCCTTCATTTTTGACGCCGAGCGGCATAAACAGCTTGAAGATCAGAAGGCATCATCGCAGCCGGAGGCGTCGCCGCAAGAGGATACGATCCTCGGCCGTCATTTCGGCGCGGTGCGACCGCTCCCTATTCTCGGGCCGGGCCGGATTCAGCGGGAGGAGATGCATTTCGGCAGTCCCCGGCTCAAACAGATCTTTGCCGCAGCGAGGCAAGGAGGACGCAGCGTCTACCTGTTTGAAGATCCCGGGCCCAGGCAGCGGTCGACCTTGCTCCCGGCGGCGTACGAGCCGTGGCTCGGCGTGCGCCTCAAGGTTGAGTTCAGCTGCGATATGAAGCGAGAGGAGCTGCACTTTATCGGAGTATCCTTGCGTACCGGGCAAATAGACACAGAGTTTCATACCAGAGTAGACGGTAAAATCCTGGTTCCCCGAATGCCGGAGAATATGCACATTTCACCGACCCGCCTGTCGCTAGATCAGGGAAGACAGTTGGTGGAGCAAACCATTAACGAGAAGGTGCAAGCTTACGATACCGCTTGGGCAGATGAAGCCCGGGAGCGCCTAAACGAAGAGTTGGCTCTGATCGATGCCTATTATACGGATCTTCTTCAAGATCCCGATGAAGAGCGCAAACAGGCCGTCATGGAGCAGTACGAATCCAGGCGAGGAGAAATACGCTGGCAATACGAGCCGAGAATTGTCGTATCCGCCCTGGGCAGCGGCATCTTTCACCTGCGTTCGCCGCTGGGTACAGACATTGACCGTTCTCGCTAAAAAAGTTCAAAAATAGAAGTTGACGAAGGCTTGGGCGCACGACAGATTGCAGCATCCTTTTCAGCCCTGCTTGGCTACAATGGATGGACAAGCAGCCCTGTATCGCGACATCTGAAGCATTAGCCTCTACCTTAAATTCAATGAATTGCAGGTGATATAAACATGACCCACCGAACAAAGACTCACAGGTTCGCCAAAATAATGCTTTGCGCGGGCATCATCTGGCTCGGGGCATTTCAAGTCTCAGGCCAGCCTACCGTGATCTCCCATGCATCCGCCGCGGCGGCAGTCAACCCGGATGCGCCGGCTCCCGAGCCGCTGCGGCGGTTTGCGGCCGATACGATACAGCAGTTGGCGGCAAACGCTCCATTTACAGGCTGGAGCGCAGCCAAGCCGATCATCGAGCCGCTTGGCCCCGGGACGCATAGCTGGCTTGTTACATTAAACAGCGGCACCTCCAAAAGCACCGCTCCCTTGGGGTATCTCATTATCTCCGCTACCCCGGATGGCGACTATAAGCTGGTCGAGTACGGTTTGGGGGAGAACTCGCTTTATGCGAAGCCGACACTGGAATCCGGTCTCGCCGGGCTCGGCTTAGCCAAGAAGACAAAGTCTCTCCCTACCGTCACGCCGGTTTACGCGGGGCCGGTTCTGGCGGAGTGGATGGTCCGGGCCGCAGGTAAATCCGGCACCGTCCATTTCATTGATGCCCTCACCGGGGAACAGATTCCGGAAAGCCTGCAAAGCTGGAACAAACAGGCCGCAAGCTATGTGCCGCCTTCCGCGGCAGCCGGAAGCGACCAGAAGTCGCTGGCCGTAGCGGCGACTACCCGTCACGCCGATCTCTTTGACCCGTACGACAATATCCTATGGATGGCCGGGGATCCGATCCAGACCGGAACAGACCGGTTTGAGGAACTCCTCGCTAACTACAAGCGCCTTGTATTTGTCACCAACGGCCCGGAACGCACTTATTCCATTCCTTTACCGATCATCGGTTATCAAAAATGGAGCGCTGACCCGCAATCTTCCAGTGAAGACGCCATATATGTTCTCACAGGCTCTGACACCGCCCAGCGATGGATCGCTCTTGACGCATTGAAACAAAGCGGCAAATTTGTCGCATACACGGATTAGTAAATAATAAAAGGCAGCCGATGTAGTTATCCCTACCGGCTGCCTTTTGTATGCTGCATCAAATGCGATGCCCTCTTGTCCTTTTTCCGCTTCCGCGGAATCTGCCCGATCCAGAGTGATATCGAGAACGGAATCATCCCGAACCACCTGTTTGCCCAGGGTTCCCTTCCTTTCGAACGCTCCCGCCGCACCTCCTTGGGCGTCTCGACATAATCCACGACCCGCTCCGTAATATATTTTACCAGTTCATCGCCCTTGGCCATGCTGCCGCCTCCTTTTGACACTAAAGCTCTATTCGTATTGTGCACCGTAATCACGCTTCATAAACACCAAACACGAATGCATGTTTTTTCTATGATCGGCTCAAGCTATGGACGGATAAGAAAGTGCAGATTATGAAGCCGTAAAGGGTGATATGAATGCAAATAAAAACAGTTGGGGTTCTTTTCGCCTCCGTGATCATGGCTTTGACCTTGGCGGGGAATCCCGTCATGGCGTTTGCGGAAGACGGGAACAATGAATTCCGCCACGCCTTTCCGGAGCCGGTCATCTTGATCGATGCGGGTCACGGAGGCATTGACGGGGGAACCTCCTATGGCGATATTCTTGAAAAAGACATCAACTTAGCCATCAGCCGCCGGTTGTATATGATCCTGAGAAGCCACGGATACAGAACCATCCTGAACCGGACCGGAGACTATGCGCTAAGCGATGATAACCGCTGGCTGAACAGCCGATCAAGGCATATAAGGGATTTGGCTCAACGCAAAGAACTCAGCGAGCAGGTGCCCTCCTCGATCGTCGTGAGCCTGCATGTGAACTGGGGGAGAAACAAAGCTAAACGGGGGCCGGTGGTCCTTCACCAGGATGAAGCGCGCAGCGCGCTGCTGGCAGGCTCCCTTCAGCACGCATTAGAAGATCTTTATGATTTGAAAAGATTTACCCAACCCGAACTGGGCAAGCCGTTTTATTTGCTAAAGCATGTCGATTCGCCGGCCGTCATCGTAGAAACCGGATTCATCAGCAATGCCGAAGACCGCGCCATGCTGATCAGCACGCGCGGTCAACAGAAAATCGCTGAAGCAATTTACGCAGGCATCGCAGAATATTTTACGGTGATGTAACTCCCCGCCCCGGTTCGGTTCCGGGGCCTTTTTGCTCCTTCGCCAATTCCGAAATCCCGATGAACCTTACTCCACGGGCTTGAAATTCAGGAACATACTGCTTCAGGGTCGCTGCCGTTATGGCCCCCTTCACCCCAACATGTCCGATCGCTACACATTTCCCTTTCTGATCCAATAGCTCCTGAATCTTATTCAGTTGGCCGGCAATATGGCGCGTATTGTGCACGTCATCGAGGAATATATCATTGGACAGTCGCGGCATCCCCATTTTTTCGCTGATTTGCGATGTAACCGACCAATAATTCGTTTTACTGTCGACAAAAAACAGGCCCCGCTCCCGACAGACCTGAAGAATAACCGCCATGATCCGGTCATCCCCCGTTATTTTGGAGCCCATATGATTATTGATTCCTTTCGCAAACGGAACATTGTCAATGGCTTCCTCCACCTTCTTCCGGACCTCTTCATTCGTCATGCCCGACAGAATCGCGCCCGGCCCGAGCCACTCAGGTTTGCCCTGCTTCGGCTCCATCGGCATATGGATCAGAACATCGTGCCCGAGCTCATGCGCCCTTCTTGCATCCTGCTCCGTTGTCCTCATAAACGGCATGACGGCGACCGTCAATTTTACCGGCAGATTCAGAATCTCCTCCGTACCGCCCATTGAATTGCCGAAATCATCAATAATGATGGCCAGCCGCCGTACGGAGTCCACCTTCGCCACGGGGCCCTGGGCTTGACCGTCTTGCGGAAGCGGGGCGGATGGAACGGATATAGCAGATCGGTCCGCTTGAACGTTCGTAACCCCGCCAAACGGAATTAATAGCAGCAGGCACATTAGCATACAGATTACTTTCGCGAACTTCTTTTTACTGGTTCTCATAAACAACGCCCCTTAATTATAATCAGCTTCCTCTAAACGAGGCTTTGCTTCCAGTCCCTGCGCCGAACCGTACTTGTCCAGGCCAAATCGACCAGAAACAGGAACAGCAGCAACGGACCCGCCGTGTCCCAAACCGGACGCAGCCCTTCATATACTTTTTCCATGAAAGGATGGATATAGGTGAGGAGCCCCAGGGACAGCACCCCCCAATAAAGTGAAAACCGGAGACAAATATGCCCTTGCAACTGCCAACGGTTATTGGAGTAATCCCACCACTGGCGCCCGAACAGACCTTGAAGCAACATCCCGCTTGCATATTCAACCGCCGTTGGAACCGCAAAACACAACCCGAGCATCAGGAACGGATTCGGAGCTTCCCTGCCGAAATGAAGCAGCAGCAAAGGCGCAAAACCATACATTGGCTTATAAGGCCCTTTCATAAAACCTTCCTTCCAGAATACGCCCCTTGTAGCCAGGCTATAAACATTTTCCAGGAACCAGCCGCAAACCGAGTAGGCCATAAAATAAAAAAGCGATTCCGTCACCGACGTATCACCTCCGCCTTTCCATAAAGTTATCCAGCAATCGTCTTTCCTATTATGACTGTCTCGTGTCCGATTATGCGCGAAAGATACCCGGGTTGCAGATCCCCGGAGAAATACGCGGTGAAATTTTCCTTGTTTTGCCTCATTTTAAGTTCGCGTAAGATGATAAGATGACTATGAGTATGAAGTACATAGAAAGGAGCAGCTGAAGATGGGACTTCACCTCATCGGAATCCTGATATCGATCTTAGTCATGCTGCCGAATCTTCTCTTCTTGTTCCGCGGCCCTCGGAACATGCCTAAATCCCTGTCGCCCTCGCCCATGATCATAACGATTCTGGAGCGTGTCGGCCAAATATCCTGTTTTGCGATGCCCCTGTTATTCGGGATAAAAATTGCAGAGCAGCCTATGAATCTTATTCCTGTTCTCATGGGAATCTGCCTGCTGGTCTACTACGCTTGCTGGATCCGTTATTTCGCGGGCGGCAATTTATTCGCATTACTGTATAAACCATTAGGTCCTATTCCCGTTCCTATGGCCTTGTTCCCCATCCTTTATTTCATACTTCTCGGACTTTGGATGAGATCTTATTTGTTCATCGTTCCCTCGCTTCTGTTCGCCGTCGGCCACTTTATAAACAGCTGGAGGGTATATGTGGACATTGAAGCGTTAAAATCTTAAAACACAATGTTCCGGGCCGTAAAACCGTATCTATCATAAATGACGGCATCTTTTTAATGTAAACAAAAAAACGCTTTTTTCAAGCGGCTCGGAACGATTGGCTTGTTTTGAGTCACGACAGCCGTTCAACATCAATCAAAGGATGTACCTTGATGTCAAAGTCAACGTTAATTTTCATATTTTCCCAATGTTTCAACCATTGCTCATCGGTTATTTCTTTAGAAAACGGCTTAAGCGAATGGGTTCCGACCTCTAAGGGATCCACTTTCAACCGCTGCATACTTCTTAATAATTCTGACGTTTGTTCCTCTAGGTAGACCTCAATCTCATGAATTAAATGTTCCAATTGTTCCTCACTTTGAATATCCTTTCCTCCCAGGTATTCCTCAATTCTTCCGGTCAGTCCCACATGTAAAGACAAGGATGAATAGTCCGTCGAAAGTTTCATTCGAACATTGGACCGGATACGTCCTAAACTGGTAGATAACTTGGGAATGGCCAAGACTTTTAGGAAATGATTGTTATCCAGAAGTTGGAAAATATTATCGTCCATGTCTTGAATAACCATTACTTCTTTATCGTTTTGGAAGAAGGCTGTTCCTACGTAATTGAAATTGTTCTTATCCGAATGAAAAACCGGCAGGATCGGATCCTTAAAAGGGGAATATACCTTCTTCATAAATGTTTGAAAATTGACGATGCTCATTTCACCTTGATTATGCTCCTCATAATGCTTTAACATCCGATAAAGAAAATAATCTTGGTTTTCTTGCTTCGTCAATTGATTTTTTATGTATTCATCAAAATCGCCTCTGACAATCAACAAATAGACACGCATTGAAATATCGGGATCAACCAATATGGTATTGATCAGCTTTTCAATGCCTCGTTTTTTTGCCAGCTCCTCATTGATTAATACCATTCGCAACTGCCCCTGCTTTAATTCCCGATAATAAATTAAATCAAACTCCTTGCCTCCCTGCTTTAGCAGATCGACTTCCTTGGAGAGAAGACGTTTTTTTTCTTGGATGAGCGGTGGTACTAAAGTGCTGATTTTCAACTTTCCTTCCGTCCCCTCGTCAATCGACCAGAAAACTACCGGAGCGATCTCTTCGATCAAATTGTTCTCGACATATGGAGAAGAACAGCCGGCCATCCAAATAAGACATACACTCGCTAATAAACTATAGTGCTTATATGGTACCATGCCTACATACTCTCCTTTCGTTTAACTGCAGTGAAAAGAATCACAGGAACAAGTAAATAAATGAAAGCACCCAGCCAGATTTGAATGTTCAGTAACATCTTTTGACCCGGAACCGTTTGCCATAACCATTGATCCATTAAAATGATGCTTATCAATATGACGAACCAACTCGACAATAAGCTGATCCGAGTCTCGCGTTTGTTCATTTTTCTCATAAAGACTCTTCCGGCTCCATAAAAACACAACAGAAGAATTGAAATGTCAAACACGTAATTAAACATATGGAAAGAGATAAGAATGTGATCGATTCGTTCCAAACCGCTCGTTTGAATATAGCTTCCCATATATCCTATCGGAAAATTGATCTTGCTTAAGAAATTCGAACCGTAAAACAAGACCGAAGCAATGAACAATAATGAATATTCCATGATCGTCAGCATGTTTCCAATGACCAGATATTTCGATATTTTTTTATTGGAGCTTAACCATGGGACCAGAAAGACCAAATATACTGGACCGGAAAATGCCGACCAAAGAAACAACAAACCCTGCCATGATTGCCCTGACCATTCAGTGGGTATGAGAGGATACAAATCGCGGTAATTTGCAATCGGCGGAAAGAAAAAAGGAATAAACACGATTACGATCCAAGCCCCGCAAAGAAAGGCGATAACGACAAAACGCAATGTGTTCTCCATTCCATGTGAAGCCACAAATAGGCTGATCAAAAGTATCATTAGGATCAGCCATCTTTTATTCATTGATGGATAAATAAAACTATGGAGCATTTCAACGTATCCCAGTGTGATGATTGAAATTTTTAACAATATGATCAAAAAACCAAGTATTGCGAACACTTGAACCGCCCGTTTCCCGAAAAGCTGTACAAATCCTTGATAGCCCTTCGCTGCATAACTGGAAGTAAACCATTTGGACATCATCATCAAATTAAGTTGGGACAGCAGCCCTATCACGACAATTCCCCAAACCATATACGAATGAACCAAATAAACCGGCATGATTAAAATAAAATAATGCATTTGCATGCGATTCACTAAGAAAAGGAAATAGATGCCGCCAAGGGTAGAAGTTCGATTGTATAAGGATAAACTCTTCACTTCTTCATCTCCTGTCGCCATTTCCGTAATGGTTTTAGATACTTCGGACGCGTTTTCATCCAAATTAAAGGGCCGCGGATAAAGAGGTCGTTCCAATCCTTCCCATAAAAAGGAGCAATCGGTGCTAAATAAGGTTGACCTAAAGACGTTAATGCATGGAGATGTGCAAGAATCCCGATCAGCCCGATCACGATTCCCGGCAACCCAAGAAACGATGCAAGGATAAGAAGAAGAATTTGCATCAGCACCATGGATTTTGTCACTTGATAATTGGGAACTAAAAAGAAAGCAATAGCGGATATACCCATCAACACTATCAATACTTTACTTGCAAAGCCTGCTTCTACAGCAGCTTGTCCAATGACGATACCACCGATAACTCCTAACGTTTGACTGGTTTTGGTCGGCATTCGCAAACTTGCTTCTTTGATGATTTCCAGCGTTACGATCATGAATAATCCTTCTGCAAACGGAGTAAAGGGCAATTTGCTTCTCGATTCCAATAATACGAAAAGAATCGGCAGCGGAACCATTTGATAATGAAATGTCGTTAACGCAACATAAAAAGGAATCATCGTCAATGAAATAATAAAACTTACGTACCGGATTAAACGTAAAAAACTGGCTACCGGCCAACGAAGGAAGTAGTCTTCCGGCGATTGGATGAGATGAAAAAAAGTAATGGGAGCAATTAAGGCAAACGGCGAATTGGAAACCAATAGCGTCAGCTTTCCCTCACCTAAGGCGTAGGCACAGGCATCCGGCCGATCCGTTTGTAGAAACTCCGGAAAGACCGTATGGTTATGATCTTCAATAAAAGCTGCAAGCTGAGAGGAGTCTAAAAATTGATCGAAATCCACACTTTCAATTTTCTTTCTTGCAAGGGAAACAAATTCTGGATTAGTTAATCCGTCTATGTACAGTAACACAACTTTCGTTTTACTCAGTGACCCGATAGTAAAGCTTTCCGTTTTTAATGTCGTTATAGGCAAACGTCTGCGCAACATTGTAATGTTTTTATCGATTTGTTCACTGAAGCTGTCTTTCGCTCCATAGATAACCGTTTCCGTTTGGGATGGTTCAACTGCCCGACCAAGAGGGTTTTCCAGTTGGACGCCTAACCACTGATCGTTGACTGAATCGTTTAGAAGAACAAATCCTTGCATTATTTTTTGCTCAGCATCTTCGATCGATAGAACATCCGAAACTTTGGCATTGGTTATGCATGAAGAAAGCGAATTGCCGGCAGAACGATCAAGTGGCTGAATAATCGTCTCGTTTAAACGCTCTTGATCAATTAACGTTTTTATGTATAAAAGATAGACTGAGGTACTGGTACCCATACTGTGCTCAACAATTTCGGCATCATCCATATGGTTTAATTTCTGTTTTAGTTCCTCAAGCCATGTGGACATTTGATAATTTTTCATTTGAGGGTCTTTTTCAACCATAGTCTTCTCCATTATTAAAGTAATCCAAATCGTGTGGTTATTATCTTGCCCTGTCATCGAAAAATCATACGACCAGCAATTTGTATCACACGATAATAACCGGTATCAAAGAAGGCACAACCTTCGCTTAAATGAAGGTTGTGCCTTGTTATTATTTTAAATTTTTTTGCATTTTAACGAACTTATCTTTACCGTGTTTCTTAATGACTCCCTGCAGTTCACCTCTCGGCGCCGCGAATCGTCACCTGCTCTCCCATATCCGCGATATAGTCCTTTCCCCACTCGTACATCAGATCCAGAATGGGAATCAGGCTCTCGCCGCGGGGCGTCAGACTGTATTCCACTTTAGGCGGCACGACAGGATACACTTTTCGGTTCACGATGCCGTCGTCTTCCAGCTCCCGCAGCTGCGTCGTCAGCATGCGCTGCGTGATGTCCGGAATCAGCGATTTAAGCTCGCTGAACCGTTTGGTGCCCTCTTTTCCAAGGTGCCACATGATGATCATTTTCCACTTGCCGCCGATAATGGAGAGCGTCAGTTCTTTCTCGCAATTGAATACCTTGTCTTTATTTCTGCTCATGCTGCAGTCCGCCTCCTACACCTTAGTATACTTTTAGACACTATATAACAAAATTGTGCCTACTTCCAGTTTTGATACCTTCTCTTTATAATTAAGTTCAGCCTAGCGCATACTTAGTATATTCACACTCAAAGGAGGCACTCACTCATCATGAAACTTCAGCTTGCACTCGATCTGGTGAACATACCGGAAGCCAAGGAAGTCGTCAAGGAAGTACAGGAATATATCGATATCGTCGAGATCGGCACTCCGGTCGTCATTAACGAAGGGCTTCTCGCCGTGAAGGAAATCAAGGAGGCGTTCCCGAATCTGGACGTGCTGGCCGATCTAAAAATCATGGACGCGGGCGCTTACGAGGTCATGAAGGCTTCCGAAGCCGGGGCCGACATCATCACGGTGCTGGGCGCGACCGACGATTCCACTATCCGCGGTGCGGTGGAGGAAGGCCGCAAGCACGGCAAGAAAATTCTGGTCGACATGATCAATGTGAAAAATCTGGAGGAACGCGCGCGCGAAGTCGATGCGCTCGGCGTCGATTACATCTGCGTGCATACCGGGTATGATTTACAGGCGGAGGGCGAGAATTCCTTCGAACAGCTTCGCGTGATCAAAAAGGTCGTGAAGAACGCCAAGACGGCGGTTGCAGGCGGGATCAAGCTCGCCACGCTGCCGGAAGTCATCGAGGCGTCCCCGGATCTGGTCATCGTCGGCGGCGGCATTACGGGCGAGGCGGACAAGCGTGCCGCGGCGGCCGAAATGAAGCGACTGATTTCGGCGCGTTAAGCGATGATGCAGTCCATCAAGAGTCATGCGGCGCATATCGTGCAAGAGCTCGAGCATGCCGCATCGCTGCTCACAGAAGACGCCGGCGAACGGCTGACGGAAGCGATTCTCGGGGCCGGACACATTTTTGTGACGGGGGCGGGACGCTCCGGCCTCATGATGAAGGCTTTCGCGATGCGCCTGATGCATCTGGGGCTGCAAGCCCATGTCGTGGGCGAGACGGTAACACCAGGTATTACTAAAGGTGACCTGTTGCTGATCGGCTCCGGTTCGGGCGAGACGCAGACCTTGATCGGCATGGCCGAAAGGGCGAAGGCGCTGGATGCGGACGTCGCCGCACTCACCATCCAACCGCAGTCTACGATCGGAGCGCTGGCCGACATCGTCGTCCAGCTGCCGGGAGCGCCGAAGGACCAGGCGTCCGGCAGGGATTTGACG
Organism: Paenibacillus sp. FSL R5-0407; assembly: GCF_038009185.1. Classification (NCBI taxonomy): domain Bacteria; kingdom Bacillati; phylum Bacillota; class Bacilli; order Caryophanales; family Paenibacillaceae; genus Paenibacillus; species Paenibacillus sp. FSL R5-0407. The sequence continues at coordinate 311,382 of NZ_JBBPAX010000001.1, read as the reverse complement.
GTGCAGCCGATGGGATCCTTGTTCGAGCAGACGCTTCTGGTTGTACTAGACGCTGTCATCCTTCGGATCATGGAATCGCAGCGCCAGAACTCCGGCAAAATGTACGGCAATCACGCGAATCTGGAATAACGGACAGGAGGGAAAGGCAAGCATGCTCAAAGGTAAAACGGCTATTATTACAGGCGCGGGTAAGGGGATCGGACTCGCGGTCGCCCGCGCCCTCGCGCAGGAAGGCGTGCGTCCGGGCCTGATGGCGCGTTCCGCGCCAGACCTGGAACGCGCGCAGAAAGAGCTGAAGGAAACGTACGGCGTCGACGCCGCCATCGCGATGGCCGACGTAGGCAACCGCGGCGAGGTCGAAGCGGCTGTCGCCCGCTTGATCGGCGAGCTCGGCACCGTCGACATCCTGATCAATAACGCGGGAACGGCGACGTTCGGCACCGTGGCGGACATGGATCCCGAGGAGTGGCAGCATATCGTTCAGGTCAACCTGATGGGCACGTACTACGTTACACGCGCCGTGCTGCCAACGATGCTGGAGCGCAAGTCCGGCGACATTGTCAATGTCGCGTCCACGGCCGGAGAACGCGGCTTCGCGACGGGTTCCGCCTACTGCGCGTCTAAATTCGCCGTGATGGGGCTGACGGAATCCCTCTTCCATGAGGTCCGCAAGTCCAACATCCGGGTCGTCGCCTTGACGCCGAGCACCGTGAACACGGAACTCGCCGTCAGGACGGGCTTGCCGGTCGGCCCGGAGGAGCGGATGATGCAGCCCGAGGACGTGGCGCAGCTGGCGATCGCGGCCCTAACGCTGCCATCGCGCGTCGTCTTAAAAACCGCGGGCATTCTCACGACCAACCCGCAATAATCACCGGCATACACAGAAAGGGCATCCCGCCCGGATCTTTGCGGGAGGCCCTTTTTTTGAATGTAACCTTTCACATGCTCGATTACATTTACATTAAATTCTTTGCAGAAATTGGCCCGATTAGCTCTATACCAGGCTAATCGGGCTTCATCTTCCCCATTCCCTACCCGCACCGGCCTTTTATCGCACCTCTACGCCCACACTTCGGGATGCGTCACTGTCGTACTTGTACGCAGCAGGCCATTCAGAGTACACCTTCCCTGATCCACCTGTTGAATAACGGGCGTATTTTTCTCTCTAAACTTTCAGGATTTTAAAGACTTTTTATATCCATAACAACTCTGAAAAAACAGTTGTTCTTCACAGAACAACCGTCATTTTCTTAGCAATCTCCGATAATTTTTGGTTCTTTAAAAAGTCCTCCATTTTCTCTTCCGCCGATACCATCACCTTCTGAATAATACACTCTGATCCATGTTTCATTTCGCATTCGAATAAAGAGGCGGATCCTTCAATGGCATGAATAACGTCAAGAAACGAGATTTCTTCCCAATTCCGTTTTAGACGATATCCGCCATTGGCCCCTGAAGTGGATTCAATCATTCCCGCCTTGACCAGCTTGGTAAGGATTTTGGATAAATACGTTGGAGAAACCTCTTGCCTTTCCGCCAATTGCTGTACGCCGATAAGTTTGCTCGGCGGGAATGCGGCAAGAAAGAGCATAGTATGAAGAGCATAGTTTGTCGCTTTTGAAAATTTCATAGCGTGATGTTCACCTCAATCATGGACTTTATCTGCCCATAATAACTTTTTAGATTGGGCTATGTCAAATCTCCTCTGCCGGATTCTTCCTTTATTTATGACATCTGGCGGCTCTCCATGACCTGCGGTTCCGCTGAACCTTTGCCATACGGAACAAAGAAGGTAAGAAAAAAACCACTCGCCGCAACGAAGGCTAATGACCAAAACGCGGCTTGAATTCCTTCATACATATTGAACGGAAAAGATACTGAGCTATAATCTGCGGTAATGGTCACCATGGTGATGAGCAGAGCCCCACCCATTGACATGCCCAATGTCCGTATGGCCGTTGTCATCGGCGAAGCGTAATTCATCATCGAATTCGGCAAGCTCGCCAAGGCAAAAGCAGTAATTGGGGTCATCATAAAACCCACCCCGGTCATAAGCAACCCATATAATCCTACCAACAGACCATAGGAAGCATGAATCGATAGCGCCATCGTTAATAGGGCCGTTACGGCAGCAATCCCGAAGAAGCCGATCCGAATCAAATAGCGACCGCCGAAACGGTCGTAGATTTTACCCGAAACCACTCCGGACACCCCCATAAGCAATGCACCTGGAAGTAGCATTAGCCCCGATTCTCTAGGCATTAGTCCCCTGACATTTTGTGCATATAACGGGAGCAGCAGTTCCACCCCGGCCATTACAATGAACAGGACCACGCCTATAATCGATGCATAAGTAAATCTCGAGTAACGAAATACGTTGAAATCCAGCAAAGGGACCGCCAGTTTGAATTGGCGCTTCACAAACAGAAACGACATTGCGAATCCTACGATAAGGATGATCAGCGCAAGCATAATCCCCCTTCCCTGATCGCCAAGGATGCTAAATCCATACAACAGGCTGCCGAAGCCTATACTCGAATAGAGAATAGATCTCCAGTCTAATTTCGCTTTATGCGTATCCCAAACGTTTTCCAAGCAATAATAGGCGACAAACAGGTTCGCGATCGCAATGGGCGCCACCCCGTAGAATAAGATTCTCCAAGAATGATTTTGAATCACGAAGCCGGAAATCGTCGGACCCAGTGCAGGGGCGAGTCCCACAATGAGACTGGCCAGCCCCATCGCTGCCCCGAGTTTTTCCTTTGGGAACACTAGGATAATCGTATTCAGGAACACCGGTACCAGCAATCCGGCGCCTATACCCTGAATAATTCGTCCGCTCAGTATCAATGCAAAGTCGGCGGAGAAGCCGGCAATTAGCGTCCCTGTCGTAAACGCCCCCGCGGATGCGAAAAACAGGGTTCTCGTCGAGTATTTTCCGATCAGGAATCCCGTCACAGGGATGACAATTCCAGAAACCAGAAGATAGACGGTGATCAGCCATTGCGCACGATTGACCTGGATTCCAAGGTCAAGCATCATTTGTGGCAAAGCCGTGTTCAGCATGGTTTGCATGAATTGTGCCAAAAAATTCGCGACGATTAGAGAAGCGACAATGATTACGGGTTTTCTTTTCATAACGTTCCTCACCATTTTCCGTTCCATTTAGAGGCCGAGAGCAAACATTTTGCATGGCCCGCACCAAGCTTCCCAAAAATTTACTACTTACGGCTTTTTTCATTTTGCTAACTGCTGTATCTGGATCTTAATCATTACAATTATCACTTTTGAAAAAAGCCCTTCTCTCTAAGAAACTATTTCCCAAAGAGAAGGACCAGTCCACTTAGAGTTAAACGAAATCTTCTTCTGTCAGTTCCATATTGATGCCAACTGCCGCTTTGCTTCCGTCTGCTGCAGCATAAATCAACTGGGAAGGCATTACGTAAGCAGCATCCCCGGCAGCGTACACACCTGGAACCGTGCTTTTGCCCCACTCATTCGTGGCGATACCGCCAAACCCATTCACCTCATAACCAAGCGATCCCTGAAAAGACGCTAGGTTTGGGCCATATTCAACAATACCGTTCCTCGCTGTTTATTAAACATTCGGATGCCTTGGCATGCAGGAAGAGAGCTTTTTTCGCAAATCAGGCTGCCATCCATGTTTGCACCGAGCTCCTGTAGCGTTTTACCTGCCAGTTGCATCCTTTTTGCCGGTGATCGTGCCGGCATGTGATCCTGCTGCGTCTGCCGCTGAACGTCGTCAAAGCCTTACAAAACCTGATATTTAAAATTATTATATCTTTACTTTTTAGCATTTCAATCCTGGTTACGTCTTCGCCCCAAATGTTCATAGAAGGGTCAACTCTTTCCGACAACTCGGTGAAAAACAATAAAACCACCCTTTTGAGCTATTGATTCATCAAGAATAATAATTTCGTTTTCCATTAGCTCCCTGTGGAAATCTACCGACTTTAGCCGGTAGATTTCCTTCGAGCATTAAATACAACAGCGGCCAGGCTAGGTCATTCGCATCCTAGTCCGCCGCTGTTGCTTTTTTCGGATCGGTATTTGACTTTTCGGCAGTGCTCATTAATTAGCAGATGGTTGCTATTCTTCAGAAGCTTTTGGATTCGTATTAAAGTCGTTCGGCGCGATGCCTTCCGCTCGCCACACCGTGCCTCTTTTCTCGTACTCGAATAACTTTTCTACAGCATTCGCGATTTGGGCAAAGGTGGGATATTCATAGACGATGATCAAAAATGGCTAATATTTATGCTCGTTTGGATTACAGTTCAAAGATTTATTCTACCCAGGTACAGGTAATGAGCACCGGCTTAGAGATATTGAACAACAAAAAAAGGTTCCTTCTCTGCTAGAAAAAGCAGATCAGAAACCTGTCATTTGATGAAGTGGTGCGGTCGAGAGGACTCGAACCTCCACGGGGGGTTAGCCCACACGGACCTGAACCGTGCGCGTCTGCCAATTCCGCCACGACCGCTTGGCGTCGTTATCCGTGGAAATGTTTTCCGCAGCGACAAGATATAAAATATCACGCGGAATAAAATGAGTCAACTCTTTTTTATTTCTTACCTCCTGGCAGGATCAGTCAAGCCCTAACGCGTGAAGCTCGATACGGCCGCTCTCCACCTTGACCGTGATTTTTGAATTGTCTGCCGGAGCAAGCTCGGCCGTGAGCAGCGCGGATATTTTATCACTTGGGGACAGCGTAGTTTTTAGCGTCTCCACCCCGTCTTGCAGTACAGAGACTCTCGCTTCTTCCTTACAAATCAGCTCTAATGTGACCGTGTTGCCTCGTTTGATTGAGCAGAAACTATAAGTAGCGAATTCGTCTGCGGTAAGCTCGAGCGCGAGGTTCTTCCAACCGCTGTCAAAACCGAACGCCTTTGTTTGGGGCTCGTCGGAAATCGGAACGATTCCCATACCGGTAGCGGCCCGATACTTATAGAGATTGCCTTCCAGGCGGTTGCCGCTGAAGGATACTCCTTTACCCGGCAACTCATCGAAATCCGTCCCCCGGACGCGGCATCCGGGCTGCCGGAAAGCGGAAGCCGTGACTACAGGATGAGCGGTGCAGTTCTCCACCTTGATATTTTCGAGGTAACCGTCCAGAATCTGTTGGGTCCGTTCATAGCTCGGCCGAGGCCCGCCTTCGGTATAGGCAAGGAATTCATCCCAGCCATCAGGTTTGTTTACGGTGTATGGGGAATTCGGGCGCTCCATCTTCTTCCACGGCCATAAATTATAGCCGATCCCGAGCGACACAGCCAGCGGATACATGGCTGCAAACCATTCAAGATCGTTTTCTCCCGTTTCCCCCAGCCATAGCGGCTGATTCAGGGATTCGGACAGCTCCAGAAATTCTTCATACGCCTCTTTGCCGGGCATGCAAGCGTAGCGGTGGAAATGGATGACCATGTTGTGATCGTATGGCTTGTAGAATACAGCCGTATTTGTGGCCCAATGATGCCCCTCCACCGACAGCATATGCCTGGAGTCGATCTCGCGGATCGCGGCGATGGCCTCCTCATAAAATGCCGCCAGTTTTCGTACGAGATAGTGCTCATGCTTTCCTTCCATGATCCCCGGGCGCACCGGTTCGTTCAGAAGATCATAGCCGCCCACGATCCAGCGGTCGCGGTACCTCCGGGCAAGCTCCTTCCATAGCTCGATCCCTTTGATCCAGCTGTCCTCATCGGTCAGCAACCGCGGGAAATCATCGATCGAATCATCGATATTCGCTCCGGTCTGGCCGCCGGGTGCGCCGTGCAAATCCAGGAAGGCGTAAAGTCCGAACTCCTCGCACCAATCCAGACACCGGTCGATCAATTGGAAGCCATCCTCTTTCCAGAGGATTCCGGGCTCGTCTTCCATCAGAACCCGCCATCCAATCGGGATGCGCACCGAATTGTATCCTTGCTCCGCCATAAGCCGGATATCCTCTCGGGTAACATAATCATCCCGAAACCGCTTCCAAAAATGTTCGGCATATTCGCTCCCCGCCAGCTCGCGGATCACCGCTTCGATACGGTGCGGGCGATCGAACCGGCTGTTATGGGACAGCCACATATATCCTTCGCACAACAGCCAGTTCCCTAGTCCCCAGCCTGTAAGGACGATTTCCTCGCCGTCTTCGTTCACTACCTTTTTTCCTTCCGCCCGCAAGAAGCCTTTGACCCGCGAACGATCACACTTTTCAAACATGAGTTTCTCTCCTCCCCGGCTGAACCGATTATGGCGACCATTATAGCATTCTCTATTCAGGACGAGCGGCTGTCCCGACATTTGGAGCCTATGATCCGAAATTTCGGTCCCTTGGCATCATTCATTGGCACAATCCTCTGGATGGTGCAGAATATGCTGACTCCCGTTACGCGGAAGTATTGTTCTCAAACCTGGCATTATTACACCGGCCTGGTTCCCGTATTTTTCCTGCTTGGCGGTTCTGAGATCATCAGCAGACTTTTCTCATTTATTGCTCCCGCCCATAGAGCAGCTAGCCCTGTTCCAGGTTCGGTAGCGATTGTGGAGACATAGGCCCGAGTCTCACCCGTGGAATAAGCCGGAGCCCATGTCCGGTTATGGATCACCCAACGATTTGACGATCAAAAAGCATCGTCATGCATATCGGAAAATCGGAAATGTGGGTGGACGGTAAGAAGGTTGATTTGGAAGGTGCCGTACCTACGTTAAAAACGGGGTAATTTTCTTACCCGTTAGACAGCTTGCTGAAATCCTTGGGGTTCAAGTGGATTGGAATAGCACAACGAGGACTGCAACGTTTAAAGCAATGGAATAAAGATTTCAAACAGCAAAAAGGTTTCTGTTCTGCCGGATAAGCAGATCAGAAACCTGTTTTTGATGAAAGGATGCGGTCGAGAGGACTCGAACCTCCACGGGGGGTTAGCCCACACGGACCTGAACCGTGCGCGTCTGCCAATTCCGCCACGACCGCAAATTTCGCCGATGCAATGTTTTGCAGCAACGAAATATATATTATCACCTTTTCTCAAGCGAGTCAACAAGCAAAACAAATCTCTTTTGAAGCTTACTTTTCATGGTATGCCAGCATCCTCGAAGTAGTCTTAGACAAAAATGGAAGCCCGCCAAAAACCGACTCCTTCCGGAACCGCTCCTCCCCGGGGCCGTCTCCGAGCATTCCGCCCACGGTACGCGTCCCGGTTGCACATTCGAGACATTCCTCGATCCATATTCCTCGTAGCGAACGGTTGACTCATTTGCGGGATCATCCCAGTTATCCCATCCCAAAGGATGAATATGCCGGCCCACCCGGCAATAGAGGATTGCAGTCTTGGCGAATTTCTCAGAACTTTATCCGTTCCTTCCGTAAGCAGGAAGGCATGACGCCAGGCCAATACCGGGACATCTTCGCCGCCCCCAAATCAAATTCGAAGCCGGGTACTTCGGCACAGGGGTAAGAATGGATATACCTATAATCTGACGGGCAATAAAAAATGACGGTGCCGAGGATGAATGAATACCCTCTGCATCGTCATTTTGCATTCTAGTCTCCGCAGCTTTCGTTTATGCCAAACCATTGGCGATGCCCACCACAATCCAGGAAGCGATCAGAATCACGTTTCCCTTAAGCAGCAGGTTTTTGGACTTGGCAAATCCCTTCCATTCCCCGTCCTTGAGTCCCCATGCATTGCTTACGATCAAAGCCAAGCCGTTAAAAGCCAGCCAGCCGACGCTTGCGCCGATCGGCCCGAGCATTACCGTAGCTTTCGCATAAAATCCAAGGGCAAAAAACCACACAAATGAGGTAACGATCGCTTTGGCATAGGCCTTCCCCGATCCCGGTGCGACATAATCGCGGTAGGTCCGGTTTTTGATCAGCATAATAAAGGCATACAAGAAATTGGCCACGAATCCGCCGGATAACGTGATCACCCAGGGAATCAGACTGGCGCTCATCTCGGATACGCCGTGCCCGGCCGCAATGTCCAGTGTCTGGTTGGCGTAAGAAAACCCGATATTCATCGCTGCCGAACCCAACCCGGCAATGGAAGCCATAATCAGTCCCTTGGACAACGGCTTATCACTTGCTTTGGCTCCACTCTTTTGTCCCTGCTGCAATTGCTTCTTGAGGCTTTTTTCTTTATCAAGCCCCGCCTTCGTAATGACAACCACCCCGACCAGCATGATCATCATTCCGGCCAGCAGCAGAATAAAGGAACGGGCTACCGGAATATTTCCGAAGATAAGCAAAGGAATTAACGAGCCCGCCGAAGCGGATATCCCCATATTCACGCCATAGGTGAGAGATACCCCGATCGAGTCCACCGCTTTGCCAAACAGGATCGAGCTGATCCCCCACAGCAGACCGCAAAATGAAGCCAACCACAGAACTTGCGGCGGAGTCTCCCGCACATATGTCATAAATTCCGGCACTTCCAGCCATGTCCAACCGATCGGAATCAGCAAAATACCGATGACCGAGAAGACCACCCAAAACGCTTCCCAGGAAAAAGGCTGATATTTCTTCATCCCGAGCCCGAAGCTTCCTTGAAAAAAACAAGCTACCAATAACAATAAAAACCCGTAAATCATGTTCTCTCTCCCCATGGCCCTCATCTAAGGTGCCGAATCTATGTAAGCGCAATAAACTAACTATAATGAGGAAACGGGAAAATGACAACGTAAAAAATATCTCTGTTTAGGCTTGATTTAATCGTTCTAACTGTTCCCTGCTCAACTTGATATCCAGTGAGCCCAAATTCTCTCCGAGCTGCTCCGGAGTGCTGGCCGCAATGACCGGAATTACTGCCGGATCGCTATGCAACATCCAGGCCAGAACGATTTGATTCATCGTCCCTCCGGTTTCGGCGGCGACCTCTTTTAACATCTCTAATCTGGATAACGATTCCGATCCTCCATACGATTCCGGGATGGACACATCTTTCCTCGTATACGCGCCGTTTAGCAATGGAGAATACGCCAGGAGGGAAAGATCGTCCCGGTTCCGGCAATAAGTTATCAGTTCTTCATCGGCGCTGACTTGAACCCCGAAATCGGCATCCCTTCGAGGCCGCAGATAGGTATAGCGTTGCTGAACGCAGGAGTATGGGGTCAAGCCCCCCGCTTCGCTGATGCCCTGGGCCTCTTTCAGTCGTGAGAGAGAGTAGTTACTGCAGCCGATCGCCCTTACCTTTCCCTTCCGAACAAGTTCGTCCAGAGCCTCGAGCGTCCCTTCGAGCGGGGTGGATGTATCGTCAATATGAGCGTAATACAAATCCACATAATCCGTGCCAAGCCGCCGCAGGCTTTCATCGATGGCGGCTTCAATCGCCTTCCGGCCCAAACCTTCCATATTCTCGAACCCCGCTCCGGGATACGCAGGCTTGGCTCCCGCCTTCGTCGCAATAAACATTTGACCGCGGTTGCCTCGTTCTTTCATCCACCGTCCTAATAAGGACTCGCTTTCCCCGCCAATACATCCTTCATTCCAAAAAGCGTAATTGTTCGCCGTGTCGAGGAAGGATCCTCCCGCATCCACATATTGATCCAACAGACGATAAGAGTCACTCAGGCCCGTCCAGGATCCGAAATTCAAACATCCTAAAGCCAGCGCACTGACTTGTAGACTTGTGGCACCTAATTTCATCTGCTGCACTGAAAACATCCCCTTAACATTAAATTTGAATCCGGTCCGTCAGATAGTCCAGAAAACACCGACTCTAACCCGAATGTTCTCCGCTTTCCCAAGCCCGGTAATAAGCGATCTTGTCGCGCAAAACCGCCAGCGTATCCTCCAGTTCCTTCGCCTGTAACATCAGCTTTTGTTCGTGCTCCTCAAGGAGCGCTCTCCGCCGGCTAATACCCGCATCCCCCATCCGCATCATATCCGCAAAGCGCTGCATTTCTACGATCGGCATTCCGGTGGAGCGTAAACGAACGATCAACTGGATCCATTCCATATCGTCCATATGATAGGCTCGATGTCCGTTTTTCGCCCGTCGGATCGGATCCATCAGTCCGATTTTTTCATAATAGCGAAGCGTATGCACACTCAATCCCGTCAGGCCTGCGACCTGTTGAATCGTCAAATCCTTATCCGTCATATATGGATCTCCTTTCCAAATCCTTCTAATGCAACTAATGTACAACTTAGAGTGCACTCCAAGTCAATAGCTTGAAGCTGTACAGAGTCACTCCCATGCTCAATGCAAAAAGAGCCAGGGCTGATTTATACAGTCCGGCTCTCATGCTTAACCTATTTTCCCCAATTCCATCTGTAAATCTTGCGATATAAGATGAACTATTGAAATGGATGTGTGGCAAGTACGTAAAATGTTCCTGCGATCGCTGTTGGTTCCAGATTTCATGATCTTATAGAATCTGAATCGGTTGAAATCCGGAACCAAATGCAACCATGTCGTTTTCTTCGGAATCATTTTACTCCCTTGCCTGCATCTCATTCTTTATTCATCTTATATACTACTCCTTTGCTCCGGTAAGGACGGTAACGATATGTTTACGAAGGCTATTTGCATTATCCGCCAAAAACGGATCTGTATCGAAAATTACGGCATCCGCAATGTACCCTTCAGCAATGTGTCCCAATTGGTGACCCCAACCCAAAATTTCGGCCGCATTCCCGGTGGCTGACTGCCAGGCTTCCGCGCGGGTTAATCCATAATCCGTCAAGGTGTCGAGCTCCTGCAGGTTGTAACCATGAAGCGCAGGCGTTGCATAATCCGTTCCGAATCCGATCTGCACCCCGGCTCTCTTGGCATAGGCAATCGCTTTAGGATGAGCTTCGGCGGCGCGGGCGGCCCGCTCACAAATGACCGGATTCAACGCCAATACGCCCTTGGGATCGGCGGCAATCCTGTAGATCGACGTCGTCGGCACAAAGGCCACGCCGGATTCGGCAAGTCTTCCGGCTTGCTCCTCGGTTAGGAACATGCCGTGTTCGATCGACTCTACGCCGGCATCGACGGACCAGTCCACGGTCGCACCGCCCCAGGTATGAACCAGCACCCTTTTGCCATGTTCATGTGCATGGCGCACGATGAAGGAGAACTCTTTCTCCGAAAACACCGGGTCCAGCACCTTTTCCGTCGGCGCCCCTAGGCCGCCCGTTGCCATAATCTTGACCCAGCCCGCACCAGTATCGTAGATCTGGTTCAGTCGCTGCTCCAAATGAATAGTGCCCTTGGCGTCCGCGGCTCCAAGCATCTCGCTGCTGGTATGAACCCGCAACGGTACCTGATACGTCTGAACCAGATGTTGGGCCGTGCCGGGTAACAGTCCGCCCGCGTCCCTCGCCGTTGTTACGCCGGTGCGAAGTGTGGCTTCAAAGGCTCGAGCCTGCATTTCTTCAATTTCCTGGCCGCCGCGTTTCAATTGATCGGCGTGATCGAAATCCGTCCAAGCCAAATGGGTATGGAGATCAATGATCCCCGGGCTAATCCACAAGTCTTGGGCTGGAACAGCCCCCTCGTCAGGAACCGGCCCCGATTCGGCAATCGAATGGAACACTCCGTTCCGAATGGAAATATCGAAGCGTTCTCCCTGAATGCCCGCAATATAAACTCGATTAAATGATTGAGCTTGGAGACCTTTATTACTCATGCTTCTCCCCCCAAACTTGTAGAATCGCTTCAAGCGCTTGATCCGGGTCCCGGTTCAACAACTGCGCAAGCGTCTTGATGGCTTCTTCCACGCTCCGGCGGCAAGCGTTCGCCCCGAAATGGTTGATTCGCAGCAGCTGCCCGAATAATTCCCCGTCACCAGGGGCTACGATACCGATAGGACGGTCGATCAGCAAGCTCTTTTCCCCGGAAATCCTTACCGTCGTAGTAAGCGTTGAATAATGTCTGCTATCCTTTTGCCAAGTCTCGATTCCCAATGCTTTAAGGCCTGCCAGGGTTGATGCCGCGGCAAGTTCATGACGCTTGATCACCTGTTCCAGCCCTTCCTCTTCGACAAGCGACAAAGCAGCGATTAGAGCCCTCGCCTCCAAGACAGGTATGTTGGGAGGAACCCGAAGCGGTGCCGTACCATCTTTACTAGGCTTCAAATCCAGTAAAGACAGGATGGAGTTGCGCGGCGCGTTCTTGTTGGATTCAAGAAACTCCCAGCCTCGCGGGGAGACGCTTACGGCGCTAACGCCATTGGGACCGGCCAACGCCTTTTGCGCTCCGATCGCTACGAAATCGGCCGCCCATTCATCAACCGGCAAGCTCTCTCCTCCAACAGCCGAAACGGAATCCATCACCGTAATGAGGTTATATTCACGGGCAAGCTTTAAGATGTCCCGGGCCGGATTGGATCCCCCCGTAACCACTTCAGCATGGACGAAAGAAATCGCGACCGGACGGAACCGGACGATTGCGTCATGAATTTCTTTTACCGTCACAACCTCATCAAAAGGGACTCTCACCTCGACTACCGTTGCTCCGCCGCGTTCCAGCCATGTCCCGAACAAGCTCCCGTAAGGCCCCGTCACTACATTCAAAATCGTACGGCCCGGAGCCGAGATCCCGGCAGCCACCGCTTCTATGCCCAGGATCGCCTCCCCGGGAATGATTACCGGAGCATGCTTTGTGGACAACAGCCGGGACAGCAAAACGTTAAGTATTTCATATTCGGATAAGGACAACGGTACATATCCCGCATATTGTTGGCTCATGTTGTTAAACCTCCTGGAGTGCTTGGTTTCGGCATTCTCGGCACTGCAGATAATAGTTCGAGACTATATTCCGATTCAGGGTTGGCGAAGAACCGGTCCTTGGGATTCAGTTCCACCAGCCGTCCCTGACGCATTACCGCAACCGTATCGCTAATCTCATGGATGACTCCCAAGTCATGGGAAATGAACAGCATGGTCAGATTCAATTCCTCCTTAAGCTTGCCGAACAGCTCCAGTACGCTTCGTTGCACCGAGACGTCGAGGGCGCTCGTCGGTTCGTCCGCGATCAGCAGGCTCGGCTCCACGCTTAGAGCGCGCGCGATCGCGATCCGCTGCCGCTGGCCGCCGGAAAATTCATGGGGATACCGGTCCAACCCGCTTTCTTCGATATGAACCTTGGACAGAAGCTCCTTGCATCTTTTTTCGACTTGGGCGCGATCCACGATTCGGTGAAACAATAACGCCTCGGACAGAATTTGCCGGACCGAGTGCTTTGGATTCAACGAAGCGTCCGGGTTCTGAAAGATCATCTGAATCTGTTTGTGCTGTTCACGGGTTCTCTTCTTTAACAAGGGCTGCGTACCCAGCTTAATCTCGCCGCTACCGGGTGTGATTAACCCGGCAATCACCCGGGCGAGTGTGGATTTGCCCGAGCCCGACTCTCCGACAAGCCCCAGCACTTTATGCCGCTGCAAATCCAAACTGATATCATCCAGGGCCGTAAACCCGCCATAATGCACCGAAACATGGTTCACCTGGAGAGCTAAGTCCATATCCGCCCGCTCCCTTCCAGCTCCGACACGGGAAGCACCGAGTTAATCAACATTTGCGTATAGGGATCTTTCGGATGTTGGAGAAGTTCGAGGGTCTCCCCTTGTTCCACGATCTCCCCGTTCTTCATCACGCACAGTTTGGAACACATCGCCGCGGCTACCGCAAGATTATGCGTTACAAATACCATGGCAAAGCCCAGTTCCTTCTGCAAAGCTGAAATCGTTTCTATGATTTGCTTCTGAACGGTGACGTCAAGCGCCGTCGTAGGCTCGTCGCAGAGCAGAATGCTCGGCTTGCACGCCAGCGCAATCGCGATGACCACGCGCTGGCATTGTCCGCCCGAAAGCTGGCTTGGATACCGGTCGGCCGTTTTTAAAGAATCTGGCAGCCCAAGCCTTTCGAGCAGCTCAAGCGCGATTTCGCGAGCCGCTTTTTTGCTTACCTGCTGCCTGAAACGAACAACTTCCGAAAGCTGCTTCACGACCGGACAAAGCGGGTCGAGCGCCCCTCGGGGATCCTGAAAGACCATGGCGGTGCGCTCATCGCTTTTGATAGTTCCGTCCACTTTCTCCACACCGCGCGGAAGAAGTCCGAGAATCGCACGCAGTGTCAACGATTTCCCGGATCCCGATTCGCCCACCAAGCCTATAGTCTCGCCTTTGCCCAGCGCAAAGCTGACCCGGTTCACCAATCTATGATGCTGCTTTGTCTCCAGCGACAGATCCTCTACTTCCAGAATGATATTGTAAGACATTATTTTTTCCTCCATAGATCCGCCAAACCGTCACCTACAAGGGACAACGCAATTCCCGTATACACCACCGCGAAACCCGGAACTGCAGAGAGCCACCAGGCCGTGGTGATAAAAGACTGCCCGTCGGAAATCATCGTTCCCCAATCCGGCGTTGGCGGCGTAATCCCGATGCCAAGATACCCTAGCGTCACAATCGCTACCAGCAGCCCGACCATATCGGTCATGAGGACCACGATCGCTTGCGGCAATACATTCGGCAGAATATGGCGCAAAATAATTCTTATGCCGGGCAGCCCAAGCGTTTGAGCGGACGCTACCCATTCCTGCTGGCGAAATGAGGCGGTAAGCCCGCGAGTTACCCGGGCAAACACGATCCAGCCTACGAGTATAAAAGTGATATAAATGCCGCGTTCCCCTGCCCCGCTGGCAAAAGCAACGATGATAACGATCAAATAAAAAGGAAACGCGATAAACGTGTCCGTGAGCAACGTAATGACGGTATCAAGCCATTTCCCGTAATACCCCGCAACCATACCCAGAAATAGGCCGGTACAAAACGGAATGATCTCGGCCAGCACCATGATTTTCAAATCCGTCCGGGCCGCATAAATCAGTCTCGTAAACAGATCGCGTCCCAATTGGTCCGTCCCCAGCCAATGTTCGGCGGACGGGGGCTGCAAAAAAGCGCTCAGGTTTTGCTCGGAAGGCTGATAAGGACTTATAAACGGAATGAATACGGCCAGGAGGACAAGCACCGCAAACATGAAGGTTCCCACCAGCAGGGTCGGAGTGCTCCAAATTCTGCCGAAAAAACTTGTCCTATTCCCGTATCCATTCAACCTGGGGTCTATTCTCATCTGTTTCATGATTTTCCTTTCGTTCTGGGATCAAGCCACCAGGAAATGATTTCAACGAGGAGGCTGATGATCACGACAGAGATCGCACAATAAAGCGCTATTCCTTGGATGACCGGGAAATCCCGCTTGGCAATGGAGGAGAACAGCAAGCTGCCGATTCCCTTGATGCCGAATACTTGTTCAACGACTAAGGTACCTCCGATCAGGTACGACAGATTTACCCCGAACAGCATCAGCGTAGGAAGCGCCGCATTCCGCATCACATGCTTGAACAGAATGATCGCTCTTGGAATACGGGCCGCCTTCAACGTGACCACGAAATCGGATTCCAATACATCCAGCATTTGAGCTCGTAACGAACGAACCAGGGTGGGAATTTGCGAAAAAGCTACGGTGATCGCCGGAAGCGCGAGGCTATGCACGGTACCGACCCAGCCTTCTTTGACCCCTCCGACGGGAAACCAACCCAACCTGACGCTAAACAGTAAAATTAGAAGCAAACCAACCCAAAAAACGGGCATACCTAAAGTAATTGTTGGAAAAATACGGATCAAATGGTCCGGCAGCTTATCTTTATTCGTAGCCGCAAGCGTAGCCAGCAAAAGGGCGATGATGATCGCAAAAACACTGGCCAATCCGATAAGCAGCAAGGTAACTGGCGCCCGGTCCGCAATCAGCTCCCTTGTGGAGGTTCCCGAGATGATGGAATTCCCCGTATCCCCTTGCGTAAACAGAATCTTGAGAAATCGGAGGAACTGCTCCCCTAAAGAGAGGTCGAGCCCGAGAGCATGATGCATGCTCTCGAGCGCCTCGGGTGTACTGTATTCGCCCAGGATCATTTTCGCGGGGTCCCCAGGGACAATTCGGATCAAGAAAAACACAGCTGTAGTCACGCAGAGAATGACGACCAGCGCTCTTACCAGAACTATCACCAGCCAAAGGGAGGATCCCCTGGATTTGATTCCGGCCGATGCACTAAACGTTTTGCTTAGTTTCATCATTTTTTAAATTGAACTTCTTCGAAGCGGATACTGCCGTTCGGCAAAACAACGATGCCATCCACGGAAGAAGACACGCCTTTCAAAATATCCGGATAGAAAAGCGGAATGTAAGGCACTTCGTCCGCCAAGGTTTGCAGCAGCTTGGAATAAATTTCGGCCCGTTCCGGTCCGTCCTGCGACTTCTGTCCTTCGCGCAGCAGCTTGGTCACTTCGTCATTGGTATAATGCGTCCAGTACGATTTGCTGAAGCCTTCCGGATCGGTTTGGAAAGCGATGATCGAATTCGCTTCCGGAGCATCGGCTTGGCCGCTGTTCAGCATGGCCGAGAAATCGTAAGCAAAGAATCTTTCGCGGAACGTAGCGAGTTCAATCGATTCAATTTCGATATTAATCCCGATCTCCTTGCCCGCTGCCTGAATAATTTGCGCCTCTTGAGCTCTTGTGCTGTTGCCGGAAGCGACCAGCAATTTGGTGCTGAAACCGTCAGGGAAGGCGGATTTGGCAAGCTCCTCCTTGGCGGCATCGATATTAAAATCAAGCGCTTTGACCTGATCGTGTGAGTTGTACGGGATTGCTGTCGGCAGCAAGGAAATTGCAGGCTTTGCAAAACCGAAGGTCAGCGCATTGGTCAAACCTTCACGGTCGATAGCCAGCGCTAAAGCGCGGCGAACATGCACGTCGGAAAAATGCTTATCCAGGGTATTGAAGAACAGTTGCTCCGTCACCCAGCTTCCGTTAGTAACGACGGCCGTATCGGGACCTTGCTTGATCTCATTCGCGTTTTGCAGCGCCAAGGATTCAATTCCGTTCACTTCTCCCGCTTTGAGCTGGTTGATCGCCTGACTGTCATCTTCGATCAGCTTGTAAACAAGCTTGTCGATATACGGCTTCCCTTCCTGCCAATAATTCGAATTCTTAACAAATGTCAGATCGCCTGCCGGGTCCCACTTTTCAACCACGAACGGCCCTGTACCCACCGGATTTTTGAAAAATTCTTCTTCGGAAACTCCCCCGAAATCTTTCGGGATAATCCCGTTGGAGAAGTTGGACAGCTCGGAAATGAAAGGCGTATACGGCTCCTGGAGAACAATTTCAAGCGTGCGGTTATCCGTAGCTTTGACGGAATCCACTTTTGCCGCAATCGCTAATGGTCCCCCTACCTTCAAATGCCGCTCCAGAGAGAATACGGCATCCTCCGCCGTAACTTCGTTACCGTTTGAAAATTTCAAGCCTTCGCGCAGCACGAACGTATATTTCAAGCCATCCTCGCTGATGTTGTGAGACTCGGCCAGCCAATCTACGATTTCCCCTTCGTTGTTGAAAGAGACCAGTGATTCGAATACTTTATCAATGGCAAAAGCGTTGTTTGCCGTGATCTGGTTATGTAGGTCGAGCGATGTTACCGCAGCAGGCCGCCCGTAAACGAAGGTACCTCCTACTGCAGGCTTGCCCGCTTCCGCGTTCTGATTAGTGCTTTGACTTTGAGCGCCGTTATTTTCAGCGGGTTTATTGTTGGAACCGGAGCAGCCGGCAACCAGAACCAAAATAAGAACTGATAATGCGCCAATCCAAGCCGATTTTTTAAAAGACCCTTTTAACTTCAACATGCTTACTCCCCCTATTCCAATAAAGCGGATAAATTTAGTATGAATTGTATTATGGGTGAATTACTTAGATCTGTCAAACAAAAAAATCCGCGCTGCAACAAGGGTTTGACTAATTTTATCCAGCTCAGGAATTGTATCCGCTTTCCTATTTCATCAGCAATCAAATTCTGACTGCGTCTCTCTTTACATCATTCGTCTTGCACAAAAAAAGAGCCCAAACTGAAATTATCAGTTTCGGCTCTTTCTCTTCAATTGCGAGTTATTTCAAGTTAATCTCCTTGATCTTGGCGAGCGGGAATTTCGGCTTGCGGTCCTCCGTCAGAAGGCCGTTGATTTCCTGCTGAACATCGGTAAGCTGGGTGTAGCAGAATCCGCAAATATAATCCACACTCTTGATCGCCTGTACTAAGCCGTCAAAGCGCTCAAGGAACTCTTCATCCGTCTGTACCTGATGCCCGTAGCCCCAGCCTTTATCCGACTGGAAGGCGATCCCGCCGAATTCGGTGATCATGATCGGCTGGCCTTTATACTCGTAGCCGTCGGCGAGCGCGTACTTCCATTGATTGCAGGTGATCTCCTTGTTGACGATTGCATCCTTGTTACCTGCATACCGCTTCAGGAACTTCTCCCCGGTCTCCACATAGTCGTGCAAAGTTATAATATCGGAGACCGTGTGCTCCCAACCGTCATTCGTAATTACCGGACGGTAAGGGTCATACGACTTGGTGAGATGGTAAATGCTCTCCGTAAATTTCTGCTGTCTTTGATCATGCAGAATGTACGGAATTCCCCAGGACTCATTGAACGGCACCCAGGTGATAATGCTCGGATGGTTATATTGCTGATGAAGTATTTCCAACCATTCTTTGGTGAAGTTCTCCACCGCATCATCATGAAATTCGAACGTTGCGGCCATTTCCGACCATACCAGGAGGCCCTTAACGTCGCACCAGTACAAGAAGCGGGCATCTTCAACCTTCATGTGCTTGCGCACGCCGTTATAGCCCATCTCCAGCATATAGTCGATGTCGGCAATAAGCGCCTCCTCGCTCGGCGGGGTCAAATGACTCTCTGTCCAGTAGCCCTGGTCCAGCATCAGTCTTTGATAGATTGGCACATTGTTGAGAAGTACCTTGCCCTTTTCGATGGATACCTTTCTCATGCCGAAATAGGATAGCACGCGGTCCACTACGATATCATCCTGATACAGCACAAATTCTACATCATAGAGATTCGGCTGTTGCGGTGACCAGAAGATTCTTTTCCAAGGACCGTTCACTTCATGCACCAGGTCCACTTCCACGCTCTGGCGAGGCCGGTCGATCACCAGGCTTACCGTCTTTACATGGCGGTCCTTCATCGTCACTATGGCTTCCAGTCTTAGGGTTCCCTTTGCCGTTTCCAGGCCGTGTACCCGGTAATCGAAGGCTACTCTGGCATGATCGAGATCAGGTGTAATTTTCACCCTATCAAGCCGCTGCTCATCCACATATTCCAGCCATACCGTCTGCCAAATGCCGGTGGTCTGTACATAGAAGCATTCGAAATTGTCCTTCGTCCACCGCTGCTTGCCCCGTGGCTGGGTGCAGTCGTCGCTGTCCTCCGCTTTTAATGTGATAATGTTATCCTCGCCAAATATCAGGTAAGGCGTAATATCGAAGGAAAATGCGGCATAGGCCCCTTGATGGCTGCCGGCAAGCACACCGTTTACCCATACCTTGGCGATATAATCCACGGCCTGAAAATGCAGGATTACCCGTTTTCCTTCCTCTTCCTTCGGAATCGACACATTCTTGCTGTACCATACCCGCGAATGAAATTCCGAGGTGCCGATACCACTAGCCTGGGTTTCATACGTAAATGGAACAGTAATCTTATGACTTCCTGCCAGCTGTTCCTGCCATTTTTCGATTTCCCCGACGTTATAGTCGTCAAAACGGAAGTCCCATTCGCCGTTCAGGTTCATCCATTTTTCGCGCACGAATTGGGGTCTTGGATAATCTTTGATATAGCCCTTGGTTGTCATCTTGCTCCTCCAGAAAGTTATTTAGTTCTAATCTCCAGTGCATAGACCGATGCCGGACGCAATGGATAACCCGCCTTCCAGGCTTCGAACGGAATGGAGTTGGACTTGCAGGAGATGTAATCCGGGGCAAAGACGGAATTAATATCCCACTCGGATTCTCCAGTGATTTCATAAAGCACGGTGTCTTTGGCAGTATAAAGCTCTCTAAGATCCAAAGCAGCTCTTACCTCTTGCAAACTCCGGTTGACGATAAACAGAGTGATCGTGCTTCTGTCTTTATTTGTGCATGCAGCGACATCCAGATCCGGCAAAGCGTCCAAATCAATCGGTGCCGGTTTGTTGGATTGAACAGCGAAGGTGCCGCCCTCTACCTTTGCCGGAAGCATGCTGGAAATATCACGTCCCGCGTACAGCTTCATAACTTCGTAAGTAGGCGTTCCGTATACCTTGAGCGGATGCCCGCTCCAGCCGGGAGCTTTCCCGCAGTATTGATCGGCATAATAATCGCCTACCCGGATGCAGCCGCCGAGCCATCCGTTCACGAGATCGGAGAAGCTTCCGATATGCACTAAATCGCTTGAACGCAGCATTTCGTTAAGGTTGGCGGCGTTAGCGACCGCCGCGCCCAATGTATGCTCGTCGGGCAGTCCCTTTCGGACATTATTTGGATAATACATCGTATTGTACTCGGTAATCGCCAGCTTCACATGGCTGTGCTTCGGGTTGGAGAGGATCTGTTCCCGTGTCTCTTCGATGTTGAGCCGCGTCCATTCCGGGAAGGCGGTGATTGCTTTATAGCGTTCCTCCGCAGGCGTACTCCGGTCCATCGCAAAACGATTGTAGCCGTGATACAAATGCAGGGTCAGATAGTCGATTCTTTCCCCCGCGATGTCCAGCACCGCCTTGTTCCAGTCCTGATCGGTATGTCCGCAGGCAAGAATCACAATCGAAGGGTCCGCCGCTTTCATCGCTTCGATGAAGGATAAGGTTCGCCGTGCGAACTGCTCGCCCGTACAGGTCCCTACCTGCCAGGCTCCCCATACCTCGTTGCCGATTTCCCAATACTTGACGTCGTACGGTTCAGGATGTCCGTTCGCGGCACGCTTCGCCCCCATCGGCGTGTCGATGCCGCCGTTGCAATATTCAATCCACTGCGCAGCTTCCTCCGGAGTACCCGAGCCGTCATTCACGCAAATCAGCGGTTCTACGTTCAACTCCCGGCAGAAATGGATGAACTCATCCGTCCCGAAGTATTTGCTGGTCCATCCTCCCCATGCCTCATTGAACATGACAGGGCGCTCAAGCACAGGTCCGATGCCGTGCTCGAAGTGGTAGGCGCTGATATAGTTACCGGCTAACCTCATCATGCCGGCATTCAAATCTCTCGACATTTCAACGACTTCCCGCTTCACGAGTCCGATATGATCCTCGGGGAGGAGGGACACGTGATCGATCCACAGCATGCCGGTAGATACACTGTCTCGCCATCTCGGATGTTCAGCCGGCACGTATACCCGGAACTCCGCATCGGCGCAATCCCGGCTGACCGCCAGCACCGCTTCATACTCTTGCCAATTGTGGCTATTCAGCTCGATGCGCTCCAACCCCAGCCGCTCCTGGCTGAGCCGGTCCACAGCCTCAACGATCACATAGTTAAGCTCGATCGAGGCTCTGGCCACCAGCTTGACCGTATATTTCATCGGCCCTTTGAATGCAGTCTTCTGAGCTATCCCTGCATAGGCCTCATCATCACTCAGAATGCGGACCCGCTGGGCGCGTCCCGAATGCTTCGGTGCGGATGCCTCCAGCGCGTACTTGGTATTCCGTCCGTTCGTAAAGGCATACCAGCTTCCCGACACCTCCGTCTTGCTATCCGCCTCGCTCTCAAAATCCATGTCTATCAACGGAAAGGCCAGCATGGCCTCCATATGATCGCGTATATCCTCCACGAAATGACCGAATAAGTATGGATTGATCGTATGCTCGCTTACCCGGCTGCAATCGATTGTAATCGTCGCTTTATTGTTCAATTTTCACCCTCCATTGCCATTTGCCATTTATCCTTTAATCGATCCGATCATGACGCCCTTAACAAAATGACGCTGCACGAAAGGATACATAATCAGTACCGGCAGACTGGATACGATAATAACCGCATATTTAATGCTCTCGGAAAGAAGAATCTTCTCCTCCATTCCGACGTTGCCGCCGTCCACGCCCGCAGACTGGCTGATCATCAAGATTTCCCGCAGCACCAATTGAAGCGGATAAAGATCTTCCGTGCGGATATAAATCAGCGCATTAAAGAAGGAGTTCCAGTGGCCGACCGCATAGAACAGAACCATGACCGCCAAAATCGGCTTCGACAGCGGCAGAATAATGCTGATCAGCAGCCGCCAGTTGGAGCAGCCGTCGATATGGGCCGCCTCCTGCAGCTCCCAAGGGATGCTGGATTGGAAATACGTTCTCATAACGATCAGATTGTACGTGGAGATGGCCCCGGGAATAATGAGTGCCCACATTGTATCGACCATACCCAGGTTTTTGACGAGCAGGTAACTCGGAATCAAGCCACCGCTGAAGAACATAGTTAGTGTAATAATTAGCATGAGTCCCTTACGCCCCGGTAAATCCGGTCTTGATAAAGGGTAAGCCGCCAACAGTGTCATAGTAATATTGATCAGCGTACCGACGACGGTGTAAAAGATCGAATTCCGGTAACCAATCCAGATCTTGTCGTTGTGCAAAATGTTATTGTAGGCATCCAGTGTGATTCCCTTCGGAAGCAGCCACACCTCCCCGTTCAACACCCTCGCCGGGTCGCTGAACGAAGCGCTGACTACAAATACCAAAGGATAGAGCACGATGATAATAATCACCGCTGCGATGAAATATACGAGAACATCGAACCAGCGTTCATCCGATGGACCTTTCACGATTGCTTCTTTAGGCATTATTCGTCTCCTCCTCCATTACCAAAGGCTCGTCTCCGACGTTTTCCGTGCGAACCGGTTCACCATCAGCAGCAGCGTCAGGTTAATCAAGGAGTTGAATAGCCCAATTGCAGCGGTGTAACTGTATTCTCCCTTCAAAATCCCGGTGGTGTACACGAAGGTGGAAATGACGTCGCTCGCTTCGAGGTTCAAGTTGTTTTGCATGAGTAATATTTTCTCGAAGCCGATGTTCATGAATTGGCCGATGTCCAGAATGAGCAAAATGACGATGACAGGAACGATCCCTGGCAGAGAGACGTGCCAAATGCGCCGCATGCGGGAAGCTCCGTCCATCTTGGCCGCTTCGTACAGCTGCGGATTGATACCGCTGAGCCCCGCGATGTAAATGATCGATTGCCAGCCCATGTTTTGCCAAATGTTCGAGCCGATAAAAATCGTCTTGAACCAGCCTGCCGATTCCATGAAGCGGGTCGGCGATCCTCCCAAAGCCTGAATCAGTGTATTGATCGGGCCGGTAGGCGAGAGGAATACGGTTAAAATACCTACGATGACTACAACCGAAATAAAGTGCGGGATGTAAGTAATGTTTTGCAACAATTTGCTGTACGTTTTGCTGCGAATTTCGTTAATGATCAATGCCAGCATAATCGGAATCGGGAAAGCAACCAGTAAAGAAATCAGATTGATGGACAGCGTGTTCCAGAGCAATCGCCCGAAATAGTAAGAATCGAAAAAACGCTTGAAATGCTCGAGCCCCACCCAACTACTGCCAAGGATTCCTTTGCCCGGGGCGAAATTTTTAAATGCAATCTGCAGCCCGTAAAGCGGGCCGTAATGAAACAGCAAATACCATGCGATCGGCAAAAGCAGCATGAGATACAAATCGTATCTCTTGGCGATCTGCCGGATAAGGCGGCTGCCCCGTTCCGGTCGGAACTGGGGCGCCGCGGCAGTCTCATGGATTTCTGCGTTCTTCATGAACATCCACTCCTATCCCATAGAGGATCTGCCTTATTTAGCCATTTTGTCATATGCGTCTTGATAAATTTGCTGAAGCTCTTCAATGTTCATCTTTTTCAAAGTGGACTGGAATTCATCCCACTTGTCGAAGCTCAATGAGCCTGCGATGAATTTCGTGCTTTGTTCTTCATAATACTTGTCGATATCATTGCGGAGCATGTTCACCTTTTGTGCTGTTGCTTCGTCAAACATCGGAGCCGCATAACGGATCTTCGGCATGTACGGGTCCAGCGCCTTTTGCGCTTCCTGAACTTGCGGAGGATTGATGTACGAACCGACGTATTCACTGATCAGGTGAGGCGCGCCTCCGCCGGCATATGGCGTAAGCTTCGGTTGAGTCTCAGCCGTCGAGAACTCAGGCTTGTAGGTTGGAATTCCATCTACCAGCTCGTAGTGCTCGCCTTCCCGGCCGAATCTTAGCAGGGTTGAGCCTTCGTCGCTAAAGAAATAGTCGATCCAACGCATGGACACTTCCGGATATTTATTGACTGAAGTGATGGCAAATGCACCCTGGTCGCGCGGAACCGGAGCGTTTTGGCTTTGCAGTCGATCGCCATGCGGTCCTTCAAACGGAGCGATACCGGTATATTGATCGGAAATCGGCAGGAAGTTATTATTCGTCTGGTCAAAGAATATCCCTGTATTGCCGGAACCTTGTTTCGCCAAATATTGGGCTTCGGTTTGAGAGAATACTTCATGATCCAGCAGATTTTCCGCATACAGCTTGTTCAGGTACATAAGCAGTTCTTTGTTGCGCTCGCTTCCCATCCAGATTTCGACCTTGTCGTCTGCAATGTTGACGTTATAGCCGAACTGGAGGTCGAGACCGAACGATCCGCTGAAAGCAGCCACAATAGGAAGTCCAACCACACGGGAGGTCATAGGAATTTCATCCTTCTGTCCGTTTCCGTTCGGATCCTGATCGCGGAAAGCAACCAGCACATCATAGAGCTCATCAAGGGTTTCGGGCACCTTCAGGTTCAACTTTTCCAGCCAGGCCGTATTAATCCATCTCTTGTCTGTCCGTGCCGAATCCAGCGTAACAATGCCGGGAATCGTATAAATGTGACCTTCCGGCGTAGTGATCGATGCGCGAATTTCAGGATACTCTTCCATCAGTTTGTTAAGATTCGGTGCATAGTCCTTAATCAAATCTTCCAATGGAATCAGTTGCCCGCCGGCTCCGTAACGCACGGCTTCCAATGGAGTAATATTCGAGCGGTACATGATGTCAGGCAACTCATTGGATGCGAAGAGCAAGTTTTTCTTCTCCGGGAATCCGTCTGTCGGCGCTTCAATGAATTCCATCTGGACGTTGCTCATTTTTTCGTAATCCTGAAATACCGGCATCTCCTTGAAAGGTCCGTTGACCGGAGCGATCCGGGTGAACATTTTCAGCTTCACCGGCTCCTGTACAATCGGGAACCCATCTTTACTTACCGTCTGATTTCCCGTCCCCTTGGATGGCTCAGCAGCTTTGTTGCCATTGTTGCCATTGTTGCCCGAGCTGCAGCCCCCGAGCGCCAGAGCGGCAATAATCATCAAGCTCATCGCCGTTCTTCTCCATTGTCTTTGCATTACGAATACGACCTCCTTCATCTTGTTCCTTGCCTCGTGTTGTAAGCGTTTCCTTTGATGTGTTCCCATTATAGTTCAGCCGCTCGAACTGCAAATTCTACATATTTGACTATTTACTATACTTATTTTACGGATTTACTCACCCGGGCCGGCCGGCTCATATAAGCATGCGGCGTCATGCCGGTGGATTCCTTGAACACTTTGAAAAAGTAGTTATATGTGGTGAAGCCTACCTGACTGCTGATTTGTTTAACCGTAAACCGGCCGCTCTCCAGCAGCTTGCAGCTTGCGTCAATGCGAACCCGATTCACATATTCGGAGAAGGTCATCCGGGTCTCTTCCTTGAAAATCCGGCTCAAATAAGAAGTATTCAGCCCGATTGCCCCCGCTGCCAGCTCCAGCGTAATGTAGCTTTGATACCGTTCCAGAATGAGCATGATCGCTTGGGAGACATGCCTTGAATATGGACCGGATGCCTGACGCTCGCGAAGCCGGTCCAGTAAGCTCTCAAAGTAAGTAAGGAGCCATTGTTCGATTTCCGCCATGCTTCCGATATTCTCCAACTCTTCCCGGGAAGGTAATCCGACCGCCGCGGCATCGTCCATAGGCACGGTCTTCTCTCCGATCGAGAGTAATTCGCTGACGACCATCTGGACGCTTTGCGAATGAAGCGGCAGCTTCCGAATGGAGGTAAAGACGGCGGAGATCAACCGATGTACCTCTTCCTTATCAAGTCTTTCAATAGATAGAAGAAGCTGCTTCTGTTCCTCAATGGTCAACGAAAGACGCGGGCTGCTTGAACCGCGGTCCTCCTCCTTCAAGGAGGAGGGGGACGCATCGATGGACCGCTCCGCCCCGCGGTAACTGGCTTCGAGCTTGGACATGCTGCCGCAAATATGCCCGACCGCATAAATACATTTCAAATTCAGGAACAGCTCCAGCGAATGGCTGACATTGCTCATGAGCCTTGCAGCTTCGCTGGCGGCGGCTTGTTCGCTTCGCTCCTTGAAGGCAAACACCACGCCCAGGCGGCCGTTCTCCACATATACCGCCATCCGCTCAGCGGGATCTCCAAGACTCTGCTGTACGAGTTCCACGGCTTGGCGGACCAGACGGTTGATCTGCATATCGCTGCGCGATTCTGTCAGAAGCCGGAACGGGACGATTTGGACCGCGGCTGCCGCAAACCGCACCGAATCGGCGAATAGCCGGCTCTGCCTTACCTCCTCCTCCAGCGTTTGCGCAGCGCCCGGCACGCCGATAAGCATCTGAGCTACCAATTCGCGCACAGATTCCATCCCTTTCCCCTCGTCCGCTTCTCCGCCTGCCACCCTGGAACCAAGCTGCTTGGCTTCTTCCTGCAGCTCCTGTTCCGCTTTTTTCAGAATGGTGATCAGGGATTGTTCATCCAGGCGGTGTTTGAGCAAGTAATCGACGGCTCCGTTTCTAAGGCATTCGCGCACATAATCATAGTCATCATAGCTGCTGAGCATAATTGTCTTTACGGCCGGATAATGTTCCCGGATCGTCCGCTGAAGCTCCACTCCGTTCATGCCGGGCATGTTTACATCAATGATGGCAATATCCGGCTGCGATTGTTCCATAGCCTGAAGAGCCATAGACCCGCTGTACGCTTCACCGCTTAATTCAAAACCATGGCTCTTCCAATCCGACATCGCCCCCAAATGGTGATGCACCAGCGGTTCGTCATCTACTAACATTACTTGAAGCATCTGCTAGCTCACCTCCCTTGGAGATTGTTGGACCTGATCTATTTGAGGGAACCGGATTACAACCTTGGTGTACAGCCCTTCTTCACTGAACAGCTGAATTCCGTAGGGCTCCCCGTACATGATCCGGATTCTTTCATGCACGTTGCGCACACCCATGCCGCTAAAGCGGGACGGGCTCTCATTCTTGCTGGTATCCCCCAGAATCGAATCGATTTTCTCCTTGGATATTCCCGGCCCGTTATCCACAATTTCAATCATTAAGTCCCCTCTTTCCCCGTACACCCGGATGAGAATGAATCCGCCCTTCGCGGCCAAGCCTATTCCGTGCTGGATCGCATTTTCCACGATCGGCTGAAGCATTAGCTTCAATACCCGGCATTCCAGTAAAGCGTCATCCTCAACCTCGATATGGACAGGAATCGGTTCCATGTACTTATACTTCACGATGGAGACATAACAGTTCACATAATCCAGCTCCTCCCTGACGGTCAGGAACTCGTTGGAATTGCCAAGCACGCTTCGCATGAGTTCGATTAAGGAGCCGGATACCTCTTCGATATTCGGTACTCCGTTCAAATGGGCCAGGTACTTGATCGTATTAAGCGAATTGTAGAGAAAATGGGGGCGGATCTGCGCCTGCAGCGCCGTCAGCTCCGCCTCGTGCTTCGCCTGCTCGCTGATCCGGATGTCCTGCATCAAACGCTTTAAATCATCGATCATGCTAATGAACACCCGGTACAGATCGCCGATCTCGTCCTTCGTTTTGATTTCCGTTTTCGGAAAAGACAGATTTCCGTCCTTGACCCGCATCATCATCGTTTTTAACCGCCTGATTTGCAGGGTCGTACGCGAAGACATTTGCAGCGACCCGAGCAGAACCACGGCGAAGACAATGACCGAGACCTCGATCATCAGGTTACGGATTCGGACGGACTCGCTCAGCAGCGAGTCAAGGGGGACAAGCGCCCGGGTAACCCAGCCGGTATGCTCGGAGCGTTGGGTTACGACGATATAGGATTTGCCGTCGATCTTTTGCTCCTTAGCTCCTTGAAACGTTCCCGTATTTCCATCAATGACCTGCTGCATTTGCGGCGAGACCGAGGACGGGGCGGAATCGGACTGGTACACAAGCTCCCCTTGTTCGTCCAGGACATATAGAATGCTGTCGGCGGTCGGTTTCACCCCGTACGTATTGCGGATGAAATCATACTTCAAATCCACCATCACCACGCCGATCGTCTCCCGGTTATACCGAATGACCCGCCCGACGGAAATGGCATCCGAGGTGCCTTTTTGCTTGAAATAGGCATGGCGTTCTCCGTTGTTCAACATGAATTCCATCGTCTTCGTGTCCAGAAAACTGCGGTCGATCCACGGACTGCCCGTAAAGAATACTTTGCCGTTTAATCCGATCACCGCTATTCGGGATATATAAGGCTTGTAAGAGAACAGTCCCGATAGAAACTCAGTAAGCCTCTTCTGCTCCTGAAACCATTCGTAGCTGATTTCTTCACTGGGGCTCAGCACCGTATCGATCACCGTGTTCTTGTTCGTGACTGCGACCGTGTTCAGACGATCGATCTCCTCCAGCATGAGGTTGAGCGATTCATCGGCTTGGCGGATACTGTCCGCAACAGAAGTGACGGCGTTATGCTTGATCGTCTCGCGCATGTTCATGTAGACAATCGAGGCAATCGTCACGATGGAGAGAAGACTGAGCAAACCGAAGGCAAGAAATATTTTCCCCTGAATGCCAAGCTTCGGCGAAATTTTGCTGAATATTGATGTGAATTTCAAGTTGGCCCCTCCTTATCAAGTATCAGGGAAAATCACATGAAGTAAGCGCTATCAAAAAAGCGATTCATTCTTCAGCCGCTGCTGGCCGAGCGAACGTATAGCGGCGGCTTGTTGTAAAAGGACTTGAACGCCCGCGTAAACGTATACAGGTTCGGATAACCGAGCGATAAAGCGATTTCCGTCACGCTCGCATCGGTTTCGACCAGCAGTCGCCTGGCCTTCTCCATGCGGATGTTCTGAATATATTTTTGCGGGGAGACACCGACCTGATTGGTAAAAGCAGAGGAAAAATAGGAACGATGAACGCCGGCAAACGCCGCGACCTGCTGAACCGATATCCCCTCGGTAGCGTGAAGCTCCATAAAATCCATGCATTCGCGAATCCAGCCGGAAGGTTCCGAAGCATGTATAGCGGGCGATTCCGTCATCAGACCGGCCAACAATTCGCAGGCCAATCCTTGGAGCTCCAGTGAAACCGCCGGATTCCACCGCTCGAATCGCGCCATCGCGCCGAGCATGCGGTCCAATGCATCCTTAAGCGGCGGCGTCATTTTGTCGTTTGCAAACGGCCGCTCCGGTGTGATTCCGGCAAGCTTCAGCAGAGGCATGACCCGGCCTCCGTCCAGAGCCAGCCAGTTCATACGCAAAGGCTGTTCCGAAGGGAGCAAATAGTAATGGTAAGTCTGACCCGGGAAAAGGCAGAACAGATCATCCTTCTGCAATTCCACCTGCTGATTCTCATATTCGAAGCTGATCTTTCCTTCCAGAACAAAATGAAGGCTGTAGCATTCAATTCTTTTCGGCCCTACCTTGTAATTAGGCTTAGCGAGACTGCGGCCCGCCCGAACAGGCCATAGCTGTCCTTCCCGATCCAAATCTCCGGGCGTGTAATAGATAAACTCGGCGTATTCGTAATCGTATTCCTGCATATTCCATACCGCCTGAGACATAATCCCCCTCCTAAAATATAACAAAATGACAATTTCAATCTAACACTAAGCTATTTATAAATCGTTTACATTACAATATTATAATAATAGGAGGCGATTGAAATTGTCCAGTAGACCTAACATTTTACTAATCACAAGCGATCAACAGCATTGGAATACGATCGGTGCGTTCAATCCCGAAATATCCACGCCGAACTTGGATCGGCTGGCCCGGCAAGGTACGACATTCGGAAGGGCCTATTGCCCGAATCCGACCTGTACCCCGAGCCGGTCCTCCATCGTTACAGGGATGTATCCAAGCCAGCACGGAGCATGGACGCTGGGGACGAAGCTTCTGGAGGACCGTCATACCGTCGGAGAGGATTTCAGCGAAGCGGGGTACAAGACCTCTCTGATCGGCAAAGCTCATTTCCAGCCATTGAAATCCACGCCGGAATATCCTTCGAAGGAAGCTTATCCGATTTTGCAGGATTTGGATTATTGGAAGGGATTCAATGAGCCTTTCTATGGCTTCGACCATGTGGAGCTTGCCCGCAACCATACGAATGAAGCCCATATCGGCCAACATTACGCGCTATGGATGGAGGAACAGGGCTGCACCAATTGGAGGGATTATTTCCTTCCGCCAACCGGAACGATGGACCCGGCGCAAACGTACAAATGGCCGATCCCCGAGAAATACCACTACAACACCTGGATCGCCGAGCGGAGCAATGCACGTCTTGAGGAGCATAAGAAATCCGGAGAGCCCTTCTTCTTATGGGCCAGCTTCTTCGATCCTCATCCCGAATATTTGGTGCCGGAGCCTTGGGATACGATGTACGATCCGGATAACCTGACCATTCCTGCCCTGGTGCCTGGAGAGCACGACAAGAATCCTCCGCATTTTGGCTTAACGCAGGAAGAGAATCCGGATTTCTCCCATCTGATGGAGACGGGGTTCGGTATTCACGGCTACCGTTCCCATCATTATTACGAATACGGAAAAAAAGCGAGATTAACCGAATATGACAAGAAGAAGCTGGTCGCCGTTTATTACGGAATGATCAGCATGATGGACAAATATATCGGCAAAATCCTCGATAAGCTGGATGAACTGGGGCTGTCCGACAATACGCTCGTCGTCTTCACGACCGATCATGGCCACTTCTTCGGTCAGCACGGTCTCCAGGCCAAGGGCGGATTCCATTATGAGGACTTGATCAAGCTGCCGTTTATCGTCCGCTATCCTGACCAGGTACCCGCCGGCAAAGTCTCAAACGCAATCCAGTCCTTGGTGGATTTGGCGCCGACCTTCTTATCGTTTTGCAATCTCCCGATTCCATCGTCCATGACCGGCGTCGACCAAAAAGACGTATGGCTTGGCAGCAAGGAACTGGCGAGAGACCACGCTATTTGCGAATTTAGGCATGAGCCGTCGACAATTCATCAAAAGACGTACGTCGATAATCGGTATAAAATTACGGTTTACTACAATCAGACTTATGGGGAAATTTTCGATCTTCAGGAAGACCCAGCAGAGCTTCATAACTTATGGAGCGAACCGGGATGTGAATCCTTGAAAAGCGAGCTGCTGCTTAAATACATTTGGGCCGAACTCGGCAAAGAACCGTTGCCTATGCCGAGAATTCATCATGCGTGATGTCACCGGTTGTTTCGTCTGAGTGGAAGTCGAGTGGAAGCCGGGAAACCTATTTGAATGCAAAAAGCGTGAGCGTAAGGGCATTGCCCCTTCGCTCACGCTTTTTTTAAAAAATAACGATACCTGCCACAGCGGCCAGCAAAATCACACCAAAGGGATGGACCTTGTATTTGGTCACTAAGGTGAGGCACCCGGCACAGATCAGCAGCGTCCCGGCCATAGACCAGCTCAACAGAGATTCGCTCCGCCCGCTAAGACCGAAGTGGATCGCGGCGTAAATAATTAACCCCGTCACAACCGGACGCAATCCGTAAAACGACGATTTGACCAAATCATTGTTCTGCAATCTTATGAAGGAAGCCGTTAAAATAATTACGATAATTAAGGATGGCAAAATGATGCCGACCGTGGCCGCCACGGCCCCCAAAAAACCGCTTTGCGAGTATCCGATCAATGTGGCGGTATTCGTCGCAATGGAGCCGGGTGCCATACCCGCCAAAGATACGATCTCCTGAAACTCTCCGGCCTCCACCCAACCTTTGCCTGCCACCTCCCGCTGAATTAGCGTCATTACCGCATAGCCACCTCCGAACGAAATGAGCCCAACCTTGATAAAAACCAAAAACAACTGCCACAACATGCGATGATCACCCTTCAGATGTAGTATTCCGGGAAATGCAACTCCCGTTTCTCTTCGGTCTGCTCCTTTTCCGTTTTTACGAACATCCCTTTACTTCGCTTGAACAAGACGATAGCTATCCCGGCAATCGGACCGCCAAGGATTAGATAGAAAGAATGAATTCCCGTAAATAACAGAAGAATTACCGCAGAGGCCGCAATGATCAGCGTGGCGGTATCCAGAACGGATGATTTCCACATCTTGAAGGCTGCTAAAATAATTAAAGAAATGACCGCGGCATGAATGCCTTTCAGCGCGGCTTCCACCTTTGCGTTATCTTTAAAAATGACACTAAGAAAACTTAGCAGAAAAACAATGAAAAAAGTAGGCAGCGTTATCGCCGTTACAGCAGCCACCGCCCCCAGTACACCTCCGAGACGATAGCCGATAAATGCGGCGCAGTTCACCGCAACTCCCCCGGGAGCTGAGCCCGAGACGGACACCATGTCTCCCATTTCCTTTTCATCCATCCATCGCCTCTTACAAACGATCTCCTGTTCGATCGTGGCGATCATCGCATATCCTCCCCCAAAAGTGGAAGGACCGATTTTCAGAAAGACACCAAAAATATTAAAGATTAGTTTCATTTGCCGGGTAACCGTATGGTTCATCCCATTTCACCCTCTATTGTCTCGTTATGCTCATCTATAAGAAGCTATTAGCATTATAGCACATTAATTTCATTTTGGATTAAAGTTTTAGCCTACAATTGTAAATAATCCGATAAAACCTCATAATAGGTCTATATAATATAGATTTTAGCCCGAGAAAATTCCATTTTGATATTATGTCGACTATTCTGATGATATTAGCTGGAAATAACTTATTGATGCCGTTATACTTGTGATATCCCGACTAATTAACTTGGAAATGGAGAAAGTACATATGATGCCTCATTCCAATTCTTCGATAAAAAAACAGGTTTACGATCGGATTTCCTATCTCGGGACCGTCTCCAAGGCCGATTTGTTGACTCATTTTTCTTTGACCAGCAGCAGCATGACCCGCCTGCTAGATGAAATGTCCTCACAAGGTTTGATCGTTGTCTCCGGACTGGGCAGTTCCACTGGCGGGAGAAAGCCGATTCTTTTCCAGACCAATCCGAAATACCGTTATATATTCGGTTTGGAAATATCCCGCATTTACTCCACGCTCGGCTTATATGACATGCACCTCAATACCATATCCGTGACCCGCTGGAAAATGGACGGCACTATGACGCCCGAGCGGCTAGTTTCACATGTCACGAATGGAGCTCGGAGATTTCTCTCCGAGCACGGAATTTCGACTAGCGACGTTCTAGGCATAGGAATCGGCGCGGTTGGCCCGCTGGATCAAAAGAAAGGAATCATTCTTGAACCGGAATTATTCCCGGCTCCATCCTGGACAAACGTCCCGATTTGCGAAATGCTGAGGGAGTCGCTGGGGATTCCGGCCAAACTCGACAATGGTGCAAACACGGCCCTAATCGGTGAACATTGGGCGCTCCGGACCGAAAACATCCAGCACGCCCTCTACGTCCACGCAGGGGTTACCATTCGTTCGGCCATGATGTCAGGCGGGCAAATTCTTCGGGGTGCTGTCGATACCGAAGGGGCGGTCGGCCAAATGATCATTCAGGCTAACGGGCCAAGACTTAGCGGCAAAGGCAACTACGGGGCATTGGAAGCATTCGTGTCGGTACCGTCCCTTGAGGAGCGTGTCCGCACGCAGTTGAAAATAGGACGCAGCAGCCTGCTGTCCGGCCTTTCTCCGGAGCAGGTCAACTTTGCCACCTTGGTCGACGCCCTTTCGCAAGGCGATCTTCTGGTCACGGAACAATTTAAAGAAACGGCAGCTTACTTGGGGATTGGACTGGCTAACCTGATTAATGCCCTGCATCCGGAGTACGTGATTTTAGGAGGGCCTCTCGTCAGCGCGCATCAACTGGTCTTGGATGTCTCGCTGGAGGTCGCCAAGAAGAACATTTACCACTTTCCGGAATACAGCCCGGTCTTTACTCAGGGCGTGCTTACCGATGAGGCAGTAGCCACCGGAGCGGCCATTATGATTCTTCAGTCATGGGAAGGAAACTAAGGTCATCAAGCATTTACTTGTACTGGTAAGCCGAGCAGTGCATACACCCGGCTGCTTGCCCTGCCAGGTTAGTGCTAGAGCATGGACGGAAATGCCTTTCATGAGAAACTTCATGGTCGTTCCATGCAGGATATGGTATATTGTGGTTAAACGGGTTCAATTTTTATGTTTTGTTGTGAAACCGGTTTCCCTAACCTAATGCCGGGAGGAATGCTCATGAAAGTTACGATCCAAGATATTGCAAAGGCAGCCAACGTAGCGAAATCCACCGTATCGAAAGTACTTAACGATTCTCCGAAGATCTCCAAGGAGACCAAAACCAGAGTACGGGAGATCATGGAGCAAATGAACTACACACCCAGCAGCATCGCAACGCGCTTGGCTAAGCGGAGTAGTCATAATATAGGGATGCTCATTGATATGGCCCGGGAGAGCGAGTATATGAACCCGTTCTTCCTTAATATCATATCCGGTATCGAGAGCGTCATCGGCCCGATGAAGTACGAATTGACGATTGCCAATATGCAGCAGGACGACCCGGAACGTAACGTAATAAACCGGCTTGTCCGTAGCGGACGCATCGACGGATTGATTGCTAACAATGCTATTATGAGCGAAGATATGGTCAAGACATTGAACAGCCTCGACTTCCCTTTCGTGACGATCGGTGAATTTCATTCCTTGCCTGTACCATGGGCGGACTATGATAATGCCGAAGGGGGCCGGATGCTTACCGGTCATTTACTTGATGAAGGCTATCGCGACATCGCTTTTATCGGAGGGGAACCGTTAGAGAGAATCTTCACCAAACGCCACCAAGGATACAGGCAAGCCCTGCTGGAAGCCGGAATACCGTATCGGGAAGACCGCACCATTCACGGTGTAGCCGATGAGAATCACGGCTATCAAGCCGTGCTGGAATTGCTAAGAAGCGATCATCCGCCGGACTCGCTCGTGTGCATGAACAATTACTCCGCCTTTGGGGCACTAAAGGCAATTCAACAAGCGGGTATAGCCATCCCCCGTGAAATTGGTATTGCGACGTTTGACGATTATCCGTTCTCGCCGCATACGAATCCGCCGCTTACAAGCCTTTTCATCGATACATTCCAGTTGGGCGCTACGGCGGGCAGAATGCTGATCGAAGTAATGAACCAACCTGACCTTCCTTATCCTTCCTTACTTCTTCAACCAAAACTTAATATACGGGAATCAACCCTCAAAAGAAAAGCCGGACTGGAGTGAGACTCCTGTCCGGCTCTTTCTTTCCTTTATTACTATAAATCCTTCCAACGAGCGACGGTAACCGGGATGGTCTGCGCGCCTCCGGACGGGCTCAGCGTCCGATTATTGACGTCAGCCCCATTGGCTCCAACTTCTACGCTTGTCCATGAGCCCCTTGTAAATTTGTATTGAACCGCCGTCCCCGTCGGCCAGTTCAACGTAATGCTATAAGTTCCGTCGCTCTCCTTCGTCAACTGATATGCAGGATCGGCCGCATTCCAGCTGTTAAAGCTGCCGGAGATATACACCGGACTGTCAACCGGTGTGTTCGTCGGCACTGATACCCGGAACGTCACACTGTCCGCTTGCGGTTCGCCCGGGCTCAAATTCCCGTTCACCAGGCTCGACGGTCCGCTTCCAAAGTGATAATTATTTCCTCCATTATTGTCCCACGAGCCCGCTCCGTTATTGAACGCTGCCGTCAATCCCGTAGCTGAGCCAAGATCAATCGTGGCGACGCTGTAGCCGGCGAACGGTGAAGAACTCATTTGCACGCCCGGTGCCGTCGTCCAGGTCGTAGATCCGTCCAGTTTGTAATGAATGTATTTGGAGGAGAACGAATCGTTCTTGTAGTAGATCGTTGCCGTATTCCCCGCTTGAGTCGTGACGGTAGCGGCCGCGCTCTCAGCAGATACATTACCCGCCGCATCGTAGGCCTTCACCGTGTAATTGTAAGTTGTGTTTCCAGCCAAGCCAGTATCACTATAGCTTGTTGTAGCCGTAGTTCCGACCTTCGTGCCGTTGCGGTACACTTCGTATCCGGTCACCGCCACGTCGTCCGTTGACGCCGTCCACGTTACGGTTGCTGAAGTACCGGATGCCGTCGCGCTCACGTTTTGCGGCACGCTCGGGGCGTTCCCATCAACGATTGGCCCTCCCGCCGTGATATGGCCGGTCGGGGTGTATGTCCATGTGCCCACGCCGAAAAGATAGTTTTGCGAATTGTTGCTGTCCCACGTTCCGGCGCCATTATTGAAGCAGGCTTCCAACTGGGTAGCCGTACCGATGTTGATCGTGATTTTGTTATAGC
The DNA here is from genome assembly GCF_038009185.1 of Paenibacillus sp. FSL R5-0407. Classification (NCBI taxonomy): domain Bacteria; kingdom Bacillati; phylum Bacillota; class Bacilli; order Caryophanales; family Paenibacillaceae; genus Paenibacillus; species Paenibacillus sp. FSL R5-0407. The sequence goes on along the minus strand of NZ_JBBPAX010000001.1, from coordinate 274,938 downwards.
CCGCATATTCTGAGGCTGGAATCGGTACGCCCGGAGCCGTCGTCCATGTTCCTCCTGCCGGACGATAATGAATATACGGTGTCGTAAAGCCTTGTTTATAATAGATCGTCACATTATTGCCTGCTGCCGTCGTAACAAGCGCTGCTGCACTGAACGCCGACAAGTTGCCCGCCGCATCGTAAGCCTTCACCGTATAGGAGTAAGACGTACTTGCCGCTAGCCCCGTATCCGTATAAGAAGTTGTAGCCGTAGTTCCAACCTTGACCCCATTTCTGTAAACTTCATAGCCTGTGACGGCGACATTGTCACTCGACGCGCTCCATGTAATGGTTGCTGAAGAAGACGAAGATGCAGTAGCGCTCACATTCTGCGGCACGCTCGGCGCCTCCGTGTCCGGTGCTCCCGTCTTAACCGTTGCCGGTGGCGAGCTGGCTGCGGACTTGTTGCCCGCGGCATCATAAGCCTTTACCGTATAGGAGTATGTCGTATTTACCGACAGGCCGCTATCGATATAAGAAGTGCCGTTCGCCGTTCCGACCTTGACGCCGTCCCGGTAAACTTCATAGCCGGTAACCCCGACATTGTCGCTCGATGCTGTCCAGGTTAGCTTCACGCTAGTAGAGCTTTGAACGGTTGCCGTGACATTACCCGGAACTGTCGGAGCTGTCGTGTCCGATTGCACCTTCGCATATATTTTGGACGAGTTGGCTCCGATGCTGACCGTAATCTGCTTGCCCGTCACTCCCCCGGAGGCCACGGTTACCGTGTCGGAAGTATTGAGCTGATTCACCAGCACAGTTCCGACAGCAAGCGTGCTTTCGGCGCGAAGCGGGATCGTCACCGTCTGTGTACCGCTGGAAGCGTTACTGAAGACGGAAATGACCTCTTGACCCGTGTTGGCACCACTATCCATGCGGCGGGAGAAGGCGTACAGATTCTGAGCCGACCACATTTCACGCTGGGTGCCTTTGCGCAGAGCCTCGTGATTTTTGCGAATCTGATTTAGCTTCGCCACATATTTATAGGTGCTCGTATTTTCGTTGAAATAGTCTTGAATGACATTGCCGTTGGCGTCGCGCTTCACCATAGACCAGCGGTTCCACGTATCGGCGATGCCTCCGGTAATAATGGAGCCGTTGCCGTTCCCCTTGTTCTGCTCGGTACCTTGGAAGACCACAGGTACACCGCGTACCGTAAAGATAAAGGTCAGCGCGTTTTGTAATTTTTCGACGCTTCCTCCCGCTTCGGTCAAGAACCGGTTACGGTCGTGGTTGTCGATGAACGTTACCATATGATTGGCGTTGCCGTTATAGTATGAGTCCTGAGCCAATGTGCTCTTGATGTTGGATTCGAAAGACTGACCGTAAGCGAAGCTGTTCAGAACCGAGAAGAACAGCGGGAAGTCGAGCATTCCCCATTCTTTGTTCTGGCCTACCCAGCGCGAGACGAATTCCGCGTTGCCGTCGAAATTTTCCCCGAACGTATTCACGCCGAGCAAGTTCTGCAGTTCGCCGATGTCCGTCGGCTTTATCAGCTTCGCCGCATCCACGCGTGCTCCGTCGGCTCCCGTATAATCGAACCAGCCTTTAATCGAACCAAAGATGGCGGATTTGGCCGCAGGCACGTCGAAGTCAATATCGTCGAGTCCGGCCAAGTCGTGATTCTCGATGTAGTCCTGGGCCCATTGTGTGTAGTTGCCGTCAACGAGCGACCAGTCGATATCCCCGTTGTGATGATACCAGGAAGGATTATTGAATGGAGCTGCCGGCTGCAGGCTCGGAATGTCATAGTAAGCTTGTGTCCCGAGCATGTAGTCACCGACATGGTTCGGCACGACGTCGATGATGACCTTGATCCCGAGCGCGTGCGCGCTGTCCACGAGTTCCTTCAGCTTTTCCTTCGTACCGAAGTATGGATTCGCGGCGTTGGGATCCTTCACGTTGTAACCGTGATAAGCCGTGTTGCGGCCGGTTCCGTTATTGTCCCGGTTCGTCATCTGCGGCTCGGCGACAGGAGAAATCCAGATTGCCGTATAGCCCATGTTGTGAATATACGGAAGCTTATCAATAACTCCCTGCCAATCCCCGCCCTTCATGTAGCGGAAATCTTCCTCGCCGTTCTCGGCATACCGGATGGCAGCTCCCGTGGCATTGTTCGACTTATCACCGTCGTGGAACCTGTCCACCATGATTTGATAGATGGTGTCGTTCTCATCCACGGTGCCAATACTTGCGGCGTGCGCTTGTTTCGGTGCAACAATGAACGCATTCACGGTAATCGACAGGAACATGATGGCGACCATAAAGATTTGAGTTAAGCGACGCTTATTAATCATCAATTTAATCCCTCCTTTGATTTATAAAGCGCTTACAAAAGGTAGTTCGTCTCTCTTCCCGTTACTCTTATCTGCCAACCTGCCACTGTTGTATGCTACTGTTTGTCCGGCTGAGAACTCCGGCTTTCCGATTTTATTCCTTTCGCGAACCTTACGCTTCCGCTCAGCTCCTTCCAGGTTCATATAATTTCACCACAAAGGGAAACCGGTTTTCCAACAAGAAAATATCATGATTTTGCGTTGTTGTCAATATATGGATTATTAAAAGCTTTTTCCAAACTTCTCCTCTGATCTTGTCGTCCAGCGCTCCGTAAATGTCATAAATGTCTTGATCCGTCGGGACATTTCCTTCAAGAAAAGGGCAATTCACCTTCCGTTCTTGCGGAAGAAAAACAAAAAAACTCCAGATTTCTCTGGAGTTTAGCATGTTATGTATGGTGCGGTCGAGAGGACTCGAACCTCCACGGGGGTTAGCCCACACGGACCTGAACCGTGCGCGTCTGCCAATTCCGCCACGACCGCATGTTGTCTGACTTGCAGGAAAGTGTTTTCCGCAGCGACAAGATATAATATACCACGCCGGTTATTTCGAGTCAACAGAAATTTTGTTCAAGCACTTTTAATCTCATGGGAATCGGGTTAAAATAGGAACACAAGTTCCCTTTAGAGATTTAATATGTATACAAAGGTGGTGTTCAAATGAAGGTTCCCGGCATGACGGAAGAAGAATTGGTGCTAATTCGAAGCGTAATTCTACTCCTAATCACCCGACGTATTTTGCAGCGTGATGCCCGTGTTTTAAAAGAATGCAGCACTTTGAGGAATCCAGAACTTTATACAGATATGATCCATATCGCAGAACAACGCGCATGTTTGATTCAGGAAGAGATTGGGGCGGAGCTCCAACAACTCGGAATCACATTAATCGGACTACGCCAGGACGATCACGGGGTTGAAGCCGAATATCTCTGCAGAGAATATCGTGGTCACATGAAAATATCGTGGCAAGCTCTCCAGAGGGAAACTTCTTTCCGGATCCGAGCCTATTTAGGAAGCGCTGGGGTTCCTCTTCCAATGTGATCAACAAGTCGTCGTTCTGATCGTAAAAAAAACACCCCTACAGACCAATATTTTCATCTGCAGGGGCACCTTGAACCGGTAATTTATATATTTTCATTACGGCTTCCTTCGGTAAACACATTAGTATCTTGCCACGGCGCTAGTTAATCGGAGTTTCCCCCAAGGCTTCCTGAACCCGGATCACGCCCTGAGACAAAGCATTTCCGGCCAGTGCCGCCGAGGCGACGGCTACGGTCTCCAGAAGCTCCGCTTCGGACGCTCCTTTGGATTTGGCTTCAGAGGCGTGATAATACGTGCACACTTCATTGTTTGTGGACAACGCAATGCCTAGGGCAATGAGTTGCTTCGTCTTTGCATCCAGCACTCCGTCGCCAAAGCTTTCTCCGGTAAAGGCATGGTAAGCCTCCGTCGCACCGGGAACCGCTTCTCCGTAATGACTGATCTGATCTTTATAAGCCTTGATTTTGTCGTTGACGAGTGACATAAGGTATTAGCTTCCTTTCTGCAGGAGATTAACTTCCTACCTTACGTTGTCCCGCCATGCCAAAAATATGCTATTCCTCCGGCAAAACCCTCGGTTCCCGGGAAGGACGGTAGCTATAGCTCCGGTCCAGCTTGACTACATTCCGGTTCGGTCTTCGAATCAATACATGAGTTTCATCCCACGCGACGACAATGCCCCGGATATCGTTCTCGGGGATCGCGTCCCTCACAACGCGCACCTTTTCCCCGGACAGTCTATATTCATTCAACTCTTCATCGGAAATCATTGAAATCACCGCCTTATAAGAAACTTACATTCATTATCTTAACAAAAAAAGACTCCGCAGCAAACTGACGGAGTCCTTGAATATTCCATACTTTCTATCCGGCATCACTTAGTCTCATCAAGAACCGACCGACCAGCCTGCGGCTAATTGTGATACACCCTTAACGCTGAGCATGCTCCTTGCTGTCGTTCTTCTCAAACCAGAAATCAAGCACTTTCGCGGACATGACCCGTTGCTGCAAGTAAACAACCTGCTGCGGACTGAACTCCTCTTTCCAGGCAACACCGAGTTCCTCGCACAGCCCCGCGATCGTCAGCAGTTGTGACCAGGCCACGTAGCGCTTATACCAGAAGAACTGGGGATGCTCAAGCATATAGGGATAAAGGTCATCAAATTCCGTATGTTTGCAATCCAGGGCACGCTCGAAAGTCACCTTGGCTTCGGACAATTTTGAAATAAAAAATTCCGCGTTCACTACAGATTCATTCCCCATTTTGTAAGCCTCCTCTCCCTAGTAATCCTCATTATAACGAAAAAAAAGAGGCCTGCAAAGAACTGTTGCAAAATTGGAACCAATTAATTTTCATGTTTTCGTTCTAGTCCGCGAAAATGATGTCTCCGCCCTCCAGCGAAGCGATTTTAGCGAGCGACTCCAAACGCACTCCCTGCTCGCGCAACGCATTCGCACCGAGCTGGAAGCATTTTTCGACCACGATACCTGCGCCGACCAACGTTGCTCCGGAACGTTCAATGATTTTCACGAGACCTCTTGCTGCATCTCCATTAGCGATAATGTCGTCGATGAACAGAATCCGGTCATCCGGCGAAATAAATTCCCGGGAAATCAATATATCCGTCACGATGCCCTTCGTAAACGAAGGAACCCGTTCGCATAGCATGTCCGGTTCAGCGAGCAGCGTTTTTTTGCGGCGGGCAAATACCAGCGGCACCCCAAGCTCATAGGCCGTAGCAAAAGCGACGGCAATTCCTGAGGATTCAACCGTAACTACCCGGGTTACGCCGTCATCCCGGAACCGTTCCGCAAATTGTTTGCCCATTTCCATCGTCAGCGCCGGATCGACCTGGTGATTCAACAGCGCATCCAGCTTCAATACCTGATCCGATACGACCACGCCCTGCTCCACGATTGCTTGTTTCAATTTCTCCATTCCATTTCCTCCCGAACTAGATCTCATTTAGAGTTTGAGTCATGTCCCGTTCCCGGACAACATACCTTGTACTATATATAGCACATCGGCCGGGGGGAAAACCATGAAAAATGCCGTAAAAGTTATGCAAATCGCTTTCACTTATATCGGCACCGTCGTCGGCGCCGGCTTTGCTACAGGCCAGGAAATACTCCAGTTTTTTACCCGATACGGCAAATGGGCGGCCTTGACCATCCTCCTGTCAACGGTTCTGTTCATTTGGCTGGGCACCAAAATGATGCTGCTGGCGAGACAAATCAAAGCGGAATCGTATGAGGATCTCAACCGCAAGCTATTCGGCGACCGGATCGGCCAAAGTCTAAGCCTGTTTACCATGGTTGTTCTGATCGGCGTCAACAGCGTGATGCTGGCTGGAGCCGGATCGGTATTTATGGAGCATTTCGGAATGCATTATCAGATCGGCTTGTGGATTACACTCATTTGTACCTATCTGTTGCTTGGACGAGGCATCGGGGGCGTTATGAAGCTGAATTCCATTGTCGTTCCCATGATGCTGACCTTGTCGCTGGCCATCATTTTCAATACCGCGGGCTCCCCGGGGGCGTCGCGGTTCTTCACCATTACCACAGATGCTCCTTTGCTCGCCGCCTGGGCCTCACCGCTGATGTATACCGCCTTTAATTTGTCGATGGCCCAAGCCGTGCTGGTCCCGATCGGCAGCCATACGGAGAGCCGCAGAACCATCGTTTGGGGCGGCATTCTCGGCGGTGCGGGCGTCGGGTTTATGCTGATGGCGGGACATTTCGCCCTCTCGGCCTACATGCCCGGCATCGTCCAGTTCGAAATTCCAATGGGCAGCATCGCCCAACAGCTAGGCACCCTCATTCAGCTCATTTATATCGTTCTCATTTTTATGGAGATCTTCAGTACGTTCGTCGCCGATGTATACGGGGTAACCCTCCAATTGAAGCAACGCCTGAAAATCTCTCCGAAACTGATCTCCATCAGTATTCTGATCATCTGCTATCTGACAAGCCAGTTCGGATTCAGCGCGCTCTTGTCTATCCTCTATCCCGCGTTTGGTTTGTTCAGCCTGCTCTGGGCGGTCATGTTAGGATTGTATCGGTCAAACGATAGATCGTAGCATCCGGCCGCACAATGCGCTCTTTACGCGGATTAAGACATCTCAATGATTTGCGCTCCCGGAAACTGGGCTTTAACGCTATCAACCACATGAGCATGGCATGTCATCATGATCACTTGGTGCCGCTCCGAAATTCGCTTCAGCACCGACAAAGTGCCTTCCATGCGAGCCGCATCGAAATTCACAAACAAGTCGTCAAGCAGGACGGGCATCGCGGCTTGGCCCGACACAGCGCCAGAGAGAGCCAGCCTCATGGCCAGATACAATTGTTCGGCCGTGCCGCGGCTTAAGTACGAGCTGCTGATCGGGCCATGATCCCGGTGTTCCGCCATCAATTCCTGGCTTCCCATCTTCATCAGGATGCGCCGGTAAGTCCCGCCGGTCATTTCCGCCAAATAGGCTGACGCGGCCTGAAGAACCTGAGGCTGGCGCTCTTCCTCGTAAATTTTGCGGACACGCGTAATCAACTCGTTGCATACCGCCATGACCGCGTAGCGGTCAACCGCCCCGTCCAGCGCGGCCTGCTGTTCCGCTAGCTGTTGCTGCAGATCCTCCTGAAGGCCCCTTGTCTCCAGGCTCTCTTGCTCTTGCAGCAGCCGGCCTCGCCGTTCTTGCAGCTGCCTGCGCTCGGCTTCTGCTTCCTCGAGCTTCATCCTAGCCGCTTCCGCGGACCGTGTCAGTATTTCCTCCTCCTGACCGCGCAGCAACTCCTCCAATTCAACCCGCTGAGGCTCACTCATCGAACTGAACAGCACAAGCTCCGCTTGTCGCAGCTCGGACTGAAGCTGCTGCTTTCGCTCCGCTTCGGCCCCGTAGCGCAAATATGCTTCTCCATCTGCCGCTCCACTTTCCTCGAGCAGGTGGCGCTCGGCGGCCTGAACCGCTTCCTGCCGATCCATGTTTCGTCCAAGCTCCTCTTCCAAAGGGATTCGCTTGTCCGCAAGCCGCTCGCGCCTTGCCTTCAAGTCAAGCTGAATTTCCAGCTCGGCCAGAGCTCTGCGCAGCTCGGAGGAAGCGTTCCAGACAGGGGATCCATTCCGATCTCCGGTCCATTCCCGGCAATCCCTTTCGAATGCATCGGCCGCTTCCTGCAAAGCGGTCATCTTGAGGGACAGAGAATCCAGCCGTCCGAGCCAATCCCGGCCTTGCTCGGCGAGCCGGAACACATCCAGCGCCGCCTCCGGGGACAGCTCGCCGTGTAAATGCCGCTCCTGCAGCCATTCTTCCCATTCCTGCGAGAGCCCGGCAAGATGGGATTCCCTTCGGGACATTTCTCGCTCCAATCCTTCCAGTTCCCGCGCTTTTCCTTCCGCCTTAAACCGGCAATCCTCGGCTGCCGTTTCCAAAGCTTCATGCCGCTGATCCCACAGCTGCCAATTCTCCATCAGCTTGCGGAGCCCGCGTTCCTCCTCTTCCAATGCCTGAGGCTCGACGTCGACCCAGCCGGCATCTACACGCCCCGCAGCCGACAGAGGGTGCGTGATAAGCCGGGGCAACAGCTCCCGCAGTCTCCGCTCATCCGGTGAGGACGATAGGGGCGCCTCGCCGTGAATGCTGCGGCGACGCATTCTCCTGCCATCCGCTTGATTCCGGCTTCCTGACAATAAACCGGATGCCAGATACACATCGAAGCCCAAGAGGACAATTCCGCCGAGCAAAGCGCTCCAGCCGGATTTCGTCGTGAACCACAGCGCAGCGGGGAGCAATATCGTCAGGATAGCCGTCCCGGCCAGCAACCGGCCGTACAGGGAACGAACACGCGCTTGTGCAGCCGCCTCCGCTTCCGCCGCTCGCCGGTCCTCCTGCCGGGAAGCCGCCGCTGCCCGCCAGCGGTCAAGCAGCACGCTGATCTCGTTCCACAACTCCCGGATCTGCAATCGCTCCGCCGGGACCAGGTCCGCAAATTGACGGCGTCCGGCCTCCTTGCTCTCCTCAAGCCGCTGGGCAGCCTGAATATATGCGGACTTCAGACCAGCCGCTTCGCGTTCGAGCTTGTACCGCTCATTGTGAAGCATGTCCATTTCCTTGTCATAAGCATGAAAACGGCTCATATACTGCCGCACCGTCTCCCGCTCACCCACGGTTCCCGCAAAAGCCCGCAGCCGCTCTGCCGTCCAGTCGGCATGAATGCTCCGTAAAACCTGGTCCAGCTTGCCCTGCATCTGCTCCGCTTCCGCCCGGAGCCCGGCGAGGTCCTGCAGTCCGCTCTCATACGAAGGCTGCCGACCGGCCAAAGCGCGAAGTCCAGCCTCCCGTTCAAGCACACCCGGTTGTAAAGCGAGAGCCTTTTCCTCGCTTTGCAGCGCGGCGATTCTCCTTCTCAACTCGCCTGACTCAAGCCGCAGGCGTTCTTTCTCCTCCTGCAAGCTCTGCCAGCGGGACAGCCCCTGCTCAGGAAAAAGACTACGCTCCGGCAGCCCGTCCAGCTCGCCCCGCAGCGCCTCCAGCCTGATCCAATCCGGCCGGCTGGAGGCCGCCTTCTTCAGGAGAGAGGCCGTCCGTCCTCGTTCGGACAGTGCCGCTTCGACCGTTGCCAAACCGGCGTCGACCTCCTTAAGCTCCCGGAGCACCTCCTGATAGCGCGGAAGCAGCGATTTGGCCGCGCCGGCCTGGCGCTCGAGCCGTTCCACGGCTTGCAGGATCTGCGCTATCTCCTGGTTCCGTCCCCGCGGCCGGTACAGCTTGTCCATTTCCTGGACAAGCTTCTTCTCGCCGCGCAGGACGGCGGCGCCTCCGCCGATCCCCGCGTGGAACAGGAAGCGGCTCATCTCCTCCGATTGAAGCGCCGACACCTCTTGCAGCTCCGTAAGGGAGACCGCGAACAGCTGACGGAACATTTCCTTGGACATGCCGCCAAGCAGCTCGCGCTGCATCTCCTCCTGAGACAGCTCAAGGAGCTGCCCGTCCGCGCCGGTGCGGGTAATCCGCAGCCGGTCCCCCCGTGCGCCCGATAGGCCGGCTCCTTCCGGTGGCTGGGCGTAGCGCTCGATCAGCCAGCGCTTTCCGTCGTCGCCGGAAACGGCAAGCATTCCGCCGTGCGTTCCACCGCCGACCGGTTCATACCGTTGCGGTCCGTACGTCCGCGAGGGGATACCAAATAGCATGGCCCGGACAAAGCCCAGCAGCGTGCTCTTCCCGGCTTCGTTCGGGCCGTATAGCACGGTTACCGGACCACCGAGCTCCACCTGAAGGCCATGCAAATGGCCAAATCCGCTAACTTGCAGCTTCTCCAATCGCATCAGGGGTTCCCTCCCTTAGGTCCCTCTTCGGTCAGCAGGGAGGAGGCCAGCTCCTGAGCCCGCTGTAACAAATCCAGCCGCTCTTCGGAACCCAGCGATTTCATCAGTCCGCGCAAATAACGGTGCTCCTGGAGAGGCGCAAGCGCGGAATCCACCAGTGAATCCCTCAGTTCCGGCCTCATCTCGGCCTCGTCCGCCAGCCTCAGCAGTTCGCCGAGGAAGCTGTCCTCCTGGACCAATTGGCTCCTGTCAAAATCCACGCCCGTCTTTACCTTAAAACCGACGGGCCACACCACACCATGAAGAGCCGACGACGGATCGTCCTCCATCCGCATGCTCTCCCGGCGCTGCAGCTCCAGCAGCAAATCAGCGCATTCCCGGCCTGATTGGAGCATATGATGCAGCGGTCCGCGTCCGGTAAACGTAAACCGGATAATACCGGTTTTGCCGCCCGCCGGATCCCTCGATTCCTCCAGCAGTTCTTCCACCCGCTCCTTCCAGGCCTCTTCCGTGGACAGATCTCCGATCGGCACTTCCAGTTCGGTCCACCGGACATGGTCCAGCTCGCGGAAATGGAGAATGGCTTCTCCGTCCTCCGGGACATCCACGATATAACAGCCCTTCGGCCCTGTTTCTTTTAAACTTCGGCCCTGCAGATTGCCTGGGTATACCACCCATGGGGACATACTAAGTACCTGACGCTTGTGAATATGCCCAAGCGCCCAGTAATCATAGCCAGAGTCCCGCAAATCCTTCAGCGAGCAAGGGGAATAGGCATCGTGGCCTTCCTGTCCGTCCACGTTGGCATGCAGAAGCGCAATATGAAAGAGAGCGGAATCGGGATCCCGCCGAAAAAGAAGCGATGTATTCTCCGTTACCGATGCCGTCGGATAGGATATCCCGCTAACCACCGCGACAGGTTGTCCGTCGCTGCGCCGTCGTGCCGTAACGCTTTCAGGCCGGCTGCCTCCGAAGACCGTCACATTAGACGGGCTGGAGAGGCGCATCCGGCTGCTGCTTAGCGGATCATGGTTCCCATGGATGATGTACACCGGAATTCCGTGCCGCTCTAACTTATCCCATGCTTCCTTGAGCCGCAGTTGGGCCCGGAGCGAGGAATCCGACGCATCATATATATCGCCGCTGACCACCAGGAAATCCGCCGCTTCGGACACGGCAAGGTCCACCAAATCGCCGAGCGCGGCGAAGGTGGACTCCCGAATATGGCTGCGCAGCCGGTCCGGCAACCCGGTCATTCCCGAGAACGGGGTGTCCAGATGCAGATCGGCCGCATGAATAAATCGAAATGCTGGCATATAATTCACTCTTTCATCGGTCAAATTGCAAATACAGTTTTTTCAGCTCGTGAACTACCCGATTCAGGGAATAATGGTTTTTCGCATAATCCGATCCCGACCGGGCCAACTCATAGCGATAGGCGGGATCGACGATGACCTTCTCCAGTGCGTCTGCCAAACGGACGGGATCCTCAGGCGGTACCAGCAGCCCGTTCGAGCCGTCTACGATTTGCTCCGCAATCCCGCCGACCTCAGAGCCTACGAGGGCCAGCGAGCAAAGCGCAGCCTCCGCAAATACCGACCCGAACGCCTCCGCACGGGAAGGAAGCACAAATATATCGAAAAAGGGCATAAATTCTTCGGGATGCAGCGTATATCCATAAAAAATCGTCTCATCATAAATGCCGAGCCGTTGGGCCAATTCTTCCAGTTCCTTGCGGATCGGACCGTCGCCGATAATATGCAGGACATAATTCAGCCCTCTCGACTTGAGCTCGGAACAAGCCTGCAGCAGGATATCGAGCCCTTTTGCAGGGACGAGACGGCACACAGTAACCAATTGTGCGACTTCATTCTCATGCGGCACCGGTTTGAACCGTTTCTCATCGAAACCGTTCGGGATAATGCCAATATTTTCAGGCTGAGTCACATAGGGACTTAAATAATCGCGAAAAGAGCGGGAGACCGTATACATTCTGTCAGTTTTGTGCTCCATCTCTTTATATAGGGAAGTAAGAAACCGGTGTTCGAGGCCGTTCTCCTCTATCCGTCCGTTCAGAATCAATTCCCGCTCATAGCTGGAATGAATGCTCTGAATCACCGGCGTTTCCGGAAAAACCTCTTTCATCGCCAAACCCGCGATCGGGTGATGGGCATGGATCAGATCATAGGAGCGTTGAAGCCGCAGCCTCGTCCACCAGAGATAATCACGGTACGTTTGAACATATTTTTGCACGATCGGGCTCTCTTCAAATTCATGCCAATCGAACGTTTGAAATTCGACGGGACCGCTGCCTTTGGAGCGAATCCGCTTGGGCAGCGAGAACAGCTCCATCTCCCAATGGGGAGCCTTGAACCGCTCTTGCAGATAAGGAATCATCGACGATACGCCCCCCGGCTGTTCCGGAGGAAAAAACAAAGCTTGCAGCAATTTCATAAGGGTTCTCCTTTGCTTCTCTTTCTAGTTTGCGGATGAACCGCTTGCTTCTCCATTATGCCATAGGCAGGACGGAACATCCATTCCCCTTTTGAGAATAAAAAAGGTTATGTTAAACTGCGAAAGTAACATTTCTTGTAAAAGATCAAGATTCAAAAAGTCAGGTTTCCAGGACCGAGAAGGTTGGAAGAAGATAGGGACTGAGTAGCGGAGCGTACATTAGGTACGTGAGCAACGGAAGGCCCGGCTGAATTCAAGATTCGACGTCGAATCCGCTTCATGATCTGCTTCGTCCTGGAAAGATGACTTTTTGAACAACCTTTAAAAAGGAGCATATCGCCGATGACCAAGCCAACCCTGCCTGACGCATTTCGCGCCCAGGTCTCAGCTATGCTGGGGGAAGCCGATAGTAAGTCGTTTTTCCGCAGTTACGAAGCTCAGCGGACCTACGGGCTACGCTTCAACACCTTGAAACTGAGCCCCGATTCGGCCGCAGTCGGAGAAATATCGGGGCTGTTCGGGCTTCGTCCAGTGCCGTGGTGCGATTCGGGCTACTATTATGAGGGCAACAACCGCCCAGGCAAGCATCCGTATCATGCGGCCGGACTTTATTATATTCAGGAGCCCTCGGCCATGTCGGCCGTTGAACTGTTAAATCCTCAGCCCGGTGAAACCATATTGGACCTGGCGGCCGCCCCCGGCGGTAAAACAACGCAAATCGCCGCCAAAATGAAGGGCGAAGGGCTGCTGATCAGCAATGAAATCCATCCGCAGCGCGCACGGATTCTCGCCGAGAATGTGGAGCGCATGGGGATCCGAGGAACCGTGGTTACCAACGCAACCCCGGCAGAGCTTTCCTCCCGCTTTCCGCTCACGTTTGACCGCATTATGCTGGATGCCCCATGCTCCGGAGAGGGTATGTTCCGCAAAGACCCTGATGCCGTAGAAGAATGGTCTCCGGACGCAGTGGAGCTATGCGCCGCGCGTCAATGGGATATCCTGCGTGACGCGGTCGCCATGCTGAAGCCGGGCGGCAAGCTGGCTTATTCCACCTGCACCTTCAACCGGCGCGAAAATGAAGACACGATCTCCCGTTTACTGACGGAGTATCCCTTCCTCAAGCTGAGCGCCGAGAAACGAATTTGGCCGCATCTCCAGGAAGGCGAAGGCCATTATGTTGCCTTGCTGGAACGAACCGCCGACGGGGCGGTGGCCGAGAACTCGCTGCAGGCGGAGCCTGGGCGAGACAAGGACAGCAAGAAGCGTTCCGAGCGTGCAGGCAGCCGCCATCGCGCCGGACAAGGCGGCAAGTCCGCCGGCGGCCGCGATACCGCTGCTGCCTTGGACGCGTTCCGCGCCTTTGCCGCGGACGAGCTTCCCGGCTTCGCCGCGGACGGCGAGCCGATCCTGTTCGGCGAAGCGCTGTACCTGCTGCCCCGCAGCGAGGGGCTCGCCTTGAATGCGGAGCGTCTCACCGGCCTAAAGATTCCGCGTGCCGGTCTCCAGCTCGGCGAGTATCACAAGGGCCGGTTTATGCCCGCACACGCACTGGCCATGGCGTCAAGCGCCGCCGGTGACGATGCCGTCCGCGTCTGGACACTCGCGGCGGACTCACCTTCCGTCACCGCCTATCTCCACGGGGAAACGCTCCCCGTACCTGAAGATTTGCGCGGCTGGTGCCTGGTCGCCATCGCCTGCGGCGGGGAGTGCTTCCCGCTCGGCTGGGGCAAGGCGAGCGGTGGCCAGCTCAAAAATCACCTGCCCAAAGGCCTGCGGTGGCCCGGATAATCGGCTTTGAATCGCATTCTCAACATAAAAATGACGGCGCGAAGATTTATCATCTCTGCACCGTCATTTTTATTTGAATTTAATACCGCTATACATATGTCATTCGGAATGGGTACCCGTTTTCCCGGTTTTCAGGTTATAAGTAAACACTTTAATCGGCTTATTGTCGAACGGACTGTCGTAACTGAACAGAAGGTTTCCGGTCGAAGTATCTTCGCCCAGATACCCCAGGATATCTCCATGGTAAGGGACATCATTGTTCCGGGCGTAGTCCAGATCATCGCCTGTCAACACCTTATCGTACATTTCCACCTTCGTGTTGTTTTTCAGGTCAATAACCGTAACAAATCCACTTCGGTTCGGCCTGACGACCAGATAATCCTTGCCCGCTCCCAGAACCGCATAGTTCTCATCTTTGCCGGCCAAGGTAGGCAGATCATATTTCTCAACCTCTTTGCCTTCGGAATCGAACACGCTCAGCGTCCTGCCGTCCGTCAGCAAAGTACGCTCAACATACTCATTCTTTGCCTCGTCCAAATATTGATAGTAAATCTCATTTTCTTCATAACGCTGGAAATAGCTTGCTTTCTTTTGGCTCACGATGGCGTTGTTACGCACGAGAACTCCATATACGTCGTAATTGATATGAGGCTCTCCGTGATTATCCATAATCGTCAACAGCATATTTCCATTGCTTGTCATAAACATATTCAGCGATATCAATTCCTTGAAATCCGCATCCACTTTTCCGACCTTAACCGGGGCTTGTTCATATGGGTGGGCAATATAAAGTTCTCCGGTTCCCCGCTTCAACCAAATGTTGCTGTTGACCCCAATCCCCTTCACGATTTCATTCGATTGGGAAATGCTTACCGTTTGTGTCTTGGCATTCCATTTAACATCAGCTCCGGTCGCTTCGGACAAAAAGCGCAGCGGAACATAAATCCTTCCATTGACCAAACCGAGCGGCGCCGTCAAGGTTTTCGCTTTGCCGTTCACAGTCGCTTTCTCTGAGCCGTAATTCAGTTTAACCGTCAACTCCGGATAAGTCATCGTCACTGTTTTGGAAGAGGAGTTCCAGAATACAACGCTCCCGAGCAGCTCTCCAATATCCCGCAATGGCAAATAAACCGTGCCTTTTTTGATGTAGGGAGCAGAATTCGGCTGAAATTCATCGCCGTTCATAGTGACCTTTATCCCGCTTGAGACTTGAGCAAGAGAACCGCTTGCCGACGCCGGAGATGAGAACGGAAGCGAACCGGCGATCGTGACGGCCAGGGCGGCAATGGACACCATGGCGTGAATTTTTGATTTGAATACCATCGAGCAATACCTCCATTATGAAAATTAGGAAACCCAACCCATACACACATTAATATGACGTTTCAACCTCGCAAGAAGTTCCGGAAACCTCCAATTTTCTTGAATGGCAGTGAGCCAATTAGGCAATTAGAGGGACAGGAGGCAAGGCCATATCCTAATTCCGTAACAAAGAGGACTTCTGTCCATACCGTCTACCACGCTTTGCATACTATACGATATCCCGCATTACGACGGGATCAACATTCGTAAAACAAGGGAGGAATAACAATGGGTGAAATTTATGGCGGCGGCTTCACTTCGACAGGAGCTATTTTGGTACTTTTCATCTTGCTGGTTATCGTTTCCCGTGCCTGGGTCCTGTAACGCACAGACCACCTGAGATTGAAAAACCGCCGGAGCTTATGGCTCGGCGGTCTTTTTTTTAGTTACCTGCTATCGCTGATTATTTAACGGACTCCTCAAGGCAATATTTTTCCAAGGCCAGCTTGACCCCTTCTTCATTGTTGGATGCCGTCACTGCATTTGCCGCCGCTTTAACCTCGAGCGGGGAATTATCCATAGCCACGCCGAGTCCGGCAAAGGTCAACATCGTTAAATCGTTGTAATAATTGCCGATCGCCATCACTTCTTCCGCCGGGATGCCGCGTTTTTCGGCCAGTTTTTTCAGAGCTGCGCCCTTTGACGCTTCTTTATGCATGATATCGATAAAAAAGTCGCCGCTCCGCAAAACGTTAAACTCCTGAGGCCAAAGATTCCAGTCCGCATGTATCGCATCCAGTTGCTGCATTTCCGCCGTAATCGTCATTTTCACGATCGGTTCCTTGAAATCGGCCCATTCCGGAAGATCCTTCGGTTCCATCATATAGAGATGGTACATATCGAGCGCTTCCTTGCTGAGACCCGACGCCCCCTGTACATACAAAGAAAATGTGGTGTTGACGTCATAATGCACGCCTTTCTCGCGGCAATAATCAATATACCGGTCCAGCCCTTTAGGGTCCAAGGCGAATTCATGCACGATCTCCTCGGTTTGCACATCAACGGTTGCAGCTCCGTTATGGGTTATTACATACCCTTTTAAGCCCATTTCCCGCATAAAAGGAATCGAGTTGACCGGAGCGCGCCCGGTGCAAAGCACAAATTCCGTCCCCTGCTCCGCAATCCGCTTGATCGTTTCCGCCGTTCCCGGCGACAGTTCATGGTCATCATTCAAAAGAGTACCGTCGACATCCAGAGCAATCAGTTTGTATTTCATCTCTAAACTCCTTCGTGCATGATCCCAGCGCAGGGCACCCCCTGTCACGCCGCTCAAATCATGTTCTGTTTATTTTTATAGGAACGCAGCGACTCCAATTCCTGCCCGGTCAACTCGCGGAATTCACCGATCGGCAGCTCTTCATCCAGCAAGAGCGGGCCCATCGATATCCGCTTCAGATAGGTCACCTTCGAGCCAACAGCCTCAAGCATCCGTTTGACCTGATGGAATTTCCCCTCCGAGATCGTGAGGAAGATTCGCGTTCTTGCCTGACCATCCTCATAGGTGCCATGCTCAGCCACTTCCATTCGGGCCGGCAACGTTACATATCCGTCGTCCAGTTCAACGCCTGCGGCGAACAATTCGGCTTCACGATCCCCGATCCGGCCTACACAGTCGGCTAAATACGTTTTGGGTACATGCTTTCTCGGAGAGAGCAGATCATGTGCGAGCTGCCCGTCATTCGTCAAAAGCAGCAATCCTTCGGTATCCTTATCTAACCGTCCGACCGGGAAGGGCGAAAACACCCGAAAATCCACGGGCAGCAAGTCCAACACCGTTCTCTCGCGCAAGTCCTCGGTCGCCGAGATTACACCCGGCGGTTTGTGCAGCATAATATAAACAAATTCCCGGTAAAAAATCTTCTCTCCGTCAACCTCGATCACATCCGTGTTCGGGTTGCTCTGGATTCCGCTGTCCTTGACCACGGTACCATTGAGCGAAATTCTTCCCTGCTTCACCATTTTCTTAATGTCGGAGCGGGAACCGTATCCCAAATTACCGAGGATCTTATCGATGCGTTGCGTCTTTTTTCCTTCACTCATAGACTTAGTTCCACCTCCAGCCAACAGATGTATTGTAACATAAACATGCAAAATGCAGCCGCTCCTGGGGAGTAGCTGCATCTTTCCGATTCCGCATGAATCAATTCCGTTGTTTATTGGCTTCACGCGCTTCATGCTTGGCTCCCCGGCGGGGGCCGCGCTGCTGCGGAATATTCGGCGCGATATGCGGAGACGCTTGCTCTACCGCCTGGATCAGAATGGGGTCCCGCAACTCGATGCTCAGGTCATAATAATCAAACGGCTCCCGGTCATAATTCTCCAGCCTGCCCGCATAGACCTCCGCCTCGCTTCTTAAGCGGCCAAGATCGATCCCAAGCGCGTCTGCGGGATACGGCGCAAGCCGTTCCGTTGCGGAGCGCAGCATCTTTCTCCCGCCCGTGACGTTACCGTTCCGGAAATGATACAAACCGACCGCTACCTGAAGCAGCCCTTTATACAGCGGCTCCCTGTCCAGCTTAAGCCAGAGTTCTTCCAGCACCTCATGGCACTCGAAATAATCCCGGTCCCGATTAAAATAGATCAGGTAAGCCACGTACAGCGGCTCATAGCTCATCTCCGGGCTCCTCCACTTTTTTGGAAGCCTTGATCAAGCCTTTGACCCCGGCGAGCAGATCCTTCATCCCTTCCATATCATGGTTTTGCCACAAGCGGTCAAACCGCTCCTGCGCATCGATCGCTTCGGAAACGAGATGGTAAAAATACAACTGATGAATCGCTGCAAGCAACTGGGAGACGATATTCGAATTGTCCTCGAAGCTCTTCTGCGCGATCAGAATCTCCTGACGGATGCTGGACATTTCATTATCCAGTACATTCGCCGCCTCGGCAGCCTTCTTCAGACGCTTCCTCATCTCATCAGGAAGACTCTCTTTAAATTTATAGTTCAGGGAATGTTCAATCGTCGCCCAGAAATTCATCGCCAGTGTCCGGATTTGGATTTCGGCGAGCACGTTTTTTTGGCCGAGCGCCGTCTGTACCGGGTATTCCACGATCATATGGAAGCTGCGATATCCGCTTTCCTTGTAGTTCGTAATGTAATCTTTCTCATACAGTACGGTCAGATCCTTGCGCAGTCGGATATATTGCGCTACGCGGCGGATGTCCTCCACGAACTGGCACATGATCCGAATACCTGCGATATCCTCGATCCCCGTCTCCAGATCGTCCATCGAGACGTCCAATCTTTTAGCCTTATCGAGAATGCTTGAAATCTTCTTGACCCTGCCGGTCACAAATTCAATTGGAGCGTATTCCTCACGCTTCTTCAACTCGGACCGCATCGTTTTGAATTTAACCTTCAGTTCCTCAACCGTTTGCTCGTAAGGAAGCAAAAAAGTTCCCCAATCTCTATTGTCCATTGCGTGTGCCTCCTGTCTTCTCTGCTGTTAGCGATGGTCGGCCCCGACCGCTTCGGATATATGAGCGAAGCCGTCCCGTCTCAGCAGTTCCCGCAGCCCGCTATGCAGTTTGCGGTTAATTTCAGGTCCTTCATAAATCAAAGCTGTATATATTTCCACCAGACTGGCGCCGGCACGGATTTTCTCGTACGCGTCGGCCGCAGTGAATATGCCGCCCGATCCAATAATCGGCAGCTTGCCTCCGGTCTGGCGGTAAACCCGTGAAATGATGTCGGTCGACCTATCGCGCAGCGGCTTCCCGCTGAGGCCTCCGGTTTCCTTTGCGTTCGCGTGGGTCAAGCCCTCGCGGGAAATCGTCGTGTTCGTCGCGATCAAGCCGGATACCCCGCTATTTTGGATCGTAGCGACCATAAATTCCAACTCGTCATCGCTTACATCGGGAGCGATTTTTACGAGCACGGCCTTACTCTTTCCATGACGCTTGGCCTGGACCGCCATTTCTTCCTTTACCGCTTCCAGAAGAACCGACAACTCGTTCCCATGCTGCAGATTACGCAAGTCCGGGGTATTCGGTGAACTGATGTTCACCACGAAAAAGTCGGCGTAAGGATATAACACGGAGATACAATGCTTATAGTCCAGATGCGCGTCTTCATTCGGGGTGATCTTATTCTTCCCAATATTGACCGCAACCGGAATCGGTCTGGATTTTAGTGCTGCCAGCCGCTCCGCCATCCCTTCCGCCCCGCGGTTGTTGAAGCCCATGCGGTTGATTAAAGCCTCTTCCGGAGGAAGCCGGAACAACCGTGGCTGCTCGTTGCCCGGCTGGGCTTTGGGCGTAACCGTCCCCACTTCCATAAAACCGAATCCGATTGCGGAGAAACCTTCCACCGCATCGGCATTTTTATCAAGCCCTGCCGCAAGTCCTACAGGTGAAGGAAAAGGAACGCCGAACAATTCCGTTGACAATTCCGGCGCCTTTGAGGTTCCGTACATGCCGCGCATCAGCGGAACCATGCCCGGGACTTTAGCCGCTGTATGTAGACCGCCGATCACAAGATGATGGGCTTTTTCCGGATCCAATTTAAAAAATATAGGTTTCCCCAAATGGCGATACAACACTGTTTCATTTCACTCCGATCATTTCTGTCCTCACAAAAAAACTCCATATCCAGTTTAGCGGTTTCCGGCGCAAAAGAAAAGTTTATCTCTGCCGAAAATGCGGAAACATGAATATGGAAATTTGTTATGAAAGCCATTACAATGAAGAATATACTTCTGTAATTTAAGGAAGGGGATTAACCGATGTCAACGAAACGCAAACCTCCAACACTGCAACAGAAGAAGGATGAAGTCAACAAAAAGGCGCTCATCTGGACAAGCTCGGTCATCGCCGCTCTGATTATCGTAGTTGCCGCCGTCATCGTGATCGCGCAGCTTTAATCCAGCCAGTGGTATGTACGATGGGGATTGGTCTGATCCTGGCGGTCACTAAGGGCAAAACGCTCCTCGGGAACCAATTCCAGCTTCGGAAGAATCCCCTTTCCAATCGTTACTTTCGAACCCCTTGGAAGCAGATCAAACAGTTCCTCCACATCCTTCTTCGACATCCGGACACAGCCCAGGGACTGATCCTTGCCAATGCTATCCGGCTCATTCGTCCCATGAATCGCATAATTCGTGTCCGAAAGCTGCATGCCGCGACTCCCGAATTCGCCGTCATCCCGGCCGTTCGGATTCACGACTTTATCCGAAATTCGGAAACTTCCTTCCGGCGTCTTGTCACCCCCGAGACCTACCTTATAACTTCTAATGATAATATTTCCGCTTACAACCGCCAAAGTATGGGTCTTCGAGTCCACAATTGCCTCCAGCGGTTTCGTGAAGAAAGGTTCTTCCCCCGAACTCCAATACCCGTTCAGCGGTTTTCCCGCAGCTTCTCCCTCTTGACCACCGCCGGCAGTACTTACATCCTTATCCCCGTTCACACTCTGCTTCTTAAGCATTCCCAGCATTGGCTCGAACGCTTCCTGCATGATTGGGTCGCTGCCTGCAATCCAGTTATTCGGAAAAGTTCCCGTCAACCCCTTCAGGTTTTCAGGCCATTTGCCTTCCGATTGCTTGAACTGCTGTATGGCCGAAGCAAGAACAGCCAATGACTCCTGGCGGGCGATCCACGCCGAGGCGTCCTTCTGGAGCCTGGATACATCCGGCGGCTCGCAATCGCAGGCTTTAGCGTCGTAGGATTGAACCTCCAACATGCCGCTTGCCGAGCTTTGGGTCAACCCGTAAACGACAGGCATGTCTTCGGACCATATGGCCCACTTTCCGGACCGTTTCATTCCAAGCACCGCGGTCTCCAGGGCCTCCTCAGCCTTCCCGTCCTCAAAAACATTTCCCAATGCCTTGTGCTTATCCCCGGCTTCGCCGAAATAAGTTTCCGCCGTATAAGCAAGCTTCGCCGGAGGCTTGTCCAATTGTGATTGCCCGGCCGGTTTACTACTCGAAGGCGGGACGGAATCCTGGCTCAAAGGCTCGGCTTCTTCCTCTTGTTTATCTCCGGCACCTCCCGCTGACATGATATGTCCCGGAGCATACGCGGACGGCAACCAGATTAATAAGAGCAGCACGAAGGCCAGCCCGGTTTTTCTCAGCAACTGAATATGTTTTTCCTTACGTCTGGATTCTCGCAGCAGGTTCTCCTGGTATTCCTTCCAAAGGTCGGCCGGTAGCTTGCTGGATTCAAAGGCCTCGTATACACTTCCCGCCTGTATGTAACAATAATGCGCTTTGCCTTCTTGGCCGGTCGCTTCGTATTCCTTTCCCAGCAGATACCAGGCCATTTTATTTTTAGGGTGATTCTCCACGTATTTCTTGAGATAACCCGAATGGCTCATCGTCATCCTCCACATGGACAAAATTATAATCTCCTAATATCACTATTAACTATATCGGCAAAGAAATGGCCGTTGCAAAGTTATGAAGCCAGCGGAGTGAAAATCACGACTTAGGACCTAAAAAGCCAGCATCATAAAAAGAAGGCCCCCGCTTAAAACGCGGGGGCCTTCTTGGGAAACTTGATTTGCCGACGAGAATTAGCCTTCTTTATTGAAAGGAGTGTCCGCAATCTTGATGGAGTCGGTCGGGCATCCATCGCAAGCATCCTGCAGATCATCAAACAAATCGTCTGGAATTTCGGTTACGCCTCGGTTAGCGTCACTGTTGTAAATGACTTCGGCCAGACCCTCATCGTCGTAATCGTAGATGTCGGGTGCCGTAGCGCCGCATGCGCCGCAAGCGATGCAAGTATCTTTTTCAACCCAAGTATATTTAGCCATCTCTTCTGCCTCCTGAATAAACGGTACAAGTCCGGTTCTTAGTTTGTCACCAAGTTCAATATAATATAAAGTGAAAGCAATTTCAATTCAAATTCCGTATTATACCAATCGAAAATCAGGATTCGTCCTGCGGCTTCCGCAAGAAGTCAGTCTGGAGCGACGTCCCGCGAATTTTATGGTTCCGGATTAGCGCGGAAGGATCGTTCGTCAGCATTCCCGCGGTCAAAACCGCATTCTCGCCAAATTTATCCCGCAACAAATCCATGGTTTTCGTCAACGATTCTTTTCGGGGCTGCTCCTCATAATCAAACAGATCAAGCTGCAGAGCAGATTCCTCTTTCATCACCAGGTTTTGCAGCGTAATTCCAAGCAAGCGGACCGGCTTCTCCCCGTTCCAATGCCGCTGGTACAGCTTGCAGGCTTCACGGTATACCTCCTCTGCCCGGTCAATGACCGTTTCCAGAGTTTGCGAGCGCGTGATCGTCTTCATATCCGGCGTACGGATCGTAATTTGAACCGTTTGCGCCATCATCTTCTGCCGCCGCAGCCGGCGGGTTACCTGATCCGCCAAATTGAGAAATACCCGCTGGATCTCGTCCAAATTTCGGATATCCTGCGGCAGGGTCGTCGTATGGCCGATCGATTTGTTCTTCTCGCGGTCTTCCATCACAGGGGAATCATCGAGTCCATGGGCCGCCTGCTTCATCCAGTGGCCGGTTACGCCAAATTTCTCGACAAGCTGACGTTCGTCGGCTGCCGCAAGCTGGCCGATCGTAAAGATCCTCATCCGTTTGAGCTTCTCCGCCGTTTTGCTACCGATACCGAACAGCTCATTGCAGGGTTTATCCCATAATAGGGCGGGGACGTCTCGGATTCGTAAAACCGTAATCCCGTTCGGCTTCTTCATATCGGAGGCCATTTTGGCAAGGAGCTTATTGGGAGCGATCCCGATGGAGCAGGGAAGCCCAAGCTCATGGGCAATTCTGGATTGAATTTCTTGCGCGATATCCAACGGAGTACCGAACTGCTTAGACCCGGTAATATCCAAATAGCATTCATCGATCGAAACGGCTTGCAGCAAGGGTGTATACCCGTAAGCAATATCCATGAACGCCCTGGAGTATCTCCGGTACAAATGGAAATTCGGCTGGATCACTATCAGGTCGGGACATTTCTTCAACCCTTGGCTTACCGTCATGCCCGTGGATATGCCACGTTTACGGGCTGTATACGAGCATGTTACGATTACGCCCTTGCGCAGCTCCACGCTGCCCGCTACCGCTGTCGGCCGATTCCGGTATTTCTCGGGCTCCTCAGCTTCATGTACGGAGCAGTAAAATGCGTTCATATCGACATGCAGCACAACCCGGCCGCGGGCGGGATAGTATTCATCGATATTGCCAGGCACTTTCAAGACCGTCCCCTCTTTTAACATTGTTCTTCCAGCATACTCTTTATTCCAAATGCCGGTCAACAAGGCCTGGACAATATCCCGCATAACCCGCTCGATTTAACCCGTCCATCATGCCACCGCTCCGATTATTGAACATCCACTAAAAACCGTGTTACATTTTATAGACAGATGTTATAATAAGAAATTATACCAAATCGGAGCTTCTATTTGAGGACATCCAAAAGGGGGAGACATCCAACATGTCAAAGGCTTTATCCATCTTCGACACAACATTGCGTGACGGTACCCAAGGCGAAGGCATCAGCCTGTCTGCCGACGATAAGTTGAAGATAGCCAAGAAGCTGGATCAGCTGGGTGTCCATTATATCGAAGGCGGCATCCCGGGAAGCAACAGCAAAGATATCGAATTTTTCAAGCGCGTTCAGGAACTTAACCTGTCCGCCAAGATTACGGCCTTCGGAAGCACCCGCCGAAAGGACAGCGTGGCTGAACATGACGCCAATTTGAAGCGTATGCTCGAAGCCGGCGTCCAAGCGACGACACTGGTCGGCAAATCCTGGGATTTCCACGTCTACACGGCTCTCCAGACAACACTGGAAGAAAACCTGGCGATGATTTACGATTCCATTGCGTATTTGAAACGTCAGGGCATGGAAGTCATCTTTGATGCCGAGCACTTTTTCGACGGCTACAAGAACAATCCCGAGTACGCGCTTGCGGTGATGCGCAAAGCGGAAGAGGCCGGGGCCGATTGGCTGACGATGTGCGATACCAATGGCGGAACTATGCCGCATGAAGTCCATGATATCGTCAGCGTCCTTGCCGGCCAGGTTACCACTTCCCGTCTTGGCATCCACACCCACAACGACTGCGAGCTCGCGGTGGCCAACGCCATTAGCGCCGTGCGTGCGGGTGCGGAGCAAATTCAGGGGACAATGAACGGCTACGGCGAACGCTGCGGGAACGCCAACCTATGCTCTATTATCCCCAATCTCCAGCTTAAAATGGGTTATGAAGTGCTTGAACCCGAACAGCTTAAGCAGTTGACCAACACGGCCCGCTATGTCAGCGAGATTGCCAATGTGTACATGCCGATTAATCAACCGTATGTCGGGACCGCTGCATTTGCTCACAAAGGCGGCATCCATGTATCCGCGATCCTGCGCGACTCCCGTACGTACGAGCATATCGTTCCCGAAATCGTCGGAAACCGCCAGCGGGTTCTTGTCTCGGAGCTCGCCGGACAGAGCAATATTTTGTCCAAAGCTCAGGAAATGGGCATTCCGTTCGATCCAGAGAACGAGAGTACCCGTGCCGTCATTTCAAAAATCAAAGACCTCGAGCATCAGGGATACCAATTCGAAGGTGCGGACGCTTCGCTGGAACTTCTGCTCCGGGAAGCGAACGGCGACCTCAAGGAATTGTTTGTCTTTGAATCTTTTAAAATGCTGGTGGAGAAGTCTGCGGGAAGACCGGTTATTTCCGAAGCCTTCGTCAAGCTGAAAATCGACGGGGCAAGCATCTATACGGCCGCCGAAGGAAACGGCCCGGTCAACGCGCTTGATAATGCGCTTCGCAAAGCGCTTATTACTTATTACCCCGGCTTGCAGGAAATACATTTGTCGGATTATAAAGTTCGCGTACTGGATGACAAGGACGCCACGGCTTCCAAGGTCCGCGTACTTATTGAATCCAGAAATTTCGAAAACTCGTGGAGCACGGTGGGCGTCTCAGGCAATGTGATTGAAGCCAGCTGGGAAGCGCTCGTCGACAGCCTTCGTTATGCCCTGATCGGACAGACGAAGCGCGAGGATTATACAGAAATCCAATCGTCAACGCGGGGTTTAGTAAATCATTAATAACAAAAACGTCAGGGAAGGCCCTCGCCTTTATCCCTGACGTTTTTTTATCCGCGTCCACTTCGCTAAACATTCAGCAGCTTTTTTATTTTTGCTTCCAGCTCCTCCGGAGAAAGCGTACCGACGATGACATCCCGGATGGTTCCGTCCGCGTCGATCAACACATTGGTCGGAAAAGCGATGCCGTTATATTTCCGGTACAGCTCTTCCTTCTCATCCAGCAGAACCGGGAACTTGTATCCGTAATTTTCAACAAACCCCTTGGCATCCTCCAGCTTGTCATAGAACGTGACATTGACCGCATACACATCTAGCTGATCACTGTATTTGTCGGCCATCTTAACCAAGTCCGGAGCTTCTTCTTTGCAGGGGTCGCACCATGAAGCCCAAAAATTGACCAGGAGCGGTTTGTCCCGCTTCCCTCCCACTTCATAGGTTTGTCCATCCAAGCCGACCAGGGAAAACTTCGGGGCCTTCGTTCCCGGCTTCGGAGCATTTTTAGCGACCAGCGCACTGACGGATTGCTCTTCCCCGGCAGTGGGGGCCGATTTGTTCTCAAATCCCAACAGCGTCTTTAGTTCATTGCCGTAATTATCGTATACTGCCGCAATCAGCAATACGAGCAGTGCGGCCAAAATCCATCTATTCCGGTTCATTTTACAACTTCCTTTATGTTATCGTGGTATATATACTGCTGTCATTTGCAGTTACCTAACTATTGTACCCCGATTTCGCGAATAGTTACAATTGATTGAATAAAGGAGATTGTCCGATGCATGATTTCAAAGATGTTGAGCCCCGTAATCGCATATTGGAACTTCCTGAATCAATCCGGGTTCTTCTGGCAAAGGACGGTCTTGACCGCGATCCCGACGAGGCCTGCGGAGCGTTATTTGGCCGCCTCTCCCCGGAAGTGATTACGGTCGACAGTTATATGCCTCTTACGAATATGGCGGAGAATCCACGACACACCTTCACATTTGACCCGGCCGAATGGGTTCGCTGCTGCTACACTTCCGGTTTGATCGGAATTTTTCATAGTCATCCGACATCGCCTCCGCTCCCTTCCATTTCAGATATGGAAGGACTTCAGCATTTTGGCGGTCTGCTCTCGCTGTATCTCATCGGAAGCAAATTCCCGGCGAACGGCGGAGCGATTCAAGACGAAATGCCGCCCGGTACCCCGGACGGCTTCCTCCTTAACGCCTATGCGATTGCCAGAAGGAGTAACGGATCGTACTTTCTGGAGAATCTGATTATGTCTTACTGAGAAATCCGTAAAGATCGCCCAAGGTGATGACGTTTCGATCCTTCAGACGCCCGATCATGGCCTTCCACAATCCGGCGGTCATTTTGGCATCCTCCAGCGCATGGTGGCGCTGCGTGACCGGAATGTCATACGCTTGGAGCCACTCATCTAGCGAAGAAACCTTTCGCCCCGGTTCCAGCTTTTGCGCGATCATCATCGTGTCCAATACCCTGTGGCCAAGATGCGCCTTCGTAGTTTTCCAAAGCGCCACATCCAAGAAGGCTTTGTCATGAGCGCTCCCATGAGCGATCAGCACCCGATCATCGACAAACGCCATGAATTCCCGCAAGGCCTGAAGCAAGGGCGGCGCGTCCTGGACCATCTCGGGCGTAATCCCCGTCAGTTCAACAATGCGCTGCGGAACATTGCAAGCCGGCTTGCACAGCGAATAATAATATTCTCCCGTGCTTTGCTCCCCATCGACCTTAACGGCTCCGAATGACAAAATTTCGTCCCCATAATGATAATGAAATCCGGTCGTCTCCAGATCAAATACCGCTGTCCTCAACTGGCTTAACGGAACGTGAAGCGTCTCCGGACGGCGCTGCCCCTTGGTCAGCGAGCGTACAAACGCAATCTGTTGGGCACTGGGCGCTCCGAGCATGGACGCGATCCGCGGGGACAATCCCCCGCCTTTCAAGACATCCCAAAACCCGCCATTCCCCTTCATCGGTTCCTTCATAGCCATTTCCTTTCCGCGTATCGTTGCTGCCGTTGTAAGGTTCGGTACATCAACTTTACCGTACCGAGCGCTTCACGCAGTTCGCGTCGGATCTCTTTTTGCTTGAGCATCGACTGGGGCAAATATCCGGTTCCCGAGAGCGTACCGTCTTCTTCCAGATAAGAAGTCATCGATCTGAACCTGAGTGCGGTATAAAATGCGTTCTGACAGGACTCCAGCCACCGGTAAGGCGCAACCTCCAGCTTAATCAGCCTGGCCAACCGCTCCTGCGTCGATGATGCGCTGATCCCGTATTCTACGGCCAAGTACCGAACCGCATTCACCAGCGGCAGGTAGAGCCCGTATTTTACATCGAAATCCCCGGCGTGATCGCCGGTTTGCTCCGTAATCACCTGGCCCAGCACATTGAGAGCGGCTTTGTGGCGAATGGTATTGCGCAGCACGGCTGCCGCCAAATTCCCTTCAGGGCCGGAATCCTGTTCGAAAATCTCATGCGTCGTCCGCCTCAATTCCCCCGTGAGCTTCGAGTCGCCGGAAATATGGCGCATATCGGCCGCGATCATCAGGTAACGGACCTGCTCCCAGCCCAGCTGCTCTCTCCAGCTTTCAAGCTGCCTGATCCAATCCTCAGTTGATTTTCTCCATAAAGGATTTGATGTCATTACATTGCCCGGGCAAGGCGGGTATCCGGCTTGTTCGAGCAACTGTGATAACCGCACTCCGAAGCGGTCAAAATAGGCTTTTACCTCCGGTCCATCTCCTTTTCCAATAATCAAGCCATTGTCCTGGTCGCTCCACAATGTTTGTTCATTTCTGCCGGCACTGCCGTAGGCAACAAACGCATAAGCGGCGGGAGGAGAGCCGAAGCCCTCCTCAATGAGCTGCCGCTGACATAAAATTGCGGCCTGTGACATTACGGCATCTTGAAGTTCTCCCGCATTCCGGTTCCACTCTTCGATCTTAGTAGATGAAAATCTGCCAAAAAGACTTAACTGCTCCTCCAAGCGCGCCGACCGGAGCAATTCCGGAGTGGAAGCCGACCGGATCGTTTGAAAGCTGACATGATCTGCCGCCGTTTCGTAACTCATGGGCCGACTCCCTTTCTTCACTTATTTAACAAAAGGGGAATCCCCATTACAAAGCCGTATCGCTTTTCACGATTCTCGGCCCGTCGGTCACGGTTTTCGTACCCGTCCCAGGCACTGCGGACACAGGTTGATTTAGAATGTTCATTTGCTCCGGATATCCGTAGGTTCCATGTTCACTGATATCCAGACCCATCATTTCTTCTTCCTCAGTAACTCGCAGACCCATCAGCCACTTCATGCCGCCAAGCAGCAGGAACGAGATAGCGAGGACAAATGCGAATGTACCGATAACCCCCAGGAGCTGTACTCCCAATTGTCCTAAGCCGCCGCCATAAAACAATCCTGCCGTACCTACTCCGGTTTTGTCGGCCAGCTCGGGAGTAGCGAACAAACCAGTGGAAATCGCTCCCCAAACCCCGGCAATGCCGTGTACGGAGAAGGCATAGATCGGATCATCCAGCCCTGCGCGTTCAAACCATCTTGCCGTAAAGAAGGTCAGTACCCCGGCTACCGCACCGATCACGATAGAGGCCCAGGCATCAACAAAGGCGCAAGAACCGGTAATCGCAACAAGTGCGGCCAGGACGCCGTTTAGCATACTCGGAATATCGGATTTTCCCATGACTGCCCAAGAAATAAGAAGAGCTGCTACCGCCCCAGCTGCTGCCGCGAGGTTTGTTGTCATCAGGACGTAACCGAAGAATCCGTCGCCAAGCGGTGTCAGAGCACTACCCGGGTTAAAGCCAAACCACCCAATCCAAAGAATAATTACGCCAAGTACCGTCAGCACTTGATTATGACCCGGAATACTGTTCGGTTTTCCGTCCTTATTGTATTTTCCAAGCCGGGGTTTCAACAGAATCGTAGCTGCGAGCGCTGCCGTAGCACCGGTAAGATGGACAACCGTCGATCCGGCATAATCCTGCATGCCCAGCGAACCAAGCCAACCTCCGCCCCATACCCAGTGAGCAACAATCGGATAAATAATCGTAAGGAACAGTGCGCCGAATATAATGTAGACACTGAGCTTCGCACGTTCAGCCATACCGCCGCAGGCAATCGCCAGGGATACGGCCGCAAAGGCCATTTGGAAAAGAAACATCAGATTTAAGGGAACGCCAATTTCAGAGAATACGCCAAACGACCCGATAGCTTGATCCCCGCCGAACAAAAATCCCGTGGTTCCCAGGAAACTGTTTCCGTCCCCGAAAGCAAAGCCGAAGCCGACAGCCCACCAGACAATGACGGAAATGCCCAGCGTCAGTACCGTCTTGCCGGCAACATGCCCGGCATTTTTCATTCGAACGGTTCCCGCCTCCAAAAGTGCAAAGCCAGCTTGCATAAAAAACACCAGCATAGCCGCTACGAATACGAACAAGGAATTCAATCCGATTTCGAGCACGGGCGCGGTTATTTCTCCTTCAGCCGCAAAAGCAGATACAGGAAATGCAAACGCTGCGATAGCACTAAACAATCCGAACAACCATTTCTTTTTCATGAAACCCACTCCCTAATGTCATATTTTCTAACACAAAATAAAATGTTAAGGTGATTATAAGACCTATTAATCAGAAATTACAATGCATTTTTTCGTAAAATACCATAAAGTGCAAATAACCTTACACAAAGTGTAAATAAACTTACATATCATGTTATGTATTTATGAACATTTATTTAAGTTACTGATAAATATAAAGCGTGACGTTTGACTGTATAGTTGCTGTTCAGTTATCATATTTTATACAAAGATATTGCATTTTGACGGAATGCTTTATCGCTCCTAAAAAGGATAAAACGTTGGAGAGAGGTGATCCTATTGGAGTTAATGAAACTTTACCGGATTGGGGAACTGGCGAAAGCCGCAGATGTCAGCGAACGTACCATCGACTACTACACCAAGCTTGGGCTGATCTCAGCTGAGAAACGGACACAAAAAAACTACCGTTTATACAGTTCTGAAACCTTGTTGCGTTTGGACCGTATTAATCAGATGAAGCAGGAAAAATACTCACTCGAGGAAATTCGCGAAAAGCTGGAGCAATGGAACAAAGTCACACCCGAGGAGCATGTGACCGAGAAGTTAAATTCGCTCGAAATCCATATGCAGCAGCTTGAACGCGAAGTTAAGGAACTTGAGCCGCTGATTTCCAGTCTGAAGCCGGGGCAGGCACGCCGGGCATTTTCAAACCTGATGCCGCAAAGCCTCGCCTGTATCGAGGCGCTTCGGATTATATTGAATCACGGACCATTCAGTTAAACCGATTTTCCTGAACTTACTTATCTGACTATGGAGGAATTCATCATGTACTCTAACTTAATGCTCATCCCCATATTGTTGGCTTTCGGATTGTCGTTATGGGCTCAATTCCGGGTCTCCGGAACCTTTAAGAAATGGGCGAAAGTACCGAATATGTATGGATTGACCGGCCACGATGCAGCAAGACGCATGCTCGATTCCCACGGTCTATGGGATGTTCCGATCGAACCTGTACGCGGTATGCTATCCGACCACTACGATCCGATCAAACGGGTCGTCCGTTTATCGGAGCCGGTTTATTACGAAAACTCGATCTCAGCCGTTGCCGTAGCCTGCCATGAAGTCGGGCACGCCATCCAGCACAAAGAAGCGTATCCGATGCTGGTCCTGCGCCACAGAATGTTCCCCTTCGTGAATTTTGCGTCCGGGGTAGCTCCTTTTCTGATCTTGGCCGGTTTCTTGTTCGGATTTTTCAATTTAGTCGGTCTGGGCATCATCTTCTTCTCGGCAGCCGTCCTGTTTCAACTGGTTACGCTGCCTGTCGAATTCAATGCCAGCAACCGTGCACGCAAGATCATGCTTCAGCAAGGCTTTGTCACTCACGAAGAAGAGCGCGGCGTAGCTAAAGTGCTTAATTCCGCGGCTCTGACTTACGTAGCGGCTGCTCTGATTTCCTTGCTGGAACTGCTCCGTTACGTTCTCATTTTTGTCGGTAACCGCGATTAAAGTGCAAAAAGCTCCTCCCAGCTATACTGGGAGGAGCTTTTTTTGGCGTTGAGCCCGGTTTACTATCTTCGCGAAAAAAAACCGCCGGTCTCATTGACTCGGCGGAGTATCGATTTGAAGTCCAAAATATTCAAGAAGAAACACTCTAAACGACTGGGCGACCAGCGGCAGCTTCTCATCCGCCCGGTGAATCAGTCCGACCGTTCGGGTTACCTTCGGATCCGAGATGCGGACCCTGCTAGGCTGGAGGGAAAAGCTCTGGAACAAGGCCATCTCCGGCAGCAGGCTTACCCCCATCCCGGCGGCAACCAAGCCCCGGATGGTGTCTGTTTCTTCGCCCTCAAAAGCTATCTTAGGCGTGAATCCGGCCTCCAAGCAAGCCTGCCATACGATAGGTCGAAGCGAATAACCTTTGCTGAATAAAATAAACTTATCGTCCTTCAATTGATTCAATTTGATGCTTTGCTCTCCGGCCAGCGGGTGGCTTGGCGGCATAATCGCGACCAAATCCTCCGTCAGCACCACGTTTCCTACTACTTGATCATGATTCTCCGGAAATGGCGAGATGAATGCCAAGTCCACTTCGCCAGACACGACGTCACGAATCAATGTCGGGTAGGTCCCTTGTCTGAAGCGGAATTTGACATTAGGATACAGCTTCCGGAATTCCGCTACCACGCTTGGAATGATATGAATCCCAAGACTGTTGGGGAATCCGAGCCGGATCTCTCCCTGTTCCGGATCCAGAAATTCATGGACTTCATTTACGGCACGGTCCAGATCCTTAAGGATGGTCTCGACCCGGCTGCAGAACAGCTGTCCGACGGCAGTCAGCTGCAGGTTTCTTCCTTTTTGCATAAACAGATTGACGCCAAGCTCTTGCTCCAGTTGATGAATTTGCCGGCTTACTGCCGATTGAGCCACATGCAGCTCTTCAGCCGCCTGAGTGACGTGTTCTTTCCTTGCTACTTTCAAAAAATATTGCAATTGTCTTAATTCCACGAATCTGATCGCTCCATTTCGCATCTGCTGATAAAATCCGAACTAGGGCTGAGATTTATAAAAGGGCTTACATTCCATTTCTAATGTACCATGGACACCTTCCGGGTTCAACGCCGTTTTAATACTCTGATGATGATTCCGTACAGGAAGAAGCCTCCGACCAGTCCGCCAAAATGAGCCATCCAGTTCACCTGCGGCACAATAACGGAGAAAACGACACCGATGATCAGCAAGCTGTACAGTGTTTTTCGCGAGCTTTCATCCATAAGCTGACGCTGAAGCAGCGCGATGTACAAAAATGCGCCGTACACCCCGTACACGGCTCCTGAAGCCCCTACGGAAAGGTGGATGTCCATTGAGCGCCGATAAACCTCAAGACTGATGAGATTACCGACAAGGCCGCTGCCGATGTATAGCAGCGCATAACGCCAATGGCCTAGCAACCGCTCCAGAGGCGGAGCGAATACCAGTATGGCGAAGCTGTTGGAGAACAGGTGGCCAAAGTCATGATGTAAAAACATCGATGCCAGAAGCCTCCAATATTCGCTTGCATATGGCTCGACATTGGTTAAGGCCCCGAATTTTAGCTGGGTATAGGGATTATCCGAACCTCCGTTAAACATAACGAGCAAGAACATAACCAGGTTGGCGGCCAAAATCAGTACGGTCACCGGGTAATAACGGAGATAACTTTTCCAATTTTCATAGCGGATAAATATCATCGTACCATTCCTTTTCGTGCAGGATTTCCTAAAGTTGGACAATCACTTTTTAAAACGTCTATAATGAAGACTGAATATCCCATTATCTCATGTTTAGGAGGAGAATCAAATGACACAAGAACGCGCAAGCGTGGCAACATTCAAAGGCAACCCCATTACCTTGGTGGGTCCGGAACTCAAAGTAGGCGACACTGCGCCGGATTTCCGGTTGAATAAGAACCTGCTCGAAGAAGTTACCCTGCAGGATTTCGCGGGCAAAATCAAGCTGATCAGTGTCGTGCCCTCCCTGGATACAGGTGTATGCGACGCGCAAACTCGCCGCTTCAACCAAGAAGCCGCAGACCTAGGCGATAACGTAGTGATCTTGACCGTCAGCGCCGATCTTCCTTTCGCACAAGCCCGTTGGTGCGGTGCTGCGGGCGTAGACCGCGTAGTCACTTTGTCCGATTATAAAGACAATTCCTTCGGGAAGTCTTACGGCGTTCTCATCAAAGAATTCGCGCTTGACCAACGTGCTGTTTTCGTTGTCGATCAAGACAACAAAATCCGTTATGTCGAAGTGCTGAAGGAAATGTCCGAGCATCCGGATTACGAAAAGCCGGTAGCCGCCGTAAAAGAATTGCTGTCTTAATCACCTCGAACAAGTAATATAAATAATTGCGATAAACGAAAAGCGAGTAAGGAGGGAACCCCTCCCTGCTCGCTTTTCTCATACAACCGTTCCTAAGACTTAACCTTGTACGATGACAGCTTCTTATCGAGCATGGTGAACAAGTGGATAATGTTGCGGTAGTTGGCCCCCAAGTCGCCGAAACTTCCGCGCGTAGCCGAATAAATATCGACCGCACTGCGCATTGGTCCGGTGGAAACGATCGAAACCGTGATATCCATCGTCCGCCCGAAGCCGCTGCGTTTTTCCAACGTAATCTCTCCAACGGACGGGACCTCGTGCAGCACTTTATAACCGGGAACTTTCTTTAAAGTCGAGGAGACTTCCTCCCAAATCTTATCTTTCGATAATTGGTAATATCTTGTTTTCAATTCGGGCACTTTGGCGCGGTCGCTCGTTCCTTCCTGACTGCGGAATATGCCGGTTAATGTTCTTTTTAATGACAACCTGTTCTTCCTCCTTTATCCTACTGACACAACCAAAAATGCGATTTCATAATGGTTTTTATAAACTTTCTCTATAAATTCGTGTTCAAAAAGTCAGGTTTTCAGGACCAAGAAGGTTGGATGAAGATAGGGACTGAGTAGCGGAGCGTACATGAGGTACGTGAGCAACGGAAGGCCCGGCTGAATTCAAGATTCGACGTCGAATCCTCATCATGATCTGCTTCGTCTTGGAAAGATGATTTTTTGAACAACCTATATAACTATAGTTTATCATTGTTCAGTAACAAACAAAAGGGAAGAGATCACTCACTTATGCACAAAAAAGCACTTCAAAGACCGGATAATCCCAAAGTCTTCAAAGTGCCGCATTTTTAATAAAAGAGACCCGCCTATGCCGTCCGGTTACATTGTCTCGAACCTGCATTAGCAGGTGGGTGACCGCAGCGACATATTAGAAGTCCCCTCATCAACATGGATAGGGCCTTTCAGCTATGACGCAATGTAAGTCTCCCGAGACTTTGTCATTGGTTCAAAACAACATAGAACCGAAACGTACATCGCAGGACGTAAACCTATTATAGAACTTTGTAAGCTGAATGTAAACTTGACGAGCAAGGAAATTCCATCCAATTTTCAATCCGGTTACACTTAATCTTTTTCCTTTTCTCCGCCGGAAGGAAGTTCAAGCGGCGATTCGTCGTCATCCGCATCGGTGCTGCCTTCATTGCCCGAATCTTCGGCTGCACGCATTTTCTCCACTTTCTCCTGAACCTTATTATATGCAGCATAGAAGTTAAAGAAAGCGACAAGCGCGGTAAGACTCGCTAATCCGAAAAAGATCAGCCATGGGAATCTTATGGTCAGGAAGACCAAAACCCCCGTACAAATCACCGTCGACAACATTCTGAACGGTTTGAGGATCGTCAATAAAATCGCGTTTTTGATCAGTTGGGTCACCTTTAAATAATAGTGAGCCACCATAGAGAAAAAGTGGAACAAAGAAACAAGCAGCAGTACCAGGAAAACCAGGATAACAATCCCGATAAATTGCAGGTTGTTAAACTGCTTCATGTACATTTCATAATCGACAACCATAATAACGGTGAGCAAAGTATAGAAAATACCGCCTAGCATGCTTTGCTTATAATTCTCTTTGTATCCTTTGAAATACGTCTTGATGATACTTACGTCCGCTTCCCCCATCACCCATTTCCGTACTACCGAAAACAGAGCCGACGTGGCAGGAAAAAATGTAAACGGTGCCAAAATCGCCATAATCCACAAATTAAGTCGTGTAAAATCGGCATCCGCACCTGGCATTAGAAACGCCACAAACGCGAAAAACAAGAAAGGCAGGGAACATACCAACCACAGCAGGTTACTTCCCGATATCCTCATAATCCATTCCGTAATTTTATAAAATCCGCCCATTAAACCTTTAGATTCCAAGTAAAGATCTCCCTCCGCAAATGATAAGTTTGTCTATAAGTATTACTATAGCACGATTGCTTCATCACTATCCAGCGCCTATTTTGACGGATATAGGTCAGCGTCTAGTCTGGTCCGCCCTCTTCGCCATACTATATTAAGTAAATTCAATCATCCACAATTTCAAAGGAGGTAATCTCATGTCCCAAGTTGGTGGAGGATATGGAGGTTTGTGGACATCCACGGGTACGATTTTGGTCTTGTTTATTTTGCTTG
Source organism: Paenibacillus sp. FSL R5-0407 (assembly GCF_038009185.1). Lineage (NCBI taxonomy): Bacteria > Bacillati > Bacillota > Bacilli > Caryophanales > Paenibacillaceae > Paenibacillus > Paenibacillus sp. FSL R5-0407. Next base: position 238,961 of record NZ_JBBPAX010000001.1, on the reverse strand, counting down.
TCATCGTCAGCCGGACGATTCTGTATTAATTGAAAATAAAAAGCAAAGAAGACGAAGCCCCGCTTCGTCTTCTTTGCCAATGATTTATTTCATAACCCCGGTCTTATTTGTCGAACGAGCTGTCGTCGCGCTTAACCGGTCTGCGGTCTCCGCTTTGGTTCGAAGGGCGCGGCTTGCGATCGGAAGAACGGTAAGAATCACGTCCTCCGTCCTTGCTGTATCCGCCTTTGCCGCTGCCGTATCCGCCGCGACTACCGCCATCGCGGTTATTACCGCGATAACCGCTGCCGCCGCTGCGATTGCCGTAGCCAGACGGTTTCCGTCCGCTGGAGCGGATATCCGGATTCCGGCGTTTTACGCGGATCGGTTCTTCTGGAGTAAGCTCGATGTTCGCCTTGTCGTTCTTCTCGCCGGTAATCAGCTTGAAGGCTGCAGATAGCAGGTTCACCGAATCATATTGCTCAAGGAGCTGAATGGCGATACCTTTGTATTCGTTCAATTCGCCGGCTTCTACCAGCTCAAGAATACGTTCCGCGGTAATCCGTTGCTTGCCTTCAATCGCTTCCGCGATGCTCGGCAACGGTTTGCGGGCAATTTTATGACGGGTGATTCGCTCGATAAAGTGCAGGTGGTCAATTTCACGCGGCGTTACGAAAGACCATGCTGCGCCTTCTTTACCTGCGCGCCCGGTTCTGCCGATCCGGTGAACATAGCTCTCAGGATCCTGCGGCAGGTCGAAATTGACGACATGAGAAACGCCGGATACGTCGAGACCGCGTGCAGCTACATCCGTTGCCACCAGCACGTCGATGCTGCCGTCGCGGAATTTCCGCATTACGTTGTCGCGTTGGTTCTGCGACAAATCACCATGCAGACCGTCGGCAGAATATCCGCGTTTTTGCAGGGCTTCCGACAATTCGTCTACCCGGCGCTTCGTACGGCCGAAAACGATAGCCAGTTCAGGGGATTCCATATCCAGCAAACGGGTCAGAGCGTCGAATTTTTGACGTTCATGCACTTCAATATAAGCTTGATCAATCAGCGGAGCGCTGACTTGTTTAGGAATAACGGAGACATGCTCAGGGTTTTTCAAGAACTGTTGGGCCAGCTTTTGGATATTTGCAGGCATGGTAGCGGAGAATAGCATTGTCTGGCGCTCTTCCGGAACCAGCTTCAAAATGGACTGAATATCGTCCATGAAGCCCATATCCAGCATTTCATCGGCTTCATCAAGCACTACGGTCTGGACATCGTCGAGTTTAATCGTTTTCCGGTTGATGTGGTCAAGCAGACGGCCCGGAGTACCGATAATAATTTGGGGCTTCTTCTTCAAAGCGCGAATCTGACGGACGATATCTTGACCGCCATAAATAGGAAGGGAACGCGTGCCTTTAAAACGGGCCAGTTTACCGATTTCTTCAGCCACCTGAATGGCCAGCTCGCGTGTCGGCGTCATAATCAGCGCCACGATACGCTCTTCTTCTTTAGGAATTCTGTTGATCAGCGGAAGGCCGAATGCCGCCGTTTTACCTGTACCGGTTTGTGCTTGTCCGATCAGGTCGCGCCCGGTGAGGGCAATCGGAATGGATTTGGATTGGATCGGTGTCGCTTCTTCGAAACCGAGCTCCGTAATTGCTTGTAACACTTTAGGCTCTAAGCCGAAATCTGCAAATGTGTTCAAATTGTTCATACTCCTTCTATATAGTGGACATTCCACAAGCTTGACTGTATTCTTAAGTAGCATTCAAACGTTTATAGACTATCCAATCTCCCCATAAAAGTTACATAAGGGATTGGAACGCGAGAAAACTTCTTGACGGTTAAACGACCGTTTAAAATTGGAAATGGATCCCTACTCAAGAATATCTCAAACATTATAGCACAAAACAGTTTGAGAATACCAGCAAGCAGGTTGGGATACTTCCATATTCAACGCGAGGTGAAATTTTGTGTTTAAGGAAATAAGGAACTGCATCGCCATCTTGATCGGAGCCGCGTTGATCGCTTCCGGATTCAACTTGTTCCTCGTTCCGCATCATCTGCTCAGCGGCGGTGTATCGGGGCTGGCCATGCTCACCGGCTACTTCTCTCCGCTCAGCATCAAAACGATGTACTTGGTTTATAATGCCCCGATTCTGATTGCCGGCTGGTTTTTGCTCGGTAAGCGGTTTGTCGGACTCAGTATCCTTTCCGTAATCGGCGTAACGTGTTTCATGGCCCTCATTCCGGAGAAGCCGCTCGCTTCGGATACGTTGTTATCCGCCGTATTCGGCGGAGTGCTCGTTGGCATGGGCAGCGGATTTTCGTTTCGCGTAGGCGGTTCTTCCGGCGGCTTTGATATCATCGGATCGATTGTGACCCGCTACCGCGACTTTCCGATCGGCAATATTCTCGTCGGGATGAACGGACTCGTTATTTTGGCTATGGGATACTTGGAAGGAAACTGGAATCTGGCCCTTGCATCGATGGTGTCCATCTATCTGGCCGGTAAAATACTTGATTTCATCCACATCAACCATCTCAAAGTGACCCTGTTCATTATTACCGACCGAACGGACGAGCTGCTCGAGCGGCTCCTCTGCCGTCCCCGCGGGGTAACCTTGATAAAGACACAAGGGGCTTTCTCCCATAAGGAGAAGGACATGCTTATGACCGTCACCACCCGCTATGAGCTCACCGAGCTCAAAGAAATCATTAAATCGACCGATCCGGCGGCATTCGTAAATATCGTCGAAACGGTCGGCGTTATGGGCTCTTTCCGGAGAAGATAAGCCTGTGGGCACGCGTTCGGCGTTCCATTTGCATCGGATTGTGGTATAATCATAACAAGCGGTTCCTTCAACAACTGAATATAGTCATCAGCTTTACCTTTATTTCACAGGCTGTACTGCTTTTCCGAAGTAGGAATGATTCCGGAACGAATGATTCTTGTAGGAAAGGGTGATGGATGTGGAAATGGAAACGGTAAAACTGGAGCAAATCGTCATGAAGTGGTTTCCGGATATGTTGCCTTTTTTCAATCAAAGGGAACTGAACTCCATGATTGTCCTTCGTGATGGTCTGACCATCCTGGAACCGGAAGATGCGATGGAAATTATCCAGTTCAGCATCTGCGAGCATCAAAGCACGGGTTTCCTTCATTAAATAAGCACTTTACCACCAAGGCCGTTTCTTCTGCATAAGCGGAAGAAGCGGCCTTCTTGTTCTCATACATAAACTATGAGTATTGCACCTTTCCTCTCAAAATTAATAGTTTAAGATAAGGTCATTAGGTTTAAAGAAACAAAAGTATCGCGAACGATTTAATGGTAACAATGATGTTCTTTCTGCAAACGGACCATCGGATATAATCAAATCGAAATGCAATCAAGGGAGAGGAATTTTAATGAACATCCTATGGACACTTTTACTTCTGGCCTTGGGTACGGGCTCCGGAGGAACGCCGGTTGACCAGGCTGACACCGGCAAAATGCCCACCATTATGCAATCAACCTATCAAACTTTTAAAACAAATCTCGCAGAGGGAAGAAGAGACGATCCTTTATCTCCATCCGAAATGGTGATCCCTGTTCAGCAGGCCGAAGCTCCAAAAGTCAAAGGAATATACGTCACGGCCTACAGCGCCGGCGGATCACGGCTTAACACCCTGATTGACCTCGTCGACAACACCGAATTAAATTCCATGGTCATCGACATTAAGGATGACGCAGGCTATATCACTTACAAAACGGATAACCCTGAACTGCAAAAGCTGGGCAAGCCGCAGCCTTTCATTCGGGACCTCGACGGATTGATGGCTCGTCTGGAAAAGCATGAAATTTATCCAATCGCGCGCATAGTTGTATTTAAAGACACGATTCTCGCCAAGAAGAACCCGGAACTCTCGTTCAGAAACAGTGATGGTACCGTATGGAGCAACGGAAAAGGCGACAGTTTCGTCAATCCGTATAGCAAAGAAGTTTGGGACTATAATATAGAGGTCGCCAAAGAAGCAGCCAAGCATGGCTTTAAAGAAATTCAATTCGACTATGTCCGTTTTCCGGAAGGCTTCGAGAAACGAGCCGACTCACTGAAGTATACAAAGAACGAGCTCAGCCGGATTGACGCCGTCGCCGCTTTCGTAGAATATGCCCGCGAACAGCTTAAGCCGCTGGGTATCAAGGTATCGGTCGATATTTTCGGGTACGCTGCTTCGGTTCCGGCGGCGGAAGGCATCGGTCAGGATTTTGTGAAGATCTCTAACCAGGTCGATATCATCTGTCCAATGATTTATCCGAGCCACTATACAACCGGATGGTTCAATGCCAAAGATCCCGACAAAGCTCCTTACCAGACGATCAAGGGAGCTATTATTGATACGCAGAAGAAACTCGACCCGCTGGGAGAAGAGAAACCCATTATCCGGCCTTGGATTCAGGATTTTACGGCGAGCTGGCTCGGAAAAGGCCATTATACGAAATATGGCAAGCATGAGGTCGAAGAACAAATTCGGGCCCTTAGCGAAATGAAGATCGATGAATATCTGCTGTGGAATGCGTCCAACCGCTATACGGAAGGCGTAGATTATTAAGCTATCATAAATGATTATCTAAGACATATCCGGCATTATTCCTTAACCTATAATTGATGAATGTTCTAGAAGACCCGGGCAATCCGCCCGGGTCTTAGACGATGAAATGGAGTTCTCGACATGAAAGAAACACACAATTTGAAGCAAAAGTACATTCAATTTCTCAAAATCCTGATTCCCATCCTGGTTACTCAAGTTACTATGTCATTGATGACCTTTTTTGATACGATGATGTCCGGCCATGCCAGTCCCGCCGATCTTGCCGGGGCTGCGATCGGGTCCAGCATCTGGATTCCGGTGCAAACCGGGCTTAGCGGAATTTTAATGGGGATTACGCCCATTGTCTCCCAGCTTGTCGGTGGCGGACAACAGAACAAAGTCGGATATCACGTGATGCAGGCGCTTTGGCTGGCTATCGCCGTCAGTGCCGCAGTCCTTCTCATAGGCGGGCTGGCCATCTCCCCGCTGCTGGGAAGTATGCAGCTTGAACCGAAAGTACATCATATCGCTTTTTATTTTCTCGTATCGATATCTACGGGCGTCCTCCCTCTATTCGGGTATATCGTAATCCGCTCCTTTATCGATTCGCTCGGCCAGACCCGAGTTTCCATGCTCATTACACTCGCCTCCCTTCCACTGAATGTTGGCGCCGGGTATATTCTGATCTTTGGACGGCTCGGATTTCCCCGGCTCGGCGGTATCGGATCGGGCATCGCTACAGCTTTCACCTATTGGTGTATCTTCCTGATAGCGTTATGGATCGCACATAAATCGGAACCGTTTGCCGGCTACGGCATTTTCCGTAAATTCCACCGGGTTTCGTTTGCGAAGTGGAAGGAATTGATGAAGATCGGCGTTCCGATCGGGTTCGCCATCTTTTTTGAGACCGCGGTGTTCGCTGCCGTAACTTTGCTGATGAGCCGGTTCGACACGCTTACAATCGCTGCGCATCAGGCCGCAAACAATTTCGCTTCCACACTGTACATGATTCCGTTAAGTATCTGCCTGGCTCTAACGATTCTCGTCGGGTATGAAGTCGGCGCGGGACGACAAAAGGATGCCAGACAGTACGGTATTCTGGGCATCAGCACCGCCGTGGCTCTCTCCTTGTTTACCGCCGTTATACTCATGCTGTTCCGCAGAGGGGTGGCCGGCCTGTATTCCAACGAAGAAGAGGTCATTGTGCTGATTACGCATTTCCTTGTCTATGCCATCTTTTTTCAAATTTCCGATGCGATCGCCACCCCGATCCAGGGCGTGCTCCGGGGTTACAAAGACGTCAATCCCGGCTTCTGGATCTCGTTGCTGGCTTATTGGATCATCGGGCTACCTCTGGGTTACGTCCTAGCGAATTTCACGAACCAGGGACCGTACGGATACTGGATAGGACTAATTACCGGACTTGGCGTGGCCGCTATCCTGCTTCTGCGGCGGTTGTTCGTGATACAGAAGAAGTTCTCCCGATCTCATGAACCATCATAAAAAAGGGCTGTTCCCGCGTCATAACAATCATGACGACGGGAACAGCCCTTTTACTTGTACATCTAAAGAATTAGCTGTAAAACCTACAGGTAATTCAGCGTTTGTTAGCCTTGGCGTGCAATTAACTGTATAACCTACAGCTATTTCCACGTTTTTACGGCTAAAGGGACCAATTCAGTTGAAATAACTGTAGTATTTACATCTAATTGGTCCAAGATTTCGAAGCATGAGTAATTTAACTGTAGTAAATCCAGTTAAATTAATTCAAGTTCTTCGCGTACTTTCTTATTGGGACAAACGCGATGCCAGCTCATACAAGTCCATATCGAACTCTTTCTTGGTGGCTACGACCTTCTCGATATCGGTCAGAATCATTTCTCCGCCGATCATGCCGCAGGCTTTGTTCGATTCGCCCGCGATCAGACTCCGTACGGCAAAGTCTCCCAAGCGGCTCGCCAAGTTACGGTCAAACGGCGTCGGCGATCCTCCGCGTTGAATATGTCCAAGCACGGTTGCGCGCGGCTCCAGGGAAGGTTGGCGCTCCTTGATGGCTTGTACGACTTCTTCGCCCTTGCCTACACCTTCGGCTACGATAACGATACTGTGTCTTTTGCCGTTATCGAAGTTTTGTCTCATCCGATCCGCTACCTCGTTCAAATCGAACGGCACTTCCGGTACCAGAATCGTTTCCGCTCCGGCAGCAAGGCCCGCATGGAGAGCGATATCCCCCGAATGACGACCCATAACTTCAACAACGGACGCGCGTTCATGGGATGACATCGTATCGCGCAATTTATTGACTGCATCCACTACGATGCCTACAGCCGTATCGAATCCAATCGTATAGTCCGTGAACGAAATATCATTATCGATCGTACCCGGCAGTCCCATCGTTTTGATTCCGAGTTTGCTCAGCTTCTCTGCGCCCTGGTAAGAACCGTCGCCGCCCATAACGACCAATCCGTCGATACCGCGGTCACGCAAAATTTGCGCGCCTTTTTGCTGGCCTTCCGGCGTTTTGAATTCCAGGCAGCGAGCCGATTGAAGGATCGTGCCTCCGCGTTGGATAATATCGCCTACGCTGCGGATATCCATGGAGAAAATATCGTTATTAAGCAATCCTTGATATCCGCGCTGAATCCCGAATACTTCCAGTCCGTAGTACAATCCACTGCGCACGACGGCACGTACCGCCGCGTTCATGCCTTGAGAATCTCCCCCACTGGTAAGAACTGCGATTTTTTTAACTGCTGACATGATGATTCCTCCTAAATGTTATTAAAGATGTTTGCGGATCCAACGGCTATTCACGAAGAAGAACAACCTCATGAGCGGGCTTCTTTTCATTAGACGCCTCGATACTTCACGAATCTCCTGCTGCTCGCTTACCTTTGGATCGGATAAGTACAGCGCCAGTAACCCTTCGATGATCATACGATGGAACGATGAAGCGGGAAGCCGCTTGATATCCCGGCGCGCTCCTTCCACGATGAAGGCAATCCGGTTAAGCATCGTTTCCTTATTCTCATAGTAACTGCAAAAATTCAAATCTCCGCCTACTTCATCTTCCTCCTGATCGATTAAATAATCGAGCATGATATGTAGTCCGCAAACATGGGGGAAATAGGCGTCATGAATAATTTCAGCGCTGCTGTCATCCAATTCGGGATTGCTGGCCGCCAGAAACAACATGAACACACCCAGCGTAGAGCCGGTAGCCGCGGCAAATTCATTCCACCGCAACTGAGGGGTACGATTACGATGCTGTTCCCACCAGCGAAGCAGCGCCGCTTCACGCAGACTCGGGTCAATATGCTTGTACACCTGCAAGTCGGTATACAGCCCGACCAAATCCAGAATATGCGGCTTGGCAGCGCGGTAACCGGGAAGCTGCTCAATGTTATCGCGGCAAGTCTGCACCAGGTGATGGAGATACCCGCCATCATCACTTTCTTCACGAAGCGCATAATAATCCTGCAACTCGCTGCTGGGATTAACCGCATCCAGCATACTCTGATGCAGAAGGCGAAAATCATCCGCATCCATGGAAGTACTTCGGTCACACAAATTGTCTAAATAGTCGCTGATCGTTTGAAAAGCTACGATAAGAGGGATCAATATCTCACGCTTGGCCAAATTAGCAGCGGCGTATACCGAACCGCCCTGGCAATGAAACTCTTTTGCCTTTATGCTGGCAAGCGCCTGTTTTCTAAGCTCGGGATCGGGAATCGAAGCCGCTTCCTGTCTCCAACCGTCCAGTTCCCTCCGGACATCCGGCAAAATGAACTTATAGACGCGGCTCATCAACCGGATCGGCTCTTTCGGAAACTGGTTTCGGCTTTGCTCTAGTTCAATCAATGGCCTGCCTCCGCTACGTTGTTAAAAATCGCATTATTAAAAAATCATTCTATATTATAATATGATCCAACTTTTTGTACAAATAAACAAAATCACAAGTGCCGTTTGACGGAAATCGAATGTTCGTCTTGGCTCGTACGGTACCAAATATGCAAATCATTAATCCGGCTGGCAAGTTCGGCGATTTCTCCGTTCAGTTCGCAGCTCAGGTCAAAATCTTCTTCTTCGTTCAAATTCGCCAGCTTGCCTTCAATTTCACGTTCCAGCTTTTTCACTTTAGTGGGAATCCGGCCGCGGGTATCCTCCCATTTTTCTATCATCGCCAGACGCTCGCTAAGCTGATAGTCTTCAAAAGGACGATCCAGCGAGGGGACGTGAATATCCAGCCTTTCATCATATACAAAGCAGGAATGACTCATGAACAATGCCTCCAACTTATTAGAATACGATTTAAACTGCCTATGCCTCACATTATACACAGAAGCGGCGCAGAATCTAAACCCTTTTTCAATAGACTATGCTATACTTATCACTATCTTTTGCATATGTCAGAGATTATTGCAAAATTATCGGAACGGAGTCTGCGAAATTTATGAGATCTTCTACATCGGCCCGGCCTGAGCTTCCATGGCTGCGGGCCTTTACTTTTACCATATTCGGTACGAGTGTCCTTGTTTCATCGTACTTCCCGCTTTTTTATTCCCAGTTGGGCTTCTCCAGCAGCCAAATCGGGCTTTTGTACGCACTTGGTCCCATGATATCCCTTGTGGCGAACTTGCTGTGGAGCGTCGCAAGCGACAAATACAGGACCATTAAAAAAATCATGCTCATTTTGCTGATCGGACAAATCATCATGAGCGCCGTGTTATCGGTATCCACCAAGTTTTCCGTCATCGTGCTCGTCATTACGATATTTTATTTCTTCTTTTACCCGGTATTTCCGTTGTCCGACACCATCGCCATCAACGCCGCCAAACGGCATAACAAGAACTTTATTACCGTGCGGATTTTCGGGTCTATCGGTTATGCGTTTTTCGCTCTGTTCATTGGCTATGTCCTCTCCGTGATCGGCTCCTCTCAAACGATGTGGGTAGCGATCGGGATCGCGGCCATCGCGCTGGCGATTACCTTGTTCATTAAGGACCAGGACAGCCCGGTCGCCAAAATGGACATGTCGGGGATCTGGGGCATCCTGAAGCAAAAAGAGCTGCTCTGGTTTTTCGGGTGCGTCTTCTCCCTGGCCATCGCCGTGCGGATGAACGATGCTTTTCTGACAGTCACGTTAAATAATCTGGGAGCTAGCGAGAACATCATCGGCTGGTCACAGCTCGCCTCCTCGATGTCGGAAATTCCGATCTTCTTGTTATTGAGCCTTTATGGGGAAAAAATCAAGGAGCTTCCGCTGCTCGTCTTCGCCAGTCTGATGTTCGCCACCCGGTTCCTGCTGGTCGGCATTGCGGATTCGGCAGGCATGATCGTTGCGATTCAGCTGCTGCACAGCGTGTCGTTCGGCGTATTCTATGTCACCTCCATCCGGATGTTGACCCGGTTGATTCCGGACCATTACCGGGCAACAGGGATGGCGCTTTACACCATCGTCTGGTCGAGCGCCTCCGGCCTGCTGAGCGGCACCTTCGGCGGCGTCATCTTCGAAGAGTTCGGACGCCACAACTTCTACATCGTCGCCATGTCATTCGCGCTGTTTGCCTCCCTCGGCTTTGCGAGCCGGTATTTCTATCGGGGCCCGCGGGTGAAGCCAGTTGCTGGAGCAGGGGCCCAGCTATCTGCGGCACAAGCGGCTACCGCCGCTTCGGCTGAGGAAGAGAGTGTGGGAAAGTAAGTTGCTGCTGATTGAGTTAGTTCCGCAAGTTCGCTAATTCGCTGTTCGCTAGTTCGCCTGTCTCTAACGGACACCACGGCCCTTAATCCCCCGTATTTTGCAGTTTTTCGATTTTAACGGACACAGCCGCCTCTAACCATCTGAATTGTAGGTGAAATTAGCTCATATCCACCATTTAAGGTCTCTGGTGTCCGTTAGATTTCAAAATACTCAAAAAAGCAGGCAGTAACGGCTCCTATGTCCGTTAGATGGGATGTATAGCATGGAGTACCGCGAAAGGCAATTAAAATATACTATTACCAAGAAAACCTTGAATTGCACTAGGCAAATCAAGGTTTCTCAATTTTATCTTTTAAAGATGAAATTCATCTTTATTAAGCGCTTTGTCCTCATACGTCCCTTCCATTACTTACTACTACTCACTTCCAAATCACCTATCACCATTGTCTTCATTATCTTATCCGGTAGGCTTTGTTTATTTTCATTAAAAAGCATTAAAAACATAGGTACAAGAAATAACAAATCGACTATACGAGTGAGATCCCTTAAGAGAATTCGATATTTAGGCAATTCTTTGTTATTCAAACAAACAATTTTTAGCTTAAACAGAATTTTACCGATCGATCTACCGGCGATCAGATCCATAATAATAAAATATGAAATAATAATAATTGCATATGTAAGGGTAATAAAGATTTGACTTTTCATAATAAAGAAAAACTCAGGATATGTAAACGTAAGTAAGATTAATAAGGGAGCAAAAAGAAATCCCGATAAAATAACATCAACTTGAAAAGCAAGATATCTTTTTAAATAATACATTTCCCCACTCCTGTTTTTTAAAACAATTTAGAGCGTGAAGACTAGCTCCATGCCCATATACTCCAGTATTCGACTCTTATAAACTTCTAGAGTATAAAGTTAGCCCTAGTCATACACCAAAAAATAAATCGTCCGTATAATACGTTCCTTCGCCATTAGATTCATGACTTTCAATGCCTATTTGAACAACAGCCTTAACCGCATTCTCTATTCAAAAGAAGAACCTCTTGAGCCACAGCCTTAAGAGATTCTTCTTATAATTTTTAAATTCTCCCATATGCCTTCAGCGTCTTCAAATTTTCCACGGTCAGCCAGCCCCGCCATTCCTGGTGCCCGGCGGTACTGACGGCCGGAAACGAGATGTCCCATCCGCCGTCCTCCAGCTGATTGCCGATCATCCAGTCGAGATGCAGGTTAAGTTCCTCTGACTGAATCAACTTGGAAGCATAGGAGTCGGGAGACGGTGCATAATCCAGCACCTTGTGCACATAGCCTTCGGCGTGGGGGTTCTTCTCGATCCCGTTCGGACCGGCCAGCCATTCATCGAGCACCCTCCGATTCTTCCAACCCCGATCATCTGCTTCTAGCCCCTCCACATTCCCCAAGAAGGACATCCACTGAGCCGCATCATGAAAATCGCCGGGGACAGAATCCTCGAGACAATTCCACAGGAAGGAGATGTTTTTTGCGAACCAGTCTTCGTTCAAAAAGTCGGTCCGTACTCGCTGTCCCAATAGCATTCCGATGATGCTGCCCGTAGGGTTGAGCGAAGGAATTCCATCTTGCTCCGTAGTCCACCACGGGGCATGGGGATAATCGTTGACCTTTGTCGTGGCTCTGGGAAGTCCTCCGTTGTCCAGCGTAATTCCTTTCAGATAGGAAAGCACTCCATCCATGATGTCACTATCCCAGCCTTCGACTTCCTTGATGACCATTAAAGCGATCTCTGTCGTGACCGGCTGGCTTTGCGGACAGCGCATATCCGGCTCAAGCGCATTCCCGAAGCCGCCGTCTGTATTCTGATAAGGGAGCAGCGCATTCAGCACCTGTTCTTTGCTTCCATTCTCAAAATGATAGGCAAAGCGCATCCGATCCAGCAGCCTAGCACTGCTATATATAAATTTGCGGGCTTGTTCAAGTACTTCCGTTGGTTTGTGATCCGCCATTTCAACCCCTCTTTCACTATTAAAGTGGTATCCCATTGTATCTCAGTATCGCATGATGCTTCGAATCATAAACTTCCCTTACTGCCGAAATGGCTTCATCACGACGCGCCGCGACCTCTTCCTCCGGCAAATCCAGAATGATGTCTTCGATATCGTAGTCTTTGAATCCCCAATGACCGGTTACCGCACCCTGAAACACTCCGTCAACCAACAAGTACTGCAGTACTTCGCGGCCCTCGTATCGCTTCTTAAGCTCATCTAATTCGGTACGAACGAGAAAATCCGACTTGTCCAGCATCCATATTCTTTTCGGAACAGACGAAGGATCACTACCTGCGGCAAGCCGGTCAGTCAAAATAGGATCCCCCTCACAGATCACGCCTGCGCCCCAGCCTTCCACTTCGGTTCTAATCATTCGTCCCTGCTCCACAAGTCCTTCAACAAGAGCACGGATCTGCTTCCCCGTCCAGCCGCTCCAGCTTTTCATCTGGGCTTCCGTTGCAAACACCATACCTTCCGTAAAACGCAGCACGACTTCTTCCATCGCTTGAAGGCGGCTCTCCGGATCTCCCGGAATTTCAAACCATTCCCCGGCAAAATCCAGCCAACCCGTATCCCAATCAGTATCGGTTTGCTGTTCGTAAAGGATAAACGCCTTTTGGAGTTCCTCCAGCGCTTTGCCGATATCTCCCGCCCGGTAAGGAAGCTCCTCCTTTAACTGGTCTTTGGATAATCCTCCCGATTCTTGAATCAGCGCCAAAATCTCTTGGTGGATATTTCCCGACCGGGTCATTTTTTTCTTGAACGCCGTCGCATACAGCTTCAAATCCTCCTCCAGCACGTAAGCGATACGTCCGCCCTGAAAACGTGCCTTTACCAGTTCCCCCCGTTCCCGGATGGCCGACGATACCCCAAAATCAGGATAGACCGTACGATGAACGAGCCGAGGAGGGTCTCCCGGACGGGTAAAATGAACCGGAGCGACCGGCTGCAGCCTACGGAACAATGTCTTGTAGGCATCCTCATCCCCCGGACTGACGAGCGGGTGCGCAAGCCCCTGTCTTTTTAGCCGTTCAGCCAAAATAATGCCTTGCTTCCAATTCTCCAACCTGCTTCCTCCTTAAGCTTCGTATCTTTCCATCAGGTCCGTTGCCTGTTGCCTTAATAGGTCCCGCAGCAAGCGAGGTTCAAGCACCTCCGCATCCAAACCGAGACGAAAGAAAAAAGAAATCGCCCAATTCCATTCCGAAGGCGGGCAATCAAAGCCAACCTCCCATTCTTCGTCACTCGTCTGTCTGACAAAATGCCCGATGTCGGGATCCTGCTCCGCCTGAAGCGCTCCCCGATAAGTAAGCTTGGCGAGTATTCGAACCGCCTGTCCAGAGGATGCGTTACCGTTGCCAACGGATTCCTGCCGTGCCGCCGTACCTTCCAAACCCGCGGCTTCCTCAGGGGTCAACGCAGCCAACTCCTCGATCCGGTCTACCCGGAAGGTCCGCGTTTCTTCGTGCTGGTGAGAATAAGCCTCGCAATACCAAAAGCCGTGCGCCGCATATATCCGGGCGGGACGTAAATCAAGATAGCGCCGGTAGTTTTGCGAACGGTACAGCACATGCAACCAGGCACCTTCTGCCGCATATTTCATCAGCGCATTTAAATGCGGAGTCCTTGTGGGGCGATTCGGCACTTCCAGACCGATATGCGCAAGCCAAGGCGCGATTTCACCTAAAGTTTGCTCCGGCAGAGCGGACCGGATTTTGTCCGTCACCGTCCATCTTGCCTGCTGAAACGGTCCGTCGCTGTATTTGGTCATCCCGTCCAAGGCCAGCAGCAGCGTTAGCGCCTCGTCGGCGGTAAGCTGTAGGGGCGCAAGCCGATAACCGTCCATAAGGCGATAGCCCCCTCCCGGACCGGATACGGCATACAGCGGTACCCCCATTTCAGATAGGGCCTGCATATCGCGCAGCACCGTCCGTTTGGATACCTCCAGCTTGTCCGCCAACGACTTCGCGGTCTCCGCCCGCTGTTGAAGCGCCATTACAATCGCCATCATCCGGTCCATTCGCTTCATTACTGTTCAGTTCCTCCCGCTCAATTTCACCTTACCATGGCATTGGTGACAACTGACTGTCACTAATTTTTGAAGGTTATTCCTAATACTCTTCTCCAAATATTTTCCGATTCCTTTTGAGGCTCGAAACAGATCCGCCAACGCGCCGGGCAGCAGCTCGAGTCAATTTTCTTATGTATGGATTGGATTTTTTCCAATAAAAAAGTTTAATTTAGCCGAATTCCGCGCTCTGGTTGGATAATTTCCAATAAAAATCCCGCAAATGCCTCCCTCTGCCGAAAATAATGCCTTTTCATTGGAATTTATCCAATGATCCCGACAGGGACCTGGATTAAGAGCATTCTCATTGGAAATTCTCCAATCACCCTAATCAATCACATCACCAAACACACCAATCACTCATATCACCCAAATTACTCCAATCAAAGCTCATTGGTACCGCTCCTTCCACAACCATCCACATATATCCACAACAATCTGCAACCATCTCAAACACCTTTTCACCCGCCATTCCAACCCTTCCGGTAGATGCAAAAAAAACACAGCCCAAAAGAGCTGTGTTCTTCATTATCGTGCTTGGAACCAAACTTTATAAGTGATCCGGTAACCCGGAAGAGGTCTTATAATTTGATTACGTTAGCAGCTTGAGGACCACGGTTGCCGTCAGTGATTTCGAACTCAACAGCTTGGCCTTCTTCTAGAGTTTTGAAACCGTCGCCTTGAATCGCGGAGAAATGAACGAATACGTCTTCGCCGCCTTCAACTTGGATGAAGCCATAGCCTTTTTCTGCGTTAAACCATTTAACTGTACCTTTCAAATGAACAACCTCCTAAAAATAATCGTCATCATTGACGAATACCCATATTATACTCTATGACCCATGACAATGCAACGTGTCATTTTCCCCAAAGTTTCCCCGCCATTTCTTTCATGAAGTGCCTATAATCATTTGCTTTCCTTAAGGGGGTGAGTTATCATTTTACATAAAAATATTTCATTTAAGCAGAACAATTTGACATCTTGATTTTGCAAATGAAGAAGCCAAAGATCGGAGCCATTGCCATGATCAAAAAACACGAAATATACAAAACAGACAAGTGGAATATGATGACTGTGGAAGTACAGGGAAAATACATCATTTTACGCGAAATTTCCGACCAGTGGGGCGAAGAAACCCATACTTTTCTCAGTCGTCCGGCATTGATGCAATGGGCGCAGAACCGTTTTCCCAAGGAGGAATTCGCCGGCAAGGAAGAAGAATGGCATGACATCATGAACGCCTTCAAGCAGGTCTAAGCCCTGCACCGCGCCAAAAACACAAGAGAGATGGAGCCAAGTCATGGACAGTTCTAACCTGCTAATTTTCATTATTTGCGCGTTTGCATTGGGAGTCGTACTTATATTGACCAAGAACAGTATCCCTCCAAAACTGCGGCGCGGCTATGCCATTACTGCCCTCGTGATGGTCGTAATTGCGTTCTTTTTATTGGTTTACAGTTTTTATAATATGGGCCGGTGAAATGGTAAATAACAGCGGACGACAAAGGGTATGATAGGACAATGTCTCTATTTTTCAAGGGAGGTTTCCTATTTAAATATGCAAAGACCCCGTCTGCTCCATTTGCTGTTGACCGTTTGCGTCATGGCTACCGCCTTGCCGAGTGCGGCCGCAGCCGGTCATCCGGCAGCTGCCGGTTCAGTTTACCCAAACCAAAGGAGGATTCCGATGAGCACATTACCGAAACGTTCCGAAGTCCAAACCGAGAATACATGGAAGCTGGAAGACATGTTCCCTGATCAAAAAGCCTGGGACACGGCCCTTGAAGGACTGAAACAGCAGAAGAATAAAGTAGCCGATTACGAAGGCAAGCTGGATAATCCCCAGAGCGTCAAAGCTATTTTTGCCCTGGAGGATGAAATCTCGCAAAACCTGGAGCGGCTGTATGTGTATGCCCATTTGAACCATGACCAGGATACGACAAACCCTACATACCAGGCGCTGACGCAAAAGGCCAAGAAACTGAACGTGGAAATCGGCGAAGCGCTGTCCTTTATTACGCCGGAAATCCTTTCCCTGCCTGAGAGCGAGCTGGATGCCCTGATCGACAATCCCGAGCTGGCGGATTACAAATTTACGCTGCAGGAAATCAAGCGGGAAAAAGCGCATGTCCTGAGCAAAACCGAAGAGGCGTTGCTGGCCCAGGTCGGTAACTTATCGCAAGCGCCTCAGCATATTTTCGGCATGATCAACAATGCGGATATCAAGTTCCCGAAGATCGAGGACGAGAACGGAAAAGAAGTGGAGCTTACACACGGCAGCTACATTCAATTCCTTGAAAATCCGAACCGTGATGTACGCCGCCGTGCCTTCAAGGCGGTCTACGAAACTTACGGCAAGCAAAAAAATACGATTGCGGCTACTTTGAGCGCCAACGTCAACAAAAACATGTTCTACTCCAAAGTACGCAAATATCCTTCGGTTCTCGAAATGTCCCTGTATGGCGACAACATTCCGAAGGAAGTTTACACCAACCTCATTGACACGGTGCACGAGAGCCTTCCGTTGCTCCACCGCTATATGAAACTGCGCAAAAAACTGCTCGGCGTCGACGAGCTTCATATGTATGACCTTTTTGCCCCTCTCGTGGAAGAGTATAAATGGGACATCACTTATGAGGATGCCAAAAAAATGGTGGAAGAGGGCTTGAAGCCGCTTGGGGATAACTATCTCAGCGTGCTGAAGGACGGCTTCGACAACCGCTGGATCGACGTTTACGAGAACGAAGGCAAACGGACCGGCGCCTACAGCTGGGGCGCTTACGGAACGCATCCATACGTGCTTTTGAACCATAAGGACAACTTGAACAGCATGTTCACGCTGGCCCATGAAATGGGTCATGCACTGCATTCGTATTTTTCCGACGAAGCCTTGAAGTACCGGGACGCGCAGTACACTATCTTCCTGGCGGAAGTAGCCTCGACGACGAATGAAGCGCTGCTGATGGATTACCTGCTTAAGCATTCGACCGATCCGAAGCAAAAAATGTACCTGCTCACCTATTACGCCGATCAATTCCGGACCACCCTGTTCCGGCAGACGATGTTCGCGGAATTCGAAAAGCTTATCCATGAACGGGCTGAAGCGGGCGAATCGCTCACACCGCAGGAACTGTCTTCCATCTACTACGATCTCAACTTGAAATACCACGGTAAAGAGATGACCGTAGATCAGGATATCGAAATGGAATGGGCGCGGATTCCCCACTTCTATACGAGCTTCTATGTGTACAAATACGCCACCGGTTTCTCCGCGGCCACCAGCTTCTCGAAACAGATTCTGGAAGAAGGCCAGCCGGCGATCGACCGTTATCTCGGTTTCCTGAAGAGCGGCGGAAGCGACTATTCGATCAATATCCTGAGCAAGGCCGGCGTGGATATGTCCACCCCGCAACCGGTCCGCGAAGCGATGAGCGTGTTCGAAGACATCATTGAACAAATGGAGAATTTGACGAAATAAAGTTGGCTTTAACAGAGAATCCCTTGCTCCTTGCGGGCAAGGGATTTTATACTGTCATAAGAAGGAGGTGTTCCTCGTCATGAAAATTCAATGGTCCTTAATTTTAGCCATGGTTTTTGCGCTAATTACCGCAGTTTTCGCCGTAATCAATGTCGATCCCGTGCCCGTGAATCTGCTCTTCGGCTCGATCAGCCTTCCCTTGATCCTGTTGATCCTGGGCTCCACGCTGCTCGGCGGCATTATTGTCGGAGCCTTCGGCATTTATCGCGGCTACCGACTGCAAAGAGAAATAAAGACACTGAATGCAAAGCTCGTACATATCCAGGAGGCTACGGGGTATGTTTTTCCGGAACCTGCAACCGCGGCCGTACCGGCTGAAGATACGACTCCACTCCAAGACTAACTTACCTACACGAATTCATAGGAGGCTTATCCATGAACATTCAACCCAATGAGACTTATATTTTGGAATTACTGAAAAAATTGCTCGATACCCCCAGCCCAAGCGGATTTACCCGGGAAGTCATGAACCTGGTACGCGAAGAAGCGGAAGCATTGGGCGTACCGTTCTCGCAAAATGAAAAAGGCGGAGCATTACTGACCCTGAAAGGCAGCGACTCTTCACGCAAGATCGCGATCAGCGCCCATGTCGATACGCTCGGAGCCATGGTCCGCGCCGTCAATTCGAACGGGACGCTTGCGATCACATCCGTCGGCGGCTTTATGATGAACAGTATCGAGAACGAGTACTGCCAAATTCACACCCGCGGCGGCAAAGTCTACACCGGGACGATTCTGTCGTCCCATCCCTCCGTCCATGTGTACAGCGACGCGCGGGACTTCAAGCGCGAGGAACGGAACATGGAGGTGCGTATCGACGAGCTCGTGGAGAACAAGGACGATGTGCTGAAGCTGGGCATCTCGGTGGGGGACTTCATTTCCTTCGACGCCCGGGCGGTAATCACGCCTAGCGGCTATGTGAAGTCCCGTCACCTGGATGACAAGGCCAGCGTCGCCGCGCTGTTCGGCTTGCTGGAATCCAGCAAGCGCGAAGGCTGGACGCCGAAGCACGATCTTGTATTCCTCATCTCCAACTATGAGGAAGTCGGTCATGGGGCGTCCTGGATCCCGGACGGCGTCCATGAAATGATCGCCGTCGATATGGGCGCGATGGGCGATAACTTGAGCTGTAAGGAGACCGATGTCTCCATCTGCGCGAAAGACTCCACCGGTCCTTATGACTATGATATGACCGGCCGGTTGATCGAGCTGGCAAAAGGGCTGGACATCGCCTTTGCGGTGGATATTTATCCGCATTATGGCTCGGACGCCTCTGCCGCACTCCACGGCGGCCATAACATCCGGGCCGCTCTGATTGGTCCAGGCGTGCATGCCTCGCACGCGATGGAAAGAACGCACAAGCAGGCGATTCTCAATACGACCAGACTGCTGGCCGCTTATGTTGCCGGCTAATGCTACGACGGTAAGAAGCCGCTGGCCCTTGGCAGCTTCGGCCGCGGCACTGCTCGCGTTATGTGTGATCGGGATGCTGGCCTGGGGACGGAGCTATTTGCTGCCCCACCCTTACACCTATCATAAGGCTATCGCTAGCAGCGGTCTCGAGATCCACGCAATGGCCGTTAAGCCTGAGCGGATCGAGCTTCGAGCCGCGGATCGGCCGCTGCGCGATTACCGTGTGTACGGTATCAACGGCGGCTTCTTCTACCAGGACACCGTTTTGTCTATCGCAGTGAACGGAGATGAGCCGGTGAAAGGACAGGCGGGCGAATACGGCTCCGGCTGGTTCAACGCCAAATACGCCCGCGGTACGTTGGTTTGGGACGAAGCCGCTGACAGATTCTCTGTCCAAGTCGCCTCGTCCGCCGACGAGCTGCAGGTGCAGGACCGCAGCCGGTATTTTGCCCAAGGCGGTGTCAGCATGAATCTGGGCGATGAGAACGCCTGGGAGGAAGCTATGCTCCGCGAGCATCTGCCTAACCCTGACGAACGGCGCCTCCGCTCCGGCCTCGTATACGACGACGCTGGGCTTCTGTGGCTGATCGTAACGCCGGACCGGTGTACCGCTGCCGAGTTTCGCTCGGCGATTCTTGAAGTGATTGCGCCCGGCTCCGCCAAAGAAGGTATTTTTCTGGACGGCGACGGCTCCGCTCAATTGAAATCCGCCGAAGTATCGCTGTACGGTGATTCACGAGATCTGCAGCAGATTATCGTGATCCATTGATAGCTATAACTCTGTAGCTGGCTCTCGGCTAATTACTTGCTTAAACCGCTCGTTAAATCGGGCGGTTTTTTTGTGTTCTTAAATTGTCTTACCTTGGCCATTCTTCCAGGTTCGCTGTTCTGCTAACACGGGCACTCAATCCATAACGGATTCGTTCGCATCAAAATATATCCAGTTGTTATATATAACACAGCTTCTTGAATACCTAATTTGTTAAAGTTTGTATATAAAGCTTTATCATAAAACTTTCTTCGAACCCGAGAAAGGTCGTGTTTTTCACATGAATGACAGTGACCCTCCAGGCCAGGACGCCGTAAATGAAATTTGCGAGTCTACCTTGGCCATAGCCCATCATATGGGCCGATTATTTTTTAATGAAGGCGATTCAGTCTTGCCCAGCAAGTTCTTCATACTTCTGACGGTTTCCCGGGGCGGACCCTGCATGGTCACTCAAATCGCCGACCGGGTAGGCCTCTCTTCCAGTGCCAACACGATCGCGGTGAATAAACTGGACAAGGAAGGTCTATTGAAGCGGGTCAAAGACAAACAGGACAAACGAATTTGCTGGATTGAAATCACCCCGGCCGGCCAATCGGCCCTGGCTGAAATGATCGCAAAACGCAACCTTGTATTTCAAAATATTCTAGATGATTTTTCGGATGAGCACCTGACTATATTTTTGAGGTCGCTGAGGGTGATTCAGGAGAAGTTTACTACGGGTTACACGCAGCACCCGCTGCAAATGCAAAGTCAATCTTTATGAGATTAGGTGAATAGATGCTGCTGCAAATCGGACTGGACATCGGATCGACAACGGCCAAAATAATCGCAATGCAAGGGTCGGAAATTGTACATGAGCATTACATCCGCCATTATTCGGACATTCAGAACGCGGTTCTATCTCTTTGGGAACAATTGATGCGTTTACATCCCGATGCGGAAGCGACTGTCTGCATGAGCGGGTCGTCCGGCCTTTCCTTCTCGGAGCTTGCCGGGATTCCATTTCTGCAAGAGGTAGTCGCCTGCACGAAGGCCGTCAAGCTTCTGGCGCCGGAGACCGATACCGCCATCGAATTGGGCGGCGAAGACGCCAAGATTATTTATTTCCGCGGGGGCATCGAGCAAAGAATGAACAACGCCTGTGCCGGGGGCACCGGCGCGTTTATCGACCAGATGGCGGCCTTGCTGGAGACCGACCCGGCCGGGCTTAATGAACTGGCAAGCCGTTATGAGACGATCTACCCCATCGCTTCCCGATGTGGGGTATTCGCCAAGACGGACATTCAGCCACTGTTAAACGAAGGCGCACAGCGGGAAGATATCGCCGCCTCGATCTTCCAGGCCATTGTCAACCAGACGATCAGCGGGCTGGCCTGCGGCCGCCCGATTCGCGGCAAAGTGGCATTACTTGGCGGCCCCCTGACGTTCCTGCCTATGCTGCGGGAGCGGTTTGCCTTGACGCTGGGTCTCACAGAGGAAGAGGTCCTCTTCCCCGAACGCAGTCAATACTTCGTGGCGTTAGGCGCCTGTCTGCACAGCGCGAGTGGCGAGCAGCTTCCGCTGTCCGCTTGGTTGGAGCGGCTGCAGGCCGTCAACTTTGCTGCCTCAGGCTCGTATGGCGGCGGCAAAGACCCGCTGCTCCCGCCCCTGTTCGCAAACCAAGCGGAGCTGGCTGCGTTCCAGCTGCGCCATGTCGCCGCATCTGCCGTACGCGCTGAGCTGGCAAACTACGAAGGTCCCTGCTTCCTCGGTATCGACGCCGGATCCACGACGACGAAGCTCGTCCTGACCGGCAGCGAGGATCAAATCCTGCATACGTTCTATGCAGGTAATAAAGGCAATCCCCTGGCTACCGTCCGGGAGGCTCTTAAAGAAATCTACGACATCCTTCCTGCCGATTGCTTCATAGCTCACGCATATGTTACCGGCTATGGGGAAGGATTGGTTAAAGCCGCGTTCCGGATTGACGGCGGCGAAGTTGAAACCGTTGCTCACTATAAAGCGGCCTCTTCCTTTCTGCCGGGAGTCGACTTTATTCTGGATATCGGCGGCCAAGACATGAAATGCATCAAAATCCGAGGCGGCGCCATCGATACCCTGATGCTGAATGAAGCCTGCTCGGCCGGCTGCGGCTCGTTCCTGGAGAGCTTCGCCGGCACGCTCGGTCTGAACATCACCGAATTCGCCGACCAAGCGCTGCAGGCTAAAGCGCCCGTCGATCTCGGTTCCCGCTGCACGGTATTCATGAATTCCAAGGTCAAGCAGGTACAAAAGGAAGGTGCGACCCTCCCCGATCTTTCCGCCGGCCTCGCCTATTCCGTAATCAAGAATGCGCTGCAAAAAGTCATTAAAATCCGCAATCCCGAAGACATGGGAGAACGGATTATCGTACAGGGCGGTACCTTCCTGAATGACGCGGTATTGCGTGCTTTTGAACAGCTTACCGGCCGGGAAGTGGTTCGGCCCGATATCGCCGGCATGATGGGCGCCTACGGCTGTGCTTTGATCGCACGGACCGGCCACGCCGGGACCGGATCTAGCACAATTTTGTCGCGGGAAGCGCTGGATACTTTTGCTTGCGAGGTCTCTCATGCCAGATGCTATCTGTGCAGCAATAATTGCGCCATGACCGTAAGCCGGTTTCCCGACAAAAGCTTCCATGTGACCGGGAACCGCTGCGAACGCGGGGCAACCCAGAAGATGGAGAAGAACGGGCTGCCGAATCTGACGGCCTACAAATATGACCGGATGTTCAGGTACGCTTCCCTGGAGCCCGAGCAGGCCGTCCGAGGTACTGTCGGCATCCCGCGGGTGCTGAATCTGTTCGAGAATTATCCTTTTTGGCACACCTTCTTTACGAAGCTTGGGTACCGGGTAGTGTTATCGCCGAAATCGACGAAAAAGCTGTATGAAAGCGGAATGGAGACGATTCCCTCCGAATCCGTATGTTATCCTGCCAAGCTGGCGCACGGCCATATTCAAAGCCTGATCCGGAACCGGGTGGACTTTATTTTCTATCCTGCCGTCGTATATGAGAAAAAGGAAGATGAATCCGCGGACAATCATTTTAACTGTCCGGTGGTGGCCAGTTACCCGGAGGTCATCCGTACGAATGTCGATGCGTTAAAAGAAGGCGGAACTCCGCTGGTTAGCCCCTTCCTCAATTTCGATTCGGAACCGGTGTTGCGCAAACGCCTGCAGGAGACGTTTCCGTTCATTCCAAAAGAAGAGCTGGCATCCGCGTTTGCAGACGCTTGGGAGGAAGCGGAACGGGCCAAGGACGAAATCCGGGCCAAAGGCGAGGAAACACTCGATTATTTGCAAAGCACAGGGACAAAAGGGATCGTTCTATGCGGTCATCCGTATCATACGGACCCGGAAATCAATCATGGAATCGCCGAATTGATTACGGGAATGGGTCTCGCCGTGCTGACCGAGGATTCGATTTCCCATCTCGGCGAAGTGAAGCATCCGCTGCCGGTCGTTAATCAATGGACCTATCACGGAAGAATGTACCGGGCCGCCTATGTCGTTACAGAGCGGAACGATCTGGAGTTGGTACAGCTTACTTCCTTCGGCTGCGGCATCGATGCGATCACCGCCGACGCGGTCCAGGAAATTCTGGAACGGGAAGGCAAAACGTTTACCCTTATCAAAGTGGATGAGATCAGCAACCTGGGAGCCGCGCGGATTCGGCTGCGCTCCCTGTTGGCTGCCATGAAGGAACGGGAAACGGTTAAATCGCCACTGGACGGTATGCCTGCCCCGGTTCACCCGGCCCCTTTTACGAAGAAAATGAAAGATAGCTATACGATCCTGGCGCCGCAAGTTTCCCCGATTCATTTCGAGTTGTTCGAAACGGTGTTCCGGGAAGTCGGATACCGGCTTAAGGTGTTGAAGACGGCAAGTAAAGAAACGACGGAAGAAGGGCTCAAATTCGTCAATAATGACGCCTGCTATCCCGCCATCGTGACCATCGGACAAATCGTGGCCGCGTTAAAAAGCGGGGATTATGATCCGGACCGGACTGCGGTCATTTTGACGCAGACCGGAGGCGGATGCCGGGCCACCAATTATATCGGCCTCCTCCGCAAAGCGCTGAAGGAAGCGAAGATGGAGCAAATCCCGGTCATCTCGCTCAATGTTTCGGGACTGGAGAACCAGCCCGGCTTCAAGCTGAATCTAAAAATCATCAACCGGCTGATCGCCGCTTGCTGTTATGGCGATTTGCTGATGCGGCTGCTTTACCGCTTCCGTCCATATGAGCTCAATGCCGGGGATACGGAACTGCTGTTTCGCAAATGGATGAATTTATGCCGTCACTCGCTGCGGCGGTTTTCCTTTGCACAATATAAAGAGTATATTGCCACGATGGTTGAGGAATTCGAGGCATTGCCCCTAACTGGGAAGACTAAACCCCGAGTCGGCATCGTCGGCGAAATCCTCATCAAGTTCCATCCCGATGCCAACAACCGGCTCGTAGAGGTAATCGAGGCCGAGGGCGGCGAAGCGGTCGTGCCGGATTTTCTGGATTTTATGTTCTACTGCCTGTATAACCCGATCTATAAGGCTGATCAGCTCGGCAAGAGCAAAATGCTGGGACTGGTCAATCCTATGGTGATCGGCTATCTGGAAATGTACCGTAAGCCCGTAAAAAAAGCGCTTGAACATAGCCGCTTCCTCACGCCTCCTGAGAGTATCTATGATCTGGCGGATAAAGCCAGCCGGCTCTTATCCGTCGGAAACCAGATGGGAGAAGGCTGGTTTCTGACCGCCGAAATGATGGAACTGCTGGATCACGGCGTCAACAATATCGTCTGCATTCAACCGTTCGCCTGCCTGCCGAATCATATTACCGGCCGCGGCATGGTCAAGGGCCTGAAGGAAATGTACCCGGAAGCCAACATCGCTGCGATCGATTACGATGCCGGGGCCAGCGAGGTCAACCAGATCAACCGGATCAAGCTGATGATGTCGATTGCGAACGGCGTGTTGTGCTGAGTCAGCAAAACCGCCCCCAAAATCCATATTGGATCCGGGGGCGGTTTTAATCTAGGGTCATGATTAAGGGACAAAACGGGTCTTATTTGGCCTTGAATGACGCATTACGCCTAAAATAAGGGACATGAGGGGCCCTATTTCCTAGGTTTATATAAAAACAGTCTGTTTTCGCGATTTCCCTATTAATAAGAACCTAAAAAGCCCTTATTTCTCTCCGAAAGCTCAATATAATGAGAATAACGCCCTAAAAGTCCCTTATCCACAGGTCATCGGGATTACAAAGAAACGCCTACCCGTTCCGCTGACTGTCTATTTTCTCGGCCAGCTCGTTCAAATAGGCCCAGCGGTCCATCAGCCGCTCCAGCTCCGCTTCGGCTTCCTGCTGCTCCTGCATCAGTTCCTGCAGCTTGACCGCGTCGCTCACTGCGGCTGCCATCCCTTCCGTAATTGCGGTCAGCCGCTGTTCTGCGGCTTCCACCTTCTCGTCGATCGTCTCATATTCCCGCTGCTCATTATAACTGAACTTAAGCTTCTCGCCGCGGGCCGGATCTTTGCTGCTTCCAGCGGTTGAAGCGGATACAGCGCCGGAAGAACTGTCCGCACCTCCTGCGTTCTTGCTATCCGCCGCCTTGCCCGCCAGACTCTTGCCGCCAGCAGCACCGGACGATAAGCCGGGATTCACCACGTCTTTGCCAGCCGCCTGCAATCGCTCCTCATAGTCGCTATAATCCCCGACATGCACGGCTACTACGCCGCCGCCCTCGAACGCCATAATCTTATCGACCGTACGGTCAAGGAAATACCGGTCATGGGATACCACGAATACGGCGCCCGGAAATTCGTCCAAGTAAGCTTCTAGGACGGTCAGAGTTTGAATGTCCAGATCGTTAGTCGGTTCGTCCAGCAACAGCACGTTAGGGGCGCCCATCAGGACGCGGAGCAAATACAGACGCCGCTTCTCTCCCCCGGACAGCTTCGCAATCGGAGTCCACTGCATGGCCGGCGGAAACAAGAACCTCTCCAGCATCTGAGCCGCAGTAATCCGCGAGCCGTCTGCGGTTTCCACAACCTCGGCTTCCTCCTTGATATATTCAATCACCCGCTGCTTGCCGTCCATCTCCTGATGCTCCTGGGTGAAATAACCGAGCTTTACCGTCTGGCCGAGCTCGATTTCCCCCGCATCCGGCTGAATCCGACCGGCGATCATGTTGAGCAGCGTGGATTTCCCGCTGCCGTTCGGACCTACGATGCCGACGCGGTCACCAGGGACCGCCGTATAGGTCAACTCACCGATCAAAAGCCGTTCCCCGGCGGATTTGCGCAGCCCGGAAATCTCCAATATTTTTCGTCCCAGCCGGGTCGAAGCCACGGAAATATCAAGCGAATTGCTCTTGAATTCCGTTTTCATATTTTGAAGCTTCTCAAAGCGTTCGATCCGGGCCTTTTGCTTCGTCGAACGAGCCTGAGCGCCGCGTCGGATCCAGGCCAGCTCGTTCCGCAGCAAATTCTGGCGCTTCTGCTCCGAGGCCGCTTCGCGCTCCTCGCGTTCGCTCTTCAGCTCCAGAAAGCGGCTGTAATTCGCTTCGTAGCGGAACAATCGGCCATGATCCAGTTCTAACATGACATTGCAGACCCGGTCCAGGAAATACCTGTCGTGCGTGATCAGCAGCAGCGCGCCGCGCCGTTTCTGTAGGAACGATTCCAGCCAGGCGACCGAATCGTTGTCGATGTGGTTGGTGGGCTCGTCCATGATCAGCAGCTCCGAAGGAACGATGAGCGCGGACGCCAGAGCGACCCGTTTGCGCTGTCCTCCGGACAATTCGCCCATTTTTCGGCCGAAGTCGGTAATTCCTAGTCTGGACAACACGCTTTTGGCGTCGCTCTCCAGGCTCCAGGCCTGTAGCCGGTCCATTTCCTGACTCAGCTTCGTCACTTTGGCCTGAAGACCCTCATCCGTCGGCAGCAAATCCAGCTCCTCCATAGCCTCCATGTAAGCGGAGACGACCTCCAGCTCGGGACCGCCGTTTTGGAACACCCCGCGTAATACGGTGATACCCGGATCAAATTCGGGGTTCTGGGATAGAAAAGTAATCCGAGTGTCCCGGTTTACCGAAACCCTGCCTTCATCGGCCGGTTCCAACCCGGCAATCACGCGGAGAAAAGTGGATTTCCCCGTACCGTTGACCCCGATCACGCCGATTTTGTCATGCTCATCCATGCCGAACGAGGCATCCTGAAACAGAACCTTTTCGCCATAGCTTTTCGTTAGATGTTCCACAGTCAATATATTCATTAAGTTTTACCTACTCTCTAAGCCATTTAAGAGGTTGTCCAAAAAAAATTCCTTTGGTCCGAAATGCTTCGGGTTCTAGGACAGTCTACGGCTAATTATATCAAAAGCGCGGAGGCAAGTCCCCAAGCAATCAGGCCTGCGGCAAGGGAGCTGAGCATATTTACCGCATCATTGCTCATCCAGCGCAGTCCCCGCAGGGGTACGGTATCTCCCCCGCAATGCTTGTCCACCTCCACGCTCTTGCCGCATACCGGACAGCGGTTCATCCGCTGGATGGTTGCGCCTAGCAGGGAGTCGGCAAACGCGCCGGCAAAGCCTGAGATGCCGCCAACGATAAGCCACTGCCACAAGGATAGGGCGGGAAGCACGGACGTTCCGGTGCTTGTCCCGTCGGTCCAACGCAGCAGCAGCCAGGCGGCCCCGCCGATCAGCATCGCGCCGGCCAGTGAGGCGGTGCTGCCAAGCAGCGATACCCCTCCGGAAGTTCCGGCGGGCAACTGCCTCCAGGTCAGCACCGACCGCGGGAGCTTGCGGCTAAGCCCGCCCCATTCGGTCGCCCACGTATCCGCGGTGACCGCTGCCATGGTGCCTACGAATAGATAGGCCCAAACAGGATCGGGCCAAATCGCATTGCCGATGCAGGCAAGCATCCCCAACCCGCCGTTGGCAAACACTTGTCCAGCATCCCGCCTGCCGCTTTTGGCATAGGATTTCTCCAGTTCCCGCTTCCGCTCCCCGCGGAATTTGGAGAATATCGAAGACGTAATGAAGAACAGCAGCAAAATACCGAACCAGAACAAATCGCCCGCCCCGTAATATACCATCCCCATTATAGTGGCGGCGATCATGCCCGATAAGGAAAGGGACGATTTACGGTAAGCGGCCGTAGAGACCAAAAGGGCGCCTAGCGCCCCTATGATCCAGTCCATCATCATTGTTTTGCCCGGGGACCCGCCGAAACTTCAAAGCTGCCCAGCACCTTGGTTCCGTAAGCAATTTCCAAACGGTCTCCTTGGTACACAGGCCCCACCCCTTCCGGAGTTCCCGTGAAGATGAGATCCCCTTCATCCAATCCATATCTGTCGGCTATATAATCCACGATTTGCTGCAGCGAAAAAATCATATTCTTAATATTTCCGCGCTGTACCAGCTCCCCGTTTTTCCGCAACGTGAAATCTTCTCCGGCTGTTCCTTCGGCTCCGGGAAAAGCGATGTAAGGCGTAATCGGAGCGGAATTTCTAAATCCTTTGGCCGCCGTCCAAGGCTGCCCCTTTTTCTTCAATTCGCTCTGTACATCGCGCAGCGTGAAATCGATGCCGAACGCCATTACATCCACCAGCTCGTCCACCGTCATGCCGGATTCATACCGTCTGCCGATCCGCAGGACCAGCTCGGTTTCATAATGAACTTCCCCGCGGTCCTCGGGGAGCGCCAGCCCGGCACCCTCCATCGAAACTACCGCATGGGAAGGCTTTAGAAAGATCATCGGCTCGGACGGCACTTCATTGCCGAGCTCCTCGGCGTGCAGCCGGTAATTGCGTCCAACACAATAGACGTTCGAAATCATTTTATTCATTCATTAAGCCTCCTGGATACCTGGTCAAAAGTTCAGTTTTCTATTATTGCCTTGCGCCATACATCGGGCCGGTTCGTGCAGAGAAGTATATCGCCGTGCATGGCGGCCACCCGCCGCATTCTACGGACATCATCCATCGTCCAGGCCATGACCTCAATCCCGCGTCTGGCGGCCTTGCCGGCGATCTCGGCCGTTAAATATCGATGATTCATGGACAAGAATGAACATTGAAGCATCTGCAGCCTTAGCAGCACATCCCTCGCCTTGCCGTTGACAATCAGGCCTGTACGGATTCCACGGCCGATCTCTTTGATCTTGGCCAATATTCGCGGCTCGAAAGAGGTTAGAACGACATCCTGCTCCATGCGCCGTTTCCGCACGGCCGAAATAATCTTCTCCTCAATGCCGGGATACAGGTTACCCTGGGTTTTCACTTCGATATTCGCTTGCAACCGGCCTTTGATTTTATCCAGAAATTCATCCAGACTGATCAGTTTCTCCCCGGTATATGCCTTGGACTTCCATCGGCCGGCGTCCAGTCTTTGCAGCTCTTCCCATGTTTTGTCCTTGACCGGCCCCCGCCCGTTGGTAGTACGGTTTAACGTGAAATCATGAATCAGCAGGGGCACGCCGTCCTTAGACAGCTGGACATCAATTTCAATCCACCCAACATAAGGCTGCTCCATCGCGAGAGAGACGGCAGCCATTGTATTCTCCGGCGCAATTCCCGAAAATCCACGGTGCGCAACGCAAAGGTTGGACACACAACCACGCTCCCTCCCTGCTGTATTCTATGGTTCAGGTATTGTCTGCCTTCGCTTCGCCCGATGCTCCGATCGAAATTCCGGGTGAGAAGCTCTCTACCTCTTTAAACAATTTACTACCTTCCTCATCACTCATCGGAATCGGTTGCCCAAGCTCCGTTTTGTAAGGAATCAGCTTCAGGTCGCAATCGCCCCCACGCGTGCATTCCGCAGAAAAAACGGCGGTTTCCCAAGTTTTCGGATCCTTCGATTTCGTAAAAATAAAGTTCCCCGTGCTGTAAGCGATCCATTTTCCTTTATATTTCTCAAGTCCCTGAAGCACATGCGGATGGCCGCCAACAACCAGATCAGCGCCGGCATCGATAAATTCCCGGGCCAGCGTCGTTTGATGCTCCTCCAGCTTCGTTGTACGTTCCTTACCCCAATGAACAACGACAAACACAAGGTCGGCATTTTGACGTGCCGTCTGAATGGCCTTCAGAGCCTGTTTGGAATCGTACACGGCCGCTACGCCAGGGTTCTTTCCAGCTACCCAATGCGACTCGGGAATCACTCTTGTGTAGCCGCAAAGCGCAATTTTAATCCCTTTTCGCTCAATATAGACCGGGGCATACGCATCCGTGCTATTCTTCCCCGCTCCGACGTAATGCAGCTTGCTCTCCTTCAAATGATCTATCGTATCCAGCAGACCTTCCACACCCTGATCAAGAATGTGGTTGTTGGCCAGGTTTACAGCCTCCACTCCCGCTTTGGCCAGCTCCGGCAGCGCCTGGGGCGACGATTTGAACACGAACTGTTTGTTCTCGGCCGCCGTACCTCGTTCCGTCACCGGCGTTTCCAGGTTCACGACGCTGAGATCATCGTTCAGAAACAGATCTTTCACATAACGATAAGGGTAATCATACCCTTCCTTTTGCAGTTTCTCCGCCACTTTGCTGGAAAAGATCGTATCCCCCGCAAAATGAATGAGAAGCCGTTCATCGGGATCGGTATTTTGCACCGGATCCGGATCCTGAGTCTCATCCGGCACTATTTCTTTCTGTCCGCTATTACCGGTTCGATTCCCTGCTTCGTCAGGCTCCGCCGCTGAGTCTGAACCGTCAGGTTCCTGTACGGCGTTATTTACGTCCGGCGATTGATTTTCCTGGTCCGGAATTTGGCTGCCGACCTCTCCGCCTTTTCCATTGTCACCATTTACATCGGACGAATAGTCCGCATCTCCTGACTTAGGACTGCTTTGTGTCGTAAGATCCGATAAATAAAAATAAGTTCCCAAAACAACGATGATCAGAATAAGCGATACGTTCAACCCAAGCCAAAAACGGTTTTGGCCCCGCTGCTTATCCTTTTTCTTCTTACTGTATTTCTCCGAACGTGGTGGATACATGGTAAACTCCTTTTTCCCTCATACTCGCCTTAATTCTTGAACATGATTGATTTTATTATATCAGGTAACCTGAAATAAATAGAACCCCTCGCCTATTTTAAGCGAAGGGTATCTTGGGGCCTAGTCGGTTAGGACGACTTCGGCCTGATAAGCCGATATTTAATTTCTACTCTTTACGCAATTGAAAAATCACATCGCTGAGCGTTTCCATGTACAAAGGATCGGTGTTCAGCGAATCGATCCGCTCCAGCCGCATATCCAGCTCTTTTGCGATCGCTTTGGCTTCAATATCGAGATCGTACAGTACCTCCAGGTGGTCCGATACGAATCCGACCGGAGCTACCAGAACATCCTCGACTTGCTCCAGGCTCAAAGAGCGGAGCGTATCCAGAATATCCGGACCCAGCCAAGGCTCGGCCGTACGTCCCGCACTCTGCCACGTAAACTGCCAGGAAGTTACTCCGGCCCGTTCGGCAACCGCCTTAGAGGTTTCGAGCAGCTGATCCTGATAGGGGTCGCCCATGTCGAGGATCTTCGCAGGCAAGCTGTGCGCGCTGAACAAGACTCTTACTTTCTCCCGCTCCGCCCCGGCTTCCTCGAACAAATCCAGTTTGCCCGATACTCTTGCAGCCAGCGCCTCGATCAGCTTCGGATGCAAATGATAGCTGCGGACGAACTTCATCGCGATTCCGGATTCGGCCGCTTTGGCCTCGGCCCGCTTGATATAACCGCCGATACTCATCACAGAGTAATGCGGTGCCAGCACGATGCCGATCGCCTCCGTAATGCCGTCCCCGGCCATAGCCTCGACACCGTCTTCGATAAACGGGCGGGCATGCTTCAAGCCCTGATAACAAACGAATTCATGTTCTGCGTAAGGATTTAACCGGTTTAACGTGTCCTGCAGCGCAGCCACCTGATTATCGGTGTTCGCGCGAAGCGGAAATACGCCGCCGACAATCGCCTCATAACGGTCTTTCAGCTCTTTCAGCTGCTCCGCGGTCGGCGGATTCCCCCGGCGGATATGCGTGTAATAAGATTCTACTTGATCCAGACTTTCAGGTGTGCCGTAGGACATCACCAATACGCCGATTTTTGTTTTCATGGTCTTATTCACCCCAATAAGTTCGTGTCATGAGTTCAATTGAATATGATGACGCTGAGAAATCACTTGCTCCGAGTACTCGTGTACAAAGGCAGTCAGTTCGCTAAGCTTCTCGAGCGATGCTTCCGGGAACAATCCGTGGCCGAGATTGAATATGTATCCGGGAACCTCTAATCCCTGATCGATCAACTCTTTGGCATACTGTTTAATAGTGTCCATAGGTGCGGTAAGAATATACGGATCCAGGTTCCCCTGAACGGCAAACTTCTCCCCGATGCGACGGCGTCCTTCAGCAATAGATACCCGCCAATCGAGACCGATGACATCGGCTTGAAGTTGCGTTAGTGTCGGCAACAGTTCTCCGGAACTTACGCCTGGAAAATATATTTTCGGTACATCCAAATCGCTAAGTTCGGCAAAAATACGGGTAATCGTCGGCAGCACAAACCGCTCAAAATCCTTCGGCGCAAGCGCACCCACCCAGCTGTCGAACAGCTGGAACGCTTTCCCGCCGCTCTTGATATGGGCTCGCAAGTAAGTGATGACCATATCGCCGAGCTTGCCCATCAGCTTGTCCCATAATTCCGGTTCCCCGTACATCAGGCTTTTCGTGCGGATATAGCTTTTCGAAGGTCGTCCTTCGATCAGATAGCTTGCAATCGTAAACGGAGCACCGGCAAAAGTGATTAACGGCACTTCAAGCTCCCGATCCAAAATAGCGATCGTTTCCAGGATATGCGAAAGATCCTTCTCGACATCAATCGGCTTCAGCCGGTCGATATCTTCCTTAGACCGAATCGGATTGTCGATGACAGGGCCGATATTCTTGACGATATCAAAGTCAATGCCCAGTGAAGCTACGGGATTCATAATATCCGAATATAAAATAGCGGCGTCCACGCCCAGCTTGCGGACAGGCATCAGCGTAATTTCCGCTGCCAGTTCAGGCTGCCGGCAAATTTCGAGCAGACTGTATTTTTCTTTGACCTTGCGGTATTCGGGATCATATCTGCCCGCCTGGCGCATGTACCATACAGGGAGACGATCCACTTCCTGCCTTTTGCAGGCTCGGATGAACCGATCATTATAAGCCACGTCTACAGGCCTCCTATACTAAAATCTCTAATATACATTATGCCCTTTTTAAAAGTAAGTAACAACTATCACACCAGCTCGTCCCATGACAATCGTATGACATTCCTCCACCGAAGTGCTCGGAAAACTGTGCTATACTAATTAGACTTTGTTTTCAACTAGATGAACCCGAAAGGAAGTGAAAGCACATTGAAATCATGGAAGTTGAACCTCATTGTGCTTTGGTTCGGACTGTTTTTCGTCAATGCCGGAATGACGATGATTACTCCGTTTTTATCGCTGTATCTGGCCAGAAATCTGCATGTGCAAGGCGAGCATGCCATCGGGATTTGGGCCGGCCTCATCTTTGCCGCCAACTTTGCGACGTCCTTTATCTTTCAACCGTTGTGGGGCAAACTTTCCGATAAATACGGACGCAAGATCATGCTGCTTCGCTCCGGTTTCGGTATGGCCATCGTCATTACATTGATGGGTTTTGCGACGCAGCCGTGGCATCTTCTCGTTCTCCGATTGCTGAACGGTACGATATCCGGCTTTAATCCGGCGGCCGTATCGCTCATATCGAGCACCGCCCCGAAAGAGCGGATGGGATTTGCCATGGGCACGATTCAGTCGGGAAATGTGGCCGGAACGATCCTGGGGCCGTTGATCGGCGGACTTATGGCGGAATACATCGGCTTCCGTCCTATTTTTTATATCACCGGGGCCCTGCTATTCGTGGCTTCCATGCTTGCTTTATTATTCGTCCGCGAGAAATTCGACCGGGAAGAAGCGGCTCATGCCCCGCAAATTTCCGTGCTGCAAGGTTTTGTCGAGCTTAATAAAACCCCGCAGTTAACCGCCCTGTTCGCGGTGACGTTCCTTCTGCAATTCGCTATGCTCAGCCCGATGTCCTTGCTCCCGCT
Organism: Paenibacillus sp. FSL R5-0407; assembly: GCF_038009185.1. Taxonomy (NCBI): domain Bacteria; kingdom Bacillati; phylum Bacillota; class Bacilli; order Caryophanales; family Paenibacillaceae; genus Paenibacillus; species Paenibacillus sp. FSL R5-0407. The sequence goes on along the minus strand of NZ_JBBPAX010000001.1, from coordinate 204,766 downwards.
CTATGTTGAGAAACTGCACGGCGTTCCGACCGATGTTCCCTTCTGGGCCGGGTTCGTTACCGCCGTAACGGGAATTTCCAATATGGTAACCTCTCCAGTACTGGGACGGGTAAGCGACAAAGTCGGGGCGCATCGAATATTGACCTTTTGCTTAATCGGCGCGGCTGCTACGCTCATTCCGCAAGCCTTCGTGCATACAGTGTGGCAGCTCATTCTGATCCGCTTCCTGATGGGAGTCTTCATGGGCGGCCTATTGCCAAGCGTCAATGCACTGATTCGTTTCTACACGCCGGACGGCATGGAAAGCCGGGCCTTCGGCTTTAACAGCAGCACGCTGGCGCTCGGCAACATGATGGGCTCCTTGATCGGCGGTTTCCTGTCCGGTTTTATCGGAATCGAGGGAATTTTTATCGTCTCCGGCATAATGCTGCTCTTCAACACCCTCTGGGTGCGGTGGAAGCTTTACGGCAAGCCGAAACTGACTCCTTTTAAGTAAAACAGAGTATAAAGGTAAAACCGTTCGATTTATCGAGCGGTTTTTTAATCATTATTTATAAGATAACTATAATTGTCTATAACTCAATGATATACAAAGAGATTTTATTACTACGTTAAAATACTCGTCAATGAATCGATAGAGTAACCCCACTGAATTTTATTTGGATTTAATATACTTTTTTTGAAAAATATTAAAAAAGTGGATTAATAGTTTAAATGTGGTATTATATGGAATAATTGTTGGCCAATAACTATTTTACTAAGAGGAGGGTTTTGATGAGAAAAGTTCTTTATCTATTAACTGTATGTACATTCTTTTTTTCTTTAACAAGTCAGGCACTTGCAAGTGATCTCTCTTTAACAACTGAAAATACTAATATTGGTGCAATAGTGGAGACTCAAGCAACCGAGGATTTCTCCTCCACGTTACCGTCAAACATTGGACCATTAAGCGGTGGAAGTGGTACCGTTACCTATGAATTTAAAGAAGAAACTCCGAAAACGTTGCAAAAAAAGTTATTAGTTAAATACCTAACAGAAAGCTGGGCTCAAGCTAGCTCATATACGTGGTCCAAATCCAACTCCACAAATTTAACATTTAGTGGGAATGTTACTGGTGAAGTGACAGATAAAATCAAGATACAGTTTGGACTAAGTGGAGGCTTTACAACAACCTACTCAGTCGCTATAACTTTACCCGCTGACTCAACAAAATTTAGCAAATTGGCTTATGGATCGGACTTTTATACACAAAATCTCTCTTATGTAAGAAGTATCAGTTACTGTACTATTTACGACGGTTGCCATTCATCATCAGATCCTAGAAAATATATTAGTTATAAAGAACCGACAAGTACCACCTATCTTTATGTAGTTTACAAGTGAATTCCAAATTAATTAAATTTCTAATAATCCGATGGAGTTGAAAAAAATGAAGAAAAAAGTATTGTACATAAGTTTCACTATATTAGTCATTATAATAATTACTTTTATAGTACTTCCAAAAAAAAGTGTATTCGGTAAGCCTCATTTTGTTCAATACAATGCCTCTTTTTCCGCTCCAAGCGGCTCTTCCTATACTATTGATCTAGCATATTTCGTAGTAAAGGGAAGTAAGAATATTCTGGATCCACAACTTATAAAACAAATCAAGTTCAAAAATTCAAATACCACAAATATAGAAAGTATAAATTATAAAAAAAGTGACTCATCAAAAAAATATGATATTAGGAATCTTGCACTTAAAGTGAATTTTATAAATAGCGGAAAAGAGAATCTGAATAATTTAGTAGTAACTTTTAATGACAATACTGTTCGGGAATATTCGATTGGACACTGGTACTTTGACGTTTCTAATCATAATGAAGAATCCAATTATATCGAAATGGGAGAAGAGTTCCCTCTTGTTACTAATGATTTTAATGGATACAATTTTAACTTTAAAAATAATTCCAGTAAAAAAATCGAAATAATAGATTTAGGAATTAATTTATTTGAAGCAAAGCTTAAAAATTATAGTTTAAGTATTGATCCGTATAGTAAACTAAATACATTGTTAGAAGCCTCTAGCTTAAATAAGGATAACAAATTCTACATTATCCGGCCTAAAATCACTTATAAATTTGATAATAAATCTTACATTTATTTTCCCTACGCCACTTATTATGGATTTTTAAGTATGAATGATAAGGATATTGACAATGAGGTAAGTAAAACCAATTAGCACCGCAAACAGACTTTCACTGACTACAAGATACTTGCTTATCTGGGTACGCCTTGACAAAAAAAGCCGGAGAGTCACTCCGGCTACTTCACTTCACCATCGCCAGGGCCAGGCCATCGTACGCCGGCAGCATGGTGCTGATCAGCCGCTCGTCGTTAGCGATCGATTCGTTGAATTTCCGCATTGCGAGGACCGAAGGTCCGTTTTTGTCCGGATTCAGCGTTCGCCCGCGCAGCAACGTGTTGTCCCCGGCGATGATCGCCCCGGGCCGGGCAAGCCGGATCGCATATTCCAGGTACGCGGGATAATTCTCTTTATCGGCGTCGATCAAGAAGAAATCGAATCGCTCGCCCCGGTTCTCCAATTGACTCAGACTGTCCAGCGCCGGACCGATCATGTACTCAGTCATCTCGCCAAAACCTGCGCGCTCCAGGTTCCGACGGGCCAAGACGGCGTTCTCCTCTTTCAGCTCGAGAGAGACGAGTCTTCCCCCCTGCTTCATTCCCCGCGCCAGACAAACGCCGCTATAACCGCCCAGAGCCCCGATTTCGAGAATCGACTCCGCTCCCGATATGGCCGCAAGCATCGTCAAGAGCCTGCCGTATCCCGGAGCGATCGAGACATCGTTTATACCGCTTTCCAGGATGGATTCCGTAACGCTCTTCAGCATTCCATCCTCGGTATATAATTCCTCACTATATTGTTCAGGGGTCATTTCCCGGTACACTCCTTTTTCCGTGTTGTCAAAAAGCCGTTTGTATCTTATTTAACATTGTCCTATACTGAATTGTATGGTTTTTGCACTATAACCACAAGTATTTCACGGAGTTGATATGATCATATGCCAGAACAAGGACAACAATTAGAATTGATTGCTACCGCACCGATGGGTCTCGAAGCCGTCGTTGCCCGCGAACTTAAAGATTTGGGTTACCATGATACCGTCGTCGAGAACGGACGGGTCACGTTTAAAGGCACCTTAAGTGACATTTGCCGCTGCAATTTATGGCTGCGCACTTCCGACCGGGTCCTCATTAAAATGGGCGAGTTTACCGCGCTCACGTTCGATGAACTCTTCGAAGGTACGAAGGCGCTGCCGTGGCAGGAGTGGATTCCTGTAGACGGCGAATTCCCGGTCGAGGGCCGATCGCATAAATCCCAGCTTAGCAGCGTACCCGCTTGCCAGGGGATCGTTAAGAAAGCAATCGTTGAGAAGCTCAAGGAAACGTACCACAATGAATGGTTCGATGAGGACGGCCCGCGCTACGTCATCGAAATCATCCTCCTTAACGACAAGGCGCTGCTGACGCTCGATACAACCGGACCTGCGCTGCATAAACGCGGTTACCGGAAGTTAGCGACCGAAGCGCCATTGAAAGAAACGATGGCCGCCGCGATGATCCTGCTCAGCCGTTGGCACCAAAACCCGTCCCGGCCGTTCTACGATCCTTGCTGCGGTTCGGGCACGCTGCCGATCGAGGCGGCCATGATCGCCTGGAACATCGCTCCGGGGCTGCGGCGCACGTTCAATTCGGAAGCGTGGCCGGTACTGCCAGAATCGATGTGGCAAGAGGCTCGAGACGAAGCGATCGACGCCGTGAAAGACGATATTCCGCTGAACATCGCCGGCAGCGACATCGATGCGCAGGCCATCGAAGTGGCCGAAGCGGCAGCCAAAGCGGCCGGGCTCTCCAAAGAGATTACCTTCCGCCAGCTGCCGGCCATCAAAATTCAGCCGGAAGGCGATTACGGCTGCATGATCACCAACCCTCCATATGGAGAACGGATCGGTGAAGAGAAAGAGGTGCGCCGCCTGATTTCCCAGTTAGGCCGCGTTACCGCCGAGCTGCCGACCTGGTCGTTTTTTGCGCTGACGCCGACCAAGCAATTCGAGCAAGATTTCCAACGCAAGGCGGATAAACGCCGCAAGCTGTTCAACGGCCGGATCGAATGCCAATATCTGCAGTATCTCGGACCCCTTCCCCCACGGCATTAATGCCCGGGTGGAGGGTTTCTCCGTTTTGGAATGGAAAGGAGAAATCCAGCATGGCATCATCAGGCGATAAACCGAAAAACTTCTTTAAGAAACTGATCAATTACCGCAATTTTGAATATATTTTGTTCACGTTGATTATTTTTTTCAAACTGCATTTTCTTCACGATAATCTCCATGCGCGCTATATCGACATGAGTTTGCTGGATGATGTAATCGCCATCGGCTCCATCCTGCTGGTGTCGTTCTGGACGCTTTGGCTGCCCCGCCGGGGACGAGCCATTGCTCTAATCATCTTGAATGTGCTGCTGACGGGGATCATTTTCTCGGACCTGGTGTATTACCGTTATTTCGGCGATTTCATCACGGTTCCGGTGTTGCTTCAGGCCGGCCAAGTCGGAGAACTAGGGGACAGCATCCAATCACTGATCCATTTGAAGGATCTTTGGCTTGTTGCGGACTGGATCATCTGGCTGGCAATTCATATCGGCCTCTTGTTCTACCGCCGAACCCGTGCCCGGAAACAAACATCCGGAAACCAACCCCCATATTCTCAGGCATCCCGCCACGGTTCAAAACGAAATTCCCTCCGGTTATCCCGATTCGTTACCGGCCTAGGCGTCTTTGTACTCGGCTTCGTTATTACGATGGGCCCGATCCGGTTCTATGCGAAAACGTGGGCGGTCGGCCTGTTCGAAGGCGGCTGGTGGAATATTTCGCTGTACAATGTCACCGGCCTGCTGGGCTTCCATTATTATGACGCTTATCGCTACGCGAAGGAACATCACGGCGACAAACCCGAGCTGTCGGATCAGGAGAAAGACACGATCCGGGAATGGTTTCAAAAAGCCGGCGATGAACGTGCAAATGACGGGACTTTTGGCGCTTATAAGGAAAGCAATGTTTTGGTAGTGCAGGTGGAAGCCTTCATGAATTTCATGATCGGCAAGGAAATCGGCGGCCAGGAGATCACTCCGAATTTCAACAAGCTGATGCAAGATAGCCTGTATTTTTCCAACTACTTTCATCAGACGGGCCAAGGACGAACTTCCGATGCCGACTTCTCTTCGCAAAGCTCGCTGCACCCGCTTCCGACAGGATCGGTATTCGTCCGTTATCCGGACCATACGTATGACACGCTGCCGCAAATCCTTAACCAAAACGGATATGAGACCGGCGCATTTCATGCTTACGAGGGCAGCTTCTGGAACCGGATCAATATGTATAAAGCGATGGGATACGATCATTTTTACAGTAAAAAAGATTTCAAGATGGACGAATCGCTCGGCTGGTCGTTGGGTGACAAATCCTTCTTCCGCCAATCACTCGTCAAGATGTCCGAAGAACAGCAGCCTTTTTATTCTTTCCTGATTACGCTGTCCAGCCATCATCCCTACTCTCTTCCGGCATCGGTCCGCCAACTGGATACCGGCGAATTCAAGGACACCATCTTCGGAAATTATCTGGAATCGATCCATTATGCGGACGCCGCCTTGGGCGAATTGGTGGAAGGCATGAAACGGGATGGACTCTGGGACAATACGATCCTTTACGTTTATGGCGACCATGATAACTCGATCCCGGAACAAGCGGATTACGAGAAGTTCCTCGGCAAACCGCTGACCGAGCTCGATATGCACCAAATCATGAACCAGGTGCCGCTACTGGTACACTTGCCTGACGGCAAGGCCGCCGGAGTCTACGATCAGCCGGCTGGTCAGCTCGACATGGCCCCGTCGCTCCTGCATCTGCTGGGAATATCATCGAAGCCTTACTACATGATGGGCAACAATCTGTTTGCCGACGGAGACAAATTTGTCGTCTTAAGGTCGGGCGCTTTTACGGACGGTAAATTATATTACATTCCTTCGCCGGACAATTTGTTCGACAATGGCACCTGCTACGACCTTTCATCTAAAGTGGAGACGGATATTGAAAAATGCCGGGTTCCTCATGAAGAAGCCAAAAAACGGCTGCAAATTTCCGATAATCTGATCATGAGCAATTTGATTCCTGAGCTGAAAAGCGGCGCTGCCAGCGCCCAATGAAACTATTGATCGACCATCTCTGACAGAACCAAAAGCAAGGGCCTGAACCCCGTTTCCGGGAGTTCAGGCCCTTGCCGCTTGTATGTGGCCATCGCCAATCATCATCAGATCGACGGTGCAGATTTAATCGGATTCAAGCTTGACTCACGCACGATCAGCCGCGGTAGAAGTCTCACATTGGATATTTCCTGCTCCCGATCCTGCATCCGCAGCAGTAACATCTCAGCCGCGGCCCGGCCGATTTCTTCCGCTTGCAGCGACACGGAGGTCAGCTTGGGGCTGATTCTGTCGCATACGCTCAAATCATCCATTCCGGATAAAAGCAGGTCATCCGGAACCCGGAGCCCCCGTTCTTCGCAAGCCTTGAGAACCCCGAACGCCATCAGATCGTTCGCAGCCACAATGGCTTGAGGCAGCACAGCCCCGGACAAGATTTCCTTCCCCGCCAAGTACCCGCCCGTTTCCGTAAAGTCGGCCTCCTGCACCATGCCGGGCGATTCTTTCAAACCGGCCTCCTGCAGCGCATCCCGGTAACCGCAATACCTCTCATGACCGGTTTGTTCCAGCAGCGGGCCGCCGATATAGGCGATCCGCTCCAGTCCTTGCCCGATAAAGTGGCGGACCGCTTCCTTAATTCCTTGATAAGTATCTACGAATACATAACGAAAGCGGTCGTCGCCGGATGGCGATTCATACCGGTTCGTGAGGATGATCGGGGCGTCTACCCGGTTGATTGCCGCAATATTTTCGTCGCAAAAATGAAAAGAGACCATGATCATGCCGTCCGCATATTTTTCACGCAATGTCTGGATCGCCCGAAGCTCCTCATCCAGCCTGTTCTTGGTGTCCATCAGAATCAGCAAATACCCGAGCGGCTCGATCAAGCTGTTAATGCCGCGGATCATATCGAAATAAAAAGGATTGCATATATCGGGGACCGCGAACAGGATTTTGTTGGATACCCGGGTTTTCAACATTTTGGCCGAATGGTCCGGCGCATAGTCCAGTTCGCTCGCCGCCTGCAAAATGCGCTGCCGGGTCTCTTCCTTGCAATAGCCGCGTCCGGATAAAGCCCGAGATACCGTGGAAGGAGAAATTCCGAGCTTCTCAGCGATGTGATAAATGGTCGCCAAATTGATTCACCTCTAAGTCTGGAATCGATTCCATACGTGATATCCATATTTTAGAATATAATACAGAATGAATCAATCGTATTTCCTTTGCAGACGATTTAAGGATTTTTATGTTCAAACTGTTTGCGGTTCGATTCCTCGTCAAACGGACGGATATCGGGCAGCGGCAATCGCTCCTTGACCTTAGGGAGCGGACCGAACGCCTGATGCGGCTCCGATTGATACCAATAGGCCGTGGAGGACATATCGTCGCTTCGGTGATTGTTATGACCATGCTCGATCGTTACACGAATGCTTTCGTCAAACATAACGGGGTCCTGTATATGATAACGGTAGACCGCTATTTTACCGCTCCAGTTCGGTCCGCCCCCCAGGATGATGCCGTGATAAGGGGTGCAGACTTCCTGCTGGGGACACCAGGCCGTATTGAAATAATCCTCGGTTCCGGTCCCGTGCATGGATGGAGGCCATGGCTCGCCGTCGATAAATATCATGTCGTCCCCTTCGCCGTACCAGTTCCATTCCATCGTCGGCCGCAAATTGTGCACATTGAGGTTGCAGCCTACATAGTGTCCTTTGCCGACGGCGTCCAGTATGACGTAGTTTCCGTCGCCCGTCGTGTTTTTTCCGCCGAATTCGAAAAACGCGTTATCCACATCTCGATCTTCGATCCCTTCTGTCGGGCATTCCCGGTTCCATTTCGCATGAAACCGCAGCTCGTCGGCAGGCAGAGATTCATATTGCTCATAATCCACGTAAAAATAAAATTTGATCACCTCGTCCGCTTCGCTCTCGATCTCGATTCTGGCCCGAGATGCGAACGGCATCGGAAAATAACTGACGAAGGCTTTGCCGTCTTCCGGGCTCATCATCAGACAAGCGGAAGTATAATTTTTGGTGACTCCATGGCCAAGGCCAAAGAAGTCGCCGATCGGAGCCTCCACGCTCGGGGCGTCTTCTCCATCCCAATACATGCGCAGTACGATTTTGCGGGGCAGGAAAGCCTCCTCCGCCGGCGCATCCGTTGCCATCGTCATCCAGATATGCTTGATGCAGCCCGCCCCGGCAATATCACAGATCTGCACATTTTCACCGGGAGAGATCGTAAAATAGTCCTTATTTCCGCCCGAACGGTCGTAACTTGATTCCCGCTTGCTTTTGCCCTGACGGGCACGCGACAAACTTGCGATGTTTTGTACGATGTCCATAATAAGATCCCTGCCTTTGCTTGATGTTTTATACATACTTTAGATTGGTATGATCCTAAACTGTAAGCCTTGCCTGCAGAAAAGCCTCCACTTCCTCGCGCCCGGGCAGTGAAGGGATCGCCCCGCGGCGAGTTACCGTAATCGCGCCCACCGCATTGGCGAACCGCACCGCTTCCGGCACGGAAGCGCCGCGCGTCAGTTCGACCGCCAATGCCCCGTTGAAGGAATCGCCGGCGGCCACTGTATCGAGTGCTTGTACCGGAAAACCCTCGACCCGGGTAAATCCGTTCCTGTCCGCGATCAGTGCGCCCTTTTCGGCCAGCGTCACCACCACATGGCCCACGCCCTGATCCAGCAGGATTTGCGCACCTTTCCGCAAATTTTCCTCGCTGTCCGCGGATATTCCGGTCAAAAGCTCTAGCTCGGTTTCGTTCGGTGTCAAATAAGTCACCTTGCTCAGTAAATCGGGGGTAAGCGCCCGGGCCGGCGCCGGGTTCAATATAAAGGGAACTCCGTATTTACTGGCGATTTCTGCGGCTTGCTCCACGACCGCAAGATCCATTTCCAGCTGCATGACCAGAATTTGAGACTTTTGAATCCACGGCTCCAGACGCAGCGTCTCCTCAGCTGTAAATTTCAGATTGGCTCCCGGAACGACGATAATGCGATTCTGCCCGCCTGCTTCAAGAACGATCGAACCGACGCCAGTCGGTGCGCTTCTATCAAACAAAATTTGGCTGCTCTCGATTCCTTCCCTGACAAGTACGGCGTGCATTTCCTCTCCGAACGAATCCATGCCGAGCTTACCCGCCATTATGACATCTGCGCCGAGACGCGCCGCTGCTACCGCCTGGTTGGCGCCTTTGCCGCCCGGAAAGCGGTCGAAGCTACCTCCGATCACCGTTTCTCCCCGATGGGGAGCCCGCTCGGTGCCAATGACGAGATCCATCATAAAACTGCCGATCACCATAATTCCCACAAACTCACCCCCTAGTCCCGGTCTTCGTGCCGATCGCCGCCATCTCCCCGGGACAGCTGGCTGCCCAGGCTCCCGCCGGGGTGATACAGATGAAAGCTTTCCTTCGTAAATCCCTTGACCTTGCAGAGCGTCACGACCAGTGCGTCGCCCACGGCTAACTGCAGCAGGGCGCTTGTCGTCGGAGCCAGCCCCAAATGATCGGCTTCGCGTTCATAACTGTACGATAATACCGCGTCACTGTTCCGTCCGAGCGTGGACTCCGGATTTTTCGTAATCGAGATGCACTTGGAGCCGATTTTTCGAATGATCTCCAGCACGTTCAGTACCTCGGCTGTTTCCCCGCTGTTGGACAGAAGGATAACGATATCTTTCTTCTCGATCATCCCGCTGTCGCCATGCACGGCTTCAGCCGAATGGACGAAGAAGGCCGGCGTACCGGTGCTGGACAACGAGGCGGCGATCTTCTTGCCGATATGGCCCGATTTACCGATCCCCGTAACTACGACTTTACCCGTGCAAGCCTGCAGCATTTCCACTGCTTTTACATATTCGACACCTACCTTGCGGCTGGTAGAAATCAGCGCATTCGCCTCATTTTCAAGCGCTTCTTTTACCCATTCATCAATCATCGTTCTCTCCGCCTCTCTTCAAGATGAAATAAATCGATCCGGTTTATTTGATGCCTGTCATTTTAATGCCTTCCACCAGATAACGCTGGGCCACGAAGAATAGCAGCAACGTGGGTAAAGCGGCAATGACCGCCGCCGCCAGAACGACGTTCCATGGCGTGTAGTACCCGCCGCCGACCAGGTTGGCAAGCTGCTGCTGGACGACCCATAATTTCTCGCTCTGCGTAATAATGAGCGGCCATAAATAGGCATTCCAGTTGGCTACGAAAAATCCGATCGTTAGTGGAATAATGATTGACCTGGATAAAGGAAGAGCAATCCTGAAAAAAGTTCCGGCGATGGACAAACCCTCGATATAAGCCGCTTCTTCCAGCTCTTTCGGAAAGTCGCGGTAAAATTGGCGAAACAGGAAGATACCGTAAGCATTGAAGATCGAAGGAATGATCAGTCCGGCGTAAGAATCCAGCATGCCGAAGCTTTTTGTAATCAAATAGAGCGGAATCGTAATTACGGCAAAAGGTACCATGAGCGTACTTAGCATCCAGGCGAAAACAAATTTACGGCCCGGAAATTGAAGTCTGGCCAATGCGTACCCGGACATCGCGTGAAAAATCATAGCCACGACCGTCACGGTCACACTCACGATCAGCGAATTCCCGATCGAGCGCAACAAATGCGTACTCTGCACGGCTTCCTTGAAGTTGTTCCATGCAAATTCTACTGGGAACCAGGTTACATCCAGCACATGCGCTTCCGAGCGCATCGAACTGACCACCAGCAAGTAAATCGGAAAAATCATAACCAAACCGATAACGACAGCCAGCAAAGCCAACAACTTTCGAGTATCGAAACGGAGTATCCTCATCTTAGGTCACCTCTTAATCTTTGGAAGAAAATAGTTTCATTTGGAAAAGGGACAAACAGAAAATGAGCAGAAACAGCACGAACGCCAGTGCTGAGGAATATCCCATATTCAGCAGTTGAAAGCCTTGCTTGAAAATATAGATGACGCTTACTTCCGTACTGTTCGCCGGTCCTCCCTTGGTCATGACCATGATCTGGTCGAACACTTGGAACGAACCGATCGTCGTGACAACGAGAATAAACGTGTTGGTTTCTTTAAGCAGCGGAAACGTAATTTTCCGAAAAATCTGCCAGTGCGAAGCTCCGTCGATCCGGGCCGCCTCAAAATAATCTTTGGGGATTTCTTTAATCGCCGACAGAAAAATAATCATGTTATAGCCGATATTGATCCACAGGAGCACAGCGATGATACTGTACAGCGCCTGGGAAGGGGAGCCTAGAAATTGCTGCGGCGAACCGCCGAAAAACTTCACAATTTCATTAATAATGCCGTTGCGCGGGTCGAGCATGTACATTCCGATAATGGCGGAAATGACAGAAGTAATGGCATAAGGGATCAGGAACAGCGTCCTGACCGGAGAAACGATTTTCCCTTTCAAACCGTTCAGCAGCAAGGCCGAGCCAAGTGACAAGCAAAACAGCAGAGGGACGTAAATCACGCTGTATTGTAGCGTCTTGCCCACCGAGTGCCACCAGTCCTTGTCTTTGGACAGTGACGTATAATTATCGAAGCCGATAAATTTCATTGGATTCAGCGCATCCCAATCATGAAGACTCACGTAGAAAGCATAAATGATCGGAAGAAATACGAAAATGAACAACCCAAGCATGTCTGGCAGTAAAAAACAGTAGGCCGTGATCCTTTCTTGCATAGCTCTTGTGCGCAGTTTTTTGAGAATCACCGTAAACCCTCCTCCGGCAAAAGAATCGGGGGACGGCGATTCTATTCGTCGCCCCCGGCTCCATGCATTTCTATTTCATTGCTTCGTTGATTTTGGCGTCGGCCGCTTTCGCAGCTTCCTCGCCTGTCATGTTGCCGAACATCACCTGGGTCATCGCGTCGCCGATCGCTTCCACGACGGCCGGGTTATACACCGGCTCAGGAACCCCGCTGTTGTAGATCTCGTTCGTGTATACTTGGCGCAGCCCCTTATTGTAAATCTCTTCGCCGGCTTCGATCACAGATTGGCGTGCAGGATAGGCGAATTTGGTTTCCGTGGCCCATTTCAGCGGACGGGCAGGATCCTGATCCCCGAACGCCCACATCACGAATTTGGCGGCTTCATCCATGTTCTTACTCTTGGCATTGACGGCAAATTTCCAGCCGCCCGCCGTCGTTACAGCTTTGCCGCCTTCCGGTACCGGAATCGGCGCGAGCTTGATAGGCACATCTCCGAACACTTCTTCGATCCTACTGATCGCCCAAGTTCCGCAGATTTGCATGGCCGCCGTTTGCTTGCCCAGGTTGTCGATTTCCCAAGGTCCGTATTGAAGCTTGGAAGGCGACAGATTTTCCTGGAAAAACTTGCCCCAGAAGTCGAGCGCTTTGACGGTTTCCGGCGAGTTAAACGCCGATGTCTTGCCGTCTTCCGCCAGCACTTGACCGCCGGCTTGCCACAGGAACGGATAGAAGTTGAAGTTAAAGTAAGCTCCTTTATCCGGAGGCAGTACCAGTCCGGCCACTTTATCGGTAGTCAGCTTGCGTGCGGCATCCAGCAATTCGTCCCATGTCTTGGGAACTTCGACATTGGCTTGTTTCAGCATATCCTCGTTGTAGTAAAGCCCCAGAAGCTCCATCTCGTAAGGAAGTGCAAGCACTTTGCCATCCACAGTTACGGCTTCCAGCGCCGAAGGAAGAAAGTCCTCTTTGACCCCTTCAGGGAAATAGGGAGACAGGTCGGCCAAATAGCCGGAATTGGAAAATTTCATGAAGTCTCCGGGGCTGATCATGTAAATATCGGGACCGTTGCCGCCGGAAAAAGCGATGGGGAGTTTGGTAGCCGTGTAGTCGGCCTGATTGTAAGTGGAGTATTCAATTTGCACATGGTCTTGGGAAGAATTATATTCCTTGACCAGGTCCTCGAAGTATTTCTGTTCGGCTTCCGTGTGCATATCCCAGAACTGAAGTTTGACCTTGTCCTTCGTTCCCCCCGCATTGGATACGGCGCCGTCGGCGTCGTTATTGGTGGCGCTACCGCCCGAATTATTCGAGCCGCATCCAACTTGGAGAAGAAGCAAAATGGCCATCAGCAATGGTAAAACGATTTTCCAGCTTTTCTTTTTCATCCGTTATGAATCCCCTTTCATTTGTGGTCGACTTCAGTATAGTCGCAGGGGATTCATGTCCGTAACGGGAAATAATTTGGGAGGGTGGATTATTTTTCGGTATCCTTCAAGTAATTATCGATCGCTTCGCTGGTCCACTCGGCCAGATCTCCGGGCTGTCCGCCGTTGTACAGAAGCTGTTGCAGCGATTCGGTAAAGATCCCGCTGATCTCAGCGGGGTATTGCGGCTCCGGGCGCTCGGTGCCGAATACTTCGTCGGTGAACACCTTGCGCAAGCCCTTTTGATACAGTTCGCCGCCGGCTTCCATTACGGATTTGCGCGGCGAATAGGCGAATTTCACCTCGCTGACCCAGCGGAGCGGGATATCGGGCTTCTCCGCGAACGCCCACATGACGAACTTGGCCGCTTCATCGGCGTATTTGCTGTAGTGGTTGACGCCGATCTTCCAGCCGCCCGCAATCGTCACGCGGTCTCCGCCTTCCGGCACCGGCAGCGGGACGACACCGATCGGCCGATCGGCATACATCGTTTCCAGCATTCTGATATTCCAGGTTCCGCTTACCTGCATCGCCGTTTCGCCACTGGCCAGTATCCCGATATCGGTCGTCGGACGGGAAGGATGCATATTCAGCAGCCCTTGATCGATCATGCCGCGGAAAAAGGCAAACATCTCTTTCGCCTCCGTCCCATCCAGACCCAAGGCTTCGCCGTCCTCTGTTACTAGATCGGCCCCGGTTTGCCATAGGAAAGGGAGCCAGGTGAAATTCTGATAGACGCTTTTGAAAGTCTCCAGCGTTAATCCGCTGACTCCGGGCGATTTGAGCACCCGGGCAGCTTCCGCCATCTCTTTCCAGGTCGTCGGAGGCTGGATACCCTTACTACTGAACAGCTCCTTGTTGTAATACAAGCCAAGCAGTTCCGTTTCAATCGGAACCGCATAAATTTCCCCGTTCACGGTCACCGAATCCAGTGCCGATGTATAGAAATCTTCACGGATATCCGGCGCGAACCGCGAGGTCAGCGGCTCCAATATACCTGCATCCTCGAACCGGCGAATCGTGCCCGGCGATACAAAGAACAGATCGGGTCCATGGCCGGACGCGAATGAAGCCAGCAGCTTGTTATCGGTAAAGTAATCGTCGCTGGAGATGAAGTCCACCTTCACCTCCACATGAGGATGTTCCTTGGCGTACTCCTCCCCGAGCCAGCTCCAGAATTCGAATTCCCGGCCGGTATGGAAAGAAAGCAAGTGCAGCTCGATCCGGTCCGGGTCGGACGGGGCCACACCGGTATTTTTCAGCAAAATGTCCAGGTCGCTCTTTGCGCCGGGATCGGAACTTCCGCAAGAGGCCAGCAGAAGGACGAGACCGCATGCGGCCAGCAGCTTCCGGGTACGGAGCGAGTGTTTACTTCTCGTCTTCTTCCTTGCGGTAAAAAAACTGCCGATACTCACCCGGCGTCACCCCTTCCGCTTTTTTGAACAGTCTGGAGAAATATTTAACATCTTGATAGCCCACCATTTCCGAAATTTGATACAACTTCAAATCCGGATCCATCATCAACGTTTTCGCTTTGTCCATCCGCACCTGGGTCAGCGCCTCGATAAACGAGATTCCGAGCTCCTGCTTGAAGAAAGAGCTGAAATAGCTGCTGCTCATCTCGACCTGACCGGCTACATCAGCGAGCGAAATATCCTTCATGTAATGCTGGCGAATGTACGCCACCGCGCTTTCCAGCGTATGATTATGCTTCTGCTGCTTTTTCCACTCGGCATTGTCCACACTGGAGGAAATCAATTCATCCATAAACCTTATAAATTCATCCGCCGTAAAATTCAGGTGGAACCATTCGTACGGTTTAAGCGAACCCTGAAATACAAGCCCGGTAATTCTTTGTTCATGGACAAAACGGACAACCGCCGATAACAGCTGCAAACAGTAGTTATGAAAAATAGTATAGCCCGCACTTTTCTCCAACACTTCGGACGCGAACTTCCGCAGCTTGTCTTTGGCTTTGTCCGCGTTGCCTTCTCGCAGAGCGAGCACCAGCGCCTCATCCAGTTCATGGGGATAACCGGGCTCCCGGTTCCCTGGATCATAGGCGCCACGATATTCGTAAACCTGGCCGTTACCGTATATCCATTTGTTAAGCAGCGCCTCCTTGGCTTGGGCGAACGTTTCCGGCAGTTGAGAGAACATTGCCACCTGATTTCCGATCCCGACGGAAATAGAAATTTTCACCCAATGACCGACTTCGCGAATCAGTTGGATAAACACCTCGTTATCCGCAGGCGGCGGATTCAGGAGCAAAAAATAAATATGCGATGCATTGGCGAACAGGAAGCGGCAAGACTGCTCCTGATTGTTGTTCAATATTTCGTACACAATGTTGCGGACCGCGAAAACAACGAGCTGCCGGTCGCCCCAACCTTCTTCGGTGACCAGGTCATCGAAATCGTCGATCTCCACGGCGATCATTCTAAAATTGGCACTGTCCGCCGGCAAGCGGCTCTGCAAACGTTCCGAGCAATCCGCGGAATCCTCTACGCCTAGCAACCAGTCTTTCCAAAGCTTGGAGTAGTGAAATTCCGACGAAATGACCTCTGGCCGTTCCCGCCGGTTGCCGATCTCCTTCTTCAATCGCCCCAGCAAATCGCGAATTTCCTCCGGCTTAAGTGGTTTAAGCAAATAATCGAAGGCTCCAAACCGGATTGCCGTCTTGGCGTAATCAAAATAACCGTAGCCGGACAAAATCACCACCTGAACCGGATATTCGCGCAACAGATTCAGCAGATCCAATCCGTTCATCTGGGGCATGCGGATATCGGTGATTACCAGATCGGGCATTTCCTTTCGAACCATTTCAAGCGCTTCAACTCCATTTTTGGCTTGGCCGATCACGCTCCATTCCGCGTCCAGCGCGGGGATCAGCTTGGTTAATCCGTTGCGGACCTTCGGCTCGTCATCCACAATTAGCACTTTATACATGCTCGTGTCCTCCCTCTGCTCCCAAATCCTTTAATTAGCGGATAGCGGGAATAATGATCGTAATCGTCGTCCCGACACCGTAGACGGAATTGACCTTGACGCCGAACTCCGGACCGTATTCCAGCTTCAAACGGTCGTTCAAATTGAATAATCCGATGCCGTGCGTCATCCTTTCCCGAATCATTTGCAGCTTCTCGTCCGCGATTCCGCTGCCGTTATCGCGAATTTCGATCACGATGGCCTGCCCTCTCTCTTCCTGTTGGAACAGGACTTCGATTCTTCCGCCGGATTCCATGTTTTCCATCCCGTGCAGAATAGAATTTTCCAAATAAGGCTGCAGCAGCAAGCGGGGAACTTTGTAACCGTAAAGGGAAGGATCGACATCGAACCTCACCTCGAACCGTTCCTCAAACCGCATCTCCTGAAGATAAGCGTAATTCTTCGCCCACTTCAGCTCTTCCTCAATCGTCACCAACGGCTCACCGGGCCGGATCGCATAGCGCATGATGTCGCTCAAAGAAGTAATCATGTTGCTGATATCAAGTTGATCCCGTTCAATGGCTATCCAGTTCATAGCATCCAGGGTATTATAGACAAAATGCGGATTGATCTGGGCCTGAAGCGCTTTCATTTCCGCCTCTTTTTCCTGCTCGGAAATCACCTTGACCTCCTGGATCAATTCATTGATCCGGCTGCTCATACTGTTGAAAGACGATTGCAAAAGCCCGATCTCATCCTCCGATTGCGCGGGCAGCCGATATTCGAAGTTATCCTTCTGGATCCGCTTCATCGCTACCGCCATCTGGCGAATCGGCTTGGTAATGTAATGGGTCGTCGAAAATGCCAATACTACGAACAATAAGGCAAACACGCTTAAAGTCACGATAAAGAACAGTTTGAGCGATCCGGACTGCTTCTGTACGTCACTCTGTGGAATCAGGGAAAAATAATACCAGCCGTTATAATCGGAATGCACCATGCCGATTCTGTATTTCCTCCCGTTCAATTCACGGAAATCAAGGTCCCGCTGCTTGGTCAGCATCTCACGGAAAAAGGGTTGATCGGCAAGCTTCAAAGCATAGGCTTCATGATTGCGATGCCATATTACATCCCCTTGTTCGTTGGCAATCATCACAATACCGTTCGGACTGACGCTGACCTCATTAATAATGTTGTCGAGCGCCGATATTTTCACATTCATGACCAGCGTTCCGATCTGTTGCAGCGCATTGGACACATCTTTGATCTTCATCCCTGCGGGAATATAGTAAGTCGGATAAGAGAAATAGTTGTTCGGTCCGATTTCATAAGTCGGCAACCAGCGGATTTGTCCGCCCCCTTCCGAAATCGCTTCCTTCCATTCCGGATGGCTCTCAAAAATTGGCTTAAACAGGCCCGAGCCCTTGATATCGGCAAAATACAAATTTCCGTTGCCTGCCAGCAAGTATATCGAGTCGATATCCTCCTTGCCGCGAAGCGAACTGCGGAGAAAACGGTTAATCGTATCTTCCGCGGACATAAACTTATCGGCCGGGTAACTTCCGTCCATTCTGCTCAATTGGTCGATCAACTGACTATTCTCGTAGACGTCGAGCATCCGGTTTTCCATTTCGGACAGCAACTGATCCACATTGTTCTTGATCAGATGCAGCGACTGGAGCGCTTCCCGATCTGACCGTTCCGCGGCGAAGTTGCTGGAGCTTCGGTAAAAAATAATGCCGGCAAAGACAAGCGGCATCAAGATAAACAGGGTCAGCAAAAGCATCAGTTTGTTTCGAAGCTTTGCATTTTTAATTCTCGTCCACATGCACCCATACTGCCCTCCTTCGCGGTCCTATCCGTTCTTTCGAGCCTGTTAGAGGCGCTTTCAAAGTGTTATAACTGTATGTGACATCGATTG
This sequence comes from Paenibacillus sp. FSL R5-0407, assembly GCF_038009185.1. Classification (NCBI taxonomy): domain Bacteria; kingdom Bacillati; phylum Bacillota; class Bacilli; order Caryophanales; family Paenibacillaceae; genus Paenibacillus; species Paenibacillus sp. FSL R5-0407. The sequence goes on along the minus strand of NZ_JBBPAX010000001.1, from coordinate 186,517 downwards.
CAGAAATTCATAGAAATTATACAATCTCTCGGTAGAATTATCAATGAAATCAGAAAAACGATAGGCGGCGCTACCAACTGAAACTATTTTCGTTATACTGTAAATATTAAGATTATTCCATACGGAGGTGTGTTCAATATGAGCAAATTCGGAATGAATGTAAAGTTTACGGCAAAAGCCGGGCAACGGGACGCTCTGGTGCAAATCTTGCTGGGAGCTGCGGCGGTCGCGGAGGGGGTGCCGGATTGCGAAAAATATATCGTCAGCATTTCGGACACCGAACCGGATGCGATTTGGGTCAATGAAGTTTGGAGTAATGCGGAAGCGCATCAAGCCTCCCTCGATCAGGAAGCAAGCAAAGCCTCGATCCAGCAAGCCATGCCATTGATCGCGGGGGTGGAGTCCTGTCAAATCCGTCCCGTGGGCGGTAAAGGACTGTAATTCTATGACAAAATCAATCGTTGAAAAGCTGAATTTGCAAAAATATAAAAGAGCCGCCGTATTAAATCTGCCGCCGGAAACCGGGGATCTGGCGGGACTGACCTATGACAGCGAGCTTACGAAGAGCAAATACGATCTTATTTTTGCTTTCGTCCTGGACATGGATGCCTTGAAGGCGACGGTCAGCACAGTGATCGAAGAAGATCGCCTTGAACAGGGCGGTTACTTATATCTGGCTTATCCGAAAAAGGGCAATAAAAAATACTCTACCTTTATTCATCGCGATGATTTACTGGACGGGTTAGACGCTGACGAGGATGGATATGTGGGGACAAGCCCCATCAAGTTTTCCCGCATGGTGGGAATGGACGAGGTTTTCACTGTCGTTGGCCTGAAGAAAGACGCCCGAAACCGGAATCGTTCTCAGTCCCCTTCAAGAGCAAGCCAGCGTGTCGATGATTACGAGGCCTTGGTCCCGGAAGTGGAACAAGATTTGCAGGATGCGCCGGATCTCCTTGCCTTTTACCGTTCCCTTACACCGGGATACCGGAAAGATTGGGCCAGATACGTATACAGCGCCAAACAAGAGAGCACGAGAGCCAAGCGCCGGGAGGAGATGAAGGCTATTCTTGGCGCGGGCTACAAGAGCCGTGAACTGTATCGCAGAGATGAGGGATAGCGGGTAGGTAGGTATTAATAAAGCCGCTCTGATCTGTCGACCGGAGCGGCTTTGATTTATTCCTTTGGCTTCTTCACAAATGGTGCGGCCTTGGCCAGCACTTCGTCTTCCGTAGGTCCGCTGACATAGCGGCCGTTCACGTAAACGAAGGGTCTCTTGCCGCACGGTCCGCAGTAGGACTTGCAGCCGATTTTGATCTCGGCGTCCGGTGCCAGCTTTTGCAGCTTGGGCACAAATGTCTTCATACGGATATGATTGCATTTATCGCATATACGAATATCGTTTGCCATGCTATTCCCTTCTTTGTTCCATGCTGATTAGTGATCCCCGTGATTTCCTTTGGACGGGTTCGTAATCACGAATCCTTCTTGAGGAAAATACAAATAATCGATTTTTACGCCATCCAGCAGCGGCTCGTCTTTATCAATGATTACATCGATCTCTTTATCGGTCGAGATGACGTTATCGTTGTCTCCGGGCTTGACCAAATCCATGCCATAGTGAGCGTGGTCGCCATGGGCATGCGTGATGACTACTTTCAACACCAGGCCTTTGTTCTCTTCCTTGTCCAGTTCTTTCTTTATCACTTTCGCCGCATTGCGGGTAATCTTGACGCTCATAGAACCTCTCCTATCTCTATCCAGAGTAACATCTTCAATATTCCTATTGTAAATAATCATCGTCTATCGCGCAAGACCGTCACATATAAGTCATGTTCGCTAAATCCGAGCTCCGCTCGCATGATTACTCATTTCCCGATTTGCTTCATGCCGGCCTGTTCTTTCCGCTCAGCTCTCGACACGAACCAGTTCATCAGCAGCATCGTCACCGCCATATCGTCAATCGGGATGAATGGCAGCACATCCGGCAGGACCCAGTACAAAATAGCGGGCACTACAAGCAGCAGCTTGTCCATGAGCGGAATCCGGGGCGACCTCAACAGTGCGGGAAGCCGGCGAAAAACATGTCCCCAGTGGCGCAGCGACCATATTTTTGACCATTTCATCGACATTCCCCCTTAAATACTTTATACGATAAGATACCCTATTTTTAGTGAAATCAAAAATCGGCTAGCCGTGCCTATTGGATATTTCCAATTAAAGAAAGACACAAGAAGCTAATTTGTGAGTTTGATTGGATATTTCCAATCATAATTGCCGATTTTGCTATAAACAAGTGCCATTTTGATAATTTCATTGGATATTTCCAATCAAAACATGTCTTTGAGCAATATCGAGCTAAAATGATTGGATATTTCCAATTACATGTGGAAAAGGCCAGGCTCACGGCAAAAATCCGAGGGCAGATTACCCCCGGATAAATTCCGCCAAAATCGGCGCCAATCCCTTGTAGATGTCGTCAAACTGCTCCACCGGCAGCGGATTCACGCCCTCCCCCGCCTCCACGGTAAAGCCGGGGCGGCGGAACTCGTCGATGAACCAGTCTTTGTATCCGGCATCGCTGCCGCTCAGCTTGACTGCGCGGTATCCGCCGCCGCTGCCATTGCTACCATTGCTGCCATCGCTCCCTTCGCCGCTTGCCGCCGCGAGCCGTTCCGCCATCGCTTCCGCTTCCTGCGGCTCGCGGTCGCGGTAGTTCCAGTAAATCTCCTTGCCCTGCGTATGCAAGGACAAGACCCGGCTGAACCGCTCGGCGCGGGTTAGCCCGGCCAGCGCGGCCGCCTCCGGCTCACTGAGCGGATGCGGCCCGCCGTAATCCTGCGGCGCCGGGGCAGCCAGTCCCCGGCGTTCCCGCTCCAGTTCCCAGCAGGCCGGGAACTGGTCGTTCAAATCGACGCCGCGGATATTGGCCTTCCAGCGGCGAAAATCCCCGCTGCCGCCGTTCCACGCGGCCAGCTCCTCCGCCCAGGCGCAGCCGGGCGGGATTCCGTCCTGCGCGAGGTCCGCGCCGTCCGGATTGGCCATCGGCACCGCCCACAGCGTGACCGCATCGAGGCCGCAAGGGTCGCCAGCGCTTCTCGCCGCTGCCAGTTCCTCCACAAAGCGCAGCAGCAGCGGCGTTGTAATCCACTCATTAGCATGAACCGCGGCGTTGATATGAACCTTTTCCGGGCCATCGCCCACAATCAGGGCAAACAAAGGCTGCCCCAGCACGCTTGTGCCGATCTGCCTGCTTCTCAGGACATCATATTTTTGCAACAGGCGACTCATTTGATCTACATAATCTGCATTGCGGAATCCGCCGCGCTCAATGGCGACGATAGGACGATGGACGTGATTGCCGGCAGCAGTCAGAATTTCCAAGCCCCCTCTCTCAATCCATTAATGCGTTTCGCCGGAACGTCATCTGTATTCCCAAACGTACCACCCGTTCGAAAACAGGCTGATACCTACCCGGTTCCCGCCATATAAACGATGACGGCAAGGATCGCCAGATGCGCCGGGTAAAAGGAACGCCAAACCCAGGCCGGCACACGCCGGGCCTCCATCGCCTTCCAAAGCTGCGGACCAAAGACGATGACCAGGGTCGGCAATATGCTGACCATTTGAACGACCCAGCCGTAAGACAGCAAATAAACCAGATTCAGCAGCAGGTGCATCAGCAGGATTTGCGTTGAACGCGCATATTTGAATATAAGCACGAGGAGCAGTCCATATGCCCCATAATCGAACGGCAGTACCTCCATCACAATGCAGCAACCCGCAATGAGCAAGGCGGAGAGCGGACCCGGTTTAACACTGTCCAGCATTCGCAGCACTAGCACAGCTCCCAGCAACGTGGCCACCACGTTCAAACCGCCTTCGTTGACGACAATTTGATAAGGGATTTGTGATAAGACTGCGATTAACAGCAGCCGGAGGGCATATTTTTTAAAATTGGAAGTGTGGGTGTAGCCCTGAACAAGCGCATAAGCGTAAATCGGAAACGCGATCCGCCCTATTATTCTCCAGGCCATTTCGCCCGGGAAGAACAGCAGTCCGATATGATCGATCAGCATCGTAATCATGGCAATCAACTGCATACGCGAAACTCCTTTTAAGAGGTTATTCAATAAAGTCATCTTTTGATCACGAAGCGCTTCATGTTGCTTACCCGACATCGAATCTTGAATTCAGACGGGCCTTCCGGTGCTGAAAAGTCGACTTTTTGAACACACACTTTTAATTAATAATGATTTCTTTTTAACGTTATTTTGCTTACACTGAATTTACAGGTGATTGCTTGCTAAATTGATGGGGGAATGGTCATGTATTTATTTATCGTAAATCAAAATTCCGGCAACGGCGGAGGGGACCGGGTTTGGAAAAAGATCCGGGATATCCTGCAACGTCGGAATATTCCTTATGATTATATATATACCCGCAGCGCAGAGGAAGCGCATTCATATTTAAAGGAGCAATTCGCCCTTAAATCCGACTGGAGAGCGGTAGGTGTGGTGGGCGGCGACGGCACGATTCACAGCCTTCTCCCCGCCATGCGGGATTCGGGCATTCCATTGGCCGTCTTCCCCGCCGGCTCGGGTAATGATACTGCCCGCGGCTTCAGGATTCCTAGAAAAACTGCCGCCGCTTTGGACGTCATGCTGGAAGGGATGCCGCGGAACGCCGACCTCATCTCGATTTCCGGCGGCAGCACGCTGACTGCGCTGGCGGTCGGGTTTGACGCCGAGGTCGCCCATAACGTAAACAACAGCCGCTACAAAAAAATTTGCAATGCACTCGGCATGGGCCGTCTCGCTTACATTATCGGCGTCTTCCACACGCTGCTTACCTTCCGTCCCGCACCGCTGAGCGTCGAATGCGACGGGATCGAGCACACTTTCCCATCCGCCTGGCTCGCCGCCGTGAACAATGTAACCACTTATGGCGGAGGACTGGCGATCTGTCCCGATGCGAAAACCGATGACGGTCTCCTGGACATTTGCATCGTCCACGGTTGTTCTCGGCTGAAGCTTATGCTGCTGTTCCCGACGCTGCTGTTCGGCAAGCATACCCGCTTCCCCTTCGTGACGATGCTCCGCGGCAGCAACGTTACCATTCACAGCAGCCTGCCGAGACTGGCGCTGGGGGACGGGGAACATGTCGCATCCACTCCGCTCACCGCATCCGCGGATCCGGGAGCTTTGCGGGTGATGTGTCCGGACTCCCTGGCTGTATAGCCCAGACCTACATGTACAAAAAAACCTTTGGCGGAACAAATCCCGTCCAAAGGTTTTTTGCTTCATCGGGAAGGGTTGGAAACCTGCCAGACGATGGGTGTCAGTTCAATTTGCCTTCCCAGCCACTGCAGTGCAATTCTGCGGAATATTTCAGGTTCCCCGCTGCAAAAGAACTGGTGAACCGGAATTTCGCTTCCGCGGGCAAGCCGGCCTTTTTGATGAAGGACCGTACTGATCTCCCGAGCCGTTTCATCCGCCGAGCTGATCAGTTTAACCGAGGGCCCCATCACTTTATGCATGGTTCTTTTCAAAAATGGATAATGAGTACAACCCAGAATCAAGCAATCAATCGGATACTGCTTAATATCGCGGAGCGCATCCTCAACGACTTCCAGCGCTTCCGGCATTTCATACCGTCCTTGCTCCACAAGCGGAGCCAGTGTGGGACAAGCCTCGCTGACGATTTCAATCGCCGGATTCAGCTCTTTAAGAGCAGAGGTGTATGCGCCGCTCCGAATCGTTCCGATCGTTCCGATGACTCCGACTCTGCCGGTCTTTGTAGCGCTGATGGCAGCCCGGGCTCCCGGATGAATGACGCCGATGACGGGAATGGAAACCTTCGCCTTGATATAATCCAAAGCAGCCGCAGTTGCGGTATTACATGCGATTACGATCATTTTAGGGTCGAATTGAACTAAAAAATCTACGATTTGCTCGGTAAATAGGCGCACCTCTTCCGAAGAGCGAGGACCATAGGGAGAGCGCGCGGTATCGCCGAAATAAATAATTTTTTCTCTAGGCAGCTGTCTCATAACTTCCTTGACGACAGTGAGACCTCCTACGCCCGAGTCTAATATTGCGATGGCTTGCTGCACGAACATACCGCTTCCTTTTGCCAAAAGATTTGTATTTCGTTTTCTCTACCTACTTTATGTTTTGCGGCCATAAAGCGTACCTAAATCTTAACTCAATTTATGAAGCCGTACAACTAAAAGGGCTCTTTCCATATTTAACCGTAAAAAAGCAAAAAGACCCTTTCGGGTCTCCTTGTTCTTATGCTTGAATTACATATTATAATTTTTGTTCCGTTTCCCCTTCGATGACTGCAGCGGCTGTCTCCACTGTAGTTTCGGCCTCTTCCGGCTCTACCGCAGCCGCCGCCTCAACTTCCGCTTCTTCGGCTATACCGACTACGGCCGTCTCATCGGAAGTAACCTCTTCTTCCCCGAACGAGGAAATCAGCACTTCCTTGTCTTCGATTTCCGTGTTCCCCTTGGCCGCACGCCATGCTTGGAAATCATTAACCAGTCCTTCGGCCGTTTCCTTTACCTTGCCTGCCAGTTGGCTGCTTTGTTCGCCAACCTTCTCAGCGACCTGTTGCGTTTTCTCGCTAACCTGACGCGCCCCGTCGGCGATATCCTTGCGGAGCTCGCGTCCCGGTTTCGGAGCGAACAGCAACGCAGTTACCCCGCCAAGAACCGTACCAATGGCGGCACCCCAGATCAAGCCTTTAGTTTCTTTTTTCACGCTTCATCTCTCCCTTGTCGGCATTATCCCGGATCTTCCCTGACGTAAACGGCGATCCCTGTGTTTACCGGGCAAATGCCTATATCGATAATGTATTATAAGCACCTTGGGCTTATCCCGTCACACATCCCGAGAAAAAAAGAGGCTCCGGTCAGACTGTGATCCCTTCCTTATCCAAATACGCCCGAACTCTGCCCGCAAAATCATCCAGCAGTTGCGGAAGAAGTCCCGCCAGCGCATGAGCGCCGCTCCGGTCCCAATCGAAATATTCCTGAACGAGCGGCTTCCGTAACCGGACCAGGCGGGTCAGCATTTGAAACAACTCCTCGCCGATCACCTTTTCGTCATGCATGATGTCAACGATATCCTCGTAGCTGCTTGCATCTCGCATAATAAAGCCGTCGATCAAATAACTCCCTACGTCCGTTACGATCTCAATCGCCAAATGAAGCGCTCTCTCTTCGGCAAACCGTTCGAGCAATGACGCTTCGCGGGCGGAGCCGGCAGCTTCGACAACTTGCACAAGCTCAGGAATTACATTCAGCCGGCGTTCGATTTGTTCCCGGTTCACATAATACATGGCATGTTCTCCTTCGTGATCAATAGATGAACTTATGAAATCCGTTTAATTAAGATCTAAAATTCGAAATCGACGGCTACCTGGCTTTCCCGGACCTGCGTCATATGCTCGATTACTTTTTTGTGCTCGGGATGAACCTGATAGCCTTCCAGATCCTCCAGAGAATCAAATGTTGCCACTAGTGCGATATCGTAGGAACGCGCGGATTTAACCACATCGATCCCGACCTCCAGCTCCCGGAGCTGCTCTACTTTTCCCTTCAGGTCGCGCAGCACGCCGGCCGTAGTTGCAATGCTTTCCGGGGAGGAGTCCTTCAATTTGAACAACACGATATGCTTGATCATTCCGCAATCTCTCCTTCAACGATAGTGGCCGTTTCGGCCTATGCTTGTCCAACTGCTCTAATCAAAATATATCATAACGGTCAGAAGCAAGGAAGGAAGCTTTTGTACTGTGGAATCAGGAACGAGATAAGCCCGCAAAAAAAGCAGCCCGGGGCCAGATGATCCCAAGGCTGCTGTGGTCATGCAAAACTGATTAAATTAAGCAAAGAAGTTCGGAAGATAACGCTTGTGAGCCTCCAGCAATTCTTCCAGCAGCACCTTGGCGATGGAGACCGAAGGCACGAGCGGATGATGAACCATCGCTTGCAGGGCAAGCCCCCGATCTCCGCTGACGGCCGCGTCGATCGCCAGGCTTTCATAGGTTTTCACCGCATGCAGCAATCCTTTGATTTGCTGCGGAACATGCTTCGGCACAAGTGGAATCGGGCCCCCCGAGGTAACGACACAGTTAATTTCGATACTGGCATCTTCCGGCAGGAAATCATAAATTCCGCCGTTTCGCACATTGAGGGTTTGAATATCGTTCCGGCCCAGATAAAGCGACTGCATTAAATGAACCGCTGCCTCGGAGTAGAACGCTCCGCCCCGCTGCTCCAATTGTTTCGGTTTGTCCTCCAGGGTCTCGTCGGCATAGAGCTCAAACAATTCTTTCTCTACACGGCTCACGACATCGGCCCGTGTCCCATCCTTTTCAAGCGCTGTTTTCTCCTCTTCAAGCATTTCCGTCGTCATATAGTAATATTTCAGATAATACGTCGGAATACAGACGAGGGATTGCAAAAATTCCGGATCCCAGCCCATGGTAGGTACGTTTTTGGCTGTATATTCGCCCTTGCCCATCAGCAATTCCGGCAATCTTTCTTTACCGTCCACTAGTGCCGAGGTTACCCAGTGCAGGTGGTTGATTCCGACAAATTCGGGTAAAACCTGGCTTTCGGGCGTTTGGTAGGCTTCGGCAAGAAATTTCTTGAAATTGATCGGTGAGTTGCATAAGCCTACGGTTTTCACGCGGGAATATTTGGTCACCGCCTCCGTTACCATTCCGGCCGGATTCGTAAAATTCAGCATCCATGCGTTCGGAGCCAATTCTTCGATATCTCGGCAAATATCCAGGATGACCGGAATGGTACGGAGCGCTTTGAACATGCCTCCCGGACCCGTCGTTTCCTGGCCGATAACTCCGTGACGGATCGGAATATGCTCATCCAGCTTCCGGGCTTCCAAAAGGCCTACGCGCATTTGGGTAGTAACGAAATCAGCGCCCTGAATCGCCGCCCGCCGGTCCAGCGTCAAATGGACCTGCATGGGAAGTCCTGATTTTTTTACCATCCGTTTCGCCAGACTTCCTACGATTTCAAGCTTGTGTCTGCCTTCTTCAATGTCAACGAGCCATAATTCGGATACCGGCATATCCGAGTAGCCTTTGATCAAGCCTTCCACCAGTTCAGGCGTATAGGATGAGCCCCCGCCAATGACAGCAATTTTGATTTTCCGTTGATCCTTCACTATCTCGCATCCCCTTTCAAATCGTCAAATGAAACAGTATTCAGATTATTCATCACTTGGGTCCCGGCTTGAATTCCCGCCTGATCCATTGCGCTTAGTACAGCGCCCGCAACCGGCTCCATGGTGATTCTCGTGATTTTCGCCTGCGGAGCCGTGAGGCGTATCCTCTTTGCCAGCGCATCCTGCATAATAGCCGGCACGCTTTTGGCCAGCACGCTCCCGCCCAAAACGACGTCGAATTCTTCATTCTCCATCCCAAGACGCTGGATCAATGCGGCTGCGGCATTGCCAAGCTCAACCCCCTGCTCGGCAAGAATACCGACCGCCACCTCATCACCCTCTCCCGCTGCCCGGAAGATCAGCTCAGCTAAGTGCAGCGGAGGCGCATAACCCTCATCCAAGGCTGCATCCAGCATATCCGGTACGCTTGCAAATCCTGTCGTCTCCAAGACCATGTCATGCAGGAGGGTCGGTCTGCCGCGGCCGTCCCAAGCACGTACCGCCGAACGGAACGCAAAGTTGGCCATGTCCCGGCCCGATCCCTGCCCATCCCCGAATAAATAACCGAAACCGCCATATTGGAGTTCCTCTCCCGCCCGGTTCCTTGCCGCCGCATTAAACCCGGTGCCGCTGATGACAACGGCTCCGTAAGGACGGTCCGTTCCGGCGCGCATAGCGATCATGGTATCGCAGGCAATGGCGTGTCTCGGAAAGCCGAGCTTGGCGATCATCGGCCGGAGAATGGCATAATCAGGTTCCCGGTCCGCCCCGGCAAGCCCGAAATAAGCAAATTCCACCTCAGCCGGCTTCAGACCCGCTTCCCTTAGCGCGTTGGAACACGCTGATGCTATATTCTTCTCTGCATCCAGCGGATTGGTCTGGTGATTTCCGTTACCGGAGACTCCCCGACCTACGGTCTCACCCTTCTCGTTCACCAGCAAACAAAAAATTTTACTTCCTCCTGCATCAACACCCATATAAAACTTCATCCCGCATCTCTCCTTCACCATTAGCATACAAAAAAGGACTATCGCAATTCCTCTGCAATAGTCCTCTATAATGATACTATCTTACTGTTTCGAGTCTTATTCGGTTTTACCGCGAAGCCGTCTTCTTAAAACGCTCGGCGTTACCCCGATATGATGAAGAAATAACCGGTTAAAATTGGATAAGTTGCGAAATCCGGCGGCCTCGGCAATTTCAAGTACACTCAGATCATCTTCCTCCAGCAGCTTGACAGCGTATTCAAGCCGCAGTTGAACCAGATAATTCATCGGCGACGATCCGACGATTTGACTAAATAACACACTGAAGCGAGAGGGACTTAAATGAACCAGATCGGCTAACTCCTTCAAGGACCAGGGCTTCGCCAAGTCTGCATCCATCGTTTGGATCACCTCGCGGATTTGCTCCAAATGTTTCGTGCTGGCGTACCCGAATGTGTCTTGCTCCGTGCGGAAACGCCGGTTAATTTCCGCCATGAACAACAGTAGCAGCCCGCGGACAGCCGAGATGAAGGAAGGCTGGCCCAACTCATACTCCCGCTGCATTTTTTCAATATATTCGCCCAGCAATGGACTGGACGGATGTGTATGAGAAATGTGATTCGAGAATCTCGTTCCCGTATGTCTGAATGGCTGCAAAATATCCGGATCGTATCTCTGTTCCGCTCCTAGTAATGCGGGTTCAAACATCACGATCACCATCTCCAGGTTTTTGCTTTCATAGGCACGGTGCAGATCATGGGAGTCGATCAGAAACAGATCCCCCTGCTCGAAATGATATTCCCGGCCATTGATCGTATAAATCCCGCTGCCGCCGGTAATCCAGTTAATCTCGAGCGCCCGGTGCCAGTGCAGCCGCTGAAAGGAAGGTGTCACCCCCTTGGAGCTCGAAATCGAGAGCGGAAACCTTGACGGCAAGATTATTTGGTCCGGCTGAATATGAAGCGAAGACGAAGTCGAAGGCTTCACCTTAATTCCTCCTTTTGCTCCCATGTAAATCGCTTTATATAAAAGCAAACATCAAAATCCGCCTTACCTGTCTATTGAACCACACCCTATATGACCGCACAATAGCGTTGCAAACCTGAATGTTTTCCAAAGTAACCACACCGAAAGACCACCGGCATATCATCTTTCTTAGCGTTGTCCAAACCCTATCAAACTATTAAACATATCATATAGTGAAGGGGGTGATATACATGCGCACATTGCAATTTCTGTTGAATACCCCGCTACGCACACGAATGCGGACACTCCAGGCCAGGCTCGAGCTGCTGGAGAACAGGATTGACCAATTAGAATCGACCATCGAGGCCTCTAAATTTCCGGATGCCGAAACCTACGAGAAGTTAGCCAAGTCGGAAGGAAGGTTTTTGACGGTTATCGCCGGAGAATCCGTGATTCAAGGAACTCTCGTATCTGTCCAAACAGAATCTCTCGAACTGATCGATGATTCCGGACAAGTCGTAATGATTCCATTTCCGAGAATTACCGCAGTCCGCTTCTAATTTTAGGGCAGTATTTTATCCGGCAAGGTAGCCGGATATTTTTTTCAAAAAAAATTCTTGACATCAAGCAACCATTTTTATAAAATAAAATAGTCGCTTATGAGACAAGGGGCCTTAGCTCAGCTGGGAGAGCGCATCGCTGGCAGCGATGAGGTCAGGGGTTCGATCCCCCTAGGCTCCACCATATTACTTCTACGGATCGTTAGCTCAGTTGGTAGAGCATTCGACTCTTAATCGACAGGTCCAGGGTTCGAGTCCCTGACGATCCATACCGAGTTTATATGAAACATCCAGCAGAAATGCTGGATGTTTTTGTTTTATCCGGGCAAATAAATAAAAAACAGCCGCCCCGATACAAGATTCGGAGCAGCTGCTTGCTTTTGTTATTCTTCGTTTTTATAGGGCTCAATCGTCTGGATCGTACCGTCATCATTGTATTTTAATTCGGTATACTTGACGCAGCGCTTATTGTCGGCTCCACCGGACAAGGAACTGTCATGATAAAATAAGTACCATTTCTCCTTGAACTGGACGATGGAATGATGAGTGGTCCACCCAACTACTGGAGTAAGGATTTTTCCTTGATATTGATAAGGACCCATCGGATTCTTACTGATAGCGTATACAATACTGTGTGTAGTACCTGTAGAATAGGACAGATAGTAATAGTCGTTATACTTGTGAACCCACGGTCCTTCAAAGTAACGTCTCTCTTCATCTCCGGCAAGGATCGGATTGCCGTCCTCATCCACGATCGAAATCTCCTGTGGCCGTGCTTTAAATGTAAGCATGTCTTCGCTTAATTCCGCAACGATCGGACCAAGTGCTGGTTCCGTAGGAGCCGGACCTTCAGCATCTGGATTGTAGGTGCCGGTTTGCCATTTCTCTAACTGACCTCCCCATAGTCCACCGAAATACATATAGGCTCTATCGTCCTGGTCAATGAAAACGGCAGGATCGATGCTGAAGCTTCCAGGAATATACTCCGGCTCCGGCGTGAACGGACCCGCAGGGGAAGAGCTCTTGGCTACGCCGATTCGGAACACGCCTTCATGGTCCCTAGCCGGGAAGAATAAATAATAGGTATTGTTCTTATAAGCGGCATCAGGGGCCCATAGCTGCTGACTGGCCCAAGGAATATCCTTAAGATGAAGCACCTCACCATGATCCACGCACGGAGCCCCTGCATCGTCCATGGACAAAACATGATAATCCTCCATGTCATATTGGTCCCCGTTATCATTTGAAAGCTTCTCATGGTCTAAGTCATGGGAAGGATAGATAAAGATTTTACCTTCAAAATCATGAGCCGAAGGATCTGCGGTATAAATATGAGTCACGATAGGCTCATTGGGTTGTGCAGGTTTTGTCACGTCTTTTCCTCCTATTTAACTGAAATGCATGCGTTTTCATCGTATCAGATAAACAGTATCCTGTGAATTCATGAAAGTATAGGTTATATCCCAAAAACTTTAGTTGTTCCTTCATCTGCTCAGTCGGGGTTTAGGGGCGCACAAAGTCTTTAGCAGCAAAATTCCATCATTTGACCCCCTGAATCCGTGCGCTCTTTTTCAAAATGAAAAATACAGGTACAATAGATAAGATTAATAAAAATTTAAAGAATGCTGTACTCACATTAGAAAGGAAAACATCAATCTATGATCATTAAACCACGGACACGCGGCTTTATTTGTACGACGTCGCATCCGGCAGGATGCGAGCGCCAGGTAGAGCAGCAAATTGATTACGTCAAAAACCAAACGGCCATTCAGGGGCCGAAAAATGTGCTTGTCATCGGAGCTTCGACCGGATATGGCCTTGCTTCCCGCATTGTTGCCGCTTTTGGAGCGCAGGCCAACACAGTGGGCGTCTACCGTCCAAGCGCCGCCAGCGCAACCCGGACTGCCTCGGCAGGCTGGTACAATTCCGCTGCATTCGAAAAGGCCGCTCAGGCGGCCGGACTTAAGTCCTTCAGCGTGACGGGAGACGCCTTCTCTGAAGAGACCAAGGCGAAAACCGCCGAATTAATCCGAAGCGAGCTGGGCCAAGTTGATATGGTCGTATACAGCGTGGCTACCGCCCGCCGGACCGACCCGGTTACCGGGCAGCCTCGCACCTCCGTGCTGAAACCGATCGGCAAACCGTATACGAATAAAACGGTGAACTTCCATACCGGAGAAATCAGCGATATTACTCTTGAACCCGCCACAGACCAAGAAATCGAGGATACGGTATTTGTGATGGGAGGCGAGGATTGGCAGGAATGGATCAACGTTCTGGAAAATGCCGGAGCGCTGGCCCCGAATGCTGTCACCGTCGCTTACTCTTACATCGGATCGCAAATTACGATGCCGATCTACCGGGAAGGCACGATCGGCCGGGCGAAGGATCATTTGGAGGAAACCGCCCGGAAGCTGGACGAACGGCTCTCAGCGAACGGTGGCGGGCATGCCTATGTCGTCGTGAGCAAGGCGCTCGTTACGCAATCCAGCTCGGCGATTCCAATCGTTCCGCTGTATATGTCGGCGCTGTACAAAACGATGAAAGAAAAAGGGATTCACGAAGGGACCATCGAGCAGATGTACCGGTTATTCTCCAACAGACTATACGGGTCGCAAGCCGTTCCGGTCGATGAAGAAGGCCGAATCCGTCTCGATGATTGGGAGATGCGCGAGGACGTGCAAACGGAAGTCACAAAGCTCTGGGATAACCTGACGACGGACAATATTTATGATCTGTCCGATCTCGAAGGCTTCCGTCGCGAGTTCTTCCAGCTGTTCGGCTTTGAAGTCGATGGCGTGGACTATGAAGCGGACACCGATCCGATTGTTGAAGTAGTCAATCAAAAATAAACCGCACATGCAAAAAACGGTTGGACAAAGGGAAATCCCCTCTGCTCCAACCGTTTTTTTAATTTAAATCGTATGAATGCGATCAGATTACAGATCGTCAGCGGTATTGCGTCTTAATGAGGTTTCTCTCCAACTTTCCCTTTCATCTCGGCATAATACGCCGCCACCTCCGCGCTGACCTGAACCAATCGTTCAATCAAGGATAATGGTTCGAGAATACTTAGCGCTTTGCCGTAAGGCAACAAAAAATACGGAACGTAGGATACCAAAGCGGCTTGTCCAATCCGGAACAGCGCCTCTTCCGGTTCACGGGAGATCAGCGCGTGTCCGAACAACCAGTGGCGGCCAAGCTCATTCAAGGCCTGTTCGGGCCCGGCAATCCGCACATTGACCATCGTCTCTCCATCAAGTGAGCCGGGAAGCAGGCTCTCCAGCAGGTGGGCCTTGGCGGAAAAGCCGCCAGGCCTATCAAACCTTTGCTCCGTCGGCCGCAGTTCCACGACCCGGTCGGCCCGAAAGCTCCGTATCGTTTGCCGCAGCCGGCAGTATCCAACCGTATACCAGCAGCCTTTCCAATGGACAATACCATAGGGATCGAAATCTCTTGAAACCGGCGGCTCGCTCCGGCCTTTATCATAAACCATTTCAAGAGTCATTCCCTGGGCCGCCGCTTCCTCAAGCTGTTGAAGAAAGGATCGTTCCCGCTCCTCCAAAGGCGGATAAATCACCGACACCCCTTGGTCATGGAGCTCCAGCCGAAGAAGCTGCTCATCATTCGTATAAAGCTTCAATTTGTCGATCGCCCGCTCCAGGCTTTCCGAATGGGGGTAGCCCGCCTCCCTGGCAAAGGTCGATGCATGGACCAAGGCTTTTTGTTCCTCCTGATCAAACAGTAAGGGGGATTCAGCAAACCGCCCTAATATGCGGTATCCGCCGCCCGGGCCCGAATCCGCGATAATCGGGGCACCGCTTGCGCACAATGAATCTATGCAACGGTATACTGTTCGAATATGAATTTCCAGCTTGTCTGCCAACTCCCTAGCGGTCAGTTTCCTCCCGGAGCGGAGCAGCCACAGAATGGACAGCATGTGGTCGGATTTGGACATGTCGGATTCCTTTCGGTTGTTGCCGGGAACCGCAAGCCAATCCCCGTTATTTTATTCCATTGTAACTTGTTTACTTTAGCGGTTCCATTCCTGCTTCAATCCAGGAATCATAAGTTTGTCCGTATACTTCCGGAATACGAAGTCCCGCTTGTCTCATAAGAACCGTCATCTGTCCCCGATGATGGGCCTGGTGCATTAGCGTAAACCGTAAAGTTACCCCGTTCGCCCAACTTTCTCCCATCATATCTACGGTTTCCAGCAGACTATCGTCGCTCCACTGCGTCTTCACCGCTTCAAGGAGTGCCCGGCTGATCCTGCCGTATTCCTCCGCAATCACTGCCGCCGAAGCAGGAACTTCCATTCCGCCCGCCGGTCCGTCAAAAACCAGACCGCATCCTGTCATATAGTGCGGAGAAAGAACCAGATGCCAGGCGATATCCCCAAGCGTTCTCCGGCCGGGAATCACTTCCATGGACAGCGAATCGTCCGTGAGCGCCGCCATTACCTTTTCCGTTAGCTTAAGCTCCTCTTCCCATTCCTTTGCAAAGTCATTGATTTTCACGAACATCATCATTCCTCCATTAGTTAAGGGATCTTGTACAAACCGAGTATATAAAAAAATCACTGACAGATTCGGTCAGTGATTTTTAAAGTAATTAATAAATTATTATTAAGTTACAATCAGAAGCTACAAAAAGAAGCTGTACTCGAGTAGTTACCCTACTGAAGCACAGCTCTACTCAATCAATATATTGTTCTAAAGCAGATGTTTATATCATATCTATTATTTCAACAACCAGAGGGCTGGCACATTGGAAGGTTCCCAGCCTGTCAGCGAGGTATGGCTCTGGCGGCATTCATAGGTGTTTCCGTTGTAGCTTACGAGCGTCCCGGCGGTGTAAGCTACATTCGGCGCCCAAGGCTGCGCGGCAGGTGGTGCTGCCGTCGTGGCGCTCACCGAATTGCTGGCCGCCGACTCGTTTCCGGCCGCGTCCACGGCACGAACCGTAAAGGTGTACGACGTGCTGGCACTCAGGCCGGAAACGGTGTATTCGGTCGTCGTGCCGGATACGGTTCCCGCCAGCGTAGTTCCGCGGTAAATTTTATAGCCGGTTACCCCAACGTTGTCGGTGGAAGGACTCCACATGAGCGTAACGCTGGAAGAAGTGGGAGTTCCCATGACATGCAGATTGCCTGGAGCAGTAGGCGCCTGCGTATCATTTACAACCTGGCTTGTCGTAACGTTCACGGTATTGCTGGCAGCGGACAAATTGCCCGCAGCATCCACTGCCTTCACCTGGAAGGAGTAAGCCGTATTCGCGGTCAAGCCGGTTACATTATAGTTCAAAGTCGATCCAGAGACCGCTGCAATTTGATTAGTTCCATTGTAAATCCGGTAACCCGTTACGCCTACGTTATCCGAGGAAGCGCTCCAGGATAAATTAACGCTGGTTGAAGTAACTCCGGAGAATGCGAGGGAAGATGGAGCAGTTGGCGCTTGCGTATCCACCGGATTGCTTCCGCCAAAATTAACATCGATAACGTTGTAGAAGGCATTAGCCGTGTCTGCGATTTCCCAAACCGCCAAAATGACATGATAACCGGTACGAGCCGGTACATTGCAAGTATCCGAGTACGTAAACGGAGGCCGTACGCCGCCGTAATCCACGGAGCAGAACGGTGTCAGATCAAAAGAATCCCGAGTCAACGGGGCATCCGGGTTCCAATTGGGTTTGGTAATATAATATTTCCAACTAGACGTTGCATGGGCCGCGGTCAACGTCCAGTGGAACGTATTCGTCCCCGAAGACATATTGACTTTGGTCCAGCGGTTTGCCGATTGCTCATCCAGTTTCGGGAAGATGCCGCCCGCACTGGCGATTTTGCCGTCAGCCGGTCCTGCAGCAGGGAATCCCTTCGGCGCTTCCAAGCTATGAGGTTCATAGACTACCGCACCGCAGTCCGTATTCTGACCAAGTTTGCAGAGATAACCCCGGCTACCCGGTGAATCTATATATCCGTGAGCAGAAGCTTTTTCAGCTAACAGGAACATACAAAAAACAGCAATCAACATAATCCCGAAAGAAGTAAGCGCCTTCAATAACAAAGAATTCGATAAACGAATAGAAGTCATTATCAAATACCTCCTTATAATTTGGACATGTCTTATCATTTTAAAGCGCTGTATAGTTATACTTTCCTGTCGCTCTTAACGACCAAACGCCTTCCCCCTCCCGTCTCTGAATTAGCCGTTATGAAAAAATCTCAGGCAAACTCGATGGCCGCGCACTCCCTTCTAAGCAAATTTATATAAACCTTGATAGGTTTATATACAACATGACAAAGATACCGTGGATGATTGCTGGAAATAGGGTAAGAAAATAGAGAAGAAGCTGAATCGGAAGCAAATAGACAAAACCGGAGATTCTATAAAAAGAGGAAGAAAAAAGTAAATATTGTATTCTTGTCCAATTATAACGCTAGTTATGAACTTTGTGTGAACTATCGTTGAAAAACGGTGATTTTTAACAAAAATTGTAGTTATTTATAATTTCTCTCGCTTTAACTTATTTATATTTGTCTCACAAATGTAAAATAAGCCCCGAACAGAGTCCGGAGCTTAGGGTAGAAAGATATTTTATTCGTCGTTCACTAGATCTCAAACAGCCTCCGGATGTCCTCGATTCGCCCGCTCGCCAATTCGTAGCCCTGTTGACAGGTCTCCCTCAGTTTGCCGATATCCTTTTCGAAGCTGTCTAAAGGTGTCTCGGGACGAAGAATAATCGCCCGCCCCTCTCGTTCAAGCTGTTCACAAAACGCCACCGTTTCATTGTATCGCTCATGCCTCGTAAGCAGCACTTCCTCCAGGTTCGGATACTTGCGGCGAAGAAGACGCGCCACGTGCGTATTTCGTTTGCTGAACGATTTTCTGTACCCCTTAGGTTGCGTCAACACAATCAAATGCTTATCATTTCCGTCTGCGATGGCCTTGCGGATGGGTATAGGGTCGCTCAACCCGCCGTCATAATACTTTTGACCATTCAGCTCGATCGCCGGAAATACAAGCGGTATGGCACAAGTGGCCCTAAGCATAGTCCATCGCTCGTCCGCTTCCATTCCATCCATATATTCCGCCATTCCCGTATGTGCATTCGTAACACCGACCAGAAGTCTGCCTGTATAATTACGATAGGTTAATGTATCAAACGGAATCAGCTTGGCCGGAATTTCTCCGAATACAAAATCAAGTCCGAACAAGCTGCGGCTCTTCAAAAAGTTTCGATAACCTATGTACCTGCGATCATGACGATACTTCTCCATAATTTCAAGATTTCTCCGCTTTTGCTTCGAAATATAGGAAATCCCGTTGCTGATTCCGGCGGACACTCCGATACAGTACGGGAACATTAGATCATGATCCAGAAGTGCATCCATGACCCCGGCACTGAAAATAGGACGGAGGGTTCCCCCTTCCAATACTAAACTAGGCACTTAAATCCTCCTTATTGCGCAAATGCTGAAAAGCGACTTTTTGAACTCACACTTAAATTAAAATCATCTTACTAAATCATAGTCCAAGGAGATAAATATGTAAATAACTGCTATAATCCCGATAAATTAGAAAGAACCCTGCCGCGGCAGAGTCCTTGGGTTCATGTTGAACTCAGATCGTATTTACACGAAGGTTCTAGATACAATAACCAAAAGGATGAACAATACCAAAATAACGCCGGTAGAAGTCCAGATTCCGCCTACGTATCCACCCTGATTTCCGTTATCGCAGCCCGACATGGCTTTCCCTCCCTTTTTTAATATACGGTATCATATTATGTTCTCCGGACTGAGGAAACGGCATATGCATAGTTCCAATAAAAATAATGCCGCTTAGCAGAGGTACCTTACTTCTTCACGCGCCTATATTTTAAAAGTAGCCTATTCAAGTCATATCCGGCCCGCATATCATAAATAAAGACGATTTGAAGCAGGTGGTACGTTTGCCCAACAGAGGAAGACCGTTAAATAAAAATAGAAACAAGAACCGCGGCAACAGCAGCAGCAATATCATCAGTGACGAAATTACTTCGGATGATTTGGCGATTATCGGGGCAGGATTGGCTGTCCTGGGAGATCTGTTTGCTTTTTTATCACTGATCAAGGTTCAACAAGAAGAAAAAGATGCGGCAGCCGGAAAAGAGAAATAAAAAAAGCGTGGGGACTCTCATCCCGACGCTTTTTCTATCCGAGCTCCTTTTTCGGGCCGGCATGCTTTAGCCGCCATTTTTTCCATCTGCGCCATCTCAAGTACAGGAGTCCGATCAGAAGCACTCCCAACCCGCTGAAGAAATAAACCAGGTACTTCTCCACCAACAGGATGACATGCTGCCATTGCTCTCCAAATATGTAGCCGATACCGACAAAGACGACAACCCATAGGGCCGCTCCCGGATATGCATACAGCGCAAAAGTACGGAAAGGCACCTGAATGATGCCGACGAAATAGCCAAAGAACTGTCTGACCCCCGGAATAAAGAAGCTGATCAGCAGCATCCTGTTCCCGTATTTGTCATAGGTCTTCCTCGTTTTCTCAAGATGGGAAGGCTTCAGGAAAAACCACTTGCCGTAACGCTGAACCAGCGGCGCCCCTACATGATGTCCAATGAGGTAGGTAATAGTAATGCCGATCACGGAGCCCGCGAACGCGACTAATATTGCGGGAAATAAAGAAAGAACCCCTTTATAGGCCAGATATCCCGTATATGTTAAGGTAGTCTGCCCCGGAGGCAGGGGCAATGCAATAAAATCCACAGGAAGTCCAAGCAGTAATACGAAGTATCCGTATTCCCGGAACATCCCTTCAATCCATTCCAGCAGGTTCATATTTAGGTTGTCTCCTCTTTCTCTGTTCCAAAGGCCCTTTCCGGAACACGCCGCCTGATCGTTCGTTATTAGTATGAACGGCGAAGCGATAATTCAAAATAGACTCCGGTCGTAATCTTTCCCGGACTTTAGTCCGAATTGGACAACCTGTCCTTCATTTGCTCTTCCATCGCTGAGATCAATTCTTTTTCCTTCTCCAGCATGTTCTGCGTATAAAAATACAATTCAGGCGAATACATCAAGTATTTGCTGTCCCCGACCGAAAGAGACAATTTTTCCAGCCGGCTCATCCGGTCCTGTATCATCTGCATACGGTATTCAAACAATCTGGTGCGGGTTTGCTCATTCAGAAGATTGTAATATGCCAGGCGGATACTCCATTCATCATCCACTTCGATCATTTCCGGCGTAAAGCAGTTAATTTTATCGTAAAAGTCCTTGCGGCCTTTTTCGGTAATGGCATAGACATGCCGGTTCGGTCTGCCTTCCTGTTCTTCCATCGTTTTGCTGACCATACCCTGCTCTTCAAACCGCCTTAATTTCGGGTAAAGCGAATTGTTATTGATGATTTTTTTATTATTCATGACAAATACGATATTTTTCTTAATCTCATAACCATGCTTAGGCCCCTGCATTAACTGGGCCAATATCAATAACTCGATTTCCATGCAAATCCTCCGAACCCTCGAATCAATTACATCGTTTCATATCCCTTTATTTTACTCTATTCGCCATAACGTGCCAATCACTTGTTTATAGGAGGATTTTCACATTGGTTGTGATACTTTTCACATATTTGTCTTCTACTCAATTTTATAATTAGGTTAAATTAACCTATGTTATATCATTCTTAATCTCGAGAGGAAGATGCAGCATGGCATTTCCAAATTTGTTCAGTCCGCATAAGATCGGAAGTATGGAGTTGAAGAACCGCATTATTCTGCCTGCCATGGGTACCAAAATGAATGAACCCGGCGGCTTCGTAAGCCAGCGGCTGATCGATTACCATGTGGCCCGCGCCAAAGGCGGATGCGGCTTGAACACCGTAGAAGTTACCACCGTGCATCCGACGGCTTTCACTGAAGATTCGCCAGCGCTGTTTGACGATAAATTTATCCCTGGCATGAAAAAATTGGCCGATAGTATCCGCGAAGCCGGCGGTAAGAGCTGTCTGCAACTATGGCATGGTGGAAAAGTCGCCTACAATCCGAACCAGGTCTCCTCATCTCCGATCGCGTTCGAGGGCGTTGCCATCGTGCCGAGAGAACTCGAAACTGCGGAAATCCCGGAAATGGTTCAAGCCTATGCGGAAACGGCGGCCCGTGCCAAGCAAGCGGGGTTTGACAGCGTGGAATTCCATGCCGGACACGGATATTTGCCTCAGCAATTTTTGAGCCCTGCCATGAATTTCAGGCAGGATGAATACGGCGGCTCCTGGGAGAACCGTACCCGATTCCCGCTGGAATGTATTCGAGCCATTCGCCGGGCGGTCGGCCCGGACTTTCCGATTCTGATGCGCATCTCCGCTATTGAGGATTTGCCGGGCGGACTGACACTGGAAGATATGAAGGCATTTTCTGTGCTCGCAGAGCAGGCCGGGATCGACGCGATTAACGTGTCGCGCGGAGTTCCTTCCGGGGCCGCGATCAAATATGAAGTGCCTCCGATCGATCTGCCGGTAGGCTTTAACGTTGATAATGCAACCCAGATCAAATCGGTGGTCGGCATTCCCGTCATTGCCGTAGGCCGCATCAACGATCCTGCGGTCGCCGACCGGATCATCGCCGCAGGGCTGGCCGACTTTGTCGCTATCGGCCGGGCTCAGCTTGCCGACCCGGAATTCTGCGCGAAGTCGGAAAGCGGCCGCGAAGCCGAGATCATCAAATGCGTCGGCTGCGACCAGGGCTGCTTCGACGGGTTCGTCAACCCGAACGTGCCGTTTATCAGCTGCATGTTCACCCCCGCCACCGGCCGGGAAAGCGAATATGAGCTTGTACCAGCCGAGCGGCCGAAACGGGTCCTCATCGCCGGAGGAGGACCGGCCGGGCTGGAAGCGGCCGTAACATTGAAGCGGCGCGGACATGAGCCGATCCTTTGCGAGAAGAGCCATATGCTCGGCGGACAGCTGTATATCGCCGGCGCGGCTCCGCGCAAAGAAGAGATGGCCAGTGCGGCGCTCGGCATGGGCGAGGCTGCGAAGCGGGCTGGCGTGGAGATTCGCCTGGACACGGAGGTCACGCCGGAATTGATCCGGGAGATTCAACCGGATGAAGTGATCCTCGCCATCGGCTCAACACCGGTCATCCCTCCTGTGAAAGGTGTGGACCGCGGACATGTCGTAGGCTCGCATGATGTCCTTTGGGGCACGGTACGCCCGGTAGGCAACATCGTCATCATCGGCGGCGGCCTCGTCGGCCTTGAAGTCGCCGAGCTGCTCGTCGAGCGCGGCCAGAAGGTGACCGTGGTTGAAATGCAAAACGAGGTGGCCGCGGATCTTGGACTGCTTCGCAAAATATGCGTGATGGAAAGTCTTTACGGCCACGGTGTACAGCTTATGACGAACACCAAGTGCCTCGCTATTGAATCGGACCGCGTCGTCGTCCTCCAAGGCGAAGAGGAAGTATCCATCCCTGCCGATTACGTCGTTCTCGCCGCCGGCTCCCGGGCCCTGGACAAACAAAAGCTTACCGATTGTCTTGAGGAATGCAGCATCCCTTACCATGTCATCGGCGACGCCAAACAGGCCCGCCGTGCCCTCAACGCGGTTTGGGAAGGCGCCAAAGTGGCACGATCCATCTAACACTAACACCATCCGAACATACAACAACCCGGCAGGCACTGAGCCAGCCGGGTTGTTTTTTTTATCCTTTTTCGTATCAGCCGAAACGTCCGGAAATATAATCATCCGTCCGTTTATCCGACGGGTTCGTGAAAATATTGCTCGTATCATCGTATTCAACCACTTCGCCCATCAGGAAAAACGCCGTCTTCTCCGATACGCGGGCCGCTTGATGCATATTGTGGGTCACGATAATGATGCTATAATCGCGCTTGAGCTCCGCGATCAGCTCTTCGATCTTTGCGCTCGAGATCGGGTCCAGGGCGGACGCCGGCTCATCCATCAAGATGATGCTCGGACTGACCGCAATCGATCTCGCAATGCAAAGACGCTGCTGCTGGCCGCCTGACAGGGAGAGCGCCGAACGGTTCAGCCTGTCTTTCGTCTCTTCCCACAAAGCAGCCTTCGTAAGCGATTCCTCCACGATCTGATCCAGCTTCTTCTTATCGCGGATACCATGGTAACGCGGACCAAAGGCAATATTCTCATAAATGGACTTATGAAACGGGTTCGGCCGTTGCCAAACCATTCCTATTTTTTGCCGTAGCAGAACCACATCGGTCTTGGGATCGTTGATATTTTCATTCCCGATCCAGATTTCCCCGGTGATCCGGGCGCCTCCGATCAAATCATTCATCCGGTTCAAGCTGCGCAAAAAGGTCGATTTCCCGCAGCCTGACGGGCCGATCAAAGCCGTTACCTGTCTGGATGCAAAGTCGAGAGAGATTCCTTTGACCGCTTGCTTTTCCCCATAGAACACGCTCAAATCCTTGGTGGACAATTCTATATTTTGCATGGGAGTCCTCCTATTTCGTAGCCGTAAATTTCTTGTGCAACAGACGGCCGATCCATCGTGCCAACAGGTTGAACAGCAGCACCATAAGAATCAGTACTGCGGAAGCTCCTGCGGCAATCTCCGGCGCATCCGGCGCAAGTCCCTCGGAATTGATCTTCCAGATGTGGACGGCCAGCGTCTCCGCAGGACGGAACGGGTTCAGCGGCGACATCGGGCTGAGCGGATTCCAATCCGAAAAGTCCAGTCGCGGACTGCTCATGCCTGCCGTAAACAGCAGGGCTGCGGCTTCACCGAACACGCGGCCGGCGGCCAGAATCGTACCGGTCAGAATAATCGGCAGAGCGATAGGAAGCATAATGGATTTGATCGTTTTCCATTTGGACAAGCCCAGCGCCAGACTGGCTTCTTTTTGGGCCTGGGGAACGCTTTGCATACCCTGCTCCGTAATCCGTACCATAAGCGGCAGGTTAAATACCGTCAACGCGAGCGCGCCTGAGAACAGCGAGAACCCAAAGCCGAATACATTGACAAAGACAAGCAAACCGAACAAACCAACCACGATCGACGGAAAAGAGGACAGCACCTCAACGATCAGACGTATAAAATCCGTAACTTTTCCCGGCTTAGCGTATTCGCTCATATAAATGCCCGCACCCAATCCGAGCGGAACTGTGATAAACATCGTCAATACTAACAAGAACAAAGAGTTGAATAATTGCGGTCCGATACCCCCGCCCTTCTTAATGGTTTCGGGAGGCGAGGTCAGGAAATCAAAACTGATGTGTCCAATGCCGCGCACGAGAATAAATCCGAGCAAACCGGCCATGATCAGAACGATGATACCAGCAAAAAATATAATGACTGCGGTAGCGATTTTATCTGCGGTTTTTGCGCTCATCGATTTGCTCTCCTTTCAAGAAACCGGACAATGAAGACGAAGACGAAGGTCATTAACATAAGAATTAAGGCCAGTGTCCAGAGGACGTTATTTTGAACCGAGCCCATAACCGTGTTCCCCATACTGAGTGTAATCGCGCTTGTTAGCGTCGACGCAGATTCAAACAGGGATTTTGGAATATGCGGCGCATTCCCGATAACCATCTGTACGGCAAGAGCTTCCCCAAACGCTCTAGCCATCCCCAGCACCACCCCGGTCATTAAAGCCGGCAATGTAGTTGGAATGACCGTACGTGCAAGAGTTTGCCAGCGTGTAGCACCAAGCGCATAAGAGCCCTCTTTTAGCCCCGGTGGAAGTGCGGCTAGAGCATCCGTAGCAATGGATGTCATGGTCGGAAGAATCATAATCGACAATACGCTAGCCCCGGCAGCGATCCCTAGACCTTGTCCGGGAAAAATGTCCCTATAAAACGGTACGATAACGCTGAGTCCAACAAACCCGTAGACAACGGACGGAATACCCGCCAGCAGCTCAATCGCCGGCTGAAGATATTTTCTACCGATCTTCGGCATAATTTCCACCATGAACAAGGCGGCGCAAATGCTGAGCGGGGCGGCGATGATCGCCGCCAAAATCGACGTACTGAATGAACCTATAATAAACGGCAGCGCACCGAATAACGGCGGCTCCCCTTCCGGTTTCCACTTGGTACCTCCGAAAATTTCTCCTAACGAGATTCCATTTTTAATAAAGGAACTAAAACCTTTGGTAGCGACAAAATAGACTAAGGAAAAAATAGTCACCACCAATAGCACGATGCATAAGGAGGTAAATACTTTACCAGTCCACTCTTCAATAATATGCTGTTTTAGTTTGCGTTTTTCTCTGGACTGAGCCATGAGACCTCTCCTTTTTTACAGCACAGAAAGAGGCAGATGGTTCCGCCTCTTGTCCTGCTGTATGATGTTCTCCGGAATTATTTCGTGATGTTACCGTCCACGTCGCGTTTAACTTGCATTTTGCTGGCCGGAATGTAACCAAGCTCAACAACATCGCCGTTTTGCACTTCCTCGGATGTCATGTAATCCAGGAATGCTTTTACAACTTCATTCGGCTCGCCTTTCGTGTACATATGCTCATAAGCCCATACCGGATAAGTACCATTCGCCACATTTTCTTCCGTTGCGTCCACGCCTTCATATTTCAATGTTTTCACGGAATCGTCCAGGTAAGAAAGAGCAAGGTAGCCGATAGCCCCAGGTGTTTCGCCTACAAGCTTCTTAACCGTACCGGAGGAATCCTCTTGGATTGCGCCCGCAAGATCTTCGGTTTTCGTTCCAAGCGCATATTTTTCAAAAGTGGCCCGGGTACCGGAGCTGGATGGTCTGTTGACGATTTGGATCGCTTGATCCGGACCGCCTGCATCTTTCCAGTTCGTAATTTTGCCTGTGAAGATTTGGACCAACTGATCTTTCGTCAGATTATCGATATTTACATCGGGGTTGACTACAGCTGCCATAGCTACGACTGCGACTTGGTGGTCAACCAATTCGCCGGCCGGTCCGGCTTCAAGCTTTTCTTCTGCAAATACGTCAGAGTTACCGATATCCGCTTGTCCGCCCGATACTTGAGTCAAGCCGGTACCGCTGCCGCCGCCTTGAACTTGAATCGATACTTTCGGATTTTTGTCCATAAAGCTTTTGGAAGCCTGATCCACCAATGGTTGCAAAGCGGAAGAACCAACGGCCAGGATAGAACCGGAAAGCTCGCTCGCCTTGTCATTTCCACCGTTTGCCGAACTGTTTGTCCCCGCATTATTTCCTGTAGCAGAATTGTTCGTTTTGTTTCCTTGACCGCATGCAGCCAAAGTAAATGTTAAAATCAGTGCCATAACCAGCATCAAGCTCTTTTTCATTGTGAAGGTTTCCCCCTTGATTTGTTTGTATAACCTGATTATAAAAAGCAAGTATCAATCCCGTGTTTTCGTTTTGTAAACGCAGTGTTAAAAATAAAAAAGACGATTGCATAGGACAATGCCCTAATACAACCGTCTGTAAACTTATAATGTATTCAATTCATCATGATACGCCCGTCTTCCGCCTACGAATCCTTTGACCGGCAATCACACCTAATAAAACTCCTGCCACTCCGAATATCGAAACGGAAGACACCACTTGATACGCCTGCCATCCCAACAGAAAGGCCAGTCCGCTGCCGAAGGTCGTTCCTGCCAAAAAGCCGATGGCCGGTCCGTTCAAAGCGTCTGTTTTCACTCGTTGCCGCTCCTTCCTTGGGAATCAGGACGATCACAGATCAGACTTTCTGACACTCCAATCAGAGGTCCTCTCCCGTATTTTTGGACAAAAGTCCCTTTAATTCTTTCATAAACATATTGATATCCTTAAACTGACGGTAAACCGATGCAAAGCGGACATAGGCGACTTCATCGACCGGATACAATTGCTCCATCACCAGTTCGCCGATTTCCCGGCTCTCCACCTCGGCATTAGCCGAGTGGCGCATCGACCGTTCCACCTCGGAAACGATCGTTTCCAGTTGTTCAACTGAGACCGGTCTTTTCTCGCAAGCCCGGATGAGACCGCGCAGCATCTTCTCACGGCTAAATTCTTCCCGGCTGCCGTCTTTCTTAATCACGATCAGCGGCATTTCTTCCACCATTTCAAAAGTTGTAAAACGGCGGCTGCATTTTTCGCATTCACGGCGGCGGCGAATCGACCTGTTTTCATTGGCGGGTCTGGAGTCCAGTACCTTGGTCCCTAAATAATCGCAGTAGGGGCATTTCATATGTATGCCCTCCCTTCTAAATAAGCTATAATCTCATTTTATAATAATTCCAATAAATTACTTTAAAAACACGTAATGAACTTCGCGTTCCCCGAGCATAATACTTGTACCAACCGCAAGGAGGTGAACAATCATGGCCCAAAACAACAATAGTTCTTCGAATAACCTGGTGGTTAGACAAGCTACCGGAGCCCTGGAGCAAATGAAGTATGAAGTAGCTCAAGAGCTTGGGATTAACTTCCCGCAAGACGGATATGCTGGTAACCTGACATCTTACGAAAACGGTTCGATCGGTGGTTACATTACCAAACGTCTGGTAACTTTGGCCGAGCAACAACTGGCAGGTCAATTCCAATAAACACCGATCACCGGGAAGCTTAGACAGCTAACGCTGTCTAAGCTTCCTTTTTTGCGTCAGAAATTCTCATAAATACTGGAGTACTGATTATAATAATGGGATACCCGTTGTACGTAATGACGGGTTTCAACGAACGGAATATCTTTGGCCGTTTCCAACCGGCCGTCCCAACGTCCGCTCTTGATCCAATTTTTTACGTTTGTCGGTCCTGCATTATAGGCGGCTATAACTTCAATCATATTACCGTCGAATTGCTCGGACAACCACCTCAAATACCAGGTTCCGATCTGAATATTCGCTGCGGTTTCCTCTTTTAAGCGGTCCAGCGGCACATCTTCCATTTTCGCCTTTTCAACAATCCACTCTGCCGTATCCGGCATAATCTGCATAATTCCAAGCGCGCCTTTTCTTGATTCGGCCTCCGAGTTATATTTCGACTCGACCTTGATGATCGCTGCGACCATCAAAGGATCAAGACCGTTATTCCGGGCATGATACCGGATTTCGTCTTTGTAATGAATCGGATAAAACAATGATAACCAAGCGGAATTAAAAAATAAAATCAGTATAAAGCCAAGGAGCAGCAGAAGCAGGACCCGCTTTTTTCGCAGAAACCTCATGCCGGTCCCTTTTTCCGCCAGAAGTCGTCTATTTGAAGTTCCGTCTCTTTCCTGCCGAGACTGTTATCAATCAAAATATCCGCCCTCTCTCTTTTTAATTCGATGTCCATCTGTGCCCGAAGTCTCGCTTCAGCCTCTTCACGGGTCAATCCGTCTCTGGCCATTAACCGTTCAAGCTGCAATCCGCGCGGCACATAAACAACCATAATCTCGTCGTAGAGACTTTCCAAACCGGATTCGTATAAAAGCGGAATATCCGCAACGACCAACCTGTTCGGATCGCTGGCTTCAAGCTCCGCCATCCGTCTCTTCATTTCGCTGCGAATGGCCGGATGCGTAATGTTCTCCAGCGCTTTTCGCTGCTGCGGATCGGAGAACACGATACTCCCTAGCCGCTTCCGGTCCAGTTGCCCTCCGGGAAGCAGGACGTCTTGTCCAAAATGCTCCGCCACTTGGGCAAGGACCGGGTGACCCGGCTCCATGATTTCCCTGGCGATGACATCGGCATCAATTAATGCGGCTCCCCGCTGGACGAGCATTTGCGAAACCGTGCTTTTCCCGGTGGCGATCCCGCCGGTCAACCCGATATTCATGGCTTCACTCCATTTCCGGTACTGCGGCCGGATGACGCACGGACGTTGTCGAACCGCTTTTTGACCGCATTCCCTCCTCCATGGCCGGCTTTGACGGAACTTCCAGTACGATCCGACGGCTGGCAGTTTGGACAATAATGCGTCCCTCTTCCGCCCACTACCGTCTTCTCGACGGGTTGTCCGCAATTGAGGCATGGCTCTCCCTGCCGCCCGTAAATCCGCAGTGAATGCTGAAACATTCCCATCTCGCCTTGGCCATTGACATAGGACTTGATCGAGGATCCTCCTGCATTGACCGCTTCATTCAAAGTAGCAAGTATCGCTTCGTACAGAGACTCCAGGGCTGTATCGCTTAAGGTGTTCGCAGGCTGCTCCGGATGAATCCCCGCGCGAAAGAGCGCTTCGTCTACATAAATATTCCCTAGTCCCACTACATATTCCTGGTTCAGGAGGACAGGCTTGATCTTCGATGTCCGTTTCGCAATCGCACCCCGGAAAGCCTCCTTGGTAAAGCCCTCGTCCAACGGCTCCAATCCCAGTTTGGCCAACGGCTTATGGTTAAATTCCTCACCCGGAAGAAATAGATGCATCGTGCCAAACTGACGGACATCTTTATATCTGAGCTCGGTCCCGTCCGTAAAATGAAAAATGACATGCGTATGCTTTTCAACGGGTTCCTCGCTGCGGTACAGCCCGTACCGGCCCTCCATCCGCAGGTGGGAGACCAGTACAAGTCCATCCATTATAATTCTTAAAAATTTGCCTCTGCGGCCGACATCGAGAATCCGATGTCCCGCCAGTTCCATCTCAAAACGCCGAATATCGTCAGGCCGCTGAATGATCCGCGGCAGCGACACCGTTACGGATTGTATCGTTTTGCCGACAATTAACCCGGTCAATGTTCGTCTGACCGTCTCTACCTCCGGTAATTCCGGCATGCCAATTTCACCTCTAATGATTGATATATCTAGATTCGATGCCGAATACGCCACAGCAATACTTCGTGATCAAAAGCTGAATTTTTGACCTACCTAACTTCAATGGAGGTTCAAAAAGTCGGGTTTTCAGCACCGAGAAGATTGGATGAGGCAGGGACTGAGGAGCGGAGCGTAGGATATTCCTACGTGAGCACCGGAAGGCCCTGCTGAATTCAAGATTCGATGTCGAATACGCCACACAGCAACACTTCGTGATCAAAAGCTGACTTTTTGAACTACCTAACTTCAATGGAGGTTCAAAAAGTCGGGTTTTCAGCACCGAGAAGGTTGGATGAGGCAGGGACTGAGGAGCGGAGCGTAGGATATTCCTACGTGAGCACCGGAAGGCCCTGCTGAATTCAAGATTCGATGTCGAATACGCCACACAGCAACACTTCGTGATCAAAAGCTGACTTTTTGAACTACCTTTCTATTTGGCTTCGTACCAGTTGAGACCGCTGCTTACCTCCGCCTTAAGCGGCACGGACAGCTTAAGCGCCTTTTCCATCGTTTCCGGCACAAGCTTGGTCATTACTTCAAGTTCTTCCGGCGGCACTTCGAATACAAGTTCGTCATGTACCTGAAGGAGCATGCGGCTCTTTAATCCATGGCTGCTAAGCGCTTCGTCCATCAGCACCATCGCCAGCTTGATAATATCGGCGGCCGTTCCCTGGATCGGCGTATTCATTGCCGTTCTCTCGGCAAAGGAACGAAGATTAAAGTTGGACGCATTGATTTCCGGCAAATACCGTCTGCGCTCCAGCAGCGTCTTGACATACCCGTCACGCTTGGCATCACGGACGATTTCGTCCATGTACTTGCGCACGCCCTCGAAAGCGTCAAAATACTGATCGATAAACCGGGCCGCTTCCTTCCGGGTAATATTCAGGTTCTGTGACAATCCGTAATCGCTGATCCCGTACACAATTCCGAAATTGACGGCTTTGGCCGAGCGGCGCATGTTGGCGTCAACCTGATCCGCGGAAACCCCGAATACGTCCATCGCGGTTTTCGTGTGAATATCCATATCGTGCAGGAACGCTTCCTGCAGGCCTTTGTCACCCGAAATATGGGCGAGAACGCGCAATTCGATTTGCGAGTAGTCGGCCCCCAGAATGAGCCAGCCTTCCTCTGAAGGAACGAACACCTTACGGATCTTCCGCCCTTCTTCCATACGGATCGGGATGTTCTGCAGATTCGGATATTGACTGCTCAGTCTGCCGGTAGCCGCAACGGTCTGCCGGAAATACGTATGCACCTTACCCGTTTCGCTGCGGATTTCTTTCAACAGACCCTCCACATAGGTGGACTGCAGCTTGGCCAGTTGGCGATACTCCAAAATATATTGGACGATATCGTTATAAGGCGCCAGCTTCTCCAACACTTCCGCATCGGTGGAATACCCCGTTTTAGTCTTCTTGATCACTGGCAATCCCAGCTTATCAAACAGAATTTCACCCAATTGCTTCGGTGAATTCAGATTAAATTCTTGTCCCGCGATTTCATAAATCTTCGAAACCAGCTTGCTGATCTGAGCTTCAAACTCCTTGCCCAATTCCACCAAATCATCGCGGTTGACCGCCACTCCCTGCTTCTCCATGTCCGCCAAAATCCGGGACAGCGGCATTTCCAGATCGTAAAAGAGAGAACGCATCTCGTTCTTTTCCAGTTCGGCCTCCTGTAGAGGAACCAGCTTTATAATGGCATCGCATTTGCGCGCCAAATGCTGGCTGAGCACTTCTTCATTAGGGACCTTGAACTTGGCGCCTTTTCCATATACGTCATCATCCGAGGCCAGGCGGGAAATCCCGTACTTCGTGGACAGGGCGCTTAGCGTCTGGTCGTTTTCGGTCGGATCGAGCAGATAAGCGGCAAGCTCGATATCAAAATTCGCGCCGGCAAAAGGAATCCCTTCCCAATGCAGGGTCAGGTCGGTCCGGTGTAAATTATAGCCGCGCTTCGGTACATTTTCGTCCTTGAGCCAAGCCAGAATGGGACCCGCTTCCTCGCTCTTTAAAAACTCCGGCGAAATGTAAAAGTGGCGCTCCGGAGTGGACAACACCATACCCATAAGAATGGCGTGATGCGGATTTTCACCGGATGATTCCACGTGCAAGTCCTTGATTTGCGGCAGCAATTCACCCAATTCCGGCATCACGGCAGCGTTCACGATCGTAACATCCAATTCTTTGACCGGTTCGGCCGCTTCATGGCCGGCTTCGCTGTCTCCGCCCGTAAATGACAAACGCTCCAGCAAGGATTTGAATTCCAGCTTACGCAGCATCGGAACAGCGGTTTCTTCCTTCAGACCGGTGAATGTCATGTCTTCCCAAGAACGCTCAACCGGCACTTCCCGGAAAATCGTGGCGAGCCGCTTGCTCATCCGGGCATCCTCTGCATGATTCACCAGATTTTCTTTCATTTTTCCCTTCAGTTCATCCGTATGCGAAAGCACTTCTTCCACGGAACCGAACTGATGCAGCAGCTTCAGCGCCGTCTTCTCTCCAATGCCCGGCACCCCGGGGATATTGTCGGAAGCATCGCCCATGAGACCCTTCAAATCAATGATTTGAAGCGGACTAAGCCCGTATTTTTCTTCAATCTCTTTAGGACCGTAAGGCTCAACCTCGCTGATGCCCTTCCGGGTCAACGCTACAGTGACCTTATCGCTGACTACTTGCAGCATGTCCTTATCCCCGGTAACGACAAGCACCTCGCGTCCCGAGTCTTCTCCCTGTTTGCTGATCGTGCCGATGATGTCATCCGCCTCATACCCGGACAACTCAAACCAGGCGATGCCGAGACTTTCCAGCAGCTCGCGCATCAGCGGAAATTGCTCCGACAGCTCGGACGGAGTTTTCTCGCGTCCGCCTTTATATTCCTGATAGCCTTCGTGCCGGAAAGTTTCCTTACCCGCATCAAACGCGACCAGAATATGAGTCGGATTCTCCTCCTGAATCAAGCGCAGCAGCATATTCGTAAAACCGTATACGGCATTCGTGTGTAGGCCGCTGGAATTAGTCAGCGGGGGCATTGCGAAAAAAGCGCGATAAATAATGCTGTTGCCGTCTATAAGAATCAATTTTTCCATATGACACCTCGTCCTTCAGCATACTCCTGTACCTATTCTAACACATGGACTCCTTTTATAAAAAACAGACTTTAAAAAGAAAGAACGCCGAAAAATCAGCGTTGTTTGGCGTTCGGAGCCTCTGGCGCTTTGTAATCAAGAGTTAGCCCCAACGAAAAACCGGCCCCTGTCAAAGACAGGAGCCGGAAATGAGATTTAATAATTAAAAAGATGTCGGAGGATTCGTAATGTAAGGGGCTTTGCCCGGAGTGGAATGCTGATGATCCGCAGCAGGCTTAAGCTCGGGAGCCTGACCTTGAGGCTGCGGCTTCGCCACATACTCGAAGTTCCCCGTGCCGTCGTAGAGCGGCCCGTTTGCCCAGCGGCCCTGACTGCTCTCTTCCCCTTCGGAGAAGTTCAAGAATTGACGGCTGGCTTCCTCCACGATCAGTTCTCTTGGAAATGAAGCCGGCGCGATCGGTCCGTCCATTTGTTCAATCTCTTCGATAGCCGCTAACCATTGGTTTTGGTGCAGGATATCGCGGGCGATCATAAAGGAAAGCATTTCCCGAATCCCGGGATCCGTCGTCTGCTCGTATAACCGCACCACCTGAACCAAACCTTGGGATTCGGCATTCAGATTGGCGCGGAAGTCCGCCAGCAGATTGCCGCTGGAGACGATGTAACGCCCGTTCCACGGAAATCCGTTACTATCGGAAGGCGTAGCTCCCAAACCGGACACGATCACGTGCTGCGGATTCATACCGCCGAGCGCCGCTCCGATCAACGGGTCCTTCGCGAGTTCATCGACCTGATCCGCGGGAGCTCCGTCCAGCAATTGGGAGATCATCGTGCATAACATTTCAACGTGCCCGATTTCTTCCGTGCCGATATCGAGCAGCATATCGCGGTACTTGCGGTCCGCACGGCAGTTAAAACCTTGGAACAAGTATTGCATCATGACCGACATTTCTCCGTACTGACCGCCTAATACTTCCTGCAACTTCCTTGCATAAGCGGGATCGGGTCTTTCGGGTTTCGCCTTGAACTGGAGTTCTTTGATGTGAAAAAACATGATATTCCTCCTTATGTTCATGAGATGCTGTATGATCCGTTAATTTACTTACCCTTCTCAGTCAAGGCGAATCAAGACACGTTGCCGAAGCATTCGTGCATGATGCCTGGATTCGTCAGGAAGGTCGGTCTATACGGCAAGCGGAGGAGGATCTATTCCATGTTCATCGTTGGAGCTCCCGTCGATGCGATTATTGGTTTAAATCAGGGCGGTGTCCCGTCACGAGATAAACCGTACTTTCCCCGATATTGGTGGCATGGTCGGCAATCCGTTCGATGTAACGTCCTACCAGAGTCAAAAGCATCGCCTGCTGAAGCTCGCCGGCATGCTCAACCATATGGGCATACAAGTCCCGGATGATCTGACTGTACAAATGGTCAACCTCATCGTCATCCTTTGCCATCTTATAAGCCAAATCCGTATTCTCGTCCAAATAGGATTGCAGCGACTCCTGAACCATGACGACGACCAGTTCGGCCATTTTCGGAATGTCCACTAGCGGTTTGATTAATGACTGGCCTTCCAGGCGAATCGTCACCTTCGCGATATCGATGGCCAGATCGCCCATCCGCTCCAGGTCGCTGGAAATTTTGAAAGCCACGATAATACGACGCAGATCCTTGGCTACCGGCTGCTGGGTAACGATCAGCCTTGATCCTAGATCCATCACCTGTTCTTCCATTTGATTGAGGATGATATCCCGCTCAACGATTTTCTTTGCTTCCTTGGCGTCAAAGGTTTGAAGAGCCGTAATCGATTCGGTCAGCGCACGCTCCACATGCTCACCCATTTGCCTGAGTAATTGCCGCAAATCCTCCAGATTCTGATCAAATTCCTTTCTTTGAATCATCTCAAGTTGCCTCCTTTATTATCCGAACCGGCCGGAAATGTAATCTTCAGTACGCGAATCCCGCGGGGTCGAGAACAGGGTTCTCGTATCGTCAGCCTCAATGATTTCCCCATTCAGAAAGAAGACGGTTCGATCCGAAATACGAGCTGCCTGATGCATGTTATGCGTAACCATAACAATCGTAAATTTATCTTTCAGTTCCTGGACGAGCTCTTCGATCTTCAGTGTGGAAATCGGGTCCAGCGCAGAGGTCGCTTCATCCATCAGCAAAATTTGCGGATGAACCGCGATTGCCCGGGCAATACAAAGCCGCTGCTGTTGTCCTCCTGACAAGCTCAGCGCAGAGCGTTTGAGGAAATCCTTCACTTCATCCCAAAGCACCGCTTGCCGCAGACTTTGCTCGACGATTTCGTCCAGTTCGGCCTTGTTCTTCGTTCCGTGCAATCTTGGACCGTAAGCCACATTGTCATAGATGGACTTAGGAAAAGGATTGGGCTGTTGGAACACCATTCCTACCTGTTTGCGCAGCGTTTCCACTTGGACATCGTCGCCGTAAATTTCTTTGTCTGCGATTTTAACGGACCCTTCGATTCTTGTGGCCGGAATCATGTCGTTCATCCGGTTCAAGGTCCGGAGCAAGGTCGACTTCCCGCATCCCGACGGTCCGATGAAGGCGGTGATCGCTTTTTCCGGAATATCGAGCTTTACATTTTTCAGCGCATGGAACTGGTCATAATACAAATTTAAATTTTCAATATGAATAATCGGCGTCATGACATTTCTCCCATAGTATATTGTCAAATATGAAACACGGACATCGCCCAAAAGCGAGCCCGTGCCGGATCTTAGGTAATTAGGTACATGACGATTTTACCTTTCTTATGTAAAGAGGATTAAGCTGAATTGTAAACGCTGTGTAAAATTTATACTCCTCCCGTTTCGGCAAGTCTCAATAATTCCCGGCGCACCAAACCGGTGGTGAGCGTAGCGGTCCCGGATGAACGTACAACCTCTTCTCCCCGCTTCTCGTTCTGGTAAGCAGACTCGACAAGCAGTCCGAAAGTATTTTCGGCTTTCTCCACCCTGCCTAGACTCTCTTCCATTTCTTTAGCGGTGGACACTGCGGAGTTGGCGGTTTGATCGACCAGGCCGCCTACCTGCTCCAGCGTCGTTCCGATTTCCCCGGACAGCTTCTTCGTCTGCTGGGACAGCTTTCGTACTTCGCTGGCTACAACCGCGAAACCGCGCCCATGCTCCCCGGCATGCGCCGCTTCGATGGAAGCATTCATCGCCAGCATACCGCTTTGGTCAGCCAGTTCCCGGATTCTTGCGGCAACCTGTGATATCTCTGCAGCACGTGCGCTGAGCTCGGTGACCTGCTGCTCCTGCGAACGGGTCATGTCCGCTACCCGGGTAAATGAAGCTTTCACTTCCTCAAGCTCGAGCCTGCCTGCGGAGGCCAGTGATGTCATTCTTCCCGATTCCGTTAAGCTCCGCTTCGATGCTCCCGAAGCCTCTTCCACCGCACGCAATATTTCCTCCACCCGATTCCGCGTCTCGCTTATCGCCGATCGGCGGGCTTGCTCAGCTTCCCGCTGCAGATCCCTCGACAGCAGCATCAAATCCTGAACGGTCAATATGCCCCTAAACCGACCTTGCTCCGTTACGATCATGCTGTCATAGAACTGATGGCCTTCACGGTTTAATGCGGCATCCAGCAGCTCCGCAGCGGAAATGGACAGCTCGCATACAAGCGGGCGCCGCTCCGAGAAGTCCTTGGCGGGCCGTTCATAGAACAGTTCGGCTGCGAACCTTCCCGCCAGGTGGCGGTAAAACGTATCCCGCATAATCAGGCCGACCGGGGAGCTATAATCATCACAGATTACGATACAGGGAAGATCCGGCTGTTTTTGAAACATCCGCAGCACCTCTTGGCACAGTTCCCTTGGATTTATTACCGGCACGGTCCGGCAATAAGCCTCCGCTGAGACCCCACTTTCTCTTTTTAATTCAAGGACTGCCTGGTTGCTCAATTCTACCACTCCTCATCCCTAATAAAACTAGAGTATGCCTGAATGATAGACCAATAGTGTTAGGGGAATGTTTGCAGGACGAAAGCACTATGTAAAATAGGCCGATATTCCTTGGTTTGATAAACAAAAAGCCCATCATTCCAAAATCAATGATGGACCGTTTTTTTCTTATTAACCACAAGCTTGTACCCGACTCCCCGGATCGAATCGATATGAACGGATCCCGGATCGAGCTCAAGTTTTTTGCGGAGCGAACTGACATGTACGTCGACCGTGCGCTGGCCACCGATATAATCAAATCCCCAGACCGCGTTCATCAGATCGTCCCGGGTCATTACCACCCCAGGCTTGCGGGCCAGGTACAGCAGCACTTCAAACTCCTTAGGCCGAAGCGTGATCTGTTCTCCGTTAAGAGTCACTTCGTATTTCTCGGGATAAACCGTCAATGCGCCAAGGGATATTTGAGCCTCAGACTGCACTGGGGAAGGCTCCCGCTCTTCCTGCCCATTCGAACGCCGGAGAACGGCAGCTACTCTGGCCAAAAGCTCGGCAACGCCGAACGGCTTGGTGATGTAGTCATCCGCACCTGACTTCAATCCCTCGACGACCTCTTCCTCCGCATTTTTGGCTGTCAGAATGATGATCGGCGTCTTTACGCCTTCTCCCCGCAGCTTGAACATGATTTCAAACCCGTTCATGCCGGGAAGCATCAGGTCCAGCAAAATGAGATCAAACTCCTCCTGCATCGCCGTATCAAAGCCGATCTGCCCATGCTCGGCCACAACCACTTGGTATCCTTCACTCGTTAAATTGTAAGACAGCAGTCTCGAAAGCGTCGGTTCATCCTCTATTACCAACAATCGCTGCGTCATAGTTACCCCCATTTTCTCCAAAAGTTACGACCTATCCGTTACACGTTATCAAACAAGCCAAGCATAACATGGATATGTTAACGGGGTGTAAAAATATAAAAATACTGAAAAGTCGCATACTATGTTTTCTTGATGTAATTATTCGGCCTCATAGCCCTCCTCTTCATGCTGCTGCATAAACGGAAGCTCCAGAATAAAGGAGGAGCCTTCGCCGACCTTGCTCTCTACACGGAGCGTGCCGTGGTGCAGCTCCGTCAAATGCTTGACGATGGACAGTCCCAGGCCCGTTCCCCCGGAGCTGCGCGACCGCGCCTTGTCTACCCGGTAGAACCTTTCGAAGATCCGCGGCAGGTCTTTCTTAGGAATCCCGATGCCGGTGTCGCTGACTGCGATCCGGACTTTCTCCTCATCCCCGTCGACGTCGATAACATCGACATCAACTTTAACCCTGCCGCCTTCCAGCGTGTAATTGATCGCATTGGAGAGCAGATTCATGAAAATTTGCTTTAATCGGTCCTCATCGCCTTCAATGAACAGATGTTCAGGAATATCCTGCACCATAACGATCGACTTCTTGGCGGCGGCAGGCTGCATCATTTCAAAAATGCTGCCGAACAGCTCCTTCAAATGGACCGGCGCATATTCGAGCGGCACCCGCTTCGATTCGATCTTGGACAGCTCCAGAATGTCGCCGATCAACCGGTTCAGACGCTCTCCCTCATCATGGATGATCTGCAGGAAGGAGCGCCGGGTTTCCTCATCCGGCACGCCGCCGGCCAGCAACGTCTCCGCGAACCCTTTGACCGCCGCAATCGGCGTCTTCAATTCATGGGACACATTAGCGACAAACTCGCTTCGCATGCCTTCCAGGCGCCGGATGTCCGTCACGTCCTGAAGGAGAAACAGCATACCCCTGTAGCTATTGTCATCTTCAAACATAGGGACCCCGTCAAATTGAAGGACCCTCTCCTCAGGCGCATATACATTCCGCTCGACGCGAAGGAACTCCTTGCGAGAAATTCCTTCTTCAACGAATTTCATGAACTCGTAATTCTGCTTCAAGTCCTCATAAGGCATTCCAAGAATATGCTCGCTGCGGACATGCAGGATGGATTCCGCTTCACGGTTGATCAAGGCAATTTTACCGGCACAATCGATCATCATGATGCCGCCGGTCATATTAGCCAGCACGCTTTGCATCAAGTCTTCATTGTCATGGATGACCTTAAGCTGCTGCTGAAGACTGTCGGCCATTCCGTTAATAGCCTGGCCCAGTTGCCCGATTTCATCCCGGCGGTCCAAATTCACCCTGGCGTCATAATCAAGCCCGGAAATCCGGTTCGCAACCCGGGTGATATGCTCCAATGGTCTGGTTAGCCCTGAGGCTACCCGATAACTGACGAAGGCTGCTGCCAGGAAAAGAAGCAACAGACCTCCTCCCATCAGGTACCATCCTTTATTCAGTTCTTTGCCAACGGCCGCCAAACTCATCGATAGGCGAATATAACCGTCGAATCCGGCATCGGTTTTCACATGCCGGGCGACATAGAGCATGTCTTCGCCGATCGTCTCGCTATGCCGGATCGCGCTGCCGACCTTGTCGCTGGACGCCGACTCGATCTCCTTGCGTTTTTTGTGGTTGTCCATCTCCCCGGGCAGCATTTCCGAATCACCGATGACTGTGCCGTCCAGATTAATAAAGGTGATCCGGGAATCGATCAGTTGGTCCAGTTCCTGCGCTTTGGCAGTGTAGTATGATACTGCTCCCGGGTCATCCACTGGAATAAAAGAAAATGTACTTTCAAGCAAATTGATTTCCCGTGCCATATTTTCTTCCAGGGCACGGATGTGGGAATCCTTGAACACCTGCGCCATCGACAATCCCGCCGCAAGCATTGAGACTCCGATTAAACTCATTAAGATGAAAATCAGGCGGGAACGAAATGTTTTCATGTTATTTGAACACCGCTTCTTTAAACGTGGCCAGCTTTTCTAAAGATTCTTTCTCTACTCCGGCATGAAGGCTCTCCCCATGCGAATCCATCGTAACGATCGCCGCAAAACCGTCGACCTCCAAATGCCACATCGCTTCCGGAATGCCGAATTCCATGAAATCGACGCCGTTAACCTTCTTGATGCACTCCGCATAATATTGAGCCGCTCCGCCGATGGCGTTCAGATATACCCCTCCGTGCTCTTTAAGCGCGGCAAGCGTCTTCGCGCCCATCCCGCCCTTGCCGATGACCGCACGGATGCCGAACTTCTTAATAATATCGCCCTGATAAGGCTCCTCCCGGATACTCGTCGTAGGCCCGGCCGCTTTGACATGCCAGCCCTCTTCATCCTTAAGCATGACCGGTCCGCAATGGTAAATAACCGCGCCATTCAAATCGACGGGCGCATCATGATCCATCAGGTATTTGTGCAGCGCATCGCGTCCTGTATGCATTTCACCTTGAATGATTACGACATCCCCAACGCGGAGGCTGCGGATCTGCTCTTCCGAAATCGGCGTTTGCAGCACGATTTCCCGTCCCTTAGGCGGAACGGAACCCGCGGCGGCGGTTTCATTCTGTTGCACCGGCTCTTCCATGGCTACTTCGCTGCCGGAAGGATATAACCAGCCACCGATTTCTCCTGTTACGGGATCCATTTTTACGCCTTGCCGGCGGAAAGCCCAGCAATTGTACGCTACGGATACGAAGAAGCTTGCCGGAAGGCGGTTCGCCGTTCCGATTTTGCAACCCAGCAGCGTTACCTCGCCGCCGAAGCCCATCGTACCGATGCCCAACTGGTTGCCCGCCTCCATGATATACCGTTCCAGCTGATCCAACTCCGGAACCGGATTGACGTCATCCACCGCACGGAACAATTGCTGCTTCGCCAATTCATAACCGGTCGTCCGGTCGCCGCCGATACCTACGCCGATAAATCCGGCGCTGCAGCCTTGCCCCTGAGCCTGATAAACCGCATGCAGAATACACTTGCGGATGCCGTCCAAATCCCGGCCCGCGCGGCCAAGCCCCTCAAGTTCAGCCGGCAGGCTGTATTGGATGTTTTTATTTTCACAGCCGCCGCCCTTTAGGATCAGCCGCATATCGATATAGTCCTCTTCCCATTGCTCAAAATGAATCACCGGTGTGCCTGAACCCAAATTGTCGCCGCTATTCTCGCCGGTAAGCGAATCGACTGAATTCGGCCGCAGTTTGCCGTTCTTGGTTGCTCGTTGAATGGCCGATTTAATGTCTTTTTTCAGTTCGATCTGGTTCACGCCAACCGGAGTATGCACAATAAATGTCGGCATCCCGGTATCCTGACAAATCGGGGAAATTTGCTCCTCGGCCATATTAATGTTCCGGGTAATGGTCGACAAGGCGAGTCCTGCGCGAGTATCCTGGTTTTCCATCGCCCGGCCGCGATTTACCGCCCTCCGGACATCCCCGGGCAGGTTCGTAGACGTTTCCACAATTAATTGATATACGCTCTCTTCAAACTGATGCATGATCCAAGTTCCCCTCTCTTGTCTTCGAATTCATTGCAGTTATGTCTGACGTATTTTTGCGGATAGCATTCTCTTCTTCAATAGCTTTATAATATCATAGTACCTAATCAGAGGTTGAAAATATAGTCAAATATATCATCCCGAAAAGAGAGGTTTCTCACTGATGAGCTACCATTTTTCCGCTTATATGTATCGCCTTCGTTCCATCCGGCGCTGGAGCCTGATGCGAAGCACCGCTCCCGAAAACGTGGCGGAGCATTCCTTCCATGTTGCCCTGCTCGCGCATCTCCTGTGCGAAATCGGAAACGGAATGTTCGGACGCCATCTGAATGCAGAACGTGCGGCCACCCTAGCCTTGTTTCACGATGCGACCGAGGTGTTCACCGGAGATATTCCCACACCCGTCAAGCACCACAATCCGAAGCTGCTGTCCAATTTTCGGGAAATGGAGGGCATCGCTGCGGAACGGCTCTTATCCATGGTCCCTCCCGCCTTGCAGGAAACGTACGCCCCGCTTCTCTCCCCGGGAGATCACTCCGGACCAACGGGAGATGCGGAATTAATGAAGATGGTGAAGGCTGCCGACACGCTGGATGCCTACTTGAAATGCGCTTGGGAGCTGACTGCCGGCAACCGCGAATTCGCTGTCGCCAAGCAGCAGCTTCTGGACAAGCTGGATCGCTTGAATCTGCCTGAGACCGCTTATTTTCTGGAGCATTTCGCTCCCAGCTTCGAAATGACGCTGGATGAGCTTTCAGAGGATGGACCTTCCTCGGCATTATAAGAGGTTGTTCAAAGAGTCATCTGTCTACGACGAAGCAGATCATTACGAATTATAAGGTTAATCAAAAAACAGGCCTGGTCTTCGAATTCAAATCCGAAGACAGGCCTGTTGAGGTTTTCATCATAGTTTTCTAGCCATTTACAATTTCGCCGCCATTGATATGAAGCACTTGTCCGCTCATATAGGAGGAATCGTCAGAGCCCAGATATACATAGGCTGCAGCAAGCTCTTCCGGTTGACCCGGGCGCTGCATCGGCGTATCTCCGCCGAACTTGG
This sequence comes from Paenibacillus sp. FSL R5-0407, assembly GCF_038009185.1. NCBI lineage: Bacteria > Bacillati > Bacillota > Bacilli > Caryophanales > Paenibacillaceae > Paenibacillus > Paenibacillus sp. FSL R5-0407. Next base: position 143,624 of record NZ_JBBPAX010000001.1, on the reverse strand, counting down.
ACACTTGCTCGGCGTCAAACGTGGACGGAATGAGCGGCGTCCAGATCGGACCGGGAGCTACCGCATTGACGCGGATCCCCGTCTTGCCGACGATGTTCATCGAGAGCGCGCGTGTGAAGCTGACAATGGCCCCCTTGGTTGAAGAATAGTCGATCAAGGTCGGGTTTCCTTTATAGGCGGTAACCGAAGCCGTATTAATAATGGCGCTGCCTTTCTTCAAGTGCGGAAGCGCGGCCTTCACAAAATAAAACATCGAAAAGATGTTCGTGCGGAACGTCCGCTCCAGCTGGTCCGAGGTAATATCCTCGATGCCTTTCTGCGGATGCTGCTCGGCCGCGTTATTGATCAGAATATCGAGGCCGCCGAGCGTTTCCACCGTCTGTTTCACAGCTTGTCCGGCAAAACTCTCGTCGCCGACGTCGCCTGGAATCAGCAGACATTTACGCCCTTCCTGCTCAATCTCCGACTTTGTTTTATTGGCATCCTCATGTTCATTTAAATATACAATCGCGATATCGGCGCCTTCCTTGGCATAAGTCAAGGCAACCGCACGCCCGATTCCGCTGTCGGCCCCGGTAATCAGCGCGACCTTGTTCCGCAATTTCCCTGCGGCCAGATAAACCCCTTCATATTCGGGGCGTGGATGCATTTCCGATTCTATTCCGGGCTGCTGGTTCTGATGCTGTGGAGGCATTGTTTGTTTACCTTGTCCATTTCCTGACATGATTCATTCTCCTTCCACTGTCTAGTAGTCCATGATCATCTGCACGTCTTAGGATAAGCCAGCATGCTTAAGCTTATGCCAAAGCATACACAGACAGGAATCATACAAATGGATTATTCCCACTCAAGAACTAACTTACCACCGGAAGGAAAAAGCCAAACATTCACAGACTTTAAGCTGATATGTCAAAATGCTGAAAAAACGCGGAGTCATCCCGAATTCGTCTCTCTTCGTATTTACTTCTGGACAAAGCCGTCCGCTCCAAAATTTCGCTTTCATTTTGTAATATTGCCGGTCCAAAGATCCGGGAAACCAGCTCTCTGCAACGCTCGATTCGCGTACTGGTGAAGTGAAGATAAGCGATATTCAGCAGGTCTTCCCCCCATCTGCTGCCGCTGTCGTCGCAAGGATAATTTTGCCGATAGACCACCTTTAACGAAACTCCGGAAACGAACCGGCAGCTTCCTCCAAGCAACCAGAGCCGGAGGGAAAACTCGGCCGTCTCCAGCTCTTTGCCAAGAAATCCTTCCTCCATTCCTCCGATCTCCTGAAATCTGGCGTGACCGACGGCAAAACATTCCCTAGATAACCAAGGTATTTCGCCAAGCGCTTTGTTCTCCGAAAAAACTTGGAGCGACTGAAGCAGCGCTCCTTCGTAGCGATACTCGGGCTCAATCCGGGAAGTTTCGTGAAGTTTCACTTCGGGCGAAACGCAGTCCGCTTCTCCAAGGATTACTGGTTCCAGCAGCGATTCCATCCAATGATCTTCGAAATAAAGTCGGGGGCTGCAAAAGATCAGATAATCTCCTGAGGCGTGAGCGGCAGCCAGATTGCGCGAAGGAAGACCGGGCTGGCCTTTTAGGAGCTTGATAGGCCGGGGGAAATTGTAATTCATCAAAAAATCGCAGCATCCGTCTACAGAGCCTTCGTTTACAATGATCACTTCATAACGGAACGAGGTCATAGAAACCTTTAGCGATTCCATCGTCATGAGGAGATCTACTCCGCTATTTTTGACCGTAATAATGATTGATACCTGGGCTTGGGAAGGCATGATAATTCTCCTTAGGGTCGGAAATCATAAATTATGCGCGACATTAGGATGAGTTAGTATAACTGCTTCTGGATTCCATAATAACCCATTTCGTGCTTTCAGTAAACAAAAACAAAACTGATAGTTTATTATCTTTACCTCTCATACTAACTATGGTAAATACAGGAGGGGTGTTATGGACTACGATGCTCTAGGCAGAAGATTGCGGCAGGAACGGCATAAAATGAATTGGACCCAGGAAAAACTCGCTGAAAAAGTCGAGGTTTCCGACGCATACATAGGACAAATCGAGCGTGGCGAGCGGAGCCTGTCTTTGGAAACTCTGGTCAAGCTGGCGAACCAACTTGGGGTAACCGTTGATTATTTGCTGCATGATTCGATTGAGATCACCGATGACCGGTTTATGAATCAAATCCGGCAAATTATGCTGAGCCGGTCGCCTAAAGAAAAACAGCTTGCGCTGGACGTCATCAAATTGATGTTTGCCCACCTGGACGATATGGATCCATCATAATCGCTATGCACACAAAAAAGCCTGCCGGATTACCGGCAGGCTTTTGCAATTGCAATATATCCAGATTAAATTACTCTGTAAACCATGAAGAACGAAATTAACAAAACGCATACGCACAAAAGCGTACCGAACATACGGAGTTTACCTGCGACTTCCGCAATTCCTTTATTGGAGCGAATTCCCTCCAAAGCTTGGCGAAGAGGTTTGCCCATAATGCCGCTGAATGCGCCGATTGCGAGAAAAAGAATCACAACGATAACCATCCAAGCCGTCGAATATTCGCCCTTGGTCATCAAATATCCGCCAGTCAGCAATTGGATAACCAGTCCGATCTGAGCGTATGTATTCAGTGTCTTTACGGCAGATACCGTGCCTTCCTGCGCAGCCGGAGTCAATTTGGTCACTTTACTGAATACGATCGGCAAAATCAGGTAAAAGCCCAGTGCCAATGCCCCTACGATATGCAAGAACAACATAATCACAAACATCGTTTCCATATCACACCACCCTTTCTCAGTCAATTAGATTTATTATAATCTATTATACCCATTGTTTACCTCAAAAGAAAGGAACCCTACCATTCCGGAAGGGTTCCTCATTTTCATATGTTCACATTTCGGACATGGTTAGCCTTTAATGCTCGCAATTACGTTGCGAACGGATACCGCCGATTTGTCCAAGGCCGATTTTTCTTCCGCCGTTAGCTCCAGCTCGAATACTCTCTCGATGCCTTCGCCGCCCAGGAGAGCCGGTACGCCCATGAACAATCCGTCGTAGCCATATTCGCCTTCCAGCAGAGCAATGACGGGCAGAATCCGTTTCTTGTCCTTCAGGATCGCTTCCGTCATTTGCACGAGCGAGGCAGCCGGAGCATAATAAGCGCTGCCGTTGCCCAGCAGGCTCACAATTTCGCCGCCGCCGACGCGCGTACGCTGTACGATAGCCTCGATCCGCTCCTGCGAAATAAGCGTGTCGATCGGAATGCCGCCGACACTGGAATACCGGACGAGCGGAACCATGTCGTCACCGTGTCCGCCGAGCACGAAGCCGCGCACGTCTTCAACGGAAACGCCAAGCTCTTGGGCAATAAACGTACAATACCGCGCGGTGTCGAGCACGCCCGACTGGCCGATGACGCGATTTTTCGGGAAGCCCAGCGCCTTATAAGCCGCATAGGTCATCGCATCGACCGGATTGCTCAGGATGAGGACAATGGAATCCGGGCAATATTTCTTCACGTTTTCGCAAACGGAAGCCACGATACCCGCATTCGTGTTCACAAGATCATCCCGGCTCATACCCGGCTTGCGCGCGATGCCGGCTGTTATGATGACGATGTCGGAACCGGCAGCGTCCTCATAAGAAGAAGTGCCGATAATGTTGCTGTCAAAGCCTTGAACCGGGCTCGCTTCAAGCATGTCGAGCGCCTTCCCCTTGGTCGGGTTCTCCAGTTGCGGAATATCGAGCAATACGACATCGCCGAGTTCTTTTTGCGCCAGCATCAGCGCGGTCGTCGCGCCGGTAAAGCCGGCGCCGACAACCGTAATTTTTTTGCGTTGAATGGCCACGTTAAACAGGACCTCCTACATATTCTTAATGACCTGATCCGCGAATTCGGAACATTTCACTTCGGTTGCGCCTTCCATCAGGCGGGCGAAGTCGTAGGTTACCGTTTTGTTGTTGATGGAGGTCTCCAGGCCTTTATAAATGAGGTCAGCCGCTTCATTCCAGCCCAAGTGTTCAAGAAGCATTACGCCGGACAAGATAACCGAACCCGGATTTACTACGTCGAGATCTGCGTATTTAGGAGCCGTACCGTGCGTCGCTTCGAAAATCGCATGACCCGTCACATAGTTGATATTCGCTCCAGGCGCAATACCGATCCCGCCGACTTGAGCCGCCAAAGCGTCGGACAAGTAGTCGCCGTTCAAGTTCAATGTAGCGATTACGTCGAAGTCGGTCGGACGCGTCAGAACTTGTTGCAGCGCGATATCAGCAATCGCATCCTTGATGATGATCTTGCCTGCATCCTGAGCTTCCTTCTGAGCCTGGTTAGCCGCATCGGTGCCGGACTCTTCCTTGATCCGGTCGTACTGTGCCCAAGTGAACACTTTATCGCCGAACTCGGCTTCAGCCACTTCGTAACCCCAGTTTTTGAACGCACCCTCGGTAAACTTCATGATGTTGCCTTTGTGAACCAGCGTCACGCTCTTACGGCCGTGCTTGATCGCATATTCGACAGCAGCGCGGACCAGACGTTTCGAACCTTCTGCCGATACCGGCTTGATGCCGATTCCGGACGTTTCAGGGAAACGGATTTTATTGACGCCCATTTCGTTTTGAAGGAATTGAAGCACCTTCTTCACTTCTTCGGAGCCTTCTTTGTATTCGATTCCGGCATAAATATCTTCCGTATTCTCCCGGAAAATAACCATGTCCACAAGCTCAGGACGCTTAACCGGAGATGGTACGCCGTCAAAGTAACGTACCGGACGAAGACATACGTACAGATCAAGCTCTTGGCGCAGCGCCACGTTCAGGGAGCGGATACCGCCGCCGATCGGTGTTGTAAGAGGTCCTTTGATAGCCACAATATACTCGCGGATAGCAGTCAGCGTATCCGCCGGAAGCCATTCACCGTATGTATTGAAGGCCTTCTCTCCCGCGAATACCTCGTACCAGGCGATGCTTTTCTCGCCGCCATATGCTTTGTCGACCGCAGCATCCAGTACGCGTTTGGAAGCTTTCCAAATATCACGGCCTGTGCCGTCACCCTCGATAAAAGGAATGATCGGATTGTTAGGTACTTGCAGCTTGCCGTTCTCGATAACGATTTTTTCCCCTTCGGTAGGAAGGCTGAACTTTTCTAATTGCAACATGTCTATGGTTTCCTCCTCATAATAATTTGGCGTAGCTCAATTTTCTCGTTACGGTATTCATTTTAACATAAATGGCAACCCGGTTACCCGGGTTGGCCAAGTGTTTATCTTAGATCGATCGGAATGTACTGCTGATTGGTCGCTCCCGTATATTCCGCGCGCGGGCGGATAATGCGGTTGTCGTCCAGCTGCTCCAGAATATGCGCGGTCCATCCGGAAAGGCGGCTGATCGCAAAAATCGGAGTAAACAGATCCATCGGAATGCCCAGCATCGTATAAACGGAAGCAGAATAAAAGTCGACGTTCGGCTTCAGTCCCTTTTGGCCGGTAACGAGCTCTTCCACTTTGACCGAGATGTCATAAAGCGTGGTGTCTCCCTTCATCAGCCCGAGCTGGCGGGACATTTTTTGAAGGTGCTTCGCCCGCGGATCCCCGTTCTTATAAACGCGGTGGCCGAAGCCCATGATTTTCTCCTTGTTTGCGAGTTTGCTCTGAATGTAAGGCTCAGCCTTATCCAGGGTGCCGATTTCGCTCAGCATCCGGCTGACGGCTTCGTTAGCTCCCCCGTGAAGCGGCCCTTTCAGCGTTCCGATTGCGGAGGTCACGCCGGAATAGATGTCCGACAACGTAGCGATCGTAACACGAGCCGAGAAGGTGGATGCGTTCAGTTCATGATCCGCATGCAGCACGAGTGCTTGATCCAGTGCGTGAACGGCTACCGGGTCCGGTTCTTGACCGGACAGCATGTAAAGGAAATTATGAGCGATGGATACGCCTTTCAGCGGAGCGACCGGCTCATTCCCTTCGCGGATCCGGGCAAAGGCGGCTATCAATGTAGGCAGTTGGGCTTGCAGCTTGATCGCCTTTTTCTGATTGCTTTCCCGGGTATTGTCGTTAGCAAGCTCATCATACAAAGCAAGAGCCGACACAGCCGTACGCAGGACAGCCATCGTGTTGGCGTCTTTTGGATACAACTTCATTTGCTCTAGTACCGCTTCAGGAACCGGAGCATAATCGCTTAGCTGCTCCTGCAGGGTTGCCAATTGGTTTTTGGAAGGCAGCTTGCCGTACCAAAGCAAATAAGCAGTCTCTTCGTAGCTCGCACGTTCCGCCAGGTCGTCAATGTTAATCCCGCGATAAGCGAGAACCCCGTCGTGGATGGAACTGATCGATGAAGTAGCTGCCACAATACCTTCGAGGCCTTTGGTAGCTGTCATAATACATCTCTCCTTTGGAACCGAAATATGAGCCAAACAAGCCAATGAAAACATTTTCAATTTAAAAGTTTAAAATTTTCAGAGCTGCGCAATACGTAGCCCGTAATGACAAAAAAATGAAACATTTATGGCCTGCAAAATAATCATACTGGATTTTAGAGATCAAAGGAACACGTTCAACGCGGACATCTGCATCAAATTGTTTTATCACGTATATAAATATTTTTTTGTAATCGTTTTCGTTAGCAACGACAATTGTCACATACCAAATTCCAATTTATGTATATATAGTAATATTTTTTTGAGAGAGGTAACCGTGATCCTTGTTTCCGGAATATAAAAATAGGCTAAGTAATAGGGTAGAAGAGGACCTGTCCGGAAAAGAGGGATGTCGTTTGGATCATGTGATGACAAAGCGCCTGCTGCGCGGCAGTTGGGTATGTATCGTACTGATCGCGCTGACCGCTCTATTCTATTGGCTGTTGCCGTTAATTTATCCGTTCCTGATCGCCTGGCTGATCGCCTACGCCATGAATCCGCTCGTCCGCTGGCTCCAGTCCGCGGCAAAGCTGCCTCGATGGCTGGCTGTTACCGCCTCGCTGCTTCTATATTTCGGCAGTGCCGGCATCGTTCTCTCCGCGGCCGTTACCCGGCTTGTAAAAGAACTGATTACCTTGGCCGAGTCGCTGGACCTCCACATAGAGGAATGGAGAGGCTGGTTCGTCGAATGGAGCCAGAGCGAGGGAATTCAAAATATTATTAATGAGATCAACAGTTTTATCGCAAGCAATCCCGGCTATGAAAATACGATCAACAAAAATATCGACAACACTACAGCAACGGTAAGCTCCGCTATTTCACGCCTCCTCAGCGGGTTTCTGAGCGGGATCGTGAACCTGCTCACCTCGCTGCCGAATTTGGGTGTCATTCTGATCGTCATCCTGCTGGCGACTTTTTTTATCAGTAAAAATTGGGAAAGAAACATGCGTTTTCTTGTCGGCCTAGTTCCTTCCCCGTTCCGAAAAACCGGAAGCGAGGTATGGAAAGACCTGCAAAAAGCGCTCTTCGGGTATCTTCGCGCCCAATTCATCATGATATCGATTACCGCAGTTATCGTTCTAATCGGACTGCTCATTCTGCGCGTGGATTCGGCTTTCACCTACGCGATCCTGATCGGCTTTGTGGACCTGCTTCCTTATCTTGGCGTCGGAACGGTGATGGTTCCCTGGCTGGTGTATGCCTATATGTCGGGCGACACGGGCTTCGGCATCGGATTGTCCATTCTGTATGGCATCATCCTGGTGGCAAGGCAATTGATCGAGCCTAAAGTACTGGCCAGCAGCGTCGGGCTCGATCCTTTGCCCACCCTGATCTCCATGTTCGTCGGCCTGAAGCTGTTCGGAGTGCTCGGACTGATTATCGGCCCGGTTTCTTTCGTTGTTTTTGGGGCAATCGTTCGTGCGGGCGTACTTCGCGACCTGCGTAACTACATCGTAAACGGAAGGCTGCGATAATCGTGTACGATAGACCTACATCTCTTCGGGAGCCTGCAGCCCGATCAGCTTGAGTCCGTTTCGAAGCGTAATTCGCACCCCTTCCACCAAAGCAAGCCTTGCCGTGCGTAAATCGGAGTCTTCGACTAATATCGGACAATCATGATAAAACCGGTTAAAAGCCTGGGCCGTATCCACGAGATAACGGGTGACCATGGACGGTTCCATTTTGGTTGCGGCTTGCTCGACTCTCTCGGTAAAAAGAGACAGTTGCTTGACAAGAGCAAACTCGGCTTCCCCGGTGACAAGCGAAGAATTAAAGTCTAAGAATTGGCCCGGCGCCGCAGCCGTCTTCCGCCCCGCTTCCCCCACCGCTTTCCGCAGCACACTGCAGGCTCTCGCATAGGTATACTGAACATAAGGCCCGGTCTCTCCTTCAAAGCTGAGCGCATCCTCCCAGGAGAACACGATATCCTTGATCCGGTTCGCGCTCAAATCATTGAAAATGACCGCGCCGACCCCGACCTGTCTTGCCACTTCTTCCTTGCTCTTCAGCCCGGGGTTCTTCTGTTCAATAATATCCCTGATCTTCGAAACAGCCTGGTGCAAAAGATTCTCCAGCTTGACGACATTGCCCTTTCTCGTCGAAAGGCTTGCCCCTTCCAGGCTTACACGTCCGAATGGAACGTGGACCAAGTCCTCCGCCCACTCGTAGCCCATCAATTCCACAACTTTAAACCACTGGCGGAAATGCAGGCTCTGCGAGTAATCCGTAACATAAACAGCCTTATGAAATTGATAGGCACTCTTCCTGTACAAAGCCGCCGCTACATCCCGCGTATGGTAGAGCGAGCTCCCGTCCTGTTTCAGCATGAGAGCCGGGGCCATCTCGTAATCCTCCAGCCTGACCAGCCAGGCTCCTCCGTCTTCTTCAAGCAGCTCCTTTTGCTTCAGTTCGCGGATGACGGGCTCCAGTTTGTCATTATAAAAGCTCTCCCCGGTGACGTGATCAAACCGAATGCCGAGCAGATCGTAAATTTTTTCGAATTCGGCCAGGCTAAGTTCCACGAATTCACGCCAAATCTTTAACGCCTCCGGATTGCCCTGCTCTATTTTCGTGAACCACGATCTTGCTTCGTCATCCAGTCCGGGATTCTTATCGGCCTCCTCATGAAAACGAACATACAGACTCAGAAGTTCATCGATGGCCCCCTCCTCCAGCCTTTTCGGATCTCCCCACATCCGATAAGCCGTGATGAGCTTGCCGAACTGGGTACCCCAGTCGCCGAGATGATTGACCCCTATGCAGGTATATCCCAGAAACGAAAATATGTGATAGAGCGCGTTTCCGATCACCGTGGACCGAAGATGTCCGACATGAAATGGCTTTGCGATATTGGGAGAAGAAAAATCGATAACAATCGTTTTTCCCTTTCCGATGTTTTGCGAGCCAAAGCGATCCCCGGAGGACAAAATTCCGCTAATAACTTGGTCTCCAATAACTGCCGGATCCAAATAAAAGTTCAAGTACCCCGACACCGAGGAGGTCCGGGCTATTTCACCGGGCTTCTCATCCCTTCCCTGAATACCGGCCTCCAGTTCATCCGCAATGGCCGCTGGGGACTTGCGGAGACGTTTGCTCAATTTGAAACAAGGCAGCGAAATGTCGCCCATCGTGTTATCCGGCGGGTACTCCAGCAACGCGAGCACCTCTTCCTCAGAAATTCCGTCCAGCAAAGGGGACAATTTTGCGGCAATCGTCTTTTTGAACAACTCCATTACAGCGACGCTCCTTCCAATTGTTAAAATACAAAAAGCCCCCGTCTCAAATAAGAGACGAGAGCTTGAAATTCCCGCGGTACCACTCTAAGTGCTGAAACTTGCATCAGCCACTCTGTAGGATAACGGCCAACCACCGGATTTGCCTACGTTAAGCCGCCCAATACCGGCTTCAATTCGGCAAACCATCTCCCGGGTCCGATTCCTTCGCGGCCTCCATACCGGCTTCCACCCTTCCGGCTCGCTGTCATGGATTCACGCAACATACTATCCCGTTCACAGATATTAAGAAAATAATTGGAACTTAATATATAGCAAAATCAAAGAAAAGTCAACGCCGGAAAAAAGTGATCGAGCCGTCCTTGATTTTTTTGCCGATCCACTTCATTAGCAATAGCCGATATAGCGGCCGAGTCAACGGAAAGACCATTGTAAATCCGATGATATCGGTCACGAAACCCGGAATCAGCAGCAAAATTCCTCCGCCGAATACGCACATTCCCTCAATCATAGTCTTGCCCGGAATCTGCCTGCCGTTCATCTGCGCCTTCGCATCCGCAAGCACTTTTCGCCCTTCAAACTGCATCATTAAGCCGCCGATAACCGATGTGGCCAATGTCAAGAAGATCGTTTTGCCTACGCCCAGTCTTTCCGCAACTTCCACATAACCCCAAAATTCAACGATCGGGACCACAACAATCAAAACGGCTATCCATTTACGCATATAATAACTCCTTTTTCTTGCAGCATATCTACTTTATGATGCCGACAATCGATTCTAAGAGTATTGTACCGTTTTGGTTTAGCAGAATCAAAATTTACTCGCTTCCTCAAAAGCCGCATACCAATCAGGGAAAACCTTTTTAAACTGGACCGGTTTAAAATCCTCTCGCCGGACCACATAGTGAGTGGAGACGCCTTCTACGCATAACTCCCCTTCCCCGTTCCAGACTTCATAACCGTATTCGGTCTTTACCCCGCCGTTATTTCTGATCCATGTCTTTAACAGGACTTCGTCTCCGTAACGGATGCCTTTCTTGTACTCGATCCGCATTTCCTGCACGGGTGAAATATAGCCAGCCTGTTCCATATGGATATAATTGAAGCCCAAATCCTCGATCAGCTTGGTTCGGCCGGCTTCAAACCATCCCAGATAATGAGCATGATAAATAATCCCCATCATATCGAATTCAAAATATTTAGGCTTGATTTTCAATTCACTGATATACATCATGATTACGCCCCTTTTGCCGAGAATATCCGCTTTTCAGCGCATTATGAATCCATAGTTCTTAATATATCAAAAAAGCAATGGGATGACCGTTTCCGGACGTCCCATTGCTTTCAAGTATATGGTTGCTATTATTTACGGACTTGGCCGATTTTAACCAAATTCGTCGAGCCGGAACGGCCCAGCGGAATACCCGCTGTAATAACAACGAGGTCGCCTTCTTTAACGAGGCCGGAGTCCAATCCGCCCTTCATGGCGTTATCAAACATCTCATCGGTGGAAGTAGCTACTTGACCCTTCACCGGTGTCACACCCCAATTAAGGGCAAGACGGCGGCAAGTTTGGTCAACGGTAGTTACAGCGATGATTGGGGCTTTTGGACGGTATTTCGATACCATACGAGCCGTATAGCCGGTTTCGGTCGAAGTGATGATCGCTTTGGCATTCAACTCCAGAGCGGAGTTAGCAACCGCTTGGCTGATCGCTTCGGTAACCGTTGTTTGTTGTGCATTGCTTTGTTTAATGAAAATTTCACGATATTCCAAAGCGGATTCCGCTTTTTCTGCGATGCGGGACATCGTCAGAACGGATTCTACAGGATATTTCCCTGCAGCTGTTTCTCCGGACAGCATGATAGCATCTGTACCGTCGAAGATCGCGTTCGCTACGTCACTCGCCTCAGCGCGTGTAGGTCTTGGGTTGCGCTGCATGGAATCCAGCATTTGAGTAGCTGTGATTACAGGCTTGCCAGCGCGGTTACATTTTTCGATCATGCGTTTTTGCGCGAGAGGCACGTCTTCAGCTGGAATTTCCACGCCAAGGTCACCGCGCGCTACCATCAGACCGTCGGACACTTCCAAAATTTCATCCAGGTTATCGACACCTTGCTGGTTCTCGATTTTGGAGATGATTTGGATATGAGTTGCATTATGACTTTCCAGCAGCTCGCGAATTTCGAGCACGTCGCTGGCTTTACGAACGAAGGAAGCCGCAATGAAATCGACGCCTTGTTCGATCCCGAATTTGATATCGTTAGCATCTTTCTCTGTGATGCCTGGCAGGGAAATGTTTACGCCGGGTACGTTTACGCCCTTCTTGCTCTTGATCGTACCGCCGTTGACGATGCGGCACTTGATTTCCGTTCCTTGAATATCCACTACAGTCAAACCGATCAAACCGTCGTCGATCAGAATGGTCGAACCCACTTCCACGTCTCCAGGCAATTCTTTGTATGTGATGGAGAGGCGGTCTTTGTCGCCGAGAATTTCTTCTGTAGTCAGCGTGATGAACTCATCTTGCTCAAGCTCAATCGGTTCTTCCTTCAATTTGCCGGTGCGGATTTCAGGACCTTTTGTGTCCAGCAGTATGGCGATTGATTTCCCCAGCTCTTCGCTCGCTTGGCGGATCGTTTTGATCCGGTTGCCATGCTCCTCAAAATCTCCATGGGAGAAGTTCAGGCGAGCGACATTCATCCCGGCCATGATCAGTTTCTTGGTGTTGTCTAACGATTCGCTTGAAGGACCGATAGTACAGACGATTTTTGTTTTGCGCATTTTGGGTTTCCTCCGTTTATTAAGTTCTCTCTATACATCTTTTCCAACAACTAAATTTACTACAAAATACCCGTTTTGTATAGGAAGTTTCTCATATTGTAACAGTCTACCTAGTCATTACCCACTAGGGACGAATCTATAATGGATTCTTCCACCTGTACGGGATTCTCTTTTGGCGTTCCTTCGGCGAACTCACCGATTTTGCGGAATTTGCGGTAACGGTCTTCTACCAGCTCGTCCGGGTTCATTACGGTAAGCTCTTCCAAATGTCGGATTAGCCCGTCCTTGATCGCCGATGCCGTAGTCTCATAATCCCGGTGAGCGCCGCCTTTCGGCTCCGGTACGATCTCCTCGATCACTTCCATTTCCAGAAGATCCTGAGCGGTAATTCTCATTGCCTCAGCCGCTTGGTCCGCTTTGGAAGCATCCTTCCAAAGAATCGAAGCCGCTCCGTTCGGAGAAATCGCCGAGTAAATCGCGTTTTCCAGCATTAGGACCCGGTTGCCGACGCCAAGCGCGAGTGCCCCGCCGCTGCCGCCTTCCCCGATAACCACGCAGATGACGGGCACGCGCAGTCTGGCCATTTCCAGCAAGTTGCGCGCAATCGCTTCCGACTGCCCTCTCTCCTCCGCCGTGATGCCCGGGTAGGCTCCCTTCGTATCAATGAAGGTAATGATCGGACGGCCGAATTTATCCGCCTGATGCATCAGACGCAACGCTTTACGGAAGCCTTCCGGATGCGCGCTGCCGAAGAAGCGGGCAATATTGTCCTTCGTATCCTTGCCCCGCTGCTGACCTAGCACCGTCACCGGCACACCGCTCAGCTTGGCCAATCCGCCGACAACGGCAAGATCGTCTCCGAAGAGCCGGTCGCCGTGCAGCTCGATGAAATCTTCGAAAATAAGAGAGATCAGATCGAGCGAAGTCGGACGTTGATGATGCCGGGCCAAATGCATTTTTTGCGAGGGCGAGATATTGCTGTAAATTTCCTGCTCCAGCTGCTTATATCGCTCTTCCAACCGGGCGATTTCCTCGCTGAAATCGATCCCTTTTTCATTGCCGAACTGCTCCAGTTCCTGTATCTTCTCGCGGAGTTTCACGAGAGGCGATTCAAAAGGCAATTCACCCGCCATTGGCTGCTCCTCCCTTCACTCCGTGCAAATCTAGCAATTGTGACAGCGTGGCTCTCAGTTCTTTGCGGTGGACAACCATATCCAGTTGACCATGCTGCAAATTGAATTCGGCCGTCTGGAAATCATCGGGCAGCTTCTGGCGAATCGTCTGTTCGATAACGATCCGGCCGGCAAACCCGAAGACCGCTCCCGGCTCGGCGATAATTACGTCGCCAAGCATAGCAAAACTGGCCGAGACGCCCCCTGTAGTCGGGTCCGTAATGACCGAGATATAAAGGCCGCCCTGCTCGTCCAAGCGGGCCAGGGCCGCGCTCGTCTTAGCCATTTGCATCAGACTTAATATACTCTCTTGCATCCGCGCTCCGCCCGAAGTAGAGAATATAATCATCGGGAGACGCTTCTCCGTGGCCGCTTCGATCGCGCGGGTAATTTTCTCTCCGACGACGGAACCCATGCTGCCGGTGAAAAAGTCAAAGCTCATCACGGCCACGACGGCCGGAAAGCCGCCGATCGTCCCCTCTCCGGTGACCACCGCTTCGCGCAGTCCGGATTTGAGTTTTTGCTGCTCCAGCTTGCTGGCATACCCCGGAAAATTCAAGGGGTCGACGGAAACCAAGTCCTCGTCGTATTCCAAAAAGCTTCCTTCATCCATAGTCATGCGAATCCGTTCCAAAGCGTTCAGCCGCATATGATGTCCGCAAGAAGGACACACTTTAAGATTCTTTTCCAATTCTTTGCTGTATTGTATGGTGCCGCAGCGGCTGCACTTATTCATCAGACCTTCCGGAATTTCACGCTTCGGCCGGTCCCCCGGCTGCGAACTGAGATCGTTCCCCAAACGTTCTGAAGGAATGGTCGCGTATTTTCTTTTTTTCTGAAACAAGTCTTTAAACACTACTACACCTCTTCAGCCGTTAATTTATTGGCCGCATCACAGCAAGACAAGGAAATATAGCTTCGATAAGCCGGCCTATTTCCTTGCCTCTAAGGATGCAATATCGAATTAAGAACTTCCTGAACTTCTTCCAGTTCACCAGACGGAACTAAAATTTCAAACTGTTGTTTGGATAAATTAACAGGACGTGTTTGGACAAGAAAGCCTTCTTCGGTGAGTTTCGTCTTGATCATATCCGCAACTTTTGCGGTAGGCGCAATGTACATTACAGTCCACATGTCCTTTTCTAAGCCCCCCAACTCCTGACCTTATCTTTGAGCCTATATAATAGAGCTATGATAACATAATTTTCAAAAATACCGCAACAAAGGAGAAAGTGTCAGGGAGGCCTTGACCGCGGCAGTTCCGCTAGAAAATGGAATTCCTGTATTCAGACGCTTTCCGGCATAGGCCGCATCAATCGGAAGGGTAAGTAGCTGCGTTGCTGTCCCTGTGGGCAATTCTTGCCGAAGCGGCAGCAGCGAGACCGGCTACCAAATCATCGAGAAAAACATGGATACTATCCCCTTTGTTATTAAGCATCCCGATAATTTCCGGCTTTTCCTTGTCCAAATAACCAAAGCTGGTAAGTCCGATCATTCCGAATACGCTCGTTATGCCCAGCGCCATCGTTTCGTCCACTCCATATAACGGCTCATCCGCCTCAAGAATCGATTGAAGCGGCTCGGGCAGCAGCTTTTTCTCCGCTAACTCATCCAATGCGATACCCGTAAATAAGGTGTACTGTACCTCGCGCTTACGCAGCACGGCTTTAACACTGTCCATGCACTGCTCCATCTCCAGACCATCATGATAGGGGATTTGCAGAGCATACACGATTTCGGCGATTTCCTCCAGCCGGACTCCCCGTCTTTGCAGCTGCTCCACCGCGATTTCATATGACATGAGCATCCCTCCCGGATAGCGATAAACACTCCCCGGAACTTCGGTCGCAGCAGCGTGTAAGCATCTGTCCGAGCCGCATTTCTCCGAACTTAGTTACTGGGGTTTTATGTCCATCGTGTTCCTAAGTGTATGCAAAGGGATGGTAAAATGTTCATTAAAAACCAGCGATCGAAATCAAGGATTGTCTTTGATAGGTGGACGAACTATGAAAATGTCTTTCAAATATTGGACAAAACTCCATAGATGAAAGAATCTCTGCTTCGTCTCAAAATTCTACATATAGTAACTGTGAGTCTTATCACTAACTAGATAGTGATTTACTCCAAAGATCGTCAGGATGACCCTTATGTCCACTTTTAGGTGGACATTTTAACTATTTGTCCGTATGGAGAGGATTCCTTCTAATTAAAAGCTTCAATCTTTCTTGCCGGGATTTAAGGATCCCGGCCATTGCCGCTTACTTCACTTTTACCGTATCCGGTCCGAGCAGCTGTTCCATTTGCCGGAACAGCTCCGGCGACGGCTTGATGCTGTACCGTTCATTCAAGGCGAGCAGCTTGCCGGTGCTCTCGTAAAACAGCACGGTACCTACCGGACCGTGGTGCAGCTCGAGCAGCGACTTGAGCTGCTCCAGCAGGCGGGCGTTCTCCGCCGCCGCCGTGATCTTGACGAAGACGCGCTGCTCCGCAGGCGTCTTGCGATCGCGGCCGCCCGCCGCGCCTGCGGCGTCGGCCGCGGGCCGGGGCTGCGCCGCCGCAGGTGCAGGCGGCGCTGGCGTTGGCGCCGCGCTAGGCGCAGCGGTGCCGGTGCTGCGGGCGCCTTTGGCGGCGGCGCCCGGCGGCGTCCCGGCCGCTGCGCGGCCCGAGCGCGCAGCCAGGCCTCGCTTCAGCTGCGCAAGGCTCTGCGCGCTGAGCGGCGCCACCTCGTCGGCCAGCAGCTTGAAGCCTTCGTCCTGCTGCTGGACGGTGGCGCGCAGTGCTAGCAGAGCGCCCTTGCCGACGTGCGGCGAGCAGCGCCGCCACACTTCAGGGAACAGCACGACCTCGCAGCGCTCGATCTGATCCTCGAGCTCCATGAAGGCCATCGCTTTTCCTTGCTTGGTCGTAATCGCCTTCACCGAAACGACCATACCCGCAACGATGGCTTTGCTGTCGTCCGGAGCTTCGGCCAAATCCATCAACCGGTCGGCGCCTTCCTGTTCCAATAGCTCATCGTAATCGTCCAGCGGGTGGCCCGACAAATAAAGTCCGAGCAATTCCCTTTCCAGCTCCAATTGCTGGGTACCGGAAAACTTAGGAATGTCGGGATATTCGATATCCCAATTCGGTGTCTCCACGAAATCAAACAGCTGAATCTGCAGATCCTCCCGCTCTTTGCGCCATTTCATCGCCGCTTCGACCGTCTCGTCCAGCATCGCCAGCAGTTGCGCCCGGTGGCCGGGCAGCCCGTCAAACGCTCCGGCCTGGATGAGCGATTCGATCACGCGCTTGTTACACACGCGCAAATCGACACGGCGGCAAAAATCGAGCAAACTGTCGAAAGGGCGCTCCTCGCGTTCCTGTAAAATGCTTTCCATCGCCTGGGTCCCGACATTCTTGATCGCGGCCAGGCCGAATCGGATCACGCCGAGTGAAGGTGCAGCCGTCCCTTCCAAGTCAGAAGAAGATTGAACCTCCAGAGATGCCGTACCAAAGCCGATGCCCGCCTCAGCCTGCGGTGTAAACAGCACGCGGCTCTCATTGACATCGGGCGGAAGCACGGTAATGCCCATTCGACGGCATTCGACGATGTATTCCGCCACCTTGCGGTGGCTGCCCATGACGGCCGTCAGCATCGAAGCCATGAAATGCACCGGATAATGGGCCTTCAAATAAGCCGTTTGAAAGGCCAGCACCCCATAAGCGGCAGCATGGGCGCGCGGGAAGCCATAGTTAGCGAAGCGTACGATCATATCGTATACCGCGTTAGCATCCTCCTCGCGATATCCCTGCTTAATGCTGCCGGCTACGAAGTGCTCTCTTTGTTCATCCAGCACTTCGCGTTTCTTTTTCGAAACGGCTCTCCGAAGCAAATCCGCTTCCCCGAGGGAGAAACCGGCCATACGCGATGCAATTTGCATGATCTGTTCCTGATAAACGATGATGCCATAAGTATCCTTTAGAATTGGCTCCAGGTCCGGATGAGGATAGTCCACGGTCGTCTGGCCGTGTTTAGCCGAAATAAATTTCGGGATAAAATCCATGGGTCCCGGACGGTACAGCGCCACGACCGAAATGACATCCTCGAACACCGACGGCTTGAGATCGCGGAGAACCCGGCGGCAGCCGGCGGACTCCAACTGGAACACCCCGGTCGTCTCGCCATGCCCGAGCATTTCATAGGTCAGCGGATCATCGTCGGCAATGAGGCGAAAATCGGGCGTTTGTCCGGTCTGTTCCCCGATCCAACGCATACAGCGCTCAATAATGGAGAGGGTGCGAAGACCCAGGAAATCCATTTTCAGCAGCCCGACCGCCTCCAGATTTTCCATGGAATACTGGGTTAAGGCCGTACCTTCGCTGCCCGTCTGAAGCGGTACGGCGTCCGTAAGCGGATCTCGCGAGATGACCACCCCGGCGGCATGCGTAGAGGCGTGCCGAGGCATCCCCTCTACCTTGCGCGCCATATCCAGCAATCCTTTGACCCGGTTCTGCGAATCGTAAAGCTGCTTCAAATCGGGGCTTTCCTTGATAGCCCGTTCGATCGTCATCCCCATATTCCCGGGAATCAGCTTGGCGACCTTATCCACCTCGCCGAAAGGTACGTTCAAGGCCCGGCCCACATCGCGGACAGCCGCCCGCGCGGCCATCGTACCGAAGGTAATGATCTGCGCGACATGCTCCGGTCCGTATTTGTCCGCCACATAGGCGATGACTTCATCCCGCCGCTCGTCGCTGAAATCGATATCGATATCCGGCATTGTGATCCGCTCCGGGTTAAGAAACCGTTCAAACAAAAGCTTGTATTTCATCGGGTCTACATTCGTAATATGCAATACATACGCGACAAGGCTGCCTGCGGAGGATCCCCGCCCGGGCCCGGTGGCTATATCATGACGATGCGCATAGGCGATGAAATCCCAAACGATGAGGAAATAATCGGAAAAACCCATACTCGCGATAACTTTAAGTTCATAATCAAGCCGTTCCTTCAGTTTGGCCTTTTCGGCCTCCTCCCGCCATTCCTCCAGATGCCCGTAACGCTCGGCCAGCCCCTGTTCACAAAGCGATGCCAGATAGCTCTCGGGAGTCATCCCATCGGGAATAGGACGGAATGCCGGCAAAATATGACGGCCGAATTCCAGCTCCAACCGACATTTATCGGCAATTTCCGCTGTGTTCGCGATCGCTTCCGGAAGATGCGGAAACAGCGCCGCCATTTGCTCCCCGCTTTTCAAATATAGCTGGTTCGTTCCGATTTTGAATCGGTCTTCGTCATCCACCGATTTGCCCGTCCCGATGCAGATGAGCACATCCTGGACCTCGGCATCGCTCTCTCCGAGATAATGCACATCATTCGTAGCCACGAGGGAAATTCCGGTTTCCTTGGCCAAATCGACCAGCAGCGTATTCACCTTTTTCTGCTCGGCCATTCCATGGTCTTGAAGCTCCAGATAAAAATCTTCCCCGAACGCCTCCCTGTACCGGAGCGCAGCGCGCTTCGCCTCTTCCATACGGCCGTTCAGCAGGTGCTGCGGCACTTCTCCGCCAAGACAGGCACTGAGGCAGACCAGCCCTTCTTTATGGCGCTCGAGTACCTCCCAGTCGATCCGAGGCTTGTAATGGAATCCCTCCAGATGACCGATCGAGCAGAGGCGCATCAGATTCTGATAGCCGGTTTCATTCTTGGCAAGCAGGATCAAATGATGGATCGGCTGATCCTTCCGGCTTCCCCTTTCCTTCCGCGACGCCGCGGTAAAGTACATCTCACAGCCTATGATGGGCTTGATGCCGTGCGCCTTGCATAATTTATAAAAAGGAATGGCCCCGTACATCACACCGTGATCGGTCAGTGCCAGCGATTTCATGCCAAACCCGGCCGCTTTGGCGACCAGCTCCTCCAGCCGGGCTGCGCCGTCAAGGAGACTGTATTCACTATGTACATGTAAATGAACGAAGCTTTCCATCCGTAACCTTCCTTTCAATCAAAACATTTGTTCCCTTTTTAAATATTTTATCATACATTGCGGAATTGCGCCCATAGAATGGTATGGAGAGGACAAGCGCAGTCCTGGAAAGGGGAGTTCACCGGTTATGAGCACATTTTTGACCAAAGCTGTCATGGACTTTTTCGTGGCCTTCGGCATCGTCGTCGGGGGAGCGATGGTGGGCGGACTCGGTGCGATCGTATCCATGCAGCCGCCGACCCATACCATGCTTGATATCGCGGGGCGGATCAAAATCTGGGCCCTCGCCGCCGCGGTAGGCGGAACCATTGATCCTATGAGGGTCATCGAAAGCAACTTTTTCGACGGAAACCTGTCTCCGGCCATCAAGCAAATTCTGTATCTCTTGTTCGCCTTCATGGGCGCTCATATGGGGGCCGAACTGGTTAGATGGATGTGTGGAGGAAACCGGGGATGAATGAACGGAATCTGCCGACGCCGCCGACACTAAAAGGCTTCAAACGGTTTTTGCAATTGACTGCCGTATTCCTGCTCGGTATGGTCGCAGGCAGCATCACCTTCAATATCGTCTTCCAGACAAGCTACAACAAGCTCTGGGTTGAGAATAAGGATCTGCAAATCCAGCTCTATCAGGCGGAAGAAGACAATAAAACGCTGAAAAAATACCACAAGCGCTCCACCGTCATCAAGGAGATTCAGGTACGCGTGGAAGAGAGGGATCCCCCTCTGGACACGCTGGCGGTCAAGGAGGTCGTGCAGCAGCTGCATGAGGAGCTGGAGGTGCTGCGCGGACGGAGTATTTTTGAAATCGACTCCGACGCCAAAATGGCGCGGACCCTATTAAACAGGAAGATCTATGCCGTCCGTGACAAGGAATACGCAATTCAGGTAAAAACGATGCTGGTAAGCGAGGGCGTATTGCAAGTGTGGGTCGATATCCGGCCCTATGTGCGGAGCTGAGTTTTCATGCTACAATGAAAAAGATCACAGACAAGCTGTGACCTTAGGTTGAATTTTCTTTAACTATTATTTTTAAAAAGGAGCAGTGACTCTTCCCATGATCGAAGGTTTATTGTACGTCTTGTACGCCGCATTGATCGTCTCCAGCGTCTGTTCGATTGTCTTCAGCTTAAAGTCCCGCCGCTCTCTGGATCCTCGGACCCGCGGACTGTCGCAAGCCAAAATGAACATCAGTATGGGCTTCATGCTCATCGTGCTGGCATTGATCCAGATGTTCATGTTCAGCGGCTCGACGGTACGCGTTGTGGTTGGGGCCTTGTTTATGGTGATCGGCGCGTTTAATATATTCGCCGGAATCCGTAACCTAGGCATCATTTCCCGCCAAAGCCCCGAGTAGGACCGGCTGGTTAGGAATGGTCGATCGATTGCAGCGTCATGACGGCTTTGGACACCAAATGGTCCTGATACGTCATGACGATCTCCAGTTTGCAGGCTCTGCGGCTCATCTCCAGCAATACCGGATTGATGACGATCGAATTCTCGATTTGAACCGGACGCACAAAGTAAGTCGTCAGATTATCGACGACATAATCCCCGCCGCCGCTGGCATCTTTCGCCGCGCTTAATCCCGCTTGGGTCATTAACGATGTCAGAACCCCATGAGAGATTGTCCCGATATCGGTTGCCATCTGCGGTGTAATAACCCCATGGAAGAACAACCTTCCGCTTTCATCCCGTTCCTCCGCAAACCCGTTCCACATCAAATGCTCGAACGTTTCCCCCAACTGCGGCTGGTTCCGGGCGTCCCGCATCGCCTGCAGCACTTCCCGGCGGGTCACAGACGAGATCAGTTTTCGGTTGCGGTCCACCACCGGCAAGAAGTCGATTCCTTCCCATACCATTATTTGTGCCGCCGAAGCGAGTGAAGTCTGCAGTCCGACCGTGATCGGATGACGGATCAGACATTTCTCAATGCTTTGATCTCCGCTCAATTCCTCGACATCCTTGCGGCTGACGATGCCGATGACGCGATTCCACTCGTCAACGACCGGAAAGTGCTGATACCCGGTCTCGATCGAGAGCTGATCGAAATCGGAAATATTACTGTTCACCTTAAGCATATTTACCTTCGGCTTGCTCACCACGATATCTTCCACCAGCATGATTTTTTTCTTGATGAGACGGTCGAAAATCGCCCGGTTGATCATCGAGGCTACCGTAAACGTATCATGACGGGAGGAAATAATCGGAAGGGATAACCGGTCCGCCAGCGTTTTGACATCTCGGCTTGTCCCGAAACCGCCGGTGATCAGCACGCCCGCCCCCTGTTCCAGAGCTAGAGAATGAGCGTTCTCCCGGTTGCCGACGAGAAGGAGACTGCCTGCGTCAATGTACCGGGCCATGGCCTCGATCTTCATAGCGCCGATGACATATTTATGCAGCGTCTTGTCAAGCCCGTCCGCTCCGCCGAGTACATGCCCTTCCACGATCTCTACCACATCGCCGAACGTCAGCTGATCCGAAATGTTCCGCGGCTTCTTTTCCACGCGAACCGTTCCGATCCGCTCCTTGGTGATGACGATTCCCAGATTCTCCGCTTCCTTGACGGCACGATACGCCGTCCCTTCGCTGACACCTAAGCTTTTGGCCAATTTGCGCACCGAAATTTTCGTTCCGATCTTGAGACTCTCGATGTGTTGCAGCAGCTGCTCGTGTTTTGTGACGCTCTCCTCATGTCCCTGCAACTGTTATACCCCCCATCTAAATCTGTACTATTCTGTATCTATTATACACGTTTTGGAATTAAAAAAAAACGGACATTCCGTGAGCGAAAACTCCCGGGGCAGCAGTGTTTTGCACGTGTGATGGTAGCTTGCGGTTGGAGAGGCGAGGGGAGTCGCGGATTTTCCTTTGTGGAGCTTATTTTGCGAATCTAATTTTATAGATATCCCTTTTACGAGTCTCCCCCTGCGAATCTTACCATGCGATTATAAATAGCTGTAAAACCTACAGTTAAATCGAGATAAAGTTGCTCTTACGACGAAATAACTGTAAAACCTACCTTTAATTCACCCCTTTTTGCGACCCGAAGGGTAAAAACTCAAAATTAGATGTAGGAATTACGGTTAATATCAACGTTTGATGAAAATTAACTGTACAGTTTGCAGTAAAACTTGCGGGGATCCACTTGAAGACCTTCACTTGAGCAACTTTGCTTGAGGAACTTCGCATGAGGTTATCGTCCTGCCGATCTTACCTGTGAATTTAAAATAGCTGTATAACTTACAGTTATTTCAGGACAAAGTTGCTCTTACTACGAAATAACTGTAGAACCTACCTTTAATTCACCTCTTTATGCGACTTGAAGGGTAAAAACGCAAAATTAGATGTAGTAATTACAGTTAATATCATTTTGGTCGACGTTTGATGAAAATTAACTGTAGTAATTGCAGTTAAACTTGCGAGTCTTCGCTTGAAGACCGAGGTAAATGGTCCTTATCGATGTCATCTGTTCTATGCAGAGGAACTGTGCTGGTTATTGTGAGACTCGTCACACTAACCTTGACGGAAAATCAAAGCTGGTTAGAGCATTTTTATGGGTACGCCTAATTTGTGACTAGTATCACAATCCATGTCAGGTGCGTTGATATAATGAACGCGAAACATAAAATTTTTAATATCAGGAGGAATAATCATGAGTGAAAATATTAAAGTTACGGTCAATGCAACGGAATATCCGCCGCAATTAAAGCATAAAACGATCTTTGCCGCCTACAACGGCCTTGAGTCTGGTGAAGCGATGCTGCTGGTGAACGACCACGATCCGGTGCCTTTGCGTTTTCAATTCGAAGCGATGCATCCCGGACAATTTTCTTGGGAATATCTTGAACAAGGCCCTGAGACATTTCAAGTTAAAATCGGCAAAAACTAATAATCCGGGGGGCGCTGTTCATGGCAACCATTACGGTCATTGATGAGAAAACCATCAAAATAGCGGTGGATCTTGAAGACGCACTTAGCATGATAGCGGAAGCGGAGAGCAATCTGGAACAATACGCTGCTGAGATTCTGATGATCGCCGAAAAAATGCCTGAATTCCAATATACTTATTTTTGCTTTTACGCCTACGATACGGCGATGCTGTTTGAAAAAATGCTGGGGATCGACCCGAAGCAGTACCTGTCATTTTCCTTGGATGCGCCCGACTCTTTCTTTTACA
The DNA here is from genome assembly GCF_038009185.1 of Paenibacillus sp. FSL R5-0407. Taxonomy (NCBI): domain Bacteria; kingdom Bacillati; phylum Bacillota; class Bacilli; order Caryophanales; family Paenibacillaceae; genus Paenibacillus; species Paenibacillus sp. FSL R5-0407. Next base: position 119,862 of record NZ_JBBPAX010000001.1, on the reverse strand, counting down.
CGCTATACGGCGGTATGAAGGGACTTAGCGGCATGGCCCGCCTGTCCAGCGTTCTGACAATGGAGCAAACGGAACTGGAGGTGAATGAAGGATGAGCTCGGAAAACAACCCCGGCACCGGAATCGTAGAGCTGGATGTACGTCCGCAGCTTCGAGCGGGCGAGGAACCGTTCAGCATCATCATGGATACGTTTAAAAACCTGCAGCCCGGCGAAACTTTTGTACTGCATGCGATCATGAAGCCGGCTCCGCTGATCCCCCTCCTTGAGGGAAAAGGATACTCCAGCACTTGTGAGCAGGTCAGCAGCGATCACTGGATCGTTACCTTCGTTCCGCAAACAAACTAAATCAATTCTTTCTTTCATACAAAAACGACCGCCTCCGAAGAAATCCGGTGTGCGGTCGTTTGCTTTTTTGTTATTCGTAGCGTTCAAAAAAATGCTCCTGCCTCTTGCCTCAGCTTTCCCTTTGCTTTCCCTTTGCTTTCCCTTTGCTTTCCCTTTGCTTTCCTTTTGCTCTCCTCTTACTTCCTCTTGCTCTCCTCCGGTTCCTGCCCCGGCCCCCAGTCCCAGCTCTAAAGAACTTCACGTTTCTTATTTACCGAATAAACGCTCAAAATTTAGGCTAAGGAATCGTACCGTGCTTATTTAGTGAAAAATCAGGGGAATCAACGGAATTTGACGGGTATAAGGCCAACTCAGTTCGTTAGAAACTTTTGATGACGCTTTTTCGCCAAATAGCGTTTCTGTAGTTCGTTAATACGCTTCACACAACAGCATAGGCTCCATACAGCTCGGATACAGCTCGGATACAACCCCGCGTACAACTTTTACATGCTTACTATCCATTTATTCACGTTCCTACACATACCTACACATACCTACACATTCATACATGCTCTATTCTCGTCCCATACACGCTTTATACATGCTCTATTCTCGTCCCATACACGCATCATACACACTCTATTCTCGTCCATAAACGCCTCATACACGCTTTTTTCGTCCCATACACGTTGTTGCATACTTGTTCAATGTACGTCCCCGTACGCTTCACACAACAACTCCTCATACACGCCCCATACACACTTCATCCATTTGTATATGCCATCGGCACATACGCGCAGTAAGGATCACTCTCCAGATAATCACCGGTCACCGCATAGGCTCTGGCTCTTGAGCCGCCGCACAGCTGCTTGAACTCGCAGACTCCGCATTTGCCTTTCAGGAGGGATTTGTCACGCAGCTCCCTTAGGATCGGAGAATTCCGATATATTTCAGGTAAAGAGGACTCTCTGACATTTCCGCAGCTTACCGGCAAAAAACCGCTAGGATATACGTCGCCCGTATGGCTGATGAAAACAAAGCCGTCTCCGTCATTCACGCCCTTCGGTGAGCGGCCCAGCACATCAGCCCGCTTTACAGCTTCAGCCTGCAGTCCCTCCTGCGCCTCCCTCTTCTTTTGCTGCATAGAGACCCGGCGAAAATGAGGAGCCTCCGTCGCCTTCACGCCGTACGGCATTTCCTTCTGCAAGCGAGCCAGCCATTCCATGACCTTCTCATGCTCCTCCGGCGAGATCATGTCGCCAACCATTCCTCTCCCTGTCGGCACGAGAAAGAAGACGCTCCATAGAACGGCCCCCATTCCCTTGACTTTCTCCGCAATTCGCGGCAGATCACCCAGGTTATAACGCGACACGGTTGTATTGATCTGAATCGGTATATCAAGCTCATGCAGGTAATCTATTCCCCGCATCGTCATTTGGTAGGAACCTGGAGTTCCGCGAAAATGATCGTGAATCTCCGCCGTAGAACCGTCCAGGCTGAAAGCCCAGCGGGATAAGCCGACTTCTTTGGCTTTTTCCACAGCCGAGAAGGTTACTCTCGGCGTTGCGCTCGGCGTCATGGAGACGGGCAGACCTTTCTCATGGATCGCGTACTTGGCCAGCTCGAAGAGATCCGGGCGCATCAGCGGATCGCCACCGGTGAATACAAACAGCGGCCGATCCATTTCCGCGATATCGTCGATCAGCTTTCGGCCTTCTTCCAGCGTAAGCTGACGCGGATCGGGATGATATTGCGCCTCGGCCCGGCAATGCAGACATTTCAATGCGCAGGCACGCGTTACTTCCCATATGACGATGAACGGATTGTGGTTATAATCCCGTTCCTGAGTGAAATTAGGTTGCATTACATTCATCTCCCGGCAATTGTATTCACCTATCATATCCGGATTTTTATTGCCCCCTTATGACTGGAGTCACTTTGAGTCCTTCACATTTAAGATAGAATTGTCAGAAAAAAAACTGGGGGAGAACCATATGGCTAACGATCTTATTCGGCAGCAAAAAACGATAACCGGTGCGGAGCTGCTCATTGAATGCCTGATGGGAGAACAGGTTGACACGATATTCGGTTATCCCGGCGGCGCGGTCATCCCGATTTACGATGCCCTTTACGATTGCTCCGATATCCGTCATATTTTGACGAGGCATGAGCAAGCTGCCGTTCATGCGGCGGACGGCTACGCCCGGGTAACCGGCCGGCCCGGTGTGGCGCTGGTGACTTCCGGACCCGGAGCTACGAACGCGGTCACGGGCATCGCTAACGCATTCATGGATTCCGTTCCGCTGGTGGTCCTGACCGGCCAGGTTTCCACCGACCTGATCGGACGCGATAGCTTCCAGGAGGTAAATATATTCGGCATGACCATGGACGTAACCAAGCATAATTACGTAGTCATGGACGTGAAGCAGTTGCCCCGAATTATTAAGGAGGCCTTTCATATCGCATCTACGGGCAGACCCGGCCCGGTGTTGATCGATTTGCCGAAAAATATCATGAACGCCAAAACGGCACCGGAAACGCTGGAAAAGATCTCGATCCGCGGGTATGAGCCTGCGCCGGAAATTCCCGAAGAAACCGTCGCACAGATCGCAAACCGGCTTGGTTCCGCTGAGCGGCCCGTCATTCTTACCGGCGGCGGCGTTGTCTCTTCGGGCTCATCGGATGCCCTCCTGGACTTGGCGGTGAACGCCGGAATTCCGGTCGTCAGCACCTTGATGGGGATCGGCGCGTTCCCGTCCGATCATCCCCTTTATCTCGGGATGCTGGGAATGCACGGCACTTATGCGGCTAACCGGGCCGTTCATCAAGCGGATGTCCTGCTGTCGCTGGGTGCAAGATTTAATGACCGGCTCTCCGGCAAGATCAAATCCTTTTCGCCGGAGTCCTGGAAGGTTCACGTTGACATCGATGACGCGGAGCTCGGCAAAAATATCCCTGTCGATGTTGCCGTACACGGCAATATCCGGGACCTGCTGATGAAATTAAACCCGCTGACCGGCCGGCTTACTGCGGCAGAAGCATGGGCCAAGGAAACGACCCGCTGGCAGAAGAAGGTCCCTCATTTTACCGCAGAGGCCGGTACGTTGTGTCCGCAGGAGGTTATCCAGCTGCTCCACAAGTTTACGGAAGGAAACGCGGTCGTGGCCACCGATGTAGGCCAGCACCAGATTTGGACGGCACATCATTATAAATTCAAGCATACCCGTTCTTTCCTGACCTCAGGCGGACTCGGTACGATGGGCTTCGGACTTCCCGCCGCGATCGGGGCGGCGATTGCAGGTGACGGCAGTCCGGTCATCTGTGTTACTGGAGATGGAAGCTTCCAGATGAACCTGCAGGAATTGATGACGGCGGTAGATTATCAGCTCCCGATCAAAATTGCCTTGCTGAATAACGGGTATCTGGGAATGGTACGGCAATGGCAGCAAATGTTTTATAAGCGCCGCTACTCCTCCGTCCAGATCTCGTCGCCCGATTACGTAGCCTTTGCGTCAGCCTACGGAGTGACAGGACTAAGGGCTCAAACCTTGGACGAGGCGGAATCCATCATCCGCCAAAGCCTGGAGATCCCGGGACCGGTGTTGATGGAATTCAACGTCAAAGAAGAGCAAAATGTATTTCCTATGGTGCCTCCGGGAGAGAGCAATGACAAGATGATCATGGATGAACGAAATTAAAAAAAGGCTGTCTTAAAGCCCATACGGCTTCAAGACAGCCTTTCCTTTATTGTTCCGCTTACAAGCTTTGGCCTTGCTTTCCGTCCTCGCTCCATTTGTTTTGCCATTCCCGCAGCTTGGCCCGGCGGACGGCATCCAGTGCACGTTGCTTTTCCTCGTTGACGCCCAGTATGAAATGCAGATGTGCCCCGATTACGAGGAAGGCAAAGGCGGCCCACACTGCACCAAACAGGGAAACAAAGCCTGCACCTGGCTCGAAGGAAATCATCGGTAACGCGTACACCAGCATCGCTAATGCCAAAACAAGATACACGACATGTTTTAATTTGCTCTTTTTTTTCACGGTCTTCATATATTCCGCAGCTCCTTCATCTTCAAATCTATATTTCTATTCTATGAAGGCTGTCAGGAAAATATGAGACTAGTTTCTTCTGTATTCCTACATTTGATCTCCGTACAGATGCTGCAGACTGTCCGTTATGATCTTATTCACGTCCTGAATGATGATGCTGAGACGGCGTTCTGCGTCAAACAGCCGGCGAATATTCAGGTTCATGCTGAGCACCTCGAACAGCTTCTCCATTTTTTCCATCTCATCCGGAGCAGGCATCTCACCTGTCATCATCTGTTGCTGCAGCTCGTTCTGCCGGTTGCGGAAATCATCCAGCATTCTCTTGCTTTCGGGATCGGCGTCGACCAGCTTCATCGCCGCGGTAATTTCCTTCACTTCTTCACTCTCTTTGAGTGCTTTTGCCAATTCATTCGCTTTATCGTAAATATTCAATAGGATCATCCTCCGATATTATGAATTATCTTACCCATATGATCATTACGGACTGGAATAATCCGATGATGCCTCCGAGCAAGACCCCCAGCCAGGTGATGGCCCGGAATTCCTTGCCGGATACGCTCAAAATGACCTCTTCCAGCCGTTCGACCGGAAACTTCTGTACCTGCTCCTGTACGAGCTTCGGCAGTTGAATCGCCTTCATCGCCGTAGGAATTCCCTTCACGACGAGAGCAAGCAGCCGATCCGTAACCGAAGGCAGCGCCGCTTGCGCCTGAGCCTGCCACGGAGCAACTAGTGATGAAATCCGGACGGATTCAGCAGTTGCGATCCACTTTTCGAGCGGCAATTGTTTGATTTTGTCCGACAACCACTCCTGTGCCGGCGTTCCGGTTACCATTTCCAGCAGCTCTGCAGCCGGTTTCTCCCCGAACATCTCCAGTTTGCCCCGGATCGCTTTCGCAACTTTGTCTTTGGCTTCCTCGCTTTGCAGCGCCCGCACCAATGCAGGTGTCAGCTTGCGCACCAACTTGTCCTCGTCCATGAAGATCGCCGCCATCGTGCCGAGAAATCCGCCGGCCTTATCCGCCAAGTCCCCGGCCAGCTTGGTCAGCATACGCTGTCCCTCAGCCGACAGAAGCTCTTCTTCAACCGCTAGCAGCACCGCCTCCGCAGCTGCGCCGCTCCAACGCTGCCGATTCTCTTCATTCCAACCCGGCAAGAGGTCCTTCAACAAACGATCCTCCCAGCCGAGATCGTTCCACAGCAGGTTAAGTCCGCGGTCCGCCACCGATCTGCCCGTATCTGCAAGCCGGGATTTGGCAGCTTCCCACCGTTCAGGCTCCCAGACCCTCAGCGCCGCTTCCTTTAACGTCAGTTCGCTTGCACCCAATCGGACGAGCAGGTTCTCCAAATATTGCTCCGCCTGCTTTTTAAATGCCGGACGAGACAGCAGCTCCTGAAGGCCTTCCGTCGTTACCAGATATTCCGCCACGACATTTCCGAGAGATTCCGCGATATCTTCCCGGCGTTTCGGAATCAGACCCGGCGTAAACGGAACGTGATATTTACCGATGTATACCGGATTTCTGGGATGAAACAGCATTTTAATCGCAAAATGATTCGTGACTCCGCCCACAAAGGCGGCCACAGCCACGCTGATCAGAACATAAATCCAATCGGCCACCTTGCATACCTCCTTTTAAACCCGGCTAAACAAATTATTTTCAAATAAGAGGTTGTTCAAAAAAGTCACCTTTTGATCACGAAGTGCCTCAGGTTGCTTATTCGACATCGAATCTTGCATTCAGTCAGGCCTTCCGGTGCTGAAAAGTCGACTTTTTGAGCACACACTTTAAGTATATTCGGCTTTCGCCGCGATGCAGCGGCTGCCGAAAAGTTCGCAGGCGCAGACATCAAATCGGAAATGGGTTAATCACCAAGGATTCTATGTCCTCATATGATGCATTACATGCGCTTATGCAGATGACTTTTATTGCATCCAAGACATCAAGCTTAAGCTTGGAAGGAGATCCGCTTCATGCCCTCCAAAAAATTAAAAATTCAAATCATGAGCCCGAATCTGCTGGAAAAAGACGATCTCGTTCTTGGAGAACAACTGATCAAACAGTGGCGGATTCCTGTGAACCATCCGCTGCAGCTCGTGTTCGGCTCTTTTCAGCAGACCGTTCGGGTCGTGCCATTGGCCAGATTCGACGGAATCCGGGTCAGCCAGGAGCTGGCCGAAAAAATGGGCGTTCTAGCCCGTTCCGTGCTGCGGCTCACATTCCGCCCGCACTCATCCACTTTGCAGCTAGGGCCGCTGATCGGCGTGCTGATCAGCCGCGACCTGCCGGGATCCCTGGAACGCCCCTTCGGGCCGATTACGATGTTCTGCAAAGAGCTCGTAAACGCCTGCCAGCATCAAGGTGTGTACGTTTATTTTTTTACGCCGGATCACATCGGCACCAGTTCAAGCAATTTGTCGGCCTGGGTCTACGGAGACGGATGGAAGCAGATCCAGGTGCCTGCCGCGGATGTGTTCTACAACCGCCTGACTTCGCGAAAATTGGAGAATAAACCTAGCGTACAGCATTTCTTGAAAGAAGTAAAATCACGGTACAGGAGCCACTTTTTCAACGAGAAGTTTCTTGACAAGACGGAAGTTTTCGATGCTCTGGGCCGCGATGCGGCGGTATCGAGATATTTGCCGGAGTCCCACCTCTTTCGTAACTTTCTTACACTTAAAACGATGTGCGCCAAACATCCCATCGTCTTTCTTAAGCCGATAAGAGGCAGTCTCGGAAAGGGAATCATCCGGATCTCCAAACTTGAGGGCGGAAGCTATCAAACCCTAACCGCCCAGGTCGGAGGTACGAGGCGTCAGGTTTATCCAAGTCTCGCCAAGCTGTACTCCTCCCTCTCCGGCAAAATGAAGACGACGCGCTATCAAATCCAGCAAGGATTAACCTTGATCCAGGCGGATCGCCGCCCGGTGGATTTCCGTGCGCTGGTGCAGAAGAATCGGGCGGGAAAGTGGAATGTGACCTCCATAGTGGCCCGTACGGCCGGAAGCCAGCATTTCGTGTCCAATCTTGCCCGGGGCGGTTCGCTCAGCACCGTGAAGGAGGCTATCGGGAGAAGCTCACTCCCGGCCGGCATAAAAGGTAAGATCGCCCTTCGCCTGCGTAAAGCGGCGCTGGATATCGCCCAGGGCGTCGATGCCCAGATTCCTGCGCATTTCGGTGAACTCGGCATCGATCTCGCCTTGGACTCGTCAGGACGAATCTGGCTGCTGGAGGTCAATTCCAAACCTTCCAAGAACGACAACACCCCGATCGGAGGGAACAAAATTCGCCCTTCCGTCAAACAGGTGGTTGAATACGCCCGCTATTTGTCCGGCTTTTGAGGAGGTACAGGATGATCAACAAACGATCAAATGGCGTGATGGGCATTTTGGTTGCCGAAAGCAACGCTCCCATCCCATTTGCGGAGCCGGGATTTTGCCGCAAATTGTGCATTATCGGCAGCAAACAAGGAATGACCGTTTACGTGTTTTGCCCGTCTTTTCTCCGAAGGAGCCAAGATGCCGTACCCGGTTATTGTTTCGAAAACGGCGGATGGCAATATCGGCTATTCCCTCATCCGGACATAGTCTACGACCGCTGCTTCACCCATGACCAGAGGCGGCAACAGCGAAAAAGGCAAGCTTTGGAAAAATTGTCGAGGAAACATCCCTTCGTTTATTTAACACGGGGATTGACAGGGAAATGGCGTGTCCATCAAACGCTTCGCAAGTTCCCGGAGATCGCCCCTTTTTTGCCGGAGACAGTCCCTTATGAAACTCCCTCCCAATTGGCGGATTGGCTGGCGAGACATGGCGGCGAAGCCTTTCTAAAGCCTTATAACGGAACACATGGCAAGCGAACCCTGCGCTTGAGGACCACGAGCAATCGGGAGCATCTGGAAATTACCGGCCGGGACGGCCGCAACGATTTGCTGCGGCATACTTTCTCCAGCAAGAAAGAAGGCTTCGAATGGATCGATAAGTTTACTAAAGACCGGCCCTTCTTACTGCAGCCTTATCTGGAACTCAGCACCTCTCAAGGTGAGCCGTACGATATCCGGGTGCTGATGCAGAAGAATGACAAGGGAGAATGGGAACTTACAGGGATGGCAGCAAGAGTCGGTCCGAAGCATACGCTCACATCCAATCTGCACGGCGGAGGTACGGCGCATAGAGCGCAGCCGTTTCTAAGCCGGGAGCTTGGAACCGTCGCTGCAGAAGAGGCCCTATCTCTGATCCGTAAACTGTCGATGGTGATTCCCGGTTCGCTCGAATCCCATTTCGGCCGCCTGGCCGAATTAGGAATCGACTTCGGCGTCGACCGGAGGGGAAGCGTATGGGTGCTGGAGGTCAACTCGAAGCCGGGCCGTTCATCCTTTTTCCGGATCGGCGATCGACAAAGCGCCAGAAAATCGATCGAAAATCCGATTCTCTATGCGCGTCACTTGCTGCTGAGCAAACCTTGAATGAGGCACGGAAGACTTTTTTAGGAGGATAAAATTCATGAGTTTGACTTTTGGCAACGTCCATTTCACGCAGCAGCCCCAAAGGGTCGTCTACGTGTCCGGCTCTTTAATGAAAAACTTGAAGCTGTCCGGAAAAAAGTCGGTTCATCTCAGATTTGGCGGAGAACGCATTCCCGCTGTAATCAAACCTATCAATAAAGCGGGTAAGCATCTTTATCTCGGCAGCAGTATCCGGAAAGACATCAAAATACCGATGGCCGGCGGGATATTTTTACGCAGCCTGCAGGAAGGGGAAGTGCAAATTGGACCGCTCATTGGCGTCTTGTCGGATGGACCGGCCTCGTCTGCAGCCAATCCGTTTGGCTCCCGAACCGGTTTCATCAAGCAATTGCTGAGACACGGCAGCAAACAATCCTATATCTTCGCCTTCACCCCCAAGGATATCCACTGGGAGAATGAAACGGTCAACGGCTATTTTCTCAACGAAGCCGGACACTTCATCCGAAAGAAGGTTCCTCTTCCGGATGTCGTGTACAATCGCCTTCCCAGCCGGCGGGCGGAAACGACTACTTCGATTGCCCAGCTCCGGGAGCGGTTCATCCGGCGGAGAATCCCGTTCTTCAACTGGAGCTTCTTTAATAAATCCGATATTTACCGCATGCTCGAGAAGGATTCTCTAGTAAACAGGTATGTTCCGGAATCGATTATGAACCCGACACCCGAGCAAATCAAGGATTTGCTGGACCGGCATTCGCTGATTTATTACAAACCGAACAACGGCAGTCTCGGCAACGGCATCTACCGGCTCTCCCGCATCCCCAAGAGCGGGTATTATGCAAGGTACCGCAAAACCGGCCGAAATGCGCTTTTGCGGTTCGGCTCCTTCAATAGCATGATGCGAACGCTGCAAGCAAGGCACGGCCGCGCTTTAAGAGGATACGTGGCCCAGCAGGGGATCCGGCTCATCGAAATCGACAGCTGCCCTATCGATTTCCGGTTCCATATGCACAAAAACGGGCGGAACCAGTGGGTCGTAGTCGGCATCGGAGCCAAAAAGGCAGGAAAAGGCAGCGTAACTACCCATCTTAAAAACGGCGGATCGCTGCTCACTCCGGATCAGGCGCTGGCCCGCGCATTCGGTCCCAGAGCCGATGAGGTACTGAAGAACGCCAAAAATGTGGCGATCACATTGGCCGAAGCGATCGAGGCGCACCATCAGCATTTAATCGGTGAACTCGGCTTCGATATCGGTATCGACACGGATGAAAAGATCTGGATGTTTGAAGCGAACGCCAAGCCGGGCCGGTCCATCTTCAAGCATCCCTCGCTCCGTGCGGAAGGAAAGGCATCTGTCGAACACATTCTGGAACACTGCCTCTATCTGAGTAAATTCCGGAGGAGGGAAGCCTAATGAGCCAGCTTGCGAGCGATCAGAAGCCAGTCATCGCCGTGCTGACCGTTCATGATGAATGGACCCAATTTCGCGGCAATCGGGCTAACTTTCGGGATATCGTAAGAACGGGCAAGGAACTGGATTTTCCGGTATATATCGTAACGACCAAAGATCTAAAGCTGTCGTCGCATAAAATACAAGGCTATGTATACAGCTCGGAAGAAAAACAGTGGACGAAACAATGGGTCCCTCTCCCGCAAGTGATTTACAACCGAATTCCCCAGCGCGAGGATGAGCGGAGACCGTCAGTCCGGCGCAAAATCGAAGAGTGCATCCGGCACGAGAGCATCCAGCTGTTTAATCCTTTTTTTTTCAACAAATGGACGCTGTTCGACTGGCTGAAAAAAAACCGGACCACCAAGGCTCTCGTCCCCGACACTAAGAGGCTGCGTTCGCCCAAGTCTTTATTGCCCATGCTTGAGCAATACGGGAGCCTCTACCTGAAGCCGGAAAGCGGCAAAGCGGGAAAAGGAATTATGCTGCTTCAATTCGACGAAGCCGAGGAAAGACCTTACAAGCTTACCATTCAGGGATTTCGGCGCAAAAATGTCGTGTATAAAACCGGCAAACCCCTTCTGTTATGGAAACGGATCAAGGCGGAGACCGGCCGGGTTCCTTACATTATGCAGGAGAGCATCGAACTCGCTTCGTATAAAGGCAGGCATTTCGATATCCGGATGCTTGTGCAAAAAACAGGAAAAGGCATCTGGACAGTAACCGGGATCGGCGCACGCTTGGCCGGTCCGCGGCGGATCACCACGCACGTTCCCCAAGGCGGCAGTGTCGAGGACCCGGAGAAATTGCTCGTTCCGACCTTCGGCCAGGAAATGACCAATGTTTTGATGAACCGGTTGAAGTCAAGCGGCCTGTTGATCACCAAGCAGATAGAAAAGAGCGCCGGTTATACGCTTGGCGAAATGTCGATGGATCTCGGAATCGATACGGAAGGGAAAATCTGGTTTTTTGAGGCTAATGCCAAGCCGATGAAGTTCGACGAGCCCCATATCCGCAAAAAATCGCTGGAACGCATTTTCCAGTTCAGCCATTACTTATACCGGCAGGGTAAGGTATAGCCCGGGAAAGAGGTGAATTCTGCATGGAAATTGCAGCTTGGCATCCCGGGAACAGGGTCGCCTGGGAGATAAAGCATGCGGAAATGTTGGCATTCGTGCATCGCTATGCTAGAAAGAGCATTCCCTCCGCGACCTTTCGTGCCCTTATGAAGCTGTCCGGCCGGGAAATGACTCTGCCCGGCTCTTCCCTCCTTCTGGCCATTCTCCAAACGGAGGATGGCCCCCGGGTCGCCGGGTTATCCTGCGTAACGAACTATGGCCGCGGAATCTGCCTTGTCGTCGTTCACCCGCTATACCGGGGTCGAGGGCTGGGATCCGCCCTGCTGAACCGGCAGCATGCCGTTCTTGGAAACCTGATATGCCGGGTAGCACCCGGCAACCTGTCCAGCCTGCAGATGTGTTTTCGCGCGGGGTTCAGCGCAAGTCGCCTAATTAAGTCTCAGACCGGGCGGGCCGAGCTTCTGCTGGAGAAAACTCATGGCTGCTCGCTGGATTCCGAGCTAATGTCGGATCTTGATTTTGCCAATCCATTCCCTGCAAAGAAGGTGATTCCTGATGACACAACCGGTCTTGGGCATTTTGACACTATATTTAAATGATAAAAAACACCTGGAAGAGCGGCATATTTATCAGCGTATGATCACAGAGGGGCAACGCCTTGGTCTTGATGTTTTTGTATTCACTCCGATGGATGTGGATGACAAAAAGGGCATTATCAACGCCCTGATTTACGATCCGAAGCAAAAGAAATGGTCGCGCAAATGGCGCAGCTTCCCGGAGCTTATCTTTGACCGCTGCCGGATTCAACGCAGCAAGCGGTTTGAACAGCTGTTAAGGTTCCGGGCGAAATACGGAAATATGACTTTTTTAAACCGTCCGCTGCGAAACAAGTGGACGATTTATCAGACGTTGTCCCGCAAGCCTGCGTTCCGCGGCAACCAGCCCGAGACGGTTTTGTTTCAAAGCGGGAGCGATGTTTTCAGGCTGTTGAAAAATCATTCCTCCGTCTATGTCAAGCCGATCAACGGTACCGGCGGCAGGGGGATTCTGCGGGTAGAACGGCTGGGAGGCGATATGTTCCTGATCCAGGGAAGGAGGCAGAGCCGGCAAATCATATCCGCACAGAAGCTGCATAAATCCAGGCTCGGCGCTTTCCTGATGAGCTGGAAAGGGAGCGGCCGCTTCATAGCGCAGCAAGGCATTCAAATCAAGCTGCCGAGCGGTCGGGTGCATGATTACCGCATGCTCGTGCAGAAGAACGGGCAAGGCCGCTGGGAAGTGACCGGCTGCGCCGGACGAATCGGTCCCGTTCGCAGCGTCACCTCCAACCTTCACGGCGGAGGCAAGGCGGCATCGATGAATGCTCTGCTCGGGCAGATTACTTCCAGTGAAGAGAAGCGCAAAGAAATCCGCCGTGCCGCAGAGAAGCTCAGCCTGGAAGTCGCCGCATATTTGGAAGCTACGTTCGGTGCTTTATGCGAGCTTGCACTGGACCTTGCGATTGAAAAAAGCGGGCGTATTTACGTCCTTGAAGTCAATCCCAAGCCTGCAAGGGAAGTATTCATCCAGACGGGGGATTTGGAATCTTACCGGAGAGCAATTGTAAGACCGCTGGAATACGCCCTATGGTTGCACAAACAAAAAACAGCCGCCCCTTCCTCATAGAGAGGAGGAGCGGCTTTATTTTTCCCTGAGATTATTCGGAGTCTTCCGCCTGGTCATAAAGCGTAACCAGTTCATTGAATGAAGTGATCAGCACATCCGAACCGGCCAATTCATATCCATTCCCGAACCCGGCATAGGCACAGCCGATCACGGTCTGGCCGTTCTTCTTGCCCGCTTCCACGTCGGACGAGCGGTCTCCGACCATCCAGGCGCTGGATACGCCATGGTTGTCCAGCAAAAGGCGGACAAGGTCTACCTTCGAAGCCGTCTGATGCTCGCCAGCGCTGTACATTCCTTCGAATAGCGGAGCGATCAAATGCGTTTCGGCGACGCCCTTCACGTAATGCTCCAGCCCGTTGCTGGCGACGAACAGCCTTACTCCCCGCCGGCTAAGCTGCTCCAGCGTTTCCTTAACTTCAGGATAAAGTTCAGTTGAATACTCTTTGAGTCCTGAGAGCTCCAGCTCCAGCAACAGTTCATCCGCACGGCGGTGAACCGCTTCGCTGCAGTCGGGAATGACCTTTCTCCAAATATCCTCCAGCAGCATACCGAGACAACTCAGCATCAGCTCTTCCGGAGGTGTCTCTCCCTCGTACATCTTCTCTTCCCTGAGCCGGTCGAACAGTTCATGATAGGCAGGGATAAGCAGTGTCTCTGTCTTAAACAGCGTCCCATCCATATCGAAAATCATAGCTTCGGGTTTCTGCAATTTCGTCTGGGTCGTCTCCATCTCCACATTCCTTCCTGTCTATATTTATAGCCCCATGATATGCCAATTGGCGATTACTTGCAAACCCTTGGGAGACGCCGAAGTTTGCCATTTCCCGAAGTGTCCATTACAATTACGTTTAAATTCAACTTAGATATCGAAAAAGTAACTGCCAGGGAGAAGTGCGAAGCATGAGCAAAAAAATAGTAGCCATCGACATGGATGACACGATCTGCCATCTCATACCGAAAGCGATTCATTATCATAATTTAATGTATCCCGATCTTCCGTTGACCATGGAGCAAATCATCAGCTTTGATCTTAGCGGCATTTGGCATCCTGCATGCACGGACGACATTTTCTTCGGCAGGCCCGGCCTGTACGAAGAGCTTGAAATTTTTGACGAGTATACGATTGAAGAGGTGAAGCGGATGACCGTCGATTACGACGTCATCGTCGTGACGGCCGCCCGCCCGGCATCGGTTCCGGAAAAATGGAGATGGCTGCAAATGCATATGCCTTTCATTCCATTCGATAACTTCTTCGTCGCCAAGCGCAAATACTTGCTTGATTTTGACTTGTTGATTGACGACGGCCCCCATAATCTGATCGCGGCCAAGGAAGCGGGCAAACAGACCATTATGATCCCCCGTCCTTGGAATGCGCCGGTTCAGCAGGACTTTATTCTAAAGGATTCATGGCAAGGCATGAACGAGCTGGTAGGGCAAATTCTGACTTGATGGTCAGATGAAAAGATCTTATTTTTTGAAATGATAAGGAACCGTGGTTACGATCAAATCCCTCCGGTATAGCAAAAAGGCGCGGATTAGCAAGCTGGACTGATTATGCAGGGCGTTATGCCACCGTTTCTTCGGTATGAATTGGGGAATCAGAACGGTTACCCGGAAATTCATTTCCTTGGCCTTATGCTCCACGGTATCGATGAACTTCGTCAGCGGCTGGATAATGCTCCGGTATTGGGAATACAGCGTAACCAGCCGAATTTCAGGGTGCCACTGGTTCCATTTCTCCTCAAATTGCTTTTCCGCCTCTTTATCGAACGCCACATATACAGCGATGATCTGATCCGGAGACAACGATTTCGCGTAATTCAGCGTATTTTCCACTACATGCGTAATTCCCGCTACGGGAATTACCATGACATTCCCCTCGATCGCTAGTGGCTGTTCGCATGTAGTGATCCGCAATTGATCCCCCACAGCTTCGTAATGACGGTTGATTTTATGAAATACATAAACGATCGCCGGCAAAAAGATTAACGCAGGCCAGACTTGCGGAAATTTCGTAATGAAAAAAATCATCATGACCGTAAAGCTGATTAAAGCCCCGATCGCGTTTATCGTTAATTTCAATCCCCAGCCCGCCGGTTTTTCCCGGAACCATTTCACAAGCATACCGGTTTGCGCCAGCGTAAACGGGATAAATACGCCTACCGCATAGAGCGGAATCAAATGCTCGGTCTGTCCTTTAAAAACGATGATCAGCAGGATTGAGGCCACCGCCAAAAAGACGATTCCGTTAGAATAACCGAGACGGTCTCCGCGAACGGTGAACATACGCGCGATATATTTGTCTTTCGCCAGGTTCACGGCCAAGAGCGGAAATGCCGAGTATCCGGTATTGGCGGCCAGCACCAGAATCATCGCGGTGATCCCTTGAATCAAATAATACATGATCCCCCGGCCGAAAGTAGCTGAAGCGATCTGGGACACGACGGTTTCCTCCGCTTTAGGAGAAATACCGTAATAATAAGCCAACGATACGATCCCCGTAAACAAAAGCGCCAGCAGAACGCCCATGGCAGCCAATGTTTTGGAGGCATTCTTGGGAGCCGGATCCTTGAAGTTAGGAATGGCGTTAGAAATCGCCTCGACACCTGTCAAAGCCGAACTCCCCGAGGCAAATGCCCGCAAGAGCAGGAACAGCGTAAGGCCTGTCACCGGTGTCCCCATCGGTGTATGCAGGTTGGCCGGAACTTCGCCCATTGCAATTTGATATAGTCCCGCCCCAATAGTGATAAATATAACAAGCACGAATAAGTAAACCGGATAAGCCAGGATGGAAGCCGATTCGGTAATACCGCGCAAATTGAGTACCGTGATAACAACCACTAAAAGGCATGCTATAAGTACGTTATGTGAATGCAGCGACGGAAAAGCTGAGGTGATCGCATCCGTCCCCGCAGAAATGCTGACCGCAACGGTTAAAATATAATCCACCAGCAGCGCGCCGCCGGCTAAAAGACCGGAGTTTACCCCCAAATTTTCCTTGGAAACAACATAGGCTCCTCCGCCATGCGGATAGGCATAAATCACTTGTCTGTAAGATAAAACGAGAGCCAGCAGCAGCACCAGAATTCCCGCGGCAATCGGGATGGAGTACCAGTAGGCGGCCGCGCCGAGCGTCATCAGGACGAGCAGAATCTGCTCCGGTCCGTAGGCTACGGAGGACAAGGCATCCGATGAAAGGATCGCCAGGGCTTTCGTTTTGTTTAATTTTTGTTCGCCGAGTGCGGTTGACTTCAGCGGCTGACCGATGAGCACTCTCTTGATTATCGAAAACATAGATGCAACACCACCGTGCTTTATTTTTTGCAAATTCAAAGGCTGATTATGATTAAATATTTTGGTAAATCGTCTCATTTGGAGACTTTTTGGACAGCAAAAAACCACAGAGGCAAGACCCCCTGCGGTCCATGAGTGCTTTACATGGGCACAGTATCATTCCTCTCTCGGACTACGCTTACGAGGTTAGCTGTCGGATTAGGGTGGCGAGAGTCACCCCTCCGCGGCATGTTCTGCATGACATGCTGCGGATTCACCCCTACCGTTCGTTTCGGCTGGCTTTGCCTGTTACGCCCGGCATTCGGTTCCCCCGTTTTCCCGTATTACGGGAAATTCAGCGAATCAAGAATATCAAATCCACGAATGAATATTACGCCTGCTCTCATTTTCTGTAAATCCCGAAATTTGCGTTGAATCGCTTCTATTTGTTGTAAAAGAGTACGATAAAACGCTTACTTCCATCACTTTCATTTATTATCCTTCATTATTGAGCCCGCATTAACGCGCAACATAAATCATCGTATTAATGCCGAATACAACAAAAAAAGACCGGCCTCCATTCCTGGAAACCGGCTTGTCCTGATTCATTCTATATGTCAGCCTACTCGCCGTTCAAACGGTATCCTCCATGGAATACCGGTCCCACATATTCGTTAAAGGCATACCCCGAACGAATGGCCGCCGTTACGAATTTTTTCGCTTTAACTACGGCTTCCTTTACAGTTAAGCCGCTGGCCAGTCCACCTGTTACGGCAGCCGCAAAAGTACAACCGGCTCCATGGTTATGTGCGGGTTCGATCTTTTCCGTCTCCAGAACCTCAAATTCCTCGCCGTCATAGAACAGGTCGATCGCTTTGTCGCCTTCCAAGGCTTTGCCGCCTTTAATGACTACGTAAGCCGCTCCGCGTTCATGAATGATCTTCGCTGCTTTCTTCATGTCATCCACGCTGGACAAACGCCCCAAACCGGAAAGCACACCGGCTTCGAACAAGTTTGGCGTAACAACCGTAGCAAGCGGTAGCAGCAAATCGCGAATCGCATCCGCGCTCTCCGGATTCAAAACTTCGTCTTCCCCTTTGCAGACCATGACCGGGTCGATGACCACATTTTGTTGGTTATGCTGCTTAATGCATTTCTCAACGACTTCTATAATAGGCACGCTGCCCAGCATCCCCGTCTTCATAGCTTGCACCGGGCCGCCCGCAAACACGGTCTTCAACTGCTCGGCCACCAGATTGGCGTCTATCGGGTACACGCTATGATGCCATCCGCGGTCCGGATCCATCGTAACAATGGTAGTCAATGCGCTGAGTCCGTAAGTTCCGTATTCTTCAAATGTTTTCAAGTCTGCCTGTATCCCCGCGCCGCCGCTGGAGTCACTGCCGGCAATAGTTAGCGTTTTAAGAATGGTTGACATGATCAAATGCTCCTTTACGAAAAACTAAAGTGCTTCCGGCCTCTATTGTAGCATTATTTTCAGAAACTCAGTGAATTATTTACGCATTTACATAGCCCGGAAACAAAAAAAGTATGGAGCAAGTAATCCTTGCTCCATACTTTCCACTGATATGGTCTATAGCCAGCTTATTTCACGACGATCTGGTTTGCGGCATCGATTCTTTCCTGGGATGCGTTGAAGCATTTCTTGCAGACTTTAAGAGCCTGACCGGAACTGCTCATCTTCGTATAAAGCAGTTTAATCCGCGTGCTTCTGCATACGGGGCATGTCCCCCGGCCTCTGGAAGGAAGAATCCACAAAGCTTTCCCCCGCTTTGATTTAGACATAAGAAATCACCTTCGCCTCTATGTTATTTGCTTGTTTTTCTATGTATATCGGGAAGGCCGGCCGAACATGCCTAAATATTTCCGGTCCTTCCCTATATCATTCCGAATTCCGTAACCAAATTTAACTGTTAAGTGTCTAAACAAGAACATCCGCTTGGCTTAAAAAATCTTCTTATGCTCCCGGTCATCCTTCAAAATCTCCACCGCTTCGCGGAAGCGCAGTGAGTGGATGATTTCACGCTCGCGCAGGAACTTCAGGCCGTCTTGCAGATCAACGTCATCCGTCATATCGATCAGCCACTGGTATGTAGCCCGAGCTTTCTCCTCAGCCGCAATATCTTCATACAAGTCGGCGATCGGATCGCCTTTCGCCTGGATGTAAGTGGCCGTCCACGGAACTCCCCCGGCGTTTTGGTAATACAGGGCCTTATCATGGTTTACATAATAAGCTCCCATGCCCGCCGCCTCCAGTTCCTCTACCGTCGCGTCCTTGGTCAGTTTGTAAATCATGGTGGCGATCATTTCCAGATGGGCGAATTCCTCGGTTCCGATATCATTAAGCAGCCCGATCACTTTATCGGGTATAGTGTACCGCTGATTTAAGTAACGAAGCGCAGCGGACAATTCGCCGTCCGCACCCCCGTATTGCTCCGCCAAATATTTGGCCATTCGGATATCACATTTACCCACGCGAACCGGATATTGCAGTTTCTTCTCATATATCCACATTGCTTCGCATTACCTCCTTTAGATTATCGTTAAGAGGGCTGGCAGGTAGTTTATACCTGCCAGGGCCATGGGGCCTGTGACCATTCCCATGGATACTTTGAATAAGCGCGTCCGAAATTCTGCAGCGGCCCATAGAGCTGCTGAAAATGGTTGGCCAACTGTGTCCTTTCCTGGGTCAACTGGTTGAACTGCTGAATCGAGGCCAAGTCATCCGGGTGAGTATCGAGAAAAAGATTCAGCTCAACCAGGACGAAATCCAGCGCCTGCAGTTTTTCCAACAGTTCATAATACTCGGGATCACAATGCGGTTTCGATGTGGAACTCATTTTAACACCGTCCTTTTCCCCATTTGGATTCATAGGGGCTGTACAATGCCGGCCACAGCGTGCCATGCCTTAATGCTTCTTGCGGAGAGAATTGCGGGAGATTCAGCGGTTGAAAGCACATATATAAGTGCGGAGGTGTGCTGTATGTTTTACAGGTAATAGGCGGGCATGGATCAAAGGGACCGATAAACGGGGCAAAAGAATGCTCATTGGGAAAGCTCAATCTTGGTTCCTCCTTTATGAAATTCCCTTATGCAAAGGACTACCTGGTCCCCTGCATCCTCATCATTAACATATGACGTTCGCCCAATTTATGAACCCGATTTCGTGATAAAACGCAAAAAAACGTCAGGCCTTGTATGATGCCAAGCCTGACGTTCTTATTATTTATGTTCTAAGTTCCGGGTTTAAGTTCATCCTCGGATATGGGTTCAGGTGCTTTTTGCTTACTGATTTTCACCCGTGTGATTCGCAATCGCCCTGATTCGGCGACTTCAAAGGTTATATTATCTACGACTTTCTTCTTGCCTTTCGCCGGAGCGCCTTCCAGCTCCTTAAACAGCCAGCCTCCGACGGAATCGACCTCATCGTCTTCGATATCGATGCCCATCAAATCGTTTACGTCTTCGAGAAGAGTTCTTCCGTCAACGGAGTACACGCCCTCGCCCAGCTTCTCGATTTCGGGACGTTCGTCCTCAAACTCGTCATGAAGATCGCCGACGATCTCCTCCAAAATGACCTCGACCGTCAACAGACCGGCCGTTCCCCCGTATTCATCGACAACCAGTGTCAACTGGGAGTGCTTTTTCTGCATCAGCCGGAGCACATGGCTGACTTCCATAGACTCGGGCACATTCAGGATCGGGCGAACCATTTCCGCCAGATTAAGCGGGCGTCCGGCTTCGGGGAGCAGCAGGTCCGTAATATGGACAAAACCGATGATCTGATCTTTATCCTCCACGGCCACCGGATAACGCGAATGCTTCGTCTCCGCCACAATCTTCATATTCTCTTCCCAAGTCAGATTGGTATATAGGCAATCCATATCGGTCCGGGGCAGCATGACCTCGCGGGCCAACATATCGGAGAAGTCAAAAATATTGTCCATCAGCTTCATTTCATCCTTATCGATGACCCCGCTCTTGGCGCTCTGGTTCATCAGGATGCGAATTTCCTCTTCGGAGTGGGCTGCCTCTCCTTCGCCCGCCGGTTCAATTCCGATCATCCGCAGCAAGCCGTTTGCCGCCGAGTTCAGCAACCAGATGACCGGCAGGAACACCTTGTAAAAGTACAACAACGGTGCGGATAACCAAAGCGAAGTACCTTCCGATTTCCGGATCGCGAGCGATTTCGGAGCAAGCTCACCGATGACAATATGTAGAAACGTAATAATCGCAAACCCGATCGCAACCGATACGGTCGAGATCAGCGTAGGATCGCTTACGCCCATTTTGTGCATTAACGGCTCAATGAGCAGTTCGGAAACGGCCGGCTCCCCGACCCAGCCTAGTCCAAGCGAGGCCAGCGTAATACCGAGCTGGGTAGCCGACAAATAGGCATCCAGCTTCTTGTTGACCCGAAGGGCGTATACGGCGCGCTTGTTTCCTTCACTGACGAGTTGGGTCAGTCGGGATTGACGCACTTTAACAAGCGAAAACTCCGCAGCAACAAAGAAACCGTTCAGGAAAACCAGAACGAACACGATGAATAGATTCAAAAACAATCGGCCGAACTCAATTTCAGTGTGAGCGTTTGTTATGGCGTAGTGCATGTAAAATGCCCTCTTTCCTATAGTGTGATCGCTTTACGGGACTTGAAATCGATGTCTTTGTAATACATGTCGGCGACAAGCAAATTCGGCCCGCAGCAACCCGCCGCATCGCAGTGGCAGTTTACTTTTTGATTCATAGGGTGGTTGTTCAGCCATTCGGCAAAAATGTCATCCAGTCGCATGTCCCGCACATTGCCAAAAGCCGGAATGGCCGCAAAATCGGTCACATACACATCTCCGGTAAACATATTGACATTAACCCGATTTCGCCCGTCAGGATCATTCCTCACCGTTACGTTGGGTTCCTGACGCAAGCGGCGCAGCAGTTTGGCATCCTCCCCCTCGCCGTTACAGGCGAAGAAAGGAAGCGTTCCGAACAGCATCCACAGATCGGGATCCCGTGCGTCAAGGAGAGAATGAATGGCGGTTCGCATATCCTCAAGAGGCAGAACCGGCAAGCCCTCGGCAAAATCAGCCGCATACATCGGGTGGACCTCATGACGCTGACAGCCCATCTCCCGAATCAGCCGATGAATTTGCGGCAGCTTGTCATGAGTACGGTAGTTAATCATCGACTCGGCCGAAATGAACATGCCCGCTTCGCTTAGCTTCTGACTATTTTCAATCATTTTGAAATACATTCTCTTGGCGACTTCCTCTTGTACGGGATGGCCGCTGCGGGCAAATCCGACCTCGTGAAAGTCACGCTCGCTGGTATAGTTGAACGATATGTGCATGACATCCAGGTAAGGCAGAAGCTTCTCATACCGTTCGTAATCCAGCGTCAAATTGGAATTGATTTGCGAGCGCACCCCTCTTGCCTTGGCATATTGCAGCAAAGGAACAATAACCTCATCGACCGTCTGCTTACGGAAGGTAGGCTCCCCGCCGGTGATGCTGATCGTCCGCAAATTCTCCACCTGATCCAATGAATTCAACATGACGGACAAAGGGATCTGTTCCGGTTCCTTTAACATGAGGCTGTCGCCGACTGCGCAGTGCTCACATCGCATATTGCACAGATTGGTAACCGTCATTTCCACGCTTGTCAGTACATGCCGGCCAAATTCACGCAGCGACACGATCGGATCCCAGGGGTCATAGCTCGGTGTGATTTCGATTTCTCTATCCGTTTTATAATTCTCTATTTTCATCATTTACTCACCTTATTTCTTTTATTAACCTAAAAAAGAAGAAAATGCACCTCATCGGTGCAGAATCCCCATTTAGGCAGTCCCCTCAAGAGACCGACTCCTCAGTTTTAAATTCCATTCCGTCCACTTTGGTAATAACAATAGATAATTGATTTTTCAGGTCCACATCGTAAGGAGACTTTAATTCCGCACCGAGGGGATCCTCCAGAATACGAATGACCGGGCGATGCGGAATGTCCTTATGTATCTTCACCACTACGCCTTTCTCACCCGTATTAAGTGTCACCGTCATCCCGAGCGGATAAATCGCCACATGATCCCGGAACAACTCCAGCTTCGATTTTTCATACCATTCCCCGCATCCCGTATAAAGCACTTCAAGCGCCTGATGGGGCAGCATCGCCGGCCGGTATACCCGGTGGGTGGTCATGGCATCGTAGGCGTCAGTAATGGCGATCCAACGGGCAAATTCGGATATTTCATCGCCCTTAAGCCCCCGGGGATAACCCTCGCCGTTGATACGTTCATGATGCTGATATGCGCAGTGCGCCGATTTGAGCGGAATTCCCGGCTCGTCCTTGAGCATTTGGAAACCGATCTGCGTATGCTGTTTGATTTGATTGAATTCCGCTTCGCTCAATTTGGAAGGTTTGTTTAATAGCTCAATGGGCAGTTTGGTCTTACCGATATCATGAAGCATGGCCCCAAGTCCAAGCAGGGTCAGCTCTTCTTTGCTATATCCGTGGATTTGTCCGAGCAATAGCGTATAGACGCAAACATTAAGCGAGTGCCGGTACAAATACTGATCCATACTGTTGATATTCATCATCATAATCATGGCATCTTCCCTGGAACTAAGATCATCCATGATGGATTCCACCAGACCTGTGAAGGCCTTGCCCAAAAAAGGATATACGATCCCTTTAACCGAAGGCTCCGTCAATTTACGGAAGCTGGTCCGGATTTCCTGAAGCGCACGACGGCGCGTCTCATCTTCGATCATATCCTGAATGACGACATCATCGGTCCGCGAATCGGCCACATAGACAAAATCCAACCCGTGCAAACGCAGCCGGCGAATAACCGCTTCGCTCAGCTCCGCATTTTCCGACAGCAATATGATTCCTTCCTCGTTATATATCTTCTTTCCAAGTTTCATTCCGGGCTTCAAAGAGCTCACTGGTATCAGCCGCAAAAAACCACTTCCGTCTCTCATTGTTTGCTGTAAACATAGGATGTATTTGACTATCTTTTATTATTATAGAATACAATGGATCAGCCGGGAATGCATCTTCCGTATTACACTCCGTTTTTTTTCCATCTTGAAAGAAAGCTGTCTTCCACAGCCCCCGCTGTTTGGAGCTCCATTTTCAACAGATCCCGTAAAAAATCGGGCAGCATATACTGTCTTTCCTCCCCGTTCTTTAACCGTTCATAACCAATGCCAAACGTAAACATATCCAGCGTACCGACGTCATAGTCCTTATCGGGTGAGATCGGCACCCCTTGGACGCTGGCCTGTATAATTTTGTCGAACGGCGCTCCGGACGGGTCATATAAAATATCCATGCCATCCACGCAGATCCCGCCAAGCACCTTGCCCCGAAAGCCGAACCCGTAAATCGCCCGATCCGTCATCTCGCTTAGAAGGGATTCCTCCAGAGTATAAAGGATATCCGCTCCCTTCAGCTTCATCCGGCAGGGATTGATCGGAGACGGGCACCGTTCATGCAGCATTCCCTCGCTGATTTCACCTTTGGGAAGATCCATCAGCAGCTGGCCGCTGTTAATGATCGACAGTTCGCTCCCCGTGTATCGTCTGACCGCCTGTGCCAGCAAATTTCCGAATGGCGATTCCGATGTATAGTCAATCGGCAGCTCCCGCTCCGTGACCGCAACAGTCCGATCCATTCTCCGTTTCGCGCCTTCTTGGTGAATAGAGATAGCTTTCAGCACACGCTCGCTCTCTTCCCCGTTCTCCACGGCTACACAGCGTCCCTCGACAACAACAGGTTTTCCGTCCGTCGTGTTTTTGCGAAATGAGATATGACCTAGATACCGCCCGAACTTTCCAGCGGCCGTAATCATCGTCGTCCCGATTCTAAGCGGCTCCTCCAGCAAATGATGCGTATGCCCCCCAATAATCAGGTCGATGCCTGGTACGCTCTTTGCAAGCTCTTCGTCGAGCTTTATTCCCAAATGGGACATAACGATGATCAGATCGACCTGATCGCGCAATCGCGTTACCGAATCGGCAATGGTCGTTCTCGGGTCAAGCGCTTCAAGTCCCAGCAATTCGTAAAATTCGGGATAAGAGGCCGTCGCTCCAATTAAGCCGATCGTCATCCCGCTCCGCCGGACAATCAAATGCTCCTTCATCCACTTCGGAGGCTTTCCGGTATCCAGTTCACGAATGTTTCCGCAAATTACGGGACAGGTCAAACCGGCATAAGCCTGTTCCAGCAATTCTGGAGTAAAGGTCAATCCTTCATTATTTCCTATCGTGATCGCGTCATATCCGGTCAGATTAAGCACATCCACATTAGCTTGTCCCATCGTTCCTTCCGTTTCGGGAGCCGCCCTGTCCATATGATCGCCGATGTCCAGCAGCAATACGGAAGTTTGAGGTGTGGCGCGAAGTTCATCGACCATAGCGGCAATGCGACCCATAGCGCCGAAATGGCTGTGCAAATCATTGGTATATACAATCATTAACGTTTCCTGGTCCGTCTCCGGCTGCATGGCCCTTCCTCCTTATAAAGTGCACCTACTGAATCCGCGCGATATTAGATGAACTTAAGAATGTGATGCTGGCAAGGTAGTAAAATGATTCCGAAGAAGCGGAGCGTTCGCCTTTGATTCCGGATTTCTGCATTATCCGATCTTATAAGATCAAGAAATCTG
Source organism: Paenibacillus sp. FSL R5-0407 (assembly GCF_038009185.1). NCBI lineage: Bacteria > Bacillati > Bacillota > Bacilli > Caryophanales > Paenibacillaceae > Paenibacillus > Paenibacillus sp. FSL R5-0407. Next base: position 94,866 of record NZ_JBBPAX010000001.1, on the reverse strand, counting down.
GAATCAACAGCGATTGTAGGAACATTTTACGGACTTGCCCCACATCCATTTCAATAGCTCATCTTATTTAATTATAAAGAATATTATATACCTTAAATTTATATGTTGTCTTCTTTATATGATATATTAGAATGGTTTCAATACCATTCCGAGGTGAAGTAAAATGATAATCAACATTTCGCTATTTGCAGGCCTTGCCGACCGGATCGGAACGTCAAGCCTTGAATTTAATTGTGAAGTAGCCGAACTGAACGCCGATCTCCTGAAGCAGCTCCTCTCCGAGGCTTATCCTGATGCCGCTTCGCTGATCGCTGTTTCCTTCGTTGCGGTCAATCAGGAATATGCCGCAGGCGCGTCCCCGATTACCGAAAAAGACGAAGTAGCGCTCATTCCCCCCGTTTCCGGCGGCGAACCCGTATCCGGATCCCGGAGACATGAGAGTGAAGATGGACTATATGCAATTACGGACGAGGAACTCTCCGTGGACGCGGTGACCGCGAAGGTCATTACCGCAGACCATGGAGCAACCCTGACTTTCACCGGTACAACGCGTGAAATGACCGGGGATCGCCGCACCGTACATTTGGAATACGAGGCTTATATCCCTATGGCATTGTCCAAGCTCCGGCAAATCGGCAGCGAAATCGGCGAAAAATGGCCCGGTACCCGCTGTGCGATCACGCACCGGATCGGTCTCGTCGGAATCGCCGAAGCGAGCGTAATCATCGCCGTATCTTCCCCCCACCGGGCCGGCTGCTATGAAGCAAGCCGTTACGCCATCGAACGTCTGAAACAGATCGTACCTATTTGGAAAAAAGAATCCTGGGAAGACGGTACCGAATGGAAGGGTCACGGACTGGGACCTTGGGACCCATCGGCTCCGGGAGAGCTCTCCTAAGTAACCGGATCGCAAGTCCTGAATTAGCATTGTCAATCCATTTATTCCCTGTTATGATGAAAGAAACTTCAGAATAACGAGGTGTCATCTTCCTTGAAAGTACACATTATGGATCTCAGTCCCGGCGACCGTTTAGAATCCGATGTTTTCAATCAATTTGGGGTACTAGTTCTTCAGCAGGAAAAAGAATTAACAAGTGATGCAATCGTAAAACTCATGCAGCATGGCATTGATTACGTAGATGTCGTACCCTTTACACCTCAAGTTCAAATCCCCGTAGCTCAATCGTTTTCGGAGAGTGTCCAGAAAGTTAAACCCTACTTCGATAACGCGGTTGACGGATTTGAATCGATTTTCCTGGAAGCGCTAACTACAGGCGCCTTTGAAGATAAACAGGTCGACGAGTTGCTTGAGCCCATGGTCGAACAGCTGGTTGTCCAAAAAGACGTGGTATCTCTGCTGTTGATGCTGAACGACAGTGACAATTATACATATAATCATTCCATGCAGGTTGGAATGCTATCTTATTATATCGCCTCCTGGCTTGGTTATCCCAAAGAGGAAGCCTATGCGGCGGGTAAGGCCGGTTATTTAATCGACATCGGCAAAAGCAAGATCCCTCAAGACATTTTACATAAACCCGGTAAGCTGACGCCTGAAGAATTCGATGAGGTCAAGCGGCATACCACTTACGGACACGATATTATATTGAAATCGACCGGCGACGAATTGTCGGCACTCGTAGCGCTGCAGCATCATGAGCGTGATGACGGAAGCGGCTATCCTAAGGGTCTTACGGAAAAGGAGATCCACCCCTTCGCCAAGATTGCGGCCGTAGCGGACGTATACAGCGCCATGACCTCCAATCGGGTGTACCAGTCGAAGCAGGAGCTGCTGTCCGTTCTGCGGGAATTGAACAGTCTCAGCTTCGGCAAACTGAGTCCGGAACCGACCCAAGCACTGATCAATCACTTACTTCCTAATTTTATCGGCAAAAGAGTACTGCTCAGCTCCGGAGAAGTCGGCTCCATCGTTATGACCAATCAGTCCGATTTCTTCAGACCGCTCGTCCAGACCGATTCCCGTTTCGTCGATTTGTCCAAAGAGCGGGATACCGCGATTGCGGAAGTTTACTTGTAATATTGAGGCCTCTCATATACAAAAAATGTCTTCATAATTTTCAAAACTGGTTTAGTTTCACACCTTAACTACCGATATAGTATGAAGGCAGATTTAGAAGGGTGGCTTAAATGGGTAACATGCATGAACTAAAAATGGCAGTAACCTTGGAACACCAAGTTGTACTAACGCTGGAAGACGGGAATTCCATCGTGGGTTTACCTAAATGGGGGCGTAAACCGGAAAAGGTTCAGATCAGAACCATTGATGGCGCTGCTTGGGTAATGTTGGACGAAATTAAACATGTAACACGGATTATTCCGTTGCAATTCTAGCTACTCAGGAAGAATTTGAGGCAAAGAAAAGCCCGCTGACCTAAATGGACAGCGGGCTTTTTATTAGCTTTTCCTTAACCGATGGAACCTTCCATTTCGAACTTGATCAATCTGTTCATTTCCACAGCATATTCCATCGGCAGTTCCTTGGTGAACGGCTCGATGAAGCCCATGATGATCATTTGCGTCGCTTCGGCTTCGGAAAGCCCGCGGCTCATCAGATAGAAGAGCTGCTCCTCGGACACCTTGGATACGGTAGCTTCATGCTCCAACATGATGTTATCGTTCATGATCTCGTTATATGGAATCGTATCTGACGTTGATTCATTATCGAGAATGAGCGTATCGCATTTGATGTTCGATTTGGCGCCTTCCGCCTGGCGTCCGAAGGATGCCAGACCACGGTAGGTAACTTTACCGCCGTGCTTACTGATCGACTTGGAAACGATCGTGGACGTGGTATCCGGTGCAAGGTGAATCATCTTGGCCCCTGCGTCCTGATGCTGTCCTTTGCCCGCTACCGCGATCGACAGCACGCTGCCTTTCGCGCCGCGGCCTTTCAAGATAACAGCCGGGTATTTCATCGTCAGCTTGGAACCGATGTTGCCGTCGACCCATTCCATTGTGGCGTTCTCTTCAGCTACCGCCCGTTTGGTAACGAGGTTGTAGATGTTCGGAGCCCAGTTCTGGATCGTCGTGTAACGAACGCGAGCGTTCTTTTTGCAGATGATTTCAACGACGGCGCTGTGCAGGGAATTCGTGCTGTAAATCGGAGCTGTACAGCCTTCCACATAGTGCACGAAGCTGTCCTCGTCGGCGATGATGAGCGTCCGTTCGAATTGGCCCATATTTTCCGAATTGATCCGGAAGTAAGCTTGCAGAGGAACTTCACATTTCACGCCTTTCGGCACGTAGATGAAGCTTCCGCCCGACCATACGGCGCTGTTCAACGCAGCAAACTTGTTGTCCGCCGGTGGAATGACCGTTCCGAAGTATTCGCGGAAAATTTCCGGATGCTCTCTGAGCGCGGTATCGGTATCCGTGAAAATAACGCCTTGATCTTCCAGATCCTTTTGCATGCTGTGGTATACGACCTCGGATTCGTACTGCGCCGATACCCCGGCCAAGAACTTCTGTTCAGCTTCAGGGATACCGAGCTTGTCAAAGGTTTCCTTAATTTCGGAAGGAACCTCTTCCCAAGTCTTCCCTTGCTTTTCGGAAGGTCTTACATAGTATTGGATATCGTTAAAGTCGAGTTCATCCAGGTCTCCGCCCCAACGCGGGAGCGGCATTTTTTCGAATTGCTCCAAGGATTTCAGCCGGAAGTTCAACATCCATTCCGGTTCGTTCTTGATGCGGGAGATTTCCGTGACGATTTCGCGGGTCAAGCCTTTACCCGATTGAAAAACCGCCTTATGCTCATCCCGGAAGCCATATTTATACTCTTCCATTTCAGGCGCTTTCTTTGCCATGGCTGCATTACCTCCTTAAATATTATGATTCCTCGTTGATGCCCTTCTTGAGCGCGTTCCATGCTAACGTAGCGCACTTGATGCGGGCAGGAAATTTATTGACACCCGATAATGCTTCAATATCTTCATAATCCTCGAATTCCGCCGACTCGCCCTTCATGAGGGAAGAAAAGCGGTTCGCCAGATCCATTGCTTCTTCATAAGTGCGGCCTTTGACGGCCTCCGTCATCATCGAAGCGGAAGACATACTGATCGAGCAGCCCTCGCCTGTAAACCGCGCATCCTTCACGATGCCGTCCTCGACTTTAAGCTGAAGCGATATGCGGTCACCGCAGGTTGGATTGTTTAAATCCACCGTTAGTCCACCGTCTTCGAATTTTCCGCGATTGCGCGGATTTTTATAATGATCCATAATAACGCGGCGGTATAAATCATCCAATTGCATTACGCGAAGTACTCCTTTGTTTGGATTAGAGCTTCCGCCAATCGGTCGATGTCTTGCTCCGTATTGTACAAGTACAGGCTGGCTCTCGCCGTCGAGCTCGCCTGAAGCCAGCGCATCAATGGCTGACAGCAGTGATGGCCCGCCCGGATGGCGATCCCCTGCGCATCAAGTACAGTGGCCACATCGTGCGGATGAACGTCCAGCAGATTAAAGGTAACCAGGCCGACCTCGCGTTCGCGGGGACCGTACACCGTAACTCCTTCAATTTCCGACAACTTGCCCATGGCATATGCCGCGAGCTTCGTTTCATGCCGATGGATTTCATCCAGACCGATCTCTTCCAGAAAATCAATGGCTGCCGCAAGACCGACAGCTCCGGCAATAATCGGCGTTCCGCCTTCGAATTTCCAAGGGAGCTCTTTCCATGTCGATTCGTAAAGGCCGACATCGTCGATCATCTCGCCGCCGAACTCAATGGGTTCCATCGATTCCAGCAGTTGCTTCTTACCATATAGTACCCCAATCCCGGTCGGAGCGCACATTTTATGTCCGGAGAATGCGTAGAAATCACAATCCAGGTCCCGTACGTTCACCTTCATGTGCGGCGTGCTTTGCGCACCGTCCACAACCATAACGGCCCCGTGGCGATGGGCGATCTCGGCCATTTCCTTCACCGGATTTACCACGCCGAGCACGTTGGATACATAAGCGGTGGAGACGATTTTCGTCTTGTCGGTGACCGTCTTCTCCACATCCTCCAACGCAATGCTGCCGTCAGGCTGCATCGGGATGAACTTCAAGGTCGCCCCGGTCCGTTTGGCAAGTTGCTGCCAAGGAATGAAGTTGCTATGGTGCTCCATCTGGGTAATTACGATTTCATCCCCGGCCGATAAGGCCGAGGGGCCATAGGAGGAGGCCACCAGGTTCAGTGCGGTTGTCGTACCACGGGTAAAAATAATCTCCTCGGTACGATTAGCTCCGATGAACCGTGCAACCTTCTCCCGGGCGCCTTCGTAGGCATCCGTAGCCCGGCTGCCCAGCGTATGAACGCCCCTGTGCACGTTTGCGTTTTCCCATTCGTAATAACGCTGAAGTGCTTCCAGTACGGCGAGCGGCTTCTGTGAAGTTGCCGCGCTGTCGAGATAAACGAGCGGATGGCCGTTAATCTCTTGATTTAATATAGGAAACTGTGCTTTGATCAGTTCCGCGTTCATTGTCCTAACTTCCTTTCCACCAGTCCCTGCAATTTCTGTTGCAGTTGCTCCAGTGGAATATCGGAAACGACCGGAGCGAGGAAGCCGTAGATAATCAAACGCTCAGCCTGCTCGCGGGAAATCCCGCGCGACATCAAGTAATAAATTTGCTCCTGATTGACCTGACCTACGGAAGCCGCATGGCCTGCCGTTACATCGTCCTCGTCGATCAATAGAATCGGATTGGCGTCCCCGCGTGCTTTCGGGCTAAGCATCAACACTTTCTCTGTTTGCTCTCCGTTCGCCTTCGTTGCGCCTTTCTCGATCTTGGTGATCCCGTTAATAATCGCGGTAGACTGCTCCCGCATTACCGCACGGGTAATCATTTGGCTATCGGAGCTCTTGCCGAAATGTACCGCTTTGGTCGTATAGTTCAGTTTCTGAGAACCGGAACCAACAGCGATAACTTTAGCGTCGGATAAGGAACCGTTGCCTTGAAGCACGGACAAGGTTTCGCTGGCGGAATCCCCGGCGTTCATTTCACCGACGATCCATTCAATGCTGCCGTCGTTGTCGACGATCGAACGGCGGTTGATCAGATCTGTCGTTTGTTCATTTAAATGATGGACCGAAGCAAATTGCACCTTGGCCCCTGCTTTAATGAATACTTCCGCAGCGCCGTTATGCACGACTTTGTTGTCGTATTGTCCGGAAATATAATTATCGACGTAAGTAACACGGCTGTTCGCCTCGGCAATGATCAATACGTGCGGAGCGAATGAAGACGCGGCATCGTCGATCAGGAAAATGCTTTGCAGCGGAATATCCACTTCCACATTTTTCGGCACGTACAGGAATACGCCGCCGTTCCAAAGTGCCGCATGCAATGCCGTCAATCGGTTCTCTTCCGGCTTGACTAAAGTATGAAGATAAGGTTTTACCAAATCCTCATGCTCGCGAACCGCCGTTTCGAGATCGGTGAAAATAACACCCTTTGCCGCCAGTTCGGCGGACAGGCTCGCATATACAGCTGCGCTATTGTGCTGAACGATCAAATTGCTGTCTTCCTTCAAATCGACCAAGGAAGCGACGCTTTCCGGAAGCTGCTGTGTTACCGACGGACGCTCCGTACGAAGCGTTCCGAAATTGCTCAAGTCCCAACGTTCGAGTTTAGTCTTTTCCAGTTTCGGCAAATCCAGTTCCGCGGCCAGCCGAAGCGCATTAACGCGGCTTTCGGTCAACCAGGCCGGTTCCCCGTTGTTCACGGATGTGCTTTGAAGCGCATCTGGTTCTACCGGAAGAACGGTTTGTGTAGTCATCTTTGGTTCTCCTCCTTCCGCCTAGGCTTCTTGACCTACGGTTTCATCCACGATGCCCAATTCTTCTTTAACCCAATCGTAACCGTCGCGCTCCAGGCGTTCAGCCAGTTCAGGCCCGCCAGATTTCACAATACGGCCTTGCATCATAACATGGACATAATCCGGAGTAATATAGTTCAGCAAACGCTGATAGTGAGTAATGATCAGGAAGCCGCGCTCTTCACTGCGCATAGCATTTACACCGTTCGCCACGATCCGCAACGCATCGATGTCAAGGCCTGAATCGATTTCGTCCAAGATGACGATTTTCGGATCAAGCAGCATCATTTGCAAAATCTCGTTACGCTTTTTCTCCCCGCCCGAGAAGCCTTCGTTCAAATAACGGTGTGCGAACTCAGGGTTCATTTCCAGATCCTTCATTTTGCCTTCCATTTGGCGAATGAATTTGATCAGCGAAACTTCATTGCCTTCACCGCGGCGGGCATTGATCGCGCTGCGCAGGAAGTCGGAGTTTGTAACCCCGGCGATTTCGCTCGGATACTGCATCGCCAGGAACAAGCCGGCGCGAGCACGCTCGTCAACAGCCATATCCAGTAAGTCCTCGCCGTCCAGAGTAGCCTTGCCGTCCGTAACTTCATACTTGGGATGACCCATCAGTGCGGAAGCCAGCGTACTTTTCCCGGTTCCGTTCGGTCCCATGATCGCGTGAATTTCTCCGCCCTTTATTTCAATGTCGATCCCTTTCAGAATCTCTTTGCCCTCAATTGTCGCTTTAAGTCCCTCAACAACGAAATGTGTAGCCATGTTTTTACTGCTCCCTCCATTAGTCGTTAAAATCTATGCCTTTATTCTGTTGCCATTATACCATACTAATTATCACTTTAGAATTATTCTAAGTGATTCTCACTGATTCTCACTACATTCTAACCTACTTTCAAAGCTTAATCAACGTACCTTGGCGGAGAACCGCCGTTTCCATAAGCTTTGTCACAGACATTTGGAATTTGCAGATATTGTCGAAAACAGGAACGGGCCTGGCCATGATGGCCAAGCCCGTGTCATGTAAGTCGTTCTTTTTGAAAATATTACCCCAAATAAGAACGCAGCATCCACATATGTTTTTCAAGTTCGCCTTTAAACCCGGTCAGCAAGTCGCTCGTCGCCTCATCGCCTTCCTTGTCGGCAAGCTCAATACCTTCCTGGAACGATTCGGACAAGGTTGCAAAATCCTCGATCAGATTCTGAACCATTGTTCGTGGATCTTCCTTGCCGGTTGCCTCCTGGATCGTGGCGATCTCCAGATATTCCTTCATGGTTGCCGCAGGGCTGCCCTTGATCGTAAGGAGACGCTCGGCTACCGCATCCATTTTTTCCGTAACCTCGTTGTACAGCTCTTCAAATTTAACATGCAGAGTGAAGAAGTTTTCCCCCTTCACATACCAGTGATAGTTGTGAATTTTCACGTAAAGCACGTTCAGGTTCGCAACCTGCTCATTAAGTACTTGTTCCAAACTGGATTTCTTTGTCTTGCCGGATGTTTTAGAGTCCGTTTTAGCCATCATAAACCCTCGCTTTCTATAAAGGTATGTTACGCCAATATTCTAACTTTACCCGAGCCAAGTTTTGCCGAAACAAGTTGCTTGTCCTTCTTATTATAACTGATGTCTGCAAAAATGGAAAAGAAACCCGATCAAACCTGAACAAACAGGCTTTCCGTCATATATTTCCAAGTAAATAATCCGAAATCAGAACGGTTTAGGACTATGCTTGTCCCCCCTCCGGTGCTATGATGGTTAATGCAACGATATTTAACACGTGTTTTTGGGGGCTATATGGACAATCAGAACGATCATCACAAGAAAGAAGATTTAGGTTATTTATTCAATGTAGAAATCCTTGTAAGAAACGACTCCAATGCCAAGGCGCTGCAATCTTTGCTTCAGGTACTTAACGCCGGCGAAAGTATCATTGATTACAGAATTAACTCAGGGATCGAATTGGGAGAAATTATCGAATCCTTACTCACCGCAAAAAAACAGTCCATTATCTCCAAATCCTATAAAAGACTCACCGCGACCGATCAAGCTAAGAAGCCTGCGGAAGCGCAGACGGCGAAACCAAAGCCTGCCGTCAAAGAAGCTGCGGCTCCGGTGGAATCCGCCCGCTTTGAAGAAATCGCCAAGAGCGGCGATTTTGAAAACTGGATTAAGAAATATATTTCCGGTAATCGTCTGGTTCGCTTGCTGGTCAACCGGAATGGAGAGCGAATGAGCATCCCCTGCCGGATCTTGAATTTCCTGCCGGAGACTTATACGATCAATGTGTACCATGTGGATGAGAAGCAGGTATATACTTTCAACCTTAGCGAGATTATCGATTTTATCGATAAATAAGGGATACTTAGTTTCCCTTATATTACAAAAACGGCTGGACCTGGTCTGCTTGCAGACGGGCCAGCCGTTTTCTTTATCATAGGTTCCTCTTATATCCTCTACTACTTTTCTTTTTTTAGCAGAGCCAATGCAAACATCAACCAGCCGACGATAAACGCTACGCCGCCGAGCGGAGTAATCGGTCCAAACCATTTCCAGCCGGTAACGGCGAGCAAATACAAGCTGCCCGAGAACAGGATGATTCCCGTCAGGAATAACCGGTTTGCCCACAGCAGGCGTTTCTGATCCAGTCCCAGACCGGCTGCGAATGCCGCCAATATCATCGCAATCCCGTGGATCATATGATAATGTACCCCGGTTTCATATGTACCGATCGCCTTCTCCCCGATCTGAGGCTCCAAAATATGTGCTCCGAAGGCTCCAAGCGCTACGGCAACCAGCATCACAATCGCACCGGTTCCGGCAAATTTCCGCTGCATCTATTTTCCTCCTTGTAAGAAGATGAACTTCTACTATCATAACCTAGGATCGTCGTTCAATCCAGAGAACCGGCGGCTCATGCGGCAACGAGCTTTTCCGTCTAATAAAATGTAGTTATTGATTTTTACTGAAATATGTGAAGAATTAAACAAAAGGATGATTTTCTCAAAAAAGGAGTCTAACGAAAAATGAATTCATTTGAACAAGGCAATATGAACGGGATGCCCCCTTACCGGGAACCTAATGCCTCCCCTGTCGCCGAGCTCAAGCATTCCGGCCCCGGCATCGCTTCTTTCATCATTATTTTAGTGGCTATTGTCGGCTACATTTTTTCCATCGCAATGATCACCGCTGCCGTTATCGGCATCGTGGACCAGCCAATTGAAGCCATCACCGAAAGCCTGATGGAGCAAGCCGGAGCGATTCTCGGCATCCTGTTAATGATGGTCGCCGCCATCCTTCATTTAGTCGCACTCATTCTAGGCATAATAGGCCTGCTGATTAAAAACCGCAAAAAGCTTTTCGCTATTCTCGGCTTATCCTTTTCGGGAGGCATATTGATTCTGCTCATCATTTTGTTTGCTTTAGGCTCACTATAATGTATCTCTTGCATTACTTCTTGATCCTATGATTTCACTTCTGCACCGATCCCCTGTACCAGCGGTTTTTCCGGCCCGGTTTGAGGGGATCTTTTTCTATACGAACGAGAGACTGCGATCAAAAGGTCGACTTTTGAAACGCTTTATTAAAACGATGTTAAATAGATGAGGTTTTTGATAAAATATAAGCTGGACTATCTGAATTTAAGGAGATACTTATGTCAAAGGTCAAAATTTTCGCAGACAGCACTTCTGATCTGCCGGCGGGATGGAAGAGTCAATATCAAATCGGAATTATTCCGCTTTACGTCGTATTTGAAGACAAGACTTACAGGGACGGATTGGATATTACCCCTTTGGATCTTTACTCTAAGGTGGAATCCGGCGGAAGCTTGCCAAAAACAACGGCTCCGTCACCCAGAGACTTTATGGAGCAATTTGCTCCGCATATTGAGCATGGTGAGGATATCGTTTATATCAGCCTGTCCTCAAAGCTGTCTTCCACCTACCAGAACGCCCTGATAGCGGCTTCCGAATTTCCCGAAGGCCGTGTGCATATCGTCGATTCTCTTAACCTCTGCAGTGGTATCGGCTTGCTTGTAATGAAAGCCGTAAGAGCGGCCGAACAGGGAATGAGTGCAACCGAAATCGTGTCCTTGCTGGAAACATGCCGGCCTTTGGTCGAAACGGAATTCGTCATCGATACTCTGGAATATTTATATAAAGGCGGACGCTGCTCAGGTATGCAAAATTTCATAGGCAGCCTGCTGCAGATTCGTCCTGTATTAAAAGTGGTCGACGGGAACATCATTCCGGCCTATAAAGTACGCGGCAAGAAAGAGAAGGCAGTTCAGCAAATGCTGGACAATGCGCTCGCCAACGTTGGAGAGATGGATAAAGATTTAATCATCGTCGCCCACACGCTTGCCGAAGAGGAGGCTCTGCGTCTGGCCGCGATTCTTAGAGAACAGACCGGCGCGCGCGAAGTGGCCGTCGCTGAAGCCGGGTGCGTTATTTCGAGCCATTGCGGCCCGCACACCGTAGCAATTATGTATACCAAGAAAGCATCCGACTAAAGCACCCGCATATCCGAATTCAAGGGAGGATTTGAATCATGGGAGCCATTAAAATTTTTGCTGACAGCACTTGCGATCTGCCGCCGGCATGGATTGAGAAATATGATATAGGCATTGTCCCGCTGTACGTTACGTTTGGGGATACCAATTACCGCGACGGCGTCGACCTGCAACCCCCTCAGCTTTATCAAAAAGTGGACGAAACCGGGCGGCTCCCGAAAACCGCCGCCCCGTCTCCGGCCGATTTCATGCAGGCATTTGCGCCGTTCATTGAAGAAGGTCGGCAAGTTCTTTACATAAGCTTGTCTTCAGAGCTGTCTTCAACCTATCAGAATGCGTTGATTGCCTCGGAGGAATTTAGCGAAGGCCAAGTAACGGTATTCGACTCGCTCAATCTGTCCACCGGGATCGGCCTTCAGGTCATGAAGGCGGTTCGGGCAGCCGCAGATGGCAAGAGCGTTACCGAGATCATAGCCTTGCTCGAAGTGGTTCGTTCTCATGTCGAAACCGAATTTGTCATTGACTCGCTGGACTATTTATATAAGGGCGGCCGATGCTCCGGCATGCAAAACCTGGTCGGCAGCCTGCTCCGGATTCGCCCGGTCATCAAGGTGACTGACGGCAAAATGACTCCGGCATATAAAGTCCGCGGCAGCAGGGAGAAAGCGCTGGACCAACTGCTGGAGAACGCCATTAGCCGCATCCCCGAAATGGACCGTGATCTTATTTTCATCACGCATTCTTTAGCCGATGCGGATGCGGTCCAGCTGCAAAAAGTTCTTCAGGCTAAGACAGGGGCAAGAGAAGTTGCCGTGTCCAACGCCGGCTGCGTCATTTCAAGCCATTGCGGCGCCAAGACCATCGGCATTCTATATACAAAATCATTAAATTAATTATACCGCAGCATTAATTTACGTCTCAAAATCCCTCGCCTTTGGCGGGGGATTTTTAATTAATACCACTCGGATAAATCATTCTCGAACCGATCGGACGGAGGTTGGCCCGGGTTTTCATTTCTCTAACGGACACATAAGCCGCTATTTGGACGATTTAAGCAGGTTTTGAATTTTAACGGACATCACGGCACTTATCATGGTGCTTTTTGCGGAACAAAGTCCCTTTTTCTCCGGATAAGGCCTTCTGTGTCCGTTAGAATTTCAAAACAGAGGATTCGATGGAAATAACGGCACTGATGTCCGTTAGCAGGCTAATGACGAAAAAGGCGGATAGCAAAATGAACGCAGCCAAGGGCCGCGTTCATTTTTGGTATATTCCATTACGGTTGATCACCGTCTTGTGACGCCGAAGCAGAGCCCCGAGCGCTTCGCGCATTGCGGAACCGTAAGCTCTAATGCTTCCGGGAGCCCTCACGCGAGAGCAGCTCCGCGCCCCATGTATCCAGCAGCTGCCGAATATCCCGCTGTTTGAGCGGTTTGGTGATGATCGTTTCCATGCCGCTCGCCATGCATCTTTCACGGTTTTCAACTCCGCCGCAGGAGCTCACGCCGATAATGACAGGGAGCCTGTCCAGCGGCAACAGCTGACGAATTAGCCTGGCTGTTTTGATCCCATCCATTACGGGCATCTCGATATCCATAAAGATGAGATCGTACTTCCTTCCGATCAAAGCCTCAATCACTTCCATACCATTATGAGCTACATCCGGCTGATATCCCAGCTTCTCCAACATCTGAACGAAGGCCTGGCAATTTACCGGATGATCCTCCGCAATGAGAACCGATAATCCGCGGTTCTGAAGGTCCTCCTCCGACGATTCCAAAGGTTCCAGAAGCAGGCTTCCCGCTGCTTCTCTGCTTACCGCGATTTCTTCCAAATTCCCCGTCTCATTTTGGAGACTTTCCGGCAACTCCTTGTTTGATGAATCGCAAACCAGGGTAAAGCGGAAGACGGAACCTTCCCCTTCTATACTTTCCACGGAAATGTGGCCGCCCAGCATTTCAACGATTTTTTTACATATGGCCAGCCCCAACCCGGTTCCCCCATACTTGCGATTCATAATCGGATGAACCTGGGAAAAAGATTGAAACAGCCTATGCAGCTTGTCCGCGGGAATCCCGATCCCCGTGTCGGTAATGCTGAATTCGAGCAGATCCGCCGAACCATATCCGGGAGCACGCTGAATACGCACGCTGACCTGCCCTCGGTCCGTGAATTTCAAGGCATTGCCGATCAAGTTGACCAGAATTTGACGCACCCGTGACGGATCGCTATATAAATAGTCAGGGACATCAGGTGCAATGAAATAACTGATTTCGAGTCCCTTTTTGTCGGCCTCCGGCAGGAACAAATCGACCGCGCTCGCCACACAGCTCTCCAAATGGAAGGTTTCGTATTCCAGCGCCATTTTTCCGGCCTCAATTTTGCTGAAATCCAGAACATCGTTCAAAATGGATAACAGCGCCCGGCTGCTGCTGGAAATGATCTCCGCATAGTAACGCTGATCCTCGCTCAAATTCGTATCCATCAGCAGGTCGGTCATGCTGATCACGCCATTCATCGGCGTGCGGATTTCATGGCTCATCATCGCAAGGAATTCCGATTTGGCCTGGGTCGCACGCTCCGCCGATTCTTTGGCTCTCAAGATTTCCCGTTCCCCGGTAATATCGTTAAACACGACGACCGCGCCGATCAGCTGCCCCCGCTCGATCATCGGATTGACGCGATATTCCACCAAGAAACTGGAACCGTCCCTTCTCCAGAATACGTCCTCCTTCACAATACGCGGAGTACCGTCGCGCATCGTCTGGATGATCGGACATTCTTCCAAAGGGTAAGCGGCTCCGTCGCTTTTGGTGTGATGAATCAGAAGATGATTCGACTGGCCGATAAATTCCTCCATATCGTAGCCAAGCATGTCCGAGGCCGCCTGGTTGATGAACACGGTTTTGCCATTCTCGTCCAGCCCGTAAATCCCTTCGGAAACGGAGCCCAGAATCAGGGAATGGAGATAGCTCAGCTTCTCAATTTGTTCGACATACCGTGTTCTTTCCGTTATATCGCTGGCGATTCCATATACGCCGACCACCTGTTTATCCACGATAATCGGTACGTTCGTTACCGCAATCTCCAGACGGCTACCATCTTTGCGGGTCACGGTCGTCTCATAATTTTGCGGGATGCCTTCTCGGGCTTGTTCAAAATGATGCAGCGTATGAGCCAAATCTTCCCGGTCGATAATCTGCTGGGAATTCATCCCCAGAAGTTCTTCCCCGGAATAACCCATCAATGCTTCCAGATTGGAATTCAAAGAGGTATATTTGCCGTCTAAATCCATGGAATACACACTGAACGGACTATACTCGAACAGCGAACGATAACGCTGCTGGCTCTCCTGAAGTCGCCGCTCGCTCTCTTTGCGCTCTGTTACGTCGCGGGAAATGGAGATAATTTCGCCGATCTCTCCGGAATACGCCAAATATCGGTACCTCCCGGTGCTTTCGAACCAAATGTACCTCCCGTCCTTATGACGGACTCGATAGGTGATCGTATAGACGCTCCTGGAATTCATCTGGATTTTCATCCGCTCTTTTACCATTTGCACATCCTCGGGATGCACATAGTCATAAGCGCTGGTTCCGATCAATTCCTCCGGATCATACCCCAGCAGCGTAGTGGAGGATGGAGAAACATAAATATACCTGTTGCTCTCATCCGCAGAATGCCTGGAGATCAAATCCATGGAATACTCTGAAATGAGCCGGTATTGTCCCTCGCTTTCCCGGAGCGCTTCCTCTATCCGGTTTCTCTCCGTAATTCCACGGGCCTGGTTTATTTTTTCCGCAGTAATGTCCTTGGTAATCGAAAAAACACCGACCACTCCAGTATCATGAATGATCGGAATATATGTTGAATAGGCGTCGCGAATTTCCCCGTCCTTTCGCCGAAAGGCGATTTCAAAACTTCCCGTTTCTCCGCGTAACGCTTTTCTAAAATATTCTTCCTTCTTTTGCTGCCCTTTTTCACAAAATAGCTGATCCAGACTCAGTTGCATAAAATGCGTAGCCGGGTACCCGGTCAGCTTCTCGGTCGCCGGATTCACTTCCACATATTTACCGTTCACATCAATGATGCAGATCGCATCAGGCAGATTCTCGTACAGTAACTTGTATGTGCTATCCTCGGAAATGAGCTGTTTCAGAAGTCGGCTTTTATCATAGGCCACGGCTAAGGCTCCTTTACTTCTAAGGTAGAGTGGACAAGTTATGATCTTTATCACCATCCATTCTACCCGATTCCTGGAAACGGTGAATAGGGTCCTTGTGCCTAGAACTCATGTAATAGAAAACAGCGTCCCGCAGGTTTCGGGGCGCTGTCTCTTATCATAAAATCAGGTTCTCTCGCGTTTCTTATAGTTAGCTCGGGACCGGTATTGTTGAGGTGCTCTTGCCGGGTACCTTGCCGGCAGAGAGAACATGTGCACAAGGTGGGTGAACGGAATTGACGCAAACAGCAGGAAAGCAAGAACGATATGGAACTGGAACAGAAAGGGAACGGTTTCCATCAGATGATATTGCGGATTAAACGTGAACAGACTGCGGAACCAGGGACCGATCGTGGTTCGATATTCATAAGCAACCACCGTTGTATTGTATATAAGCGTCATATAGGTTCCCATAGCCGCTACGATCAACACCAGGATAACGGCAAAATAATCGCCGAACCCGGTATGAACGCGCACCCGCCGGTTGGTCATTTTTCGGATCAGAAGAAGCACCAGCCCACCGACGACCATCAGCCCGGCAAGGCCTCCGCCCACGATCGCAAACACGTGATAGGTCTCATCGGAGACGCCAAGTGAATGATACACGCTTCTCGGGATCAGAACCCCCATAACATGACCGATGAACGCGAATATAATCCCGTAGTGAAAAACGGTCGAACCGACTCTAAGCCATTTTTTCTCGAAAATTTCTGTGGAAGGCGCAGTCCAGCTAACTTGACGAAAGGCAAAACGGTACAACAGGCCCACGATCATTACCGCCAAGGTGATATACGGAAACACGACCCACCAGAAAATACCGGTCATCGATGTACCTCCATTCAATTGCACATTTTGTATACCGGCAGACCGGTATCACTGCGGGCGGTTCCGTCCATGCCGAACAAAATCGGATACGGGAGCTCGTCCAGGTCGGCTACTTCCCGTTTACTTTCCAGCCTGCGGACATCTTCTTCCGACGGCTCCTTAAATACTTCGGACATGAGAATCCGGAACAGCTCCCGATAGGGGCTGTCTTCTGCCAAATTGTCACGAATCCGCTTGCTGGCTACCGCCAGTCGAAGCTCCAGCGCACGCACATGGATATGGTCGGATCTTACCGCGAGCAGTTCGAACAGCATCGGGATATAATCGCTTAATTCCCCGTTCGTCAGGCTGAATCCGGCATCCTGCACGATATGCTGCAGCAATATAAGCGCCGCTCCCCGCTCCCTGCTGTCACCCAGCTCATGAGCGGTCAGGTACAGTCCCGTTTTGTCCTTCCAGTCAAACGTCCATACATAAAGCTCCCTCAATTCCTTAAGCGGTATGGCATAGAGCGACTCCAGCGCCTGCTCCACGCGTCCCCGCAGAACCGGGTCGTCAATGCCGGAGCGAATGGCCTCCAGCATTTCCGGGCGCGTCTCTAGAAATTGATCGTCCGGATAGCCAAGCATTCTTGACGTCACGGCCAGCATCATAGATTTTGTGTCCATTCTTACTCCTCCTTAGCGAATAGATGCGACATGAAGTCGGAGGATGGAGTAATCGATTCTATGCTGCAAGCCCCCTGTTTGTAATGCAGTCCTTCCTCGCCATCCATTTCTCTTCTGCCCGTAGGGATTACAAACCGCTCATTGTATTTTGCGACGGCAAACAATCTGGCCATATCTTCGATTTCATCCACCGTAATTCCGGCCTCTTCCAGCAATTTGCTGTGTCTCAGCTCGTCCATTCCGCCGACGGCCTGGTTTCTCATATGCACGCGCATCGCGGTCATTTTCAGCAGAACCCTCCGAATCACCGAGGTATCCCCCGCCGACAGCAAGGAAGCCAGGTATTCCATAGGAATTCGCATCTGATCTACTGCGGGAATGTAATGGTCCGTCTGCAGATCGTTTTCTTCGATATGATTCATGATCGGGCTGAGCGGCGGCACATACCAAACCATCGGAAGCGTACGATATTCCGGGTGCAGCGGCAGAGCCACTTTCCATTTCACGGCCATTTTGTAAATCGGCGAACGCTGGGCCGCATCGATCCAGGAATCATTGATTCCCGCTTTCCTTGCCTCCTTGATAATTTCCGGGTCGGACGGGTCCAGGAACACGGAAAGCTGGGATTCGTACAAGGCCTGTGGATCTTCCACGGAGGCGGCTTCTTTGACGCGATCGGCGTCATAGAACACTACGCCGATATAACGGATTCTTCCCACGCAGGTTTCAGAGCAGATCGTCGCCATGCCCGCTTCGGTCCGCGGATAGCAAAAATTGCATTTTTCCGCTTTATGGGTATTCCAGTTGTAATACACCTTATGGTAAGGGCACCCGTTCATGCAGAATCTCCAGCCCCGGCAAGCGTCCTGATCCACAAGCACGATACCGTCCTCATCCCGTTTGTATAGGGCTCCCGACGGGCAGGAAGCAACACAGGAAGGGTTCAGGCAGTGCTCGCAAATGCGCGGCAAGTACATCATGAAGGTCTTCTCATACTCCATCGCGATATGCTCCTGGAGCTTCTTGACGTTTGGATCGAGCGGAACGATTTCGCTGCCGCCGGCCAGATCATCATCCCAGTTCGGCCCCCACTCCGGTTTGTCCATAAACTCTCCGGTAATAAGGGAGACGGGACGTCCGACCGGCAGGTGTTTGCTTTTCGGACTATGGATCAGATTATCGTAATCATAGGTCCAAGGTTCATAGAAGCTGTCCAGACTCGCCATGTTCGGATTGTAAAAAATGTTGGCTAGCTTCGTGATCGGCCCTCCCGCCCGCAGCGTGAGTTTGCCGTTCCGCAGCACCCAGCCGCCCTTGAATTTCTTCAAGTCTTCCCATTCCTTCGGATAACCCGGGCCAGGGCGGGTCTCCACGTTGTTGTACCACATGTACTCCGTACCGGGGCGGTTGGTCCAGGTATTCTTGCATGTCACGGAGCAGGTATGGCACCCGATGCACTTGTCAAGGTTCATTACCATAGCGACCTGCGCTTTAATTCTCAAGCCAATCGACCTCCTTTAGCGGACGGATGATGGTCATTGTATCCCTCTGGTTCCCAGTCGGACCGTAATAGTTAAATCCATAACTGAGCTGTGAATAACCGCCGATCATATGCGTCGGCTTCAGCGTAATCCGCGTGACGCTGTTATGGGTTCCGCCCCGCTGTTTGGTAATCGATGTGCCGGGGACGCCGAGAGTGCGGTCCTGCGCATGATACATATACGCGATCCCTTGCGGAATCCGGTAGGTCAGCACCGCTCTTGCGGCAACAACCCCGTTGCGGTTATACACTTCGATCCAATCATTGTCCTTGATTCCGATGGATGCCCCGTCCTTCTCGTTCATCCAAACCACCTGCCAGCCGCGGAATAAGGTCGACATCTGGTTCGTGTCCGTGAACATCGTATGAATGCCCCATTTTTGATGGGGGGTCAGGTATCGGATCGTCAATGATTTACCGTTGTTCGGAACTTCCTTTTCCCCTTTGAGAAAAGGAACATGCGCGAGCGGCGGCAGATACAGCGGCAAGGCTTCCCCAAAATCGAGGATCATCTCATGATCGAGATAGAAGCTCTGCCTGCCGGTCAACGTTCGCCAAGGAATGCTGTATTCCGTATTCAAGGTAAACGGCGAGTAGCGTCGATTGTCCTTCTCGAGTCCGCTCCATACCGGCGCCGAAATGGCTTGTCGCGGCTGCGCCGTTATATCCAGCAGCGTAAAGGCATCCTCCTCCCGCGGCTCCGCGATTTCGGCGAGCTGCTTGCCGGTCTTCGCTTCCATGGACCGCCAGCCCTCTACCGCACGTTCTCCGTTCGTAGCTCCCGACATGAGCAGAATCGCTTCGATCGCCTGCCGGTCATCATACAAATCCGGCTGGCCTTTGCCGATGCCCTCGCGCTTCGATACGCCAAGCCGATCCAGCAACTGGGCATATACCTTCTCGCCCGGGATCTTCACGCCCTTGGCGCCGTAGCCTTTTTTAATATTCGGACCGATCGTAATCATCTTGCCGTAGACATTCGGATAGTCCCGTTCCACGAATTGAAAATGCGGCATCGTCTTGCCCGGAATAGCCTCCGTCTCACCGGAGCGCCAATCCTTGATCTTCCCGTGAACCTGGGCAATCTCATCCGGGCTGTCATGGCCGAGCGGGGTCATCACTACATCTTCGCAAACCGGAAGGTGCTTCTTCGCAAATTCGGAGAAGTATTTCGCGATTTCCCGGAAAGCATTCCAGTCGCTCTTGCTTTGCCATGGCGGCTCAATCGCCGGATTGAACGGATGCACGAACGGATGCATATCCGTGCTGCTCAAATCGAATTTCTCGTACCAGGTTGCGGCCGGCAGCACGATATCCGAGAAGAGACCGGTACTGGTCATACGGAAGTCCATACTGACGAATAAATCCGTTTTGCCCTCAGGCGGCACTTCGTCGGTGTGCACCGTTTCCGGCTGCCAGGAATGGCTCGGATCGGTAAGTACCTGGTTGTCCGCTCCAATGAGGTGCTTGGCAAAATACTCGTGGCCTTTACCGCTGTCGCCCAACAAATTCGACCGCCAGTTGAAGAAGACACGGGGAAAATTAGCCGGATCGTTCGGGTGTTCGATCGCCCAATCCAGCTCCTCTTCCTTGAACATTCTCGCTATTTCCGCTTCCGCATCCCGGTCATCCGTGAATCCCTTTTCCCGGACCTGCTTGGCCACGTCAATGGAGTTCTGGCTGAACTGAGGGAATGACGGCAGCCATCCCAGTCTCGCGGCTAACGCATTCACATCCGCCGGATGCATTTTGTTGAACCGTCCGCCCCAAGGCGACTCCTGCTCTTCATTCACTCTGGTTTCATACCGGAACTGCTCGGTGGCGAAATAAAAGAATGAAGTCCCGTTCTGCAACCGGGGCGGTTTGATCCAGTCCCCGGCAAACGCTACCTGCTGCCAGCCTTCAAGCGGACGGACCTTCTCCTGTCCAACATAGTGGGCCCAGCCGCCGCCGTTCACGCCCTGTGTTCCCGTAAGCAGAACGAGATTCAGAATCGACCGGTATATTTGGTCGCTATGGTACCAGTGGTTAGTTCCGCCGCCCATCGCAATCATCGACTTGCCTCCCGTACGGGCGGCATTGTCGGCAAACTCCCTCGCGACCTGGATGCAGTGCGATTTTTTTACGCCCGTGATGGCTTCCTGCCAGGCTGGGGTATAAGGCTTCATATCATCATAATCGGTGGGATAATCACCGGGCAGATTTCGTGGAACACCTACATGGGCCATCATCAGATCATAGACGGTTGCCACCTTGATCGTTTGGCCTTCAGCATTCTGCAGGTATTTGACCGGTACGCCGCGCTGTACCACGGCTCCCTCTTCTTCCGCAAAATAAGGAAAGTCGACAAGTCCGAACTCGTCCGCCTCCTGGATAAACGTCAGCTGAGGATCGATCGTGGTGCCGTCCGGCTTCTCCAGATCCAGATTCCATTCGCTGCCTTGATCCCAGCGGAATCCCTGACTGCCGTTCGGTACTTCAGGCGTGCCGGTGGAGACATCCCAAACCACGGTTTTCCATTCTGCCAGCTCATAAGCCCCGTCTAGATCGGAAGCCCGCAGAAACCGGCCGGAGCGCAGGCTGCCGCCTTGCTCCTCCAAAACAACGAGGAACGGTAAGTCGGTAAACTTCTTCACATAGTCCGTGAAATACGGAGTCTGTTGGTCCACATAAAATTCCTTAAGAATGACATGCGTCATCGCCATGGCGAGAGCGGCATCCGTCCCTACCCTGGCGGGCAGCCAAATATCGGCGAACTTCTCGTACTCGGAATAATCGGGACTGACCCCGACTACCTTAGTTCCGTTATATCTGGCTTCGACCATGAAATGGGCGTCAGGAGAGCGGGTCTGCGGGATATTGGTTCCCCAGATAATAAAATATTTGGTGTTGTACCAGTCCCCGCTCTCCGGAACGTCGGTCTGTTCGCCCCAGACCTGCGGCGAAGCCGGCGGGAGATCCGCATACCAATCGTAGAAGCTGAGTATAGTTCCCCCGATCAAGGACAAAAAGCGGGTTCCCGCAGCATAGCTGACCATGGACATCGCGGGGATCGGGCTAAAGCCCACCACCCGGTCCGGCCCGTATTTACGGATCGTATGAATCGTGGCTCCGGCGATCATCTGACAGGCCGTATCCCAGTCTGCCCGTACGAATCCGCCTTTCCCCCTTGCCGTGACATATCTCTCCCGTTTCTCCGGGTCGCTGACGATGTTCTCCCAGGCGATGACCGGATCCTGCACCGTCTCCATCTCCCGCTGCCACATCTCGTACAGATCACCGCGGATATATGGATACTTCACTCGAATCGGGCTGTAGGTATACCAGGAAAAGCTCGCGCCACGGGGACAGCCGCGGGGTTCGTATTCCGGGAAATTGGCGCCGGTCGTCGGATAGTCGGTCTTTTGCGTTTCCCAGGTGATGATGCCGTCCTTGACAAAAACGTTCCAGCTGCATGATCCGGTACAGTTGACGCCATGCGTCGATCTTACGACCTTGTCATGCTGCCAGCGGCCCCGATACAGGCCTTCCCAATCGCGATCTCTCGGGCTTTCCTCGGTCCAACCGTCATTGATGGTCTCCCCGCGCTTCAAATACTTGAGGGTCTCGAACAGCTTGTTTTTTTTATCGCTCACAATGACGCCCCTTTCCCGCTTGAATTAGCCACCGGATTAAATCTTTCGCCAGTCAGCTTAAAACTGCCCTGGCCGGCATGCAGTTCCTCAACAAAAACCTCCCACTCCGCGGCGTTACAAGCCGCAATAATCAGGCGCTGAAGATCGTTCAGGTCTTCATTCAGGCCGATTACTTCTCGAACGTCATCCGGCACCGGGCCGAACCGCATCTCCAATAACGCGAGCAAATCTTCCCGATCATTCTGAGCAAACTGTTCCATTTCCGCTTGATTCATCCGGGTCCACCTCTTCCGTAAGGATTTATGCACTTCAGCCTATCTTCCGTAATTTGGATGCGCCTAGGATTCAGACTTCATCATCTTAAAATAATCCGCGATCAGTGTTTTCTTCATTAATTCGGCCGTCTCCCGAAAATGAGTAGCGATTTCGTCATCGCCTGTCTCAATGGCTTCCCAAGAGAATTTCCGGCTGGTGAACTGCCCCAATTGTTCGCCGAACCGCAGATTGACGGTCACCCCGCGTTCGTCCGCGCTCCCCCCGGCCTTGACGTCATAGGGATGCAGGTGCAGCAGCTCAAGCTCGCGTACCAGCAGGTTATACAGCCTCGGTTCGATTAATTGCAAAGGCTTGTCGGGCAGCATAGCAGCCAGAGAGTAGTTGTTCTCAATGATGGTCATGATGCACCACCCCCTCGATTTCTTTTTCCAGCATCTCCATCTCATCCCGATTATGAAGCTGATCCAGCACGATCAGGGATTGAAAACGGTAAAGAATTTCTCTGGATACCTCTCCGCCAGCCAGCATAATCTTGACCTCCTGAACAATTTCCCTCAGCAAATCATGATCTCTGGTCAAGGCAATGATGACCGGTTGGAGCTCCGGTTTCATATTTAAAGCTTCAATATATAGACCCTCTTCCTCACTTAAAGCATGCTGAAGCGTACGAGTTTCCCAATGCTCCACGGTAATGTATGCAAGCTCCAGGGCTCTTTCCCTTTCACCCAGCTCCAAAGCGCGTCCAAACAGTTCGGTCAGCTCTCTGGCTTCCTCCAACGCTGCTTCATGAATGGATGAATGACTGTCAACCTTCCTTAATGCCGGTCCTGACATACCGCTCACTTCCTTTCTCCTGGTTTTGGAATTCGGTTGCCAATGCTAGCATTCGCGTCCTCTGTATCCGATCGAAGCACGGAGTCGGCCTGCGATAAATCGCTGAAAATGGCAACATATTGCTTTACGCTGTCCTGATCGTCCTTCAGTGCGGTAACGGAGAGCCATTCCCGGTAAATATCCCCGTTCGCCCTTCGGTTGACGATCTCGCCCTGCCATTTGCCGGTCGCCTGCAGGGTGGACCAAAATGAATCATAAAAAGCTTTGTCGTGATAACCGGAGCTTAACAAGCTTGGGTTTTTACCGAGGACATCCTCCTTGGAATACCCAGTGACCCGCGTAAATGCCGCATTCACGGATTGAATGACGCCTTTCGTATCGGTCACCATGATGGCATCCGCCGTTGACCTGATAATGTCAGCCGAAAATTCCAGTTTGTTATTGAAGAATACCCACAGAACAAGAATGAAACTGGCAAGAGAGGCCTCCGACAGAGCCATAAAGCCGATCGCATAATGGCCCGTCCAATTAAACAGCAGGGTCAAGAGAAGCGGAGGAAAAAAGCCGCCAAGGCCCCCGGCCGCAGACACGACCCCGCTTGCGATTCCGCCCTGTTTGGAGAAGTACAAAGGCACCAGCTTGAAGACGGCCCCATTCCCGATCCCGGCGCAGATAGCCACGACAAAACAGCCTGCTGTAAACAACGGCATAGTCAGGCCGAATGACAACAGCACGCCCGATACCGTTAGACCGGCAAACACGAACATGAGAACTTTAAATGGATTGGTTTTATCCGAGAGCACTCCGCCTGCGGGGCGAAGCAAGGTTGCAAGAGCAATGAATCCTGCCGTTCTGAGGCCGGCATCCACCTTGTCCAGCTCGAAATAGCTCACAAGGAAGCCAGGAAGATAAATCGTAAAGGCCACAAACGAGCCGAAGGTAATAAAATAGAAAATGCTGAAAAACCACAATTTTTCATTCCGGTACACCTGCTTGAACTGGCTGATCCAAGAACTGCGGGTTCTTTCTTCCTTCCTGTCTCCGAACAAGAGATTCAGCGCGGCAAAAAGGACCAGCAAGACCAGAAACCAGGTTACGGCCATCTTCCAGCCGACGGCATCAGCCAGCAATGGCGCTCCGAACGTCGAAATGGCGGTACCCAGGTTGCCTATCCCGTATATACCGTTGACGGTCCCCTGTTTTTCCTTGGGATAATATTTCGGCAGAGAAGTGACCCCGATCGAGAAGGTAGCCCCGCCGATCCCCAGGAAAAAGCCGCTGATTGCCAGATCGAGAAAGGAATCGGCCCGGCTCAAATAAAACACCGGCAGCAAAAGAACGAAGAAACTGATCGTATACATCCATCTGGAGCCATATCTGTTGGTCAGGAAGCCTGCCGGGATTCTCAGCAAGGATCCTAAAATCACGGGTATCGCCGTGGTCCAGGCTTTTTCCCCCGAGGTCAGCGGAATATCACTTCCTATGTACGCAATCAACGAGGAAATCAGTACCCAGGCCATAAAGGAAACAACCAGACTTAACGTTTGAAGAGGCAGCTGCATTCTTTTAACCATATAATTCCTCCTTAGGCGGTTGTTTCTTCTATTACCATACCCACTCACCCAGTTCCCAACCATATTTTTCCCGTATCAGGAAAACGCGCATGGGATTATATTCCTATTTTCAACAAACTATTTGCAAATATACTACTTCAGGCACCCTTTTATGGATTTCCGCCCTATGCCTTCTCACATATCGCGAGTCCCCGTGAATATACTTTATTTACAACTACTCTCGCCGTTCAAGCAAGCCAATTGGGGAGGTGCTTATCATTGTCGTCATTTGATCCGAACAAAGGAAACTTCGTAGTGTCGAAAGAGGACTGGTCGCTGCACCGCAAAGGCTATCAGGATCAGCAGCGCCACCAGGAAAAGGTGCGGGAAGTCATTAAACAGAACCTTCCGGACCTGGTCACTGAAGAGAATATCATCATGTCGGACGGTAAACAGATCATTAAGGTCCCCCTCCGCAATTTGGAGGAATACCGGTTTATTCATAATTTTCAAAAGCAAAAGCATGTCGGTCAGGGAGACGGGGACAGCGAAGTAGGCGATGTGCTCGCGCAGGACAGTCCCAAAGAACCGGGCAAAGGGGGAAAAGCCGGGGACCAGGCCGGTACCGATTATGTGGAGGCGGAGATCAGCATCGAGGATCTGGAGGATCTGCTGTTCGATGAGCTTGAACTCCCTTTTATCGAAGACAAGGATAAGGAAGAAATGGAGACGGTCTCCTTCCGTTTCAACGATATCCGCAAAAAAGGACTGATGTCCAACATCGATAAGAAGCGTACCATCCTGGAAAACCTCCGGCGCAACGCCACCACGGGCGTGCCGGGTATCCATGGCATTTCACCGGACGATCTCCGTTATAAAACGTGGGAGGACGTGCGTATTCCGAAATCCAATGCGGTCATTATTGCCATGATGGATACGTCCGGTTCGATGGGAGCCTTTGAGAAGTACTGCGCCCGCAGCTTCTTCTTCTGGATGACGCGGTTTTTGCGGCGGCAGTATGAGAAGGTGGAGATTATTTTTCTCGCCCACCATACGGAGGCCAAAGAGGTTAGCGAGCAGGACTTCTTCACCCGCGGGGAAAGCGGAGGCACGATCTGTTCCTCTGTCTATCAAAAAGCGCTGGAGATCATCGATGAGCGTTACTCTCCCTCCAGCTACAATATATATCCCTTCCACTTCTCGGACGGAGATAACCTTACTTCAGATAATGAGCGGTGCACCCGGCTGATCGGGGAACTGCTCAAACGCAGCAATATGTTCGGTTACGGGGAAGTGAACCAATACAATCGGGGCAGCACGTTAATGTCGGCTTACCGGAATTTGAAGCAGGACCGGTTCTTGTACTATGTCATTAAGGAAAAAGGGGAAGTGTTCAGCGCTTTGAAGCGTTTTTTCCATAAACGGGAAAAGGGGGTCCAATCGTGACAAAGGAACTCACTGCGCTGGAATACGCAATCGCGGAAATTATGGAAATCGCCGACGGCTTCGGACTCGATTATTATCCGATGCGCTACGAAATTTGCCCGGCCGACATCATATACACATTCGGGGCTTACGGGATGCCCACCAGGTTCTCTCATTGGAGCTTCGGAAAAATGTTCAATAAAATGAAGATGCAATACGACTTCGGCCTCAGCAAAATCTATGAGCTCGTCATCAATTCAAATCCCTGCTACGCGTTCCTGCTGGAAGGTAATTCCCTGATCCAAAACAAGCTGATCGTCGCGCATGTGCTCGCCCACTGCGATTTCTTCAAGAACAATATGCGATTTAGCAATACGAACCGAAATATGGTGGAGAGCATGTCGGCGACTGCGGAACGGATCAGTCAATATGAGCTGGAATATGGCGCCGCAACCGTGGAATCGTTCATCGATTCCGTACTCGGCATTCAGGAGCATGTGGACCCGCAGTTGATCAAGCCGATGCGGTACGACAAGCGCAGACAAACGGAAGAAAAGCTCCGTCGCGCGAAGGAAAACCGCAGCCGGAGTGATGCTCCCGGGCGCGGCGTCTACGACGATTTGTGGGCATTGGATGAATCGGCGGCGGAGTCGGCGAGCGGGGCGAAAAAGGGAAAAGCCGATATTGTGAGCTTATTCCCGCCTGAGCCGGAAAAGGATATCGTCTGGTTCATCCAGGAATACTCCGAAACGCTGGAAGACTGGCAGCGTGACATCATGAGCATGCTGCGCGAGGAAATGCTGTATTTCTGGCCGCAGATGGAGACGAAGATCATGAACGAAGGCTGGGCTTCCTACTGGCATCAGCGGATCCTGCGCGAGCTGGACTTAACGAGCGACGAAACGATCGAATTCGCCAAGCTGAACGCCTCGGTCGTTCAGCCGTCCCGCCAAAGCCTGAACCCATACTACCTCGGGCTTAAGATATTCGAGGATATCGAGCGGCGCTGGGATCGACCGACGGAAGAGGAAATGAAGAGGTTCGGGCGGGAACCCGGCAAAGGCAGGGAGAAGATATTCGAGGTGCGTGAGCTAGACTCTGATCTTTCGTTCCTTCGCAGTTATTTAACGAAAGAACTGGTGCGCGATCTGGACCTGTATATTTTTGAGAAGCAGGGCCCGGAATGGAAAATTACCGACAAATCGTGGGAGAACATCCGCGACCAGCTGGTCGCCTCCCGCGTCAACGGCGGCTCGCCTTATATCGTCGTCAAGGACGGCGATCATCAGCGAAGCGGAGAACTGCTGCTGAAGCACCAGTATGAAGGAATTGAGCTGGATTTGAAATACTTGGAGCGTACGCTGCCCTACGTATTCCGTCTCTGGGGCAGACCGGTCCACTTGGAAACTGTCGTGGAGGGCAAAACCGCGCTGTTCAGTTATGACGGGGAAAAGCATTACCGGAAGATTCTATAAGTCTATAAACTAATTACTGGCAAAGAAGCAGCCGATCCGCCTAAAAGAGCGGAAAGGCTGCTTCTTTGTTCGTGATTCGGCGTTCCTATCCTGACACTTGATCCATTGTGGCTTTCCCTTGACTTAAGAAAGAGCTATACCCTTGCTGCCGTTAAATTAACTGTAAATTCTACAGTTAAATGTATCGACTTAGCCTTTTTAGATAAATTAGATGTAAAACCTACCGCTAAATTCACCCTTTTCGGCGAAATCACCACATTCAGGCTAAATTAACGGTAGGTTTTACAGTTATTTCACATCAAACCGGGAATTCCAGAAAATTAGCTGTAGGTTTTACAGTTAATTCTATCACCAATCTATCATCACTTGTCACTTTGGCCCATTGGGGCGCCCTAGCACGTTGAATTCACTTAGCACCTCGACACTTTGGCTCCGTGACACTTTATTACTCATTATACACTTTGGACTTTGGCTCCTTCGTACCTTAGCCCTTTACCAACATCAGTTACTTCTTACTGTGACTTCCCGTTCTTCACCCACTCCGCCACGGACACGGTGCGTTTGGCCTGGTAGATCACGCCGTCGCGAAGATTCTCCTGGATTTTGCCGTCCTGGCCTACTGTGGCGCTCATACCGTAGGGGTTTCCTCCGGATGCGAAGGTAACCGGGTCCGTGTAGCCCGGAGCAGCAATGATCGCACCCCAGTGATACATTGTCGTATATAGCGACAAGATGGTGGCCTCTTGTCCGCCATGCAGGTTGCTTGCGCTGGACATGGCGCTGACCACTTTGTTGACGAGCTTTCCTTGAGCCCACAGACCGCCGGTCGTGTCCAGGAACTGCTTCATCTGGGAAGGGACGTTCCCGAAGCGGGTCGGCACGCTGAAAATAATTCCGTCCGCCCAAACCAGATCGTCCAATGTAGCAACCGGGACATCCTTGGTAGATTCCACATGCGCCTTCCAGGCTGGATTACTGTTGATCGCGGCTTCCGGCGCCAATTCCTCGACCTTCAACAGTTTCACTTCGGCCCCCGCCGCCTTTGCCCCTTCTGCTGCCCAACTCGCTAATTGATGGTTGGTTCCCGTCGAGCTGTAATAGATAACTGCCAAGTTTATATTTGCCATGAACAGATTTCCTCCTTAGTGTGAACGATCTTATCCCTCATAACTTAACCAATTTCGATTTCCCCGATTCCACATCTATAGTCAAATAAATAAAGCCCGGCGACAAAAAGCGTCGTCAGGCTCTCACTCTCATAGTACTCCATTAGATTAACGGTTGAGCAAGCTGCCCACATATCGCAGCAATTCATTAGCGCAGACCGGGCAGTAGCCGTGCTCGTCAATCAGCCGCTTGCTGACCTCGTTGATGCGTTTCAACTGGTTTTCATCCGGCGTTTTGGTGGAGGTCGTGATTTTCACGATATCCTTGAGGTCCGCGAACAGCTTCTTTTCGATCGCCTCGCGCAGCCGGTCATGATGATTGTATTCAAACTTTCGGCCCTTGCGGGAATAGGCGGAGATCCGAATCAGAATTTCCTCGCGGAACGCCTTTTTGGCATTCTCCGAGATGCCGATTTGCTCCTCGATCGAGCGCATCAGCCGTTCGTCCGGGTCCATCTCCTCATCGGTCAGTGGATCGCGGATTTTGGTCCAATTGCAGAAAGCCTCGATATTGTCGAGATAATTCTCGAACAAGGTTCTGGCCGACTCTTCAAAAGAATACACAAACGCTTTTTGCACTTCTTTCTTAGCGAGCTCATCATACTCTTTGCGGGCGATGCTGATGAAATTGAGGTAGCGTTCCCGCTCCTCTTTCGTGATAGAAGCGTGCTGATCCAGGCCGTCCTTGATGGCGCGGAGGATATCCAGCGCCCCCATGCAGTGCAGATCCTGCTTGATCAGCGCGCTGGAAATCCGGTTGATGACATATCTCGGATCCACCCCGGACATGCCCTCTTCCAAATATTCGTTCTGCAGCTCCTTCAAATCGGCATCCTTGTAGCCTTCAACTTCCTCACCGTCATACAGCCGCATCTTCTTGACGAGATCGATGCCCTGCTTCTTGGTCTCCTTGAGCCGGGTAAGTATAGAAAAAATAGCCGCGGAACGCAGGGCGTGCGGGGCAATGTGCACATGGCTCATATCGCTCTGTCCGATCAGCTTGGCGTAAATTTTCTCCTCCTGGGACACTTTGAGGTTGTATGGAATCGGCATTACAATCATCCGTGACTGCAAAGCCTCATTTTTTTTGTTGGCAATAAACGCTTTATACTCCGATTCGTTAGTGTGAGCAATGATTAGCTCATCCGCGCTTATGAGCGCAAATCTCCCCGCTTTAAAATTGCCTTCCTGGGTTAGGGACAGCAAGTTCCAGAGGAATTTTTCGTCGCATTTCAGCATTTCCTGAAATTCCATTAAACCGCGGTTCGCTTTGTTAAGCTCCCCGTCAAAACGATAAGCTCTGGGGTCCGATTCCGAACCATATTCCGTAATAGTGGAAAAATCAATACTTCCCGTCAAGTCCGCGATATCCTGTGATTTCGGATCCGAAGGACTGAACGTGCCGATACCGACCCGGCCATCTTCCGACAACAGCACTCTCTCAACAGCAACCTGTTCAATGTCCCCGTCATATTCCGTCTTCAATCTCATCTGGCATACCGGGCAAAGATTACCTTCAATCCGCACGCCAAGCGCCTTTTCCACCTCGGACCGCAGCTCATGAGGCACCAAATGTAGCGGGTCTTCATGCATCGGGCAGCCCGCTATGGCATAGACAGCCCCTTTGTCGGTACGCGAGAACTTCTCCAATCCTCTTTTTAGCAGCGTCACCAGTGTCGATTTGCCGCCGCTGACCGGCCCCATCAGCAGCAGGATCCGCTTCCTAACATCTAGTCGTCTTGCCGCCGAATGAAAATATTCCTCCACCAGCTTCTCCACCGCACGATCGAGCCCGAAAATTTCCTGTTCAAAGAACTTATACCTTTTCCGGCCGTTCACTTCTTCTACGCCATAAGATTCGATCATTTCATATACCCGGGCATGGGCTGTCATGGCAGGCGCAGGGTCTGTGGCGAGCAATTCGATATATTGCTTGAATGTTCCGTTCCAGACAAGCGAATCGCTCTCCGCCCGGTATGCCGCTATACGTTCAAAAATATCCATATTCGGTACCTCCTGTACTCCGCTTGGTGTGTTCTGATTCCCCCGTTAGTGATCCTGGCTGAAACGCTGGGCTCATGCCTTGCTCTTTGTCCCGTCGGCTCTTTACACCGGGTGTGAATGCGGCGTTACATCGCCGCGCTTTTTGGAAAAAGTGTATTACATACCTATGCGGAGGGAGCGGATAAGTTGACCTTCGGATATGATATAATTTTTTGGTAAGCAAATTTTCTTGAAAAGGAAGATCGTGATGGCAGTACAGCATGAGACGGAATTGTATGCGCCGCTTAAGGCATTTTTCGAGGAGCGGGGCTACAGTGTCAAAAGCGAGGTTCGACACTGCGATCTGGTTGGAATTTCGCCGTACAGTGAGCAGCCTCTCATCGTGGAAATGAAAAAGACATTCAATCTCCACCTGCTGCTGCAAGGGCTGGAAAGACAAAAGCTAAGCAGCGACGTCTATCTCGCCGTGGAACGCAACCGCGCCAAACGCGGGGCCCACAATCAGCGCTGGAACGAAATTACGATCCTTTGCCGCAGGCTGGGTCTAGGCCTGATCACCGTAACGCGCTATAAAACAAAACCGCCCTTTGTGGAGATTCTCTGTTCCCCGGGCGACAAAGTTATCGTGCCATCACCTAAAGTGATCAAAGCACGGGCCTCCAAGCTGCTTTACGAGTTCAACGAACGCAGCGGAGATTACAATGTCGGCGGCAGCAACGGAACGAAGCTGGTCACCGCCTACCGCGAAAAGGCGCTACGGGTCGCCCTAGCCCTTCAGGCAGGCGGAGAGATGGCGCCGCGCGAGGTCCGCGACCGGAGCGGCATCGGCAACGCCGCCGCATTCCTTCAGCGGAACTACTATGGCTGGTTCCGCCGGGTTGCGCGAGGCCGCTATGTCCTGACGCCCGAAGGCGAGCAAGGAATTGCGCTCTATCAGGGCGTGGTCGACGGATGGCACCAGGCTGCGCCGGCGGCTGATGACAGATCCCCGCATGAATAATAAATTCGCGATATCCCGGAGAACGAGCACCGGTTTCAACACTCGAAACGTGCGGTAAACTCCGACAACGCCTCGGCGATCCGGTCCAGCCCCGTGCGGATCGCCGAGGCGTCATGTCCTCCAAAAACAACGGTAAAGACCTCGGGATCACGGACCAGCTCTATGGCAGGGCCGTCCTTCCCCTCATCCTTTTCTAGGACCGAGCCCGGCCAAAATGCCGTTCCCTTAAGCAACGAAGCCCTTAACAACGACTCCGCATGTAGTCCGGGAGGCAGGACGAAAGTTACATAGTTGCCGTTCTGATGGATCCGCCACTCCGTCTCCTTCCAAGCCGGTTGTTTCAGCAAATCCTGAATAGCCTCCTTTCCTGCCCGTCCTTTCTGCTCGATTCCGTTTTCGCTGTCGCTTGCTTCTCCGACCGTTACCTGCCCGGCAAATGAAATAAACGTTCCTTCATCTAAATAACCATCAACCTCATTTTTCAGGCCTGCCGGCAAGCTGCGAATCATCTCTCCGAGCCATAGCTCCATGTCAGCGCCCCCCGTTATTCAACTTTAAGGCGATTGTACCTGAGGACAAATTAGGTTCGCAATTCACTTTCCGAAGTTAAATTTACGCCGCTTTGTCAGAATCTAGTGTATTTTGCGATAATAGAAACCACATGATAGAATGTAGTCTGGAAATAAAGACCCAGAGGTGATCACATGTCATACAATACTGAACTCGCAACTGAGACCTCTCGCGCCAGAAGAACGTCACGCAAGCCATCCGCCAAACTTATCGTTCTGATCTGGATATTGTTAATAGGTGCGGGAGGCGCTTCCGCTTACTTATACAGCAATCATTTGAAGGAATCCATGATGCAGCAGCTGGAAGCCAATTTTCAAGCCAAGACCGAGGAACTCAAGACCGACTATACGGCCCAGCTATCCGCGCTTAGTACCGAGGTAAACAATTTGCAAAGCAAAGTGGAGACATTTAATGAGCTCCTGGAATTCACGAAGGACAACACCACCGATAAGACGGACAACAGCAACAAGCTCTACACTCAATTAAGCGAAGTGAAAAAACAGCTGGCCGAGCTGCAAAAGAAGATGGATTTGCTGAAATGATAACACCGACCAAACAAATCAACCGTTTTTTTCTGCTGGCGACCGGTCCCCTCTTGGGACTGTTAATTGCGCTGTTCATCGGGGGAGCCAATATCGATCTGAACCGGGACAAAGTAAGCTTTGCACCGGATTCTGAGATTCCCCAGGTTACCGGGCAAATCGCCCAAAAGCTGGATGCAGCCGAAGGAGCGGCCAAACTGACGGCCTCCTCCATCAAGGAAACTGCCGAACTCTATCATAAAACGACTTCCACCATGTCAACGATCGTTGAGACGGCTCAACAGTCGGCCAACCGTCCGGAGGTCATTTATAACAAAAGAATTACCGTAAAGCTGGGCACGCCTTTCCAGACCATTCAAAGCGATAAAATCCGGATCGAATTGTACAAAGTCAATCCCGGCACTTATAAAGGCTACGCCATGAAGGTGAAGCTGAAATCGCCGGATGCGATGAAAATGTCGCTCGGTAAGGACAAGCTGGGCGGCGCGGAAACGACGCTCCGGGCTGTTCAGCGGCATGGAGCCGTAGCCGGGATCAATGCCGGAGGATTTGCAGATTCGCAAGGGAAGAGATACCCGCTTAGCACTACCGTATTAAACGGGGAGTATTTGACCGGATTCGAACCGACCTTTAAGGATTTATTCTTTGTAGGTCTCAGCAAATCCGGCAAGCTGATCGGAGGAAAGTATAAAAACAAAGCCGATTTGGACAAGCTGCAGCCTTCGTTCGGTGCGTCCTTTGTCCCGATTTTGCTGAATAACGGCGTGAAAACGACCATTCCGCAAAAATGGAAGACTTCCCCGCTGCGGGCTCCCCGCACGGTCATCGGCAACTACAAGGACGATCAGCTCCTGATTCTCGTCATTGACGGCAGGGATGAGAACGGAAGCTCCGGCGCCACGTTGACCGAGTTGCAGGAGAAGTTGTACAAACTTGGCGTTCAGGACGCTTATAACCTGGATGGAGGTGGATCCTCTTCCCTGATCGTGAACGGCCGGGTCGTCAACAAGCCGTCCGACGGGCAGCTCCGTCCGGTTCCAACGCATTTTCTGTTTTTTAAATAGGTAATCACGAGACTCTTTTATTTTGTCTATGAAATAGATCATAATTTGATTTATTTTTAATGGAGAGATGGGTATAATAGGAGCAGGAGTATAACGTGGAGGTGTTCCGCTATGAGTTTTTCGCTAACATTTTGGATTATTACTGTGGTGCTGGCCATGTTCCTGTGCGGCATTCTGACTTCATCCTACAATGATGACAAAACAAAAGGCCTGTAAATAAATGAGCTTCCCCTTCTGGGGAGGCTTATTTATTTCAGACCGCATCGCAGGCAAGTCTCCCCGCGTAACCGCCGGGCAGCTCGCCACTCCGAACGGGTTAGGACAACCGGTTCATTTCCAGCAGACACTGATGGCAAATGGAACGTTCCTTGAAGTCGCTCACTTGTTCCATGGAACCGCAGAACACACATTTTGGGCGATATCTCTCTAAAATGATGTGGTCACCCTGCACCAAAATTTCTACAGGATCCCCCTCGTTCATCTGATATCTCTTTCGCAGCGATTTGGGCAAGACAATTCTTCCCAGCTGGTCCACTTTGCGGACCACACCAGCAGGTTTCATAAAACGTACACCTCTCCTGAAAAAATATTATGTAAAATAGAACCAAATACCTATTCCTATTTTATAATTCGCTATTTTTTTCAGGATTCCTGCTGATTCGCTAAATCTCAACGTATTTAATTATTTTCGCAGGATTCCCTCCGACAACCGCATTATCAGGTACATCCTTCGTGACTACCGCCCCCGCCGCGATGACTACGTTATCGCCGATCGTGACGCCCGGCACAATAACAGCACGGCCGCCAATCCAGACGTTATTGCCGATGGTCACCGGCTTCCCGAATTCGGCCCCGGAGTTCCGCTCGTTCGGATTCAAAGGATGCGCCGCCGTATAGATATGAACACCCGGCGCCATGAAACAAAAGTCCCCGATCCGCACTTCGCAAACATCCAGTATCACGCAATCAAAGTTGGCGTAAAATTGGTCCCCGACGTAAATATTCGATCCATAGTCGCACCGGAATGTCGGTTCAATATAAATATGCTCCCCGGTAGATCCGAATAGTTCCTTCAGAATGGCCGTTCTCTGCTCTCTTTCATCCTCAAGCGTCTGATTGTATTGGCGGGTCAGTTGGCGGGCCTTTAACCGTTCAGCGACCAGCTCCGCATCGCTGGCGTCATACCACTCGCCCCCGAGCATTTTTTCTTTTTCTGTTCTAAGTTGAGACATGTTCAGTACCTCCACAATTTATATACCGCTATTCCTCGCAATTTCCCGTTATTCCATCCCCGGAAAATCCAGCTGCCGCAGCGCTTCGTAAACGATAATCGCCGCGGAATTCGATAAATTGAGCGAGCGGACCTTGTCGGTCATCGGCATCCGCATCACCGTCTCGGGGTGGGCCTCCAAAATTTCAGGCGCGAGCCCCTTGGTTTCTTTACCGAACACAAAGAAATCTCCATCTTGGTATTCGAAATCCGTGTAACGCTTCTTGGCTTTAGTTGTAGCGAAGAAAAACCGGCTGCCGCTGTATTTCTCTTCTACCTCGGCAAACGAATCGTGATATTCGATATTTACGGCGTACCAGTAATCAAGTCCCGCCCTTTTTAACGTAGCGTCATCAGTTCGAAAACCGAGAGGCCGCACCAGATGCAAGTGAATGCCGGTCGCCGCGCAGGTTCTCGCAATATTCCCGGTATTCGCCGGAATCTCCGGCTCCACGAGTACAATATGCAATGCCATGTTGATCAACACCTCTATATGTCTTTTTTGAACTCAATCTCTTTATTATAACAGTTTATCCGGAAAAGCCGCATCAAAAAGAATGGTCTGTAGCTAAGCGCCAACAAAAACGGCAGCCGGAGGATTGTCCTCCGCTGCCGCTTCAAGCTTGCTTAATTAATTTTTATCCGTTCGCTTTTTGAAACTCGGTCATGAAGTCAACAAGTGCTTTGACGCTGTCATAAGGCACTGCGTTATAAATGGAGGCACGAAGCCCGCCGACGCTGCGGTGACCCTTCAGGCCTACGAAACCTTCCAGTTCCGATTGCTTGATGAACTGCTTCTCCAGCTCCTCGGAAGCAAGACGGAAGGTCACGTTCATGATCGAACGGTCTGCCGCATTCGCGCATCCGCGGTAGAATCCGCCGCTGCCATCGATCGCCTGGTACAGAAGATTCGCTTTGTCCTTGTTCTTCTGCTCGATTCCTGCCAGGGAACCCTGCTCTTCGATCCATTTCAACACTTCGTTCACCATATAAATCGAGAAGGATGGCGGCGTGTTATAAAGCGAGTTATTCTCGGCATGGGTATCGTAACGGAAATAGCTAGGCAAGTGCTTAGGGGAGTTCTGAAGAAGCTCCTCGCGGGCGATTACCACCGTTACGCCGGATGGTCCCAGATTCTTCTGTGCGCCGGCATAAACGACGCCGAACTGGGTCAAATCAAAAGGACGGCACAAAATATCGCTCGACATATCCGCAATCAAAGGCACGCTGCCGGTATCCGGGAAGCTTTGGAATTGAGTTCCTTCGATCGTTTCATTGGAAGTAACATGCAGGTAAGCTGCGTTCTCAGGAAGGTTCAGCTTGCTGAGATCCGGTACCGACATATATTTATCTTCTTCGGAAGAAGCTGCGACAAAGGTATCCCCGATCAGCTTGGCTTCCTTGAGCGCCTTGTTCGCCCAGCTTCCCGTCTTCACGTAGCCGGCCGTTTTGCCTTCCGTCAAAAGGTTCATCGGAAGCATAGCGAATTGCGTCGTAGCTCCGCCTTGCAGGAACAATACCTTGTATCCCTCCGGATTCCCCAACAGGTTCAGCAAGCGGCTTGAGGCTTCATTATGAACCTCTTCATATACCTTGCCGCGGTGCGACATCTCCATAATGGACATTCCGGTACCTTTAAAATCGACAAATTCCGCTTGCGCGCGTTCCAGCACAGCAAGTGGCAGGGCCGCCGGTCCTGCGTTAAAGTTGTAAGCTCTCTTGCTCATTGCTCCCCCATCCTTTCTCCTCATTGTCTAATATGGTTCGAAGTTTTAGATAAGGATTATCATAGCAACTATTCTTTTTTCCAGCAAGCTGATATTTCGTCAAAACCCGCAGTTTGCAGAATTGACACATTAACGCTTCATCCCGTCAAAGGACCTAGTCCGGTTTCGCGAAAAATTCATATACTCTCGACCAGGTCTTTTGTTCGCCGGGAGCCAGTTTCACTTCAATAAACATTTCCGGGGATACGACATGGCCGATTCCCCAAACCGCCGCAGCCGAAACATGGAATCTGCTGATTTCACGGACGCCTGCTCCACTAGGGTTGTGCAGCAACTCCCAGATCCAAGGGTACTTATTTCCATCAAAACCCGGAAGGCGGAAATAAAACGGGTCTTTTGGCGTATGGTCCCAGCGAACTTCGCCGGCATTTCCCTTGCTAAAGATCAGGCCGGCAAGCGTTTCCTCTTCATCCGCCCAGGGAAACAATTCAAACGGAAACTTCAATACGTAATCCGGACCTATCGGATAACCGTCGATTCCAAAGAAATTATGACAATATTCCTCAGTAAGGATAGGCTTCGTCCCAGTATTATGAAGCAGATACTCCACGGTAAGCCGGTTATTGTCAATCGAAACCGATTTGGTAACGGCAACGGCATATCCACGGCAATCTTCCGGAGTTATCCGAAACGTAATTTTCCGGGTGCCTTCTATTTCGATTTCAGTTGCAAAGGGTTTGACCGGATACGCTCGCGAGAAGTCATATTCCCGGTCGTCTGGCCGGGTCAGCAGCCCGACGCCGAGTTTGGGAAACGGCTCACCTACTGGCGCGTCCTCGTAGCCGATCGGTTCCTTAATTCCGAACTCATTGCACAGGCCCGCGCCTCCGGTGCCCTGACCGGGCACCAGGCTTTCGGGAACGCAGTAGGAATGATTTCCATC
This sequence comes from Paenibacillus sp. FSL R5-0407, assembly GCF_038009185.1. Taxonomy (NCBI): domain Bacteria; kingdom Bacillati; phylum Bacillota; class Bacilli; order Caryophanales; family Paenibacillaceae; genus Paenibacillus; species Paenibacillus sp. FSL R5-0407. The sequence continues at coordinate 56,798 of NZ_JBBPAX010000001.1, read as the reverse complement.
GAGTAATGTAACGTCCGTAATAAATCCGTTCCAATCAAAACGGGATCCCCGATAATCTCCGGGCTCAGCGATTTCAATCACCAGTTGTTCATTCTTAAGTTGATAAGCCATTGCTGAAATGCCTCCCAAAATCACTAACGGGCTTTATTGCCCCAATACAATTTCAAGCTCATGCAATCCGTCTTCGGAAAGCTTTTCGATCACGCTCCGTTGAATCAGGCAGCCTTCTCCCGAAACAACGAAAGGAAGCGACTCCCCGTTCAAGGTAACGGATTGAATGCGATATGCTCCGTAATCGGCTCCTTGAGGATTACAATAAACGAGACGCAGCATACGTCCGGCAAACAACGTCTCAACGGAAGCTTTACCGTCCACGTCAAACTGCGGTTTCATCAGTTTCGGCTCCAACTGCAAATCGCCGTAATAGCCCTTGACCCCGAACACTTCCGTCAACTGGGTCAGCAGCAGCCAACTGGCCGATCCGGTCAGATACGTGTACATGCCGCGTCCTTTTTCGTTGATATACTCCGGAATTCCCGGATACATGCGGCTTTGCTCAAAGTCGGCGGACAGTTTGTATATGGAGTCCAGGACGTCGAAGCCCTCCTTCACAAAACCGCGCTTATACAATGCGTTCGCATACATCACGGTCATATGACTGAACATTGCGCCGTTCTCCTTATGTCCGAAGGCGAATCCAAACGCCCGTCCCAGATCCTGCTGAATACCACCAAACCGGGAATTCAAACGGTATCCGATCTTGTCGTCTTTCAAATAACGGTTCACGGCGGAGGATATTTTACCGACCTGTTCTTCGGTGGCGACGCCGCCCATGATCGTGAACACTTGGCCCGTCAATGTCATCCGTACCCCGCTTGGCTGGTCTCCCTCTACCCGCTCGGCATGATCGTTATAGTACCCGTTAAACCATTCATGGCCTTCCTTGTTCTTGATCCATTCGTTCCGGCGCAGATGCTCCATCGCCCATTCGCCCTTACGCTTCAAGTCTTCGGCGACCTGACGGATATCCAGCTTCACCTTCGCTCCGGAAACAGAAGGAACAATGGAATCGTAATAACGCTGCAGCAAAGCCCGTTTATCGGCAATGCTGTCGTAAGCTACCGGATTACATAAGGTGTCGAACAGAATCGCCATTTCTTCGGCGATCTCCACGGAATCCTGGCCGGTCTTCTCATTCATCTCTAGCAACAGCCCAGAAAGCTCAAGCAGGTTGCTCGCATAGAAAGCCGTAAACGCCACGCTTTCGCCGCGGTTCGGCGCCAAGTCAAGGCCGTCGTTCCAATCGGCGCCCTCCAGCAGGATGTTGCCGTGTTCTCCAACATGGAAGAACGGAGTCACATTTTGCAGCAGGATATGCTCCAGGATCGTTCCTTCATAGACTTTCCCGTCCCCGGTCAGCAGCTTGTTTCCTTGCTCCGGAGTCCACGTCAAATCACGTTCCTTGCAGCGTTTGACGAATACGTCGCGGAAATAGGTCTGCGGTTGAAGCAGCAGCTCCAAGTCCCCGCTTTGATGAATGTACAGCAGCGTCGTCAGCAGCGGCCAAGCCCCATGATCCATCCAGACGCGAGGAATGTTGTTGCGGTCCGCTACGAACTCGCCGGGTTTCGATCCGATAATGGTCGCGTTGCTGCCATCCATCCGGACACCCGCATAGTTGTTAAGCAGCAAGTTCCGGACCTCCGCAGGCTCCATGACCATAAGGGCCAGGCAATCCTGCCACAAATCGCGCCAGCCTCTTCCCCCACGGCCATAGTCATGGTAAGGGAGGAAGGAGTTGCCGTAGAGACGCCGCAAAATCGGCTGAAGGGTTACCCATTTCATCCACATATCCTGCTCTTTATCGCCGGTATGGAAGGTAACCGTATCCAGCTTGGCCTGCCAATAGGCTTCATTCTGACCAAGCAGCTCATCGAAACGCGCTTCCGACAAATAGTCGGCGGCAATCCGCTCCTGATCGATCCGGTCATCGGCGATGATCATCGCGATAACATAGGACACAGCTTGCCCCGGAGCAAGGGTAACCTCTTCGAAACGAAGAGCCCCGGTCGCTTCAAAGCCTTCGAGCTCGGCTCCGGCCTTTACAGCCGGTTCCAGGTTTGCTACTACGGCTTCCGGCCAATCTAGGGCACCGCCCTCACCCGTAAAGCCTTCGGTTTCCGGGAAGAAGCCTACAGGGACCTCTCCGCTTGCACCGGCGCCGAACACGCCGTAAGTCATCTTATTGACGCGATGTCCCCGCTCGTCAAAAGAAAGCGCCGGCTGAACTTCTACACCGTGTTGCGAAGTGAAGGTGCGATGCAGCAAGGAAGTAACATGACGATGATCGCGGAGGTCATCCGCCGACCGCCCATAGATCGGAATCGCCGCAGTCGGAGTTAGCCGAAGCGGGGATGTTCCTGTATTGGTCATCTTCACTTTCATAAGTTCGATTTTGTCGTCCGTAACAGGCACAAAATTGACCGTTTCGGCCCGCAAGCCGGCAGTCGCATGCTCCCGGGTTACTTTATGCCAAAGAAAGCCTCCCTCAAGTTCGCTCTTCTCTTCGCTACCGGAGAATAACGCAGCATTTTGCTTGGCCGAATTCCCACTCACGGACCAGGCACCGCTTCCCTCCAGGTACACCCAAAAGTTTCTTGAAGCTTTGGAATTATGAAGATCCAGCACCGATACCGGCTCCATCAAAAACGAATTGTGGCCGGAGGTCATTTCTCCGTGTAAATTAGGCGTGATCGCGGACATCATTCCCGCTTCGTTGACCAGCGGAAAATACAAATAACTGCTTTTTTCCGGCTGCTCCAGCTTAAATTGGCCCTGGCTACCTAGAAACTCCCACTTTTTGCTCTTCATGTGATTCTCCCTCTCCCTTGGATATCGTAAACATTAAATCCGTCCATATCGGCCGGACTCCTGTTTCAGGCAAAAATGAATCCCGCTCTACGAAGGTATGCGGGATTCTGTTCCGTGGAACAACTTCAGGATTTAACCGCTCCCGCAAGCGCTCCGTCCACGAGATATTTTTGAATGAAGGTATACAGCACGATTAACGGGGCTGCCACAATGGTAATACCGCAGGCCAAGAGCGGCCAGTTGTTGCCGTATTGACCTTTGAATTCCTTCAGACCGAAAGTGATTGGATAGTTGACTTTACTTGGCAGATACATGATCGGGCCGACAAAGTCATTCCAGATACCGATAGCCGTCAAAATAACGCCGGTAGCGATAACCGGTTTCATCAGCGGCAGAATCATTTGGAACAAATAACGGAGATAACCCGATCCGTCCATCCCGGCCGCTTCATCCAGTTCCCGGCTGATCGATTTGATATAACCGACAAACATCATGAAGACGACGCCGGTACCTGACGTTTTGAGAATGATATATCCCAGCTTGGTGTCATAGCCGAACATGTCCAGACTTTCGCGCATCGATAACATGAGCTTATACTGGGCAACCATCGGGTTCGGCAGAAATTGGGACAACAGGAAGAACAAATAGATGAACCCGGCCCATTTGACATAACCGCGGGCTACCGGGAAAGCGCCCATAACAGACACAATGATGGTCAACACGGTTGCCACCCCGGTATAGATCACGCTGTTCAGGAAATAGTTAGCAAAATTCCCCTCTGTCCATGCGGTAGCGTAATTGCTCCACTGGATTTCTTTGACGAGACCGATCGGATTCATCAAATATTCGGGGTAGGATTTAATGGAAACATTGAGTACGAGAATCAGCGGTACCACATATAAAACCAGCAATATAGCAATGACAGCGTAGGACAGGACTGTAAACGATTTGGAATTTTTCATGATTAATATTCCACCTCTCTCTTACGCGTCTGTCTCACCGCAACAACGACGAAGACGAGAATGATCAGGAACTGAACGACAGACAATGCGGATGGAAGTCCCATCTCAAGGCTGCCTCGGAAGGTTTCTTTATAAACGTCATAAGCCATCGTTCTTGTGTTAAATCGTCCATCCGTCGTAGCCAGAATGATATCGAACGTGGACATCGCGCCGATAATCGAAAGCAGCATGTTCACGGTAAAGGAAGGAGCGATCAACGGGAAAGTAATGTGACGGAAAGATTGCCATTTGTTCGTGCCGTCGATATAACCAGCTTCATACAAATCCTTCGGCACCGACTGCAAGCCAGCCAGGAAGATCAGCATGGAGTAGCCCATGTACATCCAGATTTGCACGAAAATAATGTATCCGAACGCATGCGTAAAGCTGGCAAAAAACATATCTTTATATCCGAACAGCCACTCGTACAGCATATTTACCGGACCACTCATCGGGTCGAACATCATGCTCCAGATCAGAGCAACGACAGCTACACCCAGTACGACCGGCAAGAAGAAGACGGCACGGTAGAAATAGTCGCCGCGAAGCCGTTGGTTAATCAGTACGGCAATGAACAAGGCGACTCCGTTCTGAACAATGGTAACGATAAACATGAAGATTAATGTATTAATAATGGAGCGCCAGCGTTCTCCAGAGTTTCCGGAGTAAAATAGATCATAATAATTTTCCAGGCCGACAAATTTCATGGAACTGCCGGGGATGTTTTTTACGTCGGTAAAGGAATAAATCACGGTCATTACGGAGGGTCCAAAATAAAAGACAAGGTACAATCCCATAGGGATCAGCAGTAATAAAAACGGTATATATCTTGCAAAGCCTTTGCCAAATGGATACATCTCTCTCACCTCGCAGGTCCAAATCAAATAAATGATCGGGGTCTGCCTACGCAGACCCCGAGGGCAGTATGTTCTTTATAATTGTCTCTCTAAGTTATCTTGGAGCTGCTGCTTCCCATTCTTTTTGTTGCACATCAGCCAATTCCTTAGCGGTCTTAAATTGTCCGCCCGGTGCCAGATATTCTGTATGCACGCCTTCTGCAGCAAGATGTTCGCCCACGTTTTCGCGGTTGATCATCATGATTTCGTAAGCCAATTCAAAATCGCCCAGGTAAGGAGTCAGTTCGTTATCGATAAACTCGCTGTCCGTGGAAATATTGTCTTGGGTAGGAATAAAGCCTGCCGCTTTGACGAATTTAGTGTAGTTTTCAGGCTGCGAGAAGAATTCCAGCCATTTGAGTCCGCCTTCTTTGTTCGGGCCTTTCTCAGCAACATACCAGGTTACATCGTATTTACCTACGAAAGAAGCGTTTTTCGCAGCATCTTCAGTAGCCGGAACCGGGAAGTATCCGAATTTCAGATCCGGGTTAGCTGTAGCGATTGTAGGAGCATCCCACGATCCGTCAGCGAGCATAGCTACTTTACCTGTAGCAAAGATCGCAGGAGCGGAAGCGTAGTCGATTCCCATGAACCCGTCGATCATGTAGTTGTCTTGGATCGTTTTCATTTTGTCGAGCACTTCAACGGCTTCAGCGTCATTGAACGCTGTTTCGCCCTTCCAAACGCCTTCGATCCATTTTTGTTGGTCGCCGCCGCCCAGGATTTTCGCTTGAAGCGCAAATACCGGCAGTTTCAAAGGCCATACGTCTTTACCGGCCACCCCGATCGGAGTGATTCCTTTAGCCTTCAAATCCTCGCAAAGCTTAAGGAATTCAGACCAGGTTGTAGGCACTTTCAAACCGTTGTCTTCGAAAATCTGTTTGTTGTAGAACAGACCCGACATGGCCACTTTACCGGTAGGAACGGCATAAACCTTGCCATTATATGTACCGGCTTTTTCGATATCGTTCGCGTTCCAGTTCTTCACCAGCTCTTGACCCGAAAGATCAGCGATCAGGCCGGAATCGATCCATTGCTGCCAATCCGGAGTTTTCGCGCCTGGTGTCCAGTCTTGCGGCGAAAGTCTCATGCCCGACAAGTCGGCCAGAACGTCTACATCGTTAGCTGTGATTCTAGCTCTCTGTGCTTGCTTATATTCGTCATCCGGACCTGTAGTCGTGTATTCGACTTTATATTCCGGATATTTCTTTTCGAAATCAGCGTTGATTTCTTCCATCGCTTTATTAATGTTTTCTTGCTTCCAGTGGAGAATTTTCACGACTTTCTTCTCACCGGATGATTTGCTTCCGCCTTCATTGGAAGGTGCTGCTTTGTCGTTATTGCCGCCACATGCAGCAAGGCTGAGTGTTAGAGCGCCTGCCAGTACCAAGGCTGAAATTCTCTTTACCATGTTGCTACCCCCTAATTTGGTAATTAATTGACTGCTCTTTCGGACGTGGTTTGCGATTAATCTACGAAAATTTTCGTTAAAACTGTGCTGTTGTTTCGCAAATCTTCGTTTTTCTCCGAAAGCGGTTTCGTCAAAACACATTATTGCATCATTCCAAACGTTTGTAAAGATATTTTTTGTAACTGGTTTTATCCTGCTTAAGACCGCTTGTCCATTCGGAAAAGATAGCGCTTCAATCCTTATCCCATCAACAGATATAGTTCTCCCCTTAAGGAATATAAACATCGTTTTTTAATTGACTTGCTTAAAGGTAGCCTGTAAACTTAAATTACGAAAAGAGTTTCGAAACCTATTTCGCAACAAGAATAACCCGATTTGATTCTCTTTCAAGAGAGGGGGCAAAATTTTTGTCGGTCAATATAAAAACGATTGCGGAAATGGCGGGAGTTTCAGTATCTACCGTATCCAAAATCATTAACAACTATAGTGACATTTCCGAAGAAACCAAAGCGAAAGTTCACGAAATCATGAAACAGACAGGGTATGTCCCTTCCAACTCAGCGAAAACACTGGCCACCAAGAAATCCAGTCTGATCGGAGTGATCTTTGCCGGTAAACTGAATATCGACTTTACCCACCCGTTCTTTGTTGAGGTGCTTAACTCCTTTAAGAAACAAATGGGCTTTCTGGGCTATGACCTCCTGTTCTTCTCCAACGAAAAATCTCATGCTGTTGACGGTGATTATTTGGCCCGTTGCCGACACTTTCAAGTCGACGGGTGCATCATTGTTACAGGGCAGCAAGTGGAACCGTCGATCAGCGAGCTGGACCACAGCGAAATTCCATGCATTGGCGTCGATATCGAACTGAAGGGTAAAAGCTCCGGTTATATTATGTCCGACAATTACAAAATGTCTTATAAGGTAGTTGAACATTTCTACCTCCAGGGATATCGGGAGCTGGGATACATCGGAAGCACACTGGAATCGGATATTTCGAATATGCGGGAGAAAGGGTACAAGGACGCCATCGAAAGTTTCGGGCTTCCCGTTTTCGATAACTGGTTCGTAAATGGGGAAAACTTTTTCGAAGAGAGCGGTTATGAGGCTATTAATAAAATGATCGAATCCGGCAGCCTGCCTCGGGCCATCTTTGCCGCTTCCGACCTCATTGCCATCGGTGCCATGCGGGCATTGAAGGAACATGGATTCCGCGTTCCCGAAGACGTCGCTATCATCGGTTGCGACGACATCGAAGCTTGTAAATACACAAGCCCTGCCTTGTCCACCATAAGGCAAAATAAAGATAAGATCGGCAGACTTGCCGCCTCTTTATTGTTTGATCTGATGAATACACAGTCCGTAACCAGCAACGTGGTTGTGGAGCCGGAGCTTGTCATCCGGGAGTCCTGCGGGAATAAATTAAAAGTACAGCTTTAATAAAAGGCCGCCGAGTGTTTATCCGGGCGGCTTTTTATTATGATCGGCAAAAAAGCGATTGGACTGAGGGGTGAAATCCCCCTGGTCCAATCGCTTTTTTGATTCTAACCGGTTTACAGATCGTAATAAAGCCCGAATTCGTAAGGATGAACACGGATAGCTACCGATCTGGCTTCCGCCCGTTTTAAATCGATGAAATTATCGATGAATGCTTTAGTAAATACGCCGCCTTCCGTCAGGAATTCATAATCGGATTCCAGAGCGCTCAGCGCTTCGTCGAGTGAACCGGGAACACTGCGGATACCCGCCTTTTCTTCATCCGACAGTTCGTAGATGTTCTTGTCGAACGGTCCGTAGCCTTCTTTGGTCGGATCGATTTTGCGTTTGATTCCGTCAAGGCCCGCCATCAACATCGCCGAAAAAGCGAGGTACGGGTTCGCCGTCGAATCCGGAGTACGGAATTCGATCCGGCAGCCTTTAGGCGTTACAGCCGCAACCGGAATACGTACGGCAGCCGAACGGTTACCCTTCGAATAGACCAGGTTGACCGGAGCTTCGTAACCCGGAACCAGACGTTTAAACGAGTTCGTACTCGGATTCGTAAACGCGATCAATGCCGGCGCATGGTGCAGGATACCGCCGATATAATGCAGCGCCGTTTCGCTCAAGTTGGCATAGGCGCCTTTTTCGTAAAAGAGAGGTGTGTCGCCGTTAAAGATCGATTGGTGAACATGCATTCCGGAGCCGTTATCGCCAAAGAGCGGTTTCGGCATGAAGGTTGCTGTTTTGCCGAATTGGATGGCCGTGTTGTGCACGATATATTTGTAGACCATCAAATTGTCAGCCGTTTTCAACAAAGTATCGAAACGGAAGTTGATTTCAGCTTGACCGGCGGTAGCCACTTCATGGTGGTGACGCTCTACGCGAATGCCCGCCTCTTCAAGAAGCCGGCACATTTCGCTGCGAATATCCTGCTGCTTATCAGCCGGCGCTACCGGAACATAACCACCCTTGACCGGAATTTTATAACCGAGGTTTCCCCCTTCTTCCGTACGTCCCGTATTCCAGAGTGCTTCCTCCGAATCAACCGAGTAAAAAGTTTTGTTCATTCCGCTCTCATACCGTACATCGTCGAAAATAAAAAATTCGGACTCCGGTGCGAAGAAAGCCGCAGTACCGACACCGCTCGCGTTCAGGTATTCTTCAGCCCGGACTGCGATGCTGCGAGGATCTCTTTCATATCTTTCCCCATCCGGCGTAAAAATGTCGCAAAATACATTCAGTGTCGGATGCGAGGTAAACGGATCCACATATACTGCGCCATGGTCCGGCATCATGACCATATCGGACTCTTCAATCCCACGGAACCCCGGAATCGAAGAACCGTCAAAAGCGACCCCGTTTACGAAAGTATCCTCATCGACCTCTTTAGCCGGAAGAGTGATGTGGTGTGCGCGACCGGATAAGTCAACAAAACGAAAATCGACCCACTCAATTTGCTTTTCCTGAATTGTTCTTAATACCAACTCTGCTGACATACAAACTCCTCCCAATCACGAACATTATGCCGAGAAATCCGTTCTAATGTTCACCCTTTTTGTTTATTCTGTCGTCATTATAAAACCGCACGGGGAAAGCCGTCAATAGCCATGTAAGGTATTTTTATATCAGATGTTAGGTTTTATGACATTGAGTACAAACTAATCGACAAAAAGTATAAAAGCCCTCCCGCTTCAATATGCGGGAGAGCTTTTATAGGATAGTAAAACGCTTATTTTTGGTTAAATTTGCACTGCTTCTTTTAAGGTATCAAAACGCTTGCCTACCAATGGTGCCAGCTTCTCCAAATCCCGCAGCAACGCTGCGAATTGGTCCGGGAACAGAGACTGCACGCCGTCCCCAGTCATAGAGTTGTCCGGATCGGTATGCATCTCGATGATAAGTCCATCCGCACCGGCAGCAACAGACGCTTTTGTCATAGGCTCGACCAGTTCCCTGCGTCCCGTTCCGTGACTCGGATCAGAAATGACCGGCAGATGACTCAGACTCTGAAGAACCGGAATAGCGGACAAATCAAGCGTATTACGTGTATATGTCTCGAAGGTGCGGATTCCGCGCTCGCACAGCATAACATTTGGATTACCGCCGGCCAGAATGTATTCAGCCGCATTCAAAAACTCGTCATACGTCGCGCTGAAGCCGCGCTTAAGCAGCACTGGCTTGCCGCAAGTACCAAGCTTGCGAAGCAAATCGAAGTTTTGCATATTGCGGGTACCGACCTGAAGAATATCGGCATATTCGGCACAGACATCCACATATTCGGGAGTCATCACTTCCGTAATGGTCAGAAGTCCATGTTTCTTGCCCGCTTCCGCCATCATAACGAGCCCTTCTACCCCGACGCCCTGGAAGCTATAAGGCCCAGTACGCGGTTTAAAGGCGCCGCCGCGCAATACTTGACCGCCTGCGGCCTTCACCAAGCTAGCGATCTCGTCGATCTGCTCAGGAGATTCCACGGCGCATGGTCCGCCCATAACGACCAGGTCGCCGCCACCGATGTTGACATCGCCGATCGAGATGAGAGTGTTCTCCGGATGAAAATCGCGACTGGCCAGTTTATAAGATTTTGAAATCTTAATGACGTTCTCAACATCCTTCATCTGACGTAAATGCTCAGCCAGCTTTGGCTCGATTGCGCCGATCAATCCGATGACCGTCCGGTCCTTGCCGCGGGATACATGAGTTTGCAGTCCTTCCTTTTCAATAACGGCGATAATTTCCTGAACGCGCTCCTCGGGCGTTTGATTCGAAGTAATAACGATCATGATTCATTCATCCTTTCATCTTAACGGAATATACCCCTAGTGGGGATAGCCAATTTATTAACATTAATAAGTTCACATGGAGTACGCTATCGCGCTTGAACGCTTGTTCGCTTTTATGCTTTTATCCATTAAAGTAAATATAGCTGTTTTTGCCCGTTTCGTCAACCCCTTACGTCATTCCTTTTAGCCGAATTGATTACCATGCCTAATTAATCTATCTAATTACTCTGTCTAATTACTTTGCCTCTCTACTGGCAGCTTGATTGGATAATTGACGAGTTGATTGGAAAATTTCCAATTAGATTCAGCCCAATCTCATTTTCATTGACGCTGATTGGATATTATCCAACCATTTTAACAAAACCTTCGCCTTATCCGGCATACTTGGCTTTTTCATTGGATTTTATCCAATTAGCGATGGTCATACCCTCTTCTCCTGGAGTTTCATTGGAAAATTTCCAATGAAGGCAGCCTTACCTGCCTATAATAAATCATAACCACCCGTCCAACGGGTGGTTTGCTCTTGGGGTATAACCCCCTGTTGCCAAACTGCGCCTAAAGACGCTAGCCTGACAATAAAATTGTTCAGGCTCAGTGTTTTTGTCACTTTCACTTACCAGTTAAACTGGTTTACTTCTTCTTGTTACTGTTTCTGCTGAATGGATCCTCATACTCTTTCACACTCAGTTTATCCATTGCTTGGTCATGTGCTTCTTGCTCACGTATATATTTAGCGACAGTGGCCTCATTCAAGCCTACTGTGCTGACGTAGTATCCCTCTGCCCAAAATTTCCGGTTTCCATATTTATACTTCAAGCTGGCATGCTTCTCAAATATCATCAGCGAGCTTTTTCCCTTCAGATATCCCATAAATGAAGATACTGAGATTTTTGGGGGTATCGCTACTAACATATGTACATGATCTGGCATCATGTGGCCTTCTATTATTTCTACCCCCTTGTATTTACATAAACGTTTGAAAATTTCGATTAAGTCTTTCCTTACTTGATTATAGATCTCTTTCCGTCTATACTTCGGGGTGAACACAATGTGGTATTTGCACATCCACTTCGTGTGAGCTAGACTATAGCTCTTGTTTGCCATTTAAGACCATTCCTTTCATTGTTGAGCCTGAACATCTCAATTTTATCGGAATGGTCTTGGTGGTCAAACCTTCGATCCCTCCACCCGCATAGCGGGTGGTTTTTTGTTTCGCACGCTTCGCGAGCTCAACTGGCTAAAGCCGTAATAAAAAACGGCGCGGAAGTATCCGCACCGTCGTTCATATTCGCATTACATTACATTGCATCGCATTACTTATGGCTGAACCAACATTTTCGCGCACAATCTCTTGCTTATCTGCCTACGAACTCTTGCGCCCAGTATCCGTTATAGTAACCGACGCCGATCAAGTTGTAATTCGCATTCATAATATTGGCACGATGCCCTTCACTGTTCATCCAGGCTTTTACAACGTCTGCAGGAGTTTTTTGTCCCATGGCAATGTTCTCTCCAGCATAGCTGTAACTAATTCCGAACTTCTTCATCATATCGAACGGAGAGCCGTAGGTCGGGGAAGTATGGTCAAAATAATTGTTTTGGCTCATATCCTTCGCCTTTGCCAATGCCATATTGTTAAGTTCGGCATTTCCCGCGAGCGGCTTCAATCCCTGCTTCGCGCGCTCCTGATTCACCAGCGTGATCACCTGGGTTGCAAACTGCGATTTATCGGTGCTGGCCCCCGTGTTTGGTTGAGTCGGTTGAGTTGGTTGAGTCGGTTGAGTCGGTTGAGTCGGTTGAGTCGGTTGAGTCTGGGAACCGGAATTGCTGTCCGGCTTAGTACCTGGCTGGCTAGTCTCATTTTGCGACGAACCATTCTGGGTTGTTCCATTCTGAGTTGAGCCATTCTGGAAATTCCAATTCCCGTTAGTTCCGTTTTGAGCCGGTATTTGCTTATATATCTCATTCCAAGGAATCGAGTTGAAATAAGTGTTCCAGTTCGAAGAGAACGTGGTCTTAGTAGTATAAGTTGTATACGTTGTATTCGATTGTGCCGAAGCCGGCACCACAAGTCCAGCGGCCAAAAGAGCAGTCAATCCGCCAGTCATCATAAGTTTATTGAATCGATTTGTTTTCATGCTGTCATCTCCTTGATAGCTAGATTCATATAGTGGTTGTTCAAAAAGTCATCTTTCCATGACGAAGGAGATCATGAAGCGGATTCGACGTCGAATCTTGAATTCAGACGGGCCTTCCGTTGCTCACGTACCCCATGAGCAAATGCTTACGAAGTCGTTTTCTACGAAAACGTGTAGCTCCGCTACTTAGTCCCTATCTTCATCCAACCTTCTTGGTCCTGCAAACCTGATTTTTTGAACATGAACATATAGTAACAATTTTGTAATCTTTCTAAAAGGAGTATAACATGAATCCCAACGCGAAGGACCCCGCAAAACTTGGAAATATACCCTGTCCCTTCTCGGCAAACAAAAAAACAGCCGCCCTTCGAAGAACTCTTGGGACGGCTGTTGATCGATATGATATTAAAACTGCAGGTTGATCTGGCGGGTTCTGAACCGGTCAGCCTACTGACTAACCTGTTCGGTTTTGCTCTTTGCACCGGCTTTAACCGGAGGCAGCAGCTTTTGCATATTAACCGTACGAACGATCTCCCACGTTTCCGGGTCCTCAGCATCGTATTGCTCCAGATAGGCGATGACTTCTTTTGTAATCGGCGTAGGCGTCGATGCACCGGAGGTTACCGCAACTTTTTGAATGCCTTTAAGCCACTCGGTCTTCAATTCGGACACATCCGCAATACGGTAGGCTGTCACGCCTGCAATCTCTTCTGATACCTGAGCCAAGCGGTTCGAGTTGTTGCTTCGAGGATCGCCTACAACGATCACCAAATCCGCTTGACCGGCTTGTTCCGCAACCGCTTCTTGCCGCACCTGAGTAGCCAGGCAGATTTCGTTATGGACTTCGGCGCCCGGGAATTTCTCCAGCAATTTTTTCATGATATGCTTGATATCCCATTGGCTCATCGTTGTCTGATTCGTAATTACGATCTTATCCGCCGTAATTTCCAAGGCTTCGATCTCTTCTTCCTTCTCGATCAAATGCACTCGATCGGGCGCAACGCCAACGGCGCCTTCCGGCTCAGGATGTCCCTTCTTGCCGATATAGACGACATCATACCCTTCGGCCACCTTCTCCTTGATCAGAACATGCGTCTTTGTGACGTCGGGACAGGTGGCGTCCACGGTAGTAAGCCCCTTATCTCTGGCAAGCTTGCGAACCTCCGGTGACACGCCATGCGCCGTGAAAATCACGGTGCCGCTCTCCACCTGATTCAAAATCTCCATCCGGTTAGGACCATCCAGAGTGATGATGCCTTCGTCCTCAAAGGAATTCGTGACATGACTGTTATGGACGATCATGCCCAATATATAGATCGGGCGCGGAAGATCGAGGTTTTTGGCGGCCTGTCTGGCCAGTACCATCGCATCGACGACCCCGTAGCAATATCCGCGCGGCGAGATTTTAATAACTTCCATTGTCGTATCCCTGCTTTCTCGTTCCCGGTTTTCCTGACGGAGGGAACCTCCTCTATTATAGCTTATTCCGGCAAGGCGTTAAAGACGGCCGGAAGCCAGATAATAAATGTCGTTCCCTCACCAAATTTGGTCATGACCTCAACCGATCCGCCATGCTCATCGATAATCCATTTGGCGATCGACAGTCCCAGGCCAATGCCTGGCGTTACGCCGCGGGATGGGTCGGCCCGATAAAAGCGATCGAAAATATGAGGAACTTCGCTCCGATCCATGCCGATTCCGGTATCTGCGATCCGGATCCCGATCTGCTCTCCGGCCCGGATCGCATCGATCGTCACGCTTCCTTCGGCCGTATACTTGAACGCATTCTCAATAAAAATAAAGAGCATCTGCTGCAAATAGTCCTTGCTTCCGATGATGCTAGCCCCTTCAAGAACCTGTAGATCGCCCTGCACCCAGACTGCTTCCCGCGGCAGGAACTGAGCTCTGCGGACCACTTCTTCAACGAGAGGGAGAAGCGGTACCATGTTCCGTTCAATCGTCTGTCCGGCATCCGCCCGGGCAAGGGACAGCATGTCGTTGACGAGCCGGCTCATCCGCTGCGACTCATCGGCGATATCGCTCACCGCATCCAACGACAGACTGCGAAGCTGTTCTTCGTCCATAGGAGGGCGCGCCCCTTCTTCGCCGGACCATACTTTTTTCAGCAGATCGACATTTCCGCGAATCGTCGTCAGCGGGGTCCGCAGCTCGTGGGAGGCATCCGATACAAACCGCCGCTGCGCGGAATACGCTTCGTCCAGTTCATTATAGAAGCCTTCCGTTCTGGCTAGCATGCTGTTGACCGTACCGATTAAGCGGCCTATTTCGTCATTCGGACCGTCATAATCAATCCGGACGCTAAGGTCGTTCCCGGTCTGGATTCCGTTCGCCGCCTCGATGACTTTGCCGATCGGCGCCATCGATTTCCGCGCCAGGAATAGCCCAAACGTACTCGCCACTAACAAGGTTATGGACGAGCCGATCAACAGAATCGTTTTCATCCGCTCCATCAGCCGGTCCTCGGCGTTCGTATCCGCGGCTAGCTGGAGCAAGCCGACAATCGTATCATCCAGATAGACGGCCCGTTCGTACAAAATATATGAGTTTCCATTAATCGTAATCTTTTGGAACAGGCCTTTCTTGCCAATATCTTCGATAGCCGGTACAGGAAATGCAATGTCCCGTTCCTGCAATCCTTGCGAGCGGCGCATCAATCCCACCGCATAATTGTTGAGCTGCCAGAAGATGCGGGCATCCTCCAACCGAAGCGCCTGTTTGGGGGTCAACTGAAGATCCCATCCCTGCGTCAACGTGACATTTTGCGAACTAAGGATTTGATCGGCCTGATCATCGACCTTCTTTTTGACCTCTTCATAAGTATAATAACGAACAAATCCATAAATCGAAGCGCCGAACAAGATCAGCGTAACTGCCAAAATCCCTGTATACCAAGCGGTTAGCCGCCATCTCATGGACATCTTCTAGGAGTCTCCTCTCAGTATGTAGCCTGCGCCGCGGATTGTCTGGATCACCCTTTTGCCGCCATACTCCTCCGTTTTTTGCCTTATCATCGCTATATATACTTCCAGGACATTGGACTCTCCGCTGTAATCATAACCCCAAATTTTATCCATAATTAAATCGCGGGTAAGCAGCCGCCGCGGATTTTGCATGAACAAATGAAGCAAATCGAATTCTTTGGCCGTCAGCTCCAAACGCTGTCCGGACCGCAGCACCTCACGGGAGTCCAGATCCATTACAATATCTTCAAATATCAGCCGATGATCGGCCGATTCTCCGGCCGGTTCTTTTCTCCGCAACAAGGCGCGTACCCGGGCGAGAAGCTCCTCCAGCGCAAACGGCTTGACCAGATAGTCATCTGCCCCCGTATCCAGGCCCTTCACCCGGTTTTCCACCTCGTCCTTGGCGGTCAGCATCAATACAGGAACCGTGCTTCCCCCTTCCCGTAACCTGCGGCACACCTCAAAACCGTCGATTTGCGGCATCATCACATCCAGAATGATCAAATCCGGATCAGCCGTCAGAACCATCGACAAGCCTTCCGCTCCATTTCGGGCCGTATGTACGTCATACCCCTCAAATGCCAATCCCCGCCGCAGCATAGAGGTAATTTTCTCGTCATCATCTATAACCAGAATTGCGGATCTCATCTAACCCTCACTCCTTTAATCAGCAGATCATCATTCCTGCCGCCTTCAATACATCTATCTATATTCTAGCAAAAAGCACCGGGCTTTTCCGCTTCATCAGCGATTTGGATCAAAGCCCCCACAGCTTAGAAAAAGCGGCAGGCTATAGCCTGCCGCCTCTCTTCCAAGCCGGATTAACGGCTCTCCTTGCTATTCGAGATTCGCGAACTCATTTTTGTCGCCGATCGTAATGTCCAGATCCAGCTTCCGGCCGTCGCGAACAACGTTAAATGTCACCTTGTCGCCAACCTGCTGTTTCTGAATGTACTCGATCAAAGCTTCCTTGGTTGCAAACCCTTTGCCGTCCGCACCGGTAATGATGTCGTAAGGGCGAAGGTCGGCATTATAGGCCGGGGATTTGAATACGATGTCCGATACGACGGAGCCTTCCTTCACATCGGTCCCCATTTGCTTTGCAACTTCATCAGTCATCGTCATCAGCGTTGCGCCGATAAACGGAACCGGTTTTTTCGGGATTTTCTCATTGTTCTTCAGCTTGTCGAGCACTTCCGTGATCGTGCTTGTAGGAATCGCAAACCCGATGCCCTGAGCATCCGAGCTGACCGCCACGTTGATCCCGACCACTTCCCCGTTCAGATTCAACAGCGGGCCGCCGGAGTTGCCGGGGTTGATCGATGCATCCGTTTGAAGCAGGTGCTCATATTCGCGGTTTTTTTCGCCGTTTTCTCCGGCAATCGTGATGCCGCGTTCCTTCGCGCTAAGCACGCCGGCCGTTACGGTGTGGTCAAATCCTTGCGGGTTCCCGATGGCGACCAGCCACTCGCCGACTTCCGTACTATCGGAATTCGCGAGCGGGATCGAAGGGAAGTTGCCGTCACCTTCAATCTTCAATACGGCCAAATCCAATTCATAGCTTGTGCCAAGCACCTTGGCTTCATACGGTTTATCCGTATCCTGCACCGTGACTTGAACGACATCGGCGTTATGCACGACATGCTCATTAGTCAAAATATAACCGGTCTTATCGAAAATAAAGCCCGAGCCAATGCCTGTTGGAACCAGTTGATCGGAGCCCGAGGATGATCCGTTGTCTCCCGAGCCGCTGCCACCGCCGGAGTATCCATCACCGAAGAAATAGCGGTAGAACGGATCGTTGCTGTAAGGACTCGTCGAGCTGCCCTGTTTGCTGGAGTTGACCAAGGTTTCAATCTTCACGACCGCAGGTCCGGCCTGCTGGACAACATTAGTTACATCACCGGGATTCGTAATCGGATAAAGCGCCTGCGTAGCCTTTGACGAAGAGGAACTGCTTCCGCTCTCCTTCGTACTGCTGCTGTTCGTAGAAGCAGGAGCGGATGCCGACACACTAGCCTCCGGCTGATCCCCTGTGAACAGGTTCTGGTGATCCGCATACACCATCGCACCTGTCATAATCAGCATTCCTGCCAGCACGCCGGCAATCACCGATTTGACCGAGGATTTCTTAGGCGGTTTGTTAAACTGCCAGTTTCCCGGATTTTTAGACGAAGCGGCTCCTCTTCCGTCCCCGTTCGCTCCGCCTCCGACTCCGCCCGCAGAGGAACGAATCTCATAAGAAGCGGGAATCGGGCGAACCGGTTGCGGTCTTGTGATTTCCACTTCTTCCGACTGCCGGCGGTCATAAGAAGGACTTCCTTGATCGCTGCCTTCGCCGTTTCCATAGGATTGGAATGGTCCGTACGAGTAGTAGTATGATGAGCCCGAACCTTCCGATTCCCGGGACTTGTCGTAATTATTTTCATTTGCGTTAGTATTATTGCCATCCCCGAAAGGCTGACCTGATTTGTTTCTTTCCTCGTCCATGGTGATATTCCCTCCTTCCCCCGCACGGTGCAGGGGGTATCTTGTTTTCTTGTTCTTATTTTGTACTATAAACCTTAAGCGTACCTTAAAAACAATTAAAAAGAAGATAAAAGCGAAAGAATAACATATAAGATCAAATAATCAGAAATTAACTGCCGGAGACCCATCCTTGTCGATGCGCATGGATCGCCAGCTGTGTCCGGTCCTCCAGCTCACATTTCATCAGCAGATTGCTGACATGGGTCTTGACCGTTTTAATACTGATATGAAGTTCCTCGGCGATATCTTTATTGCTCTTCCCTTCGGCAATCAGCAAGAGCACTTCCTTTTCCCGCTCGGTCATGCCCGAATCGTCGCCCTGAACGCTCCGCTGGCGAAGCCCCCGGGTCAAAGCCTGGGCCACGTCCCCCGTCATCACCGGCATCCCCCGGTAAGCTCCTTGCAGGGCATAGATCAATTCTTCCGCGGACACGGTTTTCAACACATAGCTGACCGCTCCCGATTCCACAGCCTGTACTACCAGGTCATCCTCCAAAAAGCTCGTCAAAATTACAATCTTCATCCCGGGGAAGCGGCTAAGTACTTCCTTGGTGGCTTCGGCGCCGTTCATAACAGGCATCATTAAATCCATCAGTATGATGTCCGGCTGTCCTTGAGGAATTCCCCGCTCCAATACGGCAACCGCATCCTGGCCGTTCGAGGCCTCGGCGATCACCTCGAAACCCGGATCAAGCATCAGATAAGTTTTAAGTCCCATTCGCACCATATCATGATCGTCAACGATCATTACTTTAATCTTATCGCTCATTCCTGTTCTCCCCTTTTGCTATCTTCGAACTTTGGAATATGTACCCTGATCGTCGTTCCCGCACCGGGTTTACTTATGATTTCCACATGTCCTCCGAGCTTTTCCGCCCGCTCTCTCATCGTGGTAAGCCCGTAGGAACCCTGCTTTTGATAAGTACTGCTGAATCCTTGCCCGTCGTCGCTGATACTGAGCACCACCTGCCTCGGCCCCTCGCGCAGCGACAGGCTTACCAGCTTGGCTCCCGCATGCTTGACGATATTGGCCATGGCTTCCTGCACGATCAGGAACAATTGATGCTCCTTCGCTTCGGACATGTCGCCATGCAGATCCATATCCTTGATTCCCTTAAGCCCGTTCTGCCTGCAATAGTCGGGGAACCACTGATCCAGCGCTTCCGCCAGCGTTTTGCCGACCAATTCCATCGGACGGAGCTGGGCGATCAAAGCTCGCATCTGTTTTTGGGCCGTGTTGGACATCAGGATCAGCTGGTCCATCACAAGATGAGCCTGCTCCTCGTTATTTTCCAGCACTTTTGGAAGGGAGGAAGCGGCCATATGAATCGCAAACAGCTGCTGGCTAACCGTATCATGCAGATCCCGGGCCAGTCTCCTGCGCTCTTCCAAAACCGCCTTTTCCGCGGCCTGTTCTTTCTCCATAACTTCCTTCTCGCCCAATTGCTGCAGCAGCTGCATCTTTTTCTCTACCGCGTCCGTCATATTGTTGAATTCCTGATAAACCCCGGCAAATGTCTGATCGACAGTCTCCGGCATGCGTACGGATAAATTCCCCTTAGCCACTTGGAGCATGTTCAGGTGCATCGGATCGATCCGGCCTTGAATACGCCGCCCTGCGACATAACCAATAATGAGCGTCAAAACGACGACCCCCGCCACATCGTAAATCCATACCCGGGAGTCATGGACGACAATGACCCCGGTTATGGTTCCGATATAGAGAGTAATCGCCGCCAAACTGCCTGTCAGTAAGAAGAAAAGCAGAAGCTCCCATTTTGTATTCTTTAAAATCCGCTGTACTATCATATTCTTAGCCCACCATATTCACTTTTACATCGCCAATGAATACGCTCACGACCAGTTTTACCCGTTTGCTGGCCTCGCCGTAGTACGGAGATTGGGCATCGACATTGCTCATGAATCCGCCCTGCTTCTGGTTCAGCACCTTCAAATCGCCGATAAATGCGCTGGAATTTGCGGTAATTCCGATATCCATATCTTCAGGAATGAATACTTTCACGTCCCCGATAAAAGCGGATACGTTGATTTTCGTTTCACCATAAGGAATCTGCGCTTTCGTTAAATCGATGATCGTGTCCCCGATAAAATGGGAAATGTCCGTCGGATGCAGTTCAAAATAATCCTGCCCCAAGTGAACGTCTCCAATGAAACCCGACTTGTTCACGATCTCTGGCTTGCCGGTTGAACCGTTGCCCATCCCGAACGAGTCATAGCGCTGTTTCTCATGCTTGTATTTGAATTTGTCTTCTTTCTTCGCCTCGTCCTTCTCAAGCCCGCCAAAAATCGAATCCAGCGGGGATTCCATCTCCGGAATGTACTTATTATTCAGCGGTGGTACCGGTGGTCTCGATGGCGGCGGCGGTGGCGGTGGCGGAAAATTCCGATCACGGTCGTTTCGGCTGTGGCCTGGTTTAAACAGGACGAACAGTCCTCCGACGATAAGCGCAAGCGGGAAAAAGAATTTAAAGAAATCTCCCGGCGACAACGAGATCAAATCAAGATTATTAGCCAGAAAATAGCCCCCGATAACGATCAATATCGCGCTCCCGATGAAGCTCGATCCTCTCCACTGCCCATTTCCGAGCTGGCTAAGCCCGCCTAGTATTAAAAACACGGGCCAGTAGGTTGAGAAAAGATAACCCAGGCTAAGGTCCGTAATTCCTAATTGGTTCAATAAAAATATGCCGCCGACAGAGATCAGCACCAGGCCTCCTATCAGCCGTCCCAACAATCCGTTTCTCATTGCATTTCCCTCCAAATGGTTCATTCCTGAATCTGTTAAACCTATTGTAACGGATTCCCGGGAAGGGCAACAGCGGCGCGAGGTGGAACCTTGTCTCGGTCTCGGGACCGAGGGGTTTTACTTTTTTATCCAAATAAATAAAAAGAGACGCTTCCGGCCCACTTAAAAATGGGCGGAAAACGTCTCTGGATGCTTCAATATTATTGTTGTTGTTGTCCTGCACCCTTGTTCATTGCAGCATTGCGGGATGCTTTTGCTTTTTGAGCAATCGTTGCATTGGATTCTTCAGCGAACTCGGCATTATACTTCTCGTTCGGTGTTTTATAGCCAGGAGAAGCTGCCTTGTTTTTTTGATTCGGCATGAAATTTCACCTCCCTTTGCATAAAGCGCAGGCATTGAAATGCCTTGGCGGCCGTTTGTTATGGCCACGTCCCTTATTATGCTTACAGGTAAAGTGAAATATTCAGGCTCAGGTCTCTAGATCGCCTGATCCCATACCTTATCGGAAAACTCCTTGTCCACTTCCATCGCTTTGCCCAATTTGTTAAGCATTGCTTCCGTCAGCTTGCCGTTTCCTTTACGAATAACCTGGACCTCGACTTCCTTCTTGCCCCATTCTTTGAATACCTGTTTGGTCGTTTTGAAGTAAAGGTCAATTTTGTTGCCTTTAATTGCCGATCCTTTGTCCGCGACTACGCCGTAGCCGTACCCTGGAATATAAAGAATGGTACCGAGCGGAAATACTTTTAAATCCGCGGCAATCGTAGATATCGTATCTTTATCCCGGCGAACCTTTACCCCGGAATACGTGATCCCGTATTGAGGATGACTCGGCTTCTTGCCTGTCGATTCAAACCCGGCTGTATAACCGGTAGCCATAACCTTGACCGTTTGAACCTTCTTTTTGGCCGCCTCTGGCTTGACCTCTTGGGTCTTCTTCTCCAGGAAAAGCGAGTGAATCGAACCGTACGCTCTTTCTCCCTCCGGCTGGATGTGCTTAAGTATTTCCTGCTGTCGGGCATGCTCCCGGTATTCCTGGAGCACATATTGATTATATTGACTCTTCGACATTTCGGCCGTAATGGCATAAGTTGTACTCTCTGCGGCTATTCCATGGAGTAGAAGAACGACTACAAAACTTAGCGCAACTCTCCGCCACAAATTAAATTGACGCATATGAAAACCTCCCCCTTATTCCGAAGGGTTTCCACATGCGCCACAGTTTATACATTATAGAGTGTGATAAATGTTCAAAAATCGGCTTTTCAGCACCGAGAAGGTTGGATGAAGCAGAGACTGAGGAGCGCAGCGTAGGCAAACCTACGTGAGCACCGGAAGACTCTGCTGAATTCAAGATTCGATGCCGATTAAGCTTCAATGAGATACTTCGTGATCAAAAGACGAATTTTTGAACTACCTTTTTAAATTACGTGATTGCGGATTTCGTCTTGGAGGAGCGCTAGTACCTCATCCAGCGCCTTTGCACCAAGGTCCCCTTCGCCGCGTTTACGAACGGAGACGCTGCCGCTGCTCTTCTCGTTTTCGCCGACTACGAACATATAAGGAATCTTCTCCAGCTGGGCTTCGCGGATTTTATAACCGAGCTTTTCGTTACGCAGATCGCTCTCAATCCGAATGCCACCAGCGCGCAATTTGTCTTCAACAGCACGCGCATAATCATCGAATGCTGTAGATACCGGAATGATTTTCGCTTGAACCGGCGCCAGCCAGAGCGGCAGGTTACCTGCAAAGTTCTCAAGCAGGAAGGCCGAGAAGCGTTCCATCGTACCGAGGATGCCCCGATGAAGGACAACCGGACGGTGCTTCGCGCCGTCGTCTCCGACATATTCCAACTCAAAGCGTTCTGGAAGCAAGAAGTCGATTTGAATCGTGGACAATGTTTCTTCTTTTCCGAGAGCTGTCTTAACCTGTACGTCCAGCTTCGGACCATAGAAAGCCGCTTCCCCTTCGGCTTCAAAGAACGGAAGCCCCGCTTCCTCTACTACTTCACGCAGCATGCGTTGAGCGGTATTCCACATCTCGTCGTTCGCAAAATATTTCTCCGTATCCTGAGGGTCCCGGTAGGACAGACGGAAACGATACTCTTTGATACCGAAGTCGCTGTAAACCTGCTTGATCAGATCCAGCACGCGTGTGAATTCGCTCTTGATTTGATCCAAACGGCAGAAGATATGCGCGTCATTCAAAGTCATGGAACGTACCCGGTGAAGCCCTGTCAAGGCGCCGGACATTTCATAGCGGTGCTGCATGCCGAGCTCGGCGATCCGGATCGGAAGATCACGGTAGCTTCTCATGTCGCTCTTATAAACCATCATGTGATGCGGGCAGTTCATCGGACGAAGCACGAATTCCTCCGTGTCGATCGTCATTTTCGGGAACATGTCATCCTGGTAGTGCTCCCAGTGTCCCGAAGTTTTGTACAGGTCCACATTCCCGAGAACCGGAGTGTAAACATGTTGATAGCCGAGGCGTTCTTCAATGTCAACGATATAGCGTTCCAGCGTCCGGCGCAGCGTAGCGCCTTTTGGCAGCCAGATCGGCAGGCCTTGTCCGACAAGATTGTTGAACGTAAAAATGTTCAATTCTTTACCAAGCTTGCGGTGATCGCGTTTCTTGGCTTCTTCCAGCATATGCAAATGATGATCCAGCTCCGCTTTCTTTACGAAGGCAGTTCCGTAAATCCGCTGAAGCATCTTGTTGTCACTGTTGCCGCGCCAGTAAGCGCCCGCCACGCTAAGCAGCTTGAACACTTTGATTTTGCCGGTGGATGGAACATGCGGTCCGCGGCAAAGGTCGAAAAATTCGCCTTGATCATAGATAGAAAGAACGCTATCTTCAGGCAGGTCACGGATCAATTCCAGCTTGTACGGATCGCCAAGTTCGGTAAAGATCGCGACAGCTTCTTCCCGGCTGACTTCGCGGCGGATAATCGGCAGATTTTCTCCGATGATTCGCTCCATTTCTTTTTCGATCTTTTGCAGATCCTCGGGATTGAGCGGATGCTCCAAATCCATATCGTAATAGAATCCGTCCTCAATAACTGGCCCGATTCCAAGCTTCACTTCTTTGCCGCCAAACAGGCGTTTTACCGCCTGCGCCATCAAGTGGGCAGTGCTATGGCGCATAATTTCCAGGCCATCCTGGGAATCCAAGGTAATAATTTCTACCTTTGCCCCGTCTTCCAGCTTCGTATTCAAGTCAACGGCCTTGCCGTCAATTTTGCCGGCTACCGCATTCTTGCGCAAGCCGCTACTGATGGAGGCAGCTACATCCTCCAGAGTGCTTCCTTCAGCGTATTCCCGGACAGAGCCGTCCGGCAGCGATACATTAATTGCCATTGTTAATTCCTCCCGTAGATGATTAATGATTATAGTCCCGGAATCGGACAACAAAAAAAGCCCGCCCCGGAAAGGGACGAGCATGATTTACCCGTGGTTCCACCCTAATTCGGCGTCACTGCTTCCGCAAAGACAACCCTTATTCGGCATTATGTAACGGTAATGAACCGGCGGTCCCTAATGTGTCCACAGGCAAGGACTGGTTCGGAATCGCAGCTACAAAGGGGTAAACCAAAACCGGAGCATAAGGGAATTTCAGCCGGGTTCCCTCTCTCTGCACTGTCCGTTGTTTCTGGTTCATGTCTTTGTCAACGCTTTTGCTCAATGTAAGCAAATTTGAATCACGTGTAATTATAAAACGAATACGTTGCCTCGTCAAGAACCCTATGTCCCTTGATCCAGTCGTCTCGATTCCTGATGAAACATCTGGCATGGAGGGCAGTGCAAACAAACCTCTGCACGGTCACCGAAGATGCGGCGGATCGTCGAAATGATCTGTGCCTCGGGATGAAGCGTGTGGATCATGATCCGATTGGGGGCCAACGAGATAAGGGTGCTGACGATCATATCCTCCATCTCCATCTCCTGATCTGCTATATTGGCCACCACCCCTCCACAAGGAGGCGCGCTGATCTTAGTGAATTCCTCACTCAGGATACTGAATTCATGATCTTGCTTATGCATCAAATGGATAAGCGGGGTTAGCGGTTCTTGAAAATGAACAAAATATTGCAGCAAATGGATGAATTCCTCGTACTGCTGATCCAGCAAATATTCCTCCATGGCGACATCCACAGTTTCCCGCAGCTTGTCCCTATAATCCTGAAGTCGGAATGCAATAAACCCGTCCAGATCCAGGTACGAGTTCTCCTGCAAATATCCCTTGAGAACATGATAAATCCCGTCCATCCGTCTCCGTCTTGCCGCTTGATCGCCCACTTCCGGGCCCGCAAGCAGCTTTCGGCAGGACTCTTCCGCCGCAAGACCTTCATCGCGTGTAGCAAACGAATACTGGGCCCATGCGATTTTCAGGGCCATACTTTCCTCCAGTACTTCAACGATATATCTGGAGATTCCTCGAGCGAGTCCTTCCTTAATTTTATGTTCCAGCTTCATATCGCCAGAGGGTCGGGATATCGTCAAATTCATTACGTTCCCTTCCGTGGTGTACCGGAGATCCCCCCGGGCGGCCGCTTTATGTAATGCACTTCCGGGTTCGCCGATACCGATATAATCAAGGAGCTGCTGTTCCGATTGTAAGCTTTTCATGTCCGCACGCAACGAAAAAAAATCCATAAGCTCTCCCCTTTCGCTTCCTTCCCAAAGTATATGGCGGGAGGGAAACGGATATACGGGGCGGGCCTATGGAAAGATAGCCAGCATTACCAAATGAATAATTAATTAATTTTGCATGATAAAGTCGCGTTCAATACTGGAGTCCTTATCAAATACGCGAAGGATTTCATATTTCGTATTCCGTTGGGCCGGCGTTTTGCCTGCCGAGCGGATGATCGACAAGATCGACTCGATGTTAACCTTGTACGTAGCACCGGCGGAGGATACGACATTTTCTTCAATCATCGTACTTCCAAAATCATTGCAACCATACTGCAGGGACAACCTGCCGACTTCTGGTCCCATCGTAACCCAGGAGGACTGCAGATTCTTAATATTGTCGAGCACGATCCGGCTGATCGCTACGGTCTTCAAGTAAGATTCCGGCGTCTGGCGGTCCACCTTGAGATTGGTGTTGTCCGGCTGGAACGTCCAAGGAATAAAGGCAAGGAAGCCTTCGGACGGATATCCGTTCTGAATGCACTCGTCCTGCGCTTCGCGGACACGAAGCAGGTGAAGCGCGCGCTCTTCCATCGATTCACCGAAGCCGATAACCATGGTCGCGGTTGTATTCATGCCGATCCGGTGAGCCGTCTGCATCACATCCATCCAATCGCGCCAGGAACCTTTCGCCCGACTGATTTTACGCCGGGTACGGTCATCGAGAATTTCCGCTCCGCCGCCGGGCAGCGAATCCAATCCCGCCGCATGAATCTCGCGCAGCACTTCCTCGAGAGAAAGTCCGTTAGAAACTTCCTTCATTTTCAAAATTTCCGCAGGAGAGAACGAATGCATCGTAATTTCCGGGAATCTGGCCTTGATGGCTTTCAACAAATCCGTGTAGTAACTGAACGGCAAATTCGGATTGGTTCCGCCCTGCATCAGAATTTCGGTTCCGGCAACATCGATCGTTTCCTGGATTTTTTGAAAAATAGTCTCATCGGGCAGCACATAGCCTTCTTCCGAGCCCGGACGACGATAAAATGCGCAAAACCGGCAATACACGTCGCAAACATTCGTATAGTTTACGTTCCGTCCAATGACGAAGGTCGTCACCGGGTCGGGATGCTTTCGCTCCATTAAAATGTTGGCCACATGACCCATTTTCTCCACTTCGTCCGACTCAAACAGCTTGATCGTATCTTCAAGGTCGAGGCGCTCCCCTTGCAGCGCCTTGTCTAAAATATGATTAATTGCGGTCATTTGGCTGCCTCCTAGCGTTTTCCTAATAGTGTGAGTTCAAAAAGTCGACTTTTTGAACTACATCTGATAAATAATCAAAAAATTCCAAAACCATACCAGATAATCGTAACACAATCATCTTCATTATAAAATAACCTCCCGGAATTTAGAACAGCACCCGATCAAGCTCGGGTGCTGTTAAGGAGGCGAAGTATTAGCTGTTCTTCAGCGCCTGTTCCAGATCGGCGATCAAATCGCCGATATCTTCAAGACCGACGGAGAAGCGCAGCAAGCCGTCGGTAATGCCGCGCTCATGCCGGACTTCCTGCGGCATGGACGCATGTGACATCATGGCCGGGTACGACAGGATGCTTTCGACAGCGCCAAGGCTGACGGCCACAAGCGGAAGCCGGACCTTGCTCAGCACTTGCTTCGCCCGCTCGCCCGAGCCGACGTCGAATGATACGACCGCGCCGTAGCCGGCCGATTGCCGTTCCTGAACGTCACGACCCGGGTGTTCAGGCAGGCCTGGATAAAACACGGCGTCAATATCGTCCCGCCGGCTCAACCAATCGGCAAGCTTGCGAGCACTGATTTCGCTGTGCGCCATTCGCGCGCCAAGCGTCTTCATGCCCCGCATCAGCAGCCAGGAATCCTGGGCACCAAGCACGGTGCCGAGACCGTTCTGCAAGTATTTCAGACGGTTCCCCAACGACTCGTTCCGGGCCACAGCCAGACCGGCCAGAACATCGCTATGCCCGCCCAGGAATTTCGTCGCGCTGTGCAGCACGATATCTACGCCAAGCTCAATAGGCCGCTGGTAGTACGGTGTCATAAATGTATTGTCAACGATGCTGAGCAAGTCATTTTCCTGAGCCCACTTCGCGATCAAGGCGAGGTCCGTGATTTTAAGGGTCGGATTGGACGGCGTCTCCATAAACACGGCCTTCGTATTCGGCTTCAGAGCCGCTTGAACTGCGGCAAAATCCGTCATGTCGACGAAGGTCGCCTCAATGTTCATCCGGCTTAATATATTGGTAAGCAACCGATATGTACCGCCGTATACATCTTCCGTCACAATCAGATGATCGCCGGCCGAAAACAGCATGAACGTGGTCGAGATCGCCGCCATACCGCTGGCAAACGCCAATCCGCGCGAACCGCCCTCGAGAACCGCTATATAATCTTCCAACGCCTGACGGGTCGGATTGCCCGAACGGCTATAGTCGTATTCCGGCGGGTTAAAGATGTCGTGATGATGGAAAGTGGATGCCTGGTAGATCGGGACGCTGGACGCCCCCGTAGCGGCGTCGACTTCATTTCCGAAGTGGATCAGCTTCGTATCGAATTTCTTGGCCGGTAATTCCGGCGATCCGCCTTGCTGAGATTGTCCGCTATCACTCATTCCCTTGACCTCCTTCGACTTCCAGCCGAGCTGCCTCGAGTGCCTGACCCAGGTCCGCGATCAAATCCTCCGCATGCTCAATACCTACCGAGAAGCGGAGCAACCGGTCGTCTACACCAACCGCTTCGCGGATTTCCACAGGAATGTCGGCATGGGTCTGAACTGCCGGATAAGTCATCAGCGATTCCACTCCGCCCAGACTTTCCGCAAAAGCAATCAATTCCAGGTGCCGGAGCACGGGCTCAACATAACGGGCATCGGTTACTTTAAAAGCAAAGATCCCCGTATTGCCGCTCGCTTGCTTCTTTTGAATATCATGACCCGGATGATCCGGCAGTCCGGGATGGAACACCTCCGCGATTTGCGGATGCTGCTGCAAGTATTTCGCGACGGCGAGCGCATTGCTCTCATGGCGTTCCATTCTCAGTGCCAAGGTCTTCATGCCGCGCATAAGCTGATAGGAGTCGGTTGGGCTGAGCACTGCACCGATGGAATTGTGAAGAAAAGCGATCTCGCGTGACAATTCTTCACCCTTCGTGATAATCAAGCCGGCAAGCACATCGTTATGGCCGCCCAAATATTTGGTCGCACTGTGGACGACAATATCCGCGCCAAGTTCAAGCGGGCGCTGAAAATATGGCGTCAGCAGCGTATTATCCACAACGGTCAGCAGCTGATGACGCTTCGCCCAAACAGTAACCGCCTCAATGTCGGTAATCATCATCAACGGATTGGTCGGAGTTTCAATGAATACCGCTTTCGTATTCGGTTTGCGTTCGCTCTCAAGGGCGTCCAAATCGTTGGTATCCACATAGGAAGCGCTAATTCCGAACCTGGACAATATCCGCTCCAGCAACCGGTAAGTTCCTCCGTACAAATCAAGCGATACGATCAGATGATCGCCCTGGGAAAACAAGCTGAATACGGTCTGCAGCGCGGCCATACCCGAACTGCAGGCAAATCCCGCGTCCCCGCATTCGAGTGCCGCGGAAGCTTCTTCAAGTACAGTTCGGGTCGGGCTCTTCGTACGGGAATAATCAAATCCCGTGCTCTGACCGAGCCGCGGATGCCGGAACGCTGTCGCTTGATATATCGGGTAGTTTACCGCACCCGTGACCGGCTCTTCTATCGAACCGATTTGTGCCAATCTGCTCTCCAAATGCCATTTGTTCTCTTTCACCTTGAATACCCCTCCACTTTAGATCTGATAAATAAATTCGGCCAATTGATCGATATCATAGGGTGTTTCCTGATACACATAGTAATTCAGCCAGTTGGAGAATAATAAATTAGCATGCGCTCTCCAGCTTGAAGCGGGAGTTTTGGAAGGATCGTTATTCGGATAGTAGTTGACCGGCAAGTCGATGTCGAGTCCTTTAGCGACATCCCGGTCGTATTCCCATTTGAGTGAACATGGATCGTACTCCGAATGGCCGGTTACAAAAATCTGCTTCCCGTCCCGCGACGCTACGAGATAGATGCCGGCTTCTTCGGATTCCGCCAAGATTTCAAGCTCAGGCACGCGTTCGATATCTTCCCGGGAGACATCCGTGTGACGGGAGTGGGGCACCTGGAACACTTCGTCAAAGCCGCGCAGAAGTTTCACATGCGGATTGTTGACCGTATGCGGGAACACGCCGAAGCACTTTTTCTCCAAGTTCAATTTCCGGACGCCGTAGTGATAATAGAGACCCGCTTGGGAAGCCCAACATATATGCATCGTCGAAGTTACGTGGCTTTTGCTCCATTCGAAGATTTCCTTCAACTCTTCCCAATAATTCACTTCTTCAAATTCAAACTGTTCGACCGGAGCACCCGTCACAATCATACCGTCAAAGCGGCGGCCTCTGATTTCATCAAAGGTTTTGTAGAACATGTTCAGGTGTTCCGCGGACGTGTTCTTGGAAGTATGTGACCGGGGGTGAAGCAAAACGATCTCGACCTGAAGCGGCGTATTGCCAAGCAGACGCAAGATTTGAGACTCCGTCGTTTCCTTGATCGGCATCAGATTCAGAATGGCGATGCGCAGCGGACGTATATCCTGCTGATAGGCCCGGCTCTCATCCATCACAAAAATATTTTCGTTCGTAAGCACTTCCTTGGCCGGCAAATGATCCGGTACTTTAATCGGCATAATTTTCACTCCTTCTGACGACTAGACTGGAATTTTGCTTGCTGAAAGCGGGCGTTGACAAGAAAAAAGACCTCACTCTTAACATAGAGAAAGGTCATCATTTATTCCTGAATGCTCCTCTCTCATCTCTCAGAGACCGGGTGCCGACAAATCGCACTACTCGGTTCCGCAAGAATTAGCACCGTGCGACGTATCGCCGGTTGCCGGGTATCATCGGGCCAGTCCCTCCACCTACTCTTGATAAGAAAATCGTCTAAGTATTTAGTTTTGTAATCAAATTTAAATATACTGATTTTCATTATACATGAAATGTATATTTTCACAAGCCAAATGCCCTTATTTGTCCACAACTTTTTGGCTTGAAACAATTCACACCCCGGCGTTATACTAGACAAGTGTTTAAGAGGCACTATATCCCTAATAACAAAGAGGTGAATCCGAGGATGGAAGGCGACCCGAGTCCGCAGTGTATTATCCTGAAGCAACAATCGCATAGGAAACCGATCAGCAGGCGCCCTGCGGGTAATAACGGGCACTTTCTTTTCCCGGTGTTTTCATAAAACGCCTTATTCGGCGTTCCCGCACCGCCGCTGTATCACCTTCCTGTGCTCAGCCAGACCAAAGTGAGCATAACCGGCTGCTTCCAGCCGGAAAGGGAGTGAAGAGCATGAAAATCCGTCATGTAGTCGCCGGTGTATTTACTCCGGTAGCAGATGTAGAAATGACAACAACACCGCCTGAGCAAGGGTTCTATTGGATCGATGCCGATGTTGAAGACCTGGCCCTGCTTCAGCCGCTGTTCTCATTGCACGATCTTGCGGTGGAGGATTGTCTTACCGAAGAAGAGCAGCGTCCAAAAATCGAAACTTATGACAACCACTATTTTATTGTAGTCAACAGTATCCGTTATGATGACGAGGAAATCTTCTTGCGGGCGCTGAACGTTTTTCTGGGCCGGCATTATATCATTACCGTAACCAAACAAAAAATCAACGAACTCCGGGCTGTAAAGCCGATCCTCTGGGAACAGGAGGTCAGCGAGCCCGACCGGTTCCTTTATTTCCTTATCGACCTTGTGGTTGACAATTATTTCATCGTCGGTGACCGGATCGAAGTCAAGATCGAGAAGCTGGAAGAAGACATTCTCATGCATACCAAGCGGTCCCATCTTAACGAAATTATCGGTCTGCGAAGCGAAATACTCTGGCTTAAGAAAGTGCTGGGTCCGCAAAAAGAAGTGATTAATATTCTAAACAAAAAAGACCTGCGGCTGATCGACGACCAATTGCAGAAATATTTCAGCGACATCTATGAGAACGCCGTTAAGATTTCCGAAAACTTCGATACGTTCCGGGAACTCGTAGGAAACTTACGAGAAGCTTATCAGGCCGCCATCGCCAACCGTGCGAATGAAATCATGCGCGTGTTTACGGCGATTACGACGATTTTCATCCCGCTTACGCTAATTACCGGCATCTACGGAATGAACTTCGACCATATGCCTGAACTTCATTGGAAGTACAGTTACTATGTTGTCCTCGGCATTATGATCGTGCTTGGAGCGGGAATGTTCTATCTGTTCCGGAAACGGGACTGGATCTAAAATTCAGCAAAGCCGGCAAACGGCGAACCATGAACAGGTTCGCCGCTTGCCGGCTTTTTTAGAAGGATTTAACCCGCCTTAGGAGCACGCTCCTTATGTCGGCGATATGAAATCCGCAGAAGCCGCAGCCGTTCGTAAAGCTTGTCCAGGCCTCCGGCATCAAGCGTCTCCTGATCATAAACCCGCTGCAGCACCGGCTTTAAGAAGCTGTCGCCCATTTCCTCGAACGCCTTCCATACTTCATTCTGCTGCTCCGTCGGCATGTCCTTGAGTTCTAATTGAACCAGTGAATCCGTCGTATACCCGTCCTTCTCAAGCAATTCAAGTAATTCCACGGCCTCTCTGCGGTCCAGGTTCGTCCGTACGCAAATCTCCTGCAAATCTAGACCTTGGGCCAGGGATTCCAGTACAACGCGGCGGGTACTAAACTTCTCCATCTCCAACTTAAATTTTGCCTCCTTCTGCTTATATATCCAGGATCGGAATACATCCTCATCGATGTTTTGCTCCACCCAGCCAAGCGGGAAGTCACCCGGCCGTTCGCCCCCCTGGGCCTGAGCCATTTCCAGCAGCTCCGGTCCGTATTCGGCGGCCTTGCTTTCACCCACGCCGGGAAGCTGCAGCAATTCTTCAGTCGTCCAAGGCTTGAATACGCTGATCAGCCTCAGCAGCCGGTTACTGGCAATCATATACGGCGCCTTACGGTCAGCGGAGGCCTTCTTACGCCGCCAGGCACAGAGTTCGTTGTAAAACTCCTCATTCCCGTGCAGCTCACTGTAGCAAATCAGCTTCTGTGCCGCCATTCCCCGCCCTTGGAACTCCTCTCGCTCATCCCAGATCCCTTCAATCACCGGGCGATAACCTTCACCCAGCTTAACGACAAGACGGTGGCGGTATACGTGCAGCATTTCTGACCAGGAGCCGCCCTCATACCAAATGGTCTCCTGCTCCCCCTCCGCTGTCGTTTCGTTCCAGCCCATCCGCCATAGCCCTTCCTCTTCACCGATCCAGACTTGAGCTCCGCCAGACACCGCATTGCTGCTCCTCTTTTCCAAACTGTTCAAAAATACAATCCGCATCCTATTTTCCCCTCCCAATTCACGTCAGCTACGACAATCCCATGTTTATGAACACGCAAAAAAGCACCCCTCCTGAAAAATTCAAGAGAGGTGCTTCCCCTAGTCGTATACTGTTATTCCTAATCATACCATTTTTTTTCGCAGCTGTCAATCCGTTATCATTTCCCCGCCGCTCCGTTTTTCGGCTATAATGACAGAAGACAACTAGTATCCGAGGAGGCTTTGCAAATGAACGAACAGCACCACGATTTGGACTTTTTATCAGACAGCACGGAAAGTACATCCACCCGATTTGTAACTTTTATAGGCAACGCCTCTCTAAAACGCTTCGATCTGGCCGTTACGACCACAAACCGTTTTTACGGGAAAAAGCTTGTTACGGATCTCCAGAACGGCAAGACTGCTATCCTGGGTACGGACGATCTGGAGGAAGAAGGCTATCTGGAGCACGTTTTCGGTTTGAGTGAAGAAGAGAGCCACGAGCTCAAATCGTTTCTGTATCAGGTGGTCGGCGAAGCCTATTTCACCGATTGATCTGTGATTGGCATCATAGGCATCATGGTGACGGACCTCCCTACTCCTCTTTTTCCGAACGCCGACCACTCAAGGCCAGAAGAAGAAATGAGATCAGAATCATGAAGGCAGCCCATGCCCATGCGGTAGTCGTGTCACCGGACTCCACCGCCATATAGATGGCGGTCGGCAGTGTCTGCGTCCTGCCGGGGATATTCCCGGCCAGCATCAGAGTGGCGCCAAATTCGCCAAGCGCTCTGGTAAACGACAGCACGAAGGCGGTTGTCAGGGAACGCTGGGCCAGAGGAACGGCGATGTAAAACAAGACCTGCCACTCGGAAGCGCCCATGGAACGGCCGGCGGACAGCAGGTCCCGGTCAATAGAGGCAAAGCCGGCCTTGGCCGATTGATAG
Organism: Paenibacillus sp. FSL R5-0407; assembly: GCF_038009185.1. Taxonomy (NCBI): domain Bacteria; kingdom Bacillati; phylum Bacillota; class Bacilli; order Caryophanales; family Paenibacillaceae; genus Paenibacillus; species Paenibacillus sp. FSL R5-0407. The sequence continues at coordinate 22,913 of NZ_JBBPAX010000001.1, read as the reverse complement.
GCTAACGGGAATGCGACGACAGCCGCGGACAGTACGGCGGCCCCCCAGGTAAATACGATCGGCAGCCCGGCAAGTGTTTCGAACAGCTTGCCGACCGGGCTCCGGCGGCCAAACGCCATCAGCAGCAAGAAGCCGACGACGGTAGGAGGCAAAACCATAGGCAGCATAAAGATCGTCTCCAAGATCGTTTTGCCCCAAAACTTCTTGCCGGCCATCAACCATGCTATGTAACCTGCGATCAAAAAAGCGATGATGCCCGCTAGCAGCGACACTTTCAAGGATAATCCGACAGGCGACCAAAAATCGCTCCATTCCATCTCAGGCATCACTCCGCCACGCTGAAACCGTAATTCCGAAATACATCGCTCGCTGCTGCCGATTGCAGAAATTCAAGGAATTGGTCAGCTTCATCAGGATATTTGGTTGCCGCAACAATTCCTGCGGGATACAGGATGGGCGTATGGCTCTTCTCATCGAGCACCAGCGCCGTTTTCACCTTGGATGTAAGTTTCGCATCGCTCTCGTAGACGAACCCCGCATCCGCATTTCCCGATTCTACATAAGTCAGCACTTGAGTTACGTCTTTGGCAAACACCATTTTAGGCTGGAGCATCGTCCATAACTGTCCGTTCTCCAACGCTTCCTTCGTATAAGAACCCGCAGGAACCACTTCGGGTTCGCCGAGTGCGATCATGCCAAAGTCTTTCTCCTGCAAGACTTCTAAAGATTCAGGGACAACGGAAGCATCCGACGGAACGATTAGGACAAGACGATTGCGCAGCAAATCAACCTTGCTGTCGGCATTGACGAACTTGCCATCGATTAGAGCCGTCATTTGCTTCTGTCCTGCCGACAGAAACAAATCGGCGGGCGCTCCTTGCTCAATTTGTTTTTGCAAGGATCCCGAGGCGCCGAAATTCATCGTTAGCTTGATATTTTCATGCTCTGCTTCATACAGCGCGGAAATCTCTTCCATGCTCTCTTTAAGACTTGCTGCCGCCGATACCGTCAGCGTGACTGAACTCTCAAGGTTATTTGACGACGTTTGTTTGCTGTTGCTTGAGGTCTCGGCTTTATTCCCTGCGTTGGCGTTGGCGCATCCGGACAAAATTGCGATAAGCAGCAATGTTCCGATTAAAGCCCGGCCGCCAAACATAGATTTTAAACCTGATGGCATCTAAAACCCTCCAAACATGTACCAATAATAATTCATTTTATTATATCTAGATATATTTGAATATAACTAAGTATAATTAGACATAAAGTTGTCAATGGAGGATACCCATGAACGATGTTTCCTACACTACTGAAGAAGTCGCAAAACTGCTTAAGGTTTCCAAATTAACTGTATATGATCTGATCAAAAAAGGAGATCTTCCTGCCTACCGGGTTGGCAAACAGATGCGGGTCGATGCGGATGATCTGGAGATGTACAAGCAGAATGCAAAAAGCGGCGGAGCGGCTGCTTCCCGTTCTCAGCGTAATAACAACCTGAATGCCGAACGGGAGATTCCAAAGGAATTCGCCAAAGATGAGCAAAGCTCCTCCGGCCGTGAGCCTCATCCAGGAACCCTGGTCATTACCGGTCAGGACCTTAGTCTGGATCTGCTGGCCAAGCATCTTGAGCGGGCTAATTCTTCGCTTCGGCCCCTCCGCTCGCATGACGGAAGTCTCGACAGCCTGATCTCCATGTATCACGGAAAGAGCGACATCGTCAGTACCCATTTGCTGGACGGAAGCAGCGGAGAATACAATATCCCTTATATCACCAAAATTCTGACCGGCCATTCCTATGTCGTCGTCAACCTGCTTCAGCGTCAAGCCGGGTTATACGTCAAACGCGGCAATCCCAAGCAATTGCTGACATGGGCGGATTTGGGCAGAACCGGCCTGAAAATGATTAATCGGGAAATTGGCTCCGGGGCCCGTGTACTTCTGGATGAACAGCTGCGCATCCACGGGATTTCACGCTCAGGCATCGAGGGATACGAGGACGTGGAGACAAGTCATCTCGCCGTGGCGGGCAAGGTCGCTGCCGGCCAGGCTGATGTTGGCGTTGGGATTGAGCATGCGGTTTCCCTGATCAATACCGTCGATTTCGTGCCGTTGATCAAGGAAAGGTATGACTTGGTCATGTTAAAAACAAAATCTAACGCCGAATGGGTCCAGCTTCTGCTGCAAACCTTGCAATCTCCCGAATTCCGGCAGGAGCTGGGTTCGATTCATGGCTACGATTTATCGCTGACTGGACAAATTTTGTATGATACGGATAAATAAAAAGAAATGACGGTGCATTAGAGATCGATCTCTCCGCACCGTCATTTCCTGTTTTATTTAGTTATTCCTTACGGCGTTGCCGCGAGCCCCATCAGCGAGCTGATGCTTGCCATTTCCAATTCCTCGAATTTGGATGCGACCGCCGCAGCGTTCAATTCAAGCCGGCAGGAGTCGGGAATGCACACCACATCCACATCGCAGCGGATTTCCGCCAGCTGTCTCGATAAATGGAGCATGTCCAGATCTGCTTCAATTTTGCCCCGGACCGACTTGCTCAGAGAATCCAAATTGCCCAGAATTCCCTCCACCGATCCGTACTCCTGCACGAGCTTCAGCGCCGTTTTCTCACCGATTCCCCGCACGCCGGGATAGTTATCGCTCGTATCGCCCATCAGCCCCTTCAGGTCGATGATTTGGCGCGGTGTCAGCTGCTTCTCTTCCATCAGACTTTCCGGCGTATAAACCATATAATTGCCATGCCCTTTTTTCATAATGATGACGCTCGTCCGCTCGCTGACCAGCTGCAGCATATCATGATCTCCCGTAAGAATGTACACCTGCATATCCTCGCTGAATTTAGCGGCCAGGGTGCCGATGCAATCATCCGCTTCATAACCGGGACAGCTGACATTTGGAATCCCGAGGCTTTCCATCACGTCCCGGATTACGGAAAACTGCGGAATCAATTCGTCGGGCGCTTCCGAACGGTTGCCTTTGTAGGCCGCAAACTGCTCCGTCCGGAAGGTTTTGCTCCCAAGATCCCAACAGCAGGCGATATGCGTCGGGGCAAATTTCTGCACGGCATCCCAGAAGTAACGCATAAACCCATAAACCGCATTGGTCGGAAGGCCTGCTTTAGTTCGGCGGATGTATCCCGTGGCGGCAGATGCATAAAATGCCCGGAACATCAAAGCCATCCCGTCAACCAGCAGAATGCTTTCTTTTCCGTTCTGATTTATTGTCATGTCTGATTCTCCTTCCTGATTGTTATCTATTTGTGCCAAGCCTGCTCGTAAGCTTCCTCTTTGAAGCCTACCGTAACGGATTTCCCATCCGACACCAGCGGGCGCTTAATCAGCATTCCGTTGGATGACAGCAGGTTGATCTGATCTTCTTTTGTCATGGAGGACAATTTATCTTTCAATCCCAATTCCTTGTACACTTCTCCGCTGGTATTGAAAAATTTCTTCAACTCCAGCCCGCTAAGCTCGACCAATTCGGTCAGCAAGGCCGGCTCAGGCTGATTCTCCTTAATATTTCTCAACTCCAGCTGGTGCCCCTGAGCTTCAAGCCATTTAACAGCCTTGCGGCAAGTGCCGCAGGGCGGATAGTGGTACACAATCAAATTACTCATTAAACAAGTTCTCCTTCACTTTCTTATTCTCCATATTCCAGCTTCCGCCGCAATGTCTCCATGTCCGGCGGAAGAGGCGCACGAAACAGTAAATCCTCGCCAGTCAGCGGGTGCCGAAATCCAAGCTCCGCCGCATGAAGCGCTTGACGGCCGATCGCCGCATCCAATACCGATGCGGACATGTTCTGTCCTTCCGTTCCCTGGGCTGTGCTCCAGGTATACAGCTTGTCCCCGATCAACGGGTGGCCGATCGAAGTCATGTGAACGCGGATTTGATGCGTCCGCCCCGTTCCCAGCCGCAGTTCCACCAGTGCTCCCAATCCGTAACACGCGGAGACCTTGTAATAGGTCAACGCCGGATATCCGCTTGGGGTAACGATGCGCCGATGCGGCTCCAGCGGGTCACGATCGATCGGCCCGTCGATAAGCCCGTCGGGCGAGGCGGGGCAGCCGTGCACAAGCGCGGCATACTTCTTCGTAACCTGACCCGCGATCAACTGTTCGGAAATATGCTGATGGATATAAGCGTTCTTGGCGATCGCGATAATCCCGCTCGTTTCCTGATCCAAGCGATGTACCGGACGAAAGCGGACGGCCTCCCCTTTTTCCCGCCAGTAATGCACCACACCGTTAGCAAGCGTGCCCGTGTAATGTCCGTGCGTCGGGTGCACGATGATCCCGGGAGCCTTGTTTACGATCAACAGGGCTTCATCCTCGTAAACAATATCAAACGGAATAGGTTCCGGTAAAATATCCTCCGAGGTTTCCTGCTCCAGCGAGATGGAGACCATATCCCCCGGTTTGACCGGGACGCTGATAAACACCCGCTCCCCGTTCAGCATGACGCCCCGTTCCGTCAGCTTGATGCGTGACAGCAGCTTTCGGGATACCCCGAGCCTGCGTTGCAGCACGGTTTTTAACAGCCAACCGTCCTCTTGTTCCGTAACCTTATATGTTATTGGTTTATAGTAAGCGGTCATAATTAGTTGCGAAACACCTTCCCACTGCGAATGTACTCCACATCGGGAGTTTGCTGGCGCGCATTTGCCGTCCGGGCCGCCGCGAAGAAAAAGTCGGAGAGACGGTTCAAGTATTTCACGGCCTCCCAATTTACCTCGGCTTTCCGGCTCAACGTTACCGCTTGCCGCTCTGCACGACGGCAGACGGTCCGGCAAACATGCAGCAAGGAGGCAAGTTCTGTCCCTCCCGGCAGAATGAATTTCTCAATCACCGGATTCTCCGCTTCGTAACGGTCAATCCATGACTCGAGCCGTTCGGCCATGTCCGGGGTAACTTTAAAACGTCTTTCATCAACTTTTGCAAAAGCGAGGTCCGATCCGCAGTCAAACAGCTCCTGTTGAATCTGCTGCAAATCCTCTTTCAAATCGGCAAACTTCGCTTGATCCGCACAGCTCCCGGCTAATCCTACAAAGCTGTTCAGTTCGTCGATCGTGCCGTAAGCCTCCACCCGTTCGTCATCCTTATATACTCTCCCGCCGATAACCGACGTCTGCCCCTGGTCACCGGTACGTGTATAAATCGTCATAAACAACCCCCTTTTCCTATTTTCAAATATACCATAAATTTAAAAAAGAAGATCCTTGTAGGATCTTCCCTGGAATAGTCTGGTTCATTTAATTTCTATAATTTCGCTTCTTTGTTTTTCCGGTGACTCTTCATAAATTCATTGATCTTTAAATCCAGCAAGCTGCTGATCTCAATGACGATATCCGAAGTAAAGGAATTTTCCTGCTGGAATATCTTTTCCATTTTACTGCGAAGCAAATGGATCTCATCCTCCAAGGAAACCGCTTGTGGTGAAGTCTTGCGACCGACTTCGTCTATCCATTGATTTCTATCGTTGCCGTCTGCGATCACAATTCCGGCTAGTTCGAAAGGCAAATTGTATTCACCACAACCCAAAAGTAATCCCTCCCTGAGAAACTAAACCCTCTTCCAAAATAAAATTATACCATGTCAATTGGACAGTGATCAATTAAAATATGAAAGAAATGTTAATTAGCCCCATTTTCCCGGGTGAGGTACTTAAGAATCAGCCTTGTTTCAATTTATGAATGAATTGTCCCATCCGGTGGAGCGCCTCGCTGATCTGATTTACGGAAGTCGCATAGGAGCAGCGGAGGAAGCCTTCACCGCCCGCACCGAACACATTTCCGGGCACAGCCGCAACTTTGGCCTCAACCAATAGCCGGGTAGCAAATTCATCCGAGCTCAGGCCGGTTGACTCGACGCTCGGGAATGCATAGAAAGCGCCTTGAGGCTCATGACAAGACAAACCTACATCACGCAATCCTTGAACGATCAATCTTCTGCGTTGGTTGTAGGATTCGACCATAAGGTCCTTCTCCTTCAACCCATTTTTGAGGGCTTCAAGCGCTGCTACCTGACCCATAACCGGAGCGCACATGACAGTGTATTGATGAATCTTCAGCATGGCGTAGATCAAATCCGGATGGCCGCAAGCATATCCCATGCGCCAGCCTGTCATCGCAAAAGCTTTGGAAAAGCCATTGACCAGAATGGTCCGGTCTTTCATTCCGGGAATGGAAGCAAAACTTACGTGCTTATCGCCATAAGTCAATTCGGAATAAATTTCGTCGGAAATTACGATCAGGTCGTGTTCTTCCACGATTTTCGCAATCGGCAGCCAATCCTCATAACTCATGGTGCCGCCGGTCGGGTTGCTCGGATAATTCAGAATCAAAACCTTGGATTTCGGAGTGATTGCCGCTTTAAGCTGTTCCGGCTTCAATTTGAAATTGTCCTTGGCGAACGTCTCGATTTCCACCGGTACACCGCCGCCGACTTCGGTAATCGGCGAATAAGAGATGTAACAAGGCGCCGGAACCAGAATTTCATCTCCAGGTACGATCAGCGCGCGCAAGGCCAGATCAATAGCTTCGCTCGCACCCACAGTCACAAGGATTTCATCTTTCGGGTTATATTTCACTTCGTAGCTGTTATACAGATATTCCGCAATCGCTTCACGAAGCTCGGGAGTGCCTGCATTGCTTGTGTAGCTCGTAAAGCCGCGCTCCAGAGAGTAGACGCAAGCTTCCCGGACATGCCATGGAGTAATGAAGTCAGGCTCCCCTACCCCCAGCGTAATAATATCCTTATTACCGCTGGCAAGGTCGAAGAAACGGCGAATCCCTGAAGGCTTAATATCTCTAACCCGCGGAGCTAAGTAAGAAGTCATTGAATTTTCGTTCTGTTCTGCCTGTCCTTGTGATTTTACGCTCATAACATTACTTCCTTTACGGAGAAATCATCAGGCGGCGGTCTTCTTCGGGATCTTCGAAAATGATGCCGTCTTGTTTATATTTTTTAAGAATAAAATGCGTTTTCGTTGAAAGTACGGATTCCAGCGGTGACAGCTTGTCGGAGACAAAACTGGCCACTTCCTTCAAATTGCGCCCTTCCACTTCCACCAACAAATCGTAAGCTCCGGACATCAGATAGACGGACATCACCTGCGGGAACAGGTAAATCCGTTCCGCGATGGCTTCGAAGCCTCTCCCGCGTTCGGGCGTGATTTGCACTTCGATCAAGGCGGTTACTTTCTCGTCGTCCAATTTGCTCGAATTGATCACGGTCGCATATTTCACGATGACGTGATCTTCTTCCAATTCGGCGATCGCGGCTGCGACTTCTTCCGAAGATACGCCCAGCAAGGTTGCCAGCAGCTTCGGATCCCGGCGGGCGTCCTCTTTCAGGAGATCCAGCACTTTCAGCTTCAGTTCGCTCAATTGTTTCATGCTTCACCCTCCAGCGCTGTTCCGGCGGCGTCGGTAGACGTTTGCCTCCGGAATCTAAATTTAATACTTATATTACATGAATTTGGGCATCCTGCAAAGAAAAACGTCCACTCCATGGAAGATTACGGGAGGTGGACGTTTTGGGTTACGGTCTTATTTTCCAGTCAAACGGTTTAAGTGTAATAAGGATTCTGGATATTGGTTTGATGGTATGGGACATTAGCGGGATGCATATACGAATTCGAACGGGTTGTCTGCTGCTGCACGAACTGATGCACCTTCTGGTGCGTCTTTTCCGCCTCCTGGATTTTCTTATCGATTTCCTGGCGGGTAGCTCCGGCAGGAGGAGAATAAATCTGATGCCGTTCAAGCAGCGTGTAAAGATCGCCCTGCAGACGCAAGGTGCTGTCCGTCAACTCGGCAAACGTCCGTCTGATCGACGGGCAGGACGACTCCGTGGTCGCCGTGGTATACTCTCGAACCGTACGCCGAAGATCGGCAAGAATTATTTTCAACAAGTCGTCCTGGGACATTTGCCCTGTGCTGGTTTGTGGGTTCACGAAAGATTCCTCCTATGGTTTTGTTGGATCCGCAATTTACTGGGCTTGGCTTGGAGCAAGGGGCTGATGCTGTTTCAGCGCGTTAATCAGCGTGTGCAGATGATGCTCGTGAACCCGCATATGCTCCGAAATCGCCTGCTCGATTTGTGCATTGGTCGCTACGGCGGCTGCAGCCGCGCACATCTTGATCAACATGTCTTCATTAGCCACAGAATCCGCAATATAGTTGACTTCTTTGCCGGACAGCGGCTGCATTTGCGTATAGTTCATCTCGTTTCCTCCTGATAGATGGTTGCATTCGGGCATATTATGTCCCGCTTCGAAATTTTTATCATAGGTCAGAGGTTATACTTGTGGCGCGGCGGTGAATATTGGATTAGGGACATTATACAAGTCCACTTGCTATCACTGTTGGAGGGATGGAACGATGAAATTACATTCGGGCGAACACGTCTGGCCCAGGACGATCGGTCCTGTCCCCGACTACCCTGCTTTAGGGCAAGACATTTCTTGCGACTGTCTCATCATTGGGGGCGGAATCAGCGGGGCTCTTTGCGCTCATCTTTTGACCGATTTAGGCATGAATATCGTTTTGGCTGAGAAAAATGAAATCGGCTCGGGCAGCACGCTGGCGAATACGGGAATTCTTCAGTATGCCAACGATAAAACCTTGACCTCATTCATTCATACATTTGGTGAAGAGACGGCGGTTCACTTTTACAGGCTCTGCAGGGATGCCCTCGTCCGTTTAAAAGAACTGGGAGGAAAGCTGCATCCGGATCTCTTACCGAAGGAGAGAAGCAGCCTGTATATGGCGAGCACCGCTGAGGATGTTTCCATGCTGAGGGAAGAATACGAGAATTTAAAAAAATACGGATTTCAGGTGGACTGGTGGAACGAAGAAGATTTCTCCGGACGGTTTCCGTTCCGCAGGCCTGGGGCAATTTACACTCAGGGGGACGCCGAGATCAATCCGTTTGCCCTCGTTCACGAACTCCTGAAGAAAGCGACGACCAAAGGGCTGCAAATTTACGAGCATACGCCTATTACGGGCTGGACATTCCATAGTGACGGGGTTAGCTGCCGTTCCGGACAGCGGGTCATTCGCGCCAAGCATGTCATCGTAGCTACCGGTTATGAAACCCAGCTTCTGAAACGGGAACCCGGAGCTTATTTAACGAGCACCTACGCGGTCGTGACAGAACCGGCAAACCATTTCAAGGATTGGCACGAGCGCTGTCTGATCTGGGAAACCGCCCGCCCCTACCTCTATATGCGGACAACCCCCGACGGCCGGATTATGGCTGGAGGTCTGGATGAGCCTTTAACAGGCAATATGTTGAAGGAAGGAAGGGAAATAAAAAAAGGACAGGAGCTTCTCGAACTTATTCACAATATGTTTCCGGAAAAATCGGGACTACGTGCCGCTTATTCCTGGGGAGCCGTATTCGGGGAAACCCGGGACGGATTGCCTTATATCGGAACCCATCCGGATTATCCCCATTGTTTCTTCCTTGAAGGTTATGGAGGGAACGGAACCGTATGCAGCATGCTCGCCGCCGAGATGATTACGGATGTGCTTGCCGGCAAACCGCGCAGCGATATGGAACTGTTTGCGCTGACCCGAAACACCAAACCCGCTCCTTAAACGGAGCGGGCTAAGTATACGATTCCACTGCCTGCGATCACCAGGATTGTAACTTCCTGTCCGGTCAAGCGGCATCAACCGGGTGCTTAAATAATTTGCGGATGAGAACCCAACTCAGCAAAGGGGTTGCTCCAAGACCCAGCATAAGCCAAATCACCGTCTTCATATGAGGAGACCAGGTAAATATGATAATGAACAGAAGCGTGCCAAGGAGTCTCCCTACCATGATGCTCAGTTCGCGGAGTACGATCAATTCAACGCGCTGCTCTACGGTATCCTCATTTTTCCCGATAAGATCGAACACCGAGGAGATGACCGGAAGCAAATACAGCGGCATGAACAGGGAAGTCCCGATCCCGAAGAGCATCAGCGTAACATAGTTGACGTCCCACAGAAGCGGGCCGATGACCCCCGTAATCAGTACCGCTCCAACGAGCATTCCGGCATACCGGAAGCGAATGTGGAGCCATTTTCCGACCGCCCAGAAGCTGACCAGGGAAACAAGTGAAGTAACCAACGAAAACTGGCCGACTTTCCTCTCTGCCGAAGTGCTGATAAATACGAGTAATGTGACCAGAAACGAAAAGACGCCCTCCCGCACTCCATGAGCCGCGGATGCCGGGACGGCCTGCCGCCAGGGACTATTCTTGCCAAACTGCCGGAAAGGCTCCATCCACCGGTAGGGACCGCCGCGTTTTCTTTTTTTCAGCCAAAAGCTAAGCAGGATGCCGATTCCGTAGACGATCAGCGAAACCGTGAATATGACGCGATATCCGAGATTTCCCTTCATCGCGGAAATAATCCAACCGGAAGTCCACGGACCTAAAATGCCGATCACGGAGCCCAGAATCCCGATCCAGCCATTGAACAAATCCCGGGTATCGACATCCGTCACTTCAAAATAAACGACATTAAAAGCTAGCCAAAACAGCCCCGATCCGATGCCGAACAGAAATCCAAGCGGCCATATATAATCGACGGTATGCGCTCCCGCCCACAGAACCAGCAGATAGAATATTCCTGAAACGACGATCCCCAGCCGGAGGGAGATCATCTTATCCTGCTCCTTCACCCATTTGCCGGCGATCCAAAACGTAAGCCCGAGCGCTAGCTGTTGACTGAACGTGAACCATCCGATCATCGCAAAATCCTGTTTGACCTTCCATAAATAGACGTTCAAAAAAGTTCCCGACAACGCCCCGGCCAAAACGAATAATCCATTCACGGCTAACAGCAGCCTGGATTGGCCGTTAAGAGAACTGCTCATGCATTTTGCTCCTCCAACGATTCAGTGTAAATGTAAGATACCCAATCTGCGGGGAAGCATGACATAACGACGCAAAAAATGGAGTGAGCCCCTTATCGTCAAGTTTTCTTTGAAATGTAAAAGGAGGCCTCCCTCCAGCCATAATGTATGGCCAGGGAAAGCCCCCATGTTCACAAAAATCAATCTTCACTTACTGTGCGAATCAATGCGTTCCGGTCATCCTCCGATAAGAAGGAACCGACATGGAAGCAAGCGGTGCAGACATAGACGTTTAGCTTGGCTGCCGGTTTCAGCAACGGCCCTTTTGCACCCTCGGGCACGACAGGAGCATAATCCGCACCTAACGTCTGAACTCCCGCAAACATCATATATTCCCGGCAATGCGGACATTCGGGAACTTCTTCCTGCCTGTCCAGAATATTTTCGACGCCGGATTCATAAGCAAGCAGATCTCCTCCGTCCGTTGCAAAAGCTTCTACCCGCCGAATCGCATTCAGATGGCTTTCGTCATCCTCTTCCCAAAGACCGAGGCCTTCTTCTTCCGCCTCCAAATCCTCGTCTTCCTCCAATTCATCTTCCTCGCCGAGAGAAATATTCAAAGTACGGTATCCCTTAAGCTCATTATGGCAATAAGGACATTCCTCTTCGGGTCCCAATTCTTCATCCCATACAATTTCGGTTTGACACCAAGGGCAGATTGTCGTTTCCATTTCAGCCCATCCTTCCATTAACAAATTAATTATTCATCCAACCCGTCATCACGATCTAACCAAGAAAATGATTCCGGCGATCAAGAACAGCATCGAGGCCACGAATAAAACCCGGACCAGGTTTTTCAACATGCCATACTCCTCCTAAACGATACAGGCTCCGATCACAAAGGACACAGAAACCGAAACGGCCATAGCGATAAAGCCCACCGCCACATTGCCCGCTGCGATCTCCTTGTCGATCTGAAAGACCGGGGTCACAAACTCAAACATCATATAAGCAAGGAAAAACAGAAACGCTCCGACAAAAGACCACCCGATAAACTCATAAATGGATGAACGTTCGGTCGCAAAACGCAGAATATTGCAAATTCCGAAGATTTTGCCCCCCGTGGCCAGCGATGCCGCCATATTCCCCCGTTTTATCTCATGCCAGCAGCGATACTTTGTTACAAGCTCAAAGCAGGAAAGAAACACGATCAGTTCTACAACCGCTACGGAAAAATATCCCGCCATCAGCCCGATCGGCTGCTCAAGCAGCGGATCAATGGTTCCTTTCAATCCGTTCTCCTCCCCGTCACTTCAGTTCGGCTACCGTGACTCCGGTACCGCCTTCCCCGTAATTTCCGAGACGATAACTCTTTATATGCTTGTGCCTGCGCAAATAATCCGAAATACCGGTACGCAATATTCCCGTTCCTTTGCCGTGGATAATATAGATCTGGCCCAGATTGCCCAAATAGGCTTCATCGATGAAGCGGTCAACTTCGATCAGCGCTTCTTCCAGATTGGCACCGCGTAAATCCAGCTCGCTTCGGACCTGATCGTCTCTGGTCCGCTTCAGATTGGTTACGGTCCGCTGTGCCGGCTTAGCCGATGCTGCCGATCCGATCAACTCGAGATCGTCCATAGCCACCTTCATTTTCATGATTCCGAGTTGGACGATCGCCTCTTTGCTGCCGGACAATTCCACGATATGGCCCTTCTGATTCAGGCTGTATACCATCACTTCATCGCCCGGTTCAATTTGGCGCGGCGGTTTGGCTGTCTTCTTGCCGGCCGCCTTCTTGCGTTGCTGCGGCTCCGCCTCATCCAGCTGTTTCCGGGCCGCGATCAGTTTATGCTCCTTGACCGAAGCGCCTTCCTCGAGCGCCAGCTTCCGTAAATCTTCGATAATCTTCTCGGCTTCGCTGCGTGCCTTGGCGATGATCGTTCTCGCCTCTTCTTCGGCCTTCTCCAGCCGGCGGTCTCTTTGCTGCTCCAGCTTCTCCAGTTCGGCCGTATGGCGGCTCCGCAAAGCCTCCAAGTCCTTCCGCAGCTTCTCTGCCGTCTCCCGCTCCTGCTCCGCGACGTTCCGGTTCTCTTCCAGCGAGGCAATCATATGCTCGACCCGCTGATCCTCTTCCTTCACCTCGCCCCGGGCATAGTCCAGGATTGCTCCCGGCAAGCCCAACCGTTCGGCGATTGCGAACGCGTTGCTTCGGCCCGGAACACCGACCAGCAGCCGGTATGTCGGACTCAGCGTATTAACGTCAAACTCCATACTCGCGTTAATAACGGCCTTTCGTTCATAAGCGTAAGCCTTCAGCTCGCTGTAATGCGTTGTGGCCACCATCCGGCAGCCCTGGGAATGAATATGCTCCAAAATCGCAATCGCGAGAGCGGAGCCTTCCGCAGGATCTGTACCGGCACCGACCTCATCCAGCAATACGAGACTTTTAGGGGTCATTTTGCGCAGAATTGAAATAATATTGGTCATATGGCTCGAAAAAGTACTGAGACTTTGCTCGATGCTCTGCTCATCCCCGATATCCGCATATATGGCGTCAAAGACACACAACTGGCTGCCTTCCTCCGCAGGAACAAACAAGCCGGACATCGCCATGAGGCTGAGCAGGCCGATCGTTTTGAGAGTGACGGTCTTACCGCCGGTATTCGGGCCGGTAACGATAATCGTCGAATATTGGTTGCCCAATTCCACATCGATCGGGACAACCTGGTTCGCCGGGATAAGCGGATGACGTCCCTTCTTCAGCTTCATAAATCCGCGATCGTTCATGCGCGGCAGCGTAGCCTTCATTTCCCGGGCCAAGCGTGCTTTGGCAAACAGAAAATCAAGCTGTGCAAGCACATCGCTGTCATAAAACAGCAGCTCCGCCTGTTCACCGACCAGAGCCGTCAGCTTCTGCAGAATCACTTCGATTTCCCGTTCTTCCCGAAGCCGGGTTTCCCGCAGCTTGTTATTCATCGCCACGATGGATTCGGGCTCAATGAACAGCGTCGCGCCGGACCCGGACTGATCGTGTACAATCCCGCCGAAGTGGGATCTGTATTCCGCTTTAACCGGAATAACAAACCGGTCGCCGCGGATCGTGATCAATTGGTCCTGCAGCATCTTCGATATGCTGGAGGAACGGATCATCGCATCCAGCTTTTCGCGAATGCGTACCTCACCGCCGCGCAGTTCCCGGCGGATCTGCGACAGCTCGGCGCTGGCGGAGTCGAGCACCTCGGCGCTCTCGTCAATGCACCGCTTGATGGCCTCCTCCAGCGGCTTCTGCTCGCTAATGGCATCGCTAAGCGTGAACAGGAGCGGGATCGGCTGGTCTTCATGCATGGAAGCCAGGAATCGCTTGATTCGGCGCCCGCCTTCCAGCGTAGTCGCAATGCCGAACAGCTCATGCGGATTCAGCGTACCGCCGATTCGCGCCCGCTTGACGGCCGGCGTTATGTCGACAATGCCGCCGAATGACGGATATCCTTTTAACCTGTCGACGGTAAAGGCTTCTTCCGTTCCTTGCAGCAGCCGTTTAACTTCCTCAAGGTTGGAATCCGGAGACAGCGCTTCAGCTTCGGCTCTTCCCAGCGGCGTCTGCGTATATTTCGCCAATTGTTCTATAATTTTTCGATATTCCATCGTTTTTAAAATTTTCTCGTCCAAGAACTTTCACAACTCCCCTCGGGCTATGATTTCATTATAGCGAAAGCGTTCATTTTTCGCCATTTCAAGCATTCGCACATAAAAAGGACCTGTGCGGAACAAGATAAGTGGGGATTATGACACGCATTTTCGCAAAAAAAGGAGGCCAAGTGCCATGCATTTTCTGGGACATGTTGTACGTTTTATTGTCTCAGCCCTAGTATTGCTCGTTGTCGGATGGCTCGTTCCGCAATTCAGTATCGGCGGCTTCGGCAGCGCATTGATGCTTGCGCTAGTCATCGCTTTACTGGGTTGGGCTATTGAAGGCATCTTCGGGAAAAGAGTTACCCCGTTCGGGCGCGGCATCGTCGGCTTCATCACCAGCGCTCTGGTGATCTGGCTGGCTCAGTTTATCGTATCCGGGGTTTCCGTTTCCATGATCGGAGCCCTGCTGGCCGCACTGGTAATCGGGATCATCGATCTGTTCATCCCGGTATCCACGCCATTCGAAGCAGCTAAGGATTAACCATTTCCTTCGATCCGATTCCAGCAGCATATAGATCCAACCTCAGCAATCCGCCCGGAGTTATCCTTCCGGGCGGATCGTTCTATTTATAGAGAGGAATCTAACATTTCAACATGCAATTATATGGAAGAAGTTCACCAATTCTTCAAACCTTGCTTACATCGTCTTTATCCAACTGCGATATAATATTCTTGAAATTGTCATAAATATTTTTATATTGCGAGGGATAAATGTGAAAAAAACGATTGCATTTATGGCTTGTTCTGTTCTCTTGTTGATTTTGGCAGCTTGCGGAAGCGGCTCGGGATCTGGCAGCAGCTCTGAAGTAAGCAATGTCGAACCGGAAGCGGAACTGGTGATCGAAGCTACAAATTATAAATTTGATCAGGCCGAGTATCATTTAAAGAAGGACGTGCCTGTCAAGGTTATCTTCAAAAATGCGGAAGGCAATCACGGCATGCTCGTGCCCGGTTTAAAGCTGCAGCTTAGCGGCAAGAAAGATTCCGCGGTAATTATTCCGAAGGAAACAGGGGAATTTGAACTAGCCTGCTCGATCATGTGCGGATCCGGCCATAGCGCCATGGTCTCCAAAATCATCGTAGAATAAACGGTAACCATCAAGAACCCCCGGCGGGAACGCCGGGGGCTCTTCCGTTTCCACGAACATAAACCGGATCACAACGAAGCTAAAATTAATTCTGATCCTGCTCGATCAGTTCAATCCATTCGTTATACTCGGTCTGCAGCTTGGCATAATCTTCTTTTAACCGCTTGTACTCTTCTTCCTTAGCCTGTACGTTCTCCCGCTCCACTTCCCGCTCCGCCTGAAGCAAGCGATATTCGTGGGATACGATCTCATAGCTGTCGGAGATTTGGCGAAGCTGTTCGGCCATTCGGTCCTTTTCCTGCTCAAGCTCACGATAATCGGTCGACAGGTTCAACACCTGCTCCCCTCCGCTTGCGCATTCCTGCTGCCATTCGGCAAGCTGACGCTGCAGTTCCGCTTCGGTTTCGCGCCAGGAGTTCAACTCCTGCTCTGCCGAGGCAAGCTGCTCTCTCCATTCGCGTTCACGACGCTCGGCCGCCTGGCGGGATTCATCCTGCTCCTCGGCCAGTGCCGCATATTCCTGCATCTCCCGCTCCAAATCCTGAAGCCGTTCCTCCAGCTTGAAGGTCTGTGCCTCCAGACGCTGCTTGTCTTCACCGGCAGATTGCGCTGTAAGCCGCGCGGATTCCCGCTCGCGTTCCACCTGCTCCAGTCTGGCCCGGAGCTTATCCAATTCATCAGCCAGTTTTGCGGATTTGTCCTTCTCTGCCGCAAACCTTGACTTGGCGGATTCCAACTCGCCGCTTACCGCGTTAAGCTGTTCCTCAAGCTTCTCCGTCCGGCTTACGGCTTCCAACTGGCTAATCTCCAGCCGGCTTAACTCTTCGTTTCGCCGATCCGCCAGCTTATGCCACGAGTTCTCATTTTGTAAGGCGGCGGCAAGCTCCGCACGCAGTTTGTCTTCCCGCTCCTTTGCCTCCTGAAGAAGACGAACCTGTTTCTTGGCTTCCGCGTCGGCGGCCTGAAGCGATTGCTGTGCCAGCTTCGCCTGCTGCTCTGCCTTCGCCACCTCCTCCTTCGCCCGCTGCTGAACGGTTTGAGCGGTTTGCTCCCTTAGCCGGGATGACTTAAGTTGTTCAGCAAGCTTCTCCCGTTCTTCCTTCTCTTTGCGATTCTCCTGTTCAAAAGTCCGCAATTTCGTCTGCAATTGTGTATTGTTTCCACGCTGTTCACCAAGCTGCCGCTCAAGCTCCTGAATTCTGACATTCAGCTTGCGGCATTCCTCGTCGCGCTCTTTCAGCGAGTTTTCGCCTTGTGCCACCTGCTCCGCGAGCAACTTCTTGTCGCTCTTCAGTTGGTGGTGCTCTTCCTGGAGCCCTTTGTGGTCATTCTCCTGCTTCGTATGGAGCGCCTGCATCACTGAGATTTCCTGCTTCAGTTCACCGTTTTCCTGCTGAACCTGTTTCAGTTCGCTCTGAAGCTGCTCCGTTCTCAAGGCTTCTTCAGCCATACGTACAGCAGCCAACACCGCAAGGCGCGGCGTATCCAGATGGGAATACATTTTGGAGATTGAACGCATATGCTCATCAACACGGCGGGCAACCTGCTTCATGTAATCGGCATTACTGCCCACGATTTTATAAGAAGTCCCATATATATCGACATTTACACTAATACGGTTTGGGGTATTCACAGCCAAGTGCCTCCTTCGGTCCGAGTTTGATCATAGATGTCTGTATTTGCACGAAAGTCACATCGAATCGTTACTAAAGAAAGATTCGATGTGACTCGGTTCAATTCCTGCTATTTTCTCAATTCAGCAGCAAAAGTTTGCTCCAGCGCCGCAACGACCGATTCATGTACTTCGGAAACTTCCTCATCGGTCAACGTCCGCTCTTTATGACGGTATACAAGGGACAAAGCTACGCTCTTCTTGCCCTCTCCCAGCTTGGCTCCCGTAAATACATCAAATACTTCCACCGATTCTAGCAGTTCACCGGCAGATTTCCGGATCGAAGACATCAAGGCTTCCGCCTCGACGTTTACATCCACGACGACTGCGATATCCCGCTGCATCGCCGGGAACCGCGGAAGATCGCGGTAAGCTACAGTATCCCCCGCATATTGATAAAGCGGCTCAAGCATTAGCTCTGCTGCATACGTATCGTCGAGATCCATCTCGCGCTGCAATTCCGGATGCAGCTGGCCGAGCGTTCCGATCCGCTGGCGGCCTTCCGGCACCTCCAGGTAGACGGACGCCGAGCGTCCCGGATGGAAGCCTTTAGGAGCGTCTGCTTCGTAGGAAACGCGGCCGCTCACGCCGAGATATTCAAATACGCTTTCCAATGCGCCCTTAAGGTCGAAGAAATCCACCTTCTCGGCCGAAGTATTCCAGCGTTTGACGCCTCTGCTGCCGGTAAGCAACAAGCCGAGCACAGGCAATTCCCGCGGCTGCTCCTTCATATGCTCATCCTTGCCGTGGAACACCGTACCGATTTCGAACAAGGCGAGATCGTCGTGCTTACGGTTCCGGTTATACTGAGCCATATCGATCAGACCCGGCAAAAGGCTGCCGCGCAGTACGCTGCGGTCTTCGCTCATCGGCATCGCCAGTTTCACTTCATGTCCGCCTTCGCCCGGTGCAGGGAATTTGCCGCCGGCTCCTTCCCGGATAAACGAATAGCCCATCGTTTCCTGCCATCCGCCATGGACTAGCAGACCACGCAGCGCCCGCCGCAGTGCCTGCGGCTTCGTATAGCCTCCCGCCGTCGACGGACCTTCGATCATCGTAACCGGAATATTGTCATAACCGTACAAACGGGCAATCTCTTCGATCAAATCCACGTCGCGGGTAATATCCCCGCGGCGGCTTGGGACGCGAACTTCCAGTGCATTCACATCCAGATCACCGCATTCGAAGTGCAAACGAATCAACAGAGCTTTCGTTTCGAGCGACGAAATGTCTGTGCCCAGATATGCGTTCATTTTATCCAGCGATAAAGTAATCGTATGGTCTTGCGCTTCCGCCGTAACGGACTGAACTACGCCTTCCAACACTTTGCCGCCGGCGATTTCGACCATCAGCGCTGCCGCGCGGTCCAGTGCCGGAAGCACTCTTGCCGGATCCACTTCCTTCTCGAACCGCAGTGACGCTTCGGAACGGAGACCGAGCTGACGGGATGTTTTGCGTACGGAGCCGCCGTCAAACTTGGCCGATTCCAGCACGATGTTCGCGGTGGTTTCCGTCACTTCGGAATCCAGTCCGCCCATTACTCCAGCCAGGCCTACCGGCCGGTCTTCTCCGTCTACGATCAACAGCGAACCCGCATCAAGCTTGCGTTCCTGGCCGTCCAAAGTGACCAGAATTTCGCCTTCCTTAGCTGCGCGTACGCCGATGGCGTTCCCGGCGATCTTGTCGGCATCAAAAGCATGGAGCGGTTGCCCGTACTCCAGCATCACATAATTCGTAATGTCCACGATATTATTAATCGGCCGGACCCCCGCCGCCATCAGACGGCTTTGCATCCAGAGCGGCGAAACGCCGATCTTTACGCCCGAAATATACCGGACCGCATAACGGCTGCAAAGATCCGGGGATTTGATACTCACGGAAATCCGGTCGCTTGCCGGCTCAGTTACTTCGATCAGATCGTTCTCCGGCTGAGGAAGCTTCACGTCCCGGCCCAAAATCGCGCCAACCTCATAAGCGGCCCCGAGCATGCTGAGGCAATCCGAGCGGTTCGGCGTCAAGTCGAAATCCAGTACCTGATCGTCCAGGTGCAACAGGCTGGTAATCGGCGTGCCGATCTCGCTGTTTTCAGGCAGTACCAGAATGCCCTCCTGTTGTTCCTTTGGCAGCAACTTATCATTCAAGCCAAGTTCTTTGGCCGAGCAAATCATGCCTTGCGATGCGACGCCGCGGAGCTTCGCCTTCTTGATTTCAAGCCCGCCCGGAAGCTTAGCACCGACAAGAGCTACAGGCACCTTTTGTCCGGCGTCCACGTTCTTTGCGCCGCAAACGATTTGCAGATCTTCCGCTTCGCCGGCATCGACGATGCAGACGTTCAATTTATCGGCATCCGGATGCTTCTCCTTGCTTTTCACGTAACCTACTACTACTTTAGTAACACCTTTATTCCGATTCTCGACTGAGTCGATTTCGATGCCGGAGCGCGTAATCATCTCGGCAAGCTGCGGAATATCCACATTATCCAGTGAAACATATTGTGATAACCATTCGGTTGATACTTTCATGTCATTTCCCCTTCCTTTTCCGTGGCCTATACTCTGGCAAACTGCTGCAGGAAACGCAGATCGTTATTGTAGAAGTGACGGATGTCGTCGACGCCGTATTTCAGCATCGCGATCCGTTCCACGCCCATTCCGAACGCGAAGCCGCTGTATTGCTCAGGATCGTATCCGCTCATTTCCAGCACGCGCGGATGAACCATCCCGCTGCCCAAAATCTCCAGCCATCCGGAGTTCTTGCAGACCCGGCAACCTTGTCCTCCGCATTTCACGCAGGTAACGTCAACCTCGACGCTCGGCTCGGTGAACGGAAAGAAGCTTGGACGAAGGCGGATTTGGGTGTTCGATCCGAACATCTTGCGGGTGAATTCCAGCAGCGTTCCCTTGAGATCGCTCATACGAATTCTTTTGCCAACCACCAGGCCTTCGATTTGATGGAACTGGAAGGAATGGGTAGCATCGTCGTCATCGCGGCGGAATACGCGTCCCGGACAAATGACCTTGATCGGAACTTCCCCTTTCATGGCTTCCATCGTACGAACCTGTACCGGAGAAGTCTGGGTACGCATCAGCAAGTCTTCGGTCAAGTAGAAGGAATCCTGCATATCGCGGGCAGGGTGGTTCTTCGGCAAATTCAGCGCTTCGAAATTGTAATAGTCCGTCTCTACCTCAGGACCTTCCGCAATCCGGTATCCCATTCCGATAAAAATATCCTCGATTTCCTGAATGACCTGATTCAACGGATGTACGGCCCCCTGCTTAAGCGGGCGTCCCGGCAAGGTAACATCCACCTTCTCGGCTGCAAGCCGGCCCTCGGTTTCTTTCCGCTGGAAATCGTTCTGCTTCTCTTCGATCAGCGCTTCGATCACTCCGCGCACTTCATTGGCCACCTGGCCGATCACTGGCCGTTCCTCGGCGCTAAGCCCGCCCATACCGCGCAAAATCTCGGTGAGGGCACCCTTTTTACCCAGATATTTGACCCGCAGGTCGTTGAGATGAATAGCATCGGCCGTTTTGCCAAGCTGCTCCATCGCTTCTTGTTTGAGTGCCTCCAAACGTTCTTTCATCGACAAATCCCCCTTAAGCTTTATAAATCGTACTTGTTTCTGAAAACAAAAAAGGCCTCTTCTCCCGAAAGGGACGAAAAGACCGTGGTACCACCCTTGTTAGAGTCTCCGTTACCGCCCGGCGCAAGTTTCAGAATAAAACTAGGCATCCTGGGAGTAAGACTCTCACTTTATCGGCATAACGGGCCGCAGCCGGTATCCTCTACTGCACCGCCGGCTACCACCGTTTCCGGTCTGAGCGGGGTTCAAGGAACTGCTCCGGAGCGAACTTCAGCAGCCTGATTCCGTAGAGACGTTCTCAATCACTGACGTCTCTTCCCTGTAAGGAGGCTTCTGCTTACTCTTCTCCATCATCGCATTTACTTTTTGACTTACCTGATATTATATGCAAAGATCCGGACATTGGCAAGCCGATGTCTTGTCTCCTCCCGCATAACCCTTGTTCCGTTGGATTCCGGGTCAGCTTATGGTATCGTAAAGGATAACTTTTAAACATGCCCTATAAATCCAACACCGAGGAGAATTACCCGAATGAACGGAACTGTACGCAATAATATTGCCCCGGGCCTGACCGTCGATATCGTACTAAAAAAAGACCAATCCACCGGCCGGCTTACACGCGGCATCGTTAAAGACATTTTGACCAACTCGCCGAATCATCCCCATGGGATTAAGGTGCGGCTTCAAGACGGCCAGGTGGGACGGGTTAAAAATATTATCCCGGACGGAAGCAAATAAACATGTGAGCCCGCCAGCCTGTGATAATGATAAAAGGACAGCCCTTAGGCTGTCCTTTTTAATGATTATTTTAAACTGAATTGCCACCTTCACCCGGGCAATTAGCGGTCGAGCTTTTCGTCTCCCCGTACTCTAGGGTTCCCGGTCTGATCCAATCGGGCTTCTTCCTTCTTCAAGATATCCTGCACCTGCTCCGTATCTTGAACTTCCCGTTTATGAATCTCCACCTCGCCGGTCACGACCGGGCGTTTGTTGACCTCCACCCGCTCCTCCGAGACCGGAATGCGAATCGTTTCATCACGGCCTACAGGCTCGCCTATAGCATCGTCATGAATCACCTTTTTCTCGACGACTACTTCCTCACGGCTTACCGGCACATTGATCGTCTTCTGCTCTTCGATTACTTCTTTGCGCAGATTCACTTCACCGGTAGTTTCCCGTGTCTTCGAAATGTCGAGCCGCTCCTCGTGCAGTCGCATCGTGCGATCCTCAATGTCTTGATCCCTTACTTGCCCCTCTGGACGGTCAAGCGCAGCCAATTCCTGATAGAAGGCACCCGCCGGTTCACGGGTTTCCCGCATTTTTGACTCATCCACGCTGCGGTTGATCCCGTCATTCTGATCATATCCATCACGGTAGTTATGGGCATTCAGGGAATGATGCTCCCGGAATACGTTGTAAACCTGTCCTTCCTGAGCATCCGTCGCATCCACCATCACCAGGATGCGGCCATGCTTGACGAAGCTGTTGTATTCTTCGGCTTCATCCTCAGGAATGCCAAGGCCAACCAGACCGCCTACCAGACCGCCGGCTCCGGCTCCTACAGCCGCCCCCGTCAGCGTGGCTGCGATCGGACCGGCAGCGATGATCGGACCGATCCCCGGAATAGCCAGTGCACCCAGGCCCGCCAGCAATCCGGCTACGCCGCCCAGCACTCCGCCTGTCGCAGCTCCGGAAGCAATTCCTTCCGGCGCCTTCGTTCCAGTCTCATCATGAATGGAATTGATGTCGTCCTTGTTTCTTCCGATAACGGAAATATCATTCGTATCATATCCTAAAGCTTGTAAATCCCGAATCGCATTAGAAGCATCCTGATCTGAAGAAAATACACCAACTATTTTTTGTGTCATATCGATTACCTCCTGAATGTGAATTGGGTTCAGAAGATAATTAACCACTGACTACATATTCAAACTTCCAGAATTTGCGTTTAAGACAACAAAAAAAGTTGCCCACCGGCAACTTTGTCGTTAGTGATGTATGGAGCGGGTG